>CAVSBE010000008.1:377500-2797323 GCA_963726135.1 uncultured Acidimicrobiaceae bacterium
AATAGGGCGTTGAGTCGCATGCTGTAGACCCGAAGCCGAGTGAGCTTGCCATGGGCAGGCTGAAGCGAAGGTAAGACTTCGTGGAGGGCCGAACCCACCTAGGTTGAAAACTGGGGGGATGACCTGTGGCAAGGGGTGAAAGGCCAATCAAACTCGGTGATAGCTGGTTCTCCCCGAAATGCATTTAGGTGCAGCGTCGGGTGTTCAGCATCGGAGGTAGAGCACTGGATGGGCTAGGGGGCCTACAAGCTTACTGACCCCAACTAAACTCCGAATGCCGATGCTCTAGAACCCGGCAGTGAGACCACGAGGGATGAGCTTCGTTGGTCGAAAGGGAAACAGCCCAGACCGCCGGCTAAGGCCCCGAAATTCTTGACTAAGTGGAAAACGATGTGGGAACGCAAAGACAGCCAGGAGGTTGGCTCAGAAGCAGCCATCCTTAAAAGAGTGCGTAATAGCTCACTGGTCGAGTGGTCCTGCGCGGATAATGTAACGGGGCTCAAGTCAAGAGCCGAAGCCGCGGATTTCCGTCATCAGACGGGAGTGGTAGGGGAGCGTCGATCTCGCGGAGAAGCGGCGGTGTGAACCGTCGTGGAGCGTGGTCGAGTGCGAATGCTGGTATGAGTAGCGAGAGAGGAGTGAGAAACTCCTCCGCCGTAAGCCCAAGGGTTCCTGGGGAAGGCTAATCCTCCCAGGGTAAGTCGGGAGCTAAGGCGAGGCCGAGAGGCGTAGTCGATGCACAACTGGTTGATATTCCAGTACTACCGTGTCCGCGCCCATTCCAAGCCAGGGGTACTAAGGGGATGACCTTCGGGTCGAGCCGACAAACCCTGGGGCGGACAGCAAAGGAGCGACGCAGGAAGATAGGTGAGCCCAGGCGTTGGTTGTCCTGGGGTAAGCGTGTAGGGAGGGATCTAGGTAAATCCGGATCCCGCGAATCCTGAGACGCGATGCCGAGCCGTTCCAGGCGAAGTCACTGATTCTATGCTGCCTAGAAAAACTTCTAGCGAGCTGACACGGTACCCGTACCCCAAACCAACACAGGTGGGCGGGTAGAGAATACCAAGGCGATCGGGAGAACTGTGGTTAAGGAACTCGGCAAAATTCCTCCGTAACTTCGGGAGAAGGAGGGCCCCGATAGGGTGATGGACTTCGCGTCCTGATGCCTGAGGGGGCCGCAGAGAATTGGGGAAAGCGACTGTTTACTAAAAACACAGGAGCGTGCGAAGTCGTAAGACGATGTATACGCTCTGACGCCTGCCCGGTGCCGGAAGGTTACGGGGAAGGGTTAGTCTTCGGACGAAGCTCTGAACCTAAGCCCCGGTAAACGGCGGCCGTAACTATAACGGTCCTAAGGTAGCGAAATTCCTTGTCGGGTAAGTTCCGACCTGCACGAATGGCGTAACGACTTTCCTACTGTCTCAACCACAGACCCGGCGAAATTGAAGTACGAGTAAAGATGCTCGTTAGCTGCATCAGGACGGAAAGACCCCGTGGACCTTTACTACAGCTTGATGTTGAGGTTTGGTACTATTTGTGTAGGATAGGTGGGAGACTTTGAAGCATTGGCGCTAGCCAGTGTGGAGTCAACCTTGAAATACCACCCTTTTAGTGCCGGGCCTCTAACCTCGGTCCGTGATCCGGATCAGGAACAGCGTCAGGTGGGTAGTTTGACTGGGGCGGTCGCCTCCTAAAATGTAACGGAGGCGCCCAAAGGTTCCCTCAGGCTGGTTGGCAATCAGCTGTCGAGTGCAATGGCAAAAGGGAGCTTGACTGCGAGACCTACAAGTCGAGCAGGTGCGAAAGCAGGGCATAGTGATCCAGCGGTTGCTTGTGGAAGCGCCGTTGCTCAACGGATAAAAGGTACCCCGGGGATAACAGGCTCATCTTCCCCAAGAGTCCATATCGACGGGAAGGTTTGGCACCTCGATGTCGGCTCGTCGCATCCTGGGGCTGAAGCCGGTCCCAAGGGTTGGGCTGTTCGCCCATTAAAGCGGTACGCGAGCTGGGTTTAGAACGTCGTGAGACAGTGGACATACGCGTTGTCTATAAACTTGGCTATTTGCTGGAAACACCGTATGAATCCTGCGCTACTCGCTCTCTACAGGTCGTGATACACCCGCTTCGTACGATGCGGTCGTGGACGGAGAGAGCAGTAAAAATGCGACAGGTGCGGTCAATCAGCAGGAAAGGCTGGAGTCGTACATAGCCGGTTTTGTGGACGGAGAAGGATGTTTTCACGTGGCGATCCAAAGGAACCCCTATACGAGAAGCCGATGGCAACTCGTACCGGAGTTTCGGGTAAGCCAGGATGTATCTCGTGTGAAGGTCTTGGACCTGACGCGAGAGCTCCTTGGTTGCGGATCACTCCGTGAGAACCATCGACACTCACGTGACCACACCTTCGTGCTGGTCGTGCGTCGACGGAAGGATCTACTCGAGAGAGTGATCCCCTTCTTCGAACGAAATCCGTTACTGAGCTGCAAGCAGGATGAGTTCGTCACGTTCGCCTTCATCGTGAGGGCGATGGCGGAAGGAGCACATCTTGCACCCGAAGGCTTCGAGCGGCTTGCCGCCCGAGCTCTTCAGATGAACGGTCGTGGTCGGTACCGAAGACTGCACCGAGGTTCAGAATCCAGAATCCTCAGAGACCATATGCCAAGCACCCTCGCAGACCTGTGAGGGTGAAGATATGGTCCGATCTGCATGGCGACATGCAGAGTCAGGCAGAAATGTCCTGGCCCCCGGCCAGTTCGGCCGGCGGTAACAAGAATGTCGGTCCCTATCCGATGCAGCCGTAGGAGATTTGAGAAAGGCTGTCCCTAGTACGAGAGGACCGGGACGGACGTAGCTCTCGTGTGCCAGTTGTCCTGCCAAGGGCACGGCTGGTTTGCGACCTACGGGTGGGATAAGCGCTGAAAGCATCTAAGTGCGAAGCCCGTTTCGAGATGAAATCTCCCACAGGGTTAACCTGGTAAGGCCCGTGGCTAGACGACCACGTTGATAGGCCGGAGGTGTAAGTGCAGTGATGCATTCAGCCGACCGGTACTAATCGGCCGAGGGCTTGGAGACCTACTCGTGCTCGTGCTCGCTTTGGAACGCTCAGGGGCTGCGGTGACGCAGCCACAGGCGCGGCTCCGTTCTTCGACGTCGAAGGGCGGGTGAGCCGCCCGAGCGCACGATTTCCGGTGGCCATAGCGGCGGGGAAACACCCGTTCCCATTCCGAACACGGCAGTTAAGCCCGCCCGCGCCGATGGTACTTGGGGGGAGGCCCCCTGGGAGAGTAGGTCGCCGCCGGGATTTCTCAAGACGAGATCCCCTCGGAGCTTCGGCTCGGGGGGATCTCGTCGCGTCCGGGGCGTAGGATCGGCCGATGCCTCCCGATTCGTCGCGGCCAGATCGTCGCGCCCAGGGGTCACGGCCGCCGAGGCCGGGCAACGGGGCGAAGCCCGGAGCGCAGGGACGGCGGCGGACCGGTGGAGGCTCCGGTGCCGCCGGCAACACCCGCAGCTCCGGCACCCCGCGCAAGCGCTCGGGGCAGGGGGGCGGTGCACCACGGCGGGCACGGGACGACAGCGCCGGCGCACCGGGGAGCGGACGATCGAGGGCCGGGGCGCCGGGGACCGGCGGCGGGGCCAGGTCGGGATCGCCCCCGCGGAGCCGCAGTGGCCAAGCGCCCCGCCGGGCGAGCACGCGGACGGGCGAGGGAGCACGGGAGCGGCCGGACGCCCGGCCGCGGCGCGACGGGGAGCGCCCGCTCCCGGGCCAGGCCCGCACATGGGGCAACGTGGCCCGTCGCGGGGCCAGAGAGGTGGTGCGACGGGACACCGAGGCGGAGGCCCGCCCCTATGACGACCGGGAACGCCGCAGGGCGACACCACGGCCGGGCAAGCCCGCACCCTGGATACGCGACGACGGGGCCCGGGACGAGTGGGGGGATGCGGCACCCGCGCCGGCCCGGAGCCGGAGTGCCAAGGCCAATGACAAGGCCAAGGCCGGGACCACGGCGACCACCGGCGCCGGCAAGGCCATCGCCGGCCTCACGCCACGCCGGCCGCTCCCGCCGGAGATCGCCGCCGACATCCGCAAGGCGGCGGGCACGGCCACGACCCTGCACCGGGAGGGACTGGTCAAGCGGGCTGAGTCCGCCTACGGGGCCTACGAGCGGGGCCGCTACCAAGATGCGCTCCGGGCCATCAAGCCGGTGGCGGACGAGGCACCGGGCGTCGCCGCAGTGCGTGAGCTCGCCGGGCTCGCCGCCTACCGCAGCGGCCGCTGGCGCGACGCCACCCGCCACCTGCAGGCCTACGGGGCGCTCAGCGACTCGACGGAGCACCTGCCCGTGCTCATGGACTGCCAGCGCGCCCTGCGCAAGCCGAAGAAGGTCGCGCGAATTGTGGGGTGAGCTCAGGCAGAGCTCGCCGGACCCCGACGTCCTGGCCGAGGGGCGGATCGTGGCGGCGGCCTCGCTGGCCGAGACCAGCGACCTCAACGGGGCGATATCGATGCTGGCCACCGCGGGCGCGACGAAAGCCCTGCGCAACCCCTCCGACCGCCACGTCCGGCAGTGGTACCTGCTGGCCGACCTGTACGAGCGGGCCGGCGACGTCCCGCGGGCGCGCGAGTACTTCGAGCGCATCCTGCGCGCGGACCCCGAGGCCTATGACGTGACGGATCGTCTGCGCGGCCTGGGTGCCGAGCGCCGGGCGCGGCCGAAGCGGGCGAAGGCGAGAGCCACCACGCGCTGAGTCATCCCGCTGCGGTGGTGGCAGTCGCGGGGGGCGGAGGCGCAGTGGTGGTCGTGGTCGGCGCTGCGGGAGGCGCCGGCCCGGTCGTGGTGGTCGGCGCTGGCGGAGGTGCCGTGGTGGTGGTCGTCGTCGCCGGGGGATTGACTCCGAGGTTCGGGCCGACGACCGTGACCAGCGTGCCGATCGGCGTGAGCGGCCAGACCAGCGCAGCATCGGCATAGGTCATCTCGACGCAGCCGTTGCTCTGCGGGGTCCCGTAGCTGGCGCGGACGAAGCCGTGCAGCGCGTCGCCACCGTTGAAGTAGCTGGCATAGGGGACATTGGGGTCGTCGTAGGTGGTGCCGTCCGGGTTGGTTCCCTTCATCTCCGAGTACCGCACGTGCTCGAAGACGGCGAAGGTCCCGTCGACGGTGTCCGCACCGGGTGCGCCCGTGTTGACCGGGATCCCCACGTACTGGGCCACCCCGTTGTTCCACAGCGTGAGATTCTGGGGGACCACCTTGTTCACGACGACGTACACGTAGGGCGTGACGTCCACCTTGTGGTTGATCGTGTCGTTGATGAGGGCGGTCCAGACCGCCGGCCCGGCAATCCCGTCGACCCCGATGGCGTTCTGGGTTTCGAAGGCCTCGACCGCGGCCTTGGTGATCATGTCCTCGGTGCCCTGCGTCCACTGTGATGTGAGCTCCGCGGGCTGGCCGGGCCAGCGCCAGGTGAAGGTCCCCGCCTGATCCTGGGCGAGGTCGGCCGGGGAAGGTGGCGGGCCGCTCGGGACGAAGGCGACCGGGAGGAAGTTGAGCTGGGCCAGGAGCTGCTGCAGGCGGAGCGTGTCCCCGCCGGCAACGGCGAACGAGACGGTCTGCGACGTGGGCAGCGCGGCCCCGTTACTCGCCCGTACGCCGTGCGAACCGCCCGGAATCGTGAGCACCTCGTGCGAGGAGGGGATGAGGGGTGAGGCGAGCTGGTACGAGAGCGTGGTCGAATTGGTCAGGACCCACTTGCCGGCGACGGCGGGCGTGAGCACGGGCGACGCCGAGGTCGCCGAGACGGGGGAGGAGAACGTCACCGTGATCGTGGTGTTCGGTGCAACGCCTTGCGCTCCCGCGACCGGTGTGGTCGTCCGCAGGGCCAACCCGGCCCCACTCGAGTGCGAGGGTGCGGAGCCCGCGTGCGTGTTCGAGGACGCGTTGGTGGATCCCGAGTGTCCGGGCGCGGTCGATCCGTTCGTGAGGAACAGCACGGCGGCGAGGACGACGACCGCACCGGCCAGCAACACCCACGGCCGCAAGTGCAGCGGCCTGCCCACCCTGGATTCGAGAACGTTCATGACCTCCGCTCGCTCAGGACGTCGTCGATCAGAATCCGACCGTCCCAGCGTACGGCCCGGATCCGGGTGTGCAGCGTCATGGGCGACGGAATTGCGCAATTCGTGATCCGGCCGACCCTGATCTTCCAACGCCACCTGTCCAACGCCACCTGTCCAACGCCACCTGCACCTGCACCGATGCGCAGTGTGCGAGCACCGTGACCAGAACGTGAACGCCTGGGGACGCCGACGCGTGGAAGGCCGCCGGCAGCACTCGAACCGGCGCGCGCACCCCTGGGGCACCCGCCGACCCTCCGGTAGGCTGGCGGGCATGAGTACGAGCACCGACCTCCACGCGCTCCTCGGCGGGGACGCGGACGCCCTCCTGGGTCACACGGCCAAGGCGTTCCCCGCCGAGCACCTCACCCTCCCGGGCCCGGACTACCTGAGCCGCGTCTTCACCCAGAGCGACCGCAGTCCAACCGTCTTGCGCAATCTCGGCACCCTGTTCGACCACGGCCGTCTCGGCGGCACTGGATACGTTTCGATCCTTCCGGTCGACCAGGGCATCGAGCACTCGGCCGCGGCGAGCTTCGCGAAGAACCCGGCCTACTTCGACCCGCTGAACCTCCTTGAGCTCGCCCTGGCCGGCGACTGCAACGCCGTCGCGACGACCCTCGGCACACTGGGCCTCGCCTCACGGAGATACGTGCACCGCATCCCCTTCATCTGCAAGCTCAACCACAACGCGTTCCTGCACGTGCCCGATACCTACGACCAGATCATGTTCGGCTCCGTCCGCCAGGCGGCCGACCTGGGAGCCGTCGGCGTGGGCGCCACCATCTACTTCGGCTCCGACGACATGGACCGGGAGCTGCAGCAGGTCGCAGAGGCCTTCGCCGAGGCGCACCGGCTCGGCATGTTCACCGTGCTGTGGTGCTACCTGCGTAACCCCGCCTTCAAGAAGGACGGCGTCAACTACGAGGTTTCGGCCGACCTCACCGGTCAGGCCAACCACTTGGGTGTCACGATCGAGGCCGACATCATCAAGCAGAAGCAGCCCGAGAACAACGGCGGCTACACGGCGATCGGCTTCGGCCGGACCGACCCGCTCGTCTACGACGAGCTGACGACCGACAACCCCATCGACCTCACGCGCTGGCAGGTCGTCAACTGCTACGCGGGTCGCATCGGTCTCATCAACTCCGGTGGCGAGTCCAAGGGGGAGAACGACCTGGCCCAGGCCGTCCGCACCGCCGTCATCAACAAGCGCGCCGGCGGCATGGGGCTCATCGTGGGCCGGAAGGCCTTCCAACGGCCGCTGGCCGAGGGCGCCGCCCTGATCCACGCCGTCCAGGACGTCTACCTGGACCGCGAGGTCACCATCGCCTGACCCCTGACGGGGCCCACCTCGCCGGTTCTGCCGCCGATCCCGTCGGAGGCCGCCCCGGTCCCTCCACGACGCCGACCGCAGGCTCTAGATGAACGGCGCATGAAGATCGGTCACCCTGCCCCGGGAGTAGGATTGCCCCGAACGAGCAATTCGGACGGAGAGTGCCGCGCGCCGTGCCGGCGGGGTGCCGGAAGGCCCGCAGCAGAGAGCCAGGACTCTCCCACGTCCACGACATGAGACGAGGCCGCCCGTGGCATCGGGAACGCAACACGGAACAGAGCAGATCGATCAGGTCATCGTGCGCTTCGCCGGCGACTCGGGTGACGGCATGCAGCTCACCGGCGACCGCTTCACGACGAGCAGCGCGCTCCTGGGCAACGACCTCTCCACCTTCCCCGACTTCCCGGCCGAGATCAGGGCTCCCGCCGGCACCCTCAGCGGCGTGTCGGCGTTCCAGGTCCACATCTCTGACCACGACATCCTGACGCCGGGCGACTCGCCCAACGTGCTCGTGGCGATGAACCCCGCGGCCCTGCGGGCCAACGTCGACCTGATGGCGCAGGGGACCGTCCTCATCGTCAACAGCGACGCCTTCGACGAGCGCAGCCTGGCCAAGGCGGGCTACGGCGCCAACCCGCTGACCGACGGCTCGCTCGCCGCCTACACCGTCTACGAGGTCCCGATGACCTCCATCACCCAGGAGGTCTGCAAGGAGGCCGGCGTCAAGCCTCGCGACGCCGAGCGCTCCAAGAACTTCTTCGCACTCGGGTTGGTGAGCTGGCTCTACACCCGGCCCCTGGAGCCGACCGTCAACTGGATCACCGAGCGCTTCGCGGGCAAGCCGCAGGTGGTCGAGGCCAACACCCGGGCCTTCCGGGCCGGTTACGACTTCGGCGAGACGGCCGAGCTCTTCGAGTCCAACTACGAGATCCGGCCGGCCACCTTCGAACCGGGCGAGTACGTGCAGGTCACCGGCAACCAGGCGCTCGCCTGGGGGCTGATCACCGCGTCGCGCCTGGCCGGAGTGCCGCTGTTCCTCGGCAGCTACCCGATCACGCCCGCCTCGGACATCCTGCACGAGCTCAGCCGGCGCAAGGAGTTCGGGATCCGCACCTTCCAAGCCGAGGACGAGATCGCCGGCATCGGCGCGGCCCTGGGCGCCTCGTTCGGGGGCGCCATCGGGGTCACCACGACCAGCGGCCCGGGACTGGACCTCAAATCCGAGACGATCGGGCTGGCCATCAACCTCGAGCTGCCCCTGGTCGTCGTCGACGTCCAGCGCGGCGGGCCCTCCACCGGGCTGCCCACCAAGACCGAGCAGGCCGACCTGCTGCACGCCATGTACGGCCGCCACGGCGAGGCACCGCTGCCGATCCTGGCGCCGACGACGCCGAGCGACTGCTTCGCGGCGGCGATCGAGGCCACCCGGCTGGCCGTGAAGTACCGCACCCCGGTGATCCTGCTCTCCGACGGGTACCTGGCCAACGGGGCCGAGCCGTGGCGCCTGCCCGACCTCGACACCTTCGAGCCGATCGAGCCCGGTTTCGCGGCAGAGCCCAATCACGTCGACGAGGACGGCACCCCGACCTTCTGGCCCTACGTGCGCGACCCCGAGACGCTGGCCCGCCCCTGGGCTCCACCGGGGCTGCCCGGCCTGGAGCACCGTATCGGCGGCCTCGAGAAGGCGGACGGCACGGGCAACGTCTCGTACGAGGGCGTCAACCACGAGCGCATGGTCCACCTCCGCCAGGACAAGATCGCCGGGATCGCCGCCGAGATCCCGCCGGTCGAGGTCAACGACGAGAGCGGTGACGCGCAGTTGCTCCTGGTCAGCTGGGGCTCGACCTATGCGGCGGTGGCGGCCGGCGTGAAGCGGATACGCGCCCGGGGCATGAAGGCGGCCCACGTGCACCTGCGCTACCTCAACCCGCTGCCCGCCAACCTGGGTGAGGTGCTCGCCCGCTACACCCAGGTGCTCGTGCCCGAGATCAACCTGGGCCAGCTGAGCCGGATACTGCGGGCCGAGTACCTGGTCGACGCGCAGACCATGTCGAAGATGCAAGGCGTGCCGTTCCGCGTCGGAGAGATCGAGGCAGCCATCACCGCGCTGCTCGGAGGGAAGTCATGAGCGAGTCCAACGGTTCCAACGGGTCCGTCGCCACCGCGGTCCCGGTCACCGCCCGCAAGGACTGGACCAGCGACCAGGAGGTGCGCTGGTGCCCCGGGTGCGGCGACTACTCCATCCTGGCCGCCGTCCAGATGCTCATGCCCGAGCTGGGCGTGCGGCGCGAGAACACCGTGTTCCTCTCGGGCATCGGGTGCGCGGCCCGCTTCCCGTACTACATGAACACGTACGGCATGCACTCCATTCACGGACGTGCCCCGGCCATCGCCACCGGACTGGCGACGACACGCCCCGACCTCGACGTCTGGGTCATCTCCGGCGACGGGGACGCCTTGTCCATCGGGGGCAACCACCTGATCCACGCGCTGCGCCGCAACGTGCGGCTCAACATCTTGATGTTCAACAACCAGATCTACGGCCTGACCAAGGGCCAGTACTCGCCGACGTCGGAAGTGGCCAAGGTCACCAAGTCGACGCCGTTCGGCTCCGTCGACACGCCGTTCAACCCGGTCTCGCTCGCGCTGGGCGCCGAGGCGACCTTCGTCGCCCGTACCCACGACATGGACCGGGCCCACATGCAGGAGACCTTCCGCCGGGCCCATCAGCACAACGGTGCGGCGTTCGTCGAGGTCCTGCAGAACTGCAACGTGTTCAACGACGGCGCGTTCGAGAAGATCACCAGTCGCGACGTCCGGGCCAGCATGCTGATCCCGCTCCAGCACGGCAAGCCGATCGTCTTCGGCGCCGAAGGCTCCGAGCGCGGCGTGGTCCAGCGACCCGACGGAAGCCTCGAGATCGTGGCCGTGGCCGACGTCGGCCTCGACACGCTGCTGGTGCACGACGAGGCCCGTGACGACCCGGGGCTGGCCTTCGCTCTGTCGCGCCTGGCCCGCGGTCCCTACGAGCCGACGCCGATCGGCGTGTTCCGTGCCGTGGGACGCCCCGAGTACGGGACACAGATGTCCGAGCAGATCACCGACGCCCAGGCCAAACGCGGGCTGGGTGATGTGGCGGCGTTGCTGCGCTCGGGCTCGAGCTGGACCGTGAACGAAGAGACGGTGAACTAAAGGGCGGAGACTGTCGGCCCTGCGTCAGCGGCGCCCTGCGCCTGGACCTCGTCCCGGATCCGCTCGAGCGTCGTGCGCATGCCGTTGCGGTTGGTCTTGCCACGGGACCAGCCGAGCAACGCCCAGTAGAGGCGCAGCCACCACAGCGGGGCGAGCCTGAAGGATTCGGTCACGTCGCAGCCGTCACGCGCCGGAGCAATGTCGTAGCGCCACACGCTGAGCGGCGGCTTGTCCGCCGCGCCCACCCCGAAGGCGAAGGTCTTCCCCGGCTCGCACTCCGTCACCGTGCACTTCGTCCAGTAGACGAGCGGCTTGTGGCCGTTGCGCCTCACGTGGCCCCGGAACCGCGCCCCGACCACCGGACCGGAGGACCCCTCGATCCACTCGGCCTCGAAGGTCTCGGGGCTGTAGCTCCCGATGCGGGTCACATCGCTCACGAGGTCCCAGACGCGTTCGGATGGCGCCGCCATGTGGACGGTCACGGAGTCGTGCATGCGGTCACCTCAGGGCAGGTCGAGAGACCGGAACACCATGCCGGTCCGGGGCTTGGGGCTGAAGTAGGTGGTCTTGGGGGGCATGCGGCGGCGCTCGTTGGCCCACTCGTCGATCTGCTTGACCGTCACGGGCCGCAGGAGGAAGG
This sequence comes from uncultured Acidimicrobiaceae bacterium, assembly GCA_963726135.1. Lineage (GTDB taxonomy): Bacteria > Actinomycetota > Acidimicrobiia > Acidimicrobiales > RAAP-2 > Bog-473. Next base: position 388,781 of record CAVSBE010000008.1, read on the forward strand.
CCGCCTGGCCCTCGCCCTCCCGGAGGGCCTCCAGCGCCTCGCCGACGCTGTGGCGGTGCATGACCTCGTGGGCCGGCAGGGCCGAGAGCACGGTGGCGATGAGGGCAGAGTCCAGGTCGTTGCCCACCTCCTCCTGGGTCTCGAAGTGGGGGAGGAGCAGGTAGGCCCGGTCCCCGCTGACGAGGGCGAGCGAGTTGGAGTCCGCCAGCGCGCCGAGCGTGCGGTCGTCGGCCGCTCCGGCCCGGACGACGTCGAACCACTGCGCGAGGGCCCCGACCAGGTCGAAGCCGTCCGGGAGCCCGCTGACGGTGCGGTGGATGGCGCCCACCGTGAGCTGGTTCTCAGACAGCTCCACGACCAGGGCCATCACCAGGTCGTGCGGTCCGGCCACACCGCCGTTGGCGGAGCGGCACTCTGCCTGGTACGCCCGCGCCGTCTCGTAGCGGTGGTGCCCGTCGGCCAGGACGACCGGCGCGGATGCCACGCCCGCCCCCACGGCGGCCACCGCGTCCGGGTCGCTCAGCGCCCAGATCTGGTGGCGGACCCCGTCGTCGTCGTAGGCCTCGGCCACCGGCTCGTCGTCCGTCGGATCGAACGTGGCCGTCACGCCGGGTGCCATGGAGAGGCCCCAGATCGGCGACAGGTTGGCCCGGGTGGCGCGCAGCAGGTCGAGCCGGTCGCTCTTGGGCTTGGGCAGGGTCTGCTCGTGGGGGAGGATGTCGCTCTCCTCGCCCGGCTCGGCCAGGCCCAGTGCACCGATGACGCCCGTCGTGGTTCGCCCCGACGAGTCCGTCATGCGGTACGGGTAGAGGCTGGGCTCCTTCTCGGCCACGATGGTCCCCTCGGCCTGCCAGCGGGTGAACAGGTCGGACGCCACGGCGTAGCGGTCGCGGCCTCCGGCGAGGTCCGGCTCGGGCAGTTCGACGAGGACGGCGTTGGCCTGGTGGCGGGAGGCCAGGTGCGTCCGCTCGGCCGACGAGATGACGTCGTAGGGCGGGGCGATGACCTGGGCGATGGGCGCGACCTCGGGCCTGTAGCGCAGGCCTTTGAACGGTTCGAAACGAGGCACACGGCCACTCTGGCACACCGCAGACGAGGCCGTCGGGGGTCATTCCCTAGACTCGGTGCGTGGACGACGAAGGGCTGGACCGGATCCTCACCGCTCCCAACGTCATCACCATGGTGCGGCTCCTGTGCATTCCGATCTTCTTGTGGCTGCTGTTCGTGGCGCACCGGCAGACGGCGGCAGCGGTCCTGCTCGCGGTGCTCGGCGCGACGGACTGGGTGGATGGGTACGTGGCTCGGCGCTACGGCCAGGTGTCGACCTTCGGCAAGGTGCTCGACCCCACGGCGGACCGTGTGCTGGTTGGCACGGCGGTCATCGCCATCATGATCTACGGCGCCGTGCCGCTCTGGTTCGGCATCGCGACCATTGCCCGGGAGGTGCTGGTCTCGGCCATGGTCGTGCTTCTCGCCACGCTGGGCGCGGCGCGCATCGATGTGTTGTGGGTCGGCAAGGCAGGCACATTCGGGCTGATGTTCGCCTACCCGACCTTCCTCCTCGGCGACGGCACCGCCTCCTGGCAAGAGCCCATTCGGGCCATCGCGTGGGTGACGGGCCTGGTCGGCCTCGCGCTCGCCTGGTGGGCGGCCGGGAGCTACATCGCCCCGGCGCGGCGCGCGTTGCGCGACGGCCGCGCGGCCCGGAGGAGCGCGGTATGAAGGCGGTGATCATGGCCGGCGGCGAGGGCACCCGCCTGCGCCCGCAGACGTCGAACCTGCCCAAGCCGATGCTCCCTCTGGTCGGGCGGCCGATGATGGAGCACATCATGTCGCTCCTGCAGAGGCACGGCATCACGGACATCGTCGTCACTGTCGCCTTCCTCCCCAATGCCATCCGTAGCTACTTCGGGGACGGCAGCGAGCTCGGCGTGCGCATGGTCTACGCGACGGAGGAGACACCGCTCGGCACCGCCGGCTCCGTACGCAACGCGCGCGAGCAGCTGACCGAGCGCTTCCTCGTGATCTCGGGTGACGTCCTGACCGACATCGACCTGACGTCGGTGATCGCTTTCCACGAGAAGCACCAGGCGCTGGCGACGATCGCGCTGTGCGCCGTGGAGAACCCGCTCGAGTTCGGCATCGTGATCACCAGGGAGGACGGGAGCATCGAGCGGTTCCTCGAGAAGCCCGGCTGGGGGCAGGTCTTCAGCGACACGATCAACACGGGCATCTACGTGCTCGAGCCCGAGATCTTCGAGCTCATTCCCGAGGGGCGATCGGTCGACTTCTCCGGCGAGGTCTTCCCGGCGGCGCTCGAGGCCGGGCGGCCGCTCTTCGGGTACGTGGCCGACGGCTACTGGGAGGACGTCGGCACGACGGCGGCCTATCTCAAGGCTCACGAGGACATCCTCGACGGAAAGGTACGGGTCGACGTGTCGGGCTTCCAGCTCCGCCCGGGCATCTGGGTCGGCAAGGGCTCGTCCATCGACCCGTCGGTGCGCATCGACTCACCGTCGTTCATCGGGGAGAACTGCACCATCGACCGGGACGTGGTCCTGGGGTCGTACAGCACCGTTGGCGCGAACACCCAGGTGGCGGACCGAGCCGAGCTGCAGCGCTCCGTCATCGGCGAGAACTCCTATCTCGGGCTCGCCGTCAGGGTCGAGGGAGCCGTCCTGGGCCGGTCGTGCGACCTGCGGGTGGGGGCCCGCATCGAGCCCGGGGCGGTGGTGGGGGAGGGCTGCCTGGTCGGAGCCCACGCAGAGGTCCGCAGCGGCGTCAAGGTCTATCCCGGCAAGGTGGTCGAGCCCGGCGCCCAGGTGAACGCCTCCATCGTGTGGGAGTCCGGCGGGGCGCGCACGCTCTTCGGCCGCGAGGGCGTGCAGGGCATCGCGAACGTCGACATCAGCCCCGAGCTGGCGGTGCGGCTGGCCAAGGCATGGGCGTCGGGCTTCGAGAAGGGCTCGTACATCAGCGCCTCGCGTGACACGAGCCGGGTGGCCCGGGTGCTCAAGCGCGCCCTCATGGTCGGATGCAACTCGGTGGGGGTCAACGTCAGCGACCTCGAGCTGGCCACGGTTCCCGTCACACGCCACGATCTCCGCGTGCGGGGCCACCGGGCAGGGCTGACCGTGCGGCTCAGCCCCGACGACGCGCAGTCGGTGGTGATCAGGCTCTTCGACGAACGGGGCATCGACCTCTCCGAAAGCGACCAACGGCGGGTGGAGCGGATGTACCACCGCGAGGAGTTCCGCCGGGTGACCGCGGGCGAGATCGGTGACATCGACTTCTCCCCCCGTACCATCGAGCTCTATACGGCCGACGTCGTGGACGCGTTCGGGTTGCGCCGTGACGCCGGACGCGAAGTCAAGCTGGTCCTCGATCTCTCGTACGGTGCCGCGAGCCTCGTCATGCCCAGCCTCCTGTCGAAGGTCAGGGCCGACGTGCTGAGCATCAACCCCTACGCGCAGACGCCAGGGATGATCGCCGTCGACCGCATCGTGAGCGAGGCGCGGGTGGCCGACGCCGTGCGCAGTTCGGGAGCAGACCTCGGCGCGGTGATCGACGCCGGTGGGGAGCGTCTCACGCTGATCGATGGCACCGGACGCGTGCTCACGGACGACGAGGCGATCATGGCCTTCATTGCGCTCTTGACCGCCGCCGGCCAGATGGATCGGGTCGCACTCCCTGTGACGGCGAGCGATCGTGCAGCACGCTTCTGCGCCGCGCGCGGAGTGGACCTGGAGCTCACACCGCTCTCCTCGTCGGGGCTGCTCGAGGCGGCGGCATCCGGCGGCGTCTCCTTCGCGTCCGATCAGAGGGGTGGCTATGTCTTTCCGCCGTTCATGCCGGCCTTGGACGCGGCCGCCGCCCTGGTCCGACTGGTTTCCCTGCTGGGGCAGGGCACCGCCTCCCTGGCCGAGATCGTCGACGCCACGGAGCCGATGCCCATCGTCCACGACGTGGTGGCCACGCCCATGGAGCAGAAGGGCCTGATCATGAGGACCCTGATGGAACAGTTGACCGACGAAGGCGCCGACCCGGTCCTGGTGGACGGGATCAAGGTGCTGTCGGAGGAGGGATGGGTCCTCGTGGTCCCCGATCCCGAGGACCCCGTCACCCACGTGTGGGCGGAGGCGTCGGACCTGGCTCGCTCCGAGGCTCTCGCATCCGTCTACGTCGAGCGGGTCACCCGAATGATGTCCTAGCTCACGGCTGCGAGTCGGGCCCGTCGTCCGGTATGGTCGCCCCCCATGAACATCCCCGAGGATCTGCGCTACTCGCCGGAGCACGAGTGGGTTCGCGTCCAGGGAACGCGAGTGCGGGTCGGCATCACCGACTACGCGCAAGACGCACTCGGCGACATCGTGTTCGTCGACCTGCCCTCGGTCGGGAGCGAGGTCGAAGCAGGGGGTCAGCTCGGCGAAGTCGAGTCGACGAAATCGGTATCGGAGATCTACGCGCCGTTGGCCGGCACCGTGACAGCCGTGAACGACGCGCTCACCGGTGCCCCGGAGAGGATGAACCAGGATCCCTACGGCGAGGCGTGGATCTGCGAACTGGAGCTCGCGCCGGGCGCGGACCCCGGCGCCCTCCTCGACGCGGCCGCCTACCGTGACCTGACCGCCGACTGAGCAGGTGTCCAGGTATCCTGTGACGGCAGGAGAACCGTTCCGCGGGGTGGGGTACCGTGGACCCCGTGTACTGTCACAACTGCGGGCACCGCAACCCGGAGGGCGTCAATTTCTGCTCCTCGTGTGGTCACGCGCTGCTGGCAGACGGCGATGACGCCACCATCACCCTGCACCCGACCGACGAGGCAGAGATGGAGGACCGTCCCGACGTCAACCTCGTGGAGGTCCCGCACGGCGCCGGCGTTCTCGTGGTCACCCGTGGCCCCAATATCGGGGCGCGGTACCTCCTCGGTGAGAAGGTTGTCCGGGCGGGCCGGCACCCCGAGAGCGACATCTTCCTGGACGACATCACCGTGTCTCGCCGCCACGTGGAGATCACGCCTGAGGACGGGGGCGCGTACTCACTCCGGGACTTGGGCTCGTTGAACGGCACCTACGTGAACCGGGAGCGGATCGACGAGGTGCAGCTCGCCCCGGGCGACGAAGTCCAAATCGGCAAATTCAAGCTCGTCTACCTGGTGGCGGGGAACGAATGACGACCCGCACGTACCTCTCCATCGGGGATGTCCTGACGCTGCTCCGCGAGGAATTCCCCGATGTCACCATCTCGAAGATCAGGTTCCTCGAGAGCCAGGGGCTGGTGAACCCGGAGCGCTCGCCTTCGGGGTACCGGAAGTTCTTCGATCACGACGTCGAGCGCCTGCGCTGGGTGCTGCGCCAGCAGCGCGAGCACTTCCTGCCCCTGAAGGTCATCCGCGACCGGCTGGCCGACGGCGAGCTCGACGACCCAGGCACCGACGTTGGGAACGGCAAGCCGTCGGAGCCCGCGTACGCCGCAGCCGGCGCGCGGCCGGCAGTCCAGGCCCAAGCCCACGCCCACGCCCAGGCCCAGGAGCAGCCGACGAAGGCGGACCAGGAGGCGATGGCGCGCATCCTCGAGGATGCCTCTCGACGCGCGGCCAAGTTGCCCGAGGACGTCCAGGCCCGTCGCGGCTTGCAGGTGGTCGCCGAGGGCGAGACGGCGGTGCCCGCCGCGATGGAGCACGGTCGGGAAGCGGCCGCACCGGCCGGCCCGACGGCGCGCGCGCCCGCCGGCGAGACGCGTGCCTCCGGCGCTCCGCGCCTCCGCCGCGACGCGTGCCTCCGGCGCTCCTCGCGCCTCCGCCGCGAAGGGGACCGGACGCGCCAACGGGACGGCCCTCCCGCCGCGGCCGGAACCGGCTGCAGCGACAACGCCGACCGGACCACCTCCCGCGGAGGCGAAGACACGCAAGAGCCAGTCCCAGGGCGCCGGCGGCGCGCCGGCGGGCGGCGAGCGGGCCCGGCGCGTCCGGCATGGTGACGGGCGCCAGCCTGTCGCTCGAGGAATTGTGCGCAGCCAGCGGCCTGTCGGCGGATGAGGTGGCCGGCCTGGAGGGCTTCGGCCTCATCGATTGCGTCGCCGTGGCGGGTATCGCCACCTACGACGAGGACGCCCTGACCGTGGCGAACCTGGCCGTGGCGTTCCGGGCTTTTGGTATCGAGCCGCGCCACCTGCGGCTCTACCGGAACGCCGTCGAGCGCGAGATGGGCCTGATTGAGCAGGTCGTGATCCCTCTGCTGCGCCAGCGGAACCCCGAGTCACGCCAGAAGGCGGTGGAGGGGGCCGAACAGCTGGCGGCACTGGGCCAGTCGATGCGAGCCACGTTGCTGCGCCTGTCCCTCCGGCGTCATCTGGGAGGGTGACGCAAGGCCGGCATCCGGCGCTACATTTCTGTCATGGTCCGTGTGCTACTCCGAGCGGTCAGGGTGGACCTGCAGTCGAACACGCCGGTGCTCCTCCTGCAGGAGACCGAGGGTGAGGGGCGCACGCTGCCTATTTTCATCGGGAGCCCCGAGGCAACGGCAATCGCCTATGCACTCCAGGGCGTGACCATGCCCCGCCCACTGACGCACGACCTGATGAAGGACATGCTCGGCGCGCTGGACATCAGCGTCGAGCGAGTCATCATCACCGAGCTCCGGTCCTCGACCTACTATGCAGAGATGCATCTCGTCCGCGGTGAGGAGCGGACGATCGTGTCGAGTCGCCCCTCCGACGCAGTGGCCGTCGCCGTGCGCACCGAGACGCCGCTCTTCGTCTCCGACGAGCTGATGGAGTCCGAGGGGATCATCCTCGCGCTCGACACGGAGGACGAGGAGGAGGACACACCGGACGAACTGGTGGGCCAGTTCCGACAGTTCCTCGATTCCGTGCGACCGGAGGACTTCGAAGGGTGACGCCACCTCGCTGGGCGCTCGCCGTCTTGGCGTGCGCCTGCGTCGTCCTCGCGGCGTGCAGTAGCAGCCCCACCAGCCACACGAGCACGACGACGAGCCACCACGCGATCTCGACGACATCCTCGTCGTCGACCACGACATCGACGACGTCTCCCGTCACGTCGACCACGGCCGCATCGACCGGCTGCAACCACATCACGGCGTCGCCCGGTATGGGCCAGGGCGCGGCCGGCACCATCACCGGCACCGTGACGGTCAACAACACGGGGGCGTCGTCGTGCACGGCCGATGGCTATCCGAGGATCGCCCTCTTCTCCGGCAGCGGGGCACCGTTGACCGTGACGATGGTGGACGGACTGTCAGTCTCGCTGTCCCCGGCGGCGAACGCGCCTCCCTCGACGGTGACGTTGGCCCCCTCGTCGACGGCGCAGTTCGCCTACCAGTTCTCCGATGTGCCGGTCGGCGCCGAGACGAGTTGTCCCAGCTCCGAGGCGGCTGCCGTCACCATGCCCGGTGCGACGACGCCGTCACCCACGTTCACGCTGGCCATCGCACCCTGCAACAGCGGGACGATCAAGGCGTCGCCCGTCTACGCCGGCTGAGGGGCGCCGGCGTCCGAGCCGACCGGCTGGACGAGAATGCGCCCGCGCACCGAGGCGTCGAGCACGCGGCCGAGTGCCTTGGTCAACCCGTCGAGGCCGATCTCCTCGTTGACCATGTCCTCGCAGCGGTCGATGGGAAACGACTCGGCCATGTCCGCCCACAGGGCGCGCCGCTCCGCGATGGGCGTCGCGACGGTGTCGATCCCCAAGAGGGCGACTCCGCGCACGATGAATGGGTAGATCGTCGTGGTCAGATCGTTGCCACCCGTCAAGCCGCTGGCGGCCACGGCGCCCCCGTAGCGGACCGTGCGCAACGCCTGGGCCAACGCGGTGCCTCCCACGCAGTCCACGACCCCAGCCCACAGTTGGGGACCGAGCGTCCGTCCGTCGTCTTCGACGAACTGGCGTCCCACGACCTCACCCGCACCCAGGCTCTTGAGGTAGTCGTCCTCTGCCGTCTTGCCCGAGGAGGCCACCACGTCGAAGCCGGCGTTGGCCAGCAGCGCAACCGCCGCACTGCCGACACCCCCTGAGGCCCCGGTGACCAGAATCGGTCCGTCCTCGGGAGTCGTGCCGTGCTGGACGAGCCGGCGCAGCGAGAGGAGGGCCGTGAAGCCGGCCAGGCCGATGACGGCTGCGGTGCGGCAGCTCAGTGCGTCGGGCAGTGGCACCACCCAGTCGGCCGGCACTCGTGCATAGGCGGCGAAGCCGCCGTGCCGGGCCACGCCGAGGTCGTATCCCTGCACGAGGACCCGCTGTCCGGTCGCGAAGTCCGGGCTCGTGCTCTCCTCGACGATTCCCGCCAGCTCGACCCCCGGTACCAACGGGAAGACGCGGGCAACGCGGTTGCCCGGTCGGGTGACCATGGCGTCCTTGAAATTGATGGCGGACCATTCCACGCGGACGAGCACGTCGCCCGGGGGCAGATCCGTGTCCGCGAGATCGACCACCGCCGGTCGGATGACCTCGCCCGCCTTGGAGAGCAGGTAGGCCGGGAAGCGCACTGGCTCACTGTAGAGCGCGACATTGCTCCCACCCGACTCGGGCCGGTGCACGGGGTACGTTCGGACGGTGGCCACGACCTCCGGACACGGGCGCTGGGCCTCACCGCTCTCGGCGGGCGATGTCGCCCGCGCCAAGGTCTCCCTCTCCGACCTGTGCTCCGACGGCCAGGCGCTCTACTGGCTCGAGTCGCGTCCTGCCGAGAACGGGCGCGTCGTCATCGTCCGGTCCTCTGGCGGGGGTCTGACCGACCACTCGCCGGACGGGGTGAGTGTCCGCAGCCGCGTCCACGAGTACGGCGGCGGGGCCATGTGCCTGGTGCCGCGACGGTCGGCGGGTGCCGTTGCCTACGTCGATCAGGAGGATCAACGGGTGTGGTTCTGCGACGGCCCCGCCGATCGGGCCACGCCGGAGCCGCTCACCACGCCACCACGGGACGGCGAGGTGCACCACCACGGCGGACTGAGCACGACGCCTGACGGCGACTGGGTCCTGGCGGTGCGCGAGGTCCACCAGGAGGGGGCTGGAGCTCCGACCCGGAGTGTCGTCGCGCTCTCGGCGCGGGGCGCGCGGCCGGGCGAGACCACACTCCTCGCCGATCACGACTTCTTCGGCACGCCTCGTGTCCATCCGGCTGGCGACCGTTTGGCCGTTGTCGTCTGGGATCACCCCGACATGCCATGGGACGCCTCGAGGCTCGTCGTGCTGCCGCTCCTCCGTCGCGCCGGAGCGACGCCCGGTGCGGGCGCGCTCGAGGCGGCCGGTGCGCCCTGGGAGGTGGCGGGCGGGCCCGAGGAGTCAATTGGCCAACCCGCCTGGGGGCGCGACGGCTCGTTGCGCTTCGTCTCGGACAGGCGGGGCTGGTGGCAGCCGTATGTCCACCCCGGGTTCCCCGGCGGGCCGGTGGACCCGACTGCACTCACCATTGCCACGGCCGAATTCCACGGGCCCGACTGGGTCCTCAGCCAGACGACCATGGCCGAGCTCGCCGACGGCTCCGTCGTGGCCCGCATGACGGCGTCCGGCCGCGACGCGCTCGTCCGCCTGGTCCGGGACGGACCAGGCTGAGGCCCCGCCCGCGGTGCTGGAGCAACCCTGCGTCTCGATCAGCGCGGTCTGCGCGCACGGTGACGGGCTGGCGCTCATCGGCAGCACGGCGGACTCGCCGGCCAACGTCTGGGTGGGGACACGAGACGGGCGGCCCCAACCCGTGCGTCCGCGCCCCGAGATCGCGCTCGGGCCGGCCGACGTGGCGACGGGGGAGCCCTTCGCACTGACCGGCCGTTCGGGCCGCCCGGTCCATGGCACGCTGTACCGGCCTGCACCCGGAAAGAGCGGAGGCCCCGGCACCGGTCCGCCACCGCTCGTCACCTGGTGTCACGGAGGACCGACGTCGTCGTGCCAGGCGGGGCTCGACCTGACCCTCCAGTTCTTCACGACCCGCGGTTTCGCCGTGGCGTGCGTCGATTACGCCGGGAGCACCGGGTACGGGCGCGCCTATCGCTGCGCCCTGTGGGGTCAGTGGGGCGTCGCGGACGCGGAGGACTGCCTCGATGCGGCCCTCCACCTCGCGGCGCGCGGCGACGTCGACCCGGACCGGATGGCCGTCCGCGGTGGCAGCGCGGGCGGCATGACCGCCCTCAATGCGCTGGCAGCGGGGGAGGGGTTCGGCGCCTGCGCCTCGTGGTACGGGGTGACGGACCTGATGGGGCTCGTCGCCACGACCCACGACTTCGAAGTCCACTACACCGACCGCTTGATCGGCCCCCTTCCCGAGGCGCTCCCGCTCTACGAGGAGCGGTCGCCGGTGAGGCGTGCCGCATCCATGGCCGGTTCGGTCCTCCTGCTGCAGGGGACCGACGACCGGGTGGTGCCGCCGGCTCAGGCGGAGACCATGCGCCAGGCCCTCGGCACCGCAGGTACCCGGTGCGAACTGCGCTTCTTCGAAGGAGAGGGGCACGGCTTCCGCCGGGCGGACACCCTGACGGCGTGCCTCGAGGCCGAGGTCGCCTTCTACCTCGAAGAGTTGCACCTCTAGACTCACCCGGGGTGCCCTCCCCGGTTTCCCCCGTATGCGAGGCTTTCGAGACGCCATGCCGACGAATTCCGCGACGACGATCCCGCCCTGGGCCAGCTCGGCCTGGCAATCGGTGTTGGACCAGGCGAACCGGGTCGGCCCCGAGGCCGGCGACGCACTGCTCTACGGTGGCAGCGCCCTCTTCGCCCTGCTGACGATCTTCACGTCGACCAATGCGCTGTACCAGGTCTGGGGGCGCATGGCGCTCTCGCCATTCGTCTTCGGCGCGTTGGCATCGGCGGTGTTGGCATGGTGGGTGCGGCGCGTCCGGCAGCAGCAGCCCCGCCGTACCCTGACGAGACTGCAGCACCGGCGCGCCTGGCTGACCCGGATCGTGGTCGCCGTGTGCGTGTTCGCCGGTAGCCTCGCCATCCCGCTGGGGCTCGAGATCCTCTGGCGCTTCGACGGCGTCGCGGGCTCCCACCAACAGCCCGAGGTCGTCACCGTCGAGGTCGGCGGCCAGGACCTCGTCCGGGGCCAGGACCCCTACCACCCGCTCGTGAAGCTCCCGCACGCGGTCAGGTACCACGCCCCCGGCCAACCCGACTTCGCGGGGTTCCTGCCCTATCTGCCGCTCATGGCGGTGGCGGGAATTCCGAGCGAGATCTGGCCCAACAACGGGTTGAGTGACGCCCGGATCTTCTTCTGCCTCACCACGCTCGTCGTGGCCGCGGTGGCGCTCTACCTCTGCCGAGCGGACGAGCGGCGCAAGATCCGCGCCCTGCAAGCCCTCGTGATCCTCCCGCTGGCGTCGCTGCCCCTGGCGACAGGAGGCGACGACATTCCGGTCGCGGCCTTCCTCCTCCTCGCCATGGTGTTGGCGCAGCGTCGGCGCCCCTTCGCGTCCGGCGTCGTGTTCGGGATCGCGTCGGCCATGAAGTTCACGGCCTGGCCGCTGGCCGCCCTGGCGCTGTTCGCGGCACGGGGCCGCGACGGCCAACGGCGTCCCCTCTCCATGCTGGCGGGGATGGTCGTCGTGGCGGTCCCGACCATCTTCCCGTTCGCCCTGCGCGGTCCGTTCGCGCTGATCGATGACGTCGTGCTCTTCCCACTCGGACTGAGCGCCTTGCCGTCGACGGCGGCCAGCGCGCTGCCGGGTCACGTCCTCGTCTCGGCCTTCCCCTCGCTGAGCCGGGCCCTGCCGCTCTCGGTCGGCATCGTGCTCGCCGTGCTCCTGGCCCGGCACCTGTACCGCCACACCCCGCGCACCACGGCCGAGGTCTGCACGATCGCCGGCGTCGTGATGTCGGTGCTCATCTTGCTCGCCCCGAACCCGCGGGTGGGCTACTTGCTCTACCCGATCAACTTCTTCGTGTGGGCCTACCTGCTCAGGGAGCCCGCCGATGACCCCGACGGGCTGCCCGACCTGGCCCCGGCCGCGGGGGCCCGGGCCGCCACCGCACGCTGAGGCCGTCGCCGGCCCGTCCGTCTGTGAGGCCGGCGCCGGACCGGGTCAGGCCGCGTCGTTCACCTGGAAGAGTCGGATCGTGTAGTCCGTCTGCCCGCGGGCCGGACCGCCGGTGCGGAACGTGGTGGGCGGGATGACAGCCCCCATCTCCCAGTAGTAGCCGTCTGAACCGGCCAGCTTGCCCAGGACCTCGAGAGCGCCCGGATCGTTGGCCGCTGGCCCCCGATCGAAGACCTGCCAGCCCCGCACCTTCATCTCGGCCGCGAAGAACGCCAGCAGCGCGCCCTGCGAGTCGTCGGAGCGGAACGACACCTGCGAGTCGAATTGGGCGGCCTGCCCGGTGTTGTCCCGATGCGAAAGACGCACCGAGCCCTTCGGGACCGACACGGCACTGAGGACGTTCGCCGGTGGCTCGCCCGACCGGACGATGGGCGAGAGGAGTTGGGTGCCGGACACGGCCGGCACGCTGACCCCGGGCACCGCGGACGGCCCGGTGCTCCGCGTGACCGGCGCCTGAGAGTGCGACGAGAGGATCCCGATGGCGACGAAGACCACGAGAATGAGCACGGCGAGCCCGACCACGATCATGGCCGGACGCATGGAGATCCCGCCGGGGGTCGGGGGCCGAAGCGGCTCGGGGGGGTCGGCCCCCTCGGACCGCAGGCCCGTGTCGGCGTCGTGCAGCGTCATGGCGCGCCAAGCCTACGGCGGTCCGGACCACCCAAAATGGTCGAGGGGCCCGTGCCCCGCACCGAGCCGCCACCCGGAGCCGCCGGCCAGAGCCCGAGCGACGAAGGCCTTGGCCTCTCTGATCGCGTCGGGCACCGCCGTACCCCTGGCCAGGTGGGACGCGATGGCGGCCGAGAGCGAGCACCCCGTGCCATGGTCGTTCCCGGTGATGACGCGTGCTCCGGGCAGCACCTCCACCCCCTCGGGGCCCGCGACGACGTCATCGGCGGATTCGGTCAGGTGGCCGCCCTTCACGACCACGTAGCGGGCGCCCGTCTCCCTGATGCGTTCGGCCACCGCGACCCGAGCTTCGAGCGTCTTCAGCGACTCGACGTCGGTGTCGCCGAGCACCGCTGCCTCACGCAGGTTCGGCGTGACGACCAGCGCGTGGGGGAGCAGGAGCCCCAGGTAGCCGGCGACGCCCTCGGGCTCCATGAGCCGATGCCCGCTGGAGGACACGAGGACCGGATCCACCACCAGCTGGGGGAGCAGTCCCAGGGCTGCGATCCGCGCGACCTCGCCCACGATGAGCGCGTTCGCCAACATGCCTGTCTTGACGGCACGCACGTCGAAGTCCTGCAGGACGACCTCGACCTGCAGGCGGACGAAGGCGGGCTCGAGGGCGACGACGCCGCGCACCTCGACCGTGTTCTGCGCGGTCACGGCGGTGAGGGCGCAGGTGCCGTGCACGCCCAAGGCCGCGAAGGTCTTCAGGTCGGCTTGCGCGCCCGCGCCGCCACCCGAGTCGGAGCCGGCGATGGTCAGCGCCGCGGGTGGGGTCGTGCCCGGCACCGAGTCACCATAGGCGGGCACCGGGGTATCGTCGTCCGGTGGCACGCGACGACGCGGTCGAGCACACGCCGGCGCTCCGAGAGGACGGTCTCTGCATCGCCGGCGAGGTGCTGGCGTCACGCCTCCTGCTCGGCACCGGGGGTATGACCAGCCTCGATGGCCTGCGTGCCTCGCTGGAGGCATCGGGCACCGCCATGGCGACCGTCGCGGTCCGGCGGGTCGAAGCGTCGCCACAGGGCTCGCTGCTCACGTTGCTCGACGAGCTCGGCGTCCGGGTCCTGCCCAACACCGCCGGCTGCGCCACCGCCTCGGAGGCGGTGCTCACCGCCAAACTGGCCCGGGAGGCGTTCGGCACCGACTGGGTCAAGCTCGAGGTGATCGGGGACGACCGCTCCCTCCTGCCGGACGCCGTCGAGCTCCTGACCGCGGCCGAGCAGCTGACCGAGGACGGTTTCGTCGTCCTGCCCTACACGACCGACGACCCGGTGCTGGCCTTCCGTCTCCAGCAGGTCGGCTGCGCCGCCGTCATGCCGCTCGGGTCGCCCATCGGGAGCGGGCTGGGCATCCGCAACCCCTACAACATCGCGCTGATCCGAGAGGCCGTCGAGGTTCCCGTCATCCTCGACGCCGGCATCGGCACGGCATCGGACGCGGCCCTCGCGATGGAGCTCGGGTGTGACGCGGTCCTGGTGGCGTCGGCGGTCAACCGGGCGCACGACCCCGTCGCCATGGCCCGGGCCATGCGCCTGGGCGTCGAGGCTGGGTGGCGGGCGCGACACGCCGGTCGCATCCCGGTTCGCTTCCACGCCGAGCCGTCGAGCCCGCTCGAGGGCCGGGCCGACCTGGCGCCCGGGAGGTGGCGCGACCCGGGCTGACCACCGCGTGGGTTTGACGCCTTTCTGAGGCTACCCTAAAGTTAGGGCAACCTAACTTTAGTGACGAGGAGAGGCACCGGGTCCGATGCGCAGCAGGAGGCGGAGATGGACGGCGGGGGACAGGAGCGGCCGAAGGGCCCTCGTGGCCGTGGCGGCGGCCGGCCTCGGTGCCGTCGCGCTCGCGGGATGCGCCCAGGGTGCAGGGGGTACGGGCGGGGCCGGCAGCCTGACCGTCTACAGCGGCCAGCACGTCCAGACAACGCAGGCCCTGGCCACGGCGTTCGAGCAGGAGACCGGGATCGCCATGAGCCTGCGCTCCGACGACGAGGGCGTGCTGGCCGATCAGATCGTGACCGAGGGCGCGCACTCACCGGCGGACGTGTTCTTCGCGGAGAACTCCCCGTCCTTGCAGTATCTGGCGTCGAAGGGTCTCTTGGCCTCCGTGAATCCCTCCACTCTGGCCAACACGCCCTCGCGCTACAACTCGCCGGACGGGGGATGGGTGGGCGTGTCGGCCCGCGTCAGCGTGATGATCTACAACACGTCGCTGTTGAAACCAGCCGATCTGCCCACCTCGGCCATGGGCTTGGCCGACCCCAAGTGGAGCGGCCGCATCGGCCTGGCGGGAAGCGAGACCGACTTCCAGCCCATCGTCACGAGCATCGCGCGGGCGCACGGCGACACCGAGCGCGCTGCGGTGGCTCGAGGCCGTCAAGGCCAACGCGGGGGGCCATGACTACCCGTCCAACGAGGCCCTGGTGGCCCAGGTCAACAGCGGGCAGGTCGCCTTGGGACTGATCGACCAGTACTACTGGTACCGCCTGGGGGCCCAGACGGGGCCCGGAGGCAATCACACGGCGATCGCGTACTTCGCCCCACGCGACGTCGGCTACGTCGTCGACATCTCGGGGGCCGGCATCCTCAAGTCGTCCACACACCAAGAGGCCGCCCAGCGCTTCTTGGCTTTCCTGACATCGGCGAAGGGGCAGGAGATCATCGCCCACAGCGACAGCTTCGAGTACCCGATCGCCTCGGGTGTGACGACGGCGCAGTCCGAAACACCCTTCGACCAGCTCCAGCCACACGACATCACGATCGCGGAACTGGGCACCGGAGCCGAGGCGATCAGGCTGCTGCAGGAGGCCCAGCTGCTGTGAGCGACGGCGTCGCGGCCCACAGGCAACGGCCGGGGCGCCCTCGCCTTCCACGTCTCCTGACCGCCGGTGCCATCCTCGTCTCGGTCGTCGTCGTGCTCCCGCTGGCCTTCCTGGTGGTGCAGGCGGTCCAGGTCGGCTGGACGCAGACCGTCTGCGCACGCGGTGTGAACTGCCCGGGCTTGCAAGGGCTCCTGTTCCGACACCTGACCGCGATGCTGATCTGGAACACCGTCTGCCTCGTGGTCGCGGTGACGGTCCTGTGCGCAATCGTGGGGACGCTGGCTGCCTGGTTCGTCGAACGTACCGACCTGCCCTTCCGGCGCTTCTTCGCCATCGTGCTCGTGATCCCGCTGGGCATCCCCGACTTCGTCGTGAGCTTCGGGTGGCGGGCGATCTTCCCCTCCATCGGCGGCTTCTGGGCCGCCGTCCTCGTGATGACGCTCGCCGTCTACCCCCTGGTGTTCCTACCCGTCGCGGCCAGCCTGCGCGCCGCGGATCCGGCACAAGAGGAGGTGGCGCGCAGCCTTGGGCTCGGGCGGCTGCGTACCTTCTGGACCGTCACTGTCGGCCAGGCCCGGCTGGCCATCTTCGGCGGAGCCCTGCTGGTCGGGCTCGTGGTCCTGGCCGAGTTCGGTGCCTTCGAGATCCTCGGCTACCAGACCCTGACCACTGAGATCTACAACGAGTTCGAGGTGGGGTTCAACCAGCCCGCCGCGTGCGCGCTCTCCCTCATCCTCGTCCTGCTGGGTGCCCTGCTCCTCGCCAGCGAAGGCCTGGTCGGGGGCGGCGGCCGGACCTCACGCATCGGTGCCGGGGCCGCACGCCGCAACCGGCCGGTGCCGCTGGGCCGGGCCCGCGCCTTCGTCCTGTGCGGGGCCGTCTTCCTGGTCGTCCTCGCGCTCGGGGTTCCCGTCGGCTCGATCATCTCCCTCATGGTCCAGGGCGGCAACAGCACCCTGCCACCGGCGTCGCTCCTGGTCGCGACGGCCAACACCTTCGGCTACGCCGCCGTCGCCGGCGCGGTGGCCACCGTGGCCGCGCTCCCGATCGGCCTGCTCTCGGTCCGCTTCACCCGGCCCAGGGTCATCGCGCTCGAGCGAGCCAACATGCTCGTGCTGGCCGTGCCCGGCCTCGTCATCGCACTCAGCTTCACCTATGTGACGGAGCACTTCCTCCGGGGTCGCTTCTACCAGACCTCTGCGCTGCTGGTGGTGGCCTACGCCATCATGTTCTTCCCGCTGGCGGTCGTCTCCGTGCGGGCAGCGGTGGCCCGTTCCCCGGTGGGGCTCGAGGAGGTCGCCGGCTCGCTGGGCGTGCGCCGGCGCGGCGTGTTGTGGCGCGTGACCTTGCCGCTCATCGGCCCCGGTCTCGCTGCAGCGTTCGCGCTCGTCTTCTTGGAGACGGCCACCGAGCTGACCGCGACCCTGGTGCTGCATCCCACCAACGTCGAGACCCTCGCCACCCAGTTCTGGGCCTACGAGCAGAACCAGTCCTACAGCCAGGCCGCGCCCTATGCGGGCGTCATGGTGCTGATCGCCGCGGTGCCCGGCTACGTGCTCGGCCGCTGGTTCGACCGCCAGCCCGCACGCGCCACCGTCGCTGGCGCTGCGGCCGTGGCGCCGCAGATCATGGTGCCGGCATGAAGGACCTCCGCATCCATGGGGTGGCAAAGTCGTTCTCCGGCCAGCGCGTCCTGGGGGGCGTCGACCTGACCGTGCCGCACGGGTCGTTCACGGCGATTCTCGGCGCGTCGGGCAGCGGTAAGACGACGCTGCTGCGCATCGTCGCGGGGTTCGAGCGCCCCGACCAGGGCCAGATCACGCTGGGCGAGGAGATCGTCGACGACGCGCGGCACCGGTTCATCCCCTCGGAGCAACGCCGCATCGGCTACGTGCCCCAGGAGGGCGCCCTCTTTCCTCATTTGAACGTCGGTCGCAACATCGCCTTCGGGCTCGCTCGCGGCCCGGACCGCAAGGCCCGGGTCCGCGAGTTGATCGAGCTCGTCGGGCTCTCCGGGTTGGGCCGGCGCTACCCCCATCAGCTCTCCGGCGGACAGCAGCAGCGGGTCGCCCTGGCCCGGGCCCTGGCCATCACACCCGAGGTCGTGCTGCTCGACGAGCCGTTCTCCTCGCTCGATGCCGCGTTGCGGGCGTCGGTCCGTGCCGACGTGTTGCAGGTCCTGCGCGAGGCCGGCACCACCTCCGTCTTGGTCACCCACGACCAGGACGAGGCACTGTCGATGGCCGACCAGGTGGCCGTGCTCCGGAGCGGGGCCATCGCCCAGCTCGACACGCCGACACGTCTGTACGGGCATCCGAGAGACGCTGAGTTGGCGATGTTCCTCGGCGAGTCCAACGTGCTCGACGGCGAGGTCCGCGACGGGGTGGTCGCCACGGGGCTCGGCCGGCTGGCCGTTCGCGAGTGGAGCGGGCCGGCGGGGGGCGGGGCGGCCAAGGTGATGGTCCGGCCCGAGCAGATCGCCCTGGGCGAGCCGGCCGCGGGGGAGCTGGAGGGGACGGTGGCCAGCTACGAGTACTTCGGCCACGATGCGGTCGTGCGGGTCCGGGCTCGCTCGGAGGTTCTCCCGGAGCTGGTCGTGCGGGTCACGGGCGGTGCCCCGCTCGAGCCGGGAGACCCCATCGGGCTTACCGTGCTGGGGCCGGTGGTGGCGTGGCCCGCCAGGCCCGGCGGCCGGGAAAGTTCCGAATAACGCTCGCGTAACTACTCCGGTGTCGTCCGGGCTGCACTAGAGTGAGGGCCGGAGTGGCAGGTTTGAGGGAGGTGGGATGGTCGACGATTCCGTGACCCGTGTCGGGGGTTTTCACGGGCCGCAGGTCTGCGGTCTGGTGGGGATCTCGTATCGGCAACTCGATTATTGGGCCCGCACGGGCCTGCTCCAGCCGTCGCTGGCCGCCGCGAATGGGAGCGGCTCTCGACGCGTCTACTCGTATTCCGACGTGCTCGAATTGAAGGTGATCAAGCAGCTTCTCGACGCCGGCGTCTCGCTCCAGTCTGCCCGGCGGGCCGTCGAGTGCCTCCGCGAGGACCTGGGCTCGGACCTCGCGTCCGCCAACCTGGTCCTGACCGGCACGAGCTCCGTCCTGGCCCGGTCGAACGGTGAGGTCGTGGACCTGTTGGCCGGAGGACAGGGCGTGTTCAACATCGTGCCGCTGGCCGGGGTCGTGTGGGAGCTGGACGCCGACATCGTGCGCATGGACACCGCCGCCCCGGACGCAACGTCGAAGAGGCGGCCCGCGAGGGCGCAGACCGCACGGGCCGCCGGGGAGTGAGCGCGGCCGACCCCGCGCCCAGTCGGGCGCACCCGCCACCCGGCCTGTGCGCCCGCTGGGCACGTGCGGTTCGCGCATCCCTCGGAGCGCCTCTTTGCCACCCTGCTCGACCTGGCCGGCGAGGAGTGGCAGTACGAGCCGGTGGAGTTCCCGCTCGAATGGGATCAGCACGGCTCGCCGGTGTCGGGCTTCCGCCCGGACTTCTATCTGCCCAGTCTCGGCACCTTCATTGAGCTGACCACGGCGGACCAGCGACTCGTGACACGCAAGAACCGCAAGGTCCGGCGCATGCGGGAGCTGTATCCCGAAGTCCCGATCCACATCGTGTACCAGCGTGACTTCACGGCGCTCCTCGCCTCGCACGGCCTCCTCCTCGCCACCGCTGCAGCCGCGTAGTCTGACCGGGTGGACGCCGGCGACACTGGGGAGGGTACGTCGATCCGCACATCACCGCTGCACGCGGTACACGTGGCACTCGGGGCCAAGATGGTTCCCTTCGGCGGTTGGGAGATGCCACTGGCCTATCCGTCGGGCACCGTGGCCGAGCACCGGGCGTGCCGCTCGTCGGCGGTGGCCTTCGACGTCAGCCACCTGGGCACGGTGCGCGTCCTGGGCGCCGACGCCTTCGAGCACCTCCAGCGCTCCTTCAGCAACGACCTGCGCCGCATCCACCCCGGCCGGGCCCAGTACACGCACCTCCTCGACGAGGATGGCTTCGTCGTGGACGACATCATCGTCTGGTGGGTCGACGACGAGCGTTTCGACGTCATGCCCAACGCCTCGAACACCAGCGACGTGCTCACGGCCATCGGTGGGACCGATGTCACCGAGCAGCGGGCCGTGATCGCGGTGCAAGGTCCCGCAGCCCGCGAACGCCTGGCCAACGTGTCGCCAGAGGCGGCGGCAGTCCATCGTTTCAATGTCGAGCGGTTCGAGTGGGGCGGTGCGACCTGCCTGGTCGCCGGCACCGGCTACACCGGTGAGGACGGCGTCGAGTGCGCCGTGCCCGCCGAGGTGGCGCCGGGCTTCTGGCAAGCCGTCCTCGACCAGGGCATAGCGCCGGCCGGGCTGGGCGCCCGCGACACGCTCCGCCTCGAGGCGGGGCTGCCGCTGCACGGCCACGAGCTGGGTCCGGGCATCACACCGCTCCAGGCGGGCCTGGGCTGGGTCGTCGGCTGGGACAAGGACGAGTTCACAGGTCGGGCCGCGCTCGAAGAGGAGCGCGCCAACGGCCCGGCCCGCCGCCTCCGGGGCTTCGTCGCCGCGGGCCGCCAGCCGTTGCGTGACGGCGCGGACGTGTGCGCCGGCACGGACCGGGTCGGCACCCTGACCAGCGGGAACTTCTCGCCCATGCGCGAGCGGGGCATCGGCCTTGGCTTCGTGGATGCCGACGCGCGGCTGCTCGACGGCGACGAGGTGACCGTGGTGCAGCGCGGTCGCGAGCTGGCCGCCCACGTCGTCCGGCCGCCTTTGTGGCCGATCCGCGAGGAGACCGAATAGGCCCTCGGGTGGAACAGTTGCCCGGCATGGGTGCCGTATAGAGTGGGTTCTACAACTGAATACGCCGTTTGAACCGGAGCGCCAGAGTCCCCGCAACAGGCATGCGAGGGGACGCCGGAGGAGCAACTCTCCCCAAGAAACTCTCAGGCCGACATACCGCTCCGGCGAGGCAACTCTGGAAAGCGAGCGTTGCAGCGCCCGCACCGAAGGTGGAAGCCGCGACATGCGGCGAGACTCTCAGGTCCGATGACAGAGCGGGGAGGACGTCCAACTCGCTCCGTGCGCAGCGCGGGGCACGTAGGGAGACCTCCGTGAGCGACCACCATCCAGTCATCCGATCCGACGCACTCGAGCCGTTCGAGGACTTCGTGCGCCGCCACGTGGGGCCGTCGGACGACGAGCAATCCGGCATGCTCAAGGTCCTCGGGTTCGAGACCCTCGATGCGCTCATTGACGCCGCCGTTCCCGGAAGCCTCCGGAGCCTGGGCGCGCTCGACCTGCCGCAGGCGAAGTCCGAGCGAGAAGTCCTCGACGAGCTCCGGCGGCTGGCCGCCCAGAACCGGATCGTCGAGCCGATGATCGGCCTCGGGTACTACGGGACGATCACGCCGGGCGTGATCCGGCGCAACGTGCTCGAGAGCCCGGCGTGGTACACCGCCTACACCCCGTACCAGCCCGAGATAAGCCAGGGACGCCTCGAAGCGCTGCTGAATTTCCAGACCATGGTGTCCGACCTCACCGGGCTCGACACGGCCAATGCCTCCTTGCTCGATGAGGGCACGGCGGTCGCCGAGGCCGTCACCCTCATGCGCCGGCGCGCCGACGTCGAGTCCCACCGTGTCCTCGTGGATGCCGATTGCCTCCCACAGACCATCGCAGTGCTCGAAACGCGCCTCGAGCCGCTCGGCATTGAAGTCACCGTCGTCGACTTCGATGCGGGTCTCCCCGAAGGCGACTACTTCGGCATGGTCCAGCAGTACCCGGGATGTTCGGGTGCCATCCGCGACTTCGAGGCGGTCACCGTGGAGGCGCACACGAGAGGTGCACTGGTGGCGGTGACCACCGACCTCTTGGCGCTGACCCTCTTGAAGCCACCGGGGGAGTGGGGGGCTGACGTCGTCGTCGGGTCCTCGCAGCGCTTCGGCGTGCCACTGTGGTACGGAGGGCCACACGCCGCCTTCATGGCGGTGAAGGCGGGCCTGGAGCGTGACCTACCGGGTCGCCTGGTCGGCTTGTCGATCGACGCCGAGGACAGGCCCGCCTATCGGCTGGCGCTACAGACGCGGGAGCAGCACATACGCCGGGAGAAGGCCACGTCGAACATCTGCACCGCACAGGTTCTTCTCGCCGTCGTCGCCTCCATGTACGCGGTGTATCACGGGCCGGCGGGACTGCGCGGCATAGCCCGCCAGGTCCACAGCAGGACGATGGAGCTGGCCGGCGCCCTGCAACACGCGGGCTTCGAGCTGGTGCACCGACATTTCTTCGACACCGTGATCGTGCGGGCACCGAGCCGGGCCACCGGCATCGTCGCGGACGCGAACACCCGCGGCGTGTTGCTCCGCCGGGTCGACGACGACCACGTCGGCATCTCCTGTGGAGAGACGACGACAACCGAGGTCGTGGCGGCCGTGCTCGAGGCCTTCGGGGTGACCGGAGGGGAACGGGGTGCCGGCACCGAGACCGCGCTTCCGGTGGCGCTGTTGCGCCGCGGCCCCATCTTGAGCCACCCGGTGTTCTCGGAACACCATTCCGAGACCGGCATGCTCCGCTACCTGCGTCAACTCTCGGACCGGGATTTCGCATTGGACCGCGGGATGATCCCGCTGGGCTCATGCACCATGAAGCTCAACGGAACGACGGAGATGGAAGCCGTCGGGCTGCCGGGCTTCGCCGACATCCATCCGTTCGCGCCGCTCGAGAGCACGCCGGGCTACCTTGCACTCATCGACAACCTCGAAGCGTGGCTCGCTCGCGTCACCGGCTATGCCAAGGTCTCCGTCCAGCCCAATGCCGGAAGCCAGGGAGAGCTGGCCGGGCTCCTCGCCATCCGGGCGTACCACCGGTCGCGAGGCGAGGCCGAGCGCGACGTCTGCCTCATCCCCTCGAGCGCGCACGGCACCAACGCTGCGTCCGCCGTCATGGCGGGCATGCGCGTGGTGGTGGTCGCGGCCCTGAACGACGGCACCGTGGATCTCGTCGACCTGCGCCGCAAGTGCCAGGAGCACGGTGAGCGGCTGGCGGCGATCATGGTCACCTACCCCTCGACGCATGGCGTCTACGAGGAGGGCATCGGCGACATGTGCGCCCTCGTCCACCAGCACGGCGGACAGGTCTACATCGACGGGGCCAACCTCAATGCCCTGCTCGGCCTCGCCCAGCCCGGGGAGTTCGGCGGCGACGTCTCACACCTCAACCTGCACAAGACCTTCTGCATCCCGCACGGCGGAGGAGGGCCCGGCGTCGGACCGGTCGCCGTGGCCCAGCACCTGGTGCCGTTCCTGCCGTCGCACCCGATGCACCCGCGGCCCGAGCAACGCGGGGGCGTCGGCCCGGTCAGCGCGGCACCGTTCGGAAGTGCGGGGATCCTGGCCATCAGTTGGGCCTATATCCGGCTGCTGAGCGGTCCCGGCCTGGCACACGCCACCAAGTCCGCCGTGCTGGCCGCCAACTATGTCGCGGCGCGCTTGGCGGCCTCGTTCCCGACCCTCTACTCGGGCAAGAACGGGCTGGTCGCCCACGAGTGCATCCTCGATCTCCGGCCGCTGACGAAGAGCACCGGAGTGACCGTTGACGATGTGGCGAAGCGGTTGATCGACTACGGCTTCCACGCACCTACCGTGAGCTTTCCGGTGGCCGGCACATTGATGGTCGAGCCCACCGAAAGCGAGGACCTGGTCGAGCTCGACCGCTTCTGCGACGCGATGATTGCAATCCGGGCAGAGATCGACCAGATTGCGGCCGGCCGCTGGCCCGTCGAGGACAGTCCGTTGCGCGGCGCGCCGCACACGGCGGCGGCACTCGTCTCCACCTGGGAGCGCCCCTACGACCGCCAGGCTGCGGTGTTCCCGGCCGGGCTGACGGCGGGAAAGTATTGGCCCCCCGTGGCGCGGATCAACCAGGCCTACGGTGACCGCCACCTGATGTGTACCTGCCCTCCTCCCGAGGCATTCGCCTCCTGACGTGAGGACGTGACTCCGAGTTTGATGAGCCAGAGCAGCATTGCCTGTCCCCTAGGCGAGTGCCATGAGACCGATGCCGGCCCCCGCCGCCCCCAGGCAGACGACGAGAGAGCTGAGCGTGTAGACGACCGCCTCGGTGCGATGACCGGTGTGCAAGAGGTGGATCGTCTCCCAGCTTGCCGTCGACCAGGTCGTGTAGCCGCCGCACAACCCGATCCCGATAATGGCGAGCACATGGGGTTCCAGGCCGTGATACAGCGAGAGCCCGGTGACCACACCGAGCAGCAGAGAACCCGACCCATTGACCACGAGGGTCCCGAGGGGCAGCGGGTCGGAACGCCGCAGGCCGAGATGGTGGATGAGCAGTGCGCGCAGGACTGCGCCGACACCACCGGCGACGCCGACCAGCAGCGCGAGGCCGAGAGTGGGGGAGGACGAGGTCACGCTGGCCGCACCCTCCGGCCGACCGCATGGCCGGCCACGACGAGCGCCAGCCCGCCGGCCACCGTGGCAGCCAGATAGGCCACGCAGGTGACGGCGTCACCATGCCGGATGAGGAGGACGCCCTCGACGGCCAGCGTGGAATAAGTGGTCCATCCTCCCAGGAAGCCGACCACGAGAAATGGCCGGATGTCGGGGAAGCGGTGCGTGAGATGCTCGGTGAGCGGGAGCAACAGGCCGATGGCAAACGACCCGGTCAGGTTGACCAGGAGCGTGGCCCATGGGAAGGCGCCCGGCGCAAGCGCGTGGTGCGCTTCCAGCATGTACCTGGCCACAGTGCCGAGCGCCCCGCCGACGAAGACGGCCGCCATCGTCTGTGCCGACAGTCCCAGGAGCGGCAAGAGGGGCTCGTCGAGGAGGTCGTGCTCACTCGGGGTGTTGGGCGGCAGCTCCTCTTCGTCCATGGTTCGGCCCTCCGGTGCCACCTCAGGAGCCATCAGCCATGTCGTACCGGCGGTTCGGGGTCGCGCCCCCGGCGGGACCCTTCGCCGGTCGTGTCGCTACGACGAGGGATCGTACCGGGCGCCCGGCCGCCCCGACGGACACCCGGAGGCGATCAGTCCAGTCGCGGTCCCGGGGCTCGGCGGAACTCGAAGGGCTCGCTCTCCCGTCCGGCCACGACGTACCAGCATTGACCCGTGGAGTCAGAGTCGAGGATGCGCTGGAACGCGGTGACGACGTCACTGACATCGATGATGGGGAAACCCATGTCGAGCAACGTCTGCTCGGAGCCCTTGATGATGTTTGTGTAGGCGAACGACGGGCAGAGCGCGTGCACGCGGATGCCGTCTGGTTCGTAGACCTGACCCAGCGAGCGCGCCAGCCCGACGACCGCATGCTTGTTGGCCGCGTAAATCGGGTCGAACGGCGTGGCGACCAGCCCGGCCATGGAGGCGGTCGCCACGATGGTCCCACCGCCGCTTGCCTTGATGGCGGGCCGGGCCGCCGCGATGCCATAGACGACGCCGTCGAGGTTGATGGCCATGGAGCGACGGTACGCCTCGGGGTCGAAATCGTCTCCCATTCCGCACCACGAGGTGACGCCGGCGTTCAGGTGCGCGATGTGCAGCCCACCGAACACGTCGACCGCGGTCGCGACCGCGGCCGTGCTGGCGGCGGGGTCGGCCACGTCGGTCTGTACAAAGCGGGCATCGAGCTCGTCGGCCAGTGCCTTGCCCCGGGCGACGTCGATGTCGGCGATCACCACGTGTGCCCCGCGGCCGGCGAGATGTCGGGCAACTCCCTCACCGATGCCGTTGCTCCCCCCGGTGATCAGGGCAACCTTGCCCTCCACGTCCGATGCCATGCCCCCGATCGTAGAGGAAGGCGCTCCTCAGCCGAGGAGCGGATCGGGCATCGGGCGGGAGTGGACGACGCTCAGGTGCTGAATGGGGCGTGTCATGGCCACGTAGAGCAGCCGCAGCCCGCGCCCATCGTCGCCGGCGATGCTCGAGGGCTCCACGACCACGACGGCGTCGAACTCGAGGCCCTTGGCGGCCCGGGCGGGGACGATCGTGATGGGCCGGGTCATGGCGTCGAGTTCGAGGACCCCGACCCCGGGGTCGCGCCGGGCCAAGCGGGTGAGCGCCGGAGTGAGCTCTTCGGGGGTGATGACGGCGACCAGCGCGTGCTCTTCGGAGAGCCTGCGTGCCTCGGCGAGCGCAGCGGGGGCCAGCGAGTCGGGTTCCACGGTGCGCACGAAAGGTTCGGTCCGGCCCGGGCGTATGGACGCAGTGGGGCTGATGCCGGGTGCGGCCACAGACAGCAGTCGCGACGCGAATTCGAGCACCTTGCCCGGCGCCCGGTAGCCGAGAGTCAACTCGTCGTGCTGGGAGGAGCCCGCTTCCGGCAGGTGCACCCGGATCTCCCCCCAGTCGGCATAGGTCCAGGGCCCCGTGGCCTGGGCGAGGTCTCCGAGCACGGTGATCGATCCCGACGGGGCGCGCCGGGCGATCATGCGAAATTGCATGGGTGTCAGGTCCTGT
The DNA here is from genome assembly GCA_963726135.1 of uncultured Acidimicrobiaceae bacterium. Taxonomy (GTDB): domain Bacteria; phylum Actinomycetota; class Acidimicrobiia; order Acidimicrobiales; family RAAP-2; genus Bog-473. Next base: position 414,777 of record CAVSBE010000008.1, read on the forward strand.
GCCTCGTCGACGACGATGTGCCCGTAGGAGCGCGTGCGACCGCCGGTCAAGAACGTGGCTTCGTCGAGCAGGGCCAGGTCGTCGACACTCCAAGCCGTCGCGGATGCGCCGACCTCCCTGGCCCGCAGAAGCAGCTCCCAGTCTGAGTCGGGCAGGAGCCCGGCGGCGTGGCGTTGGAGCTGGGCGCGAGACGACAAGAGCTCGCGCACGAGCGCAGCGGGGGAGACCGTCGGCCAGAGCGTGTCGAGGAGGGCGGTGAACTCAGCGGAGGACGTGAGCTCGCCCTCGAACCAGGCCTCGTCGGCTCCGAGGCGGGCCGACGAACGGAAGACGCGCCGCGCCTCGCTGACGAGCCGGGCCCGCAGGGCCAGCCGACCGGCCTTGTAGGGGCCGGGACGGGAAGCGATCGACGACACGAGCTCATTGACCCGTTCGGCGCTCAGGGTGGCCCGGGCGAAGCGCACACGCAGGCTGACGTCCTTCTCGAGCAGGCGCCGGCGCCCTTGCAGCGCGCGTCGCAAAAGCTCGCTCATCCGGGGATCTCCCTTGACGCGACGCACCTCCATCGACTCCTCGATCCGGACCTTCGCCTTGGGAGCAATGTCAGCGATCGTGGTCTGCACGACGGCCTCCTCGCCGAGAGAGGGGAGAACTTGTGCGATGTACCGCAAGAAGGCACGGCTCGGACCCAGGACGAGCACGCCGTCGCGACTCAAGGTCGGGTGGTTGTAGAGCAGGAACGCAGCACGATGGAGCCCGACAGCTGTCTTGCCGGTCCCCGGTCCGCCTTGCACGGTGAGCATGAGGCCGAGCGGGGCACGGATGATCTCGTCCTGTTCGGCCTGGATCGTGGCGACGATGTCCAGCATCTCGCCCGTGCGGGCCCGTTCGAGCTCGGCCAGCAGGGCGTCCCCGCCCCGGAGGCGAGTGGTGGCCGTCTCGCCGCCGCTGCCACCGAAGAGGTCGTCAGCCACGGCGACGACCGCGCGCCGGTCCACCATGATCTGGCGGCGGCGGGCCAGCCCGAGAGCATCCCGGGCGCTCGCCCGGTAGAAGGGCACCGCCACGGGCGCCCGCCAGTCCACGACAACGGGATCGGAACGTGCGTCCTCGACGTGGCGACGGCCGATGTGCCAGGTCGGCCCGTCCTGCTCGTCGATACGCCCGAAGAGGAGAGGCCGTGGGCTGTCCGCCAGTAGCGATACTCGCCGCGAGAGGGCGGCGACATAGTCGAGGTCGGGATTTCCCGCAGCGATGAGATCCTGGAGGAGCCGCTCTGCCCGCTGCCGCATGGCCTCGAGGGACTCCAGGGCGCGCTCCAGGTGGGCCTGTTCGGCCGCCAGCTCCTCGTCGACCGGGGGAGTGGTCATGCTCGCCGAAACCGGCGAACCGCCAAAACGCACCGAAGCACAGGCGCGCAAAAGTCCCCGGACATTCCGGGGACCGTACTTGATTTTTCTGGACTCTACAAGCCCCTCAGCTGGGATTTCCCCTTCTCATCCGTCCGGACTTTGAACCTTTATCGAAGGGTACTTAGCGCCTGTCACTTTACTCAAAAGCACCCGGCAAATCAAGCCCCCTTTTTCCACCCGACAGGTAGGCGGGCCATGAACACGGGTCGCCGCCGAGCCGCCAGCCGCCCGAGGACCGGAGCGGACCGTCCGGCGTCTCGGGATCACGTCGTCGTCGAAGGCACTCCGCGGAGAGCGCCCGTTCGGCAGAGCGGCTCGACGGAACGCAGAACGGCGTCCGACGACGTTGGCGGACGCTCAGGCATGCCCCGTCACGGAGAGGAGTGGTGCCGCCCACCATGCGGATCCACCATCCTCCTGACTTCTACGTAACTTAACATAATGAACATTATCGGCGGTATGACCGGGAACGAAGGCCAGCTCAGGAGTGGGTCGCCGGTCACCTTTTCGATCAACCCGGCTGTGGGGTGCGCCGACAGGAATGGCCTCGACGTCGATGACGGACTGGGGGATCACGCTGACCGTGCGAGGTGCCGTGCCAGGATTCTCGCCGTCCTTCGGTGCGGTCCATGTGGCCGCTCGTGACGTGATACGGGGTTGTCCCGCCGGCCCCCGCCCATTCCCAGAAAGGCCACGCTGATGGCATCAGTTCTCTATCGGATCGGTGCCTTCACGGTCCGGCGCCGGTGGCTGGTCATCGTCGGATGGGTGGTCCTGTTGGCCGGTTTGTCCGTCCTGGTGCTGGTGGTGCAGCGGCCTGCGAGCAACAACCTGACCATCCCGGGTACCCAGTCGCAGCAGGCGCTCGATCTGCTCAACAGCCGCTTCCCCGGTGCCGGCGGCGCGCAGGCTCAGGTCGTCTTCTCGACGTCCGGGACCGCTCCGATCACTTCGAGTGCCGATAGAGCGGCGATTGAGGCCAGTCTGGCGCAGCTCCGCCTCGCCCCCCAGGTGGTCTCGGTCTCGGACCCCTTTACGACCGGGACCGTATCGAGGTCAGGCAGGATCGCCCTTTCGATCGTCGCCTACCCGGTCCCTGTCGCCGCGGTGACCCCATCCGCCAGAACGGCCCTTCTGGACATCGGCGGCCCCGCCAAGTCGGCAGGCATGCACGTGAACATCGGCGGGGCGCTCGCCGCCCCGAGCACCGCCTCGAAGAGTGACATCGCGGGCATCGTGATCGCATTCATCGTCCTCGCCCTGACGTTCCGCTCGGCCCTGGCCGCCGGCGTCCCCCTCATCAGCGCTCTGGTCGGGCTGGGCACCGGTCTGGCCGCTATCACGGCCGTCGGCTCGGTCGTCGTGCTTTCGACCACCGCTCCAAATTCTCGCCACCATGCTGGCCCTGGCGGTCGGCATCGACTACGGCCTCTTCATAACCACCCGGCATCGCCAGCAATTGGTCACCGGCATGGACCCCGACAGGTCGATCGCGACGGCCGTGGCCACGGCGGGAAGCGCCGTGTGCTTCGCTGGCACGACCGTGGTCGTTGCCCTCGCCGCGCTCGCCATCGTCAGGATCCCCTTTCTCACCGTGATGGGCATCGCCGCCGCCGGAGCCGTCATTATCGCCGCTGCAGCGGCCATCACCTTGGTCCCCGCACTGCTCGCGGCCGCGGGCCCGCGGATCATCAATGGCAAGGCGGCCCAGCGCCAGATCGCCCGGTCGACCGCTTCGCACTACCGGTCATTGGGACAGCGCTGGGTGCGGATCGTGACCCGCCGTGCCCTGCTCGTCCTCGTCGCCGGCATCGCCCTTCTCGCCGTGCTCGCCATTCCCGCGCGGCACATCCATCTCGGGCTGCCAGACGCCGGCACGTACCCCGCCACGTCGACGGACCGACGTGCCTACGACCTGGTCTCCCAGGGCTTTGGGCCCGGATTCAACTCGCCCCTTCTCGTCGTCGTCGACACCCCGAAAGCCGCCAGCGCCCAGGTCGTCGCCCAGGCACTGGCAAAAGGAGCCAAAGGCATTCCCGACATCCTGCTCGTCACTCCCCCGGTGCAGAACCCGGCGCACACCCTCACCCTCGTCACCGTCATCCCGAAGACCGGGCCGAATGATCCGGCCACGCAGGCGCTGGTGTCCACCATCCGCGCCAAGGCGGCGTCAGCGACTCGTTCCACCGGCGTCCAGGTGCTCGTGACCGGCACCACCGCCCTGAACCTCGACGTGTCGTCGAAGCTGTCCGCGGCCACGGTCCCCTACCTCATCACCGTCGCCATCATCTGCATCCTCCTCCTCATGCTGGTCTTCCGTTCCATCCTGGTGCCGATCAAGGCGGTCATCGGCTACCTGTTCAGCGTGGTCGCCGCCTTGGGCGTGACGACATGGATCTTCCAGGAAGGACATGCCACCAGCCTCCTGGGCATTGCCGCCGCCGGTCCGATCGTCAGCTTCGTGCCGCTGATCCTCGCCGGTGTGTTGTTCGGGCTCGCGATGGACTACGAGGTCTTTCTCGTCTCACGGATCCGCGAGGAGCACACGCACGGCGCCGACCCGATTGCCGCGACCGTCGACGGCTACACCAAGAGTGCCCGGGTGGTCGCCGCTGCCGCCATCATCATGATCTTCGTCTTCGCGAGCTTCATTTCCGCAGAAGACATCATCACCAAGACCATCGCTTTCGCTCTCGCGCTCGGCGTGGCCATTGACGCCTTCCTCGTCCGAATGACCCTGGTGCCGGCAGCACTCGCCCTCCTCGGCCGGTCGGCCTGGTGGCTGCCGGGCGGCGTGGCCCGCGTCCTCCCCGATGTGGATATCGAAGGGGCGCGCCTCGCGACGTGACATCGGCGCTACCGGCCACGCCGCTCCACAATCCGGGAGCGCCTGGCGCCCATGAACGGTCGTCGGGAGCCGGCGGGCTCGAAGACAGCGGCGCCCGCCGTGACGATACCGACAGACAGCAAGATGGAGCCGACGGCGTCCAGCGGGGTGTGCCAGAGCGCGCCGACCACGGCCAGCGACATCAGAACGGTCCAGGCGACGCCGAGGACGAACGTGACGTACCGCGCCCGAGTACCGAGGAGCGGGAAGAGGGCCAGCCACATGGCCGCCGCGGTCGCGCTGACCACGGTGACGTGTCCGGAGGGAAATGTGAGCTCGCCATAGTACGTCCGATGGACCAGTTGCTTGACGACGCGCTCGCTGATCAGCAGAGCCGCACCAGCAAGCGCGGCGTAGACGGCGACACGCAAGACGGCTCGCCTGAACCACGCGAGGACAAGGGAAACAGCGAGGGCTGCGCCGACAGCCGGGGCGGCAAGAAGCTCGGCGAGATGAGCCCAGGCAAGGACCACAGAAGGGGTGCCGAGCGACTCGAGAACACGGTCCTCGAATGCATACGGGGAGTGGCCGTGCGCCACGGCCAGCGCCAAGAGCCCTGTCGCGAGCAGGCACGCCGCCGCAATGACCACGAGTCTGCTGCGAAGCACGAACAGCAAAACTAGGTGGCCCAGGAGATCTGTCGGCGGCAGCGACTCGGAGGGACGCGGACGCGCAACAGGTGACGCCGGCCACTCCGAGTCGAGCCGGCCCACCGCACATCTCGAGCTCTACTCGGTTATCCACAGGTCGAAGCTCCGGTCTCAACTCGGTGAGAGGACACGACGAGTGCCGCGAAATGAGAACCGGAACCGTGCAAACTTGCACGGAACCATGGGACGTTCGTGGGACTCCACCGACTGCATTGAGAGGCCACCAGGCGAACTCGCGCTTCGACCGACCCGGCGACCGGCAGCGGGATTCTGTCCGCTCGCTGGTCTCAGGACCCGGTGTGGGGGCGCCCCTCAAAGCGTGGTGACAGGTCGCTCGAACCCCAACGAGAGCACTCGGGTCTGTACGGTCATGTGGCGCGCGCCGCACGCGAACCCGGGCCGGGCCAATCGAGTGATACCCACACTCGATTCAGATCGGCTACGTGCCGAGCCCGGCGTGGAACCACGACGGCGACATCTGACCTGGCGGACGCGGCCGATCATCGCCGCGGTGGCCGCAGTGCTGTTCGCCTCGACCTTGGGCTACCTGATCGACAACCAGGTCTCCGAGCAGGGACGCTTCGACCGGGCCCAGAGGTCGCTGATCACGACGCGCCACCGGACCGCACAGGTGTCGGGCGACCTGGCCCACCTCCGCCAAGAGGTCTCCGTCCTCCTCGCGCAGGTGGCGAGTGGAACCACCACATGGAACCAGGACACGGCTCAGCTCAAGGCGGCGCAGTCCGCCTTGGCCGTGGTCCGGGAGGACGTGTCCCAACAGAGCTCGCGCATCGGAGCGCTCCACACGTGCCTGGGCGGTGTGCAGCAAGCGCTCAACGCGCTGGCGGTGAACAATCAGGCGACGGCCGTCTCTGCGCTGAACTCGGTGGCATCGAGCTGCACGGCGGCTTCCGGTGTCTGACCGCGCGTCACCGTACCGGCGGCTCGTCGTCGTCGGGGTGACCGTCCTGTGCGCGGCTCTGTTGGCCGCCGCGATCTGGACCGACGTCGACACGCATACGCGTACGCGCCATGAAGAGACAGCGCTCGCCGCGGCCGACGCCCATCTGAGCGAGCTTCGCCACCAGGTGGCGGTGACGAAGGCCACCAAGACGAGCACCACCACCAAGCGCGACGAACTCGAAGCCTTCATTGCGGTGAGCCTCGGCCTCCTGTCGACAGCCAACGCGTCGCTCAACGCCAACAAGGTGGCCGCCTTTCTCCAGGGGGTCGACATCAACACGCTCGAGACCTGCCTCGGGGGCATCCAGAACGCCTTGAGCGCGATCAGGTCCAACAACAATGCCCAGGCCACCACGGACATCTCCGCTGTGTCTGCGGCGTGTACCCAGCTCGAGGGGGGCATCTCCTCGGGACTCGTCTATCCCTTCGACTTCCCCGATCCCGACGTGACGCTCGTCGGATCGACGTACTACGCCTACGCCACGAACTCCGTGTCGGGGAACATCCAGATCATCGAGTCGACGGACCTGACCCACTGGACTGCCGTCGGCAATGCGCTGCCGAACCTACCGTCATGGGCAACGGCCGACTTCACCTGGGCTCCGTCGGTGGCGTTCATCGGCGGTAAGTACGACCTCTATTACGCGGTCGATCCCACCGCAAGCACGACAGAGTGCATCTCGGTGGCGACCTCGGGCTCGCCCGCCGGGCCCTTCGTGGACTCCTCGACAGCGCCTCTCGAGTGCCAACCCTCGCTCGGCGGCGCCATCGACCCTGATGCGTTCGTGGACACCAACGGAACCTCCTACCTGTTCTGGAAGTCCGGTGCGGCCGGCTCGTCACGTATCTGGGCGCAACAACTCGATCCCTCCGGCACCACGTTGGCTGCGGGGTCGACCCCGACGAACATCTTGCTCCCAGACCAGTCCTGGGAGGCCGGCACCGTCGAGGCGCCTGACATGGTGGCCGTCAACGGCCGCTACCTCCTGTTCTACTCGGGCAACGATTGGTCCAGTGCCAATTACGCCGTGGGCGTCGCCAGCTGCACCGGACCGCTCGGGCCATGTGCCGACATATCGCCCAACCCGATCCTCTCAAGCGGCAACGGCGTGAGCGGCCCCGGAGGTGAATCGGTCTTCCCAGACACGAACGGCCACCTCTGGATCGCCTTTGACGCCTGGAGTCCCAGCGCCGTGGGCGGCTCGAACAGTCGCGGCCTCTACATCCGCAGCCTCGATCTGTCCGCGGTGCCCAGTGTCGGCGATCCCCCCTGAGCCACGCTCGAGCCCACGAACGAGCCGGCACCCTTGACGGCCACGGGAGGCAGCGGACCGTGGTCCGGACCGGTAGTACTGTCGATGACAACCCGATGAGCGAGGAGAAACGAATGCGGACAGCGTCTGTGTCCATCAGGAAAGGAGGGATCAATCGAGAGGACTTGACGTATGATGCAATCGTTTCACCAAAAGAATCTGGAAGATGTCGCCAGTTGTAACGCCTTCCATGCCGAGCGGGGTCGTCGCCATGATGCCGCTGCATCGAAGCTCCCCCGCCGTCACGAGGCCGACCTGAGCTTCCCGTCTGACGGTTGGGCCCGATGACAGATCATCGGCCCGCCACAAGAATGCACGCCGATGAGGTCTGGATCGATGACTCACTGGTGCGCGATCTCCTGAGGCGGCAATTCCCGCAGTGGGCGGGTCTGTCGCTCGGGCGCATGACCTCCACCGGCACCGACAATGCCATCTACCGCCTTGGCGACCACATGGGAATTCGGCTACCGCGAATCCATTGGGCGGAAGCGCAGATCGGCAAGGAGCAGGAATGGCTCGAGCTCCTGGCCGTTCACCTGCCGGTGGGACTGCCGGTGCCCGTGGCCAAAGGGGAACCCGGCTCGGGATACCCGTTTCCATGGCTGGTCTATCGGTGGCTGGAGGGTGAGGACCTCCAACACTCGCCTGTCGACGACTTCGAACAACTGGCCAGGGAGCTTGCTGCCTTTGTCCTCGCCCTCGGTCAGGTCGATCCGGCGGGCGGACCACCTGCGGGCCGCCGGGGTGGTCTGTTGGCACCGCACGACGAGTTGGTTCGAGCGTGCATTCCTGGGCTGGAAGGGATCGTCGACACCAGCCGTGCATTGGCGGTCTGGCAGGCTGCTGTCAGCGCCCATCCGTGGGAGGAGGCACCCGTATGGGTGCATGGCGACCTTCTTCCGGGCAACATCTTGATCCGCAACGGTCGGCTGAGCGGCGTTATCGACTGGAGCGCGGCCGGGCTCGGAGATCCGGCCTGTGAGGCGATGTTGGCCTGGTCCCTCCCCCCGGGGGCCCGCCGCGTGTATCGCCGGACCCTTGCCTTCGACGACGAAACGTGGGCTCGAGCTCGCGGATGGGTGGTGGAGCAGACTGCCCTGTTCATCCCCTACTACGCCAAGACCATTCCGGACGCCGTGGCTGCCGCGAGAGTCCGTTTACAAGCCGTCCTCGAGGACGGTTGACGAGAGCTCCGTGAGCTCTGTTCGACCCGTTGTGTCACATCCGGCCGGGCTACGTGGTCTTAGAGGGTGTAGTCCCCGAAACGAAAGGAGATCATGATGGACCCTCGGTTGAACCTCTATGACAGTGCGGTTGCTGGGAAATTCGCCAAGTACATCAACTCGTCGGGCTCGGTCATCACCGACTCGACGCTCCCGGCTCCGACGCAGGAGCTGGTGAAGATCAGAGCCAGCCAGATCAACGGGTGTTCCTTCTGCCTGGACATGCACACCAAGGACGCCGAGCATCGCGGGGAAACCTCCGTGCGGCTCCACCTGGTCGCGGCGTGGCGTGAGGCGAGTGTCTTCACCGAAGCCGAGAGGGCCGCTCTCGAGCTCACCGAGCAGGGCACCCGTCTCGCTGAGGCCACCGGCGTCTCCGACGAAGCATGGGCGAACGCGGCCAAGCACTACGACAATGAGCAGCTCGGCGCATTGGTGTGCCTCATCGGCCTCATCAACGTCTACAACCGCATGAACGTGATCACCCGGCAGCCCACAGGTGACTACAAGCCTGGACAGTGGGGTTGAGGGTGCAGAGCGTGCCGGTCCCCGAGAGACGAAGCCGGTGACCTGGCACGAGGGTGGGAGAACTCCGGGGTCTGGCATGAGGTCACGACCAGATCGCGAACAAACCGTGATCTTCACGCGAACGCGGTGGCGTTCCCCCCCTCACCTTGGCCGTGATTGGCGGCATCGCATGCGGCATCGCGAACGGAAATCCGGGTCCGGGCAATGGCCTGCCCGAGACCCCGTACGCCGTCGCCCTTCCCGCGCTGGCTCTTGCCGCCTGTGGCGGCGTGTTCGTGCTTCGTCGGCGCCGGATCTCATCAAACAGCGCCCTGAAGGGAGCCACCGGGTATCCCCCGGGCCCACCACGGCGACCGACCTGCTGACCAGGCCGGTCTAGCACTCCTCTCCCACCGCCCTCCGGACCTCTCGCAGGAACCGGGCCTGCTCGGCCTGCGTCGTCACGGGCAGCCGGACAAAGTCCTCGTCGTGCAGCCTGGCGTCGGCGAACAGCCCCGCCGGGTCGGCGTGGAAGTGCACGAAGGCCCGTGTGCGTCGGTAGAAGACGCCGGGCCCCTTCTCGACGAGCCCGCTGACGGAACGCAGCGCCTCGAGAAGGCGGTCGATCTGCTCCAGGTCGGGGGGCGTCGCGTGCCGCACAGGGACACGGTATGCCGTGACGAGCGCGACTTCGGGTGCCGGGGGTGTGGCGTCGAAGCCGACCCGGTGCAGGAAGGCCCGGGGGTTGCGAAGGGAGCGCAATCGCCTCCCTGCTCCGGGATCAGCTCTGGAGACAGCGTGCACCGCCGCCATGTGAGGCAGAGCGGGGTCCGCTGGGCACCCTCTGGGAAAGAGAGCGAATTTCGAGCGATATCGCTCTGACCAGGCCTCTTAGGGTGCTCATATGTACAAGACCAAGCGGGCTCACAGCTGGGGTTCGGCTCGTTGTGAGTTGGTTCGGCTGAACTCGGACCATGGTGCGAACGGAATCAACCGTGGGCACGGGCAGCCCGGCCGACCTCACCCAGGAGCTCCCGCTCGACGACGAGAACGTGCTCGCGCCCGAGCAGCGGTCGGCCTGGCGTCGGTACCGCTGGCCCATCGTCGCTGCGGCCGTCGTCCTCGTCGCAGCTGCTGTGGCGCTGCCCCTCTGGCTCACGTCGGGTTCGTCCACCCCGGGCGGCCTCTCCGTCACGACGGTGACGGTCCCGGTGACGACGGGGACCATCCAGCAGACGGTCACCAGCTCGGGCACGCTCGAACCGGCCAGCCAGGCGAATCTCAACTTCGCCGTCTCGGGGACCGTCACCGCGGTCGACGTCAAGGCCGGGCAGAGCGTGACAGCGGGACAGGTGCTTGCCACCGTCGACACGACTGCGCTCTCCGAGGAGGTCGAGCGCGGCACAGGCACAGCTGACGTCGGCCGAGGATCGCCTCTCGAGCGACGAGGCTGCCACCAGCCCGTCCCAGAGCACGATCGACTCCGACCAGGCGTCGGTCACCTCCGCCGAGTCCTCGCTCTCGACGGCGCAGACCAACCTGAACGACGCCTCGCTGACGTCGACCATCGCGGGCACCGTGGCCTCGGTGAGCCTCACGGTCGGCCAGCTGGTTACCGGCACCGGCAGCGGGAGTACCGGCAGCGGGGGTACCGGCAGCATCGGCAGCGGGAGTACCGGCACCGGGCAGCACGGGCACCGGAAGCACGGGCACCGGAAGCACGGGCACCGGAAGCACGGGCAGCAGCTCGGGCCAGATCGTCGTCATCGGCACCGACTCCTACGTCATCAACACGACGGTCGACGACACCCAGATCGGCCAGATCACCCAGGGCGACCAAGTCGACATCACCCTCGGCAGCGGCTCGACGTCGTCGGGGGCTGCAGCACCCGCGGCGTCGTCCACGGCGGGATCCTCTGGCCCGGGGACAGCGGCCTCATCGAGCTCGGGGACGATCTATGGCACGGTGGGCTCCATCAGCCTGGTCGGCAGCCAGAGCTCCAACGTCACGACGTTCCCGGTCGTCATCGACGTGACAGGGAACCCGTCGGGCCTCTACGCCGGAGCGAGCGTCGGCGTCTCCATCATCGTCAAGCAGCTCAACAACGTGACCGAGGTGCCGACCAACGCCATCAGTTACGACTCCAGCGGCCAGGCGACGGTCACCGAGGTGGTGAACGGAGCCCACGTCGTGAAAGACGTCATCGTCGGCACCGCCGAGAACGGTGAGACCCAGATCACGAGCGGCGTGAGTACCGGCGCCAAGGTGCTCGAGCGCCAGATCACCTTCAAGGCCCCCGGCGGCGGCACCGGCGGAATCTTCGGCGGCACCGGCACCAGAGGCGGTAGCTTCCCCGGCGGCGGCGGCGGCTTCCCCGCTGGCGGCGGCTTCCCCGCCGGCGGCTTCTCGGGCGGCGGCGGGTGAGCGCTATCACGCCGCCTCTCGGCACGTCCGTCGTCACGGCGCTTGACCCCGTCATCGACCTCGAACGGGTCACCAAGGTGTATCGGACCGGGTCCATCTCGGTCGCCGCGCTCCGCGGGGTGAGCCTCACCATCGAGCAGGGTGAGTACGTGGCCATCATCGGGCCCTCGGGCTCGGGGAAGTCGACGCTCATGCACATCTTGGGCTGCCTCGACGTCCCGACGGCGGGCCGCTACCACCTGGCCGGCGAGGACGTGAGCCACATGAGCGAGACGGCCCTGGCCGAGGTGCGCAACCGACGTATCGGCTTCGTCTTCCAGCAGTTCAATCTGCTCGCGTCCATGACGGCCTGGCAGAACGTCGAGCTGCCGCTCGCCTACGCCGGCGTCCCCCGGAGCGAGCGCAAGGAGCGTGCCGTCCGGGCCCTGGGCCGCGTCGGGTTGGCCGGCCGGATCCAGCACCGGCCTGGCGAGCTCTCCGGCGGCCAGCAACAACGCGTCGCCGTCGCCCGCGCGCTGGTCACCGAGCCAGATCTCATCTTGGCCGACGAGCCCACCGGCAACCTCGACTCGGGTTCGGCCGCCGAGGTCATGCGACTCATGGGCGACCTGCACGAGGCGGGTCGCACCCTCGTACTCATCACCCACGACGCCGATGTGGCCTCCGCCGCCGGTCGTGTCGTGGGCATCCGCGACGGGCTGCTCTCGGAGAGGGACGAGAGTCACCTCGAAAGTCAGAGTGTGCGGTGAGCTGGCTCGAGACCGTGCGCACGGGGTTCAACGGCGTGCGCAGCCACCGGCTGCGGTCTTCACTCACCGTGCTCGGCATCCTCATCGGCATCGCCGGCGTCATCATCGCGGTGGGCCTGGGCGAGGGGGCCTCCAGTCAGGTGACCTCCGAGATCAACTCATTGGGCTCCAATGTCTTGACGATCACACCGGGCAGCACGACCTCGAGCACCGGCATCCGGCAGGCACTGGGCAGCGCGTCCACGCTGACCATGGCCGACGTGTCCGCGCTCTCCTCGCCGGTCGACGCCCCCGACGTCAAGGCCGTCGCCCCGATCACCTCTCAGACCGAGGTGCTGACCGCCAGCGGCCAGACGGCGACGACCAGTGTGCAAGGGACGACACCCAACTGGCTGAGCGTGCGCGGACGCACGCTGGCCGAGGGCCGCTTCGTCGACAACCAGGACGTCAAGGACCACGCCGCGGTCGCCGTCTTGGGAGCGACCACGGCATCGGAGCTCTTCACCCGCGGCGACCCGGTCGGCCAGACCGTCGACGTCAACGGCGTCCCGGTGACGGTGGTCGGCGTCCTCACCTCCTCTGGCGCCTCGAGCTCCTCGTCGAGCACCTCCAATCCCGACGACACCTTGATCATCCCCATCACCACTGGGGCCGAGCGAATCTTCGGGGGCACCTCGCGCAACTCGGTCAGCTCCATCGCGCTCCAGGCCCGATCCTCGGGCGACCTAACCGGCGCCTATCAAGAGGCCGATCACCTCTTGCTCGAGCTGCACGGCATCACCAACTCGACTAACGCCGACTTCACCATCACCTCTGAGCAGTCGCTCATCGCGGCCAACACCTCGGTCGACCACACGCTGACGATCCTCCTCGGCGGCATCGCGGCCATCTCGCTCATCGTCGGTGGCATCGGGGTCATGAACATCATGTTGGTCTCGGTGACCGAGCGCATCCGTGAGATCGGGCTGCGCAAGGCGCTGGGCGCCACCCCGCGCGTGATCCGGCGCCAGTTCTTGGTCGAGGCATCGGTCCTGGGGGTCATCGGCGGCATCCTCGGCGTCGCGGCCGGGATCCTGGGCGTCATCTACCTGCCGGGCCTCATCGGTGACCCCATCTCGACGAGCCCGACCGCGGCGGTCGGTGCCCTCGCCATCGCCCTCGCCATCGGGGTTGTCTTCGGCGTCTACCCGGCCAGCCGAGCCGCCACGCTGGCGCCCATCGACGCCCTGCGCGGCGAGTAGCGCCATCCAAGAGTTCCACGATCCCCACGACAACAACAGCAACAAGAGAGGAATCATTCACATGCAGACACCGACCAGCCGACGCACCAACGGCGGGCGCTGGGCACGATGCCTGGGAATCGGAGCCATGGCCGCCACAGCCGCCGTGGTCATCGCCGCGCCGGCGTCCGCCGCGCCGGCCAACGCGCCGAGCGGGGCCAGCGGGAGCGTCGCCGCCCTCAGCGCCTCAAGCATGGAAGTGCAAAGCGCCTCGAGTGGCCAGACCACGGTCACCTGGACCGGGACGACGTCCTTCTCCAAGACCGTGACCGAGTCCGTCGCCTCCGTCGCCGTCGGCGACTGCGTGACGGCCACGGGGACAGCCTCAAAGAAGTCGAAGACGACGGTCGCTGCGCGCGGCCTGACGGTGACCATGCCCAGCTCTACCGGCACCTGCACCGGCGGCGGGGCCCGGTTCGGGGGCACCGGTGCTCCGCCCAGTGGCTTCGGCGGCAGCGGGCGGTGGCCAAGGCTTCGCCTTCCGCGGCGGGGGTGGAGAGGGCGGCACCCGGCCGTCGTTCCCCTCGGGCTCGGGGGCGAACAACTTCCGCAGGGCCTTGGCGAACCTCGACATCGCCTCGGGCAAGGTGACCGCGGTCACGGGTTCGACGCTCACCGTCTCAGGGATCTCGCTCTCGGGGGGCTCCTTCAGGCGGCCTGGCCAGCCGAGTTCCACGTCGAAGACCAAGAAGCCGACGACGCCCAAGACCCAGAGCCTCACGGTCACCACGTCGGGCTCGACCACGGTCAGCGCCACCCAGAGCGCTGCCGCGACCGACCTGGCTGTCGGTGACTGTGTCAGTGCGTTCGGACCCTCGGCCACAAACGGATCGGTGACAGCCACGACGGTGCGCATCACGTCTACCGGCGGGAGCAGCTGCACCAGCGGCTTCGCCGGCCCCGGCGGTGGTGGCGGCTTCTTCGGCAGAGGTGGCGGTGCCTAAGACGGGCCATGCGGGCTGGGGCCGCTCCGGCCACCGGCGGGCCGTCTTCGTGGGCGGGCTCGTGGCACTGCTCGTCCTCGGCGGCGGCGCGGCCGCCTGGGCCGAGGTGAGCAGCGGCAGCACCGGATACCGCATGGCCTCGGTGACGCGCGCCGATCTCGGCACGACCCTCACCGTGGTCGGCAACGTCGAGCCGGTGAGCGACGCCTCGGCCGCCTTCGGGGTCGGCGGCCAGGTGACGTCGGTCACCGTCAGTCCGGGTCAACAGGTCAGCGCCGGGCAGACGCTCGCGGCCTTGGACACGACCGCGATGAACGAGTCCGTGTCCTCGGACCAGTCCACTCTGGCGGCCGACGAGGCGAAGCTCGCCGAGGACGAGGCGAGCCAGTCCAGTGCGGCGGCGTCCTCTTCGTCCTCGGCGTCACCCTCGTCCCCGTCGTCCTCGTCTTCTTCGGCCTCGCCGCCGAAGGGTTCTTCCGGTCCGGGATCCTCGAGCACCACCACAACAACAACCGCTTCGCCTGGCCGCGGCAGCGGCAGCGGAGGCCAGGGGGGGTCCAATCCGGTCGTCACCAAGGATCAGACCACGCTGACACAGGACGAAGCCGCGCTGTCGAAGGACCAGCAGAAACAGGCAGCGGACCTCGTGCAGGCCCAGTCGGACTGCACCAGCGCCAACACCGCCACCCCTGCCGGCCGGGCGACGTGCGAATCCGCCCTCGAGACGGTCTCGGCCGACGAGCAAGTGGTCTCCACGGACCAGAGCACCGTGTCGAAGGACGAGACCGCACTGGGCCAGGCCCTGGCGGGTGAGTCGTCTGGCACCGGGACCGGGAGCGCGCTCTCTGCGAGCAGCGCGGCGGCGAGCTCGGGATCGTCCTCGACCGCACACATCGTCGCCGATCTGACGAGCGCTGTCACGGGCAATACCGGCGCCGGCAGCACCGGGTCGGGCGGGTCGTCGAGCACGGGCGCCGGCTCGAGCAACCTGGGCGGGGGTTCTCCCACGGGCGGCGGCTCATCGGCGAACACCGACACGCCCCAACAGATCGCCTCGGACCAGTCAGCGATCGACACGGCGGAAGCCAACCTGACCGAGGCCCGGCAGTCGCTCGGTGCGGCCACCCTCACCAGCCCGATCAACGGGACGGTCGTCTCCGTCGGGATCAACGTCGGCGACACCGTCAGCGCAAATTCGAGCACCGAGATCATCACCATCATCGGGACGAACGCCTACGAGGCCCAGGCCACGCTCGACAGTTCGCAGGTGTCGTCGGTCAAGGTCGGCCAGTCGGCCGCCGTGGAGGTCGACGGTGTCAACGGCACGCTCGAGGGCACGGTGGCGCAGGTGGGTCCGGTGCAGTCGAGTAGCTCGGGCTACACCTACCCTGTGGTGGTGGCACTGCCCGCAACGAGCGGCAGTTTGCACGCGGGTTCGGCTGCCAACGTCGTCATCTCCACCGGAGAGGTCTCCAACGTCGTCGCAGTCCCGACCTCGGCGGTGCAGTCGCTCGGCACACGCTCCTACGTCCTTGAGCTCCTCAACGGACAGCTCACCCGAAAGGTGATCACGGTCGGCATGGTGGGCGACACCTACACGCAGGTCCTCTCGGGCCTGGCGCCCGGTCAGAGCGTCGTGCTCGTCGACTACGCAGAAGCCGTTCCCTCGTCC
This sequence comes from uncultured Acidimicrobiaceae bacterium, assembly GCA_963726135.1. Classification (GTDB taxonomy): domain Bacteria; phylum Actinomycetota; class Acidimicrobiia; order Acidimicrobiales; family RAAP-2; genus Bog-473. The sequence continues at coordinate 430,802 of CAVSBE010000008.1, forward strand.
AACAGCAATACGACGAGCAATCTCGGCAGCTTCCTCGGCGGAGGCGGGGGCGGCGCCTTCCGTGCACCGATCTTCGGTGGGGGCGGCGGCGGCTTCGGGGGCGGCGCCAGGCTCGGCGGCTGAACCCGGCACGACCTCTCCGGGGAGCACGGAGCGCTCCCCGGCTGGCGCCCCCGGCCGCTGCTACCGTGCGCCTGGCTCCTCGCTCTGGCGCGGACCATGCCCGGGAGATCCGGGTCCGCGGGCCTTCGGCGAGGATCAGAGGAGGATCGGCGCGCATTGGAGACCGATATGAGCGATCCCTCCCTCTCGTCGATCTGGGGCGCTACCCCCTCGGCGAGACCGAGTCTGCCGTCTACCGGGCCCGCGTCGACGAGGCACGCCAACAACTCCGTGCCAGGGGTGGGGCCGAGATGCCCGGATTCGTCTCCCCGCCGGAGTCGCCAAGCTGGTGCGCGGAGCCGGAGCGCTCACCCCGCGTACTACAGGCCGTGAGCACTACGGTGATCCCGTGTCGCCGATCCGTTTCGACCAGGTGAACCTCGTCGTGAGCGACGTGGAGGCCAGCCGCGCCTTCTACGCTCGGCTCGGGCTCGATTTCGGAGCCGAGCACGACCCGGTCTGGTCGGCGCACCACGTCTCCGCAGCGCGCGGCGGGGACGTTCCGATCGACTTCGACCTCGACAGCACCTCGTTCGCCGCCAAGTGGGACCGGGGCTGGGCCGGGGGCACCGGGGCGGTTCTCGGCTTCAAGGTGGACAGCCGGGAGGAGGTCGACCAGCTCGTGGCCGCCCTGGCGGCCGCGGCCGTCCCGGTGCAGCAGGAGCCCTACGACGCCTTCTGGGGCGCGCGCTACGCCGTCGTGAGCGACCCCGACGGCAACGCGGTCGGCATCATGAGCGCCGTGGACGACGCCCGGCGCAGCGAGTCACCCTCGCCCGGATGACCGCCCGGCCCGACGAGGCGATCGACGTGGTGATCGAGATCCCCACCGGCAGCCGCAACAAGTACGAGTACGACCACGAGCAACACGTCATCCGGCTGGACCGCCGCCTCTTCACGGCGACGACCTATCCGGCGGACTACGGCTTCGTGGCCGACACCCTGGCCGGCGACGGTGACCCGCTCGATGCACTGGTGCTGGTGGCAGATCCCACCTTTCCCGGCTGCGTGGTGCGTGTGCGCATCTTGGGGATGTTCTCCATGCGCGACGAGAAGGGAGTGGACGCGAAGTTGATGTGCGTCCTCGAGCACGATCCCCAATGGGATGGTGCGACGGACATCGAGGACGTGCCCGAGCACCTGCGCAACGAGATTGCGCACTTCTTCAGCATCTACAAGGATCTCGAGCCGCAGAAGTCCACCGAGGTACAGGGGTTCGCCGACCGCGCCGAGCGCGCTGGCCGAGCTCGAGTCATGCCGGGATGCCTACCGCGCCGTCGGGGCGTAGGACGGAGGGAGCACACCCATGCCGTTTCCACGTGAGGAGGTCCAGGCCACCGTGGACCGCTACCACGAGCTGCGGAGCCGGATCGACGAGGGGCTCGAATCCGACGCCTTCGGGGCCCTGGCCGACTTCTACACGGAGGACGCGGTCTACATCGACGGTGCCTGGGGTCGCCTCGAAGGGCGCGACACCATCGCCCGCTGGCTGGTCGACTCCATGTTGGGCATGGAGGACTGGAAGTTCCCCATCGAGTTCACCGCGATCGAGGGGGACGACGTCGTCGTCAAGTGGACGCAGATCATGCCGCGGGCGAAGCCGGACGGCACCCCCTATCGCCAGTCGGGCTACTCCCGCCTCATCTACGCCGGCAACGGCAAGTTCTCCTACGAGGAGGACACCTACAACATGGCCCACGTCCTCGAGGACATCGAGGCCAGTGGATGGCAGCCGAAGGACGGGGCGATGAACCTCCCCCCCGCCCACCCGGACCGGAACTTCGACGTTCCGCCGGGCGCCCGCCGGGCCTAGGGCGTACCCCCGGTACTGCCGGAACCTCCGAGGCCCGGGAACCCTCCCCCGCCGAAGGGGTTGGTGGTGCTACCACCGGTGCCCGATTGCGCCTGGGCCTGCTGCTGGCTGCCCAGCGTGGCCGTCGTCGTCCGTCGGCTGTCCCCGACGTAGTACGTGATCGCCACCGTCTGACCCGGCTTGGACTTCTGAATCACCTTCTGCAGGTCGTCGGCCGAGTTGATCGGGGTGCCGGCGATGTCCACGATGACGTCGCCCTGCACGAGGCCCGCCTTGGCCGCCGGCGATCCCGAAACGACGCTGAGGATCACGGCGCCCGTCGTGGGCGTGAACCCGTACTGCTGGCGCAACGCGGGCGTGAGCGTCGTGATGTCGACGCCCAGGTACCCGCCGCCGTTCCCGGACTGCCCGCCCTTCTGCAGCGCGGGGATGAGGGTCTCGACGGTGGCGACGGGGATGGCGAAGCCGATGTTCTGGGACGATGTCCCGTCGCTCGAGGTCCCCGCCACGGCCGTGTTCATCCCGATGACCTGGCCCGAGGTGTCGATCAGCGGGCCCCCCGAGTTGCCCGGGTTGATGGCGGCGTCGGTCTGGATCATGTTCTGCAGCGTCTCGGTCTGCGTGCCGGATCCCCCCGCGGTGACCGAACGGCCCAGGGCGGAGATGATCCCCTGGGTGACCGTGGGCGTGCCGGCGGCGAGGCCGAGGGCGTTGCCGATCGCCACCACGGCATCGCCCACGACGGCCTTGGATGAGTTCCCGAAGGTCACGGTGGGGAGGCCGGACGCATTGTTGATCTTGAGCAGCGCCACGTCCTTGGTCTGGTCGTAGCCGACCAGTGTGGTGGGCAGTGCCTTGGTCTGGCCGTACTCGGTCACCGTGATGGAGCCTGTGTTCCCACCTTGGCTGTAGAGCTCGATCACGTGGTTGTTCGTCATCACCTCGCCGTCGGAGGTGATGATCATGCCGGTCCCCTGGTCCTCGCTCCCGTTCGATTTGACGTCGATCGACACCACGGCGGGGATCACCCTGTCGACCAGCTGCGGAATGGTGACGTTGCCACTCAGGACCGCCGCGCCCGGTGCCGCCGTGCTCTCGTGGATGATGGCGCTCGAGGACCCGTTCCCGTTGTTGTGGTCGGCCAGGGCCGTGACACCGGCGCCGATGGCCCCTCCGACGAGGGCGGCGACGAGCGCCACGGGGAGCCAGGCCCGGATCCTGCCGGGTGTTCCCGCCCCGGAGCGTGGGGTGCCCGGTTGGCCGCCGGGCACGGTGGGGTCCGATGGTGGCGGGTAGGAGAACGGGATCGCCACCGGTGTGACCCCGGCGCCGTCCCCAGCCGGGGGCGACCACGATGGCGGAGGCGGTGGTGGTGGGTACGACGGCGCCGGGTCCGGTGGCTGTGCGGCCTCCTCGTTCTCAGACGGGCCGGCGGAGGCTCGCGGTGTCGCCGGGGGTTGGGCAGGGGACGCAGCAGGCGCATCGGGCGTGCCGGCAGCGGCCTCGTGGCCCGGCTGCTCGGTGTCCTCACTCATCTGGATCCTCCTGGACATGGGAGCGTCACGCCGCACTGCGGTGGGTGGTCTCCCGTCCCGGCGGCTCCCGCACTCCGGCGGACGTCCGCCCCATGTTACGGGATGCCCGTCGGAAGCCGGCATCGGGCTTCTCGCGCCGGGCGAGGTAGCGTGTCCGCCGCATGTCACGCCGCATCGACATCGAGCTGACGAGCCAGACGGGCGACGGGTCTTGGACCTGGCGCGCCGCCGGAGCGCGCCAGCCCAAGGGCACGGTCGACGGCGCGTTGGTGCCGGCCGGCGAGCAGGTGGGCGCCGTGCTCCGGGCGGACGTCGACATAACCCTCGAGGGCATCGAGATCCTGTCCCTGGCCGTGACCAAGCCCGTCCGCTCGCCGGAGAAGACCGAGGGGCGGATCGAGGTCAAGGGCACCCCGAAGCGCGCCCCCGACGTGTCGGTCGTCCTCGCGCCCGGATCGGGCAAGCGCCCGCGGGACGACGGCGAGCGCCGGGAGCGCCGCGGCGGAGGCCGGCGCAACGGGGCACCCGGCGGCGACGCCGGACCGCGTGAAGAGCGCGGCGAGCGCGACCGCGCCCGGGTCGGGAGTGGGCCGCGCCGGCCCGGCGGGCGCCGCCCCGGTGACACCGAGGGCCGTGGCGCCCGAGGCGACCGTCCGGTCACACCCACCTCGACCGTGCACCGCAACGCCATGCTGGCGGCGCTGCGGCCCGAACAGATCCCCGTCGCCGAGCAGCTGCTGCGCGGTGGCCTGCAGGCCGTCCGCCAGGCAATCGAGGCACAGAACACGGCGGCGAAGGCGGCCCGCAAGCCTCCCGTCGCCAGCGACGCCCTCATGGCGATGGCCGACGAGCTCCTCCCAGCCGTCAGGCTGGCGGACTGGAAGGACCGCGCGTCCGTCGCGCAGAGCGCGGGCAAGGACTACCGGCTGCGCGAGCTCCGCGCCGTCGTCACCGCGTCGCGCACCGTCAACCTCGACGACGAAGCGCGCGCCACGGCCAAGGCGCTCCAGGAGTCGCTCGACCAGCGCACGACGGCCCTGCGCGAGGAGTGGCTGGCCCGCATCACGAACGCCCTGAACGACGGGAGAGTGCTCCAGGCCGTCGAGGCGTCGATCCGGCCGCCCGAGCCCGGCACCCGGTGCCCGGCCGAGCTGGCTGTCCGGCTGGCCGGCGCGGCCGGCGAGGCGATGACCGCCGAGTTGCCCCCCGAGGAGTGGATGCGGCTGCTCGATGCCGTCGTGGCCTCACCGGTGCGGCGCACGGTGAAGCCGGCGGGAATCCCCGACGACGAAGTGGCCCGGCAGGCGGCACGCCATGCAGCGGGATCGGTTCCTGCCCTGGCCAAGCTGCTCGGGCTCCGCATCCCGCCCCCGCCGCCGCGGCGTGTCAACACGGAGCGCCGCTTCAGTCCAACCGGCGGCTGAGCGTCAGCAGGCGGGCGGTGAACCCGGCCGCCTCCAGGCGCTGCTTGGTGGTGCGGTCCCCGGGGAGGGCCAGCGCGTCCATCTCGACACAGCCCCACGCTGCACACCACTCCACCGCCGCCTCCATCAGGGCGGTGCCCACGCCGACGCCCCGGGCTCCGGTCTCCACGTAGCAGCACTCCACCAGGCCCGTCTGACCGCGCCCCGGCTGGTTGCTGGCGGCGACGGCCAGGAGGCCGACGACGGCCGCCTCGTACTCCCCCACCATGAGGTGGGCGGTCGAGCCGGGCCGGGTCCAGCGCTCGAGCAGCGTCACGGGCGTGGCGTCCCCCACCAGGGCGACGCCGCCCCGCATGGTCGCCGCGGCCACCAGGGCCTGGGAGAGCAGGCGCGTGCAGGCCTGGCGGTCCGCCGCTTCGGCCGGCCGGGCCAGTTCCATCCCGCTAGTCGGGGGGTGGGCCCGCAGCCCGCTCGTCGAGGAGCTGGCTCGCTCGGTTCAAGATGGTGCGCCGGTTGCGGGTGGATGCCTCGTAGCGCTGGACCGCCCGCAGCTCCTCGGGGCCCAGGCTCTCCAGCCGGCGGACGACCTGGGACGCACTGAGGGTGTCGTAGTCGGCCAGCGCATCCCCCACGATGGCCTCGGCGGCCGGGTCTGGTGGTGGCCGGTCCCACGACGTCGCGGCGGCTCCTCCCGCGTCCTCGTCGGCCCAGGACGCAACGTCAGTGCCGTTGCCCCAGAGGTCGTCGAGACGGTCCGACACCTCTCGCTGGCCCTTGCGGACGACGAAGCGCCCCACCACTCGGGCGTTCCCGAGCTGCAGCTCGACCCGGCGGCGGCCCTTGGCGATCAGCTGGGGGAGGTCCTCGGCGACTGTGACGGCGACGCCGACCGGGGCGTAGAGGCACAGATCGAGGGTGCGTCGCAACGGGTTCTTCCCGGCCCGCCCGTCGTCAGCGCCCGTCTCCTCAGACACAGTCTCGGCACAGCATGTTCTTCTTGTCCGCCAACTGGCTGGGGTGCTTGACCAGGAAACAGGAGCGGCACACGAACTCGTCGGGCTGCTTGGGCAGCACCCGCTCGTTGCCCTCCGTCTTGTCCTCCTGGTCCGTCGCCTCCTCGTCCTCGGGCTCGTCCTCGACGACCAGGCGCTCCTTGAGGATGACGTCGAGGCTGGCCTCGACGTCCTCGTCGTCGGGCTCCTCCTCTTCCTCTTCCTCGTCGCCCTCGCCCGACCGTTCGACCACGGCTGCCGGCGAGGCGGTCAGGATCTCGTCGACGACGTCGGGCACAGCTTCGTCTTCGTCCTCGTCGAGGACGACGAGATCGTCATCGTCGTCCGCCAGCGCGTCGACTTCGATCTCCTCGAGCGCGTCCGCGTCGTCGATGTCGACGTCGAGCTCGTCCTCGGCAACGGCCTCGTCTTCCTCGACTTCGGGGGCCTCGGCCGCCACTTCTTCGACTTTGGCTTTCTTCTTGGTGGCCATTGTGCCGCGGGAGCATAGACGGTTCGAGCGACCGTTCAATCGCCGTGAATCAGCCCCCGGTCAGGGTTCGGTCGGGTCGAGCCGCGTGGCCCGGGCGGGCGGGCCCGGGGGTCTTTGGCGCCATCTCGCAGGCCCGGGGTAGCCAGGCAAGCAACACGTTCTCTACTCGACCCCCAGGGCCTACCATCGCCTCGCTCAACAGGTCCCCCCCTTGCTGCTTCACCGCTTCCTCCATCTGCAGCGACCTCAGGGGCGTCGGGACTGCGCCGTACATTACGCAAATCAGGGGTGGGGTCGTCAAGAAGTGCAAAGGCTCCGCCACCAGGGAGAACGAGGGTTGTTCCTGGTCAATGCGTTGCAGATTTTTCCGTACGCCGGCGCTCCGCCCGCCGCTCGGACTCGAGGCGTTCGAGCTCCGTCGACCCGTGGTCGACGAAGGACATCGTCTCGGCCAGCGCCCGGTGCCCCGCGACCTCGGCCACGGCCCGGTGCATCTGTTGCGCCACCCTGCGGTACGCGGGATGGCCCTGGGTCCCGGAGCGCAGCTCGACGAGGTGCATCGCCTCGCGCGCGTTGAGCTGCATGACGTAACGGATCCGGTGGGCCAGCGCGACGGCGTACGAAGCCTCTTCGGTGAAGTCGGGCAGCAGCGAACGGTACAAGTCCTCGGCCCGGCCGATCGCCTGGTCGTAGTGATCGCCGAGTCCGGCCTCGGCGACGAGGTCCGGCATGTCGTACCCGAGCGAGACACCGAGACGCTGCCACTCGATCGTCAGCATGCGGTGGCGCTGCAGATCGCGGAACGCGCCGTAGTCCGTGACGAGCTCGAAGCGGTAGTCCGTACGCTCGAAGGCGCGGCCGGGGCGGTGCCGACGGTTCCGGCGTTCGCCCACGTACGCCCGCAACAACGCGACCCGGTCCTCGTGGCCGAGGCGCCGTACCCGGTAGGCCGCCTCGCGTTCCGAGCAGCCGAGGTGGGAGAAACACGCTGCGACCAGGACCTTCTCCTCGCCATCCGGGTCGAAGTCGAGCAGCGTGACCTCGGCTCCCCCATCGTCGTCACCGGTGGCCCGGGATCCGGGTCCGAGGTCGGGCCACAGGTGAGCGACAACGCGCGCCGTCTGCTCTCGTGTCGTCGCGAGGTAGGCCGACCAGTCGCCGCCGCGTTCGGGCACGTCGACGCGCTGCAAGAACGAAGGGATCACCTTGCGCAACTCGACGAGCATCATGTCCGCGTAGTGGCGGGCCTCGGGAAGTGGGTGCGCGCGCATGCGCAACAGCAATTGCTCGTAGGACTGGCCGGTCCCGTACATGCCGATGTTCGACAACGACGCCGCCGGCAGGAGACCCCGCAATGCGTCGAGCGACTTGGCGCGGGTCGCCTGGCGGTACACGAAGTCGCTGTCTCCCGCCTGTTGGGGGAAGCGCTCCGCCACCCAGGCCTGCATCTGCGGGAGCAGCGCGCCGTAGGTGTCGAACACCCGGTCCATCTCGCCGACGAAGCGTGCACCGTGCGGCGAGTCGAGGATCTCGGGCGGGCGGTGGTAGCGGTACTGACCGTTGTCGAGCCGTTGGTTGTACGCGATGTAACGGGTCGACTGCTCCAAGTAGGACATGAGGCGACCCCACTCGAGCACCTTGGACAGCACGTTGGACGACTGCTCGCAGGCGAGGTGGACGCCACCGAGTTGCGCCACCGAGTCGTCGCCGTACTCGACGAAGACCTTCTCGTAGAGCTGCTCGGCTCGCTCGAGGCCCACCGTCGCGTCGACCGTCGCGTCGCCCGAGATGTCGAGGTCCCCGACGAACTCGTCGAGGAACAACCGGCGCAGGCTCTTGGGTGAGCGCGAGTAGCGGGCGAAGAGTGCTCCCTTGACCACCTCAGGCAGGTTGACCAGGGCAAACACCGGCTGGTCGAGGTTGGTCACGTAGCGGCGGAGGACGGCCTCCTCGTCCGCGGTGAAGCGCTCTTCGGAGTAGGGGAACATGCCCGGCCAACCATAGAACGAGGGTGACGCGACGGTGGCGGATAGGTTCAGGCGCCCGGCAGGCCGCCGGCGACGACGCCCCGGAGCAAGAGGGCGACGGCCTCGCGGGCCGCCGCCGCCACCTCCGTGTCCGCCGCCGTGTGCGAGACCTGCTGCGCCAGGTCCGCCACGGACTTCATGGTGCGGACGAAATCGCCCGGCGCCAGCTGCCCGACGTCGCGGGCGGCCACGCCGAGGGCCGTCGAGAACGACGCCCCGCGGGCCCACGAGGCCACGGCCGTGGCCAGGCCGGGCGCCGGCTGCCGTGTCCGGGGGACGAGATGCTCCTCCTCGACGGCGCGGATGCGCTCCGCCATGGCGTTGAGGGCCTCGCAGCGCCAACCCAGCTCGGCCTTCCGCTTGTCGCCCAGCCGGTCCTGCAGCACGGCTCGCCGTTTCCCACGCCGCGGGCCGTGCGGGGCGGGAGCCCGGCGCGCCCGGCGCGGCTCGAAGACAACGGCGGAGAGCACCCCGGCGAGCGCGGCGGGCTCCGCTCCGGCGAAGACATCACTCCCCAGCGCTTGGGCGATCAGCAGGTCGGCTTCGTGGTAGATGCGGGCCAGGCGGTGACCGGCGGGCGTGAGGGCCCAGCCGTCGACGTAGCCCATCTGCTCCAGGACGGCCACGCGCTGGTGCAGCTGCCGCAGGAGAAGGTCGGGCGTGCGCGCCTGCCACTGCGCGAACGAGCGCTGCAGCACCTGGCCCACCGTCTCGCGATCGAACCGCGCGACGAGGTTGACCGCGAGGTTGTACGTGGGCCGGAAGGCCGAGCGCAGATCGGGAGGCGGCGCCGAGGCGACACGGGCGGCCTCCGCGAAGGTGATCTCGGTGGACCACTCGACCACCGCATGCCCCTCTTCGTCCAGGCCACGCCTTCCGGCACGACCGGTGAGCTGGAGGTACTCCCCTGACGTGAGCGTTGCCCGGCCTGCGCCGCCGTACTTGGTGAAGCGCTCGATCACCACCGACCGGGCCGGCATGTTGATGCCGAGCGACAGGGTCTCGGTGGCGAAGACGACCTTGAGCAGCCCGGCCGCAAAGCATTCCTCCACGGTCTCGCGGAAGACCGGGACCAGCCCGGCGTGGTGCGCGGCCACCCCTCGTTCGAGACCCTCGAGCCATTCGCCGTAACCCAACACCTCGAGGTCCTCGTCCCCGAGCGGCTCGACCCTGCGTTCGACGATCTGGCGTATCGCCGACCGGTCCTGCGGGTCCGTCAGACGGACACCGTCGCGCACGACCTGGCGCACGGCGTCGTCGCACGCGGCGCGGCTGAAGATGAAGACGATGGCGGGCAGCATCTCGCACTGGCCCAACTCGTCGACGATCTCGGTGCGCCGCGGGATGCGAAAGGGCAGGCGAGGCCCCCGGCCACGGGCCTGCCAGTGGGCCGGACGACCCTGCAGCGCCCGGCGCACGGCCTGGTCGACCCGCAGACCCTCCTCCCCCGGTCGGCCGTTTTCCTGGAGCAACGGGAGCAGGAGGATCTCCTCGTCCTCCCGGCGGACGGCGGCGAAGTGATGGCGGAGCACGATCGGCCGTTCCCGTTCGACGATCACTGCCGTGTCACCCCGCACCGATCGCAGCCATCCGCCCAGTTCGTCCGCGTTGTTCACCGTGGCCGAGAGGCACACGAAGCAGATCTCTGGCGGTGACAGGACGAGTACCTCCTCCCAGACCCCGCCCCGGTAGGGGTCCTGAATGAAGTGCACCTCGTCGAGGACCACCGTGTGGAGCCCCTCGAGGAGGTCGGACCCGGCCAGCAGCATGTTGCGGAGGACCTCGGTGGTCATCACGACGACGGGCGCCCGGGGGCGCACGGTGGTGTCGCCCGTCAACAGGCCGACGTGGTCCTCGCCGTAGGCCGCCACCAGCTCCGCGTACTTCTGGTTGGACAAAGCCTTGAGGGGTGTCGTGTAGAAGGCCTTGCCGCGCGCGCACAGGGCGCGATGGACCGCGTAGGCGGCGACCAGCGTCTTGCCCGACCCCGTCGGCGCGGACACCAGGACCGAATGCCCGGTGTCGAGGGCACGGAACGCCTCGTGCTGGAAGTCGTCGAGGGTGAAGGGCAGCGCGGCCTCGAATTCCTCCGCCCCGGCCGTCTCCTGAACGGGCCACGAGGACGCCGTCAACGCCCGAGCAGCTTCCCGATGCCGATCGAGAGGAAGTAGAAGACCACGAGTGGGATGGCGAGGGCGAACATGGAGAACGGATCCGAGCTCGGGGTGAACACCGCCGCCACCACGGTGATGATGATCACCGCCCAGCGCCAGGAATGGAGCAGCCGGGCGGGCGTCACGACCCGGGCGAGCTCGAGCGACACGAGCACGACGGGGAACTCGAAGGTGAGCCCGAAGATCGTCATCATCAGCAGGATCAGCCCCAGATACGGGATGGGGTCGTAAATGGCCTGCAGGTTTGGGCCGCCGACGGACTTCAGAAAGCCCAGCGTGTGGGGCAGGCTGATATAGGCGGTTGCCGCGCCGAGCAGGAAGAGCACGAACGCACTCAGCACGAACGGGATCGCGTAGCGGCGCTCGGATGCCTTCAGGCCGGGGGTCACGAAACGCCAGACCTGGAACAAGATGACGGGAGACGCCAGCACGAGGCCACCGAAGAGAGCGATCTTGACGCGCAGCGACAGCCCGTCGAGCGGGGACGTCACGAACAGGTTGCACGTGCCGTTGGACGTGATGATCAGCGACCCGCTCCCCTGCCTCGTGTGGTGGAGCGTCGATGCGTCGACCGAGCACAGGGGGCGTAGGAGGAAGTGCAGGATCGGCTCGTAGGCGAAGACGGCCACCGTGGCGGCGACGACGAATGCGATCACACAGATCATCACCCGGCGCCGGAGCTCGCCCAGGTGCTCCCCGAGCGTCATGTTGTCCGGCGACGGCCTGCTCTTCCGCTTGGCCGTGAAGGGAAGGGTCACCATGGGCCGGGCGATCAGTTGAGGCTGGGATCGCCGGGGACGACGACCTCCGACGGTCTCGGGGGCGCAGGGCCGTCCGCCCGGATCGGGGCGGGAGCGGGCGGCGGCGGGGCCGGGGCGTCGGGCGGCGTGCCGGGGACCTCGACGGCGCCGTCCGTCACCGTGGGCGGTTCGAACGAGCCGTCCGGCGCCTCGTCGGAGGACATCGTCGACAGATGGTTGAGCAGGGCCGAGGGCGAGCGGGCCAGCCGGGCGATCTCGGAGGTCGGCGGCAGGTCGGGCATGGAATTGCGCACCTCGGACTCCATGCGGTGACGGAACTCGTTGAAGGAGCGCCAGGCGCCGCCGAGCTGGCGTGCCACCTGGGGCAGGCGATCAGGACCCAGGAGGACGATGGCGACCACGGCGATCACGATCAGCTTGCCTGGGTCGAGGTTGAACATGTGCTCTCACTCTACGGTGCGGCTACAGCGACTGGATGAGCCGTTCCACCCGCTCATCGTGTGACTTGAAGGGATCCTTGAGCAGCACGGTGCGTTGGGCCTGGTCGTTGAGCTTGAGATGGACCCAGTCCACCGTGAAGTCGCGCCGGCGCTCCTTCGCCCGCTTCACGAAGGCGCCGCGGAGGCGGGCGCGCGTCGTCTCCGGCGGCTTCGTCATGGCCTCGGTGATGGCCTCGTCGGTGCAGGTGCGGTCCATCTCGTCGCGCTGTTGCAACTTGTAGAACAGGCCGCGGCTCCGGTCGACGTCGTGGTACATCAGGTCGATCATGGCCACCTTGGGGTGCGAGAGGGAGACGTCGTGGCGGGCCCGCATGTGCTCGACCAGCCGATACTTCGCCACCCAGTCGCACTCACGCCACAGCGACGTCGGGTCGGCCTCGAGCCCCTTGAGGCAGTGCTCCCACATGTCGAGGGCCCGGTCCTCCTCGGGTGACAGGCCGCGCCGCTCGCGGAACTTCAGCGCCCGTTCCAGGTACTCCACCTGAATGTCCAGGGCCCGCATCTCACGGCCGTTGGCGAGCCGCACCCGGCGCTGGCAGGTGATGTCGTGGCTGATCTCGCGGATGGCGCGGATCGGATTCTCGAGCGTCAGGTCGCGCAGCACCGTGGAGGAGTCCTCGAGCATGGCCAGCAGGATCGACGTCGTGCCGACCTTCAAGAAGGTGGCGTACTCGCTCATGTTGGAGTCGCCGACGATGACATGGAGGCGCCGGAATCGCTCGGCGTCGGCGTGGGGCTCGTCCCGGGTGTTGATGATGGGCCGGCTGCGCGTGGTCGCCGAAGAGACACCCTCCCAGATGTGCTCGGCCCGCTGGCTCAGGCAGAACACCGCGCCACGTGCCGTCTGGAGCACCTTGCCCGCGCCGGCGTAGATCTGGCGCGACACGAGGAACGGGATCAGGACCTCGGTGTAGCGGTTGAACTCGTCGTTGCGCTCGGTCAGGTAGTTCTCGTGGCAGCCGTAGGAGTTGCCCACCGAGTCGGTGTTGTTCTTGAACAGGTACACCTCGCCCCGGATGCCCTCTTCGCGCAGGCGCGCCTGCGCGCCGGTGACGAGCTGGGCCAGGATCCACTCCCCCGCCTTGTCGTGCACGACGACGTCGCTGATGCGGTCGCATTCCGGCGTGGCGTACTCGGGATGGCTACCGACGTCGAGGTAGAGGCGGGCGCCGTTCTCGAGGAACACGTTGGACGAACGGCCCCACGACACCACGCGGCGGAAGAGGTAGCGCGCCACCTCGTCGGGGCTGAGCCGGCGCTGGCCGCGCAGGGTGAAGGTCACCCCGTACTCGTTCTCGATTCCGAAGATGCGCCGCTCCACGAGGCCAACCGTACAGCTGTCTATGCCAACAGTTGTGCCAGCTCCTCTTCGTCGACCCTGCGGAAGGTGCGGCGGCCGTTCCCCCGGCTCAGGGTCGCGACCTCGAGATCGCCCGCCGCCAAGGTGCGGTCGGGACCGGCCAGAGCGGCGACGGCGGCCTTGACGGCCGTGGCCATGCCCCAATCGGCCTGCCAGGCTGTCGCCACCCGTTCCGTGATGGTCTCCGCGTCGCCACCGATCACCGCGAAACGGTCCTCGTCGGTGATCGTGCCCTCATAGGCGATGTGGTACAGCTGGTTCTCGTCGTCACCGAGCTCCGCCACGAGGATCTCGACCTCGAGCGGCTTCATCTCGTGCGTGAAGACGTTGCCGAGGTACTGGGCATAGAGGTTGGCCAGTGATCGCGCGTCGACGTCCTCGCGGCTGAATGCGTAACCCTTGGTATCGGCGTGTCGGACGCCGGCCACACGGAGCTGGTCGTACTCGTTGTACTTGCCCACGCCGCCGAAGGCGATCCGGTCGTAGATCTCGCTGATCTTGTGCAGGGACCGCGACGGGTTCTCGGCGACGATCGCGATGCCGACGTCGTAGGTCGTGGCCACGAGCGAACGTCCGCGGGCGATGCCCTTCTGGGCGTACTCGGCCCGGTCCTTCATCACCTGCTCGGGCGCGACGTAGTAGGGCATGCTCATGGGGCACGCTCCGCCTGTTTGCGCGCGATGAGCGCCGTGAAGCGCTCGGCGACCTCCTGCTCGGGCACCTCGCGGTAGCCCGCCGCGTCCACGACGGCGATGATCGGGTAGATGCCGCGCACGGGGTCGGGCCCGCCCGTCGCCGAGTCCTCATCCGCAGCGTCGTAGAGCGACTGAATGGCCAGGTCCACCGCCGCGTCCGTCGTCATGCCCTCGCGCCAGCCGAGCTTGACGGTGCTGCGCGCGTCGCGGCCCCCCGACCCTGTGGCCTGGAAGTCGGTGTCCTCGTACTTGCCGCCCGTGACGTCGTAGTTGAAGATGCGCCCGGTCCCGCGGGCCGTGTCATAGCCGGCGAAGAGGGGGATGACGGCGAGGCCCTGCATCGCCATCGGGAGGTGCTGGCGCACCATCTGGGAAAGCTGGTTGGCCTTGCCCTCGAGCGAGAGGGTCGAGCCCTCGACCTTCTCGTAGTGCTCCAGCTGCACCTGGAACAGCCGGACCATCTCGATTGCCATCCCCGCCGTCCCGGCAATGGCGACCGCCGAGTAGCGGTCGGCCGGGAAGACCTTCTCCATGGCGTGGTGGGCAATGATGTTGCCCGCCGTGGCCCGCCGGTCCCCGGCCATGACCACGCCATCGGCGTGGCGCAGGGCCACGACGGTCGTGCCGTGGGGCGCCGCGGTCGGCCCACCCGCCTCGACCACGCGCGCGGTTGCGTCGGCCCGGCCCGCGGTCAGGCGCAGCAGGCCGACGAAGTCCGGACCCGGATCACGCTCCGGGGGGAAGAGCGGGAGCGCCACCGGGTGCTACTGCCCGCCCTTTTGCACATAGTTGCGCACGAACTCTTCCGCGTTGTCCTCGAGGACCTCGTCGATCTCGTCCAGGAGGTCGTCGAGCTCCGCCTTGATCTTCTCGCCCCGCTCGGAGGTCGCGGGGGTCGACTCATCGACCTCGGTCTCGGTCTCGGTCGACCGCGTGCCCGAGCCCTTCTTCTTCTGTTCCTGTTCTGCCATCGTTCCTGTCCCCGTCCTCTGTTCGACGTCTTCGCCTAGGAGTTGAGCCGGTTGAGCAGGTCCTCCGGTCCCGTGCTCTGGGCCAGGAGCGCTCCGGTGTGCTCGGCTGTTCCCTTCAGGGGGTCCATCATAGGGACGCGCCGCAACGGGTCGGCTCCGATGTCGAAGACGAGGGAATCCCAGTTGGCGGTCACGACGGCCTCGGGCCAGCGGGCCAGGCACTTGCCCCGGAACCAGGCACGGGTGCCGGACGGGGGCTCGCTGACGGCGGTCGTCACCTGCGCCGGCTCAATCAGGGTGCGCATGTCGAGACGCCGGAACACGGACTTTTCCGGTCTCAGGTCGTGGTACTGCAGTGCCAGGGCGGCGACCCGTGGGTCCTTCCACCCGCACGAGTGCCGGTCCTGGTAGGCCAGCAGAAGCTCCCGTTTGGCGACCCAGTCCAGCGTGTCGGCCAGCGAGGCCGGATCGGACTCGAGGCCGCCCAGGACCGACTCCCAGTGCTCCATGACGAGCGCCCCCGTCGCACCGTCGTCGCCGAGGGCGGTCAGGCCGAACTCCTCGGCGTACTTGCGCGCCGCGCCGAAGAGCTCCCACTGGAGCTCGAGCGCAGTCGCCATGGAGCCGTCGGTGAGCGTCAGCGGGCGCGCCAGCGACAGGTCGGCCGACACCTGGTGCAGGGCGCGCACGGGGTCGGAGAGCGACAGGTCGCGTGTCGGGCCCGCGTCGTCCTCCACCATGGCCAGCACGATGGCGGTCGTGCCGACCTTCAAGAAGGTGGCGATCTCGGAAAGGTTGGCGTCGCCCACGATCACGTGGAGGCGCCGGAAGCGCTTGGGATCCGCGTGGGGCTCGTCTCGGGTGTTCACGATCGGGCGTTTCAGCGTCGTCTCGAGGCCGACGATCTCCTCGAAGAACTCAGCACGCTGGGAGAGCTGGTACTCGACGGTCTCGGAGTCCAGCGCCGGCGTCTCCGTGCCGACCTTGCCCGACCCCGTGAAGATCGTGCGCGACACGAAGTGTGGGACGACGCCCTCGATCACCTTGGCGAAGGGAACGGCCCGGTCCATCATGTAGTTCTCGTGGCAGCCGTAGGAGTTGCCCTTGCCGTCGGAGTTGTTCTTGTGGACGACGGGAGCCGGCTGCTCGGGCATCCGCATGGAAGCGGCCACCATGGCCCGCCGGAGCACTTCCTCGCCCGCCTTGTCGTACAGGAGGCACTCCAGGGGCGTCAGGCACTCGGGGCTCGAGTACTCCGGATGGGCGTGGTCCACGTAGAAGCGGGCGCCGTTGGTGAGCACGGTGTTGGCCAGATGCGTCTCGACCATGGGCGCGAGGGACCCCTCGCGGGCGAAGCCACGGGCGTCGTTCCCCGGCGTCTCGTCCTCGAAGTCCCACCCGATCTTCTGCTCCACGTCCGCCGCGTAAGCGTTGACGAGCACCGAGGATGCCGCGATGGGGTTTTGCTCCGGGCCGGGTGAATGGATCCCGTACTCGGTCTCGATGCCGCAGACCTTCGTGGTGGCCACAGGCGCGACCCTAACTTCTAGAGGTACTGGCCGGTTCCGACCCGTTCGATCGAGCGGCCCCCGTGCACCTCGCGGTCTTCGCTGAGCAGGGTCCGGACGTAGACGATGCGCTCGCCCTTCTTCCCGGAGATGCGGGCCCAGTCATCGGGGTTGGTGGTGTTGGGGAGGTCCTCGTTCTCCTTGTACTCCTGGCGGATCGACTCGAACAGGTCTGCCGTCCGGATGCCGCCGGTCTCGCCGGCGATCACCCGCTTGATGGCCAGCTTCTTGGCCCGGCGCACGATGTTCTCGATCATCGCCCCGGACGCGAAGTCGCGGTAGTACAGGATCTCCTTGTCACCGTTCTGATAGGTGACCTCCAAGAAGCGGTTCTCGTCGTCCTCCCGGTACATCTCGACCACGGTCTGCTCAATCATCGCCTGCACCGCCTTGTGGGCGTCGCCCCCACCGAGGCGGCGGACCTCCTCGACGTCGAGCGGAAGGTCGGGCGTGAGATAGCGGCTGAAGATCTGCCCGGCGGCCTCCTCGTTGGGGCGCTCGATCTTGATCTTCACGTCCAGACGCCCGGGACGCAGGATGGCAGGGTCGATCAGGTCCTCCCGATTGGACGCGCCGATGACGATGACGTCGCGCAGGGACTCGACGCCGTCGATCTCGGCCAGGAGCTGCGGGACGATGGTCGACTCCATGTCGGAGCTGATGCCGGTGCCGCGGGTGCGGAAGAGCGACTCCATCTCGTCGAAGAACACGATGACCGGCATGCCCTCGTCCGCCTTCTCGCGGGCCCGCTGGAAGACCTGGCGGATCTGGCGCTCGGTCTCGCCGACGTACTTGTTGAGGAGCTCGGGCCCCTTGATGTTGAGGAAGAAGCTCCGGACGTTGTCGTTCCCCGTCTTCTCCGCCACCTTCTTGGCCAGCGAGTTCGCCACCGCTTTGGCGATGAGCGTCTTGCCGCAGCCCGGCGGCCCGTAGAGGAGGATCCCCTTGGGGGCGGGCAGGGAGTACTCGACGAAGAGCTCCCGGTGCATGTAGGGCAGCTCGACGGCGTCGGTGATGGCCTCGATCTGGGTGTCGAGGCCGCCCACGTCGGCGTAGGTGATGTCGGGCACCTCTTCGAGGACGAGCTCCTCGCTCTCGAGCTTCGGCAGCTTCTCAATCAGGAGCTGGGTGCGCGCGTCCATGAGCAGGGAGTCACCGGCGCGCAGCTTCGTGCCCATCATGTCCTCGGAGAGCTCCGCCACCCGCTCCTCGTCGGCCCGCGCGTAAATCACGCAGCGGCGATGGTCCTCGAGCTGCTCCTTGAGGGTGACGACCTCGCCGGAGAACTCCCCGTCACGCACGAGCACGACGTTCAAGCTCTCGTTGAGGACGACCTCGTTCCCCTTGCGGATGGCGCCGGGGTCGATGTCGGGGTGCAGGCTCACCCGCATCTTGCGCCCGCTCGAGAACACGTCCACCGTGCCGTCCTCGTTGACGCCCAGGAACGTGCCGTAGGCCGCCGGCGGTTGCGTGAGCTTCTCGACCTCCTCGCGCAGGGCGGCCAGCTGCTCCTTCGCCTGCTGGAGCGTGAACGTCAGCTTCTCGTTCTGCGAGGTGGCCTGGGCGAGCTGGCCCTTGGACTCGAGCAGGCGCTCCTCGAGGGCCTGCACCCGGCCCGGGCTCTCCTGCAACCGCCGCCGGAGCGCGTGGATCTCGTCCTCGGCATCTGCCAGCTCGGCACGCAGCGCCTCGAGCTGGGCGGCTTCGTCGGGAGTTGCGGTCACCGCCAGTCACCCTAGCCCTCGCTCCGGCGGGCATTGCCAGCAACTCGAGAGCACCCTGGATGCGCCGGGAAGGTACGCCCGGACAGGTACGATGAAAGGCGTCGCGACTCCGGATTGACGGTTCGCGTGGCGCCTCACTACGGTCCTCGTGGCCCGTCGGGCGGTTTCGACAAGGGAGAATCAGGTACATGAAGGTCTGGATCGACCAGGATCTGTGCACGGGCGACGGGCTCTGTGAAGAGATCGCGCCGGCCGTGTTCACCCTCCTCGACGACGGCCTCGCCTACGTGAAGGAAGACAGCGACATCAAGAGCGACCCCGGCGGCTCGGCCGGCATGGCTGCGGTGCCGGGCGATCTGGAGGACGCGGTGGTCGAGGCTTCCGAGGAATGCCCCGGCGAGTGCATCTTCATCGAGCGGGACTGAGCAAGCTCCCCTAGCGCTCGAGCGCCCCACCGAGCAGGGCTCGCAGCTCGCCGTCGGAGATCTGCTCCGCGTCCTTGGTCCCGATCCGTATCGTCCCCTTCCCACTCGCCAGCGCCGGGTAGCGGGCGACGAACCCCCCGTCGCGGTCGGCGCGCCAGCCGTAGACGGAGACGCCGTGCTTCCACACGCCGAGGTTGAGGCGCCGACTTCCCACCCGGTAGGCGGGCATGCCGTACGACAGCGCCACCTCGGCGTCGGGATGCTCGCCGAGCACGATCCGGTGCAGCCGGTCGAAGAGCGCGCGATTCTCCGGTCCGATCGCCTCCATGTAGGCGCGGACGCCTTCGTCCTGGCTCATCGCTCCAGCCGCCGCGCCGTCGTGAGGAAGCCCGTGTGGCCGACCATGCGGTGGTCCGGCCGGACCGAGCGCGCCTCGACGTGCCACGTGCGCCGAATGACCTCCTGCGTCTCGGCGAGGCCGAACGGGGCGTCGTCCTGGTCGAGCGTCTGGCGCAACAGCGCGGTCTGGTTGATGGTGGGCAGGTAGGCCAGCAGGATGCCGCCGGGCCGCAGGGCGGCCGCCGCGGCGCGCACCACCATGTGGGGCTCCGGCATGTCGAGCAGGACGCGGTCGAGGCCCGCCTCGTCGATGCCCTCGGTCACGTCGCGGATCTCCACCCGGTAGGGCACATCGGGGCCGAGCGTGGCCCGCACGTTGGCCTGGGCCCGCTCGGAGAAGTCCTCACGCAGCTCGTAGCCGACCACGGACGCGCCAGCGCGCAGGACGGTCATGGACAGGGCGCCCGAGCCCACGCCGGCTTCGAGCACCCGTTGGCCCGGCGCGATGTCCGCCGCGATCAGGATGGCGCCCAGGTCCTTCGGATAGATCACCTGGGCGCCGCGGGGCATCTTCAGGACGACGTCGCTCAGCGTCGGGCGCAGAGCCAGGAAGCTGCGCCCGGTCGAGCCGGTGATGGTGCAGCCCTCGGTGGCCCCGATGATGTCGTCGTGGGCCAGCACCCCGGCGTGGGTGTGGAAGGTCGCACCGGCCACCAGCGACAGCAGGTAACGGCGGTCCTTCGGGTCGATGAGGAGCACCCGCTCCCCCGCCGCGAACGGGCCCGCCACGGGCGTCAGGCTTCGACGGCGACGGGTGCGGGTGCGGGTGCGGTAGTGCGGTCGCGGACCGTGATGAGCACCTGCTCGCCCGGCGAGACCGTGACGCTGGACACGACGCTGGTCCGGTCGTTCAGGACACGGCGGAGGAAGAAGGTGGCACCCGCCAGCATGAACCAGTACCAAATTCCCGCCAGCCCCCGGCGGACCCCGGCGCGCAGGAATCGCCGCAGGAGCACGTCCATGTCAGAGCCGCCGGATCTCGACCACGGCCGACTTGGCCCGGCCCCGGCGCCGGCCGGCGAGGAAGGCCAGCGTGAGGAGCAGGATGCCCACGGCTCCCGCGATGGCGAGGCCCCGCGGTGCGGCGGCACGGGCGGTCGCCTCGCCCTCGCCCATCACCTGTGCGTAGGCGGCCTGCAGGTCCTCGCGCGTGATGAGCCGCCCGTTGCTCCCCGCCTTTGTCGTTGTGCTTGGCATCAGCTCGCTTCCTCCTGTGACTCGGTCTCTCCCACGGCGCGCCGGGCGACCACCTCGGGCAGCTTCTGCTGCCCGGGCCCGGCCGTGATGCGCCACGCCGCCACGCCGATGACGGCGATGCCGAGGATGACCACCACCGCGTAGGGCACCCACGACCAGTCCCCGGTCAGGGCCGTCCCCGTCTCGGTCTGCAGCAGGCGCAGCGCTCCGAGGAGGATCAACAGGATGCCGAAGGCCAAGAAGAACGAGCCTGCGATCCCCATGTAGAGGAAGCGCCCCAGGCCCTTGAGGGGCGCGACCGTCTCCTGCTTGAGGTAGTCGACCGTGAGCTGGAATGCGTCGTCCCCGGCGTGGCGCAGTCCGTGACTGCCGTTGTCTGCCTGTGGTGCCATGTGGCGGACAATCCTGGTACCTGGGCCGTCGGCATGCAAACACCGCAGGCGACGGTCTCAGTCGCGGTCCTTGAACATGTAGGTGGACGACGCCCGGGCGACCAGTCGCTCCACCTGCTCGCCGGGCGCCCGGGCCACGATGCCGGCCTCGACGAAGGCGACGCGGCGCCCCCGGAGACCACCTCGGCCGTGCAGGTGAGGTCGGCGCCGGGCGGCACGGGGCCGAGAAAGCTGATCTTCATTTCGGCGTTGGAGGCAGAACACCCGACGTCCCTCCACGTAGGTCACCGCGGCGGCACCCATGGCCGAGTCCGCGAAGGCCCCGAGGAAGCCCCCTTGCATGATCCCGGCCGGGTTGGCGAAGCGCTCGTCGGCCTTCATGCGCCAGGTGCAACGCCCCGGGGTGGCCTTGTCCACGCAGGTCATGCCGAGGGTGAGGTCGCTGTTCGGCGGCACCTGCATGCGGGAAGCCATGGACGTGAAGAGTACGTGACGGCCCAGACGACGGGCGGGGAAGGACGGTTAGGGTTGACCATGACGTTGAACACATCCACCCCGGTCGTGCAGGACCCGAGGCTGGTCGAGCTGGGCATCAACGTCGTCCGCGGCCTGGCCATGGACGCGCCGGAGGAGGCGCATTCCGGCCATTCGGGAACCGCCATGGCGCTCGCCCCGCTCGCCCACGTCCTGTGGACCCGCGTCATGAATTACGACCCGCGTGACCCCGAGTGGCCCGACCGGGACCGGTTCGTCCTCTCGTGCGGCCACGCGTGCATCCTCCAGTACGCCATGCTGCACCTGACCGGGTACGACCTCTCGCTCGAGGACCTGCGCCAGTTCCGCCAGTGGGGCAGCAAGACGCCCGGCCACCCCGAGGTGCACCACACGGCGGGCATCGAGGTGACGACGGGCCCGCTCGGCCAGGGCTTCGCCAACGCCGTCGGCTTGGCACTGGCCGAGCGCCTGGTGCGCACCCGCTTCGGGCGCGAGGTCTGCGACCACCGCACCTACGTCATCGCGAGCGACGGCTGCATGATGGAGGGCATCTCCCACGAGGCGGCCTCCCTGGCGGGGCACCTCGGCCTGGGCCGGCTGCTCGCGGTCTACGACGACAACCACATCACGATCGACGGGCCCACCGAGCTGACCTACGACGACGACGTGGTGGGCCGGTTCGATGCCTACGGCTGGCGGGTGCGCAACCTCGGCGAGATGGCCAACGACGTCGACGGTCTGCACGCGGCCATCGGCGAGGCGCTGGACCAGCCGGCCGACGGCGCCGACGCCAAGCCGACCCTGCTCGTGTTGCGCAGCCACATCGGCTGGCCCTCCCCCACCTCACCGACACCGCCAAGGCCCATGGCTCCCCGTTCGGCCAAGAGGAGATCCGCGCCACCAAGGAGATCATGGGCTTGCCGCCCGACGAGACGTTCTGGGTCCCCGACGAAGTGCGCGCCTTCTACGCGCAGGAGATCGCGCGCGGCGAGCGCCGGCACGGCCGAGTGGACCACCCGCTTCGAGTCCTGGGACGGCGACCGCGCCGACTGGGACGCCGCGCAGGGCGGGCACGGGCTCCAGGGGTGGGACGGGGACCTGCCGCGCTTCGAGGCGGGGACCATGCTGGCGACGCGCCATGCCATCAACCAGTGCATCGACGCCACCGTCGCGAGCATCCCGGGCCTGGTGGCGGGGTCCGCCGACCTCACCGGCAACAACGGCGTGCTCGTCAAGGGGGCCGAGATCCAGGCGAGGACCAGCCCGGGCGGCACGCAGGTCCACTACGGCATCCGCGAGCACGGCATGGGCAGCGTGATGAACGGCATGGCGGCCCACCACGGCGTGCTGCCGGTCGGCGGGACCTTCTTCGTCTTCTCCGACTACATGCGCCCGGCGGTGCGCCTGGCCGCGCTCGGCGGGGCCCACGTCGTCTACTCGTGGACGCACGACTCCATCGGGCTCGGCGAGGACGGTCCGACGCACCAGCCCATTGAGCACCTCGCATCGCTGCGCGCCATGCCGAACCTGAGCCTGGTGCGTCCGGCCGATGCCAACGAGACGGCGCAGGCCTGGCGGCTGGCCGTCGAGGCGAACGGGCCGGTCGGCCTCGTCCTGACCCGGCAGGACGTGCCGGTGCTGGCCGAGACGGCGGACGGCGCGGCCGCCGGCGTGGCGCGCGGCGCCTACGTGCTGGCCGACACGGACGGCAACCCGGAGATCGTGCTCGTTGGCTCCGGGAGCGAGGTCCAGCACTGCCTGGCCGCCGCCGCCACGTTGGGCGGTTCGGGCGTGCGGGCGCGGGTGGTGTCGTTCCCGAGCTGGGACCGCTTCGAGCAGCAGGACCAGGACTACCGGGCGAGCGTGTTCCCGCCCGGGGTGCCCGTGCTCAGCATCGAGGCGGGCTCGACCTTCGGGTGGGACCGCTACGCCGACGACGCCATCGGGATCGACCACTACGGCGCGTCGGCCCCCGTGGCCGTCGTCATGGAGGAGTTCGGCTTCACGCCCGAGCACGTGGTAGCGCGAGCCCGCGCCCTGCTGGCCCGCGACCGTGGCTGACCCCGCCGATCGACGAAGGGAGCTGTCCCCATGACCCGACTCCAGGACCTCTACGACATCGGGGGTCAGAGCCCCTGGCTCGACAACCTGCGCCGCGATTGGCTCGAGGGCGGTCGGCTCGCCGAGCTGCTCCGGCTCGGCGTGCGCGGCATCACCTCGAACCCCACCATCTTCGCCAACGCGATGACGGGCCAGGACACCTACGACGACCAGTTCCGCGCGCTGATGAAGGGCGACACCGTGGAGGCCGCCTACTGGGAGATGGCGACGACCGACATCGAGAGCGCGCTCGACATGCTGCGCACCCTCTACGACGACAGCGACGGGGAGGACGGCTATGTCTCCCTCGAGGTGTCGCCCACGCTGGCCCACGACACCGAGGGCACCGTGCGCGACGCCCGGAAATTCCACGACACGATCGCGCGGCCCAACCTCTTGGTGAAGGTGCCGGCGACCCGTGCCGGCATCCCCGCCATCGAGACGCTGATCGGCGAGGGGCGGAGCATCAACGTGACGCTGATCTTCGGCCTCGACCGCTACGACGAGGTGATGGAGGCCTACCTGCGGGGCCTCGAGGCACTGGTGGCGGCGCACCGGGAGCCCGAGCTGTCCCGGGTGGCCAGCGTGGCCTCCTTCTTCGTCAGCCGGGTCGACACCGAGGTCGACCGCCGCCTGGAGGCGCTGGCCGGCGGGGAGCAGGGCGACCCCGCCGTGCTGGCGCTGCGGGGCACCGCGGCGGTGGCCCAGGCCCAGATGGCCTACCAGCACTTCCACCACACCTTCGCCGGCGAGCGCTGGGAGGCGCTCCGGACCAAGGGGGCTCGTGTGCAACGGCCGCTGTGGGCGTCCACCTCGACCAAGAACCCGGCCTACTCCGACCTGATCTACGTGGACAGCCTCATCGGGCCGGGAACGGTGAACACCATGCCGGAGGGGACACTGCGCGCCTTCGAGGACCACGGGACCCTGAAGCGGACCGTCGACGCCGACCCCGCCGGCGCCGCGGCCGCCCTCGACCGCCTGCGCGTGGCCGGGATCGACATGGAGGACGTGGAACAAACGCTCGAGGACGAGGGTGTGCATGCGTTCGCCAAGTCCTTCGAAGAGCTGCTGCAGTCGCTGGCCGACAAAGCCGCTACCTTCTGATCCGCAGGGCAACCGAGAGGAGCGCGCGTGAGGATCGCCATGATCGGCCTCGGCAAGATGGGCGCCAACATGACCGAACGCCTGCTCAAGGGCGGCCACGAGGTGGTGGCGTACGACCTGAGCGCGGAGGCGCTGAAGCAGGCGGCGAGCAAGGGCGCCGAGACCGCGACGACGCTGGCCGAGCTGGTCGGGAAACTCAGAGCGCCCCGGGCGGCCTGGGTGATGCTCCCGGCCGGCGCGGTGACCGACACCACCATCGAGGAACTGGCCGGCCTGTTCTCCCCCGGCGACGTCATCGTCGACGGCGGCAACTCGGACTACAAGGAGTTCCAGGCGCTGGCGGCCCGGGTGGACACGACCGGGGTGGGCATCGTCGACGCCGGGACGTCGGGCGGTGTCTGGGGCCTCACCGAGGGCTATTGCCTGATGGTGGGAGGCACCAAGGAGTCGGTGGCAGTGGTGGAGCCCGCGTTCGTGACCCTGGCCCCCGAGGGCGGTTACGCCCACGTCGGGCCGGTGGGAGCGGGCCACTTCGTCAAGATGGTCCACAACGGGATCGAGTACGGGCTCATGCAGGCCTACGCCGAGGGCTTCGAGATCATGGGTGCGGCCGGCGAGTTCGACCTCGACCTGCACGAGATCGCCTCCATCTGGCGCTACGGGTCGGTGGTGCGGAGCTGGCTGCTCGAGTTGGCCGAGCGGGCGCTGCGGCCTGGGGCGGGCTTCGATCAGATCAAGGGCGTCGTGGCCGACTCGGGCGAGGGGCGCTGGACGGCGCAGGAGGCCATCGACCGTGGCGTACCCGCGCCGGTGATCACCACATCGCTCTTCACCCGCTTCGCCTCCCAGCATCCCGACGCGTTCCAGCTCAAGATGCTCGCCGCACTGCGCAACCAGTTCGGCGGCCACGCCGTGACTCTCGAGTCGGGGGAGCAGGGCATGGAGACCGAGACCCCGGCCCCCTGAGTTGATCACCGTCGTCGACGACATCCCGCGCGCCTTCACCGACGCGGTGGTCGAGGCCTTCGGCGCGCGCCCCGGGCCGCGCTTCGCGCTGGTGCTCTCAGGCGGTCCCACGGCACAACAGTGCTACGAGCTCCTGGCGACGGCCTCGGGCATCGACTGGGGCGTCGTCGACGTCTACGTCGGGGACGAGCGCGTGGTCCCGCCCGACGACGAGGATGCCAACCAGCGGCTGATCAAAGAGGTGCTCCTCGACCGCGTGGGCGGCATCGGGTCCTTCCGGCCCATGCCGACCGTGGGCCCGGTCGAGGCATGCGTCGACGCCTACCAGCGCGTCATGAGCGACCTCGTGACGGGCCCGGGGATCGACGTCATCCATCTCGGCATGGGCGCCGACGGGCACACGGCGTCGCTCTTCCCGGGCGATGCCAGCCTCGAGGCCGACCCGGGAGACCTGGTGCGGGCGACCGAGGACCCCAACGGGCGCAACGCGCACCCGCGCCTGACCCTGACGCTGCCGACCATCAATTCGGCCCGGCTGGCCGTCTTCACCGTCGCCGGCGCCTCCAAGGCGGGCGCCGTCGCCGCGTTGCTGCGCGGCGACGACATCCCGGCCGCGCGGGTCCATGCGGGCCGCACGCTGTGGCTGGTGGATCGCGCCGCCGCCGCAGACGCCCCCTAGATTGGCCAGCATGCTCTCCGACGCCGATCTGCTCCGCACCCCCCTGGCCGAGCTCACGGCCCTGGCCCGGGTCGTGCGCGACGGGGCGCACGGGCGCCGGGTCACCTTCTCCCCCAAGGTCTTCGTCCCCCTCACCATGCTCTGCCGCGACCGCTGCGGCTACTGCACCTTCGCCAAGGCGCCGGCCCGGCTCGCCGCGCCGTACCTCACCCCCGAGGAGGTCCTGTCCCTGGCGCGGGCCGGACGCGAGGCGGGGTGCCACGAGGCTCTCTTCACCCTGGGCGAACGCCCCGAGCTGCGCTACCCGGCGGCGCGCCAGTGGCTCGAGGCGCAGGGCCACTCGTCGACGGTCGAGTATCTCGCCCACGTGTGCGGCCTCGTCATGGAGGAGACGGGCCTGCTCCCCCACGCCAATGCCGGCGCGCTCTTCGCCGACGAGCTGGCCCGACTGCGCGAGGTCTCGGCGAGCCAGGGGATGATGCTCGAGTCGCTGGCCGAGGGGCTGGCCGCGCACCGCGGCGCGCCCGACAAGGCGCCGGCGCGCCGTCTGGCCACGCTGGAGGCGGCAGGCGAGCTCGCCATCCCCTTCACCACCGGGATCCTGGTCGGCATCGGCGACGACCGGCCCGGGCAGCTGGCGGCCCTGCGCGCCATCGCGGCGTCCCACGACCGCCACGGCCACGTGCAGGAGGTCATCGTCCAGAACTTCCTGCCCAAGCCGGGGACGGCGATGGCGCGTGCCGAGCGGTGCCCGCCCGAGGACCTGCAGTGGGCCATCGCCGCGGCCCGGCTCGTCCTTCCGCCCGAGATCCACGTGCAGGCGCCACCGAACCTCTCCGACGACCTGGCACCCCTGCTCGATGCGGGCATCGACGACTGGGGCGGCGTCTCCCCGATCACGGCCGACCACGTCAACCCAGAGCGGGCCTGGCCGGCGCTCGAGGTGCTGCGCGGGGCCACCGAGGCGGCGGGCCACGTGCTGGCGCCCCGGCTCACGGTGTACCCCAGGTTCGCCCTCGACCCGGAGCGCTGGCTCCATCCGGCCCTGCGGTTCCCCGTCCTCGACGCCTCCGACGCGGAGGGGCTGGCCCGCGACGCCTCCTGGTGCTCGGGCGGCGAGATGCCGCCTCCCGACCTGCTCGACGGGCCCGGCCTCCTCGACCGGCCGGCGGCAGGGACGAGCCGGCCCGGCCGGGGGGGTGCCGTGGCCGAGGTCCTGGCGGGGGTGGCCCTGGGCCAAGAGGTGGGCACCGCGGAGATCGTCAGCCTGTTCTCCGCCCGGGGGCCCGAGGTGCGCATGGTGGCCGAGGTCGCGGACGACCTGCGCCGCGAGGTTGTCGGCGACGAGGTGACCTACGTCCGCAACCGAAACATCAATTACACGAACGTGTGCACGTTCAAGTGCCGGTTCTGCGCGTTCTCGAAGGGTCCGCTCTCGCTGAACCTGCGCGGCGCCCCCTACCTCTTGGAGCTCGACGAGGTCACGCGGCGCGTGGCCGAGGCGGAGGCGGAGGGTGCGACCGAGGTGTGCCTGCAGGGCGGCATCCACCCCGACTTCGACGGCGACTACTACCTCCATGTGCTCGAGGCCGTGCGCGCCGGGTCGGCGGGCATCCACATCCACGGCTTCACCGCATTGGAGGTGACCGAGGGGGCGCGGCGCTCGGGCGTGCCGCTGGCCGACTACCTGACCCGCCTGCGCGAGGCCGGCCTGAAGACGCTCCCCGGCACCGCGGCGGAGATCCTCGACGACGAGGTGCGCGCCGTCATCTGTCCCGACAAGATCACGACGGACGAGTGGCTCGAGGCCCACCGCACCGCGCACGCCGTGGGCCTGCGCTCCAACATCACGATCATGTTCGGCTCGGTGGAGCGGCCGCTCAGCTGGGCGCGCCATATGGTGCGCACCCGTGACCTCCAACGCGAGACCGGTGGCTTCACCGAATTCGTGCCGCTGCCCTTCGTGCATATGGCCACCCCGATCTACCTCCAACGCAAGGCGCGGCGGGGACCGACGTTCCGTGAGGCCCTGCTCATGCACGCGGTGGCGCGCATCGCCTACGCCGGCGACATCGACAACATCCAGGTCAGCTGGGTCAAGATGGGCGCCGCCGGCGCCCGGCAGCTCCTACGCGCCGGGGCCAACGACCTGGGTGGCACGCTGATGGACGAGAACATCTCGCGCGCCGCCGGTGCGCAGCACGGGCAGAGGATGGGGGTCGACGAGCTGGAGGCCATCGTGGCGCCGCTCGGGCGGCCGCTCGTGCAGCGCTCGACGCTGTACGAGCTGGCGGGCGTCCCCGCGGGCGCGTGACCGACGACGCCGCCGAGCTCGACGCCGACGCCGAGGCGTCGGCACGGCTGAACGCGTTCGAGGCGCTGTTCGAGAAGCACTCGCTCTCCCCCGCCCAGGCCCGTGAGCTCGATGCGATGATCGGCACGCTCTGGGACATGGCGCGCGAGCGCACGGCCGTCGGCGACCTCAAGATCGCCAAGGCTGCGCTGGCCGAGATGGCCGAGGCATTTCGCGTCTTCCGGCCCTATCGCCACATCCGCAAGCTCACGATGTTCGGATCGGCGCGCACGAAGCCCGAGGACCCCGTCTACGTCCTCGCCCGCAACCTGGCGGCGCGGCTCGCCGCCGCCGACTGGATGGTGGTGACCGGTGCCGGCCCCGGCATCATGGCGGCGGGGCTCGAGGGTGCCGGTCGAGAGCATTCGTTCGGGGTGAACATCCGTCTCCCCCACGAAGAGGCCGCCAACGCCTTCATCGCGCAGGACCCCAAGCTGGTCGAGATGCGCTACTTCTTCACCCGCAAGTTGATGTTGATAAAGGAGTCGCACGCCTACGCCGTCCTCCCCGGCGGCTTCGGCACCCAGGACGAGGCCTTCGAGCTGCTGACACTGCTCCAGACGGGCAAGGCGGAGCCGGCTCCCATGGTCATGGCGGAGACGCCCGGCGGGACGTACTGGCACGCCTGGCTCCGCTTCGTAGAGGAAGAGGCCGTCGCGGCCGGCTGGGTGTCGCCCGAGGACCGCGCCCTGTTCAAGGTGACGAACACCATGGAGGAGGCCGCCGCGGAGGTCCTCGGCTTTTATCGCAACTACCACTCGTGCCGATGGGTGGGCGACCTGCTGGTCCTGCGCGTCCACACACAGCCCAGCAGGGCCGAGCTGGCCGAGCTAAACCGCCGCTTCGCCGACATCATCGTGCGCGGGAGCATGCGCGCGGCGGGCCCGTTCCCGCCCGAGCGGGACGACCATCCCGAGCTGCCCCGGCTCGCCTTCCGCTTCGACCGCTGGCACTACGCCCGGCTGCGCCAGCTCATCGACGCCGTCAACGAGTGCACGGGCTGACCTGGGTGCCGGCTCGGCGCGGCCTCGCCGCGCTGCTCGTCCTCGCCGCGCTGGCGTGCACCGGTCTGGCGGTGCCGGCGTCGGCCAGCAGCCCCTCGCCCGACTCGGCCGTGCCCTTCGGGACGACCGCCGTCGGCGCCAACGCGGTGTCGAAACCCAACGCGCCGATCGTCGGTATCGCCGCGGCGCCCGACGGCGGCGGCTACTGGCTGGTGGCCCGCGACGGCGGCGTCTTCGGGTACGGCGACGCCGCCTTCTTCGGCTCGGCGGGCTCCCTGGCGCTCAACGCGCCCATCGTGGGCATGGCCGCGACGCACGACGGCCGGGGGTACTGGCTGGTCGCCCGTGACGGCGGCGTCTTCGGGTACGGCGACGCCGCCTTCTTCGGCTCGGCGGGCTCCCTGGCGCTCAACGCGCCCATCGTGGGCATGGCCGCGACCCACGACGGCCGCGGGTACTGGCTCGTCGCGGCTGACGGGGGCATCTTCAGCTACGGCGATGCCCGCTTCTGGGGCTCGAGCGGGTCGCTCGCCCTCAACGCACCGGTCGTGGGCATGGCCGCCACGCCGGACGGCGGCGGCTACTGGCTGGCGGCAGCGGACGGAGGGATCTTCACCTACGGCGACGCGGTCTTCTCGGGCTCCGCGGGTTCGCTCGTGCTCAACGCTCCGATCGTCGGACTGGCAGCGGCACCGGGCGGCGGCTACTGGCTCGTGGCGCGCGACGGAGGGCTCTTCACCTACGGCGGTGCTCCTTACTACGGTTCGCTCGGGGGCACCTCCCTGCCCGGACCGGTCGTGGGGCTCGCCGCCGTACCGGCGGGAGGCGGCTACTGGCTCGCGCTGGGGTCCGAGCCGCTGGCGGGCAAGGTGGTGGGGATCGATCCCGGCCACAACGGTGCGAACGAGAGTGCACCGGCGGTCATCGACCAGCCCACCTTCAACGGCACCGGATACGAGACGTGCGATACGACGGGCACGGCGACCGACAGCGGGTACACCGAGGCCCAGTTCAACTTCAACGTCGCCACCTACCTCGTTGCCGACCTGGAGGCCGAGGGCGCCGGAGTGGTGCTGACCCGCCCCAGCAACGACGGCGTCGGGCCGTGCGCCACGACGCGGGCGGCCATCATCAATGCGGCGCACGCCGACGTCTCGGTCGACATCCACGCCGACGGGGGGCCCGCAGACGGCCGTGGCTTCACAATCCTGGAGCCGGTGGCCGACGGCCCCAACGACGCCGTCATCGCACCCTCCTTTGCCTTTGCTTCCTTGCTGCGCGACACCTTCGCCGCCGCCACGCCCATATCGGTGAGCGACTACAGCGGGACCGACGGACTGCAGCCTCGCAACGACCTCGCCGGGCTGAACTTGACCACGGTCCCCAAGGTGCTGATCGAATGCGGCAACATGCGCAACGCGACGGACGCGGACCTGCTCGTCACGCCCGCCTTCCAGCAATCCGCCGCTGCCGCCATCGCGCAGGCCATCACCCAGTTCCTGACCGGCAGCGGCAGTTGAGGCCCGACGTGCGGGTGCCGGCGGGGTGCCGCCGGGTGGGTCAGGCCGTCCCGAGCGGGGCCCGGACCACGGTGGAGTAGACGTGTCCGGTCGGCGAGGCCTCCGAGGCGACCAGGTCCACGTGCTCGACGGGGAAGGCGGCCTCGAAGGGGATCCCGGCCAGTTCGGCCTGCGCGGCTTCTCCGAGCCGTCCCTTGGCCCGGGCCAGCGTGAGGTGGCCGTTGAACGGCGGCTCGCCCCGCGGCGGCCCCGGCACGACGGGCACGGTGGCGGCGCGCACGGCGCCGGCGAGGCCCTCGAGGCCGGCCGCAGGTATCTGGAGGACCCGCACCCCCGTGAACCACCCGGTCCCGGGGCCCAGCCGGCACACGACCGGATCAGCCAGCCCGGCGGCGCCCGCCACGAGGGCCTCACCCAACGGCGCCAGCCGTTCCTCGGTGACATCGCCCAGGAACCGCAACGTGACGTGCCAGCGGGTCGGACCGACCAGGCGCAGGTTCTTGGCTCGCCCCAGTTCCAGGCCCGCGAGGCGGTCGCGGGTGGCGACATCGGGCCAAGCGGCCACGAACAGGCGCACGGTGCGCCCCGCGCTCAGGCGGCGCCGTCGTCGAGCGGGGCCCGGCTCGAGCCGGCGCGGTCGTTCAACGCGGCGATGCACTTCTCGAGCGCCCGGCGGGCCTTCAGGATGCGGCGCTCAAGGGCGAGAGCCTCCCCCGTCTCCGCGGAATCGGGATCACCCGAGGTGGCGCGCCGCAACGCGTCCATCGCCATGTCGGTCAGCTCCTCGAGCACCCCTCCGAGCCGCTCGGCCAGGTCCTCCATGGCCTCGGTGGGGCCGCTCACTTGGGCAGGGGCGTGCCCTGCACCTCGTAGGCGCCGTCGGCGTACGCGGCACGCATCACCTTCTTGTCGAACTTGCCCACGCTGGTCTTGGGGACCTCGGCGATGAAGGTCCACTGCTCGGGGAGCCACCAGCGCGGGACGCGGTCGGTCAGGAAGGCGACCAGGTCGGCCGGGGCGGGTGAGCGGCCGGGCTTGGGGACGACAGCGACCAGCGGGCGCTCGGACCACTTGGCGTCGGGGATGGAGATCACCGCGGCCTCGAAGACGTCCGGGTGCGCCATGACCGCGTTCTCGAGCTCGACGGACGAGATCCATTCCCCGCCGGACTTGATCACGTCCTTCGTCCGGTCCGAGATTGTCATGTAACCCTGGCCGTCGAGGGTGCCGACGTCGCCCGTGCACAGCCACCCGTCGTGGAACCTCCCCGGGTCCTCGTCCTTGTAGTACGAGCCGGTGATCCACGGTCCGCGGATCTCGAACTCCCCCACCGACTTGCCGTCGTTGGGGAGCACGGTCCCGTCCTCGGCCACGACCCTCACATCGACCCCGCCGACGACGCGCCCGGCCTTGACCTTGTAGTACATGTCGTCGTGCCCATCGAGCTTCCGGGCCGGGGGCAGCCCGAACGCGGCCAGCGGGCTCGTCTCGGTCATGCCCCAGCCCTGGATGATGGTGGCACCGAAGCGCTTCTCGAACGCCTCGATGAGGGACTGGGGCACCGCGGCGCCGCCCGCCGTGATGCCGCGGATGGTGGAGAAGTCGATCGGCGTGTCGAGCGCGAGCAGGCCGTTCCAGATGGTGGGCACACCGCAGGCGAGCGTCGGATGGTGCTCGTTGATGATCGCCGCCAAGGCGTCGCCCATCAGGAACATCTGCGGCATGATCATGTCGGTACCGGCCATCCAGGCGCCGTAGGGCGTACCCCAGGCCATGGCGTGGAACATGGGCACGATGACCAGGATCCGGTCGGTCTCCGTCATGCCCACCGACGAGGCCGACTGCTCGGCCATCGTGTGCAGCCACGTGGAGCGGTGCGAGTAGACGACGCCCTTGGGGTTGCCGGTGGTGCCGCTCGTGTAGCACATGGCCGCGGCCGACCGCTCGTCGAGCACGGGCCACTCGAAGCCGGGCTCCTCGGCGGCCAGCAGCCGCTCGTAGGAGAGTGTCTCGCCGAGGGGCGCCGTGTCCCCCTCGCCGGCGACGATGATGGTCTCGACGGTCTTCAACTCGTCCTTGATGGCCGCCAGCAGCGGAATGAGCGAAGCGTCCACGATGATGTACCGGTCCTCGGCGTGGTTGATGACGTAGGCGAGCTGGTCGGCGGGCAGCCGGATGTTGAGCGTGTGCAGGACGGCCCCCATGGAGGGGATGGCCAGGTAGGCCTCGAGGTGGCCCTGGTTGTTCCAGCAGAACGTCCCGATGCGGTCCCCCTGCTGGACCCCCAGGCGGGTCAGGGCGGCCGCCAGCCTCTCCGCCCTGGTCGCCACCTCGGCGAAGGTGGCCGAGCGGTGCCCGCCCGCCTCGACGGTGACAACGCTGCTGTCCCCGTGCACCTGCTGCCCGTGACGGAGGATGTCGCTGATCAGGAGGGGGGCGTCCTGCATGGTGCTTTTCATGGCCCAAGTATGGCGAGCGCGCCTTTGCCGTGCCCGACGGCGCCCCGGCACGACCGTTCGGGGCCATGGCCGCGGCACCGACCCAGCCCCGTCGCCGGAACGGGAGGGGGTGCGTGAGGAGCCTTTCCGCCGTCGGCAGGGCCTAGGGAGGGGCTGGGGCTGGGGCTGGGGCTGGCCACGATCCAGGCCGCCACGGCACCGTCGAGTCGGCCGGCGTCGTGGACGCGACACCTGGAAGTCTTCCAAGGCCCACGGAGCGCAATCCCGAAGGCAGCGCCGCTCGGGCATGGCGACCCGTGAGGCGTCTCATTTACGCTTGCTCACAGGTACCGTCACACGGGCGACTGAGGAGCGGCATGGCCAAGCTGATCTACGTGGCGAATGTGTCCCTTGACGGCTACATCGAGGACGCGAACGGCAAGTTCGAATGGACCGCCCCCATCGACGAGGTATTCACCTTTATCACTGACATAGTGCGACCCGTCGGTACCTACCTCTATGGACGGCGCCTGTACGAGACGATGGCCGTTTGGGAGGCCGACCCTTCGCTGGCCGCCCAGTCGGAGCTCATGGCCGACTTCGCGAACGTCTGGCAAGCGGCCGACAAGATCGTCTACTCCACGACGCTGCCCGTGGTCTCGACCACCGACACGCGCCTCGAGCGCCGCTTCGACCCCGACTCGGTCCGCGAGATGAAAGCGTCCGCCGCGAGCGATTTGACCGTCGGCGGGTCGACCCTCGCGGCGCACGCGTTCAACGCCGGGCTGGTCGATGAGTGCCAGCTCTTCATTTATCCGGTGCTCGTCGGTGAAGGAAAGCCCGCATTCCCCGGCGACGCTCGCATCGAGTTGGACCTGCTGGAGGAGCACCGGTTCGGCGACGGTGTCGTGAACCTCCGCTACCGCATAGAGACCTGACCCGCAGCCGACTTCGCAGTGTGAGAGCACCTCGACCGGTGCCAAGCTGTGGCTGTGAACGACGAAGACTTGCTGGCTGAGCAGCGGTCGTTCTATCGGGCCAGGGCTCCGCAGTACGACGAGTGGTGGCAGCGACGCGGTCGGTATGACCGAGGAGAGGAACAACTTCTCGAGTGGCAGCGACAGGTGGCGACGCTCGACGCCACTCTGGACGCCTTCGGGCCCACGGGCAATGTGTTGGAACTGGCGGGGGGAACCGGTTGGTGGACCAAGCGGCTCGCAGATACAGCAGACCGGCTCAGCGTCGTCGACAGCTCGCCCGAGGCTCTTGCACTGAACCGGGAAAGGTTGGGACGACCAGATGTGCGTTACGACGTGGCGGACCTATTCGAGTGGCAGCCGGATGCCTCCTATGACGTCGTCTTCTTCTCCTTCTGGCTCTCACATGTGCCGAGAACTCGATTCGGCGACTTCTGGTCCCTCGTCCGCTCGTGTCTAGCCCCGTCGGGACGGGTATTCCTCATCGACAACCGGGACGATCCGACGCCCGACTCATCAATGAAGGATCCATACGTCGTTGAGTACGGGACGGATCTGCACCTTCGCACTCTGAGCGACGGATCGCACTACAGGGTGATCAAGGTGATGTACGAACCTGAGGAACTCGAGTCCCTGATAGCCGCAGAGGGGTGGTCGGTCGAGATCGACGCGACTCGATGGTTCGTCTTTGGTTCAGCCCGTCAACTCTGAGCCCGGGGTGAGTTCCGTTCGCCGGCTCAAGGCGCGTCGGCCTCCTCCTCCGAGGACGAGTCGCCGTCGCCCTGGAAACGCTTCAGCCAGTCTCCCAGCTGCCTGCCGAGACCCTGAACGCCGCCCGCCGTGCGCCCGAGAACTCCAGAGAACCGATCCCCGTCGTGGATCACGGCCGCATCGAACTCTTCCGACGATGGGGATTCTTTTCCGCGCCTTACATATTCTCCGCCCATAATCCGATGGAATTCTCCCGAACGAACCCAGACATTGAGTTCCTTCACGCGGCGAACTGGACAGGATGAGTAAGGCTCAATTCTGACCAGAAACGTGCTTGTCGAGAGAAGGGATCGTCTTCATCTTCGTAGGCATCTGCCTGCTCCAAGAAGGCATCAAAGCTCATTCCGGGTAGAGCACGACCCGCGAGCGGCATCAGGACGTGACAGGGAACCAGTGGGTCGCCCATCACAAGAGCCGCGGCTCGATCCGACGACATCTCCGCTGCCCTTGCCCACTCGAGCAGCGTCGTGGAGGGCAGACGTTGCGGCTCGGTCAGCGGGGTGCTCGTAAGCCTTTGGGCTGATGTCTTTGAATTGACGAGTCAGTTCAGGTGTCACAGCTTCCAATCGCTCAATCCCAGAATCAGCTTACGAGACGAGATCAGCCAAGTTCTTGGGTGCCTCTTCGCTTGATGGGGTGCCCCCGAACAGTGACGCCGATTCGGAGATGGGCCGAACCGTTCGGTTTCAACACAGCAACATGCCGGAGGGATGCTCTTCATAACTCAGCCATGACCACCGTGCCTTCGGCGTGCCTCTGGCGACGGGGAGCCGACCGTTCGATGTCATGGTCCGCAGAGAAATCGTCGCAGCCCGACTCCAGCCGCGCACCAGTATGGGTCTCGCCTCGTGAAGAGCGTTGCAGGCGCCGTCCTGGTCCTGGGTATGACAGCCGGGCTGATTGGCACCGTCGTCGTCGCCTCGGCGCTGTCATTGCTCGGAGTCGGCAACGGGGCCCCAGCCGGCACGGCGGCGGCCACCGCCCGGATCCCCGACGCCATGATCGCCCTCTACCAGCAGGCGGCAGGCACCTGTCCGGGCCTGCCCTGGACAATCCTGGCCGCCATCGGCACCGTCGAGTCGGACAACGGCCAGTCGACCCTGCCCGGTGTGCACGCCGGCACCAATGCGGCGGGCGCGCAGGGGCCGATGCAGTTCGAGCCGGCCACCTTCGCGGCCTACGACGAGCCGGTCCCACCGGGCGGCGCGGCACCGCCCAACCCGTACGACCCAGCCGATGCCGTCTACGCCGCAGCCCGCCTCCTGTGCGCCAACGGCGCGTCCGGCGGCGCCGACCCGGCGGGCGCGGTGTACGCCTACAACCACTCCGCCTCCTACGTGGCCCAGGTGCTGGCACTGGCGCAGTCCTATGCGGCGCCGTTCTCGGGAGCGCCGGGAGATGCCGGCGCCGTCGCGGTGCAGTGGGCCCTGGACCAGATCGGCACGCCCTATGTCTGGGGCGGGGAGAGCCCCGGTGCGGGGTTCGACTGCTCGGGCCTCGTCCAGGCTGCGTTCCGCACGGCCGGCGTGTCCCTGCCCAGGGTCGCCCAGGACCAGTACGACGCCACACCGAAGGTGGCCGCCGGCACGCCCCTCGTCCCCGGTGATCTCGTGTTCTTCGGCAGCGGCCCGCAGGGCGTCGACCACGTCGGCCTCTTCGTGGGCGTCGTGGGAGGTCGGGATGTCATGGTCGATGCTCCCTACACCGGAGCGGACGTGCGGGCCGATGCCTTCCCGGGCACGCCGGGCGCGTCCTTCGGGAGCATGGTGTTCGTCGGCGCCACGCGGCCGGCGTGACCCCGCGCCGCACCAAACCTCAACCTGGGCCTCTTCGTGGGCATCGTGGGCGGTCGGGACGTCATGGTCGAGGCGCCTCGTCCCGTATGGGAACGACCTATTGAGCTGCCGTTCATGCTCGAGGTCGAAGCAGCTTTTGCCCCTATCGGCAGGGAAGCAGGAAACGAAATGAACCGACCGCGTCCGTCAGAAGCGGTTACCCCCCGATGTAGGCGGAAATTGGACCCACGGCGTCATCAATGCTGAGAACTGGCGTGACGGTGAATGTCATGTACTCCGAGTACAAGAGGACGTCCGCATAGGCCGACGTCAAGTCGTCGTTCTCGGCGATGGTGAAACCTCCAGTCCCGTCGGCACGTACATAGTTTGCGACCTCGCCCTCTACGGATCCACGCTTACCGAAAATGTCCATGAGGCGCTTCACTTCCGCCTTGGTCAAGTGGGGCTTCAACTTATACTCACTAATGAAGAGCATTTGCTGTACCAGTCCTTTCGGTTCCTCGGTGACCGACTTGCCGTCCGACTGCGAGCCGCCACGAGTGGTTCAGGTACTCTACCCCCGTTGCATACTAATTGCTTGGGCCGAATTTTCGCTCCCTCAGAGACGGTGCGCCGAGGTATCCCCTATCGCCAGTTGTGCAGGGACATCGATTCGAGTGCATCTGGCCCTGCTCCCTGCTCCCCCACCCCTCCGGGCCGTCGTCGGCTCGGTTCCGGACGCGGTGGCAGACGCACCGGGTCCCGGACGGGACCGACGTTTGGTGCTGCCGTTCATGCTTGAGGTCGCAGCGGCCGAACCCGTATCGGCATGATGGAGATAAAGCCTAAGACGCTATGCACTTACTCCATCGTATTCCGATGCTATCGTGAGGCGATGCAATTGCCCGATGCGGACTACGAGGACCTCTTGGCGTTGCGGACAGGCCTGCGGCGCTTTCTGCGCTGGGGCGAGCAGCAGGCAGAGGCCACCGGCCTGACGCCGGCCCAGCACCAGCTGCTGCTCGCCATCCGGGGCCACACCGACCGGAGCGGCCCGACTGTCGGGGAGGTCGCCGACTACCTCCTCCTCCGCCACCACAGCGCGGTGGGACTCGTTGATCGGGCTGACGCGGCCGGGTTGGTCAAGCGGGTGCGCGACCCAGCGGACCACCGCGTCGTCCGCCTGCAGCTGACGGCGAGCGGCCGCAAGCGCCTCGAAGCACTGTCCAATCTCCACCTCGAGGAGCTCCGCCGGTTGGGTCGCACGCTCCCCGGCGCGTGGCGGGGCCTCCTGCCGCGCCAGCCCCTGCACGGCCTCGAGGGCCGCGCCTGACTTGTTAACCGGTGCGTCCCCGTAGCGCCCGGTAGCGACGAGCCAGCGACGCCGTCGACGAGTCCTGCCCGGAGAGGTCCGGGGCCGACTCGGTGGTCAGGAGAGGCGCCAGCTCCCCCGCCATGACCTTGCCCAGCTCGACGCCCCACTGGTCGAACGAGTCGATGCCCCAGATGGTTCCCTCGACGAACACGGTGTGTTCGTAGAAGGCCACCAGTTGGCCGAGGGTGGACGGGGTCAGCTTGGGGGCGAGGATCGTGGAGCTCGGCCGGTTGCCCGGCATCACCTTGTGCGGCACCAACCTGGCAGGCGTCCCGTCCGCCGTGACCTCCTCGGCCGTCCGGCCGAAGGCGAGCGCCTTGGTCTGCGCCAGGCAGTTGGCCATGAGCAGGTCGTGCTGGTCCCCCGTCTCGTGGGTTGACCGCGCGAACGCGATGAAGTCGGCCGGGACGAGCTTGGTGCCCTGATGGATCAGCTGGTAGAAGGCGTGCTGGCCGTTCGTGCCCGGCTCGCCCCAGAAGATCTCGCCCGTCTGTCCCCACACCGGCGTGCCGTCCAGGCGGACCGACTTTCCGTTCGACTCCATCGTCAATTGCTGCAAGTAGGCCGGAAAGCGGGCCAAGCGGTGGCTGTAGGGCAGCACGGCGTGGGTCTCGGCACCGAAGAAGTTGTCGTACCAGACGTTGAGCATGCCTTGGATGACCGGGAGATTCTCCTCCAACGGCGCCGTGCGGAAGTGCTCGTCGACCGCGTGGAACCCGGCGAGCATCTCGCCGAAGGCCTGGCGCCCGATGGCCACCATGAGCGAGAAGCCGATGGCTGAGTCGTAGCTGTAGCGCCCGCCGACCCAGTCCCAGAACCCGAGCATGTTCCCGGGGTCGATGCCGAACTCGGCCACGCCCTTCGCGTTGGTGGAGACGGCGACGAAGTGCTTGGCCACCGCACCCTCCCCCGCCGAAGAGCCCAGGGCCCGCAGCAGCCAGTCGCGGGCCGCCGCCGCGTTCGTCAGTGTCTCGAGCGTGGTGAACGTCTTCGAACTGACGACGAACAGCGTCGTGGTCGGGTCGAGATCGTGCGTGGCGGCATAGAGATCGACCGGGTCGACGTTCGACACGAAGCGGCTGATCAGCCCCGGCTGCGCGTAGTCCGCCAGTGCGGTGGTCGCCATGGCCGGTCCGAGGTCCGAGCCCCCGATCCCGATGTTGACGACGGCGTCGATCCGCTTCCCCGTCGCACCGGTCCATGAGCCGTCGCGGATGCGCTCAGAAAGCTCACCCATCTTTCCCAGCACGGTGTGCACGTCGGCGACCACGTCCTGGCCGTCGACCACGAGCTCGGTGTCGGGGGGCATCCGCAGCGCCACGTGCAGCACGGCACGGTCCTCAGTGGTGTTGATGTGCTCGCCGGAGAACATCGCATCCCGACGCTCTTCGACCCGCGCGACGCGCGCCACCGCCATGAGGAGCTGCATGGTCTCGTCCGTGACCCGGTGTTTCGAGTAGTCCAGGGCGAGATCGGCGCCCTCCGCCGTGAGGCGCGTTGCCCGTTCGGGGTCCTCGGCAAAGAGGTCGCGGAGGTGCCGCGCCGAGACTTCGTCGAAGTGCGCTGTGATGGCCTTCCACTCGGGTGTCGTCGTGACGTCCATGGGGGGCAATCTACGGGGCGCCCGAGCGGTGTGTGCCGGTGGCCAGGAACTCGATGACGGCGGGCATGGCCGTGCCGTCCTGCAACAGGAAGAGGTGCCCGCCGTCGAACATCGCCAGCCGCGCGCCGGGGATCGCGCCAGCCAGGAACTCGCTGTTGGCCGGTGGGGCAAGAGCATCGAAGCGGCCGCCACAGACGAGCGTCGGGCAGGCGATTTCCCCGAGTCGGGCCGCGGTGTCGTGTTGCGCGCGGGCCGCCAGCTGGTTGGCCAGTCCGGCACCCACGGATCCGGTCTCCTGGGTCCCTGCGAGCATCCGGCCCGCGATCAGGGCGACCATCTCGGGGTGGGCGGCCCGCCAGGCCCCGTCCCACCGGGTGTCGAGCAGGCCCATCTGGCGGGCGACCCTGTCGTCGGCGTCCAGGGCGGCGAGCTCGTGCAGGGGGTAGGACGCACCGCCCCGGCCACCCGCAGATGTGCAGGCCAGGACGAGCCGACGGACCCGGTGGGGGTGACGGAGAGCCAGCTCCTGGGCCACCATGCCGCCGAAGGACACGCCGAGGACGAGGCAGTCGTCCCAGCCGACGGCATCGAGGAGCACCGCCGCGTCGTCTGCGAAATCGGCCATGGTGGAGGGCTCGGACGGCAGGCTGCTCTGCCCGAGGCCTCGTTGGTCATAGGCGAGCAGTTGAAACGTGTCGGCCAGGGGGCCGTCGGTCATCCGGGGCTGATCGCGTAGGTCACCCCCGGTGCCGGAGATGCACAGGAGCCGATCGCCTTCGCCGGTCCCGTCCAGCTCGTAGTACAGCGAGACGCCGTTGGCGACGCACCAGGACACGCCGTCACTGTACCCACGGCCTGTCGGCTCGCCCCCTCCGTGTGGGCTGCGGTGCGCCGAGCCGCAGCCTGTCTTCCTACAGTGGTGACACCGGACGAGC
Source organism: uncultured Acidimicrobiaceae bacterium (assembly GCA_963726135.1). Taxonomy (GTDB): domain Bacteria; phylum Actinomycetota; class Acidimicrobiia; order Acidimicrobiales; family RAAP-2; genus Bog-473. The sequence goes on from CAVSBE010000008.1 coordinate 471,512, forward strand.
CCAGGAGGCTGGTGTGCTGCTCAAAGGTTTGAACCACGTCGGGATGATCACCAACGACGCCGACAGGCTGCACGACTTCTATCGTGAGGTCTTCGACGCCGAGGTCCTGCGGGACGGCAGCGAGTTCGCCGAGGGGAAGGGCCCCCGGCTGTCGATCATCAAGATCGGGGACTGGGCCGAGCTCAACGTGTTCCAGATCGAGGGCAACCACGAGGCCGATCGCCAGACGCCCATGTTCGGTCGCGGTCGCCTCGATCACCTGGCCCTGCAGGCCGCTACGCTCGAGGGCTTCGAGACCATCCGCGAGCGCCTGATGGAGCGGGGGGCGGCCGACGACTTCGTCACCGACTTCGGCCCGATGCTGAGCCTCTTCTTCCGGGACCCCGACGGGCTCGAGTGCGAGGTCTGCGTCGAGAACCCTGATGCCGTCCCTGGTGTCTTCAACGGGCCGGGAACGAGGGCTGCCCGGTACTCCTGAACCCCGGGGGCTTTATTCAGGCGACCCCAGGGATTGAGATGACCTCGGGGACATCTTTTCAGAGACTATCTACGGTTTGGTTTATAGTTTCCGGAAACACCGGCGGGAGCGAGCGGCGGAGCCCTCAGCCGCCGGCGGACGTCGGCCAGCTGCTCAACGCAGCGCCAGCTGCCCGGGCACGAGCGGCGCCGGCAGCGACGTCGTCCCCATCAACCACCGGTCCACCGCAGCCGCGCACGAACGTCCCTCGGCGATGGCCCACACGATCAGGCTCTGTCCCCGGGTCTGGTCGCCGCACACGAAGACGCCGTCGGCGGTCGTCGCCCATTGCCCGTCGGCTTCCACCGTCCCGCGCGGCCCCACCGAGACCCCGAGCTCCGCCACGGCGCCGTGCCGCTCCGTGCCCACGAAGCCCATGGCGAGGAGCACCAGCTCGCACGGCAGCTCGAACCCCGATCCCGGCACCTCCTCGAAGACGGTGCGCCCGTCCTCGGTGCGCATCTCGACCGTGTGGCCCCGCAAGGCCCGTACCGACCCTGCACCGTCGTCGACGAATTTGGTCGTGGTGACGGAGAACAGGCGCTCTCCCCCCTCCTCGTGGGCGGACGAGGTGCGCAAGATAAGAGGCCACACGGGCCACGGGTTGTCGGCCAGCCGGTCACTCGGGGGCTCGGACATGATCTCGAGCTGGTGCACCGAGGCGGCGCCCTGACGGTGCGCCGTGCCCAGGCAGTCGGCCCCGGTGTCGCCACCGCCGATGATGACGACCCGCTTTCCCTTGGCGTTGACGGGCGACGACGTCAGCGCGCCCTCTCGCACGAGGTTCGACGGCTTCAGGTACTCCATGGCGAAGTGGACGCCCGAGAGCTCCCGTCCGGGCACCGGCAGGTCACGGGGCATCGTGGCCCCGCCCGCCAGCACGACGGCATCGAACGACGCCCGCACGGCGGCGGCCGGACGCACGTGCACATCGGGCGCGCTCGCCGTTCCGAGACCCCGCTCCTCGCCGGGTTCGACGGGGACCGCACCCTCGCTCGACCCGCCCGCCTCGCCGCCCACGGAGGTGGAGCACTCGAAGGAGACGCCCTCGGCTTCCATCTGCGCCAGGCGGCGGTCCAGCACCGCCTTCTCCATCTTGAACTCGGGGATGCCGTAGCGCAGCAGCCCGCCCGGCTTCTCCGCCCGCTCGAACACCGTCACGCCGTGCCCCGCCCGCACCAGCTGCTGGGCCGCCGCCAGGCCGGCCGGCCCCGAGCCCACCACCGCGACCGACTTGCCCGTACGCACGGTCGGCACCTGCGGGGTCACCCAGCCCTCGTCCCAGGCTCGCTCGACGATCTCGTGCTCAATCCGCTCGATCGTGACCGGGTTGTCGTTGATCCCGAGGACACAGGCCGCCTCGCACGGTGCCGGGCACAGCCGGCCGGTGAACTCGGGGAAGTTGTTGGTGGCGTGCAGCCGCTCCATCGCCTCGGGCCAGTCGTCCCGGTACACGAGGTCGTTCCATTCCGGGATCAGGTTGCCGAGCGGGCAGCCGTCGTGGCAGAACGGGATGCCGCAGTCCATGCAGCGTGCCCCCTGCTCCTTCGTCGCGTCCTCGGGGAATGGCTCGTAGACCTCCTTCCAGTCCCGCAGGCGCACCGAGACGGGCCGTCGTCGCGGCAGTTCCCTCCCGTATTCCATGAAGCCGGTCGTCTTACCCATGCGCGGCTTCCATGACGGCCTGGTCCACCGACCGGCCCTCGGCCTCGGCTTGGCGGGTCGCCTCGAGGATCCGGCGGTAGTCGCGCGGCATCACCTTCACGAACTCGAGGACTTCGGCGTCCCAGTGCGCGAGCAGCCGCGCCGACACGGCCGACTCCGTCTCGACCCCGTGCCGCTCCACCAGCGAGCGGACCACGAAGCTGTCGGCGGGGTCCAGGGGCTCCACGTCGACCATCTCGAGGTTGACCCGTTGCCCGAAGGTGCGGCCCGGGTCGTAGACGTAGGCCACCCCGCCGGACATGCCCGCGGCGAAATTGCGGCCGGTCGGCCCGAGCACCAGGACCAGGCCGCCGGTCATGTACTCGCACCCGTGGTCGCCCACGCCCTCGACCACCGCGGTCGCGCCCGAGTTGCGGACGCAGAAGCGCTCGCCGACCTGGCCGCGGATGAACACCTCGCCTCCCGTCGCCCCGTAGAGGATGACGTTGCCCGCGATGATCTGCTCCTCCGCGGCGAAGGGTGACCCGCCGGGGGGCCGCACCACGAGCCGCCCGCCCGACAGACCCTTGCCGAAGTAGTCGTTGGCGTCGCCGTGCAGGCGCATCGTCACGCCTCTCGGCACGAAGGCGCCGAAGCTCTGGCCGGCCGAGCCGGTGAAGGTCAGCGAGATCGTGTCGTCGGGCAGCCCGGCCGCACCGTGGCGCCGGCTGATCTCGGACCCGAGCAGCGTCCCGACCGTGCGATCGACGTTGGTGATCGGCAGCTCCACCGACACCGGGACGCCGGCGGCCAGCGCCGGTGCGCACTGGTCCAGGAACGCGTGGTCCAGCGCCTTCTCGAGGCCGTGGTCCTGCAGCCGCGTCTGTCGCCGCCCGACGCTGGCCGGTACATCCGGCTGGGCGAGCACGGTGGAGAGGTCCAGCCCGGCGGCCTTCCAGTGCGTCACCGCCGCCTCGGTGTCGAGCAGGTCCACCCGCCCGATGGCCTCGTCGAGCGAGCGCAGGCCGAGCGACGCCAGCAGCTCGCGCACCTCCTCGGCGATGTACTGGAAGAAGGTCTGGACGAACTCGGGCTTGCCACTGAACTTGGCCCGCAGCGCCGGGTTCTGGGTCGCGATCCCGACGGGACAGGTGTCGAGGTGGCAGACGCGCATCATGATGCAACCCGAGACCACGAGCGGCGCCGTGGCGAAGCCGTACTCCTCCGCGCCGAGCAGTGCCCCGATCAACACGTCGCGTCCCGTCTTGAGCTGTCCGTCGACCTGGACGACGATGCGGTCCCGCAGGCCGTTGACCAGCAGCGTCTGCTGCGTCTCGGCCAGCCCGATCTCCCATGGGATACCGGCGTGCTTGAGCGAGGTCAGCGGCGCGGCGCCGGTGCCGCCGTCGTGGCCCGAGATCAGCACGACGTCGGAGTGCGCCTTCGCGACCCCGGCCGCCACCGTGCCGACACCCACCTCGGCCACGAGCTTGACGTGCACCCGCGCCTCGGCGTTGGAGGACTTGAGGTCGTGGATCAGCTGCGCGATGTCCTCAATGGAGTAGATGTCGTGGTGCGGCGGCGGCGAGATCAGACCGACGCCAGGCGTCGAGTTCCGGGTCCGCGCGATCCACGGGTAGATCTTGTTGCCCGGCAGCTGGCCGCCCTCGCCGGGCTTGGCGCCCTGGGAGATCTTGATCTGCAGGTCGTCCGCGTTGACGAGGTACTCGCTCGTCACCCCGAAGCGCCCCGAGGCGACCTGCTTGATCGCGCTGCGACGCAGGTCCCCGTTGGCGTCGGGCGTGAAGCGGTCCGCGTCCTCGCCGCCCTCGCCCGTGTTGGACCGCCCGCCGAGTCGGTTCATGGCGATGGCGAGCGTCTCGTGCGCCTCGGCCGAGATGGAGCCGTACGACATGGCCCCAGTGGAGAAACGGGACACGATCGTGTCGACCGGCTCCACCTCCGCGAGAGGAATCGGGCCGCCGGGCGCGGGCTTCAGCCGCAGCAGGCCGCGCAGTGTCCCCAGCTTCTCGGCCTGGTCGTCGACCAGGGCCGTGTACTCCTTGAAGATCTCGTAGCGCTTGGATCTCGTCGCGTGCTGCAACTTGAAGACGGTCTTGGGGTTGAAGAGGTGGAACTCCCCCTCCCGCCGCCACTGGTACTCCCCGCCCACCTCGAGCTCGCGGTGGGCCCGCTCCGTCGGCCGCGGTTCATGAGCCTGGCGGTGCCGGGTGGCCGCCTCGGCCGCCAGTACCGAGAGCCCGACGCCGCCGATGCGGCTCGACGTGCCAGTGAAGTACTCGTCGATGATCTCCCCGTCCAGGCCGATCGCCTCGAACACCTGGGCGCCCGTGTACGACGCCACGGTCGAGATCCCCATCTTGGACATGACCTTGAGCACGCCCTTGCATGCCGCCTTGATGTAGTTCCGCCGGGCCTGCCGGGGTGACACCCCCTCCAGGAGGCCCTCGGAGATCATGTCGTCGATGGAGTCGAGCGCCAGGTAGGGGTTGACGGCCGCCGCGCCGTAGCCGATGAGCAACGCCATGTGGTGCACCTCGCGGGCGTCCCCCGTCTCGATGACGAGCCCCACCTTGGTCCGAGTCTTCTCGCGCACGAGATGGTGGTGCACCGCCGCGGTGAGCAGCAGCGACGGGATGGGCGCCCAGTCGACCGTCGAGTTGCGGTCCGAGAGGACGATCAGGTTGGCGCCGTCCGCGATGGCGGCCGACACCCGCTGCCGGACGCTGTCGATGGCGCGCGCCAGGGCCTCGCCGCCGGCCGCCGTGGGTGCGCCCGCCGAGCCCGCTTCGCGCACGTCGAAGAGCCCGTCGACGGCGAAGGCCTTGAAGCCCGGCGTCTCGCCGTGCTCGTTGACGTACATCAGCTTGGCCAGGTCGTCGCGGTCGATGACCGGGAGCGGCAGCAGGATCTGGCGGCACGAGCCGCAGCGAGCGTCAAGCAGGTTGGCCTCGGGCCCGATGGTGGCCGAGAGCGACGTGACGAGCTCCTCCCGGATGGCGTCGAGGGGCGGGTTCGTCACCTGCGCGAAAAGCTGCGTGAAGTAGTCGTAGAGCATGCGGGAGCGGTCCGAGAGGACCGCAATCGACGTGTCCGAGCCCATGGAGCCGAGGGGCTCGGCCCCGCTGCGGGCCATGGGGGCGAGGATGACCCGCAGCTCTTCGGTGGTGTAACCGAACAGGCGTTGTTGGGTGACGACGCCCCCGTGCTGGGGCGTGAGCATGGCGCGGGCCGGGAGCTCCTCGAGGCGGACCTGGTCGGCCGCCAGCCACTCCGTGTAGGGGTGCTCCGACGACAGCTCGGACTTGATCTCCTCGTCCTCGACGAGCCGGCCCTTGGCCGTGTCGACGAGGAACATGCGGCCCGGCTGGAGGCGACCCTTGCGCACGACGCGCTCGGGATCGATGTCGAGCACGCCGACCTCACTGGCCAGCACCACCAGTCCGTCGTCGGTGACCCAGTAGCGCGCCGGCCGCAGCCCGTTGCGGTCGAGGACCGCGCCGACCACCGTCCCGTCGGTGAAGCAGACCGCCGCTGGGCCGTCCCACGGCTCCATCAGCGACGCGTGGTAGCGGTAGAACGCGCGCCGGTCGCGGTCCATCGTCGTGTGGTTCTCCCACGCCTCGGGGATCATCATCAGCACGGCGTGGGGCAGCGAGCGGCCCCCGAGGTGCAACAGCTCGAGCACCTCGTCGAAGCTCGCCGAATCGCTTGCCCCCGGCGTGCAGATCGGATACACGCGCGAGAGGTCGCCCTCAATCAACGAGGTCTCGAGCAGTGCCTCGCGAGCACGCATCCAGTTGCGGTTTCCCGCCAGCGTGTTGATCTCCCCGTTGTGACACATGTAGCGGTACGGGTGGGCCAGCGGCCAGCTCGGGAAGGTGTTGGTCGAGAAGCGCGAGTGCACGAGGGCCAGGCCGGACTCGAAGGTGGGGTCGCGCAGGTCGGGGAAGAACTGTCGCAGCTGCTCGGAGGTCAACATGCCCTTGTAGACGATCGTGCGGGCCGACAGCGACGGGAAGTACAGACCCTCGACGGCGTGCTCCGCCCGCTTGCGCAGCACGAAGGCACGGCGCTCCAGTGCCATCGGGTCCACCCCGGGGCCGGCTGGCGCGACGAAGAGCTGCTCGATCGGCGGCATGGCGCCCCGGGCGGTGCGGCCCAGTCCGTCCGCCTCAATGGGCACGGTGCGCCAGCCCAGCACCGTGAGCCCCTCCTGGGCCGCCGTCTGCTCCACGATGGTCCGGGCTTTCAGCGCGTCGTCCTCGTTTGTCGGCAAGAAGGCCAGGCCGACGGCGTAGCCACCGGCCTCGGGCAGGGAGAACCCGGCCTCGAGGGCGGCCGAGGACAAGAAGCGGTGCGGGACCTGAGTCAGGATGCCGGCGCCGTCGCCCGTCTCCACCTCGGCCCCGGAAGCGCCGCGGTGCGCCAGGCGCTCCAGGACGGTGAGGCCGCGGTCGACGATGTCGTGACCGGGACGCCCGTGCAGATCGGCCACCATGCCGACACCGCAGGCGTCGTGCTCGTATGCCGGGTCGTAGAGGCCAGTGGCCATCGGCGTCCTTCCGAGAATGGGGAGAAGTTGAACGGCTACCGGGACGACGTTGGCCCGAAGGTGGAACGTCCAGGATACACGAACCCCCTTCTAGGCTTGGCATATGCGGGCGCGCGTCCAGGTCGTGGGGGGCGGGGTCATCGGGCTCGCCTGCGCGTGGCAACTGGCACGCAACGGGCATCAGGTCACGGTCGTGGCGCCTGCGCCGGGGCGCGCGGGCGCCTCCTGGGTGGCGGCGGGCATGATCGCCCCGGTGACCGAGGCGCAATTCGGCGAATCGGCGCACACGGCGCTCCTGCTCGAGGGTGCGCGCCGGTGGCCCGCCTTCGCGGGCGACCTGGAGACCGCGGCCGGGCGCCCCATCGGCTACGACACGACCGGAACGCTGGCCGTTGCGCTCGATGCATCGGATCGCGCCAGCCTCGACGACCTGCTCGCCTACCAGCACTCGCTCGGATTGCGCGCCGAGCGCCGGAGCGCGAGCGAGTGCCGCACCCTCGTGCCTGCGCTGAGCCCCGCTCTGCGCGGCGGCATCGAGGTGCCCGGCGACCATCAGGTCGACAACCGCGAGCTGCTCGGTGCGCTCGTGCGCGCGTGCGTCGCCGCCGGCGTGACCATCGTCGAGGGCACCGTGTCGGCCCTCGCCCCGGGGCCCGGGCTCGTCCTGGCGGACGGCCGCCGGCTCGCGGCGGACCACGTCGTCCTGGCGCCGGGCACGGGCCTGTCGGCCGTCGCCGGCCTCGAGGGCGCGGGCCTCCCGGTCGTCCGGCCGGTCAAGGGGCACATCTTGCGTCTCGGCCTGCCCGCCCGCCTGCGGGCCGGCGGCGCGCCGCTGCTCACACGGACGGTGCGTGGCCTCGTGCGCGGCCATTCCGTCTACCTGGTGCCGCGCCGCGACGGGTCCGTGGTGATCGGGGCCACCGTCGAGGAACGCGGCAGCGACGTCACCGTGCAGGCGGGGGCCGTCCACGAGTTGCTCTGCGACGCGCGGGAGATCGTCCCCGGCATCGACGAGCTCGCGTTGGTCGAGGTGGCCGCCGGCCTGCGCCCGGCCACACCCGACAACATGCCCCGTATCGGCTGGACCGGCCTGGAGGGCGTCATCGCGGCCGTCGGCCACTACCGCAGCGGGATCCTCCTGGCGCCCCTCACGGCTGCCGCCGTGGTCGACTTGGTCCGACGCCGGCCCGTGGCGCCGCTGATCGAGGCACTGGCGCCGGCATGACCGGGCTCGCACTACGCGTCAACGGCGAGCCGGTCCAGGTGGCGGCTGGTGCCACGATTGCCGACCTCGTGGCGCAACTCGTCGCGGACGGCGATGCGAGGGGGGTGGCAGTCGCGGTAGACCGCTGTGTCGTCCCGCGTTCGGAGTGGGCCAGCACGCCCGCCCGCGCCGGGTCCCTCGTCGAAGTGGTCGGCGCCGCCGCAGGCGGGTGAGCATCGTTGTGCGCCCCGGCAGGCGGTGCCAGAATCACCCGATGCCGACGGATCCCCGCACTGGCTCCACCGCGTTCGTCCTCGCCGGCGGAGGCACCAAGGGTTCCTTCGAGGTCGGCGTGCTCCAGTACCTGGTCGGCGTCGAAGGAATCGTGCCCGACATCATCACTGCGACCTCCGCCGGCGCCATCGCCGCCACCGTGCTGGCGCAGGCCCGCACCCTGCCCGAGTTCGTGCAGCGAGTGCACGAGATCGAGGCCGACGTGCTCGCGTGGACCCATGCCGGGCATGTGTTCGGCAAGCAGGGGTGGCTCGCCGCTCTCGACGGCACCGCGCTCGGCCGCGAGATCCACCAGGAGATCACCGAGGGCACCCGCCCACCGTTTCCCCTCACGCCGGCCACCGTGTTCGCCGGCCGCGAGGTCGTGCCGTCCGCCGGCACGTCCAACCGGCGCGAGCGCCGCCAAGCGCGCCGGGCTCGCCGCCGGCGCCAGTCGCCACATCCTGCGCCTCGTCTCCGGCGCCGCCTTCCGGCTCCCCCGCGTCCGCCGGCATCTGCGCACGAGCGGCAGCGCCGTCCTCAACCTCGACCCCCTGGCTGACGCGCTCCGCTATGGCTCGGGCGAGGGCATGCGGTCTGTCGACCCCGCCCTCGTCCGGCGGCCGGGCCTGCAGCTGCGCCTGGCGGTGACCGCCCTGCGGGCCGGCACCCTCCGCTTCGTGACCGAGGACGGGACGATCGTCGAGTCCGATGCGCGCACTCCGGCTGTGGGAGCGGCCGCCGGTCCGGTCGACCTCGTCGACGGCGCGGTGGCCTCGGCGAGCGTACCCATGGTCTTCCCTCCGCACCCGATGGGCGACGACGACTACGTCGACGGCGGCGTGATCGAGATCGTCCCCGTCCGCGCCGCCGCGGCACTGGGGGCGACGCGGATCTTCGCCGTTGTCGCGGTGCCGCTCCGGTTGGCTCGTGACGAGCGCGACTACACCGGGTCACCTCTCGGCTACATCGGCCTGCGGTCCATGGGCATGATCGGCGTCGCGGAGCGGCAGATCTCCAACCTCGACGTGGCCCTGCCGGAGGGAACGGTCCTGACCACCATCGACCCTGTCGTCGACGTGGTGGGCCTCTTCGAGATACAGCCCGGCCTCCTGCGGATCAACAAGGACTACGGCTGGCTGCGCGCGGCCGACGTCCTGGCCGAGAGCGATGCCGGCATCCGGGCCGACATGACCGACGGCACCCATGCCATCGTCGAGGCACGGCGCGAGGCATGGCGCCTGGAGGAGTCGTTGTGGGCGGCCAACCCGAGCGACGGGACCGACGCCGGCACCCTGGCGCTCGTCCGGGAGCAGAAGGAACGGGTGCGGGCCTTGGTGGACCAGCGCAAGCAGCTCGGCTTCCCGGTGCCCGAGGGCTGCGATGCCTGGTGGCTCGAGTACGAGGCCCACACGACCGAGAGGCCTGCCCGCCTGTCGACCAGGCCGATGGGCACGGACGGGCGCGGCTGACCGTCAGACGGTCGGGCCGCCCAGCCAGCCCCTCCGGCGGAACAGCACGACCAGGAAGACGGCGGTGGCCAGTTCGAGCCCGATCCCCAACACGAAGAAGCTCCATGTCGGCGCGAGCCACACCCGGACCATGTAGGCGAAGTTCTGCCCGAAGAACCCCGTGAGGAAGCTGAGTGGAAGGAAGATCGTGGCGATGATGGTCAACTGCTTCATGACGACGTTGAGGCGGTTCGACACCGTGGAGAGGTGCGTGTCCATCACGCTCGAGAGCAGGTCCCTGTAGCTGTCAACCAGGTCGGCCAGCCGGATCATGTGGTCGTAGAGGTCTCGGAAGTACCGCGCTGCCTCATCGGTCATGCCCGGACAATCCGTCACGCCAGCGTTGATGCTCGCCATCATGTCCCGCTGGGGCGCGATGACCTTGCGCATCTCCATCAGCGTGCGCTTCATGTCGAAGAGCTCGCCCAGTTGTGCCTCGGTCGGCGCCTTGAGGATGTCGTCCTCCAGCGCGTCGATGCGATCGTCGAAGGCCGAGAGGAAGGGGAAGAAGGTGTCCACGAGAGCGCCGATGACCAGATAGACGACGATGATCTGAGGCGACGCTTGCGTCTCAGGGTGCCGCTCCAGACGCTCGTGCACGTGCGCGAGGGCCGGGCACTCTCCCCGGTGCACGGTCACCACGTAGCGGTCCGTCCAGAAGCAGTGCACCTCGGCGTTGCCCTTCTTGTCCGGATCGGCACCCCGGGTGACCAGGTAGATGAAGTCGTCGTACTCGTCGATCCGGGGACGCTGCGCGAAACGCTCGGCCGAGCTCACGGCCAGCGGGTGGAACCGGAAGTGGACGCCGAGGAGCTCGGACACGGTCCCGTCGCCATCGATGTCGTCGAGGTCGAGCCAGAAGAAGCTCGAGCCCGCCAGAGCCTCGAGCGCGCGCTCGGGCGTCGCCGGCTCCTCGCGCCCCCCTGACGCAGCGTCCCCTTCAGCACCGTCCCAGTCTCATCGCGCGCGGCCCGGACGGGGTGGATGATGTGCGCTCGCAGCCGTCTCGGGCGCGGCTGAATCAGGCGAAGCGCGCCGGGTCGAACGCGGCCGGCAGCGGCGGCTCGCCGGCGGGGAGGGGGGTGCCGGTCAGGTCGTGTGCCAGCACCCGGGCTGAGTATGGCCCGTGCAACAGGCCGTTGGCGCCGTGGCCGGTGGCCACGAAGACGTTGCCCCACCCCGGGAGCCGCCCCACGAGGGGGCGCTCGTCAGCCGAGGTGGGGCGCAGGCCGACGCGGGTCTCGAGGTACCGCGCGCCCTCGAGGCCGGGCGCGACGAGGAGGCACTCGCGCAGCAGCTCGTGCAGCCCGGCGGCCGTCACGGCGACGGAGAACCCAGCCGCGGCCTCGAACGTGCCCCCACAGGCCACGCGACCGCCGGGCCAGGGGACGAGATAGTGAGTGAGGAGCGGCTGGACGATGGGCCAGCGGCCCGTCTCCGCCTCGACGCCGAGATGCACGATCTGTCCCTTCGTCGGCCCAACCGGCAGTCGCCGCCCGAGCCACTCCCCTGCGGCGGCCGTCCACGCACCGCCCGCGACGGCCAACGCGGAGCAGGTCACGTTGCGGTGCCCCTCGACGCTGAGTGACTCGACGTGCCGGGCACCGCCCGCCGCCGCCACGACGCCGTGCACCGCGCCCGCGACGAAGGTCACCCCGCGAGAAGCGGCCGCCTGGCGCAGCGCGGCGGCCATCCCCCGGCCGTCGACGCGGGCGGACCCGGGCGCGGACAGGACGCGGTGGACCGGTCCGAGCAGCGGGAAGAGAGAACCGGCTTCCTCCGGGGTTATCTCGGACACCTCACCGGGCGAGCGCCGGAGGACCATGTCGGCGAACGGTGCGAACCACCCGTCCTCGTGCGGACGGAGACCGACGGAGAGGACGCCGCAGGCGCCGTATCCCGCGCCGGCCGTGTCGGCCCCGTCGTTGCGCATGCGCTCCAGCAGGGACGGGTAGTGCAGGCCGGCCTGGCGCAGGAAGGGCCACAGGTCGGGGTCGGACTCGACCCCCGTCGCGGGCGAGAGGATCCCGGCACCGGCGTCGGTGGCCCGGCCCGGATGGGAGGCGTCGACGACGGTCACCCGCGCTCCGAGGCAGGCCAGCTCGTAGGCGAGGGACAACCCTACCAGGCCGGCACCGAGCACGGCGACGTCGGCGTCCTCTCCGTTCACGGCCCAGAGTCCACCAGCCCCGCTGCCGGCGTGCCAGCGATGGGGCACCATGAGGGCCGTGCAGGTGGCGCGAACACCCGAGGAGCGCTTCGCCGAGCTGCCGGGGTTCTCCTACCCCCCGCGCTACGCCACGCTGCCCCACGGGCTGCGCATGCACTACGTCGACGAGGGGCCGGCCGGCACCGAGACCGTCCTGCTGCTGCACGGCCAGCCGACCTGGTGCTACCTGTACCGCACGGTCGTGGCACGGCTCGCCGCGCACGGGCTGCGCGCCGTCGCGCCCGACCTTGTCGGGTTCGGCCGCTCGGACAAGCCGGTGGCCCGCACCGCCCACTCGGTGCGCGGGCACATCGAGTGGATGTCCGAGTTCGTCGACGCACTGCGCCTGCGCGACGTGACCCTCGTCGTCCAGGACTGGGGCGGCCCCATCGGGCTCGGCCTGCTCGGTGCCCGGCCCGGGCTGGTCCGGCGGGTCGTCGCCGCCAACACCGCGCTGCACACCGCCGACGCCGGACTGGCGGGCCGCCTGGCCTGGGCCTGCCACGCCAACGGCGACGGGACCGTCACCGTGGAGCAGATCCTGCTCGACTACCAGCGCTTGACCCAGGAGGTCACGCCGTTCCGGCCCAGCCTCTTCGTGCAGGGCGCCACCGCGTCGGAGGTTCCCGACGAAGTGCTGGCGGCCTACGACGCCCCGTTCCCCGACGAGGCGTCGTGCGCGGGACCGCGCCAGCTACCCCTGCTCATGGGCCTCACGCCCGGTAGCGAATGCGCACGGCTCAACCGGCACACGCTCGACCTCCTGGCCGACTTCGACGGCCCGTTCCTCACCGCCTTCTCCGACGGGGACCCTGGCACCGGCGGCTGGGCGGAGGTCCTCCGCGACACCGTCCCAGGCGCGGCCGGGTGGGCGCATCCCACGTTCGCGGGCGCGGGGCACTTCCTCCAGGAGGAGCGGGGCGCAGAACTGGCCGACGTGGTGGCCCGGTTCGTCGGAGAGACGCCCCCCGCCTGACTACGAGGCCGGCGTGGACTTCTCGGCGCCCGCGTCCGGAGCCGCCGCCAACTCCTCGGGCTCGGGTGCACCCGTTCCCAGCTGCGCCTTGAGGGCGGCCAACTCGCTGTCGACCTGCGCATCCGTCCCGACCTGGTCGAGCTCCTTCTGGATGTCGTCGGTCCCGCCGCCGACGTCCTCGAGGACCCCCGACTCGAGCAGCTCGTCGAGGGCACCCGAGCGCGCCTGCATCGTGGCGATCTTGTCTTGCGCCCGCTGGAGCGTGGCGCCCGAATCGTTGAAGGACTTCGAGATGCCGGCCGCGCTCTCATCGACCGTGGAGATGGCCTTGGCCGCCGTGTACTGGGCCTTGAGCGTCTCCTTCTGGGTGCGGAAGTCGTTGACCCGCTTCTGCAGCGCATCGAGGGTCTGCGTGAGCTTCTGCTCCTCCTCGGTCAGCTGCTGGACCTGTGGCGCCATCTGGTCGATCTGCTGTTGGGCGGCCGCCTTGCGGGACAGCGCCTCCTTGGCGAGGTCCTCCCGGTTGGCGGACAGCGCCTGCTTCGCCTGATCCTGGAGGTGGTCGATGGTGTGCTGGAACTGCTCCTCTTGCAGCTCGAGGCGCTTCTTCGACGCAGCGATGTCGACGAGGGCGCGCCGCACCTGGGTGATCTGCTCGAGCATCTTCTCGTAGGAGAGGTCGAGCATCTCGTCGGGCTTCTCGGCTGCATCGAGCGCCTTGTTCGTCTTGGCCTGCACGATGTCGTGTGCACGCTGGAAGATGCCCATCTTTCCCTCCCTGGGGGGTCGGTCCGTCACCCCACCATAGATTCGAATCAGCTCGCCCGCGCGCTCGCGTGCCGCTTCGGCGCGCCACCGTGCCAGGCCCGGGGCGCCCCGAATGGAGCGAAAGAGTTCGCGGTCAGGAGCCGGACGCGGCGACGATGGGACCGTTGAGGTGGATGCCCGACATGTCCCCGTCGTCGGGCGCATCCCCGAAATTCGCCACCTTGCCCAAGGCCGTGACGAGCCAGTAGCCGCCGCCGTCGGAAGTCTCGAAGACGGCCGAGGCAGGGTCGAGTCCGTTCGCCGAACCGGGCGGCAGGCTCCCCATGCGGGTCGCGTTGCCGAACGGGAACACCTGGCCCGCGCCGTCGAGGATCCAGTACCCGCCGCCGTTCGGGGTGGCCACGGCCGAGGTGATGGCAGCGCTCTGGGTTCCCGGCTGTCCGTAGTTGGCAGCGTCGCCGAAGGTGTAGACGGCGCCGGTGCTGGTCATCACCCAGTACCCGTTGCCGGTCGCATCGGGCACGACGGCCACCGCGGCCCCGCTGCAGCCGCCGATGCCGGGGCAGGACCCCTCGAACTTCGCGTCACCGAAGGCGAAGACCCCCCCGTCCGAGGCCACCATGAAGTAGCCGCCGCCATCGGTGGAGGGCACCATGCCGACGATCGGTGCGTTCAGGCTTCGGGGCAGGCCCGAACCGGCGGGCTTCAGGCCGGCGCCGGGGATGGAGCCATGGAAGCCAGCGTTGCCGAAGGCGAAGATCCCGCCGTCGGAAGCGACCAGCCAGTAACCGCCCCGGTCGGCCGTCGGGGTGATGCCCACGACGGGACGCTGCAGGACCAATGAGCCCGTTGATCCGTAGAACTGCGCGGACCCGAAGGTGAAGATGCCACCGTCCGAGCCCACCAGCCAGTAGCCGTGCGAGGGCGGCGGTGGTGTTGGAGGAGGAGGAGGAGGAGGAGGAGGAGGAGGAGGAGGAGGAGGCGGTGGTGGTGGAGGAGGGGGCGGTGGTGGCGGTGCGTTCACGGTCAGTGTGAAGACCTGGGTTGCAGCGGGTGCAACCCCGTTCGAGGCGGTCAGGCAGACGGTGAAGGTCCCGCCGTCACCGGCGTGGGGCGTTCCCTCGATGCTCGCCGTTGTCCCGCCGGTGTAGTTGAGTTTGATGCTCGAGGGCAGGACGGAGGGAGCGCATCCGCTGAACGCACTGTCGGTGAGCGAGCTGACCCCGGGGGTCCCCACCGTCGTGACGTCGAACACGCCGGCCGTGCCGGCCGAGAAGGTGGCCTGGTTGCCGCTGGTGACGGCGGGCGGCGCCGAGGTGCCGCTGCCGGTGTAGCTGTACCGGTCGGCCGCCGAGATCGCGCTCGTGCCGGCGGGCGTGCTGACGGTGACGTTGACCGTGCCCGGGTTGATGGAGGGCGGAATCGTCGTGGTGATCTGGTTCGAGCTGTAGGTCATGGAGCCGATGCTGGCGACTGTCCCGAAATCGACGATGGGCGCCAGCGGTCCGTCGACGAAGTTCGTGCCGTGGATCGTCACGCTGCCCGAGGGGACCTGCGGACCCGAGGAAGGCGAGACGGACGTGACCGTGGGCGCCGCGGTCGGGGCGTAGGTGAACTCGTTGACGGCCGGCGTACCGGTCGAGCTCGACGAACCGCTTCCCGTGGCGACCGTGACGACCACCTGGTCGGTCCCGGTGCCGCCGGGATCCGCGGGCGCGTCCGCGGTGAGCTCGCCGTCCCAGTGCACGTGGACGTTGGTGGCGGGAACGCCGCCGAAGAACACCTGGGGCGAGGTGCCGAAGTAGTTGCCCTCGACGGTCACGGGAGTCCCAGCCGCCGTGCTGGGCGAGGATGCAGGGAGCACCTGCACCACGTCGGGCGACGTCGAGCTCGAGGGTGTGGGCAGGGAGCCAGGCGTGATCGGGTCGACGAGGGCGTCCGCCGGGTCCTTCTGGTTGGCGAAGATCTGCGCGTACTGCCCGCCCGAGGTGTCGGCGTCGCCCATCATCGCGGTCTGGCTACCGGTCGTCGTCCAGCTGCCCAGGATGTTGTCGCGGTGGCCCCAGCACGCGCTGCCCAGCGGCGTCGTGCAGCCGAGGTTCGTCCCGCCGTAGCCGTCGTCGTACATCCACGCGTAGTCGGCTCCGAGGGGCGTGTAGTCCAGGGCGAAGATGGAGCCCGCCGTCGTGTACTGGTACAGCGCCGGCGGGGTCGGGTCGGTGTTGCCCACGGCGCCGGCCATCGCCGCGGTGTTGAGGGCGGCATCGAGGCCGGAGAACTGGGACAGGCCGCGATCCCCGCGTTCCTCGTCGGTGATGATGAGCTGCTGGACGGCAACCGGCTGACTCGCGTAGGTACTCGGCAACACGAGGGGGCCCAGCCCCTCGAGGGCACGCGCGTAGTTGATGTTGTGCAGCACCGAGTTGACGCAGCCGGCACTGGTGTCGTCCACCGGAGAGAGGGAGCAGCGCGGCATCACCAGAGGCGGTGCGCTGACCGCCGGGTTCGACGGTGGGACGATGCCGGCCGCGCCGGCACTGACCGGCGCAACCGTCGCCAGGACGACGGCGGAGCCGGTTCCAGCTGTGACAGCAAGAACTCCGCGCAGCAGGGTTCTCAACAGGGCGCGCGGCGCCAGTTCGGTGCCGCCTCACGATTCCGTTCGCCCCCTCGTGCCCGGGAAGTGGATCAGCCAGGGCAACGTAACATTTCGATCCGGCGACCGAATGGGCCCCCGGTACCATTTCTCAATGCCAGAGTTGTCTCTCGGTTGTGTGAGTCCGGTTCCAATGGCCCTACCCCCCATCGGCGCCTGTCACCAGACTCGATCACCGGGGCGGGGTGATCGGGGAGGATCCTTGGGGGGATCATCGCCCCGCCCCCTTCAATCGTCCCCGGATTGGCGGCGGCACCACGTCTGTTCGTCTCCACACTGCAGCTGGCTCCTGCTCCCGACGATGAGTTGTGGCCGTCGACGGACCAGCAGCCCGTGACGAGCATCCCTTCAGCTCACCCCGTGGCAGACGGAGACCCCGAACACGATCCCCAGTCTCAAGAGCCGACCACTGACCCGACCCCGCGGTGGTTCCCTCTAGGTCTCGCGGTGTGTGTGATCGTGGGGCTCGCAGCCCGCGTCGCATTCGTGACCGCCGTCACATTCTCGAGAATCGCGAACGACGCGACCTTCTTCCGAGCAACTGCTCTCAACTTCATTGACGGAAAGGGGTACTCGTTCCCCTCTGCCGTGCATCCGAGTCAATTGGTCGAAACCGCAGCACATCCACCGCTCTTTCCGGCGCTCCTGTCGGTCATCGACCTCCTCGGACTTCGCTCGGTCACGGAACAGCGCATCGCACTCGCGATCGTGGGCAGCACCGCGGTCCTCGTCATGGGCCTCTTGGGGCGCAAGGTGGCGGGACCGACCGTCGGGATCGTTGCCGCCGGCATCGCGGCTCTCGATCCGATGTGGCTCCAGCCCATCGGTTCACTCATGAGCGAGAGCATCTATCTGGTGGCGATTCCCCTGATGCTCCTGCTGGCGCTTCGTTGTCTGGAGGAGCCGACGATCGTGCGCTTCACGATCCTCGGCGTCGTCATCGCACTCGCCGTGCTGATCCGGAGCGAGGCGGTTGACTTCGTCGTGCTCCTAGGCGTTCCGCTTCTTCTCTTCTGCGCGGTGCCGTGGAGGCGGCGCAGCCTTCTCGGGCTCGGACTCCTGCTCGGAGCGATGGTGATCCTCGGCCCCTGGCTGATCCGAAACGAGTTGCAGGTCGGAGGCGCCCTGATTTCGGATCAAGAGGGGTTGACGCTGGCGGGCTCGTACTGCCCGAGCACCTATGACACACAGAGCTCGACCTATGGCTCCTTCGACGGCATATGCGCAGACGGATCCGCGGCGTACTTCGCCGCGGTTCGTACCTCCTCCGGACAAGGCGAGCGGCTGGACCGAGCTTTCACTCGATCGTGCGCTCACGAATTCGGCGGAGTCGTATGCACGGGCGCATCTCAGTGCACTGCCGCGGGTCGTGCTTGCTCGCGAGGAATCGACGTGGGGCCTGGGAAATCAGGGCTTTCAACTCGCGCTCGCCGTGTACGGAGGCAGGAACAGGGCCTACGAGCAACTGGGTGGGATTCTCTACTGGATCTCCGTGCCGTTTGCCCTCTTCGGGGCAGTGGTCCTGGCAAGGCGTTCCCGTGCACGCTTTCTCGTCGTCATCGTCCCGATCGCGGTCGTGGTCCTGAACGTGGCGCTCACCTATGGTGATACGAGGTTCCGCGTCGCGGCTGAGCCATCCCGTGTCGTTCTCGCCGCCATCGGGGCCGTGGCCCTGGCAGATGCCGTGAAAGTGGCGCGTGCGCGTGGACGGCTGCTTCAAGTCCCCACGACCCCGACGCCCAAAGTCGGCAATCGTCAGACTGCATGCATCGTCGATCGCGTCACCTGAGCTCCCACGTCGCCTCCATCGGCCCGTACACGAGCCACCGGCACATCCTCGCACCCGAGCAGCTTGACAATGGGAGGACGAGGAGTAGCGTCGCCCTCAGGTAGGGACGACCGCGGTTGCACCGGCAGCCCGCCGTCGGACTCCACCAGGGGGTCGTCATGGTCGAGTGCTCGTTCGCAGCAATCTCGAGACTCTGTGTCACGTGCATCGTGGTCGTGGCGGGCGCGGCCATCACGTTCCAGGCCCTCCACGAGGCACCTGCGTCGGCCACCCCGAGCACCATCGGCCTCTTCACCTGGGGCGACAACTCAACCGGCGAGCTCGGCACCGGAATGATCGAGGGCACGAGCCTGACACCTGCCGTGGCGTCCCTTCCACCGGGGGTCACGCCCATTGCCATTGCAGCGGGAGGGGGCAGCAATGGCGGTGACCCGGAGCCACCCATGTACGCGGCATACGCGATTGGTTCGGACGGGAACCTCTACGCCTGGGGCGACAATTCGAACGGGGAGCTCGGCACCACGGGCATCACCAGCAGCGCCACCCCGGTTGTGGTCTCGCTGCCGTCGGGCGTGAGCGCGACGGCCATCAGCGCCGCGCAAGGCACCGGATATGCAATTGGCTCGGACGGCAACCTCTACGCCTGGGGCGACAACGCCTTCGGCAAGCTCGGCGACGGCAGCACGGCCCTGAACAGCGCCACGCCCGTCGTTGTCTCTCTTCCGGCCGGGGTGACGCCCAAGGCCGTCGCAGGGGGCTATGAGTCCGCATACGCCATCGGCTCGGACGGGCACATGTATGCATGGGGCGACAACTTCTACGGCGAGCTCGGCGACGGTAGCAATCTCAACAGCAGCACGCCGGTCGTCGTCTCGCTCCCCGCCGGTGTCACACCGAAGGCGACCGCCGCGGGCGGTGGAACGGGCTATGCGATGGGTTCGGACGGAAACCTCTACGCCTGGGGATACAACGCCAGCGGCCAGCTGGGTGACAACAGCACGGCCACCAGCTCCACACCTGTTGTCGTGCAGCTTCCGTCGGGCGTGACCCCACGTGCCGTCACCGGTGGGGGCGGTTTCGCCCACGCCATCGGTTCGGACGGGAACCTGTACGGCTGGGGCCAGGGCGCGGGCGGTCAGCTGGGTTTCGTGACAAGCGGTACCACGGTTCCGGTCGTAGTTTCCCTCGCCTCGGGCGTCAAGCCCACGGCCATCTCCGACAGCCTGAGAACGGGGTATGCCGTCGGTTCTGACGGGAACCTGTACGCCTGGGGCAGCGGCCCGGTCGGCGAGCTCGGGAACGGCACCACGACCGTCGACTCCCCGCCCGTGGTGGTCGCGCTCCCACCTGCGAGCACGCCCGAGAGCTTGGCTCCAGAACCAGGCGCCGTGGCGGGTTATGCGGTCGTCAGTGCCCCCGATACGGCACCCACCGTCACGGCTCAGCCGGCGAGCCACTCCTTGGTGCCGACTGAGAGTGTCGCCTTCATTGCAGGCGCGAGCGGTTTCCCAGCCCCCACGGTGCAATGGCAGGTATCGACCGACGGCGGGGCCACGTTCACGGTGGTGCCCGGAGCGACCACTGACACACTGGCCATCGCGAGCGTCACGTTGGGCGAGAACGGCAATCAGTACGAGGCGGTGTTCACCAATCCAGCCGGCTCGACGACGACGAATGCCGCCACTCTCACGGTGACTCCCGCCGTCGCCCCCGTCGTGACCACCGAACCCATCAGCCAGAGCGTCTATGCCGGTGCCCCGTTGACCATGACGGCGGCGGCGAGCGGCTACCCGACGCCGAACGAACAGTGGGAGGTCTCCGTCGACGGCGGCAGCACCTGGATCTCCATCTTCGGGTTTAACTCGACGACGGTGACCGGGATGCCGACTCTCTTCGTCAACGGATGGCAGCTCCGGGCGTTCTTCTCCAACATCGCCGGGACGGCCACCAGTACTGCCGCCACGATCACCGTCCTGCCCGACATCGCTCCCGTGGTGACGACCCAGCCGGTCAGCCAATCCGTGGCCCAGGGTGACCCGGTCACCTTCACGGCGGCCGCCAGCGGCACGCCGACACCGAGTGTGCAGTGGCAGGTCTCCGTCGACGGGGGCATCACCTGGATCGACGCCGCGGGATACACCTCCACGACGCTGAGCGGGATGCCGATTCCCTTCGTCAACGGCTGGGAGTTCCGGGCCGTCTTCACCAACGGTGGCGGCTCGGTCGCGACGGACGGGGCCACCCTCACCGTCACCTGAGAACTCCGCGGCCCCCACAAGCACGGGGCGCACGCGCCTCGGTTAGGTGCTTGTCCAACCCCCGTCAACCACCAGAGTGTGCCCGGTGACGTAGCTCGATGCATCCGATGCGAGAAACAAGAGCGGGCCGTCCAGCTCGTTGATCGACGGTATCCGCCCCAACAAGGACCGGGCTTCGATGCTCTCGACGAAGCTGGGGTCGGTCAACCCACCCGTCAGCTCCGTTGGAAAGTACCCGGGGGCGAGTGCGTTCACGCGAACACCGCGAGCGCCCCATTGTGCAGCAAGATGCCGGGTCAGATTGACCAACGCTCCCTTCGAAGCGTTGTAAGCCGCTATCGGGCCGCGAGATGCCACCAACCCGAAAATGGACGAGACGTTGATCACCGTCGCGCTTTCACTCATGAAGAGCAGTGGCGCCATGAGTCGGCACAGATCAAGGACGGCGACGAGGTCGGTTTCGACAACCGTCGTGAGCTCTTCGAGTGACTGGTCCTCGATCGGCCCGTCGTCGCATGCGCCCGCGTTGTTCACGAGTATGTCGAGCCGTCCGAATCGATCCGCGATCGCTTCCGCCAGCGCGACACGATGGTCAGGGTTGGCAACGTCTCCGCAAGCACGATGCATCCCGACCGGCTGGCGAGCCCTTCAAGCCGGTCCCTCCGCCTGGCCGTGACCACTACCTCAGCACCAGCCCCGCGAAGGGCCTCGGCAAATCGCTCGCCGAGGCCGGACGAAGCTCCGGTAACGAGTGCGATCCGCCCCGAGAGAGTCGCCATCAGCTCATCATTGCATCGGGATCATCCTCTCCGCGGGAATGACGGACCCATGCCCCGAGGGATGCCCTCTCGAGTCTGTTCGTATCAGATCGCGAGGAACGTCCGACGTTTGCTCTCGACATGACCGACGAAGAGCGCGAGATTATGGGCCGCCACGCTGTCTACTGGCAGCCGCTGATCGACTCCGGTCACATGGTGATCTTTGGTCCGGTGCTCGACGGCAGTGGGTCGTGGGGTCTCGGCGTGGTCGAAGCAGATGACGAGGAAGAACTCCGCGCCTTCGCTGCAAGCGACCCTGTGGTCACTTCCGGCGCTGCAGAAATCGAGGTCGGAAAGATGCTTGCCGGATTCGTCCGACCCCGATGACCACCCAGGAGGGCCTTCCGAACCTCGGGAAGGTGGCAAACCTGGCACCCCTACCTTTCTCCCCCGCTGTCGAGTGCAAGGCGTTTGCCATGATTGCGCAATGGAACAGCGCATAAGTTTGGTCACGCTTGGAGTTTCAGATCTCGCCCGAGCTCGACGTTTCTACGAGGCCCTTGGCTGGTCAGACGGAAAGCAGCCCGATGACGAGGTGTGCTTCTTTCAAGCAGGGGGGATGGTCTTTGGCCTATGGACTGCTCTCGGTGGCCATGGAGCTCCCGGAATCGAATTGGCACACAACGTGCGATCTGTTGAAGAAGTAACCGAGGTGCTGGGCGAAGCCGAGCAAGCTGGAGGTTCGATCGTCCGGCATGCAGCCGTGGCTGAATGGGGAGGCACAACCGGAGCGTTCGCCGATCCTGATGGGTACGTCTGGGAGGTGGCGCACAATCCTGGCTGGACGCTCGATCCCGACGGCTCGATCCACATCTAGGTGGGCCCCAGGCCGGTGCTCTGGGACTTTCTCAAGTCTTGCGGGTCGCTAGGTGAACCGAACCCCGTCTCGGTGCGTCGTTTGTGAAGATGAGCAATACCAGCCGCACCACGCGTCGTCGATGAACACATGACCAAATCGGTAACGACACGCCGCCGATACGGTCTGGCCCTCCTTTGTATCTGATTTCTCATCACCCTCGTTGCTCGTAGCCCGAGCAGCGCGGACGCATTGGCCAGTCATTCAGGTCCCTGTGGGTCACTTCAACGGCAGACGCTCTTCGCACGCCGCCGCTCGTTGTCCGTTCGGCACACCGGATCGTAGCCAAGCCAGATGACCGTCCGGGCCGGGCGAGTCCGTCCAGTCCGCAAGAATCCAGATCAGTAGGCCACTGCGGGGGATGCGGAGGGAGGGCCTCCGTGTTGCTCCGTCCGAGGTAATCCGCAAGCGTCTCTGACCACGTTGTGACCACGGAGCAGCCACTCAGGGGCCACCAGGCGACCACCCCTAGAGGTCGAAGCTGCCGCCCGTCACGTCGTCGCTCTCGACGTCGATCTCGACGTCGATCAGAGAGGCGTCTCCCCCTTCGGCAAGAAGGCGGGCCGCATCTTCGGCTTGCGCAAGAAGGCGGCCCGCGATCTGTGCATCAATCTCAGCCCTACGCCGAATGCTTTCAGCAAAGCGAGTCTTGATCTCAATCTCCATCTGAATTTCTTCACGCCTAAAGGTCTTGGCGACACGACCCGGTAGGTGTCCCCCAAGGACAGCCTTGTGGTGCGCCTGACAGTCCCAATGGGTGAGGTCACGCACACCGGACAGCATCTTCACCGGGTCCCCCGGGGCGATGTCCCAGCGACAGGACGAGCACACGCCGGGTCCGGTTGCCACGAGCTTGCGAGGCTGCCCCTGCTTGTAGGCCCACTTCGGGTGGTTCGGGTCGAGGTCCTTGGGTGTCACTGGAGTCAAGATGCTGACATCGATGTCCAAACTGAGGTAGAGCCGACCGGACTAAGCCATCACAACGTTTCGACAACAAATTTAGCACGCCGCTCTCCGATGCACCCGGCTCATACACTTCCCAGCGTGTCGGATTACGAGTGGCTGGTGGAGTTGGCGGCGAAAGGGCTGGCCGAGCGGGACAGGTATCCGAGGCCCGAGTCCGTCACGACGCCTGAAGCGTTCTACGAAGTCATGGCCCGCGCGGCCTTTGACGCCATCGGCCTCCCCGGCACTCATCGAAGACATGGCACGAGCCGAGCGGGAACTCAATGTCACCGACGAGGCACCAACGCAGGCCGATGCCAAGGCCGAGAACGCCCGCCGCTGGCGTCGGAGGACTCCGTTATCGCCAGACAGCAACCCAATGATCTGGCGATCTTGCGAACGCTGAATGGGGCGGATGGCCGTGACCCGAACTAGACCAAGAAATCGACAGGTATACGATCTATGGAAGCGGGCCAAGGTTGTCGTTCTGAGACGCCCCGAGCGGGTGACCTGTCCTCGGTGTCATGCGTCGCATCCGGCCATTTACAACGGACAACAGTGCCTTATTTGTAGGTCGACGATAGTCACTGCCAGCGGGCATCGAAACGATGTTGGCGCCACTGTAACCAAGAAGCGCAAGGCGAAAGTGGCGGAGGAGCAGTACAAGGCCCAGCTCGCCGCATTGCAGTCGGAGTGCGAGAAGTTGAGAACCGCCCTGCAGGCCGCACGGTCCCAGTACACCTTTGTGTACGTGTCGGACTATGAGTGGTATGTAGAACTCGCGGGCAAGGGGCTCGCCCAACGGGACAAATTTCCGATGCCACCGTCAGTCACGACGCCCGGAGGTTTCTACGAAATCATGGCCGGCGCCGCCCTCGACGCTGTCGGCCTTCGGGCTCTCCTAAACCGAATGGCACAAGCCGAGCGAAACCTCGAAACTATCCAAGACGAATTGAGGCAGGCCGATGCCAAGGCCGAGAACGCCCGCCACCTATGGCGGAGTCGGTCCGTGCCCTGATGAGACCCCGGTCCAGCATGGGGCACAACACAGCTCCATTGGGGACTTCGGGTCCAAATTGGGCTCGTCACTCATGCGTTGGATCTATGGCGCCGAGAGCACTGGGATCCGATTTAGCCGGTTATCCCTAGTCAGAGTAGGTATGGTCGGGCTGCCGGGATTTGAACCCGGGACCTCTTGACCCCCAGACAGGTCCGGGTCTTTGGGTCTAGTCGGGTCCTGTCACCTTCTGGCAGGTGGAGTTACGTTTCCGCCGAGCGTTCGTAGGGTCTGATCGGGCCGAGTTGGGTCCCGGTCGGTCGAGTCACGTTGACAATTCCGTTGACATCGCTCCGGTTCCATCCATGCCCACCAGTGACACCGAGCCGGAGCGGGTCCGCCTTCGTTATGACGGGCCATCGTCTATGGCCGGCCAGCTCGTCGACATGCTCGATCAGCAAGGCTTGACGGTCGACCGAAGCCGTAGCGGGGACACTAAGCGACGAAGCTGGACCCCAACGCCTGAAGAGCTTCACGTATCGATCGTCGTCGCTAAGACAGCGGTGAAAGGTGCGATTGGCGGTATGGCAGGTCTCGGGGCGAAGAATGTCGCACAGCGGGTGATCGACCGCTTCAACGAGCGCAATGAACCTTGGAACGCGAAGGCAGAGATCGAAGACGGCGAAGGTGACATTTGACCCTCATGTCGGACCTGTTGCCCCGCCCCGGCGACCCGTGCCCCGGGTTCAAGGCCGAGCCAGGCCGATGCTGGCGAATGGTCTACGACCGGAATCTGCATGCGCCCCACTGCCGCGAGAGTCCCGCGTGGACGGGGCGGTGGTTCTCAGCCAAGGGTGACCGCTGGTGGCGAGTGTGGAGCTGCCCGATCACTTTGATGACCTGGCTGGATCGAGACATTTCGGGGTCCGTGGGGTCCGTGGGGTGCCCCCTTCGCCTGAGCCAACGGGACGATCCGGAAGGGTGACCCGTTACTACCGGTGTAACCGATCACTGAGTAGCTCCATTGAATTAACCACAGGGGCCGGTCGGTCCGGTGGACGTCGACCGGGAAGACGCACTGTCTATGATTCAGTGGCGTGAATAGAGGGGCGGGCCTAACCGTGCTCGTTCTTGCCGGCCTGGTTGGTCGCCTCCGTGGTCATCTTTGGGCTCGTTGTGGCGTGGAGCTTCGCCACCCCGCTCGGGGCGGCCCCGGACGAACCGGTCCAGATCATTAAGGCGGCGGCCGTGGTCCGGGGTGAGTTCCTGGGCCAGCCGACGGTGGCCGCCAGCAACGCCGACCGTGAACACCAAGGTCGAGGAGTCATGACCGTCGTCGTGCCTGCCACCTATGGGCACGACGCCTCCCTCGGTGACTGCTACCAATTCAGCGTCAAGATGACGGCGGCCTGCGCACCCGGGGCGTCGACGTCGGGTCAGCTGGTCTCGGCCACTACCTACGTCGGCCGATATCCGCCCTTCTACTATCTGATAGTCGGCTCGCCTTCATTGGTCTGGCACTCCAGCGCCGGGATCTATCTCATGCGGGTGCTATCGGCCCTGGCCTCGTCGGCACTCTTGGGGTTGGCCCTGGCCACCGCGGCTCTGTGGAGCCGGAGGCGGTTGCTGGTCGGAGCCGTGGCCGTGGCGGCCACGCCCATGGTCATCTTCCTTGCCAGCGTGGTGAATCCGAGCGGACTGGAGATCGCCTCCAGCATCGCCGTGTGGACCACCGGGCTGGTGCTGGTGGAGGACCGCTGCGACGACCCGCCGCCCGGCCTCATCCCCGCCTTCTTCATGTGTGCCTGCGTGCTGGCCCTAATCCGGAGCCTGTCGCCGATGTGGCTGGCCATCATCCTGGTGGCGGTCGTCTGCCTCGAGCCCTCGCGGAGTCGGCCTGCTCCTGAAGCGACGGGCAGTGCGGGTGTGGACCGTGGTCACATTGGTGGTGAGCATTGGGGCCGTCGCATACATCGCCTCGGCCGACGCCTTGGCTATCACTGCTTCAGGTATCCCGCTCAAACCGGACGCCACGGCTATAACCGTGGTGAACCTCTACTTGACCCAAGCGTCCTTCTACGTTTACCAGACCGTCGGCGTCTTCGGATCAGCGCTACGCCCATCGGCACCTTTCTACGTCGTAGTCCTGGTCGGGGCCGCAGTGGTCACCTTGGTTTGGATGGCCCTGGCCACCGCGGTGCGCCGCCACCTGCTCGTCCTGGTCGGCCTTATCGGGCTGTCCCTGATTCTCCCCATCGTCATCGATGTGAAGAGCGCCCTGCCGCTGCATAACGACGTCTGGCAGTCCCGGTACGCCATGCCGCTCTTCGTGGGCGTCCCGCTGGTGTCCGCCACCGTCGTCGGCCGTCGCCTGGCGATCACGCCGGTGGCCGTCCGCCGAATGCAAGTCGGCGTGGCAACGATCATGGCTTTTGCCCAGTGGGCATGCTTCTACGACGCATTGCACCGCTACACGGTGGGAATCGACGGCCCCCTCGGACTCACCCTGCGGATCCACGGTGGATGGACACCGCCGCTGCCCGCTGCTCTCCTGGTACTTGTGGCCGCCGTCCTGGCCCTGACCTACGGACTGGTGGTGGCCCGGTTCCTCGACCCCGGAGCCCGTGAAG
Organism: uncultured Acidimicrobiaceae bacterium; assembly: GCA_963726135.1. Classification (GTDB taxonomy): domain Bacteria; phylum Actinomycetota; class Acidimicrobiia; order Acidimicrobiales; family RAAP-2; genus Bog-473. The sequence goes on from CAVSBE010000008.1 coordinate 498,139, forward strand.
GCGAGGAGGGCGAAGGCCCGACTCACCGGCGGGAACGGTCAAGTCGGCGACAGTTACCGACGACGAACTCCTCCTGGGCAGGTAGCCCCGAACGCCGGGTCAGTGGGACACTTCGGCACGACTGGGACACCCCTTTCCGGGAGCCGCCAGCGCCGGGTGGATTAGGGCGCTAGAGGTTGTCGCCTTCGAACTTTGGGACCCTTCACCCGGCCCGCTTCGCAGACTTCTTCGCCGGAGCCCCCTTCCCAGACTTCTTCGCCGGAGCCCGCTTCGCAGACTTCTTCGCCGGAGCCCCCTTCGCAGCCTTCTTCGCCGGAGCCCGCTTCGCAGCCTTCTTCGCAAGCTGGGTCGACGTGCTGACAAGCTGCTCGGTCATTTTGAACGCCGAATCGATGATCCGCTGGCGCGGACCGTGGTCTGCACCCACGTCGGGAAATGCACCGTTTACGCTGTCAAGGAACTTCCGCACCGATTCGGAGCGGTGTCCGGCATCGCGAAACGACTCGATGATCCGATCAGCGCTGCTGGAGCCAGTCCCTGTGTTGGTCATAGAGTTTTCCGAATCTCCCGGGCCCTGATTCGCCAATGTGTGGCTACTCCCATTCTCTCCACAAGCACAAGACGGCGAGTAGAGGCCTTCGGCACGTTCTCATGGCATAGGCCTGCCTCCGTACGCCGGAAGCGGGTCGTGTGGTGCGACTACGTAAGCAGCGTGCGACTGCCATCTGGAAAGCAACGCTCGGCACGAAAGACTGCGGTCAGGTCATCGAACCCGCCGAACGCGGTGACTTCGGCGGGCCTGCGGTCTGGAAACCGGAATAGCGGTACGAATGTCTCCGCCGTCTTCTGAGGGCCGCTCCGACGGGCAATCGCTCCCGTGTTCTGGCTCGCCAGCTCAAGCTCCACTCCTTCCGTTTCCAGGAGCTTGAGCGGTGACAACCAAACCACGTCCTGGGCTCCGTCCATCAGAACGTACTTGTCCAAGATCTTCTGCATGGACGTCTGGTCCGTGAAGAAGTAGACCCTTTGATTCAATATGTGGATCGAATCACTGACGTCGAGTCCGCTGTCCAGGACGGACTTCAGGTCCTTACGGGCGAAGAGCGGTCCTTGGTCTCTAAGGGTCACGTCTTGGCCACGGACGTGCAGCCGAACTTCCTCTCGACGAGGTTGGAAAGCAAACGCTGGCGCTCATCGTCAGTCAGTTCGGCGTCCAAGATCAGCTGCTCGGCTGTCCGGAATCCGTAATGGCTGATCTCTCCCAGACGCCAGCGGGTCCAACATGGCAAATCGTCTTGCAACGATTCATGAACTCTTCGGGCGTCATGGCCTGAAGGATCGCACAGCTCGACTGTCCCCGTACGCCGGGATTGGGCGACGGCAAGACCGCATGGCGCTGCCTGGTCCCGTTCGCCAATCGCTAAGCCTCGATCGGCCCGTAGGCCGTAGCATCGCTCCATGACCGAGGGTGATTCTCAAGATAGGCATGGCCTCGACAAGCGTTGGACCGTCTTCATTGCGTCCGTTGTGGTGGCGGCGGTGGCAATCACAGCCATCATCACATTCGGGTCCAATCCCACAACGACAACCGGCGCTTCGACAACGACCAATTACTCTATAGCGGAGAGTTCCACAACGACGATCCCTCCGAGTTCATCGACTCCAAGCACCCAAGCAACGATGACATCACCGCCCTCAACTCCCGCGGTGCGGGCAATCATACGGGTCACCCAACGGAATGGTTGTTTAGCAGTCCGGTGACACGACCCCCCCTGCGGGGGGTAATGCCTATCAGGGCGATTACTGCTGCAACGAACCGTTCCCAGATGGGATGAACAGAAGCGGGAGTGCAGGTTGTTTGGGTCAAGGAGCAGCTCCGAACATTGTCGGGTGGCTACTACGCCAATGGACAACTCTGCTCATCTGTTTGGCTCCACCGCCACGCTCCCTGCCCCCGTCCGGCACCATGGGGAAAGTCCTGGGAGCCAAGGAAGTCCTACTCAGAACCGGCGGTCTCCGCTCCTGTGGAAAGTCTGCTCGTCATCGGCATCCCACCCACCGACAAGTCGCCGGGCATACCGTCGGGATGATGCGCTTCGACCCTTATACCGCCGATCCAGACGCCCACGGCCACGCCTTCAGGTTGGCCCGTCACCTTGCGGGCTGTCCGCTCGATCCAACCATTCGGAAGCTTGTCGAGCTACGAGCAAGCCAGATCAACGGCTGCGCCTTCTGTCTCGATCTGCATTCCGGTATTGTCCGACATGCCGCGGACGCACAGAGGAAGCTGGATCTTCTCGCTGGCTTGGTGAAGCACCTGATTTCTCGTCAAGGGAGCGAGCAGCTCTTGCGCTGGCTGAAGAGATGGTCCCGGATCGGCGATGGGCGCCGAGTCAGTGATGAGACCGTGGGCTCGCGTCCAGACGGAGTTCTCGACCACGATGAGATTGCCGGACTGCTCTACACCATCGGTCTCATCGGGCTTTGGAACACCCTCAACGTGGCTGTCGAGTTCCCAGCTGCGGCGCAGTTGCCGACGGTGAGGTAGCCCAACTGCTCGTCGGCGTGCGGGGCCAACTCCGCAAGGCGCTCGACTAGTCGCCACCTCATTAGCCGGGGTCCAGGATCGTCCATCCCCCCATTGTGGCGTTCAGTGGGGTGCTCCCTACCGCTGGGAGCGGGCGTGGCCGTGGGTGGTCACAATGAACCCATGGAGGTGTCGATCCGCCAGGCGCGCGTGGATGACTCCCCGGCCCTGGCCGCCCTGCATCTCCGCACAGCCCTCTTTGCCTATACGTCGATCTTTCCCCCCGAGCACCCCCTCCGAAGCTCAATGACCTGACACTGGACTGGGAGCGACGGCTCGGTGTAAGCCACACTCCGAACCTCCGCGGTTATGTCGCAGTCGCGGGTGACCAATTCGCCGGGGTCATCCTCGCTGGCGCGGATCCCGACCATCTCGAGATGGGCCACATCACAAGGCTCTACGTGGATGCCCCTCAGTGGGGGCAGGGCATCGGGAGCTTGCTCTACGAAGCGGCCGTCTCCCACCTCATGCAAGCTGGCTATGAGCAGGCGTCACTGTGGGTCCTCGAAGGGAACGCACGGGCCAGAGCGTGGTACGAGCGGCTCGGGTGGACTCCACCGGCGAACACAAAGTCGCCGCGGAGACCATCGAGTGGAGGATGTCCGCTACACCCGGAGCCTCTAAGGGGACGGGCGAATCGGGGTAAGTGCAGCTCACCATTGCCGGGGTGACCCCGTTCGCCGGACCTGTGTCACGCATCATGGATAGCGTCTGGTGGGTCATCGACCTGATCTGAAGCGTCCAAGATCTGTGTGGCAAGAGCCACACAATCTGCGCAAATGTAGATATAGCGGTTGTCGGCCCGGCGACACCTCGCCGATTTACCCGACCACAGAATGAGCATGTTGGTGCAGCCATGCGACCAGACTTCCACAAGCGATCCGGAGTATCTCGCAGGGTGACCCCGTTCGCCGGCAGTGGGGCGCACACAGCAGCCCCGGGTCCACTCTCGACCCGTGCGCCCGATGCCCAGCCCGGCGACCCCTGCCCGGGGTTCATCGCCGAGGCTGGCCGGTGCTGGCAGAACGTCTACAGCAAGCAACTCCAGGCCACCCATTGCACTCAGACGCCCCGATGGACAGGTCGAGGGACTTTGGACCCTATCCGTGGGCCATGAAGTGTGTGTCACTCGCTGAAGAACTGGTTGTGGTTCTCGCTACAAGGAGAGTCAGGTGGAGTTATGCCCTGTCGTCGCCGTCTTCTAGCGCTGAGTTCCAGGAATGTCAGCTCACTTCTCGGAGTGTTCGCGTTGGCGATGTCAGCTGCCGTATTGGGCGGTGCCGCTCCCGCTGGCGCTACCACCGAACAGCCGGTATCGGGGGTATCTCTAAACGCCATTGCCTGCATGACTCGTACTGCTTGCATTGCGGTGGGAGGGGAGGGAATACCTGGCGCCGTTGTCGTGCCGATCACCAATGGGCTCCCGGGAGCTGTTGAACTAGAGGGTGACATCCACCAGCTCAATGGCGTCGTGCCCGACCGCAACGGAATGTTTTGCAGTGGGCCAGAACAATGGGTTTGGGGTGAACGGTGTTACAGGAACCATATTGACGATCCCTGGTGGGACGGAGAATGCCGTGCCGGGAACGAGCAACCTCGAAGCTGTGAGCTGTATCGCCACGACAGCGCACTGCGTGGGCATAGGCGCTGGTGACAATGGCGAACCTGTTGTGGTCTACATTGACAACGGCGTGCCGGAGGAACCGATAGGTATGGGGCCTCTTAGGATTGCAGCTCGGTGGGATTGTATGCCCGAGCGACACGATGTGTTACATCGTCGGCGAGGATACTCAGTCCTCGGAAGATTTTCTTGAGCCTATCGACCTTCAGACGCAAGAGATAGGTGCCGGCAGCTCGTGCCGGGTTCGACTTCGCTGAACAGCATCGACTGTTCGAGCACCACCGCCTGTATCGCAGTCGGGATCGTAGGTACCTATCCAAGCTCCACGGGAGTGGTCGTCCCCATCACGAACGGCACCCCGGGCACCGCTCAGACGGCGTCGGGGACGATTGATCTCGCGGGCGTTTCCTGCCCGAACGGAACCCTCTGCGAGGCGGTGGGCTTGAACACCAGGGGCACCGGGGTCCCGTACGGCGACGATGTGGTTGCGCCTATCACGAACGGCGAGGTCAGTGCGACCTTCACACTGTCGGCGAAGGTGCCCTTGGCCTCAATGCCGTTGCCTGTCCGACCTCAACTTCTTGCGAAGCGGTCGGGTCCACGACGAGCGGCGCCATCGTCCTCCCGATGACCTCTCCGACGACAACCGTTGGCCTCCCCTCGAACGGAGCCACCTTGGCGGGGAGTCTCTACCTCAACGGGGCCGCGTCGGACAACCTGGGAATGGCCCAGGTCGACTACGTCCTCAGCGGTGGCACCTACAACGACACCGTCATCTCGGGCTCTACGCCCACCTACTTGGCTGGATCGGCGGCTGGAACACCACAACGGTGCCCAACGGCACCTACACGCTCCAGAGCGTGGCCACCGACGTGGAGGGCTTCACGACCATGAGCGCTCCCATCACCGTCACGGTGAACAACGAGCCGCCGACGACCGCCGTGCTCCTCCATTCGAACGGGGCGACGTTGTCGGGAGGTCAGTATCTCGATGCATCAGCTTCAGTCCGATTGGTATCGCATCGGTCTCCTACGAGCTCACGGGCGGCACGCTGAACGACCAGGTCATCTCGGGGTCTACGTCCACGATCGTCGGATGGCTGGGCGGCTGGGACACGACCACGGTCCCCAACGGCACCTACAGCCTCCAGAGCGTCGCCACGGACATCGATGGCATAAGCACTTCCAGCACGCCCATCACGATCACCGTCAACAATCCGCCCCCGACGACGGCCGTCGTGCTCCCAGCCAACAACGCCACAGTTTCCGACGGTCAGTGGCTCGATGCCAGCGCATCCTCTGGGGTGACCAAGGTCCAGTATGAGTTGACCGGAGGCACCCTCAACGATGCAATCGTTCGCGACCGCCACCCCAACCTGGGTCGGTTGGCTCGCTGGCTGGAACACCACGACGGTGCCCAACGGCACCTACACGCTCCAGAGCGTCGCCTCCTATCCTGGTGGCGTCAGCGGTACGAGCCCGGGCGTCACGATCACCGGCAATAATGCCCCACCAACGTCTCATGTGATACTGCCCTCGAATGGGGCCACCGTCTCCGGTACCACGGTGGTGCTCGACGCCTTAGCTCAGACTGGGACGACCAACGTCGAGTTCGGGATCGGTGTTGCTACTGGCGGCGGGGGTGGGACCCCCATCATCCTTGTCGCCACGCCCACGATCTACGGATGGCTGGCGATCTGGAATAGCACAGGCGTGGCCAACGGAAACTATTCCATCACTCCGGTCGCCGGATGGAGCGGTGGAGTGTTCGGAGGTGGTCCGGCCATCTACGTCACAGTTTCGAACTGATCCCCCAACCCGGTTACGTGAGCCCATGCTTCATCGCCGAGGCTGGTCGATGCTGGCGGATGGTCCTACGACCGGAACCTGTAGGCGACCCACTGACTCCAGGAGCCGGCGTGGAAGGAGATCTGGACTGACCGGAAGGGCCAAGGGTTGGTACGTGAAGGCGTATCGAGAGCACGCGCCGAAGCTGACGAGTATCGTCGTCTGCGGGCTACTGACTGCCTGGCCCAGTACGGCACTTTCGGGCTAGTCCCCGTGGCCGCTGGCGCGGCCGCTCACAACGAATGAAAATTGGCGCGGCAAAGACCGCTCGATGTTCCCGGACTAAGCAGAGGTTCCAATGGTGGGTCGCGTCACCGGGGGATATTCGGGTCAGGGCCTCGGAGTGGCACGAGTGAATGTCTGGGCTCCGGCCACTCCGACGCGAGACGGAATACATAGCTGAGTCGTGACATGGAGCAATTGTTGCGCAGGCTGTCCCGCTGCGCCTCGCACCCAAAGACTGCGACCACTTCTCAGTACGCCCTCAAGGTGAGCGCCGAGTGGTGCTCACTCCGGTACCCGCCTTCCCTTGACACTGCCCCATTTCGAGAGTAATCAGGGTGGGTTGCAGGCGGATGGACGCCTGCCGGAAGGGCATTCCGATGGCGTATCACCCTTCGGGCTTTTGCGATCGCAGCAGACAGGTGGCTGCCTTCCTTGTGAGTATCGGGCTCGCTGCGAGCTGCTTCGTCGTTCCTTGGTTTGCCTCGACCGCCAACGCTTCCACGCCGGTGGTCACCAACTACACCGGAACGGGCATCAGCGATCCGGATGGGATCACTGCCGGCCCGGACGGCGCCTTGTGGTTCACCAACAACGGAACGGCGGCTCCATCGGGAGCATCACCACGGGAGGAGTGGTCACCTTCCACCCCGGAAACGCCGAGACGGCCGGGCTGCAAGGGATCGCCGCCGGCCCGGACGGCGCCTTATGGTTTACCAACGGAGACAACTCCATCGGGCGCATCACGACGGGAGGGTCAATCACCAACTATCACCGCCCGGGCCTCAGAAATCCGCAAGGGATCACCTCCGGCCCGGACGGCGCCTTGTGGTTCACCAACCTCGGTAACCCCGTGCCGAAGATCTTTACACCGCGTCGATCGGGCGCATCACGACGGCAGGGGTCGTCACCAACTACACCGGAACGGGCATCAGCGCTCCGGAGGGGATCGCCACTGGCCCGGACGACGCTTTGTGGTTCACCAACGGAAAGCTCCATCGGGCGCATCACGACGGCAGGGGTCGTCACCAACTACACCGGAACGGGCATCAGCGCTCCGGTCGGGATCACCGTCGGCCCGGACGGCGCCTTGTGGTTCACCAACAACGGAAACGGCTCCATCGGCCGCATCACGACGGGGGGGGTCGTCACCAACTACACCGGAACGGGCATCAGCAATCCGAAAGGGATCGCCGCCGGCCCGGACGACGCCTTGTGGTTCACCAACACGGAAACAACTCCATCGGGCGCATCACGACGGGTGGGGTCGTGACCAACTACACCGGAACGGGCATCAGCGATCCGCAAGGGATCGCCGCCGGCCCGGACGGGGCATTGTGGTTCACCAACTACGGAAACGACTCCATCGGGCGCATCACCACCGGGTCCAACCCCCCCCAACCACGAGCATTCTTATCCCTTCAAATGGGGCGAAGCTGTCCGGTCGACCACCCTCGATGCTTCCGCCTCAAACGCCACCAGCGTCGAGTTCCGGCTTTTCGGCGGCATCCTACGGCTATAACGCCCCGGTGCTCTGTGCGGCGAAGCTGACCTACTACGGATGGGTGTGCAACTGGGACACTACGACGGTCCCCAACGGTTCGTACACCCTGTTATCTGAGGCCTTCGGCGCGGGTGGAAGCACATTCAGTTCGGGCGTCAGTATCACCGTCGAACAATCCACCGCCGACGACGAGCATTCTCCTCCCTTCAAATGGGGCGACGCTGTCTGGATCGACCACCCTCGATGCTTCCGCCTCAAACGCCACCAGCGTCGAGTTCCTGCTCTTCGGCGGCTCCTACGGCTATAACGCCCCGGTGCTCTGTACGGCGACGCTGACCTACTTCGGATGGCTGTGCGGCTGGAACACCAGGACGGTCCCCAACGGCTCGTACGTCTTAGTCTCTGAGGCTTCGGACTCGGCTGGGAGCACATTCAGTTCGGGCGTCAGTATCATGGTCAAGAACTAACAGACAGGTCGTCGATCTCGACGTAGCAACAGGCTTCGTTGAACACAGGCAGGGCACTGCCCCAGTTCGCCGGAACGGGAGCGGATCCCGCAATAGCGATCGGTCGGCCGCGGGCAACCGGGTCGGGCCGAAGCGTCAACCGACGAGACCACGACGATGCGCGTAGGCGACGGCCTGAGAGCGGTCCCGGCTGCCCGTCTTGGCGAAGATTCGATTGACGTGGGTCTTGACGGTGGCCTCACTCACGAAGAGGTCCCTCGCGATCTCGGCATTCGAGCGCCCGGCGGCGATCAGACGGAGGACCTCGGCCTCTCGCTCGGTCAGGCCGTCCGGCAGGGGACCACTCCGGCCCCCGCTCCGGGCAAGGTCGCCACGTCCACGAGTCGGGCCTGGACCGCCGGGTCAAGGACCGCTTGGCCTGAGGCGGCAGCTTCGAGGGCACGGCCGATGTGATCCCGGCCGGCGTCCTTGGTGAGGTATCCGATCGCCCCCGCCCGCAGCGCCCCGACGATGGACTCGTCGTCGGCATAGGTGGTGAGCACCACCACTTGGGTTTCGGGATGGTCGGCGCGGATGCGCCTCGTCGCCTCGACCCCGTCCACCCGGGGCATGCGCAGGTCCATGAGCACGACTTCCGGGGACACCGCGGCGACCAGGTCGACCGCCTCTTCACCGTCGGAGGCGGACCCGACCACCTCGATTCCCGGGCATGGTCTCCAGCGACGTGACCAGACCCTCGCGGACGACTGTCTGGTCGTCGACCACGACGACTCTCACACCGGCACCGCCACCTGGACGGTCCAACCCAGCGCGCTCGGCTCGGCCACGACCTGGCCACCCAACAGCTCGATCCGCTCGCGCATGCCTTGCAGGCCGAAGCCACCGCCCGTCGTCTTCAACTCGCTTGCGACGGCGTCAGGGCAGAGCCCGTTGGTGACCGTGAGGGTCGTCGATTGCGGGTCGAAGTCGAGACGGATCGACACCGGTGCCCCGGGTGCGTGCTTGCGGGCATTGGTGACTGCCTCCTGCGCGGCGCGATAGAGGGCCAGTCCGGCGTCGGCTGCGAGTGGACGGGGCGCACCGGTCACGATCAGCTCAGCGCCGTCACGAGCGGCCAACGACGCCAGCTGCTCGGCCAGAGCCACCGGCTCGTCGCGCAGTGCGTGCACCGCCTGGCGCGTCTCCTCCAGCCCCTGGACGGCGAGCCGCCGAGCCTGTTGGACCAGCTCGCGCGCCTTGTCGAGTCATCGCCGCTCTCCAAGAGCGCGTCGGCGGCGTCCAGTTGGACCGACAGGGCCCCCAGGGAGTGCGCCAGCACGTCGTGGACCTCACGTCCGATTCGGTTGCGTTCGGCCAGCGCGGCCGCTCGATCCCGCTCGGCGTCGGCCCGGACCCGCTCGGCCAGAAGCTGCTCGGCCTGAAACGTCCGCTCCACGTATTGGCGGCGGCTGGCGCCGACCATGAGCCCGACGACCACCGAGATCGCGCCCTCGGCGACGAGGACGGTGGGAGCGCCCAGCGCCAACGTGGCCACCACCAGCGCGCCAACTCCGATCGCTCCCACGCCCGATGCCGGGAGTCCCTCGAAGGCGATCCCGGCAGCCGAGTCCGGCGACGGCTATGAAGGTGATGGCAATGGGCGCGAACGCCGCGAGGGCGCCCCCCGACGCAGCCAGGAGGGCAAGGAAGCACCACGTCATGCGGCCCGGGGCTCGGCGCCGACGGCTGGCCATCCAGCCCAGCCAGCCGATCCCGGCGCCGACCATCAGCACCGCCTCCACCGGGTGGTCGGCCCGCACCCCGCTCGGTGGCGGCTGGTGCGCTGCGGCCCACAGGAGTCCGGCGAGTGCCGCGAGGCGAGCGGCGCTGAGCAAGCGCTCTGTCCTCGTCCCAAGCTGGGCTCGGAGTTGGGATGCCAGCCCCACGGACACGATGATCCCACTCGCGCCGATTCCCGCGCCTCCGAGCGTCAGGCCGCCGCCGGGGACCGGAGGAGCCCGCCACGCTCGATGACGGCGCCCGTGCGGCGAGTCTTGAGGTACAGGACGCCGGTACGGCTGGCCACCTCGGCCATCGCCATCAGGACGAACGCCGCCCCCCAGGCCGCTCCAGAGGTGATGTGGTGGAGGGCGCTGAATCGGGCGACGGTAGCCTGCCCGCCGTGGCCCACCCACAGGGCAAAGCCCATGCGGGCTCCGATGCCGAGCACCCACAGCACGGCCGCCACCAGCCCTGCCTTGGCGAAGGCGCTGGCCCCGTCACGCCGGACCGTGGTCAACAGCCCCGCCCCGGCTCCCAGGGCGGAGCCCACGGCGGCGAATCCGATGATCAGCACGAGGTCGTTGCCTGCGGTGGGGATGGCGTGGAGGAACTGGGCGGCCACGAAGACCGTGGCCACCAACGGGAACAGCAGACGGGCCCGGGTGACCTTGTGCCCCCGGATCTGGAGGACGACCAAGGCGATGAGGGCAATGTTCATGAGGTAATCGGTGGTTGTCATGTTTCCAGTGTCTGACATCGGTGGCCGGCCGGCGTCAGCCCACGGGTGGATCCCAGGGTGGATTGCCTCTCCACCTTGGCGACCGCTGACGACCTGGGTGTGGCGGGTCCCAGGGCGCGTCCTCAAGCCGAGCGTTAGGTGGCAAACCCAAACGGCCCGGTCCATGCGTTCTCGAAGCGAGAGGTGCCCCGGTACGCCGGCACTGTGGGGCACTCCGGCACGACGTGGATAGGGAGCCAAGGAACTCCGGATCGGCACAACAGGGTCTCGGTGGAGCACGCGATTGGGCAGTCTGCTTCCCAAATCTCAAACTTGTTCAGAAGGGGCGCCGAGCTGGGCGGGGACAGATCAGCGTCTAGAAGTACCAGCCCGAAGGGATCCAGGGGACCGGGACGGCCATGCCGTCAACGAACAAGGACCCGCGTATCTGCGCCGTGAGACGCGCCTGATGGAGTACGTCGAACGCCCACTGCTGGGCAGCGGTGAGCCCGTGGACCAGGATTTGTCCCTCGGAGCCGGCGAGGAACCGCCACAGGAGGACGGCGGCTGTCTGCTCGTCAGTTGCCCCCAGCATGACCAGTCGGTCCGGGTGCCAAAGCACCCACCCTCGCCCGGGGTCGCTGTCCACCACGTCAATGCGGCAACGCCCGTCACTCAGCGCGAACGCCACGTCCTCGGTACGCGAACGGCCCAGTTGTGCCTCCACCTCGGCCACCAATTCGAGGTCCCCCTCATCGCCATCCCGACCGGGCAAGAGGGTGGGATGGCCCGACGGTCGGGTTGGCCTCCCATCTCGGCCGTCGGGTGCATGGCCAGTCCGGCCAGGAAGTAGCGGCGCATGGCCCGGGGGTCGGGCGAGGACTGGATCATGCGCTGGGTGGCGCCGGCGGCGTAGCCCATGGCCGCCTCGAGGAGTCGCCCGCCCACTCCCCGGCTCTGGAATTCTGGGTGGACGAACAGCATGGACAGCCCCCAGAAGCTCTCCCGTCGGACAGACTCGGCAACGCCCACCACCCGCCCTTCCGAGACCGCCACCCAGGCTCCGGGCCCGTCGCGCTGCACGAAATGGGCATGGCCCACGCGGCTGACCTCCAACTGGGCGTCGCTCGGTGGGGTGCGCGGCGGGAGCTGACCCGCTTCTGCCTGCGCGGCATCGGCGGCCTTGACCACGGCCATCGTCGCTTCGACGTCGTCGAGGGCCATGGGTCGCAGGTCCCACGCCGCAGCGTCGCCGGTCGCGCCACGCGGGGATGTCACGCTATCCATGGCCCCATGCTGGCACGCCGTCCACCTGACCCGCCTTGCGTCCCAGCCCAAGGCTTGCCGACGGGCTACCTCGGTCACATGGCTACAACGTCGGCCATCACCGCGTTTTAGTAACCCTGTTCGGATCTCCGGCGACGCTGACATCTGAAGAGGGTGCCCCCTACCGCCGGCTCGAGGATGGTCACGGGCGTAGCGTGAACTTGCATGCGCAGGTCGGTCGGCGTTGTGCACAACTGGCAGCTCGTTCGGGTCGATGGTGATGCGGCGGTGATGAACGCGGCGTCGCTCGTGAAGCAGGTCATCGCTCACCTGGCGCTTGAGTTCATCGAGGACCTCGATGAACCCGTCCTCGGCGACATCACGGTACGCCACGTGCTCTCTCACACCACTGGGCTTCCAAACTGGCGCCCAGATGGACAACCTCTCGAGCCACTACGCCCACCTGGCCAGCGCTGGGGCTACTCCGGCGAAGGCTTCGTTCTGCTCCAAGAGCACCTCCAACGGCGCACCGGTGTGCCGATCGCCACGCTTGCCACAGACCGGGTCTTCGGACCCCTCGGCATGGACCAAGCAGTCTCGCCGATCCTGAACCCGGCTTTCACGGCTACCGGCCCCTCTTGACAACCGCTGCCGATTACGGGCGCTTCCTAGCCCACGTACTCCGACTCGACGATGCGCGCTGGCAGCCGCTTTGGCACATTGATGACGAGCTCGCCTCCCGCTCGCCCAGATCAACCAGACGAAGGGCATCGGCCACCAAAAATCGCGCCTTGACACCCCGCTCGGTGGCCTTCGTCATTGCCAATTCGATGGCCTTCGCCGAGAGGTCGACTCCCACCACTTCGTGGCCGAGTGAGGCCGCCAGAAATGCGTGCTCACCGGTGCCGCAACCCGGATCGAGCACTCTTCCAACCAGGTCCCCGGCCTTGGCCAAGCGGTCGATTGCTGGCTGGGGTCGCCCGATGTCCCATGCAGGTGGTTTCTCAGATGCATAGATGGCATCGAAATCGTGACTTCGGTCGTCGCTCGGGCTAGGTCCTTGGTCAACGGCGGAACGAACTCTCCGAAACGCGAGGCCTGGCTTCCCAGTAGTGAGTCATGTGACGCACCAGCGCCAACTATGACGAGGAGCCCAGCGCCGTAATCGATTTCCATCGGCCTCGTCTCGTTGACAAACCGTTGACAGGTGCAACATTCGGAGTTGCCTACCGAGGATGTGCGTTTCCCCCACCTGCATCTTCTGCGTCGGGCTGCCGGGATTTGAACCCGGGACCTCTTGACCCCCAGTCAAGCGCGCTAACCAAGCTGCGCCACAGCCCGTTCCAGGTGAGCGCCCTGAAATGCCTTCAGAGTCTTCACCCGAAATGGTCATTTGCTAACGCCTTGCTAACAAGGCCCTCTCAATCGACCACGCGAGAGGCTACTCAGTTCCGTCAACCCCTACGCAACCGCCCCACGCCGCATCGCCCGCCGCTGCATCGGTGAGGTTCCGCCCCACAGGCCGACAGTGAGACCGTAGGCCAGGGCCGTCTCGAGGCACTCCTGCCGGACTGCGCAACCCCGCACAGAGCTCCCGGGCCGACTCCTCGTAGTGCCCTCGGTGGCGGACGATGAACTGCTCGGTGCCCATGCCCCTACAGGCGGCCTCACGGTGCCAGGCCGGCCGGTTGACGAGCTCGGCCAGGAGGGCCCCAACATCGGGCGGTTCGGGGGCCAGCGACGCGTCGGACGGCTTCTGAGGCGCCCGACTAACGAGAGACCCTGCCCCATATCGGCTGCGTCCACAAGGGGTCAACGCAACAGCCTCGGCGAACGCCCGAGATGGTGTCATCCAGCCGAGTGTCTGTCGAGGCCTCGTGTTGAGCGAGCGGGCGATGGCATCAAGCTCTCGCTGGGTGGCTTGGGAGAGATCTGAAGCCTTCGGCAAGTACTGGCGGAGCAGCCCGTTGGTGTTCTCGTTGCTCCCGCGCTGCCAAGGGCTCTTGGGGTCGCAGAAGTAGACCTGCACTCCGGTGTCGATTGTGAACTGGACGTGTTGGGCCATTTCGCACCCTTGATCCCAAGTGATCGAGCGTCGCAGTTGGGCGGGCAGGGTCAAGACGCGTTTGGTCATGGCCTGGCGGACCGCTTCGGCGTTGTGACCGTTGGGCAGCTTGAGCAAGATGACGTAGCGGCTGTGGCGCTCGACAAGGGTGCCAATCGAGGTCATCTTCTTGCCGAAGATCAGGTCGCCCTCCCAGTGACCCGGCACGGCTCGATCCTTCACCTCGGCTGGTCGTTCCGAGATCATCACCATGTTCTTGATCTTGCCTGCTCCAATGTGATTGGCCTTGACGTAGGTCTTGGGCCGGCGCATGGCGCGACCACTGCGCAGACACGTATGGAGCTCTTTGCGCAGCGCTCCACGGCTCTGGACGAAGAGCGACTCGTAGATGGTCTCGTGGGACACCTGCATCTCCGGGCGATCGGGGTACTCGAGAGCCAACCACGCCGAGATCTGCTGGGGCGACCATCTGGACTCGAGCTTGCGCTCGACCACCCTTCGGAGCCGGCGGCAGCTGGGCAAGCTTGGCCCGCTTGGGTCGCAGCGCCCTCCGGCACGCCGCCCGATCGGCCACCAGGGCCCGGTACTTCTTGGGGCCACCGTTGGCGTTGACCTCTCGGCACACCGTCGAAGGTGAGCGACCCAGGGTCGTGGCGATGGCGCGAACGGAGTGACCCGCGGCCAGGCCCCGCGAGATCTCCTCGCGTTCTTCGAGGGACAACCGCAGCTCAGAACGCTCCCGAGCACTCGGACGCTTCCCTCCGGTGCCCGAAAGGAACTTGCGCAAGGACACGGGCTGAGGGCCCAGATGCCTGGCAATGCGCTTCACGGGTACTCCCGCCTCACGCATATCCCAGATGGTCTGCTTCTCAGCCTCGCTGAATCGCCTCACAACCCAACCTCCTGATCGACGGAATCAATGTCCGCCAATCAGGCTGGTGTTGCAACGACCCCTTGAGGGCACACCGGGTCGGTGGGACGTTGGCGGCGAAGACGAATGACGCCTTTCCGACGAACTATTGGCACCTTAAGATGAGTACTCGGTCGTCACTTTGAGGTTCGACCGGCGCATCGTCCAATGCTTATCGTGGTTGCCGAATTCTTTGGGGGGTACTTGGATCAGGCTCATCGGCACGTACGTGCTGGCGTGACAACCCTGCTGCTGCTAGGGGCGGTGCTTACAGCGAGCACCGGCTCGGCTCGCGAGCCGAGGGGCAGCACCGGGGCGGTAGTGAAAGTCGCAGTCCGACCCTCGCGGGGCTGCACGACTTCGGCAATTGTGACCGGTCAGCAAACCTTGAACTTCTCTACGACTGAGGACGACGGTTCCTACATCGAACAGGTGCCCACGAGTGCCACAGCGGGCCGACCGCTGCCCCTTGTATTCGATCTCCACGGCTACGACCAGTCAGGTCCTGCCCAAGCCAAAACCACCGCTCTGGGCGCCTACGGCCAGACCCACGGCTTCATAACCATCACACCATGGGTGAACGGTCAACCGGTGTCTATCTGGTTGTCAACCGTCGGGAGCAGGGACCTCGCTTGGTTTGGCCAGCTTTTGGGCCATATCGAGGCGACGACCTGTGTTGACGAGAACCGGGTGTTCGTAACCGGCGGATCGAACGGCGCTTTCATGTCGTCAGCCGTTGCATGCCAGTACTCGGCGCTGGTCGCGGCGGTTGCGCCCGTCTCTGGCATCCAGACCATGAGGCCGTGCAAGACAACCCGGCCAGTGCCGGTCGTGACTTTCCACGGCACCGCAGATCCACTCGTCCCTTACGATGGCAAAGCGTCCAAGCTCGCCGCGGACCTTCCTGCACCCGACGGCTCCGGCCACAGGATCGATGCCCAAGAAGAGAAGCTGTTTGGGGCGAAGGGAGTCTTCCAACGGGGACCTAGCATTCCGTTGGAGGCGGCTGCTTGGGCCAAACGCAACGGTTGTTCGGGCGCGATCACGACGACCAAGATCTCAAGCACTGTGACCCTCCTCAGCTGGCTATGTCCCGACCATGCCAACGTCGAGCTCTACCGGATTGCACGTGGTGGACACACGTGGCCGAGGAGCCTGGGGCCAACCAAGGTTGACTTAAGGGGCCAGACGAGATCGGTTTCCGGCGACGCCGTAATCTGGCAGTTCTTCGAGGCTCACCCACTCAGTTCCTCCGACTGACCGACCCTTTCCGGATGCTGGCGTTTGGATTCGCGCGCGGCTGAAGACCGATTGCGGCTGACTTGCGCCCCCTGCCTCATAACGCCGGCTATGGGAGCCATGCACGGGCCGGTTCCGGCTATTCGCGCCCTTCAATAACGACAAATCCGTGTGGGACGGGTCTGCTGTGCGCCTGGGTGACCGCCTTTCAAACTGCGACTTGCCAACGGCGTTACGCGTCACGAGACGGGAAGGGCGATGGTCGTGGCGTCAGCCGGAAGCTCATCGAGAAGCAGGTCCTGCGAGAGGTCCAAAACCGTCGGCCCGATGCGGTCGGCGATTGGCTGAAGCTCCGCCAGGTCGAAGCGGTATGCCCGGGCCGCGTTCACGCCGAGCATGAGAGCGACCTCGTCGGGCTCGACGTCGTGGAAGACATGACGTAGCACGAACCGGGTGTGCGGGAAGGTTCCTTCCGCGTGCGGGTAGTCGGATCCCCACATGAGACGATCTATCCCGGTGGCGTGCCGTGTCTTGCTGTCTCTCCGGCTGAGGAAACTGGCCCCGATGTAGCATTGGCGCGCCCAGTATTCGCTGGGTCGCAGCTTCATGCTGTCGCGGATCATTCCACCAAAGAGACCTTCGACCGCACCCGGTCTGGCGTTAACGATGCGGTCGTACATGAAGTCCAGCTCGGCGAGGGTACCTGGCACCCACGAGTTACCGGTCTCGGTCATCACGAAAGTGAGATTGGGATGTCGTTCGAACACGCCGCTGAAGATCAGACGTACGAGCGGCCTCTGGCAGTACCAGCCGAACTCGAGGAACATCATCACAAGCGACGTGTCGACGTCGCCGTAAGTCGTCGGGCCGCCACCTCCGCCGTGGCTGTTGACCACGACCCCTAGATCCTCGCAGACAGTCCAGAGCGGCTCGTACGCCGGGGAGTGTAACTGCGGGGTCGTCTCGTCGACCGGGGGATTCGGGAGCATAATTCCCGCCGAAAAGGCCTGGCTGCTCGGCAGCCCAGCGAACTTCCTCGACCGCCCTCTCGACGTCGTCGAGGAAGATCTGGGCGATCCCGGCCCGACGACCAGGGCACTGGGAGCAGAAGTCGGCCAGCCACCGGTTGTGGGCGCGGATACCGGCCCAGCGGAACCGTAACTCCTCGGCGTCTTTCGGCGCGGGCGGATTGAAGATTATGCCCGATGGGATAGAAGGGCGGAATCGTGTTGGGAAACAGAACCTCCGCCACGACGCCATCGCTCTCGACGTCCTTCTGGCGTAGCGCATCATCGAAGTTGCGCTGGTACTCGAGCGATTCGGTATCCCGCAGATCGGCGAAAGGATTCGAGTATTCCTTCCGCCAAGCGTCGAAGTCGTCGCAGAACGCAGGATCGAGATACTGGCGATATGCATCCATGGAAGCCCCGGCGTGCCCATCAGCCGAGATCACGACGTAGTGGTCAGAACTCTCCATGACCTCTCCTGCCTCTCTCGACTGAAGTGAGTCGATCGAACCCAATGAACATAATCCTACGCTTATCGAGAACTTCTGTATCTTCGTCCGCAAGCAGGGTTCGCAGCTGCCAAAACGATTCTCAGTAGGGGAAGGATTGCCAGAGGATGACCCCGCTCGTCCGCAAAGCGACTTGCACCGACATCAACCTTGCTGGAGACGTGCTGGCGGCGGCCATGGCGGCCGATCCGGTCGCGTGCTGGATCCTCGGCAAGGACACGGACGTGGAGCGGCGGCTACGCCTAGTGTTCCGCGGCCTGATCCGCGTGGCTACGCGCGCTTCCGACCATGAGGTCCACCTGACCGACGACGGGTTGACCGTCGGGTTGTGGCACGGCGTCGGCAGATGGGATTTATCGCCGATGGACTTGATGCGTGTTTTCCCTTCCACCTTGCGATCCGGCTTCTTGAACAGGCGTGGCCTGCAGTTGACCAACGCCATGCACAAGGCCCACCCCCGCGAACCGCACCATTACCTCGAGGTACTGGGGACGAGGCCGGATCGGCAAGGCCACGGCGGTGGGTCGGCCGTCATGACGGCGATGGCTGAGCGGTGTGACCGCGAAGGGGTGGCCGCCTACCTCGAGAACTCGAACCCGCGAAATGAGCCCTTTTACGGGCGGCACGGTTTCGAGCTGATGCCAGCATTTGATCTACCCGCAGGCTGCCCGCCCCTGGCTCCGATGTGGCGCGAGCCGCACTGAGCTGCGAGCGTCAAACGCCAGCGCGGTCTCCGGAGGCGGAAACACCAGCTTTGGTCTTGTGTTCGAACAAGTGGACTGCCCCCTATCGCCGGCAGTGGGGCGCGCACAGCAGCCCCGGGTCTACCCTCGGAACCCATGAGCCCGATGCCCCAGCCCGGCGACCCCTACCCGGGGTTCATCGCCGAGCCGGGCCGGTGCTGGCAGAATGTCTACAGCCACCAGTTGCAGGCCACACACTGCACCGAGACGCCCCGATGGACCGTCCGATGCAGTCGCCGCGGGGCGATCGCTGGTTCCAGGTATGGGCCTGTCCCGACCACCTCGAGGGACTGACCGGGCTTCGCCAGTTCGGCAGCGTTAGCCGCTGAGGTTGCTCCCGCCAAGTTGCTGCCTATCCCCTAAGGGCACTTTCGGGCTAGCCCTCTCGATCGAGGAGTCTTAGCTCCCTGGGAGTCATCGAGGACTCCCACTCGTATCCGATCAGTTGCCGGACTGCTTCATCATCACCCGCTGTTGCCGGAGTTCTCGGAACCCCCCGAGTTGCCCGAATTGCTCGAGTTACCCGAATTGCCCGAACCCGGCTGCGGACAATTGACTCCACTGCCGTCAGCTTGTACTCGTCCGTTGTCTGTTTGGAGACTTGCACCGCCATTTCCTCCGGTGTATCCATTGGTCACAATGTCGTCAACGTCGCCAGCAAGGTTGTTCACTAGCTCCTTGAAGCTGGTTCCGGCGTCGCCCGGAAGAACCACCGAGGGTGACTCGTTCGCTAGTTTGTGGACAGCTTGATCTGCCTTCTGCCAAGCAGCCCTGGATGGTGGAGCACCAACGCCGCTTGCCTTCTGATCAAGAGAGGCGAGTGAGAACGTGACGTTCCAGAGATCGGCGCAAAGTCCGGTCTTGGTTCCTGTCCCGGAACCGGTAGCAGAAGCTCCTGAAGCAGCTTTGGGGGTTGTCGTCGGTGACGTCGACGCACTGCCCCCCCCACAAGCGGAGAGGGCCATTGCTGCCGCCAATGGCAGAAGCAGAAAGGCCCACTTCGTTCGAGTGCCAGCACCAGTTCCAGTCGATGACGCTTCTTCTCTCATCTAGCGCCCCCTCTTCCGTGTGCCCACCTTGAGACACGCCGGAAGCATTGCTTAAGGGCTATGAACCTCGCAACTCCCCATGCGGGTCGGTAGTGGGCCGGGTCTGGTTCCTTGTTGGCAGCTGCTTCGCTTGTTGTGCGGCGTCGCGACGTGAACCCGGAAGAGCCTTCACTCATCGGGACATTGTGCCCGAGCAAGGGGCGCCCCAGTTCGCCGGGTCGGTGGCTAGGTGTCTAAATAGGCAGACCGATTAGAGCAGTGTCAAGCTCTGCACGTGGACCAACTCGATGCTGATCTCCTGAGGTTGACGGAGATTGACCGTGACACTGGGACAATCTGGTTCCTCTATCACCGGCCATTGACTACGCGTGAGGAATTGCCAGGCGAGCTAAACCGGCTTCAGGATCTCGGATGGATCGAACGTACCCCCAAGGACCGGTGGCTTATCACGAGCGCAGGCAGCGAAGCCCTCTCGGCTGCACGCAACTGGGTCTTTCAGGCCGATCAGATCTCTCAAGACAAGGAATACGGCCGACATGCAGCGGTGATAGGACGGCTCCTCGCTGGAAGCATGGCGTTCTTCGCGGATCCTGATTGCAATGGATTCACGATCAAGCGAGACAATGCCCCGGAGACAATCGGTTGGGTCAGAAGCGTTCGGTCCAGCGATGAGAGGGGTCCATTCACAGGAGAGGTGCCACGTACAGCATCGTCTACCGGGTCTCAGATCCGACGACGGGCAAGACGAAGCAGGTATGGCGCGGCGGGTTCACCACGAAGAAGGCTGCTGAGGACGAGCTCAAGGAAGTAGTCCGCACTATCGACCAGGGCGCCTACGTCGCGCCATCCAAGCAGACGTTCGGCGAGTTCCTCGAGAACGACTGGCTCCCCTCCATCGACAACCTCGTAGCCGGCGGCAAGCTGAAGCCAACGACGGCGGCGTTCTACCGGAACCTGACGAGGAGTCACGTCATTCCTCGCCTCGGTGGGTTGCCGTTGAAGGCCCTCGACGCCCCGGCCCTGAACGCGTGCTACCGGGATCTGCTCAAGTCCGGGAGGGTCAACAGTGGCGAGGGCCTCCACCCCACCACCGTCCATTCCATCCATGTCGCAATCTCCAAGGCGCTCGGGGACGCGGTCAAGTGGGGCAAGGTCGTCCGTAACGTTGCGGCTCTGGCGGACGGGCCGCGTCCGTCGAAGTCCCGCACCGAGGTCTGGTCCGGCGTCCAGCTCGATACGTTCCTAGACAGCGTGAAGAAGGACCGACTCTACGCCCTCTGGATGCTGGACATCACGACCGGGATGCAGCGCGGTGAGCTCTGCGGGCTCCGATGGTCCGATCTCGACCTCGAGGCCGGCCGGGTCACTGTCTCCCAGGCTCGGGTCAGCGTCGGTTACGAGGTGGTCACCACCACCCCAAAGTCGACGTCGAGCGCCCGGTCGTTTGCTCTCGACCCGGACACGGTCTCGGCCCTGAAGTCATGGAGCGTCCAGCAGGGCGCAGAGCGGCTCGCCTGGGGCCCTGGGTGGATGGACACCGGCCTCGTGTTCGGGAAGAGGGACGGTACGCCATACCATCCTCAGCGGGTCACCCAGGCGTTCGCTCGGAAGGCCAAGGCGGCGGGCCTGCCCGCTATTGGGCCCCATGACGTTCGGCACTCCTACGCGACCGCAGGCCTCGAGGCCGGCGTCCCGCTGAAGGTGATGTCCGACCGCCGCGGGCATTCGTCAATCAGCATCACCGCGGACCTCGACCACACGTCAATGCGCGGGTCGACCAGGACGCGGCCGATCGCACGCCGCTTTCATCATTGGGAGCGCGCAGCGGGCGAAGGCCGTGGGTGCGAAGTGACGGTCTCTGCTAACAGATTTGCTAACAACCCCGGCCAATCGGGACCCGTTTAGAGCCATCGGGAGCCATGGAGCGTTACTCCTGAACCCAGCCTGACCTGCCGCAACCCATCTAGGGCCATCGGGAGCCATCTCGCTGGTTCCGTCCCCCAGTCAAGCGCGCTAACCAAGCTGCGCCACAGCCCGTGTGCCGTGGTGACCCGATGGGTCCACCGGGTCACCACGGGGCCGGCATTTGCCTGCACCCGTTCGACGACCCCGATCGTAGTCGACGCTCCGATGGGCGCTCAATGAGAGTCATCCGAATTCGGGTGGCTCGGGTGGCCTTCCGGGTGCTGTGGCCTGGGAGTTCACCGCAAGACAGTTGTGCGCAGCGTGTTTCAAGGTGTCGATCCCGTCATCCGATCAAGTGATGGTGGCAACGCTCGCCAACGAGACACACCTCGATCGGCTGCGCTTCCTGATTGAGACACAGCGACTCATCAACGCGGGAGTCGCCGACACCGACCGCGTCATGAGTGTCGTCCTCGACCGGGCGCTCACCGTGGCCGATGCAGACGGCGCCTCCGTCGAGCTCTTCGACGGAGACCACATGGTGGCCCAGGCCGTGCGCGGTTTGGCCGAGAGCCCCAGCGGCCTCCCTGCGGCCTCCGATCTCAGCCTCGGTGGCCAATGCATGCGACTGGCGATACCGCTGATCTGCAGAGATACCGAGACCGACACGCGTATCGACAGCGAGGCCTGCCGCCGGGTGGGCGTGCGCTCCATCGCGGTGGCACCGCTTGTCCAAGCGGGCCAGGGAGTCGGCGTGCTGAAAGTGGTGTCCGGCGAGCCGGACCATTTCAGTGACGCCGAGGGCGACGTGCTCGAGCTGATGGCCACGTTCATCGTGTCCTCACTGGCGAACGAGGTGACCTTCGAGCGGGACGCAGAGCGCGCCCTCCGGGATCCGCTCACCGGACTGCCCAACCGGGCGGTCCTGAACGATCGCCTGACCCACGGCATTTACGAAGCGGGCCGCTACGGCCGGCATTTCGGGCTCTTCCTCGTCGACATCGACCATTTCTCCGCCGTCAACGACGCACTCGGGTACGAGTGGGGGGATGCTGTCCTGCGGGCCGTCGCCCAGGGGCTCACCGACACAGTGCGAGCAGGTGACACGCTCGCCCGGCTCGAGAGCGATCACTTCGCCATCATGGCGGAGAACGCCGACCGAGCGGTCGTGGAAGACCGCCTCCGGGGCCGCATCGACTCCATCGTGAGCGCTGTCGACGACGATCTCGCGTTGCAGGGCTTCACGCTCACCGCAACGACCGCCGTCGTATGGAGTTCGGGGTACGACGACAGCCCGGAAGGGCTGATCCGTGCCGCCGGTGCGGCCGTGACCCGGCTCAAGGACGAGCGCGCCGATCGCGACGGTCCCTGACCAGGGACGCCGGGCGACAGCTCTGCGCACGTTCGTGCGTCCTGTGCTCGAATGGCGTTCATGACTCTCAGCATTGAAGCCGACGCCCGCCTCGACCCGCGCCTGCGCGCCTTTCTCGCCGCCATCCCCTCGCGGCCGCTGCCCGATGTCGAGAGCCGGGAACAGCTGCTGGCCGAAGTGAACTCGCCGGACGCATTGGCCATGCGGGAATCGATGGACGCCTTCATGGACCTGTGCGACAGCGAGGACGTCGCACCGTCCCGGGGGATCGAGGTCACCACGACGCAGTTCACGTCAACGCCGGACGGCAACACGGTCAAGCTGCAGATCATCAGTCCGGACCTCGACGAACCTCTGGCCTGCGTCTACTACATCCACGGCGGCGGCATGGCACAGATGTCCTGCTTCGACGGGATGTACCGAGGATGGGGCAAGCACATCGCCGCCAACGGCGTCACGGTGGTCATGGTCGACTTCCGCAATTGCCTGGTCGCCTCCTCCGCGCCGGAGGTGGCTCCGTTCCCCGCCGGCCTCAACGATTGCGTGTCGGGCCTGCACTGGACCGTTGCCCACGCGGCCGAGCTGGGAATCGATCCCGCGAGGATCGTCGATCGCCGGCGAGAGCGGTGGCGGGAACCTGACGCTGGCCACGGGGCTCAAGCTCAACCGTGACGGGGATCTGGGTCTCATCAAGGGCCTCTATGCCCTCTGCCCCTACATCGCCGGACAGTGGCCCGCGCCGGGATGCCCGTCCTCGGTGGAGAACGAGGGCATCCTCTTGAACCTCCACAACAACCGCGGCGCCATGGGCTACGGGATTGAAGCGTTCAACGAACGCAACCCGCTGGCGTGGCCGTCGTTCGCCGGAGTGGACGACGTGACCGGGTTCCCACCGACGGTGATCAACGTCAACGAGTGTGATCCGCTGCGCGACGAAGGGATCAACTTCTACCGTCTTTTGCTCTCAGCCGGGGTCCCCGCCCGCTGCCGCCAGATGATGGGGACGATGCACGGCACGGAGATCTTCTCCATCGCCTGTCCTGACATCAGCCGCGACACGGCCCGCGACATCGCAGCATTCACGCGCGACTAGGTGCCGGTACCTGCCGCCCTCGGTCCGGCCGAGGGCGCTACGCTCACGGGCCGTGCCCAGGTCAGCACCGTTCCTGCGACTCCCCCGCGCGCTGCCCCTGCTCGTCGCCGGCCTCGCCGTGCTGACCCTGCTGGTCGCATCCACCCCGGTGACCGCGTCGGCGTCGCGCACGTCGCACTCCAGCGTTTTCCGCGCTGCGCTGCCGCCCGGGAAGATCAACCACATCCTGGTGATCGAGTTGGAGAACGAGGGCTACGACGCCACGTTCGGGCCCGTCTCCCCGGCCACCTACCTGAACGGCACGCTCCGCCACAAGGGAGAGTTGCTCCAGGACTTCTACGCCACCGGGCACGTCAGCCTTGACAACTACATCGCCCAGGTCTCCGGCCAGGCGCCGACGGAGGACACCCAGGCCGACTGCGCCGACAACGGCTTTGCCTTCGCCAACGTCGCCCCCGGCACGCCCGATGCCGACCAGGCTGTCAACCCCGGGCAGGTGGACGGTCAGGGTTGCGTGTACCCCGCGACCGTGCCCACGATCGCGTCCCAGCTCGACGCGAAGTACCCGCCCAACCCGACGAGCCACGTTGGCGCCTGGCGAGCCTACGAGCAGGACATGGGGAGCACGCCGTCCCGAGACGGGGGGTCTCCTGATCCCACCGGTGGCACGGACTGCGGACACCCGGCCATCGGCGCCACGGACACAGCCGAGGTGGCCACGCCCACTGACCAGTACACCTCTCGGCACAACCCGTTCGTGTGGTTCCACTCGGTGATCGACGACACCGCGGGATGCGACGCCAACGTGGTCCCCCTCGGGACCGTGGGCCCCAACGGCACCCCTTCGCACTCTGGCCACCTGGCGCAGGACCTCCGCAGCCAGAGCACCACACCGCGCTTCGGCTTCATCACGCCCAACTTGTGCGACGACGGCCACGACGGAACCTGTGCTGGGCTGAACAGCGCAGGCGGCCAAGCGGGCGGCCTGACCGCAGCGGACGGCTTCCTACGAGCATGGATGCCGCTCGTCCTCGACTCGCCCGCGTACAAGAGCGGTGACATGCTCGTCGTCATCACGTTCGACGAGGCCGACGTCTCCGGCGGCTCCGGCGCGGGAGCCGCTTGTTGCAACGAGCAGCCCGGCCCCAACACGCACGCTCCGGGCAACGCCGGTGCGGCGACGGACAGCGCCGCTCCGGGGGGAGGGCAGATCGGTGCCCTGCTGCTCAACGCCCGGTACATAGAGTCCGGTTCGACGGACACCAAGGTTTCCTACAACCACTACTCGGCGTTGCGGAGCTACGAGGACCTCCTCGGGCTGACAACCGGCGGGAGCGATGGGGAGGGCCACCTGGGCTTTGCGGCCTCCAAGGGGCTCGTTCCCTTCGGCACCGATGTCTTCCCGACCAAGCTCAGCGGGACCTCGGCCCCGAGCGGCAGAGGCACCACGAATTAAGGGTCAGTCCAGGCGGCGCAGCGAGGTCCTGTACCGCTTGGCGTTGCCCACGTACTCGGCCGCCGAAAGCCTGATCATGGGCACGTCCGACCTGCCCTCGAGGATCTTCGCCGGCACACCGAGGGCCAGCGCACCCGGCGGCACGACCATCTTGTTCGGCACCACCGCGTTGGCACCCACCGTCGCGCCGCGGCTGACAACCGCCCAGTGCAGCACGACGCTGCCTGAACCCGCCAGCGACTCGTCCTCGAGAGTGCAGCCCTCGAGGTGGGTCAGGTGCCCGACGACGCAGCCGTCGCCGATGATCGTGGGAAAATTCGGGACCGGCGTGAACGACCGTGCCGTCCTGAATGGAGGACCCCGCGCCGACCGTGATCGTCCCGTAGTCGCCCCGTAGGACGGCTCCCGGCCACACACTCGATTCGGGGCCGATGGTCACGTCGCCGATCACCACCGCATCGGGATGGATGAAGGCGTCGGCGTCGAACCCGCGGTGCAACGCCGTCGAGCTCGTAGAGGGGCATGTCGGGACGCTACACGTGGGCGGCGATCCAGGTCACGCCCTGGTACCCGCGATAGCCGAGGTAGATCACGCTGGCAACCAGCATCAGCTTGAAGTACCAGGGAATCGGCTGGCGCTCCTGTTCGGTCAGGATCGTGCCGCATGTCGGGCACTCGCCCTCGTTGCCAAGGTCCTCGTCTTCGACGAGCGCGTCGCACTCCTCACACCACGGCATCAGAGACGGCCGTCTCTCACTTCCCGTTCCCGCCCACCCGGACGCGCAATTTCATCGGCGTCGCGCCGAAGTCGAACTTCTCGCGGATCCCGCGCTCGATGTAGCGGATGTAGGTCGGGGGCAGTCGCCCGTTCGTGAACAGCGTGAAGGTCGGCGGGTCGGTCGCGCCCTGGACGATGTAGCGGATCTTCGCCCGGGGCGCGGCCTGTCGACCCTGAAGCTCTTGGATCGTGCGGTTGAGCGCCCCCGTCGGCACCCGCTGGTGGTAGGCCTCGACGCAGTCGCGCAGGGCCGGGAGGACCCGCTGGACCCCTTTGCCCGACAGCGCCGAGATCTTGAGCACCGGTGCCGCGCCGAGGAACGCCAACCGGTCCCCCACTCCCGCCAGCACGTCATCGCGCTCGTCCACCGGAACCTGGTCCCACTTGTTGAGGGCGACGATGGTCGGGCAACCCGACACGCCGATGCGCTCGGCCAACCGCTGGTCCTGGTGCGACGTTCCGACGGTGGCGTCGATCACCAGGATGGCGACGTCGGCCCGTTCCAGGGCCCTCAGGGCGCGCAGGGTGGCGTGTTGCTCGGTGCCGCGATCGGTCTTGGAGGGGCGCCGGAGCCCGGCTGTGTCGATGAAGCACACCGGGCCGTCGGGCGTCTCCACCACCGTGTCGATGGCATCGCGCGTGGTGCCGGGCATGTCGTGCACGATGGAGCGCTCCTCGCCCAGGAGGCGGTTGAAGAGCGTCGACTTCCCCACGTTGGGCCGGCCGATGATGGCGACACGCGGCGTGCCGGGGTCGCCCCGCTCCGCGGAGACGTGCGTCCCGGCCGTGCTCGCTCCCGGCGGCGGCGACCTCCGCCTCCGCCCCGGGGAGCAGGGCGACCACCTCGTCGAGCAGATCGCCGGTCCCCCGACCGTGCAGCGCGCTGATCGGGAACGGGTCGCCCAGGCCGAGGGAGACGAACTCCCATGCCGTGGCCTCCCGGTTGGTGTCGTCGACCTTGTTGACCACGAGGCGCACCGGCGCCCCGGACCGCCGGATGACCTTGGCCGCCGCCAGGTCTTCCCCGGTGACCCCGGTCGTCACGTCGACCACCATGAGGACGACGTCCGCCTCGGCCAGCGCCCGCTCCGCCTGCGCCGCCACCTTGGCGTCGAGCGTGTCTCCCCCGGCCAGCCATCCGCCCGTGTCCATGACCGAGAAGGGCACACCGGCCCACTCCGCTGAGAGCACCTTGCGGTCGCGGGTCACCCCCTGCTCCTCCTCGACGACGGCGGCACGGGTCCCGACGATCCGGTTCACCAGGGAGGACTTGCCAACGTTGGGACGGCCGGCCACGACCACCACCGGCGTCATGCCGAGCAACCGGGCCGGAAGCTCGTTCCATCGAGCGCGACCCGCAGCGAGCCGCCCTCGGTCGGTACCACCTCGACCGGTCGCGGCAGGTCGGCCAGCGTGAGACCGTCGAGGAAGCGGCCCTCGTTGAGGCAGGCGTCGGGCAGGAGACAGCGTGACGAGTCGGGGATCTCGGCCGACGCACGGGCGACGTCCTCGCCGGTCAGGAGGCCGGCAACCCCGATGTTGCCACCGAAGAAGTCGTTCGGCACCGACACGCAGCGCCAGGTCCTCGCGGGGGTGGGACGCCAGCAACGGACCCAGCACGTGGGCGCCGTAGGTGCCCGTGAGCACCGTGACGGGGCGGACGTCGGCCCCTGCGGGCTCGACGTCGAAGCGCGGTGCCCGGTACCCGTTCGGCGGGCGCGGCGTCGACCGACGCGAAGAAGCCGTGGCGCACGCCGCCGGGCCCGCCCGCAGCGGGTCGGGCAAAGGACTCGATGAACGCCCGTGCCATACCGATCCCGTTCTCGTGCTGCGGGAAGCCCTCGTAGTGTCCCGCCCGGGGCAGGTCCCGCCCCGCCAGCAGGTAGTACTCGTCCGCGGCGAAGACCATGCGGTGCCCGAGCGCCGTGCGGAACAGGCGCTGCCATTCGTCGATCGTGTCGAGGACGCGTCGGGCCTCGTCCTGCGTGTGTGGGCGCATTTCGTGCTCATTGGAGTATCGGCTGACCCCGAGGGGCACCGCGCCCACGCTCGCCAGTCCGGGATAGCGGTCCAAGATCCCGGCCAGGGTGTCCTCGAGGGCGTCGCCGTCGTTGATGCCGGGGCAGACGACGATCTGGCCGTGCACCTCGATCCCCCCGTCAAGGAGCACCTGGAGCCAGCGCAGGCTGGTCGCTCCCTTCGGGTTGCGCAGCATGCGCGCCCGCAACTCGGGATCCGTGCTGTGGATGGAGACGAAGAGCGGGCCCAGCCGCTCGGTCAGGATGCGCTCCGCGTCGAGCTCGGTGAAGCGGGTCAACGTGGTGAAGTTCCCGTACAGGAAGGACAGGCGGTAGTCGTCGTCCTTGAGGTACAGGCTGCGCCGCATCCCCTTGGGCAGCTGGTAGATGAAACAGAACGCGCAGTGGTTATCGCAGGTCCGGATCCGGTCGAACACGGCCGAGGAGACCTCGACCCCGAGCGGTTCGCCGGCCGCCCTGTCGACCCGGACCAGCCGGGCCAGCGGCGCGCCCGCGCGCCGCACCAGGACGCTGAGGTCGCTCGCGTCGCTGAGGCGCTGGAAATCGATGACGTCGCGCGGCTCGTGCCCGTTCAGGCTCAGGAGCTCGTCTCCCACGGCCAGTCCGGCGCGGGCTGCCGGCGACGCCGCGGTGACCGAAGTCACCGTGGGAGCGGACATGGCCTCTAGGTTACTGCCGATAACCTGGACTTTGTGCCCGGAGTCGACCGAGTGATGCTGGCCGAGCCACGGGGCTTCTGCGCCGGCGTCGAGAAGGCGATCAAGGCCCTGGCCTGGATGGTCCGGGTCTTCGAGCCGCCGGTGTACTGCTACCACGAGATCGTGCACAACCGCCATGTCGTGGAGCGCTTCCGCGACCAGGGGGTCGTCTTCGTCGACGACGTGGCTGACGCGCCGGCGGGCGCGCCGCTGATGTTGAGCGCCCACGGCTCGGCCCCCGAGGTCGTCGAGGCCGCCCGGTCCCGCGGCGGCGTCGTGGTCGACGCCGTCTGTCCCCTCGTCACCAAGGTGCACCACGAGCTGAAGGTGCGCAGCCGCAAGGGGTACACGGTCCTCTACGTGGGCCACGCCGGACACGAGGAGGCCGTGGGCACCATGGCCGTCGCGCCCCAATCGGTGCGGCTCCTCGAGCACGAAGACGACCTCGGGGCCATGGACGACCTCGCCGCGGCCGGCGGACCGGTCGCCCTGCTGGCTCAGACCACCCTGAGCCACGACGAGTGGCGGGGACTGATGGAGGCGGCGCGCCGGCGCTTCCCCGACCTGTGGATGCCGAACCGCAGCGACCTGTGCTTCGCCACCACCAACCGCCAGGCCGCGCTCAAGGCGATCGCCTCGGCGTCGGATGCCGTCGTCGTGATCGGCTCGGCCAATTCCTCCAACACCGTTGCCCTCGAGAAGGTGGCCCGGGCCGGGGGCTGCTCCCGCGTGCTCCGGGTCAACGAGGCCGACGAGCTGCCCGGCGACCTCACCGGGACGGTGGGCGTGACGGCAGGGGCTTCGGCGCCCGAGGCGTTGGTCGAAGAGGTGATCGCCCGCCTGGCGCCCGCCGAGGGCGTCACCGAAGTGACCGTGACCACCGAGGACGAGTACTTCCCACCGCCACCGGAGCTCCGTGAGATGCTGCGGGCCGTGGGCTCCACGCTGGGCTTCCTGGCCGGCCGCCCGGGCTCGGAGCGGTCCGATCCGGCGGCACAGGACCGTGCCGTCTCCGCGGCCGACGTCCTCGACCTGCTGGCCTCGTGAGACCGTCCGGCGCGATGATTGTCCCATGACGTTCACCCGGATGGACGAGTCGACGGCTGCGCAGTGGCAACACATCATCGTCGAGTCGATTGAGCACCAGCCCCGCGTCGCCGACCGTGTGCTGGCCATGCTGGCCTCCCTCGAGGAGATCACCGACGGATTCGAGGTGGACCAGCTGGTCCACTCCCTGCAGACGGCGACCCGCGCCGAGGAGGCCGGCGCGTCCGAGGAGGTCGTCGTGGCGTCGCTGTGCCACGACATCGGCAAGGCCGTCTCGGTCATGAACCACCCCCGCATCGCGGCTGAGATCCTGAAGCCGTACGTCAGCGACGACACGTACCACATGATCCGTGCACACCAGGACTTCCAGGGAAAGCACTACTACGAATACCTGGGCCAGGACCCCAACGCCCGGGACCAGTACGAGGGCGAGCCCTGGTACGGGTTGGCCGCGCAGTTCGCCGACGAGTGGGACCAGATCAGCTTCGACCCCGATTACCCGACCAAGCCGCTCTCGCACTTCGATCCCCTGGTCCGCCAGATCTTCGCCACGCCCCGGTCACTTTGAACCTCCTGCCGCGGCGCCACCTCCGGCGCCAGCATTGACACCCAACCCGACCACGCGCGCCGCGTCATCGAGGCGTCGCGCCGGGAGTTCGACGCGCGCTATCCCGACCTGAATCTCTCCCCCGTCGTCGGCCTCGTCTGCGCCTTCGAGGAGGAGGCGAACATCCGCGCCGTGCTGGACGCCATGCCCGCGGAGGCGTGCGGCCTGGCCGTCACGACGCTCGTGGTGGTCGACGGGGGCCGCGACAAGACCGACCAGGTGGCCGAGGACGCCGGCGCAGTCACCTTCGTGTTGACTGAGAACCTCGGGCACGGCTACGCGCTGCGGGTGGGCTATGCCCTGTGCATCGAGCTGGGTGCTGACTACGTGGTGACCCTCGATGCCGACGGGCAGAACGACCCGGCCGAGATCCCGGTCATGCTGCAGCCCCTCGTCGACGACGAAGCGGACTTCGTCGTGGCCTCCCGGGTGCTCGGCCGCGACACCACCAGCGACCGCTTCCGCAAGGCGGGTGTGCGCGTCTTCTCCTGGATCATGAGCGCCATGGGGCGCACCAGACTCACCGACACGTCCAACGGCTACCGGGCGCTCCGGGTGAGCCTGCTCGACGACGTGGCCTACCGGCTCGTCCAGCCGCAGTACCAGACGGCGGAGCTGTTGATCATCGCCATGCGGCGGGGCTGGCGGGTCGCCGAGCGGCCCACCGTCTGGCTGCCCCGGGCATCGGGAACGACCAAGAAGGGCAAGAACTGGCTGTTCGGCTTCCGCTACGGACGGGTCGTGCTCGATACGTGGTGGAGGGTCCGGACGCTCCCCCGGCACGACTGAGAAACCGGCGCCGGGCCGCGCTCAAGTCGCGCCCCGCAAGGACGACAATGGGACAGGACAACATCCCGAACGTCACGATTGCGAGGCTCTCATGAGGAAGCGATCCCACCGTGGCACCCCGACGACACCAGTGGACAGCAGCATCCGCACCCCGTCCGTCCACGTGTTGAGCGACGAGGAGGACCTCCGGAAGGCCCTCCGGCGGGCGGCCGAGTTCGACCAGCGGACCGCCGACATGCTGCTGTCCCGCTCGGCCCATTACCGGGCCCTGCTCTCCGAGCCCTCCGCCCCGACCGAGTAGCCCGCCTGGGACCGGGAGCGAGGCGGGGCGCCGCCGGCCAGCCCGCGCGCGCCGCCGGGTCAATAGCGGCCCGTCTTCGACCTGGCCTCGTCGTAGACGGCCTGGAGCGCCGGCACCAGTGCCTCGGTGGTGGCGTGCACGGCCGAGCGGCTCACCCGTCCGCCCCCCGTCCTCGGTGGCGCCGGGATGGCGGGGCCGATCACCACCTGAATGGTGTACGGCTTGGGCACATGACTGCCCTTCGGCATGGCGAGGTCCGACCCGCCGATGCCGACCGGCACGATCGGTGCGCCGGTGCGGGCGGAGAGGAAGGCTGCACCCTCCATGAGATCCTCGACCACCGTTCCGGCGCGCCGAGTGCCCTCGGGGAAGAGCACGAGGACCTCACCCTTGCGCAGCACCTCCTCGGCGCGCTGGAGCGCCTCGCGGTCGGCCGACTCCCGGTGGACCGGGAAGGCGCCGACGGTCAGTAGCAGCTTCCCCAGCCACTTGTTCTCCCACATCTCGTCCTTCGTCATGAAGAACAATTTGCGGTCGGTGCAGAAGGCCGCGAACCCGAAGTCGGCGAACGAGCGGTGCACGGGGGCCAGGATGACCGGACCCGTCCCGGGCACGTTCTCCCGTCCCACCACCTTGGGCCGGAACCAGGTCCACAGGGCGCTCACGAAGATGGCGCGCTCGGCGCGGTACAGCGCGGTGCGCCGCGGGTCGACCTCGAAGGCCTGCCCCCGGCCGGGCGCGGCGGCCGGGGGATCGCCATCCCCGCCCTCCGGCGTCGCGCCTTGCGTGCTCAGAGCCACGACAGCACCTCCTCGACCACATCCTGCACGGTCCGGCCGGTCGTATCGAGCCGGTGGGCATCCTCCGCCTCGCGGAGTGGCGACGCATCCCGCGTCGAGTCGATCCGGTCGCGGCGGGCCACCCCCTCGGGCGCCTCGTCGTCGCGCCGGCGTGCCCGCTCCTCGGCGGAGGCCGTCAGGTACACCTTCAGGTGGGCCTCCGGGAAGACGACGGACCCGATGTCGCGCCCTTCGACCACTCCTCCACCGTGCGCCCCGGCCCAGACGCGCTGGCGCTGCACGAGCTGTCGTCGCACCTCGGGGTTGGCCGCCACGACGGAGACGGCCTGCCCCACCTCGGGCGACCGGATGACCGACGTGACGTCGTGCCCGTTGATGCTGACGCGCTCGCCCACCTCAATGGACGCGGCGCGGGCGAGGGCGGCCACCGCCGCCGTGTCGGCGGGTGGCGTGCCCTCGGCCAGGGCCTCGGCGGCCACGGCCCGGTACATGGCCCCCGTATCGAGCCGCTCCACGCCGAGGCGCTCCGCCACGGCGGTCGAGACCGTGGACTTGCCGGCGCCGGCCGGGCCGTCGATCGCCACGAGCAGCGCCCGTGGAGCCGGCCCGGCGCCCGTGATGCGCGCGAGCTCCTCCGCGAACGCCGGATAGCTGGTCGCCACGGCAGCGAACCCGGTGACGAGGCTGCGCTCGTCCCGGCCCGCCGCGAGCGCCGCCACGGCCGCCGCCATCGCCATCCGGTGGTCGCCAAGGCTGTCGAACCGGGCGCCGCGCAGCGGGCCGCCGCGGCCGGTCACGGCCAGCGTGTCGCCTTCGATCCGTGCGCTCGCCCCGAAGGCCTCGACCATGCCGGCCACCGCCACGAGCCGATCAACCTCCTTGACCCGGAGCTCGCCGACGTCGGAGAAGACGGTCGTGCCCGCGGCGACGGCAGCGGCCACGGCGAGGGCGGGGACCTCATCGAGCGACGGGATCTCGCTGGCCCGGACCTCGGTGGCGCGCAGCGGCCCCGCCGCGGCCCGGATGTTCGCCGTGACGCCCTGCCCGGGGACGACCGTGACGTCGGCCCCCATGCGTTGGAGCACGGTCACGTACCCCAGCCGGGCCGGGCCGCTGTACACCCCGGCGACCTCCACGCTGCTGCCCGGGACGACGCACCCGGCCACGATGAAGAAGGCGGACGCCGAGGGGTCGCCCGGCACCGTGCGGTCCACGGGCTCGAGCACCGAAGCCCGCACGCGGACGATGCGCCCCTCCCCCCAGGGCTCGACCGTCACGTCCGCGCCCGCCTCGGCCAGCATCTCCTCGGTGTGGGTGCGGGTCGTGACCGCTTCGCGGACGATGGTGGTGCCGCTGGCCGACAGCCCGGCGAGGAGTATGGCCGACTTGACCTGGGCGCTCGCCACCCGGGACATCCAGTCGATGCCGTGCAGCCCACCACCCAGGACATGCAGCGGCGGGAGGCAGCGCGCCCCGCGGCCGCGCAGGGCAGCCCCCATGAGGCCGAGGGGCTCGGCCACCCGGTCCATGGGACGGGCCGAGAGGGACTCGTCGCCGACCAGCTCGGTCCCCCACTCGAACCCGGCCACCAGCCCCGCCAGCAGGCGCATGGAGGTCCCCGAGTTCCCGCAGTCGAGCGGGCCCGCTGGCCGGTGGAGCCGCCGGCGACCCCCGTGGACGACGACCGTCCCGTCGTCGTGGCGCTCCACCCCGGCGCCCATCGCCTCGACCGCGGCCAGCGAGGCGGCGACGTCGGCGCCGTCGGAGAGCCCGCGCACCGTCGACGTCCCCTCGGCCAGGGCGCCCAGGAGAACGGCCCGGTGCGAGATCGACTTCTCGCCCGGCGTGCGCACGGAGCCCCGGCAGGGCACGCCGCCGATGACGACGAGGACGCGGGGCGGGATCACGACAGGTGTTCGGCCCGGCAGCGGTAGCCGTGCGACTCGACCGCCGCCGCCAGCGTCCCGGCGTCAGCGCCGTCGACGACGAGGATGAGCACCCCGCCGGTTCCCTCCGCCGAGTGCGCGATCTCGATGTCAAAGATGCCGATGCCGGCATCGGCGGCCAACGACGTGATCTCGGCCAGCACGCCGGCCCGGTCGTGCACCCGGATGCGCAGCTCGGCGAGGTGCTCGGGCCGGACGACGCGGGCGGGCAGGTTCCGCCGGGCTGCGCTGGCCCGCTGGAGTGAGGTGAGGAGGGCGTCGCGGTCCCGCGAGGCGACCCGGTCCCGGATCGCCTGCAGGTCGGCGACGAGCGCATCGAGGGCCTCGACGATGGGCAGGGCGTTCTCGGCGCAGATGTCGGGCCAGATGCCGGGGTGGCCGGCCGCGACACGGGTCATGTCGCGGAAGCCGCCGGCAGCGAGACGGAGCAGGGCGCCGTCCTGCTCGGCGCCGGCAGTGGCGGCGTTCATGAGAGTGGCGGCGACGAGGTGCGGCACATGGGACACCACGGCCACCAGCCGGTCATGGTCGGCCGCCGCGAGCACGAGTACGTCGGCTCCCAGGCTCAGCACGACGCCGCGGAGACGTTCGAACGCCTGGAGATCGGTGACCGCCGTCGGTGTGAGCACCCAGACCGCACCCTCGAAGAGGTCTGGGTCGGCCCCGTGCAGGCCGACCTGCTCCGAACCGGCCATCGGGTGCCCGCCGATGAAGCGCGGGTTGTCCGCCTCGTCCACGATCGCCGTCTTGACCCCGCTGACGTCGGTCACCACGACGTCGGAGCGTCGCCCGGCCTGCGCCAGGAGCCGGCGGGCGACACCGCCGACGGCGGCCGCAGGAACGGCGACGAAGACGACCTCCGCGTCGGGGTCGTCCCCGGCCGCGTCGATCACCCCCGAGGCGAGCGCCTCGCGCTCCCGCTCGACGTCGGCATCGAGCCCCGAGACGTGCCACCCCCGTCGCCGCAGCCCGAGGGCGATCGACCCGCCGATCAGCCCGGTCCCGACCACGAGCGCCCGGCGGCGCGCCTCGCCCTCAGTCGGGGAGGTCATCGCGGAGCCCTTGGGCGCCGTGGAGGTAGACGTGGTGGATCTCGTCGCGGGTCTTGGTCGTGTGCACGTGGAGCAGCACCCGGATGCACCGCGGCATGGAGCCGGGCACGGCGATCTCGGCGGCGCAGAGCAGCGGGACGGCGCCGAACCCGGCAGTGCGGATGGCGGTGGCCGGGAACGTGCTCGTGACGTCCGCCGTGGCCGTGAACAGCACGGAGACGATGTCGTCCTCCACCAGCTCGTTGCGAGCCATGATCTCGCGCATCAGCTCCTGGGAGCGCTCGGTGACCTGGGCCACGGTGTCCTCGTCGACCGTCGTCGCCCCGCGCAGACCCCTGACCATGAGTGCCGGTGGCATAGCGGGTCACTCTACCGGCATCGCATCTGCGGCCCGGCTGTCAGGGATTTCTACGCTTGCGGGCCCGCTGCGGGCGCGCCCGGAGCCGCCGCGGCCGCCAGCGACCGGACCTCGCCGGCGGTCAGGCGACGCCACTGCCCGGGGGGCAGGCTCGTGTCGCGCACCGGCCCGATGCGGGTGCGCACCAGGCGGCGCACCGGATGCCCGACGGCGTCGCACATACGGCGGATCTGACGGTTGCGCCCCTCGTGGATGACGAGGCGCAGCACACCGGGCGCGAGCACACCGACCTCGGCGGGCGCGGTCGGGCCGTCGTCGAGCTCGACGCCCTGGCGCAGCGCCCGCAGGGCGCCGGGGGCGGGGGTGCCGCCGGACACCTCGGCCACGTATTCCTTGGCCACCCCGTGCGACGGGTGGGTGAGCAACTGGGACAGCGCCCCGTCGTTGGTCAGGATGAGGAGGCCCTCGGTACGGCGGTCGAGGCGGCCGACGGGGAACACGCGGGGCTCGGCCGGCACCAGGTTCACGACCGTCGGCCGCCCCTGCGGGTCGTCGGCCGTCGTGATGACCCCGTCGGGCTTGTTCACGAGGTAGTGCACGAGGCCCGGCGCGACGGGCAGGAGCACGCCGTCGAGCTCGACCCGGGCGGCCGATGGGTCGACCCGCCGGCCGAGGGTGGCCATCTGGCCGTCGACGGTGACGCGTCCGGCGGCGATCAGCTCCTCGCACGCCCGCCGCGAACCGATCCCGGCCCGGGCCAGGACCTTCTGGAGGCGCTCGCCGTCCGGTTCCTCAGGTGTCGTCGGACGCCGCCTCGACGCCGAGGCCGAGCGCCGACTGGAGGTCGCGCTCGAGGTCGCCGGCGACCTCTGGCCCGGGGAGGAAGTCCTCCACCGCCGGCAGCTGCTCGAGCGATTGGAGTCCGAGGCGCTCGAGGAAGAGGTCCGTCGTGCCGAACAGCGCCGGCTGGCCCGGGCCCTCGGCATGGCCGACCACCGCGATGTACCCCCTCTGCTCGAGCAGCCGGGACACCCCGTCGACGTTCACGCCCCGCAGCGCCGAGATCTGGCCTCGCGAGACGGGCTGCCGGTAGGCGACGATGGCGAGCGTCTCGAGCGCGGCGGTCGAGAGGCGGTGCGACACCTCGCGGTTGGCGAAGCGCTCCACGTACGGCGCCAGGTCGGGATGCGTCTGCAGCCGGGCGCCGCCGGCGATGCGGGCCAGCACGAAGCCCCGGCGCTCGCGCTCGTAGGACACTGCCAGCTCGTCGAGCACCTCTTCCACCCGCTCGACGGGCTCCTCCACGAGCTCCGCCAGCAGCCGGGGAGGCAACGGCTCCACCGCCACCAGCAGGATGGCCTCGATCGTCCGGCCCAACTCAGCGCGTTCCACTGGATTCAATCCTCACCCCTCGTAGTCGTCGACGTCATAGCCGCCCAACTCCGCCAGGCCGCGGCCGCTGGCCGCGCCGGCGAGGTCGTCGGCGGCCAGCCACGTGATCGCCAGGTCCCCGAATGTCGTCCCTTGCCCGAGCGTGACCCTTCCCATCTTGCACAGCTCGAGCAGGGCCAGGAAGCGCACGATGACCTCAATGCGGGTGCGGCAGCCCTGGACCAGGGCGCGGAACGACGCGGCGCGCTGCGACTCGGGCACCGCGATGAGCTCGGTGACCGCCTCGGAGACCGAGACGGTGTCCACGGTGACGTGCGACAGGTCGACCCGCGGCACGGGGCGCTCGGCGGACCCGCGCAGGTAGGCCTGGGCCACGTCCTCGGGGGTGATGCCGGCCAGCAGGTCCGGGGCATGGACGATGAAGTCGTCGTCGAGTCCGACCTCGCGCGGGATTGACCGCGATGCCTGCTCGGCCAGGGCGACGAACACGTCGGCGGCGGCGGCATAGGCCCGGCACTCGAGCAGCCGGGCCAGCAGCAGGTCGCGCTCTTCCCACCCGATCAGGTCCTCGTCGTCGTCCGTGGCCTCGCGGCCGGGAAGCAGCCTCTGCGACTTCAGCTCGATGAGGATGGCCGCCACCAGCAGGAACTCGGACAGCTGGTTGAAGTCGATCATCTCGCGTTGTTCGGACAGCACGCTCACGAAGCCGTCGACCACGGGCAGCAGCGGGATGTCGAGGACATCGACCTCGTGGGAGGAGACGAGGTGCAACAACAGGTCGATGGGACCCTCGAAGACAGGCGTGGAGACCGCGTAGGGCACCCGCCGACGTTACCGAACCGGCCGGGGCCTCCCGCGCACCCCCCGGCCCCGCCGGTGTCCGGGCTGGTCCGCCCTACCATGGCGCCCCATGAACAGGGTCCTCTCCGGCATCGCGCCCTCAGGCAACTTTACCGTCGGGAACTACCTCGGGGCCCTGCGGCACTGGGTGTCGTTCCAGGAGGGCAACGACGCCTTCTACTGCGTGGTGGACCTGCACGCGCTCACCTCCGAGATCGACCCGGCTGCCCTCCGCGCCAACACCCTCGATGCCGCCCTCAACCTGCTGGCGGTCGGGCTCGACCCCGACCGGTGCACGCTCTTCGTCCAGAGCCACGTGCCCGAGCACACGCGGCTGACCTGGTTGCTCGAGTGCACCGCCACCATGGGCGAGCTGCGGCGCATGACCCAGTTCAAGGACAAGGGCAAGGGGCAGGAGGCCGTCCGGGTCGGGCTCTTCACCTACCCCGCCCTGATGGCGGCCGACATCCTCCTCTACGACGCCGACGAGGTGCCGGTCGGAGACGACCAGCGCCAGCACCTGGAGCTGGCGCGCGAGGTCGCGGTCCGCTTCAACAACCGGTACGGCGAGACGTTCACCGTCCCCGAGGCCGCCATTGCGGGGACGGGGGCACGGGTCATGGACCTTCAACACCCCGAGCGCAAGATGTCAAAGTCGGTGGAATCCCCGCTCGGCACGATCGGCCTCCTCGACTCCGACGAGGACATCACGAGGAAGGTGCGCCGGGCGGTCACCGACACCGACGGGGAGATGCGCTACGACCGCGCAACCAAGCCCGGCCTGGCCAACCTGCTCGACCTCCTCGCCGCCGCGACGGGGCGCACCCCGGTCGAGGTGGCGGCGGGCTACGAGCGTTACGGCGACCTCAAGGACGACGTGGCGGCGGCCCTGCGCGAGCTGATCGCCCCCGTACGCCGCCGGCGGGCCGAGCTGGAGGCCGACCTGCCCTACGTCCACGCAGTGCTCGCGCGGGGCGCCGGACGCGCCCACGGGGTCGCATCGGCCACGTACACCCGCGCCGCCGATGCGATGGGGCTGCTCCCGGCCTAGCCGAACGTGAGGTTCAGCTGCAGCACGCTGGCCCACCAGGTGAACAGGTTGTTGAACAGCCAATTCAACGGGCCATGGGGGTACAAGAAGAAGTTCAACAGCACGAGCCCGAGGAGGATCGGCATCGTGTACTGGCGGTAGCGGAGGTACGTGGGCCACCACCGCGTCGGGAGCAGCCGCTCGAAGAGCACCGAGCCGTCGAGCGGTGGCACCGGAATCATGTTGAACACACAGAGACCGACGTTCACGAAGCTCAGCCAGAAGACCAGCTGTCCGAGAACCGTGAGCGCGGTCGGCACCGTGAACCCGGATCGGTAGAAATGGACGAAGAGCCAGCCGAAGAGCCCGGCGAGCACCGCATTCGTCAGGGGCCCGGCCACGGACACGAGCACACCTTGGTTGCGCGGGCTGCGCAACCGTCCGACGTTGACCGGCACCGGCTTCGCCCAGCCGAAGACCCCGACAGTGCTCAGCGCCAGGAGCGCCGGCACGAGAAGCGTTCCCACGGGGTCCACGTGGACCACGGGGTTGAGGCTGAGGCGCCCCGCCCTCTTCGCGGTGTCGTCTCCGAACGCGTAGGCCACCCAGCCGTGGGACACCTCGTGGAGGATGATGGAGGGGACGATCGCACAGAAGATGATGATCGCCTGCTCTTTGATGTTGTGGTGGGCGACCAGTGCGATGACGACTGCCGCACCGGCGACGATCCACAGGTTCCGCTTGGTCCGCTCGTCCATCGGGCGCCTCCCGGAGGAGGCGCCGGGCGTGCGCACCTACTGCTTGGCGGCGTCGGCGATGCAGAGGCGCGCTGCGGGCATGGCCTCGAGCCGGGCCGTCCCGATCGGCTTCCCGCACACCTCACAGATGCCGTAGGTCCCGGCCTCGAGGCGCTCGATGGCGGCTTCGACCTCGTCGAGAGCCTCCCGGAGCTCGGCCGCGAGGCGCTCGGCCTCACCCCGCTCCGCCGTCACCTGGCTGGAGTCGGCGAAGTTCGAGTCGTAGCTGAGGCCACTGCCCTGGTCCGCATAGCCGAGCTCCTTCAGCTGGGCTTGCAGCCCGGACTGCTCGTTGCGCAGGAGGGCAGCGAAATCGACGTCGGCGGTCTCCGCCGTAGGGGCCTCGTTCGGCATGCGCTCATGCTACGCGTTCGCCCCGCCCCCTGGTTCCCGCCCGGGGGTGGGCGTCCTCGTAGGCGCGCCGGAGGTGCTCGGGAGAAACCTTGGTGTAGCGCTGCGTGGTGGCGATCGAGGCGTGGCCCAGGAGCTCCTGCACGACCCGCACGTCCGCCCCCCGGCCCAGCATGTGCGTGGCACACGAATGTCGCAGGACGTGGGGGCTGACCTTCGCCTCGAGGCCCACGCGGGCGGCGTACTTCTTCACCACGCCGAACACCCCCACCCGGGTGAGCCGGCCACCACGTGCGTTGAGGAACACGGCCTCCGCGTCGGCGCGGCGGCGCCAGCGCTTCGGCTCGAGCAGAGGGCGCCCCTGGCCGGAGAGCCATTCCGCCAGGGCCTGGCGGGCGAGCCGGCCGAGGGGGACGACGCGCTCCTTGTCGCCCTTCCCGAGGACGCGGACGAGCGGCAACTCGGGGGACTCCACCGCATCGACCACGTCGCCGAGATTCAGCCCGACGACCTCGCTCACCCGGGCTCCCGTGCCGTAGAGCACCTCGAGCAGGGCGCGGTCGCGCAGCACCATGGGCCCGGTCCCGACGACCGCGCCGAGCAGCCGCTCCATCTCCTCCTCGCTCAGCGCCTTCGGCAGCAGGTCGGTGGCCGAGATGGACGGCAGATCGAGGGTCGGGTCATCCTCACGCCAGCCCTCCTCCACCAAGAAGCGGTGAAAGCCCCGGATGCTCGAGTTCGCCCGCGCCACCGATGCCGGACGGTGGGTCCGGCGCAGCGCGGCCAGGTGGGCCGCCACGTCGGCGGACGTCGATGCGTCGACGTCGCGGCCACTGGCTGTCCGCACCCCCTCCTGGTATGACGCGAGGTCGCGCCGGTACGACGCCAGGGTCCGCGGCGAGCGCCCGCGCTCCACCTCGAGCCAGGAAAGGAACTCCTCGGCAGCCCGGGGCAGCACCGCGCTCACGCGAGGCGGCCCGTCACGGCCAGGCGGTGGCGCGCCATATAGAGCCCGAGCACGGTCGTCTCGTCCTTCAACGACCCGTCTGCGACCAGGTCCTCGAGGTCGGCCAGGCGGATCGTCTCGACGGTCAGGTACCCCTCCTCAATCCCGTCGGGCCGGCTCCGGCACGGCGTGAGCCCGGTGGCCAGGAAGATGGTCGTGTGCTGGTCGCTGACGCCGGGCGAGTTCCACGTCCCGATCAGGACCTCGAAGTGCGCCGCCGCCAACCCGGCCTCCTCCGCCAGCTCCCGCCGTGCCGTCTCCTCCTCCGTCTCGCCGTCCTTGTCGCGGGTCCCCGCCGGAATCTCGAGCACTATCGCGTCGACGGCCGCGCGGTACTGGCGCACCATCGACACCGTCCCGTCGTCGTGCGCCGGGACCACGGTGACGGCGCCGGGATGGCGCACGACGACGCGGTCGAACGGATTGCCCTCGGGGTCGACCAGGTGCACGCGGTCGACGCGGAACAACCAGGCTCGGAGGAGCTCCTCCTCCGAGACGCGGCGGAAGCCCGGCACGCCTAGGTGACGGCGTCGAGGTCGAGCAGGTGGGGCTCGCGCCCCTCCGCCCGGTCCAGCGCCGCGGTGACCAGCTCGCGGAACAGGGGGTGGGCCCGGTCGGGCCGGCTCTTGAACTCAGGGTGCGCCTGCGTGGCCACCCAGTACGGATGGTCCTCGAGCTCGACGAACTCGACCAGGCGCCCGTCGGGCGACATCCCCGAGCACACCAGGCCCACCGCCTCGAGGCGCGCCTTGTAACGGTTGTTGAACTCGAAACGGTGCCGATGCCGCTCCGTCACACC
Source organism: uncultured Acidimicrobiaceae bacterium (assembly GCA_963726135.1). GTDB lineage: Bacteria > Actinomycetota > Acidimicrobiia > Acidimicrobiales > RAAP-2 > Bog-473. The sequence continues at coordinate 540,110 of CAVSBE010000008.1, forward strand.
CAAAGTGCCGTACGCCGCCGCGACCTTGGAGCCCGGCAGCAGCACCGCCTGGTAGGAGCCCAACCGCATGGTCCCGCCCTTGTCGGTCACCTCGGCCTGGTCGGGCATGAGGTCGATGACCGTGTGCGGCGAGAGGCTGTCGAACTCACGCGAATTGGCGCGCTCGAGCCCCGCCCGGTCGCGGGCCATCGAGATCACCATCACGTGCAGGCCGAGGCACAGCCCCAGGCAGGGGATGCCGTGGTCGCGGGCATAGCCCGCGGCCGCCACCATCCCCTCGATCCCCCGCTCGCCGAAGCCGCCCGGGATCACGACGGCGTCGAGTCCCCGCAGACGGTCCGTGCCGAGCAGGTCGGGCACGAGCTCGGCGTCGATCCAGTCCAGCTCGACGTCGGCGCCATGGTGGAACCCGGCGTGGCGCAGCGCCTCGACGACTGACATGTAGGCGTCGGGCATGTTGACGTACTTGCCCACGATCCCGACCCGGACGCGCCGTGCCAGCGCCTCGACCCGGGCGACGAGGGACTCCCACTCGGAGATGTCGATGTCGTGCTCAGCCTCGTCGATGCCGAGCGTGCGGCACACGTAGGAATCGAGGCCCTGCTCGTGCAGGACGAGCGGGATCTCGTAGATGCTCGCCGCGTCGACGGCGGAGATCACGGCGTCGATGGCCACGTCGCACTGCAGTGAGATCTTGCGCTTCAGGCCCTCGGAGATGGGTTTGTCGCTGCGGCAGACGATGACGTCGGGCTGAATGCCCCGGCTCCGCAACTCGGTCACCGAGTGCTGCGTCGGCTTCGTCTTCTGCTCCCCCGACACGAGGAAGGGCACCAGCGTGAGGTGGACGTAGCACACGTTGTCCCGGCCGATGTCCCGGCGGAACTGCCGGATGGCCTCAATGAAGGGCACGATCTCGATGTCGCCGACGGTGCCCCCGATCTCGACGATGACGATATCGACGTCCTCGTCCTCCAGGCGCCGGATACGGTCCTTGATCTCGTCGGTGACGTGCGGGATGACCTGCACGGTGCGGCCGAGGAAGTCACCCCGCCGCTCCTTCTCGATGACGGAGCGGTAGATGCCGCCGGTGGTGGTGTTGGAGCGCTTGGAGAGGTTCTCGTCGATGAAGCGCTCGTAGTGCCCGAGGTCGAGGTCGGTCTCGCCGCCGTCCTCGGTGACGAACACCTCACCGTGCTCGCCGGGGTTCATCGTCCCCGGGTCGACGTTGATGTAGGGGTCCAGCTTGCACATCGTCACCCGGAGACCGCGGCACTTGAGGAGGCGGCCGAGCGAGGAGGCGGTGAGACCCTTCCCGAGCGAGCTCGAGACACCGCCGGTGACGAAGATGAACTTGCTCACGCCGCCTTCGGCACGCCGAGCATCACTCCGCGTGATCGGTGCACCCGACCACGATAATCGAACGCGGTGCGACCTGTGGCGGATCGTCAGCCGTGGGACGCACCCAGCAGCTCGCGGGCGTGGGCGCGTGCGGCGTCGCTGCCCGGGTGCCCCGAGAGCATCCGTGACAGCTCCGTGACGCGATCCTCGCCCCGCACCGAGGTCGCCGTGGTGACGGTGCGCCCCCGGGACTCCCGCTTGACCACGCTGATGTGCGCGTCGGCCCGTGACGCCACCTGCGCCAGGTGCGTGACCACGAGGACCTGCCGGTCGCCGGCCACCTCGTGGAGCGCCTCGCCCAGCGCGAGGGCGGCGGCACCACCTACCCCGGCGTCCACCTCGTCGAAGACCATGGTCTGGGGCCCGCCCAGCCCGACCAGCCGGATGGCCAGCATGGCCCGGGCCAGCTCGCCCCCCGAGGCGGCCCGGGCGAGCGGCTGCACCGCCTCGCCCACGTTGGCCCCGAGCGCCAGCTCCACCGGCTCTCCGGTCCCGCCGGGCGCCACCCGCACCTCGACCCGGGCGCCCGCCATGGCGAGGGTCCCCAGGCGCTCGCCCACCAGGTCCCCGAGCGCCCCGGCGGCCCGGGCCCGCGTGGCGCGCACGGCGGCCTCGGCCTCGGCCAGCTCGGTGCGGCGCCGGTCGTGCTCGGCCTGGAGGCGGGCGGCCTCGCCGTCGGCGTCCTCGAGCGCGGCGAGCCGGGCCGAGCCCTCGCGCCCGTAGGCCATCACGGCGCGCAGGTCCTCCCCGTACTTGCGGCGCAGCTCGCCCAGCAGCCGGCGGCGCTCCTGGACCTCGGTCAGGCGCTGCGGATCGTCGGCCCACCCCTCGACCTCGTCGCGCAGCGAGCGCGCCACGTCCGACAGCTCGACCGACGCGGCCGCCAACTGCTCGAGGTACCCCTCGAAGGCCTGGCGCCCCGCCAGCGCGCCGGCGGCACGGCCCAACAGCTCGAGGGCGCCCCCCTCGGCCCCGGCGGGGTCGAGGAGCTCCACCGCGCCGAGCGCCGCCTCGCGGTACGCCCCGGCGTCGGCCAGGCGGTCCTCCTCCCCGCGCAGTGCCTGCTCCTCCTCGGGGTCCTCGAGGTGGGCGGCGTCGATCTCGTCGACCTGGTAGCGCAGGACGTCGGCCTCCCGGGCCCGCTGCTGCTCGTCGCCGCCGAGGGCGGCCAGCGCGTCGTCGAGGGCGCGCAGCTGGCTCCGCAGCGCGCGCACGCGGCTCAGGTCGGTGCCGGCGAAGGAATCGAGCACGTCGCGCTGCGCGGCGGCGGTGACGAGGGCGCGGTGCTCGTGCTGCCCGTGGATCTCGACCAGCTCCGACGCCGCCTCGCCGAGCGCACCGAGCGCCGCCATGCGACCGTCGACCCACGCTTTGGAGCGCCCCTCGGCGGGGACCGAACGGGCGAGGATCACTTCGCGCTCAGCGTCGCCCTCCCCCACGACGAAACGTGCCTCGACCAACGCCTCCGACGCGCCGCTGCGCACGATGCCCGGATTGGCCCGCCCGCCGAGGACCAGCTGCAGCGCCTCGACGACCAGTGTCTTGCCCGCCCCCGTCTCCCCCGTGAGCGCGGTCATGCCGGGACCGAACTCGAGCGAGAGGTCATCGATCACGCCCAGGTCGCGCACGTGCAGATCGGTCAACACGGCCCGCTCACCGGTCCGGATGGGCGAGGAGCCGGAAGCGCAGGATGCTGCCGAAGGTCTGGGGCTCGTTCCGCACGACCCGCACCGAGCGTGCCGCGACTCTGCAGGTGACGGTCGCGCCGGGTTGCAACCGTCCGACCTCCTCGCCGTCGACGACGAGCACGCCGGCCCGGTCCGGCACGACCTCGACCCGGACCACCTGCTCGTCGGTCAGCACGAGGCTGCGGTCGAGAGAGAAGTGCGGCGCCACCGGTGTGACCACCAGGGCGCGCAGCGTCGGCGCCAGGATGGGCCCCCCGGCGGAGAGGTTGTAGGCGGTCGAACCCGTCGACGTGGCGATGATGAGCCCGTCGGCCGAGTACGTCAACGCCTCCTCGTCGTCGATGGTGGTGGCCAGCCGGACGGTGTGGCCGAATTCGATCTTTTGGATCACCACCTCGTTGAGGGCGAGCAGCGAGGACATACCATCACCGAGCGAACGGTCCGCGATGGCGACGTCGAGCGCGCAGCGGGGCTCGATCACGGCGCCGCCCTCGAAGACCTTGGTCAGCGCATCGCGCAGCTGGTCCGGCAGGAGGTCCGGCAGGTAGCCCAGGCGGCCGAAGTTCACACCGAGCACGGGCACGTCCACGACCGCGGCCAGCCGCACGACGCGGAGGAACGTCCCGTCCCCGCCCATGCTCACGGCCACCGTCGTGCCGGCGAGGTCGACGGCGGCGAGGTCGATGTCGACACCTGCCTCGCTCAATCGGTCGGGCCCGCTGAAGCGCAGGATGCGTGCGACGTGCCCACGCTCGGTCAGCCAGGTCGCGGTGTCGGTGGCCAGCGCCAGCGCGTCGGCGCGTTCGGGGTGGACCAGGAAGGTGACGATCCCCATCGGCCGGCGCCGGCTCAGCCGGCCGGGGTGGCCGGTGGCATGAGGCCCTCCGCCTCCGAGACGGCGGCCGAGAACAGGGCGGCGGCCTCTCCCGCCGTGCGGCCCCGCACGGCCTTGCGGGCGTGCAGCAGGAACTCGACGTTGCCGGCGGCACCGGTCAGGGGGGAGGCCATCGCCCCCATGATGCCGGTTCCGACGTCATGGAGCGCGGACGCCACGCCCTCGAGCGCGCCCAGCCAGACGGCGGGGTCGCGCACGACGCCCTTGCCGCGGGACACGGCGGCGCGACCAGCTTCGAACTGGGGCTTCACCAGGAGGACGAAGTCCGCTCCGGGCGCCGCGACGGGTCCGGCCAGGGCGGGGACGACGCTGCGCAGCGAGATGAAGGAGAGGTCCGCCACGACCAGCGGGCAGGGTTCGTAGGCGGGGTCGGCCCCGCGCAGGTCGTCCACGGTGAGCGTCCGGGCGTTGGTGCGCTCCAGGACCGTCACGCGCCGGTCGGCGCGCAGCGCCGGATGGAGCTGTCCGTGGCCGACGTCGACCGCATAGACGTGGGTGGCGCCGTCGCTGGAGCAGGCAGTCGGTGAAGCCGCCCGTCGAAGCACCCGCATCGAGCGCACGCCGGCCGGTGACGGTGACGTCGAAGCGGGTGAGCGCCGCCTCGAGCTTGTGGCCCCCGCGACCCACGAACGGCGACGGAGGGCCCAGCAGGACGACCGGCTCGTCGGGGGCGACGAGGCGGGCCGCCTTCTCGGCGAGGACCCCCGAGACGAGGACGCTGCCGGCGGCGATGGCCGCCTGGGCCTCCTGCCTCGTGGGCACCACCCCCCGCCGCACGAGCTCGTTGTCAAGCCGGCGGCGTGTCCCGCTGCTCAGCTGGCGGCCTTCTTGTCCGCTTTCTTGGCCTCCGGCGCCTTCTTCGACGTGTTCTTGTGGTCGTCCGCCTTGTCCGCGCCCTTCTTGCGGGCGTGGCGGCGCTCCGGGGCCACCTTCGTGGCGGCGGCGCGGGCACGCGTCGCCGTCTTCCCGGCTTGCGTGGTGACGCCCTTGGCCGTCTCGGTCGCCTGCTTGGTGACACCCTTGGCCGTCCTGCTGGCCTGCGTGCTCACGCCCTTGGCCGTCCTCGTGGCGTGCGCGGTGACGTCCTTGGTCGCGCTGCGCCCGGCCACCGCGGACTTCTTCAAGATGTCAGCCACCTGGTTGGCGATGGCTTCGAGGGACTTCCCGTCGATCCGGTTGAGCTGGGTCGCCACCTCGTGGCGCACGAGCTCGAGCACCTGGTCGCTGGACTTGCGGCTCCGTTCCACCAAGTTGTCCACCCACTCCTGTGCCTGGCCCCGCTGGATGTCTCCGGCGTTCACCAACTCTCGCACGATCTCTTCGGCACGGCCACGGCTGACCTGTCCGAGGACGGTCCCCGCGTCGAGGTACTTGCGGATGCGCTCATTGCTAGCCATGCAACAAGAGTATCTGAAGTGCTAGCTGAGAGCAAGCACTTCTTTCAGGTCCCGTCGAGCGTCGTTCGCACCAGTGTCACGAGGTCGGGGGCCACCACGGCCGGGGCGGCGCCCGGTGGGACGTGCCCCTCGGCGGTCACCCCCGAGAGCACCAGAGCGAACGGGATGCCCAGCTGGGCGGCCAGGGCGCCGTCGGTGGCGGGGCGATCCCCCACCATCACCCGGAGCTCGCCGGGGGCCACCCGTGAGGTGATCGCATCGGCGGTCGGGCGGTGCGGCTTGCCGGCCACTTCCGGCGTGGCCTCGGCAGCGGTCGCCACCGCGGCCAGGATGGCCCCGCCGCCCGGCAGCAGGCCGTCGGGGGTCGGGTACGTCGGGTCCTCGTTGGTCCCGACGAGCCGGGCGCCCGCCCGCACGGCGGCCGAGGCGCACGCCACGGTGTCGAAGCTGAACGACCGCGTCCACCCCACCACGACCGCGTCCGCCGGCCCCGCGGGCACGACGACGACCCCCCGACCGTTCAGGGCCTCGACCACGCCGTCGTCACCCACGACGACGGCAGACGAGCCCGGGGCGAGCATGCCTGCCGCGACATCGGCCGAGCTGAGGAGGTCGCGGTCGTCCGCGGTGATGCCGCACCGGGCGAGGCGCCGGTGCAGCTCGGCGCGTGTCGGCGCGGAGTTGTTGGTGGCGAACAGGACGCGGACCCCCGCCCCCCGGAGCCGGGCCACCGCCTCGTCCACGCCGGGGATCGGACGCCCCGTGAGCCACACGACACCATCGAGGTCGATCACCCAGGTCCCCCCGGGGGGTGGCGGCCACATCGACGCCGAGGCTAACCGCCGTCCACGGCACCGGCGCTGCGGTCTGGTCGAGTTGGTCGGCACCGAATCGCCATCGGGGAGGCCACGGGCCGCCACTGAGGGTTCACGTACGGCAGACTGTGGCTCGTGGCCCTGCCCCGCGACATCGAGGTGGTGCCGCGCTCGACTGCCTCCCTGGGGCGCTACATCGGCGCGCACCGTCTCGCCGCGCTGGAGGCCGCGGCCACGGCCGCCGTGCGATCGGCGGGCTCGGCCACGGTCTGGAACGTCAACTCCACCGCGGACGGCGGGGGCGTCGCCGAGATGCTGCGTCTGCTCGTCGGCTACGCGGCCGGCCTCGGCGTCGACGCACGCTGGGTCGTCATCGACGGCGACCCAGCCTTCTTCGCCATCACCAAGCGCCTCCACAACCGGCTGCACGGGGCAGCCGGCGACAGCGGCGTCCTGGGGCCCCGGGAACAGGCGCACTACAGCGACGTGCTCCGAGCCAACGTGGACGCGCTGGACGGGCGGATCCGCAAGAACGACGTGGTCTTCCTGCACGACCCCCAGACGGCGGGGCTGGCGACCCACCTGCTCAAGCACGGGGTGCGCGTCGTGTGGCGTTGCCACATCGGGGCCGACCACGCCAACCGCTTCACCGAGGAGGCCTGGGCCTTCCTCCAGCCGCACCTCGATCAGTGCCACACGTTCGTGTTCTCGCACGCCGCGTTCGTGCCGCCCCAGCTGGCCGGCGCGGACGTCTGGGTCATTGCGCCCTCCATCGATCCCACGTCGCCCAAGAACGTGCCGCTGCCCCCCGGGCGCGTCCGCGAGCTGCTGGCCCGGGCCGGCGTTCTCGCCGGCGCGCCGGCCGACTCCCCCTCCGCCGTCCTCGGCGGGGCCGGCCCGTTCACAGCGGACGGGCCACTCGTCGTGCAGGTCTCGCGGTGGGACAACCTGAAGGACATGCGCGGGGTCATGGAGGGCTTCGCCGAGCGGGTGGCCGGCGCGACGCCGGCGCGCCTGGCGCTGGTCGGACCCGAGGTCGACGGAGTGACGGACGACCCCGAGGGAGCCCAGGTGCTCGGCGAATGCGTCGCATCGTGGGAGTCGCTCCCGACCGGGGCGCGCGAGGCCATCCGGCTCGTCGCGCTCCCGATGCACGACGTGGCGGCCAACGCGCGGCTGGTGAACGCCTTTCAGCGCCACGCGAGCATTGTGGTGCAGAAGAGCTTGCAGGAGGGGTTCGGGCTCACCGTCACCGAGGCCATGTGGAAGTCGCGCCCGGTCGTGGCGTCGGCCGTCGGGGGCATCACCGGCCAGGTTCCGGCCGGGACAGGCGTGCTGATCGACGATCCCACCGACCTCGACGCGTTCGGCAGGTCCCTCTTGGCGCTCCTGGCACGGCCGGCCGAGATGACCGCGATGGGCCGGCGGGCCCGTCGACACGTGCGCGCGCACTACCTGAGTGATCGCCACCTCATCGACTATGCGCGCCTCTTGGACCACGTGCTGACCGACTGAGCCCGGCTCAGGCGCGGGCGGTCTGGGTGATGACGCGGCCCGTGATCTCGTCGGGATGGATCCGGACGAGAGCGTGACGCGACCCGCCGGGCCACGGCTCGAGCCCGAGGCCCGCCAGCGCGACGACCTCCTCGGGGTCGTCTACGCGCCGCGCCATCCCGGTGACCAGGACGCTCCAACCCTCGCTCATCGACTCGTCCACTCGGTCGATCTCGAAGCTGACGCCGCGCCTGCTCCTCGAGGTGCTCCGCCTTGGCCACCGTGGTGCTCACGATCACGTCACCGTCGCTCACGACAAAGTTGAGCGGATGCGCCACCGTCCCCCGGGCGGATAGGAACACCACCCTCCCGACCCCCCCGGCCCTCACGTGCGCCTCGCACTGCGAGGCCGTGAGCTCGCGCAGCTCGGGATGGAGCCCGGCGCGGCCGCGGCCCGGCGGGCGGTCCACGTGCGCGCCGTAGAGGTCCTCGGGCGCGCACTCGAGCGCGACGGCCAGGAGCAGGACCGTGCCTGCGCTCAGGTGTCCCGCCGCGGTCTCCTCGAAGTACCGGAGGTAGGCCGGGTCGACCCCCGACTTCTCCGCCACCTCTTCGATGCTCTTCCCGAGCTCGGTGCGTCGCCGGGTGATCCTCCGGGCCAGGTCCCCCGGCTGGACCGTGGGGACGTCGCTGGACGGGTCGTCGGGTGGGCTCACCGCCGTATTCTCATCCGGGCGGTGCTCCCGGTTCCAGAGCTGCTCAGGCGTCGTCCCACGGAGGGCGCCAGGCCGCCGAGCGCGCCGCGTCACGCTGGGTCACGAAACCGACGACGCGCTGGCCCTCGATCACGGGCAACCGGTCGCGCTGTCGCCGGCACATGATGGACACCGCCTCCTCAACCGAGAGGTCGACGTCGAGCGCCAGGACATCGGCGGGCTCGGCGAATTCGGCCAGCCTGACCTCGCGCGGATCACGCCCCTTGGCGACGACGCGGGCCACGATGTCGCGGCTGCTCACCGTCCCGGCCAGGCTGCCGTCGCCCAGGCACAACGGCACCGAGTCCTCGCGGTGGGCGGCCAGGTAGGTGGCCGCGTCGGCCACCGTCTCGGTGGTCCGGAGGACCTCGATGTCCCCATGCATGACGTCCCGGACGGTCCTCATGGCGACCTCCCACTGCGGGCCCGCTCGAACTCGCGAGCCCACGCCTATACCCTCGCGCCCCGCCGGCAAACCGGCAATCCCCGACCGGCTTGCCGGAGGCCCGGTGCGAACGTATGTTCGTACCGCGATGATGGAGCGCCAGTACGAGCTGGAGTCGCTGCGGCGGTCGCTCGCCATGCCGGCGCCCCGGCGCCCCGGCCCTGGTCCGCGAGGAGGCGATCCGCCTCGTCCGGGAGCTCCAGGACCTCGAACGCCAGCTGCGCCTCCTGCGCCTGGGCCTGCAGCGGCTCCTCGCCGACGGGGGGTGACCGGCGGCCCTCAGCCCAGGGCGACGAGGTGCACCGGATCGGACAGGATCTCGCCCACCGTCGCCAAGAAGCGCGACGCCGACTCCCCGTCGACCAGGCGGTGGTCGAAGGACAGGCTCAACGTCATCACGTCGCGCGGCGACACCTCGTTCTCGAAGACCCACGGTCGCCGCCCGATGGCGCCCACGGCAAGGATGGCGGCCTCCCCCGGGTTCAGGATCGGCACGCCGGCATCGACGCCGAAGACGCCGACGTTCGTCACGGTGATGGTGCCCCCGCGCAGCTCGGCCGGCGTGCAGCGCGCCGCTCGGGCGCGGTCGGCCAGGTCCGTGAGCGCACGGTTCAGGTCGCGCAACGTAAGTGCCTGCGCGTCCTTGATGTTGGGCACCACGAGGCCCATTGGGCCCGCCACCGCGATCCCCAGGTTGACGTAGTGCCTGGTCACGACCTCCGCCGTCGCGTCGTCCCACGACGAGTTGAGCGAGGCATGGTCGCGCAGGGCGAGCAACACGGCGCGGGCGACGACCGCCAGTGGGGTCACGCGCAGCCCTTCGAAGCGGCGGTTCTCGCGCAGGCGCCCGACGAGCTGCACGGTCGAGGTGACGTCGAGCGTGAGGAACACGCACGCCTGCGGCGCGGTGGCCACGCTGCGCACCATCGCCTCGGCCATGTGCTTCTGCATGCCATGGACGGGCGTCCTCGTCTCGCGGCCCCCGCCCGGCGTGGCGGACAGGGGGGCGCCGGCCAGATGGGCGGCCAGGTCCTCGCGGGTGATGACACCGCCCGGGCCGTGGCCGGCGACGCGGGCCAGGTCGACCCCGTGCTGCCGGGCCATGAACCGCACCGGCGGCGCAGCCAGCGGACGCCCGCCGGCCGGGGGTGTTGCGACACCGTGGGAGCGCCGCATCCTGCGCCGCCTGCTCGGCGGCGCCTCCGACGGGCCGGAGCCGACGAGCGTCGGCACCCTCTCCTCCGGTGCCTCCTCCTGCTCGATGGTGATGCCGATGGCAATGATCGGCGCACCGACAGCGACGGGCTCGCCCACCGCGGCCAAGAGCGCGACCACGGTGCCCGCGTGGGGGCTCGGCAGCTCCACGACCGCCTTCTCGGTCTCCACCTCGACGAGGACCTGATTGAGGGTCACCTCGTCACCCACGCCGACGTGCCAAGCCACGATCTCGGCTTCGGTCAGCCCCTCCCCCAGGTCGGGCAAGAGGAAATGCTCGACGGTGGTCACCCCTGCAGACACCGGTCGACCTCGTGGAGGATCCGGTCCGCGTCGGGCAGGTAGTGGCCCTCCAACCGCGACGGCGGATAGGGCGTGGCGAAGCCGCCGACCCGGCGGACGGGCGACTCGAGGTGGTAGAAGCATCGCTCGGACACCCGCGCCGCGATCTCGGCACCCAGCCCGCAGAAGACCGGGGCCTCATGGGCCACCACCAGGTGACCCGTCTTGCGGACCGACGCCTCGACCGTCTCGAAGTCGAGCGGAGAGAGCGACCGGAGGTCGATCACCTCGATGGAGGTCCCCTCCTCCTCGCCGATGCGCGCCGCATCGAGCGCCGTGGCCACGAGGGGGCCGTAGGCGACGATCGTCACGTCGCACCCTTCGACGACCACCTCGCCCCGGTGCAGCGGGACCTCGTTGAGCCGCGCGTCGTCGTCGACTTCACCCTTTTCCCAGTAGCGCCGCTTCGGTTCGAAGAACACGACCGGGTCGTCGGATGCGATGGCCTGCTGAATCATGCGGTGCCCGTCGGCCGCGTTGCTCGGCGTCACGACGCGGAGCCCCGCCGTGTGGGCGAAGTAGGCCTCGGGCGACTCGGAGTGGTGCTCGACCGCGCCGATCCCGCCGCCGTAGGGCACCCGGATGGTCACCGGCATGGCCACGCGGCCCTCGTTGCGGAAGCGGAACTTGGCCACCTGCGACACGATCTGGTCGAAGGCCGGGTAGACGAACCCGTCGAACTGGATCTCGCACACCGGACGGAAGCCCCGCATGGCCAGGCCGACGGCAGCGCCGATGACGCCTGACTCCGCGAGCGGCGTGTCGATCACCCGGCGGTCGCCGAAGTCGCGCTGCAGTCCCTCGGTGACCCGGAACACACCACCGAGCCTCCCGATGTCCTCGCCCATCAAGACGACCTTCTGGTCGTGCTCCATGGCCTGGCGCAAGCCGGCGTTGAGCGCCTTGCCGAGCGACATGGTCGCCATCACGATTCCTCGTCGAAGCCGGCGAGGTACTCCTCGTAGGCGGCGCGCTCGTCATTGAGCAAGGGGTGCGGCTCCGCGTAGACATGTTCGAACAGCGCGTCCGGCTCGGGGTCGTCCATGGCCAGGCAGCCGCGGCGCAGGTCTGCCGCCGCGGCCTCGGCTGCGGCGTCGACGCGGCCCTCGAACCCGTCGTCGGCCAGTCCCTCGTTGCGCAGGAGCGTGGCCAGCCGCGCCAATGGGTCCTTGGCCCGCCACTCCTCCTCCTCGGTGCGGGTCCGGTACCGCGTGGGATCGTCCGACGTGGTGTGCGGGCCCATGCGGTAGGTGACCGCCTCTATCAGGGTCGGCCCCCGCCCGGCGTAGGCACGCCCGAGCGCCAGACGGGTGGCGGCGAGCACGGCCAGGACGTCGTTGCCGTCCACCTGCATCCCCGGGATGCCGTAGCCCTGGCCCCGCTGTGCGATGGAGGCGTGCGACTGCAGGCGTGCCGGCTCCGAGATGGCCCACTGGTTGTTCTGGCAGAAGAAGACGACGGGCACCGTGTAGCTGGCCGCGAAGCCGAAAGCCTCGGCGACGTCGCCCTCGCTCGTGGCGCCGTCGCCGAAGTAGGCCAGCGCCGCCGAGGTGGCGCCGTCGAGCGTGATGCCGAGCGCGTAGCCCGTGGCATGGAGCGCCTGCGACCCCACGACGATGGCCGGCGTTGCGATACCGAACGCGGCAGGGTCCCATCCCGAGAGTGCCGTGCCCCGCCACAGGCGGAGCATCGAGACCGGGTCAACGCCGCGGCAGTAGGCGACGCCGTGCTCCCGGTAGCTCGGGAAGACGAAGTCGTCGGGGCGCAGGGCGCGGGCCGACCCCACCTGGGCGGCCTCCTGCCCCAAGAGGGGGGCCCACAGCGCCAGCTCGCCCTGGCGCTGCAGGGCCATGGCCTCGGCATCGAGCCGGCGCACGACCGCCATGTCGGTGTACAGGTCACACAGCTGCGTGGCGCCGACGTCCGCCACCAGATCCCAGTAGGGGCAGCCCAGGGTCCGCTGACCGTCGACCGAGATCAGCTGGACGAGGCCGTCGAACCCCGACCATTCGGTGATGCTCTGCTCCGGAACCCGTACCTGCGCCGTGGCCATAGGGACTCCCTCCCGAGCGGGGGATCGACCAGGAGATCACACCATGATTCGGTGTCGTGGCGCGGGAAAACGGATTGGATCGGGGCGCGGAGTCTGGTTTGTCCTGTGTTCTTCGCTATCCGTGCAATGGATCACACGGTGGGGAGATCACGACCAGGCGCGAAGGCCGGGCCGGCGCACGAAAGCGTCAGGAGGCCTTCCGGCGGGCGGCGGGCTTGGCCCGGGCCGGCTGCTTCGCCGCCTTGGAGCCCTTCTTGGCCGGGGCGGCCCGCCGGGCTGGAGCGCGCTTGGTGCTCGGGCTTCCCTTGGCGCTCTTGGCATCGGTACCGGCCGCGGCAGCGATGCTGGCGTTGAGCGCCTCCATGAGGTCGACGACCTTGGCCGCGGGCTCGGGGCCCGCCTGGATCACGATCTCGTGGCCGCTGCGCTTCTCCTCGACAAGGGCCTCGACCTTCTCGCGGTGCGTGTCGTGGTACCGCTCGGGGTCCCAGTCGCTCTCCATCGACTCGATGAGGAGCTGCGCCATGGAGAGCTCGCGGTCGCTGACGTCCCCGGTGTCGGGCAGCTCGAGATCACGGCCGGGGGCGCGCACCTCGTCGGCGAAGTACATGGTGTGCAAGGCCAGCGCGTCGTCCTCGGGCCGGATGGCGACGAGGTACTCCTTGTTCCGCATGACCAGCGTGGCGATGGCGACCTTGCCGGCGTCCGCCATGGCCTTGCGCAGCAGGGCGTAGGCCTTGTCGGCACCCGCGCCTTCGGGGGCCAGGTAGTAGCTGGAGCGGAAGTAGACGGGGTCGATGTCGGCCTGCTCGACGAAGTCGGAGATCTCGACCTGGCGCGACTTCTTCGGCTCCGCGGTCTCGAGCTCCTCTTCGGAGAGGACGACGTACTCGCCGCCCCCGAGGTCGAACCCGCGCACGATGCGGTCCTGCGGGACCTCCTGGCCGGTCCGCTCGTTGATCTTCTTGTAGCGGATGCGGTCGGACGTCCCCTCCTCGAACTGGTTGAAGTGGATGCTCTTGTCCGAGGTGGCCGGGTACAGGCCGACGGGGATGTTCACCAGCCCGAAACTGAGGGCGCCTTTCCAGATCGTGCGTGGCACGCGAACCAAATTACCAGCCCAGGACCGGTCCACCACCTTGTTACACCCATTGGCCACACTGATCCCATGGTCACGCCCGCGCCCACCGGCTTCGTCCGGGCCCTTCTGGCCGGGCTGGCGGAGCTGGGCCCGGTCGAGCCCTTCTCGGGCGATCTGTCCCTTGAGCTGGGGATTTCCGTCTGGTTGCACCGGACCGGGACCTCGCTCATAGAGGCGCGGGGCACGCTGCTCGAGATCCGCCAGGTGATCCTCGAGGTGTGCGACCTGGACCCGGCGACCGAGCCGGTGCCCCTGGTGGGGCGGTCCCCCAGGGTCGACGTGGTGAACCTGGTGGCTTACACCGGGGACCTTCTCCGCCGGGCGTCCTACGAAGCCGGCTGGACCGTCTGGAAGGTCGTCGACCTGGTCGTCGCCGAGCTGCCGGAGCGGGAGGACGAGGCGCTCGGCGCCTGAGCTAGAAGCCGAAGGCGCCGATGATCTGGCCGTTCAGGCCGGCCGCCGCCATACCCCCGAGGTAGGGCGCAGAACCGTACCCGAAGACGTCGCCCCGGGCTGCGGCGACCCAGTAGCCAAAACCGTCCGCCGTCCGGAAGATGGCGGCGGCGGGGTTGAAGGAATTCACATACCCGATCGGGCCACCCAAGGCGGTGGCCGCTCCGAACGCTGCCACCGCACCGTTGGCGTAGAGCAGCCAGTAGCCGTTCCCATTCGGGGTGGCCACGGCGTCAACGACGGGCACAGCCACGGGCGGCCCAGACCCATAGAAGGGTGCGTCGCCAAAGGCATACACGCCGCCGCCCGCGGTCACGACCCAGTAGCCGTTCCCCGAGTGGTCAGGTATCACGGTGACCGCAGGACCCGAGCAACCGCCGATGCCCGGGCACGAACCCTCGAAGCGGGCGTCGCCGAAACTGAACACGCCACCGTCCGAGGCGACCATGAAGTAGCCGCGACCCGTAAGGGTGGGCACCATGCCGACGATGGGCGCGTTCAGGCTGCTCGGCAGCCCCGAGCCGGCGGGGTGCAGCCCGAGGCCGGGAATGGAGCCGTAGAACGACGAGTCGCCGAAGCTGAAGATGCCTCCGTCGGAGGCGACGAGCCAATACCCGTTCCAGGTGGAGGTCGGCGTGATCCCCACCACCGGACGCTGCAGATGGATATTCCCCGTCGAACCGAAGAACGCGGCCGTGCCGAACGAGAAGATGCCGCCGTCAGAACCCACCAGCCAGTAGCCGTGGGAGGCCGCCTTCACCGTGAAGGCCTGGGGGTTCCCCGTCGCGCCGAAGTGATTCGGACCCTGCGCCACGCTGGGGGTCAGCGAGCAGGTGCCGAAACCCACGAAGGTGACCGTGATCCCGTTCGGGTCGACGCTGCAGACGTTGCTTGTGTTGGACGTGACCGACTTCGTGCCGTCGCCCGTCGTCGCCAAGCTCACCGTGAATCCCGCGAACTCATTGGCGGGCGACGGGATGTTGGAGATGACCGGAGTCGTCGCAGCGGCCCGGCCGATGTTGGGACCCGTCTGAGCGCTGCCGTCTGCTGCGGTGTAATTCGGCCCAGCCGCGACATGGGCCGTCAGCACGCAGGTGCCGACGCCGACGTAGGAGACGGCCAGGCCGCTGGCGGTGCACACGCTGGGTGTATTCGAGGTCACCGACGGCACGCCGTCCCCATCGGTGTTCACGGTGGCCGTGAAGCCCCCTCCGTAGGTCCCTTGACCGGGCAGGTTCGTGATGGTGGGCGCGCTCGGGACGGCGGGGGCCAGGGTGACGGTGGTCGGGGCCGAGGAGGCGGGGTTGTAGTTGGCGTCCGCCGCCTTGGTGGCGGTGACCAGGCAGGTGCCCGCCGAGGTCGAGATGAGCGAGCCCAAAGAGTTGGCACACCCGGTGGCGCCGATGGCGGTGCCGTTCACCACGGCGTAGGTGACGGCGCCGGTACCCGATCCCCCGCTCGTCGTAAGCGTGAGCGCCGTCCTGTAGGTGCCGCTGGTCGAGGTGACACTCAGGGTCGCCTGGTTGGCCGGGGCCAAGGTGACGGTGGTCGGGGCGGAGGAGGTGGCGTTGTAGTTGGCGTCCGCCGCCTTGGTGGCGGTGACCAGGCAGGTGCCCGCCGAGGTCGAGGTGAGCTGGCCCGCCGAGATGGCGCAGCCCGAGGCGGTGCCGTTGACCACGCCGTAGGAGACGGCGCCGGTGCCCGATCCCCCGCTCGTCGTGAGCGTGAGCGCCGTCCCGTAGGTGCCGCTGGTCGAGGTGACACTCAGGGTCGCCTGATTGACCGCGGCCAAGGTGACGGTGGTCGGGGCGGAGGAGGCGGCGTTGTAGTTGGCGTCCGCCGCCTTGGTGGCGGTGACCAGGCAGGTGCCCACCGAGGTCGAGGTGAGCTGGCCCGCCGAGATGGCGCAGCCCGAGGCGGTGCCGTTGACCACGCCGTAGGAGACGGCGCCAGTGCCCGATCCCCCGCTCGTCGTAAGCGTGAGCGCCGTCCCGTAGGTTCCGGTGGTCGAGGTGACACTCAGGGTCGCCTGGTTGGCCCGGGCCACGGTTGCCGTGGTGTCCGAGCCCGAACTGACGTCGTACGTCGTGTCGCCGAGATAGCTGGCGGTGGCTGAATAGGTACCTGCCGTGGCGCCGGTAACGACGCAAGTGGCCGTACCAATGATGTCGAGGGTCGAGGGACTACAGCTCACCGTGCTTGGGCCCGTGACCGCCCAGGTGAGCATGCCCGTTGGGGTTCCACTCGAACCCGTCACAGTGGCGGTGAAAGTGAAGGTGCCCCCGGTCATCACCCCCGCGGAGTCGTCCGTCACCGCCGTCGCGGAGGTGCTCAGTGCCCCGGCGGGTGTAGCGAGCAGACCGAGCGATACGACGCAGGTGGCGGTGCCGATGAACGCGATGAACCAGTTCTTCATCCTCCGGACTCCCGTCTAGTGGCCAGCCCGGCGCACCAACCCCCCACGAGTCCCACGACGGGAAGGTGCCAATCGAAATCGAACATGCCAGCTACTCCCAAACAGACCGCTGTCGCCAATGCGCATGAAGCCAGAGCATCGTAACGCTGAAGCACGTCGCTCAGCGAGAAAATCACGAATCCCAAAATGCCGATCCCAACTATCCCGGAATCGGCTCCCACCTGGAGGTACTCGTTGTGGACAAAAGAGGCCGAGGTCCCATCCACTGCCTGGAACGCGAGCACCCTGTCCGGACCGACTCCGAAGAGGGGTGCCGATGCCCACTGGTGCAGCGCCGTGGACCACTCCACAGAGCGGTCCTCATTGCTTGGAGCGAGCACCCGGAGGCCGATCTCGTGGTGCACTAGGAGCGCAGCCGCAATCAACCCTCCGAGCACCGCGGCACCGACGACAACCCTGGTGCCGGTATCTGACCAGGCTCGTTGCATCCCGCGGCCATTCCAGACGGCGATCGCCACCGCGGCCGCCAACACGGCGCCGAGCCACGGGACCGCCCCTTCCCTGGGCGAAGCGGCGACAGCCGCGATGCCCATCCCCACGCCGGCCAGCAGCGGTACGGCGAATTGAAGGTACCTGCGCCAGGGCACCAGCAAGCTGGCGCACGCCACGGCGAGGAGCGCACCTCGGCTCTGCGTCGCGAGGAGCCCGCCGGCCATCAGGCACACTCCGATGCGGAGAAGAGCCTGCATGCGGTTGCAACCGAGCGCCACCAGGAGGCACATGCCCAGCACGAGACCGGCGGCGTCCGCATAGGTCAGCGTTGACGACAGTCGCCACAGCCCCTGCGCCGGCATCGCCATCGGGTACCAGCGCCAGATCAGCCCCGCGAACCCGATCAGGGCGATGACGCCGCCCAAGAGCGAGATGGCCAGGGCCGCCAGCTCCCTGGTGCGACCGACGAGGGGGCGCACCGCAGCGAAGGCAGCGGCGAACGCGAGGATGCTGCCTCCGAAGGGCAGGAAGCTCATGCCCGAACGGGTCGCGAGAGCCCTGATCGCCCACCACAGGGCGAGGACGACCAGGCCGACCACCACGAGGGAGCTGCGACGGTCCAGCGGCGTCACCAAAACCACCGCCGCCAGGAGGGCCGCGGACACAACTGCGACCTCGGCCGCTTCGGCGGGCCAGAAACCTCCGTCTCGCAGGCCGGCCGATACTCCGAGGACGAAGACGATCGCGGGGACGATCCAGTACGTCGCCGGGGCCTTGGCGGCGGGCACGGCGCGAGACCGCATCACACTGTTTCGCTGTGCCGCCGTCATGCGACTCCCGGGTCGTCCTGAAGCAAGCATGCAAACGGTAGTCTCGGCCGGCCGGCCCGCCTGTTCACCGTGGCGTCGAGGCCCTCCACAAAGAGACCATTCTTTGGGATCCCGCCCTTTGCCATGCACCCCGGCATCCGAATTGCCGTGGATGTCACCGGCGTAGCATGCTGCGGTGGCGTCCGCGCTCCCTGGCCCCGGAGGACGCAGCACCGAGGGGGCGGATTCGTGCACCCCGAGTCCAGCGCCTCCGGTCGACGACGCACCCCGGACACGGACGACCCATGGATGTGGGTATGACCGGTACGGACACGTCGAGGCAACCCAACCAGAATCCATGACAACAGTCGATCCTTCGTTCCATCCCGGCGCCAGCCGCCTGACGGCCCCAGGATCTCCGCTACGCCGGCTCACGGGCTGGGGACCGGCCCTGGTGTCGTGTGCAGCTGCCCTCGCGTACGGCCTCTATATCGCGCTGCGCACCTACGAAGTCGACCTCGGTGTCTACCTTCGCCTCGGCGGTCGCTACGTCTTCACGTCACACCTCTACTCCTTCGGGCTCCCGAACACGAGCCTCCTGTTCACCTACCCACCGTTTGCAGCGCTGCTCTTCGCCCCCTGGCAACGGACGTTCTCCACCGTCGACTCGGTCCAAACCGTGTGGACGCTGTGCAACCTCGTAGCGCTCGTCGGCCTGCTCGTCCTCTCCCTGCGGGTCGTCAAGCCTGATCTCAGCAGGGCATCCGCCTTGCGTCTCGCCTTGGTGCTCAGCCTTCCCGCATTGCTCCTCAATCCCGTGCTGGTCACGATTGGTTTCGGTCAGGTGAACCTGGTGGTGACGCTCCTCGTCATGTGGGACCTGCTGAGCCCGCGGCGAATCGGCAAGTGGCAGGCACCGATGGGCGTCGCGACCGGGCTCGCCGCCGCGGTCAAGCTGACTCCCCTCCTCTTCGTGCCGTACCTTCTCCTCACGCGGCGCTTTCGCGGCGCGTTCAATTGCACGCTCACTTTCGTCGCGTGCGAGCTCGCGACCTTCGTTATTTCGCCCACCTCGTCGAAGGCCTACTGGACGAAGGCACTTTTCAATCCGGGTCGCGCCGGCGAGCTCTCCTTCGTGGGCAACCAGAACTTGTGGGCCGCGCTCGAACGCCTCAACCACGGGTTTCTGGACAACACCGTCATGGTGCCCATCCTCCTCGTCGCGGCCGCTGGAGGTCTCTGGCTGGCGAGCGTGGCGCACCGACGGTCATCGGCGATGTTGGGCGTACTCGTCTGCGCGGGAACCTGCCTGCTGGTCTCGCCCATCTCTTGGGCTCATCACATGGTGTGGGTGGTGCCGGCCATCTTGTGGCTGGCTCTGGCCGACGACAGGCCTCGGTTGGGTCCGGCTCTGGCTGTGGGCTCGGCCGTCCTGTTCTGGAGCGCGCCGATCTGGTGGGTGCCCTACAAGGACACCGCGGATCTCCACCTCAACGGCTTGCAGCTCCTCGCGGGGAACTCTTTCTTTTTCGCGACGGCGGTCTTCGTGTGCGGTGTTGCCGTTCTGTTGAAGCGTCGCTGGACGAGCACGTCGACCGGCCGACTCCCCGTGCTCACCTGACGCAGCCTCGTCGAGGCTGACCTTCCCGAGAGAAGGTCCGGGTCATTGGGCGCCGTAGAAGGGCGCGTTGAAACAGAAGACCCCGCCGTCGGACCCGACCAGCCAATAGCCCCCGGTGGCGTCGTCGGCGGCCATGCCCATGATCGGGGCGTTGAGCCGGATGGCACCGGTGCTGCCCCAGAACGCCGCGGCGCCATAGCTGAAGATGCCGCCGTCCGACGCCACGAACCAGTACCCGTTGCCGCCAGGCGCGGCGGCCATTCCGTTGACCGGCTGCTGGAGGTGGATGCTGCCCGTCGAGCCGAAGAACGGTGCGCCGAAGGCGAAGATGCCCCCGTCGGAGGCCACCAGCCAGTAGCCCCCGGTCGCGCCGTCGGCCGCCATGCCCACGACGGGCTGGTTCAGCCTCATGCCTCCCATCGACCCCGAGAATCGGGCGTCGCCGAAGGCGAAGATGCCGCCGTCGCTCGCCACGAGCCAGTACCCGCCGCCGTCGGGGGTCGGCGCCATGTTGACCACCGGGGCATTGAGGCGTCGCCCGCCCATCGAGCCGAAGAAACCCGCGTCGCCGAACGCGAACGTCCCGCCGTCCGCCGCAACCAGCCAGTAGCCCTTGCCGTCGGGGGTCGAGACGATGTGGTTGATCGGGGCGTTCAGCGTCGTGCCGGCCATGGAGCCGTAACTCGAGACGTTGTGTGGCGAAACGGCGCCCTCGGCATCGGTGAGCCAGTACCCCGAGCCCGACGGCGGTGCGGCGATCCCGGTGGCGGGCCCGGGGAAGCTCGCCGCCTGCCCCGAGTCGGGGCTGACCATGAGGGAGGACTCGTCGACCGCTTCAAACGCGCTGGCGGGAACCTGCTTCAATTCCTGGACGAGCGACGGTGGCCATGTCGGGTCGGCCGAGCCGCCGAAGTACCAATTGCTGCCGTTGTCCGCCAGGATGAGACCGTACTGCTGCATCGCCCGCAGGATGACCTGCGCCTGGGGCGAGAATGCAGCGACGTTGAAGCTCGCCTTCAGGCGGAACCGCGCCCCCATGGGCGGCAGGTTGGGGTCAGAGCGCGCACCCGCCTCGTGACGCGCCGGCCAGAGGTAGCTCGTGTCCGTCGTCTGGGCCGTCATCCGGATGGCATGCGTGACGCTCCCGGACTGCACCTCGTCATAACGAAGGATGCCGGGCAGGATCGGCAGACCCGCCGCGTCGGCAGAGGTCCAACCAGCCGGGCGAAGGGCGTTCGAGCGCAAGTTCCAAATCGCTCCGGAACCAGCCGTCGACCCGGAGGGGCTGTACTGCGCGTTGTAGAGCTCGTAGAGGGTGCACGTGGATGGGTCGACCATGAGTGCATGGCGGTCCCCGGTGGCGTTCT
Source organism: uncultured Acidimicrobiaceae bacterium (assembly GCA_963726135.1). Classification (GTDB taxonomy): domain Bacteria; phylum Actinomycetota; class Acidimicrobiia; order Acidimicrobiales; family RAAP-2; genus Bog-473. The sequence goes on from CAVSBE010000008.1 coordinate 560,906, forward strand.
GCCCGCCCTCGATCGGCGTGTCGGCTCCGAACGGGTACGGACCGGGATCGCTCTCGCTCGCGTACTGGAAGGAGACGTTGACGAAGGGATGCCCGGGTGGCACCACCGTGAAGGGCATGCCGTACGGGTTCGACGGGTCGCCCGAGGGCCCGAAGTCCGGATGCAGATTGGTCGTCGCCGCGTTCATGCTGGCCAGCCACTGCGCGGAGTGCGCGTTGACGGGCAGATTGGCAATGCTCGTGTTCCAGACGTTGTCGGCCGGGAACATTGGGCAACCCGCCGCTCCCGGGAGCGGCGTTCCCGCCGAAGCACCAGTCACGAGGGACATCGATGCAGCGGAGCCAAGCAAACCCGCGAGCAGCGTCACGCTGCAGAGTGTGCCGACCACGCGCCTGGATGTCACGATCTCGCCCCCTCAAACCCCTAGCTCTCTCCTGATTTTCGCACAGCGCGCCCCCAATGGGTGCACACAAACCCGCCTCGACACGATCAAAGGTGGCGTTCCTGTCACGACACAAGGGATGGGAGCCGACCGGCTCAGCGCTCGGGCTCGACGTTGCCCGGCCCCCATTCGCACGTGAACACGACTGCGGACGCGCGGCCCAAGGTCGGACTTGTTGCGATCGAACTCACTGCGATTGGCGGACCTCACTCCACCCGCGCTATCGCATGCGTGTCGGACAGGAGCGGAGAAGCACATCTGGGTGCTGCTCCGCAGAGGACGGGGGCACAGTTCCCGACGGATTGAACTGGCACGCGGGAACCTCTGCGTGAGAAAGGATTCGAAATGAGATTCTCCATTACACATCCGATCATCGGCCATCCATACGATCCCGAGCTCGTCTCCGGCGGAGGTATCGCGGCCGTGGCCACCGCCGCCGAGCGCGCGGGCTTCCACGGGTTCGGATTCACCGACCACCCGGCGCCGACGGATCGCTGGCTTCACGCCGGCGGGCACGACGCCCTCGATCCTTTCGTGGCGATGGCGTTCGCGGCGGCGCGCACGACGCATCTCCGGCTCATCCCGAACATTGTCGTCCTTCCTTACCGGAACCCCTTCGTGGTCGCCAAAGCGGGGGCGACGCTCGACCTGCTCTCCGACGGGCGGTTCACCCTCGCGGCAGGCGCGGGTTATCTCAAGCGCGAATTCGCCGCGCTGGGAGTTGACCACACTCAACGCAACGAGATCTTCGATGAGGCCCTCGACGTGGTCAAGGCGATTTGGACGTCGGATAACGTGACTTTCGAAGGCCGCCATTTCCACGCCGATGGCATCACGGCACATCCTCGGCCGGTGAGCTCGCCCCACCCACCAATCTGGATAGGTGGGAACAGCGGACGAGCCCGCGAACGAGTCGCAGCGCGCGGCAACGGCTGGTGCCCTTTCCCCGCTCCGCCCGGCGTGGCGCAGACGGCTCGTACCAGAGTCCTGGACACACCCGAACGTCTCGCCGACGCCATCGACGACCTCAATCGCCGCCTGGAGACTGCGCGACGTGAGCCGGACAGTGTCGACATCTCCTTCTCGACCGGGGCAGGCGGACATCCGTGGAGCGACGACTTCAACGCAGAAGCCCACCTCGCCGGAATCGTGGAACTCGGTGCTCTTGGTGTCACCTGGCTCCAGGTCGCACTGCCCGGCGACAGCCTCGAGCACGTCACCGAGACGATCCAGCGCTACGGCGAGCAGGTCATCGCCGTGTGTGGCTAACAGCGACTTCTCGTCGTCTACTTAGCCCAAGCTTTCCAACCATCGCAGCAATGATCGACGAGAACGGCCAGATTCGCGATCCATCAGTTCGCGAATCACTCGACCGCGTGCGATCCAACTGGGTCGGATATTGGGGCTAGCCCCCGTAAGAAACTGGCGGTAGCAGGATTCTGATTCGCGCATCGCACCTCTAACCTGACCGTGTGGACGACCATGTGAAAGCGCCGGCGATGCCGCATCCCGGTGATGGTGTTTCCCCGAAACCCAGCGGCGAAGCGCCTTGGTCGAGCGTGGCGCATCGGTTGTCCTGGGTGGCCGTGTCGACTGTCACTTTGTTGCTGACCACAAGCGCGCCAGGTGCAGACGCTGCACCGCACACGAGCGCCATGTATCAGGGATTTGGACATCCGCGTCCAGTAGTGATCCGAGGGTACGTCGGCAGCGCCATGGAGCCATTCATCACACCCGACGGCAAGTACCTGCTCTTCAACAACAGCAACGGCGAACCGCACACGACGCTTCGATATGCGACCCGTCTCAATGACACCACGTTCTCCTACGGGGGCGAGGTCAGCGGAGCGAACGATTTAGGTGCCCTGAGCGCGGTTCCCACGGTGGCCGCCGACAGGACGATGTACTTCATCTCGACGCGGAGCTACTCGCAGACCCTCTCGACAATCTACGAGGCCCAGTTTCGCGACGGCGTGGCGACGGGTGTTGCGTTGGTCGCGGGCATGGCCGCTCCCCGAACCGGCATCGTGAACTTTGACGTCGACGTTGCGTCCAACGGAGGTTCTCTCTATGTGTCCCAGGGAACGTTCAATGGAGGAATGTCGCCGGACGCCGCCTCTATAGTCCTCTACACGCGGCACCAGGCCGGTTTCATACGCGATCCCTCGAGTGACCGTGTGATGAAGGTGGTCAACGATCCGTCGGCTTTGACCTATGCCGCCGACATCTCCCCCGACGGCTTGGTCTTGTTCTTCACTCGAGCTGTTCCGGGTGCACCACCACGGATCTACCGCGCCGACAGAAGTGAACCATCCCAGCCGTTTAGCGACGTGGAGCTCGTAGGGTCCGCGACTGGCTACGTCGAAGCTCCGTCACTCAGTGGCGATGGGCGCCTTCTCTACTACCACCGGATGACCGGCAGCAACTTCACCGTCTATGTCGTCACTCGCGAGTAGTCGGGCATAAACCACTCGTCGGGCCTACGCTGGACAACGTAGTCATCGGTGGCGGTGATTTTGCCCTCGGATCTCGTTACGGAGCACTTGACGCGGCTGCAGCCTCTGCCAAGGCGGACCAAGACGAGCATCAGCATTTTCCGTACGCACGTCGGCTGCGCCTTGCCTGGCGTCACGACACAGATGGACGCTGGAACTCCGACCGGGAAGACGAGCGGCTTTGGGAGATGTTCTGTGCCGAATGCGGCGATACGGATGGACCAGCCGAGAATCAGACCGAACGGATTCGGAGCCTTCGTGGCCCATATCCCAGCGAGCACAAGGCAAGGCACGCAGCAAGGAACCACTTCGACAGGAACTGATACCGCGCGTCCCCTCTTGAGCCGATCTCGAGAGGCGTCCGCGTCGGGACCATGCCCGGGCCGCCCCGGGGAGTCAACCCCGCCCCGTATCCCTTCGTGACGTCAGGAGTGAGTCCATTTCAACCTTGCCCGTCATCGCCCGGTCCAGCGTGGCGGTCGATGTTCTGCTGCGGCCTGACGACCTTCCGCCGCGTCCTCGGTCCCACCTGCGACTTGCCGCATTGTCTCGCCGAAGCGGATTGCCTCCAGGGTTGCCATGTGGCTCGTCCTCATCGCCATCTCCTTCATCGAGCGCTGAGCCAGGGGCGCTCCACTCAGAAGCCGTCTCGCCAGCGCATTGGCCTCGTCAAGAAGAGTGTCATGAGGGACGACCTTCCAGACGAGACCCATGGCTTGGGCTCGCGCGGCGTCGATGCGCTCCCCCGTGAGCAACAGTTCCATCGCATCGGCCCAGTTGATGCGCTTCGGCAGGCGTATTGAGGCCACGATCGCCGGGACTCCGAGGCGCACCTCCGGAAGTCCGAACTCGGCTCGATCGCTCGCCAGCACGAAGTCGCACCAGCTGGCAAGCGTGAGCCCGTAACCGAGGCAAAACCCGTTCACGGCAGCGATGACTGGCTTGAAGATCTCCCATCCGCTCTCAAAGGAATTCAGCGTCGGCTTCTCCCAGAACGTGCCGGCGAACTCCCCCGTGGACGCCGCTCCATGGCGCAAGTCGGCCCCCACGCAGAACGCCCGTCCCGAACCCGTGACGATGGCCACCCATGCCTCCTCGTCATCACGGAACCGAGAGAAGGCGTCATTGAGGTCACGCCTCATCTCGCCATTGATGGCATTGAGAGCGTCAGGTCGGTTGTACGTGATAGTGGCCACATGGCCATCGAGTCGGAACGTGGCTGAATCTCCCACAGGTGAACAGTCTGCCCTGTGGCGCACACGGTCCGCTATCGGTTACAAGGAATGATTCGACGTTTCTACTCAGAGAGCCATATGACGATCATTGAACCGATTCATCCTGGCTTCACTAGACTGCAGGATGTAATCGTCGCGAGCAGCTGAACGCACCGTCCTCTGGAGTAAGTCAGGATCCAGGGTTCCCTTGTCCTCTAGGCCGCAATTCGACTCCTGCGAACCGCCTGTCTTTCCTTCCGAAGCTCATGAATCGGGCTAGCCCAAAGTCCGGCCCGTACCGCATGACGATTCGACGAGACAGCATCGGCTCTTACCTGCGAGTATCCATAGCCGTGAACGCCCGGGGCCGAGGGGTGCAGTCAACACGACGTAGACAGCCGCCTCAGCGTCGCGCCGTGCTGGTGACGGTCTTCGCCGGCGTCGTAGTCCTCGGCGCGATGACCTGTTGCTACCGCGAGTCGATAGCAGGAAGCTCTGTCGCTCGATCGACGACGGCGCACGCGGCGGTATCCCGAAGTCCGGGTTGCGGTGTTCGTGCGGCCGTCCGAGGACTGACCCGTGAGGCGCCCGGCGACGTACCGCTCACGTTCATGAGCGGAGGGACGGAGCGGACGTACCGTCTGGGTGTTCCCAAGTCCTATGACAAGGTCGAGCCGACCCCGCTGGTCCTAGACCTTCACGGCGCGAACTCGAATGCGCTGGAGCAGAGCGTGTACACCGACCTTCCTCGGCTGGCCACCGCTCGAGGCATGATCACGGTCACCCCAGACGCCATCGGTGGCGACTGGCAGCTGAACCCCAAAGGCGCAGACGACGACTTCCTGGTTGCGCTCGTGCGCGAAATCGAGAGCAGATACTGCGTCAACCTCGATCACGTTCACGTTGCCGGATTTTCCCTCGGCTCGTGGAAAGCCACGACCGTGGCCTGCGGCCATCCGGACATCTTTGCTTCTGTTGGCCTCGTCTCCGAAGAGGTCCATCCAACCAGTTGCCCGCCGATGCCGGTCATCGTCTTCCACGGGACCGCCGACCACATCGTCCCCTATGGCCTCGGAGCCGACCCTGGCGTCACGGCAACCGGCCCGAATGCCGGACTCCCCGGGGCTCGATACAACATCGCCTCGTGGGCCAAGGGTGGCCAGTGTTCGACGCGCAAGGAGGTCCGGCACATTGGCGGCGACGTCGTCTTGTGGACCTATAGGGGCTGCGCACCCGGTGTCAGCGTGGAGCTCTTCACGATTCTGCATGCCGACCATAGATGGCCCGGTTCTCCAATAGCCATTGCGCCGACAACCAACACGGTCAGCGCCACCAAGCTCATCCTGGGCTTCTTCGAGTCCCACCCGTTGCAACAGCGCCATCCTTGAACCCTCCGTGGTTCAAGCCCAGCAGGGATGAGACGAGCCCGCCCTGCGCTGCCGTTGCGTTACCAGGCGTCCAGCGTCTCGGAGTGGAAGTCGATGACTGCCAACAGGTCTCCGAGACGGCCCATGACCATCTCGGTATCGGCAAAAGGACCGGCGACGGCCCGCTGAGCGGTCAGCGCGACTTCCGTGCATGTGCCCAACAACCAGGCAATGTGTGCTCCCAGTTTGGTATTCGGGCACGGGTTCGCTGTCACCCACACCCTTGCGTCACCGGTAGCGGCCTCGAGCTCGTCTGCTGCTGCCAGCATCGTGATCCTGTTTACGTGGACCGACGCAGAGAACCGGCGTTCGGCGGCCGTCACCCGCTGCAAAACGGTCATCGCTTGGATGCGCCAACGGTATGTGCTTGGGTCTCTTCTCATGATGAACGATGAAGGGTCGGAGCTCGATCCCAGGTGTGAGTCGGAGTTTGCCGGTCCCTTGTCCTATGGCGATTTTGGCGTCCCCGACCGATGCCCCATAGAGCCATACGGGCCGAAGTGCCGCAACGCCTTCACAACAACATGGTGAGAAAATCCGAACTGAACAAAGGCGCGAAGAAGGCTCGCGTCAACCAGACACGACACGCGAGCACGGCGTGTACCGGTCAAATGTTCTCGCCGGGAGACAGATGCTCGTGGCTGGTGTGGGCCAGTTCTCGTCGGATTGAGGGCCTGCCACGCGTCGGTGTGTGACTCGACGCCGACGGGACGTGTGGTGGGGCTCAGTTCGAGCCATGAGATGATTGCGGCCAGGCCCCGTTGCCTGGCCCAATCATCTCGCCGCCTACTGGCAATTGTGACGCTCCGGGGCCGAGAACGCATAGAGCCATTCGTACTTCCGTGCCCCAACGTTCACACAACAGACCCTTGACGCCCCCGGGGGTCTTCGGCCACCACCTAGGAGATCTCGGGATGGTGGCGCCGAGGATCAGAGTGCGAATCGGGACGGTGCTGGATTCAGCTTTCGGTCATCAATTCATGTGCGGTCGCGCCGGCACCGAGTTCCGACAGTTGAGACACGCGATCAAACGCGGAACGTTGCAAACGACGGTGCGTCGCGCAGAAGTGAGGGACAGATCGACTCTGCTCATCGCTGGGCATCGACCGTCACCTCGTTTGAAATGCAGCCGTACGAAGCTAAGCGAGGCCGGATTGTAAACAGCCCGCGTCACTCGTTCCGAAGTGGTAACCGTTTTTGCGCGGCCAAACCATTCGTTCGCGTTGTTCACGAGGACTTAACTCCAGAATCCTCGCAATTGATACTCGATCCTGGTCAGTCTGTAGAGGCGTCTCGACGCTGCCCGGTCTGGGAACCACCCGAAGGATCGGATCGTATTTCCGGCGCTGTGGGCGGGGTGAGCACCAATCCCGAAACCCGTCACCCCGTCCTCACGCAGGATCTTGTGTGCAGCCGCGTCGCCGACAAGATGTGTCGGGGCCGTGTCCAACTGTCACACGTCGAGGGTCACCGCTTGCGGCGGGAGCGAGCCGAATGAAGGGTCCTCGACGTCGAGAAGCGAAGCACTGGCCGCCGAAACGGATCCAGGCGGGAGTTGCAACCGAGGTGTTCATTACTTCGGACGGCAGGTTCTTCCACCTTGGGATCTGGTTCAATAGACTGGAGACACAGCGTTTCGGCCCCGCCCTCCTCCGTTCCCCCTCCAGGCGGGGTCGTTTCGCGTCCAGGAGCTTGTCATCTGGATGCCCGGATACATGCCGATGCCCAACTCGCTTCCGGGGTCACCGCGCTCACCCTTCGCGTCGCTGTGTCATCGGAAACACGAGCACAATCCGTCGCGTCGACTTCACGGAACGGCCATGGACTTCACAGGGGGCGGGGTCACAGTTGGAATCCGGGATATGTAGACGCTGAGTCCCCGCCCCCACAGCTGATTTTGGGGGGATCGGAACGAACCGGATAGAGCCGTCCGAACCCATAATTCACAACGCTTGAACAACTCACGTCTATCCGTTGCGCCATCCAGCGCATCAGCCCTCGGCTCGTTCGTGGCGTCTGAGCGCCTGCCGCCAGCCTCCCCTACGCCACCTGCCGCCTCAACTCCCGGCGCTCAGCCTCATCTGTTCCGCCCCAGAGACCGACGATAGTGAGGTCAGCCAGCGCGAACTCAAGGCACTCCAGTCGGACCGGACAGGTGCCGCATAGCTCCTTCAAGCCGTAGGCAGCCCCGGGGGACTTGACGAACCCGCGTGCACCCAACCCCCGGCAGGCTGCGTGGCGGTGCCACGCCGGCCGCAAGCCGTCATCCATAGCCAGCGTCCAGGTCGCTCGAATCGAAGTCGAAGATGGTCAGGAGGTACCTCAGTCGATCCATGACCGTCTTCGTGTTCGCCGCGGGATCGGTCACGGCCCGCTGCGCGGTGAATGCGACTTCGGCGCACGTGTTCAGCATCCATGCGACGCGTTCTCTGAGCTTCACGTCCGGACAAGGGTTTGCCGTCAGCCACACCGATGCGTCAGTCGTGGCCGCTTGCAGCTCGTCTGCTGCCGCCAGCATTGTGATCTTGTTCACGCTAGTCGACCGGCAAAATCGCCTTTCGGCAGTTGTCACGCGATCAAGGATGATTGTCGCCTCGGAGCGCCACTGAAGTGTGTCTGTTTCGTTTGCCATGTTGATCGTGGTTGGGGCGGGGCCGACTCCCACCACAGGTCCCCGAGATTTCTCGGCCCCGTCCCTACGGTGATTCTGGACTCGCGTCCCACCGCTCCATAGAGCCGTTCGTAACTGAACAACACAACCCCTCCACAACACCTACGGCCGACGCTCGACCGGACGAACCGAAGGTCGGCCCGTGCCACCGATCCGACTACGCCCGGGCGAGTCTCAGCATCATTTCGCACGACTTCGATGCGGGAGTTGCCAACATTGCGAAGGGTGCCCCCGCCGCCGACCCAGTTGTGGTCACTCGCTGGACGTCAAGGGATCACGGCGCGTGTCCGAGCCGAGCGTGCGGCTGGGATGGGTCCTGAGCCCACGTATGCCGCGCGCGAGATCCACGAGCCGTGCCGCGGCTGCTGGAGATCGTGCCGGTCCGATGCACGAACCCGACCGTGACGGACTGGGGTGGATCGAAGGGATGGATCTCAATTCTCTTGTATTCGGCGGCAACGCACCGGTACGTGAGAAAGGATCCCATTCCCGCCTGTGCCGCTGCGATCCAAGAGCCTCGGTCCTCGAGCACCAGCGACACCGTGGGTGTGGTTCCCGTCGACGTCGTCGCCACCTCGTTGATGAGCTGCCGCCGCCCCGAGCTGGCCGGCGGCATGATCAGTGGCTGGGTCACGACGTCGTCCCACGACACCGCCGCTGGGAGTTCGGAGGAACGGCGAGACAGCGCGCTTCCTGGTCGCTGTGATCGGCTCGACGGTGTGCGCTTGATCACGGTCATCGGGGGTCAGCTCAAGAAGCCGATCTGCGCCTCGCCATACTTGTACCATTCGGAGCAGTCGTGCGCAGCACCGGCTCGGCACACACTGATCTGGAGATCGGGTTCAGACCCGACCCGGCCGGCGCCTGGATGTGAGGCCAACCGAGGCGTCGGTTTGGCGGTCGTGGAGTGCGGTCTACGCCTGCCCTCGAGCCTTCGCCCACGGCGTGATGCAGAAGGCTCGGCGGCCGGGCGTCAAGACCGCAACTCGCGATCGGAACCAGCACCGGCCGACGAGACTGAACATTGACGCCGTGCTCACATCGAAGGACGTATGCGCGCGAGATGGGTCTGGGTGAGCCACGACCTCCAGATCAGTGTTGCCGAGCCGGTGATGCGCACGGAACGTGCTGCAACGCATGGTCCAAGACGTGCGATGCCCAGAACGGTGCTTGTGGTCAGCCAGCGTTAATGGTCTCCTGTGGGATCAGGGCGCGTGCTGCGCTCGCTGATCGGGAGGTCATCGATGGTTGGACTGATGCGAAGGATGAACCGGGGCGCCTTCGTGATCGTCGTGGCTCTTATGGTTGCCAGCCTTGGGCAACTCTCGAGCATCACCGGGGCCCAAGGCGACGTCGTACGGGCGGCGCTCGCGCCGGGATCCATCAACCATGTCCTCGTCATCGATTTGGAGAACGAGAGCTTCTCCAGCACGTTTGGCTCCAACTCTGTGGCGACCTACCTCAACCACACACTCGTCCCCGCGGGCGAGCTCCTCCCCAACTACTACTCCACGGGTCACGTGAGCCTCGACAACTATATTGCGCAGGTCTCCGGCCAGGCACCGACACCTTTGACTGATTCGGATTGTTTGAGCGGGAGCCTTGGTGCCCAGTACCTCAATGTGACTCCGGGAACCGACGACCCGAACAGCACGACCTATCCGGGCCAGGTTGACGGCAACGGCTGCGTGTTCCCGGCGCCCTCGACCTCGAGCAATGGTGCACCGACCATCGCCGACCAGCTCGATGCCGCCTACCCTCCTGATCCCGTCACACATGTGGCAACCTGGCGCGAATACGCCGAGGACATGGGCAATGATCCAGCGCGAGACGGTGGAACGAACGACCCGCTGGGCGGCACCGACTGTGCCCACCCGACCCTGGGCGGCGCGGACAACACCGCTGTCGCCGAGGCCTCCGACCAGTACACGACACGGCACAACCCGTTCATGTACTTCCACTCCATCATCGATAACGCCGCGGAGTGCAATGCCAACGTGGTTCCACTCGGATCGGTGATCACCGGAGCGTCCAGCACATTCAATGGCACCCTGCTTCCCGACACGTTCAGCGGACACCTGGTCAACGACCTGTCCGGCGTTGCGACGACGCCTCGGTTCGGCTTCATCAGCCCGAACCTCTGTGACGACGGGCATGACGGAACCTGTGCCGGCGGTCGACGCCGGGTCCACCTGGAGCGACCTTCAAGGAGCGAACTCCACCTCCTTGACTACCGGAACCCTGACTCCGTCCGAGAACGGATGGCGGGTCCGAGCGGTCTTCACCAACCACGTCGGTTCGGCAACCACGAACAACGCAGAAATCACGGTGGCCCCGACAATTTCCGTAGCGCTCCCGGCAAATGGTGCAACGGTGTCTGCCGGTCAGTGGCTCGACGCCAGCGCCTCATCGGGGGTGACCCAGGTCGTCTACCAGCTCACCGGCGGGACCCTCGACCACACAGTGATCGCGACGGCGACTCCGACCATCGTCGGTTGGCTCGCTGGCTTCGACACCACGACGATCCCCAACGGCTCCTACACCCTTCAGGGCGTCGCCACGTACCCAGGCGGGTCGACCGGTGCGAGCGCCGGGGTGACCATCACGGTCAACAACCCGCCACCGACAGCCACCATCGGGCTGCCGGCGAACGGTGCAACGGTGTCTGCCGGTCAGTGGCTCGACGCCAGCGCCTCGTCGGGGGTGACCCAGGTCGTCTACCAGCTCACCGGCGGGACCCTCGACCACACAGTGATCGCGACGGCGACTCCGACCATCGTCGGTTGGCTGGCAGACTGGAACACCACGACGGTTCCCAACGGCTCCTACGCGCTCCAAAGCCTCGTTTCCTACGCTGGCGGGGTCACCGGGACGAGTTCTTCCATTGCCGTCACCGTAGCGAACTAGGAGCACGCTCTTGAAGTAGCTGCTGCTACGTCACCCTCCGGGGGTTAGGGGTGCCGTCCACCCTGATACGTGGGCGCCCTCGCGGCCTGAGGGAGTTCGACCACCGGTAGCAATGCTGGGGAGCGGAGCACCAGTCACCTTCCGAGCCCATCAGCCAAGACTGCTCCGAAGTCGCCGCGAGCATGCGAGCCGTTCACTCCCACCCCGGTCCATCCGCTCGACCCACGAGTCCACCCGCCATGCTCGAGCAGATCGGGGTCGAGTCGCTCCTTGAACGAGAGCTTTTGCACGACCAGTGCTCCCACATTTCCTTAGACTGCGCTCATGACACCGCCCAGTCTCGCTCAACAAGAACGCAAGACCCTCTGCGATCTCTTTGTCGAGCGTGGTTCCGACGCACCTACCTTGTGCGAGGGTTGGGTGACCGCCGATCTGGCTGCGCACCTCGTTGTCCGTGAGCGGCGACCCGACAGTGGGCCGGGACTCGTCTGGCCCCCGCTGGCTCGGTACACCGACAAAGTGCGACAGGCAGTGCGGGATCGCACGTCGTGGGAGAAGCTCATCGAAACTGTGCGGCGCGGACCACCGTTGCTCCTCCGTCCCTTCGACGGACCGATGAACACGGTCGAGTTCTTCATTCACGTAGAAGACGTACGACGTGCGCAAGGCGGCTGGGAACCCCGCGTGATCTCGCCGGAGTTGGCTGATGCCCTCTGGGCGCGCGACGGGCCCGGCGGGATGGCGAAGAGAGTCCCCGCCACGATCGTGATGACCTCACCGGGACGGGCGGACAAAGAGCGTGGCACCGGCCCGCGCCTCACCCTGTCCGGCGACCCGGGCGAGCTCACCATGTTCGGCGCTGGTCGACAGAGGGCATCGAGGGTCGAGATGAGCGGCGACGCAGCGCTCGCCGCCCAGCTGCGCGCAGCGCCGCTGGGCATCTGACTTCCGATGCCTTGATCGGAGATGTCACCCGGTCGGGACCCTTGTCGGCACGTCTCAATTTCGAGATTTCTCGGGTGGCTGTTCAGCGGCTGCCCTGACTCGTTCGAGGGTGCGCCGCATGTCGCGCTGGTTGCGACGCTCCCGCAAGACTCCGCCGAGTGGGCGCCACATCTTGGTGAAGAGGTTGTCACCGAGGTCGAATGACTCGATGACATCGGTACCTCCGTCATCCGTGGCGTGAAACTCGTAGCGCCAAGTATTGACCGGTCGCTCGCGGATGATGACCGCGAACTCGAAAACCTGACCTGGCACGCACTCGGTGATCTTGCATGTGGTCCAGTAGAGAACGGGCCAATTCTCATTGCGCTTCACGTGGCCGCGGTACCGCGCGCCGACCGCCGGACCGGTGGCGCCCTCGATCCACTCCGCCTCAACCACCTCAGGGCTGTACTCCCCCATCTTCGTGATGTCGCTAACGAGTCGCCAGACCCGATCGGGCGGCGCGTCGATGTGGAGTGTGACCGCAGCACGCACGCCAGCAGACCTTAGGACGTCGTTCGACGGCTGTCAGTTCTTACTGAACCTGTCCCCACCGGGCGGACTCCTGGGTATGGCCAAACGCTGGTTCGATCGCACTTCGAACCTCGCGAAGCCCCTGTGCGTCCACGTCATCGCCTGACGCGACAACCATCTTCAGAGCACAGCCTTATGTGACATATCCATTGCCGTTAGATGCCTTCAGGTGATTGTCGCGGAGTAGTCGGGGACGTAGTGATACCGATCGCGAGGTGGTCTCCGATAATCCCCGACGGGCGGGCGGGGGGAAGCTTGACCCTCGGAGCCTTACGGGCGTCGTACGGCACCACCGAGAGCAGATGAGCGATGCAGTTGAGCCGGGCCCGCTTCTTGTCGTCGGCCTCGACCTCGTACCAGGGGGAGTCCGGTAGATCGCAGTGAGCGAACATCTCGTCTTTGGCCCTGGAATACTCGACCCAGCGGTTGCGCCCCTCGAGGTCCATCTCGCTGAGCTTCCAACGCTTCAGGGGCGCGTTGACGCGCTCTTTGAACCTTCGCTCCTGTTCCTCGTCGCTCACGGAGAACCAGTACTTGAGCAAAACGATTCCGTCATCGATCAGCATCCGCTCGAAGGCAGGACACTGCCGGAGAAAGCGGTGGTACTCCTCGTCTGTACAGAAACCCATCACCCGCTCTACCCCGGCCCGGTTGTACCAGCTGCGGTCGAACAGGACCATCTCCCCTCCGGCGGGAAGGTGGGCGATGTAGCGCTGGAAATACCACTGGCCCTCTTCACGGTCGCTTGGGGCAGGGAGTGCGGCGATCCGGCACCATCGGGGATTGAGGTGCTCGGTAATACGCTTGATCACGCCACCCTTGCCAGCGGCATCGCGACCCTCGATCACGATGACAACCCGTTGACCCTCCTCGCGGACCCACTGTTGCATCTTCACCAGCTCCTCTTGGAGGTGCAGGAGTGCCTTGTCATATACGTCGTTGTCAGCCATGCGCTCATCCTGCCAGGCGCGTCCGGCCAACTCCGCTGTTGGGGGGTCGGGGGGTCGGAGACTACGTCGTCACCTCGCGCCCCCCATAGGCGGACAGCCCGTAGATAACCAGGACGCCGACGAAGATGTACGTAAGCGACCAAACGGGGTAGAAAGGCATCCACCAGATCGCACTGATCGCCATGACCGCTCCGGCGAAGATCCCAATCCATCGGCTGAACTGTGACCGTGCCATTACCCCGAATGCGCAGAGGATCAGCACGATTGCCACGATGAGGTACACCCAGCCATAGGTCTTCAGACTGTGGCCGAAAATCGCATCTTCGAAGTTCTGGGGGAGCACCCCGTGATAGCGGAACGCCCAGATGGCGTCGAAGACTCGCATGATGCCAGCGACTCCGAGCACTACCGCTGCGAAGATGAGCCAGCCTTGACCTTTCTCATCCATGGTTTCACCCTCCCCCGATTGCTCGGGTGTTCGATCGCATCCCACGTGCGACCTACGTCTACGCATACAACGCTATGGCCACAACTACTGCTATGTGGTGGATGCTTTTGGTGCCTCTTGGTTTGAGCTGGGTGCGACGTGCTGGTCGCAAGCAGCACTCTGTGAGCAGTCAGAATTTGAGGCTGTCGGGCCGAGCCGCGGCGACTACCGCCGGGTCTGCAGAAGGTTTGGTTTCCGATTTCGGTCTTGGATTCAGGCGGTCGATGTAACGACCTCGGCAAGCGCCTGAGATGGTGTCACCCAGTTGAGGGTCTGTCGAGGCCGTCCGTTGAGTCGCCTGGCCACAGCGTTGAGCTCCGCCTGGGTGTGGACCGACAAGTTGGTGCCCTTGGGGAAGTACTGACGCAACAGGCCGTTGGTGTTCTCGTTGGTGCCGCGCTGCCAGGGGCTGCTCGGATCGCAGAAGTAGATCTGCACACCAGTTGAGACACTGAACTTGAGGTGCTCTGCCATCTCCTTGCCCTGGTCCCATGTGATGCTGCGCCGCAGCTCGGTGGGCAATGACCGGATCTTCTTGCTCATGGCCAGGCGAACCTGCTCGGCCGTGTTCTTCTCGAGCTTCATCAACATCACGTAGCGGGTCGAGCGCTCGACGAGGGTCCCGATACTGGCCTTCCCCCCGTCAGCCGGACACATGGTTATGCAGCTTGAAGGTGACGGTGTGCGCAGCGTAGCTCCCACTCGATCGGCGATACGTTGCCGATGGAGGAGTGGCGCCGTAGCGCGTTGTAGTGGTTGATCCAGACGATGATCGCCCGACGGGCCTCGGCCCGGCGTGGCGAATCGGCACCGGTGCACCAGCTCGCGCTTGAGCGTCGCCCAGAACGACTCCGCCACGGCGTTGTCCTGGGACGACCCGATGCGGCCGACCGACTGGGCGATGTCGTGCTTCTCGCACAGCGCCCGGAAGTCCTGCCCCATGTATTGGGAACCGCGGTCGTGGTGGAACACCATGCCCGCCACGTCTCCGTCCCGGGTCGCCACGGCCATCTCCAGGGCGGCCTCGACGAGCTCGGAGCGCATGTGGCCCTCCATGGCGTAGCCGACGACGCGGCGGCGAGCCCAGGTCGAGCACGTCGGCCAGGTAGAGCCAGCCCTCGCCGGTGGGGATGTAGGTGATGTCCCCGCAGGTGCGCTCTCCGGGCTCGCCGACGCTGAAGTCCCGCTTCGACCAGGTCCGGCAGCGGCGGGGCGCTCACGTCGGGGATCGTCGTGCGGACCTTGCGGCGCCGGCCGTCGTGGGCGTAGATGCCGTTCTCGGCCATGAGCCGCTCGACGCGCTTGTGGTTGGCGCAGAACCCCCGGTCGCCGCAGCTCGTCGGTCATCCGGGGGCTGCCGTAGGTGTCGTCGAGCTCGTCGTGGACCTCGGCGCATCTCGTTGATGAGCAGGGCCTCGTCCCACTCGGCGTCGGTGGGCGCGGCCGAGCGGGCCAACCACTCGTAGTACGCCGAGGTGGAGACCTCGGCCGCCTCGCATGCCGCTTCCACGGGGAACCCCTCGGCCTTCATGGCGGAGACGAACCGGTAGCGGCTCACCGGTCCTGCTCCTTCACCCAGAAGGCCACACTTCGTTTGAGCAGGTCGCGCTCCATGGTCAGGCGCTTCACCTCCCGGCGCAGCCTGACGTTCTCCTCGCGGACCTCGGTCGTGGTCCCCTCGCGCTCGCCCCGGTCGATGCGCTCCTGGCGCACCCAGTTGCCCAGGGTCTGCTCGACGACGCCGAGCTCTCTGGCCACGTCGGCGATCGTGCGGTGCTGGTCGATCACCAGGGCCGCAGCGTCTCGACGGAACTCCTCTCGGATACCGGCCCCGCCGGCGGGCCGGCTCAGCTTTCTCTTCGGTCACTGTTGGCATGACTACCTCCTATTCGAGGTGTCCGGCCAACGGGGGGATGGTCAATACAGGTCTTGCGGGACCCCAAGATCAGGTCGCCCTCCCAGTGGCCCGGGACGGCTCGGTCCTCGACCTCGGCTGGACGCTCGGAGATCATCACCATGTTGGGAATCACACCCCGACCATTGGGGAGCTGGCGCTTCGGGCGTCGCAGTGCCCGGCCGGTTCGAAGGGCCTGGTGCAGCTCTTTTCGCAGAGCGCCACGGCCTTGGACATAGAGCGAGAGATAGATGGTTTCGTGCGACACCCGCATCTCCAGGTCGTGGGCGTGCTCGATAGCCAACCACCTGGAGATCTGTATGGGCGACCACTCGAGCTCGAGCTTGGTCTCGACCAGACGGCGGAGTTTTGGGCAACGGGCCAGCTTGGCGGTCTTTGGGCGCCGGGCCTTGCGGTCCGCCCGCCGATCCGCCGGGCAAGCTCGATAGGCGCCCACACCTCCATTGCGCAGCACTTCCCTCGACACTGTCGATGGTGCCCTCCCCAACCGAGTGGCGATCGATCGCAGCGAGCTCCCGGTGGCCAACCCGCGGGAGATCTCCTCGTGTTCGTCCAGGCTCACGTTCCGCTCCGAGCGATGTCGTTCCTTCGGACGCACACCTCCGGTGGCCATCAACAGCTTTCTGATGGCGCTCGGGTAACGGCCAAACGACGCAGCAATAGAAGGGATCGATTCGCCGGCTCTGATCCGATCCCAGATATCGGCGCGTTCGTCCCCGGTGAACCTCTGTGGGTCCCGCATGGCACCTCCTCATGGCAGCTCTAACTTGCTGCTCGCCGAGGAGTGGTGCGCGGACCGCCTGAATCCAAGCCTGATAGTTGTCAGGCAGCTTGAAGCTCGGTTTCAAGTATCTCAAACTCGACTGGGGTGAGACAGCCGAGGATACGTTGGCGGCGTCGGCGGTGATAGGTCCGTTCGATCCAGCTGACGATGGCGACGCGCAGCTCTCTCGTTTCCCAACGCTGACGGTCGAGCACGTTCTTCTGCAGCAAGCGAAAAGAACGACTCCATGGCCGCGTTGTCTCCGCACGCGCCGACCCGGCCCATCGACCCGGTGAGCTCATTGTGCTTGAGGACGCGGACGAAGGCCTTGGAACGAAATTGCGATCCGCGGTCCGAGTGAACCAACACCGTGCTGACCGGATGGCGCAATGCGATGGCGTTGCGCAGTGCGGAGACGGCCAGCGCCGCGGTCATCCGATCCGAGAGGCTGTAGCCGACGATGCGATTCGAGTAGACATCCTTGATGGCGCAGCAGTAGAGCTTGCCTTCGTCGGTCCGGTGCTCAGTGATGTCGGTGAGCCACAGCGCATTGGGGCGGTCTGCGTTGAAGTCGCGGCCCACCAGATCGTCGTGGACCGGCGGGCCGGCTTTTCTCCGCAGGCCCTTCTTCTTGGCAAAGACGCTCCAGATGCCCTCTTGAGAGCACAGTCGCCACACCCGGCGCTCGCTGGCATCGAAGCCGGCATCGGCCAGCTCGTCGGAGATGAAGCGATACCCGAACGCCGGGTCGTCGTCATGGATGTCGATCGCCGCGTTGATCAGATGGGCTTCGTCCCAGTCGCGTTGGGAGACGGGGTTACGACGCCACTTGTTGAAGGCCTGAGTGGAGAAGCCCAGCACCCGGCAGGTCACCGTGACGGGTATCCCGTCGGCGGCAAGGTCGAGGACCAGCGGGTACTTCATTTTGGGCGGAGCTCCTTGGCGAAATAGGCGGCCGCCCGGCGCAGGATCTCGTTCTCCTGCTCGAGGGTCCGGTTGCGCTTGCTGCAGCTCTCGGTTCTCGGCGGCTTCAGCCGAGGTCATGCCGGGCTTGATGCCGTCCTCGACGTCCGCTTTCTTCAGCCAGGCGTGCAGCGTGGCTTCTGAGATCCCGAAGTCCTTGGCGATCTGGGTCAGCGTGGCCTCGCGTTTGCGAGCGACCCGGACGACGTCAGCGCGGAACTCCGCGGGATAGGGGCTCGGCATGGTTCCATCCTTTCGAAAGAGCCGAAGCTCTTCACGTTAAGTGGAAACCAAACCTTCAGCAGACCCGGCTGACCAATTCAGTACATCTTTGCTACGGCACGAACTAAGCAGATCAGTCACTCCTTGCGAGACTCGTTGGCGAACACTTCGGTGACGGGCCACTCGATCTGGTTGTGCATCAGGCAGTAAGAGAGGGCCGCGTGGCTCAATCGTCCCGTAGACGGGCTACGACCTTGCAGGCGTGGCTCTGGTCCCAAATGATGATGCCTACCGTGTGAGGGTGTCTGAGGTCTGGGCTGAGGCCACGGATGACGAGCGCCGGGTTCTGATCGAGGAGTTAGTCGGTGGCGTGAGCATCTTTCCCGACCATCTCGAAGTGACGATCACTGGCGCTCCGGCCCTCAACGTTACGCTAGAGGGCTGAAGAAGTCGGCTCCCCGTGGTGTCGGAGAGGGACGAACACAAACCCCGACTGGAGGTTGAGTCCCTGAGATCAAGGTTAGGCAGGACCTCTCCGGAGGGTCGGTTTCTCGAACACGGCGCCCATGCGTTCCCTTCGGAGAGACGGGGCTCCCCGCGAAGGCAAGATCGACACGTCAAGGGACGCCAGTTCCCAAGTTGCCGTTGGATGTTCTAGCGGCAGCCCACAAGAACGGCTCCTCCCGCCTCCCGCCTCCCGTCATTGCAGCGCCTGATTGATCGCCTGTATGAGGGTGCCCCATTGCAATCGCTCGTAGTCAGTGAGGTCTTGGGCGGCGTGGATACCGCTCCAACGAAGGAAACCCTTCGCAAGGCGGTACTTCGAGAAATCACGTCCTATCTCTGCAGCGTAGATGTCCACGATTCCTCGAGTCGGTTGGCTTGAAGCCGCCTCCGAGACGTCCCAACCACATTCGGACTTCCCGACCTCCACCAGCGTGTCCCTAAGAAGGTCCTCGATCTCCGGCTCAGCCACAAGTCCAGCGTATGCATCTTTCGTCCGGAGAATCCCCTTGTGGCCCAGCTTCCGAGCGAGGACATCCTGGTTGGCCGCATTGTCGCCTGCGGCGTCCGAGTCGAGAAGGGCGGCGACCTTGAGGTGCTGAGCGTGCAGAATGGTGGCGTAGTAGACGACCTTGCCGGCGCTGCTCGCCGGAAAAAGCGCTATCTCGTGGTTGAGTTCAGTCAATCCAGCATCGCGGAACAGTTCCGATACCGCCTCCACATACCAGAAGTCGGTGAGGCCCTCCAGGACCAGATTCCGTTGCTGTGCAAAGAGGCTCTGGGCGAGGTCGTATCCGAGTGCCTCTTGCAATGGCAGCAGTGATGCGGGGTCATCCGCGATGACATCGGAATGCACAATTGTTCCGACTGTTCTGTCAGCCATCTCGACCACTCGAACAATGTCAAGTTCATCTGGTCCCACCAGGAATGGCGAGTGCGTCGTGAACAGAAGTTGATTGCTTTGAGCGAGCTTCGAGAGAGTCCGGCGAAACTCCCGCTGTTTCAGGCCATGAAGGCTGAGCCCGGGCTCATCGAGCAACAGAATCGCATTCACGTGGGTTTCTGCCGCTTGAGCAAAGAACACCACGAAAAAGGACACCAGCCACTGGAAACCCTCAGATCTTTGGTCGAGCTCCACGTTCACGCCAAGAGAATCTTCCACGACCACCTTGAGGTATTGCTGATCCGCCACAATCCGTACCGTGTAGTCAGAATCAGGCGCTGTCCCAGTTGCCACTTCGACGCGTGATGGTTGCCAGACTTCGCTGATTCTCTCTGTCAGCTCAATCGACGCCGCGTTCAACCGATATGAACGGTCGTCGAGCTGGTCCATGAGGCGCTGCATTCCCTCCGCGTCATCAACACCGGGCTCGTGCACGTTCCCCAGATCGGACAATTCACGGGCTGAAAACCCCAGCAGCTGAAGTAGGCATGTATTGCCGAAGTTGTACGCGTCGGCTGGGTCGATGGCACCGGCATCCAACGTGTCCGCGAAATGTTTCAAATGAATGGACGGCTGGACTCGGGTGTACGTGGAGTAGTACACCATCATTGGTTGCCGGTCGTTGAGTAACTCCAGAATCTCATCGCGGGCTGCCACCAAGGCCACGAGGTCCCGTAGCGCGGCCACTCGCTGCGTCTCAATCTCATCTGTTCTGTCAACGTGGGCTGCGGTGTCCTCCAGCCATTCCTCGAGATCTCTTGCCTGTGTGACAGAAATGGGAGAGCGATCGGAAACGCCGCTGAGAATGGAGTTGAGGGTTTCGCTCGGTTTTGGTGGAGTCGCTCCTTTCGGTGGTACTGCGACACGCGAGTCCGCATGCGCGGCCAGACGTCGAAACTCATCCTTGTACTGTCCGACCGTCGGTCGTTCAGGCTCATTGCACAAATTGTGATGAGACTGGTTATCGAGAGTCTTCGAAAACCAATAACGACAAGCCCCGAAATGCGGAGATATTTCGAGAACGGCTGCCCGATCTGCGTCATCGAGTTCGTACTCGGCCTCCACCACGACAACATCCTTGGGATTCAGGGTGCCTCGTTGAATTTGCTGGAGCTCAGACCGAGGAAAATCACGCAAAGGCACCAGCGGCTTGACAATGGGGCCGGGTCGAAGGTGCTCCAAAACCCGCATGACCGCCGTCTTGCCCGCCTCATTGGCGCCGACCAGGATCGTCTTGCCTGGTTCGACCTCGAACCAGCCGGTGTCCTTGATGCTCCGATAGTTCTGTACTCTCGCCTTCGCGAGCCTCATAACATCTCCCGACACTCTGATCGCGGTTCGATGAGGCTATCCGGTCGGGTTCACATCGCTTTCAAGCCCCTGCGCACATCTCCGCCGAGGCCGCATCTGACCTGGTTTCTCAGGACCGTCCATGCCGAGATGTCTGACCGTGCCGCCCGACAACCTGTCCAATGTTGTTCAGGCGTTGTGATTACGCAACCTGGTCTGGTCGACGACTGACACTGCCCGAGCGCCGCAGCGGCGATTGCACGGGTGTGCAGCCGAAATCAACACTCGAAGCGCAGTACCCCCCCGAGACCATGGGGACCACCAGATCAGCGTAACGCCTATGTCCGCTGGCCGACGCGCACCGAGAAGGAGCTCTTGAGATACCTCACGCGAGGGGAGCATTTGCCTCTTTGAGAGTCCTCGTCACTGCGACATTTGCTCAATGCCAGCTGACGGCCAACTTCATGCGCTTATCAGTGCCGAGATCGACGATCGATCCGCCAAGTTCGGCGAGCTGGCCGGCGAGCTGGCCGGCGAGCTGAAACGGGTCCGCGACCTCTTCGCTAAGGCGGCGTCTACGTCGCGCCGGACACCAGTTTCCACATCGAGCACCCCAGGAAGCTCGAAGAGGTGGACTTCCGGCCCCTGCGTCTTGCTGGTACTTCGGCATGCCCATGGCCTTCAGCCGTTTCGAAAGGGTCAGGCCGTAGCAGTGATCACAGCCTGGGGACGTCCGATCGCACCCGTCAGGGCATCAAAATATGCGAGCCGCATAATTCGGACCGGTCAGCCGTGAGGCGGACGCGCAAACACCGCTTCGCTGTTTTCCCTGGTGTCGGAGGGGCGTTTGGCTCACCTAATACACCGGCACTCTTGAGGGGCCGATTACAGCTCAAGGCGGCGGCCTAGTCAGAAGGGCGGGTCACCGAGACCCTGAAGATTGGCGAGGTCCCTGCCGTTGGGCAGCACGGCTCGACCCACGGAACTGCTTTTCAGTCTCAGCTCGAACTCGCCGACCACCTGGAGGGGCCGCAGGTCCTCCTGGACCAGCCAGTGAAACCGACCATCCCACGTCGTCGATAACGGCGCGGATCCGGAACCGCCCAATGTCTCGGACTCCTCCACGCTCTCGCGTTTGGTCAGATGGACGTCCGCCGCGAACTGCTGGGCGCCAATCGGGCGGACGCATCAAATCCGAATTGTCGCCCGCACGAGTACGGCAGGTTGGTGCGATGTCACGGTTAAGGCGCGCAACGTTCTGGTCAGCGTAGGCAGGGGGGGTGCGCAACGTTTAGTGAAAAGTTGTGCTGGGGTTGTTTGGCTTGCGTCGACCTGGAAGGCTGGTTTGGTGTCGGTAGCCGAAGCGAAGCAGTTGTCGTTCTTCCGCGCGGATGACTACGAGGTTTCTCCGCCGAGTCACGCGGATGGGCTGTTGGCAATTCTGGGAATCAGGCGGCCTGTCTGTCGTTGCGGCGATCCTTATAAGTCACACCAGCACTACCGCAAAGGCGCCGATTGCTCTTTCTGCCGGTGCGAGCGCTATGGGCCTGTGCTGTTCAAGCCCCGTCCTCGCGGGGAGCGATCCGTTCGCCTTCTGAGGCAATTGCGACTGTCTTAAGCAATCGAGCAGGGCACTCAGCCGGGACAGTACGCCCGAAGGTGAGCGCCGAGTGGGCTGCGCTCCGGTAATCGCCTTCCCTTGACACTGCCTCCTTGTTCACGCACTACGGCGTCGAGCTGTGGGTGCCAGAGGTCGGCGGCAAGGTCGATCCGGGATCGGACGCGCACGACCTGCTGATGCAGCTCTACGGCGGGATGTCCAAGGGCGAGCGCAGCCGGATCAAGGTCAGGGTCAAGTCCGCCATGGAGGCGCAGGCAAAGCACGAGGGCCGGTTCCTGGCGGCAGGCCGCCGTACGGCTTCGTGCTGGCCGACGCCGGGCCGCACCCCAACCCGGCTAAGAACGCGCACGGTCAGCGGCTCCGTCGGCTGGAAGTCGATCCGACTGCCGCTCCTATCGTCGTGAGAATCTTCGACGAGTACATCGGGGGTGCTGGTATCGGTGCCATCGCCGAGCGCCTCAACCTCGACTGCATCCCCTCCCCTAGCGGCCACGACCCGGCCCGCATCAGACACCGGGCAAGCGCGAACGGGGCATGGGGCAAGAGCGCCGTGCGAGCGATCCTGCAGAACCCGAAGTACACCGGCAAGTCGGTTTGGAACCGCCAGCGACGCGACGAGGAGCTGCTCGACGTTGATGACGTGGCCGCGGGCTACCAGAGTCGCATGAAGTGGAACCCCCGCGAGGAGTGGGTGTGGTCGAGCGAGGAGACGCACGAGGCGATCGTGTCCCCCGAGACGTTCGCCGCCGCAGCATCGCAGCGCGCCGGGCATCAACGCTCGGCCGTCGTCAAGCCGCGTCGCCACCGCACTTACTGCCTCAGCTCGCTGGTCGTCTGTGGAGTATGCGGTCGCCGGATGTCGGGCAATCCGAATCACGGCGAGCCGTACTACCGCTGCCGGTTCCCGAGCGAATATGCCGGGGCGACCGGCCAGCACCCGAGCACGATCTACCTGCGCGAGGCCGACGTGCTGCCGAGCCTCGATGCATGGCTGCTCTCCATGTTCGACCCGAACAACCTGGACGGCGCCGTGGCCGCACTGGCAGCGGCGCAGGAACCCGACGATGCCGCCGCCGCTCGGGCCGAGGCTGCCCGCCGGGGCGTCAAGGACTGCGATACCCGGCTGGCGAAGTACCGCTCGGCGCTTGAGGCCGGGGCCGACCCGGCCGTTGTCGCCTCATGGATCAAGGAGGTTGAGGCCGACCGACTGCACGCCGAGCGCGAACTGGCCTCGACCGCGTCTGTTGCTCAGCCGCTCTCAGAGGCCGAGATTCGGGCGCTGGTGACCTCGCAGCGCAAGGTGCTGCGGTCCCTCGCCAAGGCGACGCCCGAGCAACGTGCAGCCATCTACGGGCAGACCATGGGCCTGCGGATCACCTACCACCCTGACGAACCCGAGTCGGTGCTCGTCGAGGTCCGACCATCGTGTGCTCAGGTGCGTGTCGGAGGGGGGACGGCCACAAACCCCACTGGAGACTGTCTCCCTGGTCATGTTCCTAACCGGCGGACCGGGGCACCTTGAACTGCCGGGCGCTCTAGATATAGTGGCATCCCCTAGAAGTTGGCTTGGAAGGGTTCGGAGCACGCCTTGGCTGACTACGAAATGGAACCACACTGGTCGGGGGTCGGCGCGCAAGTCCGTGATCGAACTTCCGGCAACCTGCTCGCCGGAGATGACTCTCCCTATAACGAATACAAGGCCGCACAATTCAGAGAGCGGTTCGATCCCAAGATTCGAGTAGAAGGTCTTTCGGTGCTGGACGTAGGCTGCGGTCCAGGCGGGAAGCTGCGCTGGATGACGGAACAACATCCTGGTCGCATAGTGGGATGTGATCAGTCGTCAGAGATGGTCAACCTTGCCAAGCACAACGCCCCTGAAGCAGAGATCCTGCAGATTGACGGCGAGAACTTGCCCTTTGGGGATAAAGAGTTTGACCTTGTCACCACGACCACCGTGCTCCAGCACAATCCTGACGCTCGTCGGACAATGCTGCTCGGTGAGATCTGTCGAGTCAGCGCAAGAGACGTCCTCCTCTTTGAGGACACCCCGGTGGAGTTGCCCTCATTCACGACCGGGACCGGTCCCTATCAGAACTTCTTTGGTCGCCCAGTCGGCTGGTATGCAGGAGTGTGCTCGTGCCACGGCTTCGAGCCGATCGAGATTGAACGGCAGGAGACATTCGTCAGCCGGACTGTGCACATGCGGCTTTGGGGCCACCTCAATCGGCGTCCTCGGAACGAGGGAGAGGAGTTTTCAAAATTGCACCTTGCGATTGAGAAGCGCACCCTACCCTTCACAAAACATCTCGACCGTCACATCAAGAACCCCAAGGGCGAGCTCACCATGATGCATTTCCGGCGAGGTACGGCGGAGTAAAGGACCGAGTGGCCTTCGCCTGAACTACCTAGTGACCTCGTAGTGCCGCTAAGGGGTAACTGGGTGGGGGGTCCGTCGAGCGGGGGGACGTACACAATTCCCGACCGGAGGCTGTCTCCCTGGCCACGCTCATAGTGCCGGCGTAGGGGCGCCTGCCGGTCGGGGTCGATGGCCAAGGTTGGCCCGAATCCGGTCCGCTTCGGGCCCGATGCCGGCGAAGCCGGTGGCGGGGCGGGCGGGGCGGGGCGGGGCGCATCTTGCACCGAGACGCAGCCCCCTGGGCTGTGGCGGGAGCGGCGAGGGGTCCGGGCCAACGCTGTGGCCGGGGTGGCTGCCGTACCGAAACGGGGGCAATCTCGGTTTAGAAAGAAGAAAGCGGCCTTGGACCGAATCACTTCTTCGTGACGAATACCTGCAAAAAGTCGCCCAGCAGACCCTTTCGTCGATCGTTGGGTTCAAAGATCTGGGTGCTCGTGGGACGAGGCCCTGGTCATCAATGAGATGCGCCGGGTCCACGACGAGCTCGACGACACCTACGGCAGCCCGTGGATGACCGACGAGCTGCGGAGACCGGGGGTTCTGCGACAACGACAAGCGCGTCGAACGGCTCATGTCCGAGTACGGCCTCCACGCCCACGACGGCCGGCGCCGCAAGGTCCGCACCACGATCCCCGACGTGAGCGCCCCGCCGCTGCCGGACCTGGTGAAGCGCGACTTCAGCGTCGGCGAGCCTGGAAGAGCGCACCTGCGGGGACATCACCTACATCCCCACAGGCGAGGGCTGGCTCTACCTGGCCGACGTGCTCGACCTGGGCTCGCGGCCGCGTCGTCGGCTACGCCATGGAGGGCCACATGCGCTACCGAGCTCGTCGAGGCCGCTCTGGAGAGGGCCGTGGCGACCCGGGACGGAGACGTGGTGGGCATGGTGTTCCACCACGACCGCGGTTCTCAATACATGGTGGCAGGACTTCCGGGCGCTGTGGGTGTCCAGCCCGCAGACATCTTTGATCGTGTTCGTGAGGTCGTTTCCCCAGTCTCGCACTACAAGGGCACCGCTGGCGGTCCGAGAGGGTAAGTGGCTCAATCGTCCGAAGACGGGCTACGACCTCGTTGGGGGTGCTCTGGTCGCAAATGACGATGCGTACCGGGTGAGGGAGATCTTCCGGCTCCGGGCGGCGGGTCGTAGTCAGAGGGAGATTGAAGAAGCGACCGGGATCAAGTATTCGACTGTCGGATCGATTCTGAAATCCCGGGTCTACCTCGGCGAGGTCCAGTTAAGGGGCGAGTGGTTCCCCGGTGTGCATGAGGCCCTCGTGACTCCAGAGGAATTCGCTGCAGCACATCGAGGCTTCGTCCCCGGGCGTCCACGGGGTAGGGATCTGCTCTCCGGAAGGGTGTTCTGCGGCCTGTGTGGACGGCGTATGGCAGTCGAGGTCAACGGAGATGGTCGGACGATGTATCGGTGTCGCCATAGGGGCGAAGGATGCCATCAGGCTCGTCGGACCAACGTTGGCCTTATACGGGCAGCTGTTCTGGGAATTTCTCTCCTGTCGCAGGACGAGAGGCTGCAATCGGCCATCCGACGGGAACTCGCCGGGAAGGGCCGGACGAGGCTCGGCCACGATGCCCGCCGGCACTCCCGGCGAACCCCGGCGAAGACGCTTGCGCTCTTGTCGGCGAACAGGAGAAAGCTTCTCGATCTGTACTACCAGGACAAGATCAGCGCAGAGGCTTTCGCTGAGGAGGAGCGTCGGATGGCTGATCAGATAGAGGCTTTCCGGACGGAAGCAGCCGAAGATGCCTCTCAGAGGGCCGTGCGTGACGATCTAGCGCTTCGCTTTGAGCAGGTCGTGGAATCTCTGAGGAATCTTGATATGTCTGAGGTCTGGGCTGAGGCCACGGATGACGAGCGCCGAGTTCTGATCAAGGAGTTAGTCGGAGGCGTAAGCATCTTTCCCGACCATCTCGAAGTGACGATCTCCGGCGCTCCGGCGCTCAACGTCACACTGGAAGAGGTTGGGTTGAAGCAGTCGTCTATTGGTGGTGTCGGAGGGGGGACTTGAACCCCCACGCCCTTGCGGGCACCAGCCCCTCAAGCTGGCGCGTCTGCCTATTCCGCCACTCCGACGAGCGAGCCGCTGAAAATCAGCGTCCGGAGATCGTAGCGCGCTCCCAACAAGCCCCTCGGCGGGGCCGTCCAGCTGCTACTGGCCCGGCAGGGTGGGCGTGGTGTTGAGGGTGGACTCCGGGACTCGGACCGCCCACAGCTGTGCGAACCACAGGAGGCTGTCACTGCGGGGCGTGGGCGTCACCCCCCCGATGGTCCGGCTCCAGGCCAGGGCGGTGGGCTCCGCGAAGATCGGCAGCGAGACCATGTCGTCCCAGAGCTGGGTGTCCGCCTGGCCGTAATAGCCGGCCGCCGTGTTCGGGTT
Organism: uncultured Acidimicrobiaceae bacterium; assembly: GCA_963726135.1. Classification (GTDB taxonomy): domain Bacteria; phylum Actinomycetota; class Acidimicrobiia; order Acidimicrobiales; family RAAP-2; genus Bog-473. The sequence goes on from CAVSBE010000008.1 coordinate 588,047, forward strand.
GAGCTGCTGCGAGGCTGTCTCCACCAGCTGGTCGAGCCGGCTGTTCGAGTAGTTCGTCCAGTCCTGCGAGCCGTTCTTACCGGCCGGACCGAGCAACGTCGTGTACCACGAGAGCATCTGGCTCGAGTACGGGCTGAACGTCACCGGCATGAGTGCCAGGTCGGCGAAGCCCGCCGCCAGCACCTGCCCGGTCTTCGTGGCGCCGTCGACCGGCAGCAGGGTGGTCTCCAGGCCCGCCGCCTGGAGCTGGGCGCGGATCACCGGGCCGGCCGCCGTGGCCCAGGGATCGCTCGCGTCGTACACCATATGGAGCGCGAAGGGCTCGCCGAACGCCGAGTGGTAGTAGGGATTGCCCGGCGTGCGGACGAGCCCCGACGCCTCGAGCAGCGCGTCCGCCTGTGCCGGCACCGGCGTCACCGGGAAGTTCACGCTCCCTCCGGCCCCGATGACGGTGGTCGACGTCGACGACGTCGGGACCGGGATCGTCGTCGGCGTGGTCGGCGCCGTCGGCTTGTAAGCCGCCTGGCCCTGCACGTACAGGTGGCTGTCCGCGACCTGGACCCCCGGACAGGCCCAGACGGCCTGTTGGTTGACCAGATCCTGGCGATTGAGGGACAGGGCGATGGCGACCCGGAGGTCCGGTGAGAGCGGCCCGTCCAGCGAGCTCGCCATGTTGAGCTGGAGCAGTGTCTCGGAGGTGTCGACCTGGCTCTGCGCGCCCGGTAACCCGGTCATCTGCGTGAGGAAGCCAGGCGTCACGGTGGCGGGCTGTGCCACCTCCACGTACCCCGACGCCATCCACTGGGCCAGCTGCTCGGTCGAGGAGGCGATGTGGATCGTGATGGAGCGGGCGTTGGCCGGGGTCCCCCACCACTTCGGGTTCTGCACCAGCTGAATCGTCTGACCCGAGACGGAGCCGATCTTGAAGGGCCCGCCCGACAGGTCGATCGCCGGGTTCACCGTCAGGCACAACGGGTCCCAGCCCACCTTCTCCATCACGTGCGCCGGCACGAGGTTGTCGAAGAGCATCTGCCAGTCGGCGAAGGTGGTCTTGAACTTCACGGTGACCGTGTGGCCCCCGTTCGACCCGGTCACCGAGGCGATGTCGCGGTACCCCGCGATGCTCGAGACGTCGGGCGAGGACACCACCGGGTCGCCCTTCTGGAGATCCCAGGCGTACTTGAAGTCGGTGGCCGTGATCGGCACGCCATCGGACCAAACCGCCTTGGGGTTCAGCGTGTACACGATCGTCTCGGGCTTGGTGCTCACCAGCTCAGACGACACGATCAGTTCCGAGTTCGCCGTTGGTGCGCCCACGTCGTTGACGACGAAGGGGCTCGGCAAGACGGCGCTGAGGACCGTCCGGGTGCCCGGGGAGTCGCCCAATGCCGTGTTGGGGTTGCACCCGGTCACGTCGTCGGTCATGCCGAACGAGATGGCGCCGCCGGCGACTCCGATGTAGGTGACGGTCGTCGTGCCCGGGCCCCCGCCGCCGCACGCAGAGGCGAGCAGGGCCAGTCCGCTGACGATCGCCACCAGACCTCGCCACCGCCGGGGGCGCGGGCCCCGGCCCCTCACTGCAGCCGGAGATCCAGGGTGACCGTCGCGAAGGCGAAGACGATGGCCACGGTGACCGTGATGCGGTCGAGGTTGCGCTCGACCACCGTCGAACCCTGGGCGGCGGCCCCGACGCTGCCACCGAACATGTCGGACAGCCCGCCTCCCTTCCCGCTGTGCATCAGGATGAGGAAGATCAGTCCGAGCGCGGAGAGCACCTCGATCACGATGTACATCCATGTGACTGCGTCGATCGTCGCCAACAACAACGGAAAAGCCTCCAACTCGCGGCGGGTTGCGCTCTGTTCGGCCTAGGAACGGTAGCAGGCCGCGGTGGCCCGAATGATGTCGGTGAAGTCGGCCGCTTGCAGGCTGGCCCCCCCGACCAGGAGGCCGTCCACGTCGGGTTCGGCCATGAGGCCAGCGGCGTTCTCCGCGTTCACCGAGCCGCCGTACTGCACGCGGATCCCCGCGCCCGCCTCCTCGCCGCCCAGCTTGGCCGCGAGCGACCGTATGAACACGCAGGCATCCTCGGCGTCCACCGTCGTCGCCGCCTGGCCGGTGCCGATGGCCCAGATCGGCTCGTAGGCGACGACAAGACCGCCCACGACCTCGGCGTCCAGGCCGGTGAGCGCGGCGAGGACCTGCTCCTCGAGGACACCCTCGGTCTGGCCCCGGTCGCGCTGCTCCTCGCTCTCGCCCACGCAGACGATGGGCGTCATCCCGTGCCGCAGGACGGCTCGGAGCGTCGATGCCACCGAAGCGTCATCCATCCCGAACAGCGCCCGCCGCTCCGAGTGGCCCACGATGACGTACGCCGTCGCCAGCCGGGCCAGGAAGCGGGGGCTCACCTCGCCCGTGCGGGGTCCCGCGTCCTCGTCGGAGCAGTGCTGCGCGCCGAGCGCGACGGGGATGCGCTCCTTCTCGACCAGCGTCTGCACCGTGCGCAGGTCGGTGAAGGGCGGGTGGACCGAGACGTCGACCCGGGCCACGTCCTCGGGCTTCAGCCGCAGGCCGAGGTCGCGCACGGTGTGCAGCGCCTCGATGTGGTCGTGGTGCATCTTCCAGTTCCCGCTGACCAGCGGGCGGCGCGCCGTCACCCCCGGGGCGCGTTGGGAGCCTGGCGCAGGGCGTCGATGCCCGGCAGGTGCCCCTCCTTCTCAATGAAGGACAGCGAGGCCCCGCCACCGGTCGAGAGGAAGTCGATCTTCTCGGACAGGCCGAGCTCGTCGAGCGCGCTGGCACTGTCCCCGCCACCCACCACCGAGAAGCCGGGGCAGTGTGCCACGGCCTCCGCCACGATGCGAGTGCCCTGGGCGAAGCGTTTGTCCTCGAAGGCCCCCAGCGGGCCGTTCCACAGCACCGTTCCGGCGCCGGCGACGACATCGGCGAACGCCGCCGCCGTGTCCGGGCCGATGTCGAGGCCGTTCCAGCCGTCCGGCAGGTCCCCCTCTATCACCTTGACGCTTCCCCGCGGCCCGTGCCCCTCCGAGGGTGGCCCGAAGGTGCCGCCCGGTTCCAAGGCCCGGGTGTCGGTCGGGAGCAGGATGCGCACGCCCGAGTGCAGGAGGTCGCGGCAGGCCTCGAGGTGCGTCTCGTCGAGCAGCGAGCTGCCGACGTGCTGACCCCGGGCGGCCATGAACGTGTAGGCCATGCCGCCCCCGACGACGAGTGCGTCGACCTTGGGTGCCAGGACCTTCAGCACTTCGAGCTTGTCGGCCACCTTGGCCCCTCCGACGACGGCCACGAACGGACGCGCCGGGTGCTCGAGGATCCCGCCCAGCACCTCGACCTCCTTGGCGAAGCGCAGCCCGGCCGCGCTCGGGACGAAGTGCGGCGGCCCGACGATGGACGCGTGGGCGCGGTGGGCGGCGCCGAAGGCCTCGTCCACGTAGGCGTCGAAACCCTCGATCAGGCGCTGGACGAACGCGGGATCGTTCGCCTTCTCCCCCGGGTCGAAGCGGAGGTTCTCCATCAGCCGGACGCCCGGGCACAACACCTCGAGTCGTTTCCGGACCGGATCCATCTCCCAGCGGGGATCGCGCGCACCGGCCGGGCGGCCGAGATGCGAGCACGCCACCACGTCGGCACCCTCGTCGAGCAGCTGGCGCAGGGTCGGCAGCGCCGCGGTGATCCGGAAGTCGTCGGCCACCGTGGCCTTGCCCCGCACGCCGATGTGCAGGGGGACGTTGAAGTCGACCCGCACCAGGACGCGCGTGCCGTCGAGACCGGGGAGATCCTCGAGGAGCGGGAGTCCGCCCAGCTGGCCCACCGTTCAGCCGCCCACCAGGACGGTCAAATCGAGCAAGCGGTTGGAGTATCCCCATTCGTTGTCGTACCAGCCGTTGACCTTGACCAGTGACAGGTCGTCGCTCACCGGCATCACCATGGTGAGCCCGGCGTCGAACGTGCACGAGGCCGGCGACCCCACGATGTCGCTCGACACGATCGGGTCCTCCGTGTAGTCCATGACCCGGTCGAGCGGCGGCTTGGCCGCGGCCTCGGCGAAGGCCGCGTTCACCTCGGCCACCGACGGGTTGCCCCGGACCACCGCGGTGAAGTCGGTGATGGAGCCCGCCGGCAGCGGCACCCGCAACGACATTCCGTCGAGTCGTCCCTGCATCGACGCCATGACGAGTCCGGTGGCCTTGGCCGCACCCGTCGAGGTCGGGACGATGTTCACGGCTGCCCCCCGGGCCCGCCGCAGGTCCTTGTGGGTCAGGTCGAGCAGGTTCTGGTCGTTGGTGTAGGCGTGCACGGTCGTCATGAGCCCGCTCACGATCTCGAACGCGTCGTCCACGACCTTCACCATGGGCACGAAGCAGTTCGTGGTGCACGAGGCGTTCGAGACCACCTTGTGCTTCGCGGGGTCGAAGTCCTCCTCGTTCACGCCGATGACGAAGGTGGCGTCCGCGTCGCCCGACGGCGCCGAGATCACGACCCGCTTCACCGAGCCGTGCAGGTGGCCGGCGGCATCGGCCCGGCTGGTGAACCGCCCCGTTGACTCGATGACGACCGTGGCTCCGAGCTTGTCCCACGGCAGCTGCTCGGGCTCGCGCTCGGCCATGACGCGGATGCGTTGCTCGCCCACCAACAGGTCGCTTCCCTCGACGTCGACGGGCACCGAGAGCCGTCCCTGGGTGGAGTCGTAGCGCAACAGGTGCGCCAGCGTGTCGGGCGAGGTCAGGTCGTTAACCCCGACGACCTCCACGTCGGCACCCGTGGCCAGGATCGTCCGCATGAAGTTGCGGCCGATGCGCCCGAAGCCATTGATACCGACCCGCACCGTCATGTCGTTACCTTCCTCTCGGGTCCCGGGCGACCTATGCCAGCAGACCAGACAGCGCCTGCGCCAGTTTGGCCGGGCTGTGCACCAGGGTGTTGTCCCCCGTCAAGGGAAGGTCGCGCACCGTGACCTCCGTCGTGCCGATGCCCATCCCCTGGATGCTGTCACACAGCACGACGTCCACCGTGACATTGTGCCTGGTCAGGGCCGCAACATGCGCCGCCAGGTCGTAGCCCTCCGTCTCGGGGACCTGTGGCCGAAGGTTGCAGACGTAGACGACCTGAGCCTTGGACGAGGCCACCGCCTCGGCGATGCCTTTCACCGCCACGGCGGCCAACACGCTGGTGAACAGCGACCCGGGCCCGATGACGACCTGGTCCGCCTCGGCGATCCGCTCGACCGCCAGCGGTGGCGGGTGCGCGTCCCCGGGCACCAGCGAGACCCTGTGGATGTCCCCGGTGCCCATGACCGCGACCTGTCCCGCCACCGTGCCCTGGGCCGACTCGGCCTTCAGCACGACGGGCTCGGTCGTGGCGGGGAGGACCTCCCCGACCGCTCCGAGCAGCTGGGCCGCCTCGTGCACACCGAGCACGAGATCGCCGGTGGCGTCGATCAGGCCGGTGAGGATGAGGTTGCCCAGCGCGTGGCCGGCCAGCTCCCCCTCGTCGAAGCGGCGCTCGAAGGCCAGCGCAAGCGCCGAGTCCTCGTCGGCCAGCGCGACCAGGCATTTGCGGATGTCGCCCAGCGCGACCACGTTGAGCAACTCGCGCAGCCTCCCGCTACTGCCGCCGTCGTCGGCCACCGAGACGACGCCCGTCAAGGTGCCGGCGTAGCGCCGCGCCGCCTTCAAGGTGACCGCCGTGCCGTGACCGCCCCCGATGGCGACGACCGACGGCCGCGCGCCGCTCACCGCTCGATGTCCCGGTGGAAGACCGACACGGCCTGCCCGTGCCTGCTCAACCGGTCCGCCAGGGCATGGGCCAGCGCCACCGAGCGGTGCCGCCCCCCGGTGCAGCCCATGGCGATGGTCAGGTACGACTTCCCTTCCCGGATGAAGGCCGGATGGATGCTGGTGAGCAGGTCGTCGACCTTCTCGAGAAAGGACTGCGACTCGGGCTGGCCCAGGACGAAGTCGCGGACGGGCTCGTCCAACCCGCTGAAGGGCCGCAGCTCCTCGACCCAGAACGGGTTGGGCAGGAAGCGGCAGTCGAAGACGACGTCGACGTCGAGCGGGATGCCGTGCTTGTACCCGAACGAGATCACCGACGTCTGCATGTGCGGGGCTTCGTCGTCGCCGAACGCCTCGAGGATGCGCAGCCGCAACTGGTTCGAGTTCAGCTCACCCGTGTCGACCAGGAGGTCGGCCCGCTCGCGCACCGGCTCGAGCAGCCGGCGCTCGTCGGCGATGGACTCCTCCACTCCGCGCGCCGCCAGCGGGTGCCGCCGCCGCGTGCCCTCGTAGCGACGCACGAGCACGTCGTCGGGCGCGTCGAGGAACACCACCCGCACGCGCTTGCGGGTGGTGCGCAGCTCGTCGAGCACGTCGGGCAGATCGTCGAAGTACTCCGGGCCGGTGTTGCTGCCGCCCCGGCCGATGACGAGGGCCACCCGCTCAATTCCGGACCCGGGCCGGTCCACCATCTCGACCATCTTCATGATCAGGCCCGCCGGGAGGTTGTCGATGACGAACCACCCCACGTCCTCGAGCGCCGCCGCCGCGGTGGAACGGCCCGCCCCGGACATCCCGGTCACCACCACGAACTCGCTCACTCCCGCACCGTCCTTTGCCCACCAGCCTTGCGCACTCCCTCGTACACGGCGAGACCGACGCTGTCGGGCAGCCAGGACAGGGCCTGGAGCTGCTCGAGCGTCGCCGCGCGCACTGCGTTGACGCCGCCCAGGTCCTTGACCAGGCGAGCCTTGCGGGTCGGACCGAGGCCGGGGATGTCGTCGAGGATGCTGCGCGTCATCCGCTTGCCCCGGCGCTCGCGGTGGAACGTGATCGCGAAGCGGTGCGCCTCGTCACGCATCCGCTGCAGGAGGTAGAGCGCGTCCGAGCCGCGGCGCAGCCGTACCGGGTCCGGTGAGCCCGGCCGGTACACCTCTTCGAACTGCTTGGCCAGCGCAGCCAGCTCGACCCGGCCTCCGAGCCCGAGCTCGCGCACCACCCGCTCGGCCACCCCGAGCTGGCCCTTGCCGCCGTCGACCACGATCAGGTTGGGCCGGTAGGCGAAGCGCCGCGGCCTCTCCCCCGCCACCGCTCCCGCTGTCTCATCGAGCGCAGTGAGCCGGCGGGTCAGCACCTCCTCCATGGCTGCGTAGTCGTCATTTCCGGGGACGGACTTGACCTTGAAGCGGCGGTAGTCCGAGCGCTTGGCCACGCCGTCCTCGAAGACCACCATGGAGCCCACGTAGTCGGTGCCCTGCAGGTGGCTCATGTCGTAGCACTCAATCCGCAACGGCGCCTCGTGCAGCGCCAGCGCGGTCTGGAGCTCCGTCAGCGCCTTCGAGCGCGCGTTGTGGTCGGCGGCCCGCCGGAGACGGTGGCGGGCCAGGTCCTCGCCGGCCGACCGCGTAACCGTCTCCTGCAGAGCGCGCTTGACGCCGCGCTGCGGGACGACGATGTCGACCGGGCCGGCCCGCACGTTGCGCAGCCAGCTCTCCAAGAGGTCGAGGTCGGCCGGTTCCTCAGGGAGCAGCACACGTCGCGGGACCTCGGCCCCCTCGGCCCCGTACACCTGCGCCACGATGAGGGCCATGAACTCGGGTCCGGACAGGTCCTCCACCTTCTCCGCCACGAAACCGCGGTGCCCCACGACACGGCCCCGGCGGACGAGGAAGATCTGCACGGACGCCTCGAGCGGGTCCTCGGCCAAGCCGACGACGTCGAAGTCCTCGGCCCTGTCCGAGACCATCTGCTGGGTCTCCGCCGCCTTGTGCACTGCCACGATCCGGTCGCGCAGGCGCGCCGCCCGCTCGAATTGCAACCCGTCGCTCGCAGAGAGCATCTCCGCCTCCAGGCGGGCCAGCACCGGCTCGGTGTCGCCCGAGAGGAACCCCATGAGGTCGTTCACGTACCCCTCGTACGCGGCATGGTCGACGGCGCCCACGCAGGGACCCGAGCACCGCTCGATGTCGTAGAGCAGGCAGGGCCGGCCGAGCCGCTCGTGGCGTGTGAACTTTGTGTTCGAACAGGTGCGCACGGGGAAGCTCCGCACCAGGAGGTCGAGCGTGGACCGGATGGCGCCCGCGTTGCCGTAGGGGCCGAAGTAACGGACCCCCTTGCGCTTGCGCCCGCGCACCACGGCGGGCCGCGGCCATTCCTCGTTGAGCGTGACGGCCAGCCACGGGTAGCTCTTGTCGTCCTTGAGGCGCACGTTGTAGCGCGGGAGATGCGCCTGGATCAACGAATGCTCGAGTATCAGCGCATCGACCTCGCTGTCCACCACCACCCACTCGACGTGGTCGGCCTGGGCCACCATCTGCGCCGTCCGGGGCGGGAGCTTGGCCGAGTCCTGCCAGTAGTTGGGCAGCCGGTGGCGCAGCGATTTGGCCTTGCCCACGTAGAGGACGCGGCCCTCGGCGTCGAAGAACTGGTAGGAGCCCGGGGCGTCCGGAATGGAGCCGGTAGGCGGCCGATACTGCATCACGTCCACTCTCGCGCAGTCATCGGGTGCGGGGCGGTACACTGGCGACGCCGGCCTGGTATCCGGCAGACAACCTCGCATCGTGGCCGACAAACCCGCGGATGGGCGACCAGGCTGTCCCCGCCGGCCAGATCGATGCTCTCCCTCAAAGGGGGCAGACAAGATGCTCAGGCTTCAGGCGCCTCTGCGAGAGCGCTATACCGCCGCGACGGAGGACGAGCTGGCCGCCATGATCGGGGCGGCCAAGGCCGAGCTCGGCTCCCGGTTGTTCGTCCTCGGCCACCACTACCAGCGCGACGACGTCATGCGCTGGGCCGACGCCCGGGGCGACTCCTTCGGGCTCTCCCGGCTGGCCGCCGGCCAGGCCGAAGCCGAGTTCATCGTCTTCTGCGGCGTCCATTTCATGGCCGAGTCCGCCGACGTCCTGACGGGCGACCACCAGAAGGTGATGCTCCCCGACCTCAACGCCGGCTGCTCCATGGCCGACATGGCCGACATCGATCAGGTCGAAGAGGCGTGGGAGGAACTGGCCCGGGTGGTCGACGCCGACCGCCTCGTCCCGGTGACCTACATGAACTCCGCGGCGGCCCTGAAGGCCTTCGTCGGTCGCCACGGCGGGGCTGTCTGCACGTCCTCCAACGCACGGGCCGTGCTCACTTGGGCCCTCGAACACGGCGAGCGCGTGCTCTTCTTCCCCGACCAGCATCTCGGCCGCAACACTGGTTACGAGCTCGGCTACGACGCGGGCGACATGTCGGTGTGGAACCCGCGGCTCGCCCTGGGCGGCCTCACCGATCGCGAGGTCAAGGAGTCGACGTTGCTGCTGTGGAAGGGGCACTGCTCGGTGCACCAGCGCTTCCGGCCGGAGCACGTCGAGGCCTTCCGCGTCGAGCACCCCGGCGGGATCGTGATGATCCACCCCGAATGCGCGCACGAGGTCGTCGCGCTGGGGGACGTGACGGGTTCGACCGACGCCATCATCCGGGCGGTCGAAGCGGCACCGTCCGGTTCGGTGATCGGCGTCGCCACCGAGATCCACCTCGTCAACCGGCTGCACAACGAGTTCCCGGACAAGACCGTGATCTGCCTCGATCCCCTCGTCTGCCCCTGCTCGACCATGTCGCGCATCGACCCCCAGCACCTGGCGTGGGTGCTCGAGGGTCTGGTGGAGGGCACGGTTCGCAACCAGATCGTGGTCGACGCCGACACGGCCGCATGGGCCAGGGTCGCGCTCGAGCGCATGCTCGCCATCACCTGAGCCGACGCTCCGGCGCTGCCGCGCTGCGCGCGCCGCGCGGGCCAGTCGACCGCGCCGGTAGGGTCGGGACGTCCCGCTTCACGACTTGACTGGAGGCGCACCCGGTGAGCGACTATCCCGCCCCGCCCGTCCGGGCGAACCACGTCGAGCCCGCCCCTCGCCGCGTCAGGGCAGTGCTGGGCGGTCGGACGATCGTCGACACCACCCACGCGCGCTACGTCTGGGAGTGGCCCGGCTTCCCGCAGTATTACGTCCCCCTCGCCGACGTGGTGCGCGACGTGCTCGTCGACGAAGGTACGACCGAGGAGACCCCACGTGGCGACGTGAGGCACTTCGGCCTCGAGCTCGACGGCGTCCGCCGGCCCCACGCCGCCAGGGTCCTGTCGGCGGCCAAGGTGGAGGGCCTCGACGACACCGTCCGCTTCGAGTGGTCGGCCTTCGACGCCTGGTTCGAGGAGGACGAGCAGGTCTTCGTCCATCCACGCAACCCGTACACGCGGGTCGACGCGCTGCGGTCCTCGCGGCGCCTGCGCGTCGAGTCCAAGGGCGTCGTGCTCGCCGAGACGTCGTCACCGATCCTGCTCTTCGAGACGGGGCTCCCGACGCGCTACTACCTGAACCGGACCGACGTGGACTTCACCCACCTGGTCCCCTCCGACACCGTGACAGCCTGCCCCTACAAGGGCACGACGAGCGGCTACTGGTCGGCCCGAGTCGAGGGCAGGATTCACCCTGACGTCGCCTGGTCCTACGACTTCCCCACCCGTGAGGTGTTCCCCATCGCGGGGCTGGTCGCCTTCTACAACGAGAAGGTCGACCTGTTCCTCGACGGAGAGGCACTCGAGCGGCCCGAGACGCACTTCAGCCGCTCCGGCGACGAGTCCTGAGCCGCCCTACCTGGCTCGCGCCAGCACCGGCTTGAGCACCTCGCCCGTGTAGCTGCCGGCCGTCTTGGCCACCTGTTCGGGCGTGCCCTCGGCGATGACCGTGCCGCCCTTGTCCCCACCCTCGGGACCGAGATCGATGATCCAGTCCGCCGTCTTGACCACGTCGAGGTTGTGCTCGATCACCACCACGGTGTTGCCCTGGTCGACCAACCGGCCGAGCACCTGGAGCAGCCGGCGGGTGTCGTCGAAGTGCAAACCCGTCGTGGGCTCGTCGAGGATGTAGAAGGTGTGCCCGGTCGGGCGGCGGCTCAGCTCGCTGGCCAGCTTGACCCGCTGAGCCTCGCCCCCCGAGAGCGTCGGCGCCGGCTGGCCCAGGCGCACGTAACCGAGGCCCACGTCGACCATGGTCTGCATGTGCCGGGCAATGGGCGGCTGGCGCTCGAAGAAGGTCAGGGCCTCCTCGCACGACATGTCGAGCACGTCGGCGATCGTCTTGCCGCGGAAGGTGATCTCGAGGGTGTCGCGGTTGTAGCGCGCGCCGTGGCAGATCTCACAGGGCACGTAGACGTCGGGCAGGAAGTGCATCTCGATCTTGATCGTCCCGTCCCCCGCGCACGCCTCGCAGCGACCGCCCCGCACGTTGAACGAGAAGCGCCCCGGCTGGTAGCCGCGCACCTTGGCCTCGGCCGTCTGCGCGAAGAGCTTGCGGATGTGGTCGAAGACGCCCGTGTAGGTGGCCGGATTCGACCTCGGCGTCCGGCCGATGGGCGCCTGGTCGACGTCGACCACCTTGTCGAGGTGGGCGACGCCCTCGACCTTGCGGTGGCGTCCGGGCAACGCCTTGGCCCGGTGGAGGTGCTGGGCCAGGGAGCGCAGCAGGATGTCGTTCACCAGCGTGGACTTGCCCGAGCCCGACACGCCCGTCACCGCGATGAAGCAGCCGAGGGGGAACGAGACGTCGATGTCGTGCAGGTTGTGCTCGCGCGCGCCCCGCACCGTCACGACGTCGCCTGTTCCGGGTCGGCGGCGGGCCGGGATGGGGATCGACTTCTTGCCCGACAGGTACTGGCCGGTGATGGAGGCCTTGTTGGTCAGCAGGCCGCCGCGGCCAGTCACCGGTCCGGCGTGCACCACGGTGCCGCCGTGCTCCCCCGCCCCGGGCCCGATGTCCACGACGTAGTCGGCGGTGCGGATGGTCTCCTCGTCGTGCTCGACCACGATGACGGTGTTGCCGAGGTTGCGCAGCCGCTCGAGCGTGGCGATGAGGCGCTGGTTGTCGCGCTGGTGCAGCCCGATGGAGGGCTCGTCGAGGACGTAGAGGACGCCGACGAGTCCGCTGCCGATCTGGCTGGCCAGGCGGATCCGCTGCGCCTCGCCGCCCGAGAGCGTGCCGGCCGATCGGGCCAGGGAGAGGTAGTCGAGGCCGACGTCGAGCAGGAACTGCATCCGCTCGCGCACTTCCTTGAAGACGCGGTCCGCGATCATGTGCTCGCGGTCGGTGAGCTCCAGGTCCGCCATGGCAGCGACGGCGGCGGCGATGGAGAGGCTGCACAGCTCGTAGATGTTGCGCCCCCCGACGGTGACCGCCAGCGACTCGGGCTTGAGGCGGGCTCCCTTGCACTCGGGGCAGTCCACCTCGCGCATGAACTGCTCGATCTGCTCGCGCGACCAGTCGGACTCCGACTCGCCGTGGCGCCGCTGCAGCCAGGTGATGATGCCTTCGTAGTGCGCCTCGTAGGAACGGGTCCGGTTGAAGCGGTTCTTGTAGGTGACGTGCACCGCCCGGCTCCCCGTCCCGTAGAGGACGAGCTTCTTGTCCTTCGCCTTGAGCGACTTCCACGGGGTGTCGAAGGAGAAGCCGCCGAAGTCTGCGACCCCCTTCTGGAGCCCGGTGAAGTACTCGCTGCGCGCTCCCGCCCACGGAACCAATGCGCCCTCGGCGAGTGACAGCGATTCGTCGGGCACTACCAGTTCGGGGTCGACCTCGAACTTGGTGCCGAGGCCGAGGCAGGCCGGGCAGGCGCCGTAGGGCGAGTTGAAGGAGAAGCTGCGCGGGGCGGGCTCCTCGAAGCTGACGCCACAGTGGACGCACGCCAGGTGCTGGGAGAAGGTGATGGCCTCGTCGCTCCCGCCCTCGCCGGTCCCGTTCATGACGAGCACCTCGGCCGTCCCGCCGGTGAGCTCGAGCGCCGTCTCGATCGACTCTGTGAGGCGCTGGCGGACATTGTCGCGGCGGATGAGCCGGTCGACCACGACCTCGATGGTGTGCATCTCGTAGCGGGCCAGCGCCACCTCGGCCCGATCCGACAGTTCGAGGGGTACGCCGTCGACCCTGACCCGCGCGAAGCCCTGCTTGGCCAGGTCGTCGAGCAGGGAGCTGTACTCGCCCTTGCGGCCGCGGACAACCGGGGCCAGGACCTGGAACTTGGTGCCCTGCGGGAGCTCGAGCACCCGGTCGACGATCTGCTGGGGCGTCTGGCGCGCCACGGGCCGGCCGCAGGTGGGGCAGTGAGGATGGCCGATGCGGGCATACAGGAGGCGCAGGTAGTCGTAGACCTCGGTGATGGTCCCGACGGTCGAGCGCGGGTTCCGGGAGGCCGACTTCTGGTCGATGGAGATGGCCGGCGAGAGGCCCTCGATGAAGTCCACGTCGGGCTTGTCCATCTGACCCAGGAACTGGCGGGCATAGGCCGAGAGGGACTCGACGTAGCGGCGCTGGCCCTCCGCGTAGATGGTGTCGAAGGCGAGGGAGGACTTCCCCGAGCCCGACAGCCCGGTGAAGACGATCAGCCGGTCCCGGGGCAGGTCAAGGGAGATGTCTCTGAGATTGTGCTCGCGAGCCCCGCGAACGACCAGACGGTCGGCCATCCGGTGAGGATACCGGTGGGCTGTCTCACGCCCGACCGGCCCTCACCGGATCGGCCATCAGGGCCCCGGCGCCATCCCCACGACGGGCTGATTCAGATGGATGCTCCCGGTCGACCCGAAGAACCCGGCGCCGCCGTAATTGAAGATGCCGCCGTCGGAGGCCACCAGCCAGTAGCCCTGGCCGTCGGGAGTGGGCGCCAGGCCGACGATGGGCTTGTTGAGGGTGGAGGGATCCCGTCGACCCGAAGAAGGCGGCGTCGCCGTAGTTGAAGATGCCGCCGTCGGAGGCGACCAGCCAGTAGCCGCCCGCCGTCCGGGGTGGCCGCCATGCCCACCACCGGCTTGTTCAGCGCCAGTGAGCCGGCCGAGCCGTGGAACAGGGCGTCGCCGTAGTTGAAGATGCCGCCGTCGGAGGCGACCAGCCAGTAGCCCTTGCCGGTCGGCGGTGACTCCCAAGCCCACGATTGGTCGTGTTGAGGGGCTGGCCGCCCCGCGACCCGAAGAAGGCGGCGTCGCCGTAGTTGAAGATGCCGCCGTCGGAGGCGACCAGCCAGTAGCCCTTGCCGTCGGAGGTGGCCGCCATGCCGACGATGGGCTTGTTCAGCGGCAGCGAGCCTGCCGAGCCGAAGAAGCCGGCGTCGCCGTAGTTGAAGATGCCGCCGTCGGAGGCGACCAGCCAGTAGCCCTTGCCGTCGGGAGTGGCCGCCATGCCGACGATGGGCTTGTTGAGCGCTGGTCGCCGGCGCGAGCCGAAGAACCCGGCATCACCGTAGTTGAAGATGCCCCCGTCTGACGCCACGAACCAGTAGCCGAGGCCGGTGGGCGACGCCAGCGTGACCTTGCGGACGTGTTGTCGGTGTAGTCGTTGATGAGCAGGTTGCCGCTCAGGTCGAGCCAGACCTGGGAGGGGCCCTTGAGGAGCGCGGCCGAGGCGGGGCCGCCGTTGCCCGTGTCACCCGACGTACCGGAGATCCCCGCGTAGGTCGAGATCTTGCCCGTGGCCGCGCTGACCATCCGCACCGAAGTTGACCGCTCGTAGTCGCCGATGTAGAGGTTGCCGACGTTGTCCTCGACGACCCCGTACGGCGTCTCTAGCTCTGCCGACGTGGCCGGCCCACCGTCGCCCGACGTGCCGAACGTGCCGTTCCCCGCCACCGTCGATGATGACCCCGCTCGCATTGACCTCACGAATAACGGCGTTGCCTTCGTCGGCAACGAAGAGGTTGCCGGACGGGTCGACCAGAGCCCGGTCGGGAAGTACAGGTCGGCCGACGGTGGCCGGACCGTTGATCGCCGGTGTAACCCAGGCGCGCCGGTGCCGGCGACGGTCGTGATGATCCCGCTCGTGTTCACCTCGCGGACGACGTTGTTGTCCCCGTCGGAGATGAAGACGTCTCCGGCCCGGTCCACCCGCACGCCCCATGGGAAGTTGAGCGTGGCGGCGGTGGCGGGACCGTGATCGCCGCTGTAGCCCATGGCCCCGGTGCCGGCGAAGGCAGAGATCGTCCCGGTCGGCGACACTTTGCGCACCATGTTGTTGCGAGCGTCGACGATGTAGACGTTGCCGGAGCGGTCGACCGCCAGACCGTTGCGATCGTCGATCTCGGCACTGGTCGCCGGGACCGCCGTTCCCGGTGTTGCCGCAGGTCCCGATGCCGGCAAAGCGGGAGATCATCCCACCCGCCGTGCGACCTTGCGCACCTCGCAGTTGCCGTCGTCCGCGATGTACGTGTTGCCGGACGCGTCGGTCACGGCGTCTTCGGGAAGGTGAGCGCGCCGCCGTGGCCGGGCCGCCGTCACCGGTCGCTCCGGGAACTCCCGTGCCTGCGAAGGCGTTGAATCGTCCCCGGCGCCGGCGGGGACGATCCGCCGGCCCCGCACCAGACCCGGAACCAGACATCCGATCAGGGTCGCCGCTGCGGCCACCGCGAAGCCTGTCTCATGTGCGGTCCTCCAATCGAGCGGATCTCTCACTGCGTCAGGCTCGTCCGTCGTCCCCGTCGAACCAGGTTCGTCCCCTCCTAGACGGGCTCGGCCCTCTCCGGTTTCAGCCCGGTGCTCAGACCGCCATGCCCACCACCGGCTTGTTGAGTACCAGGCAGCCGGCCGAGCCGTAGAAGGGGGCGTCGCCGTAGTTGAAGATGCCGCCGTCGGAGGCGACCAGCCAGTAGCCGAGGCCACTCGGCGACGCGGCCATGCCCACGACGGGCTTGTTCAACGTGAGGCTGCCCGACGACCCGTAGAACTGGGCGTCGCCGTAGTTGAAGATGCCGCCGTCGGAGGCCACCAGCCAGTACCCCAGGCCGTTGGAGGAGTGACGCCATGCCCACGACCGGCTTGTTGAGCGTGAACGAACCCGCCGATCCGTAGAACGCGGCGGTCGCCGTAGGTGAAAATGCCCCCGTCGGAGGCGACCAGCCAGTAGCCCTTGCCGTCGCGGCGTCGCCGCCATGCCCACGATGGGCTTGTTCAGGGGCTGGCCACCGCGGGAGCCGAAGAACCCGGCGTCGCCGTAGGTGAAGATGCCCCCGTCGGAGGCGACCAGCCAGTAGCCCTTGCCGTCAGGCGTCGCCGCCATGCCGACGACCGGCTTGTTGAGGCGGAGGGAGCCGCCGAGCCGTAGAAGGTGGCGTCGCCGTAGCTGAAGATGCCCCCATCGGAGGCGACCAGCCAGTAGCCCTCGCCGTCGGGCGTCGCCGCCATGCCGACCACCGGCTGGTTCAGGTGGAGGCAGCCCGCCGAGCCGTAGAACTGCGCGTTGCCGTAGGTGAAGATGCCGCCGTCGCTGGCATCGAGCCAGTAGCCCTGGACGCCGGTGTAGGTCGCGAGGAAGCCCTGTTGGTTCCCGGGGTCCGAATAGTCGCCGACGACGTTGCACGCCACCGCCGAGTAACAGTCGACGTACTTGGCCACCGAGTTCAGCGTGCCGCTCGTGGCCGCGTTCGGTGGCAGCGGAGCGGGCAGGGTGCTCCACTTCCCCGCGACCAGGGTGTCGACGTAGCCCGTCGCGACGTTGCCCGCGGTCTCGTAGAGTCCGACCGCCATGCAGAACGACGCGGTCGGGCAGGACACCGTCTCGAGCTCACCGCTCAGTTGGGCCGGTTCTGCGTTGGAGGGCTGGGGCGCCTGCAACGGGCTCCAGCCGGCACCCGACCACGTCTCGATCAGCCCCAGGTAGCCGCCCGCGCTCTGCTCGTACCAGCCCACGGCCACACAGGATGTCGTCGTGGCGCACGACACCCCGTACATGGACCAGAAGAGACCGGTCCCCGTGGAGGCATTGGGCGGCTGGGGCGCCTCACTGACGGTCCAGGACCCGCCGCTGAAGGTCCCGAGCGAGCCGGCGTAGTTCCCGCTCGTCTGGCGGTAGTACCCCGAGACGGCGCAGAAGGTCGTTGACGGGCACGAGACCTGGAACAGCTGGAGGAAACCGCTCGCCGACAGGTCGGCGTTGCCCGGCAGCGGCGCCGCGGTGGCCGTCCAGGTCCCGTTGGCCAGGGTGTCGAACAGGCCGACATAGCCCCCCGACGCGACACGGTAGTAGCCGCTGGCGACGCACCACGACGGCGTCGGGCACGAGACACTGTCCAACGTCGCGAAGGGGGAGGCATTCGGGTTCGGAGGCGCCGGCGCGGTCACGGCGGTCCAGGTCGTTCCCGACAAGACATCGACGAGGCCGGCGCCGGCGCCGCTCATATTCGTGTACCGCCCGACCGCGACGCACGCGGTCGGGGAGCTGCACGTCACCGCCGAGAGGTACCCGAACGGCGGCGGGCTGCCCGTCGTGCCATCCGGTGGCACCGGAGCCTCCATCGCGGTCCAGGTGCCGTTCGACAGTGTCTCGATGACGGGTCGGCTGTACCCGCTGGTGTCGGAGTAGTTCCCGACCGCCACGCACGACGTCGCAGTCGGGCACGAAATCGCCTGACACGGGTAGGAGATACCGCAGAACTCCGACCCCAGCCAGAGTCCCTGGTGCACGCCGGTTCCGGCGTTGGGCGGCTCGGGCGCCTCCGTCTGGGTCCACGTGCTGCCGGTCTGCGTCTCAATCAGGCCCCACGGATGGTCGGACGTGTCGTAGTACCAGCCGGCCGCGACGCACCCCGTGGCCGTGGGGCACGACGACGATGCGAGATAGACCGCGGGGTTCGTGCTGCCGTTGCCGGCGTCGGGTGGCAGCGGCGCCTCCTGGGTCGTCCATCCCTGGGCCGGCGCCGTGACGGCGGCGGACGGGGCGGCGGGGGCGACCAGCGCCCCCAGCCCGGCCAGGAGCGCCACGACGGCGACGAGCGGCGCCAGCCGTGCTCGCAGGCCGGGCGGGGAACCGCGTCCTGGGTCGCCGGGGCGGCACGTGCGCATGGGTCCTCCCATCGGTGAGACGTCCAATTGGGGGCGGGTCGCCCCTGTCGTGGACAACGCCTCCTGTACCAGACGTCGGAGACCGCCCCGCGGTTACACGCGGTGTCCCGGCGCCCTCAAGCCTCTTCGAAGGTCAGGTCGTCGTCGCCCCAGTAGGCGTCCACGGCGGAGATGAGGCCGTCGTCGGTGACCGTGAAGATCTCCACGCCCCGGATGTGCATGACGGAACCGCCGAGCAGGGTCACGGTGATGTGGAAGGTGACGGCCGCCCTGTCGGCGACCGGGTGGAGCTCGCCGACCTCGAACCGCATCGTCTCGCAGGCGGCGAACGAGCGGTCCATGAAGGCCCGGATGGCGGCGCGCCCCACGTTGGGCGCCGTCGGGTAGGGGTCGACCTGCACGGCGTCCTCCGTGAAGAGCGCCGCATAGGCATCGGCGTCCCTGGAGCTGGCGGCGACCGCGTAGCGGGCCATGACCTCGCGGAGCTGTGCGGTGGTGGGCACGCAGGGACGCTACCCGCCCGGCCGGGGGCTCTCCAGAGGTCTCAGACCGGTATGGACCCCCGCAACTCGGCGATCTCGTCCCGGAGCAGCGCCGCCTCCTCGTAGCGGAGCTCCGCGGCCGCCGCCTTCATCTCGGCTTCCAGCTGCCCCATCAGCTCCATCGCCGCGGCGGGCGTCGACGCATCCCCCTCGGCAAGGAACGGGGAGCGGCGGTTGCCCCCGACGGCCGCGTTCTTGCGCACCTCGGCCCGGCTGCGCCCGGCCTTGGCCACCCCGCCGCTGGTCCCGCGCAGGCGCTCGAGGATGTCGGTCACGGACTTGCGGATGGTCTGGGGGTCGATCCCGTGCTCACGGTTGTAGGCCGTCTGGACCTCGCGGCGGCGCTGGGTCACCGAGACCGCCTCGCGCATGGAATCGGTCACGGTGTCGGCATAGAGGACGACCATGCCGTCGACGTTGCGGGCGGCCCGGCCCATGGTCTGGATGAGCGAGGAGGCACTGCGCAGGAAGCCCTCCTTGTCGGCGTCGAGGATGGCGACCAGGGCCACCTCGGGGAGGTCGAGACCCTCGCGCAGCAGGTTGATGCCGACGAGCACGTCGATCGTGCCGAGCCGGAGCTCGCGGAGGATCTCGATCCGGGTGATGGTGTCGATGTCGGAGTGCAGGTACTGCACGCGGACGCCGGCGTCGGCCAGGTAGTCCGTCAGGTCCTCCGCCATCTTCTTCGTCAACGTCGTGACCAGGACGCGCCCGCCCGCCTCGACCGTGCGCGCGATGCGAGCGAGCAGGTCGTCCACCTGGCCCTTGGTCGGCATGATCGTCACCTCGGGGTCGACGAGGCCGGTGGGGCGGATGACCTGCTCCACCATCTGGGTCGAGTGCTCGGCTTCGAAGGGGCCCGGCGTCGCCGACACGAACACGGCCTGGGGCACGCGCTCGACGAACTCGTCGAAGCGCAACGGGCGGTTGTCCCTGGCCGAGGGCAGGCGGAAGCCGTGCTCGACCAGCACGTCCTTGCGGGAGCGGTCGCCGGCGTACTGCCCGTGCAGCTGCGGCACGGCGACGTGGCTCTCGTCGATGACGCACAGGTAGTCCTTGGGGAAGAAGTCGAGCAGCGTGTAGGGGGTCTCCCCCGGCGCCCGCCCGTCGAGATGCCGGCTGTAGTTCTCCACCCCCGAGCACACGCCGGTCTCGGCCAGCATCTCGAGATCGTGCTCGGTGCGGACGCGCAGGCGCTGCGCCTCGAGCAGCTTCCCCTCCTTCTCGAACTCCTGGAGCCGCTCGCGCAGCTCCACCTCGATGGTCCCGACGGCGCGCTGGACGATCTCGTCACCGGTGACGTAGTGCGTGGCGGCGTAGACGGCGACGTCCTCCATCTCGTCCCCCATCTCGCCCGTCAGCACGTCGAACGGCACGATGCGCTCGATCGTGTCGCCGAAGAGCTCCACCCGTAGCGCCTGCTCCTCGTAGGCCGGGTGGATCTCGACCGTGTCGCCCCGGGCCCGGAAGGTGCCGCGCACCAGGTTCACGTCGTTGCGCGCGTACTGCAGGTTGACGAGCCGCCGCAACATGTCACGCTGGTCCATCTGATCCCCGACGGCGACGCCCAGGATCCGGTCGCGGTACTCCTCGGGCGAGCCCAGGCCGTAGATGCACGACACCGACGCCACCACGATCACGTCCCGCCGCATGAGCAGCGAGGACGTGGTGGCGTGGCGCAGCCGGTCGATCTCGTCGTTGATGGACGAGTCCTTCTCTATGTAGGTGTCCGTCGAGGGCAGGTAGGCCTCGGGCTGGTAGTAGTCGTAGTACGACACGAAGAACTCGACCCGGTTCTTCGGGAACAGGTCACGCAGCTCGGACGACAGCTGAGCGGCCAGCGACTTGTTCGGCTCGATGATGAGGGTCGGCCGCTGGACCTGCTCGATCATCCAGGCGATCGTCGCCGTCTTGCCCGAGCCGGTGATGCCCTGCAGCGTCTGGTAGGGGTCGCCCCGCCGGACGCCGTCGACGAGCGCGGCGATCGCCCCGGGCTGGTCGCCCGAGGGTTTGAACGGCGAGATGACCTCGAAATCGGGCATGGCTCTCCGAGGCTACCCGGGGGGTGTGACCGTTCAGGCGTGTGCCCGTTGCTCCGCGGCGGCGTCGAGCAGCCAGTCCCACAGCTTGGACACCTCGGCCTCGAGGGCGGTCCGGTCACCCGAGTTGTCGAGCACGTAGTCGGCCTCCTTGACCCGCTCCTCCCGCGAGATCTGGGACCGGATCCGGGCCTCGGCGTCCGCTCGCTCGAAGCCGCGCTGGGACACCAGGCGCTCGAGCGCGACGTCCGTCGGGCAGTCCACCACCACGACCTCGTCCAGCCCGACCGTGTCGCGGTGCGCGGCGGTCAGCAGCGGGATGGCGAGGATCACGATCTTGTCGGTGTCCTTCAGCGCGTCGCGCGCCTGCAGCATGGCGATCCCGATCGCCGGGTGCGTCATGGCGTTCAGCTCCAGCCGGGTCTCCTCGTCGGCAAAGGCCACCGCTGCCAGGGCCCTGCGGTCGATGGTCCCGTCCGGGGCCAGGATCTCCGTCCCGAAGCGATCGACCACCGGCTGGTAGGCCGGGCCGCCGGGCGCGACCACGTCGCGCGCCACCTGGTCGGCATCGATGAGCACGGCGCCCCGTCCGGCCAGCAGGTCGGCGACGGACGACTTGCCCGAGCCGATGCCGCCGGTGAGGCCGACGGCCAGCATCAGCGGCCGGCCTGCCGGCGCGGCAGGCGGGCGACGGCGAACAGGACGAGCGTGGTGTCGTCGGGATCGTCGGTCACGAACCAGTCGTCGGCCGTGATGCCCGTGGCGCCCCCCGTGTCCCGCCGGGCCACCAGCTTGTAGGCCAGCGGCAGCAGCCTCGTGTACGCCCAGACGTACCACGAGTACGGCAGGCGGTGCCGGAGGTCGAAGGCGTCGAGGCGGAGCACCTTGCCGGCGCGGATCCGGCGGGCCTCGAAGTCCTCCTTCACGTGGGGGGCGGCGTCGACCCCGCCGAGCCACACGTCGCCGAAGTGACGCTCGAGCATCGCCCGCAGCTCGTCCCGCTCGAAGAGATGGAGGTGGAACGGGTTCTCGAAATCGGCCGGCTTGTTGGGGGTGAGCACGCAGGCGAGGCCGCCGTCCTTGAGGACACGGGCCAGCTCGGCGACGTGGGACTCGGGATCGGTGAAGTGCTCGATGAGGTGGGACGAGCACGCCGCATCGAAGCTGGCGGTCCCCAAGGCCAGGCCCAACGCGTCCATCTGCGCCACCCGGAGGCCGCCGGGGCCGTAGTGGACGGCCGCCGTGGCGACCGCCTCGGACGAGTAGTCCACCCCCACGACCTCGCACCCGGGTCGGAGAAACCTCGCCGACTCGAACCCCTGCCCGCATCCGACGTCGAGGATGCGCCCCTCCCCGATGCGGTCCAGGACGGCCCGGTACCCTGCCTCGTGCAGCGCGAGCAAGGAGTCCGGAGTCACCCCCTGCTGGGGTCGCTCGCCCGTCAGGCGGCTCTTGGTGCCGGTGGCCACGGGCGCCTCCCTTCGCGTGACACGCCGGGGTGGCGCTGCCTGCTTACACTACCCGGCGTCCTTCCGGCCTCTCCATGACGACGTCCTCCACCGCCACCGCCCCCCGGGGGCGGCACGCCGCCAAGCGGCCGGAACCGACCAAGGGCACGCACTGGTGGTGGACCGGGGGCAAGGGGGGGCGCCGGTGGTGGATCGGCGGCGCGGCGGTGCTGGCCGGCTTCGCCTACGCCCCGCTGCTGGCGGTGCGGCCGGGCGTCGTCACCCCGGACACGAAGACCTATCTCTACCTCGACCCGACCCGCTTCCTCAGCCAGGTCGCGTTCATGTGGAACCCGACGGTGGGCCTCGGCACGGTCAGCCACGAGTACATCGGCTATCTGCTGCCGATGGGGCCGTTCTTCGCGGCCTTCCACGTGCTGGGCGTGCCGGTCTGGGTGGCGCAGCGACTGTGGCTCGGGTCCATCCTCTTCGCCGCCGGGCTCGGTGTCCTCTACCTGTCGCGGATCCTCGGGCTGCGCGGCCCGGGCCCCGCCGCGGCCGCGCTCGCCTACATGCTCTCGCCGTACTTCCTGCAGTACTCGGGCCGCATCTCGGTGATCCTGCTCCCCTGGGCCGGCCTGCCCGTCATGCTGGGCCTCACCATCGTCGCCCTGCGCCGGGGCGGCTGGCGGGAGCCCGCCCTCTTCGCGGTGGTGGTGGCGATCGTCAGCGGCATCAACGCCAGCTCCATCATCTACGTCGGGATCGGTCCCGTCCTGTGGCTCCTCTACGCCGTCGTCGTGCTGCGGGAGTCGACCTGGCGCCACGCGCTGGGAACGGCGCTCCGCATCGCGCTGCTGACGCTGGGGGCGTGCGTCTGGTGGATGGCGGGACTTCAGGTGGAGGCGGCCTACGGCGTCAACGTCCTCAAATTCACCGAGACCGTCCCCTCGACGTCGGCCACCTCCAACTCCGCCGACATCGTGCGCGGCCTCGGCTACTGGTATTTCTACGGCGCCGACCACCTCGGCTCGTGGACCAACGCGGCCATCCGCTACACGCAGGACATCGGGCTGCTGGCGACATCGTTCGCGGTGCCCGTGGTGGCGCTGGTGGTGGCAGCGTTCGTGCGCTGGCGCGAGCGCGCCTACTTCCTCGTGCTCCTCTTCGTCGGGCTGGTGCTGTCGGTCGGGCCCTTCCCGTTCTCCGATCCGACGGTGATCGGCCGGCAGCTGAAGGCGTTCATGACCGACACGACGGCGGGACTGGCGCTCCGGTCGACCGACCGCGCGACCCGCTCGTGCTGCTGGCGCTCGCCATGCTGCTCGCGAGCGGCCTCACGGCGTTGTGGAACCGCCTCTCCGTGGCCGGCCTCCTCATGGCGGTGCTCGTCGCGGGCCTCGTGGTGGCGAACAACCCCTCCCTCTTCCTCGGCGACACCATCGCCAACAACTTCACCCAGCCGGCGACGCTGCCCACCTACCAGCAGGCCGCCATCGACCACCTCAACGCAACGCACCCCGGCACCCGCGTCTTCGCCATCCCGGGCAACGACTTCGCGGCCTACCGCTGGGGCGACACGGTCGACGCTCCCCAGGCCGCGCTGCTCAACCGGGACTTCGTGACGCGGGAGCAACAGGTCATGGGCTCCATCGCCACGGCGGACACGCTGTACGCGACCGACGGACCGCTCCAGGACGGCATCGCCAACACGAACGCGTTGGCCCCCATGGCCCGCCTGATGGGCGCCGGCGACCTCATGGTCCAGTACGACCAGCAGTACGAGCGCTACGGGGTGCCCCAACCCCAGATCCTCGCGCTGCAACTCGGGCAGACCCCGCTGGGGCTGGCCGACCCGGTCTCCTTCGGCACGCCGCGGCCCAACATCTCAATCGGCTCCACGCTGAACGAGCAGGACCTCGCCGTCCACGGCACCGTCGGCTGGCCGTCACCCATCGTCACCTACACGGTGCCCAACCCGCGTCCCCTCGTCCGGGGCGAATCCGACACCGGAGCGGTCGTGATGGAGGGCGACGCCACCGGCCTCAACAACCTTGCGGGGCTCGGCCTCCTCAACACCGACAGTGCCGTCTACTACGCGGGCACGCTCGCCGACGACCCGGCGCGGCTGCACGACCTGGCGGCGCAGGGTGCCCAACTCGTCGTGACCGACACCAACCGCAAGCAGGCGTTCCGCTGGGACACGCTCACGGCCAACGCCGGCTACACCGAGACGCCGGGCGAGAACCCCGCCAAGAACGACCTGAGCGACAGCCCGATCGAGCTCTTCCCGGGCACGGGCACCGCCAGCAAGTCGTACGCGAGCTACATCGGCGCGGTCAACGTCACCGCCAGCAGCTACGGCAACCCCGTCTCCTACACCCCCGAGAACCAGGCCTTCAGCGCCATCGACGGCAACTTCGACACGGCCTGGACCGCCGGCACCTTCGTGAGTAATCCCAGGGGCGAGTGGTGGCAGGCCGGCTTCGCCAACGCGGTCAGCACCGACCACATCACCGTGGTCCAACCGCAGCGCGGCGACCACTCGCGCTGGGTGGCGGCCGTGACCCTGACCTTCGACGGCAAGGACCCGATCCGGTACCAGCTGGACCGCGGCGTCGCACCTGACGAGCGGCCAGACGCTGACGTTCCCCGCCCGCACCTTCCACACACTGCGGGTCACGATTCAAAGCACCACGAACGACAGCCGCGCCGCCGTCCGCGGCCGCCGCCGTCGGCTTCTCCGAGATCGAGATCCCCGGCCAGCAGGTACACGAGGCGATTCAGATGCCGACGCAGATGCTCTCGACCCTCGGCGCCTCGTCGGCCGCCGACCGCCTCACCGTGGTGATGACCCGCCAGCGCACCTCGCAATTCCCCCCGCGCAGCGATCCCGAGTCGACGATCACGCGGCAGTTCACCCTCCCGACCGCACGCACCTTCGCGTTGGCGGGAGGGGCCAGCCTGTCGGCCTTCATCCCCGACGACGAGATCGACCGGCTGGTGGGGCGCACGCCCACGGCGGCGGGAGGGCTCCAGGACGCCTACTCCTCGGGCCGGCTCCCGGGAGGCCTCCAGGACACCGCGTCGGCCACACTGGACGGCAACACCGCAACGGCCTGGGAGCCCGGCCTCGGCACCAACGCCCAGATCGGCTCCACCCTGACCTACGACCTCGCCAAGCCGCAGGGGTTGCACGGGCTCGCGCTGCAGGTGATCGCCGACGGCCGCCATTCCGTGCCCACCGCGATGACCATCACGTCGGGGAGCCAGGTGCGCACCGTCGCACTGCCGCCGATCGCGGACGGCACCGTCCCCAACGCCGTCACCACGGTGCCGGTCTCCTTCCCGGCTCTCACCGGCTCGCACTTCGTCCTCACGTTCACCGCCATGCGGCCCGAATACGCGGCGAACTACTACTCGGCGGGACGGCTGACGCTGCCGCTCGGCATCGCCGAGGTGGGCATCCCGGGCGTGCAGTCGCCGGCGACGCCCACCGACCTCCCCGGCACCTGTGTCTCGAACCTGCTGTCGATCGACGGCCGGCCGGTCGCCGTGGCCGTGGTCGGATCGGCCCAGCACGCGCTCGACGACGGGGAGGCGCAGGTCGTCCCGTGCGGGCCCGACGCCAAGGGCATCGCGCTCGGCGCCGGCCCCCACGTGGTGCAGACGGCGACGGGCCACAACCAGCCCTGCGCGAGCGCTCCGACCACCTGCACGGGCTGGAACATCGACCAGCTCGTCCTCGACTCGGCCGCCGGCGGCGGCGCCGGGCCGGGCGTGTTCCCGACGACCGCCGGGACGCCCCAGCTGGCGGCGACGCAACCGGGTCCCGCGCCGGTCGTCAGCGGGACCTCGTCGCACATCGACAGTCACGGCGCAGTCGTCTCGGGTGCCGCGCAATCCTTCGAGCTCGTGCTCGGCCAGAGCGTCAACAAGGGTTGGCAGGCGGTGGCCCAACCTGGCCCGGGCGCCCCGGCGGGCTCGCACCCGGTGGACCTCGGACCGCCGCTGCTCGTCGACGGCTTTGCCAACGGGTGGCACGTCAGCGCCGCCGACCTGCGCGCCCTCGGCGGCCCGGGGTTCACCGTCCAGCTGACCTGGACGCCCCAGAGCGAGATCTGGGCCGCGCTGGCGGTGTCCGGGGTGACACTGCTGCTCTGCCTCCTCCTCGGCCTGCTGCCCGCACGATCACGGCGTTGGGTGCGGGCTCACCTGCCACGGCGCCTCCGTGGGCCGGCGGGGCCCGACGCCCCCGAGCGGCCGGGATCCCCCTTCGACGCCGCCACCCTCGCTCTGCCCGGCGCGCCGGCGCCCAAGGCCGAACGCCAGCGTGGCTGGCTGCGCTTCCCCCGGGCACTGCTCGTCGGCGCCGCCACGGGCGGCGCCGCCGCGCTCGTCACCCCGCCGGCCGCGGCGCTCGTCGTGGCAGGGGTCGTGATCCTCGGGCTCCTCGTCCCGTGGGCCCGCGCCCTGGCCACCGTCGGAGGGATCGCGTTCGTCGTCGCCGGTGCGCTCAACGTGGTGCAGGGGCAGCGGGTGCACCACTTCCTGTCCGGCGCCGACTGGGCCGGGTCCTTCGTCCACGCCGGCAACCTCATCTGGCTCGGCGTCGTCCTGCTGCTCGCCGACGCCGTCGTGTCGGGGCTGGGTTTGCGGGTCAACAAGCCGATCGGGCGACGCGCCACCAGGGCACAGCCGGCCCGCATCCCCCCGCCGGTCGCCGAAGTGCAGGCGGTGCCCGACATGCCGGAGGTGCCGGCGCCGGCGAGCGACGCGTAACCGACGGCCGCGCGCCGCTCAGGACGGGGGCTTGACCTCGGCCGCCAGCGCCTCGAGGGCGCGCCGTGCGGTGGCACCCCAGGTGAACCAGCGGGCGCGGGCCAGCGCGCCCTTCGAGAGCCGGCTCCGCAGCACCTCGTCGCCCAGGACACGCCCGAGCGCGGCGGGGAGGTCACCGACGTCGTCCACCAACAGGCCCGACTCGCCGTCGAGCACCGCATCGGTGTGCCCCGCGATGGCGGTCGCCACGGCGGGTGTGCCGCAGGCCGCCGCCTCGGTCAGGGTCATGCCCCAGCCCTCCCGCTGCGAGCTGCTCGCGACCACCCAGGCCTGCCGGTACCACGAGACCAGCTCATCGTCGTCCACGTGGCCGGGCAGGCTCACCCAGTCGACGGCACCGAGCTCGGCGCGCAGCGCCTCGAGCGCCGGCCGCTCGTAGCCCTCGCCGATGATGACCGCCCGCAGGTCGGGCTGGTCCTCTTTCACCCTGACGAGCGCCCGCAACAGCGCGTCGAGACGCTTGACCGGCACCAGGCGTCCCACCGCCACGACGAGGGGCGTGGGTGAGCGCACACCGCCCGGCGTGTAGCGCGAGTCGACCCCGGGCGGCGCCACCGTCACCCGCCCGGGCCGCAGGTGGAGCATCTCCACGATCTCGCGGCGCGACGACTCGGACAGCGTCACGATGCGGCTCGAGCGGTAGAAGCGCGGCGCCAGCCGTCGTTCCATCAGATCGCCCAGCCGGGCCAGGGTGGGCGGCAGCACCATGCCCCACATCTCGGCGTGGACGTGGTGCAAGAACACCACGCGCGGCCCGCGGTACCAGAGGGGTGAGAGGAACGGCATCCCGTTCCAGATCTCGACAAGGGCGTCGCCCGGTCGATGCCCCATGCGCAGGCCCTCCCAGGCGGCGCCGGGGAAGACCGCGTAGCGACCCGACCGGCGCAGCACCCGGTAACCGTCGCGGGTCGAGCGCGGCGGGCGCATCGGGGACGGCCGAGGTGCGGAACGTGATGTCGAGCCCTGCCGCGGCCCACAAGGACGCGACCTCGTGGGCGTGCAGCTCGGACCCACCCGCCTCGAGGTCGTCGAGGTCCCGCCAGGCCACGAAGTGGATGCGCCGGATGCCCGCTCCGGCGGCCAGTGACGCCAGCCCGTCGAGGTCCGACGGCACGTGGTCGCGTCGGCGACCGGCGCCGGGCGCGGCCGCGAGCGGCCCCGAGTCGTCACCCATCGGGTCAGGTTAGCCCCGCGGGCTGCCTCCCTAGCCGGACCCTGTGCACCACGACGAAACCGGCCACGATCACGAGCAGCACGGCGAACTGGACGGCCAGGTCGACGTACGCGGTCGCGAGCGGCGACCCGTGGACCTGGACGACGGCCGCGGTCAGCGCGGCCGCGCCACCCACCAACACACCGGCCACCCACTGCCGGCCGACGGCAAGGAGGTACATCGTGAGGACGACCGAGATGCTCAGCAGGATCATGGCCAGCACGAGCGGGGCGAGCGCGTCGGCGGCGGACGTGTAGTCGTGATGGAACAGCACGTCGAGCAACTCCTTCGGCGCGACCACCGCCACGGTCAAGAGCACCACGGACGGGATGGCCAGGAGCACGAGCACCACGGCAAGCTGCCGGAGCGCATGGCCGCCCTGGCGCCAACGGATGGCCGCTTCGGGTAGGAGGTAGCCGCCCAGGACGATGGCGCCGAAGACGATTGCCTTGCTCGTCACCGACACCGCGGCGTAGGCACCGCTGTGGGTCGGGTTGTCCCGTCCGACCACGAGCACGTCGGCGTTCTGCAGCACCGCCACCATGGAGAGCGACACCGACGCCACCACCAGGTCGAGGGCCACCGTGCGCCGCTGCGCCGCGCCTCCGCTCAGCACCGGGTCGGGCCGCACGGCCGCCGCCCAGCCTCCCGCCGTGCGCACGCGGGGGCCCTCCCCGCCCGACCAGGCGCGCACCGCCGCATAGCGCGCGTGCGCCGTCGCGACGATCTCCCCCACCAGCACGCCCACCGCGGCGCCGGAGGGACCGAACCCGGCCAGCACGAGCACCAGCACGGCCACCACGCGCACGCTGGCCTCCACTACGAGGTTGACGGCGAGCGGACGGTACCCGCGATGGGCCTGGAGAAGACCGCGGTCGAGCGAAAGGAGGACGAAGAAGGCGGCGGCCGTCAGGATGGCCGCAATGCCGATCCCGCTCTGCTGGTTGAGCAGCACCGCCACGCCGTGACGGCTCACGAAGACGATGGCCGCCCACAGCAGCACGAGCATGGTCCCCTGCCGGTGCACGCGCCCCGCCCAGCGCCTTACCAGATGGCCGCTGCCGTCCTCGTGCCACATGGTCACCCGCCGCACCACGGCGACCACGACCGCGGAGCCCGGCATGGAGAGGATCAGGTACAGCCCCGTCAACTGGTTGAGGACGCCGTACCCGTGCGGCGCCAGGAGGCGGGCCAGGGCAACCGTGAGCACGACGCTGGCCCCGTTGGCCAGGACGCCGGCCACGGCCAGCGGTCCCGCCTGCAGCAGGCCGGTGCGCATCGACTCGACACCGGGTCGCGCCTCCGCGTCGAGGAGCAATTCCGCGCCGAGGTTGGGACCCACGGCATTGGGTGCCAGCGCCATCGCGGCCGGCACGGACTCGACGACGACCTCGGCCGCCGGCGCCTCCGCCGCCTCCGCGTCCGTCACACGTGGGCCCTTGCTGTGGTCTCCTCCTCCATGCCGATCCGCGCGATCGCGGGCAGGATCTGTGACTGCAGCAGTCGTCCCCCCGCCGGGCTGATGTGGATGCCGTCGTAGCGCACGTCGACCCCGTGGAGGGACGCCGTGTACACCCCGCCCGGGCTGAGCATCCGGTTGAGGTCGATCACGCTGACAACTCGCGGTTCGGAGCGTGCCAGTTGCCGCACCAACGCGTTGTAGGCCTGGGCCCGCGTCGGCGCATCCTCCGGCCACGGGAGGCCGTCGGGCTGCCGGTCAGTGGGGTCGACGTAGGGCATGGTGAGGAGCACCACTCTGGCACCAAATCCGTGGAAGATGGAGATGGCCGACTGCAGGTCCGCGGCCAGGTGCGCGTCCCATGCCGGCTCGCCGATGTGGACCCATTGCCCGTCGAGCAGGTGGTCCCCCACCTCCCAGCGGCCCAGGCCCAGCGCCACCACCTGCGGGCGCCGTTGCGCCGTGAGGAACGGCCACAGGCCGCGCCAGAGCCGGCACCCCTGCGTGGCCGGTCCCGGAGCACCCGCAGTCAACACCTGGAGCTGGGGATCGAGGTCGCAGCCCAGGGTGGCCTCATCGTCGACCGTGACGCCGTACGAGGGCGCCGATCCGACCGAGAGCCCCTGGCCCAGCGTCATGGCGATGGAGTCGCCGACGATCATCAGCCGCAGCGGGTCCGGGCCGTAGGCCCCCGAACGCTCGAGGGCCGCGTGCTCGGAGCCCGTGAGACCCGGCGGGAGCGGGAAGGCCAGCCGGCTCCCCGCGGACGAGTCCGCCCGGGCCACCGGCGCCGCACCGGCCGGGGCGAGGGCCGGCAGCCCCAGGCACGACAGGGCGACGCAGGCGGCGCCCAGCAGGCCTCGCACCCTTGCTCCCGTCACGTCAGAACCGTCCTCCTCGCCGCGGGCCGGCGTCACCCGGCCGCGCCGGGACCGCCCCGACCAGGCCGGATCCGGGACAACGGCCTCCATGCCCGACCACTCGGAATCGGCCGTTCCCCGGTGTCCCTTGAGCGTCGCGGGGTCCCGTTCAGGGGTACCCCTCGGCCGCCCGGACGACACATTGCGCCACCCCCAGGCTGGCCACGTCCTGGCTCGAGCCGCCCCCGGCCTGCCCGGTGCAGGACAGGAGCGCGTCGCCCGGCACCAGCAGCGGCGCGGAGAGCCCCAGCAGCTGGACCTGGTTCCACACCCAGGCCCCGGCCTCTATGCGGGGCAGGCGGCCCAGGGCAGCCGTCATGAAGGCGGCCGCGTAGGCCGGGTCCCGCCCCTTCTCCACGGTGGGCGCCGCCGGATCGGCTGCGATCACCACGGTGTTGACCTGCCAGACCTGTAACGCATGGCGAACGGCGGCGAGCTCCGAGCTGGTCCCCCTGGGCACGGGCTTCCCGACGCCGAACCCGAGCACGGTCAACTCCCTGAACCCGACGGCCGCCGAGCCCGCCCGTCGCTCCACCCCTTGGGGCCCCCCTCCCCCCGCCTGGCTGTAGTGCATGGCGTCCACCGCCTGCCATGCCATGGCGGACTGGATCCCCGAGAACGGCGCCGGGAACGAGAGCAGCACCCGCCCGGGGGGCAGCCCGGGAGCGACCTCGCTGTACCACCGGGGCAGCGTCACGGACTGCATGGCGAAGGGCAGGCGCTCGCCGAAGATGGCCGCCATCGGCACCGAGCGCGACCCCGGCCGCGGCCAGCGCGCCGACGACGCCCCGCCAGTCGGGCAGGGCGCAGCGCACGCGGTCGAGGATGATGGCCAGCATGACGGCGGCGGCCAGGTAGCCGAAGGCCATGAAGCGCTGCTCAATCACATTCTCGATCAACGGGATCCGCACGAAGACCCGGGCCGGCTCCCACTGGCCGGGGCGCGCCAGCAACGAACAGGCCAGGCACAGGACGAAGGCGAAGCCGAAGAACCAGAGCCGCCGGTCCCGCCGGAAGGCCAGCACGCCGGCGGCCAGGACGGCCAGGAAGCTCCAGCCCAGGTAGGCGGCCGAGGCGAGCGGAGGTCCCGAGTACCCTCCCAGCGCGAGGAAGATGATGGTCCGCGACGGGTAGGCGGTCGTCACGAAGCTCGAAGGCAGGAATCCCCCGAGCTTCGAGATGTTGGGCCAGACGAGGCCCGAGAGGTGGGCCGGGCCCGCCAGGGCGAACCAGACCGGCCAGGCCAACAGCACCGCGCCCGCGCCCACGCCGATGGCCAGTGCCCGGCCCGCGTGGGGTGCCCGCCGCCGCAGCCCGGCCCGATCCGTGACCAGGGCGGCGGCCACCAACGCGATGATGCAGAGCACGACGACGACGGCCACGATGGCCAACAGCTCCGTCGAGAGGAAGAACTGCGCGACGAGGAGGACCGCCAGCAGCAGGCCGGACCGGGTCGCGCCGTGCCGCTGGCGGATCAGGATCTCGTCGAGGACGGCGAGGATGAGCGGGAGCAGCATGAGGGCCGCCGTCATGAGGTGGCCGAACTCGAGGCTGTTGAGCACGAAGGGCGAGAAGCCGTAGAGCAGCCCGCCCACGAAGGCGGCCGGCGTCCAGGGGGCCCAGCGCCGCAGCACCGCGAAGGCCGTGAACGCGGTGAGGGCTGGCGCCACGGTGGAGGCGACGTTGAGCGACGCGACCGGTCCCCAGATCCACGTCACCGGCACCAGCGGGAGGCTCAACCCCATGACCGACGTCTGCGCCAGCAGGTTGATGCCGCCTGGGTGGAACAGCGCCGTCGAGAAGAAGGGGTTCTGCCCGTGGGCGAGGGCGGTGGCCGGCCACTGGAAGAACCACAGGAACAACGCCGGGTCCCCGCACCCGCACAGGGTGTGGGTCGTGGCGCCCTGCGCCCAGGCACGCACCCAGAGGGCGACGCCCAGGGCGAGGTAGACCAGCCCCGCGGCGGCGAGGGTCATCCACGGCCGCCACCGCCGCGCCGGCGCGGGCGCTGGCGCGTCCTCAGTCAGGGTCGAGCGAGCCTGCCGTGACGGCCGTGCGCCGCGGCAGCAAGGGGGCATCCCGACCGGTCGATCCGGACTCGTGGTACTCGTCCTCCACGTTGACCGACCAGATGTCGTGGGTGGCGCCGTACAAATTGTCCACCGTCAGCATGGCGGTGTACATGGAGTGGTCCTGGTTGTTGTACTTGTGCATCCCGTTGCGCCCGACCGGATGCACGTTGGGCGCCTCGGCCTCGATCCACTTGCGGATGGTCTCGACGTTCGCCTTGTAGCTGAAGTCGTAGTACGGGTAGGCCTTGGGGACGCGCACCACGTAGCCCCGCTCGACGTCGCCCCCGGCGGCCAGGCCGAGCGAGACGAGCTCCTTCGTGCCGAGCGCGATGAGCTGGTCGTCCGGCGTGTTCCACATGTCGTCGCCCTCGAAGACGAAGTACTCGAGGCCCAGGCAGGTCCGCCCGTCCTTCACGAGGTAGGGCGACCAGGAGCCGTAGTTCTGGATGCGCCCGACCTCCACGTCGGTGGCGTGGATGTAGATCCAGTTGTCCGGGAAGCTCGCGCGACTCGGGCACGATCAGGGCGACGGTGAGGTAGTCGCGGTAGTGCAGGTCGTCGGCCGCCGCCACGACCTCGGCCGGCGGAGGCGGCTCGATCGTGTGCACCAGCTCACGCATCGGCATGGTCGAGATGACGTGCGACGCCGCGACGGTGTGCTCGGTCCCGCCCTGCACGTACGTGGCGGCGACGGCGCGTCCCCGCTCGACCGTGATGCCGGTCAACCGCGCCCGCATCTCGAGCGTCCCCCCGGCGGCCTGCACCTTGTCCGCGCAGACCTCCCACATCATGCCGGGGCCGAATTTCGGGTACTGGAACTCCTCGATCAGGGTGGTGATCTCGGTCTGGCCCCGCTTGGGCAGGATGGCGTTGACGACCGCCTTGCGCAGGTCGAGGTTCTTCACCCGCTGGGCCGCCCAGTCCGCCGGCATGTCCGAGACCGGCACGCCCCACACCTTCTCCGTGTACGTCTTGAAGAAGGTCCGGTAGAGCCGCCAGCCGAACCGCGTCACCAACCAGTTCTCGTAGTTCGATTCGTCCTTCGGGGGGTGGATGCGGGCCCAGACGTAGGAGAGGCCGCACATGAACGCCTCCCACAGGCCGAGGTTGCGCAGGGCGTTGACCGCCTTGAGGGGGTAGTCGTAGAACTTGCCCCGGTAGTAGATGCGGCTCATGCGGGGCCGGAGCATGAAGTCGCCCTCGGGCAGGATCTCGTGCCAGAGGGCCTCGACCTCGGGCACCTTGGTGAAGAAGCGGTGTCCGCCCAGGTCGAACCGCCAGCCGTCGCGCACGACCGTGCGCGAGATGCCACCCACCTGGTCGTCCGCCTCGAGCACGACCGGACGCGCCCCCCGTTTGGTCAGAAGGTAGGCCGCTGTCAGGCCGCCGGGCCCCGCGCCGGCGATGACAACCGGTGCTTCATCGAGTGCGACCACGAACAAGGCAGGTTAGTGGACCCCCCACTCGGGTTCGTGGAGGGCGCCGCGGCGCAACGGGGGTGCGGCGCCGACCCCGGGCGGCAGCATCAGGGCACCGAGATGTTGAGGAAGGCGAGCAGCGCGTAACCGGCGAGCCCGGCCGACAGCAGCGCCACGACGACGCGCTCGAGCTGGGACTCCGTGAGCACCAGCGCGGCGGCGATCGAGAGCGGGAAGGCGCTGAGGGCGTACCGCTCGAACGAATCGAGGTTGGCCCCGGCCACGGCGACGGCCAGGACCGCCGCGGCGAAGAGCGTGTAGGGGGCGGGGAGACGCCGCCAGCAGACAACGAGCATGGCCAGGGCGAGCAGCACCCAGGGCACGTGCAGGGCCGTGCCCACGTGGTGGTGCAGCACACCCGTGGCGTCGTGGTACAGCGTGGCGAAGGGATCCGAGAGCCCTCCGTGGTGCGAGCTCTGGAGCTGGACCCGCAGCGGGGCGAACCAGTCGCCGACGGTGTGCTTCGACCAGGCCAAGAACGCGAGCACGCCCACGAACGGCGCGGCGACGGCGGCGAGGCCCGCCACGCGCTCGCCGCGACCGAGGCGCGGCCACCAGCGCACGACCTCGGCCACGAGCGCCAGGGCCAGCAACACCCCGATGGGCCGGGTCAGCGCGGCCCCGAAGCCGAGCACCCCGGCGACGGCGAAGTGCGGGCGGGCGTCGCCCTCGGCCGGTGGCGGCCGCAGGGCCAGGAAGCATCCGATGGCCAGTACCAGCAGGACGGCCTCGGCGTAGCCCATGACCAGCACGAAGGCGGCGGGCAGGAGGCTCAGGACCCAGAGGGCGCGCCGGGCCACCAGCGCGTCCCCGGTCTCCCGCCGCACCAGGGTGTACAGCATGGCCGTGGCGGCCAGGGCGGCCGCGTTGGCCAGCAGGACCAGCGCGGGCCCGTCGCCGAGCCCGGGCACCCAGGCCAACGCGTGGGTCATCAGCGGCACCGCGGGGAAGAAGCGCAGGGATTCGCGCCCGAGTGCGCCGTAGCCCCGGCGGGCGATCGTCTCGTACCAGCCGGCGTCCCATGCGAGCAGGCCCGCGTGCACCCGGGCCACGGCGCCGGGGGCCGACGGGTGGGTCCGGTCGACGACGATGTGGGCCAGGCCGAGTGCGCCCCCGACGACGACCCGGGCGACGGCGAACGGGAGCAGTGCCTCCCGCAGGGACTCGGGCAACCGCTGCCAGGACCGCCGCAGCGCGCCCGGGGCGCCTCCGGGCCCCGGCGTGTCGGGCGAGGTCGTCGTCGCGTTCGGCCCGCTGGGCTCGGTCGGCGGCGTCACCCCGGCCACCGGTCAGGGTCCCGACGGTACGTACTCGGTGAGATTCATCGGTTCGTAGAACAGGGCCTCGTGACTGATGACGTAATTCTGCCCGCCGCCGCCGTTCTTGGTCGACGCGTTCAGCAGGTCGGTGGCGATCGTCTCGCACTTGACGCCGTAGGTCTCGTACATGGGTTGCCAGACCAGCCAGATGCGATGGCCGGAGGCCGTCTCGCGGTACACGGCGTCGGCGAAGGAGCCCGGGTCCGCCGCGTGCACGGTGTCGGCGTAGTCGACCCAGTCGACGATCTGCGGGGGGGTCCGGCGGGGAAAGGTGGTCATCCGGTACTGCGACGGGTTCGCGATCTGCCGGTAGACCGCCGGCCCCAGCTGGTCGGGGCAGAAGGCGATGACGTCCCCCGGCTTCGCGTACGTGTTGATGGCGGCCGCCACGGCACCGGCCTGGGTGCGCTGTGTGGTCACGTTCTGGGCCGACGACACGAGGCCGGCCACCACCGCGAGCCCGACGACGACGATCCGGACCCTCGGGTTGAGGAGCGTGGTCGTCCCCAGCGCGATGAGGAGGAGGAAGGGCAGGAACACCACGGCCGCGTAGCGCGACGAGAACGCGCTCGCCGTGATGATGCCGCCGGCGATGGCGGCGAAAAGGGTCCCCAGCACGACGAAGCCCAGCACGCGGGCGCGGGGCCGGGTGCGTAGATCGAGCTCGACGATGCGCCCGGTCCGGCCCACGCCGAAGACGGCCAGCGCCAGCATGGAGAAGTAGATGACCGCGAGCAGCCGTCCCTGGTTGGTCGCCGTCCGCAGCGTGGAACCCTGGTTGTCCGTGAAGCCGGTCAACGCGTTGATGACCGCCGAGAAGTTCGGCGGCGCGGCCCACGGGGTGCCCGTGTGCTTGGCCTGGTAGAAGAACGTCGGCAACCAGGGCACGAAGAGCAGGCATCCGGCGGCGACCGCGACGAGCGCGGCCCACGGAGCGTCTTCGGGGTGCCCGCGTCGCCGGCTGCGCACGGCGGACACGACGAGCCAGATGACCACCATGCCGACGAGATAGAGGGACCAGTACTGGGAGTAGAGCAGGGCCGCCGTGACGACGGCCACCGCGACCAGGTTGCCCGGACGGGGCACCCTGACCGCTCGCTGCAGGGCCAGGAAGCCGCATCCCGTCAGGAGGATCACGAGCGCGTACATCCGCGACTCAGTTGCGTAGTACACGGCGAAGGGGGCGCTCGCCAGCAGGGCGAGCATCGTCCACGCCACCGAGCGGCCGCCGAGGCGCTTGCCGCACAACCACCCGACCGGAAGGGTGAGCACCGCCAGCACGCCCGAAAGGGCCCGCACGGCGTCGTTCGACTGCCCGAAGAGGGCGATCCAGTAGTGGAGGAGGTAGTAGTAGAGGGGCGGCGCCCCATCGTGCTTCAGGGCGTTCGGGATCTCGTGCAACGGGAGGCGGGCGATGTCGACCGTGAGCGCCTCGTCGAGCCACAGGCCCGACCGGGTCCAGAAGCGGAGGTACAGCCCGGCCGCCACGACCAGTCCCACGCCGACGCCTGCGACAATGCGCGTGCGACCGGTGAGAGCCGGGACCTCCTCGAGCATGGGCCGCATGGTAGGACAATGGGCTCGCGGTCTAGGATCATTCGCCGCCGGTGGGGGTCGGCCAACACCGAAGGAAACGACGGATTCCGAAGGGGGGAAAGAGGCAACGTGGCCCGTTACATCACCAAGCGGCTGGTGCTCCTCCTGATCATCATCCTCTTCGTCTCGGTCGCCTCCTTCTTCCTGGTCCACCTGCTCCCGGGTAACCCCACCGCCACCATCCTCGGTCCCAACGCCACCCCGCAGAACGTCGCCACGGTCGACCGCCAACTGGGCCTGAACCGCCCGCTGTGGGAGCAGTACTTCATCTGGATCGGCCACGTGTTCCAGGGCAACCTGGGACAGTCCTACACGACGCACCAGACGACGACCAGCATCATCGCCCAGTCCTTCCCCATCGACCTCGAGCTAATCATCTTCTCGCAGATCCTCGCGTTCGCCGTCGCGTTCCCGATGGCGATGCACGCGTCACGTCGGCCCAATCGCTTGTTCGACCAGGCGTCCAACAGCACGACGTTCGCCATGCTGGCCCTACCGCCGTTCGTAATCGCGCCGATCCTGGTGTTGATCTTCGCGGTCCACTGGCACATCTTCCCGGGGCCGGCCTCCTACGTGCCGCTCACCCAGAATTTCTGGTCGAACATCCACACCATGATGCTTCCCGCCATCGTCCTGGCGCTGGGCTCAATCGTGGTGTACTTCCGCCTGCTGCGAAACGACCTGATCTCCACGCTGCAAGAGGACTTCATCACCATGGCCCGGTCCAAGGGCCTCTCGGACCGGCGCATCATGTGGCGCCACGCGTTGCGGCCCTCCTCGATCTCGCTGCTTGCCTCGGCGGGCGTCACCATCGGCAGCCTCATCGCCGGCACCTTCGTGGTGGAGCTGCTCCTGCAGATGCCCGGGCTGGGCTATCAGCTCATCTCGAGCGTGAACCAGGACGACTACACCGTCGTCCAGGGGATCACCCTGTTCGTGGCCATCGCCATCGTCCTCATCAACTTCATCTTCGACTTCCTCTTCTCCATCGTCGACCCCAGGATCGCCCGTGAGTGAACTGACCGACATGCACACCTTCAGCGACATCGAGGCCGAGATCGAGGCCGAGAAGGAAGCTGACCCGACCACCAA
Organism: uncultured Acidimicrobiaceae bacterium; assembly: GCA_963726135.1. Lineage (GTDB taxonomy): Bacteria > Actinomycetota > Acidimicrobiia > Acidimicrobiales > RAAP-2 > Bog-473. The sequence continues at coordinate 625,929 of CAVSBE010000008.1, forward strand.
GAAGCTGGGCGTCTTCTTCTGGGTCTGCGTCGGTTGGATCGTGCTCAACATCGTGCTCGCCCTCACCGCCAGCTTGCTCCCCCTGCCCAACCCCACCTTGGGGAACTACAACGGGCCGCAGAACGCCGGGCCCGGCTGGGGCCACCTCCTCGGCACCGACGACCTCTACCGCGACATCCTCAGCCGGCTCATCTACGGGTCCCGCGTCTCGCTCGTGGTGGGCTTCTTCGGCGCGGCGATCGGCATGATCCTGGGCGGGGTGCCCGCGATGATCTCGGCCTACCGCCGTGGTCGGATCGACACCGCCCTCAACACGGGCTCCTATGTCGTGCTGGCGTTCCCCGCCCTCGTCGCCGTCATCGCCATCGTGTCCTTCTGGGGTCACAGCTTGTGGAAGATCACGCTGATCATCGGCATCTTCGGCGCGCCGCTCATCTTCAGGGTGGTGCGGGCCTCGACGCTGTCGTACGCCACCCGCGACTTCGTCCTGGCCGCCAAGTCCCTCGGCGCCAGCGACACTCGGATCCTGGCCCGCGAGCTCCTGCCCAACATCGCCCCGACCATCGTGTCGTTCAGCCTGATCGCGGTCGCCACCATCATCGTGCTCGAGGGAACCCTGGCCTTCCTCGGCCTGTCGGTGCAGCCGCCCACACCGAGCTGGGGCAACATGCTCTACGAGGGATCCACGCTCCTCTCCGGCGCCAAGGGGCAGACCAACACCTGGCTCCTCATCTTCCCGGCCGCGGCGATGTTCCTCCTCCTCATCTGCCTGAACGTGATCGCCGACAAGCTCCGGGCCTACTTCGACGTGTCGGAGATCAAGCTGTGACCGACGGGCCGCTCCTCGAGGTCGAGGACCTCAGCGTCTCCTTCACCACCAGCCGCGGCAACGTCCGGGCGGTGCAGGAGGTCTCCTTCACCCTCGAGCAGGGGAAGACCCTCGGCGTCGTCGGGGAGTCCGGGTCCGGCAAGACGGTCCTGTCCCGGGCCGTCATGGGGCTGCTCCCCCGGCTCTCGGCCGTCCAGACGGGGTCCGTGCGCTACAGCGGCAGCGAGATCCTCAACGCTCCCAACGACGAGCTCCGCCGGCTCTGGAGCACCCACATCGCCATGGTCTTCCAGGACCCGATGACGTCTCTCAACCCCGTGCAGCGCATCGGCAACCAGATCACCGAGCCGCTGAAGATCCACCTGAAGCTCTCCAAGGCCGAGGCCAAGGAGACGGCGCTCTCCCTCCTGATGCAGGTCGGGATCCCGTCCCCGGTCGAGCGCTACGAGGCCTACCCGGCCCAACTGTCCGGTGGCATGCGCCAACGGGTCATGATCGCCATCGCACTCGCCTGCGCCCCCCGCCTCTTGCTGGCCGACGAGCCGACCACCGGCCTCGACGTCACCGTGCAGGCCCAGATCCTCGACCTGCTCTCCCAGTTGCAGCGTGATCGGAACATGGCCATGATCCTGGTCACGCACGACCTCGGGGTCGTCGCGACGCGCACGGACGAGATCATCGTCATGTACGCCGGCAACGTGGTCGAGCGCGCCCCCACCACCGTGCTCTTCAAGAGCATGGCCATGCCCTACACCGAGGCGCTCCTCAAGTCCATCCCGCGGATCGCCAACCCGAGTCATTCACGACTCGTCGCCATCGAAGGCCGGCCGCCGGACCTGATCCACCCCCCGGCCGGATGCCCCTTCTCGCCCCGCTGCCCCTACGCCCAGGAGAAGTGCCACCGCGAGAAGCCGCCCCTCGTGGAGGCCGCCCCGGGTCACAGCTACGCCTGCTGGTACCCGTTGACCGATGCCAATCGCCACGACCGCCCTGAGGAGCCCCAGGCGGTGGGCGTATGACCGACACCGCCGTCGAGGCTCCCGCCGTCGGCACCGAGCCGCTCCTGTCGGTCGAGGACCTCCACGTCCTGTTCCAGAAGGGCAGTACGACCGTCCAAGCCGTCGCCGGCATCTCCTTCACGATGCGCGCCGGGGAGACCCTCGGCCTCGTCGGGGAGTCCGGCTGCGGAAAGTCCACCACCGGGCGTGCCATCGTGCAGGTGGAGAAGCCGACGTCGGGAAGGATCCGCTTCGGTGACACGGAGCTGACCGCGCTCAGCCGCAACGACCTGCGCACGCTGCGCACCCAGGTGCAGATGATCTTCCAGGACCCGATTTCGTCGCTGAACCCACGGCGAAGGGTGGCCGACATCGTGGCCGAGCCGCTGACCATCTGGAAGATCGGCTCCAAGGACGGGCGCCGCGAGACGGTGAACGCCATGCTCGAGCGTGTCGGCATCGACCCATACCTCAACGGCACCCGGCGGCCGCGAGAGTTCTCGGGGGGGCAGTGCCAGCGCATCAGCATCGCCCGCGCCCTGGTGTTGCGGCCCAAGCTCCTGGTGTGTGACGAGATCGTCTCCGCTCTCGACGTCTCGGTCCAGGCCCAGATCCTCAACCTGCTCGAGGATCTCAAGCAGGAGTACCACCTGACCATCCTCTTCATTGCGCACGACCTGGCCGTGGTCAAGAACGTCAGCGACCGGGTGGCCGTCATGTACCTGGGTCGCCTCTGCGAGATCGCGCCCTCCGACCTCCTCTACGAGTCGCCGGCCCACCACTACACGGCGGCACTCCTCGCGTCGGCGGTCGAGCCGGACCCCGAGACCACCCGGGTGTCGGTGCCGCTCACGGGCGAGCCTCCCAGCCCGATCAACCCACCGTCGGGGTGCCGTTTCCGGACCCGCTGCCCGCGTGCCGAAGCGCGCTGCGCCGAGGAAGTTCCCGAGATGCGGGAGATCGCGGCGGGCCATCAGGTGGCCTGCCACTTCCCGATCGGGAGTTGAACGGCCGACAGGCCATGGGAGCCGTCGGCCCACGGAGCCGGCGCTCCGCACTGGCGGCGGTCCTCGCCCTACCCGCCGCGCTGGTCCTGGCGCTGTCGCCCCTCCCGACCGCCGCGGCGACCGGTCCGGTGCTCCCCAACGCCGTGCGGGCGTTCGGCGCGACGGACCTGGGTGATCTCTCGGCGTCGGCGCCCAACCGCCCGGTGGTCGGGATGGCCGCCACGGCCGATGGCGGCGGGTACTGGTTGGTGGCCACCGACGGCGGGATCTTCGCCTTCGGGGACGCCGCCTTCCATGGTTCGACCGGTGGCATCGCGCTGGACCAGCCCATCGTCGCGATGGCCGCCGACCCGGCCACGGGCGGGTACTGGCTGGTGGCCGCCGACGGCGGCGTGTTCGCGTTCGACGCTCCGTTCGCCGGCTCCGAGGGCGGGCAGCCGCTCAACGCCCCGATCGTGGGCATCGCGGCGACCGCGGACGGCGGCGGCTACTGGCTCGTGGCGCGCGACGGCGGGATCTTCAGCTTCGGCGACGCCGCGTTCGCCGGCTCCGAGGGCGGGCAGCCGCTCAACGCTCCGATCGTGGGCATGGCGGCGGCTCCCGGAGGCGGCTACTCGCTCGTGGCGCGCGACGGCGGGATCTTCAGCTTCGGCCACGCCGTCTTCCGGGGCTCCGAGGGCGGGCAGCCGCTGGACGCACCGATCGTGGGCATGGCGGCGACGGCCGACGGGGGCGGGTACTGGTTGGTGGGCCGTGACGGCGGGGTCTTCAACTTCGGCGACGCGCCCTTCGACGGCTCCGCGCTCAGCACTGCCGACGTGCCGGCGGTGGGCATCGGCGCCGGGCCCGGAGGCAAGGGCTACCGGGTGGCCTACGGCCACACGCCCTCGCCGTTCGGCCCCGCCCTCACCGGCTACCTGTCCCAGCAGGCCGACAACGTCTCGATCGCCGTCTACGACGACACGACGGGCCTCACCTGGGACCTCCATCCCGGCGACGTCCAGGTGACGGCGAGCATCGTGAAGGTCGACGTCATGGCGGATGCGCTGGCCGGCGACCAGCGCGCCGGCGGGATCCCGCCCGACCAGGCCGGGCTCATGCCCCCGATGATCGAGGTCAGCGACAACAATGCCGCCACCGCCATGTGGGGCATCATCGGCGGCGCGGGCGGTCTGGGCGCCTTCGACGACGTCCTCGGGCTCGGGGGCACGAACCCGTACCCGGGACCGATCACGTCGGACAACCTCGGCTGGGCCTACACCACGACGACCGCCGATGACATGGTCAAGGTCGTGAGCACGTTCGCCTTCCCCAATCCGATCCTGTCCGACCCCTACCGCGCCTACGGGCTCTCCCTGATGCGCAGCGTCGAGCCCAGCCAGGTGTGGGGCGTGCCGGCCGGAGCGCCACCGGGAACCGTTGCCGTCAAGACCGGCTTCATCACCCCGGCACCGGGCGACGCGCAGGTGAACAGCATCGGGTTCGTGTCCGGGGCGGGCCGCAACTACGTGTTCGCCATCCTCACCGACGGCAACCTCGACGAGCAGTACGGCGTGGACACGATCAACACGGTCGGGAACCTGATCTTCGACGCGCTCGGCTCCGGCTGAATGGCGGCGCCCCGGGCGCGCGCCGGGCGCCCGCGCGTGGCGCTGGCCTCCTGCGCGCGCTTCCCCGACCAGCTCGACGAGGGCACGCTCGTGCTCGGCGCGCTCGACGAATGCGGGGTCGACGCCCAGACGGCGGTGTGGAGCGACCCTGGCGTGGACTGGTCCGCCTTTGACCTCGTCGTGGCCAACGGCGCCTGGGACCACATCCACCGTGTCGGAGAGTTCCTGGGCTGGGTCGAGGGCCTCGCCGCGTCGGGCGTCCGCCTGGCCAATGCGCCGGCCATCCTGCGCTGGAACCTGGACAAGCGCTACCTCCGCGCTCTCGGGTCCGCGGGGGTCCCGACGGTGCCGACGTCCTGGGTGGGGCCGGAGGAGGCCGGGGGCGGGCCGGACCCCTCCGTGCTCGTGCTCCCCCCAGGCGAAATCGTGGTCAAGCCCGCCGTGTCCGGCGGGGGCTACCGGACGGCCCGTTACGAGGCGCACGAGCACGACGCCGCCCGGGCGCACATCGCCGAGCTCGTGGGAGCAGGCCGCACGGCCATGGTCCAGCCCTACCAGCAGGCGGTCGACACCGAGGGCGAGGTCGGTGTGGTCGTCCTCGGAGGCGCCTTCAGCCACGCCATCCACAAGGACCCGATGATCCGGCGGGGCGTCGCGGCCGGCGACAGCCTGATTGAGAACCAGGTCGTGACCGGTGCAACACCGACAGGTGGGCAGCTCGCCGTGGCGCGCCGCGCCGTTGCCACGGCCGAGCGACTGCTCGGCCCCACCACCTACGCGCGGGTCGACATCGTCCCGGGCGCAGACGGCAAGCCTGCCGTGCTCGAACTCGAGCTCCTCGACCCGGTCCTCTTCTTCGTCACGCGTCCCGAGGCCGCGGCGCGCTTCGCCTCGGTCCTGCGCGACCTCGTCACCGCGTCCTGACCGCAGGTCGTCCGCAGCGCCCGTCGATCTCGCGGCACACGACCGTCGTCACACAAAATCCGTCGGTGCTCTGCGCCCGTACACCGGTGACTGCATCTCGTCGAAGCGCCATGGAGGTCCCGCGCCATGTACACCGTGTCCAAGAACCCGGCATCGCTCACCGGCCAACCGAGGCTCTCTCAACTTGGCGACGACACGGCGAACCCGCTTCTCGTCCTCGTGGTCGGCGTCGGTCTTGCCATGGCGGTTGCCATCATCCATCTGGAGGATCAGGGTGGCGTACTGGGAACGGTGACGCCGGTTTGGATGAGGTACGGCTACTACCTCGTCGAGATCAGCAACGCAATCGCCGCCGCACTCCTCATCCGAGGCAAGGTGCTGGGTTGGGTCCTCGGATTGGCAGCGACCATCGGACCGATGACCGCCTACATCCTTTCGCGCACGGTCGGCGTCCCCGGCGACCCGGGCGACATCGCCGATGGGGCTACCGGCTCGGCACGATGAGCCTCCTGGTGGAGGGGACATTCATCCTGCTTGCCGTGATCAGCTTGTGGCGGATCGGACGCACGTCCCTGTCGCTCGACGCCGTCGGGCCGTGACCACCGGGCCCCCCGTGACCGGCCTCCGTCGCTATTCAGCGACCGGCGTCTCGGTTGCTGGTGCTGCCTCGGCCGCTTCAGCTGGTGCTGCCTCGGCAGTGCCCGCCGCAGCCGGCGCGGCGGCCTCGGCCGTGTCACCCTCCGCCGCCGACTCGGGCACCACCACCGGCGTGCCGATCTCTTCGGCGAAGTCCGCCCAGGCCGCCTGGGCCTCCGTCTCGGGGGTGAACTCGCCCTCGGCGTAGTCGAAGCCGATGTAATTCCCCTCCTCGTCGTAGGCGTGCTCGCCGAAGGCCTCGCGGTACTCCTCGGAGACCTCGCCGCCCTCGGCCGCCTGCTTGATCGACAGCGAGATGCGGCGGCGCTGGAGGTCGATGTCAATGATCTTGACCCACAGCTCCTCCCCCGGCGTGACGACCTGCTCGGGCAGGTCGACGTGGTGCACGGCCATCTCCGAGATGTGCACCAGACCCTCGATGCCATCGCCCACCTGCACGAAGGCGCCGAAGGGAACGAGCTTGGTGATGCGGCCGTAGACGAGCTGACCCACCGAGTGGCTGTCGGCGAACTCCTGCCATGGATCCGACTGGGTCGCCTTCAAGGAGAGGCTGATGCGCTCCTTGTCGAGGTCCACGTCGAGGACCTCGACCTCGATCTCGTCGCCGACAGAGACCACCGAGGAGGGATGGTCCACGTGCTTCCAGCTCAGCTCGGACACGTGGACGAGGCCGTCCATGCCCCCGAGGTCGACGAACGCACCGAAGTTGACCACCGAGGACACGACGCCCTTGCGGCGCTCCCCCGGCTTGAGGTTCTGGAGGAAGTCGCCCCGCTGCTCCTTCTGGGCCTCCTCGAGCCAGGCCCGCCGCGAGAGCACCACGTTGTTGCGGTTGCGGTCGAGCTCAATGATCTTGGCCTCGATCTCCTTGCCCACGTAGGGCTGCAGCTCGCGTACGCGGCGCAGCTCGACGAGGGAGGCGGGCAGGAAGCCGCGCAGCCCGATGTCGACGATCAGGCCACCCTTGACGACCTCGATCACGGGGCCCGACACCATCTCGCCGTTGTTCTTCTTCTCCTCGATCGTGGTCCAGGCCCGCTCGTACTGGGCGCGCTTCTTGGAGAGGACGAGCCGCCCCTCCTTGTCCTCCTTCTGGAGGACAAGGGCCTCGATGTGCTCGCCGAGCTTCACGATCTCGGTGGGGTCGACGTCGTTGCGGATGGACAGCTCGCGGGCGGGGATCACGCCTTCGGACTTGAAGCCGATGTCGAGCAGGACCTCGTCGCGGTCGATCTTCACCACGGTCCCCTCGATCACGTCTCCGTCATCGAACTCGATGATGGAGTCGCCCATCGCCTTCTCGAGGTCGGCGTCCCCCAGGTCGTCGTCGATGATGGGGCGAGGGGTGTAGTTGCCCTCGGCATCGAAGCTGCCCATCGCCTCGGGGGAGAGCAGCGTGGTCGAGGCGGAGGAGGTGGTTGCTACATCAGCCATGGTGAAGCTCCTTGCGGCGGGTGCGATCTGCACCCGCAGGACCGCGCCGGGGTCGGTTCGTCGGACAGGGCTGCACCGCCGCCGGTGCCGGCGGGCAGGGTCGTTCAGCGTACCAGGCGCGGTGGGCGCCATTTCCGCAGGCGCAGCCGGTACAGCGTCGGAGATCAGCCGGCCCTGTGCTGCGTCCGGGCGGTCGACGGCGCTGCGGCCTTGTCGGCCCCGGACGGGTCCCGCACGAGTCGAAGCTCGGTGATCTGAGCCAGCCGCGGCCGGAGCCAACCACGAATGGCCGACAGCAGTCTGCCTCCGGGCGGCGCCGGGATGCTCTCATGTTCCGTCCCGTCAATGGCATCTCCGAGGGCGTCGGCGAGCACGCCGATGAGCCCGGGCACCTCGCTCAACTCCACCGGTGTCGATGCCACGCACACGCCCTCGCGCCAGTGGCTCAGCACGACCTTTCGTTGCTCCGGGTGCTTGGTGACCCTGAGCGTCGCACCGTGGCCCCGAGCGTCGGGGATGCTGAGGCGTCGCAGTGGCATGCCGCCAGTATGGACCCCTCGAGCTGGCCGGTCGAGAGGATCGTCGCACCTCGAGGGTGCGGAGAGCGGAACCCGTGTCAACTGAACTGGTCGACGTGCTGCACGCGTCCCTGGCTCCTGGTGAAGAGCACGTCGTTGTATCCCCGCCCGGGGCCGACCATCTCGAAGGTCAACGGGGGCACGAACGAGAGGTAGAGCGCCATCCTGCCCACAGCGTGCGCGTCACTCGGTGGTGGCGCCGCGTGCAAGGTGTGGCCGAAGTGCACCGTGACGTCGCCCGGCTCTGTCGTGAGCGCCACCACGGGATGCCTCTCGGCCTCGTGGGCATTCGGCAACCGGGAGGTTCCTCGATGAGAACCCGGGATCATCAGGAGCTGCCCGGTGTCGGCAGTCGCGGCATCGAGCTGGATCCCGACGTTGAGCAGGGGGCACTTCACCGGATGTCCGCCCATGCCGCAGATCGCGGTGCCACGGGAGGTCGACCAGCCCTCCGTCGGAGCCGGGCACCTTGATCACGACACTGTTTCCATCGAGACGGTCGTATGCGTCCCGGAGGTCGGCGCCTCCCAATCGGGCGATGGCGAGAAACCGGGGGTCGGCGCCCAGCGCGGCGATCCGGGCAGACCCGTCGTTGAGATAATTCACCCGGTTGCACACGTCGCGCCCGTCGACCGTCGTCCACCAGGATTTCCGGTCGTCGGGTCGCGCCCGACCCAGGGCGTCACTAACGTCGGACTTGAGTGCTTCGATCTCGGCCGCGTCGAGGACCGCGCGGAGGTGCACGAAGCCGACCTGGTGCAGGAATCCGCTGGTCTCTGTGACTGGGTCCTCGAGGGTGAAGCTCTTCGTGAGGTCCACATCGCACCCTGCTTCGTCCTCCATGCGGGCTGGATGGTCGAGATCGAAGAGGGCTTGATCGCTGAAGGCCACACGCAGTGGCGGCTCCCAGCGCGCCATCTGGCTGAAGCTACCCCTGAGGATCTTCAGCTGATCGGCGTAGAGGAGCGCAAAACACGTCTTGAGCTCCCACACGAAGGCACACCATGCGTCGTGGGAGAGCTCGACGACAGTCTCCGCGGCGCTCGTGCCGGACCGGATGGAGAACGTCTTTCCTTCGGGCACGTAGGTGTAGGCCCGACCATCGGGTAGCTGAAACCCCAACGGACGGACGACCCCGGCGTCAGTCTTGGAAATGGTGGCTCCACGCCGCTCGAGGAGCGCAGGCAATTCCTCTTGGTGGAACCAGTCGAAATCAATCGGCCCGAATCGTTCCCGGTCCACGGCCAAAATGTAGCAGTGGCGGTTGTCGGCGGCCGGTACGACGCGCGTCGAGGACCTAGGGCAGGCGACCCAAGATTTTCGATCAGCTCTTGCTTGCGGTACCCGTGATGTCGAGCAACTCCAAGAGTTCTCTTGCCCTTTCGACGACCGCGCCCTGCGAGGGTGTGCCCGCAACGGTCACACCTCGGCCGCGGCGGAACTCGAGCAATCCCTCCTCGCGCAACAGGCGAAGAGCACGCAGCACGGTGTTGGCGTTCACCTCCAACACTGCGGCGAGGTCTCGCGCCGGCGGCCGAGGTCCAGCACGAAACCGCGACCACACCCGTGGAGGTTCTCATCCCCGAGGCGCGATAGCACCAACGTCAACGCTACGTCCGCACCGGCGTCGACGCGGCGCTCGGTGCCTTCGTGGTTGCCGCCCTCGTCGTGGGGGCCGTGGTCCTTCTCGGTGGACCCGACGCCAATGGCAGATCGAGGACATCACCGGGTCCGGTCTCGGTGGGCGCGGGCGTCCACGCCGTGCTGATCCCGGTGTTGTGCTTCGCGTCTGCGTACACTGCGGTCGCTCAGCAACCGTCGGATCAGCTCCCAAGCTGCGCGGCGCAATCCGCGCTGACCGCAGCTGCGCTCGGTGTCACTCCGGCCCCGCTCTCCGGCGGGACCGGCTACTACTCGTCGACGCCACCAGATGCGGACGTGGGCTTCGCGCACTACCCCAGCACGCTCCACGATCAGCCAGGTTCGACGGTGCTCCTGAACGGTCTCGCCCGTGGTTCGGGCCCGGTCGAACGCTATGTGTTGGGACCCGCCGCGATGAGGCTCTCGGCTTTCGAAGTCACGACCGCCGTCGTGCACGGAATGCCGGTGGCCCCGTTCCACGGGGGAGTCCGGGCCAGAACTGGGTGGTCGAGGTGCACCTCACGCCCGCGGCATCGAAGACGTGGGACACCCTCGCCATGACGTCGTTTCATCAGCTCCTGGCGATCGACCAAGGTGGCACGGTCATCTCCGCCCCGCTCATTGAGCCCACGCAAGCCTCGTTCTCGTCCCTCGACGGGAAGATCGTGGTCTCGGGTGGACTGACCCATCACGAGGCCGCCAGCTTGGCGACGGCGATCAACGGCCGGGGCTGAGACATTCGACCCGGCGTGCCTGGACTCGGCTCTCTAGCCAGGGGTGGCGACGGCGATCAACGTGTCGAGTGACAAGCGAGGGGGGAACAGGTGCCGCACGGCAAATGTGGCGGCCTTGCGGAGTGGCGTCGGACTTCTGTGGCCGCTAAATGAAATTTCGACGTGCGAGTAGCCGTTGACCTCGAGCACGCGACGGAGTGTGTCTTCGCAGAACCAGCACGTGTGCTCGGGGTGGACCTGGCCGTGGCCTCCCCAGCGATAGACGAAGCCGCCGATGTAGAACACATTCGGCGTGGTGAGGACGAGCCGGCCATCGGGCTTCAGGTGCCGCCGCACACTCGTGAGAAATCCGTGGATGTCGTCAAGGTGCTCGATGATTTCGCCTGCGAAGACCGTGTCGAATTGCCGGTGGAGGTCGAAGTCCTGGGCGTCAGCCCGCTGTACGTCGAGCCCTTCCGCCTGCAGCGCGGCAATGGTTTCTTCGTTGATGTCGATCCCGACGACGTCGGGGAACCTCTGAACGAGAAGGCCGTGCAACCAATCGGGCTTTCCGTAACGAGACGGCGCAGCCGATGTCGAGGACCGCCCCACCCCGGATGAGCGGCTCGACCACGTCGAAGCGGTCTCGGAGCGTCCCCTCACCCCACGGGTGATCCCCCCATTTTGGCTGCAAGAAGTTGCCTGTGCCCGGCCCTTCAGATGGGACGACGCTGGGCCGTCTGCCCGTCAGATTCGGTTTCATGCCGCCCGCAGTCTCTCGGTCTCTCACTGACTGCCATTTGCCGTTCGCTCAGGTTGAGCGACCGATCGCTTGCCGGGCATGTTACACACGAGCTGCCCCGGCGAAGCATGCCGTGTTGAGCGTGAAGGGGGACGCACGTTGCCCGCCCACGATCATCTGCCCGCCGTCACGGCCCTCAGCTCGTCGAGCGACTCCCGGATGAGCCGCGCCAGGTCTCTCTGGTTGCTCTTCTCGAGCCAGCGTTCGAACGCGACCCTGAAGACGGCGATCCCCGCCTCGGCGGTCAGGCTCGCGGCGGGGTCCTAGACGCCGCGGCGCCGCAACGCGTCGGCGAGCGCCGCGGCGAGTGAGGCGAGCTTGATCAGCTCGCGCTCTCGAAGCTCGGCGTTCGCGGCAATGACCGTCTGGCGCTGGCGGGCGTACGTCGCGCCGCTCCTGGAGGAGCGGCGCCGGCGGCCTCGAGCGCCGCGACGACCGCGTCGATCGGCGTCGCGGAGGCAGGAGCGCCGGCGACGCCGTTCACGAGGAGCTCCTGCAGCGTGCCCGCACCCCCGAACAGAACCTCGCGCTTGTCGGCGAAGTGGCGGAAGAAGGTGCGCTCGGTCAGTCCGGCGCGCTCGGCGATCTCGGCAACGGTGGTGTTCTCGAACCCGCGCTCGCCGTAGAGCGCGAGGGCGGCCTGCTCGAGCCTGCCGCGGCTGTCCGGCTCCCAACGTGCCATGCGCCGATCGTAGTCAATGCGTGATGACAGCGACTGACATACGCTGGTAAGGTGATGACAGCAACTGACATCGACCGTCGGCGCCACCAGGGCGAGGACGATCGACCACCTGGAGGTTCTCATGCGTGTTTTCGTCACCGGCGCGTCCGGCTGGATCGGCTCGGCCGTCGTCCCCGAGCTGATCGGCGCCGGCCACCAGGTCGTCGGGACTGGCCCGCTCGGACGCCTCGGCCGAGGCCCTCGCCGCGGCCGGGGCAGAGGTCCATCCGGGGCACCCTCGACGACCTCGACGGCCTGCGGGATGGCTGCCGCCGGGTCGGACGGCGTGATCCACCTCGCGTTCAAGCACGAGAGCGCCTTCTCGGGCGACTTCCAGGGAGCTGCCGATGCGGATCGTCGTGCCGTCGAGGCGTTCGGCGAGGCGCTGGCGGGTTCCGATCGGCCGCTCCTCATCGCCTCCGGCGTGCTCGGGCTCGCGTCGGGCCGCCCGGCGACCGAACGGGACGGGCGGGGTCCCGACCCGGCCGCTGGCGGCCCTCGGCGGCGGCCCGCTGACCCGGTTGGGCACGGCGCAGCTCACGCTCGCCCTCGCCTCCCGCGGCGTCCGCTCCTCGGTCGTGCGACTTGCCGCCGACGTGTCACGGCGACGGAGACCACGGCTTCATGGCGACGCTGGTCGACATCGCCCGCGACAAGGGCGTGTCCGGCTACGTCGGCGACGGGTCCAACCGCTGGCCGGCCACGCACCGCCTCGATGCCGCCCACCTCTTCCGCCTTGCGCTGGAGAAGGCCCCGGCGGGATCGGCGCTGCACGCGGTGGCCGAGGAGGGCGTGCCGATCCGCCGCGTCGCCGAGGTGATCGGTCGGCACCTCGACCTCCCGGTGGTTGCCGTCTCCCCCGAGGAGGCCGGCGAGCACTTCGGGTTCCTGGGGGCCTTCATCGGGGCCGACGTGCCCGCTTCGAGCGCGTTGACCCGCGAGCTGCTGGCGTGGCAGCCGACGCATCCGGGGCTCATCGAGGACCTCGACCAGGGCCACTACTTCCGCGAGCTGTCTGTACGCTGACCCCCCCGACCACTGGTCGCGTCCGTCAGCTCGTCGGGGTCGCAGCGCTCCGGCCGGCTTCGGTCCCACAGGGTGCGCCTCAGTCCCTGGCTCTCATCCCTTGGCGGCCGCCCAGCTCGGTCCCGTCGCCACCGAGATGGTGAGAGGGACGGAGAGGTCCGCCGCCCCGGTGAGGGCGGAATCGGTGAGGCGGTGGACCTCGTGCTCCTCCCCCGGCGCCACCTCGACGATGACCTCGTCGTGGACCTGGAGCACGAGGCGGCTCACGAGTGCGTGCTGCTCGAGGTCGCGGTCGAGCCGGACCAGGGCCAACTTGAAGATGTCCGCGGCCAGCCCTTGGATGCCGGCGTTCATGGCCTGCCGCTCTGCCGCCTGCCGCAACCGGTAGTTCGACGCGTGGAGGTCGGGCAACGGGCGGACCCGGCCGAACTGGGTGCGTGTGGCGCCCCGGATCTTGGCGTCGGCCACCGTGGCGTCCATGTACTGCTTGACCAATGGGAACGCTCCGAAGTAGCTCTCCATGATGGCGGCCGCCTCCTCGACGGGCACGCCCAGCCGCTGGCTCAGTCCGTATGCCTCCATGCCGTAGGCGAGGCCGTAGGAGACCATCTTGCAGAACTCCCTCTGCGTGTGGGTCACCTCTTCCGGGGGGATGCCGTACACGGCGGCAGCCACCATCCGGTGCACGTCGGACCCGCTGGTCAACGCGTCGATCAGGCCGGGGTCCGCCGAGAGGTGCGCGATGCAGCGGAGCTCCACCTGGTCGTAGTCGGCCACCAGGAAGGTGCAGCCCTCGGCCGGCACGAAGGCTCGCCGGAACTGCTTGCCCAGCTCGGTGCGCACCGGGATGTTGTGCAAGTTGGGGCGGTCCGAGGAGATGCGGCCGGTCCGCGCCACCGTCTGCCCGAACGATGCGTGGATGCGGCCGTCAACCTGCACCTCGGCCAACAGGCTCTCCCCGTAGGTGGAGCGAAGCTTCTCCACCTCGCGGTAGGACAGCAGCGCGTCGACGATGGGGTGGGCACCGCGCAGGCTCTCGAGGGTCTGGGCGTCGGTGGAGAAACCCGTCTTCGTCTTCTTGCCCGGGGTCAGGCCGAGCTCGTCGTAGAGCACGGTGCGTAGTTGCGGCGTGGAGTTGACGTTGAACTCGTGGCCGGCGCACGTCGTGCACCTCGGCCTGGAGCGTCGCCGCCGAAGCCTTGAGCGAGTCGGCGATCGCCTGCAGCTCGTCGCGGTCGACGCCGATGCCGGCCACCTCCATCTTGGCCAGGACCCGCACGAGCGGCGTCTCGATGTCGTCGTGCAACATGACCATGTCCTCGGTCGCCAGGCGCTGGCGGAACCCCATCGCCATGGCGGCGACGTCGTAGGCCTCTCCGGCCGCCTCCTGCGCTATGTCGTTCGCCGTCTCTCCCGGCTCGAGGATGTCGAGGGTCAGCTGACCCGTCTGCTCGCGGAGCTGCGACAGCTCGTACTCGCCCGTCGACGCATCGAGCAGATAGGCGGCCACGGCGGTGTCCATCTCGAGCCCGGTGACGTCGATGCCGAGTGGCAGCAGCGACCGCATGATCTCCTTGACGTTGTGACCCAGGACGGGGCGGCCAAGGAGGCTGTTCAGCTTCTTGGCGACCGAAGCGGCCACGAGCAGCTCTCCGGGTACCATCACGCCGATTCCCGCCTGGTCGCCCTCGGTCGCGACGAGGATCAGGGCGACCAGGGCGCTGCGGCCGGGCATGCCGTTCCAGCGGGCCGCCAGCGCCAGCCGGCCGGTGCCGAGCTCGGTCAGGTGCTTCGTCGATTTCCGCCGCCGTCGTCGGCAGCGCGACGCTCGCGCAGCTCGAACGCCGGCGCGGCGGGTGCGGTCGGGGCCGCCCGGTGGCCCCGGCCGGAGCGGCGGCCAGATCATCGGCGGCCTTGGTGACGCGGGCCGCACTGCCGGCGGCCGGCTCGCCCAGCGCGCCGGCATCGAGGAGCTCCTCCATGCGCTGCCAGACGGTCTTCATCTCGTAGCGCTCGAAGGTGGCCGCCGCCGTGGCGCGGTCCCAGCCCGCCCAGCGTCAGGTGGTCGACGTCCACGTCGAGCGGCACGTCGCGCACGAGCGGGATGATCCGCGCGTTCGACCGGGCCAGGTCCTCGTTCGCCGCCAGGTTCTCGCGGAGCTTCGGCGTCTGCTCGTCGAGGTGCCCGAAGACCCCGTCGAGATCGCCGTACTTGTTGAGCAGCTTGGCCGCGGTCTTCTCCCCCACGCCGGGCACGCCCGGAAGGTTGTCGGAAGGGTCGCCCCGCAGCGAGGCGAGCAGCACGTACTGGGACGGCGGCACTCCGGTCCGCTCGAGGATGCCCGCCTCGTCGTAGAGGGAGTAGTCGCTGACGCCGCGCTTGTTGTAGAGCACGCGGATGTAGGGGTCGGCGACGAGCTGGAAGCTGTCACGGTCACCGGTCACGATCACGACCTCGCAGCGGCGCTCCGCCGCCTCGGTGGCCAGCGTGGCGATGACGTCGTCCGCCTCGAACCCGCCCGCCTCGATCACCGGGATGGCCAGGGCCGCCATCACCTCGCGGATCATGTCGAACTGGGGCGGGAGCAGCCAGGGGGTCTCGGCCCGCCCGGCCTTGTAGTCCTCGTTCATCTCGTCGCGGAACGTGTCGCCGGGCGCGTCGAAGGCAACGGCGAGCGCCGAGGGTTTCTGCTCCCGGATGAGGTAGACCAGCATTGAGCTGAACCCGTGCACGGCGTTGGTCACGACGCCGGTCGAGGTGGCGAGGGTGTCCGGCAGCGCGAAGTAGGCCCGGAAGGCGAGCGACATTCCGTCGAGCAGCAGCAGAGGACCCGATCGCTCCTGCACCGTCGTCATCACGACGACACTAGGGGGCCAGCGTGCCGTCGACGACCTGCTGGGCCACGTCGCGCATCCGCGCCCGGGTCCGCATCGCCGTGCGCTGGATGAAGCTGAACGCCTCCGTCTCGGGGAGGTCGTCCCGGTCCATCAGGATCTGCTTGGCCTCGTCGACCAGCCGACGCGTGGCGATCTTGTCCTCGGCCCCGTCGGCCGAGTGCTCGGCCTCGATGGCCCAGTCCTGTCGGGCCTTGGCCAGGACGTCGGCGATGGCGGGCAGGAGCTCACGGGGCTGGAACGGCTTGATCAGGTAGGCCGACACCCCCGAGTCCCGGGCCTCCTCAATGAGGTCCCGCTGGCTGAATGCCGTGAGCAGGAGCACCACCACACGATGGCGGGAGGTGATCTCACGGGCGGCCCGCAGGCCGTCCATCCCGGGCATCTTGATGTCGAGGATGGCCAAGTCCGGCTGGTGCTCCTCGACCAGGGTGACGGCCTCGTCGCCCCGTCCGGTCTCCCCGACGACGTCGTAGCCAGCCGACAGCAGGATCTCCTTCAGGTCGAGGCGCACGATGGCCTCGTCCTCGGCGATGACCACGCGGGCCAGGCTCGTGTCGTCGCTCTGCGTCGTCATCGTGTTGTCCCCGTCACCTGGAGCCGTCATTGCTTCCCGGTGGCCACGGCGGCGAGGAGCTCGTCCTGGCGCCGCTCGAGGTCAGCGACGGTCTTGCCCAGCGCGTCGCGCGCCTTCACCATTGCGTCGGCGTGGCGCGTGGCCTCGCTGTGCTCCTGGGTGGCCAGCGGCGTCTCGGAGACAAGGGCGCGCACCCTTGCCTCGTCGGCCGACTCCTGCACGACCGCCAACTGCTCGTTGAGCACGGCCAGTTCCTCCCGCGCCCGCACGAGACGGGCGTGGACGTCCCTGATCCGCCGCTCCAGCAGGACGCGATGCATGGGGGCGTCAAGTGTAGGTGGCGGCGAACCAGTGACGCCGCGCATCGTGCCTGGCCAGGATGGCCTCATCGGGGCTGTTCCCGACACCCGGCTGCTCGGACACCCGGACCCACCCGCCCGCCACCGGGGGGTACCCACACGGGTCGACCGAGAGGTAGTCAGCCGGGTCGCCGAGGTCGCTGACCAGCCCCGTCGCGTCCTGACCGAGGCGGGCCGCCAGGGCCAAGTTCGAAGCCCGACCCAGTCCCGCCTCGAAGAAACCGCCGACGAAGGCCGGGACGCCGGCGTCCAGGCAGGCCGCATGCGCGGCCCGGGTGGCGCGCAGGCCCCCGAGCCGGCCGGGCTTCAGGCAGGCCATGGCGCACGCGCCGTTGCGCAACGCGTCTCTGACGCGCCTCGGCGTGGAGAGCGACTCGTCGAGGCAGATCGGCACGGGGAGCAGTCGGGCCAACTGCGCGTGCGCGACCAGGTCGGCAGGCGGGAGCGGCTGCTCGATGCACAGCACGCCGAAGTCGGCCAGGTGGCTGAGCAGCGCGACGTCCTCCACGCCGGTGCGGAATGACCCGTTGGCGTCGACCTGGAGCACGAGGTCCGGATGGTCGGCGCGCACGGCGCGCACGGGCTCGAGCTCCCACCCGGGCTCTATCTTGAGCCGCACGCGCGCCGCACCGGCCTGCACGGCGGCGTCCACCTCGGCGCGCAGCGCCGACAGGTCGTGACGCCGCGGGATGCCGACAACGGCGCCGACGGGCATGGCCTCGAACCCCACCTCGATCCCCAGTGCGTCGGCCAGCGAGCGCCCCTCGGCCCGCAGTTCGGCGTCCGTGACCGCCATCTCGAAGGCGGCGGCCAGCATTCGATCGGCCGGCGTGCTCCCGAAGATCTGTGCCACCTCCGCGGCGAGGGGCAGGCGGCCGCCCCTCGACCGGCTGGCCTCGCACAGGCGGGGCACACCACGCTCGACCGCAGCCTGCTCCACCGCGTCGAGCGGTGGGTCGACCGTGGTGCCGCCGGCCAGCGCAGCGCACTCGCCCCATCCTTCGCCCTCTTCGGCGACCAGGCGCACGAAGAGCAGGGGGCGCACGGAGTGCACGCCGGCCCCCGTGGCAATGTCCTCGCGAAAGGGGATGTCCACCCGGATCAGCTCGATGCCACTGAGCTTCAACGTACGGGTGCTCCCACCCCCGCCACCGTAGATCGCAGCTTGTACGCTGGGGCGTTCTCGCCCGGATGGCGGAACGGCAGACGCGGCGGCCTCAAAAGCCGCTGTCCGAAAGGGCGTGCGGGTTCGAGTCCCGCTCCGGGCACGCCGTTACACGAGGTCGGGGTAGGTAAGGGTCTTCCGAAACGGCTCAGAGGTCACAGATAGGTCACAAGCCCACAAAGGGAGGTTCGCACCTTTGACCGTTGCGCCAGAGGTTCTATGGGCTCCAGTGCGCCTCCTGGGCGATCACTTGGACGAGGACGGTGCATTTGTTGAGCACGGAACCATTGGCACCGCCTTCGTGCTTCACGTACCGAGCGAGTCGATCCCCGACGTGCGCCACGGCGCTCTGTATCTGCCACGGCAAGGATGGCAGCAGCCGAGGCCGCCTGCACCCCAGGCAGCTCCATCAGCCGCCAAGCCCTCCACTGTTGTTGAGCCGCGATCGCTGCCTGGGTGATTCGCCGAACGTCGCGCACCGGGATGGCACGAGCTGTCTTGACCATTTGAGTCTGAAATCGACCCTGGTGCTTCCACGCAATGACATCGACCAGCTCGGGACGAACGAGGTAGCCACGGCCTGGATAGCGTTGTGGACGGGTCGAAAAGGCGCTGCTCTAGTCGCCAGGCGGTTGGACCACAGAGAACCTGATAGACGGCTTCCCAATGTGTGACAAAGGGCATGTTGATCCTGAGAGCCCGTGGAGATTCCCTCGCCGATCAACGATCATCTGGGGCATGAGGACCACACGATATCTATCGAACGAGCGAAGTGGACCAGTAAATCTCGCGTCCTATCTCTGCGCCCCGCCGTCCGCAACCCCGTCCGCGCCTCCAGATTCGTGAGGTGGTCGAATGGGTGGTCGAATGGGTGGTCCGAGCGGGCGAACGCCGCCGAGTCCAAGGGCCTATGCAATGCCTCGCTTCAGGAGCTGGAGGCCCTCGCAGCCATCACGTTCGGGAGCTGACGCTTTGCGATCCCGCTCCGGTCCTGGGGGGTAACCCTTCGGCTGTGGCCTCAAGTGGTCAACGCAACGGCTTCGGCGAACGCCTGAGATGGTGTCATCCAGCCGAGTGTCTGTCGAGGCCGGGTGTTGAGGGAGCGGGCGACGGCGTCGAGCTCTCGCTGGCTGCACTGGGAGAGGTCTGAGGACTTCGGCAGGTATTGGCGCAGTAATCCATTGGTGTTCTCGTTACTGCCGCGCTGCCAGGGACTCTTGGGATCACAGAAGTAGATCTGCACACCGGTCTCCACGGTGAAGCTGGACGTGCTCGGCCATCTCCTTGCCCTGGTCCCACGTGATCGATCGTCGCAGCTGGGCCGGCAGGGTCAAGATGCGCTTGGTCATCGCCTTGCGCACCGCATCGGCGCCATGACCGTTGGGGAGCTTGAGCAAGATCACGTAGCGACTGTGGCGCTCGACGAGGGTGCCGACCGAGGTCATCTTCTTGCCGAAGATCAGATCGCCTTCCCAGTGACCGGGCACGGCCCGGTCCTTCACCTCGGCGGGACGCTCGGAGATCATCACCATGTTGCGCAGCTGTCCCTGGCCGACGTTGCCCTTCGTGTAGGCCTTGGCCCGTCGCATGGCCCGACCAGTGCGCAGGCACGAGTGGAGCTCTTTGCGCAGGGCACCACGGCTCTGGACGAAGAGCGACTGGTAGATGGTCTCGTGGGACACCTGCATCTCCGGGCGATCGGGGTATTCCGAGAGCCAACCATGCCGAGATCTGCTGAGGCGACCACTTGGCCTCGAGCTTGCGCTCGACGACACCTCGGAGACGCCGACATTGGGTGAGCTTGGCCCGCTTGGGTCGCAGCGCCCGGCGGCAGGCAGCCTGATCGGCGACGAGGGCCCGGTACTTCTTTCGACCGCCGTTGGCGTTCACCTCTCGGCACACCGTCGAGGGAGAACGACCCAGCGCTTCGGCGATGGCCCGAATGGAAGTCACCGGCCGCCAGGCCACGGGAAATCTCTTCACGCTCTTCGAGCGACAGGCGCAGCTCGGAACGCTGCCGAGCGGTCGGGCGCTTCCCGCCGGCATCGGCGATGAACTTGCGCAGCGACACGTTCTGCCTGCCCAGATGCTTGGCGATGCGCTTCACGGGCACCCCCGCCTCACGCATTGTCCAGATCGTTTCGCGCTCTTCCTCGCTAAAGCGTCTCCACACCTTCACACCTCCTGTTCGGCGACATCAATGTTCGCCAATCAGGCTGGTGTTGCAATGACCGGTTGAGGCCACAGCACAACTGAGGCAGTCCAAATGAGGTCACGCCAGGCCCAGATTTCGGTGCTCAAAGTATCGAGCCAGGACCGCCGTTACGGCGGGAAAGCTAAATGAGCGGGAGTCTCCGGTCCTGCGTTACCCTCCAATCTGCCTATCAGGACATAATGCAGCTACCAGACGACGCTCAACGGAAAAGGCGGCGACAGACATGGAGAAGCTTCGGCTGTGGCGAGGGGACCTGAACGAGCTGTCCGCGGTCCTGGAGAGAACTTCTCGATTCTCGGCAGTTCCCGGCGCGTGAGGTCGTGATGTGGTTCGCCGGTAAGAGCGGTAACGCTTCGGGTGACGATGGGACTGCTTGCTTGTTGTTGGCGTGCCCGACACTGATTGGCTTGGGCACGCCGTTGGCCAGTGCTGATGTGACGGGGGGAAGCCTCGGTACTCCATTCGTTTACGGGTGCAGCGAAGGGAATCCACCTTCGGTTGGTGACACTTGGTACAACGCCTGGGCGGATAACGGGAACATCTATGCCACATCCGATGACAGCTCTGG
Organism: uncultured Acidimicrobiaceae bacterium; assembly: GCA_963726135.1. GTDB lineage: Bacteria > Actinomycetota > Acidimicrobiia > Acidimicrobiales > RAAP-2 > Bog-473. Next base: position 646,648 of record CAVSBE010000008.1, read on the forward strand.
CTTTGCCGTCACTTGTCAGAACGGCTCATCCCAGAGTAAATGTCCGGGTGGCGGAAGCAATCTGGTTGTGAATGAGATTCAAGGTGCCGATCGAGAGCAACTGTCCTCGTCCTTCACCAACTGCATGACCAGCTATGGCCTCGTCGGCTCCGTAGGCTACAGACAATTGCCCCGAGCACGACACCTGGAAGACCGGAGGCATTATTTCGGTAACGGTACGCTCTACCTCGTCGTTTCACGGCAGAGCCACGCTGGCAATAGATATCCTTCCGGCTATCAGGCGACAGAGAAAGCCAGCATCATCAAGTTGACCGATCACGGTCGAACGTGGACTAATACGACGACGACCGCCACCCATAGAACCGCGCGCGCGGTCTTGCAATGCCACCACGGGGCATTACAACGCCATGTTCCCCAGCAAAAATTTGCCAACATCGTTTAAATCAATTACGGCCAAGACGATGCTTCGGGGTCGGCCACAGACGGTAACGGTGGCGACTCCTACGTCTACGCAATGGCGAATGACGGCTTTGCCTACGACGGGAGTTCCGACGTTTAGGGTGAAAAAAAACCCACATCTGCTTGCTCGATTCCAATGGAGTGGAGATTATGCGAGAAGAACGGCTTTTCTGGGGGCAGCGGAAATGACCCAGGGAACTGGACAAACAACGTGAACCAGGCGACGGCGTTCATTCCCGAAAATTAATGATTAAGCCAAGACGGCGCCCAGTACATACCGGCTCTACAGTGCTACGTACTCACCAGCTTCTACTATCCCTTCGATCAGTGCTGGCCATTCGTCACCCAGTCGCAGAACTCAACTGCAGCGGTGCAGACGAGACACGCACGACTACTCGTCCTTCTTCCAATCTCCGACGCCGTGGGGTCCCTGGGATGGATCTTTGAACCAGTCGGACGGGTTTGGCTGGTATGACCGCACCTTAGTGTCCAAGTTCAAGAGCCGCGACGGACTCAGCGACACGCTCTTCACCTCGGGTGATTTTGCTGTTACTTCAGGTCCTTGCCCGGCGAGAGACTTATCGGCTTCACGCCGTGCCCTTAGCTTTCAGGCCTCCCTACAACCAGCGTCATCATCCCGTCGAACAACGCCACAGTCTCGGGTATGTCTCAGGTGCTCGACGCGTTAATCTGCGGGGGTAACCAAGGTGCAGTACGAGATCACCGGTGGGACTCTCACGAGTTAGCCATCGCCTCGGCCAGCCCCACCTACTACGGGTGGATCGGGCCGTGGAACACGACGAGCGTGCCGAACGGCACCTACACGCTCCAGAGCCTGGCCTCGTACGCTGGTGCAGTCACGGGCACGACTCGCCGATCACGATCACGGTGGACAACCCGCCGCCGAGCACCGCCGTCATCATCCCGTCGAACAACGCCAGAGTCTCAGGCACGGCTCAGGTGCTCGACGTGTTTGCCTCTGCGGAGCTAACGAAGGAGCAGTACGAGATCACCGGTGGCGCTCTGACTAAGTCTGTGATCGCCACGGGAAGCCCCACTGATGACGGCTGATGTGGCGTGGTAGATGACGAGGGTGCCGAGCGGCACCTACACGCTCCAGAGCCTGGCCTCGTACGCCGGTGGAGTCACGGGCACGAGTCCGCCCATCACGATCACGGTCGACAACCCGCCGCCGAGCACCAGCGTCATCATCCCGTCGAACAACGCCACAGTCTCGGGCACGTCTCAGGTGCTCGACGCGTTTTCCTCTGCGGGGGTAACCAAGGAGCAGTACGAGATCACCGGTGGGGCTCTGACTAATTCTGTGATCGCCTCGGCCAGCCCCACCTACTACGGGTGGATCGGGCTGTGGAACACGACGAGCGTGCCCAACGGCACCTACACGCTCCAGAGCCTGGCCTCGTACGCCGGTGGAGTCACGGGCACGAGTCCGCCCATCACGATCACGGTGGCGAACTAACAGACTCGCTTAACTCGCTCGCTTCCGGCAAATGGGGCAACTTGCAGTTGTGATGCCTGCGTTTTCGTCCTCTCGTGATCGTTGGGGTGGGTGGAATGAAGACGGCTCGATCCGATTCATGCTGCGATGCATGGTGGAGCCTTCCGACAGAATCCGTTTACCCAGAACCAACTCCCCTGCCCCAGACCGCCGGGTTGGTGCGATGCCAAGGCCGTCACAGGTGGCAGCATCCTGCTTCGCTTATGTGGTCAGCCGACGGTCCATTCGAACGATGCACCGTTCAAGTTGAGCTTGTTCTTAGCGCATTCACCGGTGTAGGCGAGCCCGGTCTTGCTCGGAGAACCAGTGCAGTGCCAGCCGGAGGGGCCTCCTGGGATCGATCCTGACAGCTTGGAGTGCACCTTCTCTTTCACAAGGGCGCGTACGTAGGACTGCGCGCTGGCGCAGTTGTACTTCACGACGTTCACGACGTACGCAGTACCCTTCGTGTTGGGCGCGTAGGGCAGAGCCCACTGCGGCCCGGTGACCGACGCGGAGTGACCCGAGGTGAGGGCCGCGGCCGGGGCGACCTCCCCACTAATTGCGATGGAGACCGGCACAAGAAGCGTGCAACCCAGTATCCCGGAGAGGAGAAGTCGTTTGAGGGCCATGTCCGTACTCCCCCATCTGCTGCGTCATCTTGCAACGTCCGGCGCAATCGTAGCCCTGGTCGAGATCAAGCGCTAGGGGGTTGTCGGGTGCCCCCGTTCATTGATACTTCTCTGAGGGTCCACCGCTTGATTGCTGGTCCTGAATAGCTTCGGGAGTGCTGGTTGGTTCGGCTTGACTTGGAGTTCAGTGACGCCTTCGGGTGTCGTCGACCGAGGCCAACCAGTCGCACATTGACAGCGGCACGTCCCGTCTCCGAGTTGGGGTGATTGGTCCGGGTTGCTAGAACAACCCAGACCGCCCGTCGCTCCGATCCGGGACGGCCGTGCCATCCCTCAACACCTTGAGAGAAGGGATGACCATGACCATCGTAGAAGCTGCACGCGGGATCACCGGTGGTGTCGATACCCACCGCGACCTCCATGTCGCCGCAGCGCTCGATCCGCTGGGTGGACTGCTCGGGACCGAGAGCTTCTCGACCGATGCGGCCGGCTACAAGGCGCTGCTGCGCTGGCTCGAGGGCTTCGGAGACGTCACCAAGATCGGTGTGGAGGGGACGGGTTCGTATGGCTCGGGCCTGGCCCGCCACCTGCGTCGTGCGGGCGTCGAGGTCATCGAGGTCGACCGGCCGGATCGCCAGAAGCGCCGGAGAACCGGCAAGTCCGATCCCCTCGACGCCATCGAAGCCGCCCGGGCCGCCTTGAGTGGTCGGGCGAGGGGCAAGCCCAAGTCACGGGACGGTGCGGTCGAGGCCATCCGGGTCCTCGTCGTCGCCAAGCGCTCGGCCCGCCAGGCCAGGAGCAAGGCCCTGGTCCAGATGCGCCACCTCGGCTACAGCGCCCCTGAGCAGCTGCGTTGCCGCTTGAAGGGCCTCTCGGTGCCTGCACTGGTGGCCGAAGGAAAGGGGCTTCGTCCCAGTCGCTCTCCCGATCCGGTGACCGCTGCCACCAAGGCGTCGTTGTCCTCGTTGGCACACCGCATCGAGGCGCTCGACCGTGAACTCGCCGAGCTCGACGAGCGGATCGAAGCGCTCCTCGTCGCCACCGTCCCGGACCTCCTCGAGCTCTTCGGGGTCGGTCCCGACACCGCGGCGGCCCTCGTCATGGCCGCCGGCGACAATCCCGAGCGCCTCCACCAGAGGCGGCTTGGGCCCACTTGTGCGGTGTGTCGCCCATTCCCAAGGGGTCAGGCAAGAACAGCGGCAGGGTCAAGGTTCACGACGGTGGGGATCGCCAGGCCGACAGCGCGCTCTGGCGCATCGTCATGGTGCGCATCGCCCACGATCCCGAGACCCAGCTCTACTTCGAGCGCCGCGTGAAGGAAGGGAAGACCACATATGACGTCATCCGCATCTTGAAGCGCTAGTCGCCCGCGAGGTCTATCGCTACCTGCCCGCGGATAGATCCCCGGGCTGTGGGTCTGGCTTTCCCCCGTTCTGTCGGCCTTCGGGTCTGACTTCCCAGCGATTCGCCGACCCTCAGCTCGGGCCACCATCTCGAAAACGCGTGACCCAATAAGAGCTTGTCCTCGACTCGAGTGACTCATCAATGTTCTGTCCGCTGTTTTCACTCCCGAGCCCCCGAAGAGGGGTTGACAAGTGATAGGAGCGTCGCCGGGACTGTGAGCATCGCCGGATTGCGGTCACGTCCCGGACAAGTAGCCAGGACGGTCGGTACCGCCAACCGTCTTCGGCTCTAGGACGCGCTGCGATGGAGCTGGAGACAGGTGTCGACGGCGAAGCGCCGGTGCAGCTTCTGTTCCTTCGGTCGGAAGAATCGGGTCGCGTCTGTATCGGAATGACCTGTGGCAGATCGACTTCATACGATTGTCAATGGGTCACGACGGTCGCTGTCCCGCAGGCAACGACGTTCTTCGGTCCAATCAGTGCGTTCGCCATAAGGGAGGGCGATCAGAAAGCAGTCGTCGTGGTTAACCGCTACAACCGGCGTCTTGTAGCTCCGACCTGAACGGCGTCCAACGTGACGGATGACCGAGGTATTGGACTGTTCCGTCCCGGCTGATCGCATGGCGAGTGGCCTTGTCGCTTGCGTGAACCTGCGCAGGACTCTCTGGATGGTTTCGTTCATTTCTGCAGCGATCCTACTGGTTGTCCTCCGGGTAGGGCAGACGCCCGACCAGGCTCGCCAACGCTCTGGCTCCCAGTCCTAGTGACTTGCTTGATGAACCGAGGTAGGCGTCATGGGGAACTGTCCCCTATCGTCGGGACGGTGGGAACCATTTCGGCACTCGATGGTCACGGCAAACGCCCTTGACATTCGCTGCCATCAATTTACGGCTGATCCTCGTGCAGAATCTGCCGACCAGGGGTGCTGTGGAAGTCACCAATGTCAAACTCCTTCTCGGGAAAGGAGCCGTCGCCTCGGATCACATAGACGATCCCTGGCACGACGCTGATCTCTCGTATGAGATCCGGTCGACTGGCCACCACGAAGACCAGTTCGAGTATCAATTTGGACATTGGCGTTCGTTCGTCTTTGAACGCGTCCCGATTTCTTGGCCAGTTGTCAGGGTTTCCGCCCGGGTAGTGAGCCCATCCCCAATCCTCTAAGACATAGAGGCCGCCTGCACGAACGCTGGGCAGCAATGCGTTGAGGGACGCTTTTGTCATTTCGTATAAGTGAGAACAATCGTCCACAACCAGATCGAGGGGCTCATCACCGAAGTGCTCGCCGACGAGTCTCGTAAGGAGTAATCGATCAGCTTGGTTCGTGCCGTAGCAGAGATGTACCGAATTGTTCAAACCGTGCTTGGAAATGAACGCATCAAGAGATTCCACTCGGTCGGGCATCGAGTCGATCCCGAGCATTCTCTTCGGTGAGAACAGTTCTTGGTACAGAGCGATGCTTCCGCCCTTGAAGATTCCCAGGTCCACGACATTCTCAACCCGCTCCGGCGCAAATCTCAGCAGGTTGTCAAGATAGTGCCTCGTCTTAAGCAATACGAAGTGGTCGGCTGTCGAGTCCCATGCGTTCCAGTTGCTTGGCTCGACGGTCAATGCGAAGTTCGTAGTGCCAATCCGGAGGTTGCCATCATGGTCGCTCCACTTCATCAGCGCGGAGCGGACGGACAAGGCAATGGGGCTCTCCGGTGATCGCAGACTCTTCACGAATCGATGATAGGCCCCTGCCGAGATGCAGTGGCCGAGACCGCCGGATGGACGGTATCAGCCAATGGTCTGCCTCCACGAGCTGGGGGTGAGCGTTCGCGGCCTCACTGATCCAACTACGACGCCGCGGTGATCGAAGCCCTCGGGATAGGGACTGCCCCCTTACGCCGGGGAGTACCACAAAGTACTCACTTGAGTACGTACCGATGCTACTCGCCACTGGCATCCGTCCTGTTTCAAGTCGTCCAACCACTCGAACTCAACCGAGCTACCCGGTATCAGATCTCGATAGCTGTCGATGCCTGTGATGTTCGAGAAGTGAACGAAACCGTCACCCAGTCGATCGGGAGCCGTGATTGCGCCCCACCCCCCTTCGTCGCGCCAGAAAGCGACGGTCGCAAGCGCCATGAGAAGAATCGTATTGCTCTCCCCCCAGGTGCCCCCGCTCGCCGGGACTGAGAGCGGCGTTGCGTCACCTTGGGTCAAACCGCAGGACTCGAGCCCAGGCGTCCGCGAACGAGATCGTCGCGTGTACCCTCACTATAGCTCATTCTAGAGCACTAGCGTCCCCGCTTACGGTGACAAGATCGAGAGTCCCGATGGTTCCCAATGCCAAGTGGTGGTCTTGCCCGGCTTGCCATCGTGATCTTTTCTGCACTGAACAATGACCGTCGCGAACGACACTGGCATGAATCTTCTCATCGAGTCTGCCGATGCGCTCGATATGGCAGCCGGTGCTTGTGAAAGCTCGGACGATGCGGCGCACCTCTTTACGCTGGCGGACCGGATCCGCGGCTACCTGACAATGAGCCGTCCTACCACGACTCTTGGAATGCCTCGGATTGTCTCTGACGGTGCCCGGCTAACGGATGAAAACGTGATTCATCGGACGGAAGAGTTCAACACGTCCCACGTACGCATCCTGTCGGACTGACATCTCGTGGGCATGTGCCAAATGGACCTGTGGCCAAAGCGCGGTAAGTCGGGTATCCCAGTTCGCCGGAGAGGGGACGCGGTGCGGGCTTGTCCCCCACCACCTGGCCGGGTTGGCGGGTTGCAGGAGTTCGGACGGTGGCGGGCTGGGCAGCAGAAGCCGAGGGGCGCAGTGGCCAAGCCAGCTGGGCCAGGTACCGCTCCGGCGCTGGTTCGTCCGTCCCGTAGGCAATGGGCATCTGCCCAGCTGGTAGGTGCATCGTGCCAAAGACTAGGTCGATCAAGGGGAACTCCCCAGCGAAGTTGCTGTTGTAGGCCGTCGGGTCGGAGGCATGGTGCCAGTGGTGGTATTCCGGCGTGGCGATCAGCCAGCTCAGTGGGCCTAATCGCAGCCGCACGTTGGCATGAACGAAGATCGCATGCAAGGTGACAAACGCAAGATATCCGCCGAATGTCGCTCGCGAGAAACCGATGGCCAGGAACGGAAGGACAACGCATGAACGTTGGAAGGCTTGGTCAACTGGATGGAGGCGGCCAGCAGCCAGCCAGTCAAGCCGCTCGCTGGAGTGGTGGACCTTGTGAAAGCGCCACAGCCACGGCACTTGGTGCGACACCCGGTGAGCCCAGTAACCGCAGACTGAAGCCAACAAGAACGCCTCGGCGAACTGCAGGCCATGCGACTGGCTCGCCACGGCCATCCGCCAGCCCAGCGGGACCATGTGTCGGAGTCCCACCCCAACTGTGAAGACCGTCACCAACAACAGAACTGTGCTCAATAGGTTGTCGGCAACCAGATGCACCAGGTCGGTCCGCCACCCAGGGCGTAACAACTTCAGCGGGCGCAGTGGCACCGCCCGCTCCAGCAGCACAAACAGCAGCGCCACCACCAATGTGCCCACCAGCCGGCCGCTTTGAACAGCCAGCGAAAAGAGCACCAAAGCCAAGGTCGCAGAGGTCACGAGCGCCGGGAAAAACATCGCCCGACTCTCCGATACGGGTCGACGGACTGGCTGGGTCACCCAGGCAGGGTGCCACCTGTCAGAGTCGGCGTCAACGGCGCCCCCTGAACCTTCACAGAACCCTCATATCGGCTAACAGCGCGACGTCACGTTGCGTTCGACGCCGTCAGGAGAATGTTGCGATGGCCGCAAGCTATTCCAACGATGACGAGAACCCAGTTCCACGGGCGACGCCGCCCTTGTCGAGTGGTTAGTCGACCTGAATCAATGTGCCCCATATCGCCGGGACGGTGGGACAGCTCGGCACCGTGGGATAGAGGGCGGCGCCGAAGCGACAGCAATCTTAATCTGGCTTGACCCATTGATTCACCCTGGGTTTGATGGAGGCTCGGTTTATTGGATTCCAACCAGCTCCTGGTCGGCTTGTTGGGCAGCGTAGGCCGCCTCGAACTCAGACGGCGGCACGTCGTTGAGATAGCCGTGCAGCCGGTCGGTGTTGTGCCAGTGCACCCAGCCGAGCGTGGCCAGTTCGACGTCCTCGACGCACTTCCAGGGTCCCTAGTGGATCCTCGCGATAATAACACTGATGTGGTTTCATGGAGGGATGCGACTTCCTCCACTCAAACTCCGTCGAGGTGACCGGGCCGAGCTCGAAGCGCGGTGCGGTCCAACACCATTGAGGCTCGGGCGGCCAAGCGGGCGCGGATGATCCTGCTGATGGCCGACGGCGAATCCAATCGGGCGATCGGTGAGCTGGTCGATCTGCACTACAACCAGGTGGGGATGTGGCGGGCCCGCTATGAGGAATACGGGCTGGCCGGGTTAGAAGACGAGGAGCGTCCGGGCCGCCCGGTGATCTATGACCACGACGACGTGTTGCTCTTGGTCAAGTTGGTCACCGAGGATCCCCCGGCCGGATCGACCCGCTGGACGATGGAGAGTCTCGCGACGGCCATGGCCGAGCACGGCGTGCACATCTCGGCTTCGCAGGCCTGGCGGATCTGTAAGGCCCTCGACCTCAAGCCCTGGCAGGTCGAGTCGTGGATGACCAGCCATGACCCGGACTTTTGGGCCAAGGCCGCAGATGTCTGCGGCTTGTACCTCAATCCGCCGCACAATGCCGTGGTCTGGTCGGTCGACGAGAAGTCGGGCATGCAGGCCAAGTCACGGATCAACCCGACCAAACCGGCCATTCCGGGCAAGCGGACCAGGCGGGAGTTCGAGTACAAGCGCCATGGCACCGCCGTGCTCTTCGCCGTGTTGAGCGTCCATGAGGGCACAATGGCCGGATGGGTCACCAACTCGACTCGGAGCGACAACTTCGTCACCTTCTTGGGCGACCTGGTCGCCCAGACCCCGCCACACCTCGATCTCCATTGCATCGCCGACAACTTCGCCGCCCACAAGACGGCCAAGGTCACCGAATTCTTAGAGGCCAATCCCCGGGTCCACATCCATCACACACCCACCCATGCCAGCTGGCTCAACCAGGTCGAGCTCTTCTTCTCGATACTCGAACGTCGGCTGCTGCGCCGTGGTGAATTCGACTCACCGACGACCTGGCCGACAAGGTCATCGCCTTCATCAACGACTACAACCGCCGGGCAACACCGTTCCGCTGGACCTATGACGGCAAGCCCCTCCGAGTCGTGTAAGTCACAATGATTTACGTGCGAGACCACTAGTTCAGTCCGCGGATGAGCTCTGACTTGTAGAGGGCGTTGACGGCTTCGGCGAGCGAGGGGCGCTGTCATCGCGGCGCGTCGTGATGATCCGGCGTCCCCGCTTGATCCCCCGGATGCCGGCCTGTCGCATCAGGCGGGCCACCTGGTCCCGGCCGATGTCGTGGCCGGCCCTGCGCGCCGCCTTCCAGAGCTTGTGGGCGCCATAGACCGAGTAGTTGGCCTTCCAGAGGGCGACCAAGATGGGCAGCATCACGACGTCGCGGATGGCCCGGGCCGACGGCGCCCGCTTCCTGGCGGCGTAGTAGGTGCTCGGAGCCACCTGCAGGGCGTCACAGATGGGCTCGACTCCGAGTTCGCTGCGGTTCTCGTCGATGAAGGCGACGATCACTTCTGTGGGCGGTCGAGCTCCGCCGCGAAGAAAGCCGAGGCCCGGCGCAGGATCTCGTTGGCCCGCTTGAGCTCGCGATTCTCCTGCTCGAGGGCCTTGATCCGATCGGCATCGGCGGATGTCGTCCCCGGGCTCACGCCCTCGTCGATGTCAGCCTGCTTGACCCAGGACCGCACCGACTCGACCCCGTAGCCGAGCTGGCTGGCCACCCGGGCGACGGCGCCCTGGTCGGTGCCGAGCTCCTTGCGGAGCTGGCGCACCAGCCGGATGGCCTGCTCCTTCTCCGCCGGGGTGTAGCGACGCGTCGAGGGACTCTTCGACTGCTGTTCTGATCCCATGGTTCCATCCTCGCTTCAAAGGTATGGAACCTCCAAGGAACCCAGTGCGAATCACTGACCAATCCGTTCACCGAAGTGGTGGATCACTCAGCGGCGTCTCAATCCTCGCTGCCGGTTCGGGGCGACCCGCGCAACGGCAGCTAGGAGGCGTCCCGGAGGTCGACTAGCTCCACCCATTCCGCCTCTGGAATACCCCGTAGCACGACGAACCACGTCGCCGGATCGCCGTTACCCCAGCGGCGGGCGGAAGTCTCTAGGCCGCTCACCGTCCCCGGAGGAACCTCCACCCGGTACGAGGACCAAGCAACCACCTCCTCGTCGGGGACCTCCACGACGACGTAGGCACACAGACCCTCGTTGAACTTGCACCCTTGGTCGGAATCGGTCCGAGTAGTCAGCCACACGACGTGGTCCGGAATGGCGTCACTGGTCTCATTCGGCCAGGTTGCACGGATCAGGCCGTCCGCCTGTATCCCCTCCAGTCCCGTGGCGTTCGTCCAGTGATTGAGCCGCACTCCCCTAAGTGTCGCCCAGCGGATCACAACGAGGTCACAGACGCTTGCGGATTGGCCCGGACAGAGCAATATGAAGGTCACGACGTCGGATGCCGAAAGCCAGACTGACCTGGACGTGTGCGGATAGCACGGACCGGCCCGGATGCGCTCGACGGGAGTTCGAGTCCCGCTCCGTGCACGAGCCACTCGCGGTGCTCTCGCTGGTGATGGGGTTGCCGACTCGAGCGAAGACCGCTCGAACTTGGCCGCTGACCACAACTGATCACACACATACGCGGGAGGTCCGCTCGGCCACAAATCGGAAGGCCACCCCTCGGCCGGGCGATCGACGCCGATGGGCAGATCTGGGTCGCCGCGATCAGCCCGTTACTTTGCGAGCTGCGGCGTAAGTCCGTCCACGTGCATCTCGTAGTACTCGTTGTTCGCCCATGGTCCGACTGCGCCTTCAACCACCTCACGGACAGCGTCGACCGACTCGCCTTCCCAGATGCAAATGCCGAGTCCGTGATCGTCAGTAGCCGCATGGATTGGCAACGCAACGTGGGAAGGAAGCCCAGCTTCGAGTGCCTTGGCCTCGGCAGCCTGAAAGCCTTCGGTGTCGTGAATTCGGTGGATGACTGTCACGAACATCGCATGTACCGTCCATTTCTCGGAGCGACCGCTGCGGTGGCGCAGCCCTTATTGCTAACACACCCGACAATGGCCTCGATTAGGTGCGTCCGAGCAAGACCACATCGCGCCGACAGATCGCCCTCTCAGGAGCACCTTCGTCCACCGGCACGGGCCAACCCAGACAAACCAGATCGACGATTCTGGGATGGGGTGATTGCCTCTCCTCCTAGGAAGGCCCGATCAAGTCCCACCGATTGCCCGCGACGTCGAGAAACACCGCGACCTTGCCGTATGACTCGGTGCGTCGAGCAGTAACGAACTCGACACCGCCTGACACCATCCGGTCGTGGGTCTGTTCGAAATCATCGACGCGGAAAAAGAAACCGACACGATCGGCCACCTGGCCCCCAACAATAGAAGCTTGGTCCTCTCCATCGGCCTCTGCGAGAAGGACTCCTGTCTGACCTCCGGGTGGACGCACGACGACCCATCGCTTCGGATCTCCGTCGCTCGTGACGGATGGCGAATCCTCCACCAACTCAAACCCCAACTTCTCCACGAAGAACTCGATCGCCGGGTCGTACCTCACGACGACGATCGTGACCAGGTCTAGACCAACCATTCGGCAAGTCTCCCACGCGCTCTATGGCCAAGATCACGCCATCCTCCATTTGAAAAAGTGAGCCAGTACGTCAGTTGGGCGGCGGTCGTCTGACGGCAGGGCTACCGTCCAGTCCGATGCCAGATCGCCGCACTCCGTTCTTACTCGACAGCGAAAAGACGACCTTGCTGGCCTTCCTTGACTACCTACGAGAGTCATTGACTTTGAAGGTGGTTGATCTGGACGAGGAGTCAGCTCGCCGATCGACCGTGCCCTCCGGCACCAGTCTTCTCGGGTTGATCAAACATCTCACCGGGGTGGAAGTGGGTTGGTTTCAGTTCACATTTGCCGGTCAAGACGTCGTGATCCCTTCCGAGCAGATCGAGCCAAACGACTCCGTTGCCTCCGCCGTCACCGCCTATCAGGCCGCGACGCGAGTGAGTAATCAGATCGTGAACGAGTCCAATGACCTCGATCAGCTCTGCGAAAGGGCGCCCACTACTCCCGAGCCGCTGTCACTTCGATGGCTGCTGGTTCACATGGTCGAGGAGACGGCGAGGCACGCAGGCCACGCCGACATCCTGCGGGAGCAAATCGACGGACAGGTCGGTCGATAGACCCTGGGGCAATCTGACCGTTTTCGGCAGCCACGTACGGCAGATGCCGGCGAAGTAGCGTTGTCGGGCACGGAGCGATGGAGGTAGTCAATGCCGGGTTTTATCCAAATCATGGAGTTTGAGACGTCCCAAATCGACGAACTAGAGGCGCTGATGAAGACGTTTCAGGAGGAACGAGGTGACGCCCTACTTGCGAACAAGGCAACGATCACGGAGGACCGAGCCCGACCGGGCCACTACTTGGTGATCGTCGAGTTCAACTCGTACGACGAGGCGATGACGAACTCCAACGACCCCGTCACGAGCGAGTACGCCGAGAAGATCACCGCCATGCTGAAGGGTCCGCAGATTTTCCATGACCTGAATGTGCGGTCCGTGATTCTCAATCGTGAGTAATTGAGCGACGACGCCGGCAGACGGTTCGGGGGTATCCCCCTACGCACGGTTTGGGTGCGGTTGTTCGCCGTGGAATCGTCCGTTGTGCTTCGGCGAAGAGAGCCACGACTGCACTGTCTTGTCCGACCGGCAGTGACAATGGGCTAGAGGGCACCCCGGACCTCAAGCCCCGCCGTGCTGACGTGGATGGGGAGCACTCGGTAGCGCATGTCTAAGACTGCGACGCGATGCTCAAGCGCCTGTTTGCTCTCCCGGGTGGCGCTCAAGATCGTGACTGAGCCACCACTCCCCCCGGCCCCGTTGACCTTCCACCCGACCGCGCCTCGCGCCGCCGCGAGCTCAATCACCCGACTTGCGTCCACGCCTACAAGCCCAGGATGCAGGGACCTTTGCGCCTCCGTGTTGGCGCGCATCGCCTGACCGAACCCGTCGAGATCCTGAGCCAGGACAGCGTCACGAGCCGCGACCGCCGCATCTCGTAACCGCGAAAACACCCCCGACCCGCGACATCCCACCTCCTCGATGACTTGGCGGTGCACGGCCGAGGAGTCGTGGGCGCGACCAAGAAAGACCAGCGTGAGCAGCGGGCTGAGTTTCTCCCAGGTCGGCAGCGGGTACACCTTGGACTCGGGGTACGTCTCGATTTCAAGGTAATTGATCCCGCCGAATGCCGCGCTCAGTTGGTCCTGGATCCCGCTCTCGACACCGAGAACGTCGACTTCGAGCCGATGTGCCGTGTAGGCGATGTCGCGCGGCGAGCGTTGCTCTCGGCGCAAGGCTGCCAGTGCGCCGAGCAGGGCAACCGCGACCGCCGCCGACGTGCCGGCGCCGCAACCAGCCGGGACGCCCGAACGAACACTGACCTCCACCGCGAGGCCCGGCGGGGGTGGGAACGCGTCGATGGCGGCCTCCAACAGCCGGTGGCGGTCGACACGGGGCGCCCTCGGGACGATGGAGTACCGGTCGCCGAATGTCTCCACGTCGAGTACCACATGGTCCGGGCCTACCGTTCCGCGTATTGAAACCTCCGCTCCCGGAGTCACTGCGACATTCAAAATCCGTCCCGGCCCGCCAAACCATGTGTCCGTCCACCCACCGTTGTCGCAGATCCTCACAGGCGCCGACGCGTCGATCACCTCTCGGCATCTCCATCGTGTTCGCCAACGAGAATGACCGCCCGACCCGATCCCTCGGAACCCACCTTCAGATCCTACAAAGTGAGTCCGGGGCACAGCCCGAGGGTGCCCCCGTGCTGAAACGCCAGAGGTGTTGACCCCGGGGGGCCAAGCACCACCAACCAGTCAGCGCCACGCTCATCAGGCTCGTCCGAGGACGGTGCGTCTCCAGGTCGGTCGCTATAACCCAGTAGCTGGCGGTAGAACTCCGCCAGAGCCCGAGCGTTGGTTGTGTCCAGAACCGCACCGCACAGCGTCGGGAAGGTTTCAACCACGAAAGAAGGCTTTCGCATGACCTCGACGACGTAAATCGGTGCGACCCCTCGGCTCACGGTCGTTCTTGTGCTTCGTAGCTCCGGCGATCGGGGTCAATACGATGTTGCCCTCACGATCGCGAGGCCATTCTTCACATCGACCAAATGGTGCTGCGAGTCATGGAGCGCGTGCTCGAGAAGGAGACGGACATCGCTCCGCGAGCCGCCGATCGTGATGCCTCGGGACCATGAGGCCGGTCCGGATGCCTGAGCCAAGTCGGCAAGTGTACGAGCCTGATCTTCGAGCTCCATCGCAACAACACCAGGATCTTGTGAGGCGTAGCTCGCTGAAGCGCGCTCCACGAGCTCCACCCCCGCGATCTCGGGGAACCTTGGCTCATCGATCGTCAACGCCTGCTCGACGCCGAAGACGTGGAGTGCAGTGACGTCCCGACTATGAGCCGCATACTCGAGCGCCGACCAGGTTTCAGGGGCTGGTCTCAGCCGAAGGTCGTCTCCAGCTTCAAGCAAGAGGCGTCTCCACTGCGGTCCAAGTTCTCGAATCGCGTCCAACAGCAGCGCCGGTCCATACGCAGCGCCATCGAAGTCGCATGCAGCACATTGCTCGTGATCCACGCTGAGACCTCTCCTCGGGTGCCTCCCCAGTTTCGTTGGTTCTAGAAGGCGATGCAGGAGGCATCTGATTTCTCAGCGGGTCTTGGGTGCCCCATTGTCGGCCGTGGGACAGAACCGGCACCGCAACCTACGAGGTCCGCAGGGTCGAACCGGTCTCGAGGCTTTACGACGCCGTGCCCGACATCCTCGATGTCGAAGACCACCTTGGAGCGGGGTTCAGCACGCCAGGCGTCAGCGGGTGAAGGTCCTGCTCTGCCTGGGTGTCTCCACCGCGACGACCCCACGAGAGTCCGCCGTGATCCTGGACTCTGACCTCCATCCCCCCTTTGCGACCTCTTCACCAACATGACCAAAAAGCCACCTTTGCGCGACCTGTTGGTGAACCCTGGCGCAAGAACCACCTGGGGGTGCCCGGGATGTTGTAGAACCGCGTTTGGACCCTCTCCAGGCGGTAACAGCCCCGACACCTCCAAGTGGACCACGGCCCTGGGCGCACAAGGGATCGTCTGGAACAACCACGGCGCCCTTCCCTCGCCCTACTCGGGCCCGAATGTCCCCGGAGACGGGACCGAGGCGGCCATGTTCGGGCCGTCTCAGGTGACGGTGAACAACGGGCTCACACTGACAGCGCAGCGCAACGCCAACCGCTACGCCGGCTCGTACCCGTGGATCAGCGGCGTAGTCACGACCGAGGGCAAGTTCTCCCTGCCCGCTGGTGGCTGGTACGTCCAGGTGAAGGCCAAGATGCCCGACCAGTCACAGGGCATGTGGCCCGCCATCTGGTTCCTTCCGGGGGTCTCCGGAACTCCGAGTAACGAGTTCGACGGCTACGAGGGCGGGGTTCTCGGTGGGGTTCCGAACGAGAGCGGGCACTCGAACTTCTTCGCGGACCAGGGCCAGGTAGGCGCGCTTTGGAACGCCGGGACAGACGTCACCGCCGGCTATCACCTCTACGGGTACCGGTTCATCCCGGGCCAGTCCATCACCGCCTACTTCGACGGGAGGCAGGTGTGGCAGGTGCAGGCGTCGAGCGGCATCACCATCACCGGAGAACCCTACGAGATCATCCTCCAACTCGAGGTGGCCACGCAGACGGGATCGGGGTTTCATACCGCGCCGACGAGTGCCACCCCGTCGGCGAGCATGGAAGTCGCCGAGGTCCAGGCGTACTCGAACCCGTAGCGCGGCGCTCCCCGCGCCCATGACGGATGGAGGCACGCGCCGGACGGTCTGGCAGCCGGACCGCTCCCGTCAAAGACGGGGCTGCAAAAGATATCGGTGATGGTCGCGGGCAGTGAGACCACCCTTCTCGTGCTGACATCGTGGCGCAACCCGGCCGCAAGGGGGGTGCGTAGGGGTCGCTCCTCCGGGATGCCTAGAGTGGTCGACGTGCACGATTCGGCGATCCCGTATCGGCTTTTGGCGAACCTTCAGCTGTCGTGACGTCCAAGGTACGCCAAATCCTCTTTCGCGGCGTCCGTGCACTAGCAATCGTGGTGCCGCTGTCCTGCATCTTCCCGGTGATGACCACGTCCGAGGCCTCCGGGCTGGCTTCGGACGGGGGCGTCATCAACTACGGGGATGCCACCTTTTACGGCTCCACCGCCAGCTTGGCCCTCAACCAGCCCATCGTCGGCATGGCCGCCACCCCCGACGGCAAGGGCTACTGGGAGGTGGCCTCGGACGGAGGCATCTTCACCTACGGGGACGCCACCTTTTACGGCTCCACCGGCAGCCTGGCCCTGAACCAGCCCATCGTCGGCGTGGCCGCCACCCCCGACGGCAAGGGCTACTGGCTCGTGGCCGGCGACGGTGGCATCTTCGCCTACGGGGACGCCCACTTCTACGGCTCGACCGGGAGCATCAGGCTCAACAAACCGGTCGTGGGGATGGCTGCCACACCCACCGGCAAGGGCTACTGGCTCGTAGCCCGCGACGGTGGCATCTTCGCCTACGGGGACGCCCACTTCTACGGCTCGACCGGGAGCATCAGGCTCAAC
Organism: uncultured Acidimicrobiaceae bacterium; assembly: GCA_963726135.1. GTDB lineage: Bacteria > Actinomycetota > Acidimicrobiia > Acidimicrobiales > RAAP-2 > Bog-473. The sequence continues at coordinate 663,471 of CAVSBE010000008.1, forward strand.
CAACCGGTAGTGGGGATGGCAGCCACGCCCACGGGCGACGGGTACTGGCTCGGGGCTAGCGACGGAGGGATTTTCAGTTACGGGAGCGCCACCTTTTACGGCTCCACCGGCAGTCTGGCCCTGAACAAGCCGGTCGTGGGGGTGGCCGCCACCCCCGACGGCAAGGGCTACTGGCTCGTCGCCAGTGACGGAGGGGTCTTTACCTACGGGGACGCGGTCTTTTACGGGTCCAGTGGTGGTCTGCCCGTTACGAGGAACATCGTGGGGATGGCCGCCACCCCCGACGGCAAGGGCTACTGGCTCGTCGCCTCCAACCCGGGCCTGACGGCTCCCTCCGGCTACACGAGCCAGCAGCTGATCTTCGACGACCAATTCTCCGGAACCAGCCTCGACACCTCCAAGTGGACCACGGCCCTGGGCGCACAAGGGATCGTCTGGAACAACCACGGCGCCCTTCCCTCGCCCTACTCGGGCCCGAATGTCCCCGGAGACGGGACCGAGGCGGCCATGTTCGGGCCGTCTCAGGTGACGGTGAACAACGGGCTCACACTGACGGCGCAGCGCAACGCCAACCGCTACGCCGGCTCGTACCCGTGGATCAGCGGCGTAGTCACGACCGAGGGCAAGTTCTCCCTGCCCGACTGCGTGGCTGGTACGTCCAGGTGAAGGCCAAGATGCCCGACCAGTCACAGGGCATGTGGCCCGCCATCTGGTTCCTTCCGGGGGTCTCCGGAACTCCGAGCAACGAGTTCGACGGCTACGAGGGCGGGGTTCTCGGTGGGGTTCCGAACGAGAGCGGGCACTCGAACTTCTTCGCGGACCAGGGCCAGGTAGGCGCGCTTTGGAACGCCGGGACAGACGTCACCGCCGGCTATCACCTCTACGGGTACCGGTTCATCCCGGGCCAGTCCATCACCGCCTACTTCGACGGGAGGCAGGTGTGGCAGGTGCAGGCGTCGAGCGGCATCACCATCACCGGAGAACCCTACGAGATCATCCTCCAACTCGAGGTGGCCACGCAGAAGATCTCGGGATGGCACACGGTGACGACGGGCGCCACCCCGTCGGCGAGCATGGAAATCGCCGAGGTCCAGGCGTACTCCTAGTGAGGCATCCGGGGTGCTCCTGACTGATCGCGACACAACCGGGTCAGTCGAGCTGTACGCCGATGCCCGACTCGGCGCACACCTGCCTACAGTGATCCAGGTGCGGCATGCCGTCGTCCCGATTGGTCCACTGTCGGACCTTCCGCTGTCCTGATGGCCAAAGCGCGGCATCGACGTCGCCGTTCCCGACGCGCGGGTACGGTGGCGATCGTCGTCGTGACGGCATGTCTGGTCGCGTTACTGGTCGGTGTGAAGGGCCATTTGCCGGGAGCCTCCTCTGACGGCGCGTCCTCCGGTGCCATGACGGCTCCCTCCGGCTACACGAGCCAGCAGCTGATCTTCGACGACAAATTCTCCGGAACCAGCCTCGACACCTCCAAGTGGACCACGGCCCTGGGCGCACAAGGGATCGTCTGGAACAACCACGGCGCCCTTCCCTCGCCCTACTCGGGCCCGAATGTCCCCGGAGACGGGACCGAGGCGGCCATGTTCGGGCCGTCTCAGGTGACGGTGAACAACGGGCTCACACTGACAGCGCAGCGCAACGCCAACCGCTACGCCGGCTCGTACCCGTGGATCAGCGGCGTAGTCACGACCGAGGGCAAGTTCTCCCTGCCCGACGCGTGGCTGGTACGTCCAGGTGAAGGCCAAGATGCCCGACCAGTCACAGGGCATGTGGCCCGCCATCTGGTTCCTTCCGGGGGTCTCCGGAACTCCGAGCAACGAGTTCGACGGCTACGAGGGCGGGGTTCTCGGTGGGGTTCCGAACGAGAGCGGGCACTCGAACTTCTTCGCGGACCAGGGCCAGGTAGGCGCGCTTTGGAACGCCGGGACAGACGTCACCGCCGGCTATCACCTCTACGGGTACCGGTTCATCCCGGGCCAGTCCATCACCGCCTACTTCGACGGGAGGCAGGTGTGGCAGGTGCAGGCGTCGAGCGGCATCACCATCACCGGAGAGACCCTACGAGATCATCCTCCAACTCGAGGTGGCCACGCAGACGGGATCGGGGTTTCATACCGCGCCGACGAGTGCCACCCCGTCGGCGAGCATGGAAGTCGCCGAGGTCCAGGCGTACTCCTAGTGGGTGGCGCCAGGCGCTCTTGACTGACGCAATATCATCTCTCTCGTGGCGGTCTCCGACGAGCGGGATTCGCGGGACGCGGCAAGAGTCACTGATGAGGCTGAAACTCGCTTTTTGGAGTCAGGCGATGAGGCCGGAACTGCACCCGGTGATCGGAAGTTCCGACCCGACGTAGAGGGTCTGCGTGCCGTCGCCATCGTGCTGGTCGTTCTCTTTCACGCCGGGGTACCCCGAATCACCGGCGGCTACGTCGGGGTGGACGTCTTCTTCGTTCTGTCCGGCTTCGTGATCACCGGGCTTCTCCTCCGAGAACATGCCGCCTCAGGAAAGACCCGCTTGTTGGCGTTCTACGGTCGCCGTAGCCGCCGAATCCTTCCCGCGGCGACCCTAGTCATCATCTTGACGATCCTGGCTTCATATCGATGGTTGGGATTCCTCATCGGTAATGACACCGCACAGGTTGGGAGGACAGCGTCCCTCTTCTATGCAAACTTTCACTTCATCTCGACGGACACCAACTATCTGGCGTCGCAGGCACCACCTTCTGCGCTCCAGAACTTTTGGTCGCTCTCGGTCGAAGAGCAGTTCTACCTTTTGTACCCGACCCTCTTCATAGTGGCCGCCCTGAGTTGGAAGCGGGTCGCCCTACGTCCCAAGCTCACGATCTTGTTGGTCTGCAGTATCGTGCTGTCATTCGCCTGGTCGATCCACCAGACGTCGGCCAACAGCGTTGCTGCCTTCTTCTCACCGTTCACCCGCGCCTGGGAGCTGGCACTCGGGGCACTGGTCGCCGTGGCAAGTCTCCAGTTGGCCCGGCTTCCTCGGCCAGTCGCCGCCGTCATGACCTGGGCCGGACTGGGCGGCATCCTCGTGGCAGCGTTCACCTACACCTCGGCGACGCCCTATCCCGGGGTGGCCGTGGCTCTGCCCGTTATCTCGACCGCGCTCATCGTGGCCGGTGGGATGGCTCGTCCGTCGGTGGGGTCGGAGCTCGTGCTGCGTGTTCCCCCGATTCAGTGGATGGGCAAGCTGTCCTACTCCCTCTATCTGTGGCATTGGCCCATCTTGATCATTGCGGCCCAGCACGCTGGTCACCCCCTCTCGGTCGAGGACAACCTCCTGTGGGTGTTGTTGGCCCTTGCTCTGTCGGCCGGCTCCTACTTCTTCATTGAGAACCCCATCAGGCACTGGAAGTTCCTCACCCGTTCCAGCGTTCGGAGCGTCTCGCTGGGAGGCCTCCTCATCGCCATCTCGATCGGTTTTGCCACGTTTGAGATAGCCAGCCATCATTGAATCTCGCAGGACGACAGGAGAGAGTACAAATGATTCAGACAAGGCGGCGTTGGCGGGTCATTATCGGCATCGTCTTTGCCGTGGTGACGATCACGGTGGGCGCGGGCAGTTCGACGACGGCGTCGTCCTCTGCCTCTTCTTCTGGCAGCCCTGCTTCTCTGGCGGCGCCGGGAGCCCAGAGCGGTTGCCCCTCAGCGGCCTGCTCTGCCGTGGTCGCAGCCGTAGCGGCAGGCACCCGATTGAAGACGTTGCCGGCGAATCTGACTCCTTCGCTCAGCAACGCGGCGAGTGATCTTCTTCTCCCCCCGGGTGGAGTATGCGGATCACTGCAAATCACGGGCGTGGATCCAAAGTACGAGCCATGCGTCTACGGTTCGACGACGGCAACCTCTCGAATTGTCCTACTCGGTGACTCACACGCATGGCAATGGTCGACATCGGTCGCCTCCATCGCACAACGCATAGGCGCCTCGTTTGGTCTGCTGTATCACTCCAGCTGCGTGGTGACACTCACCGCTGGTTCGCTTCCGCCGAACGGCCCTCCTGGCGGCTCCGAGCCTTCAGGCCAGGTATGCGCCCAGTGGACTGAGGCGGCAATCAAGTGGATCAACCACTTCCATCCGCAAACGGTGATCGTGGTGGCGTACTCGGGTGACACTCCCTCACAGCAGCCCATATATGCCAAGGGCATTGTGGAACTTTTCCATCAAATACAGGCGCCGGGTAGGCAACTCATCCTGTTAGGACAGGATCCCGACAATTACACCGGAGGCCCCGATTGCCTAGCCGCGCACGAATCCAATATCAGTCAATGCAATGTGCCGGTCTCGCAGGCCGTGATTCCGGTTGCACTCAACGCACAGGAGAAGGCGGCGACCCAGGTTCACGCCAAATTTGTCAACGTCACTCCGTGGATCTGCACGAAATCGGCATGCCCTCAGGTGATAGGCGGCTTCGATGTGTATCAGGATCCGTTTCACCTGACATCGACGTATGCGGACTATCTCTCCCCGGTCCTCGGGATCGCCCTCGGTCTGTTGCCAGCCGCGACGACAAAATAGGCTCGCCGGGGTGCAAGCGTACTCGTAGTACGGCCGGCGTCGCCGCGGCAACTCCAGCGGAACACGTTGGCCCTACTTGGCTTCCTTCCGGAAGGCAGCCTTCAGGGCACTGAGGGCGTCGTTGAAATGGCCCGCGTCCACACCGCTCTTGGCGGAAAACGCCGAAATGCTCGACTGTGGAGTGTTGGGCGAGATACCTGCTGCGAACGAGACGTCTTTTCGGTACGACCTCGCAGCGGCGACCATGGTGCTGACGTACCTGCTGAGCGCGCTGGGCCACGGCAATGCCACCATTTGGCCGATGAAGGCTTGCAGCACCGACAGGTAGGTGCTGGCCGCGGACGCAGCTTGCACGAAATCTGCGTCGACCTGCGCTTGCGCGCCCGCGGCGTCAGCCTCGGCGTTCGCCGCCAACTGTCTTTCGCTCGATTGGCAGCTCGCGTAGGCCGCCGCGTCCGCCGCGTTGCAACCCCGCCCGAACCGATCCGTCTGTATCGCACCGTCGTCCAGGGTGAGCTTGCGCTCCTGCTTGGCAACGTCCGCGAATGCCGCGTTAAGAGCGTTCGCATAGGTCACGTTGGGGCCGGTCACGGTGGCCATGGACTCGTTGACCGAATTGCCCAGGTACGCGAGGTTTATCCATGTGGTCGTCGTGTCCGTCCGTGCGGCAGACGGCGACCCGGTCTGACTACACCCGGACAGCGCGGCCAGCAAGGTGCCTCCCAAGAGCACGGCGACAATCGGTCGTCTGCGCATGTCGGTGGTCAGACTACGCAACGGGCATTCAGAACGCCCACCGGGTCGCTCCGGCGGTCACTCCATGTTCCCCAGGGCCCGGGATGACCCCGCACCAGCCATGACGAGCGCCAGCAGGACCACCGCCCGGCATGCGGCGGAACGGAGGTTCACGAAGGGCTGGGCGGGCCTTCGTCCGGGTCGTCGACCACCCACCGGGAGCGCAGGTCCTCGAGCCACTCGGGCAGCTCAATGTCGGGGTCCGGGAGCGCTGTTGCCCCTCGCCCGGCCAGCGCCCGCTCGAACGACTCGGGGTCGTCACCCCAGGACCGGGGGTCCCCCATCATGACTTCGAGCAGCACGGTGCCGCTCGCTCCGGCCACGAAGGGCCCGAAGGCTGCGCCGAGCGGCAGCTCGATGTGGGTGCCGGTCGGGCAATGACGGTCGCCGCACCACATGTCGCCGTCGATGACGAAGAGCACGTGCGGGCTGTTGTGGCCGTGACGACGGACGACGACGCCCGGGTCCCACCTGGCGTAGAGGGAGAGGTACTGCGGATCAGGTGAGAACGCCAGCCACTTCTCCCACACCGAGGCCGTTGTCCCATCCGCGGTGCGGATGGCCTTCACCTGCTGCCAACGGACGTCGGGGTCGTCGAGATGGCGAAAGACCGGTTCCACCTCAGCGCACTTCGCCGAGGAACTGGAAGGTGTTGCAGTAGAACAGCCTGCCGTGACCGGCTCGCCAATCGGCCCACGCGGTGAAGGACTCGGCGTCGACGCCCCCGATCCGAGGGGCCACGTGCTCGATCATCGTGGAGAAGGTCGCCTCGGCGTCATCGCCGTCGAACTCGTAAAAGTGCATGAACATGGGGTCAACCGGCGCCACGTTCTCGTAGACCGAGATCTGGGTGAAGCCCGGTATGCCCGCCGCGGCGATGTGGCGGATGTGGACGAAGTCACCCCAGTCGCGCAGAGCCTGTGCCAGCTCGGGCTCCCTGGGGCTGATCCACACCACCAGGAGGCCTGTGGTTGGCCGTCCCGTGAGGACACCCTGGCTGGGACGCGGATGGCGGCGAAAGAGGTGTGCCGTTGTCCCTGCGGGGGCGTCGGGGGCGGAGAAGCTCGTCGTCACCTCGGCCACGGCCAGCATCGACCCGTCGGCGATCCGCATGGGGAGGTCCTGGCGCCCGGGCACGCAGTTCTCCCACCACGTGACTCGGTCGACCCCCGCACGCGCGGCGAGCGCTTCGGCGCGCCGGCGCAACTGGTCCGGGGAGCCGTCGCCGAGCTCGAGGTACAGGCCGGTGGTCGTTCGGTCTTCCATGTCGTTCAGGTGTCCTGTTCTACGTTGGTCCAGCGCCCCCCGGCGGCGGCGGAGCTCGTGATGGCATCGAGCACGGCCATCTGTGCCACGCCGTCGACGAAGGTCGCCGGCTCTGGCACGGAGGCAACCGCTTCGCCGCGGATGCGGTCGCGAAAGGCCCCGGCCAGGCGCACGTAGGGCCCGTACTCGACTCCGAAGGTGATCATCTTCTCGTAGGTGGTCGTCGCCGCCCCTTCCGGTAGCGGGGGCGCCTCGTCCATCACCAGATCGTCGGGTGGAAGGCAGGGTGCGAACCCCGTCCGCGTCCGCCACCTTGACCTTGGCCCCAACTCCCTCGATCCACGCGGCCCCGGTGGACCCGGTGACCCGGGTCTCGACGAGGACGCCCCGGTCGCCAGCTGTCGACTGCATCACCCCGACGGCGCCGTTGCGCATCCGGAAGTGCACGACGAAGCCGTCGTCCGCGCTCATCGAGGGCCGGTCGACGACGTGGACGAGGGAGGCGCCCACGCCCTCGAACTCGCCGAGGGTGACACGGATCTGGTCGATGAGCTGGGATCCGTGTGCCCACAGCCAGCCACCACCCGAGCCGGCATCGGCCCACCAATCGGGCACGGTGGCATCGGGATCGGCCAGGACCGGGACGTGCATGAGCCAGGTTGCCATGCGGGGCTCCCCTACCAGGCCTGACCGCACGGCGTGGGCCAGGCCGGCCTGGCCCGGGTCCCAACGGAACTCGGTCCCGAGCAGGTGGACCACGCCGGCCGACTCGGCGGCGGCCAGGACGATCCTTGCCTCGTCAGTCGTGGCCGCGAAGGGCTTCTCACACAGGACGTGGCGACCGGCGGCGATGGCGCTGCGAGGGCCAGCGACGCGTGGGTGTGCGGCGGCGTCGCGATGGTGACGGCCTCGACACCGGGGAGGGCCAACGCGTCGTCAAGCGACGTCAACGCCGAGGGCACGTCGAAGAGGGCGGCACGTTCGGCGGTCTTGTCAGGATTTCGCCCGACGACGGCGAGGACGTCGAATCCCGGCGGCGCGCAGGGCGCGGACGTGGGTGTAGCAGCCGAAGCCGGTCCCGACGACGACAGCACCGGTCACCGCTCCACTCCCGGATGGTCGGCGTCATCCGGCAGGGTGCCGAGCAGGTGGCGCGTCGCCGCGGCGGAGCGTGTCGCAGCCTCCATGGGACCGAGGGAGTGGAGGTCGTCGGAGAACACCTCGACCCCCGTCGGTGCGGCGGCGCCGATGTCACGAAGGGCGCCGAGGTAGCCGGCGAGGTCGAACTCGCCTTCCCCCGGGAGGAGCCGGCGGTGCAAGGTGGCCTCCACGAGGTCGTGCTCCGCGTCGGCGGGGCCGTCGTCGAGCTGGATCGCCAGCACCCGCTCCCCCGGAACGGCGCGCAAGTCCTCGACCGTCGTGCCCGTCCGGGCGCAGTGCCAGGTGTCGACGTTCAGGCCGCCGTTGTCCCGGTCCGCCAGGCGCACGACCTCCCAGGCCGTGGCCAGATCGGCTATCCGCGACCACGCCAGCCATTCGAGATGCACCAGCAGGCCGTGGTCCGCGGCCCGGTCGCACAGCGCGGCGAAGGCGGCCGCGCCCTCCTCGACGCCCCAGCTCCCACCGAGCACGTCGGCGGCATTGAGCGAGCGGGCCCCCACCAGCTCGCCGATCCGGAGGAGCTCGCGCTCGTCGAAGCGAAAGACATCGATCGGGTCCAGCTCGGGAGGGATGGAGAACGGAGGCTGCTCCCGGTGTCCACCACCAGGCGGGGTCGAGCTCGGCCACGACGAGGCCGTGGTCAGCCAGCATGGCCACGATGTCCGAGTCGCCGTACCCCTCTCGCGGGCGGCGGCATAGTCGCGGCCCCACAAGGACACGGCCGCGTATCCGGCCGCCACCGCCGCTTCGAGGCGCAGGCGGAAGGGCGTGGCGCGTGGCAGCGTGCCCGAGCACAGCACCAGGTCGCCAGTTCCGAGAGCCACTTCAGTACCCGGCCACGGGATCGACGATACGTGAATCGCACTCAGGATCTGGACATCACGACGATCACGGGTTGCGCCACTCCGGCAAGCGAGGGACCGTTCATTGAGCGAGCGTTCGCAGACGTCCGCCTGCTCCGTGCCCTCGACCCGCCACCGATGCCGGACCGTTCCGTGCTGGAGCAGCTCATCGCCGCCACGGCGCAGGCCGCGACGTCATGTCCCAGGGAGACGGGGAGCCCTGCCTCGAGCGCTCCGGGGCGTCGTGGTGCCCTCTCCAGACACGCACAGTTCACCGGGAGGTCACACGGGTCTCGACCCGGTCCGGGGCGGGGACAAGCGGCGAATGCGCAGTTCAGCCGCACCGCTCGGCGCTCGAGGCACCTCGAAACGGCCGTGTGAGCTCAAGATTCACTCCCGATTGCCGATAGGGCGATATGCGCCCTTTGAGAGGAACATGCCAACCTTGAGTGGTTTGGCGATCACCCTCCTGGCCTAGACCTTGTCGACTCCGCGCTCCTCGAGGCTGAGGAGCCAACCTCTCTCTTGAAACACCTCATGCCACGCCTCATCTCGTGCGTCCGACTTGCGCTGGTCCTCACCATGGCCAGCGTGGGCGTCTGCGCGCTCGCGTCCACGACGGGCGCCGCTCCGAGGTTGGTGACGGCTCCGGGTGAAACGGCGCTGCCCGCCGGCTGGGAGTTGTGCGTGCTGCAGGGTGTGACTGCGCCAGCCACACAGGCGAACATCGACGATCTCGATGAGTGGCAGGCCGCCGAGGGTGGCTCGACCAACAACTCGGCGGCGTTCAACCCCTTCAACACCCTGCGCATGACCGACGTCAACAACGCACCGATCCCGGGCGTGGTCTCGTCGAACGGGTTTCCCGCCTACTCGACCTGGTTGGGGGGCTGTGCTGCGACCGTGGCCACGCTGCTCCAGCCGAATATGTGGTCGATCACCGCGGCGCTGCGGGCTGGGAACGTGGCCCCCGCGGGCGTGTTCCTGGCCGACGTCGACAAGAGCCAGTGGTGCGCACCCTCGGCCGACGGTACGCCGTGCTACGCGGACAAGATCCTGGGCGTCACGGGCGGGGTCGCCTCTGCGTTGTTGACCACCTCTGCTGCGCTGAGCGTGTATGGCAACGTGAAATTGGACGTCGGCGCCTACCAGGCGGCGGTAGCCACGTCGGCGGCCGACCAGAGCGTGTTGGTGTCGGTGAACCAGGAGGTCACGGCGGCGGCATCGGCGGTCACCGGCACCCAGGACAAGTTGACCGCGGCGCGGAGCGCTCTGCGACGATTCGCCGTCGACGAGTACGTGAGCAACGGGCTGTACGTGAGCGGCTCGGCCACGAACATCGGCAGCACGACGCCGCTCGGCCCGCAGGACGCGAACGGCGTTGCGGCCCAGCAGTACGAGAGCGTGGCCGCGAACGACCTCCTCTCGAGCTACAAGGCCGCGGCGGCGGCCGTGTCGGCCTCGCTGTCCCGTCGGGACGCCGCCACGCAGGCGCTCGCTCAAGCCAACGCGACGCTCACGTCGGACACCGCGGCGGAGAACCGCGCCCTCGCCCGGCTGGTGAACGACGTCACGACCCTGCAGACGGCCGGTGCGTGCACCACGGTCCAGATCGCTGCGCCGGCGCCCGCCGGTCCGGCGGCGGCGGCGCCGACAGACACGACCACGACCACTGTGCCGACGACGGTGCACTCGACGGAGCCGACGACTGACGCGCCCTCGACGACCACCACGGTGCCCCCGACCACGGTGCCGACGGTCATCGGTGCGGTCGTTCCGACAACGGTCGTGCCCGCGACGACGGTGCCGACGACGTGCCGACGACTGTGCCCCCGACGAGCACCACCACCACGACGGCGCCCCCGACGACGACCAGCACCTCGACGACCGTGCCGGGGGCACCGACCACCCAAGCCCCCGTGGCGGCGAATCCTGCCGGGCTCGGGGCACTCCAGGGCTGTATCGCCGTCTTCACTCCCCCCGGGAGCTGACGACAGAACCGAGACGAAACTCGGTGCCCGTCGGTCCGGCCACCGCGCCGTCCGTGCCGTCCGCGCCACATGATCAGGATTATCAGGGCCCTTGGTCGCACCACGCGTCGTACCCAATTTCCCCCGGGTAACCAGCAATGGGCTCGCACGACGCGACAACCGTCGCACCGGTGGTGCGATCGGCGGGCCTCGACGCGGCCCGCCACCGCGCCGACATGCCACACTGTGATCTCCTCCACCCCCGTCGATGGGAGCCGTCGGACACGTGTTGGTTTTCACCTTCCCCGGACAGGGATCACAGCGTGCCGGCATGGGTGAGCCATGGGTCGATCACCCCTCATGGGAAGTGGTCGCAGAGGCGTCCTCAGCGGCCGACCGCGACCTGTCGCACCTGCTGCTCCACGCCCCGATCGACGAACTGACCCAGACCGAGAACGCGCAGCTCGCCACCACCGTGCTGAGCCTGGTGGTGCTCGACGCCGTCGAGCGGATCGGGCTCACGCCGGCTGCCTGCGCCGGCCACAGTCTGGGCGAGTACACCGCGCTCGTCGCCAGCGGGGCCCTCGGCTTCGAGCACGGGATCGCGCTCGTCGTCGCCCGCGGCGAGGCAATGGCCCGCGCCGGCGAGGAGGCACCAGGAACGATGGCTGCGCTACTCGGGATCGTGGACGATGACGCCGAAGCGGCCTGCATGCGCGCCGAAGGCGACGTGTGGGTGGCCAACTACAACGCCCCGGGGCAGGTCGTGATCGCGGGGACTCCCGAGGCGGTCGCGGTCGCCGGCGAGCTCGCCAAGGGACTGGGAGCCAAGCGGGTCCTGCCGATTCAGGTCTCGGGCGCCTTCCACACGCCACTCATGCAGGGCGCGGCGGGCCGACCTGCGCAAGGCGCTGGCCGAGGTCACGTTCTTGACGCCCGAGGTCCGGGTCGTGGCCAACGTGGACGCGGACGTGCACGACGACCCTGCCGACTGGCCGGGTCTGCTCTCGGCCCAGCTCTGCAGCCCGGTGCGCTGGCGCCAGACGCTCGAGACCTTCGCCGGCCTCGGCCTCACATCGCTCGTCGAGCTCGGGCCGGGTGGCGTCCTCAGTGGGCTGGCCAAGCGCAGCCTCCCCGAGATCCAATCCCTCTCCGTGTCCAAGCCCGAGGACCTCGACACGCTGATGGACCAGATCGCGGCTGCGGGCACCTGGCGGGCCGAGCCGGCGCTGCACCAGGGTGAGCACCTCTACATGTCCGAGCGTGTGGTCGTGAGCCCCTCGAGCGGCATCTTCAGCCCCGAGTCATCCCTGCAGGCGCCTGGGACCGGGCTCCTGCCCGGGACCGGGGACGACCCTGACGAGCTGTCCGCCGTCGCCGTCGGGGACCTGATCGGCCGGGTGGGCGTCTCCGATGTGCGGACACCGTTCGCGGGACAGGTCATTCGTTGGCTGGCGGCCGACGGCGAGCGGGTCCAGGAGGGCCAGCCGCTCGTCTGGCTGCGCGTGCCCGATACCCGCTGATGGCCGTCGTCCTCGTCACGGGCGGGACCCGCGGCATCGGCGCGGCATGCGTGGAGTGGTTCCTGGCCAACGGCGACCACGTCGCCACGACCTTTCGCTCGGCTGACGCGCCCTCGCCGCCCGAGGGCGCCGAACCCGACAGGTTCCTGGCCGTTCGCTGCGACGTGCGCAACTCCGAGGAGGTCGAGTCGGCCTTCGCGGCGATTGAGCAGCGGTGGAGCCCGGTCGAGGTCCTCGTGGCCAACGCAGGCATCACCATGGACTCGCTGGTGCTCCGCATGAGCGACGAGGCCTTCCTCGATGTGATCGACGCCAACCTGACGGGGTCGTTCCGGGTGGCCAAGCGCGCCATGGCCAAGATGCTGCGCCTCCATGCCGGCCGCATCATCTTCGTCTCGTCGGTCGGCGCCTTCGTCGGGCTGCCAGGGCAGGCCAACTACGCCGCTTCCAAGGCCGGCCTGGTGGGCATGGCCCGGGCCATCGCCCGCGAGGTGGGCAGCCGCCAGATCACGGTGAACGTGGTTGCCCCCGGCCTGATCGACACCGACATGACCACGGCCCTCGGCGCCGACCGGGTGGCGCAGATGACCGGTCAGGTGCCCCTCGGGCGCGCCGGGAGCGTCCGGGACGTGGCAGCCGTCGTGGGATTCCTGGCCTCCGATGGCGCCGCCTACGTCACTGGCGCCGTGGTGCCGGTCGATGGTGGCCTGGGCATGGGCCTGTAGCGTTCTGGGAACCGACAGACAAAGGAGCAGATTGTGGACAGCGACGCAGCGTTCGAGAAGTTTCGCGAGTGCGCCGTGGAAGTGCTGCAGGTGCCGGCCGACAAGATCACCAAGGAGGCCAAGTTCGCTGACGACCTCGACGCGGACAGCCTCGATCTGGTCGAGCTCGTGATGGCGCTCGAGGAGGCGTTCGACATCACGGTGGAGGAGACCGAGCTCGAGGACATCACCACGATCGGCCAGGCCTTCGACCTGATCTCCGCCAAGCTCTGATGCACGTCGGGATCGGCGCCGACGGTCCGATCCGGGGGCGGCGGGTCGCCGTCACCGGCCTCGGGGCCGTCACGTGCTGCGGGGTGGGGGTGGGCGCCCTCTGGGACGGGTTGCTCCACCCGTCCGTCGTCGGCGGCGCGGTGCGGGACTTCGAGCCGAAAGACTGGTTCGGGCCCAAGGAGGTACGCCAGCTCGACCGTTTCGCCCAGCTCTCGATGGTCTCGGCGGACATGGCCGTGGAGGCCGCCGGGGAGCTGGCCGTCGACCCGGCCAAGGCCGGGGTCGTCTTCGCCACCGGCGTCGGCGGCCTTGAGACGTTGGCCGGTCAGGTCGGGGTGTACAACGAGAAGGGACCCGACCGGGTCTCCCCGCGGCTGGTGCCGATGATGATGGCCAACGCCGGCGCCGCCGGGATCTCCATGCGTCTCGGTTGGCGTGGCCCGTCCGAGGTGATCTGCACCGCCTGCGCCGCGGGCACGCACGCCATCGCGGCCGCTGCCCGCCTGGTTGCAACGGGCCGCTGCGACGTGGCGGTGGGCGGCGGTTCCGAGGCCAGCATGCACCCGGTCGCCCTGGCCGCCTTCGCCAACATGACGGCGCTCTCGACCTCGGGCCACTCGCGACCCTTCGACGCCCGACGGGACGGCTTCGTCATGACCGAGGGCGCGGCCGCCCTCGTGCTCGAGGACTATGACCGCGCCGTCGAGCGCGGCGCGACGATCTACGCAGAACTGGCCGGCGCGGCCAGCACCGCCGACGCGCACCACATCACCGCTCCCTCACCCGACGGGTCGGGCGCGGTGGCGTGCATGGAGTTGGCACTGGCGGACGCCGGCATCGGCGCGGCCGATGTGGGGCACATCAACGCCCACGGCACCTCGACGCCGCTGAACGACCTGGCCGAGGCGCGCGCCATCAGCAAGGTCTTCGGCGAGCCCGGGCCCCTCGTCACTTCGACCAAGGGCGTGACGGGCCACGGCCTGGCCGCCGCCGGTGCCATCGAGGCCGTGGCGGGGGTGCTCACGATCCACCACGCGACGATCCCGCCCACCGCCGGGTACGAGGAGCCCGACCCCGAGATCACGATCCACGTCGTGCACGGCGAGCCCCGGCCATGGGAACCGGCGCCCGTTCTCTCCAATTCCTTCGGCTTCGGTGGCCACAACGGCTGCCTGGTCCTGCTGCCCCCCGCTTGAACCCAGCCGGTAAGGTCGCCCCTCCGCTGCCGCCCGGCAGCCATACGTGAGGTTCGACGATGGGAAGGCTGCAAACCTGGGGCGCCGCGGCCCGCCGTTCCCCCGTGCTCTGGGTCGGTGCGGCCGTGGCGGTGCTCGCCCTGGTCGGAGGCGGTGTCGTGCTGGCCACGCACAGCAGCCCGCCGCCTGCCCCCAGCGCGTCGACGTCGATCCGCGCCGTGGCCCTCGGGGACTCGGTCCCCTACGGGCACGGGCTGGCCAACCCCTACCCGACACCGCGAGTGGGGCTTCCGCCCACCTGGGTGTCCCAGCCCCCGTCGACCCAGGCCTATCCGAGCGAGGTCGCCCGGGCCCTCGGGCTCACCATGACCATCCGGGCGACCAACTGCACGTTGACCGGGGACCAGCTCGCCATCAGCGGGGCCGTGGCCGACGCCTCGGACAACACGGCGCGCGACGGGCAGTGCCCGCCGCAGCAGGCCCGCAACCTCGGCGACGAGCTTGCTGCGGCGGACCTGGCCCGGCACCCGGCGCGGTTGGCCCTGCTGCAGGACGGGGCCGACGACATCGACTTCGCTCGCTGCCTCGAGTACGAGCTCGTCCACGCCCTGGGTGCCGGCATCGGCATCGGGACGAGCTGCGTCGTCAACGGCGCGGTCACGCCCCAGGTGGCGGCGGACCTCGCCAACGTCCGCACCAGCCTGGCCCGGGCCATTGAGGCGATGGCGCCGCACGTCAGCCGCATCGTCGTCCTCGACTACTACCAACCCATTCCGAGCCCGTCGCAGATCGCCGATGACACCGCCGCCTCCGCCTTCCACACCAACCTGGTCTGCGCCGGCCTCAAGACCGACGCCGCCGCGACCGACGCCGCCGCCCGGGTGGTCCTCACCGCACTGAACAGGGCGGTGGCCGGCGCCGTGGTCGACGCCCGTGCCCACCACGTCACGAACGTCAGCTTCGTGGACATCTCCACGGCGTTCGACGGGCACGGCATGTGCACGCGCACGCCCTGGGTCTTCTCCGGCGAGCCGCTGCCCGACACGACGCTGGCCGCCGATCTCCAGCGCGTGGTGGCCGCCACTGCCTGTGATGCGACGCACTCGCTCGTCGGCGCGATCCCCTGCGCATCGCTCGCGACCAAGGCCAAGGAGGCGGAGCAGAACGTCGAGGGCTACGTGTGGCGGGCGGCGCACCCGACGGTTGCGGGCCAGCGGGCCATCGCCGCCGCGCTGGAGCGCGAGCGCGAGGCGTCTAGCCGATCGCCTCACGGAGCGACCCGACGAAAGCCGCCGCGCCCTCAGGGCCCTCGCCCTCGAGCAGGCGGCGCACCAGGGCCGAACCGACGACGACGCCGTCCGCGACCTCGCACACCTCGGCGGCCTGGGCCGGGGTGGACACCCCGACCCCGACACACACGGGCATGTCGGTGCAGTCCCGGATGCGCTCGACGACCCGTGCGGCATCGCTCCCCAATTCACGGCGCTCGCCGGTCACCCCCATGCGCGCCACCGCATACACGAAGCCGCGCGCCCGCGCACAGATGCGCTCGACGCGCTCGGGCGGGCTCGACGGGGCCACGAGCAGGACGGTATCGATACCCGCCGCGTCGGCCTCGGTCGCCCAGGGGCCGATCTCCTCAATGGGAAGGTCCACGATGATCGCCCCGGTGACACCGGCGGACGCGAGCGACCGGGCCATGCGCCTGTGCCCGGCCCGGAACACGAGGTTGTAGTAGCTCATCACCGCGACCGGCACGGGCGCCTCCGCCCGGGCGACGCCGTCGAGCACCTCCTGGGGCACGGTGCCGCGGCTCAGGGCGCGCAGCCCCGCCTCCTGGATCACGGGCCCGTCCATCATCGGGTCCGAGAAGGGGATACCCACCTCGACGGCGTCGGCCCCGGCAGCGACCACCGCTGCCAGTGACTGCGTCCAGTCGTCCGTCATGCCGCCCATGAGGTAGGGGATCAGCAGCTTGTGGCCACGCTCGCGGCGGGCCCGGAGCTCCTTCTCGAGGTCAGGCATGGCGTTCGCGGCCGAAGATCTCGCGCACCTGGGCCACGTCCTTGTCGCCCCGCCCCGAGAGCGTGATCATGACCGTCGAGCCTGCGGGCAGGGCGGGCGTGCCGGCGCTGCGCGCGACCCAGGCCACGGCGTGCGCCGACTCGAGTGCCGGGATGATGCCCTCGGTGTGGCTCAGGAGGCGAAAGGCCTCGAGGACCTCGTCGTCACCGGCCGTCGAGTACTCCGCCCGCCCGATGGCGGCCAGGTGGGCGTGCTCCGGCCCGAGCCCCGGGTAGTCCAGTCCGGCCGAGATCGACTCCGCCTCCTGGATCTGCCCCGCCTCATCCTGGAGGAGTCGCGAGTGCATGCCGTGCAGCACGCCCGGGATGCCATTGGCGATGGCGGCGCCCCCGGCCGCCTCCACGCCGACCAGCCGGGCCCGTGTGTCCACGAAGCCGGCGAACGTCCCCGCGGCGTTGGAGCCCCCGCCGATACAGGCGACGACCACGTCGGGATCGGCACCGTCGAGCACCGAGCGGCACTGGTCGCGCGCTTCGTCACCCACCACCCGCTGCAGCTGGCGCACCATGTAGGGAAACGGGTGCGGCCCCATGACGGACCCCAGGCAGTAGTGGGTGGTCTCGACGGTCGCCACCCACTCGCGCATCGCCTCGTTGACGGCGTCCTTCAGGGTCCGGCTCCCCGACGTCACGGTCTTGACCTCCGCGCCCAGCAGCTCCATCCGGAAGACGTTGAGCTCCTGGCGCTTCGTGTCGACCTCGCCCATGAAGACGGTGCACTCCAGCCCGAACAGCGCGGCGGCCGTGGCGGACGCCACCCCGTGCTGGCCCGCTCCCGTCTCGGCGATCAGGCGCCCCTTGCCCATCCGCTTGGTGAGGAGCGCCTGCCCCACGACATTGTTGAGCTTGTGCGAGCCCGTGTGGGCCAGGTCCTCCCGCTTGAGCAGCACCCGCACCCCCAGCCGCTCCGACAGGCGCGCACACTCGGTCACCGGCGTCGGGCGGCCGCCGTAGTGGCGCAGCAGCCCGTCGAGTTCGGCGCGGAACGCGGGATCGGCCCAGGCGTCGTCGAACCACTTCTCCAGCTCGAGGCAGGCCGGCATCAGCGACTCGGGGACGAAGCGACCCCCGAACGCGCCGAACCGGCCGTCGGGACCCGGCCGGGCCATCAGGCTCTCGTCGCTCACCCGTCTCTCCAGTCGTAGGGCTCCTCGGCTGCCGGGTCGTCCAGGGCGTCACGGGACGCGGCCTCGGCGTTGGCGAGGCGCGCGTTGACGATGAAGTCCCGCACCAGCAAGGGGTCCTTGCGTCCCGGCGCCGACTCGACACCGGTGGACACGTCCACCCCGGCGGGCCGCAGGTGGGCCACCGCTTGCGCGACGTTCTCGGGGCGAAGACCCCCCGAGACGATGAGGCGATCGTGGTCGGCCACCCCCTCGGCCAGCCGCCAGTCGAAGACCTGGCCCGATCCGGGATTGTCGCCGTCCACGAGGAGGAGGTCGGCGCCGAACTCCTCGAAGCGGGCGATGGCGCGCTCGCCGGCCCGGAACGCCTTGATGACGGTCGGAACCCGGGCGCGTACCCACTGCGTCTCCTCGGCCGTCTCGTGTCCGTGCAGCTGCGCCGCGCCGAGGCCGGCGATCCGGATCGCCTCGACCACGCGCTGAGGGGCCTCGTCGCGAAAGACGCCCACCGTCAGCACGTGCTCGGGCAGCCGTTTCGCGATGTCGCCGGCCAGGTGCACCGAGACC
This sequence comes from uncultured Acidimicrobiaceae bacterium, assembly GCA_963726135.1. Classification (GTDB taxonomy): domain Bacteria; phylum Actinomycetota; class Acidimicrobiia; order Acidimicrobiales; family RAAP-2; genus Bog-473. The sequence goes on from CAVSBE010000008.1 coordinate 681,542, forward strand.
TGCCGCGGCGACGGCGCGAACATGAACCCCACGGCCGAGGTGCCGAGGCTGACCGCCAGCAGCGCGTCCGCCTCCGAGGTGATGCCGCAGATCTTGACGAAGAGGTTCTCCCTCATCGCGTCCCGACGGGGTGCCCCACCAGCTCCTTGAGCTGCGCCACCCGGTCCCCCGCCCGCAGGAGCGTCTCGCCGACCAGGATGGCGTCGTACCCGGCCTCGGCGAGCCGCCGGGCGTCGGCCGCGTCCCGGATGCCCGATTCGGCGACCGCGACGATCCCGGGCGGGATGCTCGACGCCAGGGCGCAGGCGCGCTCGTGGTCGACGCCGAACGTGCGCAGGTCCCGCTGGTTGACCCCGACGAGCCGAGACCCGGCGGCCAGTGCGCGGTCGAGCTCCCCGGCGTCGTGCACCTCGACGAGAGCGGCCAGTCCCAGCTGGTCGGCCACTCCCGCGCAGGCGCGCAGCGCTGCGTCGTCGAGTGCGGCGACGATCAAGAGGACCGCGTCCGCGCCCATCAGCCGTGCGTCGGCCACGTCGGCCGGCTGCACCGTGAAATCCTTGCGCAACACCGGCAGGCTCGAGGCCCGGCGGGCCGAGGCCAGGTCGGCCGGTGACCCGCCGAAGAAGTCGACGTCGGTCAGCACCGACAGGCAGGCGGCTCCGCCGTCCCCGTACTCTCCGGCCACCAGGTCGGGCTGGAGCCCGGGGTCGAGGTCGCCCTTGGACGGGGAACGACGCTTGATCTCGGCGATGCACGAGAGCCCGTCGACGCGCAGCGCACCCGCGAAGTCCAGGGATGGGGGCGCGCTCGCCGCCTGTTCGACCAGGTCACCGAGCGGGCGGCGGTCAGCCTCGGCCCTGGCCCGGTGGGAGGCGAGGATGTCCGCCAGGTAGGTGGGCATGACACGCCAGCGTAGCGGCGCGCCCTTTCAGCCCAGGTCCACGGGTGGTTCCGGTGCTCTTCGGGCCCGCCGGGAACCCGAAGCGCCTGTCAGGGCGCTTCGTCGCGGATCCTGCTGAGGATCTTCTCGCGGCGCTGACGTGCTTCGCGGGGCAGCTCGCCAAGTGATACCGCCCCGCGCTCGTTCGGCGCCGCCGCCTCGCGCAGCATCTCGGCGATGCCCGCGTAGATGACCTCGATCGTGAAGTCGTCGACCTCGATGGCAGCCATCTCGGTGCCGTCGTCGGCCAGATGGATGACCTTGACCATCAGTCGACCAGTGCCTGGGGATCGATGTCCGTACCCTGCCGCTCGATGGCGACGCACCCGCCCTCGCTGAAGATCCAACCGACCTCGCGCCAGGGCCTGTACTCCGGCAGCGACGCGGCGGGCGCTGCTGCCCGCTGCTCCGTCTCCGTTGTGCGCCTCATGTGGATAGATTGCGCCGCGGTTGTCTCGAATTCGGTGACGTCCGGTTGCAGTTGCGGTGCTTGCGCCGGCAGGCAATCCGGTGGCGTGCCGCCCCTGGTCAGGGCTGTTCCCTGCGGGGGGCGTTCCATTTTCCCCGCTCAACGTGCGAACAAGTGCCAGCCCGTGAACATCCACCATCCCACCAGCGCGCGAAGCGGAGCAACGGACCACTCGCCAGCCGCTCCACGACGACCGCAAGACGGGCGACGGTCGACCCCGGCGAACGGGAACGGGCCCACAGGCCGAGCAGCGCCGCCCCGAGCAGACCCCAGACGGCGTACGAGGCGGCGGCGGTCACGTCACCTCGGGTGCGCGGCTTGGCCGAACGGGGGCCTGCGTGCCCTTGCGGACGATCAACGCGCCCAGACTGAGCCACCCGAAGAAGACGACCGCCTTCAGGAGGTATTGGCGGTCGACGGCGTCGGCCATGGAGCTCAGGGTCGGGTGGGCGCTTCGGCTGCCCCGGGCGGCGTACTCGGCCAGCTCCCACACGACGACGACAGCGAGCACGGCGCCCCAGGGACGGTAGGGATGCGGGCCGCGGGCCGGCACTGCGGCCTCGAGCGGCGGGGATGCCAGGGCCAGTGGGCGACGGCGAGCACGGCGAGCCCGACGATCGGGAGCCCCGTCGTCACGTCGGCCGGCTTGGTGAACGGCGTCGGCGACGCTGCCGCCAGCGCGTAGGCCGCGCCCGCGGCCACCAGTGCTCCCGTGCGCCTGCCGCCTCGGTGTTCCGCCCTGCTCACCGGGCGGCGACCCGTCAGCCCGGCTCGGGGTCCGCCTTCCCGACGAGCGGAAGTGGCTCTGCCCGGACGGGGCGAGACCCGCCGATGCCGTCGCCCCTGCGGACCCTGACCGGGCCCGGCGCCTCGGCGTTCCGGTGCAGGTACCCGAGCGCCACCCAGGCCCCCAGCTCCACGCTCCAGGCCGCCGAGGTGATCGTCCCGGCGACCTTGTCGTCGGTGGCGCCGTCGTCGGTGGGCGCCGCCCCCGCGTGCAGCGTCATGCCCGGCGCGAGCGGCTCGCCCTCGGGCGGCCCCGCCGGTGCCACCACCCCCACCAGGCGACGAGCCACGTTGGAACCCCGGGAGTCGATGCGCGCCACCAGCTCCTGGCCGGTGTAGCAGCCCTTGGTGAAGCTGACCGTGCGCGCCACCAGCCCGGCTTCGGCTGCGATGGTCTTGCCCGTCAGCTCGGTGCCCATAGCGGGTATCCCCGAGGCGATGCGGCAGCCCTCCACCGCATCGGGACCGCACGCCACGACGCCATCGGGGAGATCCCACGCGTCCGCGCCGAGCACCACGTCCTCGGGCCCGAGCAGGTCGACCCCGGTCCAGCCGTTCCAGGCGAAGGGCAGCGCGAGGACGCCCCGCTCAGCCAGCACGGCCAACAAGCCGGCAGCAGCCTCCTCGACGGCGGCGCCGCGCAGCGACAGACAGCGCCAGTCCAGCGGCTCCATCTCGACCTTGGAACGCAACAGGAAGCGGCGGAGCCGTGCCGCGACCGCCTGCCCGTAGCCGCCGTCGACGTCGAGCACGAACCCCTGCCCGTCGGTGCGGGTCACCCGGAGCAGGGCCGAGAGCTTCCCGTCGGGCTCGAGCAGCAGGGCGTCGGCCGACGCGCCGACGGGCAGGGCGTCCAGGTCCTGGCTGAGCTGGCCCTGCAGATACGACTCGGCGTCCGGCCCGCGCACGGACAGCGTGTCCCGGGGCGCCCGGAACGCGCCGGCGCCGGCGCGCAGTGCGGCGGTCTCGGCGTCGAGGGCGATCGACGTCACACTCCCGGCACCCCTGTCCGACCTGCGCCCATGCGCCGAGCCGCTGTCACGGCCACCAGCAGCGCCCCCGCCTTGTGCGCGCACTCCTCGTCCTCGCGCTCGGGGTCGCTGTCGGCCACGATGCCCGCACCCGCCTGCACGCTGGCCCGCCCGTCGGGCGTCACCACGATGGTGCGGATGGCGATCGCCGTGTCCACGTTGCCAGAGAAGTCGATGTAGCCGACGACGCCCCCGTACACCCCGCGCTTGGTGGGTTCGAGCTCGTCGATGATCTCCATCGCCCGCACCTTGGGCGCACCCGAGAGCGTCCCTGCCGGCAGCGTCGCCCGCAACACGTCGATCGGCCCCTTGCCGTCGGCCAGCTCGCCCGACACCTGCGAGGTGATGTGCATGATGTGGCTGTAGCGCTCAATGGTCATGAGCTCGTCCACCTTCTCGGTGCCGAAGCGCACGACGCGGCCCACGTCGTTGCGGGCCAGGTCGACCAGCATGATGTGCTCGGCCAGTTCCTTCGGGTCCTCGGCCAGCTCGCCCTCGAGGAAACGGTCGTGCTGCTCGCTCTCCCCGCGCGGCCGCGATCCCGCGATGGGTCGGGAGATCACGATGCCGTCGCGCAGCCGCACCATCGGCTCGGGAGACGCGCCGACGACCGTGAGCTCGGGGAAGCGCAGGAAGTAGAGGTAAGGGCTCGGGTTCAGCAGCCGCAGAGCCCGGTAGACGTCGTAGGGATCTGCCTGCAGCATGAGGTCGTAGCGCTGCGACAGCACCACCTGGAAGATGTCGCCCGCCTTGATGTGCTCCTTGGCCACGCCGATGGCCGCCCGGTACTCCGCCGACGTCATCGTCCGGGTCGACTCGGCCTTCTCGAGCCCCGGTGGCGGGGCGGCCACCACCGGGCCCGCCGTTGCGCCCTGCGCCGGCCGGGCGCAGTCGGCCGCGAGCTCGACCAGCCGTGCGCACGCGGCCTCGTAGGCGCACCCGACGGCTTCGTGGTCGACGACCCCATCGGGGGCCTGGGGCACCACCACGTTGTCCACGAGGACGACGCGCTGGCGCCAGTGGTCGAAGGCGCAGAACTGCCCGATGACGACCAGCGCGGCGTCGGGATGGCGCTGGTCGTCGTCCGGCGGATGCGGGAGCCTCTCGACCTCGCGCACGACGTCGTAGCCGAGATACCCGACCAGTCCCCCGTGCAGCGGCGGCAACCCGGCCAGCGTCGGTGACTGGTAGCGCGCCACCAGCGCCTCGACCGCGGCCAGGATGCCCCCGTCGCTGTGCTCCAGACCCAGTCGCCCCGTCGGCTCGACCGCCCGCCCCCGTGCCGTCAGCGTGGCGAGCGGTCGGCGCCCCACGAATGAGTAGCGGCCCCAGCGCTCCCCGCCTTCGACCGACTCGAAGAGGAACCCGTCCTCCTCCCCCACCACGTTGGCGAAGCACGCCACGGGGGTCAGGGTGTCGGCCACCACCTCGCACCAGACGGGGACGATGGCGTGCTCCTTGGCCAGTGCCGCGAACTCGGCGGGGTCGGGGCGGAAGGCGAGCGCGCCCGGGCCCGGCTGCGGGCCCGGGCCACCTCCGGGCGTCACGGCGCGGGGACCCCCGGGCCCGTCCCGATGGTCCGGTAGAAGCACGAGCGCTCGCCGGTGTGGCACGCGCCGCGCCCGTGCTGGTCGACCAGCACGACGAGGGCGTCGCCGTCGCAGTCCAGACGTACCTCGCGGACGTACTGCCGGTCCCCGGACGTCTCGCCCTTCTGCCAGTACTCGTGCCGGCTGCGGCTGTAGAACCACGAGCGTCCCGTCGAGAGCGTGCGGCGCAGCGCTTCAGCGTCCATGTAGGCCACCGTGAGCACCGTGCCGTCGGTGGCGTCCTGCACGATGGCCGGCACCAGGCCGTCGGCGTCCTTCCCGAAGTCCACTTCCCCGACGAGCTCCCCGTCGACGGTCAGCGGCACCCCGGCCGGAGAGGCGGAGGCCGCCGACGCGGCCCTTGGCGCGCTCAAAGGTAGAGCCCCGTGCCGCTGTCGTTGCGGGCGGACGCCAGGGCGTGGATGTCGCGCTCGCGCAGAATGACGTACTCCTCGCCGTGCACCTCGACCTCGAAGCGGTCCTCGGGGTTGAACAAGACGGTGTCGCCGACCTTGACCGTGCGCACATGGGGGCCCACCGCGACCACGTCGGCCCAGGTCAGGCGACGCGTGATCTGGGCCGTGGCCGGGATCAGAATGCCGGCCCGCGAGCGCCGCTCTCCGTCGGTGGGCGAGATCTGCACCATGACCCGGTCGAAGAGCACCGAGATGGGCTGCTTGTCCTCGCTCTTCCCGTCCGCGCCGGTCTTCGCCTGACCGGTCCCGTTCTTCGCCGTCGATGTGGGCACCCTGGCACGGTACCGCACGAGGGCGGCCTTCCAGGTCAGGGGGTACGAGCGCCGTCGTGATCAGGCGGGGCGCACGGTCACCCCGTGCGCCGCCATGTAGGCCTTGGCTTGGCCGATCGTGAACTCGCGGCGGTGGAAGATGGACGCCGCCAGAACGGCGTCGGCACCACCGTCGAGGGCACCGTCCACAAGGTCCTGGAGCCGGCCCACCCCGCCCGACGCCACCACCGGGATGTCGACGGCGCCGACCACGGCCCGGGTCAGGGCCAGATCGAACCCGTCGCGCGTCCCGTCGCGGTCCATGGACGTGAGCAGGATCTCGCCCGCCCCGTTGCCGGCGCACTCGGCGGCCCACGCCACGGCGTCCCGCCCCACCGGCGTCCGGCCGCCGTGCGTGTGCACCTCCCACCCGCCGCCCCCGTCCCGGGCCCGGGCGTCGATCGCCACCACGGCGCACTGGCCCCCGAACTCCTCCGCGATGTCGCGCACCAGCTCGGGACGCTCCACCGCGGCCGTGTTCACCGCGACCTTGTCCGCCCCCGCCCGGAGGAGGCGGCGTGCGTCCTCCGCCACCCGGACGCCACCGCCCACCGTCAGCGGGATGAAGACCTGCTCGGCCGTGCGGGCGACCACCGAGACCATGGTGTCGCGCCCGTCGGAGGAGGCGGTGATGTCGAGGAAGGTGACCTCGTCGGCCCCCTCGGCGTCGTAGCGCGCGGCCAGCTCGACCGGGTCGCCCTCGTCGGTGAGGTCGACGAAGCGGACGCCCTTAACGACGCGGCCCCCGGTGACGTCGAGGCAGGGGATCAGGCGGACACTGCGCACGCGGCGAGCGCCTCCTCCACGCTGAAGCGGCGTTCTGCCAGCGCCTTCCCGACGATGGCGCCGGCCAGCCGGCGCCCGCCTGACTGCAGGTGGGCCAGCCTGTGCAGGTCCTGGGTGGCGCCCACTCCCCCTGACGCCACGAGCGGCAGCTCGGTGCGCAGGAGCAAGGCGGCCAGGCTCTCGACGGCGGGGCCCTCCAGGGTGCCGTCCCGTGCCACCTCGGTGACGACGACAGCCCCGAACCGCTCCCCGGCCCACAGGTCGAGGAGGTCCGTCACCGAGCGGCCCGATCCGGCCAGCCAGCCCTGCGCCTGGGCCTCGGCCACTCCGTCCGGGTCGACTCGGTAGTCCAGGCCGACCGCGACACGCCCCGGCCAACGGCGGGCACATCGGATCGCCAGCGCGGGATCCTCGAGCGCCGCCGTGCCCAGCACCACCCGAGCCACGCCAGACTCGAGCAGCGCGGCGGCGTCGTCCTCGGTGCGGATGCCGCCCCCGGCCTCGACCTTGACTGAGGCGTCCGCCGCCAGGCGGACGATCTCGCCCAGCAAGGCCCGCTCGTGGGGCACGCCCGTGCGCGCCGCGTCGAGGTCGACCACGTGGATCCAGCGGGCGCCGCCCTCGATGTAGCGCGCCGCGAGGGCGCCCGGGTCGCCGTAGCGCACCTCGCGGTCGAAGTCCCCCTGCGTCAGGCGAACGGCCGTGCCACCACGCAGGTCGAGAGCGGGGAGCAGCTCCATCACGCCCGGGCCATCGTCGCCAGTGCGACGAAGTTGGCCAGCAGGACGAGCCCCGTCGCACCCGACTTCTCAGGGTGGAACTGCGCGCCCCAGAGCGGGCCACGGGTGGCCAGCGCGGCCACCGGGCCCCCGTAGTCGCACACCGCCACCGTCTCGTCCCCGATCGGTGGTGCGTAGGAATGCACGAAATAGACCCATGGACGCGTGCCGAGCCCCCGCAGCGGCGCCGGCTCTCCACCGCCACGCACCTCCAGCGTGTTCCACTGCATCTGCGGGTGCTTCACCCCCGGCGCCAGGCGCGCCACGGTGCCGGGGAACACGCCCAGGCCCGGGGCGCCCGGGCTCTCTACCGAGCCCTCGTAGAGCAGTTGGAACCCCACGCACACCCCGAAGAAGGGCACCCCGGCCGCGAGCGCCGCCTGTGCCGGCTCCTCGAGCCCGCTCTCCCGCAGTGCGCGCGCGCAGGCACCGAACGCGCCGACCCCGGGGAGCACCACGGCGTCGGCCGCCTCCACCGAGGCCGCGTCGTCGACCAGCCGCGCCGCCGCGCCGACGTGCTGGAGCGCCTTCTCGGCGGAGCGGAGGTTGCCGATGCCGTAGTCGAGGACGGCGATGCGCGGACCTCCCGTCACAGGCTGCCCTTGGTGGAGGGGATCCCGCCCCCCTCGACGCGCACCGCGTCGCGCAGGCAGCGGGCCACTCCCTTGAAGCTCGCCTCCAGCACATGGTGGGTGTTCTTCCCCTCCAGCTCCCGTATGTGCAGCGTGATGCCGGCGGCGGTGGCAAGGGCGCGCCAGAACTCCTCGGCCAGCTGCGGGTTGAACGGCGGGGTGCCGAGCCCCGGTGTGTCGGGGGCGAAGTCGAGCCCGTAGGCCAGGTAGGGACGTCCGGACAGGTCGAGGGCCACCTCGACGAGCGCCTCGTCGAGGGGCAGCGCCATGGAGGCGAAGCGGCGGATGCCCGCCTTGTCGCCGAGCGCCTCGGCCAGGCACCCGCCGAGCACGATGCCGACGTCCTCCACGGTGTGATGGGCGTCCACGTGCAGGTCGCCCGTGGCGTGGACCGTCAGGTCGAACGCGGCATGCCGGCCCAGTTGCTCGACCATGTGGTCGAAGAAGGGCAACCCGGTGGTGACCTCGGTGCGGCCCGTGCCGTCGACCACCAGCGCGGCGTCGACGGTCGTCTCCTTGGTGGCGCGTTGCTTCTCGGCGTGGCGGGCGGCGGTGGTCACAGGCTCTCCTTCAAGGCGTGCAGGAAGCGGTCGTTCTCCTCGGCGGTCCCGACGGTGACGCGGAGGCAGCCGCGCAGGCCGTCCCAGTCCGCGCAATTGCGGATCAGCACGGAATGGGCGAGCAGCGACCGCCACACCTCGTCCGCGGCGCGGTCGCGAGGCCGGAAGAGGATGAAGTTCGCGTCCGAGGGCCAGCTGTCGACGGGCAGGTCGCCCAGGGCCGCGGCCACCCGGCCCCGCTCCTCCGCGATGCGGGCCACCCGTGCCTCCATCTCGGGCACGTGGCGCAGGGCGAGGATGCCGGCGAGCTGCGTCTGGACCGAGAGGTGGTACGGCAGGACCACCGCCTCGCACGCCTCGACCACGGCATGATCCGCCACCAGGTATCCGAGGCGCGCGCCCGCCAGGGCCCACGTCTTGGAGAAGGTGCGGGTGACGACCAGGCCCGGCTGCGCGGGCCCCCGGAGCTCGAGCGCGGAGGACGGGGAGAACTGCCCGTAGGCCTCGTCGACGATGACGAGCCCCGGTGCCGCCGCGCACACGGCGGCGACGGTCTCACGCGGCTCGGCCCGCCCGGTGGGGTTGTTCGGCGAGCAGAGGAAGGTGACCTCCGGGCGCCGCGCCGCCACGAGGGTCTCGGCGTCGCGGCGATCGATCAGGAAATCGTCGTCCCGCGCGCCCTCAATCACCTCGGTGCCCGTGATGCGCGCGATGTGCGAGTGCAGGGCGTAGGTCGGCTCGAAGAGGAGGGCGCGGCGACCCGGTCCCCCGAAGGCCAGCAGCAGGCTCTGCAGGACCTCGTTCGACCCATTGGCGCAGAAGACCTCTTCCGCGGTGACCCCGTGCCGGTCGGCCACGGCCCGCCGCAGCTCCGTGGCGGGGCGGTCGGGGTAGCGGTGGAACGAGACCTCCTCCAACGCCGCGAGCAGCTCCTCCCGCCACGCGTCCGGCGGCGCGAAGGGCGACTCGTTCGTGTTCAGGCGGACCTCGGCGTCGACCTGGGGCGAGTGGTACCCCTCGGCCAGCGCCAGGTCGGGGCGCACCGGCGGGACGGCGCTCACCGGGTGTCCGCCTCTCCGAGCGCGGCGAGGCGGAGCCGCACGGAGTCCGCGTGGGCGGGCAGCCCCTCGGTTTCGGCAAGTGTGACGACGTGCGGGCCGAGGGTGCGCAGCGCGTCGGGCGTCACCCGCACCGCGTGCACGTGCTTGCGGAAGTCGTCGGCCCGCAGCGCCGATGCGAAGCGCGCCGTCCGGTTCGTCGGCAAAACGTGATTGGGCCCGGCGATGTAATCCCCCATGCTGGCCGGTGACCACTCCCCGATGAAGACGGCGCCGGCGTTCTGTACGAGGTCGAGCAGAGCCAGCCCCTCCTCGTCGGGCACCATCAGCTGCAGGTGCTCGGGCGCGATCGCGTTGGCCACCGCCAGTGCCTCCTTCGGGCCGTCGACGAGACAGGCGATCCCCGACGTGGCGAGGGTCGACTCCAGGTCGGCCCGCCGGCTCGACCCCGAGACGATGCGGTCCACCTCCCGGGAGATCTCTTCGGCGAGGGACGCATCCCAGCTGACCAGCCAGGCCAGCCCGTCAGGCCCGTGCTCGGCCTGCACCACGAGGTCGACCGCAGCGAAGGCTGCCGGTGCTTGCGGGCCCGCGACGACGACGATCTCGGACGGCCCGGCGAAGGCGGAGGCCACCCCGACGACGCCTGCCACCTGCCGCTTGGCCTCGGCGACGTACGCGTTCCCGGGCCCGGCGATCACGTCGACGGCTGGCACGCTGCGCGTGCCGTAGGCCATGGCGGCGATCGCCTGGGCCCCCCCGACCCGGTACACCTCGTGCACCCCGGCGATGGAGGCGGCGCACAGCGTGGCCGCGTCGATCCGGCCGTCGGAAGCCGGCGGAACGCACAGCGCGATGCTCGTGACCCCCGCCACCCGCGCCGGCGCCGCGCACATGAGGACGGTCGAGGGATAGCGCGCCCGACCCCCGGGCGCGTAGATGCCGGCCCGCTCGACGGCCCGGGTCAGGTGGCGGACGCTGACGCCGCCGTCGACCAGGTCGTCGGGCGGAACACCCTCGTGGGCGTGGTAGGCCAGGATGCGACCGAAGGCCACCTCCAGCGCCCGGTACAGGTCGCGGTCGACGCCGGCGGAGGCCTCCTCCATCTCCGGCTCGGGCACACGCAGGTCGTCGGACACGTCGACCCCGTCCAGCTCGGCGGTGTTGCGGACCACCGCACCGTCGCCCTCGCGGCGCACCTCGCCCAGGATCCTCGCCACCACGTCGTGGACCTCTCGGCCCGGCGGGACCGGGCGCGGCAGCGCCGCGTCGTAGGGCGGCCGCGTGCCGCGTAGGTCCAGGATGCGAAGAGGCATGAGGTCACAAGGCTACCGGGGGGCTCCGCGGACCCCTTGCGGGCGGGCGCCCCGACGCACGGCCGTGCCACGGTCCCTCCTCGATGGGTCATCATCGGGGGGATGTCCTCCGCAGCCGAGATCTCCTCCCTCTCCTCGACCCTGACCGAGCTGCACCAGCGGGTCACCGCCATGGCGGAGAGCGCGCTGGCGAGCGGCGACGAGGACATGGCCCAGGAGCTCATCGCGGTCGAGCGCTCCCTCGGTGGGGCGCTGCGGCGTCTGCGGCGTTTCTCCGGGAACGGCGGCTGACGCGCCGCGGCTCACACCGCGTAGAGGACCAGCTCGTGTCCGAGCAGCGAGGCCGCCGTGCGCAGGACGGTCTGGCGCTGCGTCACGACCGCGCAGTTGCGCCGCTCGGCCAGCTCGACCACGGCCACCACGCTCAGATCCGAGGTGTCGCAGCGGGCCACGATCTCACCCGAGCGCCGCGCCGCCTCGCCGGTGAAGGGCTCGACCTCGGTGCCGGCCAGCAGTTCGGCGATGCGGTCGCTGCGCGCCTCGCTGCGGTAACCCTCCGCCACCGCCACGGCGGGGATGACCGGCACGATCCCGTTCGACAGCGCGGCGCGGTGCAGGGCCCACATCATGCGGTCGCCCCGGGCGGCGGCGTGGAGCGCGCCAAGTCCGTACGCGAGGCCCTCCCGCCGGTTCGCGGTCACCGCCGACGGACGCGTGACGCCACGCCGGACACGCCGGAGCGCAGGCGGGCCAGGAGGGCCTCACCCGCCGCCAGCTCCTCGGCGCTGAGCGAGCCCGTCTCGCCTTCCCAGGCGGCCACGCCGCGCAGGCCCTGGCGGACGCGCAGCTGCTTCTCGGCCGCGGACGAGAGCCACCCGCTGAAGGAGACGCCGTCTTGGCGGGCGGCCTCCTCGACCGCCGTCGCCACCGCGTCGTCGAGCGAGACGGAGCGCTTGGTCACCATGGACCGAGGGTAACACCCCAAGTACTACCACGGTCCAATACCCCCCCGACCAGGGACGGACACACCAATGCCGGCCCGAAGGCCGGCATTGGGCGAGTCGGCCAGGAGGCGGATCCCAGCATCGACTCTTTGTGGAACCAGGTGGCGGGAACCGGTTCCGGGGCCATGGTAGCCCCTCGCTATTGGGATTTCACCAAGGCCAACCCGAATTGCCTAAAAAGGGGTCGAAAGTCCTCTCGGGCGCCGATTACCGCACCGAGGGGCAGAAATCGGCCAACGAGCATGCGGCGCAGCGAGGATTTCTGGCAGTACATGTCTCGCGTCCGTGCAGGATCACGCGGAGGCTGAAGGCCCCCCGCTCGGTGGGCGGGACCAGCGAATTCAGCTCGTGTTCGACCTTCACCGCGTCGCGTCGCTCGGCCGGCGCGAGCGCCTCGGTGAGGCCGAGGCGCTCGCTCACGCGCAGCACGTGGGTGTCGACGGGAAGGCCCGGAAGCCCGAACGCGACGCTGCGCACCACGTTGCCCGTCTTCCGACCCACACCGGGGATGGTCACGAGCTCGTCGAGCGCGGAGGGGACCTCCCCACCGAAGCGCTCGGCCACCGCGGTGGCCATGCCGATCAGGCTCTTGGTCTTGGAGCGGAAGAAGCCGGTGGAGCGGATGATGTCCTCGACGTCCTCGGGGTTCGCCGCCGCCAACGCCGGCGGGTCGGGATAGGCCGCGAAGAGCACCGGCGTCACCATGTTGACCCGCGCGTCGGTGCACTGGGCGGACAGGATGGTGGCCGTCAGCAACTGGAACGGATCCTTGTGATCGAGTGCGCACAGCTCCGTGGCGGTACCCGGGTAGCGCTGTGCGAGGCGCTCGATGGTGAGCCTCGCCCGGCCCTTCGCTGTCCGCGGCTTCGCCACCGGATCACGGTACCGGGTTAGGTTGGTCGGAGTGGACGACGTCGTGGACATGGCAGTCGTCGACCTGGCCGAGCTGAGCGGACCCGACCGAGCGGTGCTCTCCCAACTCCTCGCGCGTGCGGCGGCGGCCGACGATCACTCGCCGCTCCCCGAGCCCCAGCTGCTCGCGGTGAACGGGCCCCGCGGGGCACCCGTCGAAGGGCGGGCGGTCGTGGCCCGGGCCGTCGACGGGCTGGCCGGCGGTGCGTTCCTCTCCCTCCTCCACGACGGGTCGGTCGCGCTCCACGTGGTCATCGACCCCTCGGCCCGCGGCGGCGACCGGGGGCCGGCGCTCGCCTCCGCTCTCGTCCGGCGCGCCGTGTCCGAGGCACCACCCCGCTCCCCCCTGCACCTGTGGGCCATGCAGGCGGGGCCGGCGGACGACGAACTCGCCCGCGCCCTGGGATTTGCCGCCGAACGCGACCTGCTCCAGATGCGCGTCCCCCTGCCCCTGGCGGTCGACGTCGTCGAGGCGACCCGGCCCCTCGCGACACGGCCCTTCGAGCCGGCGCGCGACGAGGAGGCCTGGGTCCGGACGAACAACCGCGCCTTCGCCGGGCATCCCGAGCAGGGAGGGTGGACCGTCGAGCAGCTCCGAGCCCGCATGGCGGCCGCCTGGGTCGACCTCGACGGGTTCCTGGTGGCCGACGATCCCGACGGTGGGGGCTTCATCGGCTCGTGTTGGACCAAGATCCACCACGATCGCACGCCCGCCCTCGGCGAGATCTACGTGATCGCCGTCGACCCCCGGCACCACGGGCAGGGATGGGGCCGGTCCCTCACCGTGGCCGGCCTGGAGTCACTCGCCCGACGCGGGGTCACGGTGGGCATGCTCTACACGGACTCCACGAACGAGGCGGCCGTGAAGTTGTACCGCTCGCTCGGCTTCACCGTCGATCACGTCGACCGGTCCTATCGCCGCGACACGTCGGGCTCGATCTGACACCCTGACGTCAGGCCGCGCCGGTCCCGATCGCCCGTCCGACCCCGAAGGTCACTGCGGCCGCGATCGCCGTGACGGCGAGCTGGCGCAGGGCCGAGACGATGGCCGGCCGCTCCGTGAACCGGGCGAGGACCACGCCCACCGCGAGCGAGGCGATCGCGGCCAGCACGACGGACAGCACGATGGCCCCGGTCCCGGAGCTGAAGAGCCACGGTGCCAAGGGGATGAAGGCACCGATCGCGAAGGTGACGAACGAAGCGGCGGCCGCCTGCCAGGGCGAGCCGAGGTTCTGGGTGGTGATGCCCAGCTCCTCGCGGGCGTGGGTCTCGAGAGCGAGCTCAGGGTCCTGCATGACCTCGTTGGCCATCTCGGTCGCCACCGAGGGATCGATCCCCCGTTGGACGTACATCCCTCTGAGCTCAGCTTCCTCGTCCTCGGGGCTGCGCCGGAGCGACCGGCGCTCCACCTCGAGCTCGCGCTCCATCAATTCGCGCTGCGCGGTCATGGAGATGTACTCGCCGGCCGCCATGGAGAACGAGCCTGCGACCAGCCCCGCGACCCCGGCCAGCCGCACGATCGATCCTCCGGGATTGGCGCCCGCCACGCCCAGCACCAGGGAGACGTTGGTCACCAGGCCGTCGCTGATCCCGAAGACGGCCGCCCGGGCACCCCCACCCCGCAGGTCCCGATGGGTGTGGTGCGGCATGGCGTCGTGCTCGTGCGCGTAGCTCACCGGGGTCAGCGTAGTGACGTGTCCCACGCGGGTAGCGTCCTTCAGCGGAATCAGACCCTGACCAGCGAGGAGCACACCATGAACACCATCGTCGACGGCGTCGACGCCTTCCACGAGCTGGCCGGCAAGGATCTCGGCCATTGCGAGTGGCAGACGATCACCCAGGACCAGGTGAATCTTTTTGCCGACGCCACCGGCGACCACCAGTGGATCCACGTCGACCCCGAGCGCGCCAAGGAGGGGCCTTTCGGGGTGGCCATCGCGCACGGCTACCTCACCCTGTCACTGGCCCCCGTCCTGCTGAACAAGGTCATCCGGGTCGACAAGATGAAGTTCGGCGTGAACTACGGCTGCAACAAGGTCCGCTTTCCCTCACCGGTTCCGGTCGGCGCGGAGCTGCGCATGGGGGTGACGGTGGCCGGGGTCGAGGACGTGGACGGCGGGGTGCAGGTGACCTACGACCTCGTCATGGAGATCAAGGACGCGCCGAAGCCGGCCTGCGTCGCCCAAGTGGTCTACCGCTACTACCGCTGACACCGCCCCGCACAATGGCCCGCCGTCGGCCCGCGGCTCACGGCCCCCCGCCGTCCCCCCTGCCCTCCGGAGAAGAGAAGACGGCGCGCGTGCGCGCCATGTTCGACACCATCGCGCCGCGCTACGACCTCATGAACCGCCTGATGACGCTCGGGCTGGACCAGACGTGGCGCCGGGGCACGGTGGCCGCGCTGGGCCTGCCCGAGGACTCGCTCGTGCTCGACCTGGCGTGCGGCACCGGCGACCTCTCGCGCCTCGGGCTGCGCCGCGGCTACCGCGTCGTCGGCGCCGACCTCAGCGCGGGCATGCTGGCCGCCAACGGCGCCGAGACCCCACTCGTCGAGGCGGACGGTGGTCGTCTCCCTTTCGTGGACGGAGCGTTCGACGGGCTCGTCTGCGGCTACGCGCTGCGGAACTTCACGGACCTGGTCGCCACGCTGGCCGAGGTGGCTCGTGTGCTCCGGGCCGGGGGGCGCCTCGCCGTGCTGGAGGTCGACGCCCCAACCTCGCGGCTCTGGCGCGCCGGCTACGACGTGTGGTTCACCAAGGCCGTGCCGGCCTTGGGTGGAACCCTCTCGAACCGGGAGGCCTACCGCTACCTCCCGCGCTCGGTGGCCTACCTGCCTGCTGCCCCGGTCCTGCGTCGGCTGCTGCTCGACGCCGGGTTCTCCGGCGTCGGCATCCGACCCCTGGCGGGCGGCCTCAGCCAGCTCGTGGTCGCCACCCGCGCCGGCATCGCGTGACAGCGGTGCTCCACGCGCGCACCGTGCCGCTCGAGTACGGGCCCGACGCCCTGCAGTTCGACGGCGGTCCCACCGTGCTCTTCGACCGTCCCGGGCTGACACTGGTCGGCTGGGGCACGGCACAGCTCGTCGAGGCGACCGAGGCCGCCGCGGCGCTGGCGGCGATCCCGTGTGAGGACGCCGTGCAGTGCCCCGGATCGGGTCCGTTGGCGCTCGGGGCGCTGCCCTTCGTGGGCGCCATGGACGGGTACCTCGTGATCCCGCGCTTCGCTATGGGGATCTCCCGCGACGCCGACGGCCTCACACGGCGCTGGGCCACCGCGGTCGGCCCCTCGGACACGGCGCTGCCACAGACGGCCGAGCTCTTCGACTCCGTCATCTGGCAGTACGGCGCGACACCCGACGTCGCAGCCGACCCCGGGATCACCGACCTCTTCGGCCCCATGAGCGCGGCGGCCTACGCGGACATGGTGGCCGACGCCGTGGCGCTCATGCGAGAGCCCGGCGCCACTCTGCGCAAGGTTGTCCTGTCCCGGCCCGTCACCGTGCAGCTCGACGGCCCCCTCCACCTCGCCGCCGTCCTGCGCCGGCTCCGCACGGGCGAGCCCAGCTGCACCATCTTCTCCATGCCGGTGCCCGACGGCACCTTCTTCGGTGCCAGCCCCGAATTGCTGGTGGCCTGCCACGGTGGCCGGGTGTCGTGCCACCCCTTGGCCGGCACGGTGCCCCGGGGGGACACCGCTCGCGCCGATGCGGACGCGCAACGCGACCTGGCCCGGTCCGGCAAGGACCGAGCGGAGCACCGCTACGTGGTCGACGAGATCGCCGCCACCCTCGCGCCCTTCTGCGACGAGCTGTCGGTGCCCGACGAGCCCTCGCTCGTCGCCTTCCGCTCGGTGGCCCATCTCGGCACGAGGATCGAGGGCCGGCTGGCCCGGCCCGTCGGGGTCCTCGAGCTCCTCGAGCAGTTGCATCCCACGCCGGCCGTCGGCGGCACGCCGCGCGCCGACGCGCTCGGGTTCATCCGGCGGAGCGAGGCCGGCGACCGCGGCTACTGGGCGGGACCGGTCGGCTGGGTCGGTGCCGGTGGCGACGGAGAGTGGATGATCGGCATCCGCAGTGCGCGCCTGCACGACGACGCCACGTCGGTGACGCTGCGTGCCGGATCAGGCGTGGTGGCCGACTCGGAGCCCGTTGCCGAGGCTGCAGAGACCGACGTCAAGCTAGCGACGGTCCTCGAGGCCGTCGTGCCCGGCGCCTCAGCGCAGCTGCGGTGATCGCACCGGCGGCGTCGCACCGGCCCCCGCTGCGACGTGGGTGGCCGCGAGCGGGATCTTGACCAGCAGGGTCGCCCCCGCCCCCGGCGTCGAGACCACGGCTGCCGTCCCGTGCAACGCCTCGGCGATGGCCCGCACGATCGCGAGGCCCAACCCGGTCCCCGTGGCCGAGCGGGAGGGGTCACCCTGGTAGAAGCGGTCGAAGACGCGGGCGACCTCGGCGGGAGGGATGCCCGGCCCGTTGTCGGACACCTCGATGTACCCCATGGAGCCGGCCACCCCCGTCGAGACCGAGACCTCGGTGCCCGGCGGCGTGTGCGCCAGCGCATTGCGGACGAGGTTGTGCGCCACCTGTGCCAGCCGCTCGCCGTCGCCGATCACCACCACCGGGGTGCCCGGCTCGAGGTTCAGGTGGTGGCCGTGCGGCACCGCGTTCGAGTCGCCCACGGCGTCGGCGCAGATCCGGTGCAAGTCGACCGGGTCCGCCCGGAGCGGCCGTCCGCGGTCCAGCTCGGCCAGCAGGAGCAGGTCGTCGACCAGGCCGCCCATGCGGGTCGCCTCCTCCTCAATCCGCTTCAGGGCCTTGCGCCGGCCGGCTTCGTCGGAGAACCCGCCGCGCCCGAGCAGCTCCGCATAGCCGCGGATTGAGGTCAGCGGCGTCCGCAGTTCGTGCGACGCGTCCGCGACGAACTGCCGCAGGCGCTCCTCGGAGGCCGACTTCTCCGAGAACGCCTCCTCGATCTGGGTCAGCATCTCGTTCAACGCCACACCGAGTCGGCCCACCTCGGTGTCCGGCCTCTCCTCGGGCACGCGGCGGGCGAGGTCCCCCGACGCGATGGCGTCGGCGGTACCGGCCATCTGGCGCAGCGGCCGCAGGCCGCGTCGCACGACCACCAGGGCCAGCACGCCCATGGACAGCAACACGGCCAGGCTGGCGAGCAACTCCACCTTGCGCAGCGAGTTGAGCGTGTCGTTGGTCGGGTTGAGCGAGAGCGCGGTGACCAGCGTCCCCTGGGGGACCGTGACGGCGACGGCGCGGTACTCCCCGTCGGGATCGCGCTGGCTGCGCAGGATCACCGCATCGGGGTCGGGGCGGAAGGTACCGCTGTAGCGACCGACGCGGACGTGCCGGTAGATGTCGGGCACCTCCTGGGCCGGGATGTTCTTGGTCAGGATCGGCGCCGGGTCGGGGTGGGCGAGAGACCCCGAGGGGCGGCGCAGGATCACCCGGCCCCGGCGGTCGAGAAGGGTCAGGTACACGTCGGAGGAGACCCGGCGGGAGAGGTTGTTGGAGGTGACCGGCAGGTTTCGGGCTGCAGCGAAGCGTAGGTAGTTGAAGCCGAGCGCCTCGTTCTGGGCCAAGGTGTTGTCGGCCTGGCCGTAGAGATAGGAGCGGACCGAGGCGTAGGTCACGACGTCGGCGACGAGCAGGCCGGTCACCAGCAGCAACGCCATGACGGCGACGAGCCGCCTTTGGAGGCTCATCCTTCTCGCGGTAGGCGGAGGGTGTAGCCGACGCGCCGGATGGTGTGGATGAGTGGCGGCTCGCGGTCGTCGATCTTCTTGCGCAGGTAGCTGATGTACGTCTCGACGATGTTGGGGTCGCCCCGGAAGTCGAACCCCCAGACGTTGTCGAGCAGCTCGGACTTCGAGATGACCCGCCGCGCGTTCTCGAGCAGGTAGCTCAGGAGGTTGAACTCGGTCGCGGTGAGGTCGATGGCCTGGTCGTCGCGCCACACCTCATGGGTGTCAACGTTCATGGTGAGGTCGGCAAATTGCATCGTGGCTGTGTCGGCGGCCGCCATCTCGCCGGCGCGCCGGAGAATGGCACCGACACGGGCCATGAGCTCTTCGATGCTGAAAGGCTTCGTGACGTAGTCGTCACCCATGCTGAGCCCCTCGACCTTCTCCTGCGTGGCGTCGCGCGCCGTCAGGAAGACGATGGGCATCTGCTCGCCCTGGTTGCGCAGGCGCCGGCACACCTCCGTGCCGTCGAAGTCTGGGAGCATGACGTCGAGCATGACGAGGTTGGGGCGGAACGCGCGCACCTGCTCAATCGCCTCGGCGCCGGTTGACGCCACGCCGACCTGGTAACCCTCGAAGGACAGCGCGGCCGAAAGCAGGTCGGCGATGTTGGGCTCGTCGTCGACGACCAGGATGCGTGCCGACGGGGGCTCAACCGTCACGTTACGACACCGCGCCCATGCTCATGCGGACCGGACGGGGTCCTCGGAATTCGTCTCTGTCTGTGACGCGCCCGGGCGCCCCGGCGTGCCCGCGGCCCCGGCTCGGACCGCCGTCTGGGCCGACGGTGCTCTCCCCCGGCCCGCACCCGTCAGGGCCCTGCGCAGACTCCGGGCCAACCGGCCGAGGCCCCACCAGGTCACGAGCCCGAGCGCCTCGATCACGATGACCGACGACATCTTCGACTCGCCGGCCTCCCGGTCGACGAAGCTGATCGGGACCTCGGTGATGGCCGCGCCGTGCTGCTTGGCCCGGTAGGTCATCTCGATCTGGAAGCCGTAGCCCTCGGCCCGAATCCGGTCGAGATCGAGGCGGCGGAGGATGGCGGCCGAATAGACCCGGTACCCGGCCGTGGCGTCGGCCACGCCGAGCCCGAGCACGGTGGAGGCATAGATGTTGCCGCCACGCGACAGCAGATGGCGGTGCCAGGCCCAGTTCGGGATCGACCCGCCCTCGATGTAGCGCGAGCCGATGGCGAGGTCGAAGCCCTCGTCGAGCGGCGCGACCAGCGACGGCAGCGCCGCCGGGTCGTGCGAGAAGTCGGCGTCGATCTCGACGAAGGCGTCGTAGCCGCGCTCGAGGCCCCAGGCGAACCCCGCCCGGTACGCACTCCCCAAACCGGACTTGCCGGCACGGGACAACAGGTACAGGTCCGGCAGCTCGGCCGCCACCGCCTTCACCAGGTCGGCCGTGCCATCGGGGCTGCCGTCGTCGACCACCAGGATGCCGGTACCGGGCAGGCACTCGTGGATCCGGTGCAACAGCCGCTCGATGTTCTCCGACTCGTTGTAGGTCGGGATAACAACCAGCGGTCGCATGAAAAGGCATTCTAGGGGGCATGACCGTGCCGGTCGGGGCGCCACTCTGCGGTGCCTCCCGGCGCGGACCACGGTCCCGGGAACTGGGGGGATCCTCTCCGGGACACCCCGATCCACCCGATCGCGGCGCGGGCTAGATGTCGGTCGGGTCCACCGTGGTCAGGGGCCCGTGCACCTCCGAGGCGTCCACCACGGCGTCGGGACCCTTGCGCAGCTCCCGGACGATGACCTGGATCGCGCCCCCGAAGGGGATGCCCACCAGCGCGCCGACGAAGGTGCCCAACCCGCCGGCGACCCGGCCGCCGAGCGTGGCGCCGACGAGGACGGCGACGAGCACCCAGAAGGGGTTCAGCCGGACCGTCTTGCTCATGATGATCGGGTTGAGCACGTGGTTCTCGACCTGCTGGTACACGAGGAACACGATCAGCATGATGATCCCGGCCGGCACCGAGTGGATGGCCGCGATCACCACGACCGGGACGCCGGCCAGCAACCCGCCCACGAGCGGCAACAGGTCGACCAGGGCCACGAAGACGCCCAGGAGCAGCGCGAAGGGGACGCCGAGTATGGCCAGCGTGACGCCCGAGATGATGCCGGCGATCACCGAGGTGAAACCGTTCCCCAGCATGTAGCCGGTCACCGACCGGATCGACTCGTCGACGACCCGTCGCAGGCGGTCCGCCGTCGCCGGCCGGAACAGGTGCAGGAACCCGGCCCACATGCGGGGGGCCTCGAGCATGGTGAAGAAGGTCAGGATGGCGATCGTCACGATGGTGACGAGCGTCGAGACCGCAGCGGCGCCGACTGAGAACGCGGTGGCCGGCTTCAGCACCTTCGTGATCTGCGACGTGATCTTCGTCGACCCCTCGGAGAGGTACTTCTGGAGGTGCAGTCGGAAGACGAGCCGGCCGAGCGGCCCCTGCCCCTTCTTGGCCTCCCTGACGAGCGTGGGGATCTGGTTGCCGAAGTGGATTGCCGCGGTCACGAGCGGCTCGGTGAACAGGTAGACCAGTCCGATGAGGGCCAGGGCGCCGATGAGGAACACGAGCAGGGTGGCTCCGCCGTGGGTCATGCCCCTGTTCCGCAGGAAACGGGTGGCGGGGGTCAGCAGGAGCGTGATGAAAAAGGCGATGATGCCGTAGACGACGATCGTCCGCAGCACCCAGATCCCGAGGATGATGGCGATATTGAGGTCGACGAGGAGGATGACCGTCCCGACGGTGACCACGATCGATGCCAACGGGATCCCCCGGCGATCGGCGCTCCCCGAAAGCTTCGACCGCCAGGTGTCGTGAGCCTCCTCGGGCATGGGGCCAGCTTGCCAGCTTTGACGAGGTCGAAGGGTTGGAACGAGCACAAGAAGCGTCGATTCGGGCGACCGACGTGCAAGCATGAGGGCGATGGACGAGGTGGCTGAGCGGGACGACGGGGACGCCGGGGATCCGCCCCCGGCCGGGCCGCCACCAGCCCCCCCGCGGGCCGGACGTCAGTTCCTGCCGCGCAACGTGAAGATCACGCTGATGGTCCTGCTCCTCTTCTTCGTCGGCGAGTACATCCTCCTGCCGGAGCTGGCCAGCGCGCGCAGGGAACTCCACCAGCTCAGCCACCTCAACTTTCTGTGGCTGATCCTCGGCGCGCTCCTCGAGGTGGCCGCGCTGACGGCGTACGCGCAGCTGACCCACACGGTCCTCTCCCCCGGTGCACCCGACCGCTTCCGCATCTTCCGCATCAACATGTGGGCCCTGGCCATCAGCCACACCCTGCCGGGCGGCACCGTGCCGGGCACCGCCGCCAGTTACCGGCTCCTGACCGAGTCGGGCGTGTCGGGCAGCACCGCCGCCTTCGGCCTGGCCACCCAGGGCATCGGTTCGGCCCTCGTCCTCAACGTCATCTTCTGGCTCTCGCTGCTGATCTCCATCCCGCTGCAGGGCTACAACCCGCTCTACGGGTTCGCCGCCATCCTCGGGGTGCTCCTGTTGGCCCTGTTCGCCACGCTCGTCTACCTGCTCACCCGGGGGGAGAAACAAGCCGCCGTCTTCGTGAAGAGGGTGGCCGACCGCCTGCCCTTCGTCCGGGCCGAGACCGTGACCTCGCTCGTCCAGAAGGTGGCGGACCGCATGAAGATCCTGTTCTCGAGCTCGGAGCTGCTCACGAAGGCCGGCGCCTGGGCGGCGGCCAACTGGCTGCTCGATGCTGCGTCGTTGTGGGTCTTCCTGTTGGCGTTCGGCGCCCGCATCTCGCCCATCGACGTGCTGGTGGCCTACGGGCTCGCCAACATCCTCGCCATCATCCCGTTGACACCGAGCGGCCTCGGGGTCATCGAGCTGACCATCATCGCGGTGCTGAAGGGCTTCGGCGTCCCGAGCGGCGTGGCGGCGGCGGGCGTCCTCAGCTGGCGCCTGGTGAACTTCTGGCTGCCCATCCCCTTCGGCGGGGCGGCCTACCTGTCGCTGCGCCTCGGGCATCCCAGAACGGCGACGGCCAAGGCGATCACACCCTGACCCGCTCGACGTGACGCGCGCCGTACGGCCTTCGTTCGCCGCGCGCTTGCTGGCGGCCCAACGAGCGCGCCAGGAGCGCACGCGCCCCTCCACGCCGGGAGGTGACGTGGATGGAGAGCGGCTGCTCTACCGCTCGGTGTCGGGAACCCTCGCCGCCGCACCGCTCGGCCGATCGCCTGCCGGCGCGGCGCGGCTCCGGGTGATCGACGCCGAGGTCGCCCAGGCCATCGGTCGCGGCATCGACCAGATCGTCCTCCTCGGGGCCGGCTACGACGGCCGGGCCTTGCGCTTCGGCGGCGGTGCGGTGCGCTGGTTCGAAGTCGACCTGGCCGCGAGGCAGGCCGACAAGCGGCGCCGGCTCGCCGCACTCGGCCGGGAGCCGGGCACGATCACCTACGTGGGCGCGGACCTCTCGGCCGAGGACCCGGCCGGCGCGCTGGCGGCGGCGGGACACGACGGGGTCCGTCCCTCCCTCTTCGTCTGCGACGGCCTGGTGACCCGCCTGACCCTCGAGGCGGCGGCGGCGCTCTTCGACGCGCTGCGCGCCCGGGCGGCGCCCGGCAGCGTGCTGGTGGCCGACTGGTGCGTCGCGCCCGAGGCGGGAGGGCTCGCGCGGGCGCTCCGGGTCGCGTCCGGCCTGTGCCGGCGCGTCCTCGGGGAGCCGCAGCGCAACGAGTTCCGTCCCGGTGACCCCGAGAAGCTGATGGTGGTGACCGGCTGGCGCGTGACACATGCCGAGGCCTCGCCCGAGAGCAGGCTCGACCGGGGTGCGCACCTGCTGGTCCTGGCCGGTGAGCCGCGATAAGCCCGCGGGCCGGGTCAGGTTCCGGCGCCCGACGGCGCCATGGCCCGGCGCCCGGAGCGCACGGAACCTTCGGCCGCCGAGCGCACGACCCTGATCCCCGCTCCGACCACCACGGCGATGCACAGCAACGCGTAGCAGTCCGCCACGGGGGTGAGCCACCCCCGCCCCGCGAAGGTCACCGCCGGCCCGTGGGGCGCCCACCAGTAGGGCGCGGCCCAGAACAAGACGGCGACCGCCAGCGCGTACCACTCGCCGTAGCGGGGGCGGTCCCTTGCCAACGCGAGCCACGCCACCAGGAGGACCACCCAGATGAAGTGGTGCGACCAGGAGACGGGGCTGGCCAGGGACTCGGTCGCCTCGACGACGAGCAGCCCGAGGACCGGCGAGGAGCGGCGATGGGCCCCAGCGGCCACGGCCAGGCCCACCACACCGGCGGTCACCACGATCACGAACGTCGTGGGGGTCGTGAGCGTGTGACCCACCATCCGCTCGAACACTCCCAGCAGACCCTGGTTGCCGATCCAGGCCAGGTTGCCGGCTCGCTGGGGGTCGTGGATGTAGTGCGTCCAGTACGCCCACGACGTGGACGCATTGACCGCGGCGGCGAAGAGGGCGGCGGCGCAGAACGCGGCGACGGCGCGGGCGCCCGCCCGGCCCTGCCGGGTCAGGAGCAGGTACGGGATCAGGATGACGGGGGTCACCTTGATGGCGGCGGCCAGCCCCACCAGGATGCCCCGCGGTATCGGAAGATCGAGCGTCATGTCGGCCACGACCATGAGGGCGAGGACGATGTTGACCTGGCCGAGCAGGAGGGTCTGGCGCACCGGGTCGAACAGGACCACCGGCAGCACGAGCACGAGCGCCCACCACACGACGGTCCGCCGGTCCAGCTGCGCGCACACCGCACGCAGGCTCACGCCGATCAGCGCGCCCAGCGCGCCGAGGTTGATCCACGAGAACACGACCGCGGAGGCTCGCACCGGGAGATGGGCGAACGGCGCGAACAGGAACGCCGAGAAGGGCGGGTAGGTGAAGCCGAGATGGTCGGTGGGGTAGGTGACGGTGAAGAGGTCGTTCGACGGGGCATGCGCCCCTCCCAGCAGGTAGGTGCTCAGATCGAGCTGCTGGTGGACGAGCGCAAGCACGGTGGCCCCGATCACCGCGGTGGCACCCGAGAGGATGGGCCACGCCCAGCCCCGGGACGACGAGGTGGCGCGCATGCGCAGCGCCAGTGCGTCCGTCGCCATGAAGTTGGATCGTACCGGCGGCCGGCGGCGAGGATGCACTTTTGCGCCGGCGGGGTGGCTACGTGGGCGACGTCGCCTCGACGCCCTCTCCGACGCGCCGGTCCGAGTCGACGCGGCGACGGGCCCTCTCCCGGGCCAACTCCTTGAGCCGCCCCTGCGAGCTCACCCCGTGGCGGTTCGGCACGCGGCTCCAGCGGCGGTCCGGACCGAGCTCCCACGCGTTGGTCTCGTCGGCGAACACGAGGTCGAGCACCTCGAAGAGGCGGGCCTGGAGCTCGGGATCGTGCACCGGGACCACCACCTCGATCCGGCGGTCGAGGTTGCGCCCCATCAGGTCCGCCGAGCCGATGTAGATCTTGAGGGGAAGGCCCGCTCCGGCCGCGGGGTCGGCGGGTGGACCACCGAAGCGGTAGATCCGGGAATGCTCGAGGAAGCTGCCCACGATCGAACGGACGCGGATCCGCTCGGACAGCTCGGGGATGCCGGGTCGCAGGCGGCACAGGCCCCGCACGGCCAGGTCGATCTCCACGCCCGCACCCGAGGCCCGGTAGAGCGCGTCGATCATGGACGCGTCGGTGAGGCCGTTCAGCTTCATGACGATGCGGCCCGAGGGACCCGCCTCGGCCTGCTCCTCGATCATGGCCATGATCCGCTTGCGCACGGTCACCGGCGACACGAGGATCTGGCGGTAGTCGGCGTGCTTGGAGAAGCCCGTGAGGTAATTGAACAGCTCGCCCACGTCGGCCCCGATGTCGGGGTCCGAGGTCAGGAGCCCGATGTCCTCGTAGATGCGCGCCGTCTTGGAGTTGTAGTTGCCGGTGCCCACGTGGCAGTAGGGGCGGACGTCGTCGTCTTCCCGGCGCAGCACGAGCGCGGTCTTCGAGTGCGTCTTGAGGCCGACGATCCCGTAGACGACGTGGACGCCCACCTCTTCGAGCGCGCGGGCCCACCCGATGTTGGCCTCCTCGTCGAAGCGCGCCTTCAGCTCGACGATCGCCGCCACCTGCTTGCCGTTCTCTGCCGCCTGGATGAGCGACGCCACGATGGGGCTGTCGCCGCCGGTGCGGTAGAGCGTCTGCTTGATCCCGAGGACCGCCGGGTCCTCCGCCGCCTGCGCCACGAAGGCCTCGACGGAGGTGGCGAACGAGTCGTAGGGGTGGTGCACCAGCACGTCGCGCTCGCGCAACAGCGCGAAGAGCTCGGCCGGGTCGTGGGCCGCCGTCGCCAGTCGCGGCGACGTCATCGGCGTCCAGGTCTCGCCGTGCAGGTCGGGGCGGTCCAGCGCGTAGAGCCCCCACAGCCCGCTCAGGTCGAGCGGCGCGCCGACCCGGAAGACGCCGTCGGACCCGATCTCGAGCTCGGTGGCCAGCAGGTGCGCCAGGTCGTGGCCCATGTCGGCCTCGACCTCGAGCCGCAGCGCCTTGCCGAAGCGGCGGCGGCGCAGCTCCATCTCGATCGCGACGAGCAGGTCGTCCGCCTCGTCCTCCTCGAGCACGAGGTCGGCGTTGCGCGTGACCCGGAAGGCGTGGTGGTGTCCGATGATCATCCCGGGGAACAGCGAGTCCAGGTGGGCCGAGATGACCTGCTCCAGCGGGACGAAGCGCTCACCGTCGGGCATGACCACGAAGCGCGGCAGGGTCGGCGGCAACTTGACGCGGGCGATCCGCCCCTCGCCCGACGACGGGTCCTGCACCTCCACGACCAGGTTCAGCGACAGGTTCGAGATGTAGGGGAAGGGGTGGCCGGGGTCGACGGCCAGCGGGGTGAGCACAGGGTAGATCTCGCGCTGGAAGACCTCGACCAGGTGCTCGCGGTCGTCGTCATCGAGCGCGGACCAGTCCGAGAAGCGGATGCCGGCCTGCGCCAGGGCGGGCACGACGAGGTCGAGGAAGAGGTGGTCCTGGCGCCGCACGAGCTCCTCGACCCGGCTCCTGATCATGGTGAGCTGCTCGCCGGGACGGAGCCCGTCGACGCTGCGGGTGCGCACCCCGACGGCGACCTGGTCCTCGAGGGCGGCGACCCTGATCTGGTAGAACTCGTCGAGCAGCTCGGAGAAGATGGCGACGAACTTGACCCGCTCGAGCAGCGGCTGCCCGTCGTCCTCGGCCAGGTCGAGCAGGCGGGCGGCGAAGTCGAGCCGCGACTGCTCGCGGTTGGTGAAGCGCTGGTACCCGAAGGCCTCGATCTGCTGGTACGTCGGCGGGGCGGGGTGCTCGGCGGCGGTGTCCTCCCCGCCCGTTCCCTGGACTTCCGGCGCCGGAGCGGGCTGCGCCGGGGGTTGGTGCTGTGGCTGGGTCTGGGTCATGGGCGGATGGTCAGCGTCGGTGGTGCCGAGGCGTATGCCGCTTCGATCCTACCCCTCACCACTACGATTCGCCCGGTGCCGTCACGAGCCCGTCGCAGTCCTTTCCCGCGCTACGTCTGGGGTCCCAAGCCCAAACGCCGCACGGAATTGGGACTCTTGATGTTCGGCTCGCTCCTGATCGTCGCGCTCTACGTGATCGCCGAGTTGGGGGCCAAGTCGAAGATCCCGGCCAACATCGGCCCGTTTCTCGGCATCGTGCTGGCCCTGGCTCTGGCTGCCCACATGGCGAACCGGTGGCTCGTCCCCGACGCCAACGCGGTCATCCTGCCCCTGGCCGCGCTGCTGAACGGCATCGGCTACGTCGTCATCGCCCGCTGGAACCCCCCGTACGCGCGGCAGCAGGCCGGGTGGGTCGCGCTCGGCATCGTGCTGTACGTGGCCACCCTCCTCGTGGTGCGCTACACCCGGGACCTGGAGCGCTACCGGTACCTGCTGCTGCTCCTGGCCGGCGTCCTGCTCGTGGCACCGCTCTTCTTCAGCCCCATCAACGGGGCCCGGCTGTGGGTGCACGCCGGCAGCCTGCGCTTCCAACCCATTGAGTTCTCCAAGCTCCTGCTGTGCATCTACTTCGCCTCGTACTTCGCCGCCAACAAGGAGCTGCTGTCCATCCCGACGGCCCGGCTGGGCAACCGCCTCGTCCTCGACCCGCGCCCGCTGCTCCCCCTGCTCGTGGCCTGGGGCGCGGCCATGGCGGTGATCGGCCTCGAGGGGGACGTGGGCTTCGCCGCGCTGCTCTTCACCCTCTTCATCGCCATGCTGTGGATCACGACGGGCCGGTTCGGCTACCTCCTCTTCGGTGCGCTCCTGTTCGCGGGCGGGGCCTACTTCTCGGCCCGCTATTTCGGCCAGGTGCACGCGCGGATTGAGGGGTGGCTCGATCCGTGGCAGACGAGCACGAACGTCAACGCCGGCGGCTTCCAGCTGCGCTCGGGTTGGTACAGCTTCGGCCAGGGCGGCGTTGGGGGGACCGGGCTCGGCCTCGGGGACCTCTATACGGGCAAGATCCCGTTCCTCACCACCGACATGATCTTCGCCGCCATCGGCACAGAGATGGGCCTCATCGGCGCGACCGCCGTCGTGATGGCCTTCATCCTGCTCGTCGGGGCCGGCTTCCGGGTGGCCCAGATGGCTCGATCCGACTTCTCGCGCCTCCTCGCCACCGGGCTCACCCTCATTGTGGGCTTCCAGGCCTTCTTCATCATGGCGGGCGTCGTGCGGCTCCTCCCCTTCACGGGGATCACCCTGCCCTTCGTGGCCTACGGCGGGTCGTCGCTGCTGGCCAACTACGTCCTCATCGCGCTCCTGTTGCGCGTCTCGGACGAGGGCGCCAAGGCCCAGAAGGCCATGCTGGCGGCCGGCGCGGCCGGCGCACCGGGCGAGCGGCCGATGGTCCCGGCCCGCTGAGGCGAGGCCGCCGCGTCGGCCCGGGCGGACCCGGTGCGGCGGGCTGCCCTGCTCAGCGCTCCAACGGCAGCGCGCCCCCTTCGGCCGCCTCGCGCTCGGCCTTGGCCGGCAGGCCCCGCACCAGGCCGATCATCATCACGGCGATGGTCGCCCCGGCGAGGGGGCCGACGATGTAGATCCACCACCCGGTGAAGTCCCACGACACGATGTCGGGACCGAGCGTGCGGGCGGGGTTCATGGAGGAGCCGCTGATGGGGCTGGCGAACAGGCCGAGCAGGGCCACGGTGGCGCCGACGGCGAGTGCCGCGTTGTGCCCGATGCTGCGATAGCCCGTCGCGGTGTTGAGGATCACCGTGACCAGGATGGCCGTGAGGATCATCTCCATCACCAGCGAGCGCCACTCTCCGCCCGGCTTGGCGATGGGGTAGTTGCCGCCCGAGGCCACGTGGCCGTACATGGCCTGGAGGACCAGGGCGGCGCACACGGCGCCGGCGAGCTGCACCGCGATGTACGGCAGCACCCAGGCGGCCTTGAACACCCGGCGGCCGGTGAAGGCCAGCGTGACGGCGGGGTTGATGTGCAGGCCCGAGAGCGGGCCCAGGGCGTAGATCATGGCCATCACCACGGCCCCCGGGGCGATCACCGCCGCGGTGCGGCTGATCGGGCCGCCGCCGACGTAGTGGTTGATCACGCCCGACCCGGCGGCCACGGTCACCAGGACGAAGGTCCCGATGAACTCGATGATCAGGCGGATGCCGAGGGGCCGGTGCTTCAGGGTGTCCTCGGAGAACCGGATCATGAAGCGGTCGCCCAGCATCGAGTCGCGGGCCAGGTCGAGCTCCTGGGTGGTCAGCGGCTGCGCGGCCGGGGTGTCGGGTGTCATGGGTCCCTCCCTTGGTGGTCCCGCGTCGGGCCTTCGCGTCGCCCCGCTTCTCGGGGCGGCCCGGACTGTCCCGGCGAGTCTTCAGCAGACCGGGCCGCCGGTCCAAGAGCCGAAGGTGCCTGCGGCCCGCCGGACGCCTGACCAGGGAGGACCACCGGCGCTGCCGACTCAGTCCGGAGGGGGTATCGAGCCTCCCGCCACCTCGTAGGACCACAGTTCCGACGCCACCGAGACGGGACCGCCGTGGGGCGAGGGGCGGCCGGCGCCGGCATGGCCGTGCGCGAAGGCCGGCGAGGCCACCCAGTTCTGGAAGGACTCCTCGTCCCGCCAGCGGGTGACGACGAGCCACTGGCGGCGATCGTCGGTCGGGCGCAGCAGCTCGAAGCCCTCGAACCCCTCCTGGTCGTCGACGGCGCCGGCCCGGGCGGCGAAGCGCTCGGCCAGCTCGTCGCCGGCGTCCTCGGGCACGGTGATGGCGTTGATCTTGATGACCGTCATGGCCCGATTTGATCAGATCCCGGCGCCGTCCGGTCCACAATTCGGCGCGACGTCGCCGGGATCGTCGAGCAGGCGCTCGTCGACCAGGATCGGCGCCGGCACCGGCATGCGCAACGCGAGGACGATGCCGTCCGACGGCCGGCAGTCGAGCACCTCCCGGCCAGCCGGCGTCATGAGGTCGAGCTCGGCCAGGAGGTTCCCCTCCTCGCGGCCCACGAGGCGGACGGCGATCACGTCGATGCGGGCCCGCTGGAGGACCTGCACGAACAGCTCGTGGGTCATCGGGCGCCGGCCCTCCATCCGGCGCAGGGCCTGGGCCATGGCGGTGCCCTCGGGCAAGCCGACCGGAAAAACGAGGATGCGGTTCGGGGGCGCCGACTCCGCCAGGGTCACCGCTGGGTACTGCGAGGGCAGATCGAGCACCACGTCCTCGACGTGCATGACCCGGAACACGGCGAAGGGAGCGGGCTCCGGCTCCGGCTCCGGCTCGCCGGCGCCGGCGCCGGCTCCGGTGCTCCCTCGACGGGGTCGGCCCCCGCCGCCACCTCGGTCACCGGTGCCTCCGGCGGGCACCCACGCTCAGCGCCAAACCCACCGCGCCGAAGAACACGAGCACGGCCGTCCCGCCGTAGCTGACGAAGGGGAGCGGGATACCGGTGATGGGCATGATGCCCATCGTCATCCCCGCGTTCTGGAACACGCTGAAGGCGATGAAGGCGAACAGCCCGGCACAGATCAGGCGGCCGAAGGTGTCGCGCGAGACGACGGCGGCGTGCAGCACCCGCCACGCGATGACACCCAGGAGGGACAGGACGCCCACGGCGCCGACGAAGCCCAGCTGCTCGCCCACCGCCGTGAAGATGAAGTCGGTTTGCTGTTCGGGCACGTAACCGAGATTCGTCTGCGCCCCGTGCCCGATCCCGGAGCCGAAGAGGCCACCCGAGCCGATGGCGACCTTCGCCTCCTGCAGGTTGTAGATGGCGGACTGCACGTAGGGGTTGGAGCTCTTGACGCCCGGGTTCAAGAAGGTCGTCAGCCGGGCGATCTGGTAGTGGTGCAGCAGGCCGCCCTCGACCGCGACGAGGGCGACCAGGACCGTCCCCATGAGCAGCATCACGAGGATCCTGATCGGCAGGCCCGCCACCGCCAGCATGACCAGCAGCACGATCACCATGATCATGGCCGTGCCCAGGTCGGGTTGCGCGAGGACGAGCACGATGGGGATGCCGGCCATGATCAACAGCCGGAAGACGTCGCGCCAGGCCAAACCCTCCTCGTCGCGGCGCGCGCAATACGACGCCACCGCCAGGATGAGCGCGAGCACGGCGAACTCGGAGGGCTGCAATTGCAGCGGGCCGACACTGAACCAGCGCGCCGCGCCCTGGGCGCTGCTGCCCACCGCGTACACGCCCAAGAGCGCGAGCACGATGAGCCAGTACAAGAGGTTGGCCAAGGGCTCGAGCCGCCGGTAGTCGACCAGGGCCACCACCACCATGGTGATGCCACCCAGCACGACGAAGAGGCCCTGCTTCTTCAGGAAGGTCTTGGGGTCCTCCCCCGCAGCCAAGAGCGAGCCACGGGTCGCGGTGTAGACCATCACCACCCCGATGGCGGACACCAGCAGCGTGGCGATGACGAGGATGAAGTCGAACGGAGGCACGCTGCGCCGGGCGGCAACGTGAGTTCGGGCGAGTGTGGTC
The DNA here is from genome assembly GCA_963726135.1 of uncultured Acidimicrobiaceae bacterium. Classification (GTDB taxonomy): domain Bacteria; phylum Actinomycetota; class Acidimicrobiia; order Acidimicrobiales; family RAAP-2; genus Bog-473. The sequence goes on from CAVSBE010000008.1 coordinate 712,886, forward strand.
ATAACGCGGATTCGGGGACAGAATACCGGCCGTGACCTCTCCCTCCCTGGCGGCGGCCCGTGTCCTGGTGCAGGGCACGACCGGCTCGACCACCACCACGGTCCACCAGGTCGACCAGGGCGGCGGCTGGCTCTACCACCTGCTCACCAAGCTCGGTGTGGACCCGGGGACGGCGTCGACGGTGACCGACCTCGTGATCCGGCCGCTCAGCATCCTCTTCGTCGTCATCGTGGCGCTGGTCGTCGCGCGCTACGGCGCCAAGGTCATCCGCCGCCTCCTCGAGCGCGTCGCGAACCAGGCCGCCACCCGCTCGGGCTCGCCGCGGGCGGCGGCCCGCGTCACCACCATGTCGGGCGTCGTGGCGAACGTCTGGCGCTTCTTCGTCTTCGTCGTGGCCGGCGCCATCGTGCTCGGCATGCTCGGCATCAACCTGACGCCGCTCCTCGCCAGCGCCACCATCATCGGCGCCACCCTCGGGTTCGGCGCGCAGCAGATCGTGCGCGACTACTTCTCGGGCATCCTCATGACGATGGAGGACCAGTACAACGTCGGCGACTCGGTGACCGTCGGGGGCGTGACCGGCGTCGTCGAGGACGTGACCATGCGCCTCACCCGGTTCCGCGGTGTCGACGGCACCACCTACGTCATCCCCAACGGCGACATCCGGCTGATCGGCAACCTCTCGCGCGGCTGGGCGCGCGCCGTCGTGGACCTGACGCTGCCCGGGGCCGCCGCCGTCGACCTCGAGCGGGTGCGGGGCGTCATCGCGGACGCGGCGCACGGCGTCGCCGCTGACCCCGCCTATGCAGCGCACTGCACCGAGCCGCCAACCCTGGTCGGCCTGCTCGACGCGGACGCGTCGACCATCACCATGCGCGTGATGCTGCTCACGGTCCCCTCCCAGCGCGATGCGTTGACCCGGGCGTTGCGCGAGGCCTCGATCGAGGCGCTGGCCAAGGCGGAGCTGTGGCCGGCTGACACCACGCCCCCCACCACTCCGGCGCCCTGAGCCAAACGGGACTGACGTCTGTTGCTGCCGTTTTTGCTGAGGTCGCCGCCTAGCCCCATACCGGCACCCTGGGGGCAGGGGATTCCTGGAACAGGCGGTCAGTGATCCGGAATTTCGGGCGGTCATCGAAGAGGGTCACGACGGGGAGCCGACGTGCTTCTTCCAGAGGAACCGCCGTTCGGGCAGACCAAGTCGACACCAGCAGCGGTACCGCCACCGTGGGCGCGCTGGGGTGGCCACGTCGACGACCTTGGACCCTGGGCACACTCCGACCAGCAGCGCACAGTGGCCAAAGAGGGAAGGAGGTGCGCTATGTCGGTTTTGGTGACCTACGGCTCGAAGCGCGGCGGGACCAAGGGGCTGGCAGAAATGGTGGCGACCGATCTGCGTGAGGAGGGCCTCCAGGTCGACCTGCTCCCGCCCACCAAGGTCAGGCGGCTCGATGAGCACGAGGCGGTGGTGGTCGGAGGTGCGCTGTACGCCTCCCGGTGGCACCGGGCGGCGAAGCGGTTCGTGAAGCGCCACACCGGTGAGCTCCGAGAACGCCCAGTCTTCTTCTTCTCGTCGGGTCCCCTTGACGACTCGGCAACCAAGAAGGACATTCCTCCTGTCGAGGGAGTCCAGGCGCTGATGGAGCGGGTGGGGGCACGGGGACATATCACCTTTGGCGGTCGCCTATCGCCCGATGCCAAGGGCTTCCCGGCCAGTGCCATGGCGAAGAACAGGGGCCGGAGACTGGCGGGATCCCGCTCAGGTCCGGACCTGGGTCCGGTCCATCGCCCCCATCATTCGCACCGAGGTGCCGCACACCATATGACGAGCCGGGTGGGACAGGGACGTTCGCCTCTCGCGAGGAACCTCTGATGCCGCAGACCGTGAAGAGCACCGCTGCTTTGCGCTGTCCGATGGTGCTCGCTGATTGATTCCATGAGGGGAGGTTGTTGTGCAGCCTCAGGCCGAAGCGATGCTTCTGGACTGCTACCTTCCCCAGTACGACGTCACTGAGACCCACGCCGTCGTCATCGATGCAGACACAGAACTGACTTGGCAAGCTCTCCGGCGGAGCGACCTGTCCCGTTCTGCGGTGATACGGGTGCTCCTCGAGTTGCGCAGCCTCCCCAATCGGCTGGTTGGGATCCTGAAGGGGCGGCCCTCGGAACCTTCCCGCCCGCCGTTGATGCTCGACGACATGGAGCGTGCCGGCTTTCTGCTCCTGGGCGAATCGCCCGGCCAGGAGATCGTGTTCGGCACTGTCGTGCGGCCGTGGAAGGCGGTCACCGACGACGAGGCCGCGCCGCAGATCAAAGCCGGTCGATTCGCCAAGTTCGACACTCCTGGGTATGTCAAGGACGCCTTCAACATCCGGGTGGAGCCCTACGGCAGCGGGCGCTCCCTCATCACGACTGAGACACGAACGGCGGCCACGGACTCCACGAGCCTGCGCCACTTCGCCCGCTACTGGATCCTTGTAGGCCCGTTCTCCGCGCTGATCCGGCGACTGATGCTGCGGATGGTGAAGTCCGATGCCGAGCGAGGACATGGCCTCACGATGCAACACCCGCCCACCCGACGCGTGAACCGCGTGCCTCGCCGGGGGTCGGTTGGGTGACGGACCCGAGGCCCGTGTGCCAATCGCTGCCCACACAACGCCGGGCACCGAACCTCGGGACTCCTGGAAGGAGGCGTGGTGACCTTCGACCCTAGGTGGAGGGGAACTGACGGGCACAAAGTGGAGGAGGGACATCGTCAACCGACTCAACGTGAGTCAGCAGTGCTCGGGATGCTTCTCGCTCCCAGAGGGAGGTCGCTATGGCCTATCTAAAGCCGCCAGCACTGACCCGGCATCTAGCTAACCCGCTCGCCATGAGGTCGCAAGGCCGAGGTGTCGCGACGCTCACTGTCGTCGGCCGTCGAACCGGTATGCCCCGCAAGGTGCCGGTCATTCCCGTCGAGGTCGACGGAAGCCGTTACTTGGTATCGCCGTACGGCGAGTCCGAATGGGTCCGCAACTTGCGCACTGCCGGTAAGGGCGAACTGAGTCGCAAGGGCCGAACGGAGGGCTTCCATGCCGTCGAGGTCTCCGTCGACGAGCGGGGACCCGTCATCACTCGGTACCAAGAAGTCGCCGGTCGCGTTCGTGGGTTCGTCCTTCGCGAAGCTGCCTGACGCCCGGGATCATCCGGTGTTCCAGATCGACAACATTGCGAGCGGGTGATCCGCCATCATCTAAGGGGTGCCCCAGTACGCCGGGACGGTAGGCAGTTCGGCACTCTGTCCGCGAGATGTTGATCGATTGCCATATTGTTTCCGTTTTCGCGGCTCCGACGGAGGGAGGGCAACAATGGATGTCCGCTCGGCCAGGGATGTAGCCCTCGTCACCATCTTGGCGTTGACCATCATCGTGCTGGCAGGATCCACGGCGGCGCAGGCGGGCCCCGTGCCTAACACCGAGGTCGTGCGCGGCGACACTGTGCCGACAGTGGCGCACCTGGGGCCGACCAGTTTCACCCGGCCTGGGCCGTTGGGCGTTGGCGAGACGACCCTGACGTTGCCTACCGATGGTGCGCCGGTGGAGGTGTGGTACCCCGCCACCAAGTCCAGCGTCACCGGCAAGCCTATGGCCACGTACGACGTCGCCAACTGGCTGCCGCCTTCATTGAAGAAGCTGATCCCTGCCGGTTACACGGTTAGCTACCCGAGCGGCGGTGTCCTCGGGGTCCCGGTTGCTCCTGGCCGCTACCCGCTCGTTGTCTTCAGTCACGGCTTCGCCGGCTTCCGCGACCAGTCCACCTTTCTCACTGCCCGGCTCGCCTCCTGGGGGTTCGTTGTCGCTGCGCCCGACCACCTCAGTCGTGACCTCACCGAGGTCCTCGGTGGCCCCAAGGGAGCGACGACCGATGTCGCGGACCTGGTGGCGACCATCTCCCTCATGAAGGCCCAGGGCGCGTCGGCATCGAGCCCGTTTCACGGCCACGTCGACACCCGACACGTGGGCGCCGTGGGCCACTCCGCCGGAGGCGCCGCGGTCGAAGCCCTGGCCGCCACCGACCCGCGGGTGACCTCGTTCATCGGCCTGGCGGGGGCGACGGTCGGTTCGTTCCTCCAGAGCAAGAGCGGCCCCGGCAGCGTCGTCCCGCATCAGCCGGGAATGCTCATGTCCGGGACGTCGGACCACGTCGTCAGTCACGTGGGCATGATCGCGGCGTACGGACGGATGCACAGCCCCAAGCGGCTAATCCTCCTGCGCGGCGCCGGCCACCTCGTGTTCGCCGACTTGTGCGAGGTGGGCTCGTCGCAGGGCGGCCTGCTCTCCATCGCCGCCGTCCTGCACGTCCCGGTCCCGGCGTCGCTCGTGCCGCTGGCCTCCGACGGGTGCCGCCCGCCGGATCTGGCGCCGCCCCGGGCGTGGCCGGTGATTCGCCAGGCGGTCACCGCCCAGCTGCGGCACACGTTAGGATTCGACGCGTCCACCGCCGGCCTTGCCGATCTCGGCGCCGCCTACCCCCGGGTGGTGGCGGCGACCCGGGCGTCACCCGGTCCATGACGCCTCGCCGGAGTCCCTCCGGGCGTCAGGTGAGGATCGGGTCCCGGGGCACGTCAAGGATGAGCTCGCCGACCTGTTTGCGCTTGTTCTCCGACGTCATCCTCGGACCCGGCTCGTTGCCATTCGATCCGAGATGAGGACTGCCCCAGTACGCCGGAACGACGGGCGGCTGACCTACACCTCGAGATGTGGGTTGAGACGATCAACCGCTATCTGAGAAGGCGGTCGCATGGCCGTCAGTTGTCGGCGTAGGCGTTCGTTCCGCAAAGATGGTGGCCTTATCGAGCGCGGTGATTGGGTCAACCGACGAGGGCTGGGAACGGATGGGACTACTTCGCAGAACCTGGCCGATCCGGATGGGGAGCACGGGGGGGCGCCAAGAGGACGAGCGCCGCGTCGACGATGAGGGGCAGCTGATCTCGGTGCCAGTCCCCCTCAGCTTCTTCTGGTTGGTGCTTCTGGTGTTCACCATCCTCGAGGCAGCCAACGATCTCTTTGGTGTCGGTGGTCCGGCCTGGCTCTACGAGAATTGGTTCCACAATGCGATCCTCGCCAGCTGTGCCTTCCTGGTCCTCGGTCGTGCCGTGTTCGAGCCGGTTGCCCGGCGTGCCTGGCTGGCATTCGGGACGCTCACTTTTGCTGTGGTTTGTCGGGAGCGCTGCCTGGAGTGTGGCGTACGGGGGGCAACCAGAGGTGCCGTATCCGACGTTTGCTGACGTCCTTTGGCTGCTCTGGTACCCGCTCGTCGTCGTCGGGATCTTCTACCTCATCCGTGTCCGGGTCCCACAATTCGAACTTCATCGTTGGATGGACGGGATCGCGGTGACCCTCGTTGCCCTGGCCGCCGGGTTCGCCCTGGTGGTCCAGCCCGCGGCAGAGCACAAGACGGTCGGCTTACTCGCCGAAGTCGTTGCCTTCAGTTACCCGGTTCTCGATGTGCTGCTTATCGGGGCGGTCCTTGGCGTCTATGGACTCCTTGCCTGGCGCCCCGACACTATGTGGATCCTGGTCGGGTTGGCCGTTGTCAGTATTTCCGTCGCGGACGCAGCCTTTGCCGTTCAGGAGGCCCAGGCCCATGCGGTCGTCGCAGATAATCGCTATGAATTCGTCTGGACGGTGGGAGCGCTCCTCTTCGCACTCGCCGCCTGGACCCGGGCGCCAGATGCAGAATCGAACCCGGTGGCAGTTACCGGTATGCGTGCGGTGGCGTTGGCCCTCTTTGCTGAGGCGCTGGCAATCGGTATTCAGATCTATGCAATCTTCAGAGAGGTTGGCAGAAGTGAGCGAATCGTCACCATTGTGGTGCTTCTGGTGGCTTCCGTGCAGATCATCCTGACCCGACCACGTCGGGGGGAGGACAACGATCCCCGACAGTCCGAGGTTGGCCGGATGGCGCCGATTGAAGACCGTACAGAAACGTAGGCCCACTTGCCACCCAGACATCCCTACTTAACTCACACTGCCAGTCTTCTGTCGACTGCCCCAGTACGCCGGGAGTGGGATGGTTGACGAGCTTCGTCTTGACGGACTTCGGCGGCGCTGAATCAAGAGAGATAATGGGCTCCAATGACAAAGGACGGCCACGAAGATTCGGCCGCGTACGATCGCCTTGGCGTCGGCTATCAAAATGTGCGGCGACAGGATCCTCGCTTAGGGAGGATGATTGAGGAGGCGCTTGGCGATGCCGAGACGATCTTGAATGTGGGGGCCGGAACCGGCTCGTACGAGCCCGCGGACCGCCAAGTCGTGGCGATCGAGCCTTCTGCCGTCATGCTTGCCCAGCACGCCGGTTCCCGTCGAGTCCGAGGAGAGGCCGAGAGTCTGCCCTTCCCCGATGCCAGCTTCGATGCGGCGATGGCGATTCTCACTGTCCACCAATGGCGAGACCTCTTCCGAGGACTCAGCGAGGTGAAGCGTGTCGCTCGGCGTCAGGTGATCTTCACGTGGGACCCGGATCACGATCGGAGGCTCTGGATCGCTACAGAGTACGTCCCTGCGATTATCGCGATGGAGGCGGCTCGCTTCGCTACGCTCCCGCGAATAGTCGAGGCGCTCGACGCCCACACAGTGCACCGATTTGAGATCCCCCACGATTTCACCGACGGCTTCCAAGCGGCGTTTTGGCGGAAACCAGAGGCGTATCTTGATCCACGAATCAGAGCAGCCAGCTCGACGTTTGCGTCGTTGCCGTCAGAACTCGTTGAGCCTGGAATTGCTCGGCTTCGTCGCGACCTCGAATCAGGCGAGTGGGCCAGCGAGCACAGCGCCTTGTTGGGGTTGGACAGCGTGGACTACGGCTACCGAGTCGTCGTGGCGGGCTGATTGTGTAGTCAGATTGAGCGTGTCCCCGTACGCCGGGTAGGTGGGACACTCTCCCGGATTCCGGACCGCAGGATCAAGGGACCGAGTAGTCATAATCCGACGCTGCCACAAGCTAATGGTGCACAGATGCTGGGCGACCTAATCTCCGGCAACCTACTGCGGGAGGGAGACAAGCATGGCTGAAAGTGTCTACAAGGTCATTGAACTCGTCGGCACCAGTGATGAATCCTGGGAGAAGGCTGCAAGCGCAGCCGTACAGCAGGCGTCTGGGACGCTGCGTGACCTTCGCATTGCCGAAGTGGTCGAACTCGACCTCCAGATCGAGGACGGCGAGGTCAAGACCTACCGAGCCAAGGTCAAGGTGTCTTTCAAGTTGCGGCCACGGCCATGACCACACGTCCTGGTGGTAGTGGCTGACGCGACTGTCTCCGTAGACCAGCCCTAGCCTGATGGGTGCCCCCGATTCGCCGGGTGAGAGCCACCCTGGACGGGCACCTACACCGTTGGGCACGAGGACCGAACACGTCTGACAGCATGGTTGTGATGGTTGATTTCGAGATGACGGATGACCACAACGAGGCGGCGGTATCAGAACTGCGCGAGCGATTGGTGGCCTTCAACATTGCTGCGACCGGGTACGACGAGTACCGATCATTGAGTTGCTTTCTCAGAAATGATGAAGGTGAGCTCGACGCGGGAATCGACGGCTTCAGTTGGGGTGGCTATGCAATGGTCGAGTGGCTTTGGGTGACAGCCTCAATTCGAGGGAGGGGTCATGGAACCAGTCTCATGCGGGCGTTTGAAACCGAGGCGCGGAAACGAAGCTGTCGTGTAGTCCGCGTGAACACGCATACCTTTCAAGCTCCCGATTTCTACCGGCGCCTCGGTTACGAAGAGATCGGGTACGCCGACGACACGCCACTCGGTCACGGAGAGCACTTCTTGGCGAAACGGCTGCCCTGACTGGACCGGTCGCGCCTCACGTGGGCCTGCTGTTGCTGGCAGGTGCCCCAGTACGCCGGGTGGGTGCTACCCCCAGATGTACTCCTCGGCGATTGCTCCGTCTTGCCATTTCGCAACGGTCACCATACGGGCACCGTTGGCGAATTCTCCTACGACGCATGTCCATTCTCCGGACCCGAACTTGATGGGGTGGGACGTGATCTGCGGCGGTGTACCGCCCCCGTTCTCTTCGACGTATGACTTCATGGCTTCGATGTGCTGTTCGATGCCATGAGTCGTAGGCTGGCCTTGCCAGTCCACTAGGACATCATCCGTGTGATGGTGAGCGAAGACGCCGGTCCAGTCGGCGTTGTTCCATCCCACGAAGTCGAGTTCATCCATGCCTTGAAGGTTGCGATCAACTGCGTCGTCGTTCTGCATATCCAGAGCGCCTCCTCTGTGATCGAGTCATCAACGACTTACGGTCAAGGTATACCCAAGTGCCTTGACGCCGCCCTGCCCCGATCGCCGGGAAGGTGGGGCACACGCTCAGCTCCGGGTCGTGTAGCGCGCACTCGGACTGGGACCGGGAGTCAGAATGCCCCAGTTCGCGTGTAGGAGTCGATGCCAAATTCCCTACCGAATATCCAGTGTGTTGATGCGATGAAGCAACGACCGCCGCTGTCGGGGATTTGGTTGTTGAATCAGCCGAAGAACACCTCGGCTTCGGCAAACCGCTCTGGTGAGACCAACTTGAGAATGGCTGTGGCACTGGCCAAAGGGACCAGGTCGATTGTGGTCCCATGTAAGGCCACCATCTGGCCCGAGTGGCCCTGATGAAGAGCGTCAACAGCGTGGAGCCCGAAGCGGGTCGCAAGAACCCGGTCGAAGGCGGTGGGGCTACCACCTCGCTGCACGTGACCCAGAACAGTGGCGCGTGCCTCCTTACCGGTCCGACGAGCGATCTCTTCCTCCAGGAAGGTCCCTATTCCCGTGAGACGCTCATGGCCAAACGCGTCAATCTCGCGAGGGCGCGCCGGCATCGTGCCTTCGACCGGCAAGGCGCCCTCGGCCACCACGACGATGGGGGCATAGTGGCTGGCGAAGCGGCGCTCGATGAAGTCGCACACTTCTTCAATTTGAAACGGACGTTCGGGTATCAGGATTACATTCGCCCCGCCCGCCATGCCAGAGTGCAAGGCGATCCAGCCCGAGTAACGGCCCATGACCTCGACGATGAGCACTCTGTGGTGGCTCTCCGCTGTCGTGTGAAGGCGATCGATTGCCTCGGTGGCGATCGTGACGGCGGTGTCAAAGCCGAACGTGTAGTCGGTCCCCGTCAAGTCGTTGTCGATCGTTTTTGGTACTCCGATTAACCGAAGGCCGGCAGCGGTGAGCTTTGTCGCCACGCCGAGGGTGTCCTCACCGCCAATGACGATGAGGGCATCAAGATCCAACCGCTCCACCGTCTCGAGCACGCGGTCGCTCACCGTCAGCGGAGTTGTAGGGATTTGTACGACTGGACCCAAGGATGGTGCCTCCACGGGGGAGGATGCCTCGGACATCGGAAATGTCCAGAGGTGCAGCGTCTCCATCGAGCGGGCCCCTCCAACCATCGCGGAAACCCACAAATATGTCGCCGTAAATCTGAACACCCTTGCGAACAACGGCCCGGATGACGGCGTTCAGTCCGGGACAGTCCCCGCCACCGGTAAGCACTCCAATTCGCACTCGCGGCGAGTGTAGCGACGCGGGACGACGGAACCAACCAAGAGAGAAGCCCTATATATCTGGGTTGCCACGAGCGACCTTGACAGCTGCCCAACCACACCAGCAAGAGGACTCCCACGAAGTCGCTCTACGCACGCTCTTGGACGAGGTGTCCCTGGCTGATCTGGCGCCACCCGGGGTAATCCCCGTACGCCGGGTCGGAGCCGTACCCAACTAAAAGTCGGTCGAGCGCGCGAAGATGAGGTCGGTGGGATGGGAGGCACTCAAGCAGTGGGGTGACGACGTCGCTCGCATCGAGCCGCTGACTGGCGGAGTCGCCAACGACGTTTGGAGCGTGCGCGTCAACGGGCAGCTCGCGGTCGGTCGTCTCGGTGCCAGGGGCGACGCAGATCTCGCGTGGGAGACTGAACTCCTCCAACACCTCGACCGTCAAGGTCTGACTGTGCCGCTGCCGATTTCTACTGCGGACGGTCGGCTGTTCGCCGAAGGTCTGGTAGTGATGACCTACGTGGAGGGCGGACAGCCCGAGACACGAGCCGACTGGCGTCGCGTGGCCGACACGCTCCGCCAGCTGCATCGGGTGACGGAGGGCTGGCCGCAGCGCCCGGGCTGGCGATCGTCGACCGACCTCCTGCATGCCGAGACCGGGACGAAGATCGACCTCGGCGCGATGCCGGCTGAGGGCGTTGCTCGATGCCGAGCAGCCTGGGCGCGGCTGACCGGACGTCAGACATGCGTCGTCCACGGCGACCCCAACAACCTTGGCAACGTCCGCATGACCGCGAGTCGGGTCGCGCTGATCGACTGGGACGAGTCGCACGTCGACGTCCCCGACCTCGACCTAGTGCTGCCCTACAACGCCGCCGGTCTCGACGCCGGCGCGTACGACATCGCCGCGCAAGCATCGGCCGCATGGGAAGCCGCCGTCTGCTGGGACGACGAGTACTCGATCGAGCGGCTCGCCGAAGTTCGAGTGGTCTGAGCAGCGGCAGCGAGTGGTGTTCGGCCCACTCTGGGTGGGGCGGCTGCTCCATCTGACGGGTCGCGCGATCGATCCACACTCCGGCAATCATTGACTGCCCCCGTACGCCGGCCAGGGGCACCTGCGAGGACATCAGCCCGAACGCATCAAGCCCACTCCCCCGCACCTCACCTGGCTCATCGGGTGCTCGGTTCCGGACCGGGTGGCAGAGGCGCCGAGTACTGAGGGGGACCGACGTTTGGAGCTACCGTTCGTGTTGGAGGTGGCAGCGGCCTAGCCCAAAACGCACCATGGGGATAGTCGAATGATCGCCCCGAGACCGAGCGGTATCCGGTGGCAATCTCGTGCGGTCTGCATTAGGACGTGGCGCACCGAAAGTGTGGCGATACCGATCGGGGGGCAACCCGTCGTTTGCTTTTCAGGCACGCAGCAGTTCAAGTGCGGCGGCAGCCCGGCGCGCGACGGTCCGGTACCCCTGGGCCGATGCGGCGTTTTGCGACCTGGTTAGGAGTTCCCGAGCCTTTTCCGTGTCGCCGGGAGCACTGCGCTCTGCGAGCATCATTCCCCAGAGGAGGTGGGTCCGGGCGGTGAAGAACTTCGCACCCATCCGGTCGCTCAACGCAGCAGATTGAGAGAAGAAGGCGTCCGCCTCGTCGTAACGGCCGAGGACGGTTGTGAGGCCGCCGAGATACAGACTGACCGGGCCTTGAGACGAAAGGCCGGCGCTGTGGGTCCACTGATCAGCCCACGGAGCGAGCCGATCGAACAGCCTCTGGGCGTACTGCGCGTCGCGGCATTCGATGGCGACGTCGGCACATCGGACTATTCCGGTGAGCCAGGTCATATCCAGCGGAAAGTCGAAGTCTGTGGTCGCTAACTCCGCCAGCAGGTGAAGAGCACTATCGATGCGATCTCCCTCGGCATGGGCCAAAGCCAGCGTCGACTTGAGCGTGGGAAGCCCGGGATTATCAGCGATAGCCTGTTCGATGAGAGGAACAAGCTCGCTCAAGGATCCGCGTTGGGCGTTCACAGACATGAGTTGTACGCCGAAGAAGGTTACGGCGTCGGGTTGGCCGCCATCGGTGCCGATCTGGAGTGCCTTGTGGGCTAACAGCTCGGCCTGATCGGTGTCGCCGGCGATCATCGCCCGGGCAGCGGGGATGAAGGTGTTCAACCAGTTCAAGGTCGGCTGGTCGAGCTGTTCGGCCATAGACCCAATGATCTCGATGCAACGGTCGACTTCGTAGATGTCCCCGGTCGAGACAGCGGCGATATAGCGAAAATCTGCAGCCCATAGCAGCACGAGCGGGTCACCTAAACGCTCGGCCCGAACCAGGGCGTCGGCCGTCCGGGCCAATGACCGCTCGAGCAAGGACGGTACATTGAGCGGGAGGAAGACGTGGTTGAGGACACGCACGATCACGGATTCGTCACCAGAGGACCGGGCAATGGCAATGGCCTCGTCGGCGAGGGCTTGGCGCCGGTCGAGTGGGCTGCCTTGGGCAAGTTCCGAACAAAGGGTCGCGAGCAGTAGCGCCCGGTCGGGACTGTCGGTGGAGAGCCGATCGAGGGCCAACTCTAGGATCTCGACCTTGTCGGCGTCGACAGCGCCGGCGGAGGTAAGGATGCCCCGGTCGTTGGCCAGGGCCGCGAGCACAAGACGTTCCGTGTCACCGAAGTCGGCCGCCCTGCGGGCAGCACCAAGGAGGGTGTCGCGATAAGCGGGATCCCCCATCTGGCGCTGGGCGGTGCCGAGCCCGATTGCCAGGTCGATGCCAAGAACTGGATCGGGGTCAGTGGCTTGTGGGTAGAGATCGAGCGCTTGGGCGTAGTAGCGAAGTGCGTCGGCCGGGGCAAGGGCGCTGAGGGCGGCATCACCCGCCTGCCGCGAGTAGCTAATGGCTCTGGCCAAGTCGATCGGTTGGGTTGCACTGAACCAGTGACGGGCCAGCTCGCCTACGCGGGACCCGGGTTGATCGCCGCACAGCTCCTCCAGTGCCTCGCCCACCTGTCGGTGCGCCCTCGCTCGCCGGTTGGGACCGAGGTCTTCATACAAGGTGTGCTGGATGAGCGCGTGGGCGAAGCTGTAACGCCCCGTGTCAGCCTGCTCCCGCACAAGGGCAACGGCAGCCGCGGCCTCAAGGATGTCCAGCACCTCGTCCTCCGAAGTGTTGGTTGATCTCGCCAGGAGATCGACGTCGAAGTCACGGCCGATCACCGCAGCCATCGACAACACCCGCTCGGCGTCTTGTCCGAGTCGCACGACGCGGCCACCGATCACCTCGCGGACGCTGTCGGGCAACGCCATGCGCTCCAGGGAGTCCTCCGCCGTCCATCGCCCCGCGGCGTCCTGATAGATCGCACCCGTCTCAGAGAGGTGGCGTAGCACCTCGCTCACGAAGAAGGGATTGCCGTCGGTCTCGCGATACACGGCGTGGGCGAGACTCACTCCGGCGTCGTCGAGCGTCTGACCGGCGGCCGCCTCGAGGAATGACACGACCGCGCTGTCGTCCAGGCCGGTCAAGTCAACGCGGCTCACGCCGGGCTGTCGTCGGAGCACCCCCAGCGTGTCTCGGAGAGCATGGGCCTGCGACAACTCGTCGTCGCGATAGGTCCCGAGTACTAACACGCGCATGGCCTGCTCGGCCGCCGTGAGGTGGCGCAAGAGAACCAAACTTGCGTTGTCCGCCCACTGGAGGTCATCGAGGACGAGGACGGTGAGCTGCTGCGCGGACACCTTGGCCAGCAGACCGACGATCGCCGCAAAGAGCAGGTAACGCTCGGTTTCGGTGTCGGTGGCCTTCAACGGTGGGAGGTCGCGGATTCTGCTGGCCAGGGCAGGCACCAGTCGAGCCAGTTCGGACCCGTGTTCCTCGATGTGGGCGATCAGCTGGGCCTCGTCGGCGTGGGTTACGTAGTGGCCAAGGGATTCGGCGAAGAGCTGATAGGGGGCGGCGAGGTCTTCTCCGCAATGACCAAACAACACACACGCCCCGTTATCGAATGCAGTGCGGGCGGCTTCCGCCGCGAGTGTGGTCTTGCCCATACCGGCCTCGCCCGAAATGAGCAGGACCTCGCGACCTTCGCCCCCTGCGACGCGCTTGGCGGCCTCGGTCATCAGCTGCATTTCGGCATCACGGCCGACAACCCCCACTCCAGGGCGTACCGCCAAACGACCCGGAAGAGGGACGACGGTTGCCTTGTCCGAGTCGGTTGCACCTTCAAGGGGTTCCCACAGCACTTCGACTGTCTCGATGGGGTCGGGCAAGCCCTTAAGGGTCAGGTCCCCGAGCGACCGACATTGGTGACGGCCGCGTCGCCCGGCCATCGCCCGCACGATGTCGGCAGCCAGGACCTGGCCGCTCTCGCAGGTCGCACAAAGCCGGGCCGCCTCGACGACCGGGTCCCCGAAGTAGTCGTCGTTCTCCCGACTGACCTCGCCACCGCTGAGCCCGACCCGCAGACCCACCGTGTGCTCCCGGTCTCGGTTGTCGCGCTCAACGCCTTGTTGCATGGCCACGGCGCAGGCCAGGGCCGCTGATGCGGAGCCGAAGACCACCATGAGCCCGTCACCCAGGTTCTTGACCTCGGTGCCACCCGCTTCCGCCAGGGCCTGTCGCAGGATCGAGAAGTGCCCCCGGCGAACCTCGTCGGCGGCCTCAGACGAGAGGCGTTGCGACAGCTCGGTCGACCCCACCACGTCAGTGAACAGGATCGCCACGTTCTCAGTGGTCAAGAAGTGCCCTCCCGTCTGAAGGACACAAGAGTAGGCGAGGACCCGAATGGCCCGCCGAGGATAGCGGAGGCCACCCTCGGCGGGCTATGGCCACAGGCCCGACCTCGGGCTCAGGGGTGTTCTCGATCACCAACGGAAGTGCGAGCGATAACGACGCCCGTGTGTATTCATGTGGACCGGGCTGGATGTGCTGTGCAGCCGATACGGAACGGGACGCAGGGTGCCCCAAATCGGTTCAGTGAGACCTGTCAGCGATCCTGCGGTTCTGATCTTGGGTGCAGATGGCGGATGTCATCAGCCCGAGTTCTAATCCCTCGCTCCGTCCACATCGCTTTGGGTCACCCGAATCGAACGCGGCCAGCCCTGAGCAGCTGCGAGCCGGACCCAATAGGCGTCCCCGTCGAAGGAGATCCATGACACCGTAGGGGGTGATCCCTCGGGTCCGGATGCCGCGAGAGGATTGGACCGGTACTTTGGGTTGATTCGATAGCCGCGAATCGGGTGGTCAACTTCCGCGGTGCAAGTACCACCACCACCCCGAGCCCGCCACGACAACTTCGCCAGTCTCTTCACGGACCCTTCTTCATGTTCGCCACCTCTGGTTGCGAGTGTACGCCTTCATCCCTGCATGTCGCGTCCGGGAAGGTCTGAAGTGGGTGTCCCCGACCTCCGGGACGGTGTGCGCGTTGGCACGGGTGGGACGGCGCTACATCGAGGTGCGGTCCCGACGACGCCGAGACGGTGCGAGCATGGCTGGTCCCATTCACGGGTTCACAGTCTCATCACGTATGAATGCCACGATGACACCGTGAAAACGCGACCTAGCTGGACCAGAGGCGAAGTCTCCACACGGGAGCGTCGGGCTCGGACGAAGATCATGGGAGGGACCATCGCTGCCGCAAGCAGCGTCGTTATGAGCATCGGTTTGGCGGCGGTACCAGTGACGGGGGCAAGTCCAGCGCTTGCCGGATCCCCTGCACTGGTCGCGGTCCCAATCGCCGTGCTCGGTGGCCAGGGCGAGCCAGGAGGCGCATCTCCGACCGTGCAGATCACGGTCGGCGGATGGGGGCCCTTACGCGTCGTCCTCGATACCGGGTCCTCGGGCCTCCACGTCTTCGCAGGCGCGGTGAATGCCGGATCGGGGGTGGCCGTGACCAGCCAAGCGTCCAATATCACCTACTCGGGGGGTTACCGTTTCAAAGGGGTGGTCGCGTCCGCCGTGGTGCAACTCGGAACAGCGAAGACGACCGGACCCGTCTTATTTGCGCTCGTACAAAGTGCCTCGTGCATCGCCACGAAGCCAGATTGCCCAGCCGCCAGCGGGATCGAGGGATTCGAGTCGGACCGGGGTGCCGACGGCATCCTCGGCATCGGAATGCAGAGCAGTGCGGGAGGGGTGACGAGTCCACTCCTCGGCATGGCTGGGCCGCTGGGCAAGAGGTGGAGTGTGCATCTCGACGGCGGCTCGGGACAGCTCGTCTTGGGTGCTCGAGTGATCGGCAGCGGGGAGCCCGTCGCGAGGTTCCAGCTTCAGCCCGATGGAACCTCCGATGGCCATCCGCTGTGGGCGGACAGCAGAAATCCGCTTTGCGTGTCGGCTGGGTCGACGGGTGCGTGCGTACCGGCCCTTTTCGACTCAGGAACGCCCGAAGCCCAGATCTCGGGATCGCCGCTCAATCAAGTCCCCATCGTGCCGGGAACCAGTCAGGTTGTTTCTGGAACGCCAATCTCGGTGGCCGTGAGTGGAGAGCCCCCCTTCTGGTCCTTTCTGACAGGGAGCGAGAAGTCCGCCGACCTCGTACGAGTCATTAGTGATAAGGGGCCATTCTTCAACAGTGGCGTGCAGGCGTTCTATGACTTCACCATCACGTACAACGCGAAGAAGGGACGTGTGACGTTGACGAGATGACTCCGGATGGCAAGGTCGCTTCCGAGGTTGGAGACACCCGTGCCGTCTGTTTGGGCCTTCATCGTCATTGCCCGAAACATCAGCATGTCGGGCATCCCCGGAGGTGCCCCCGTACATTGGTTATGTCGGCACCTGTCAGGACATCAGCCCGAGCGGATCAGGCCCGCTCCCCCGACTCGTCATCTGGCTCATCGTCGGTACCGACGCTTGCAGCTGCCGTTCGCGCTCGAAGTCGCAGCGGCCTAGCCCCTAACGGCACTTACATGGCTAGGGGGCCCGGCGTAGCACAAGTGACATATATGGAGTCCGGCAGAGCGACCGCTCACGCGGGAAGCTAACGCATGGACACGGACGTGCTTTTCGTGGATTGCGTTGGCTGCGGAGAGTAGGTTTCACGCGATGGATCCGTGTGCGTACTCTCGAAAAGGCGATGAAGTGGCACCAGCTGACTTGCCTTCACGGAAGCGTGCAATAATCATTGAGTCAGATGGAGGGATGAATTGAAGCTTCTGCGAGCCCGTGCTCCAATCGCGGTGTTGGCCGCCGGATTGGTTGTCTTCGGCTTGGCCGGTTGCACACCTTTCGGTGCCACGCTCTCTCGCTCGTCTGACCCCGTCGTGCTCGATGGGAGCGCCTTACCGAAACTCCTCGGAACGGACCCGATGCACGTTGTGGGCTTCGCGTGGGATGGCAGTGTGTGGCATCAGATACCGGTGCAGGTCGACAAGCGCGATTACGTGAGTCCGGGCCAGATCTACCACCTCCCGACGTCGAGCTACCCAGACGTGTACGGCACGACGACGCCATACAAGATCCTGGTGTACACGCCTCCGGCGGTCCTTTCGGCGGGCTACACGTCGAGCGGCACCTATACACCTCCGGATTCAAACCCCATGTTCGACGCGAACGACGAGCTGTCCTTCCTTGCCGTCGACACAGGCCAGCAGGCCGGTAGCTCGGTTGCCAACCCGACCGGGGTCGACGTGACAACTCGTGAAGAGGTCAAGGCCACTGACCCGCTAGCTCCCTCGCAGTTCGGCTACGTGTACCTGTTCCACAGCGACACGCTGACCGGAGGTGGCGCGGGCACCGACGGAGTCAAATACCGCTTCAGTCTCGACTCGGGTTCGTACACGGGTACGTACAAGATGGGCACGGGCTCGCTCACTCCCAACAACACCTGGGGCTTCAATCCCGAACACTCCACCGTCGTCACCCCGTCGTACAGCTTGAACTTCGGCGACCGCTGGCTCAACAACGGATTGGCCATCACCCAAGGGGGTTCCACCGGAGCCAACATCCTTGAACGTACTCATTACTACGTCACAAACACGTGCAGTCGTAGCGAAGACACATTCGATGGCGGAGCGAACAACCCGGGTGAGGGTGCCTTCGTCGTGAATATTTCCGGCCCCGTGCGCGCTATACGCTCCTACATCGGCGCGAACAGCTACAAGTACACCGTCAACACTGATATCTTGTACCCCGATCGCGAAGACACCACCACCGAGCTGCGCGGACATGCCGGACTCCCCGGATACGGCAGTGCCGACGATTTCGTGACCGGCACGACAGGCCTGTCGTATTCGGACCCGGTCAACCACGGCATCGCTATCGACGGAAACCCTGACGCCGTTACGCCCATTGCCTTCACCACCGGATCGACAGCTCCGCCGTCGTGGCAGATGGTCTCCGGTGCGCAGGGTTCACTTTTGACCGTTCGTACGATCGACACCGATATCAGCGGACTCAATGCCACCACCGTGTATGAGGATCGGAACCCTGCCTCTCCTCCGCAATGCACCGGCGACGCTGCCGCTTGGGGCGAAAACGGCGTCAATCTCACCTCGCCGGTGGGATCTGTTCCGATCACTGACCCGACTCTCACGGCGACCCCGGCAACGTTGGTGCTTACCCGTTTTCGCTACTTCGAAGCACCCAATCTCTCCGCCACGACGGCGGCCACCATTGACACAGAGGCCCGTACACCGATCCAGACGAACGTTAGCGGCTGACCTGGCGTCGGGAGGTGTCCCACGTCGGTTATGCGGGCACCTGCGAGCGCATGAGGTCCTATTTCCCCGCTCCTCACCTGGCTTATCGTCGGCTCGGCTCCGGACGGGGTGGCAGACGCCCTGACCCACCGGTCCGTGCCCGCTCAGGGCTCCGCTGGACCTGCCGTCGCCTCGGCGGCGCGCCACATGGCCTCGACCGGAGGCTCCATGCCGGTCCACAAGACGAGCTGCGCCGCCGCCTGGTGCACCAGCATGCCGAGCCCGTCGACCACGGTGGCGCCCGTGCCCGCCGCCTCGGCCAGCCAGCGCGTCGGCCGGGGCGCGTAGACGAGGTCGGCCGCCACCTGCCCCGGGCCGAGCAGACCGGGCGCCACGAGCCACTCCGCCGCCGGCACGCCTCCGGCCATTCCGACCGGTGTCGCGTTCACGACCAGGTCGGCGGCGGCAACCGCCCGGGCGACGGACCCGTCGGTGAGGGCCACGGCCGAGCCCACCGCGCCGGCCAGGTCGGCCGCCTCGAAGGCCCGCTCGGGCGTCCGGTTCACGATCGCCACGCCGGCCGCGCCGTGTGCGGCCAGCGCCAGCACCACGGCCCGCGCCGCACCGCCGGCGCCGATGACCAGGCACCGGCGGCCGGCCGGGTCGAACCCTGCCGCGCGGGCGAGCGACGCCACGAAACCCTCCCCGTCGGTGTTGGTCCCGTAGAGCGCGCCCGCCTCGTTGACGACGCAGTTGACCGCATTGAGGCGGCGCGCCGTGTCGCTGCACTCGTCGACCAGCGCGGCGACCGCGGCCTTGTGCGGCATGGTCACCGACAGCCCGCGGATGCGGGCCCGGCGCATCGCCTCCAACGCGCCCGGTGCCTCGCCCGGCGCCACCTCGAAGGCGAACGAGCGCCAGCGCGCCGCCAGACCGAGGGCGGCGAAGGCGCTGTCGTGCAGCAGCGGCGAGAGCGAGTGGGCGACGGGGCTTCCGATGACGCCAACGATCGTGACGTCGGGGCCCGACTCCCGGCGGGCGTCGTCCATCGTGCGCACGCTCAGCGGCGGTTCAGGGGAGCCCACGGGACCTCGCCAGCTGCTCGTTGGCCAGTTGCCCGGCGTAAGTGTCCGAGAAGGCCATCACCCCGTTCTTCTGGACCAGCACGAAGTACAGCCACGAGCCGAGCGGGGGGTGCAGCGCCGCCGCCAGCGCGGTGGTCGAGGGCATGCAGATGGGAGTGGGGGGCAGGCCCTTGGTCAGGTAGGTGTTGTAGGGCGACTGGATCTGCAGGTCCTTGGAGGTCACCGGCCCGCCGTCCTGGCCGATCGCGTACAGGACGGTCGAGTCCATCTGCAGCGGCATGTCCCGGGCCAGGCGGTTGTAGATGACCCGGGCGACGTCGGGCATGTTGACCGCGATGTAGCCCTCCTTCTCGACGACCGAGGCCGTGATGATCACCTGGTAAGGCGTGAGGCCGAGCGCGGCCGCCGACGCGGTGCTCAGGCCGGCCGCGGCGGCGTCGCGGTCGAAACGCTGCACCATGTCCTGCAGGATCGTGGTGTCGCTCTCCCCGGGGAGGATCAGGTACTGGCCGGTGCCGAGCATCCCCTCGAGGTTGTCCGAGCCCGGCGGTGAGAAGGTCGACGGCACCGCGCCGCTCGCCGCCACCTTCTCGAACCCACCCGGGGTGTGGCCGGGCAGGCCGTCCACCTGCGCCGCCACCTCGTGGAGCGTGAAACCGGGGTGCACGTCCACCGGGTAGATGTTCGGGCCCGCGGCGAGGATCGCCCGCACCTCGGCGAAGGTCTGGTTCTGGTGCAGCGCGTAGTTCCCCGGGAGAACGGTCGGCGTGCCGTGGAAGAAGTCCGAGATCCGGAAGGCCAGCGAACTGCCGATCACGTGCTGCTGGCTGAGCGACGAGACGACCGAGCCCGTCGACTCCCCCTCGTGCACCGTGACGACGACCTGGGGACCCTCGGGGCCGAGCGCGTGCGACTCGAGCTCGTACCACAATGTGAAGGCGAGGACGAGCACGAGCAGGCCGCCCGCCACGGCGGCCACCACGCGGCGGCGCCGGCGGACGACGGCGGTGTGCGCCGCCCGCCGTGCGCCCCGCGTCGGGGTGTCTGCCGCAGCTTCGTCGTCGTCTTCGCCGGGGCCCGGCTCCTCCTCGGGTTGGGGCCACGGAAGCTCGTCGCCGTCGCCGTCGCTTGGACCGGTCGGCCCGCTCATGCCCGGTCCAGCCACGATTGGAGGAGCACCATGGCCGCCGCGCTGTCGACCAACTTGCGGGCCCCCTTGCCCGTGCGCCCAGCCGCCCGCAGCGAGCGCTCGGCCTCGACGGTGGTGAGGCGTTCGTCGGCCGTCTCGACGGAGACCCCGAAGGGCTCGAGCAGGTGGCGCAACGCCTCCGCCTCGGCCAGGGCCGCACGGGCAGCGGGCCCGGCCTCGCCCGAGAGGCTGAGGGGGAGCCCGACGACGACGGTCGACGCCTCCACCTCGCGGACGGCGTCGAGGACCGCGCCGCGGTCGCGTGCCGGGTCGCCACTGCGCTCGATCGTCCCCCACGGGCTCGCGAGCGTGCGCCCGCTGTCGCTGAACGCCACGCCGATGCGTCTGGACCCGAGGTCGAGCGCGGCCACCCGGCCCAGGCCCCGACCGGCCCCGTTGCCGCTCACGCGGACAGGAGTCGCCGCGCCTCGGCCAACGCCGCCTCGAGCTGCGAGGGGTCCTTCCCCCCCGCCAGCGCCACCTCGGCCGAGCCGCCACCGCCGCCGCCCACCATGGGGCCCAGCGTGCGCACGAGTTGGGCTGCATCGGGAGAGCCACCGGTCGCCGCCACGATCGCCACCTTGGACCCGTCGGGCGAACCCCCGAGGACGACCGCCCGCACCCCGTCGTGGTGCAGGACCGCCTGGGCCAGCGCCCGCAGGGCCTCGCCCTCCACGTCGTCGCGGCGGGCCACCACGACACCGCCCTCGGCGCCGGCCGACTCGGCCAGGGTGCGCGCCTCCGCCTCGCTCGACTGCTGACGCAGCCTCGAGAGCTCCCGCTCGGCCTCACGCTGGCGCTCCATCACCCGCCCGATGGCCGCCACCAGCTCGTCGGGCTCGGTCCGCAGCAACTCGGCGGCGGACTGCACCAGACGCTCGCGCGCCCGGGCACGATCGAGCGACGCGTGACCGGTCAGCGCGAAGATCCGCCGCGTGTTGGAGCCGATGGACCCCTCCGACAGCAACGTGATGGGGCCGATCTGCCCCAGGGAGTCGACGTGGGTCCCGCCGCAGAACTCGAGCGAGGTCGGCCCCGCTTGCACGACGCGCACCGACGCGCCGTACTTGTCGCCGAAGAACGCGATTGCGCCCATCTGCTCGGCCTCGTCGCGTGAGGTCTCGGTGGTCTCGACCGCCACGTCGGTCAGGACGGCGTCGTTGGCCCGCGCGAAGACCTCGTCGAGCTCCTCGCTGGTCGGCTGGCCGTGGTGCGAGAAGTCGAAGCGCAGGTAGTCGGGCGCGACCAGCGAGCCCTGTTGGCGCACGTGGTCGCCCAGCACCGACCGCAACGATGCGTGCAACAGGTGCGTCGCCGTGTGGTTGCGCCGGATGGCCTCCCGGCGGTCCTTGTCGATCGTCGCGAGCGCATCCTGCCCCACCTGCACCTCGCCGCTCAGCCGTGCCTTGTGGGCCACCAGCCCCGGCACGGCGTACATGGTGTCGTACGCGTCGGCAATGCCGGTCTCGGTCACGATCGTGCCGGTGTCGCCGACCTGGCCGCCGCTCTCGGCGTAGAACGGCGTGCGGTCCAAGAAGATCTCCACCACCCGGCCCGCCTCGCCGGCCTCCTCCGCCTCGCCGCCGGCCTCGAGCACGGCGACCACCCGCGCCGGCACCTCGTAGTGCCCGAGGCCCCGCCCGACGAAGGTGGTCGGCCCCTCGGCATCGAGCAGGGCCCGGTACGCCGCCTCGTCCCCGGCCCGCGACGACTTCGCCGCCGCGCGGGCCCGCTCCCGTTGCTCCGCCATGGCGGCGTCGAAGCCGGCGCGGTCCACGTCCACGCCCGCGTCGCGGGCCAGCTCCTCGGTCAGCTCGACCGGGAAGCCGTGGGTGTCGTGCAGGGTGAAGGCCACGTCGCCCCCGAGCACCTTCGCCCCGGTGGCGAACGCCTCTTCCAGGCGGCTCAACCCCGCCCGCAGGGTGCGGTCGAACCCGGCTTCCTCACGCGCCACCACGTTGACGATGAGGTCGCGCTGCGCCACCAGCGCGGGATAGGCCTCGCCCAGCACGTCGACGGCCGCCTGGACCAGCGTCGGGGTGATGGGCCGGTCGACCCCCTGGCGCCGGGCCGCCATGACGGCGCGCCGCACGACGCGGCGCAAGACGTAGCCCCGGCCCTCGTTGGCCGGCAGCACGCCGTCGGCGACCAGCATGGAGAAGGCCCGCCCGTGGTCCGCCAGGACGCGCAGCGCGACGTCGGTCCGCTCCTCGGACCCGTAGGTGGTCCCCAGGGCGGAGGCCGCCGCGTCGATGATCGGCACGAAAAGGTCGGTGTCGAAAATCGAATCGTGACCCTGGAGGATGGGCAGGATGCGCTCCAGGCCGGCGCCGGTGTCGATGTTCTTGCGCGGCAGCTCGGTGAGCACGCCTTGGGCGTCGCGGTTGAACTGCATGAAGACGAGGTTCCAGATCTCGACGAAGCGCTGGTCGCCGCCGTGCTTGGGACCGCCGTCGTGCCCGTAGGACTCGCCCTTGTCGAAGAAGAGCTCCGAGTCGGGGCCGCAGGGGCCGGTGTCGCCCATGGCCCAGAAGTTGTCCTCGTCGCCCATGCGCTGGATCCGCTCGGGCCGCACGCCGACCTTGTCGATCCAGATCTGCTCGGCCTCGTCGTCACTCTCGTGCACGGTGACCCAGAGGCGGTCACCGTCGAGGCCGAAGACGTCGGTCAGCAGCTCCCAGGCCATCGGGATGGCCTCTTCCTTGAAGTAGTCGCCGAAGCTGAAGTTGCCCAGCATCTCGAAGTAGGTGCAGTGGTAGGTGTCGGTGCCGATGATGTCGATGTCCGGGGTGCGGAAGCACTTCTGGATCGACGTCGCCCGGGGCCACGGCGCGGTCTCCTCGCCCACGAAGTAGGGCTTGAACGGCACCATGCCGGCGATCGTGAACAGGACCGAGGGGTCGTGCGGGATCAGGCTGGCCGACGGCACGACCGCGTGGCCGCGGTCGGCGAAGAAGCGCGTGAAGGCCGCCCTCAGTCCGTTGGCGTCCATCACCCCAGCTTACCGGGGGCAAAAACTCGCTCGGGGCCGCCCCGGCTCAGGTCGACGACATGCCCACGATGGGCTTGTTCAACACGATGCTGCCCGTCGACCCGTAGAAGTGGGCGTCCCCGTAGTTGAAGATGCCGCCGTCCGACGCGACCAGCCAGTAGCCGCCCCCGTCGGGTGAGGCCGCCATGCCGACCACGGGCTTGTTCAGGCGCAGGCTCCCGGCGGAGCCGAAGAAGCCCGCGTTGCCGTAGTCGAAGATCCCGCCGTCCGCGGCCACCAGCCAGTAGCCCCCGCCACCGGGCCCGGACGCCATGCCGACCACGGGCGAGTTCAGCACCAGCGAGCCCGTCGACCCGTGGAAGCTCGCGTCGCCGTAGGAGAAGATCCCGCCGTCGGAGGCGACCAGCCAGTAGCCGCCGCCGCCGCCGGGGGTCGCTGCCATGCCGACGACGGGTTTGTTGAGGCGCATGCTGCCGGTCGACCCGAAGAAGCGCGCTGTGCCGAAGCTGAAGATGCCGCCGTCGGAGGCCACGAGCCAGTAGCCGCCGCCGTCGGGGGTCGACGTCATGCCGACGATGGGCTTGTTCAGGTGCTGGCCGCCCATGGAGCCGAAGAAGCCCGCGTCGCCGAAGCTGAAGATGCCGCCGTCGGAGGCCACCAGCCAGTACCCGTTGGTGCTCGGCGTCACCGCCATGCCGACAACGGGCTGGTTGAGATGGATGCTGCCGGTGCTGCCCCAGAAGCTGGCGTCGCCGAAGTCGAACACGCCACCGTCGCTGGCCACGAAGCGGTACCCCTGGCCGCAGTTGAGGTCGCCGCCGAAGCCGAAGTGGTCGGCCCCGGACGTCGCCGAGATGCCCTGCGAGTTGGCCACGGTCACGTCGACGCAGGTGGGTCCCGCGGCGTTGGGCGGGACGACCGTGATGGTGTTCTCCGTCTGGGCCAGGATCTGGCCGGCGCCCGCGGAACCGAACGTGACCGAGGTCGCGTTGGCGAAACCGCCCCCGCTGATCGTGATGGCCCCGCTGCCCGCCACGGGCCCCGTGTCGGGGCTCACCGACGCCACCGACGGGCACCCGTCCGCACCCTGCAGGGCGATGGTCAGGTCCTGGTCGACCGGCGTGCCGAGCCCGCTCGCCGGGTCGTAGCCGACGACGGCCGGGTAGTCGCCGCTGTTCGTCGACGTGAAGTCGTTGTTGCCGCCGGTGATGTCGGTGAAGTTGCCGTTGCCCAACGGCAGGCCGGCGGCGTAGAGCGCCGGGCCCACCCGGCCGAGCTGGTTGAAGCAGCCCTGGTTGGTGTCGGCGAAGAGCCCGGCGCTCGACGGCGCGGCCACGCTGGTACCACCGAAGGCGTTCCAGCCGCCCTCGAAGACCACGACGACACCGCCGGCCGACGGGTTGGCCGGATAGGCGAGGTCGGGCACCGCCCGGTGCGCGCCGAGTGAGACCGGTTGGTACGAGGGCCTCGGCCACACGGTCGAATACCCGCCGCCGCCGGCACCCCGGCCGCTGCCACTCAAGGAGCTGTCGGCGCAGGCGATGGGCTGGAACTGGCAGTCGTTCCACACGACCTGTGACGACGCCGACGCAGTGGGCAACGAGGTGCCGCCCGCGCTCACGACGTCGGGCTGCGAGCCGGGGTCGTCGACGCCCAGGTATGCGGGGTGGCTTAGGTTGGAGTCCGGGAAGCAGTCCTCCGAGCCGGCGTCGCCCGACGCGGCGACGATGGTCTGCCCCTGCAGGGACATGCGGTCGAAGATCGCCTTCTCGGTCTGGAGGAAGGCGGGGTCGGTGCTCTGGATGCTGGTCTCGCAGTCCCCCCAGCTCGTCGTGACCACCTGGGCACTGTCGTCGCTGGCGATCCGGTTGAACAGGTCGGCCGCCGCGACGTCGGAGCCGTTCGGCGCCTCGTAGACGGCGAGGGACGCGGAGGGAGCACCGAAGGCGGCGAGCTCCACGTCGAGCGCAGCCTCGCCCGAGCCGGCGGAGGGGCCACCGGGCCCACCGTCGACGGCAACGTTGCTGATCGCATTGGACAGCCCGTAGCAGGACTGGAACGAGGTGACGTCGCTCGAGAGGTACTGCTCGAACTCCACCACCGCGATGCTCTGCCCGACGCCGGTCCGTCCCTGGTCGAAGACCTGGTCCTGTCCGAAGACAGAGGCCAGCTGCGTCGAGGTGTAGCTGCCCGGATGGGCAGCAGCCGTGGCGGCGGCGCCGCCACAGGCCTGCGGCGTGCCGTGGGCGATCGCGTTGCTCCGGCTCCCCGCCTTGGGCGGCGTCGTCGTCGCGCTGCCCGATGGCGCCGGAGTCCCCGCCGCGTTCCCGTGCACGAGCATGGAGTGCTCCTCGAACAGGCCGTCGAGGCCGACCACGCCGGTGACCGCACCGGCCAACGATGCCGGGATCTGCGGCGACACCGTGTTCACGATCGCCCGGGCCCGGTTCGGCGCCTGGACTGTCTCGAGTGGTGTCCCCAACGCCGACGAGACGACGCCGGCGGGGCCGCTCACCGGCAACAGGGTGCTCCCGGCCGCGGGCACCCCGACGCTGAGCCCCTCGCTCTGCAGCGCCGAGGACACCTGCGCCACCTCCGCCGGACTGGGGCCGAACTCCGCCGCGTACTGGGCCGCCGTCAGGTGGTGGCGGTAGTCGGGCGACCCGGGCGTGGACACGGCCGCGAGCGCCTGCGCGAGCCCGGAGGGATCCTGCCCGGCGAGGACCACGTTGAGGTGCAGCACCTGATCGGCCGGCGCGGGCCCGAGTTGCCGCACGCCGGCAGGCACCGCCGGCGCCGCCTGCGGCAGGACGACCCGCGGCGACGGCGCCGCCCCGGCCGCCCCGGCCCCGGCCGGTGCGAGCGCTCCCGCACCGAGCGCCACGGCCGCGAGCGCGGCCGCGAGCAGCGCTCCTCTTCGATGGCCCGGCTTCACGAATCGGCCTCCCTGCTGCGGCTGGTCCCGCCCGTGCCTTCCGCACCATGGGGCGTCGGCTCGTAGTACACACGGCCTTCGAGCGCGTCAGGACGATACTGCTGCACGACGACCCCCGAGGGGTCGTCGTGCGGGTAGGCGTAGCCCTGCCCGTGCCCCAGGGTCGACGCCCCCTTGTAGTGCGCGTCCCGCAGGTGCGCCGGGACCTCCTGGCTCATGCTGGAGCGCACGTCGGCCTGGGCGCGCCCGAGTGCCACGGTCACGGCGTTGGACTTGGGCGCCCGGGCCAGGTAGATCACCGCCTCGGCCAGGTTGAGCGCTGCCTCCGGGAGCCCCACGTACTCGACGGCCCGGGCCGCGGCCTCGGCCACGAGGAGCGCCTGGGGATCGGCCAGCCCGACGTCCTCGCTGGCCAGGATCACCATGCGGCGGGCCAGGAAACGGGGGTCCTCCCCCGCCTCGATCATGCGGGCCATCCAGTAGAGGCCCGCGTCGGGATCGGACCCGCGCACGCTCTTGATCAGGGCGCTGATCTGGTCGTAGTGCTCGTCGGCGCCCTGGTGGAACAGCCGGCCGTCCCTGGCCCGGGACATGTCGTCCATGGTGAGCACGATCCGGGCGTCGCTCCCCGCCCCGGCCCGGGACAGCGCCACGGCCACCTCCACCGTGGTCAGCGCGGCGCGCGCGTCGCCCTCGCAGGCCGCCACGACGGCGTCGATAGCGTCCTCCTCGGCGTCCGCCCCCTCGAGTTCGAGCCCGCGCCGGATCAACGTGCGCAGGTTGTCCGGGCTGAGGGGGTGCAGCCGCCACAGTGAGGCCCGGCTCAACAGGGGCGGATTCACCTCGAAGAAAGGGTTCTCCGTGGTGGCGCCGACGAGCACCACCAGGCCGTCCTCGACGGCGGGGAGCAGCACGTCCTGCTGGGACTTGGAGAAGCGGTGCACCTCGTCGATGAAGAGCATCGTCCCCTGGCCCCGCTCACCGAGGCGGCGCCCGGCGTCCGCGATCGCCTCGCGGACGTCCTTCACACCGGCGGCCGTGGCCGAGAGCGTGCTCAGATGCTTGGCGGTGGTGTCGGCCAGCAGGCGGGCCAGGGTCGTCTTGCCGGTGCCGGCCGGGCCCCAGAGGATGGAGGAGCTGATGCGGTCCGACTCGGCCAGGACCCGCAGCGGCGCGCCCGGAGCGACCAGGTGCTCCTGGCCCACCATCTCGTCGAGCGTGCGGGGGCGGAGGCGGGCGGCCAACGGGGCCTGACGCTCGAGGTGGCGGTCCGCCGCGTCGCCGAAGAGGGTCACGCGGGCCACAGGGTGGTCGTCCCGGTCGTGGTCGCCCCCCTCAACTCGGTGAGGGGTTGGCGGCCTCGGCGGACGGCGGGGACGGGGGCACCACGACCCGGATGCCCAGCTCGGCGAGCTGGGTGGGCGGGAGCGGCGTCGGGGCGCCCGTGAGCAGGTCGGCGCCGGACTGGGTCTTCGGGTACGCAATGACCTCGCGGATGTTCTCCTCGCCGGCCAGGATCGCAGCCAGCCGGTCCACCCCGAACGCGAAACCGGCGTGCGGCGGGGCCCCGTAGCGGAAGGCGCCCAGCAGGAAGCCGAAGCGGGCCTCGGCCTCGTCGGGTCCGATGCCGAGCGCCGAGAACACCTGCGACTGCGTCTCCCTGCGATGGATACGCACACTTCCCGACCCCAGCTCCCACCCGTTGAGCACGAGGTCGTAGGCCTGGGAGCGCACCGCCAACGGGTCCGACGCCAGCTTGGGCAGGTCCTCGGCATAGGGCATGGTGAACGGGTGGTGCGCCGCCTGCGGGTTGCCGTCGGCGCCGATGCCCTCGAACATCGGGAAGTCGACGACCCAGACGTACCGGTGCGGGCCCTGGCCCACGGGAGGCGCCCCGATGGCCAGGCGCAGCAGGCCGAGCACCGCGCACGCCGTTGCGTATGCGCCGGCGACGGCCAGGACGAGGTCACCCGGTGCCGCCACCGTCTCCCGCAGGACGCCCGCCACCTCCTGCTCCGAGAGGTGGCGCGCCAGCGGGCCGTCGAGCGACGGGCCGTTCTCGACGATCCGGAACCAGGCCAGCCCGGCGGCGCCCGCCTTCGTCGCCTGCTCGGTGAGCTCGTCGAGGCGCGAGCGGGGGTACGTGGCACCGTCGGGGACCACGATGGCCTTGACCGCGGGCGCGGAGAAGGCCTTCACCAGCGTCCCCTCGAACACCTTGGTCAGGTCGGCGAGCTCCATCCCGAAGCGCAGGTCGGGCTTGTCGGTGCCGTAGCGATCGCGCGCGTCGGCCCAGGTGATGCGCTCGATCGGCGGCGGCCGGTCCCCCGTCGCTGCCTCGGCGGCGTCGAGGACGGCCTCGGAGACGAAGGCCATGACGTCGTCCTGAGAGGCGAAGGAGCACTCCATGTCGAGCTGGCTGAACTCGAACTGGCGGTCGGCGCGCAGGTCCTCGTCGCGCAGGCAGCGGGCGATCTGGAAGTAGCGGTCGAAGCCGCCGACCATCAGCAGCTGCTTGGCCAGCTGCGGGCTCTGCGGCAGAGCGTAGAACGAGCCGTGGTGCAGGCGGGAGGGGACGGAGAACTCCCGGGAGCCCTCGGGGGTGGGGGCCCACAGCAACGGCGTCTCGATCTCGACGAAGCCCTGGCGGACCATGGCGGCCCGGATGGCGGCGTTGACCCGGGACCGCAGGCGCAGGTTCCGCTGCATGCGCGGCCGGCGCAGGTCGACGTAGCGGTAGCGGAGCCGCACGGGCTCGTCGGACTCGACCCGGTCGTCGACCGCGAACGGTGGTGGCTCCGCCTCGTTGAGCACCTCGACCGTGCAGTCGCCGATCTCGATCTCGCCGGTGCCGATGCCGCGGTTCACGGTTCCCTCGGGGCGCTCCCGCACCGTGCCGGTCACCGCGATCACCCACTCGTGGCGGACATCGGTGGCGTGGTCGATCACGCACTGGACGATGCCGGTGTGGTCGCGCAGGTCGACGAAGGCCAGGTGCTCGCCGTGCTCGCGGCGCCGGGCGACCCAGCCGCACAGGCGCACGGTCGCGCCGACATCGGCTTTGCGCAGCACGCCGCAGAGGTGGGTGCGCATGGCCGTGGGACGGTTGGCCTCCTGGTCCTGGTCCTGCCGGGCGTCGGTCATGGGGTGGGGGTGTCCGTGTCGTCCTCGGTGGTGGCGGGTGGGCGCAGGTGGGGATGCAGGTGCCGGTCGACGTCCGCGACCGAACCCGTCTCGGAGTCCTCGGCGAAGGCCGCGTTGGCCAGGAAGCTCTTGAGCTCGTCCACAATGGCAGCCCGGGGCACGGTGCGCTGGCCCTCCGTGCTGCGCAGCGGCCGCAGCCCGACCGTCCCGTCGCCCACCTCCTGGTCCCCCACCACCAGCGCCACCAGCGCGCCCGAGCGGTCGGCGGACTTGAACTGGGACTTCATGGAGCGCCCGCCGAACGCCCGGTCGACCCGCAGGCCGGCGCGGCGCAGCTCGGCGGTGAGCGCCACTGCCGTCTCCCCGCCCGCGGTGTCGATCACGTAGGCGTGCAGCGGCCGGGCGGCCAGGGTGCCGGCGGTCGAGAACACGCCCTCGGCGTCGCAGGCGAGCAGCACCCGCTCGACACCGATGCCGAAGCCGATGCCTGGCGTCGGCGGCCCGCCCAGCAGCTCGACCAGCCCGTCGTAACGTCCGCCGCCGCCGACCCCGTTCTGCGCCGCGTCGAGCGCGTCGGCGGCGAACTCGAAAGTGGTGCGGGTGTAGTAGTCAAAGCCCCGCACGAGGCGGTGGTCAATGGTGTAGCCCACCCCGAGCGACTCGAGACCCGAGCGGACCCGGGCGAAGTGGGCCGCGCAGGGGTCGCAGAGGTGGTCGAGGAAGTGGGGTGCGTCGGCGGTGGCGGCCCGGCACTCGGGTGTCTTGCAGTCGAGCACGCGCAGCGGGTTCTCCAGGTGGCGCGCCCGGTGCGGCGCGCACAGCTGGTCGGCCCGCTCGGCGAGGAACGCGCCGAGCAGCGCGACGTAGCCCGGCTTGCAGACGCCGTCGCCCATGGAGTGCAGCTTGAGCGTGACCTCTTCCAGCCCGAGCCCGGCGAAGAAGTCGTGGGCCAGGGAGACGACCTCGACGTCGAGATCGGCGTCGTCGGGGCCGAGCGCCTCCACGCCGAGCTGGAAATGCTGGCGGTAGCGGCCCTGCTGGGGGTTCTCGTGGCGGAACGACGGGGCCACGTACCAGGCCTTCCACGGCGGGACCGGATGGTGCTGGACGAAGGCGCGGGCGATGGGCGCCGTCCCCTCGGGCCGGAGCGCCATCATCTGGCCGTCGCGGTCCTCGAAGAGGTACATCTCCTTGCCGACGATCTCGCTGCCCTCGCCGATGCCGCGCAGGAAGACTCCGGCGTGCTCGATCACGGGCGTGAGCGTCAGGCCGAAGCCGGCGGCCTCGACCAGCGCCGCGAAGCGGCCCACGGTCGCCTCCCAGCGCGCCGACTCGGGCCACAGCACGTCGTGCATGCCCTTGGGCGTCCGGGTCGGGGCGGCAGACGGTCCCGGTTCGGGCGCGGACGATCCCGGGCTCACGGGAGGCTCCTCACGGCGGGGTCAGATCTTCTTGCCAGGAAGCTGACGATACGCGTCGAAGACCCCGTCGAGATGCTTCAGCGCGCTGATCAGTGAATGCAGGTGGGTCGGGTCGGCCAGCTCGACGTCGAAGGCCATGCGGCTCACGCGGTCCGCGGTGGTCGCGGTGCGGGCGGCGACGATGTTGAGGTGGTGCTCGGAGACGACCCGTGACACGTCGGCGAGCAGGCGCGAGCGGTCGAAGGCCTGGACTTCGATCGTCGCCACGAAGACCCCGTCGTTGCCGCGGTCCCACTCGACCTCGATCAGGCGTTCTTGGGAGCGGTCGGCCAGCGCGGCCGCGTTGGCGCAGTCCGCCCGGTGCACCGAGACGCCCCGGCCCTGCGTCACGAAGCCCACGATCTGGTCGCCCGGCACCGGGGTGCAGCAGCGGGCGAGATGGATCATGACGTCGTCGAGCCCCTCGACGTAGACGCCCGTGCCCGTGCGGCGACTCTGCCGCGGCCGGCCGGGACCGGGGATGGCGATCGTCGGCAGTTGCTCGTCGGCGGGACCGCCGCCCCGCAGCACCCGGGTGAGGCGCTGGACGATCGACTGGGCGGAGACCTGCGACTCGCCGATGGAGGCGTAGAGCGCATCGAGGTCGGCCAGGTTCATCTGGTCGGCCACCTGCTGCAGCGCGGACGAGCCCAGCAGCTTGTGCAAGGGCAGACCGTCCCGGCGCAGGGCCCGGGCCAGGTCCTCCCGGCCGTTCTCGATCGCGTCCTCGCGGCGCTCCCGGGAGAACCACTGCCGGATCTTGTTGCGGGCCCGGGTCGAGGCGATGATCTGGAGCCAGTCCCGCGACGGGCCGGCCGTCGGCGACTTCGAGGTGAAGATCTCGACGGTGTCGGCGCTGGTGAGCTGGGTCTCGAGCGGCACCAGCCGGCCGTTGACCCGGGCTCCGATGCAGCGGTGCCCCACCTCGGTGTGGATGGCATAGGCGAAGTCGACCGGCGTGGAGCGGGCCGGGAGCGCGATCACCTTGCCCTTGGGCGTGAAGACGTAGACCTCGTCCTGCTCGAGGTCGAGCTTGAGCGCCTCGAGGAACTCGATCGGGTCGTCGGTCTGGCGGTCCACGTCGGCGATGCGCTGGAGCCAGGCCATCTCCGAGGAGTGGTCCTCCTTGGACTTGTAGCCCCAGTGCGCCGCGATGCCGTACTCGGCCCGGTGATGCATCTCGGAAGTGCGGATCTGCACCTCGACGGGCTTGCCGTCGAGCCCGATGACGGTGGTGTGCAACGACTGGTACATGTTGAACTTGGGCGTGTTGATGTAGTCCTTGAAGCGCCCGTGGACGGGGGCCCAGATGGCGTGGATGGCGCCGAGGGCGGCCCAGCAGTCCTTCTCGGACTCGACGACGACCCGGATGGCCACCAGGTCGTTGATGTCGTCGAACTCCTTGCCCCGGACCACCATCTTCTCGTAGATGGACCACAGGTGCTTCGGCCGCCCGGTGACGTCGGCGTCGATGCCCATGTCGTCGAGCCGCTGCCGCACGTGGACGAGGACCCGCTCGAGATACTCCTCGCGCTGGGGCGCCCGGGCGGCCACCATCTGCTCGATCTCGGCGTAGCGCTTCGGGTGCAGCGTCGCGAAGGCGAGGTCCTCGAGCTGCCAGCGCACCTGCTGGACACCGAGGCGGTGGGCCAGGGGCGCGTAGACGTCGAAGGTCTCCTGCGCCGTGCGGCGCTGCTTCCACTCGGGCATCACGGCGAGCGTGCGCATGTTGTGCAGCCGGTCGGCCAGCTTGATCAGGAGGACCCGCCAGTCGTCGGCCATGGCGACGAGCATCTTCCTGATGGTCGCCGCCTGCTGGGCCTCCTTGGAGTTGAACTGCAGCCGGTCGAGCTTGGTGACGCCGTCGACCACGCGGGCCACGCCGTCGCCGAAGGTCTTCTCGATCGTTTCGAGCGTCAACCCGGTGTCCTCGACGGCGTCGTGCAGTAGGGCGGCGGCGACGGTCTGGGCGTCGAGGCCCAACTCGGCGACGATGGTCGCCACGGCCACCGGGTGCGTGATGTAGGGCTCGCCCGACCGCCGGAACTGCCCCTCGTGGGCGGTCAGCGCGGTCCGGCCGGCCTCGACGATCACCGCGGTGTCGTCGTCGGGGCGGTGCCGCCCGAACTCGGCCAGCAACGGGGCGAGCAGGTCGAAGAGCGACCGCTCCTCGGCCTGCCCCGTCTCGCGATCCTGCTCGGCGCTCGTGTCAACTGCAGTCACCCGGGCCAGGGCCACCATCCATACAGGCTACCCGCCAGGGGAAACGCCCGGACGCCACGTCCGGTGTCCGTCAGGCGGCTCAGCGACGGCGCTTGCGCCTGCTCTTGCCCTTGCGGGGCCTTGGCGCCGGCGCCGGCGTCCCCGCCGTCTGCGCCGACTGCGCCGACTGCCCTGTCGCCGACGACCCGGACGTCGCCGCGCCCGACGACCCGCCCGGGGTCCGGTCCATGACAGCGGTCCCCGTCCCGCCGCCGCCCGCCGCGGAACCTCCACCCGGTCGGCTGCCCGAGCCCGGTCGGATCGGCCCGCTGCGCTTGGATCCGCCGGAGCGCTGCGCGGCAGCCCCGGCACCCCCGCCCCGGCTCACCTGGCCGGCGGCGGCCACGCTCATCTGCGTGCTCATGGTGGCCGCGTCGAGGGCCGAGTACCACTGGTTGGTCTCGCCGCGCTTGGCCAGCCGGCTGGCGATGGCGACCCAGCGCTCCTCGCGCTCCTTCATCATGGAGAGCACCGGCGCGGCGATGAAGATCGACGAGTAGGCCCCCGAGAGCAGGCCGACGAAGAGGGCGAGCCCGTACGACTGCAGGGTCGCCGCGCCGAGGAATTGGGCCCCGATGAGCAGCACCGACAGGACCGGGAGGATGGCGACCATCGACGTATTGATGGAGCGGGCCAGCGTCTGGTTCATGGAGAGGTTGATGAGCTGCGGGTAGGTCATGCGGCCGCTGCT
Source organism: uncultured Acidimicrobiaceae bacterium (assembly GCA_963726135.1). Classification (GTDB taxonomy): domain Bacteria; phylum Actinomycetota; class Acidimicrobiia; order Acidimicrobiales; family RAAP-2; genus Bog-473. The sequence goes on from CAVSBE010000008.1 coordinate 746,813, forward strand.
GCCGATGCCCCTCGTGTTGTCCCGGACCCGGTCGAACACCACGACCGTGTCGTAGAGCGAGTAGCCCAGGATGGTCAGGATGGCCACGACGGTGTCCGGTGTGACCTGGAAGTTGAAAATGGAGTAGATCCCGACCGCCACGAGGACGTCGTGGATCATGGCGATGAAGGCCGCCAGGGCCATCTTCGGCTCGAAGCGGATGCTGATGTAGATCGCCACCACGATGAAGAAGATGATCAGCGCCTCGATCGCCTTGTTCGTGATGGAGGAGCCCCAGGTCGGTCCGACAGTCGTGATGCTGATTTTGTCCGCGGTCGTCTGGGGGACGGCGTTGGACGGCACCGTCGTGGTCGTGGGCGCCGACGTCGTGGTGGACCCGGCCCCGGCGCCCGCCTTGGCCGTCGTGGTCGTCGTCGGCTTGGCCGTCGTGGAGGTCGTCGTCGTCTTGGGCGCGTTGGCGGCGGTGACCCCGAGCAGCGCCTTCTGGACGTTCTTGCTGACGGCGTCCTGCTGGGACTGCGACAACCGGTTGATGTCGGACTGGACGTTGAGCGTCTGCTTGCTGCCCGACCCGAGCAGCTGCACCGTCGGGTCGATGACGCCGGTGCCCTTCATGGCGTCGACCGCCTCCGTCTGGGTCACCCCCGGCGCGGCAATGGTCCACTCGGTCCCGCCCTTGAACTCGATCCCCAGGTTCAGCCCGCCCCGCAAGATGATGGAGACGATCCCGGCCACGATGATGATCGTCGAGATGCTGAACCAGATCCTCCGCTTGCCCACGAAGTCGAAGCGCGTCTCGCCCCGGTAGAGGCGGGCGATCGGGCCGTGACCCCGCCGCGGCTTGGCCAGGAGGGCCCGGGCGGCGTCATCGAGGCTGACCAGCTCCTCTTCGTCGAGGTCGTCGGTGTCGACGTCCTCCTCGAGGAGCTCGACGTCCGCCTCGCTCACGTCGTCGAGCGCGCTGCCGTCGGCGTCGTGACCGTCGTGACTGTCGTGACCGTCGTCGGTGCCTGCGTCGCCGTTCACGGCCTCATCGTCCGCGCCGCGGCCGCGACGTCGGCGCGGGCTCACGAGCCACCACCCGCGGAGGCTCCGACGGGCAGTCCGCGCGCCGGGGCCTGCGCCTGCGGACCGGCGCCGAGCCCGGTGGCGATGCTGAACGACCCCGAGCCCTGGAGGCGGGGGCTCTGGCCGAGCAGGATGACGAGCGGCCGGGTGTAGAACCAGGTGAAGGCCATGTCCATGATCGTGGAGAGCCCGAGGAAGAAGGCGAATCCCTTCACGTTCCCGACCGCCACGAAGTAGAGGACGATCGCGGCCAGCAGCGACACGAAGTCGGCGGCCCACACGGTCCGCCAGGCGCTCTTGAAGCCGCGGTCCACCGAAGTGCGGACCGATCGACCCGATCTGGTCTCATCCTTGAGCCGCTCGAAGTAGACGATGTAGGAGTCCACGGTGATGCCGATGGAGACGATCAGGCCGGTGATGCCGGCCAGGTCGAAGCTCGGAGCCACGGACGTGTGGCCGAGCGCCGAGATGATCGCCCACAGCGTCATCGCGGTGAGCACCAGCCCGGAGATCACCACCAGCCCCAACATCCGGTAGTAGATCAGTACGTAGAGGAGGACGAGGATGAGGCCGGCGATCCCCGCACCCAGGCCGGCCACGAGCGCGGAGTGGCCGAGTGTGGCCGAGACCGTCTCGGACGTGGCCGCCTTCAGCGTCACGGGCAGGGCGCCGAAGTTCATGGCCTGCGCCAGGTTCTGGGCGTCGCCCTGGGTGAGGCTCCCGGAGATCTCGCCCTGACCCGCGAACGACGTGAAGGTCGACTGGGTGGGCTGGATGATGGGCGCCGAATACACGACGCCGTCAAGCTCGATGCCGAGCAACTGGTGAAAGTTCTGCCCGGCGACGGTGTCCCAGAGATGCGAGCCTGCCGCGCCGGCGAGCGAGTAGTTGACCACCCACTGGCCGGTCTGGTTCTGCGTCGCCTGCGCACTGGCGATGGAGTGGCCCGTCATCTCGCTCGGGCCGAGGACATAGCGCTCGCCCCCGTTGCCGCTACCGCTCGCGGCCAGGCCGGGCAGCAGGACCGTGCTGTTCTCGTAGTTCGGCTTGAGGACACTCGTCGACGGGTAGCTGACGTACTGGGTGTCGGGCGGCACGTTGTTCGAGGTGTATCCCGCGGCCACGTTGCTGTTCGGCTGGACGTTCAGGTTGGCCGCCGTGAGCTGCGTTGACGACGTGCACGGGGGGATCGTCCCGATTCCCGGCGGCAGGACCTTGGTCTTTGATCCCTTCGGGACGGCCTGGGGGTAGGCGAAGCACTCCACCGGGCGGAAGAACATGCGCGCCGTCTGCCCGATCTGCTTCAGCACCTGTTGGGCGTCGGTGACACCGGGGATGGAGACCGAGATCTGGTTCTTCCCGGTGGTCTGCACCTGCGCGCCGGACACGCCGAGCCCGTTCACCCGCAGGTTCAAGATGTTGACCGTCTCGTTCAGGTCGGCCTGCGACACGTGCGCACCCTCGGCGGTGTAGACGACCGCGACACCGCCCGCGAGGTCCAAGCCCAAGCGCGGGGACCACTTGGCGGCGAACACGGCCGCAAATGAACCGACGGCGATCGCCACGACGACGATCACGCTGATCAAGAGGTTGCGTCGCTGCTGCCGCTGGGCCCTGCCCCCCGACTTGGGGCTCACGCCTCTTCAGCCTCCCCGCCGTGCTCACCCTGGCGGGAAGCACCGTCTCCACCGACATCGTCGATGTCGTCCTCACTGCCGTGGACATCAACCACGTCGCTCGCTCCGTGCGCCACGTCCTGTCCCGGGTCGTCCGCGATGCGGACGTCGTCGATCGGCTCGATCTTCCGCGCGATGGCCTGCCGGACGAACACGATCCGGGTCGGCTGCGGGCCGTCTAGGTTGCCGTCGTCACCCAGCGCTCCGGTCAGGAGCGTGTAGCGGTCACCGTGGATCTCGAGCACGGTGCCGATCACGCCGCCGATCGTCTGCACCTCGTCGCCCACGACGATCTCCGATCCCTTGGACTGGCGGGCGGCCTGGGCCTTTCGCTGCTGGGGGCGGATGAAGAAGAAGTACCCGAGGACTCCGATCGCGAGGAGAGGGAGCAGGGTCAAGAGAGGGTTGGTCGTCGATTTTGTGGCCGCGAGCACGGAGTCGACCAGCGCGGGGGTTGGTGTCATGGGGAGATCCTTGGACCGAACGAGTTGCGAAGTGCCACCCTAGTGCGTGGGTTCCCGCTCTCTTCGGCAGTGACGGGCCAGGCCCGGCCGGAGCCGGGGCTTGCGTCCCTGGTGGGAGCGGCCCTGGACCCTCGGCGGCCCGAGGCGGTGGCCTGAGCGGCAGGGTGGATCTCGCCACGACGCCTCACGAGGCCGGGGTGCGTGCCCGGCGGCCGGGCCGTCGCCTCCCGGCGGGAAGAACGGGCGTTTCGCACGTATGGCGGGAGGCTGCGATGAGCAACCGAACTGCAACCCAAAATGGCCTCCATTGCCACAGCGGCTGTGCAAAGTACGCCCCATCAGTACAGCAGCCTCGCGGTGATGGTCGTTCGGAGGGGGGCGACCACGTGAGAGTCCGGTGAAGGGGAACGGATTCTCACGGGGGGACACCGTGGGGCACGGAGCAGCGAAGAGGTGCGCCGGCCTTCTGAGGCCGTCGGTCGGAGTAATTCGGGGGAGCCTACGACCCGGGCCGGCGCACCTTTCGCTCACGCTCCCGCTGCTGAACCTCCGGCTCGACGCCCGCGATTCGGTCATTCAGGGTGCAAACGGTCGGCGCCCACAGCGCGCCACCGATCACCGAACCTTGGGCCGCCAAACCGGAATGCGAGGCGTTCCCTGGTCGCCCATTTGTCGATCTGACACCCGTTTCTGACGTTGAACAGGACGCTTCCATTTCGTGACGGGTGTCCTTATACACTCAAAAGGACGCGTTTTCCCAGTACAGTTGCGACCTGATGCGAGACGGTCATATCTCCGTGCTGGTCATCGAGGATGAGGCGGACATCCGCCAACTGCTCCGGACCCTGCTCGAACGTGAGGGCTTCGCGGTCTCAGAGGCGAACGAGGGCCGAGACGGTGTTCGCCAATTCCACCAGAGCCACCCCGACATCGTGATCCTCGACGTCGGGCTCCCCGACCTCGACGGCTGGCAGGTGCTCGAGCGGATCCGCGACATGAGCGACGTGCCTGTCCTGATGCTGACGGCGCTCGGAACCGAGCGTGACAAGGTGCGCGGGCTCAACGCGGGAGCGGACGACTACCTGACCAAGCCGTTCAGCCGCGTCGAACTGCTCGCTCGGCTGCAGGCCATCAGCCGCCGCCAGGTGGCGCGGACCGACCCGGTCATCGCGTTCGACGACGGCACCCTCCACGTCGACTTCGCCCACCAAGAAGTCACGATCGACGGCAACGCGGTGGTCCTCACGCCGACCGAGTACCGCCTGCTGGCCACGCTGGCCCGCCACCAGGGACAGGTGCTCTCGTCCGATCAGCTCATCGAACTCGCCTGGGACGATCCGAGCGGTCTGGCCCCCTCGCGGGTCAAGTACGCCGTGTTGCGGCTTCGCCGCAAGCTGGGCTGGGACGACGGAGATGACACCCCTATTGAGACGGTCCGGGGCTTCGGCTACCGATACCGGTCTCGGAGCCGGTGAGCGAGACGCTCCCGAGCCGTACTGACGCCTCGGGGCGTCGCGCGCCGGCCGTGGCCGGAAACACCCTGCCCATTGGATTCTCCGGTTCCATGCGCGTGCGGTTGCCCGTCTTCGCGCTGGTCGCCGTCGGCACCGTGCTCATCGCGGTGATCCCCTTCCCGCACGAAGCCCGCCGTGAGGTCTCGCTGGCGGGCGTCCTGTTCTTCGCCCTCGTGGCCGCGGCCTTCCTGGTGCCGTGGGAGAAGCTCCCCGACTGGGCCTGGTTGATGATCCCGATCGGCTACCTGGCCGTCATCGCCATCATCCGCGATGCCCAGGGCGGGTCCGGCGCCGGACTGGTGGTCGTCTACCTCCTGCCCATCGTGTGGCTCTCGCTCTACGGTCGGCGCCTCCACCTGCTGGTCGGGCTGTTCTGCATGGACCTGGCGCTCCTGGTGCCGCTCCTCATCGTCGGACCGCCCAAGTACCCGACGCTCGAGTGGCGCCAGGTCGCGGTCATGGCGACCGTGACCACCCTGGTCGCGTCGACCGTCTACACGATGGTCTCGCGGGACCGGGCGTACCTGAGCGACCTGGCTCAGCAGTCGCGCATGGCCCGCCGCAACGCCCGCGAGGCGGACTACGCCCGCGACCGTCTCGAGACCCTCCTGCGTGCCGCCACCGGCAGCGCCATCATGGGGGTCGACCCCGCCGGAACCGTCACTTTCTTCTCGGCCGGCGCCGAGCAGATGCTGGGATTCCGTGCCGCCGAGGTGGTGGGCGTCCGCTCCATCGCCGACTTCATCGACCCCGCGCAGATCGACCAACGGCGCCAGGCCATCGACGCCATGCGGAACACGCTCGAGCCCGTCGACGCCGAGACGGCGGCCGAGGTCCCCTGGACCGCCACCCGCAAGGACGGCCAACAGCGCCGCTGCGTGGTGCGAGTGCGCGCCCTGCCCATTCCCACCCTCGACGCCGCGCTCGACCAAGAGGCCGACGACCCGGAGATCCTCGACGAGGCCAAGGTCGCCGCGGCAGACGGCCACCCCGACCCCGACGACGCACTGGCGCCGGCCAACGGCGGCTACGTGGTCGTCGCCATCGACGTGACCGAGCGTGAGGAGCTGGCCGCAGACCGCGAGCGCCTCTTCGCCATTCAAAAGGAGGTCACGCAGTCGCTGATTGAGCAGAACAACCGGCTCCGCGAGCTGACTCAGATGAGGGAGGACGTCGTGGCGACGGTGTCACACGAGCTCCGGACGCCCATCACTTCCATCCGGGGTTTCGTCGAGCTCCTGCTCGATGCCTCGTCGGATCTCACCGAGGGCCAGATGCGGATGCTCCAGACGATCGAGCGCAACGCGGAGCAGCTCCAACGGGTCGCCGAGGACCTCCTCGCCGACCCGGGTGCGGGCCGCGGTCTGCGGGTGGCGTTCACCGAGCTGGACCTGTACCACCTGGCCGAAGAGGCGGTGCACGCGATCCAGACGTCGGCGACGGTCGCCGGGATCGTGCTGACCCTCGAGCCCGGCGACGAGGTCCCGACCTTCGGCGACCCCACCCGGCTGCACCAGCTGCTCGGCAACCTCCTGTCCAACGCCATCAAGTTCTCGCCCCGGGGCGGGCGGGTCCACGTCGTCGTCGACAGCGTGGACTCCTTCGCCCGGGTGCAGGTCCTCGACGAGGGACCCGGTATCCCGGTCGGCGAACGCGATCAGCTCTTCGAGCGCTTCTACCGGCTCGCCTCCTCGACCGAGATGGGGGTGCCCGGGACCGGCCTGGGCCTGGCCATCGCCAAGTCGGTCGCGGAGGCGCACGAAGGCTTCCTCGACATCGTCGACACGCCGGGATGGTCCACCACATTCAGGGTGTTCCTTCCCCTGCGCACGGCGGACGTGGCGACCATCCGCTCGGCGTGAGCGCGGGTCGGCTGACCCGCGCTCACGCAGCCAGGAAGCCCCCGGACTGGTGGGCCCAGAGCCGTCCGTAGACACCGGCCCGTCCGGCTGACAGCAGTTCGGCGTGCGTGCCCTGCTCGACGACGCGGCCGCGGTCGAGGACCACGATGCGGTCGAGCCGGGCGATTGTCGCCAGTCGGTGCGCGACGACCAGCGCCGTCGTGCCCTCCATCAGGTGCCACAGGGCCTCCTGCACGAGCGACTCCGACTCGGAGTCCAGCGCCGACGTGGCCTCGTCCAGGACGAGCACCTTGGCGCCCTTGGCCATGGCCTGCGCGATGGCCACCCGCTGACGCTGGCCGCCGGAGAGCTTCATGCCGCGCTCGCCCACGACCGTCTCGTAGCCGGCAGGGAGGCGTTCCACGAACTCGTCGACATAGGCCGCCCGGCCGACTGCCCGCACCAGGTCCATGTCGACCCCGCAATCGTGGTCCATGCCGTAGAGGATGTTCTCGGCCACGGTGCGGTGGAGCATCTGTGGGTCCTGGGGGACGTACGCGATGTGGCGGCGCAGGGATTGCTGCGCGACGCACGCGATGTCCTGTCCGTCGATCTCGATCAGCCCGCCGTCGCGATCGACGAAGCGCAGCAGCAGCTTCGTCAGGGTCGTCTTGCCCGAACCCGAGGGGCCCACGAGCCCGACGTGCTCGCCCGGCTCGATACGCAGATGGAGTTCCTCGAACAACGGGGCGCCATCGCGGTAGGCGAACTCCAGCCCCCGGAACTCGACCCGCCCTTTCGGGACCACCAGGTCGGGAGCGCCGGGGACGTCGACGATGTCGGGGCTCGTGGCGGCGATGCCCGCGAACTTGGCACAGCGCCCGATGGCGCGCGACATCAACCGGATGAATTCGAACGACTCTTCCAGGCTGGTGCCGACGAAGGTGGCGTAGAACAAGATCAGGTACACCACCCCCGCCGCCGCGACATGGTGCAGCGCCGAGGACGACCCCGACCGCCACCGCAGCCCAGTTGAAGAAGGCCATGGCCGACTCCATTTGCAGCCGCGTCGCCGTGAAGACGCGGCGCGCCCGCAGGTCCGCGCCGATGGAGTCGCCGACCAGGGCGCCGACGTGGTCCTTCTCCCGGTCCTCGGCCGCCTGGGAGCGCACGGTGGTCAGGTTGGCGATGGTGTCCGCGATCACGCCGGTGGCGCGCGAGTGCGCGTCCGAGAAGTCCTTCTCCGCCGCCACCACCCGGCCCATTCGGCGGTGCAGCACCAGGCCAAAGACGGACACCAGGGCGGCCATGACGAGCGCGACCGGCCAAGCCACGATCCCGAGGACCACGATGGCGCCGAGCACCGTGACGCTGATGCGCAGGACGCCCCAGACCATGGCGTCGATCAGCTCGACGAACGCCCACGTGGACGTCTCGAGGGTGGCGATGACCTCGCCCGATGGGCGGTCCGTGTGCCACCCATGGCTGAGCCCGATCAGGTGGTCGTAGCCGTTGGTGATGGCGCGGCCGAACGAGCGCAGCGTGGCGCCCCAGTTGAGCCAGCCACCGATGCGCCCGAACGCCGTCGCCGCAACCAGGACCACCGCATAGGCGACGACCAGGGGCCCGAAGGACTGCCAGAGGCTCTCGGTGCCGTGCAGGTGCGTAATGCGCCCCAACAGGGCGGCGAAGATCAGTGGCGCCGCGACGGCGTTGGCCAGCGTCCCGAGCACGATGGCGGCGCAGCTGCCGGCGAACGCGACGCGATCGGGCTCCATCTGGCTCCAGCAGTAGGCCAGCGTGGCCTTGTTCGATGCATTCGGGAAGAGGGTGCGTTCACCCATGGGTTTCTCCAAACGGGAGGGTCGTGCGGTCGGATCGGTGGAACGCGTGCACCCGGTGGTGCGCGCCAGAAAGAGGGGTGGTGAGGGTCGGAGTGCCCGGGCGTTCAGCCCGCCGGTGACGCGATCGGCGTCAGTGGCGGCTGGGGCAGAGGACGAGCCCGGCCTTGCGGAACCGTCCTCCTTCGACACCACGGACCGGCAGCGGGACCGCAGACAGCTGTGTGCGCGTCGTCATTCCAGCCATCGGGTCACCTCGCTTCCGTCTCGTGATGCGACCACGAAACCGTAGCGCATCAGTGCGTCGAAGCGCGCAAAAAGAACGGATCCGAGCGCGCTCGGCCCGGGGCGGCGGCTCCGTCAGAACATTGGGGGCGTGTTCGTTGCATCCGGCGCGGTGGGAGGTCGCTGCTGGCCCAGGTGCACCCACGCCCGCTGGGTGGCGACCCTGCCCCGGGCGGTTCGCTGGATCAGCCCGCTCTGCACCAGAAAGGGCTCGTAGGCGTCCTCGATCGTGTCCGGCTCCTCGCCCACGCACTGCGACAGCGTGGTGAGGCCCACCGGTTGGCCGCCGAAGCGCGTGCACAGCGTCGCCAGGATGGCCCGGTCGACCTTGTCGAGGCCCAGCTCGTCGACGCCGAACAGCTCGAGGCCCTCGCTGGCCGTGGCGCCGTCGATGTACCCCTCGCCACGCACCTCCGCGAAGTCCCGCACCCGCCGCAGCAGCCGGTTGGCCACGCGGGGCGTGCCACGCGAACGCTCCGAGATCCGGACCGCCCCCTCGGTGTCGACGCGCACCTTCAGGATCCGCGCCGAACGCTCCACGATGGCGCGCAGGTCGGCCGGGTCGTAGAGGTCGAGGCGGCCGACGAAGCCGAAGCGGTCCCGCAGCGGCCCGGACACGAGCCCGGTGCGGGTCGTCGCACCGACGAGGGTGAAGCGCGGCAGGTCGAGGCGGATGGAGCGCGCCGTGGGCCCTTTCCCGATCAGGATGTCGAGCCGGCCGTCCTCCATCGCCGAGTACAGCATCTCCTCGACGGAGCGGTGCAGGCGGTGGATCTCGTCGATGAAGAGCACGTCCCCGTCCTGCAGGTCGGTGAGCAGTGCCGCGAGGTCGCCCGCCCGGGTGAGCACCGGGCCGGCGGTGATGCGGAGCCCTGCACCCATCTCGGTGGCGACGATGCCGGCCAGCGACGTCTTGCCCAAGCCGGGGGGGCCGGCGAAGAGGATGTGGTCGACCGGCTGGCGACGCTGGCGGGCCGCCTGCAGCACGATCTCGAGATGCTCGACCAGCTGGGCCTGACCGACGAATTCGGCGAGGGACCGGGGCCGGAGACCGACCTCCTCGAGCTCCTCGTCGGGGTCCGACGGCGCCGGATCGAGGACACGGAAGTCATCGGTTTCGGCCTCGGCCCCGGCCTCGGCCTCCGCGGCGACGGCCAGGACCTCCCGGCGAGCCCGCGGGCTCAACGGATCACCGGCTGGCCAGCTCGCGCAGCGCGAGGCGGAGCATCTCTTCCACCCCGACATCGTCGCGTAGCCCGTCGAGCGCACCGCGGATCTCGTCGGGCGCGTACCCGAGCTCGCCGAGCGCCGCCCGCGCCTCGGCCCGTGAGGTGCGAGATGCAGCCGGCCCGTCGCCGCCGAACGGCGAGGCCGCACCGTGGTCCAGCGAGAGGTCCGGGAGGTCGAGCCGGCTCTTCAGCTCGATCAGCAGGCGGGCCGCCGTCTTCCGCCCGACGCCCGGAACCGAGCACAGCGTGTCGAGGTCGTCCTCCAAGACCGCGGTCGACAGCGCGGCCGGCGACAGGACCGCCATGATGGACAGCGCCAGCGCCGGGCCCACGCCGTGCGAGCCGAGCAGCACCTCGAAGCAGCGCCGCTCGTCGTCGTGGACGAACCCGTAGAGGACGATGGCGTCCTCGCGCACGTGCGTGTGCACGCACAGCGTGGCGTCGACACCGGTCCCCGCCGTCATCAAGGCGGCGGCCGTCGACGGGGTGACCGTCACCCGGTAGCCGACGCCCGCGACGTCGATGATCACCTCGCCCTCACCGGTCCGCAACAACACCGGCCCACGCAGCAGTCCGATCACGGCTCGCTCCTCATGCTCCTTGTCCCGGTCACGTTGCTCCTTCCGCCCTGCTCGACCAGGGCCGCCCCGACGGCCCGGCGCAGCGGCACCGTGGTCAGGTGGCACACGGCCAGGGCGAGCGCATCGGCCACGTCGGGCGGCCCCTTGATCGGCTCCAGCATCAGGACCTGCTCCACCATGCGCTGGACCTGCTCCTTGGTGGCGGCCCCGTATCCCACGAGGGCCTGCTTCACCTCGTTGGACGTGTACTGGGCCACCTCGCATCCCGCCGCCGCCGCGGCCACCAGGGCCAGGCCGCTCGCCTGGCCGACCGACATCGCTGTCTTCGCGTTGACCTGGAAGAAGACGCGCTCGACGACGACCGCGGCGGGCCGCATCTCCTCGAGCAGGGAGTGCAGTTCACGGTGCAGGACCAGCAGCCGGTCGGCCAGCGGCAGGGCCGGGTCGGTCTCGAGCACGCCGGCGGCCCGCGCCTGCAGCCGACCGCTCTCCTCGCGGCCGACGAGGCCGTAGCCGCATCGCGAGAGCCCGGGATCAATGCCCAATACGAACATGCGTTCGCAGGTTAGCCGGGGGTGCTGCGCGGGGCGGATCTGGGTGAGGCCGCCGGGTCGGTGCGGCCGGAACCGGGGCGGCGGCCTCAGCCCTCGAAGGCGGCGAGCACCTCGTCGGCGATCTCCGCGTTCGAGTGCACGGCCTGGACGTCGTCGTGGTCGTCGATCGCCTCGAGGAGGCGCAGGACCTTCTTGGCCTCGGCCTCGTCGGGCACGGGGACGGGCGTGGTGGGCTCGAGCGAGAGGTCGACGGACGCCGGGGTGATGCCGGCGTCATCGAGCGCCTGGCGCACCGACTCGAGGTCGCTCGGAGCGCTGGTGACCACCCAGGCCGAGCCGTTGCTCGCCATGTCCTCGGCGCCGCCCTCCATGGCGATCTCCATGACCTTGTCCTCGTCCTGGTCGAGCGGCACGGTCACGATGCCCTTGCGCTCGAACTGCCAGCTGACCGCTCCCGGTTCGGCCATGTTGCCGCCGTTGCGGTTGAAGAGGTTGCGCATCTCGGCGCCGGTGCGATTGCGGTTGTCCGTGAGCGCCTCGACCATGATGGCCACGCCACCGGGGCCGTAGCCCTCGTAGTTGATGGACTCGTAGCGCACGCCCTCGAGGTCGCCGCTCCCCCGCTTGATCGCCTTCTCGATCGTGTCGAGGGGAACCGAGGCGGCCCGGGCCTTCTGGAACGCCGTCCTCAGGGTGGCGTTGGCGTCGAGGTCGCCACCGCCCTCCCGTGCCGCGACCTCGATGGCGCGGATGCACTTGGCGAATATCTTGGCGCGGGCTTTGTCCTGGGCGCCCTTGCGGTACTTGGTCGTCGCCCACTTCGAGTGACCCGACATGCGTGCTGTGCGTTCCTCGTTCCGGTCGGTGGCGCTCGCTCCATGCTGCTGCATTTGCAGCGGCGGCGCCGGGTCCTCGATTCTATCGGTGGGCCCCTCGGGGGACGATGGGCGGCCTGACCTCGTCGGGGCGCCCGGGTTATTGCGGAGGCCGGGTGGCGGCCTGCAGGACGGCCTCGACGTCGGCCGCCACCTGCTCGTAGCCCGCGACGCCGCCCGCACCGGTCTGCATGGTGGCCATGAGCAGCGAGATCACGATCACGACCATGCCGCTCGCGGTCCGGGCCGCATCGATGTCCCGGCGTACCCCGCCAGAGAGCTGTTGGCCGCCGATCAGCGCGGTGACCGACTTGCGCAGCTCCTCGAGGGCGGGGATGTGGAGGAGCCGCATGGTGAACTCGGGCTCGAGGCCCCGCAGGATGCGGTCCGCCAGTGGGTGCGTCTCGAGGTGCGTGACCAGGGCACGCAGGAGGAGGCGGCCCCACTGCTCCGGCTGCTCGTCGACCACGACCAGGGAGACGGCGTCCCCGATGAGACCTGCGACGTCATCGTCGACGGCGGCGACGAAGAGCGCCTCCTTGTTGGCGAAGTACGGGTACGACGCGGTGGTCGAGAGGCCCGCGTCGCGGCACACGTCAGCGACCGACGTTCTCCGGTACCCCTCGCGGGCGAAGCGCACGACCGCAGCCGCAAGGAGGGCCTGCCGGGTTCGGTCGCCCTTCGTCAGGTCCGGCGGCACCGGGGTCACACCGCCTGCTCCGGGGTCAGGTCGCGACCGTGGCGGTCGACGCCGCAGGCGAGCTGCCAACCCCTGGGGATGTCGCCGCCCCGGAAGACGCCCGCCTCCAGCAGCGGGGTGAGCAGCGGGCGCAGGGCGCGGTGCCGCAGGGCCGTGCGGCCGGCGGAGAGGTTGACGGCGCGCCAGGTCTGCCAGGTCGGCAGCCCGACGGCGCCGTAGACGCCCGGGTGCACGATCGTGTCGAACATCGCGATGGCGATGCGCGCGCCGAGGTGGCGGACGAGGAAGCGCTCCACCCGGCCTGCCGCCGCCCACTGCTCGGGGAGGAGCATGCGGGCGAAGGCGAGGTGGCGGGCCTCCTCCTGGCGGTGGTACTTCGACACCACCTTGATCATTGGGTCGGTGTCGGGGTGCTCGGCCGCGAGCTTCTGCAGCAGGTCGGGCACCTCCTCGCCGCTGAGAACGAGGAGGCAGAACAGCGACGGCATTGCCGTCAGGAACGGCATCAGCAGGTGCTGCGCGATGCGGAGGATCGGGCCGTCGATGGGGTTCTTGGCCTGCGGTCTCACCTGGGCGAGGAGCCGGACGAAGAGACGGGAGTGACGGGTCTCTTCTCCCATCTCGTGCAGGAGGTACGTCACGCGGGGGTCGGTGAGGTCGGACCGGGCGAGGATGTCCAAGCTGAATCCAGCCATCAGGACCGACTCGAAGCGGACGCCGGTGTCGACGATGGAGGCGAATTCCTCTCTGGCGAGGGTGCGCTTCTGCGCGCTCGAGAGCCGGTCGAAGAGCTCGGGGACGTTGCTGAGCGAAACGAGCTCGTCGGGGAGGACCTGCCCGTCGCCGACTGCACCTGTGACGTCCGTGTCGGGCTCCACTATCCGGTTCAACGAGGCGGTCGAAAGGCGTTCGATCTGCTGGTCGACCGAGCGGGAGAGGCGGGCCGAACGTGTGTCGGTCCCGGTGTCCATGGCGGAGCCCATACCCACATTCTTCAGAAACTAAGCAAATGCATCAATCCCATATTTTCCCCTGGCCCCGGGGCATGGCCGGTGGGCCGTTGCGCCACCTACGCTCCGAGGCGATGACACCGCTCCCCTGGGCCGGTGCGGGAACTCGCCCCCGCCCCCACCCCCGTTCCACCTCCGGCGCCCGCCCACGCTCCCGACGGCTGTTGCTGCTCGGCGGGACGTTGGCCGCCGGCGCTGCGGCCGGGGCTGCATACAAGCGGCTCACGCGGGACGGCGCTGCTGTCACCGACACCGGTTCGGACGACGGCCGGCGTGCGCGCGCCTGGGGCGACGCCATCGATCGACTCGAGCACCGGACGGTCCGCACGAAGGACGGCGCTCATCTCGCAGTGTGGGACCTCGACGGTGACGGGCCCGATGCGCCGGTTGTCGTTCTACCCCACTGTTGGGGGTGCAGTCACGAGATCTGGATTCCCGTCGCCCGCCGGCTCTCGAAAAGCGGCCACCGGGTGGTGCTGTACGACCAACGGGGCCACGGTGCGAGCACGAGGGGCACGGCTCCCCTGGCCATCGACACGCTGGCCCACGACTTGGAAGTCGTGCTCGAGGGGACCGACGTGCGCGACGCCGTGCTGGCGGGGCACTCGATGGGGGGCATAACGATCATGTCGTTAGCCGCCGAGCGACCCCAGGTCCTGAAGGAACGCGCCAAGGCGACGGTGCTCGTGGCGACGGCGGCGACGGCGAGCGACGGCCGCAACGAGCGTGGGCGACCGGTCACTGCCGGGAGCGCGGGTGGCCGGCGCCGTGATCGCGTCCCCGCTCGTCAGCCGGGCGCTGCGCGCTCGGAACGGACATCTGTTCGTGCGCGCTGTCTTCGGCGAGGGTCCGGAGCGATCGCACATGGATCTGACCCGGGAGCTCTTCGCGGACTGTCACGGCACGGTACGTGGTGACTTCCTCATCGCCTTCTCGGCCATGAACCTGCTCGAGGGGATCACAACGATGGACCTGCCGACGACCGTGATGGTGGGCAGCCGCGACACCTTGACCCTGCCCGCGAAGGCAGAAGAGATCGTGTCGGCAGTTCCGGGGGCGCGACTGGTCACCCTGCACGACCGGGGGCACATGCTCCCGTTGGAGGATCCCGACGCCGTCACCGACGAGATCGTGCGTGCGGTCAAGGGCTAGGTCTGGCGACTAGCGGGGCGTGGGCGCACCTCGAGCCGAGAGGAGCGCCACCCGCCCGATCATCATTTCCGCGGCCGGCGCCACGTCGGTGACGGCGATGACACGAAGACCCGGCCCTGGGGGCTGACGAAGCGGACCTGGGCCTGCGCGTCGCCATCGAGCTTCCAACCCAACTCGTGGACCCGGCTGTGATGCGCAACGCACAGCGTCAGGAGGTTCGACATGACCGTGGGCCCCTGCTTGGAGGCCCACACGACGTGATGGATGTCGGTCACGTGTCGACAGCCGCACCCCGGGAAGCGGCAGCCGTCATCCCGGCGCCGGACCTCTATCCGTTGAGCTTCGGTGGGGTCCCGCT
The DNA here is from genome assembly GCA_963726135.1 of uncultured Acidimicrobiaceae bacterium. GTDB lineage: Bacteria > Actinomycetota > Acidimicrobiia > Acidimicrobiales > RAAP-2 > Bog-473. The sequence goes on from CAVSBE010000008.1 coordinate 761,961, forward strand.
GCAGCGCCTTCTGGTCGAGAAAGGTGCCGTCCGGCGCGTCGAGCGACAGCGTGATGTGGGCATTGCACGCCAGCCGGCGGGCGACCTCGGCCGAAATCGGGCCGACGCCCTGAATGGACGCGTGTCCGTACCCGTCGCCATAGAGGAGCCGGTCGAGGTCCGTGTGGACGATCATCGTGACCTGGCCGCCCCCGTGGACGGGCACATCGCCCGAAGTCCCGCTCCGACGACTCCGCCGACCCCGCTCGATGCACAGGTCGAGCAGCGCATCAGCACACCGGCTCTCGAACCGCACGTAGTCGGGATCGGATGCGCTCGGGTGGTCGTGGCGCCGGGCACGTCCCGTCAGCGCCGACTTGACCAGGGCATAGGCATCGCCCGTCAGCTGCGCCCACAGCATGCGCCGTTCGTCGTCGAAACGCACGAACCGGCGCCGGAACTGCTCCGCCGCGTCGGCATCGGACTTCCCCCTCATGTCGGCAACCAGCTGACGGGCCTGTCGTGGCGTCCAGTTCTCGGATGCCCGCGCCAGTTCGGCATCGGTCTCGGGCGTGGCCACCGTGGCCAAGGGGGCGAAGACATCGAGCGTCAGGCGCCCCCCGGTGAGGGCGCCGCAGAGCGCGGGGAGATCCTCGGTCCTCCGGGCCGACTCGACCAGGGTCCGAGCCCGAGAACGACTGACATGGCAATGGGCCACCAGCCAGTCCCGCATGGACAATGAGCCGTCACCGCGCCAGGCCTCCGTGCGATCGAACTCGGCGATCTCGTGCAGCATCGCACCCTCGTGCTCGGAGATGACACGCACGTGCCCGGCGATGCTGCCCGCCAGCTCCGCCGAGCGAGGATCGCCGCCGTAGTCCCGGCAGAGCGGTCGGGCGGACCGGGCAGCACCGCCGGAGCGGCCTGACGCAGAAACCCGGGCGGCGGTACCCATATGCAGCGAACGGTCGCCAAAGGGGGCGGAACGGCGCCGCGACCTTGGCCGCGCTAGCGGGACGCGGCTCCGGCTCCGGCCACGCACATGTCGGCGAACAAGCGGTGCACCCGGCGGTCGGGCGTGAGCTCGGGGTGGAAGGACGACGCCAGCACGGGGCCCTGGCGCACAAGGACCGGCACGCCGTCGAGCGCCGCCAGGACGTTGACCTCGGCGCCCACCGACACCACCAGCGGCGCCCGGATGAAGACCGCCGGCAGGGGCGGGCCCTCGCCCGGGCCGAACACGACGTCGGCCTCGAAGGACTGCGCCTGGCGCCCGTAGCCGTTGCGGCGGACCACTGCATCGAGCACCCCGAAGGTGCGCTGGTCCGGTCGGCCATCGAGGACCTGGCGCGCCACCAGCACGAGACCCGCGCAGGTCCCCAACAGCGGAAGGCCCGACCGCCCGGGCGCCCCCAGGCGGGCCGCCAGGACGTCGAACAGACCGGTCGACTCGAGCAGCATCGAGAGCGTCGTCGACTCCCCGCCCGGCAGCACGAGGCCGGCCACGTCCTCCAGGTCGTCGGGCCGCTTCACCCGACGGGCCGAGCAGCCCACCTCGTCGAGTGCGGCCAGGTGCTCGCGGACGTCGCCCTGCAGGTCCAGGACGCCGACGAGAGGGCGGTGCCCGGGCACCGACCACGCCGACGACACCGATGGCCCCGCTACCACCCCCGGTCGGCGAGATGCTCGCCGTACTGCGACTCGTCGAGGCCCCGCATCGCCTCGCCCAGACCCCGCGACACCTTGGCCACGTGCTCGGCGTCGGTGTAGTGCGCCGCCGCCTCGACGATGGCGGACGCCATCCGGGCCGGGTCAGAGGACTTGAAGATCCCGGACCCCACGAACACCGCCTCCGCGCCGAGCTGCATCACGAGAGCAGCGTCGGCCGGCGTCGCGATCCCGCCGGCGCAGAACAGGGGCACCGGCAGCTTCCCGGCCTCATGGATCTCCTGGACCAGGCCCACCGGAGCGGCGAGCTCCTTGGCCCAGCCGTAGAGCTCGGCCGAGTCGGCCTGCGTGATGGCCCGCAGGGAGCCGAGGATCGAGCGCAGGTGACGGACGGCCTCCACGATGTTCCCGGTTCCGGCCTCGCCCTTGGAGCGGATCATCGCCGCCCCCTCCGACACACGACGCAGCGCCTCGCCCAGATTCGTCGCCCCGCACACGAAGGGCACCGTGAAGGGCCACTTGTCGATGTGGTGCTCCTCGTCCGCCGGCGTCAGCACCTCTGACTCGTCGATGAAGTCGACGCCCAGGGACTGCAGCACCTGCGCCTCGGCGAAGTGCCCGATGCGCGCCTTGGCCATCACGGGGATCGTCACCGCATCGATGATCCCCTCGATCAGCACCGGGTCGCTCATGCGCGCCACGCCACCGTCCCGGCGGATGTCGGCCGGGACCCGCTCGAGCGCCATAACCGAGACTGCGCCGGCGTCCTCGGCGATCTTGGCCTGTTCGGCATTGACGACGTCCATGACGACGCCGCCCCGGAGCATGTCCGCCAACCCCCGCTTCACGGTGAAGGTCCCGGTTGTCATGTCCCCAGTCTACGAGGGTGGGCCGCCCCGGCTCACCACTCGCTCAGTGCGGCGGCCCTCACCGACGTGGCATCCAGGTCACCCGGCGCGAGGGGGTCGTCACGGTGCCCCACCGACGGATCGATCCACACCCATCGAGTCGGCCCGAAACGGGACGGTGATGCGAAGAGGGAGCCGTCTGCCGGAGCCGGGGCCGCCGCCATCGCGCGGAGCGCGGCGAGGAGACCTCGTGGGTAGCGCACGGCCGACGCACCGACGACGTCGGCTCGATACTCCCGGCTCTCCCCCACGCAGCGGCGCAGCATCGTCTCGCCCCCGAACAAGCTGCCGAGCGTGATCCCGATGCACGAGACACCGTTGTCGCCCCGCTTCACGTGGGCGAGCTCGTGGGCGATCACGCCCTCGAGCTCGATGGGGTCGGTGCGGCGCAAGAGCCCGGTCGTGACCACCAGATCCGAGCGCCGGGCGTCGCGACCCAGCGCGCAGGCGTTCGGCACGTCGTCGTCGACGAGGTGGAGCGAGGGCATGCTGAGGCCGAACGTCGCGCACAAGCCCTCGGTGACGTTGGAGAGGCGCGGGTCACCGTGTTCGTCGACGGGCGATGCGCCGATGCGCCGGAGCGCGAAGGACGGCGCGAGGCGCCACACCCCGTACATGACAGCGGCGCCGGCCACGACGAACGCGACGGCGCCGAGGATCCGCGAGACGGCCACCCCCAAGAGCGCGCCGAACAGGAGCGCCGGGATGACCGCCGTCCAGGCGCACAGGACGATCGCACGCCGGCGGTTGGCGGCAACCTCTCCGGGGAAGATCTGTGGGGCACCGAGGCTGGGTTCGACATCGAGCGGCTCGGGTGGGCGGGGCGGCTCGAGGGCGACGGCGGTGCGTGGCTGCCCCTGTCCGTCGCGTGGTCGCGACCGGGAGCGGTTGCCACCCTGAGCCGGGGACCGCTGGCCACCCCGCCGCCGCCCTGGCCCTTCTTGCGCGCGTTGCCCTGGGCGTTCGTTTTGCCGCCGCCTCCGCCGCCTCCGCTGCGTCCACCCGAGGTCCCGCTGCCGCCACCTGCGGCGCTCCCGCCTCCACCGCCTCTGGACCGGTTGCGGTTGCGGTTCCTGTTGCGATTGCGGCTCCGGTTCCGGCTGGAGCCGGCGCCTCCCCCGCCACCCGGGGCTCCCCCTGCGCCGCCGCCGGTTCCGGAGGCCTTGGGCGTCGCCGGGGTGTCGCTCTGATCAGCCATGAGCACGCCAGGCTACCCGCTCGGATGGGCTCCTCCCGTGTGGACGGTGCGCCTCCGGACCGTACGACCAATCAGCCGGGCCGACGGCGACTCCCACGAGCGCCGTACGCGGCGATCGCCCGGGTGTAGGCGTCGACGTAACGCTCGGCGAGTGTCTCCATCGACCAGCCGCGGGCGTGCTCGACCGCCGCCTTGCGCTCCTCGGTCGCCGACTGCCCGGATGCCTCGACGGCGTCGGCCAGCGCGGTCCCCAGTGCCCGGGTCAGGGCGGGGACGTCGCCGGGGGGCACCAACACGGCGTGCCCGCCGGCCGCCGATCGGTAGCCCTCGATGTCGGATGCCACGATGGCGCAGCCGGCCGCCATCCCCTCGAGCAGGACCATGCCGAAGGACTCTCCGTGCAGCGACGGGGCACACAGGATGTCGGCCCCGGCCAGGCGGCCGGCGACCTCCTCGTCGCTCACAGTGCCGAGCCAGTGCACACGGTCCGACCCGGGATGCCGGCGCCGTTGGACCTCGCTCGCCGGGCCGTCGCCCGCCACCCACAGGACCGCGGGGCGTTCGACCTTCTCGAAAGCATCGAGGAGCACATTCAGGCCCTTGCGCTGCTCGTGCCGCCCGAGGAACAGGATGGTCGGGCGGCTCTGCGCGTCGTGCACGGGCTCGGCCGACTCGAAGCGCTGCATGTCGACGCCGTTGAACAGCACCTCGAACGTGCCGCCACTGGAGCGGACGCCCGTCTCGCGGGCTGCCTCCGAGACCGCCACCTTGATCTGCATCCGCTTGCCCACCAGCTCCACCAGAGGCTTGAGCGGCGTCACCCACCGGCTCACCCCGGCCCGGTGGTAGGTGCCGACCATCGGGAGCCGTGCGGTCAGCACGAGGCCGTAGGCGGCCATCGGCGCCAGCGGCTCGTGCGCGTGCAGCACGTCGAAGCCGCCGCCGCGGATGAAGCGCTCCGCACGCGCGGCTGCGGCCGGCGACAGTGCCACCGGGGCCACCGATCCGTTCGACTGCAACGCCGTGGGCCGGCCGATCACGTAGTGCTCGCCCGCGGAGCTGGGGACCGACATGCCCTCGTCGGCCGGCCCCAGCACGGTGACCTCGTGGCCGAGCGCCCTCAGCGCCTGCGCCAGGCCCATCGCCTGGCCCTGGACACCTCCCGGGCGCGTGAGCGAGTAGGGCGAGAGCATGGCGACCTTCACCGGCGCGCTCCCCGACCGTTCTTCATCGTGTGTCGCTCGGCCAGTTCGGTTGGTAGAGGTGCCACTGCTCCGGGCGACGGCGGATGTCCTCCTCGAAGATCGTGGCCAGGCGCTGGGTGACCCGGGCGACGTCCTCGCGCAGCGAGCCGTGGCGAGTCGTGTCAACCGGCGCGTGCACGACGCCAGTGTGCCAATTCCCCGGTCCCGAGTAGACGACGACGGGCAGCAGCGGTGCCCCGGTGCGCAGGGAGAGCGTGGCGGCGCCACCCGGCAGCGTCGTGCGCTCACCGAAGAACTCGACCTCGACGCCGTTGCCGACCAGGTCCCGGTCACTCACCAGGCCCGCGACTTCGCCGTTCTTCAGTGCCCGCAGCAGCGCACGACTCGATCCCTCACCCAGCGCGACCGCGGTCAGCCCCATGGCGGCACGTTGCGCCACGAACCACTCGAAGAGCTGCGGGGGTTCCAGGCGCTCCACGACGGCGGTCATCGGCATGCCTTCGAGCGCCAGCCAGTAGCCGCCCCACTCCCAGCTGCCCACGTGCGGCAGGGCCATGACGACGCCGCGGCCGAGCGCAAAGGCGGCACGGAGGTGCTCTTCACCCTCCGCGAGGCGCCACCGGGCCCGCACGCCGGCCTCGACCTCGTAGGGCAGGCGGGCCCCGTCCGCCCAATACCGCGCGTACGAGTCGAAGGTGCGTCTGCTCCAGCGCCGCACCAATGCTTGATCGGGCTCGACGCCGTCCACGCACTCGCTCGCGAGCACGCGCCGCATGTGGCGCTCGTTCATGGCCAGGGCCGGTCCCCCCCGCAGCGCCATGAACCGGGCCACCCCGCGCGCCACACCCTGCGCCAGCGGCAGGGGCATGTGCCCCATGGCCGCCCCCAGGCCGCGGTACGTGAGGTAGCGGGCGGTGGCGCGCCAGTCCGTATCGAGATCGGGTGCGTCGGTGGGCGGGGGGGTCGCGGTGGCCGTCACCGGGGATCAGCGAGCAGGAGGTGCAGGTTCAAGCCGCCCGAGGTCAGGAGGCGGGCGGCGGCGGGCGGCGGCCCGAGCTGCGGCGCGCGCTCGTGCCGTTGGCATGCCCGCGCGCCGCGTCGCGGCGCTCGCGCAACGTGCGACCAGAGCGGCTGCTCAGCGCCTCCTGGCGGCGGGCCCGCCAGCGACCGACCGGTGCGCCGGTGGTGCGGGTGGGGTCCCGGCGCGGGCGCCCGGTGGACTCGCGGGCCTCCCGCCAGGCCCGCCAGCGCGAGTCGACCCGGCCCTCGCGCCAGGCTTCGATGCGGCGCCGGATGACGGCGTCGCGCCCTGAGGCGGCGTTCCAGACCTTCACGAAGCGGGCGACCGCGGTGAAGGTGATGAGGGCGAACAGGATCCACAGCACCGGTACGAAGATGGCGCTGCTGAGGAAGGCGACGCCGAGCAGGAACATGCGCTCGCCCCGCTCCATGAGGCCGCCCTTGGCCGAGAGACCGAGTGACTCCGCCTTCGCCCTCTCGTAGGAGACCAGGGCGGTCACCGCCAGGATGGCCATGGGCAGAAGCGCGAGGTGGCCATGCCCCCGGTCGAGCAGGTACCACGCGCAGCCGAACATGAGGACGGCGTCCGCCACGCGGTCGGTGACGGAGTCGAAGAACGCGCCCCGGACCGAGGCGGTGCCCGCGGCCTTGGCCACCGGGCCGTCGAGGAGGTCGTGCATGCCCGTCACGATGAGGAAGATGATGGCGAGGTGGAGGTGGCCGGTGGCCACCAGGACCGCGGTCACGGTCGCCGAGACCAATCCGGTGGCGGTCAGGACGTCAGCGGTGATGCCATGGCGGTGCAGTGACTGCCCGACCGGACCGGTGGTCCGGTCGACGGCATCTCGCCAGCGACCGTCGAACATGAAGCTCCTCGTCGTCCGCGGCCCGGGGAGGGGCCAGCGGTGTTAGCAAGAGTTTACCATCCGTTCCCCGAACCGCGGGGGTCCCCGGGTCGCCGGCGGGGCCGCTCCGGGCACGGACCCCCAGGTCGCGGGGTTGTGCCCGCCGTCATGCGCCGGCATGGACACCGGGGTCGCGGGTTCAATCCGGACACGGTCCCGACCCGTACTCCCCGAGTGCCCGAACGTCCTCCGCGCAACGGCCGCACAACGGCATCACCCGAGCCGGGGGCGACAGGGCGTCGGATAGCCTCCAGCGAGATGCCCATGGGAGCGGACGCACCGGCCTCCCTCCGCCAGCGGGCGCACGTGAGGTGATGGAGCCGGTGTCGGAGCCGAGGAGCGCGGGACGAGCCCGACCCGACATCACCGTCCTCCCCGACCCCACTCTCGACGTGTCCATCGTCGTGCCCTACTACAACCCGGGCAATCGCCTGCGGGCCACCGTCGCCCACATGGTGCAGGTCCTCGACGCCTCGGGCATGACCTTCGAGATCATCACCGTGTCGGACGGCTCGACCGACGGCAGCCCCTTCACCCTGGACGGCTTCCCCGAGAGCGTCGTCCGGCGCATCTCGTTCGACACGAACGTGGGCAAGGGCCACGCGCTCCGGGTCGGCCTCGGGATGGGGCGGGGGCGGTATCTCGGCTTCATCGACGCCGACGGCGACATCTCTCCCGAATTCCTGGCGCCCTTCGTGTCCATCATGCAGTCCGAGGAGCCGGACATCATCATCGGCTCGAAGCGGCACCCGGGCTCCTCCGTGCACTACCCGCCCCTGCGGCGGCTGTACTCGTGGGGCTACCAACGCCTCATCCACCTGCTGTTCCGCTTGAACGTCAAGGACACGCAGGTGGGGATCAAGCTGGTGAGCCGCAAGGTCATCGCCGACGTCCTCCCCCTGCTCCGCGAGAGCCGCTTCGCCCTCGACCTCGAGCTCCTCGTGCTGGCCCGCCGCCTGGGCTACACGCGCATCGTCGAGGCCCCGGTCGGGATCCAGGAGCGGTTCGGGAGCACGATCTCGCTCAAGGCCGTCTGGCTCCTCCTCGTCGACACCCTCGGTCTCTTCGTCCGCTTCTCCGTGCGCCACGAGTACGACGGGGCGCTGGCCGGGACGGCCCCGAGGTGGGCCGGCCCTCGTCAGGACGACGCCCGGCGCCCTTGAGCAGGCACGCCCGGTCGGTCGTACACTCGACAGCGACGACCCGGTGCAGCGTGCTGTGAACGGACCGGAGGACGGAGGAGCTGGTGCCACACGACCCGACCGCTATCCGCAATGTCGCCCTCGTCGGGCACCACGGCGCCGGCAAGACCACCTTGGCCGAGGCCCTCCTGGCCGCCACCGGGTCCATCGCACGTCGTGGATCGGTCGAAAAGGGCACCACGGTCATGGACTTCGAGCCCGAGGAGGTGTCCCGCCAGCTCTCCATCTCGACGAGCCTGGCCCCGTTCACGGTCAACGGCGTCAAGGTGAACCTGCTGGACACACCCGGGTACGCCGACTTCGCCGGCGAGATGGTCACGGCCCTGGCCAACGCCGACCTGGCCGTGGTGGTCGTCAGCGCCACCGACGGCGTGCAGGCCCAGACCGAGGACGTCTGGCGCGCCGCCGTTCGCCTCGGGGTGCCGCGGGTCGTGGTCATCAACAAGCTCGACCGCGAGCGGGCCGACTTCGACCGCACGTTGGCCGAGATCCGCGCCTCCTTCGGAGCGGGCGTGGCGCCGGTGGAGCTGCCGATCGGGCACGAAGCCGACTTCCACGGCGTCATCGACCTGCTCGACGACACCGCCACGCACTACGAGACCCCGGCCGCCGGCACCGCCGTCGACGGCACCGTCCCGGCCTCGGGCCACGAGGGACCCATCCCCGACGACCTGGTCGACGAGGAGCACACCGTGCACGAGCAGTTGGTCGAGGGCATCGTCGTCGGCGACGACGACCTGATGGAGCGCTACCTCGACGGCGAGACCCTCGACTACGCCGAGCTCGAGAAGAGCCTGGCCGGCGGTGTCGCCTCAGCCAACGTGTTCCCCGTTCTGTGTTGTTCGGCCGCCAGCGGGGTCGGCGTGGACCGGCTCGCCCGGCTGATCGAGGAGCTGTGCCCCTCCCCCGGCTCCCGGCCACCGATCGTGGCCACGGCGGGGACCGAGACGACCGAGATCCCCTGCGACCCGGCCGGCCCGACCCTGCTCACCGTGACGAAGACCTTCAACGACAGCCACACCGGCAAGATGTCGCTGTGCAAGGTCGTCTCGGGCACGCTCCAGCCCGATGCCGTCCTCGTCAACTCCCGCACGAGGGACGAGGAGCGCCTCCACGCGCTCCAGAGCATCGCCGGGCACACGACGGCGCCGGCCACGAGCATCGCGGCGGGCGACTTCGTGGCGGTGCCCCGCCTCAACGGGACGCGCACGGGGGACACCCTCGCCCCCAAGGGCCAACCCGTCGTGGTGCCGCCGCCCGCGCTCCCGCCCCCGGCACTCAGCGTGGCGGTCAAGCCGGCCACGCGGGCCGACGACGACAAATTGATGTCAGCGCTCCAGCGCCTCTGCGACGAGGACCCCTCGCTGACGGTCACCCGCGACGACGAGACGCACCAGACCATCCTCGGCGTCAACGGCGAGGTGCACCTGTCCGTGACGCTCGAACGGCTGGAACGCAAGTGCAACGTCCACGTCGAGCGCGAGGAGCTGCGCATCGCCTACCGCGAGACGATCACCGCGGCGGCGCAGGCCGAGGGCAAGCACAAGAAGCAGTCCGGTGGTCACGGCCAGTTCGGCGTGTGCCACCTCCGCCTCGAACCGCTGCCGCGGGGCGAGGGCTTCGTGTTCAAGGACGAGGTGGTCGGGGGGGCAATCCCCCGCCAGTACATCCCCGCGGTGGAGAAGGGGGTGGCCGAGACCTTCGCCGCCGGGGGCCTGCACGGCTACCCGGTGGTCGACATCGCCGTCACCGTCGACGACGGCAAGGCGCACTCGGTCGACTCCAACGAGGTCAGCTTCAAGATGGCCGCCGCCCTGGCCGTCAAGGCGGCCATGGCCGAGGCGGGTCCGGTCGTGCTCGAGCCGATCTCGCGGCTGGAGGTCACCATCCCGGCCGAGTGCCAGGGTGACGTGCTGGGCGACCTCCACTCGCGGCGGGCCCGCATCATCGGCACCGACGCTTCGGAGCACGAGGGGTACCAGACCGTCACGGCGACGGCACCCACGGCCGAGCTCACCCGCTACGCCGTCGACCTGCGTGCGCTGACGGGCGGGCGGGGCTCCTTCTCCGTGAGCTACGACCACTATGACGCCGTCCCCGATCACCTGATGGCGTCGATTCCCCGCCTCGAGCACTGACCGCGGGCGCGACGCGCGCCGCAGGCCGTCAGAACATGTGCTGGAAGCGCACCGGGATCTTGGTCAGGATCAAGGTCCCGAGGACGTGGTTGGCCGGCGTCGTCACCACGACGACCGCGAGCGTGCCCGCCCGGCGCCCGAAGGGATCGGAGACCCCCGACGCTGCGAAGTGGCCCGTGTAGGCGGCCAGGCACACGCTCTGGCCCTTGGGCACGTGGGGGGCGAGATGCCCGTAGAGGCGGGGTGCGACACCGCGGAGGCCACCGAGGCTGTACTTCCGGACGCCGGCGAGATGTGCGTGGCCGTGGCCGCCCACCGCCTTGGCGGCCGTCGGCAGCGCCAGGTAGCACGACTCGTCGGTCGTCCCGAGGCCGTTGCGGGCCGCCGAGCAGGCGGTGAGCAGCGAGGCCGCCGCGACGACGACCGCTGCGCCGGCACCGAGCCGGCGCAGGGGGCCGCGCCTCACTCGGGCACCACCGCGGACGCCGGCGCCGGCGCCGCCGTCCCGTACGCGTCCGGGCCCGCTTCGACCTCGCTCGCCAGGGCCTGGCGGGTCCATCGCCCCCGGCGCACCTGCAGGGCGAGCTGCCCGATGAGGAGCCATCCGATCACGAGGATCATCCAGAAGCTGATGATGCGGTACAGCAGCACCGCGTAGGCCGTGCTCGTCTCGGCACCGCCGAAGGCGACGAGGGCAACGGTGATGCTTCCTTCGACCACGCCGAGGCCACCCGGTGTGATGGGCAGCGTCGCGGCCAGCTGGCCGGCGCCATAGGCGAGCAGGAGCCCCTTCCACGGGATCGGCGCGTCGATGGCCCTGAACATCATGGCGAAGCAGGCGCAGTCGAGCAGCCAGTTCGCCGTGCCCCAGGACACGATGCGCCCGATCTGGGTCCAGTTGAGCCGGACCGCGGTCATCCAGGCCATGATCCGCGCGATCTGGTCCGTCGTGTCGCCCCGCGGCCGGTGCGTGAGCGCGACCGAGAGCCGAAGCACACCCGACACCACCGCGTGCAGCGGGCGCTCGTAGACGAAGAGTGAGCCGAGGCCGAGCATGATCAAGAAGGTCCCGATCAGCACCGGCACCAAGTCGAGCGAGGCGCCCTCGTTGGCGGCGACGCCGAGGCCCACGATGGCGACCAGCGACAGGCTCACCGAGGCCGCCACCAGCGTGCCGGCCAGGGCCCACACGGCGAGGGTGTTGTCGGCGCCGAAGCGGCGGAACCAGCGGAAGCCGTACACCGAGGCGACGGCGTTGCCGACGGGGAGCGAGTTGGTGATCGCCTGCGACGCGAACGACAGCTTGAGCAGCGGCACCAGCGGCGGCCGCAGGTGCCCCGCCATGAGCAGGTCGTACTGCATGAAGGTGAAGCACACGTACGAGCCGATCTCGGCGATCACCGCCGGCCCGACCCACCACCAGTCGAACGTCTTGAAGATGGTGCTGAACCCCGAGAGCTCGGAGCGCTTGGAGGAGAGGACCCAGACAGCGACGGCGACGAGGCCGAACCCCACGACGACCCGGATCGCCGGCCAGGACTTCCGGAGGGCCCGCCGCACGCGCCGGCGGCCACCGACGGGTCCGGGGCCCGGCGACGGCGCCATCGCCGGAATACCCGGCCGCGCCGCGGGTCCGGGACGCGTCCCGAGGGCGCCCGCGGCAGCCCCGGGCCCATCCGGCGACGTCCTATCCGGGCCAGGCGTCGGTGAGCTTCTTCCAGGAGAGCGCGAGGGTCTCGGGCAGGACGCGCGTCTCGGCGACGGAGGTCATGAAGTTGGTGTCGCCGGACCAGCGGGGCAGGACGTGCAGGTGGACGTGTCCCGGCAATCCCGCCCCGGCGGCCCGGCCGAGGTTGGCACCCACGTTCAGGCCGTCGGGATCGTAGGCCGCCTCGATCGTGGCCGCCGCCTGCTGCGTGGCCGCCCACAATTCGGCGGACTCGCCCTCGGACAGCCCGGCCAGCGAGTCGACGTGGCGCAGGGGCATCACCAGCACGTGGCCGCTCGCGTAGGGGTAGGCGTTCATCACGACGAAGGATTCTTCGCCGCGCCAGACGACCAGGTTGTCCTCGGAAGGCTCGCCGCTCGCGGCAAGGCGGCAGAACACGCAGGCGGCCTCGTCGTCGGCTCGCTCGCCCGATCGCTCGCGCTCCGTCGCCGCCACGATGTACTCACGGCGCCACCCTGCCCACAGGTGCTCCAGGCTCACAGTGCCGCCAGCCCCTCCCTCATGCGGGCGCCCGGTCTTCGGGAAGCCCCTTGCGCTCGACCTCGTCGGCGATCTCGGCCACCAGGTCGGTGACGGGCACGCCCTTCTCGGGTTTGGTCTCCCAACCGCGCCGGTTCACCCCCACCGTCCCTGCTGCCACGTCCTGGTCGCCCACGACGAGGACGTAGGGGATCTTGGCCAGCCTGGCCCGGCGGATCAGGGCGCCCATCTTCTCGCCGCTGGTGTCGATCGTCGCCCGGAGCCCGGCTTCCTCGCACGCGTCCACCACGGACTGCGCAAAGTCGAGGTGCGCGTCGGTCACCGGGATCACCCGCACTTGCTCGGGGCATAACCAGGTCGGCAGCGCGCCCGCGTAGTGCTCGATGAGCACGGCCATGAAGCGCTCCACCGAGCCGAACAGCGCCCGGTGGATCATGATCGGCCGGTGGCTGGCGTTGTCCGCGCCGACGTACTCCAGCCCGAAGCGCTGGGGCAGCTGAAAGTCGAGCTGCACCGTCGACATCTGCCAGGTCCGGCCGATGGCGTCGCGCGTCTGCACGGAGATCTTGGGCCCGTAGAAGGCGCCGCCGCCCTCGTCCATGACGAGATCGAGGCCCATTTCGAGCGCCGTCCGGCGCAGCGCCTCGGTGGCCATCTCCCAGTCCTCGTCGGACCCGACGGCCTTGCCCGGGGGCTTGGTCGACAGCTCCAGGTAGAACTCGTTGAGCCCGTAGTCGCGGAAGAGGTCGAGGACGAAGTGCAGCGTGCGCACGAGCTCGGTGTCCATCTGCTCCGGCGTGCAGAAGATGTGCGCGTCGTCCTGGGTCATCCCCCGGACGCGGGTCAGGCCATGCAGCACACCCGACTTCTCGTAGCGGTACACCGTGCCGAATTCGAAGAGCCGCATCGGCAGCTCGCGGTAGGAGCGCTGGTGGCTCCGGTACACGAGGATGTGGAACGGGCAGTTCATCGGCTTGAGGTAGTACTGCGTGCCCCCGTCGAGCTCCATGGGCGGGTACATCCCGTCCGCGAACCAGTCCAAGTGGCCAGATTCCTCGAACAGCGCGCTCTTGGTGATGTGGGGCGAGTTGACGAAGTCGTAGCCCGACTCGACGTGGCGTTGCCGCGAGTAGTCCTCCATCAGCCGCCTGATGGTGCCGCCCTTGGGATGGAACACCGCGAGGCCCGAACCGATCTCGTCGGGGAAGCTGTAGAGGTCGAGCTCGGCCCCGAGTTTGCGGTGGTCGCGGCGCTCCGCCTCCTCGAGCTGGTGCAGGTGGTCGGCCAGGGCCTTCTCGGACTCCCAGGCCGTCCCGTAGATTCGCTGCAGCTGCTCGCGCCTCTCGTCGCCGCGCCAGTAGGCGCCCGCCACCCGCATCAGCTTGAAGTGCCCCAGCCGGCCCGTCGAGGGCACATGGGGCCCCCGGCACAGGTCGATGAAGGCGTCGGAGTTCCGGTAGGTGCTGACCACCGAGCCCGCGGCGTCGACCTCGTCGGCGCCCGTCTCGACCGCTTGGATGATCTCCTGCTTGAAGGGCTGGTCCGCGAAGATCTCCATCCCCTCTTCGAGGCTGTGCTCGTGGCGGACGAAGAGCTGGTCCTCCTTGATGATCGCCCGCATCTCGGCCTCAATCCGGTCCAGGTCGTCGTCGCTGAAATGCGCCCCATCGGGCAGCTCGAAGTCGTAGTAGAAGCCGTTCTCGATCACCGGGCCGATGGCGTACTTCGCGCCGGGCCAGAGCCTCCGTACCGCCTGGGCCATGACGTGCGCGGTGGAATGCCGCAGGACCTTTCGCCCGGCCTCGGTGTCCGCCGTGACGATGGACACCTTCGAACCGTCAGGCAGCTCCGTCCCGAGGTCCACCTCCTGGCCGTCCACGGTGGCGACCACGGCCGCCTTGGCCAGCCGGGACCCGATGGACCGGGCAAAGTCGGCCGCCGTCGTGCCCTCGGCCAGCTCCCGCGTCGAGCCGTCGGGAAGACCAACCGAGATGACGCCTGGCATCGTGCACCCTTTCCTGCTCAGCCGGCGGATCGCTCCTGGTCCGGACGCCGGTTCACCAGGGTACTGGACCCGCCCCACGAGTTGTGCTCCGTGGGGCCCGCGTTCTCAGTGCAACACGGGAGCGGAGGAGCAAATGAACGGAAAGCGGCTACTGATCACGAATGCCTCACCTGCATCCACCATCCACCGTGACCAACTTCGTCCGAACAGCCGGCTGCCGCCGCGGACCATTGCTGGGTGTACGAGCGCCCATTGGCGCCGTCGTCGGCTCGCCGGTCACCCGCTGGCTCGCGCTCCGGTTCAGCATGGCGTCGCATGGCGCCTGGGAATTCGCGGATCGCAGGATTGGCGTCAGCACGGGCGCAAGGGAAACCGCCGCCCGTCGACAGCTTCTTCGCAGGACAACGCCGTACTGCTCCATCACGGAGCGTCCCCGCCCGAGCGGCCAACCGAGGAGACTCCGTCGTGACGAACTGTCGGGGAGTGCTCGCCACGGCCTGCTCGCGGTCCGCCGGTTCGGGCATCGTGGCCCCCTCGTCGCCGGCACGGCGGTCTCCGCCGTCGCGTTCCTGATCGTCACGCTCGGCCGGGGGCCGGTCGCGCCTGACGTCTAGCGGGACCATGTGGGAACGTTGGGGGATGGACGAAGTGTTGTTCGTCTGCACTGGCAACCTCTGCCGCTCGCCGTCGGCCGCATTGCTATTACGCCAGCAGCTCCGTGACGCGGGTGGGGCCGAGGTCACGGTGCACTCGGCGGGCACGGTGGGGGCAGATGTCGGCCCTCCGCGTCCCCTCGTGGAGGAGGGCCGAGCCTTCGGCATCGACCTGGCCGCCCACGTGCCCCGCACGGTCGACCCCGCCATGATTCAAGCGGCGGATCTCGTCGTGGGCCTGACCCGCGAACATGTGCGCGAGACGGTGGTCGCGGTCCCGTCCTCGTTCCCGCGGACCTTCACCCTGCGGGAGATCACCCGTCGCGGGGGCCATACGGGGGCCCGTGGCGCTGCCGACGATCTCGGAGCCTGGATAGCCCGGCTCCATGACGGGAGGCTCCATGTCGACCTGAGGGGTGATGCGCCCGACGACGACGTCATCGATCCGATGGGTGGGACCCCGGACGACTACCGCCGGATGCTCACCGACGTGGCTGCGCTCACCCGGACCCTGCGCAACCTGGCTTGGCCCATCGCGACCCTGCCTGCAGCCGGGTGCGGAGGCGCCGCGAAGCGGGTGTCGAGTGGGCCAGGGGATGGGTGCTGAGATAAGAAAGACGTCGCTCGATCAGCAGCTCAATCACCGGAGCGTAGATAACCCGCCCTGGGGCACCCCGGGGTCACGACGTCGGCCGCTCTTTCTGTGAGCGGCTGGCCCAGTACTGCATGGCCCACCCGCCGGCGATCAGCGCCGCGCCTATCTCGGCGTCGCGCTGGAGATTGAGGCCCGTGGAAGCGAGGGCTTCCACGGGGGAGGTGGTGGTGGCTGCGGTGGTCACCGGCTTGGTGGACGTGCCGCTGCCGTTGGTGGTTGCGCCGCTGGTGACGGGTCCGCCGCCACCACCACTGCCGCCGCCCGATCCGCCGCCGCCCGATCCGCCGGTGCCACCCGATCCGCCGCCACCGCTGCCGCCGCCGCCCGATCCGCCGCCACCGCTGCCGCCGCCGCCCGATCCGCCCCACCGCTGCCGCCGCCCGATCCGCCGGTCCGCCGCCACCGCCCGATCCGCCGGTTCCGCCGCCACCGCCCGATCCGCCGGTTCCGCCGCCGCCCGATCCGCCGGTGCCGCCCGATGTCGGGGGTCCCGAGAGCGCCGTTCCGGCGGCGGGTTTTGCGATGAAGATCTCAGGCACCACCCAGGCGACCGCACCGGCGCCGGCCACCGCGGATATGCGCCCCAGCGCCTTGCGTCTCGAGATCCGGCTCTGGTCCGAAATGGGGTAGCCCGGCAAACGTTGTGATGCCCCCGTCTCTCCTTGCGTCCCGTCGCTATCCATGACAACCGCTCCTCACCCGATCACGCGAGAACTGCCTGTGCCTTCCGCAATTGACGATGGAAACCTTGACCGCTCACCGAGCAGTTGCAGAACCCTAGCGAGATCGCCGGTTGCGATGTGCCTCTGACTACGAGCCAGCCGCCGATACCGGCTCAAGCCCAAATGTAGCCGTTGTCGTCGCCGCGAACAGCGGCTCAGCGAAACCCCTTAGTGGGAACCCGTTGGGCATTGCTTCGGAGGCGAGGGACGGCATGATGAACCGGTGAGCCACCTCGAATCGCCGGCGACCACCGTCACCGAGCAGACGGCGACGCTGCTGTGGGAGGCCTGCCGCCGGGAGCCCAGGGCGGACTCCCTCCGGCGTGCCCTTGCCGGAGGGGCGGACATCGGCTGGGCGGTGTCCGCCGCCTCGGAGCACCGCATCGGCCCGCTGTTGTGGCGGGCGCTGGGCGCGGCGGGCTCGCTCGACGCCCTCGGGCCCGACCGTGCCGTACTCGGTGGCATGGCCCACGCCTCCAGGATGGAGGCGCTGCTCCTACTCCCGAGGGCAGTCGCTCTCGCGGTGCGGCCGCTGACCGGCGCCGGGCTGGAGCCGGTCGTCTTCAAGGGGCCCGCGGTGGCATCCCGCTACCCAGAGCCCGGCTTGCGGCCCATGGATGACATCGACCTGCTCCTGCCCCAGGCCGATCATCGGCGCGGCATCGACGCCCTCGGCCACGCCGGATGGCAGGTGGTCCTCCCCGGAGGTCGCCACACCAACGCCACCGTACTGACCCACCGCGAGGTGCCCTCGTTCTTCCTGGAGGTGCACTACGCGCTGGAGGGCACGTCGCATCGGGTGACGGCGCTCGATCCCGGCACGTTGTGGGCCATGCGCCAGCCGCTGGAGTGCATGGGCACGTCGGCATTCGGGTTGCCCCCCGCCGAGGAACTGGTCGTGCTGGCCGCCCACGCCGGGGGGCCGCACCATCGGTTCGTGCGTCTCGTATGGATGGCCGACCTGGTGATGATCGTCGGCGCCGCCGCGACGCACGGCGCCGCCGTCGACTGGGACCGTGTACGCGCCGTGGCCGAGGCCGCGCAGTGCGTGCCGGTGGTCGGCGCCGCCCTCGAGATGACCCGCCGGGCCGGACTGGACACGCCGGCTTGCCTGTTCCCCCTACCCACCCGGGGTCGCCGGGGCGACGCCATGAGCCGGCTCCTCTCGGTCACCTGGCCGCTGACAAATCACGAAATGCCCGGCTGGCAGCTCAGGTACGCGCTGACCGACGCCCGTGCCCGGCGCGTCAAGATCTTCTGCGCCCGCTTCGTCCGCGGTCACGGGATCCGCGCCCGGGCACGCAGGGTGGCCGGCCTGCCGTAGACGAGCCGGCAGAAGGCCTCGGCGAGCAGCACCAGATCGTGGGTCCGACGCTCCTCGACGCGACGAGCTCCACGCTGTCCGCCGACAGCCGGACGGAGAAGTCCGGTGCCAGATGTGACATTCGGATGCCGGTCGTGCGTACCTCGCCGGTCGGCCGGGCCGAGAAACGGGGCGATGAGCCCGAGGTTGTCCTCCACGGCGGCCGCCACGTCGAGGGTCGTGATAGGCGCCATCGTCGAAGACGACCTGTATGTCTCAGACCTGGAACGCGTGCTCGTTGAACCGCACGGCGGCGAACGGGTGGAACTCCAGGGCCAGCGGCCCCATCGGGAAGGTTGTGCGGGTGCCGTCATGCGTGCTCATTGCCTTGAGGGCCTCGAGCACGGTCTCATCGGCGACCAGCGCGTCGTCGGCCTTGGTCCGAGCCAACTTCGCGTTCCAAATGTCCCACACCGGCCGGGCCGACGTCCGGAGTCGTGCGGCGGGCGAGCACGTCCTCCAGCTGGCGGGCATGATGACCGCCCCCAAGCCCAAAAGAGTACGCCGGCGATCGACCGGTCACGACAGTAGGACCGTGCCTCGAGCTCGGCTTCGTCGAGACCACGGCAGAGCTGGCGCAGGCACCCGACCGAGCCGCGGAGCGGGGCCGGTAAGACCCTCCCGCCGCCGATCCTTGGTGTCACCCACAGCGACGCAAGGGACCCCTCGTTGCACCCACTTCTTGAGCTTTGATGCCGCCGCAAATCCCTCAGGGCAACCATCACGAACCCCGACATCGGTCGTCCTCGCATCTCCGCCAGCCTCTTCGGTTACCGGCGGAGGCCCATGAACGCCCGGGCGGCATCTGTCAGCAGTTCTGACTACCGCGGCGCAGCGACCTCGCCGCCGGAGCGATCACGACGAGGCACAGGTGGCTGCTACCGCACGCACCTATTCATCCGTGCGGGCACCTGGCTCAGACCAAATGCAGCGAAACCTGCTGTCTCAGCGTGCTGACGAATCGTTCTTCGGAAAACCGGGACGCATGGTCCCGGATCTCGTCGCGATCTATCGGATGCTCAATCAGTCTGTCGATCGCACCCGAAACAGACGAGACGTCGAGGTTCTCAAAGAAGTAACCGGAAGTGCCCTCCGAGACGGTCTCCAAGTATCCTCCCTTCTTCAGCGCGATCGTCGGTTTTCCGAAGCTTGCGGCCTCCAGTGGAGTAAGGCCGTAGTCCTCGAAAGCCGGGGCGATCAACGCGCGAGCGTGTTCATAGAGCCAGCGAAGCTCGCTATCACTGACGTTCCCGAGAAGGTTGATGTTGGGCGTGGCCGATTGTTGCAGCGTCTTCTCGAGAGGTCCGGTCCCGACGACAACCAGTTCGAGGTCAGGGCGTTCCGCGAACACACTGAGGATTCGATCGAGATTCTTGTACGGGAGGAGGCGTGAGACCACGAGGAAGTACCCGTCGTTTGCCAGGGTGCGCGGCTTCTCCACCGGTCCATCGACATCGCACAGGGGAGGCGGAGAGATGATGAGCGCCCGTATCCCGTACACCGACGAGATCTCGTCCGAGACAGCTGAGGAGTTCGTGTAGTACGCGCTCGCACTGGCCGCCGCCCTGCGATCCCATCGCCGAAGAATCGGCGTCACGGCACGAAGAGAATTTCCGAAAACGAACGAGGTGTGGATCTCGTCCAGCGAGGTTGCAGGGTGCCGCCTCTCATTCCGCACGTCCTGGCTCTTGCGAAAGTAATCGGCCCTCTTGTAAAGCCAGCGCGCCGGGCAGTGGCAGTAGACGAGTTTCGTCCCCGTCGTGTGGATCCCGTGGGCCCAACCACTCGAGCTGCAGAGCACGATCTTCTCGTCGACCTCGATTTTGGAGAAGGTGTGGGCCAGGAGAGGCAGCGCGAGCCGATGGTGCCGCCTTAGCAATTGTGAACGATTCAGGTAGGACGGCCGTACGTCGACATCGCGAAATTCCGGAAACGTGAGATCAGGCTCGTAGAGGGAGGTGTAGATGGGCGCCGCGGGAAAGGCTCGGTGCATCGCCAGCACGACCCTCTCCGCTCCGCCCCGCTGGGTCAGGTAGTCGTGAACGATCGCTACTGCGCCCGGTTGATCGATGGCACTGTTGCCGACCTCGGCCGACACAACATTCTGTGTCACTTGTCCAGGAGCTCCATGTGACAGGCGTCTTTCCGGGTGAGATGTGCGCAGCGGACGAGGAAACTGTGCAAACAGTTTGGCAATGGATTCAGGTAAAAGCTCCCCCGATATTCTGTTTCTCGGTCTCGGCAACGGAAGGGGGAGTTCCACAACTGAAAACAAGGCATTCCAATGTCTACAGCTTGGTGCGCAGAATCGCGCCAATCAAGTGAGTTTCTGGTGCAGGCCGCCCGACGGGCGGCCGGCGGACTCACCGACGGGCAAAGAACACCCGATATCCCTGGTGGGCCACTCCCCCGACGGTGGCCCGCCTTAGTACGCTCTCCGCTGGCTGATCACCGCTGCAGATCGGCCCCGACGGTCCGGCACGAACGGCGCGATCTGAGCCATACGGAGTCCGCGGCGCGGGACCAGGTTCCACGAGAACAGCGGTCGGAACTACACGTCGGTCCACGCCCAGGGCGACGTTGGAGTACTCCCGTACACTCTTCGAGCTATGCCCTTGAGCGTGCTCCGCCTCATCGCCTGGGGGCGCCGCATATCGTCGGGCGAGGCGGCTGAGAACAGGCCTCATAGCTAGCCGGTGCCCGCTTACAGACATCGACGGCAGCACCGGTTGCACACGGTGCGCTTTGGACCGCGGCACTTCTACCGGCACCACGTGTTGCGGGAGACGCACCCTCATCAATCGAGGGCGGCGACTCCGACAAGGCACAGGAAGCTGCTTCTCTTGATCGGTGGTCTCGTCGTCTTCCTTGTGGTCGTCGGACTCTTGGGATTGTCGGGTCACCATTCGGCGTTGCGAACCACACACGAAAGCAAAGACGGAGCCTTTGCCAGCCATTACCACCGTCGGCAACACGTGTGGCGCCGCCGGCTCATGTTCCGCGAACGGCAACCCGGTAGCCAACGAGTTTGGAGGTGTGCCAGAGACCGTGGCGGAGCTGACCGTATCCTCTGATGGCGTCGCCCTATCTTCCGCAGCCTGGGAAGAGAACTCCCACGCCATCAACACCTACGCCCCAGGAACCGGGTACCCAGAGGGTGAGGCGACGGGGAACAATGGGCCTCCGAGTGCTAATGGCAACGGTGTGTACGGCTTGGCGATGGACTCTTCGTACATCTACGCGGCATCCGGCGATGGTGACATGACCCGCCTTAGTCGCGCGAACTGGCTCGATCCAGGCAATGAGGGCAACCCCGATCATGGGAGTAACACTGGAGTTGGTCCGCTTGTTGTGGATGCGGCGGGCAATCCGCTGCTGGGCGAAACCCTGTGCGGCGGCAACCTGTTCGTCACGGACTCCAACGGGGCCTTGGCTGGTGTCGGCTTGTCTCCATCCACGGCCGAAATCAAAAGGGTCCATACGTCGCTCTCGGGCGTCACAGAGACTTGGAGCGCCCCAGGGGCCAGCGTGCTCACTTGTGACCGGGAGGGCGACATCTGGGCCCTTGTGGAGAACCCTGCGGGCACAGCGGACGGACTGGAGCGCTTCACGGACACGGGCAGCCTGGTGACCTCCTTTGCGCTTCCGGCCACCGTTATTGCCCAGGGCATTGCCGCGAGCCCGTCCAGGGACGAATTGCTCGTGCCCGACAACGGAGTGGACCAGGACTACAAGTGGTTCAACTACTCCGGAACCCGAACTGGTCAGGTTGGCGTCACGGGTGGTTACCTCCAGGGTTCTGACCCTGGCCTCATCGGTCCCGACCGCTTCGTGGGACCTCGCTCGGTGGCGATTGATGATTCGGGGAACATCTATACGGCTCAAAACTGTCTCCCTGGCGTTGCGCAGTCCGTGACCGGGATCACCAGTGGGCCATGCGCCATCATCACCGCGTACCAGTCGAACGGCACGACGGTCGTCTGGCGTGACACGAACGCGAACACTTTTGGGGGCAACGGTGAGCCCAGCAACGACGACTCTAGGTTCTATGACCGAGACTTCGAGTTCACATGGAACGGGAGCAGCTACCAGCCCTATGCCTTTACGGTGGACCCATGGGCGAATCCCTCAGACCCTCGAGTATCAAACATAAGGCAAACGGGTGGTGGAAGCACCTTGCCCCAATATGGTGCTGCCACTTACGAGTGGGAAGCAGATGGGCACGTTTACGGGGCGACCATTTCCTTGACCACGCTCGTTGTCTATGAGCAAGAACCGAATTCCGAAATTATGGCTCCTGTTTACACCTTGCCCAACCCTGACGGCTACACGGGCCTTTTCGTGGATGTCCGGAACGGGAATATTTGGGGCGTCACAAAGGGCCCTCAGGGTGGCGACAACGTCGTTGAATATTCGCTAACGCGCTACGCCTCGAATGGCGCGCCGGAGTACGGCAGCGGCGTCAACTACGGCCTACCACCTGGCCTGGTAGACGTGCGCAGGGTCGACGTTGAGGGCAATTCCATCTACGTCTCGGGCTTCTCTGCTAGCGACACAGACAGCAGTTCAGTATGGGGCAACTGGGAATCCATCGGCATGACCCTCATCAAGTTCAACTCCCTGCCCACCACTCCCGGATGGCCTGCCGCTGCGTGGACGACGGATTCGATCTATACGCTTCCGAGCGACGACACGAACGAGTTTTCCGAGCCTTTCTCGTTCGCCGTGAACACCGGGGCTGGTGTGGTCGGAGTAGCAATGCTGTATGGCCCAAGCACCATGCCAGGAGCTCTTTACCCTTCAGGAGAGGTTCGAGAGTACAGCATATCAAGCGGAGCGATCGTCAAGACGCTCAACCCGCCACTTCCGGGTACCTACGTAGTTGAGGGCGACCTGGACGGCCAGAACGACATTGTGGCCAAGGGTGGTCGCTTCTGGATTGAGGACGACTGGTACACGCGCATCATCGGCATCTGTCGCTCGGACGCGTGCACATAACCATGAATCGTAATAGAGCGAGCTGACCCCGTCTGGCTGCCATACAGTTCGATGGAGTGCGCTGAAGGTTTCTCCCGCTATAACCGACGGCCTCGGCCTCAACCGTGACGGTTACCGACGAGGATCGCCACCCAGTCTCGTCCTCGGTTGGTCAAGGCAGATGTGGATCTGTCAGTTGCTGGAGCCATCGTCGTGAGATGCGGGCGGCGAAACGATTCGGCGATTGATCAAGAGCTACGATTGGGGCGTGGTTCGCCGAGTCCTGAAGACAGCAATGCCGTTCGTGCCTGAGCGCGCCCTTCTCATCGCCAACCGCTACCCGCGCATCCGGAACCTCTTGCGCGATTCGTTCACCGAAGCGCCAAGAGCGGGACTGGCTGAGGGCAAGATCGGCCGAGGGCCGGCCCGCGGACAACCGATCCAAGTCGACATGGCGAGCGACGAGCGGCGGTTGATCGCTGGCACCTATGAGCCGTGGATTCACAATTTGCTTCCGCACATCCTTCGAGACGGAATGTCGATGTGGGATGTCGGCGCCCACATCGGTTACTACGTCATCACCGCATGTGCGCTGTCCCCGACCGGGCATCATCTCGCGGTGGAGCCAGATCCAGCCAACGTGGAACGCCTCCGCCACAATCTCGCACTCAACAGCCTGACCGTCGAGGTGATCGGGGCGGCTGTCTCCGATCGGGCGCACAATGTACGGTTCGAATCGAACAGCGCGCTCGGCCGGATCCGCGAGAGCGGCGATCGGACCGTGCCGGCGGTACCGCTCGATGCGCTCCTCAATGAGCATGCGCCACCGCAACTGGTGATGATGGACATCGAAGGAGCTGAGGGAATCGTCATTCCGGCAGCGACCAGGTTTCTCGACGAAGTTCGACCGACCTGGCTGATCGAGCTTCATGGCGAAGGCGGTGCGGCCGCGTACGAGACCTTGGTCGATCACGGTTACACGGTGAGGCAATCACAGCCAGGTGACGCGGAGCATCTGGCGACATTGCGATCCCACGCCCTATTCACACCCGTCTAGCGTACGGTCGCGCAATGCGACGATCCGCTCTGCCGTAGCCACAGTGACAAGCGCGTTGGGGACTCAGTCCCTCGGCGTCGAGCGTCGCGGCGATTGGGCGGTAGCTCTGGCCTGAATGGCGTAGCTCTCCGAAGCGGTCGATCACCGTTCGTTCGGCTTGGTCCTCGGCGGCATCGCGGTCGCGTCTCTTGCTGCGCCGTGCTGGCGCGTAGCGGTATTGGCCGACTGCATGGCAACCGGCTGCGCTCTTGGCGTTGCGTCTCGCATCCGCATGGCGATGAGGACCACTCCAATTGCGCCACATCGCCGACCACCTGACGCACTTCCCATGCGTCGTCAGGATCGTCCAGGGAGGACTTTGACCGGATCCGTTGATCGGCCGAATCGCTACGGGGTGAGGAGGTGACGCTGGTTGATCGGCCACCCAAAGCGAACTCGGATGGCACCCGCATGTCTGCCCTGGTGCATCGTCGACCCTGACTTCTCAGTGCAAAGCCATCGCAATGTCTGACACGTCCGGCGTCAGCCGCGAGGGGGTTGTCGGCTGTCCCGTTAGCCCTCAGGCGCCGTCTCATATTCAGTTGCGCCGCACCGGCGCTCACCCGAGTCCCGCCTTGTTGATCCAGCATCCGAGGACGGCGAGATTCCAAACGGCACGCCAATTGACATGACCGGCCACGAAGCGCCGCCGGAAGGTTTCGACGTGGTCGGTTCTCAGACCCAGACCCTGATATGAGACGGCCGTCATGGCCTCCGCGGACCAGTCGGCCAACTCCTCGCGGAGCCACGTGTCGAAGGGAAGGGTAAAGGTCGCCTTGGGGCGCAGTGCGACCTCTTTGAGTTGCGGGTCCACGGCTTCGGCCACCAGTGTCTTCACCCCACCAGGCGCAGCAGGGTGCGAACGGCGTAGTGCGTTCCCGAATGACACGACGGTCGAGTCCAGCAACGGCACCCGTATCTCGAGGGAATGAGCCATGGACATGGCGTCGGTGTCGCGTAGGAGCTGAAAGGGGAGGTAGTTCGACGCCTCGAGTTCTCCCACGTCCTCGGATTTGACGATACCGAGGTCGACCTGCTCCGTCGGACCCCCACGAAGCCACGCGAGCTCTCCTTCCCCGAGCGGGCCGCGGACCGCGGCGTAAGCCGTGTCAGAGCCTCCCTTTGCCACTGCCTCGAGGGCCCTCCTTTGGCGGGAATGGGCAAAGCGAGGGAGTACTGCGGACAGACCAGGCAGCCCCTCCCGTAGCTTGGGAGGAGCGTGACGAGCCGCGGCGCCCAATCGGGCCAGGCGAGGCACGTGCCAAAAGGTCGAGTATGAGCCGAAGATCTCGTCGCCTCCGAGCCCCGAGAGCGCCACAGTGATGCCCGCCTCGCGGACGGCCTTGGAGATGACCCAGGAATTGACCCCGTCTACTGACGGCTGATCGAGGTCGCCGACGATCCGATCGATCGATCCCGTCACCTCCGGGCCTGACACTGGCACGGTGTCGTGCGGAAGACCAAGGCGACGAGCCAAGGCTGCGGCGCCGGGGGTCTCGTCCTTGGGACCGGGGAACCCGACGGTGAAGCTCCTCAGACGGCCGCCAGCTCGAGCGGCCAGCGTGGCGACGAGGGCGGAATCGACGCCAGCTGACAGAAACACGCCCACCGGCACGTCCGACACGAGATGCATCGCCACCGCTTCTGCCAGAGCCTCAGCCACTTCGGGCGCGCTGGTTCCGCGGGGCGAGTTTGTTTCAGACACGGTCCAGGACTCCACCGTTGTTCGCCCGGCCTGCCAACGAAGGAGGGTCCCGGGCAACAGTTCGAAAATCCCCTCCACGATGGTCCGGGGCCCAGGGACCCAACCCAGGCGCAGGTACCGGGAGACCGAGAGGGAATCCAGACGGTCTCCGGATCGGCGTAGGCCCCGCACTTCCGAGGCGAAGGCGACCGCGTCGGCGAGCGGTCGGTAGTACATCGGCTTGATCCCCAAGCCGTCGCGGGCCAGCACGAGGGTTCGAGTGCGGTTGTCCCAGACAGCGACCGCGAACATCCCCCGGAGGCGAGAAAAGATCCGCGTGCCCCACTCGTCGAAGCCTCTCAGGACGACCTCCGTGTCGGAAGTGGTCTCGAAACGGTGTCCGGCGGCTGTTAGTTCACAGTGTAGATCGTGGAAATTGTAGACCTCTCCGTTGTAAGAGCACCAGAGGGTTCCGTTCCGGCATGACATCGGCTGGTCCGCGGCTTCCGAAAGATCAAGGATTCGGAGCCTCGTGTGGCCGAGCACAGCTCCGTCGAGAACCTTCATCCCCTCGGCGTCCGGACCGCGGTGGGAAAGGGTGGCGGTGCTGGCGGTGACGAATGAGATGCGTTCCCTTTCCGAGCCGCCTGCCATCCCGCATACGCCGCACACCTAAGACAGCCTCCGGCGGAGGACACGCCCGTAGAGTTCGAGGACTGCGGCCGCCGAAGCTTCGACCGTCATGGAGGTCGCTCGTTTCCGCGCATTCTGGCCCAACTCCTGGCGGCGGAGCGGGTCCTCGGCCAACACCCGCAGCGTTGTCGCCAGCTCGTCGGACTGCCCCGGAGTAAAGAGCAGGCCGTCGATCCCATCGGTTATGAGCTCGGCGGGTCCCCCCGCCCGGGCTGCAACTACCGGCAAGCCGGCAGCCATTCCCTCCAGCACGACCTGGCCAAAGGGCTCCGGAACGGTCGAGGCGTGTACCAGGACGTCCAACTTCGTGAGCTCCTCCCAGACGTCGTCGCTGAAACCGGAAAACCGAACTCCGCGGACAATTCCGAGATCCTTTACGAGCCGGCCGAGCTCCCGCTCATATGCCTCCTCCCCGAAGAGCGCCGACCCGACGATGACCGCCTCCGCTCCACCGTCTGGGAAGGCCTCGGCGAAGGCTGCGAGGAAGACATGCTGGCCCTTCCAGTGAGCGATCCGTCCGACCATGCCGACACGAAGAGGTCCACCCCGGGCCAACCGGTCCGGGGTCGGCCGAGTGCACCAGGAAGCGGGGATCCCCGAGGGAACGACGGCGAAGTGCGTTGGCCTACGCGAAACGGTCTCCAGAGTCGAGGTGGAGTTGGTGATCAGCCCGGAGGCAAAGTGACGGATGGTTCCCTGAGCCACCCGAAGGGCAGGCGGCGGGAGGTAGTCGGAGGCCAGGCGGTCACGGAGATGAATTACCAGGGGGACGCCGGCGGCCCGAGCGGCCAGGCCCCCGTACAGGGAAGATTTGAGCGAGTTGGCGTGGACAAGATCGGGCCGCAGCCGCCTCAACCTTCGGGTCAGGGTGGCCACATAGCGTGCCGAGGCCAGAGCCGCTTCGGGTCGCGCTCCCACCTGATCCCGCCGGAGGTCACGGGCAATCGGTGGGAGTGGAAGCACCTCCACCTCTGCTCCAGCCTTCTGAAGCCGTTCCGCGAGTGGGCCATCCTCCCCCAGAATCACGTGGGCGTCGACGTCCAGGTTTTCCACGAGCCGGGCCAAGGCCAGCTCACCGCCCGAGAGGCGGCCCACATGATCGAGGAACACGACCCGTGGACGCGGGTCCAGAGCCCGGGCGTAGACCGCTTGGTTGGCCCGAGCGAAGGCTGACCAGCTGAACCCCTCGGCATAGGACCTGCAGGCGTGGCGGTCGGGCAAAGCGCCTCTGGCCGCCGTAGTCAGGCGATCCGCCAACGCTCCCGCGTTCCTCGATTGCACAATCAACGAAGCGTCCAGGCCGGCCACCGCCTCGGGCAGCCCCCCGCAGTCGGTCACCACGACAGGCGTCCCACACGCCAAGGACTCGAGGGCCACCAGGCCGAATCCCTCGAGCGCGATGCTCGGGACGACGCTCACGTCTGCCGCCTGATAGGCACTGACAAGGTCAACGTCGTCCACCCTGCCCTGAAACCGCACCGAACCAGAGATTTTCTCTGCGCGAGCCAGGGCCTGGAGGTCACCCCGAGCAGAACCGTCACCGATTACGAGCAGGGTGGCGCCTGGAACTGCCTCGACTACCCGCCTCCACGCTACGAGGAGGGTGTCGAGCCCCATTCGCCGGGCGTCCCGATCAAGACGGCGTGCCACCACGGCGACGAAGCCGTCGTCTGAGAGCCCCAGATGCCGTCGGGTCCGTACTCTGTCGCCCAGGCAGAAGCGGTCGAGGTCGACGCCCGGGGGGATCACCTCCACGCGAGAAGGATCCACGCGGTGACGCTCGACCAAGATGGCCTTGAAAGCCTCGGAGAGGGTGACGAGTGTGGTGGCGCGTCGGTAGAGAGAGGTCTCCATCAAGCGCTTGATCGACAGAATCACGGAGCTCCGCTGGCCCGCGACCCGAGACTCCTCGGCCCACGGCCCATGGAAGTGGACGACCAAGGGCTTCGAACGGAGGCGCGTCGCGAAGACAGGAAGCAGTCCGTAGAGCGCGAAGTGGGAGTCGACTACATCGATACGGTCGGCCAGTCGTGCGGCTGCCCTCCAGTACGACAGAATCCGCAAAGGCAGTGGCCAAGAGGTCTTGCCCGCCAGAACGTGGCTCGGAGATCTGGTGGGGCCCATGCCCATCCGGATTGTGAAGACAGGCGTGCCTTGGACCTCCAAGGCCGAGGCCAAGTCCTCCAGGTACCTGTTCAAGCCTCCTGGGTTCTCATGGGCAAGCGCTTCACCGACCATGAGAACGGTGGGACGTTCAGAAGGAACGACGTCGGACCTCGTCTTGGCTGGGTCCCCTCGCATGATCCTGCCAACGCTAGCCAAACCCGGTTGCGCGCCGTTTTGCCATGGCGACACGGGTCCATCCGCCCGACCCCGTGGCCTGACCCCCTGAGATCGGACCACACGTGAACGGAGCCGATGCCCAGATTGCTGCGCGAAAGGAGAATATTCACGATGCTCAGACGCAGGCCACGCCGAGCAGATCGTCCGCAAGGCTCAACCAGGCCGACCGGATGCTCAACGAAGGCGTGATGTGGCGGCGGTCGCCCGCCACCTCCAGGCCTCCGAGCAGACTCACCACCGCTGGCGCAACCAGTTCAGGGAATGAAGGCCGACGACGTGAAGCGCTTGAAGGAGCTCGAGAAGGAAATCTCCTTTGAGTACAAGGTCATCCGCACCCATCAGATCCGTCATGACCGCTCCAAAGAGATCGGGGCCTTCGCCTCACCCAACGGCCGCCCCCGTAGGGTCAAGAACGCTCAGAGGGGTGTCGCATAGGTGCCGGAGCCACTCTGTCTCACGGGTACGGGGCGTAGACAGATGGCCGGGCGAGGTCCGAAACTCCTACGACCCGTAGTTGTCTGCCTGCGCCTAGGGACGCACGCCGATGATGCGCGTGTACCAGTCGTCTTCAACCCAGAACCAGCCGTTCTTGGATACGACTCCGGTTTGGTTGTCGAAGGCACCCTCACCGACACCGGTGCCGGGCAGGGGCGGGGTGAGTGTCTGAATGTAGGCGCCGGTAGTCGTAGAGTATTCCTCTAATGCACCCTGGTGTTGTAGCGATTGGTTGCCGTTGGTGGCTGGCTCGTACAGCAGAGCTATTCCTACTATCTTCGCTTGACTGTCAACGGCGAAGCTGAAGGGTTGAGGGAATGGGGTGGTGTCGGATGAATTGACAGAGTAGGTCGGGTCAGTGGTCCAGGCGGAGCTTGACCAGCCGGAAGTGGTCGGTAGGCTATTGAACTTTATTAGCTTTGGGCCAATGGATTCATAGTTGCCCGCCACTAAACTGCTGTCTGTGTCGCTCGGGGAGAAGCCGGTTACATAGATAGTGCTGCCTTCAACATCAACACCCCTGACGTCAACCAGACCCGGTGGCTCGCCGTAGCTGATGAGGCTGCCGTACTCGGGCACACCGTTAGAGGAATAGCCGGTCAACGGATATTCAGTGACGTTGGTGCCGCCCAATTGAACGCCCCAGATGTTGCCGGTGTTGTCATCGACGAACACGTTCTCCCAGCCGCCAGGGTTGGGTATTTGCCAGACCGGGACCATGATCTCTGAATTAGGCAACTGCTCGTATGTATTGACTGCCCCTTCGCCGAGGTCCACGGTCTCATAGCGGTGGCCGTCACCTTCCCACTCGTAAGTGCCGGCTCCGTATTGGGGACAAGCAGTGGAACAGCCTATTTGGGCCGCACTACTGACACGAGAATCAGAAGGGTATGCCCATGGATTGACGGTAAAGGCATACGGTTGGTAGTTGCCGGATGAGTCACGGGTAAACTCGAAGTCGCGGTTGAAGATCCGGCTGCCGTCATTGGTCGGCTCGCCGGTTCCGCCGAAGGTGTTTGCGTTGACGTCACGCCAGACGACGGATGTACCGTTTGATTGATATTCCGTGATAATGCCGCAGGGACCAGGCGTTTGCCACACTGACTGCGAAACTCCTGGCAGGCAGTTCTCGGCCGTGTAGATGTTCCCCGAACCGTCAATGGCCACCGAGCGAGGTCCTACGAAGCGGTCAGGACCGATACGGCCGGGGTCAGAGCCCTGTAGGTAACCCCCCGTGACGCCGACCTGACCCGTTTGGGTTCCGGAGTAGTTGAACCATTTGAAGTCTTGGTCTTGACCATTGTCAGCTACTAGCAGTTCGTCACTACTTGGGCTAGCGGCTACGCCTTGGGCGATGACGGAGGCCGGAAGGGTGAAGGCCGTGAGTAGTGAGCCTGAAATATTGAAGCGCTCTACCATGTCAGACGAACCTGCCGGGTTCTCTACGAGGGCCCAGATGTCGCCCTCCCGGTCACAAGTGAGCACGC
Organism: uncultured Acidimicrobiaceae bacterium; assembly: GCA_963726135.1. Taxonomy (GTDB): domain Bacteria; phylum Actinomycetota; class Acidimicrobiia; order Acidimicrobiales; family RAAP-2; genus Bog-473. Next base: position 792,566 of record CAVSBE010000008.1, read on the forward strand.
TGGCCCCTGGGGCGCTCCAGGTCTCTGTGACGCCTGAGAGCGACGTAGGGACCTCTTTGATTTCAGTGGTGTTTGGGGATAAGTAGGCGGTTGTCGTAAGCGGGCCGTTAGCGTCAGTGACGAACAGGTTGCCGTCACAGAGGGTTTCACCGAGCAGTGGGTTGCCGCCTGAGTCAACGGTCAGTGGACCGACGCCGGTGCTGTTGCCTTCATCTACATTGGACTCGTTTGCCGGATTGAGCCAGGTGGCTCGGCTGAAACGGGTCACTAGGCCATCACCTTCGGCACCATAGATGTAGGTCGAGTCCATAGCTAGGCCGAAGGTGCCGGCAGGATTGCTGGTAGATGGTGGTCCGGAATCACCAGTCTGAAGGCCCTCTGGGTACCCGGTTCCTGGAGCGTAGACGTTGATGTTATGGGAGTTCTCTTCCCAGTTTGCGGAGGATAGGGCGACGCCATCAGAGGATACGCCCAGCTCCGCCACGGTCTCTGGCACACCTCCAAAGGTGTTGCCTACTGGGTTGCCATTCGCGGAACATGAGCCGACGGCGCCACAGGTGTTGCCGACGATGGTAATGGCTGGCGATGTCTCTCTCGTCGGTATACCCGAAGTCGCGGTGTTAGTTGGCGTGACGGAGGTTGTCGTTGGTGGCGGAACGGCTGGTGGAGAAGAAGTAACAGTTGGTGCCGCACCGACGATCGGAAAGTTGGGCACAATGCCTAGGGCAGGCAAAGAGCCGTTAAAGGCAGCGTCGCCCAGGCCGAAGATGTTGCCGTCGGATCCGACGATCCAGTAGCCCGCATTGTCCCCAGTGGGCACGATCGACACGAGGCTGCTCGGGTTGTACGCCACGTTGCCGAGCCAGTGGGCGTCGCCGACGGCGAACACCGCACCGAAGTTGTTCACGGCCCAGTATCCCTGCCCATCCGATGTCGAGGCGAGTGCCACGTAGCGGGTCGCTCCGCCGGCTTCTGGAAGAGGTGCGAGTTGTGCCAGGTCGGGGGCGTCGCCAAACCCCGTCACCTGACCATTGGCTTGGAGAACCCAGTAGCCAGTGTTGCTCGGGGTGGCGGCGATCCCGGTCACATCATCGACGTGGACACCGAGGCCGGGCAGTGAGCCCTCGTACGCGGTGTCTCCATAAGAAAAGACGCCGCCGTCGGCACCGACGAGGAAATATCCTTTGTCATCGGAGGAGGGCACGATTCCAACGACATCGTTCACGTGGATACCCAACCCCGGCAACGAACCCTCGTACGCCGTGTCTCCGAAGGAGAAGACACCACCATCGGAGCCGACCAGGTAGTACCCGCCGTAGTTGGCGGCGGGTGCGATCCCCACAACGTTGTCGACATGGATGCCGAGACCCGGCAACGAGCCATAGAAGCCGCCGTGAAAGACGAAGACGCCTCCATCAGAGCCGACGAGGTCATAACCCGTCGCTTGAGTGGAGCTGTGAGGAGTGGAGCTGTGAGGAGCAACCGCTCCTTCGGCAGGCGACGTTGGCGCACCGCTCTTCACGCTGAGCGTGAGGAGGAGCGCGACAAGGCATATTGCTGCCTGGAATACGGTGATGCGTCGCAGTCGCCGCAGAGGGCTTGACATGGTGATCTCCTCAATCGGCAGGCAATGCCCCTCAATGAGTTGCGCAGGGTCTTTTCCACGGACGGGATCGAATCAATCGTGGCCGCCACGAAAAACATCGGCCTCGCACGCCGGAGAATTGAGTCTTTTCGCTTTGACGAGGGTCTACGCATGAAGTGAATGCATCTCGCGAGGACTCCCGTGGTGGTTTCGCGCGTTCCAGCGGTCCCCGAAATCCTCGCCACGATCCCGATCAGCGACCCAGCTGAAAACCCCCGTGGCGGCGTACTCGACCCGCCTGACGCGCGGGTCCCGCCGGTCGCAACGAAGGTGCTGGAGACGATGGCTGAGTCTTCAGCTCGGGACGAATCGGGATGAAGGAAGCTTCTATGGCACCATCTCAGCTAGTCGAAGATCGGCTGCCATGTTGCCTTTGAGCCCGTCCGGGAGATCGGGTCGGGTGCGCCGAGCGAAACGTAGAGGCGCGATGCGAAATGCCTCAGCTCGACCGCCTCCACGTCGACACATTCTTCTGCACCACCAAGCTCGTAGATTTGTAAGCGTTCCTGGGGGTAGAGCTCACAGCCTCAGGGAATAAGAAGCAGATCCGTGGAATGGGTTCCAGGGTACTGAGCCGGAAGTCTGGAGATTTCTACCGCGGGCGTCTTTTGAGGTTTCTCCAAATCGACAAAGAAGGAGAAGTGCTCTGCTATGAGTCGCTGTAGAAGCTCGAGGCCAGCATTTCTTCGGAGCATGTAAGGGCAGAACTCAATGAGCATGGGGACGCGTGCTGCCAGTGTCTTGGGGGCTGAGTCGAGCACATGGCCTTCGTGCCCTTGGGTGTCGATCCACACCAACCCGATCTCGCCCCGGTCGATCCCATGTTGATCGATGAGATCGTCGAGTGGCACTCCGTCGACCGCGACGGTTGAACGGGGCTCCTCGCGGTCTGGAACGACGTACTGGACGCGGTGGTCCCCGGAGTTCGAAGCGGAAATTTCCAAGGTGACCGGACCTGAGTGATTCGTCACCACGTGTTTCACGCAATCGATCCTGTCGTCCAAATCGTTGAGGATCACATTGCATCGAAGCAGACGGAAGTTCTCCGCTTCCGGCTCAACCGCCAATACGCGAGAGGCTCCCCATTGGGTGACTGCAGGTATGGAGGTCGTTCCGATGTTGGCGCCGATGTCCAAGAACACTTTTCCCTCGATCGGATCAGGCGCCAGGAAATCGTTCATGACCGACACCGCAGTTTCGGTCATGTCTGCATTGAACGAGCCGAATACGAACAGCTGCTCAGCAATTGGTCCATCAGAAGGATGGATGAGGAACCGTGAACCGTCCGATTCGATCTCGAGGGTCTTGGTCACCCGCGATGCCACTTTCCTATAGGCTCGGCGTCGTACCTCAAGACGGCTCTCTGGACCCCCCAACATGGACCGAGCCGCCAATTTGGCTCGGTGGGGAGTCAGTGCCAACTGCCGTAGAACCCGGTTCCCCATGTGGTCCAAAGGTAGACGAGCGAGTCGTCTCGGCCTCAATCCTGGGTGTTACCCGCTGACCTCAACGGTCACCACGCCGGCTTCCCCACGGTCTCCCACCGCCACCACCGCCGCCGCCAGCTCCGGTGCTGGTCGCCTCAGCGGATCCCGCCGTTCCCACCGCAGTGGCCCAAGGTCCCGTCGCTCCAACGGCGACCCTATCGGCCTGAGTCCTCGCCGCTCCCGGCACCTTCCGAGTGTGGTCGACGATTCCAAACCCGCACTACAACTGGACCATGCGCAGCCCATCGATTGCCGATGGGGGGGTCAACCAAATCCTGACAACATCGCTGCCCACGGCCAGAGTTGCCGGCACCGGTCGATCCGCCGCCGAACCCCCCGGCTCGATCATCACTCGGGGCAGAGGTACCGCCCAGGGACACCGTTTTCCGGCCACTACTGCGCACCGAACCTCACCGCGCTCGATAGAGTTCGTGCGATGAAATAGCTAACTCGCACCTTCTCCCTCGCTCCGTCCCGTATGAAACGAACGAGCGCAAATGTTCTTGTCGGTAATTCATCCGATCCGCCCAATAGCGTTGCGAGATACAGCGTTACGACGTATAAAGGCGCGCAGACCAGATACCAGTCATATACCCTGAAACCTTTAGGACGATCTGAGGTTACACGGAGATGCGAATTGCGATTGTGGCTCCAGCAGTAACCGACCTCGGAGTACCCGGCCTGCCTGAGGTCCGTGGCGGTGGTGAACGCTATCCGAGTGCGCTCGCAGTCGCATTGGCGAAATCGGGAGCAAACGTTGATCTGGTGACGTTTGGACGGGAACGCACGGAACTGCGCCATCATTCTGGCCTCGGAATCCGCGTTATTCGACCGTGGTCATGGCGGGGCGACCTACGCGATCCAGTAAACCCAGTGCTCCTCCGATTGGCGTCCCGATACGACGTTATTCATGCACACATAATCAACAAAGCGGCCGTATTGCTGGCGTTGGGAGCCTCTCTACACCGAACAAAAGTTGTTCTAACACCGCATGGTGGTGGGGCGCGAGCCGGTATCAGACGTGGACTGTGGAAACTGTTCGATGGCTCCCTCTTCGTTTCCCAGTTCGGTCGGATGTGTGAATCAGAACTCGCGAGGCTACCTTCAGACGTCATTTACGGAGGAGCTGATGCGTTGTGTCCTAATCACCGGGAACGAACCAGCGATCATACGGGGCGGTTTCTTTTCGTGGGCCGGCTGACACCTCACAAAGGCGTGGACGTCCTAATTCGATCCTTGCCACCCGGTGCGGGTCTGTCGGTTGTCGGTCCAATACACGAGAAGGACTATTTCGAACATCTGTGTGCTTTGGCTGTCGGTAAGGATGTTGAATTTCAAGTCAATCTCAATGACGATGAGCTTTGCGACCTCTACGAAAACGCACGAGCTCTGATCCTGCCCAGCGTCGAACTCGATTGGAAGGGGCGACAGCATCATGCTCCCGAACTTCTCGGGTTAGTCGTTCTCGAAGCGATGTATTGCGGAGCGCCCGTGGTGGTCTCCAACGTCGGAGGAATTCCCGAGGTCGTCGATGATGGCAGGACGGGATTCGTCGTAGAGCCCGGAAATGTTGAATCGCTTCGCAAGGTACTCGGTGAACTGGCTTGTGACGATGACCTGGTTCGGACGATGGGAGAAGCAGCGCGTCACGAGGCACATCAGCGCTTTACCTGGAACGAAGTCGCCGCGCATGCTTACAAATTCTACGAACGACTTTGCGAGACATAGTGGCCTGAGCCGCCAAGATCGGTCAGGTGGCTCAACGATCGACCCCCAGTAGGTGAGGGATGTGCGATCTTGGATCACCGACGCCCAGCGCCCCAGCTACTCGTCTTCAACGAGCGTGAGGGCTCGTTCTGGTCTTCCCGGTCACGCCATGCGGCCTGCCATCATCGCTTACAGCGGGAACAAACTCGTGAAGCAGGCCAGGCATTCCTATTCGGAGAAGAATCTCTGGCTCAGGTCACTGCCTCGACTGCTGCGCCAGCTTGTCACCGAGGAGCCTCCGATATAGCGCAACCCGGCCATCTGCGATCGCGTCATACGAATAACCCTGCGCCAACGTGTGGGCACGCTGGCGCATCTGCTGGCGTTCTTCGGGATGCTCGAAGAGATAGGTAACGGCATCGACTGCGGCTCCGACATCACCAACGGGAACCAGGATGCCCGCGTCCTTGCCATTGAGGATGTCCCTCGGTCCGGGGATGTCGCTTGCGACAGGGACCAACCCGCATGCCATGCCCTCGATTACAACGATTCCAAATCCCTCCATGCGGGAAAGGAAGAGGAGAATTTCGTGCTTGCGAAGCAGGGAGGGCAGCTCCACGAGCTCATATCGAGGGAGAACCCTGACTCGCGCGCGGACGGCGGGATCCAGGGCGCGGACAGCTTCCGCCGGATCGGCGCCCAGCCAACTCGCCCCAATGTGGGGCATCATCTTCAAGACCTCGGACAGAACCGTGGCAGCGGTTTCAGCTCCCTTTCTCCACGCAAACCCGCCGAGGATCGCTATTCGGGGAACCGCCTCCGCGTCGCCAAGCGGAAGACCAACAAGCTCGGGAGCCACGCCATTCGGTGCGGCCGCTGAGCGATCGGGCCGAACACGAAGGTGGTCAATGGCCCATTGGCGCTCAGGCGAGTTGTTGAATACGGAGAAGTCAGCAATCCGCAGCGACCGTGCCACCTGGGACAGTTGAATACCGCCGTGGTAGATGAAGTACCGGCGGCGCAAGGTGAGTTCACCGCGCTTGGCGGCGTCAATCAGATCCAGGTGGGCGAGGTGATCGAGACCATGGCTCCGTGTTACGACGATTGCCGGCGCCTTGGTGATCCAGACCCGGGGCAGCAGCGAGAGGTCACCAGTCGAGGCATCGACAACATCCACCAGACCTCGGCTCAGCAAGCGTCTGACGTGAGCAGCGACATACACAGGAAAGGTGAGCTGGTTTAGACGCGGTCCCAGATCGATGGGGAGATTGTCAAAGCCCACCACGGATACTTGGTGGCCTTGCCTGCGAAGAGCATTCCCCAACTGGAGAGTCGATCCCGGTGCTCCGGTGTTGAGATCGAGATCGTGGTGGATGGTCAAGAGGATTCGTAACGGCGCGAGTTCGTGACTACTCACGGAACGCCATTCCGATCGTGTGTTGGATAACAGGTCATCAACGACGCCCTCAAACCTGCCTCCTGCCCCGACCGGTCTGATCGCCCTCGGCGGCCAATGCTGTGTGTTCTGTCGGGCGAGAGGTTGCCTCACCATTTCTTCCGACTGCCTGCACCCTCGACACGAGCAAAGGAGTCGAACTCGGGCCACGCAAACTTCGGAACACTGTCCCCTGCTTGACGGTTGGAGAGAGCCTTCAGCATCGGGACAGCGGGTCTTCTACATGAGTTTTCCTTCCATCGACTCAGCTGTTGGAAACATTGTGAATTCGCACTACTGAGCGCATTCACATAGCTTTCCCATCGAACGAACAAGCTAGGCCTGCCCCACGAAAACCCATGTCGTCCGCCACGCCAACGCCAAGCTAGACGAGTGCCGCCGGCGCGTCCAGAACGAGACCCTCGGCGCCGCAGTCGCAAGGGAGATCCGCTCTCTATCGGATCCGGCGCCTGCCCACCAAGGCCGACGAACGCCTCGAAGACTCCGACGCGAGGCTCCTCGGCCTCTTGGGAGCCGGAGATCCACGCGGAGAGGAGGCCAGCACCTGGCATGCCAAAGAGGACGTCCGGGAGCTCTCCGCACACGGCGACGAGGCCACCACACGCGAGTGGATCGAGCGTCTCGTCACCGACATGGCCGATCGTCACAACCCCGTTGAGGTGCGCTCGCTCCGGCGGACTGTCGCCCGCTGGACGGAACATATCGTCGCCTGGTACCCCTCCGACGTCTCGAACGGACCCACCGAGGCCGCCAACAACCTGATCAAGCCCGTCAAGCGTGCCGCCTTCCGTTTCTCATCGTTTCGGAATTTCCGCGTACGCGCGCTGCTCTACGCTGGCAAACCCCGAAGTGGCACCTACTCGAGGCCATCACATCCCGCTGAAATCTGAAGCGCTACTAAACTCCTGCTCACAAATTTGCCCGGACAGTTACCCGATGCTGAAGTTTGAACAAGCCCTTTGCGTCAGACGCAAGATATCGATGGCTCGACTTAAGAGGTTTCCTCAAGAATGTCACACCTGCGAGTAGTTGGCCGCGCGAAACACGGACCGAAAGCAAAGAAAAGTACAAAGCAGAGAGGTGTATTTGCAATAGTCACGTCGTTGAGATCCCTGGGCCTCAGGTCGCTAAACCGTAGCCTTATATGGATTTCAAGCTGCTCCCTTGTGGGAGGATTGTCACAGGCAGCACTCCTCGTCATAATAACTGAACTGGCAGCAAGCCACGCAGAAGGCAGTGGCAATCTAAAGCTCGATGGATTATCGATACCGTTACACGATTCAATATTGGTTTGTATCGGACTCCTAATCCTCTTCTTTCTATTTAGTATTACTGCTGCATCCGTCACTGCCTCAATGTCAAGCTCGGCGGTGGAGATAAGTCGAGATAAGATCATGGATTCGTATTTCAAAGCCAGTTGGGATATTCAGTCGGCGGAACGACTTGGTCACGTCCAACAGCTCCTAACGGTCAATTGCGACTACATAGCCGGATTAACACAAGCTATCTCCACTGGGCTGCAAGGCATTTTCGGAGCATTGGCGCTTCTGACGGCCGCCTTTATAGTAAATCCAGTTACAGCTAGCGTGGTAATTATAGCCGGCGTCGTGTTATCAACGGTCATGCGCCCCATCCTCACTTTGACACGAACGGCCTCTGTTCGGCTTTCAAATGACAGCCAAAGGATAGCGACCCTAGCTACTGAGTATACGCGCCTGGCTCGTGAGTTTCGTTTGTTCGGCGTGGAGCAAGAGGCGACAGATCGTCTGCATCAACGAAATCACGAGGCTGCTATAAGCTATGCGAAAAGCCGCCTCTTGGGGCAATATAATTCTGTGGTCTACCAAACACTCGCGCTGGCGTTCGTCATTATTGGTCTCGCACTACTTCTGGCGCACTCAGGAAAAAATTTAGGCGCAACCGGGGCAATCCTAGTGCTCACCTTGCGATCACTGGTATACGGCTCCGCGATCCAATCGAGTAGCCAACAGATTCGGTCGGATGAACCCTTTTTAGCTGAAGTGCAGGCAGAAGTTCGGCACTATCAGGCCAGTTCGCCGGAGTTAAATGGAAATCGAGTTCCCGACAATTTTGACGTTAAGTTCGATGGGGTTTCGTTTGCATATGATTCGGGAACTGAGGCTGTTAAGAACGTATCATTCCACATTCCTAGCGGTAAGATTCTGGGCGTTGTGGGAAGGTCTGGAAGCGGAAAATCGACACTGAGTCAATTGGTCCTAGGAATGCGAATGCCCTCATATGGACATGTGTTCGTGGGAGATGTACCAGCGTCATCTATCAGGAAGGGAAGCGGGACAAGCCCGATTGCGCTGGTAGCCCAGGAATCGATCTTGTTGCAAGGTTCGATCGCATCAAACATTTCATTTTTCCGGAATGTTTCCCAAGAGAGGATTGAGATTGCGGCGCGTGCTGCCCATCTTCATGAGGACGTTGTAGCGATGCCACGATCGTATGAGACGCCGGTGGGGGAAGGCGGTGACGCACTTTCGGGAGGACAACGACAACGATTGGCCATTGCTCGGGCGCTCGTTGGGTCGCCTCGGGTACTTGTCTTGGATGAGCCCACCAGCGCACTCGATGGGCGATCAGAGAGCTTGGTGCGGCGCACATTATCGGAGTTACGTGATCATGTAACAGTTATCGTGATCTCCCATCGGCTGGCGACAGTAGAGGACTGCGACCTTCTTCTCGTGCTCGATGGTGGGCGACTCGCGGATTTTGGGCCACGAGACGAGGTGACGGGTCGAGCTGCATTTCGACACGTCGTTGAAGCAACAGTCATACAGTCGGAGAATTCCCGATAGTCATCGTGTCCGATGATTCCTGAACGGCATTCAACGGATCTCCTCTTCCACATACCCTCTGGTCGAGTTGAGTCGGCCCAAACTCACACCGCCAGCGCTCCTTTGCGGCGGCCCTCGAAAGGCCGGCCTGGCGCATGAAAGCGACTCACGCGGAGCCATCCCATGAGGGAACGCCGCGTGGCCGAGTTCGTCTACAGCCGTAAGGAGGTACCGGCGCGGCGAGCCGCCGGAATCGGGCTCGTGAACCGCGTCTGGGACGATGCCGAGGCGGCGCTCTCCCAGGTGCATGGTCCCAAGTCGAGCCGCTCGCGCGCGACCCTTACTGGAGTATTGTCGTGCCAGATCAAGGCTGCCACGACGACGGCATGCGACCCTGAGGAACGCCCAACGTGCTGACTGACATCGCCGCCGCCGATCCCCGTGAGCTGAGGGCACAGGTTTGCGTCGTCGGAGGGGGTGCTGCGGGGATCACCATTGCGACCGAACTCGCCCGCAATGGCGTCTCTGTCATCGTCCTTGAAGGGGGCGGGCGGCGATTCGAGGAACGCTCGCAGGACCTGTTCCGCTCAGAGGTGGTCGGCCTCGCCCACACCGGCATCCACACCCTCCGGTTCCGAACCCTCGGCGGCGCCACGACCCGCTGGGCGGGACAGGCGCTGCCTCTCCAGGACATCGACTTCACCACCAGGTCGTGGGTGCCCGAGAGCGGCTGGCCGCTCACACCCGCCGAGCTACAGCCGTACCTGAAGCGGGCCGAGGCGATCCTGGCGATCGAGACGTTCGGCGACCCGGGAGAGCCCCAGTGGCCGAACGTCCTCCCCGCCGGCCCGGCCTTCGACGAGAGGCTCCTCTCCACGGTGTACTCGCAGTTCAGCCCGAGCCCGAACTTTGCCGAGGTCTCTCGGGACACGCTCGAGACCCTGAGCAAGATCAATGTCGTGCTCCACGCCAACGTTACCGGGATCGTCGCCTGCCCGCAGGGCGACGCCGTCGACTGCGTCACGGCGAGGGACATCGACGGCCACGAGCTCACCGTCGGCGCCGAGCACTTCGTCGTGTGCTGCGGCGGCATCGAGACGGCCCGGCTGCTGTTGTCGTCGACCAGCCGCTCCGAGGACGGCATCGGCAACGGCCACGACCTGGTCGGGAGGTACTTCCAGGACCACCCCGGATTTTCCGTGGGCGAGATCACCGGCGAGGCAGCTCGCGAGCACTTCCGGCCCCGCAAGGAGGGCGGTATCAAGTACCTGCCGCTGATCCGCGCCGCCGAGCAGTGGCAGGCCAAGACCGAGAGCCTGAATTGCGGGGCGTCGGTCGTCTTCGAGGGCGCCCGGCTGCCGGGCGTAGAGGCGGGCAAGTCCCTCGTCACCGCGCTGAGGGAGCGGCGCTTCGGGCGCGGGCGGTTCGAGGAGCTCCGCGAGATTGCCCGCCACCCCCTCCAGCTCGCGACGGCGGCGAACCGCTACTACGTGCGCGGAGTGCCTAGTCAGGACACCTCAGGGCCGATGTCGCTCGCAATCGGGCTCGAGCAGGCACCGAACCCCGACAGCCGCGTCACGCTCGGCGAGCGCGTCGACGCCCTCGGCCAGCGCGTCGCCCGTCTCGACTGGCGCCTGGGCGAGGCCGAGATTGAGACCGCGAGGCAGTTCGTCGAAATGGCAGTCGGCGAGATGGAGCGGCTCGGACTCGCCAGCGTGGACGTCGGCGCGTTCTCGCTGTCCGATGACCCGGGCGAGCTGAGTGGCGTCGTCGTCGACATCGGCCACCACATGGGGACCACTCGCATGGCCACCGACCCGGCCCGCGGCGTCGTGGACGCCAACTGCACGGTGCACGGGGTCCAGAACCTCCACGTCGCGAGCTGCTCGGTGTTCCCCACAAGCGGCGTCTCCAACCCAACCTTCACGATGCTGGCGCTGTCGGTCCGCCTCGCCGACCATCTGGCGCTCGCGCTTACGGCGCCGGGGTGATGATCCCCCCGGCCGGACTCGGGAGACCCGGCACCACGACCACCGCTCTCGGCTTCGGCTGCAGCGGGATCGTCGGCTCGAACACGAGGAGCGAGTCCATGGGGCTGCTCTCGGCGGCAGTCGAACTCGGGATCCGGCACTTCGACGTCGCGCGCTCGTACGGGTCCGGCGACGCTGAGGCGATCCTTGGCGACTTCCTCACCACGACAAACGAGCCCTGCACGGTCACCTCGAAATGCGGAATCGCTCCTGCCGCCACCCACGGCCTGGCGGGCCGGCGCACGAAGGCGCTCGCCCGCGCGGTGCTGCGCAAGGTCCCGGACCCTTACTACGGGGCCTTGCGGTCGCGGGCGACTGCCCGTGTACAGGGGGGGCAGTTCGGCCCCGAGCAGATTCGGCAGAGCCTAGAGACGAGCCTTCGCGCCCTGCGGCGCGATCGTCGTCGAGGCGTTCCTCCTCCACGAGTGCACCCCAGAAGAGTGGGCCTCGGGGTCGGTCCAAGAGGTCCTGTCGGACCTCATCGGCTCAGGAGCGATCGGGTGCGCCGGCCCGGCGACGAGCGCCGCCGGCACCCTGGAGATCCTCCGGCACGAGTCCCTTGCCGTCCCCCTCGCGCAGTTCCACGACGACGGCGACATGTTCGGCGCCGAGGTGATCGGGCTCGCGCGACGCCGTGGTACGAGCACGATCACCCACGGGGTCCTCGACCAGAACCTGAGGGTGTTGCGCTCTCACCTCGCCAGAACGAGCGAACCGGCGCTCCGGGAGTGGTCGGGGCGCCTCGACGGCGAGGTGACCGACGCGAGCGTGCTCGCCGCGCTGCTCCTGCGCCGTGCCATGGCCCGCAACCGCGGCGGCGTCGTGCTCTTCCGGACCAACGACGCCGGGCATCTCCGCTCGACGGTCGAGGCCGCCAAGACCGACATCGCGGCCGACCAGCTGCAGGCGCTCGAGGAGCTGATCGCCCAGGCGTCTGCGAGCCCGCAGGCCTGAGCGACGGCGCTCGCCGGCCACCGGCGCAACCAACCGCCGCTGTTCTGGCGCTGCTGAACCCGTTGATCAACCCTCTCCGAGAGTCCGCTTCGTTGAACTGTCACTTCTCGGCGAAACTTGACCAGGGCCGAGCACCCAAGTGATGAGTGGGGCCGACAAGTGTTGTGATCGATCCGGAAGTCTTCGGCCATCACCTGAGCTTCGAGGAGCGACTCGATGATCTCGCAGTCGTGCAGCTCGTCTCGAGCTTGCCGTTGAACGACTCGACGAAGGGGTTCTCCCACGGGCTCCCCGGCTCGATGTAAGTGGTGTGCGACTAAGAGAAGCGGACCGGTCCCGAAGCGTGTGGGCCGTGAGCTCGGGCCCGTTGTGCATCCAGACGAGCTGGGGTCGACGACCGGTGCACCCGACAATGCGGTGGAGAACCCGGACGGTGTGACCGGCGTCAACGGTGCGGTCGACCTCGACGGCTAGGGCCTCCTTGGTGAACTAGGCGGTGATGACCAAAATCTTGAGGGTCCGAAGATCTACCGTCTGATCGACGAGGAAGTCGATGGCCCAGACCTGGTCGGGGGCGGCTCGCCCGCAGGCGGGCTATCGGATAGGTGGAAACACCCATCCGATAGCGATTCTTGGCCCGGCGCAGCCCGCGGAGTCCTCGTCACGCATAGACGCTGGATGCGCTTGTGGTTGACGCAGAAGCCTCCTTCCCGCAAGAGAGCAGTAGCGTCGATACCCAGAGCTGGGCACAGATGAGCTTCAGTCCCCTCCTCTGTGCCCCTGAGGCCACGGGTTCTTCGTGACAGAGCAAAATGGCAGTCGTCAATGCTCACTTTCGACAGGCGGCCGCATCGCTTCTCCTACGACTACGAGATATTGGTACGGCTGTTGGAGGACGTCGGATTGGTCCAGATTGAACGTCGTGCCTTCCGCTCGTCAAGGCTCAACGATCTTGAGATCGACAGCGAGGTTCGTGCGACCGAGAGCCTTGTCTTGGAAAGGGAGTGCCCCGAGAGCACTCTGCCTGACCGATCGGCATAGAATCAACGTATCCGGCCCGCGGATGCTCATATGAACGAACTACCGACGCGCCGACTCGTCTTTGTGGCCCAGGATCTCGACGGCCGTGGAGGGATGGATCGAGTCCACGCAGAGGTGATCAAGATCCTAAGTCACAGGTGGCACATCACTGTGGTAGCAGCTACGCTGCCTCCGGACCTCCGCGAGCTCGTGGAATGGCATCGCATACCGTTGCCTCGGCGTCCAGCACCGCTCAGGTACGCTTGCTTCTTTGTCTTGGGTGGGTGGCGACTGAGGTCGTTGCGAGGACTAGTCCACGTCGCTGGAGCAACTGTCCCTAATCGCGCCGACCTTTCCTCCGTACATCTGTGCCACGCTGGCTTGGTCGAGGCCATGGGCAGACTGGCCCCGGGTAGCGCAACGCTACCTCGCCGCCTGAACACCACAGCGAACCGTTTCCTCGCCTTAGCTGCTGAGCGGTGGTGCTACCGCCCCACACGGCTGCGAAAGTTTCACGCGGTGTCCAACGGCGTCGCAGACGAACTGAGGAGGCATTATCCAGGTATATCAATAACGGTGATCCCAAATGCCGTAGACACCAATCGATATCAGCCAGACAGCATAGTTCGGGCGCGGATTCGCACTGAACAGGGCATACCAGATAGTACCGTTGTTGTCTTATTCGTTGGTGCCGACTGGGACCACAAAGGTCTTGATATCGCGATAGATGGCGTCGCCCTAGCCTCAAAAGAGTGTGACAATCTTGAGCTCTGGGTGGTTGGTTCGGGAGACCAGTCCAGATTCACCGATCGAGCAGCCATGGCCGGGATTCCGACACGTGTAAAGTTCTTTGGGTGGCAAGCGGACCCGTCTAGTTTCTATAAGGCCTCCGACATATTCGTCTTGCCGAGCCGGTACGAGGCTTACCCGTTGGTGGCCTTAGAGGCGGCAGCATGCTCTCTTCCCGTGGTCGCCACGGCGGTGAATGGCGTCGTTGAACTCCTAGGAGATAACGAAGCCGGGGTCATAGTCGAACGCGATCGGGATGACCTAGCTCGCGCTCTGGCGGCACTCGCCGTGAGCGCAGACCTTCGCCGCTCCCTTGGTGCCGAAGGACGCAAAAGAGTGCAAAGTCTTGGGGGGTGGGACCGGGTTGCCGAGCGCCTCGGCCAGCAGCTCGAGGAACTTGCTGCAGCGAGTCGCCCTTTCTGAATCGTCTTTTCTGCGCAGTCTGCCGCTGCGGCAGCGTGGCCCGAGTTGGCCGGTTCGCCGCGGAGAACGACTTGCTCTGCGAGGAACCCGACCAAAAAGGCTGTGGGCATCAGGACCTTTGGGGCTGGTACCGATACGCCGGCCGGACGTAAACCAACCGAACGTGATGATATATGGCTTGAAGAGTCGCAGCTGAGGTGTTTCCATGACAGCCGTGCAGAGTTCACCGAAAATATGCGCGTTGGCAACCCAAGGACTTTCGAGCGGAGACGGCTCTAGGCTCAGAGCTTTGGTTGGCGACTTGGACGTCGTCTTCGTCGATGTAACCAGAGGCTCATTCGGTCAGCGATTGCTGCTGACGCCGTGGAGCGTAATCCGTGAGGTTCGCCGAGTTTTGCCGGACCTGGTGCTGATGGAGGGAACGGGTGTCGGCGGTGGCGTGGCTCTGATTGTGATGCGATTGCTTTTCGGCATTCCATATGTGTTCAGCACCGGCGATGCGATCGGTCCATATCTTGCCAGCAGACGGAGAGCTCTTGCTCTCCCAGGCTCGATCTACGAGCGCATTCTATGCCGTCTTGCCGCCGGCGTGATTGGTTGGACGCCCTACCTGACAGGACGAGCCATATCCTTGGGAGCACCTCGTGCAATGACGGCTCCTGGATGGATACCCCAGCGGCCACTTGAGGAGCGCCGACAAGATCGCGAAAGAGTACGCGCCCAACTGAACATCCCGGCTGAGGCGCTAGTGATCGGAATAGTGGGCACTCTCATGTGGAACAAGCGGTATTCATACTGCTATGGGCTTGAGATCGTTAATGCCGTTCGTCGGTCCGCCCGGCGGGATGTCGTGGCGTTGGTCATAGGCACCGGGAGTGGGCTCCGGGCTTTGGAGAACGAAGCAGGACCGGAACTCGGTGAACGGGTCCGTCTGATCGGTCCAGTTCCTCGCGAAGAGGTCCCCGCCTATTTGGCTGCCATGGACATAGGTTCCTTACCGCAGAGCGTCGATCAGGTGGGTGGCTTTCGATATTCGACGAAGTTGGCAGAGTACGTGGCTGCGGGACTTCCAGTCGTCACTGGTCAAATTCCGGCGTCCTACGACCTTGACACCGGTTGGATCTGGCGCATACCTGGGGACGCGCCCTGGGATCCAACCTATCTAAATAGCCTCGTGACGATGATTGAGGGAGTGACCAGCGAAGAGATTGACCAAAAAAGACGAGCGATGATCGACGAACCGCCCGACTCACATCAGCGGGCAGATGGCACGATGGTTAGCCGGTTCCTTTTGGACGTGATAGCGCGTGAACACATCGACGAATCTCAGAACTGAGGTGTGGACCTTAGGTCCTTTCGGGTTTGAAGGCGACACATCCTCACACATGTCGCGGATCACGGAAATCCCCCCTGCGATCACTGAAATTCCCCAGGTTGACCCTCGGTCCGGTGTGACGACCCGTTCCGAAGCGAAGGTAGTTCTAATCGGCGATGAGGTGCCCTTTTGGATACAAAGTTGGCCCAGGTGTCGGCACCGCTGCGGCGACAACGGCAACTTCAGAAGGAGTGCCTGAGGATTCTCGCGCCTGTTTCAGAATCCCGACCGAAAGATCGACTGCGATGATCGCCATCTTCTTCTCGCTCACCGATCGTTGCGAGGGCCGTTATTGAGCTCGTTCCGCGGATGGAAACCTTCGACGGCAATCTCATCAAGCGCAGTGGGCAAATCGGAGACCCGCCACTCACCATCGGCGGCCCGATCTGCCCCGTGAAGTGACTTTGGACGACGCAATCGCCCATCTAACTCGGACGGAATCACCATCCCGGAGCAAAGGGAGCGAGAACGCGTCGCTCGTTCTGTGGCGCTAGCCTCAGACGCATGCCAGTCGATTGGGAAAGCGCCCAGACACAAGAACTCAGCTACTGGAAGGGCACCGTCACGAGTGTCGCTGCTGTCCTGTCGGAGATTGAAGAGGTGACACGCCTGGTGGAGTTTGGAACCACCTCCGGCTCCATTGGGACTGTCGGTGCAGTGGTCGAGCTTGGAGTTGGACCTTTGGGCATCGGCTGGAGCGCTATCAACGACGCCGATAGGGCGGTCGGAGTTGATCCACTTCCGCGTCTCATCGTTTCGACTGGCGATCGAGTAGTGGACAACTTCGCCCGGAGTCTCCAAGAACGCGCCGATTATCTTCAGGCCGATGCAACCAAGCCAATCCCTCTTGATCCCGGAGTCTTCGACCTCGTCGTTTGCGACAACGTCATCGACCACACCCAGGACCCCGAAGCCATCCTTGTAGAATCTGCTCGCTTGGCCAAGCCAGGCGGCACCTTGCTATTCGGGGTGAACGTCTTTTCTACTTTGGGGTTAGTCAAGTGGCGTCAAGTCACTCGTCGGCTACACCCGCATGATTTCAATGTCATCTGCCACCCGCACTCGTTCCGAGAGGACCATCTACCCCGGCTTCTCGCTGCAGCCGGATGGAGAATCATCTATCGAAGTCCGACACCCATTCGTCAGCGGATCGCTGGCCGCGTCTACCGAGCACGTCTCATAGCAGTCAAGGGCTGAAACCCCCACCAACGGATCCACCTGACCCGAATCAAGGGGGGTCCCCGCCAGACGTAGGTGCGTCGGTCCATTCTGGGCGGACGTTCATCACGAACCTTCCCTCCGTTCACTGGCGAGATTCGCTGTTACGTCGCGTCCGACCGCAGTTTTGCGCGATAAGCCGGAACTGCGTCCCATCTGCTATTTGAACGTCCGCGTTGCTCGAAACCGACGAGCGCGGTATCTGAGACCTTGGCTCCGGGGCCTTCGCCGACAAACCGGGACCGCGAGGCGGCCGCCTCAAGTCGCATCGCGCTGCTGATCATGGGCGTCGACACTCATCCTCGCCGCTCTTCTCGGGCAACGGGCGCGCCGTTGCGTGCAAGGAATCGGCCCTGTTGCGGACCATGGGAGTCCGGTAGGGGGAAGGGCCCAAATCGAACCTCATCTTGCAGGGGATGACGACCGGAATGAATGATACCTCTGCTTGCAGACTCGCGTGATTTGGAGCTAAATCGTGTAACGGACTTCGGTGCAATGTGCCAAAAGTGCGTTGAAGAACCCAGCTCATATGTTTGAGGCCATGTCCACGCCATCTTCTCGTATGATCGTCCCGTGGGAATGCGCGGAAGCGTCTCGGTCGTGATGGCGACCTACAACGGGGATCGATACCTTCGAGACCAGCTCGCCAGTATCCGCGAGCAGGATCTTCTCCCCGCCGAGCTTCTCATTGGGGATGACGGATCGACCGATGCAACCCATGAAATCCTTCAGGAGTTCCGCACAACGGCCCCCTTCCCGGTGTCCATTGTGCGCAACGCCCAACGGCTTGGAGTGGGTGAGAACTTTCTTCAGACCGCCGCAAGAGCAAACACAAGCTATATCGCCTTCGCCGACCAGGACGATGTGTGGTTCCCGACCAAGCTGCACCGCTGTCTTGAGGTTCTTGACGCCCGGCGCACACCGACCCTGGTTACTCATTCCAGTCACCTTGTCGATGAGCGACTGCGTCGGCGCCTACGGCCTTCACAGATCACCCGTTACCCCCGCACGTACACCACGCGGACCCGCCGCTACCGCGCGTTTGGTCTACCAATGAGACAAGGCTTCGCAATGGTGTTCGACTCTTCACTGCTATCGATCGCGCAAAAGCCGCGCCCTCAATCTCAGTTCGCCACTGGACCGATGCTTCAGGACGAATGGATCCAGTTCGTCGCTCTCGGTCTCGGCCAGATGATCGAGTTGCCCGAGGTCCTGGCCTGGCATCGGCTGCACGAGGCCAGCGTCACTAACGAAGGCCCAGGACACTATGTACGGTACAACGTAACGCGGTCTCTCCACACCTCAAATGGCGTCTACGCACAGAGGGCCGCGCTAGCGGAGAGCTACGCCGAATGGTGGCGAGAACTCGGTTGCCGTGATGCCGCTCACGCATGGGAAGTGATCGCACGGCGCCATCAGTCTCGGGTCGCGATTCACGGGGCCGGTCGCTTGACCAAGCGGGTCGGGGCTGTCGCATCCGCTGCGTGGGTGGGCTCCTATCTGCCGAAACGTTTTTTGGGTCTTGGCTTCAAGCCAGCATTAAAGGACGCCGCGTCGCTGATTATGCGAACATCGCATAGCGGAAGTCCCACCGGCCTCGCCGAGAATCGTCACGGGCCGTCCGCGGGCATGTGCGACTTGGACGCGGCGCCGAACTCAGCATCGGGGGCGACGCCGACCGGATCTTCACTTCATGGCGAAGACGTCGGGCGAGGTGAGTGAGCGGCTCATGTCGCGCTACACGGTCCGGGCGTGGAAGGTGAATCTGTGCTCCATGACCCGACGGTCGAGGGTTGAATCGCTCCGCCAGGTCATGACCGCCAGCCGATATGTTGGCCTATTTTGGGTTCCCGTCAGGCCGCCCGAACCGTCAGCGGAAGCAAACGAAAAACCAGCAAGTGTACTTGCCGTACTCACGTCAGTCCCTGGGCCTCCGGCGCTAAATCGTGGCCTTACATGGATTGCAAGCTGCTCTCTTGTGTGAGGATTTTCACAGGCAGCACTCCTCAGTAGAAAGTGACACCTCGGCCCCGTGCCAGCTCTAAGCCCGCAAGAGAATTACCCCGCAATGCGGGTCCAAGGTGTTCGATGAATAAGAGTCTCTCGCTCCCGGTAAAGAGTGCAAGCATTGTTCTCCCAAAACCCGGCAGAGAGCGGTCGCCGATTAGAAGACCATAAATCATTCTTCGTACGGCCGGCACGAGGCCCTGAGATCCGACGGACAACGTTAGGTTATAGGCGACGTCGAAAGTTGCAACTTTGGCACGTCTTGACCGGGCGTCAACGTCAAATCTCTCCCCGGGATAATGGTCAACGATGATCTGGGGATCATAGAGCAATTTCCACCCGTTGGATTTGGCTCGCAACCCGATGGCTACTTCGTTATGCACCTGGGCGCCGGAGCCGCGCAGGTTGCTCGGTATAGCAATGGCGGTGCGTCGGTACATGCAGTTGACCCCCTTTAGGACATCCACGTACCGAGCCGGACCAACCCCGACGTGGTGGTTGCCAATTAGGCGCCCCCACGGTGTGACTATCCCTACAAGCTCGGTCATGCCTTCCGTACTATCGAGGTCGTCGGCCACAACAACATCTCGCCCACCAACGGCGCCAATTTCGGAGTTCGAGAACGGCTTGATCAGGCGCTCGAGCCACTCGGTCCTCGGTACAGCATCGTCGTCCGTGAACGCAACCAGCGGAGTCCGACTGGCCGCGAGCCCGGCGGCCATCGCCGCCATCTGGCCGCCTTGTTCGACTGACACCACCTGTGGATCAAGCGGTAGGGAGCCGGCTAAACAGCTCTCGGTGAGTTCGTCGCCATTTCTTTTCACCACGATTACTTTCGATGATTTGTAGGTCTGAGACTGTAGTCCGGCAAGGCATTTCACTAGTTGATCAGGTCGACGATAAGTAGGTACGACCACGGTGACTTCCGATGCCGTGCGATTTGTGGAAGTCAATGATTTGCTCCTCGCTCGAATTGCGCTCCAAGACGGCCAACAGATGGGTCTTCTTCTGTGGGACCATTAGGCTCGAGTGTTTGTTGATCTTTCACCCGCTTACCGACATGCGACATTGTGAGCGCATGAAAACACTGTCACACGTCAGCGGCGTTGCGTACATTCACTGATGCTCGGTTAATCCTCTGGCATGAGCGGTTCATTCGACAGCGGACCAGCAGGGACATCCGTGCGAAGAGCCGCTACACGGAATAGCGCTTCGATGACCGGGAGCGTTGTCGATGCAGCCGACCAGAGACGCTCTGCTTCGGATCGCGCGGCGGCTCGCATCGGCCCTCTGGCCGGCGAAGTGAGGCGAGCGACCATCTCGCGGACGGCTTTCTCGAGAGCTTCGACGTCACACGGAGGTATTCTGATTGAGCACGCCTCTGACAGCTGTTCGCCTGCACCGACTTCGCTCGTCACGACAACAGGAACCCCACATGCAAGGGCCTCGCCCACAGTCAGGCCGAACGGCTCATACTTGGCCGGCTGGATCAATAGGTCGCATGTCGGGATCCATTCCTTCAGCTCGTCGTACGTAACATGGCCATGGATGCTCGCCATCGTCGGATCAACGTCATCGAGGAGCCGCCTGTAGTCGGACCAAAGCGACGGGTCGCCCACGATCTCGAAGTGAACCAGCCCGGCGAGATCGCGCATTCTGCTCGAAAGTTCGACGACCAATTCAAGCCCTTTGCGCACCGAGATCCGGCCAAGCACCGCAATCCTCAACTGTCCCTCTGTTGGAAGGACTTGTAGTCCGCGGACGGAAGCTTTCGAGGTCGATGGGGTTCGGGGCGATCCGAATTCGGGTGGGGTCGATGCCATAGTCCTCGACGAGGTGGCGGCCAAACGCGCCGCTTAGCGCGAGCACGAGAGCAGCACGACCGATGTCCCGCCGCTGGCGACGACTCCGGAACAGAAACCAGCCCATCATGAGCCGGGGCCTCAGCCACCCTTCACAGCGCCGTGACAGTTCGCGCTCGTTCCACATCCATCGCAGCTCTCCCGCCGCATGGACGCTCGGATGGAGCACCATCGTGGGAAGCTTCTGCCGGTCCCGCCGTCGACCGAACACTTCGATCGTGGAGAATTGGTACATCACGTCGTATGGATCAAGTTTGTGCTGCTCCACGAGTAGGTTCACCAGCCGTCGGCGACCAAGCGAGGTCGAACCCATTCCCGTCACCATGGCGATAATGTCGTTCCTGCTGTACCAGCGGTTCCATCGCCACACGCTGGAAACCCGGATCACCTTCACTCCTGGCAACAACTCGAGAGCAGCGATCTCGGTCCGATCTTCCGTGACCGTGAGATAGAGGTCCAGCCGAACTCCGGACCGACGGAGCTCTTCAAGAACAAGCCATGCGGCGCCCTCCGGGCCTCCGGTGCCCTTTCGAGGAGTGGGCCCGACATAGGCGACTCGAATCGACTGGCGCCTTCCGACCCGGCTACCGGTCCCCACCGATCCCTGCTCTCCCGTCCCCTCCAATGGATAGCGAGGGATCAACTTTTCATCGCTCCACAGTCTCCGCCACGAAAAGAGCCCCATCCACGCGGCAACCATGACTTGAGCGACGTGATCTGCTGGGCGTCTCGTAGGACCACGTTGGTCTTGCCCTTCTGCTTCGTTGCCGCTGGGGCGTCGTCGCCGAAGAACGATCAGCTCGAGCAACGGTACCCAGCGCGTCGGCCACCGCGGAGGACGGGATCCAGGGAATCGGAGAAGGCGAACCCACTCGTCCCGTACGCGCTGCGCATAGGAGCCCCGACCGAGGGTGGTCAGCTCCATGAGTGATGAAGGCCCTCGACCAGGGCCACCACCGCGACCTGCGGTCGATCGTCCGATGGCTCCGCGTCCGACTGGATCAATTCATTCATGCGATAGTGCGCGTGTCCTGTCGAATCAGCGAAGGAACACTCTCGGAGAGACGCAGGTGAGCGTTCCGATCCACCCAGCCCAGGCTGAGCCAGACGAGCCATGCCACCGAATAAAGGTCACCATTCAGCCACTGGTCCAGCGTGACGACGAGAAGTCCGAGCGCCGCAAAAGCCAGCGCATCGCGACGACGGGCGGCAAGCCGGTACGTGCACAGCAATCCCAGAACGACGGCGACAACATAGAGAACGAACCCGAGGAGTCCGAGGCCTGTACCCGCGTTGCCGAGATCACTGTCAGTACCGACATTCGTCGATGCACCCAGACGCGCGGACGACTGAGTGACCGAGCCGGTACCGTACCCGATTGGCTGCAAGAAGGCTGACTTGACACCGTCGAAGGTCTGGGAAAGGTGGCCTGGGAGCGAGGAACCGCTGCCAGTCGGATTGGCGATTCCGGAGATGTCGTGCTGCAACAGCGTCCCCGCCGGGTTTGCCGCCGCCGACGTGGTGGTTTGCGACGAGACGGAAACGTAGTTCAATCCAACACCGAGCGCCACCACCGCCAAGGCACCGGCGAGCAACGCGGCACCAGGTCGTAGCCGCACTCGCGCCGCCGCAATCGATCCGAGGGCGGCAGCAGTGAGAACAAGGGATGTCCGCACACTCGAGAGTACGAGCGCGAATCCAACAAGGCCGATGGCCCCAAGCGCTAGCGGTAGGAACACGCGACGAACTTTGTGAAGGCTCGACACCAAGATGACCAGGCCAACGCTGAGGAAGGCAGCATATTCCTGGGCGGAGGAGAAGTTGCCGAAGGCCCGGGTGACGCCGTTACCGACGTTAAGCGCGACGTAGCCGCTCGAGGTGACCCAACGCTCGTCCCAGGAAGGGAAGCCGACAAACTGCTGGATGAGCCCGTAGATAGCCGACACCACCGACAGCACGGCGACGAGTTGAAACAGGCGCCGGAGTGTCACATCGTCGAGGAGCGATCGTCCCACCCAGAATGCGAGCGTTGGCACGAGCATGAAGAGCAGCCCGCCCAGCCCGACGAGAAGTCCGCCTTGGAAAGGGTTCAGCGCCTCGGCGAGCACGAGCAGTGAGAGCAGGCCGATGACATTGGCGAGGTGAGAGCGCTGGCGCAGTGCTCCCCGGCCGCTCGCCACGAGAAAAAGGAGCACAAGCACCGCTGGGCCGACAAGTAGGAGCGGGTCGCCGAGCCCCCCGCTGCTGCCGGAGCCGACCAGCCGCCGAACCATTCCGAGGGCGATGAGCCAGAAGGCAAGCCCGAGGATCGTTGAGCGTGGTGACATCCAGACCACTGCGAACACCAGCGGACACACGGCGAGCGCGAGGAGGACGTGAAGCGAGACCGAGGCAGCGAGCAATGCGCCGAAAAGTGCTGCGACGAGGAGTCCGAAGAGGACGATCGTCTCCGCGGGCGCCATCCGGCGGAGTGCTCGGGGCGACAACGAACGCAGCCGCAAGACCCCCTCGCCGAGCACCGCCAGGGACCTCGCCACCAGTGCAAATTACCTGCTCATTGAGCTCTAATCAAATGGGCAGACTCGACTGCGCGGTAGCAAACTCGTCTGTTCGGGTACGAGCCGACAGCGGCGGAACTCCCGGTCCACGTCGCCCCGGGGATTCTGCTCCCAGGGTACGAGTACTGTATCGGGGGATGGCTCGAGTGACGGACGGCGAGCGCACCACGAGCGAGGGCGGGGTTTTGGCCGAGCGCGGCCTGCTCGACTACCTGCGCATCCTCTGGCGACACAAACTATTGATCGCTCTGACGGTAATCGTCACTATTGGGGCCGCCGTGGGTCTCGACCACTTTCGGACTCGTACCTACCAGGGGACCGCCGAGATCCTCTTCACCCTCCAGGGCGCCTCGGGTCCCTCCTCGACGTCCAACCTCTCAGCAGCGGACGTCGCCACAGACATCGAGCTCGTTGGGAGCGCCCCGGTGCAAGCGGCAGTCGCCAATATGCTCCACACGACCGCACCGGCGGTCACGGCGACCGAGGTCGGCACGACCAATGTCGCCCAAATCACCGTGCGGTCGACAAGCCCAGACTACGCGTCAGCGGCGGCAAACGCGTACGCCCGCGCCTATATCCAGGTCGCAACCCAGGCCTACCTCAATTCGCAGCTCGCCGCGGAGCAGCAGATCCAGACGCAGAAGCTCGCCCTACAAACTCAAATCAACACGATCTTGGCGAATCCCAGTACCGCGACTTCTTCCACGCTTCAACAGCAACTCACAGGTCTCGAAGCCGCGGCAACTTTCCTACGATCAGCAGCTTAGCCAGCTGCAAACCGCTACCGCGCAGGGTGCGAGCGCCGGGCAGCTCGTCGTCCCGGCGGTCCCCGATCCGGTTCCGGTCTCCCCGAAGCGAGCCCAGGACGCCGTGATTGCGGGAGGCGTCGGCCTGCTCCTCGGCATCGGCTTGGCCCTCCTCCGTGAAAACCTAGACGACCGGGTGCGGGGCAAGGACCAGCTCGAGCAGCTCATGCCCGGCATCCCGGTGCTCGGTCTGATTCCCGTGATTGACAAGTGGCGCGACCACAAAAAGCCATATCTCGTTGCCCACTCACAGCCGAGGTCGCCGCCCTCGGAGGCCTACCGGGGACTCAGAACCTCCGTCCAGTTCATGGCGTTGGAGACTCCCACCAAAGTCCTCCAGATCACCAGCCCCTCTGCGGGAGACGGCAAGACCACCACGTCGGCCAATCTGGCCTGGATCATGGCCGACGCAGGCCAGCGGGTCGTGTTGATCGGCTGTGACCTGCGTCAACCTCGAATCCATGAGTTCTTCGGACTACCGAACGACGTCGGGTTTACCTCGGTCCTGCTGGGAGAAGCGGAGCTGGACGACGCGCTCCTTTCGGTCCCCAATCAGCCTGGCCTTCTGGTGGTCCCGACGGGACCAGTCCCACCAAATCCGTCAGAGCTCCTCTCGAGCGCCAGGACCGAGCAGGTCTTCGAGAGCCTTGGCGCCTACGCAGATATGGTCATCGTGGATAGCGCACCGGTTCTGCCGGTGACCGATGCCGCGGTCCTGTCGACGCACGCCGACGCCATCTTGCTCGTGGTGTCCGTTGGGATGGACAAGCGCCGTGACGTGGTCCGGTCAGTTGGGATGCTCAATCAGATCAACGCCCCGATTGCGGGCATCGTGCTGAACCGGGCCCTAGAAACTGATTCGTCTGCGTACTACGACTATCGGTACAAAGAGAAGTCCTCGTACAAGGGCAAGCCCAAGGACGACAAGAAACGCGATGCCCCGGCCCCCACAAACGGCAATGGCAAGGTTGCCCATGACCTGAGCCCTGTCCCACTTGATGTGCATGTGGAGTTCGTCAAGGACCTTCCCGCCAGAGAGGATGAAGACGTCGACTGGCCGGCCATGGGGCGGCACGTCAAGGTCGAACCGCCGCCGTTGTCGGATTCTCCGACTCTCTTCCCTCCACAGACCGGAGACGCTCCCCGCGAGTAGTT
The DNA here is from genome assembly GCA_963726135.1 of uncultured Acidimicrobiaceae bacterium. Classification (GTDB taxonomy): domain Bacteria; phylum Actinomycetota; class Acidimicrobiia; order Acidimicrobiales; family RAAP-2; genus Bog-473. The sequence continues at coordinate 817,862 of CAVSBE010000008.1, forward strand.
GACCGGGTGAGATCCCAAGCGACGCTCTCCACGCCCGTGCGTCGGTTGGCATGCGGGAAGACGACGGCGACTTGCACGCAGCTAGCCGGCGTCGAGCTCCGGTGTAAAGAGTTCCTCAGATTCTCCAGTGGCCGTGCGACCCATGACCGCTGCCCGAGCCGTCCCAATGCCCACGGTCAGCCACGGCAGCGACGAGTCGCCCACCGTCCAAATGATGTCCACCTCGGGTCGAAATCCCGTGGGCAGGGACCCAGGATCCCATCGATCAGGCGAACGCCGGGCGGTCGCTGCTCGAACATGGCTTCGATGGCGACGATAGTCAGCACGGCGAGTCGACGCGGTGCCGCAGCAGGTGCTGAGTACCTCCGTGCCCGCCATCTCAGTCCTCCCTCGTCCGACTCCGCTTCGCCGTGACCACGGTTGCCACTCCTTGACGGCCCGCGGAGAGCCACGAGCGTCGCGCCACTACAGGTCGATGCCCAGCAACCGCGCGCCGCCGGACACCGGCCGGCCCGCCGACGCCTCCCCGTCGAGGGCCCGCAGCGCGCCGGGCGTGTCGAGGTCGTCGTCGAGCGCGGCGCGCACCGCCGCCATACCCGTCGAGCCGTCCCCGGCCGGCGCACTGGACCACAGCGCGAGTCGCGCCGCGGCGGCGGGCATGTCCTCTCCGGTGTGCCAGTCCCAGTCCCCCCGGTAATGGTGGGCCAGCACGGCCAACCGGACCGCGGCCGGATCCCACTCCTTGCACAGGTCCCCGACGAAGACCAGGTTGCCCAGCGACTTCGACATCTTCTTGCCTTCGAATCCCACCAGGCCCACGTGGAACCAGAGCCGCACGAAGCGCTGGTGCGTCACGGACTCGGACTGGGCCGTCTCGCACTCGTGGTGCGGAAACACGAGATCACGCCCTCCCCCGTGGATGTCGATCGTCTCGCCGAGCTCGCGCAGCACCAGGGCCGAACACTCGATGTGCCACCCCGGCCGGCCCGGCCCCCAACGCGACTCCCAGGCCGGCTCGTCGGGCAGCGACGGCTGCCACAGCACGAAGTCGAGCGGGTCGCGCTTGTTCGGGTCGTCGGGTCGCCCCCCGTTCTCGCTGGCGAGCGCGAGCATCTGGGCCCGCCCGAACCCACTGATGCACCCGAATTCGGGGAAGGTCGACACGCTGAAATACACCGAGCCACCGGACTCGTAGGCGTTGCCGCTCTCGAGCGCGGCGCCGATCAGCGAGAGGATCTCCGAGATCGCCGAGGTGGCCCGGGGCTCTGAGTAGACCGGCAGCAGGTTCAGCAGGCCCATCTCGGCTTCGAAGCGCGCCATTTCTTCGGCCGCCAGGTCCAGATAGTGCACGCCGAGCTCGCGTGCCTTGCGCAGGATGTCGTCGTCGACGTCGGTGACGTTGCGCACCAGCTTCGTCTCTCGGCCGGCGTCCCGGAGGTGCCGCTGCAGCATGTCGAAGTACAGGTAGACGGCGGCATGTCCGAGGTGTGCGGCGTCGTAGGGGGTGATGCCGCACGAGTACATCGTCACCAGGCCTCCGCGCTCGAAAACCACCACCTTCTTCCGTGCCGTGTCGTACAGTCGCACGGCTAAATTCCCGCCATCCTGAGCGTCGTATGCGCCTTGTGCCGGATGTTCAGGGTGATGCAGACGGCGGTGAAAGCCTCGATGGCCATGGCCTGGCTCAGGCTCCCGGCATCGAGCGGCCGCAGTCCGCGCATCAGTTCGACCAGGCCGACGATGGCGCCGGTGGCCTGCGGGTGATCCGAGCACACGAGCACATCGGCTTTCAACCCCGATTCCAGGTCTTCCATTTCCGCGGCCGGCAGGTGGTGGAAGGCGGCCGCCACGAGGGACTCTGGGAGGGCGGCCTGAATCGCCGCCGCCACCGAGCCCCTCGGAGGCACCAGCGCCAGCATTTCGCGGCCCTCCTTGACCAGCGCGTTGGCCATGGAGACCACGACCTTGCCGGCGAGCGGCTCCCGCAGCTTCCGCACCGTCGCGACGGCGTTGTCCCAGGGGGTTGCCACGACGACGAGCTCGGCGTCCGCCGCGCCGGCATTGTCTGCCCCCTCGAGCGCCAGGTCCAGCCCCGGCCAGCGCGCCATGACGTCTCCGACCACGCCGGCGGCCCGCGTCGCGTCACGCGAGCCGATGGTGACCTGGACACCGACCTCGGCCAAGCGGAGTGCGACTCCCCGCCCGGCCGGACCCGTCCCACCGAGGATTCCCACGTGCACCGCCCTACCTTCGCATAACCTCGCAGGCGCAGTGGGACTCCTCGACGGAAAGCGGCTCCTGATCACGGGTGTGCTGACCGACGCGTCCTTGGCATTCGCAGTGGCCCGGCTCGCCCAGGAGGAGGGCGCCGAGATCGTCCTCTCCGGTGCGGGGCGTGCCCTCTCCCTCACGCAGCGGACCGCCCGCAAACTGCCACGCGAGCCAGACATCCTCGAGATCGACGTGACCTCACCGGAGCAGCTCGCTGCCGCCGGCGAGACGCTGGCCGCCCGCTGGGATCGCCTCGACGGGCTCCTGCACGCCATCGGCTTCGCACCGCCCAACTGCCTGGGCAACGGCATGTTCACCGCGGGCTGGGACGACGTCTCGGTTGCCCTCAACATCTCCGCCTACTCCCTCAAGGCTCTGGTCGACACCTTCCTGCCCCTCCTGTCCGCCGCCGGAAGGGAAGGCGGCGCCTCGGTGGTCGGCCTCGACTTCGACGCGACGGTGGCCTGGCCGGTCTACGACTGGATGGGCGTGGCGAAGGCAGCGCTGGAATCCCTCTCGCGCTACCTGGCCAAGGAGATCGGCCCGCGTGGCATCCGGGTCAACCTCGTCGCGGCGGGGCCTGTCCGGACCATGGCGGCAAAGTCGATCCCCGGTTTCGGCGCCTTTGAGGACACCTGGGCCGAGCGTGCCCCGCTCGGCTGGGACGTGCACGACTCGACCGCCGTCGCCAAGGCGTGCGTGGCGCTCTTCAGCGATCTTTTCCCGATGACGACCGGCGAGATCGTCCACGTCGACGGTGGGGTCCACGCCGTCGGCGGCACCGCCTGACGGCACATTGACGGCACGCTAACTTCACGGGAAGCACCACCCCGCCGCACCCTCAACTGCATTACCGGAGGCTCTCGGCGCTCACTCGGATGTGCAACCGAGCGGCTGGTCCGCTGTGCGACATCCAGAACCTCACCTCGGCTTGGTCGTGACTACGACGACATCTGCGCTCGGTCCAAGAGGCCTCTCCGCCGCTCGTCCTCGTTTGACCTGGGACAATGTGCAAACTCAGGGTCCGAACGGCCCTACGGGGAACCAGACGCCTTCGAATCCCTCCGAGGACGAGGCGGCGCATTGGCGTATTGGAGGCGCATTGGCGTATTGGATAGGACTGCGGGGCCGCCCACTCATCAATGATCGTGAAGAACGAGCTGCACCCTTCTGCGGGGGCTTCGTCCTCTCCGACAACCGTCCACCGCCGCTGGTCCCCAAGGCACGGCGGTTGCGAGATGAGTAAGCTCGGCGGCTACCGGCACCCGGGCGGCACCCGGGGGCAGCGACAGGTTGGCGATGAGCATCTCGGATCCCAGGGTCAATGCGGTCGAACGACGGCTCAAAACGGGCCCTCGGACGCCAATTAACGCCGTCGCCGACGGGCCGAACGTCGCGACTCCACCCCCGCTCCCGGTGCGGCATGACAGCGGCCCTATCCGCGCTGCCTCCCCCTACCGCACCATCAGCGACCGGGGTCTGACACTCCTGCAGATCTCCTGCGACTTCGTCTGCGCCTGCATCGCACTCCCCCTCGGCCTGATCCTCCTCTCGAGGCTCTCCTCGGTGCAGGTGAACGGTTCGGGGCGACTGCTGGCGAACATGGAGGTCGACTCGCTGTTCCCCATCGCGGTCGTCCTGGCACTTGCCTTGGGCGGCGTCTACCGAGTGACGCACCGTCGCCTGCAGCCCAGTGCCTTCCTCGAGTTACGCGAGCTCTCCTTCGACGTCGGCTGCGGTTGCGTGCTCGCCCTGGCCATCGGCTCCTTCCTGCATGGCGCCTTCGGCGCCGCCGAGCCCTACGCCACCCAACTCGTCATGGCGGTCATCGCCGCCATCGGCCTCATCACCTTCGGACGCATCGTCTTGCGCTTCTTCCTTCGTACGCTGACCACGACTCGGGTGCTCGTCGTAGGTTCGGGCACCACGGCCGATCGCATCATGCTGAGTGTGAGGCAGGAACCCGCCATGACCCTCGTCGGACGTGCCGTCGACGGTGACACCGTGGACGCTGGTGCGATCGGGAAGGTGACGGACCTCCCGGAACTCTGCAGGCAACTTCAGGTGCATCGCATCCTGGTGGCGGCCATGGAGCAGTTCTCGCCCGAGTCACTCAACATCTACCGCCAGTTACAGAACTCCGTGAACATTGCGGTGGTGCCGCACTACTACGAGCTGATCAGCTGGCGGTCGCGCCTCACGGACCTCTCTGGCACGCCCTTCCTCGAGATCGCCCAGCCACACCTGAGCGCGTGGGACAGGTGCATGAAGCGGGCGTTCGACCTGTGCATCAGCTCGGCGGTGCTGCTGGCGATATCGCCGCTGCTCCTGGTCGTGGCCGTCGCTGTCAAGCTGAGCTCGCCCGGACCGGTGTTCTTCCGCCAGGTCCGCCTCGGCCGCTCGGCGGAGCCGTTCAGGGTCATCAAGTTCCGCTCCATGACCATGGACACCGACGCCGCACCAGCCGGAGGAGCGGTACCCCAGAGAGACGATCCCGACCTGCCACTGCACGAGCTACGCAAGAAGAAGGACGAGACGGGCCGGATCACCCGCTTCGGGGCCTTCCTGCGCCGGACCGGAATGGACGAGATCCCCCAATTTATGAACGTCTTCAAGGGCGACATGTCCATCGTGGGTCCCCGCCCGTTTGTCCCCAGCGAGTCGAAGGTCGAGGGTTGGGCGACACGCCGGTTCGACGTGCGGCCGGGCATCACGGGCCTGTGGCAGGTCTCAGGGCGCAACGACCTGACCCGCAAGGACCTCGTGCAGCTCGACTACCTCTATGTCGCGTCCTGGTCGCTGTGGTGGGACCTCAAGATCATGTTCGAGACCCCCATGACGATGGCCCGTGGCACCGGTGCCTACTGACCGATCGCGAAGCCCCCGGTTGACCGTGTCGTCGCTCGCGGCAACGGGACGATCACGTACGGGAGACGGACCGACGCATTGCCTTCTCCTTCATAGGGGTTGCAGCCGAGGGAGCGCCCGCAAGAGAAACGAATGTGATCCGTTTCACACTTGAAGGAGATCCGGTCGGCCACGTGGAGTGGCACTCCTGATTTCGGCCAGGGAGGCGTGCGATCGTGCGGAAGTTTCGAGTCCTCGCAACGATGGCGTCAGCCGGCGTGCTGGCGTGGTCCGTCACGTTCGCGACGGGAGCGGCGTCCGCCGCCGGACGACTTCGCTCGGGCAGCCACGGCCAGGCGGTCAGCCACTTCTCGCAACACGGATCCGTCGGGTTTGGTCCTACGGGGTGCGAACGTCACGGCCGGCATCGTGGGCACGTTGGCCGTGCTCGCACTCCTCTTCATGATCGTCACCTTGATCCGGCGCAGGGTGAGGATCAGGGTCACCCGACCCAACTGACCCATATGACCGCCCGACCCAACTGAGCCACCCGATCCGCCCTGAGTGAGGGAACCCCTGACCCTGATCACGGCATCGCCTGACCGGGCCTGCGAAGCGCCGACAGTAGGTTGCAGGCATGAGTATGCGGGGACACGCGATGGGCGGAGGACGCGGCGGCGGGTGGGCCGGCATGCGCTCCATGCGCCAGGACCGGTCCGTCCTTCGGCACCGGGTCAAGAAGGGCACGGCGCGGCGCATGCTCACCTTCGCCGTCCCCTACCGCAAGATCCTGGCCATCTTCATCCCCGTCGTCATCCTCGGCGCCGTCATCGCCGCCGTGAACCCCCTGATCCTGCGAGCCCTCATCGACAACGGGATCCTCAAGAAGAACGAGGACCTCGTCATCTGGCTGGCCGTCCTGGTGGCCGTCCTGGCGCTGGCCGACGCGGGCCCTGGCGCTCGACCGAGCGGCGGATCTCCGCCTACATCGGCGAGAGCCTCATCTACGACATGCGCTCCAAGGTGTTCCGTCACATCCAGCGCATGCCGCTGGCCTTCTTCACCCGCACCCAGACCGGCGCCCTGGTCAGCCGGCTCAACAACGACGTGATCGGGGCCCAGCAGGCCTTCACCGACCTCCTGTCCAACGTGATCGGGAACCTGGTGACGGTCGTCATCGTCGTCATCGCCATGTTCTTCCTCAGTCCTGGCAGATCACGCTGGCGGCGCTGCTCCTCGTCCCCCTCTTCCTGATGCCGTCCCGATTCGTCGGCCAACGCATCGGCTCGCTCACCAAGGAGGGCTACGACCTCAACAGCGAGATGAACATGGTCATGCAGGAGCGCTTCCAGGTCGGGCGGAGCCATGCTGGTCAAGCTGAACGGACGGCCCGACGCCGAGGCAGCGACGTTCGAGGCCAAGGCGGCGCCGCGTCCGCGACATCGGCATCGCCCAGGCCACCTACGCCCGCATCTTCTTCGTGGCGCTCACGCTGACCGCCTCACTGGCCACGGCGATCGTCTACGGGGTCGGCGGCGTGGCGGCGGTGCACGGTGCCCTGCAGGTGGGCACGGTCGTCGCCCTGACCAGCCTACCTGACCCGCCTCTACCGGCCGCTGACCCAGCTCTCGAACCTGAACCTCGACGTCATGACGGCCCTCGTCTCCTTCGAGCGGCTCTTCGAGGTGCTCGACATCGTGCCCATGATCGAGGAGGACCCCGACGCTGTCGACATCCCGCGGGGCCGGGCCTCCATTGCATTCGACGACGTCAGCTTCACCTACCCGAGTGCCAAGGAGGTCTCGCTGGCCTCGCTCGAGTCGGTGGCCGTCCTCGAGACGGGCCTGCGCAGCGAGGTCCTCCACGACATCTCCTTCAGCGTGGAACCGGGGCAGATGGTGGCACTGGTGGGGCCGTCGGGCGCCGGCAAGACGACGATCTCGAACCTGGTCCCGCGCCTCTACGACGTGACCTCAGGCTCGGTGCGCCTGAGCGGCATCGACGTCCGGCACGCCACCATGGCCTCGGTGCGCGACGTCGTGGGCGTGGTGACCCAGGACCCGCACCTCTTCCACGACACGCTGCGGGCCAACCTGCTCTACGCCCGTCCCGAGGCGACCGAGGCGGAGGTCCTCGACGCCCTGGGGCAGGCGCAGATCCGGCACCTGATCGACGACCTCCCCGACGGCCTCGACACCGTGATCGGCGAGCGGGGCTACCGCCTCTCGGGTGGGGAGAAGCAGCGGGTGGCCCTGGCCCGCCTGCTGCTCAAGGCGCCCGACATCGTCGTCCTCGACGAGGCGACGGCCCACCTCGACTCGGAGTCCGAGGCGGCGGTGCAGCGCGCCCTGCGCGAGACGCTGGCCGGGCGCACCTCCCTCGTCATCGCCCACCGGCTCTCCACGGTGCGCGAGGCCGACGAGCTGCTCGTGGTCGACGGCGGGCGCATCGTGGAACGGGGAACGCACACCAGCCTGCTGGCCGACAACGGCCTCTACGCCGAGCTCTACCGCACCCAGTTCGCCGACCAGGAAGAGGAGACCGCCGGCACCTGAGGGTGGAGCCCGCGGGGACGGTTCCGGCGGTCAGGCGCGGCTACCTGCCCTCGAATTGGGCCTGCTGCTTCTTCGCCTTGGCGGCGTACCCGGCCGCCATGTCCTCGCTCACGAACTCCACCGACGCGCTGAGCGCCTCGAACTTGAGCGCCTCGGGCAGGCCCCGGTAGGCGAAGGTGTCGATCGTGCGCTTGATCGACTGCACGGCGAGCGGCGCGTTGGCCGCAATGTCCGCCGCGATGCCCATGGCGGCCGGGACCAGCTCGTCGCGGGTGGTGACCTGCTGGACGATGCCGAGACGTTCGGCTGTCGCGGCATCGAAGCGACGCCCGGTCAGGGCCAGCAGCTTGGCGTGGCCGGCGCCGACCTCGTGGGCCAGGCGGAGGTCGCCGCCGGCGTCGATGGAGACGCCGACCTGGGCCTCGGGCAGGGCGAAGATGGCGTCGTCGGCCGCCACCCGGATGTCGCACATGAGGGCGAGCTCGAAGCCGAAGCCGAGGCAGTAGCCGTGCACCGCGCAGACGATCGGCTGGGGCAGCTCGTAGAAGACCCGGAAGCGCTCGTGCACCCAGCGCAGGCCCTCGTAGTAGTTGCGCACCTTCTCCGCCGGCGATCGGCCCGTCACGCGGTCCTCGGGCATGCCGAGGTCGATGCCCGCGCAGAAGGCCCGACCCTCGGCCTTGACGACGAGGACGCGGATGCGGTCATCGAAGCGGGCGCGGTCGGCCAGGGCGCCCAGCTGCCGCGTGGCCTCCCACGACCACATGTTGAGCTTCTCGGGGTAGTCGAGAGTCAAGGTGCCGATGCCGCTGCCGTCGGTCGGGGGGTCGAGGCGGAGCTGCCAGTCGTCCTCGGGCAGCACCGGCTCGGTACGGATCGGCATGTCCCTCCCCTGTCGCGACGGCTCCGGGGGGCACCGGCCCGTTCCGACCGCCCGGCACGATCGGCCGGAAAAAACTAGAATCTGTTCTAGTCCCCGGGGAGGCCCCGGGCAACCGGTCGTCCCGTCCTCGCGGATGGCGCAGACGGGCAAGAATCGACGGGTACCCAATTAGGAGGTCTCCCCGTGCACAACGAGCTTTGCGAACGCCTCGGGATCGAGTTCCCCATCTTCGCCTTCACCCACTGCCGCGACGTCGCGGCGGCCGTGAGCAACGCCGGCGGCATCGGGGTGCTGGGCGCCGTCGGCTTCAGCGCCGAGGAGCTCGAGGTCGAGCTCACCTGGCTGGACGAGCACGTCGGCGACCGTCCCTACGGGGTCGACATCGTCATCCCCGGCAAGTACGAGGGCATGGGCGAGCTCGACCCCGTCAAGCTCGAGGAGGAGCTGCGGGCGATGATCCCCGAGGAGCACCGCACGTTCGCCAAGAAGATCCTGGCCGACCACGGCGTGCCCGAGCTCGAGGGCGGTCCCCGGCGCGAGCTGCTGGGTTGGACGGCCGCCACCGCGGCGCCGCTGGTGGAGGTCATCCTGCGCCACGACAAGGTCAAGCTCGTCGCCAACGCGCTCGGCACGCCGCCCGACGACGTCATCACGCAGGTCCATGACCACGGGATGCTGATCGCCGCGCTGGCGGGGTCCGTGAAGCATGCGCTGAACCACAAGGCCGCCGGTGTCGACATCGTCATCTGCCAGGGCTCCGAGGGCGGCGGGCACACGGGCGACGTCGGCTCCATCGTCCTGTGGCCCGAGGTCATAGATGCGGTGGCGCCACTGCCGGTGCTCGCCGCCGGTGGCGTCGGCAGCGGCCGCCAGATGGCGGCGGCCATGGTCATGGGCGCGGCGGGCGTCTGGACGGGCTCTCTGTGGCTGACCGTCGAGGAGGCCGACGTGCCGCCCAAGCAGATGGAGAGCTATCTCAGGGCCACGTCCCGCGACACCGTCCGGTCGCGGTCGTTCACCGGCAAGCCGTGCCGACTGCTGAAGAACGACTGGACCGAGGCCTGGGAGGCGCCGGGCAACCCCAAGCCGCTCGGCATGCCGCTGCAGATGATGGTGGCCATCGATTGCGTCTCGCGCGGCCACGCCTACCCCGAGGAGGCGCGCGACGTGAACTTCAACCCGGCAGGGCAGATCATCGGCCGGGCGACCCAGGTGCGGCGCACCAAGGACGTCGTGCTGGGGATGGTCGAGGAGTACATCGACGCGGTGGAGAGGCTGCAGCAGGTCAACGAGGGGGCCACTGCCTGACCCGAGGTGCGGGCCCGGGACGGGGAGGCCGACGTCACGGGAGTGGCAGAATGCATGCCAGCCCACCTGGAGGTCGCGCCCGTGGCCGATGAAGGAGTCGAACGTGAACCGGCGGGGGGCCAGGGCAGGGCGGTGGGTTGGCACCCGGCGGGCGAGACGCCCAACGAGCAGGAGTACTGGGACGGGGAGCGCTGGACGTCCCGGCGGCGGTGGGTCCACTCCGCCTGGGTCGACCTGCCGATGGAAGCCGACGAAAGCCCCGGCCGGGTCCAGCCACCGAGGAGGCGCCGGGTGAGCACCGTCGCCGTGGTCCTGCTCGTGCTCGCGCTGGCGGCGCTCGGCGGCCTCGTGTTCGCCCTGACCACGGGGGGCAACTCGGCCTCGCCCCCGTCTGCCACGCACCCGACGACCGTAGCGACGACACCGACACCGACATCGACACCGACCTCGATCGCCATCCAGCAGGCGTCCGCGGCGCAGGTCGCCGCCTGCGAGGCGGACGCCAAGACCGTCGAGCTCGCCCTGGCGGCCTATCAGGCCCAGAAGGGCGCCTATCCCTCGCCACCCGCACCGTGGGGCCCGGCCACCTACGCCGGCAACTACGCCGCCTTGACCTCCGCGGTCGGGGGCGGTCCCTACCTCGACGGCGGAGCGCTCTCCACGTCCCACTTCGTCGTCGAGTACGACTCGTCGGGCCACGTGTGGGTCACGCCCCCGGGGGGCTACGACACCTACGACCACGGCCAGGATTTCGACGCCAACCCCGACGTCTGCCAGGCGGCCGTCCGGTAGCGATCCTGCCCCCGCCGAAGGAACGTCGAAGCTGGCACGGGCGGCGTAAGGTGCCCTGCATATGGACCTCCACGAAGCCCTGTACACGACGCGCGCCATGCGGAGGGTCAGGCCGGACCCGATCCCCCACGACGTCCAGGCCCGCATCCTCGATGCGGCCATCCACGCCCCCTCGGGCGGCAACCAGCAGAACTGGCGCTTCCTCCTCCTCGACGACCCGGCCAAGAAGGCCGCCCTCGCCCCGCTCTACCAGCACGCCATGGGCGAGCTGTGGAAGTCGGTCTACAAGGACCAGCTCGACGCGGCCCGCGCCGACCCCGAGGCACCCGACTCCGTGCAGATCTTCAAGGTCCAGCGGTCGGCCCAGTGGCTGGCCGACCACTTCGAGGACGTCCCGCTCTACCTCTTCCCCTTCAGCCAGCACGACCCGACGGGCGGCTCCATCTACCCCGCTGTCTGGAGCGCCATGCTGGCCGCCCGGGCCGAGGGCGTCGGCACCTGCCTGACCGCGCTGCTGCAGTTCTTCCACCCGGCCGAGACCCTCGAGATCCTCGACGTGCCGACCGACGAGGGCTGGATCCTCTCGGGCACCGTGAGCTTCGGCTATCCGACCGGCACCTGGGGGGTCGGGTCGCGGCGCCCGGTCGACCACGTGTCGTACCGCAACGCATGGGGCGCCCCCGTCGGCTTCGAGGTGCCCGAGCCCCTGTGGCAGGGCTGACCGAGCTGACGGTGCCCTTCGCCGGCACCGTGCTGCGGGTCGCGGTGTCCCGCGGTGACCTCGTCGCACCCGGGGCCGTCCTCGTGGTGCTCGAGTCCATGAAGATGGAGCACGTGGTCGAGGCCGCCACGCCGGGCCGCATCGACTCGGTCAAGGTGCGGGTGGGCGATGCCGTGCAGACCGGAGACGTCCTCTTGTCGTTGACGGAGTCCGACGAGTCCGACGAGCCCGTCGCCGACGTCAGCGGCCGCGGCGACGGCGTGCCGGGCAACGCCCGCGCCGGGATACGGCCCGAGCTCGCCGAGCTGCGCGCCCGCGTCGAAGCGACGCGCGACGTCGGGCGGCCGGCGGCCACCGAGCGCCGGCACGCGCTCGGCCGGCGGACGGCGCGGGAGAACATCGAGGACCTCTGCGACCCCGGCAGCTTCGACGAGTACGGCGCACTCGTCATCGCAGCGCAGCGGGCGCGCCGCAGCACCGACGACCTCGTCGCCAACACGCCCGCCGACGGCCTGATCGCCGGGATCGGCCGGGTCAACGGCGACCTCTTCGACGGAGAACGGTCGCGCTGTGCGGTGCTGTCGTACGACTATTCCGTGCTGGCCGGCACCCAGGGCCAGATGAACCACAAGAAGAAGGACCGGCTCTTCGAGCTCGTCGAGCGCCTGCGGCTGCCGGTGGTCCTGTTCGCCGAGGGCGGTGGCGGCCGGCCGGGCGACACCGACATGGCGGTGGTCACCGGGCTCGACACCGAGGCTTTCGCCCGGTTCGGCGCGCTGAGCGGGCTCGTGCCGCTGGTGGGCATCGTGTCGGGACGCTGCTTCGCCGGCAACGCCGCGCTGCTCGGATGCTGCCACGTCATCATCGCCACTCCCGACGCCAACATCGGAATGGGTGGGCCCGCCATGATCGAGGGCGGCGGGCTCGGCGTGTTCGCCCCCGAGGACGTGGGCCCGGTCTCGGTGCAGGTGCCGAACGGGGTGGTCGATGTCCTCTGCGCCGACGAGAAGGAAGCCGTCGAGGCGGCCCGCCGCTACCTCGCGTACTTCCAGGGGGACGTGCGCGAGTGGAGCGCACCGGACCAGGAGCTGCTGCGGGACGTCGTCCCCCCCGACCGGCGCCGGGTCTACGACGTGCGGCGGGCGCTCGAGCTGGTGGCCGACGAGGGGTCGGTGCTCGAGCTGCGCCCGTCCTACGCACCCGGCATGGTGACCGCGCTGGCCCGGGTGGAGGGACGGGCGGTCGGGGTCGTCGCCAACAACCCGATGCACCTGGCGGGGGCCATCGACGCCGGGTGTGCGGACAAGGCGGCGCGCTTCCTGCAGCTGTGCGAGGCGTTCGGGCTGCCCGTGCTGTCGCTGTGCGACACGCCCGGGTTCATGGTGGGGCCCGAGGCGGAGGAGACCGCCCTCGTGCGCCACGTGAGCCGCATGTTCGTCGTGGGGTCATCCATGACGGTGCCGTTCGCCTGCGTCGTGCTCCGCAAGGGCTACGGGCTCGGGGCCCAGGCCATGGCCGGCGGCTCGTTCCACCGGCCCCTCTTCACGGTGGCCTGGCCCACCGGCGAGCTCGGCGGGATGGGGCTCGAAGGCGCGGTGCGACTCGGCTTCCGCCGGGAGCTCGACCTCATCGATGACCCCGTGGAGCGCGAAGCGGCGTTCTCGGCCATGGTGGTCCGCGCCTACGAGCACGGGAAGGCGCTGCACGTGGCAGAGCACTTCGAGATCGACGACGTCATCGACCCGGCGGCCACCCGGGCCCGCTTCGTCCACGTGCTCGCTGCCGCGGGCCCACGGGCGGCGGGCGGCGGGCGGCGGCCGTTCGTGGACACGTGGTGACGAGCCCAGAGGTCGAGCACCTCGTCGAGACGATGTCCCTCGACGAGAAGTGCTCCCTCACCGCCGGGGCCAGCCTGTGGTACCTCCCGCCGGTCGAACGCCTGGGCATCCCGGCGCTCAAGGTCTCCGACGGGCCGTCGGGCGTGCGGGGCGACAGCCTGATAGGCCGGCGCTCGCTGTCGCTGCCCTGTGGCATGGCCATCGGCGCGACCTGGAACCCACCCCTGGCGGAGCGCCTGGGCGAGGTGCTGGCCGCCGAGGCGCGCTCGAAGGGTGTCCATGTCCTGCTGGGCCCGACCGTCTGCATCCCGCGCACGCCCCTCGCCGGTCGCACGTTCGAGTCCTTCTCCGAGGACCCGCTGCTGACGGCCCGCCTGGCCGTCGCCTACGTCACGGGCGTGCAGGCCAATGGCGTGGCGTGCTGTATCAAGCACTACGCCTGCAACGACCAGGAGCACGAGCGGATGACGATCAGCGCCGAGGTGTCCGAGCGGGCGCTCCGGGAGATCCACCTCGTCGCCTTCGAGGCCGCCGTACGGGAGGGCGGCGTCTTGTCCGTGATGACCGCCTACAACAAGGTCAACGGCGTCTATTGCGGCGAGCAGCCCGACCTGGTCAACGGCGTGCTCCGGGGCGAGTGGGGCTTCGACGGGCTGGTGATGTCGGACTGGTTCGGGACGCACTCGACGGTTCCCGCCGCACTGGCCGGCCTGGACCTCGAGATGCCCGGCCCGTCGGCCTGGCTCGGTCCCTCCCTGGCCGCCGCGGTGCGGGCGGGACAGGTCGACGAGGGTGTCGTCGACGCGCAGGTGGAGCACGTCCTGCAGCTGATGTACCGCATCGGGGTGCTCGACGGCCCGACGTCCCCCGGTGAGGAGATGGAGGAGGACGACCCGGCCCGGCGCGCCGTGGCCCGGGAGGTGGCAGCAGAGGCAACGGTGATGCTGGTGAACGACGGGCTCCTCCCGATCAGCCGGGACGAGGTCTCCAGCGTGGCCGTGATCGGGCCGAACGCGAGCCAACTCGCCATGGGTGGCGGCAGCTCGGAGGTGACACCGCATCGGCGCCGCAGCGTGGCCGAGGCGTTGGCCGAGCGGCTCCCCGCCGCCCGCATCACCTCTGAGGTCGGGTGTCGCATCGACCGTGGGCTGCCCGCCATCGACCTGAGGCTGCTCAACGGCGAGCGACTTCTCGTCGAGTACTTCGACAGCCCCGATCCACCGGAGTCGGACGGCCGGGCCGCGGTGGCGGCCGGCGTGGCCCACACGGCCCGCATCATGTGGATCGGGCCGCCGCAGCCCGGCCTGGAGATCGGCCGGTGTGCCGTGCGGATACGTGGGATCTTCACGCCGGACGTGTCCGGGCGGTGGCGGCTGGGGCTGGAGAGCGCCGGACGCTGCGTGCTGCGCATCGACGGTGCCGTGGTCGTCGACAACTCCGAGCCCAGCCGGGGCGCGGGCTTCTACGGGGCGGGCAGCGAGCCGGTCGAGGCCGAGTACGACCTCGAGGCGGGCCGCTCCTACGAGCTGGCGGTGCACCTGTGGCCGCGCTCGGCCTCCTCCCCCATCATGGGCGCCCGGATCGGCGCGGCGAAGACCCGACCCGGGCGACGAGTTCGAGCGGGCCGTCGAGGCGGCGGCCGCGTCCGACGTCGCCGTGGTCGTCGTCGGATCGAACGGGCAGTGGGAGTCCGAGGGGCACGACCGGCCCGACCTGGCCCTGCCGGGCCGCCAGCGCGAGCTGGTGGAGGCGGTCGTCGCCGCCAATCCACGCACGGTGGTCGTCGTCAACGCGGGCTCACCTCGTCGAGTTGCCCTGGGCCGGGCGCGCCGGGGCGGTGCTCGTGAACTGGTACCCGGGCGAGGAGGGTGCGGACGCGCTGGCCGAGATCCTGGTCGGGGACTCGGAGCCGACGGGACGTCTGCCCATCACGTTCCCGGTGCGCATGGAGGACGGGCCGACCGGCGCGGACGACAGGCGTTACCCCGGCGTCGACGGCAAGGTCCACTACGACGAGGGCGTCCTCGTGGGATACCGGCATTTCGAGACGGCGGGTGTGGCCCCTCTCTTCGCCTTCGGGCACGGCCTCTCCTACGGGGACATCGCCTACGACGACGTCGTGGTGTCGCCCGAGCGCGTCGACGGTGCGGCTCGTCAACAACGGTCGCCGACGCGGCACCGAGGTGGTGCAGGTCTACGTGCGCGCGCTCGACGCCCGGGTGGCCCGCCCCGACCGCGAGCTGGTCGGGTTCGTGAAAGTCGGGCTGGACGCCGGCCAGCAGGAGACGATCGGGGTGGAGCTGGGCGCTGCGGCCTACCGGTATTGGGACGTGGATACCCACGGGTGGCGCTCCGACCACGGTCGTTACGAGGTGCTGGTCGGTTCTTCGTCGCGCGACATCAAGGCCAGCGCCATCGTCGACGTGACGTGACCGGCGACGAGCCCGCGGCGGCACGACCGTGGACCTGGACCTGGGACCGCCTCCTGGTCGAACCCCGGCGGCCCCAGGTCATCCGGGATCGCCCGAACGCGGCGTGGTTCGCCGTGGCCGCCGTGTGCGTCGGTGCGTTCATGGGCCAGCTCGATGCGTCCATCGTCACCGTCGCGCTCCCGACGCTGCAGCACACCTTCGACGCGACGGTCGGCGCCGTCACCTGGGTCGGCCTGTCGTATCTGCTCGTGCTCGTGGCGACCGTGACCGCGGTGGGGCGCTTCGCCGACATGTGGGGCCGCAAGCTCCTGTACGTCTACGGCTTCTTGATCTTCACCTTCGCCTCGGTGCTCTGCGGTCTGGCTCCCTCCCTCGGCGCCCTGTGCGGCTTCCGGGCGCTCCAGGCCGTGGGCGCGGCGATGCTGCAGGCGAACAGCCTGGCCATCATCGTGCTCGTGGTTCCGAGCCGGTCGCTCGGCAAGGCCATCGGGCTCCAGGGGACGGCCCAGGCGCTGGGTCTCGCCATGGGCCCCACCGTGGGCGGGCTGCTCCTGGCGGCCGGCGGGTGGCGCCTCATCTTCTTCATCAATATCCCCTTCGGTCTCTTCGGTGCCGTGGCGGCGGTCCTCCTCGTGCCGAGGAGCCGGAACCTCCTGGCGCGGGTGCGCTTCGACTGGACCGGGCTCGCGATCTTCTTCCCGGCCGTGGCGGCGCTGCTCTCCGCGATCACGTTCGGGGCCGAGCACGGCTGGGGGTCGACGCTGATCGTGGGGCTCTTCGGGGCAGCCGTCGTCCTGGCCGTGCTCTTCGTCTGGCACGAGCGCCGGGACCGCGACCCGATGCTCGATCTCGGGCTGTTCCGCCGGGCCCAGTTCTCGACGGGGATCGCGAGCGGCATGGGGTCGTATCTCGTCATGTTCGGCGTGTTGCTCCTGGTGCCCTTCTACCTCGAGCGGGGGCTCGGTGCGGGCACGGCCCGGTCGGGCCTGGAGCTCATGGTCATGCCGCTGGCCTTCGGGATCGTGGCCCCGTTCGCCGGCCGGCTCGCCGACCGGGCCGGGGCCCGGCCCCTCACCGTGACCGGGATGGCGCTGGTGGCGGTGGCGCTCGCCCTCCTTGGCGCGCTCCGGCCGGGGACGGCGGTCTTTCTGCTCCTGCTCGCGGCGGTGGGGCTCGGGATGGGGCTGTTCACCTCGCCCAACAACGCGTCGATCATGGGCGCCGCCCCGGGCCAGCAGGCCGGCATGGCCTCCGGGGTGTTGAACATGACCCGGGGGATGGGCACCGCCCTCGGCCTCGCGCTCACCGGGACCATCTTCGTGGTCGCCGGCGGGGATGCAGGGGGCCACGCCGGCGCCCAGCACGCCTTCACCGTGACGTCCTACGTACTGGCGGCGATCGCGGCCGGAGCGGGTGTCGTGTCGGCGCTGCGCTCGAACGGGCAACTGGCCAGCGCGACCCTGTCATCGGTCGAGTAGGAGATCGAAGGGATTTCTCCGTGCGCCGGAGGCTCACCGGCGTCGCGACCGACGGACGGCGTCGCGGGCGGCGGCTAGACCCGGTCGAGCTCCAGCATCGTGATGGCGTTGCCGCGCAGGATCTTGTAGGCCTGCTCGTCGGTGAGCCCGACACAGAGCTTCTCGATGTAGGCCTCCGAGTCGGGCCACGTCGTGTCGGTGTGCGGGTAATCCGTCTCGAAGCAGATGTTGTCCTCGCCCACCTCCTCGAGCGACCGGAGGCCGTGGCGGTCGGCCGTGAAGCACCCGAAGATGCGGCCGTAGTACTGGGTCGAGGGTGGCATCGGGATGCGCTCCTTGGCGTGCGTCCACGAGTCGTGGTGCTCCCAGACAGTGTCGGCGCGCTCGAGGACGTAGGGGATCCAGCCGATCTGGCCCTCCGAGTAGGCCAGCTTCAGCTTCGGGAATCGCATCAGGTTGCCCGAGAAGAGCCAGTCGGCCAAGGAGGCCATGGCGTTGTTGAAGCCCAGCGTCAGGCCGACGCTCTTGTGGCTGTCGGGTGACGCGACGGGGTTGGACGACGACGATCCGACGTGCATGCAGACGGTGACGCCCAAGTCGTTGCAGACCCGCCACAACGGGTCCCAGTAGTCGGTGTTGATGGACGGGAGCTTGAGGCGGGTCGGGATCTCGCTGAAGGCGATGGCGCGGCAGCCTTTGGCCGCGACCCGCGTGACCTCCTCGGCCGCCAGGTTGGCGTCCCAGAGCGGAATGATGCACAGCGGGATGTTGACGCCGCCCGACGGCTCGCACCACTCCTCAATCATCCAGTCGTTGTTCGCCTTGACGCAGGCGAGGCCGAGCTCCTTGTCGTTGCCCTCGTAGAAGGTCTGGCCGCAGAAGCGGGGGAACGTCGGGAACGGCAGCGAGCCGTCGGTGTAGTTGAGGGCGAGGTCCTTGACACGCTCGTCGCGGTCCCAACATCCCTTGCGCATGTCGTCATACGTGATGGCGGTCATCGTCATCTGGGACCGGTCGAAGCTGATCTCACCCTTCGCGTCCAACGTCGTGGCGGCCTGCGGGATCGCCACGAACTTCTTGTGGACGTAGATGAGCTCGTCGTCGTAGTACCAGGCGTCGCCCCACTCGCCGTCGGGATCTTCCACCATGTCGTACTTGGCGCCCGAGAGGTGTTTGAACGACCCCCACTTCTTGCGTTCGACGCGGGGCCCTCGCTCACGCCATTTCTCGGGGAGCCACGTTTGCCACACGTGCGGCGGCTCGACCACATGGTCGTCGACGCTGATGATCCTGGGCAGTGCCATGGCCACGAGTTTAGCGGAAACCTGACACGGGCGTCAGGGAACGGGCAGCGTCACGAGATGGCGGTCGGGCCCAGCTCAGCAACACGATCGTCCTGCCACAGGTCAAGACCCCTTCTGCCAATTTCCTGGCCGACGTCCTCGGTCTCGGCGTCGCGCTGCTGGTCAACGCCGTCGCTCAGCGCGACTAGCGCTCGGCGACCCTTCCCGCCTGGGCGCGGAGCGCGGCCGCCGTGCGCAGCAGCTGCAGTGCCAGCAGCGCGCCGACGCCCTCGCCCGAGCGCAGGCGCAGCGCGAGCAGCGGCTCGAGGCCGAGGTGCACGTTGACCGACCGGTGCGCCTGCTCCCGGCTCTCCTGGCCGGCGACGAGATGGGCCACGACCGCCGGCTCGAGCGCGACGGCAAGGAGCGCGGCGGCGGAGGTCACGAGGCCGTCGAGGACGATCACCGAACCCTGTTCCGCCGCGCCCAGCAGGACGCCCGTCAGGTAGGCGATCTCGGCGCCACCCAGCGCGGCGAGCAGGACCAGCGGGTCGCCGAGGTCGGCGTGGGTCGATGACGCTCTCTCGAGGGCGGCCTCGACCGCGGCACGCTTGCGCGCGAGCGTCGCCGAGTCGCCGCCGGCGCCCAGGCCCACGGCCTCACTCACGGGCAACCCGAGCCGGGACGCCACGAGGGCGGACGCCACCGTGGTGTTGCCAATGCCGACCTCCCCGATGGTGACGAGGCGCCGGCCGAAGCCCCGGCCCATCTCGCGGCCCGCGGCGACCAACCGTTCGGCGTCGTGAGCGGACAGGGCGTCGGCCGAGACGAGGTCGCCCTGCGGCGCCTCGGGGCGGCACACGACGGCGCCGGCGACCGGGTCGCCCGGAACGCCGGCGTCGACCGCGATGACGTCCGCCCCGACGAGCCGTGCCGCCACCGCGCCAAGCGACTGCCCCGCGACGGTGGCCTCGAGCACCTCGCGGGTGACCGAATCGGGGTATGTCGACACGCCGTGGCGCGTCACGGGATGCCCCGCGGCTGCGATGACCGAGGTCACCGGCGCCTCCGGGCCCACACCGAGCGCCGCCAGGCGGTCGACGGCGCGGTCGAGCGCGCCCAACGAGCCCGGCGGCAGTGAGCAGCACGTCCGCCTCGTCGCGTGCGCCGACCACCGATTCGGGGCCGGGAGCGTGCAGGTGCGATGGCGGCGGCGGCGGGCCGTTCTCCTGCCAGCGCTCCCACAGCACGACCTCGGAGAGCGGCTGGCGGGAAGACCAGCCGGCACGCTCCAGCCCAGGCTCGGGCGGCCGTTCGTCGGGCCAGCCCAGGCAGAGCCAGCCCAACGTCTCCACACCGTCGGGCAGCCCGACGAGCGAAGCCAGCTCGTCGGGCTGGAAGAGCGTCACCCACCCGGTGCCGACGCCCTCGACGCGGGCCGCCAGCCACAGGTTCTCGATGGCACAGGCGCACGACCACAGGTCGGCGTCGACGTAGGTCGCCCGGCCGAGCACGCCCTGGGCCGCCGTCCGACGGTCGCAGCACACCACGATGCCGACCGGCGCCTCCCGGATGCCGTGCAGCTGCAGGTCGAGCATCTGGCGCCCGGAACGGTCGGCGAACGTGCCCGCCTGGTGGTGCCACTCCCGGTCGGCCATCAGCGCGGCCCGATCACGCGTCGCCGGGTCGCGCACCACCACGAAGCGCCATGGCTGGGAGTGGCCCACCGAGGGGGCGGCGTGGGCCGCGGCGAGGATGCGCTCCAACACCTCGGGCCCGACGTCGTCGGGGCGGAAGCGCCGGATGTCGCGCCGACCGAGGGCCACCGCGTAGAACGCGTCCCGATCCGCCTCGTCGAAGGCCCAGGCACGGGGTGCCTCCCGCCGCGTCTGGGCCGTGGAGACGTCACCGACGAGCGGGACGGGCCGTTGCCAGCTCATGCCACGGGCTCCGTGTGCGCGGGCACGCCGACGCACGGCAGGAGCACGGCGCCGAGCGCGGCGGCGAGGCGTTCGAGACCCTGCGCCGACGGCACCGCGAGGCGTGTCACGCCCGGCAGACCGAAACTCGCGCAGTCACGCACCACGACACCGTACGGCGCCAGCGCCTCCCGCAGGCCGCCCCGATCGACCAGGACCCAGTTGGCGTCGGAGGGGCGGACGCTCAGTCCGAACGACGTCAGCAGATCGGTGAGCGCCCCGCGCAGGCGTGCCACGCCCGCAGACCACCCTGGCAGGTCGACGGTCTCGAGCAGGTCGGGCAACGCGGCCGCCGCCATACTGCCGACCGCCCACTGGGGCTGCCGGGCCCGGCACCGGGCCACCAGGTCCGGCTCGCCCAGCACGTAGCCGAGCCGGAGCCCGGGGCAGGCCAGCAGCTTCGTGAGCGACCCCACCACGGCGCGGCCGTCGCCCCTCGTCCACCTCCCCGTGGCCAGCGGGAAGAAGGCTTCGTCCCAGATGTCGGCTATCTCGTCGCTCCCGGCCAGCAGGCCGCTCGGGCTGTGCGGGTTGGAGCGCCAGAGCACGCCGCCGCCACGGGGATGCAACCCGAACTCGGGCTCCACGACCCGCCCACCCAGCTCGGCGGCGACGAGTGCGATCGCCTCGGCGCCGCCGTTGGTCAACAGCAGGTTCCCCGGATCGACGCCAATGGCCCGGGCCAGTGCCGTCGTCGCGTCGGCCGGGTCCGGATAGGCCCGCAGCGCTTCGAGGTGACGGGCAACGACCGGCACCGGGTCGGGCGCCAGCGGATTGAGGGACTGCGACAGGTCCAGGATGGTGTCGGGATCGAGCCCGAGGGCGCGTGCGACGGCCGGGCCGTCGCCGCCATGGGAGCCCGCAGGCGGCACCGTCACCGCGCCACCACCACACGGGCACACCCGATGAGCGCCAAGCCGGCGGCCAGCGCGGCACCGACGTCGCCCGAGAGCCGCACGGCCGCACCGATGTCGTCGGCGGCCGGCGGCCGTCCCGTGCCGAGGGAGCCCCGCTCTTCGACGCGATCGCCGTAGCGGTTCGCGCCCCCGAGCCGGACGCCGAGCGCGGCGGCGAACGCGGCTTCCGCCACGCCGGCATTCGGGGACGGATGGGCCGGAGCCTGGTCGCGGACCGCGATCCACACCGCTCGCGCCGACCGCGGCCGGACCAGGGCTACCAGCGCCGCCGTGAGGCGCGCCGGCACCCAGGCCAGCGCGTCGTCGAGCCGGGCGCTCGCCCACCCGTAGTTCGCGTAACGGGGCGAGCGGTGGCCCACCATGGAGTCGAGCGTGTTGGCGGCCCGGAAGCCGAGCGCGCCCGGTGCGCCGGCAACCGCGGCCCAGAATGCCGGCGCCACGACCGCGTCCACGGTGTTCTCCGCCACCGACTCCACGACGGCCCGCGCCATCTCGCCGGGGCCGAGCCCGGCGGGATCGCGCCCGACCAGGGACGGCAGCAGAGCACGGGCCCGCTCGAGGTCGCCGTCCCCGAGGGACCGCCCGACGTCGCCGGCGGCCGAGGCCAGCGCGCGCCCGGCCACGGCCGAGGACGTCGCCAACGCGGTCGAGCGCACGACCGCGCCGACGCCCAGCCCCAGGGCGACGCCGGCGACGGCGTGGACGATGCCGGCTCCCCTGGTGTCGCGATGGATGCGCCGCTCCACCCCGGTCATCACGACCCCGAAGAGGGCCACCGGGTGCACGGTGCCCGGCGGCTCGGGCAGGAGGCGATCGAGAGCGAGCCCGGCGGCAGCTCCCAACGGGCGCGGCAGGGGCCGACGGCGCGTCATTTCGCCGCCAGGGCGAGCAGGCCGACGGTCTCACCGACGACTGCCATCGCGCCCAACACGTCACCGGTGTAGCCGCCTATCCGGCGGAACGAGAAGAACACGACTGCGAGCATCGCCACCAGCTCCGCCGCGACGACGACGAAACCGCGGCCCCCCGCACCGAGGGCGGCGAACGCGAAAGCCGCCCCCAGGCCATAGGCGACGACCCCGTAACGGGAGGCGGCCGAGTGCGCCCCCCCGGCGGCGCCCACGAAGGCCGAGGCCGTGCCGCCGTCCGCCGGCGCGTGCGCGTACGGCACGGAGCGCGCCACCACGCCCATCATGGTGCGGGACGCGCACCAGAGGCCGACGAGCACCAGCGGCCGGGCCACGGTCACCGCCAGCGCCGTGACACGCAGGGACAGCACCAGCACGAGCGCGACGGCGCCGAATGCTCCCACACGGGGGTCGGCCATGATCTCGAGCCGCCGGGTCCGGCCCACCGCGGGGAGCAACCCGTCGGCGGCGTCGGCCAGACCATCGAGATGGAGGCAGCCGGTGACGGCGGCGTCGACCGCCACCGCGATCACCGCCGCGAGGGCGGCCGGCCAGACGCGGCCGGCCAGCCACCACGACGTGCCGACGATCGCGCCGACGGCGATCCCCACCAGCGGGAACCAGGAGAGCGTGCGCTCGTTCGGCTCCGCGGCCCGGCCGAGCACCGTCAGGAAGGACAGCGCCCGTCTCACGGTGGCGGCCCGGCGGGCGGGAGCGCCAACGGGCGGCCGGCCACGACCAGATAGACGCGGTCGGCCGCGACGGACACGGCGTGGTTCACGGCACCGAGCGCGTCTTGGAAGCGGCGCCCCTGCTCGGTCGAGGGGTGCACGGACAGGCCGACCTCGTCGGACACCACCACCGTGTCGCCCCCCCGCCCGCGCAACGCGGCGCACAGGGACGCGCCGTCGGCCGCTGCGCCCGTGGCGCCCGCGGCGGCCACCCACGGGCCGAGCGAGTCCAAGAGCACCGTCCCCCGAATCTCCGCCAACCGAGCCCGCAGGTCATCGCCGGCCTCCACGGTGACCCAGGCCGGGTCGCGCCGGGTGCGGTGCGCCGCCACACGCGCCTCGAGGTCCGGGTCGCCCGACGGGTCCATGGTGGCCAGGTAGGTCACCGGTTCGCCGTGCCGAGCTGCCAGCTCCTCGGCCACCGCCGACTTCCCCGAACGCGTGCCCCCCAGGACGAGCGTGATCACCGTGCGGGCATCCTCGAGCGGAGCGCGGCGTAGACGGCGCGGGCGACCCGGGCCCCGTAGACCGAACGCGGTCCCCCGAAGGGCTCGGCGGCGCCCGTCGCGGGGCAGAGCACCGTCACGGCGTCCGACGCGGTGCCGGACCCGTCCACACCGCCATCGAACAGCGCCTGTGCCTTGGCCTCCGTGACCGTGCACAGGAGGTTGGCCAGCGCAGCTTCGGTGTGGCGGGCGGGGACGAAGGCCACCACGTTGATCGTCCCCGCCGCGACGTCGCACGGTTCGTCGGGCGCCGCGGCCCACGTCGGCCGCGTCAGGCCGACGGTGGCCTCGACCCGCACGCCGGCGTCCTCGACTGCCGCCACCGTTGCCACCTCGGCGGCGGTCAGCATCCCGACGCCGGGACCGCGCAGGCCGAGGGCACCGCACACCTCATTGATGTGCGCCCCGACGTCGCGGCGCCCGTAGTCCTGCGGGACCTGCACGTTGAGCACCCAGCCGCGCCGGCCGATGCCGCCGCCCACCGGGGCGGTCGACGCCGCCAGCCGCGGTGGGTCGAGCCGCCAGGCGAGGGCCGCCAGCGCGGGGGAAGTCGCGGGGCCCGGGGCGGCCCCGGCTCGGGCCGGAGCGAGAGCGGCGCCGACGAACGTGTGCAGCTCGGACGCGCTCAATACTCGATGCCCTTCATGGCGCGGATGCCCCGCTCGTAGGCGTGCTTCACCATCCTCATCTCCGTGACGGTGTCGGCGATCTCGACCAGTTCGGGCGGGGCGTCGCGACCGGTGATCACGACGTTCGTCTTCGGCGCCCGTCCGACGATCCCGTCGACGACCTCCGCCGCCGACACCCAGCCGTAGTTGACGACGTAGGTCAGCTCGTCGAGGACGAGGAGCTCGTAGTCCCCCGACGCCAGCTTGGCCCGGGCCACTCCCCAGGCATGGACGTTCTTCGCTGCGGACTCGTCGAGATCGGTCGACTCCCAGGTGAAGCCGTCACCCAGCGTCCACCAGTCCACGCCGAGATGGCGGGCCAGCTTCTGCTCGCCGACCTTCCAGTCCCCGCTCTTCATGAACTGCACGACACCGACCCGCCAGCCCCTCGCCCAGGCCCGCCCCATCACGCCGAAGGCCGCGGTGGACTTCCCCTTGCCGTCGCCGGTGTTGACGACGACCACCGAGGCGACCCGCGTCCGCTCCACCGGCGGGTCGGGTTCGGGCAGGGGGACACGTTGGACCGCGGCATCGTCGCTCATTGCGCCTCCTCGTCTCCCATCGGGGGCGGCGACGTCCGCCGCGGCGCGATCACCAGCTCGCCGTCGTCGGTCTGGATGATGCGCACGGCGCACCCGAACGCCTGCCCGAGCACCACCTCGTCGAGCACCTCGGCCGGCGTCCCGAACGCAGCCACCGATCCGCCCGCCAGGAGCAGCAGCCGGTCTGCGAACTGGCCGGCCAGCGTCAGGTCGTGCAGCGCGCTCACCACGGTCAACCCCCACTCGCGCCGCAGCTCGTCGACGATCTCGAGGGCGTCCACCCGGTGCGCGAGGTCCAACGCGCTCGTCGGCTCGTCCATGAGGAGCACCGGTGCCTCCTGCGCCAGCGCGCGGGCCAGCACCACCCGCTGGCGCTCGCCCCCCGAGAGCGTCGCAAGATGGCGATGCGCCAGGTCGGTCAGTCCCGTGCGCTCCAAGAGCCGGGTGCAATGCGCCACGTCCTCTGCCGACTCGACGGCGAGGTAGCCGATGTGCGGTGTGCGGCCCAGCAACGCGTAGTCGAACACCGACATGTCGGCGGGCAGCTCGGGCGACTGAGGCACGTACGCCAGCGAGCGTCCCCGCTGGCGCCGGGTCATGGCGGCCGTCGGCTTGCCCCCGATACGCACCTCGCCGCCGTGGTCGACCAAGCCGGCCACCGCGCGCAGCAGGGTCGTCTTCCCGGCCCCGTTCGCCCCGATGAGGCCGACCCACTCCCCCCGCCCCACCGATGCCGTGACCGTGTCGACGGCCGGCCGCCCCCCGAAGCACACCGAGACCGCGCGCAGCTCGACCATGGCGCCGCCCTCGAGCGGGCGCGCGCCGCGGCGCCCGCGGCGTTCGGCCAGACGGATGATCCGGGCCATCAGGAGTCCCCCGCCCCGACGCCGCGCCCGGCGCGGCGCGACACGAGCACGACGAGGAAGAACGGCGCGCCGATGCAGGCCGTCACGACCCCGATCGGTACCTCCGCCGGGGCCTGGACGGTCCGTGCGACGAGGTCGGTGCCGATCAGGAAGGCCGCACCGCCGACCATGGCCACCGGCAGGATGATGCGGTAGCTCGCCCCGGCGGTCAGGCGCACCGTGTGCGCCACGATGATCCCGACGAAGCCGATCAGCCCGCTCACCGACACCGCCGCCGCGGTGCCCAGCGTGGCCGCCGCCACCACGATCAGCCGGGTGCGGGCCGGGTGGATCCCGAGCGTCCCGGCCTCATCCTCCCCGACCCGCAGCACGTCGAGCATGCGCCGGTGGGCGAGGAGCACCGCCGCACTGAGCACGACATAGGGCAGGATCAGCGTCACGTCCGACCACGATGCCACGGAAAAGCTGCCGAGGATCCAGTTGTAGATCTGGCGGATCTGCTCCTGGTCCCGCTGCTGCAGGTAGGTCTGGATGGCGGTCAGCAGGGCGGCCACCGCAACCCCGGCCAGGACGATGGAGCGGCCCCAGGCCCGCCGGCCACCGGCCACCCCGATGAGGTACGTGGCCGCGACGGCCAGCGAGCCGCCGACGAAGGCGAACACCGGCAGCAGCGCCGAGGAATCGCCCGCCTCGACGATGTCGATGGTGGCCCCGAGCCCCGCGCCCGCCGCCACGCCGAGGAGATACGGGTCCGCCAGCGGGTTGCGAAAGAGCCCCTGGTAGGCGGCCCCTCCGGAGGCGAGCATGGCGCCGACCACACCGGCGAGCACGACGCGGGGCGCGCGGAGCTGCCACACGACGGCCTGGTCGATGGCGGGGGTGCTCGTGTGAAAGTGGAGCAGCGGCACATGCGCCAGCAGTGTCCCGATCACCTGCGAGGGTGGCACCGCCACGGGACCCGTGCACAGCGCCAGCATGGAGACGCCCACCATGAGGGCGGCCGCGACGGCCATGGGGAGCCAGGTGTGGCGGACTCCCGGCCCGCGCCGCGTCGGCACCGAGAGGCCCGGTGACTCCAGCGGACGCGAGGGCACCGTGGCGGTCACGACGAGCTGCCACCAACCGGGTGCGCCTTCATTTCGGCCGCGACCTCGGAGAGGAGGACAACGATGCGCGGTCCCCATCGTGAGGCGATGTCGTCGTTGAGCGCGAGCACCCGTCCGCCCTTCACGGCTGCGAGACCCGACCAACCGGGCCGCTGTGCCACGGTGGCGGTCGACTGGCCGCAGCAGATCGTGTCCGCCAGCAGGATGTAGCCGGGGTTGGACTTGAGGATGAACTCGCCGCTCAACTGCGGGTAGCCGCCGCTGGCCGCGGCCCCCGTTGCCGCGTCGGCGATGCTGTGCAGGCCGAGCAGGCCGAGCACCTGCCCGATGAACGTGCTCGAGGTGGCGGTGTAATACGTCTGGTCGAGCTCGTAGTAGTAGGTCGCACCGTGCGGGGCCTTGTGGACCGTGGCGACGATGCGCGCGATCTGGCTCTTGAGCTTGGCCACCTCCGCCTGAGCCTGCGCCTCGTGCCCGGTGAGCTTGCCGAGCTCCTCGAACTGCGCGTACTCCTGCGACAGGTCGGTGGCAGCCGGAATGCTCACCACCGGGATCCCCAGTGCCCCGAGCTGCGTGTCCACACTGGTCGGCTCGTTGGACGCCACGACCAGGTCGGGCTTGTACGTCGCGATCGCCTCCACGTTCGGGTTGTTCCCGTCGAGCTTCGTGTGCGGCGCGCCGGCCGGGTAGTCGGAGTTCAGGTCGACCGCCTTGACCTGGCTGCCCGCGCCGATGGCGTACAGCATCTCGGTCGCGGTCGGCGACAGCGACACGATCGCCGTAGGCCGGGACGTGACCCTGACGGTGCCGTTGGCCGCGTGCACGCTGACGGGGAACGACGCCGACGCCGTTGCCGAGAGGGCCAGCGCCGCTCCGGCGCCGAGCAGGGTGGACACGGCAAGGCGCTGGCGCCCGGGCCTGGTGAACATTTCGATCATCCTCCATCGGTATGCGGAGGACGAAGTGCGCCCGATCCGACACCCGACGGGCATCGAACGAACCGCCCTTCCTCCGAGGACTGGTTGCGTCGACCCAAGTCAGGCGGCTGGGCTCGCCCCCCTGCGGGGGCCTCACCATTGCGGGACAGCGCCGGATTCCGACCGGACTTCGCTGAACTTGGGCCACCCCGGCACACGGCCGGAGCACTGGGAACGGTAGCGCACGGCCGCCCGGGGCGTCGAGACACCCGGCCGACCGCGGACCGCGGACCGACCGCACCTCTTCCTCACCGCCGCCCGGTTCCCCAGCTGCTGGGTGGCGTCAACCAGGTGCTGCGCAACGCCGTGGCCCCTGACCAGGAACGGCCCGAACATGCTCCCCTACGATGGGCGTGTGCCGGGGGAGTCACACGAGCGCGACGTCGACGACACCGCCATCTCGATCGAGGAGATCGAGGACGCCGTCGTCGACGGGGACACCCCGCTCCCACCCCGTCGCGGCACGGCGCGGGCAGCGCTCTCACACCGCACCTTCCGCATCGTCTTCCTCGGAGCGTTCGCCTCGAACATCGGCACCTGGATGCAGAACGTCGTCCTCGGGGCCTACGCGTACGACCTCACGCACTCGGCCACCTTCGTCGGCGTCATCATCTTCGCCCAGCTCGGGCCGACACTGGTCCTGCCGATGGTCGGGGGTCTCCTGGCGGACAAGGTCGACCGGCGGCGGTTCCTGATCATCTTGTCCCTGGAGCAACTCGTGTTCTCCCTCGGGGTGGCGCTCGTCGTCCTCTCCCCCCATCCCTCGAAGGTCCTCCTCGTGGTCATGGTGCTCCTGGTGGGCGCCGGGAGCGCGATGTTCGGGCCCACCTACTCGGCGATCCTGCCGGGGCTCGTCGGCAAGGAGGACCTGTCCGGCGCCATCTCGCTCAACTCGGCCCAGATGAACGCCTCCAGGGTCATCGGCCCCGTCATCGGCGGCGTGCTCTACCCGCTGGTCGGGCCGGCCTGGATCTTCGCCGGCAACGCCGCGACCTACCTGTTCGTGGTGGCCGCCCTGCTGATGGTGACGCTGCCCGCGGTGCCCCAGCCGCCCACGCAGGCCAGTCGCTGGCGCCAACTGACTGCGGGCATCACGGTGGCGCGTCAGGACAAGGTGGTCGGCCGCTGCCTGGTCACCGTGTTCTTGTTCTCCCTGCTGGCCCTCGCCTTCATCGGGCAGATGCCGGTGGTGGCGGCACACAACCTCGGGATCGACCTGTCCAAGTCGGCGGACTACGGGATCCTGTACGCCTGCTTCGGCATGGGCGCCCTGACCGGCGCCATCTCCATCGGGACGGTCTTCGCCACGACGTCCAAGCCGCTGCTCGTACGCGTCTGCCTCGTCGGCTACGCACTGTCGCTCTGCGCGTTCGCGCTGCAGCGCAGTCCCATTCCCGCCGACGTGAACGTTGCCGTGACCGGCGCGTTCTACTTCGCGTTCATCACGTCGCTCAACACGACGCTGCAGGCCCGCGTGCACGAGAACGTGCGCGGTCGCGTCATGGCACTGTGGATGATGGGCTTCGGCGGGACCGTCGGCATCGGCAACCTGCTGATCGGGCCGGTGGTGGCCGCCGTCGGCATCACCGACGTGCTGCTCTTCGGCGCCGGCGTCGCGCTCCTCCTGGCCTGGTACGCCGACGTGCGGCCCCCCGAGGTTCAGCTGGTGCTGGGGGCGGAGCTGGCCCAGTAGGGCTCGCGCAGGATCTTCTTGTAGAGCTTGCCGTTCTCGCCCCTGGGCAGGGCATCGGTGAAGTCGACCGAACGCGGGCACTTGTAGTGCGAGAGGTGGGCGCGGCAGAAGGCGATGATCTCGGCCTCGAGCTCTGGTCCGGCCGGGAAGCCGGAGGCGGGCTGGACGACGGCCTTGACCTCCTCGCCCATCTCGGGCTCCGGGATGCCGAAGACGGCGACGTCGTCCACTGCGGGGTGCAGCACGAGGACGTCCTCGATCTCCTGGGGGTAGATGTTCACGCCGCCCGACACGATCATGAACTGCTTGCGGTCGGTCAGGTACAGGTAGCCGTCGGCGTCGAGGTGCCCGACGTCCCACAGCGTGGCCCATCCCTTGTCGTTGAACGTCTGGCGCGTCTTCTCGGGGTCGTGGTTGTACTCGAAGGTCGTGTCGCTCCGGCCGCCGAAGTACACCACCCCGTCCTCGCCGGTCGGGAGCTCCTCCCCGCCGTCACCGCAGACGTGGACCTGGCCCCAGATGGCCCGTCCCACCGATCCCGCACGGGTCAGTGACTCCTCGGAGGAGATCCAGGTCATGCCCATCCCCTCGGTGCCGGAGTAGTACTCGTGAATGACCGGGCCCCACCACTCGATCATCCGGCGCTTCACCTCCGGCGCGCACGGTGCCGCCGCGTGCACCACCGAGCGCAGCGTGGAGACGTCGTAGGACGAGCGGACGTCGTCGGGCAGCTTCAGCATCCGCACGAACATGGTGGGGACGAACTGGGCGTGGGTCACCCCGTGCTCCTGGACCAGGGCCAGGCATGCTTCCGGGTCGAAGTGCTCCATCAGGACGACGGTCCCGCCCATGCGCTGGGCGGTCATCGACCACACCAAGGGGGCGGAGTGGTAGAGGGGCGCGGGGCTCAGGTAGACGTCGCCGGCCCCGAAGCCCATGATGCCCCCGAGCATCGGGGCCAGGGTCCCGTAGGTGCCGAACGGCAGCCCGCTCAACGGGCGGCGCACGCCCTTGGGGTGGCCGGTCGTGCCCGACGAGTAGAGCATGGGAAAGCCCTCGACCTCGCCGGCCAGGGGCTCGCCCGGGAACCCGGCGACGAACTCGTCGTAGGACGTGTGCCCCGCCGCCGGGTCGCCCACCATCAGCCGCAGCTCGACCGCCGGCGTCAGCGCCACCAGCTCGGCAGCCAGCGGAGCCAGCGCCGAGGACGTGATCAGGGTGCGGGCGCCGCAGTCCTGCACGATGTATGCCGCCTCTTCGGCGGCGAGGTGCGTGTTGACCATCGTGTAGTACAAGCCGGACCGCTGAAGTCCGAAGGCGACCTCATGGGTCCGGTCGTCGTTGGGCAGCAGCACGGCCACGTGGTCCCCGGGCCGCAGCCCGTGGGCGGACAGGGCCTGGGCCAGCCGGCAGGAGCGCTCCTCGAGCTCGACGAACGTCACGACCCGGCCCGACGAGGTGATCACGGCCGGACGGTCGGGGTCGGTGACGGCGTAGGTGGCGGGTCGGAAATGCGTCGGAGGCGTCTCGGGGCTCACCACCCTCTTCTAGCCCAGCCTGCGCACCTGCGCCGAGCCGTGGGCGTCGGACGGCGCCGGCCGCTCACCCGCGCTTGGGTGACCAGTCCCAACGCCGGAGGCTGACGAAGACGCCCGCCGCTCCCCAGAGCGCGATGACGAGGAGGTCGTTCCATGGCGACGTGCCCGGGATGCCGTTGAAGGTGTCGACCAGCCCCAGGATGAGGTGCCGGATCGGGAAGAGGCCCGTGAACGTGGCCAACCCCGAACCGGCCTTGATCGGGAAGTAGAGCCCCGAGAGTGCGACGAGGATGAAGAACACCAGGCTCACGATCGGGCCCGCGGCGTCGGCATTGGGGACCACGGTGCTGACGCCCACCCCCATGGCCGTGAAGCTGAACATGCCCACGATCAGAATCAGGAGGAAGGCCGCGACGTCGTGCGGCCCGTGCACGGCGTAGCCGAAGCGTCCCAAGAGGAGGACCAGCACGACCTGGATGATCGCGATGATCATCCAATTGACGAAGACGGCGACCAGCAGCATCCAGGTGGGGAGCGGGCTGAGCCGGAGGCGCTTGAGAAGACCCTGCTCACGCCGGTTGACCATGGTGATGGCGAGGATGTTGAAGCAGGCGGCCATCACTCCGTACGCGACGAAGGCCGGGACGTAGTACTGCCCGAGATTGACGGGCAGGTAGTTCACCGTCGAGTGCCGGGACGTGGACAGGAAGATCACGATGAAGACCAACGAGAACCCGATGGTCAGGACCGCGCCGACCGGGTTCAGCCAGAAGGACAGCTGTTCGAAGCGGACCTGGCGCGCCACGAGCGCCAGGTCGCCGACCCCGCGGAACGACCCCTTGACCGGCGTCTCGGTGGTGGTCATTGCAGCGCCTGCTGCGCCTGCTGTGCCTGCCGCTGCTCGTGCGACTGCTCCGCCCCGCGGGAGGCCGCGCCCTGGGTGAGCCCGAGGTAGATGTCCTCCAGCGAGACCCGCAGCACCGACAGGCCCTGCAGCGGGTGGCCGCCCTCGAGCGCCCACCCGGTCAGGTCGTGCAGCACCCGGACCTCGTCCTCGGTGTGGATCTCCGCGTCGCCACCCTCGCAGGGCTCTGCCGGCACCGGCAGCGACTCCACCGTGACACCCTCAGGCAGGCGGAAGCGGATCGTGACCGCCCCGAGGTCGCGCCCGCCGATGGACGACGGCGTGCCGCTGGCCACGACCTCCTGGCCGAACAGGACCGCCACCCGGTCCGCGAGCGCCTCCACCTCGTCCATGTAGTGCGTGGTCAGCAGGACCGTGGTGCCTCCGGCGGCCAGTCGGCGGATGAGCTCCCAGGTCTCACGGCGCCCCGAAGGGTCGAGGCCGGTCGTCGGCTCGTCGAGGAACATCAGCTCGGGGTTGCCGATGATCCCGAGGCCGACGTCGAGACGCCGCTGCTGGCCGCCAGAAAGGCGCTTGACCCGGTCGTCAGCCTTGTCCGCCAGTCCGATCAGCTCCAGGACCTCCCCGACCGGCCGCGGCTGCGGGTAGTAGCCCGCGTTGCGGGTCAAGACCTGCCGTACCGAGTAGTACGGCTCGATCGCCAGCTCCTGCAGCACGACCCCGATGCGCGTGCGGAGCCAGCGCTGCGTGCTGTGGTCGGCCGGATCGACGCCCAGCGTCTCCACCCGCCCGCCGCTCCGCTCGCGGAAGCCCTCGAGGATCTCCACCGTCGTGGTCTTGCCGGCGCCGTTCGGCCCCAGCAACGCGAACACCTCGCCCTTGTTCACCTCGAAGCTGACGTCGCGCACGGCGACGGTGTCCCCGTAGGACTTGGAGAGGTGCTCCACGCTCACCGCCGGCACGGAGACCCCGTCTTCCCTGCGCCCACGGCGGCTCCACCCGCGATGCGACATCCCTCGCCAGTGCGCACGACGCCCGACGCTACAAGGGGGACCGCCGCGGCCGCGACTACAACGCGGGCGCCTCCATCCTCACCCGGTGGGCAGGCACGTCGGTTGGGGGCTCGCCCCCGGCCAGCACCTTGTCCAGCAGGGTGCACAACTGGCGCAACTCCGCCTGCGACAGCGCCCCGAACGCGGCCGGCGGGACGGAGAGGATGCTGTCGATCTCCGTCGCCAGCGCCCGGCCGGCGTCGGTGAGCACGATGATCTTGACGCGCCGGTCATAGGGGGCGGGCTCCCGGGTGGCCAAGCCCCGCTCGTCGAGGTCGTCGACCAGGGCCGTGATGTAGGAGGGGTCACAGCCGATGCCCCGGGCCATGTCGCCCATCGAGACACCGTCCGCCTTGGCCAGCCGCATCAGGGTCTTGATCACACCGGGCGACAGCTTCATGCGCACGCCGAGCGCCGCCATCCGCTCCACGTGCTCGCCTTCGAAGGCGATCCGGCGCAGGCGCTCGAAGGCGTCCTCGGACACTCCCATGTGGCAATTCTCGCACCGTCGAAACTCTTTGACAACTCCAGACCTTTGAGTAATATGAAATATTGCATGCCACGCGGTGCCGCCACCTTCACGCTGACGCCCGAGCTGCGGCGCACCTCCACCGTCGTGGTCCTCGGATCGATCATGTCGATCCTCGACACGACCATCGTGGCCGTCGCACTGGCGACCCTGGGCCGGGACTTCCACGTGTCGGTCACGACCATCCAGTGGGTGGCCACGGGCTACCTGCTGGCGCTGGCCATGGTGACACCCGTCACCGGGTGGGCCGTGGACCGCTTCGGGGCGAAGTTGATCTGGATGACCTCGCTCAGCCTCTTCATCGTCGGGTCAAGCCTGTGCGGGCTCGCCTGGTCGGCCAACTCGCTGATCGCCTTCCGCGTTCTGCAAGGCATAGGCGGGGGCATGCTGCTCCCCGTCGGCCAATCGATCCTGGCTCGCGCCGCCGGCCCACAGCGCATGGGCCGCGTGATGAGCATCATCGGGGTGCCGATGGTCATGGGCCCGATCATGGGGCCGGTGATCGGCGGGCTCATCGTGTCGAACTACAGCTGGCGCTGGATCTTCTACATCAACGTGCCGATCGGCATCGTGACGCTGGTCTTCTCCCAGCGCTGGCTGCCCAAGTTCGACAGCGACGAGCGCTTTCCTTCGGCCTTCGACACCCTCGGTTTCTGCCTCCTGTCCCCCGCCCTCGCCGCCATCGTGTACGCGTTGTCGGAGGTCGGCGTCACCGGCAGCTACACCGGCGCTCCCGTCGTCATCAGCTTCGTCCTCGGGATCGTCTTGATGGGCGCGTTCATCCTCCATGCGCTGCGGGTCAAGTTCCCGTTGCTCGATCTGCACCCGTTCAAGAACCGGAACTTCGCCATCGCCAACATCTGCATCTTCGTCATCGGCGCCACGCTCTTCGGCTCCATGTTCCTACTGCCCCTCTACTACCAGGTGGCCCGCGGCCAGGATGCCTGGGTGGCCGGGCTCCTCATGGCGCCCCAGGGCATCGGCGCCGCCTGCATCATGCGGTGGGCCGGCAGCGTGACCGACAGGGTGGGTCCGCGGCGCGTCGTCCCAGTGGGCATCCTCATCATGGCGGTGGCCACGATCCCGCTGGCTTTCGTCACGGCTTCGACCAACGAAGTGTGGCTCGCCGTGACGCTCTTCGTCCGGGGGCTGGGGCTCGGGCTGTCCATGATGCCGGTCACCGCCGCGGCGTACTACGACCTCAGCCATGCGGAGATCCCGAAGGCCTCCACGGTGATGAACATCGTGCGCCTGATCGGCGGCTCAGTGGCCACTGCGCTCTTCGCCGTGGTGCTGGAGCGCCAGATCGTGGCCAACCTCGGGGCCGCGGCGGCGAAGGCCGGCGGGAGCGCGGGGATCATCGGCGCCACCGGCAGGCTGCCGGCCGCCGTCGCCGATCCGGTGGCCGCTGCCTTCGCCCGCACGTTCTGGTGGTCCGCGGGTGCGATCCTGATCGCCTTCGTCCCGACACTGTTCCTGCCCAGCCACGCCGCAGCGCCGGCGTCTGCGTCAACGTCGTCGGACACGGACCGGCAGGGCGAGGGCGCCGAGACCGAGCCCGGGTCCCGGGTCGCCGGGGCGATGCTGGACTGAGCGCTCTGAGCGGCCTGGACCAACCCCTCGATGGCGACCACGACCCCGGTCGGCTGACCGCCGTCCTCGCCGGCGCAGGCTTCGTCGCCGCGGAGGACGAGGCGCGCGAGCTCCTGCAGGCGGCCGGCGGTGAGCCCGGCGCACTGCACGCCCTCGTCGAGCGGCGCCTGCAAGGCGAGCCGTTGGCCTGGCTCACCGGCCGCGCGCCCTTCGACGGCATCGACGTCCGGGTCGACCCCGGGGTCTACGTCCCGCGCTGGCAGAGCATCACGTTGGCCCGGCGCTCGGCCGCACTGCTCCCCGACCGGGGCAACGCCATCGACGTGTGCACCGGATCGGGTGCTCTCGCGATGGCCCTCCGGCGGTCCAAGCCCGATGCCCGCGTCGTCGCCACCGACATTGACACGCGCGCGGTGGCCTGCGCCCGGGAAAACGGCGTCGAGGCCTACGCCGGTGACCTCTTCGCACCCGTGCCGCCCGAGCTGGAGCGCCGGACCGATGTCGTGGTGGCCGTCGTCCCCTACGTCCCCACCGCGGCACTGAGCCTGCTCCCCCGGGACACGCTGACCTTCGAGGACCGAGCCCACTACGACGGCGGCCCCGATGGGACCCGGCTCCTCCGGCGGCTCGTCGCCGCGGCGCCGCGCTTCCTGCGTTCGGGCGGCGCGCTGCTGCTCGAGATCGGCGGCGATCAGGCCGAGCTGCTGCGCCCCGTCATGGAGGCCCTCGGCTACGTGTCCGTGCAGACCTGGGCCGACGCCGAGGGCGACCTGCGGGGCCTGGACGCCAGGCTGCCCTGACGCATCGTCCGCGCCCCTTCCCTTTTCCTGGCCGCCGGCGGGTCCCCGGCAGACCCTCCCGGCGTGCCCCCTCGCTACCGCCGGGCAAAGACCAGCGCCACGCTCGTCCGGTCGACCACGTGCCAGCGGGGGTCGTGGGAGAGGTACTCGGCCAGGGCCGTGCGGGGAGCCCACACCACGAAGGAGACGTCGGCGGAGGCGAGGATCGGATCCGGGTCCGTCGTCACGTTGGTGACGGCGAAGAACTCGGTGAGCGCCTCACCCTCGAAGAGGTCCGTACGCCCGTCGACGAAGGTGGCGCGGTGCCGGGCGATCGAGTAGTCGCCCCACGTGTACTCGGTGAAGATGCGGCCGTGATGCGAGGTGAGGTAGTCGAATGCCTGCACCGGCACCGTGGGCGACACCGTGCCGGCGGGTACCGCGGGTGCGGCGATGATGGCGATCGCACACACCGTCAGGCCGGCACCGGCCCAGCGCCGGGCCATCGCCCCCCAGGGCGGACGGGCCGGGAGCGTCGCGGCCAGCCCGACGGTGACCACCATGAGGTAGATGACCACGCGCTGCGACCGCAGTGCCTCGACGAAGAACATCGCCGCGAGGGATCCCTCGAGCACCGGGATGCGACGGGTCCGCAGGCTTGCGACGAGCACGACCAGCGGCACGCAGTAGACCAGCAGCACCATCAGCGAGTGGAAGTCCGGTGAGTTCCACTCGCTGATGTACTGCCCGATCTGCGTGTTGCGTGCCACGCTGACGTCGTAGGCCACCAGCCCCGGGCCGTACGGGGTGAGGCACGAGGCGATCGCGCTCCCCAGGAGGGCCAAGGCCAGCGAGCCGGTGTGGGGCGACTGCCGCACGCCGCCGATGCGTTCGAGAGCCCGGGCCGGGACCAGGGACCACCCCAGCTCCACCCCGAGCACGAGGAGCCCGATGAGGATCGAGCCGTGTGTGTTGACCCAGGCGATGCACAGCAGCGGCAGGAGAAGGAGCCACCGCGGGTTGGTTCGGGCCTTAGTGAGCACAAGCAGCTCGAACGGGAGCCACACCAGCGAGAAGTCGAGCCCGCGATCGGATGCGACGACGCCGGCGATGCCCACCGCGAGGAGCAGCACGATGGCAACGACACGCCCGCCGCGCGCGCCGAGGGCTCGTGCATAGGCGGTGCAGGCCAAGAGGCACGACCCACCCAGCACGATGGCGTACACGCCGTAGGCCGCGTTGCCGAAGGCCCGGAACAGCACCGCCAGCGTCAGCTCCGATCCCCATTCATCGGTGACCCAGCGGCGGTGCATCTCGGTGTAGCTGAACGGGTCGAGCCCCATGACGGCGTGGTGCGCCAGCATCCACTGCCCCGCCGCCAGCTGCCAGAACTCGTCGTTGGACAGCTCGTGGCCCAGCGCGACGGCGGCGATGAAGCCGATGCCGAGGGCCAGCCCGACGAGCTCGATTGCCCGTTGCGGTATCTGGCGGGGCGGCGTCGCGGCCTCCGTGGATCGTGGTCGTGCAGCGGCGTCGGCCGTCGGCACGTGACGTGTCTCGACGGCCCGAACGCTCGCCTGCACTGCTCCCCCCTCGTGCCGGTCCCCCACCGGCACCTGCCTGCACGGTACAACGGGCACCCGCAGGACGTCGTCGCAGGATGGTTGCGATCCCGTCGCTTCTGTCGGCAGCCCGGCTCGAGCGCCGCCGCGCTACTTGATCAGCGGGTCACGCGGCAGTCCGAGGATGCGCTCGGCGATCTGGTTCCGGGTGATCTCGGAGGTCCCGCCTGCGATGGACATCGCCCGGGTGGCGAGCTGGGTGAGGCCGGCCAGGGCTTCCTCGCCGTCGAGGAACGCCGTGGCCGCGCCAACCAGGTCGGCCTGCAACCGGGCCCGCTCGTGCCCGTGCTCGGCGAGCACGAGCTTCGTCACGTTGCCCTCGGGTCCCGGTCCCGACCCGATCACGGCCCGCTGCGCACGGCGGAGGTTGAGGACCTTCAGCGCGTGCTCCTCGCTGAGGATCGCCCCGATGCGCGCCGCCGCGCCCGGCACCCGGTCGCCACCGCTCTTCAACAGGGCCAGCAGGTCCATTGCCGAGAAGATGCCACCGGTGCCGCCGCCGATGGAGACCCGCTCGTTGCCCAGCGTCGAGCGCGCCACCGTCCACCCGTCGTCGGGCGTGCCGACGACATCGTCGTCGGGCACGAACACGTCGTTGAAGAACACTTCGTTGAAGTCCGCATTGCCGGTGATCTGGCGCAACGGCCGCACCTCGACCCCGTCTGCGTGCATGTCGATGACCATCGTGGTGATCCCGGCGTGCTTCGGCGCGCCGGGGTTGGTGCGGACGGTGGCCAGCCCGAGATGGCAGTACTGGGCGCCGCTCGTCCATACCTTCTGCCCGTTCACGATGAAGCCGCCGTCGACCCGCGTGCCCCGCGTCGTCACCGCCGCGGCGTCCGACCCGGCATCGGGCTCACTGAACAGCTGGCACCAGACGTACTCACCCATCAGCGTCTTGAAGACCCAGCGCTCCACCTGGTCGGGTGTGGCGTACTGGTTCACCGTCATGATGTTCCACCCGGTGATGCCGAGCCCGGGCACCTTCACCCCGGCCGAACGGAGCTCTTCGTCGATCACGATCTGCTCGACGGCGCCGGCGGCGCGGCCCCAGGGCCGGGGCCAGTGCGGGACCAGGAGCCCGGTCTCCACCAGTGCCTTACGCTGCTCGGTCCCGCGCAACCTCCCGATCCGCTCCGCCTCGGCGCGTACCTCGGCCCGGATCGCCTCCGCCTCCGGAGGCAGGTCCAGCGACACCTCGCGGCTGGCCCCCCGCGCGGCCAGCGCCGCCACGTCCTCGGCGTCGCCGGGTGATCCGAGCAGCGCGTTGAGCACCAGGGCGCGGCGCAGGAAGAGGTGCGCGTCGTGCTCCCAGGTGA
Source organism: uncultured Acidimicrobiaceae bacterium (assembly GCA_963726135.1). GTDB lineage: Bacteria > Actinomycetota > Acidimicrobiia > Acidimicrobiales > RAAP-2 > Bog-473. Next base: position 856,460 of record CAVSBE010000008.1, read on the forward strand.
ACCCGACGCCGCCGTGCACCTGGATGTTCATCTGCGCGCTGTGCACCGCCGGAGCGAGGGTCAACTGCGCCGCCATGGAGGCGGCCAGGTCGAACTCCTCGGCGGAGTCGCCCGAGGCCCGGGCGGCATCCCACACGGCCGCCGTGGCCAGCTCTGCCGCCACCAGCATGTCAGCGCAGTGGTGCTTGACCGCCTGGAAGGTCCCGATCGTCCGGCCGAACTGCACCCGCTCCTTCGCGTAGGCCACAGCTGCGTCGGTGCAGGCCGCCATGACGCCCACGGCCTCCGCCGCGCCGAGCGTGCGGGCCAGCGCCCCGGCGCGCGTCGCCGCACCCACCAGCACGTCGGTGTCGCGCACTCCCACCGATGACACGGTCACCGCCGCCGAGCGTCGCGAGGGGTCGAGGTTCTTCGTCCCGCCGAGGGTGACGCCGTCGATTTCCCGCTGCGACCACGACCAGATCGTCGCCGGCGCGCAGGACCAGCAGGTCCGCCGCCGCACCACCGAGGACGATCCCGCCGTCTCCGTCGAGCACGCCACCCGCCAGGCTGAGCGAGCCGCCGAGTCCGAGCGCGGCAACCACGCTCCCATCGGCCAGTGCGGGCAGGAAGTAGGCGCGCTGCTCGTCATCGCCACACCGCGCGATCACCGCCGAGGCCAGCACCGTCGGCAGGAACGGCCCCGGGGCCACCTGGCGGCCGAGCTCGTCCAGCACGACGACGAGCTCGCTCAGCCCTGCGCCGGCGCCACCATGCTCCTCGGGCAGGTGGATGCCCAGCCAGCCCAGCTCCGCCATCTCCTTCCAGAAGGTGGGCCGCGACTCGGTGTCGGCCTCGAGCAGAGAGCGATTGGCCGCGAGTGCACCGTGCGACGTGAGCACGGCGCGCACCGTGGCCCCGAGCTCCTGGTGCTCGTCCGTGATGGCGATCGGCATTCCTGCCCCCTTGCAATAGTGCCGGGCCGGCCCGGCCCGGCCCGGCCCGAGCCCGCGCCGCCCGGCGCACGACACTACAGAACCCCCGTCCGCCCCCTCCAGGCCCAGGCGGTACGCTGGACCCGTGAGGTAGAGCCCGACGTGTCCGGCGGCCGCGCACCGCGCACGCCCTTTCCGTCACCGTCACCGTCGTCACACCCGTCCCGGAGCTCGCCATGTCCCCTCTCACTTCCGCACCACGTGCCGTGCTCGTCGCCCGCCACCTGCACCACGACCGTGGCGGCCGCACCGTGCTCGACGATGTGTCCCTGTCGGTCGCTCCTGCCACCCGCCTGGGCGTCGTCGGCCCCAACGGAGTCGGCAAGTCGACGCTCCTGCAGATCCTGGCGGGGCTGGTCGTCCCGGCCGCGGGTGAGGTCAGGCTCGACCCACCCACCGCGACGGTTGGCTACCTCGGTCAGGAGCACGTGACCGAAGGCGACGAGACCGTCCGCGCCGCGCTCTACCGGCGAACGGGTGTCGCCGCCGCCGAGAGGGAGTTGTCCGAGGCTGCCTCGTCGCCTGGTGGCCGGCGGGTCGCAGGCGGCAGACCGCTACGCGGCCGCCCTGGCCCGGTACGAGGCGGCCGCCGCCGGGGACTTCGAAGCGCGCCTCGTGACCACCCTCGACCAGGTCGGCCTCGCGGCCGACGTCGCCGGCAAGGCCGTGGCGACGCTGTCGGGCGGCCAGCAGGCGCGCGCCGACCTGGCCGCGGTGCTGCTCGCCCGCTTCGACGTCACTCTGCTCGACGAGCCGACCAACGACCTCGACTTCGAAGGCCTGGCCCGGCTCGAAGAGCTGGTGGCCCGCCGGGGCGGTGGCCTGGTCATCGTCTCGCACGACCGCGCCTTTCTGGACCGCACGGTGACCGAGGTCTTGGAACTGGACGAGCACTCGCGTTCGGGCCGCAGCTACGGCGGCGGCTGGGCCGGTTACGTGGCCGAGCGCGAGGCCGAGCACGCCCACGCAGCCGAGGCCTTCGCGGTCTACGAGTCCCGGCGGTCCGAGCTGCGGCGCCGGGCGCAACGCGAGCGCCAGTGGGCCACGACCGGCGTCACCCGCGAGAAGAAGCGTCCGCGTGACAACGACAAGGCGCAGAGAGACTTCCGCGTCAACCGGACCGAGCGGTTGGCGTCGCGGGCGCGGCAGACCGAGCGCGCGCTCGCGCTGCTCGAGGAAGTCGAGAAACCCTGGGAGGGCTGGGACCTGCACTTCAGCATCAGCGAGGCGGCCCGGTCCGGCGACGTCGTGGTGCGCCTCGAGGACGCCGTCGTCGAGCGGGGCGACTTCACGCTCGGCCCGCTCACGCTGGACATCGGGTGGGCCGATCGCATCGCGCTCGTCGGTCCCAACGGGTCGGGCAAGACCACGCTCGTCGAGGCGCTGCTCGGCCGGCTCCAACTGGCCCGGGGAACCCGGCGCATCGGTCCGAGCGTCGTGGTCGGCGAGCTGGCTCAGGACCGTCGGGTGCTGCAGGACGCCCCGAGCCTGGCGGACGCGTTCATGGCCGCCACCGGCCTGGCCCGCGAGCACGCCCGGTCCCAGCTGGCGAAATTCGGGCTGGGTGCCGATGCGGTGCTCCGGCCCTCGTCGTCGCTCTCGCCCGGCGAGCGCACCCGGGCCGAGCTGGCCGCGTTCGCCGCCACCGGCGTCAACTTCCTCGTGCTCGACGAACCCACCAACCACCTCGACCTGCCGGCCATCGAACAGCTGGAGTCGGCCCTGCGCGGCTACGCGGGCACGCTCCTGCTCGTCTCGCACGACCGCCGCCTGCTCGAGACGGTGCCGGTGACCCGGCGGGTGAAGCTACCGGTCGGTTGACGGGGCCTTCCGGGACCGGCCCGACGACCGGTGGCCCGAGCGCAACGGCGAGGGGCGAGGGGCGAGGCGCGATGCGGGCGAAGCACCGGGATCGCAACCTCGTTGCGCCGCTGCGTCACCTCCGGGTCGGCATTCTCGTGTGGAGATGTAGTCCGACGCCTCGGGCGCTCGGACCGCAGGGGGGAGCCCGGTCACTGCGCCCGGGCGGTGGAGTGAGGGGGAGCAACGATGACGGACAGTCTCGAGGCAGTCGAGCACATGGTGGAGAAGCTGATCGCGAAGGCCAATCGGGTGCATCGCGGCGCCCGGTGGAGCTACGAGCTCACCAGCGAGGTCGACAACATCGAGGTGAGATCGCACGCCACGGGCGCGCACGTCCTGCGGATCCACCCGTGCTGGCTCCGCTACGTCGTCTCCCAGGGTGAGTTCAAGTGCTGCGTGGCGGACGAGATCGAAGCCTGGCACCTCCTCGAGCGGCTGACGGGCCCGGTCCCGACGCCCGCCTGAGGAGCGCCACCGGCGCCTACGCGAACCGCTCGCGCAGCACCACCTGCGCCGCCGACACCCCGCACATCCCGTGGACACCACCGCCGGGTGGGGTCGAGGCCGAGCAGAGATACACACCCTCGAGCACGGTCCGGTAGGGGTTCCAGCGGGGCACGGGACGGAACACCGTCTGGCGCAATGTGGCCGCCCCGCCGTTGACGTCGCCGCCCAGCAGGTTCGGGTTATACGACTCTGCGTCAGAAGCCGTCCGCACCCTGCGGGCCAGCACCCGATCGCGGAAGCCGGGAGCGAAGCGCTCGATCTGAGCCTCCATGCGCTCGCCCATGTCGACGGTGGAGCCGTTGGGCACGTGGCAGTAGCCCCACAGCGTGTGCTTGCCAGCCGGTGCCCGCGTCGGGTCGACCACGCAGGGCTGCGCGACCAGGACGAACGGCTGCGCCGGGTGCCTGCCCTGGTGCACCTCGGCCTCCGCACGCGTCACCTCGTCGAAGGTTCCACCCACGTGCACGGTGACCGTGCGCCGGCACGCCTCGGCGCTCCAGGGCACCGGGCCGTCGAGCGCCCAGTCCACCTTGCAGGCGCCCGGGCCGGGTCTGAACCGCCTCCACGGGCGACCCGTCCGGGCCGAGAGGCGTGGCCCCGCCAGCGCGACGAACTGACGCGGCGAGGTGTCGAGGAGGACGGCACGAGCGGGCGGCAGCTCCCCGAGGGACGTGACCCAGCTCCCCGTGTGGATCACACCGCCGAGGCGGCGCAGCTCGTTCGCCAATCCTTTCGTGATGGCCGCGCTCCCCCCTTCGACCACGGGCCAGCCCACGCCGTGGCCCAGCGCCGTGAGGAGCAGTCCGAAGGCGGACGTCAGCGGCGCCGTCAGCTCCTGCATCGAGTGCCCGGCGGCGCCGGCGAGCAGCGCCCGCGCCGCGTCGGTAGTGAAGCCCCGCGTGGCCCAGCGGACCGACGGCGTGCCGACCAGGGCGAAGCGCGCCAAGGCCAGGGGGTCACGCGGCAGGCTGCGCATGGGGCCCAGCACGTAGTCGACGATCCGGTCCAGCCAGTCGACCAACGGTCCGACGAGGTCCCGGTACGCCGCCGCGTCCCCGCCGAGGTGCGACGCCGTCTCAGCCACGCCGCGGTACAGGGCGGCGGCGCGCGTGCCCCCCAGGGGGTGGGCGAACGGCACCTCGGGCTGGCGCAGCACCACGCCGAGACCCGCGAGGTCGAGTGAGCGGAAGAAGGGCGACGCCACCAGCATCGGGTGCACCGCGGAGCACACGTCGTGGCGGTATCCCTCGAGGGTCATCTCCTCGGTGCGGGTCCCGCCCCCGAGAGTCGGAGCGCCTTCGTGCACCTCGACCCGGTGGCCGGCCCGGGCCAGCGTGAGCGCGGCAGCAAGTCCGTTGGGTCCCGACCCCACCACGACGGCGTCCGGACTCTCCATGGGGTGGACGTTACCGACCACGACCGGCGGTCACACCCGCCCCCGGGCCCCGCGCTGGCGCGCGGGGCCCGGGGGTCAATAGGTTGCGTGAACCGGTGGCACACGCCGCCGGACGCACAGCACTCGTCACGCATCACCTCGCACACAGACACCAGCACGAAAAAGGGGGCCCTCATGGCCGAGGTGCACGGAACCTGCGAGCCGCGCTTCGACGCGGTCCGTACCACGCTCGCCGACCAGATCGAGACGGGGGCCGACCTCGGGGCGTCGGTCGCCGTCTTCCTGCACGGCGAGCCCGTCGTCGACATCTGGGGGGGCTGGGCCGACGCCGAGAAGACCCGGCCGTGGGAGCGCGACACGATCACCAATGTCTGGTCGACCACCAAGACCATGACGTTCCTCTGCGCACTGATGCTGCACGACCGGGGCGAGCTCGACTTCCACGCCCCGGTGGCCACCTACTGGCCCGAGTTCGCCGCCAACGGCAAGGAGAAGGTCGAGGTCCGCCACGTCATGGGGCACACCGCCGGCCTCTCGGGCTGGGAGGATCCCCTCGCCCCCGAGGACCTGGCGAACTGGGACCTCTGCACCTCGCGGCTCGCCGCCCAGGCCCCGTGGTGGGAGCCGGGCACCGCATCGGGCTACCACGCCGTGACCCAGGGCTACCTGATCGGCGAGATCGTCCGCCGCATCACCGGCGACACCATCGGCACCTGGTTCGCCCGCGAGGTGGCCAAGCCGCTCGAGGCCGACTTCCACATCGGGCTGCCGGCGAGCGAGGACCACCGCGTCTCCAACGTGATCCCGCCACCCCCGATCGACCCGGCCGCCCTGGGGAGCCAGGTCTCCGAGACCATGATCAAGACGTTCATGAACCCGCCGATCGACGCGACGATGACCTACGAGGAGTGGTGGCGGCGCGCCGAGATCCCCGCCGCCAACGGCCAGGGCAATGCCCGCTCGGTGGCCGCCATCCAGTCGATCGTGGCCGGCAAGGGAGAGGCCCGCGGCGTCCGGCTCCTGTCCACCGGGGGCACCGAACCCATCTTCGAGGTGCAGGCGGACGGGATCGACAAGGTGCTCGGGATCCAAGAGCGCATCGGCATGGGCTACGGCCTGAGCAACCCGCCCGAGCTGCCCCTGGGACCCCGCGCCTGTTACTGGGGTGGCTACGGCGGCTCCGTCATCATCATGGACCAGGACGCCGAGCTCGCCGTCTGCTACGTGATGAACCGTATGGAGTCCGGTCTCGTCGGCGACCTGCGCGGCACGAACATCGTCGCCGCCACGGTCGCCGGACTCGCCTCGTAGCGGGCCTCGTCGGGCGAGTCGCCGCCCCCGCGGTCGAGCACGCGCATCACCGCGCGGCGGCGCTCATCGCGGCCGAGGAGGGGACAGCTCCGCCTCGGCTTCGACTTCCACCCTCCAGGCGGGGTCCAGCAGCCCCGCCACCACGACCATGGTGGCGGCCGGCCGCACGTGCCCCAGCAGCTCGCCGTGGACCGCGCCGACGGCCGCGCCGTCGTCGGCGGACACGATGAACATCCGGGTCCGCACGATGTCGTCGAGCGTCGCGCCACCCTCCTCCAGCGCCGTCCGGATGATCTCGAAGCAACGCCGCGCCTGCGGTCCGGCGCCCTCGGGACACCCGCCTCGAGGCAGGACCGGACCGGTCCCCGAGACGAGCAGCCTGTCCCCCACCCTTAGCGCCCGGCTGAAGCCGATGGTCGGCTCGAACGGAGAACCCGACGGGATGTGCAGACGGTCGGCCATGACGTGCATCCTCGCACCCCCGAGGAAGGGCGGCGGGTGGTGCCCGGTACGATTGGCTCGATCGGAGGTCGGATGGGCCTGGTGCGGCGGCGGATCGAGGTGGTGGTCGGGGTCGGTGCCCTCGCGGTGGGTGTCGCGGCACTGGTGATCGCGGCCGGTGGCTTCGGCACGGGCACACCCTCCGCGGCGCGGCCGGCGGTGCAGCACGATCCGCCGTCTTCCACGACGACCACGACGGCGCCCGCCGCGGCGACGAACACCGTCCCGGCGAGCACGCTGGTCGCCACCACCAACGGCGACATCCCCGGCTTCCCTGCCCCCGGCGCGCCCTCCGACATGACGGTCCCGGGCCGGTGGTTCGGCTACCCGTCCATCTTGCCGGTCATCGCGACGCAGCCGGGGTGGCTCGACGTCCGGTTGGCCCAGCGCCCCAACGGCTCGACCGTCTGGGTGCGCCAGAGCGATGTGACGCTCGGGAGCACGCCCTACGCCATTGTGGTCAACCTCGCCACGCTGCGCCTCGACGTGTACGACGGCGGCGCTCCGATCCTCGACTTCCCCGCCGGCATCGGCGCGCCGACCGACCCCACACCGACGGGCACCTACTTCGTCACCATGCAGTACCCGCCCCCCAGCCCCGGCTACGGGCCGTTCGTGCTGGTGACCTCCGACCACTCAAATTCCATCTCCGACTGGGAGAACTCCGGGGACGCCATCATCGCCATCCACGGGCCGATCGACTCCTACGACGACTCGCTCATCGGGACGACCGGCGCCGCCATCTCCCACGGCTGCATCCGGCTGCACGACGCCGACCTGGCCCAGCTGGCCATGATCCCGGCCGGCACGCCGATCGATGTCGTGGGCTCGGTTCCCTAGACCAGCTCGTAATCGGCCAGGTCGGGCTCCAGCGTGCGCGCCCAGTACGTGTGGAGGTCGAACGGCCAATTCTGGGTGACCCGCCCGTGCGCGTTGCGGTACCAGGTCGGCACGTCGGCCACCCCCCACACCATCTGGGCGTTGCCCTCCTCCATCTCGCGCCCGTAGCGCTCGTGGACGTCCCGTCGGCACGACATCGTCCGGTGGCCGGCACGCCGCAACCGGCCGATCGCCTCGACGGCGTAGCGCACCTGGCACTCCACCATGACCAGGATGCTGCCGTTGATGACGAGGTTGGTGTTCGGACCGTAGAGCATGAAGAAGTTGGGGAAGCCCGGCACCGTGATGCCGAGGTAGGCCCGGGCATCGCCGGCCCACTCCTCGTTGAGCTCCACGCCGCCCGACCCGACGACCCGCATCGGCGCCACGAAAGCCGACGCGCTGAAGCCGGTCCCGTAGATCAGCACATCGGCCGGGTGCTCCTCGCCGTCGGCCGTCCGCACCCCGTGGGGCGTGATCGCGGCGATCGGCGCGGTCACGAGGTCGGTGTCGGGGTGCCCGAGCGCCGCCGCCCACCTCCCGTCGTCGCGCAGGGCACGCTTGGCGAAAGGCGGGAAGTGGGGCACCATCTTCTCGAAGAGCTCGTCGTCGTCCACCTCCGCGCGCAGGACGTCGACCAGCATCGAGCGCACGAAGTCGTTGCCCTCGCTCACCGACTCCGTCTGCCGGTCCCAGTCCGGATCCACCCGGGCGGCCGAGAGCAGGCCCTCGTGCATGATCCAGAACTGCCAGAGCCGGTCCCAGCGCCCGTAGTTGGGGAGCAGGGCCAGCAGGTCGTGGAACTCGGGCGGGAACGGATCCTCGTAATTGTCGGTCGGCAACAGCCACGGCGGGGTGCGCTGGTACACGTCGAGGTGGCCCACCTTCCCGGCCAGGCAGGGGACGAACTGGGCTGCGCTGGCCCCCGTCCCGATCACCGCCACGCGCCGTCCCTCCAACTCGACCGAGTCGTCCCAGGCCGCCGAGTGGAACGAGGGTCCCCGGAAGGCGTCCCGGCCCGCCAGGGCGGGAAACGAGGGCCGGTTGAGCTGGCCCACCGCGCACACGATCCCGTCGAACACGTGGGCCCGCTCGGACCCGTCGCCGCCACGCACCGTCAGCGACCACGCGCCCGTCTCGTCGTCGAAGCGCGCCTCGGTCACCTCGGACGAGAAGCGGATGCACTCCCCGAGCCCCAGCTCCTTGGCCATCCGCTGCAGGTACGCCAGCAGGTCGGGCTGCGCCGAGAACCGCGAGACCCAGTCGTTGGTCTGGGCGAACGAGAAGCTGTAGAGCTGATTGGGCACGTCGACGCGGCAGCCGGGGTAGACGTTCTCGAGCCACGTGCCCCCGACGTCGGCGTTCTTCTCGAACACCGTGACCTCAACGCCGGCCTGGCGCATCCGGTGTGCCGCGGCCAGGCCGGAGGCGCCCGCCCCGATCACGGCGCAGCGGAACGTGCCGCCCACGTCGTCCATGTGCCACGTGGGCCTCCGGGGATCGCTCCCGTGGAGGGCGAGCTCCTCGACGAGGAAGGGCGCCCACTGCTCGGTCGAGTCCATGCCCACCAGGAAGCCGAGGATCCGCCGCTGCACGTCCTCCGTCAACGCCGGCTCCGGCCCTCCGCGAGTCGCCGTGGGCCAGGAGAGCGGCCGCGGCCAGGCGCCGCGCCTCTGCTTCCTGTTCGGCCCCGAGGCCGCGTCCCGGGACGAGGAGCTGGCCCTGGTCCGGCTCGAACTCCGGCCGCAGCAGCGACACCTCCCCCGTCCGGTGCGCCACCGCGCACAGGAGCGGGTGCACATCGGCCGCGGCGAACGCCCTTTCGACCCGCGCTGCGTCGATCACGCCCGGCGTCTCAACCCCCCATGTGCTTGACGAGCTGTGCGATCTGGCTGTTGACCTCGACGCTCCGGGGCAGCTTGTCCATGGCCACCGCCAGGGACTCGGCGGTCCAGCGGTCGTCGGTGTCCACGGAGTCCGCGATCGACCACCCGGCGTAGATCCCGACCGACCCCCCGTAGACGCTGAAGACCTGGCCGTTGAAGGGGCAGGTCTCGGAGGCCAGCACCGCGACCAACGGCGAGACGTTCTCGGGATCGAACACGTGTTGCTGCATCGACTCGCCCATCCCCGGGGTCTGCAGCGTCAGCCGCGTCCGGGCGACCGGTGCGATGCAGTTGGCACGGACGCCGTAGCGGTTGAGCTCCATGGCGTTGACCACCGTCATGGCGGCGATGCCCGCTTTGGCGGCCGAATAATTGGTCTGGCCCACGTTGCCGTGCAGCCCGGCACCCGAGCTCGTGTTCACGATGGCTCTATCGGAGATGGTCCCCGCCTTGGCCGCCTCCCGCCACACCTCGGCGGCGTGCCGCGTGACGTTGAAGGTGCCCTTGAGGTGCACCGCGATGACGTCGTCGAACTCCTGCTCGCTCATCGACACGAGCATGCGGTCGCGCAGGATCCCGGCGTTGTTGACGACCACGTGGAGGTCGCCGAAGGTCGAGACCGCCTGGTCGATCAGCGCCTTGGCGCCGGCGAAGGAGCTGACGCTGTCGGTGTTGGCCACGGCCTGGCCTCCGGCGGCGGTGATCTCGTCGACCACCGACTGGGCGGCGGAGATGTCGGCGCCCGACCCGTCGACCGCGCCGCCGAGGTCGTTGACGACCACCTTGGCTCCGAGCGAGGCGAACAGGAGCGCATGCTCGCGGCCGATGCCCCGGCCCGCCCCGGTGATGACCGCCACTCTGCCCTGCAACATGGTTCAGCCGTCCTCTCGCTTCTCGTCCGCGACCCGACGCCGGGAGGGCGGAGGTCCGGGCGAGACGATTACAACGGTGTCCCAGCCTGTCAAACCGGTGACGAGCCCGTCGCTTCGTCCAGGCGCCGCTCGAGGTATCGACGCTCGGCCTCGGTGCCCGCCAGGTCGTGGGCCCGCCGGTAGGCCTCGGCCGACTCCGAGCGGCGGCCCAGACGCCGCAGCATGTCCCCGCGTGCCGCCGGGAGCAGGTGGTACGCGCGCAGCTCCCCGTCCACGGCGATCCGGTCGATCATGGCCAGGCCGGCCTCGGGACCCTCGGCGAAGGAGACGGCGACAGCCCGGTTCAACGCGATCACGGCCGACGGGGCCATGGAGAACAGGTGGTCGTAGAGCCCGGCGATCTCCGCCCAGTCGGTGACGCCGTCGTCGCTGACGTGGCAGGCCGCGATGGCCGCCTGGACCTGGAAGGGCCCGGGCCTGCGCTGGGCCAACGCGGCGTCGAGCAGCGTGGTTCCCTCGGCGATCTCGTCGTGGTCCCAGCGCGACCGATCCTGCTCGTCCAAGACGATGATGTCTCCGGTGTCATCGAGCCGGGCCTCCCGCCGGGCGTCATGGATGAGCATCAGCGCCAGCAGGCCGAGGGCCTCGGGCTCGTCGGGCATCAAGGCGCACATGGTCCGGGTCAGCCGGATCGCTTCGTTGCTCAGCCCCTGCCGCACGAGCTCCGCACCGGCAGTGGCCGAGTAGCCCTCGTTGAACAAGAGGTACAGCACCGCCAGGACGGCGGCGGTCCGGTCCACCAGAAGGTGGGCCGGCGGGACGCGAAAGGGAATGCCGGCGTGGCGGATCTTGCGCTTGGCCCGGACCAGCCGTTGGGCCATGGTGGGCTCGGGGACGAGGAAGGCCCGGGAGATCTCCGCCGTCGTCATGCCGGCGAGGGTCCGCAGGGTGAGCGCGACCTGCGCGTCGAAGGCCAGCGCCGGGTGACAACAGGTGTACATGAGTCGGAGGCGGTCGTCGGGCACGTCGTCCGCGCTCGGCGTGTCGTCCGTCCCGCTGCTCATCGCGGCTTCACGGAGCTTCGCCGCGCCCACCTGGCTGCGCCGCATCCGGTCGAGCGCCCGGTTCCGGGCCACCGTCGTGAGCCACGCGCCGGGGCGACGCGGGATGCCGTCGTCGGGCCAGCGTTCCAGCGCCCGCGCGAAGGCATCCTGCGCGCACTCCTCGGCCAAGTCCCAGTCACTCGTGAGCCGGATGAGCGCGGCGACCACCCGGCCCCATTCCTCGTGGAAGGCCTCGGCGACCGCAGCGCTGACATCGGGGGTCACAGCTCCCAGATCGGCCTCACTTCGATGCTGCCCGTTCGGGCGCCCGGGATCAGGGCCGCGACCTCTATCGCCTCGTCCAGGTCCTTGCAGTCGACGAGGTAGTATCCCGCCAGCTGCTCCTTGGTCTCGGCGAACGGGCCGTCGGTCGACAGTGTCTCCCCGTTGCGCACCCGGACCGTGGTGGCGTCCCCCGTCGGCCGCAACCGCTCGCCGCCCTGGAGGACGCCCCGGTCGGCCATCGCCTTGGTGTACTCGGCGTACTCGGCCGTCATCGCAGCGCCCTGCTCGGCGGTGGCGGTGGCGAACTGGCTCTCGTCGCCGGCAATCATCAACAGGTATCGCATCATGTCCTCCTGAGTTGGGGGTTGGTTCCGCTCCTACGACGATCGGGCGGCCGCGGGATCGACACCCGAGACCGAACATCTTGACCAACTTGGCCGCCCTACGCTCCAGGGCCATGCCCACCCGGGACGACGCGGGCCTGCTCGAGCTCGACGTCGGGGCGATCGCCGCGGGCGGCGGCTGCGTGGCGCGGGCTCCCGACGGCCGGGTCGTCTTCGTCCGGCACACCCTGCCCGGTGAACGGGTCCTGGCCCGCGTGACCGCCCGCACCACGTCCTACCTGCGGGCCGACGCCGTCGAGATCCTGAGCGCCTCCCCCGACCGGGTCGCTCCCCCGTGCCCGCACGCCGGTCCGGGCCGTTGCGGCGGCTGCGACTTCCAGCACGTCGAGCTCGGCGCGCAGCGCCGGCTCAAGTCCTACCGCATCGCCGAGCAGCTGGCGCGGCTGGCGGGGGTCGACCGCTCCGTCGAGGTCGAGCCGGTGCCGGGCGATACCGGTGGGCTCGGTTGGCGCAGCCGGGTGCGCCTCGCCGTGGACGGGCGGGGCGCGGTCGGCTTCCGGCGCCACCGCTCCCACGCGCTCGAACTCGTCGCCGGGTGCTCGATCGCGAGCCCCGCCGTGGCGGACAGCGGCGCGTTCGGCGTCCGGTGGCCCGGGGCGGCGGAGCTCGAGATCGCGACGGGGACCGAACCGGGCGACGCGGTGATCTCGGTCACCCCGCGCGGCCGGGCCGCGCCGCGCCTCCCGGAGACGGGCGCCCGCCTGGTCGTCGGGGGCAAGGTCCGCCCCCCGCCCGGGGCCGTGCATGCCGTCGTGCGCGGGTACACCTACCGGGTCTCGCCGGGGGTCTTCTGGCAGGTCCACGCCGGCGCCGCGGACGCTCTGCTGTCGGCGGTGCTCGACCTGGCCGGCGACTGCCGCGCCGCAACCGTGCTCGACCTTTACGCGGGGGCCGGGCTCTTCTCCGTCCCGCTGGCGGATGCCGTGGGCCCGACGGGGTCGGTTCTCGCCGTCGAGAGGGACGCCCGCGCCTGCGCGGACGCGCGCCACAACGGCGCTGCGTTCCCCCGGCTGCGCGTCACGCAGGTCGAGGTGACGCCCGAGCTCGTTGCGTCGGGCTTCGGCCGTCCCGGCGTGGTCGTGCTCGACCCGGCGCGGGAGGGCGCGGGCACCGGTGTCATGCGCGCCCTGACCGCCCACGCCGCGACCCTGCGCACGCTGATCTACCTCTCGTGTGACCCGGCCTCGTTCGGGCGCGACGTGCGGGTCCTCCTCGACGATGGCTGGGAGCTCACGGTCCTGCGCGCGCTCGACATCTTCCCCATGACCGAGCACGTGGAGCTCGTGGCCGCCCTGTCGCCCCCGGCACGCTGAACCGGACGCCCGGACGATTCAGGCGTGCCCGCCGAGCTCGTGCTCGATGTGCCCCGCCGACTCGAACTGCAGCGTCGAGTGCGCCACGTCGAAGTGGCCCGCCAGGCAGTCCTGCAGGTGGTCGAGCACGCGGCCGGCCTCGCCGGTGGTGAAACACTCCTCGGTGACCACCACGTGGGCGGTGAGGATGGGCAGCGAGGAGGTCAGCGTCCACGCGTGGAGGTCGTGCACCGACGTGACCTCGGGCAGCTCCAACAGGTGCCGCCGCACCTCTTCGAGGTCGATGTCCTCGGGCGTCGCCTCGAGCAGGATGTGCAAGGCCGGGCGCAACAGCTCCCCGGCCGCCTTCAGCATGAGGAGGACCACGGCCAGCGAGGCGATGGCGTCGGCGCGGTTGAACCCCCACACCACGATGACCACGCCCGCGACGAGCGTGCCCGCGAACCCGTAGAGGTCGGTCAGAATGTGGCGGTAGGCACCCTCGACGTTGAGCGACTGCCGGTTGGCCCGCGCCATGGTGAGCGTCGCGGCCAGGTTCACCGCCACCCCGACCGCGGCGACGACGATGAGGACCGCGCCGTCGACGTGCGACGGGTGCACCAGCCGGCTCACGGCGTCGTAGGTCACCAGCGCGGCGACGACGAGGAGCGCGATGCCGTTGGCCGCGGCAGCCAGGATCTCCGCCCGCTTCAGGCCGTAGGTGTGCGATCCCGTCTCGGGACGGGCCGCCAGCCGGATGGCCACGAGGGAACCCGCGATCGCTCCGACGTCGACCAGCATGTGGCCGGCGTCGGCCAGCAGGACGACCGAGTTCGAGGCGACGGCGGCACCGACCTCGAACACCATGAAGGCGACCAGCAGGACGAGCGCGAGCGACAGGGCGCGCCGGTCGCTCGCCACCGACGACCCATCGTGGTGGTGACCGTGGTCGTGACTGTGACCGGCGTCACCCATGCGCCGTCACGTGGTCGGCGTGGGTGAGCACTTCCTCGACGAGCCGGCGGACGTGGGCGTCGTCCACCACGTAGAAGATCCGCGTCCCTTCCCGTCGGCTGCGGACGAGGCGGGCGAGGCGGAGCTTGGCCAAGTGCTGGGAGACCGCGGCGGGCTGTGCGCCCACGACCTCGGCCAGCTCGTTGACCGAGTGCTCGCCCTCCAGCAGGGCCCAGATCACCCGCAGGCGCGTCTCGTCGCCCAGCAGCTTGAGCATGCCGACGGCCGAACGGATCTCCTCGCCCGCCGGTCCTCTACGTATCTGCGTAGGCACGCAGGTAGCATACCGCACGCCGAGGGGCTGGGACCGGTGGTGGCGGGGCCCAACGGCAGAGCGGCCGAGCGGCCCGCTCAGCCGTTGTTGGAGCCGGTGCCCTGGAAGATCGGCGCCTGCGTCTGGGGCCCGTACGTCGACAGCGGCGGCGCCTGCACGTTGCACGGCTGCTGCACCGAGCCGGGCGGAAGGGCCGCCTGCATGACCTTGTTCATGATCGGCCCGGCGATCCCGGCGCCGTCGGACGAGATGCTCTGGAACGGCACCACCACGGCAACGGCGATCGTGGGGTTGTTGGCCGGCGCGAAGCCGATCATCCAGTCGTGGTTCACCCCGAGACCCGTCTGGGCCGTCCCGGTCTTGACGGCGGCGCACAGATAGGACGGGAAGCCCACGCCGGACGCCGTGCCCGAGATCGGAACGCTCTCCATCAGCGCTGTCACCGACTGCGCTGCCTGCGGCGTGGCCGTCCGTGGCATTCCCGTGGGGGTGTACGACTGCACCAGCGCGCCCTGCGAGTCGTGGATGGACGACATCAGGTGCGGCGTCATGATGACCCCACCGTTGGCGATGCCGGCCGCCACCATGGCGTTCTGCAGGGCCGTGTCCTTGGGGAATTCCTGGCCGATGGCCGAGTAGGCCTGGAAGGCCTGGGAGTTCGGAGGAAGCGTCTTGAGCGTCGAGGCCACGACGCCGCCCACCGGCTGTTGCGCGTTGCTCGGCAGGTCGATGGGGGGCACCGAATTGATGCCGAACATCTCCGCCTGCTGGCGCAGCGTGGACACACCCTCCTGCACGCCGAGCTCGCCGAAGCCGGGGTCGCACGACTCCGGCAGCATGGACGTCATGGTGCCGCCACACGGCGTCGAGTTGCTCGGGTTGCTCCCGTCGTTGCAGAGGATCCTTGTCGAGTCGGGGAAGGACTGGCACGGCTGGGTCGGGTAATTGAAGCCCGCCAGCGATGGCTTGAGGTTGTAGGCGGCGGTGGACGTCACCACCTTCATCGTCGAGCCGGGGAAGAAGGTCTCGCCGGTGGCGATGGGGCGCAGAGGGGAGAAGCCCTCGTGGTCCTTCTGGACGTAGCTGTAGTACGCCAGCTGCTCCGCGTGCAGCGACGTGCTGACCATCGTGTTGGGGTCGTAGGTGGGGTTCGACACCATGGCCAGCACGGCGCCCGTCTTCGGGTTGAGCACGACGACGGCACCGTCGTTGTTCCCCGGCGTCGACGTCAGGGCGTTCCAGGCCGCCTGCTGCAGGCTCGGCTCCACGGTCAGGCTCACGTTGTCGGTGATCACCGGCAATTTCTGGCGGAAGATCAGCTGGCTCAGCGTCTGGGGGGCCTGCTGGTGGGCGATGAGAGAGGTGTCGTACTGCTGCTCGATGCCCGAGGTCCCGTAGTAGAGGGAAGAGTCATATCCGGTGATACCGGCGAAGAGGGGTCCCTGCGGGTATTCGCGGACGTAGGTGTACGGGTAGTCGGACTTGTTCGTGCCGGCCGGTGTCGGGATCGACTTCGCCAGCACGGAGCCGTCCGCGGCGTAGATGGACCCTCTGGGGTTGTCGGTCCGCAGCGCCGCGACCCGGGGGTTGTACGGCGACGCCTGGAGCTGCTTTGCCTTCACGAGCTGGATGTTGACCAGCTGCGCCACGACGAGTCCCAGGCAGGCCACCATGATGACGCCGAGCCACCGGATGCGCCGCCCCATCAGCCTCGCAGCCGTTTCGTCGACGACCCGATCACCGAGAGCATGGTAGGCGGCGGGGCCCCCCGAATTGCTTCATGCCCGTTCTCCTGCTCCTACCCCCGGTGCACCCGCCAACGGCGATTGCCGGCCGTGCGGACCGTTCAAGGCCCGCCGCGCCGGTGCCGATGGTTGCTTGTGGGGCGTACACTTCTTCTTTACTGCCTGCCTGCCGGGCGGCCCGCGCGGGCCGTGCGTGGCGCGACGAGCGGCGGCGGCTCCCGGCCGAACCATGCGCGAGAGGAGTAACGTGACCCTTCGAGTGTCGAGGCTTTCGTTCCCGGCATCGTTGGCGGCTGCCGCCGCCACCGCCGTGGGCCTGACCATCACCCTCCAGGCGGCCCCCGTCGCCTCGGGCACCGAGGTCTCCCATGCGGCCGGCTTCGTGGCCAACGAGACCTGGGGCCAGACGCTGAACGACCCCGGGAATCCGATCGCGCTCTCGTCGCCGAACGTCGCCAACCTGGACGGGCAGCCCGCGGTCGTCGTGGGCGACCACGGCGGGCACGTCTACGCCTTCCATCTGAGCGGTGGCTCGTCCCCGGCTGGTTGGCCGTACTACGCGGGCGCGCCGATCGACTCCTCACCGTCGGTGGCGCCCATCGACGCCAACGGCCTCGACACCGTGTACGTCGGCGTCGGCACCGCGGCCACCCCCACCACGGGTGGGTACCAGGCCATCCTCCCCAACGGCGGCGACCAGTGGTTCGTCCAGGAGACCAACCCCGCGCCCTACGACCCCGTGCCCCACAACGCCGTGTCGGCCTCGCTGACGGTCGGCTCCTACGCCGGCGGGTACGGCGTCGAGGCCGGCTCGCTCGGCCAGAACACCGACGCGCTCGGTGCGGCCACAGGAGCGGAGTTGGCCGGCTTCCCGTGGTTCTCCGCCGACTCCGTGTTCTCGACTGCGGCGGTGGCCGATCTCTACGCCGACGGCAACAACGAGATCATCAGTGGCGGCGACTCCAGCGCGGGCTTGGCCTACGGGGAGCCCTACGCCAACGGGGGGCACATCCGCATCCTCTCGAGTGCGGGCAACGCAGGGACGGGGAACCCGGGCGGGGGCCTCATCTGCGAGTACAACACGAACCAGAACATCGACCGGTCGTCGCCCGCCGTGGGCCAATTCCTCTCCGGCGGCAATGTCGGCATCGCCATCGGCGACGGCAACTACTACCCGGGCGCCCCGGACTCGAACAAGGTCTTCGCCATCAACACGGACTGCGGCCTGGCCTGGAGCGACACCCTCAACGGGATCACCGCCGACTCTCCCGCCCTGGCGGACGTGTCGGGCAACGGCCAGCTCGACGTCGTGGAGGGGACCCAGGCCAACACCATCTACGTGCTGAACGGCACCAACGGCGGCGTGATCTGGTCGGCGCCGACCAGCGGCCAGGTCTTCGGGTCACCGGTGACGGCGGACCTCACCGGCGGCGGCTACCAGGACGTCATCGTCCCGACCACGGCCGGGATCGACATCTTCGACGGTCGTTCGGGTGCCAAGGTGGCGACACTCGCACCGAGTGACGGGTTCCAGAGCGCGCCGCTCGTGACCGACGACCCCAACGGCCACATCGGCATCACCGGCGCCGGCTACTACGACAACGGCAGTGCCCTGGTCGGTACCGTCGTGCACTGGGAGATCGACAACACCAACGGGTCGGGTGCGAGCGTCACCGAGAAGGGCGCGTGGCCGCAGTTCCACCACGACCCGCAGCTCACCGGTGACGCCGGCACGCCGGCGCCGACGATTCAGGTGCCGTGCAACGCGCCGGCCGGGGGGCCCGACGGGTACCTCCTGTCCGCGTCCGACGGCGGCGTGTTCGACTACGGCAACATCCCCTTCTGCGGGTCCACCGGGAGCATCCACCTCAACCAGCCGGTGGTCGCCTCCGCGCTCACCCGGGACGGCGGGGGGTACTGGGAGGTCGCCTCGGACGGTGGCCTCTTCAATTTCGGGGACGCCGGATTCGACGGCTCCATGGGCGGCAAGCCGCTCAACGCACCGATCGTCGGCATGGCCGCCACGCCGGACGGCGGGGGCTACTGGGAGGTGGCGACCGACGGCGGCATCTTCTCGTTCGGCGACGCAGCCTTCTACGGCAGCACCGGGAGCATCCACCTCAACCGGCCCATCGTCGGCATGGCTTCCACGCCCGACGGAAGGGGGTACTGGCTGGTGGCGTCGGATGGCGGCATCTTCAGCTACGGGGATGCCTCCTTCCACGGCTCCATGGGCGGCAAGCCGCTCAACTCCCCCGTCGTCGGCCTCGCCCCCGACATGGCGACCGGCGGGTACTGGGAGGTCGCGGCCGACGGCGGCATCTTCTCCTTCAGTGCGCCGTTCTACGGCTCCACCGGCAGCCTGCGCCTGAACGCACCGATCGTCGGCATGGAGACCAACCAGTCCGGATCGGGGTACCGCTTCGTGGCGTCCGACGGGGGTATCTTCAGCTACAACGCGCCCTTCTTCGGCTCCATGGGCGGCAAACCGCTCAACAAGCCGGTCGTCGACATGACGGGGACCTGACCGCTCACCGCGCCGGTGGACAGAGGGGGAACCAACGACCCGAGTCCCTCAGCCCCCGACGGCCACGGCACGACGCTTCGGCGCGGTGAGGCAGTAGGACTCCACCAGGATCTCGCGCACCTCCGCCCAGTCGACGGGTGTGGCATCGAGCCAGAGACCCACCCCGCGGCGGTGACCGAGGTAGGGAGACACGAAGAACCGGTGGGGATCCGCCGCGACGAGCGCGGCCTGCTCCCCCGCCGCGGCCTTGCTGGGCGGGATGCGAAGGGACGCGGCGCAGTATCCTCACCCCTTCTCTCACTCTTTTGATCGGGGGTGCATGCGATGGGCACGGACGGCGACGCCGGTCAGCTCGTCGTCACGCGGCGTGCCGAGCGCGTGCTGACCATCTCGATGGAGCGCGGCGCCAAGCGCAACGCCGTCGACCGGGCCATGGCCGACGCGCTCGACGCGGCCTTGAACGAACTGGACGACGACGACCAGCTCTGGGCGGGCATCCTGACCGGCACGGCCGACGTGTTCAGTGCCGGGAGCGACCTGACGGCCGGCGGTGACTACGTCACCGGCCGCGGCGGCGAGTACGGCATCATCCGGCGCCGGCGCCGCAAGCCGCTGATCGCGGCCGTCGAGGGCCCCGCACTGGGCGGTGGCCTCGAAATCGTGCTCGCCTGCGACCTCGTCGTCGCCGCCCGCACCGCGCGGTTCGGGCTGCCCGAGGTGGGGATCGGCGTGGTGCCGACCTGTGCGGGGCTGTTCCGGGCCCCACGGGCCCTGCCCCTGAACCTGGCCCGTCAGCTGATCCTCACGGGCCGCCCGATCGAGGCCCAACGGGCCTACGAGGCGGGGTTGGTCAATGTGCTGGCCGACCCCGGTAAAGCTCTACTGGAGGCTGAGACCTTGGCCCGGCAGATCTGTGCCAACGCCCCCGTCTCGGTGCAGGCCTGCCTGGCCGCCGTGAACGACATCGTCGCGGCAGGCGACCAGCTCGGCTGGGAGCAGACCGAGCGCGCCTTGACCTCGGCCGCACGTTCGGCCGACGCCCGCGAAGGGGTCGCCGCCTTCCTGGAGAAGCGGCCCCCCGTCTGGACCGGGCGCTGACGACAAGCCCTTTGGCCGCCCGCTCCGGTCCTGCGGGCACTGGCGGACCGGGGGGCCCCGGCTACCGTCGGCCGATGACCGTCCGCCGGCTCCGGTTCCGACCACCCGCGCTGCTGGCCGCCACGGTGGCGTTCCTCGCCGCGCTGGGCCTGACGGTTCCCGTCCCGACTCCCGACCTCGCCGGGGCACTGTCACCGCCGGCGACTCCCGCACCGAACGACCCGGCGGCGCTCGTCCGCCCGCTCGACGGCACCGGCACCGGGCCGGTCAGCCCGGGCACGGTGGGCGAGTTCCCGGGGGCCGATGTCCCGTTCGGCCTGCTGCAGTGGAGCCCAGACACCAGTCCCGACGCCGTCCAGGCCGGCGGCGGGTACGCCTACACCGACAGCCGGATCAACGGCTTCAGCCTCACCCACCTCAGCGGCACCGGCTGCCCCTCCTACCAGGACGTGCCCATCCTGCCGACCGAAGGCGACGTCGGGAACTCTCCCCAGTCGACCGTTGCCGAGTTCTCGCACGCGCAGGAGCACGCCAGTCCGGGTCGCTACCAGGTCAGGCTCGCACCCTCCTCGATCGCGGTCGCGCTCGCCGTGACCACGCGTACGGGTATCGCCACATTCGCCTTTCCCTCCGGGACGCAGTCCAACATCCTCTTCAAGGTCGCGGACAGCGCCAATCCGGTCTCCGCCGCCAGCGTGCGCATCGTCGGCCACGACGAAGTCCAGGGCCAGGTCACCAGCGGGGGATTCTGCCAGACGGGCACGAACTACACGCTGCACTTCGTCGCGCGGTTCAACCGCTCATTCTCGTCGTCCGGGAGCTGGACTCGCCCGGGCACAGCGGCAGGGCGCACCAGCTGTACGGGTCCATCGTGCGGTGCGTTCGTGAGCTTCGATACGACGACCCGGCGCACGGTGGTGATGAAGGTCGGCATCTCCTTCGTGAGCACCCACGACGCCCAGCAGAACCTCGCGGCCGAGGACCCGGGCTGGTCGCTCGCCGGGGTGAGCGCCCGGGCGAGCGACCAGTGGAACGCCCTGCTCGGGCGTGTCGCCGCGCGTGGAGCCACCGCGGCCCAGGAGCACACCTTCTACACGGCGCTCTACCACTCGCTGCTCTTTCCGAACGTCGTGTCGGACGTGAACGGTCTGTACGCCGGCGGCGACGGCCGCGTGCACAGCGCGCACGGGCGCGACGAGTACGCCAACTTCTCGGAGTGGGACATCTACCGCAGCGACATCCAGCTCGAGTCCCTGCTCGCCCCCCACGACGTGGGCGACATGGTCCAGTCGTTGGTCGATGACGCCGCGCAGACGGGCTGGTTGCCGAAGTGGGCCATCGTTGGCGGCGACGAGTCCCAGATCAACGGCGACTCGGCCGACCCCATCATCGCCGACGCGTACGCCATGGGCGTGCGCAACTTCGACGTCGCCGCGGCGCTCAAGGCCATGGTCAAGGGCGCGACCCAGAGCGAAACGGGGCACGGGCTCGAGGTCGAGCGCCAGTACCTGGGCCAGTACCTCTCCCAGCACTACGTCACTGCCGGCTCCCTCGACCTCACCTCCATCGACTATTCGATCGGAGGCTCGGTCACCCTCGAGTACGCCATCGACGACTCCTCCATCGCCCGGCTCGCGTCGGCGCTCGGTGACAGCACCCTGGCATCGTCCATGATGCGGCGCGCGGCCAACTGGGAGTATCTCTTCAACCCCGCTACCGGTTACATCCAGGCCCGCGGGAGCGACGGTAGTTTCCCGCCCGGCCCGGCGTTCGAGACGTCGCAGCTCGAACCCGGCGGGCAGCTCGGCTTCGAAGAGGGGAACGCCGTGCAGTACACCTGGTCGGTGCCCCAGGACCTCGCTTCGCTGGCCTCGCTCATGGGTGGTGACGCCGCTGCGACCAGCGAGCTGACGACATTCTTCACCGCGCTGAACGCGAGCCGCGACGCACCGTACGACTGGTCCGGCAACGAGCCCAGCGAGTGGGCTCCGTGGGAGTTCGACTCCTTCGGCGCGCCCGACAAGACGCAGGGCACCGTCCGCGCCATCGTGAACGCCGAGTACGCCGACGCTCCCGTCGACGAGCCTGGCAACGACGACCTGGGGGCGATCTCGTCGTGGTACGTGTGGGCGGCCCTGGGGTTCTTCCCCACCACCCCCGGCTCGGCGAACCTGGCGCTGGCCAGCCCGCTCTTTCCTTCCGTGACCCTCACCTTGCCCGATGGCCGCCGCCTCGTCGAGCACGCTCCGGGTGCGGCGGCCTCCCGGCCCTTCGTCCATGCCCTCACGGTGGCCGGGGTGTCCGAGCCCGCACCGACGCCGGCCGGCACCGGCTGCGCGGTGTCGAGCACGTCCGGGCACGACGCCGGCAGCCACTCTTGGGACCGTCCCTGGCTTCCGGCGTCGGTCCTGCGGACCGGCGCCACCCTCTCCTACACGCTGTCGCCCAGCCCGGACCCGGCCTGGGCCTCGTCGCCGGACGATCGCCCGCCTTCGTCGGGCAGCGGGCGGCTCCCCGCCGTCGGGTTCTCCCTGCCGAGCGGCGCGACGTCGGTGGCCACCGGGCAGCCCGGCAACATCCAGATCGGCGCGGCCGCAGCCGGGACGAAACCGACCACGATCCGCTGGCAGGTGGCATCGCCTCCGAACGGGCTCGAGGTGTCGCCGTCATCGGGAAGCCTGACGCTCTCCCCCGGCTGCGGGACCTCGCGCCCGGTCACCCAGTCACTGACCGTCGTCGGGGCCGGCGCCGGGACCTACTCGCTCCGGGTGGCGATGACCACCGCCGGGGGCGTTGCGCTGCCTCAGGTCGTCCTGGATGTCGCCGTGCATCCCTGAGCTGGCCCAGACGGGTCTGTTCGTTCGAGACGGTCACCGTGACGGGGGCACTGCGTGCGCTGTTCCCCGCTTTCAGAGAAGCGAATAGAACACTGCGGGAGGGTCCATCCTCGCGACGATCGATGGAAGCACGAGCTGGCGCGCCCGGACCGCAGCGCCGAACGTCACCCAGCTCCGCGTGCCGCGCCCGACGGCGGTGAGTGCTCGCGGCCAGCTCTCGTCGGCGGGGCGCGACCTGCGCACGACCCCGGACGGTGCTCCGGGGTCTCACAATCCCGGTCTGAACAGCACCTTCTCGGACGCTCATTCGGCGCCGAGAGCGAGGCGCTCTATTTGATCTGTGCCGACAGCTGCATGAGGGCAACGTGGAGCAGGGTGACCACGTAACCGAGGCTGTTGATTCGAGCGCTCAGGCCATTGACTTCCGACCGCAGATGGTTGATTTCATAGCCCGCTGCCGCAAATCCAACCACGACGACAAAGGCCAGAATCGCGACCGCGTACCACACCAAACGCTTCGCGTATGGAGCTCGTTGACGTTTCATTTCACCATCCTCGGAGTGGGCAAGGGCAGGGGGAGAGTAACGCTTCGACGGTGAGCGTGTCAGACGCGAACGGCACCTGAGCCTTCCGCTGTCCTCGTCGGCCGGGAGGGGCTGCGACCTTCCGGCACACCACGCCGGTGTGAGCGGCGCAGTGGGACATGTGCCCGGTCAGATCCGGGCCCGGGTCCTCAGCCCGCGACGGCTCCAGGCTCGCAATGGCCTCGACCCTCGTGCGCCCGGCCAGACCGACGAGCTCGCCGACCCGGTGTGGCACGAGGCCGGGCCGACATGCGTCGGATCATCTCATCGGGGGCACGGTCAAGGGGCGGGGTTTCCCGCAGACCCGTCGGTGGTCGATCGGTCGTGGCGAGGTCCCGCTCACGTGGCGGCATGAGTCAGGTCCATCTCCCACCACAGGAAGTTCCTCGTCTGGTCGAGGATCTGTTGGCGGTGCTCGGCGTAGGGCACGTGACACGTTTCGTTCCACGACTCCAAGAAGGCGTCGAGTCCTTCTGCCTTCGCCGTGTTGATGGTACTCACGGCCGCCGGATACGGAACGAGCGGGTCAGTCGTGCAGTGGAAATCGAGAGCTGGCGCGTCCCCGGGAGAGATGGTGCCCACAACGAGCTGTGCGCCGGAGAGCGACACTGCGGCTCGAACGCCGGCCAACGGATCCTCGGACGTGGAGTAGCCGACGTTGAGTGCGGTGATCGCGCCCGCCGAGGAGCCGCCTATGGCGATTCGGTTCGGATCGATGCGGTACTGCGCCGCGTTGTCCCGAAGGAACCGCACCGCGGTCTATGCGTCCGCTGTGGCCTCTTCGATCGCGGTGCCGCAGTTCGAGAAGTTCCCAGAGCAGCCAGGCGACTCGAGGCGATAATTGATCGAGACGTTGACGTATCCTTCCTTCGAGAACGTCGTCGCCTCATCGACGAGCTCGGACGAGGTCTTGTCGCCACAGCAAAAGGAGCCGCCGTGGACCCAGACGATCGCCGGACGAGCTGTCACGGTGTCACCCGTCGGCTGGTACATGTCGAGCTGGAGGGTGACTGGCTGTCCCGACAGGTTGACCGCGCTGCCGTACGTCAGGTTGCTTGTCACAGTGACCGCGGTGAATATCGGGTCGCGGTACCGAACAGGCGCGCTACGGGGGGAGAGATACTCGGCCAATCTCAGCCCGCCGCGGAGATGGCCAGCGCAACAAGGAGACACACCATGAGACGAGCTCGCATTGAGGAATGCTGGCCGCACACCGCCGCAGCGTCAAGAGGCCCTTTGGCCTGTCGCCGTCCGGAAGGTGCAACGAGCACACGGGACGATCAACAAATGCTGCTGGGTTGGGTGGCAAGCCGGTGAGGACAGCAGCCAGGTAGCCAGGGGCCGGAAGATGTTGTCGTGAACCCGGCCAGGCGAGCGGTACGAGCTATTGCTGCCAATCGTCCAGCGCCCGGGAGTGGAAGTCAATCAGTCCGAGGAGACGTCCGAGACGGACCATGGAAAGCTTGGTCTCGGCCCAGGGCTCGGTGCCGGCGAGCTGCGCAGTGAGCACGACTTCAGCGCACGCGTCGAGCAGCAGGGCAACATGTGCGGCCAAATTCGGGTCCGGGCAAGGGTGCGCAGTCAGCCAGGCGGCGGCGTCCGTCGTTGCCGCCTGCAGCTCATCGGCTGCGGCCAACATGGTGGTCTGGTTCAGGGCGATCGATGCCAACAACCGGTCTTCGGCGGCGTTGACGCGTTGGAGCACGCCTCTGGCCATTGCGCGCCACAGATGCGCCGTTGGTTCTGAGCTCATGATGGTCCGATGGAGCCCGGGACCCCCCGTCGGTACGCCGACCCCGGAATCGATTGTGGCTGCCGTCGTCGACACCTCCAAGGGCCGTTTGGACCAAACGCCCCTCAAGCCATTCACAACGTTTGCCGACGGCGTGGGCCCGCCAACGTGTGTGTGTGGTGCCGCCGCTCGCTCTAGCGGCTACCGCGCTGGGTCTGCTTCCGCACGAAGCGCAGGATAGCCAGGTGCTTTTGGGTGTCCCGTTGCATCACATCGACGAGGACGCTCCAGAGCGAGACGTCCTTCTCGTCGCGAAGCTCGTGCTGGAGCCGTCTCAGTTCGCGGGCATCCCGCTCTTCAGCTTTCAAGAGATGCCTCGTGCCGTCAAGGACTGTTTCTCGGTCCGCCCGGACGAAATCGATGTCGGGGATAGCCGGATCCTCGCTGCCGACGGACAATTCGGCCTTGAGAGAATCGGCCATCTGCTCGAAGATCCTGTGATGGCGGATCTCGTCCTGGATCAGCAGGTTCACGAGATAGCGAAATGCCTTTGATTCGGTCTGCTCGGCGACCGCCGCGTATTGCTCCAACAATCCCCTCTCTGCCTGTACGTGGCTCGTGAGGTGGGCGTAGAGGTTCCGCTTGAAGGCAGAAAGCCCAGCGCTCGGCTCGTCGGCCGTGTCAGTCATGTCTTCTCCCGTTCGACGGAGGGACTCACTCGCCAACCTAGCGTCGACTCAACGGCGGTTTCAGATCTCGCCGTCCGACGCCGCCAGCGTCGTCGTATCGGCCTGGGAGGCACGGGCTGACACCTAGGGGGCGAGCGCAAAGACGCAACGAGACGACAGACACGAACAGACGCACACGGGCGTCGACTCGTCGTTTAGTGTCGGGACTCGCTGCGGCGTCCCCGCGCGGCGTGAGCTGGCTCGGACCCGCGATGAAGGGGCGGGGCCGAATCTCCCCCACCTCACCCCGATCCGCCCCGCCCCGGGACAGTGTGGGCGAGGTCGGACCGTGCCGAGTAGAGCCATTCGATCTCACCACGCACAACGCAGGAACAACTTGGTGGAGCAACCCGCTCCGGGCTGGTAAGCCTTCCATACGCGTAACGACCCCACCTTCCCCTTCCCCCCCGGGCGGGGTCGTTACGTCTGCCACCGGCCGTCACACTCGGGCGACCCGATGATCCTTCAGAGGTCGGCCAGCTGCCAAGATGCGATCGCCGGCTGACCCGACACCGCACTCGGCCCCCGATCATGCGGCCTGCATTGTGAACAGCCCTCCGCCGATGCCCATGAGGTCAGGGGTTCACGTTGTTGAGCATGTCAATCCGCCGAGTTCGGCACTACGAGTCAGCGGGTCGAGCGGGAGCAACGGTGTGTCAGCCTCGCATCTGTTCTGCAGAAATCCCGGCCGTTGCCCGCACGATGTCATATGCGGCGCGACTCACCTTGTCCAGGGATGGGTGATCCACTCTTTCCAAGGTGTCGGCGGGGTCGAAGAGGTACCACGGCGCAGTCAGATAGTTCACCAACGGCACTCCTTCTACGTGGAAGAACCCGCCGTCGGTGGTCGGGAACGGCGCGAGTGCGTCGGGGGTCAAGACGAGGGATCGGTCGAGATGGTGCTCCACGATGGCGTCCCAGACGATCTGTTCGAGGACCGGGTTCTCGGTGGTGAACCACCAACGTGCCGTAACGCGCGTGCCCGCGTCGTCGAGCCCCAGCTCCTCGGGCGGACTATCGATTGCGGCATGTTCGAGGTGAATCTCGAGCACCGTGCGCTCCAACATTGCGTGGTGGCGTTGGATGAATGCGCGAGTGCCTGCGCCATGGGACATGTGCGCGGCGGTTGCCACAAAGACCAGGCGGTGCGGGCGCTGGGACTCCGGTACCGCCGCCCAGGCCGCCGCCTGCGCCAACAACATCGCGATCCCGGTGCCGTCTTCGACGGCCGACGCCCACGGTGCGTCATGATGGGTACCGACGATGACCCACTCTTCGTCAGCTCCGGGCAGCTCGCCCACCACATTTCGGGACGCGGTACGCCCGCGCTCGGCCGCTACGCCGATGGTTGCCCGGGCCGGGCCGTTCTCGAGCAGCGAGAGAAGGCGATCCCCGTCGCTCTCGGAGACATAGACGCCTGGAATCGGTCGGAACCTTCCGTCGTAGGGCACGTAGTACTCGCAGCGGCCGCTCGGGTAACCGCGCAGTACCCCGACATACCCGATCGCGCCCGCCGCGATGGCCGGCTCCATGGTGTCCTGCATCTCGATGGCAAAGGGAAGCCGGTGTCGTCCGTCTGTGAACGTGTGGTCGGGGTCGAACGCCCAACCGGCCTCGACCAAGGCGTCGGGTGACGAGGGCGGCCCGTTTCTGGCGGCTCTCCGCGAGAGAACCGGGAACTCGTCGGGGAGGGCAACGAACCGAAGGTCGTAGAGCGCGAGCTTGCCGGCGACGGCACTCGGATCTTCTGGGTCCCAGTGAGCCAGTTGACCTTCGATCCTGATCGGCTCGGACAGCGGTACCGGGAAGCATTCGATCTGTATGGGATCCGGACCTGCGACAACCGACAATTCGCCGTGGCTGTCCTTCCAGAACGCCGACTCCACCGGTTCGAAACGCACTGACTCAAGGCCGAGCGACTCGAACTTACGAAGAATGAACTCCTCGGCCCATTGGTCTGCGGGATAGCCCGGACGGCGAATCCCATGTGCGACCACATCCTCGATCCACCCGAGCATCTCGGCTACCGACGGCAGCTCCGGGTTCTCGACCACACGAGGCTCCTTCGATCGACACAAATCATGCGATTGCCGATGCTAACCGCGCCTGATATTTGGAATCGGAGATGCGGGCCGAACGGACGGCCTCCGAACCGGTGGGTCCTCCCGAGCGGTGTGCAACACCCGCTCGGCCGTCGTGCGCCGGAGCGGCGACCCAGGTGAAGGTTGAACAACCCGGCTACAGCTCGAAGGAGCTCAGGGGGATCCCGGAGACCGGCTCTGAGATGGTGGCCGGAACGGCGAGTGGTTCACGTGACGCCCAGACATCTTGGATCAGCCACGTCACCGGCGCGCCAGAGCCGACCCTTCCACGGGCAGCTTCGAGCGGGCACCCGGGCAGCCGAAATGTCCCGCTGTCCCGGCGGGCTTGGACAGCGCGGCCTCGCAGTGTCATTCAACTGCAATGAGGTCCTCAGGCGATTTCCAGGTTCTTCGACGCTGAGCTTCAGCCCGCGGAGCCATCGTTCACTCGTGGACGCCGCTATTTTGGAATCCTGCCACAGCACCTGGATCTTCGACCCAGAGCACAAGCAGTTCTGTCGCATCCTGAAGGGCCTAGAAGTCGCCGATCGGCCGGTGACCACCGAGTGGCGTCCGTATTCGGACCTCCATCTTGATCCGCGGACTGAAACCTTTACCGTCTATCTGAACGCCACTCACACTCGTCAGGTCCGGTCCTGGAGGCACAGACGAGACTGCGATCAGTGTGGCGGTCACGAGACCGCCGAACTTTCACTGGATGACATTCGTCGCGTCGTCCACTTGTGAACTCAAAAGCCTGAACTCCGGGACACCCAGCGATTGCTGCGATGCCACCGGCCCGGGGCGCGGGATCGGAATCTTGGAGCTACCACAGACGCCGAGCTCTCCTGGCCACCTCGATTAGTTCAGCGGCTTCGACGGCAACCGACTTCTCGGGCGCGCCCATCTCGGGCCAACCCACGTGCCTGAGGATCGGTCCTGACGGGGGCAACGGCGACAGCCAGTACAGCATCCACCACTCCTCCGCTCCTCCAGACCCTCTGACAGTAACCGAAGTACCATCACTTGCCCGGGTTCAGGGTCACCCGCCGGACTTTGGGGCTCCGACTTCCCCGTACGCCCATCGGAAAACGTCACTGCGAACATTGGGCCGCCTGGAGTCCCGGGTAACTGGCTGGGCCGACCAGGTGCGGGGATGGGGTCAAAGGTGCCGGGACGAAATCGAGCGCGGAGCGTGAATTGGACTCCGGTGGGAAACGCTTCGAAGTCTTGGAGCATGGCATGCAGGTCAGCGGAATGGGCCAGCTCGACGGTCCAGGGCACGGAGCCGCCCACAGAACCGCGCGGTGGTGACATCTCTGGAGCGCTGGGCCCGGCTGCTCCTTCGTTCACGGCAATGACGGTACCGGGAGACTGGTGTCATGCCCCGACGAGGCGTACGGGGCACTCCTGCTTCTGGCGACGACGTCGACCCAACGCCTCACATGTTCGACGAGAGGCTCTCGATGATCGAAACGACATCTTTGCTCTGGAGTCCGAACCGCCGAGCTTGGGTGAGCAGTTCTCGAGCTTGCGCCCAGATGACGCCGCGTTCGGGTTCGCCCGAGACGGTGACACCGCGGCCTCGGCGAAACTCGAGCACGCCTTCAGCCCGGAGGGTGCGGAGTGCCCGCAGCACTGTGTTGGTGTGGACGCCCAGGACGGCTGCCATGTCGTGGGCGGGCGGCAGGCGCTCACCAGGACCGACGTCCCCGTTTGCGATGTCACGACGTATCTCTGCGGCGACCTGGTCATGTAAGGGCATGCTGTCGTTTCGGTCAACCTTGACATGACTCATGGTGACAAGCATAGTGTCACCATAGTGTCCGGCACCAAGACCGCCCCGAAGGAGGCTCCGGCTCCCGCCCTCGTCGATCACGAGCTGGTAATCCGAGAAGCACGAGGGCGTCAGCGGCGGCGGTGGCTCGTGATCGCGGTCGTCATCGTGGCGGCCTCTGTGTCTGCAGCGGTCGTTGGCCTGTCCGGCAGAGGCACGGCCTCCAGGCACCCCTCCGCTCGCCCCCCACGGACCGACAAGGTCACGCCGGTGACGCCGACGACAGCCAGCATCGTTCCTGAGCGTCCCAGCTCGCTGGCCGTCGGACCGAACCGAAACCTCTACATAGCTGACGACATGCGTGACCAGATTCTCGAGCGACGGCCGAGTGGAACATTCGTGCCGGTGGCAGGCAACGGCACAGTTGGGTTCTCCGGCGATGGCGGACCGGCCACGAGTGCTCAGCTGAACTATCCGGCGGGGATCACCTTCGGCCCCGACGGCACGCTGTACATCGCGGATGAGTTCAATGGCCGCATCCGGGCCGTCTCACCTGCGGGCATCATCACCACGATCGCCGGCAACGGCGGGCAGACACCATGGGTGGCCGACGGGACCCCGGCGCTCGAGGCATCGCTCAGTCCCACGGCGATGACGTTCGGATCAGATGCGCTCATGTATGTGACAACCGGTCAGGAAGTCCTCAGACTCGATCCGGACGGGACCTTCACCAGGGTGCTGGGCGAGAACACCAATCCCGAGTACGCCGGTCTCTACGGCATCGGCGGACCAGCAGTGGATGCGTCTGCAGACGACGCCAGCGGGCTGGCGTTCGACTCCGCCGGGAACCTCTACGTCTTCGGGTTCGCCTCCAAGGGCATCTTGATGGTGGACCGGCAGGGCATCGTGCACCTCTTGGGCACGCTGTATCCGAGGGGACCCAGCGGCTTGGTCACTGCTCCCGATGGGTCGGTCGTGGCAATGGACGAGCTGGCGGTCGTGGGGCTTTCACCGCAGGGCATCAAGACCCTTGTCAGCTTCCCGACTACGGCCAAGGTCAGCTATCTCGGCATCACCGGATTCTCACCCAATGGAATAGCCATGGCGCCCGGAGGCACCATCTACCTCGATACCTTCGACGGCAACGGGTATGCCGACAAGTCTGCACTGATCATGATCCCTCCACAGGGTTCAGGTTCTCCGTCGTTGTTGTGGGAACCGCATTCGCCCTAATGGAATGGAGATGTGCTGATCCGATCTCGATCTGAACCGTGAAGACCCCTACCCCGCTCACGACGCCACTTTCGCTGCATCATCTTCAAGTGGGCCAGTATGACGGCAATGGCGTTTGGTCAGCAGTCTGGTCCACCGGCCTCGGCAAAGCAGGTACGAGAGCTCCTGGACCTCCTCAAGGGAGCCGGACATTCCGATTTCCGCGATGCCCGCGGCCCCATGGGCTTTACCCAGCGTCAGGCCGCAGGAAAGTTCTCACGCGACGAGGCGGCGGCGTTCATCGACCAGCTGGTGGACGCAGAGTCTGCTGGGAGTATTGCCATTGCCGCGCCAACGTGGCGGCAATCCGCCCAAGAGCAAATGTTGAGTTCCCTTCCTTCTGAACAGCTCGCCGGTGAGCTTCGTCGTCGCGGATGGACTGCCATCGAGCCCTAGAGACGGTGTACCGAGGCACCCTTGCGAAGGTTGTCGGACATGATTGGTAACTCGTCGTCAGGCCCGACCCCCGTCAAGAGCCTCGATGAACTTCCTTGGTGCGACCGTGCGGAAGGCTTCTTCGCAGATGAGCGTGGTCTCACCCCAATCGATGGCGCCGTCAAGTCGAACTCCAAGCCAGCCCCGCCCCCCGACATACGGTGGCCGGAAGAATCGATCGGGCTCCGTCGTGACGAGTTCATCCTGGACGCCCGGCGGCGCCGCACACCACAAGTGAGGAAAACGGTGATCGTGGTGCCCATCGAGCCACAGCGTCAAGAATTGCTTCCCCACGAAGAAGGCTGGCGTTCCGTGGCTCAGCCTCTCCGTCACGCCAGGAAGACCCATGCAAATCACACGGAATCGCTCCTCCAAGTCCGCGTGCGCCATCAAAATGGACATTAACTCCTGGCCGCCGCGTCCCCGACTGGGCACCCCGATGGGCCTGTCATCGTGGCGGCGAACGGAGGGTCGCCTTTTGAGCGCCAACTCGTGCTGCCTTGGGCCCTCCAAGGCAGTCTTGTGCAAGTCCCACCGGGCCGGTCGCCGGCCCACGTCGGCGTCGCCGCTCCCCGGCCGGCCCGATGGCCGGTAGGGTCCTGGACCAAGCCGAGCGACGCGACGCAACGGACCACGGGAGGGCACCAATGACGGGTCAGGGTGACGGGCCGCAGAGTGAGCAGGTCCACGAATGGGGGGAGGCCGTGCCGGCCTCGTCGGGCCGGCCCAAGCCGGGCGACATCATCACCGAGTCAGGCCTGGCCATGACCCCGGGTCCCCTGGTTGGCCATGACGTGTCGACCCCGCTCGAAGAGGACGAGCCCGAGCACACCATCCCGCCGGGCCCGCTGTGGGCCATGAAGGAGCGAAGGCACACACAGTGGCACCTCCTGCCGGCCCACGAGAAGCACGACCGAATCCGCGAGTGCCTGGAGGCCGACGACTTCACCATCTACTGCATCGACGACGGGCGACACCACGCAATGATCGGCCGCCGGGTCGGCACCTCGCCCAGCGGCTGCGAGTACACGCTCCTTGGCCGCATCTCACGCCAGCGCTACGAGGAACTGCGCGACGAAGTCGTGATGCTGGTGCAACTGTTTCGACACGGCCATCGAGATGCGACTGTGCGGGGTCGCGGTCGAGGAGGAAATCCGTTCGTCCAACGTCTTTGACGTCGCCACCTACGACAGCATCGACGACGTCCCTGAGGACTACCGGCCAGGCTCGCCCTTCCACCACTTCCGCCAGGAGCTGGAGATCACCGCATACCAGTGACGGTGCCCCGCTCTTGAGGCCTCGTCCAAAAGCGCGGAGGTGTCCAACCGTCCCGGGCAGGCCTTCCGATCGCGCGAGAGCAACTTGGAACCCATTCAGCTAGCTTGGGGTCGACCACGACGAGTCGTCCGTTTGAACGCCGTCAGCCTCAGAAGCAAGAGACCTCTTCATCTTCTCGACCAGTGCCTTGAACATGGGATAACCGCCCGTTCCACCCATAGCATCAATAGAGGGCTGCCACATTTCCCAGCGGTCGATCAATGTTCGTCCGAGTAGCAACTTGATGAGTTCGAAATCAAATGCGCCGACGTGTTCGAGGGCCGCGAGCTGTTCAAAATAGTCGAGCTCTCGGTACAAGACATATGCCTCATCCGCATTCGAAGCAAGGAAGGCCTGAAACGCCGCGCTCGAGCTCCTCCTTCGTCTTGAACCCTGCGACCAGCCGGCGCGTCTCGAGAAGCGAGTCTTCGTTCCATCGACGGAAGAAGTCAGCAGCGATCTGGGACTCCCTGGACTTCCTGGCTTCTTTGACTTGTTGACCGGCAAATACAGCCGCACCCAGAGCGCCAAGCAGCCCCAGGGCACCAACGGCAGTGGCGACCGCCGTGACCTGTTCGGCCCAATTTGGTCCGGGCACCGTCCTTACCCCTTTCGATGTCGCTCCGCTGTGTCCACTGCGAAAGGGCGACGAGCAGTCGCGTCGTGGTGATCTCCACATGGGCAGTATGCCCACGTCCCCGGCCCGCACACAATGGTGCCGCTATCCGGCGTAATCGAGTTATCTAGACGAGCAGACTCGACGCCCGACCGTTCGTCCTCACCCGAATGGTTGTCCCCAGATGGAGCATCCGCACCCGCTCGGGCTGCCTTCTTCTGATCGTACGGCTCGGACCGTTCGGCGTCATCTGCCCTTCGTAGATCGTTGGGCTTCTGCCGCAACCGCCTCTGCTTCGACGAAGACCGAAGAAGAGCAACACAGGCCGTAGCGAGCATTGTGAACGAGACGAGGATGAAGATGAGAACAGCCAATACAACCACCTCTGCGGGTCGGATCCGATCGTATGTTGAACTTGAGCAGGCTGGCTCGAAAGGTGTCCGATTGAACCCCGCCTGCTGGGGCGGTCAAGAGCGCGGAGCCAGACTCGGCTCGAACCACGGCCTTGGCCATGGCTCCGACTCATCCGCGCGCCAACCTGGGCGGCCCGGTGCCACCCCAGCCCGTCGAAAGGAACTCACCCCCAGGCCCGACAGCTCTACCCTTGGAACTCGACGGCGCGGAGCGTGTGGATGGCGGGGAATCCATCGAAATGATCCCCGGCAGCAGTGACTACGTCAGCGATGTGCGACGAAGCCATGTGTGCGTCGAGGTCCTCCCGCGACTGCCATTTCTCGATGGTGACAAATGTGCCAGGTGTCGAGTCCGAGGAAAACAGATCATAGGAAATGCAGCCGTGGTCGCCTCTACTTGCGAGAACGAGCGCCTTCAGAGCGTCCTCTACGATCGCCTCCGATCCGGGCTTGGCTGTGATCACTGCGACTACGTCAAGGTTGGGCACACGCCAACCCTATTTCAGGCCACCACCCGATTGGCGACCTGGGTCCCCGCCCAACCTGGACATGGGGTCCGCACCGAACAAAAGTTGAGACATGGCATTCCCTCCCGCGGGGTCGCCCGGTGACTCAGAGGCTAGGCATTCAGAAGAATGGTACGGGGATGCAATCACAGATACGCCACTGCGACGCGGTGATCGAATGTTCATCCCATGTGAGGGGGGTCCGTGCATCAGTCGGTTGGAGGCGTTTCCACCGCGGATCGAGATTCAGGAGAAGAGCGGGCTCTACGTCCTCGTCGACGACGGTCCCCTTGAAGCATGGACGTACCAGTTCGTCGCCACCATCACCCGCTTATCGTCGCCCTAGGCCTGCAGCGGTGTGTCACTTCACACGCTGCCAACGTCCCGGCGAATCCAGCCGGTTGACCCCACACACCATGCGAGCACGTCGTGGGCACCAAATTCGGGCGGCCGGGGACGTCGCAACGGGGATGAAGAGCCCACATGAGAACAGAGGAGAACGAAGCCGTTGTTCGTCGGTTCATGCACGAGGTACTGGTCAATGAGAACGTGGATGTGGTCGGCGAAGTGCTGGCGTCTGACTATGTGAACGTCGCAATGGAAGGCGCCGATCGAGCCGGCGTCAAGGGAATCGTCGCTGCGCCCGAGGCTGCATTGAAGAGCCAGCGGTTTGAGGATGATGAGCTCGTGGCCGAGGGGGACGTCGGCTTCGCCGCACGGTTCAACTACTTTCTCACCCTCAAAGAAAGGACCGAGACGATGGCCCCAACCCTCGCGTACCACCGCCTCACCGATGGAAGATGACTCTGAACGACGTGCTACAGGATCTGGACCTCATGCAGGTGCTTGGTCGTCTCCTGGCGCCACCGTCCAAGGCACAGTCCTCGGCTCCTCCAGCAGCTCCGCCCGATGCTGCCGAAGTGCCGCCCCACGCCGGCGAGAGAGGGGCACCCTTGCTCCGCGCCTGACCTCATCTGCTTCAAAAGCACGGACTCGGGAGAGATCGTCACCGGTGATCAGCGCAGTTGCGACTGCTGGGCGTGATCACTAGGACGGCCACTCGTAACACACGTCGGGAGCCTGCTCCTCATTGTTGCCCTTCGTCATGGTAGTGGCGACGAACCCGTGTGCTTCGTAGAAACGTCGGGCATGGAGATTGCTCTGAAAGGTCCAGAGTCTCAGTCCGGTCGGACGCAGTCTCATCGCAAGATCGAGCAGTGCCCCGCCGACGCCAGTTCCCGTTGCAGCCGGGTCGACGTAAAGCTGATCGATCCACTCTTGGTCAAGCACCATAAGGGCCATCGCTTCGCCCTTGCTGTCGGCGACCCAAACCTCGCAGGTCGGCAGCACGACTTCCTCGAACCACCTGTGCACTTCGTCATCGGTGTGGATGGTTGGAGGAATCGATGGGACTGAAGCTTTACGAGAACGGAGCCATAGAGCAGCGAGAGAACCCGCCTCACCCGGGTGAGCCTTCCGGATCTCCATGCCACATCTTGTCTCCGGGCCGGCGACGCTGGGTGCCAAGAGACGCTCCATCCGTGGACCCGGGGGATTCCTCCGGGACGGGCTCTCGGTTCCACCTACGCGGTGATGTCACTCCATGGGCTGACCCTGTCCAGCTGATCGATGCTGACTGTGTCGCCTCGTGGGAGCTTCCGGTCCTTGGCGCGGCGACCGCTCCCCCTGCCGTGTTGATCCGGCCCGACGGATACGTCGCCTGGGTAGGGGAAGGCACGGATACCGAATTGCGTGACGCCCTGACGACATGGTTCGGAACACCATGACGGGAGCGATGCTCGGCAGTTTGGACGGACCGGCTGATGGCAGCGATCAGGACTCCCGCCCCGGTCCCCAACGGTGCCGACCTGCCACACGATCCTGGCGACTGGTCTGGTGCATGCCGTGGTGAATGAGGCAGCGATGCGTCGAGCAGGAGTAGGGTCGAAGGTGCTGACCGGCCTTCTGGCAACGAGCCACCTGCAACCCTCGGCAGAAGGGCTTCGCCGTGCCGCCCGAGTTCAGCGTGACCGTCCGTGGCCTGTCTGGCGTCCACATCGTGGCGCTTCATGGCGAGTTGGACGTTGTGTCCGCCGATGGCTTGGCGGATGCGTTGGTGGAGGAAGCTGGCTCTACCCTCGTCGTCGATCTGTCCGACCTCACGTTCATAGATTCCACCGGCATCGGCGCTCTGGTGACGGCCAGGAACCGCATTCTGGCTGACGGTCAGGGCCAGCTAGTGCTCAGTAGACCCGGAGGGATTGTCCGTAGGGCTTTGGAGATCGTCGGGCTCAGTGCGTGGATCGTGGAATGGTCGCCAGACTGGGATGAATAGACGCTCGGAACATGACTCGTGTCCTCGCTGCGGCAGTGCAGAGATTGCCACGCACTTCGAGAGGTCCAGCGCTCCGGAAACTCCTCAATGGCAGGGCCGATGCTCGGCATGCCAGTTCAAGTGGTCGGAGCTATGACCGCTGCGTTCCAATGGCCGGATGGCACCCTGCCGACGAAAGGGGCAGGTTCTCCCATCCCGAGTTCATCGATTGCTCAGTGATACCGTCCCGACTCTGCCCGAGAACGCACTGCCCGAACGTCCAGGTTGGTATCCCGACCCGTACAACTTCGAGATGCAGCGGTAGTTCGACGGATCACGGTGGACGACGCAGGCTGTGCCTGAGTTGGGAGCCAGATCCCGATCAGGTGTCCAACGCAACTGGTCGATGTACTCACCCGAACAGCAGCGTCGGCAGGAGTGGGAGGACGAGTTTCCACCGTGGGATTCCGTCACGAACCGCACGTCTGAATATCGGTGGAATAGGGGCAGGAATTGGGCGCTTAAATACCAAACGAATTGGGGTTTCGATCGCAGAGGGTCCGGCTGATTGCCGCCCTGGCGGTCGCGACCAGCGTCCTCGCAACCGAAGCTTTCACGGGATCCAAATACCGGTTCGCGTGGGCATTTGGAGCGGCCGGGACATTCGCCGTGCTCGTTGCGCTGAGTCTCAGGACATTTGG
Source organism: uncultured Acidimicrobiaceae bacterium (assembly GCA_963726135.1). GTDB lineage: Bacteria > Actinomycetota > Acidimicrobiia > Acidimicrobiales > RAAP-2 > Bog-473. Next base: position 893,644 of record CAVSBE010000008.1, read on the forward strand.
GAGTTGGTCTCGTCGGCGGAAGTCTGGGAGGCCTCTCACCGATCTGCGATGACCAGAACGGGCATTCTGATTCGGCGAAGTGGGGCATCCCGAGGGTCTGGGTGACGCCTGACCCGAGACAGCGTGATTCCGCATCGAGCAGGTTCTTACGCCTGCTCGATGCGAAGCCGGTTGCCCGCCGGGTCGCGCACGGCCGCGTCACGGACACCCCAGGGCTGCGTAGCGGGCTCCTGCAGCACCTCAACGCCTGGCGTACTGGCGATCTTGTCGAAGGTGGCGTCGAGGTCCTGACAGCGGAAGTGGGCCGGGTACAGCTCGCCTTTGGCGAGCAAGGCAGCGAGGGCGTCCCCGTCCTCCTCGGACCGGCCTCCATGCGGTTGCGACAACACGATACCGATTTCAGGCTGGGTATCAGAAACGAGCGTGATCCACCGGAAGCCGGCATTGGAGACGTCGAGGCTCACGGTCAGCCCAAGGGTGTCGCGGTAGAAGGCGAGGGCGGCCTCGGGGTCGTCGACGGTGATGTGTACGGTGCTGAGTGAAACTGTCATGCCCAAGACGTTAAACGGGTGCGCCGACAGATGCTTCTTCGAAACTGCTCACCGTGGCCGGGATGCTCCCGTTTTTGCGCGGACGAGTCAAGAGCATCATCTGGCAGGGTGAGACGACGCGCAGCTCGTCGTGGTCGCGGGCTCGATATCTCGACGGCGACTCGCCCACCAGCTCGGTGAAGCGGGCGGAGAAGGAGCCGAGGCTTGTCCAGCCCACTGCGAAGCAGGCGTGCGTCACGCTCAGGTCGCCACGACGCAGCAGCGCCTTCGCTCGCTCGATCCGCCGAGTCATCAGGTAGGAGTACGGCGTCTCGGAGTAGGCCTCACGGAAGCGGCGGCTGAAGTGCGCCGGTGACATCAACGCCGTGCGAGCGAGCTCAGCGACGTCGAGTGGCTGCGCATACTCGCGATCCATCTGGTCACGGGCCCGACGCAACCGACGCAACTCGTCGAGTTCAGCACACATGGACGTCCATTCTGCCCTCCGACGGCGACCGTCGAATCACACCCTCCGCCGTTTCTCCTGGAGTGACCTGGGGTACGACACTCACGTGTCTGCCCTCGGACCCTTAGGTCTCACTTCTCGGAAGAGGATGTCAAAGGGCATGTGGATTGTCCTCGTTCACGAGTCGGCGATTTCGACATTCAGTGAAGAGACCTTCCGGCTAGCGGTTGGTGCCACCTCACGCCTCTCAGCGGCAATATCGCTCCTGGACAAACCGAAGGTTTAAGACTAGTCTCATTAGCACTATGTTGACCCGCCAGATCGACCCGTCAGACAGGACTCCTCTCCATGAGCAGGTCGCATCTGAGATTCGGCGAGCCATCGGGGATGGACAGGCCAGACCCGGAGAGCGACTCCCAGCAGCACGCGACCTCGCCGCCGTGCTGGGCGTCAACAACAACACCGTGCTGAGGGCATTGCGATCGCTGAGAGACGAAGGGCTCGTTGAGTTCCGACGAGGGCGTGGCGTCACCGTCTGCGGAAGTGCAGTCAATCGAAATGCAGTACTTGAAAGGGCCCGTGAGCTTGTCAGCTTCGCCCGACATCATGGATACCGAAGCGATGAGCTCGTTCAGATTATCCAACAGGTTTCTTGAACCGTGACGAACCGCGCTCAACGGCGGTCTCAATATGGGTCACCGATCGTGCGTCCGCAGCTAATAGAGGAGGCACGGCAGCATCAACGCCGACGCCGCCAGATGGTCGGGGCCGTCTTGATTGCGACTCTCGGGGCTGGATGCCTCATCGTTGGAGTCGTGTTCGTCGACGCGGGGGACAAGGTAAGTTCTCTGCGCGCTCGGCGACTACGTCCTCGAAACGGCACACATCTCCGGCACCTCCCAAGAACTCTCCATCCACGTTGTCACCATCGAACGTGGTCGTACTCAATCCCGCGACGGGCGATGTCATCGCCGCTAATAAGTCGGAGCGAGCGGCAGCAGCCTTCCAAGCTGCTCAGAAGGCGGCAGATGAGCAGGCCGTGAGCACCCGGAGTAGCCAACCGCAAGGAGTAATAACGGGACAGGAAGCTTCTCAAGTTGCCAATGCGGAGGCCCAGGCCGCGGCAGCCGCGGCGGCCGCCACCCACCGCTAGGAGGCAGACGAGATCACCTTCCTTGAGCGGCTCCGTTTGCCTCAAACTTGCTCGTTACCAACACCCGGAGTTGGGGCACCGGGACCTTGCTCTCTTGGAGAACTCGTCGTCGAGGAGCTCGTTAGGGTCAACGTCTTTCTCGACCATATTGAGGTCGTTCTGTGTGGGGCGCCACTGCTGAACGTGACCCTGGAGGAGGTTGGCCTCAATCGTCGCTTGGTGGTGTCGGATAGCAGACGCTTACGTCTCGACAATCGCCAGGCTCAAAGGGAAGGTGCAGCTCAGGGCCGCATGACGACTCGAAAGGACCCTACACTCGGCCCGTGACACCCGGGACACCCGTCGTGAGCTTGTTTCCTCAGCGGCAACCGTCACCCCCGACGCCGTACGATTCGTGGGGACACAGGCAGAAGTTGCGGCGCGCTCGAAATCCACATCTCGCAGATCCAGGCAGCATGTCAAACCTGGGCGACGAGCGATGGCTTCCGAGTCTTCGGTGAACCCGACGGTCAAGGAGGCGAACTCGTTCAGGTAGAGATGCTGAAACCACTCCCCGATGACCTCTCGATGATCATCGGGGACGCACTCCACTGTTTGCGTAACTCCCTGGACAATCTCGCTTTCAGCTTGGCCCTCGCAAACAAGGGAACCTTGACCGCGAGACAGCAGGAGGAAGTCTCGTTCCCGATCTATGGCCACCGAGTGACGGAGCGGACAAAAGCCATCCAGCTGATGTCCAAGAGCGTCAAGGATGACGTCTCCTCTCTGTCTCCTGACCCGACACGGCTGGTTCTCGATCAGGATCCACTGTGGTTGCTCGACAAAACGGCAAACTGGGATAAGCACAGGGGCATACTCGTTGCGGTCAGCGCCGCGACGAACGCCGGCCTTGTTCTTGGTGGCGCAATGTGGACCGGCGGTTTATTGACCGACTACAAGCGCATGGAGGTTGGAGCCGAGCCGGTGTCAGTGGGAAAGGTCATGCTCAACGCGCCCGGACAAGCCGACCTGAGGTATCGCGTGCAAATACAGTTCGATGGCTCTATCGAAGTACAGGGTCGAGGGATAACCGGCACACTCTGGTGGTTCCACGATCACATCCGAGACGTCGTCTTCAAGTCCCTTGAACCGCACCTGAATCCCTGAGGAGCGTGCCCCCGTCGTTTCGAACGGGATAGGCGAGCCGCTCGTCGTTGAGCCACGTGCAACTGTTCGGCCCCCGCCCCTCCGTCCCCGGTGAGCCCCGCCGCTCTGCCTCGCCAGCACCCCGCGGCCACGCGCTGGGATTTTGTGGCCCGAGGCAGGTCCCGGATGTACGCCGCAAGGCCACGGCGGACCCCTTCGGGGTTCTCGTTACCCTAAACAATGGCCTGACCTTGGAACTCCCGACCGGCCAGGCGTAGCTTGATCGGGCTAGCAGCGCAGAAAGGCCACCAAGAGGGCGACGGCAATGCATCCCGTCCCTGTGGCAGGAATGTTTCAAGCCTGCCAGACTTGACGGCCGGTACACCGGGTTCCCCAACGACCCCTCGGGGTGGGCGTCCCGCCACGCCTGCCTCATGTGTGCCTGTAGCGAGACGACCCCGGCCCGCGTAATCGGGCCGGGGTCGCTTCGTCCCTATCGGCAGTTCATGCCCTCGGGTTGACGGCGGCCGCATATCAGTGACTTGAGCGGCCCACGACACCCCCCCACGACACCCCCTTCGTTTGGGCATATACACCTCAGGCACCTGCGTCGGTCAAGGCGGGGTGTGCGTGAGCGGCTCCGCGCCCCGGGTCGAGCTCAGCTCCGCGTTCGGATGTTTCGCCACAACCGTTCGGCGAGGCCGTTTCGCGTGGATCCCGAGTGGGTAGTGACGGAGTGGATCCGAACCAAGGTCGGACCCCTTGGCGACGGCCCCCCGGATCTCAAGGCGCTCCGGGGGGCTGCTCACGTCACGCCAGCAATAGAGGAGGAGACCGGGCGGAGTGATGGGTCGTGAGCGTGATTGTGGGAGAGGGACTTGTGGCCTGACGAGGCACCCACGGGTTCGACGCGGCACGGCGGATTGCACGGGTCAGCCCCCTGGTTCCTGGCCTACCACGCGCTGCTGACCCTCGACTACGACCTCACCGCCGAGTTCGAGCTGTGGGAACCGCCACAACCATTTGACGAGAACACCTACGCCCGTCCCAACCGAATGTTCACCAAGGCCGAACTCCTCCGTTACATCGACTGCTGCCGCGGAAGGGTGCGTCGAACGCTTGACGCGCTCACCGAGAACGCAGCAGCCCGGCCACTCCCTGGCGCCCATCGATACCACGGCATGCCGTACGGAGTGATTGTCGGCACCACTCCGCTGCACGTCCTTGAGCACGCCTCCCAGATCCGCCAGTTCCTCACTGCCGCCGGAATCAAAGTGCAACCCATGCCAGGCGATCGTGGGTACGTGCGGTAACCCGTGACGGTGATCCGGCGCGTGCCTCCCCGCGGAGAGCTATCCCATGGTGCCGAACTGCCGCGAACGGGGCACTCCGCGCGTTGATCGACCATGACGCTGTGGTCAGGCGATCATGCTTCATCGGGGTGACTTTGGTCGGGGCTCTTGTACTCAACGCTTGCAGCTCCGGCCCGGACTCCACGGCTTCATCGACCGACCTCGACCTCGACCTCGACAGCCTCTCGCCTACTCCTCCATGTCGCACCAAGCGTCAACTTGCACAATGGCGAGGTCGTTCGAGTGAACGTGTCGGGCTTCCCGCCTGGCAAGGCGTTTCTCTCGGAATGCGGCTCCCTTGACGCAGCGCGTGCGGAAGGTTGTGGTGCTCAGCTAGCCGCGCAACCGTTTGTTGTTATCGAATACGGATCCGGGACTGGGAGCTTCACCGTTGCCAACAAGGCCGCAACCTCGCCGCTGACCCCACAGCCGAGTGTTTTGTGCACGAATCAATGTGTCCTCGTCGCGACATCTGGGGTACCGGCATCGGGCGTTAAACACATCCTGACTGCGGCCCTTATAATACTTTTGAGTCTTAGGGGACTAGCGGATAGGCCGTGAATCGGGACTCCATGGGTCGCGCCAGTCGATGAGCTTGGCGGTGAACGCCTGGGCGGCCAGGGCTGTGGCCAGATGACTTTTCCCCGTCCCGGGGTTGCCCACCATCAAGATGTTCTCCTTCTTGTCGATGTACTCGCAGCGCATCAGCTCGGCGATCAGCACTTTGTTGACCGACGGACGCGCCGCGAAGTCGAAGGTCTCGAGTGTCTTGATGGTCGGGAAGCGCGCTGCTTTGACCCGGCGCTCCGCCGCCCGTTTCTCCCGTTCGAGCAGCTCGAGCTCGGTGAGGCGGAGCAGGTAGGTGAGGTGATCGGCGTTGTCGGCAGCGGCCTGGGAGGCCACCTTCTCGCACTCGGCCGCCACCGTCGGCAGCCGGAGGGTCTTGAGGTGATGGTGCAAGAGCACCATGGACTTGGTCTCGGTTGCTTTCATGGTGTTGCTTCCTTTCTCTTCTCGGTGATCACGACCCGGTGGCCGTGAGGACCCGATAGGCGGTCAGGTCCGGAGGCTCGATGGCCACGGACTTGAGGTGGGGGTGACCGTCGAGGCTGAACAGCCCGACGGGACGCTCGGCGTGGTGCATGAGGATCAACGCGATGGCATCAGAGCCCGTTGCCACGATGGTGACGGCCGACTCCACCGCTTTGGCGAGCGCCGGTAGCGTGGCGTTCTCCAAGAGCCGCAGCACCTTGATGAACTCGGGGGTGCCGCGGTCGCCCGAGGTCGGCTTCGAGTCGGCGGCGCAAGGTTGAGAAGCATCCGGGTAGCCCCCAGGTCTCGAGCGGCCGGGCGAAGTCGATGGCGCCGGGCTTGCGCTCGAGGAGGGCCAGGTAGTGAATGGGATCGAACGTCGTGTGCTCCTTGCCCCAGTGCCGTGGGTGGCGGGCGATGACATTCGGTCCCGCTGGTGATGGCGATCTCTTCGAGATCCCGCCGGTGACCGTGACCTCGGGGTGGGCATAAGCCGTCGAGCATCGTGAAGTCGTTGCGGTCAAATGGGACCAGGGAGAGTGAGTTGGCGATGGCCTAGGCGACCCGTCGGGGCTCGAAGGCCTCAGCGGGAAGAGCGAGCATGGCGGCGCGGTCATCGACCAGGCGCTCGGCCTTGGAGCCGAGTTTGGCCCGGACCGGTGGAACAGATCGGCATAACAGGCCGCCGCCAGGTACTCGTTGAGGGCGGCCCATGACGGAAAGGACGGGACCGGGACCAAGAGGTTCCGTCGGCTGTAGCCGACGTGGTTCTCCACGTGGCCCTTCTCGTTGCCCCGCCCCACCCGGCAGAAGTGATGGTCGAAGAGGTAGTGGCTTTCGAGGGCCAGGAACGCTCTGGTCAACACCCGGTCTTGCCCGATCACCTTGGCCGCCACGAGGGTGCTGTTGTGCATAGGAGGTCCGGATGGCCACGTCGCTGAAGAACTCGAGACCGGCCAGATGGGCGGCATGGAAGGTCTCGGTGCACTCGCACGGATAGGCGGAGACGAAGTACGTGTCCGAATAGGGCAGGGTGATCAATCCGAGCGCGGCCTTGCAGCGCACACCGGCGATCTCGACCACCGCCTCGCCGAAATCGAACTGGGCGTGACCCGGTGGGTGGCTGAGCGGAACAAACGCCTCCTTGGAGTACGCCTTGGCTTCGTCACCGCGGTCTGCACCTGGGAGGAGCAGCCGGTGTAGCCGTACTCGTCGCGGATCCTCTCGAAGATCAGCCGGGCCGTGTGACGCTGTTTGGGCGGGGCCTCCCGGTCGTCGGCCAGGATCTGATCGATCGTCGCCAGGATGGGGCCCGAGCACGGGCTTCCGAGCGGATCTCGGACATCTGATAGCCGGGCGGCTCGGGGTTGGCCAGGATCTTGGCCAGGGCCTGATGGCCGATCCCGTAGTCACGGTGGATGGAGCGTTTCGACGCCCCCTCTACCAGGACCTTCCGCCGGATCTCGGTCCATTCGTCCATGTCGGTGTGCACCCTTCTCCCGTTCTGCTCGTCCGCTCAGAATCAAATCCTTGGAGCGGCATCGAACAGATCCGGTGGATACTCAGGTGCTGCCGTTTTCGACCGTGTTATCAGACGCTCGGCCCTTACTTTTGAGTCTTAGACACTCCCTCTGGCCTTCGGCGTTGAGCGTCAAGGATCGCCTTCGTTACGGCGAACTTGTCACGCTAGCTCCCGGCGTCAGTCCCACCGCCGTCTCCACCGGTTGGTACGACACCCTCGCCATCGGCTCGAGCACCCCGCCCCCGAACCTCCCAGAAGCACCACTCGGCCTCGTCCTGCCGCTGCTCGGCGCCTCGGCGCTGGGCCTGACGTGGTGGGTCTGGCGTCACGGCGTCGCCTGACCCTGTCAGTTGCCCAACTTGTGGGGTCGAACGTCAGGACCGTCTCGCTCGAAGCATCGAAACCGGTTCAATGTTCTTCTTTCGGTGATCGCTCAATGACCCGGGTGATACGCCTATCGGGCACCAGCCAAACGACTGCTACCGCAATGTAGAGCCCAATGGCTGCCCACGGCTCGAAGAAGGCGAGGCCGACGGCCACAAGATACGCGATAGCGGAGAGCCGACCCTTGCGATCGCTCCCGATGGCGAGGGCCAACGAAGAATCCGGCGGGTGCAATGCGAGCAAGGCCCGGGTGAGTAGGAAATAGGCGACGGCAGAGAGAAGCAGGACCAACCCATACACCACGACCGGTGCGGTGTCTCTCGGGTGCTCGCCCAACCACGACGTGGCCGCCGGCGTCAGTGACAGCGAGAAGAGAAGTCCCATGTTGGCCCAGAGGACCCGGCTGTCAATTCGCTCCACGACGTGCATCAAATGGTGGTGGTTGTTCCAGTAGATGGCCAAGAACGTAAAGCTCAGTGCGTAAACGAGGAGCTTGGGCAACAGCGGCTTCAGGTCGCTGAAGCCGTATCCTGCGGGTGAGCGTAGATCCAGCACCATGATCGTCATGACGATGGCAATTACGGCGTCGGTGAAGGCCTCAAGCCTGCCTCTGGTCACCGCTTGAGCATCGCATACCGCGTAAGCGGCGAGGGCATGAGCTGAGTGACCCACTTCGGCGAAACGGGGTTCGGCGTGGCCCAGTCCGCGGGCGACCACGGTCGAGCGCGGCGACCGCGGGACCCCAGCCCCAGACGACGGGCCCGGTGCGGCCGGGCGGGCCCGAGGGCCCGCGGCCGACCCCGGCCGCGGGCCCGCCGAGCGGCGCCCGCCAGCGGCAGCGCCGCGCGCCGCAGCGCGCGCGCCCGCGAGCCCGGCCGGGGGGCCGCCCGGCGCCGGCGCGGACAGCCGGCACGGAGAACGCCGACCCGGGCGCCGCGCCGGCGCGGGCGGCGCGGACCGCCGAGCAGGGGCGGGCGGAGGCAAGGCCGACGAGCTGGGCAGGCGAGCGAGACCGAGCGGGAGGGGGGGCATCACCCTAAGGGGCAATTGGTCCGGTCGTCAGGCCATGTGAGTAGCACGCATCCCACTCAGTGGAGCTTGGCCACTACTTGTGCCTGCACTGATGCGGCGTCCGGGTGGGCGAACAGCGAGAGGTGGGTGCCGCCCTCTATCACGACTCTGTCCGCTCCCGCGATGGTCTCCGCAGCGTAGTCGCTGTGCTCGATCGGCACGTCTATGTCCGCGCTGCCGACGACCACCAAAGTAGGGGTCCGTCGAGGCTACGGCCCATCGACTCGGTGCGACGCCGGCTCAAGTTGCGCTCGCCTGGTTATTCCAGCAGGCCCCAACCGTACTGCTCATCCCCGGAACTTCGTTGCTCACGCATTTGGAGGAGAATCTTGCCGCTGCAGAGTTGGTGCTCGACCAAGAAGCACTTGAAGTGCTCCCATGAAGGGAGAAGTCAGGCGGGTAACCGAATCCCGGCGAACTGGGGCACCCCCGGAGGTTGCGAAGCGTCCGGACCACAGCTGAACGGGACCATTCCTGGAGTCGCCTCCTCCGATGTGGGCATAGTGCGCATCAGTGATGATCCACGAGAAGTCGTCTCCCGCGTCATATCCCGACGAATATGGCGCAGCAACACTGCTGACTCGGATAGGGGCGCTGACAACTGTTTCGAACCATCCAAGCAGTCGAGTGGCGTTTCGTCATCCCACCACTTCGAACCCGGAACTGGCATCCGGCTCATATCCCCGGCAGCGGTACCACTTCTTTCGGCACCCATATCGCATCGAAAGGACTTATGCATCGGTCGTTTGAGTAGAGACGATGGCCTTCCAGCCGGATGGGCTGAGCGCGTAGTTCGCTACAGCACCGGAAGAGAAGAACCGCGACGACCGCGGCCAAGCAAGAGTCGCGAGGGCGGCAGCGGACACCGGAATGGCGGCACGCAGGTCGTGGCGCACGGGAGTGAGCTCCTCAATGCTCCCCTTGTAGCTCGCCCGGCGGCCGGCAGCCTCGCGCAGCTCTCGAAGTACTCCCGCGTCGCGCCTGGCGTGATCGGGCAGCGCCCAACACCGCCAGAAGCAGCTGGTGGGTGGCCACATCGACCTGACCGACGGGCTGGGCAGCCGGATTCCGGTCTAGCGCCACGTCGAGGAGGGCGTCGACCAGGTTCACGCCGGCGCGCCTGGCGTTGCCAGGCTCCACCAGACGAGGGTTGATGTCGATGAAAGAGGGGCCATCCGCGCCCAAGATGACATCAGCGGACAGAGCGCCGTGCCACCTCAGGTGCGCCCCAAGGTGTGCAAGGTGCTCGCGCACGAGCGGAAGGTCGACGCTGCGCTTGTGGCTCGCCCCCCCGCTCACCCCTTCTCGAAGCCGCAGATTGGCCGCACTGGCAACCAGCCTGCCACGGTCGAATACCGACTGGGCCATGACGAGAGGACCTTCGACAAGCTCCTGCAAGAGAAATGGGTCCTGTTCCAACGAGAGGTCGGAGCGTCGGCGGATCTGTCGTATGCCGCTTGTGGCCGTACCAACAGGCGGCTTAGAGAAGGCCGGGAAGCTGTCCCAGTCGTCCAGGTCCGCCCGCTCGTGCACCACCACCGAACGGGGTTGAGGGAGTCCTATCGAGGCGAGCGTGGCAAAGGCGGAGATCTTGTCCTGTACTCGAGACAAAGCTTCGAAGGTGGGCACTGCGGTGACAACTGGGGGTCGTGTCGCGGCCAGTACCGCTACCTGTTCCTGAGTTGGGAAGAGCACATCGAAATCCCCACTTCGGTAGACGTCGAGCGCAGCCGCCAGCCAAGCGAAAGGGTCTTTTCCGTACGGAGGTACTTTATGCAATCTGGCCACGTGCCTGGTGAATCGCGTCAGGGCCAGCGGATCCGGCGTCAGAACCTCGACGCGGTGCCCCATCCGAGACAACTCGGTGGCAACCTGGCGGGCTGTCAGTCCCGAACCATCGCTGAGCAAGACCCGCACATCGGAATCTTGGCAGCTCACGGCATCGGTCACTCGCCGACCTCCGAGAGGTTCGAACGAGACCGCACCCGCTTGCAACAACCAGAGTCAGGCCGCCCGATCGCTCCACACCCTGACTCCGTCCTGGCGACGCTCCTATCAGTTGTCAAGGCCCTTTTGTGCAAACAGCGGATAGAACATTGATGAGTCCTCGAGCGAGGACATGCTCTTATCAGACCACACGTTCACAGAGCGTTGACCCGGACCGTGGGCCGGCGAGTCGCCGGAAGTCAGCCCCGAAGAGCGACAGTTAGGGGGTGAGCCAGGCCCACGGTCCGAGGATTCAGCCGCGAGGAAGGTAGCGATAGAGCTCGCGGGCGACGTAGCGCTTGAGGAGGCGGATGACGTCTCGCTTAGAGCATCCCTCCTTGACTTTGTGCTCGAAGTAGGCAGTGGTCTCGGGATCGTGGGCGATGCGGACCATGACGATGCGCCAGAGCGCGCTGTTGGCCTGGCGGTCACCACCGCGATCGAGGCGGTGGCGGTTGCTCTTGCCCGACGAAGCCGGGATGGGAGCGACCCCGCACAAGTGGGCCCAGGCTGCCTCTGAGTGGAGGCGCTCAGGGTTGTCGCCCGCACTGACCAAGAGGGCGGCCGCGGTGTCGGGCCCGACCCCAAAGCGCGCCAGTAGCTCTGGAGCGGCCGAGGTCACGAGCGCCTCGATGCGCCGGTCCAACTCGGAGAGCTCGTCCTCGAGCCCTTGGATTCGTCGGGCCAACGAGCACAGGGCGGCCTTGTGCGCGGCCATCACCGCGTCGCCCGAGCGAGACGGGCGCAACCTGGCTGCCTCATTGACCAGAGCGATCACACTCAGGCCCCTCAGGCGGCAACGCAGCTGATCCGGGGCGGTGATCACCAGGTGGCGCATCTGGGTGAGCGCCTTGATCCGGGCCCCTCGGGCCGAACGCTTCGCCACGACGAGGACTCGGATGGCTTCGATGGCCCCGTCCTTGGACTTGGAAATGCTCTGGGCCCTCCCACCGAGGGCGGCTCGAGCAGCCTCGACGGCGTCGAGGGGGTCGGACTTGCCGCTGCGTCGGCGCTCCGCTCGGTTGGGTCGGTCAACCTCGATGACCTCGATGTCGGATCGGCGCAGGTAGCGAGCCAGGCCGGCCCCATAGGAGCCTGTGCCCTCGACGCCGACCTTGGCCAAGGGGCCGAAGCCCTCAAGCCAGCTGAGCAGCGCTTTGTAGCCAGCGGGGTCGGTGTCGAATCGCTCCGTGCCGAGCAACGCCCCGAGCGGATCGAGAGCCGCCGCAACGTGGACGTCGAGGTGGGTGTCGACACCACCCGTCACCGGACGCGCAGCTTCTACGATGGTCATGGTCATCCCTTCTCTCTTTGGTGTGAGGGATGGCACGGCCGTTCCGGATCGGAGCGACGGGCGGTCCAGGTTGTTCGTAGCAACCGGGCCAATCACCCCAACTCGGAGACGGGACGCGCCGCTGTCAGTGTGCAAGACGAGCAGAACCCGTCGGCACACCCAAAGCTATTCAGGGCCAGTGATTCAGCGGTGGACCCTGCCGAGCATTGTCCGTGTTCGGGGGCACTCATGACCAGAAGGAGTTGGTTCCATCCCCTAGGGCGATTGGCCGCTGTTTTGACTCAGCGGCGAGATTGAATCCTTCGCTGAGGATCTACGGTCTGGGTTCCAAAACCGTCTGCAGTTCCGTCACCCACGTGTCACGGGGGCCGTCACAGTCGATGTAGAGTTCACGATCGAACGACGTAGCCCGCTCTCCGGTCCGGTCGACCCACTCGTGGAGCGCTTGAAATGCGACGTGGAACTGTTCCGGCGCTCCGCGCACGACCGTAGTGGCTGCGCGCTCGACGGCTGGAAGCTGAACTGTCGATACTCCATCGCCCTCAATGGTCACTTCGGTTGGGACTGGGAGCGCAGTCGTTAGCCGAAGCGGTCGTGCTTCGACTCCCGTGTCCTCGTACAGAGCGAGGGACAAACCATAAAAAGCGATACCGTGCCGCGCAAGCGCTGCGTGCAGCTGTGGGTACATGCGGCCACACGCGTCACCGATCTCCTCAACACCCGTCAGATCCTCGCTCACAGTTATCACGCGCAGCAGCTCGAGCCGTTTGACGATCACTTCATAGGCAGACATCGGTTCCTCCTCAAGTTGCGCGAGTCGGATCTCGACCCGTTGTAGCTGTTCGGTCTGCTCGGTGAGCCGGGCGCTGGCTTCAGCTTGGCGCAGGCGCAGGATCCCCCGTATCTGCTCCACCGTGACGTTCTCGTCGATGAGCCGCGCGACTTCTGACAACGGCACACCCAGGTCTCGCAGGACAAGTATGCGATGCAGCCGTACGACCTGGTCGGGCGAGTAATACCGATACCCGGTACGTGGGTCGACGTGAGCTGGCTTCAGCAGACCCAGATCGTCATAGTGCCGCAGGGTGCGTACCGACACCTGAGACAACCGTGCCACCGTCCCAATTCCGTACATGTGAGCTAGTCAATCAGCTGACGTAACGGAAGAGTCAACTGGTCAACCGACTGTGAGCGTTCGAACCGCCATCACCATGCCGACCGTCCCACCTTCCCCGCGTACTGGGGCACCCTGGGTCTAGTTGTTGACGTGGATTGTGATGGGGGCGCTGGGGGTGCTCACCCCGTTGGGATAGGCAGCGACGCTGACCAGGCTGTAGGTGCCGTGGGGTACCGTCGTCGTCTTCCACTGGGCCAACCAGCCGTAGTAGGTGAGGGTGCCGGTGGCGACCACCTGGTTGCTCAGCGTCCCCCCGGACAGCTCGTAGCTCACAGTGCTCACGTTGGGCGAGGCGGAGGCGTCAAGCAACGACGATCCCCCCGAGACGCTCGCCCCGCTCGAGGGGATGAGCATGCTGGTCGTCGGCGGCGGGTTGTTCACCGTGATCGTGATGGATGTGCCGGTGGTGCTCACCCCGTTCAGGTAGGAAGCCACGCTCTGGAGGTTGTAGGTGCCGTTGGGTACCGTCGTCGTCTTCCATTGTCCGAGCCAGCCGTAGATGGTCGGGAAGCCACCCGAGATCACGTGGTCGCTGAGCGTCCCACCGCTTATCTCGAAGTTGACGCTGTTCACGTTGGCCGACGCGCTGGCGTCGAGGAGCGCGGCTGCTCCCGATTGCGTGGCTCCGTTCGAGGGGATGAGTACGGCGGTCGTCGGCGGCGGGTTGTTCACCGTGATCGTGATGGGCGCACTGGTGACGATGTCGGCGTCGGCGTCGGCGTCGGCGTCGGCGTCGGCGTCGGTGGCCACGCTGTGCAACGTGTAAGTGCCGTTGGGGACCGTCGTGGTGTTCCATTTCCCGATCCAACCCCAGAGGGTGGAAGTCGCGGTGGCGACGACTTGGTTGCTCAACGTCCCGCCGCTCAACTCAAAGGTGACGGACGACATACCCACCGGGCTCGACGCAGTTGCATCGAGGAGCTGGGAGCCCCCCGACAGGGTGGCGCCGCCCGAGGGGATGAGCATGGAAGTGATCGGTGCCTGACCGAGGATGACGGCTCCCGTCGTGGTGGGGGTGGGAAAGTCGGAACCCACCGCTTAGCACTTACTCGCAACGGGGCACGAGACGCCAGTGAGACCCCAGGCCGGGGCCGGAGTCGGCGTGCTCTCGGCCGTCCACGTCGACCCACCGTCACTGGTGGCGAGAACCATCCCCGTAGACCCGTTGACCTGTCCCACCACAGTGCAAGCGGTCTGAGACGGACAAGAGATGTCGAACTCGTTGGACACCTCCGGAGACATTGCTCGGGAGGGTCTCGCTGGTCCAGATCGTGCCCCCGTCGGTCGTGCCAACAGCGGCTAGGTCGGCAGTGGTGCCATCCGACCCGATCGCGGTGCACACCATGGTCGACGAGCACGAGATGGAGGCGAGGAAGAGGTTGCTCGGCGGGGTCTCGCTCGTCCACGTGCCCCGATCGGTCGTGGTCACGACCGGGGAATTGGTAACGAAACCACTGATGGCGAAGCACGTCGTGACCGACGGGCACGAGATGGTACTGAGTCCACCCAGTACGCCGCTCGGGACAGTCTCGCTCGTCCAGGTCGTACCTCCGTCGGTCGTGGTGATGGCGGCGGGGCTACTGGGCGACCCACCGACGGCGGTGCACACCGTGGTCGACGGGCATGAGAGCTGGTAGAGCGCAAAGATACCCGCGGGGACGCTCTGGCTCTGCCAGGTCGCCCCACCGTCGGTCGTCGCCACGATCACAGGTCCCGTCGACCCAGGCGTCTGACCGACCGCCTCGCAAACCAACGTCGATGCGCACGAGACCCCAGACAGCGGCCCGACACCGGCCGGGAGAGTGTGGGATGTCCAGGTCGACCCCCCGTCGATGGTGTTGACAACGGCTCCCGCTGTACCCCCCGCGCCGTTGGCCTGGCCGACCGCCGTGCACACCGACTGAGTGGGACATGAGATCGCCGCGAACTTCTCCACCGAGTTGGGGAAGGCGAACACCGTCGCCCAGGTCGCGCCCCCGTCGGTCGTGCTCATGACCGTGGGAGGTCCGTCCGCGTCCCCACCTCCTCCAGCCATGCAGTTCGAGGTGGATGCGCACGACACACTGTTGAGGCTCTCGAAACTGTTGAGGCTGTCGGCGGTCTGCGTCGTCCAGCTCGTTGCCCCGTGGTCGCGGATCGCGACCTGGTCGAGCCCAACGGCGACGCACATGGACGTCGAGGGGCATGAAATTCCACCGAATGCGGAACCGGTTGAGGTCCTCTGGTCACAGCCGGGACCCATCGAGCACGTGCCGCTGCGGAGGTCGGTGTAGGCAAAGCCGCTCGTTACAGCTTGGTTGCGCCCCACGGCGGTGCACTCCGACGTCGAAGGACATGAGACAGCGCTGAAAGAATCTCCGGGTGCACTCACACGCGCCGTCCAGGTCGTCCCTCCGTCGGTGGTCGTCGCTATCACGGCTGCTTCGTTGCATACGTTGATTGGCGGCCCGAGACAGAGACCGCCGTTGTTGCCGACCGCAAGGCAGAATGCCGTTGAGGGACACGAAATCCCTGCGATAATGGGACCGCTAGGCACGGTGCCACCCGCATTCCAGCTGCCGCCCCCGTTCGTCGACGTGACGACCGAGTTGCCATCCATCGCGACACAAACCATCGCGGAGGCGCACGAGATCGCGTCGGCGCCCGAGGAAGGGAGACTCCCTGCGACCCAGCTGGCGCCCCCGTTCGTCGTCGTCACGACCGAGTTGGTGCCCACCGCTGCACAGAATGTCGTCGACGGACACGAGATCGAACTCAGGGTCGTACCTGCAGGCAGCTGCTCGAGCGTCCAGCTCGTTCCCCCGTCGGTCGTGGCCACGACGGCGTCGGGTGATCCGAGGGGGACGGCGTAGCAATCGGCAGGGCTGGGGCAAGAGATAGCGGTGAAGCCCCCCTGGGTGGGGGTGTAGGTCATGTCGATTTGCCAGGAGCCGAGCGCTCCCGAGGCAGCGGCTGGCTGTCAGTAGCCGTGGCCAAGACAGGTGTAACCAGTGCGACGGCGATCACCAGAGCCGTGCCGGTTACCCGCACAAGACCCCGAACCATGACCCACCCCCGAACCTCGACGCTCGGGCATGGTACACCGGTCGTGCCACATCTGACTTGGGCAAAGAGAGGTCGCTCGCACGCCCTGAGCTTCTTCCAGAGCGGCGCATACCCGGCGTTCGGCGCTACCCGTCCCCGTATCCTTATCGTTGCTGGCCGAGTGGTATTCCGACGGAGGGGCACACGATGGCACACAAGGCAAGAGTGGAACTCGTTCTCGACTGTGCAGAGCCAAAGAGACTCGCTACGTTCTGGCGCGAGGCGCTCGACTATCGCGACCACTACACGGATGCGAACTTGTCTGTACTCGTTCCCAAAGAGAAGGGATCGGTTCACCGCTTCTCCTTCAGTGCGTACCCGAACACAAAGCCGGGAAGAACCGTATGCACCTCGACATTGTGGTTGACGAGATCGAAGCCGAGGTCCACCGGCTGCAGGCACTCGGCGCTCAACGCAACGACGAAGCCGTGCAGAGCTTCGGGGGAACCCGGTGGGTCAGAATGTCGGATCCTGAGCAGAATGAGTTCTGTGTCTCCACCGGCGTCGAGTGGTAAAGGCTTGATACTGCGGGTACCCCCCTGAATCCGTACCCCAACTGGCCTTAAGTTGACACCCGCCCTCATCTGCCCGAACGTGTCCGAGGTGACGAGTTGCCAGTCTCGGGCCGCCGCAGTGGCTCCTTCCTGGAGTTCTGGGATAGTCGTCAGTTCGCTGTGAAGTGATCGAATGCTTCTTGGATTGGTGGCGAATTACCTCGCAGGAGGTTCGCAGGAGGATCGCAGGATCGGGTTATCGATGCGTGAGAGTCAAGTGGGTGACGCCACTCGGCGACGAAACCGCCTCGATGTCGTAGCGCTCCTCGACGCTTCCGACGCCGTCCCACAGGCGAACGCCGCGGCCGAGCAGGATCGGCACCTGCACGACGTGGAGCGTGTCGATGAGGTCGGCGGCGAGGAAGTCGCGGACGACCGTCGGGCCACCGCCGATGCGCACGTCGAGGTCCCCCGCTGCCTCCCGGGCGAGGTCGAGTGCTTCCTGCGGGCTGGCGTCGACGAAGTGGAACACGGTGCCGCCCTCCATCTCGATCGACGGACGCTCGTGATGAGTGAGCACGAACACCGGCGTGTGAAACGGCGGGTTCGGCCCCCACCAGCCACGCCACTCGTCGTCAGAGCCGACTTCGGTCCATGGGCCGGTCTGCACACCGAACTTGCCCCGGCCCATGATCTCGGCGCCGATGCCGAGGCCATGGCGTTCGGCGAACGAGTGATCGACACCCGAGGTGCCACCGGGCTCGCCGACCATCGAGCGCCCGAACCGGGTGGCGAACATCCACTCGTGCAGGCGGTTTCCGGCGTGACCGAACGGGGCCTCTAACCTGATGCCGGCGCCGGTCCCGAACCCGTCTAGGGAGATCGAGAAGTTGTGAACACGGACCTGGGACATGGCTGCCTCCTGATAATCGATTCTCGAACTCGCAGGTTCCGCGAGATCGTCTACTCGGACGATCGCGCGCCCACCGCCGCTCTGGGAGGACCATTCCGCCGGGCGAAGCCCGCCTATACCTGAAGTGCAGCAGGGGTGGCACCCAGAGCCGGCGTTCGGGGACAGATGCCAGATAGGCATTGATATCGCTGAATAGCTCACTCTGAACGCTGAGCGATGAACACGAACTCCCGCCCAGGTCGATCGGGGGCATCCCGAACCTCTCGCACAGTGAGATGAGCTTCAGATAAGGAGGCCGTCAGCTCTTCCCTGGTTCGAAACCTCAGTGTCGAATCTGAAGTCAGGACTGCTCCATCGCTTTCGAACACGAATGTCGAGCGGAATGACACAAGAGGTCCTTGAACGTCGGTGACCTCCACCCACGAGTTCACCGTGCCGATGCCAGAAATCTCCACTCGGGTACTCGACTCCTCCGACGTCCATCTGCGCCATGCCTGGTCCTCGGGGACTCGGCTCTCGAAGACGAGGTGACCTCTGGGGCGCAGCGCTTGGCGGATGGATCTGAGTGTCGTGACCCAGTCGTCGTCGCTTACAAAGACCTGGGCGACGTTTCCTGTCATCGTGGCAGCGTCGACTTGCAGGGGCGGCATTGCCCTTGTATTGCCATGGATCCAGCTGACCCGATCAGCCCACGGCTTCGTTCGGGCGACGTCAAGTGAAGCTGCAGCCGGATCGAGCCCAACAACGACCAGACCTCTTTGGGCAAGCAGGCAGGCAAAGCTGCCAGTACCGCATCCGACGTCTAGAACCGCACGGGCTCCGAGCTCGTCCACTAGGGCTGAATAGACGTCGAGATCCGCACGATCGGGGTCCAATGGGTCGTAAATCTGCGCTAGCCGAAGATTCTCGTAGTGCTCGTCGGCCACGACCTCGACGCTACGTCGCAATATCAGACCCCAAGCCAACCATGTCGCTCAACAGACCAAGGCTGCACGCGCGCCGGTGACTCCAACCCAGTCCCGGCGAACTGGGGCACCTCGCTGCGTTCGTGGGAACTGTCTATAGAATTGTCTTTGTGCGGACGGCCATTTCGATTTCGGATATCGACCGCCTTCGAGAGGAATCTGAAACCCAAGGCTCCGATCTCATTGAATGGCACCTGGGCGAGTTATCGGAGTTTGTGCGACGGACTGAAATCCGTCAACGACGAGCAGGTCGTCATCGCTCACTTTGATCGACGCTCAGGATTCGCTCGATAACCGACACGAGCGAGCGCCTCCGACCCGGCGTACGGGGGCACCCCGGTACGGTCAGTCTGCGACCCGCCGTTCGAGGATCCGACAGATCGACCACGTTTAGAGGAGTACCGAAAAATGACCGTGACGCTCATCACCGGTGCCAACAAGGGTCTCGGGTACGAGACGGCCCGACAACTGATCGAGCGAGGGCATACCGTCTACCTCGGAGCGCGCCACGTTGAGCGTGGAGAGGTGGCGGCATCTGCGCTAGGTGGCCAGTTCGTGCAGCTCGACGTGACTGACGACTCGTCGGTCGAGAGCGCCCTGGGTGTCATCGCCGAGCGCGAAGGCCGTTTGGACGTCCTGGTGAACAACGCCGGCATCAGTACTACGGCGGACGTCACCGGCCCGGTCGCGCTGAAGGTATTCGATACCAATGCCATCGGTGTCATCCGTGTCACCCGGACGGCACTTCCGCTGCTGGAGCAGTCCGAAAACCCAGTCGTCGTCAATGTTTCGAGCGCCCTCGGCTCGTTCTGGGCCGTTACTAATCCAGAGCGTCGCCAATTCCACTTCCCAAGCATCGTCTATGGCTCCAGCAAGGCCGCCGTCTCGATGCTCACTGTTCAGTACGCAAAGACATTTCCTGGAATCAAATTCAATGCTGTCGAGCCCGGCTTCACTGCTACTGACCTCACTCCGTTCAGTGGGGCCGGGCAGCCGATTGAGAAGGGCGCAGCGGTAATCGTGCGCATGGCCACAATCGGCACGGACGGCCCTAGCGGCACCTTCCAGGAGGGCGACGGTGAACTCGCCTGGTGACGCTGACGGCGGTTGGACCATCCAGGACCGCCAGCTGCCCACCGTCCCGGCGTACCGGGACACTCGGCCCTCTCAGGAGGCGTGGCGGTCGGAGCAATCTCCTCGTGGACCGTGAATGACGTTCTTTGACGTTGGCCGTGTTTCGGTGAGCAGCGCCATGCCGTCGACGGCATCTACACGAGATGCTGACGGCTTGGCGGGTTGAAGCTCTTGTGAACTATTTCCAGGTGGTTGCCGTCGAAGTCAGCGATGTTGGCTGCGTAGTAGCTCGGGCCGAAGTACGCGCGTATCGCTGGCTCGCCCTCGCTCGTTCCGCCCGCCTCAATCGCAGCAGCGTACGCGGCGTTGACCTCGGCCTCATCGTCAGCAACAAACCCTACATACAGTCCGGTTTCACCGGACTGACGCTGGCGTAGCCAAATACTGGAGCCGACTGCGATGCCAGAGCCGTAGGCCCCGTCGGCCAATCCGTAGAGATCAGGAACTTTCGCGGGTCCGGTGGAGGAGTCGTAGCTCCCGAGTTCTCTCCACCCCAAGGGCTCCAGGGTGGCCGCATAGAAAGCCAGGGAGCGCGGCACGTCGCTTACCGAGATGTAAATGTGGTCAAGCACTGTTCTTTCCTCTTGGCGAGTGGACTGTGAATGAGATTCTTGGGCGCTGGCCGTGTTACATGACGCCATGTTTGCCGCTCCCGTCCTAGCCCGAAAGCGCCGAACTGTCCCACCGTCCCGGCGTATGGGGATAGATATGGTCTGCGACTGCAGCGAGGCCGAGTTCGTAGCTCTCCCCGTTGGACGATCCGGCTCTAGTTGTCCCGCCGACACCTGGCCAGATATGCGCAGGCGTTCGTGGCGGGGAGGGGGCGCGCGTGCATTATAGATGCACTGTCCGTTGCAACAGACGTGAGAAGTTCAGAGTCCCAAGGGGAACGGGATCCGAACGTGGGTGATCAGACACCTTCTGCAGCTGTATCGGCTTCTGACGCCAACACTTCCAAGCGGTCGCCGTCAAC
Organism: uncultured Acidimicrobiaceae bacterium; assembly: GCA_963726135.1. Classification (GTDB taxonomy): domain Bacteria; phylum Actinomycetota; class Acidimicrobiia; order Acidimicrobiales; family RAAP-2; genus Bog-473. Next base: position 914,299 of record CAVSBE010000008.1, read on the forward strand.
GAACCGCCCACGGTGGTGGCCCCTTCTCGTGTTGGCCCTGGCAAGTTGGGGTTTTGGGAGCTGGCTCGTCTTGGTCTGGCTGGGGATTCGAACCGGCCGTCGGCTTTGGTTCGTCGTGGCCGGGGTTTCAACCGCGTCGTTCACCCTCGCCTTCTATGTGGCCGCCAGGACAGGCCCCGATTCCGCATCCTCCACTGTGGCTGGTCTTGTCTTGGCTGCGAACTGGATCGGTACGATCGCTTGCGTCCTCGTCGTCCGCCAGCGATTCGTTCACCCCGGCGACGATGGCGAGCAAGCTCAATCCGGTCGGGGTTCGCTACCGCGTCATGGCGCTCTCACTTGGAGGCGGCGCAAGAGTTCGTCACCCGGAGTGTCGAAGCAGCCCCCCAATGCACCGCCGAAGCTCTGGGTTGCCCTTGTATTCGCTGCCGCGGTGATCGCCCTTTCGATACGGGGCACGTGGGTGTTCGTCAGCAACGAAATTCAAGATGTCACCCTGGCCCACCAGGGAGTCACCCTAATGGCCGACATCACGGGAAAGGATCATCAGAACGAAGGGGACGGAACGGCGGAGGACTACCTCTGGGTGCGAATTCCGGCCTGTGGTTGCTCTGTATTGGTCCCGACGGACAATCCCGCCGCGCATCCGGTCGGATCCAAGATCCCGGTGCGGTATAACCCGCACGACCCACACACGCCCAAGCCCTCTCAACGTGCCTTCCGCCTGGTTTGGTGATGTGACGAGGTTCGCGTTGGCAGCTGCTGGTCTCAGCGTCGCGTACAAGTTGCTGCAACGCGCATGGCGAAGGCGTGGGAATCAGTCGCAAGGAGCGAAGGCTATGGACACGCCGCGCAGCACTGAGGCAAATGGAATGGTCGTTGTTGGTCGTCTCTTGAGCGATCAGGCCGCGTCAAGTCGGACTGGAATGGGATCCCTGCGGCGTGGAGTTCGGCGCAATACATCCTCGGGGTGATGTGCAAATCTGGAACCCACGCGACCACTGCGTTAGCCGTTGCGCCGAAAGTGTCGGAGTGGCACCCTGTCCCGGCGATCTGGGGCAGGCTGGCGTCTGTGGATGCCAGCGAAAGCGACCGTTTGGCAGCGCGCCCTCTGGCCCTGCAGCGTTCGAGGTTGTTCGACCAGCAAGCCGAGGCATATGACCGGTTCCGGCCGACCTATCCCGATGCGGTGATCGACGAGCTGCTCGGTCCGGTGCCTGCGGGCCTGGACGTTCTCGACGTGGGTTGTGGCACCGGGATTGCTTCACGACAGATTGCCCAGCGTGGCGCCAAGGTGCTGGGGGTGGAACTCGCTCCGCGAATGGCGGAGATCGCCCGCGGTCATGGGGTCGACGTGGAGATCGCGGCCTTCGAAGCCTGGGACGCTGCTGGTCGCACTTTCGACCGGGTGACCTCGGCGCAGGCCTGGCACTGGCTCGACCTCCCTATCGCCACCGCCAAAGCGGCCTCTGTGCTGCGGCCGGGCGGCAAGCTCTGTCTGATCTGGAACGCGGGGTGTCAGCCCGATGATCTGGCCGATGCTCTCGAGGAGGTGTACGCGAGAGTCGTGCCGCCCGGCGGTCACCGTCTGTTCCGGGGGTACGCGGCCAGCCGGTCATCCGACGTGAAGACCGGACTCGACTCGGAGATCGACGCCATCTCAGCGGTGCCCGACTTCGGTGCGCCGACAGAGAAGTGGTTCCCCTGGACGCGGGCCTACCAGCGGGATGAGTGGCTGGACCAGCTCATGTCACGGAGCGACCACGCCGCCCTCGAACCAGCGGTCCGAGACCGCCTGTTCGAAGCCATCGGCGCGGCCATCGACGATCACGGCGGCTCGTTCGTCATGAACTTCGAGACCGTCCTGATCACCGCGACTCGGGTGGGGTAGACCCGGGCCGCGGTCTGGGGGTAGCACCCCGACGCGGGGTACCGGGACGTCCTGCTATGCACCAGCCCGAAAGTGCCGCAGGGGGGCACCCATACCCGGTGTGTCCTCAAGTGGTCAACGCAACAGCCTCGGCGAACGTCTGAGATGGTGTCATCCAGCCGAGTGTCTGTCGAGGCCTCGTGTTGAGTGAGCGGGCGACGGCGTCGAGTTCTCGTTGAGTGCACTGCGACAGATCCGAGGACTTCGGCAGGTATTGGCGGAGCAATCCGTTGGTGTTCTCGTTACTCCCGCGCTGCCAGGGGCTCTTGGGGTCACAGAAGTAGATCTGCACACCGGTGTCGACCGTGAACTGGACGTGCTCGGCCATCTCCTTGCCCTGATCCCAGGTGATGGATCGTCGGAGCTGAGCCGGCAGGGTCAAGATGCGCTTGGTCATGGCCCTGCGGACTGGCTCGGCGCCGTGGCCGTTGGGGAGCTTGAGCAAGATCACGTAGCGGCTGTGGCGCTCGACGAGAGTCCCGATGGAGGTCATCTTCTTGCCGAAGATCAGGTCGCCTTCCCAGTGTCCCGGCACGGCCCGGTCCTTCACCTCGGCGGGACGCTCGGAGATCATCACCATGTCGCGCAGCTGGCCCTGGCCAACGTTGCCCTTGGTGTAGGCCTTGGCCCGTCGCAGAGCACGACCAGTTCGCAGGCACGAGTGGAGCTCTTTGCGCAGCGCTCCACGGCTCTGGACGAACAGTGATTGGTAGATGGTCTCGTGGGACACCTGCATCTCCGGGCGATCTGGGTATTCCGAGAGCCAACCACGCCGAGATCTGCTGGGGCGACCATCGGGCCCCGAGCTTGCGTTCGACGACCCCTCGGAGCCGCCGGCACTGAGCGAGCTTGGCCCGCTTGGGTCGCAGCGCCCGTCGGCACGCCGCCCGGTCTGCCACCAGGGCCCGGTACTTCTTTCGCCCTCCGTTGGTGTTGACCTCCCGACACACAGTGTCGAAGGCGAGCGACCCAGCGCCTCGGCGATGGCACGGATGGAATCGCCCGCAGCCAGGCCTCTCGAGATCTCCTCTCGCTCTTCGAGCGAGAGGCGCAGCTCCGAGCGCTGCCGAGCCGTGGGACGCTTCCCGCCGGCGTCGGCGATGAACTTGCGCAACGACACGTTCTGCCTGCCCAGATGCCTGGCGATGCGCTTAACGGGTACTCCCGCCTCACGCATGTCCCAGATCGTCTGGCGCTCTTCCTCGCTAAAGCGTCTCCACATCTACGCACCTCCTGATCGGCGACATCACTGTTCGCCAATCAGGCTGGTGTTGCAATGACCGCTTGAGGCCACAGCCGTTCGGGGACACCCCTGGGCGATGTGCTGCTCGCTGATCGGAGAGACTTTCTGTCCCGGTTGAGGTTACTAGTGGATCCTCGCGATAATAACACTGATGTGGTTTCATGGAGGGATGCGACTTCCTCCACTCAAACTCCGTCGAGGTGACCGGGCCGAGCTCGAAGCGCGTGTGCGGTCCAACACCATTGAGGCTCGGGCGGCCAAGCGGGCGCGCATGATCCTGCTGATGGCCGACGGCGAATCCAATCGGGCGATCGGTGAGCTGGTCGATCTGCACTACAACCAGGTGGGGATGTGGCGGGCCCGCTATGAGGAATACGGGCTGGCCGGGTTAGAAGACGAGGAGCGTCCGGGCCGCCCGGTGATCTATGACCACGACGACGTGTTGCTCTTGGTCAAGTTGGTCACCGAGGATCCCCCGGCCGGATCGACCCGCTGGACGATGGAGAGTCTCGCGACGGCCATGGCCGAGCACGGCGTGCACATCTCGGCTTCGCAGGCCTGGCGGATCTGTAAGGCCCTCGACCTCAAGCCCTGGCAGGTCGAGTCGTGGATGACCAGCCATGACCCGGACTTTTGGGCCAAGGCCGCAGATGTCTGCGGCTTGTACCTCAATCCGCCGCACAATGCCGTGGTCTGGTCGGTCGACGAGAAGTCGGGCATGCAGGCCAAGTCACGGATCAACCCGACCAAACCGGCCATTCCGGGCAAGCGGACCAGGCGGGAGTTCGAGTACAAGCGCCATGGCACCGCCGTGCTCTTCGCCGCGTTGAGCGTCCATGAGGGCACAATGGCCGGATGGGTCACCAACTCGACTCGGAGCGACAACTTCGTCACCTTCTTGGGCGACCTGGTCGCCCAGACCCCGCCACACCTCGATCTCCATTGCATCGCCGACAACTTCGCCGCCCACAAGACGGCCAAGGTCACCGAATTCTTAGAGGCCAATCCCCGGGTCCACATCCATCACACACCCACCCATGCCAGCTGGCTCAACCAGGTCGAGCTCTTCTTCTCGATACTCGAACGTCGGCTGCTGCGCCGTGGTGAATTCGACTCACTCGACGACCTGGCCGACAAGGTCATCGCCTTCATCAACGACTACAACCGCCGGGCAACACCGTTCCGCTGGACCTATGACGGCAAGCCCCTCCGAGTCGCGTAAGTCACAATGATTTACGCGCGAGACCACTAGTGCGGTAACGCCTTCTTGATTCGAGAAATCACTGCATTGTCCGTACTCTCCGAGCAAGTCATTTACAGCTCGATGTCCGCATAGAGGTGGTGGCGGTCGAGCAAACTGAAACACCGGTCTTCGCAGACTTGGGCGATGTGGGGATCGATCTCGTACTTCGCTTTGGCTGTGGATGTCGCCGGTGTCGTGGCTCTCAAGGCAGTGACTATGACGTCGGCGACTTCGTCGATCTCGTCTGGCCTAAATCCCAGCGTGGTCAGCGCCGGTGTTCCAAGTCGAATTCCCGAGGTGTACCAGGCGCCGTTGGCGTCACCTGGCAATAAGTTGCGATTGGTGACCACGCCTGCGTCAATCAGGGCAGCCTCAGCTTGACGGCCGGTGAGTCCGAAGCTGGAAGCCACGTCCAAGAGCACAAGGTGGTTGTCAGTCCCCCCAGTGATGAGCCGTGCACCCCGCCGTATCAGACCTTCCGCCAGAGCACGTGCATTCTCTACGATGTGGACGGCATAGGCAGCGAACGAGGGCTGGCGAGCCTCAGACAAAGCAACGGCCTTGGCAGCCATCATGTGGGGCAGCGGGCCACCGAGGACCATCGGGCATCCTTTGTCTACACAGGGTGCATATTCCTCGGTGCAGAGGACTAGTCCACCCCGAGGTCCGCGCAGTGACTTGTGGGTGGTGGAGGTCACGACATCGGCGTGGGGCACCGGATCGAGGTCACCGACCAGCACTTTCCCGGCCACCAGCCCAGCGAAGTGGGCCATGTCGACCATGAAAGTAGCCCCGACGTCGTGGGCGATCTCAGCCAAGATGGCAAAATTGGGGTTCCGGGGGTAGGCCGAGTACCCCGCCACGAGCACCAGCGGACGGAACTCTCTCACCTGGGCCGCTATGGCGCCGTAGTCGAGGAGTCCGGAAGCGGAATCGACCCCGTAACTAGCCTGGTCAAAGAGCTTCCCGGAAATATTGGGTCGGAACCCATGGGTGAGGTGCCCCCCGGCGTCGAGAGCCATGCCCATCATGCGCTGGGAGTGCAGTTCGTTGCGCAGTTGATCCCAGCTCACGGTGTCAAGGTCGTTCACGTGAGCCGCCCCAGCCTCGTTGAGGAATGGTTGCTCGACTCGGTGGGCAAGGATGGCCCAGTAAGCGACCAGGTTGGCGTCGATCCCCGAATGAGGCTGGACATAGGCGTGATCGGCGCCGAACAGTGCTTTGGCGTGGTCGGTAGCCAATGTCTCGATCCGGTCAACCATCTCGCATCCGGCATAAAACCGATGGCCCGGTGTGCCCTCGGCATACTTGTCCGACAGCCAGTTGCCCATGGCCAGCAGCACGGCCGGTGAGGCGTAGTTCTCTGAAGCGATGAGCTTCAGTTGACGCCGTTGGGACTCCAGCTCACCGACGATGGCCGCTGCCACATCTGGTTCGGCGGCAGAGATCACCTCCAACGCCGATCGATAGGCACTCGCTACGACTGGTTCGGGCACCACGCGCTCCTTCGGACGACATCGAGTCTTCGCCCAGGCGCACGGCTATATCCGGCAGGCTGCCGGCGGGTCGGTCCCCGGTGGTACTCCACCCAGACGCCAGTAACGACCCGCTCCAACGATAGCCCCAACAAGCTGCGGAGAGGTATGGACCTGATCGAAGGATGACTCGGAGGCGCCCGGCGAAGGATCGGCCCGCAGGCCTCCACTCAGGGCTCTGAAATGCCCCCTACCGCGCGGCCCATATCCAAGTGAGGCATGCCTTCGATGTGCCGGAGTGTGACACCCACCCGGTGCGTCCTCAAGGGTCAACGCAACAGCCTCGGCGAACGCCTGAGATGGTGTCATCCAGCCGAGCGTCTGTCGAGGACGTCGGTTGAGGGAGCGGGCGATGGCATTGAGCTGCTGCTGTGAGTACGGCGACAGGTCGGCGTTCTTCGGGAGGTATTGGCGCAACAGACCGTTGGTGTTCTCGTTGGTGCCGCGCTGCCAGGGGCTCTTGGGGTCGCAGAAGTAGACCGCCACTCCGGTCTCGACGCTGAAGCGCACGTGCTCGGCCATCTCCTTGCCCTGGTCCCAGGTGAGCGAGCGGCGCAGGGTGGCGGGCAAGGTCAAGATCCTCTTGGCCAAGGCGATGCGCACCGCCTCGGCCCCGTGCCCGTTGGGAAGCTTGCACAACATGACGTAGCGGCTCCGTCGCTCGACCAAGGTGGCGATGGCGGTCATCTTCTTGCCGAAGATGAGATCCCCCTCCCAGTGGCCCGGCACCGCTCGGTCGGCCACCTCTGGGGGGCGCTCGGAGATCACGACCATGTCCTTGAGCTTGCCTGCTCCGATGTGGCTGGCCTTGGTGTAGGCCTTGGCCCGGCGCATGGCCCGGCCGCTGCGCAGGCAGGTATGGAGCTCTTTGCGCAGTGCTCCTTTGCCCTGGACGAAGAGCGATTGGTAGATGGTCTCGTGGGACACCTGCATCTCGGGGTTGTTCGGGTGCGCATCAGCCAACCACGAAGAGATCTGCTCGGGTGACCAGTTGGGCCTCGATGGCCCGGCGCAGACGGCGACAGCGGGCCACTTGGTCCGCTTCGGTCGCAGCGCCCGGCGCTCGGCTGCCCGATCGGCGGGCAGGGCCCGATTGCGCCGCCGGCCTCCGTTGGAGTTGACCTCCCGACACACCGTGGAGGGTGCCCGGCCCAGGTCGGCCGCGATGGCTCGGATCGACCATCCGGCGGCCAGACCGCGCGAGATCTCCTCGCGCTCGGCCAACGACAGCCGCAACGCAGAGCGTTCTCGTGGGGTGGGGCGTCTCCCGCCGGCATCGGCGATGAACTTGCGCAGCGACACGGTCTGCCTGCCCAAGTGCCTGGCAATGCGCTTGACCGGCACCCCGCCCTCACGCATGTCCCAGATCGTCCGCCGCTCTTCCTCGCTAAAGCGCCTCCACATCTGCACACCTCCTGATGTTGCAATCACCCTTGAGGACACAGGGCGATAGGGGACACCCTTCGCATCCACTCGGCACGGTACTTCCAGGATGGCCGTCGCTCTTGCCAACAACCTGCGTTCCGGAGTCCGTCAGCAGGCGACGGTTCTCGCCGACCCGCCCCGCCGATTCGGTTGACGGATTGTTGTCGTCGCGACATCCGAGTCAGTAGCTGTCGAGCAGTTGATGGATCCAGTCGCTCAATACGGCGGCCGCAACGGTCTTGCCCTTGGCGTCGAAATCGTTAGGGCTGGCGCCGTGTTCAAGTAGTAACACGATGATCCGACGTTGCTCCTCCTTGGCCGCGTCCGACCCAGAGTGGCTCTTGCCTGTATTCTGGACAGCCAGGTGAAGCGGGGTCAAGCCACTCTTGTTCATCAGTAGCGGGTTGGCACCCTTGTCGATAAGTGCGCTGACCCCACCCGAGCATCGATCCCTTACGGCTCGATGCAGCGGGGCTACTCCACTCTTGTCGAGTGCGTTGGGGTCCGCGCCGGCATCGATGAGAAGAGAGATCAGCTCGCGCTGCGCAGTCGCATCCGCGCCCGGACCTCCATCTGCAGCGTAGTGGAGCGGTTCGGCTCCTCTTCGGGTTCAGTGCGCGAACGGCGGCGCCTTGTACGACTAGTGACTTGGCTAATCCCCGGTCATGGGCGGCAGCGGCTACATGCAGTGCCGTGTCGCCGGCGTCGACGTAATGACGAATGGGGATGAGGAAGTACGGTCGTGGATCTTGGCGACTCGCTCCAACCCGAAGGGGAAACGTGACCAAACCGGGCGTTTGATCGAGCATTCGCATGACCCCGACGTGGTCACGTGAGGCGATCGCGGCGAAGAGCGCGAGCAGCGAATCATCGAAGTCATTGGGTCCCCGACCTGGCTTCATCACCGCTACAGATTGTCAAATCTGGGGACCGGGCGCCTTGGTCAGGGCTCGTACGATGTCGACCGTCGTGAGGCGAACGCGGGTGCAGCACATGGCTCAGGAATGCCGGATACCGAACCCCTCATGCCCCTTCCCCCGATGTGACGAACTGCCCACCGTCCCGGCGTACTGGGATACCTGCTCGAGGTCGTCACGACCATGGCGAACCTTAGGTATCCGTGCCTTGGACGCACGGTGGCGCCTGCTCTGCTTTGCTAGGGCTGACCATGCGGAGCCAGCTAGCGCAGTCCATCCTCGATTCGATAGGAGAGACGACATGACGCCGGAAGCATCTATTGCCCTTGTCGAGACTTTCTGGAACGAAGTCTGGGCGGCGTGCAACCCTGCTGCGATCGACCGCTTCGTTACGGAGGACTTCGTCATCACCACTGCAGGTGTGGACGTCGCAGGGCCCGAGGACTTCAAGGCGTGGGGTTGCCCGATTCCAATCAACCATCGCCGATCTGAAGTGGAAAACTATCGAAACCTTCTCCAACTCCGACGGCTCCCGTGTGGCCTCGCGGTTTCGGGTCACCGGCAGGAACAACGGCATGTTTGGGCTGCCAGCAGACGGTAAGCCAGTGGCGTTCACGGGTAATGCCATCCTGGCCGTGACGCCCACCGGCAAGCTCGCCAGCAATTGGGTTGAGCGCAGTGCGTGGGAGCTCTACAACGAGCTGAAGTGACAGTCGTGCAGCAGCGCCCCACCGACCCGGCGAACGGGGACAGTGGGGACCGTAGGCTCAACACGTGAGTGCCATCGAGGTCTATGCAGATGTTTGGTGCCCATTCGCACATGTCGGCCTCCACAATGTCGTTGACCGTCGGTCTGCGCTGGGGCGTGGAGACGTCCTATTGGATATCCGGGCCTGGCCCCTCGAATTGATCAACGGAACGCCGCTCGATCCGGATATCACCGCTTCGCATGTGCGAGATCTACGGTCCCAGGTAGCCCCTCACCTTTTCAGGGGGTTTGACCCGACCCATTTTCCGAGAACTTCGTTGCCTGGCCTCGCGTGGGTACACGCCGCATATCGCCAGGACCCGAAGACAGGCGAGGCAATGAGCCTCGCCATTCGCGAAGCACTCTTTGAGGAGGGCCTGGATATATCTCGACCCGATGTGCTCTCCGACCTTGCCGGGTCATGCGACGTTGGCCCATATGGCGCTGCCGACGACGAGGGCGTACGTAGAGATTGGGCTGAAGGGGTTCGACGAGGCGTGAAGGGGTCTCCACATTTCTACTGCGGAAACTTTGACTCCTTCTGCCCATCGCTCGACATCTCAAGAAATAGGGACGGCCAATTGATAGTCAAGAACGATACGGCGGTGCTCAACAGGTTTCTGGCCAACTGTTTCGCAAGCTAGTTCTGGTCGTCCCGTAGCCAGTCATCCCAGCCCCCGGCTCGGCAGCGAACGGGGGCACCCTGTCGATGAACACAGTAGAAGTTCGACGAAACAAGCCTGACTGGTCGAGTCACGGACCAGCGAGGCGAAGATCCACCCAGGTCATGATCGCAGCAAGGTAGTCGGAAGGACTAGCGGGGTCGGAGTTGGTCAAACCGGCATGTGGCGTAACCACGTGAAGCGAGCAACTAGGCGTGCCGGGCAATTGAACGCAGAGGGGGAGGTTCTCGGATGTGGAATTGGGACCCTCCGCTGTGATCGCTGCCGCCAAGGGCTGATGGTCACAGTCGGTAGCCCCCATGGTGACGACAGACCCGTCACGTAACGGACACTGCATGGGCGTGCTGCCACAGGTATTGGTATCAGCATGGTTCCAGATGTGGAGCAACGGCACCGTGAGCTGGCCGCTGGTCACGAGCTTGTCCACTTCGTTATTGACATCGGCGATCTGGGGATCCACCCGCTGGGAGATGATCGGCTGGGCGTTCGGGTCGAAATTCCCGTTCCGACAGACGCCCTGCTGGTACGCCGCAGATCCTTCCTCGACGTTCACCACACTGGCGTCACCGATCACACCGGCTGGCGAATTGCCGGACTGCTGTTGCGCCCAGGCCACATAGTAGGCACCGGCCGATCCGGCACTACCCCCGGCCAGGAAATACTTGGAGGTTGTGTACGTGGCCTCGGCGAAGGCGATGGCCGACTTGGTGGCCTGCAGCCCGTTGGTGGTGCTGGCTGACCCGTCGGCGTTCTTGTTGGGGTTGTTCGGATCAGTCTGGCCGGTGCCGCTGTAGATGTCTCGGTTGCAATAGGACACTGCCAGCATGCGAAACCCAGCGGGATCGGCCTGAACGTTGGCCGAAAGCCCGGCGTTGGTCAACGAGGCTTGGAGTGACGACGCCGAGTTCTCAGTCATCTGCGTCCCGTCGGGCCGTGGAGTTCCAGAAGTGTCGAAGTAGCCCACCCCGCCCCCATGCATCCAGACCCAGAGTGGCGCGCTAGCCGTGGGCGACGATCCCACCTTCGTCCCCACCACGAAGGTCTGGTATCCGCTGATGCTGCACGGGTAGGCCATGTTCCGGTAGAAGTCGTACTTCCACCCGCTCACTGTGGAAGAACTGACGAGGGTGATCTGTGACGTATCGCCCGGCAGCACTAGGCAGGCGGTGTTCGCCACGGCGAGGACGAGAAATCCGACTGTCAAGCTAATCACGCGTCGCAAAGGGCTTCCTTTCCAGTGCAGGTGTCTTGGTATATGAAATTTGTGAGAAGAGTATGAGCTTGACCAGATTCTGATCGTGTCCATCACGCTGGAGGACCGCTCGGCGGCCTATCACCGTACTGCTCCACTTGCGCCGCAAGTTGGCACACGTATCCGGCGTAGGGGCACGTGGCGATGTCCGTGCTGAGATTGGATAGCCCTCTGAACCCGACCGGTTTCGCTCACGGAATGTTGATACTTTCCTGATCTCTTGGGTTCACTATTCGTCTGGTCGGCATCGTCGCGGGAGGGAGCACAATGAGCCGAATGCTCAAGGTGGTGGCAGTGCTGGCCGTCGTGGCCGGAGTGGCAACGGCATGCCAGACCGTACCGACCCAGCCCGGCTACAAGCCGCTCCTGGTCGGCCTGATCGACAAGGGCAACGCCGCCCCGTTCCAGGTGGGCCAGCCGTTCCCCGTGATCGACCTGTCCAACGAGGTCGCCAGCTCGCCCGGACTTGCCGGAGTCGTCGTCAACGTCTCGTGGTCACAACTGGAGCCGACTCAGGGCACGTTCGACTTCTCGACTCTGGATGCCTCTCTCAGTGCGGTCCAGACCTACGACAACCAGCATTCGAACGCTCAGCTGGGCGTCCGGCTCCGCGTCTTCGGAGCCGACGATGCCCCCGACTGGGCAAAGAACCTCGATGGCACACCAATCAGCATCACCGCCAACGGACAAAGTCGCGGCACCGATGGCCAGTGGTGGAAGCCGGACTACCGGTCGGCGTGGGCCGCCTTGCAACAGGCGCTCGCCCAGCGCTACGACAACAACCCCTTGGTGCGCGAGGTCGTCGTCGCCTCCTGCGCGTCGCTCACGGACGAGCCGTTCATCATGGCCACCACAAGCAGCGACAAGACCCAGCTGCTGGCCGACGGATGGAGCAACATGGCCCAGCAAGCCTGCCTCGACGGGGCCCTCAGTGACTACGCGCCCTGGCAGCACACGGCGGTCTACTTCCCGTTCAACCCCTTCACTACCATGACGAGTGCCGGAACCGTCGGCATCGACGACAGCGTCACCGACGAGGTCATGCAGCGCTGTGCCGACTCGGCCAGCTCAGGCGGACCCTGGTGCATCCTGGGCAACAACGCCATCAGCTCGCCCGCTACCCAGCCAGCTGGTTCGCTTGCGGTGTACGCCGAGATAGACACGCTCTGGCAGGCCAATCAGACCGGGACTCCGATCTCCTTCCAGATGAACTCACCGACCGCATCGGTCCAGTGCGGCGCACTCGATGTTGCTGTCTCACACCACGCGCTGTCGATCGAGTTGTGGCCGACGGGCATCACCGGAGAGCCGCTCAGCACGCTCAGCACCTGGAACACCGACCTCGCCACCGGCGTGACGCCGACCTGCTGAGGCCCTGTCAGCCTGCCAACCCGACAGCGGTCACCCACTGTCCCAGGTGGCGCGAGGTGGCACCCCTTCCCTGCGATCCGGCGACAGCTCTATGGAGTCTGATCGAAACGGACGAGATCCTCGAACGCCTGCGTTACTCGGGCTCACGTGCGTGAACTTGCACCGCTCCGTCTGTAAGCCACGACCTGGCCATAGGGTGTCCACCACTTGAAAGGAGTGCCCGATGGGAAGTTCGGAAGTCCTGCTCGATGTCTTTGAGAGGGTCCGTGATGCGGTGCATCCGGCGGTCAACGGTCTGTCTGTCCAACAACTGGCTTTCCGCCCCGACGGCGAATCCAACTCGATCGCCTGGTTGGTATGGCACCTCACCCGCATCCAAGATGACCATGTCACCGGACTGCACGGAGGGGACCAGGCGTGGACGGCAGGAGGATGGTCCGAGCGATTCGCGCTCCCGCTCGAGCCCGCCGACACCGGTTACGGCCACGGGCCCGACGATGTGGCAAAGGTCACCGCTGACGCAACAATGCTGCTCGATTACTTCGAAGAGGTCCACGAAAAGACGGTGGAGTATCTCCGCTCTCTCTCCGATGCTGACCTCCTGCAGGTGATCGATCCCTCGTGGGATCCGCCGGTCACCGTCGCCGTCCGACTGGTGAGCGTGATCGCCGACGACTTGCAGCACGTGGGGCAGGCATCCTACGTACGAGGTGTCGTGGAGCGCCTAGAGACCTGACTCCCATCCGGTCGGCAGTGTGAATGAGCCGGAGCGGGATGCGCCGCTCGTGAATCACGCGGGCGATAGACCCAGATCATCACGTCGGCGGGGGGTGACTGACGTGCGTTGAGGTGTGTGGTCTGAGATGCCCCATCACGATGAACTCACGCCACCATAAGGCCGGACTGCCCACCGTCCCGGCGTACGGGACACCTCCTCCCGACGAGACTCCGCACGCGCGGATTTCGACTCGCTCGGACGGACTCGTCGAGATCGGCGCTAGGCGGATTCGAACGACTTGGTTCGAAGGCAGCGCGTGCAACCTGCAATGACGAGGCCCGAGGCTCCGGCCATTACGAGAACGGTGACCACAAACACCGACACAAGAGAATTGCCGAAGAGGCCCTGATGGCTCCAGAACAAATACCCCGGTGCCTGCGACGACAGCGTCATCGCCCAAGCCAGCGTGCAGACAAGCGCAACCCCAAGGAATGCGCCAGTGCCAATGGCGAGACGACCCACCCATCGACACATGTGAACTCCGAGTTCAGAGCGCGACAGCAGCATGGCTCCGCCAATAGCCAGGAACATGATGGCGAACAGCGGGGACAGTGAGTACGCGACGGACGTCCTCCAAGCCCAAATGCGGCCATGAAAGACCGCCTGGATGTCCAACCAGAAGCCATACGGGACCCAATTGGATCTGGAGGCGATTTCGCGGAGGATCAAGAGACCACCGGCGACACCAAGCACTACGCCCGGAAGGATCAGACGGGTTCGCCTTTCCCTCGGTAAGCTCCTGACGCCACCAATGAATCCGACAACGACGAGGGCCGCAAGGCCCACGACAGCGGCATCAAGCGAGACTTGTACGATTTGGTCGAATACGACTGGCGCCCCCGACGCGGTGTGTGAGTACGCGTGGTGCATCTGCTCTTGCACTTCGAGACGATACGGCCTTTGTGCTGCATAGCGCTGCGCCGGGCTCAGCGAGCGGCCTTGAATTGTGCGCTGAACCGAACGCCACTCTGGCCCGATGAATCGCAGCGTCCGTTCAACGGCTGCGGACGTGGGAAACTCCCGCCAGCGTTCGACGTAATGCGAGAGGACCGTCGCTGCCCCGAGAAACGCCACGATCCCAACGAATATCTCCGCCACCGAAGCCCGCGCCCGTTTGAGGGGTGGTGCCATGGTGCCAACGATTCCCGAACCCATCACCCGGGCTATGACGCCTTCTTTGGCGACGTCGAGCGACAAACGGACACCGCCCTTCCCTGCACTCAACGTGCTGTAGAGCATCGTCTCGAACTCATCGCCATAACGCGCCCGCCAGTCCCTCGGATACCAACGCAGGAGCCGGGCCACTCGGGCGACCGTGCGCGAATCGATGGGGATGGAATCGTCTTGTGGAAGGTCAGGCTTCGCTCCGCCAACGTCGTCAGGTCTGCTCACGAGAACGACCAGCCAGCCGAGAGTCGCTTCAATCCGGCCTCAGCCACCTGCCGCTGCGCAAGCAGATGGGTGTGCAGTGCAACCGCACCGCTCGAGGTCAGGCGATAAGGCCTGCGGCGGCCGTCTCCCGGTAGTGCCTCGATGAGTCCTTGGACCTCGAGGCGGTTGATGGCTCCATAGAGGGTTCCCGGCTGGAGGCGGACACCGGCGAACTCTTCGACGTCCTTGGCAAGCGCATAGCCGTGCTTCTCTCCGTCAGCCAGGCTCGAGAGAATCAACGTCGCAGGTCCTGCATATCGGCCTAACCCGCTCAACTCATCTACCACTCAATGTATGATAGTACGCTATACGTTATACCGTCAAGCGTATCGTTCTCGTTTGTCCCTGACCAGGCGAGGAAACATTGTGCGAATGAATGACTGTGTGGCCCGTGAACCGTCTGACGGCCGATCGTCACTCCCAGGCGGCCTCCGCTCCGGAATTGCCACTTGTAACACTTGTGGTTTCGGCGCTCTCTCCTCGGCCCAGAGCAACTCCAATAACCCAAACCACGAGAAATACAACTGCAACGATCCACAGGTTGTGAAGAGCGAAGCCAGCCACGGCAAAGATAAGCACCAGCAACAACAGGAGCGGAATGAGCATCGATCCCCCGCTATTGAATGTGAGGCACTCTACGCGGTTGGGTCGTGGTTCGGGCTGTTGTGAGCGTTCAGAGCCCTCTCACTCGTCCAACGCCTGCCACAACTCATCCTTGGTCGTATTGGATCGATGATCGCCAACGAAAGAACTAAAAGTTGTTCGGTTCGCCTCGCGCCTTGCCGGCAAGCAAGGTTCTTCTGGTTGGGATTGCTTTTGGACACCGCCTCTTGAGTTCTCCGAGGAGCGACCCGGTTCACTTGAGGTTGTCTCTTTTGGCCCTCACGTCCCGATCGACCTTCTCGCGTTGCCTTTCGGACCTGCAGCCACTCCAGTGGACCTGCTCCCTGGGCTCACGGGGGTAGCAGAACCGATTCTGGTGAACCCAGAGTCATCTTACCTTGGATCCACCAATTCAAATCGGCCTTGCGGAGGTACCTTTACCCATGACACCGCTTCAGCGGCTGCTCGCAAGGATCGATCGCTGGCAACGGGGGAGCCGTTCCGCCGGACTGACGTATGCGGTCATCAAGAAGTTCGGAGACGATGGCGCGAACCACTACGTGGTTGCACTGGGTTGGTACGGTTTTGTCGCCATCTATCCGCTGCTGCTCGTCGTGATTACGATCTTCGGTTTCATTGGTGCTGCATCCTTGGGCCACCGGATCGTCTCGACCCTTCACGAATTTCCAGTCGTTGGTTCTGAGTTCAACCCAGAGCACGCATCAAAGAGTCTGCAGGGCAGTGGTCTTGGCCTCGCCATCGGCCTCATCGGATTGATCTACGGCGCTCAGGGGGTCACTCAGACAGTGCAGCAAGCAATGGCTGGGGTGTGGAATGTGCCGCAGCTCGACCTTCCAGGCTTCCTACCCCGTCTCGGCCGCAGCGTTATTGGATTAGTCATTATCGGCGTTGCCTTTGTGATCAACGCTGCGGCCGCGACCTTCGTGACGAGCGCAGGAGTGAGCAACGCCATCCGAATCCCAGCCTTCCTCGGCATGGTGCTCCTCAATGTCGTGCTCTACTTTGTCGTGTTTCGCGTGGCTACCCCAGGCCGAGTCGAAACACAGCACCTCCTCCCCGGGGCGACGCTGGCCTCACTCGGGTTCACCTTGCTCATCACGGTTGGATCAGGGCTAATCCAACATCAACTCCGGCACAGCTCCGCGACCTACGGCCAATTCGGTCTTGTAATCGGTCTGGTCGGGTTTTTGTTCCTCCTCGCCAAGATCAGCCTCTACGGAGCCGAGCTCAATCCGGTTATCGCCCGTCATCTGTGGCCGAGGGGGATGCAGAACGGAGATCCAACCGAGGCCGACAACCAAGTCTTGTCCGACATCACCCATCAGTATCGCCGGCGAGAAGACCAACGTATCGGAGTCGGGTTCGGCGAGAATGCCGCAGACGAAGCGGCTATCGATGCTCGACGCGAAAACAAGCCCTGAATTGCCCTGCATTAGTCCGGACGTGGGCTGTAAAGCAGACGATTGGGACCTCTGGTCGGACGTGGTGAAGCTGGGCGACGACGTGTCATCGAGTGCCGACAGGAATTATCCGCCTGGCCGAACGCCTCGAAACAGCTGAATACGTCCCTGCATCTCATCTCAGAGTGGTGGCCGACGTCGCAGGCGGTATTCATGAGCTGCTGCGATGCTTGTCCTCTCAAATACGGGTAGAACGATGCCATGGCACTTTCCCGGCGCATCGCCCGACCACTGCTCGCATCGATCTTTGTCGTTGGAGGCTTGGAGGCAGTCCGCAATCCGGCAGGCAAAGCCAAGAAGGCCCAAGTGGTGACCGAGCCACTTCGCGAAAGGGCTGGAACCGCGGCCTTGGACACCGAGACAATGGTGCGGGTCAATGGTGGTGTCCAGATTGTCGCTGGCGTGCTCTTGGCGACGGGAAAGGTCCGACGTCTCGCCTGCCTGGCTCTGATTGGCTCCATCATTCCCACCACGTACGCCGGCCACCGATTTTGGGAAGAAGCGGACCCGACCACTCGATCCCAGCAGAAGATACATTTCCTGAAGAATCTTGGCCTTCTTGGCGGGCTCATCCTTGCCGCGGTCGATACCGAAGGTGAGCCTTCCCTGGGGTGGCGAGCCAAGCGTCGATTTCGCCACATCGAGGGTGCGATGTCCACGGGACTTCACGCCAGGGCGCCTGACGCTGAAGGTCAGTCCAAGGCCCTATCCTCCAACGCCTCGAAGCTCGGCAGGCGAAAGATTAGGGAAGCACACGTCGTCGGTCGCCGCGCTCGACGACGCGTGAGTGCCGCCGGGTTCGATCCGGCCCAGAAACTTGCTGACACTCGCGAGGGCCTGCGGAATGTCCACGATGCCGTAACAGATGTCGTCCGGGAGTCGAGTGGAGGTTCAGCGCACGTCGTACAACAAGCTACGGCGTTGGTCACAAAGGCAGCTCGTCAACTGGAGCCGCTCGCGGAAAGTACTGCGCACTCTGGAATGGAGCTGACGAAAGGGGCATTATCCAAGATCAGCGAGCAGGGCCAGGTTGCAGCTCGTGCACTCGACGCGCATAAACCGAGCCCAAAGATGAGCTGAAACGAAGACATTCACATCATCGTCTGCGAAGGTTTGGGCCATCCGAGCGGACTCGTTGGCCTGATGCGCCGGTCCAGGAGGTTCCCCGCTGCAATGCGTGGCCTGTAGCTGGCGGCTGTAGACGAGGAGCCAGCATCGTCCAGGTCGTTTCCAGGAAGCTGTTAGTCAGGCGGCTTGGACCGGCATCAGGAAAGTGCCTCCTTCAGTTGAGTCGTGTGCCATCTGGGTTACTGGGCATCAGCCGACATCTTCTGGGTACGACGCTCGAAGTAGATGATCGCCACGACCACCAGGATGACAACGAGTGTTCCAAGACCGATGTACGAGTCTCTCTTGGATCGCAACAGTTGACGATCAGCTTGCAGCGACTACTTCTTCGGGTGAAGCACGTCCTTGGCCTTGTCGATCACCTCTTCGACCTTCTCTTCGACCTTGCCGACCTTCTCCTTGGCCTCGCCGGCCTGACGGTCAGCCTTACCCTCTGACTTGAGATCCTTGTTTCCGGTCAGGTCTCCGACGGCCTCTTTGGCCTTGCCCTTCATCTGATCAGCCTTTCCAGCCATAGCCCTCGTCCTTCCTCCGTTGAACTCCGTCCCGGACCTGTACTGGCCGGGGCCACACTCTCCAGCGTGACCCCGGCGGCTCAGGCCAGTCAGATGCAAAGGTCCTCACTCACAGGAGTCCTGCGCCTGAACAAACCGAGTGGAGAGTGGAAGAGTGGGTCTCCCCGAAAACAGCGCCGGAGCCCGCTTCATCCTGCTCCCATGGTGCCGCTATGGGGCAGGATCGCAACCCAGCAACAAGCAGCAGTCAGGGGGCGGCCGGAGGCCGGCGGAGCGGACCCTTAACAGCTGCGCCGACAGCCCCGCGGTCAATTCCACAATGGAAGTGGCCGGTCGCCAAGCGACCGGCCTGGATGAATTTATTGATCCACCAGAGCAGCAGTGGCTCACGCCGGCTGACGTCCGGTTGAACCCGTCGGTTGGCTTCGGAGAGGACACCAGTGGGATGCGCAACGATCGATACGCCCAGAGCGGGCGAGCCAGTGGGATTGCCGAGGCCCTTTGGCGGTGGGCGGGCCGGCGCAGGCGACAGCCGGCGGGCCCGACCCGGAACGCTGGATGGATCGTCGTACCAGGCCCAATTCGCATCCTCGACCGCTTCCAGTCGAGTTCTTGATTGGGTAGAGCAACTCCTCACAACCCCCCACTCCGTCATGTCCGCGTCCTAGTGTGCCTCGAGCTCGTGCAGGCGAAGGGTGCCCAGGGAAGGGATCAATGGGCCGACGAAGGCGTTCCGATCGCCTCTCGAAAATTTCTTCAAAAGAGTTTGCCTGTCCGTTGGTGACCGTTGGTGCGCGCTCGTGTCCGTTGGTACGCGTAGCACAGGCAGCTTGCACTGGAACAGCTGAATCCGTCCCACTGGCCCTAGCCCGAAAGTGCCCTCGAGGATACCCCGACTAAAGACAGCTGGATGTTGACGGATCGGTTTCGTCACTCGGTTGACCTCTTGGCGAAACTTAGCTGGGGCTGCTTCCGCGCGACCCCGGTAGTACGCGACGCCTCGGGGAAAACGCACTTCGAGCTCGAGAGCTAGTGCCGTGACCGGCAACGTTCCCGGGGCGCGTCCACCACTTTGAGCCCCAGGTCGCGCAAAGTGGGCCATGGCAGAGCGCGTTGCGGTCAGGGACATCACCAACGAGGAAGGGCAACAAGCTCCTCCAGATCGTCCGCCGGGGCTCGGGCTCGGTGGTCCGATGGCGAAGAGCCCAGATCGTGCTGTGGTCGGCCCAGAGGATGGACGTGCCGGCCATCGCCAAGATCGCCTTCACCTCCGAGGATCGGGTGAGAGAGGTGATCCACAACTTCAACGCGCGATGGCTTCGACTCCTTGGCCCCCAAGTACGCAGGGGGACGACCACCGAAGTTCAGCGCCGCCGAGCGGGCTGCGATCAAGAAGATCGCCCTGGGCAGACCGACCGATTACGGCGAGCCCTTCTCCACCTGGTCGCTGACGAAGTTGGCCGACCACCTGGTGCGAAAGGGGGTGGTCGACGACATCAGCCACGAGGGACTCCGGGCGCTTCTCCGCGAGGAGGGTGTCTCCTTTCAAGCCATCAAGACCTGGAAGACCTCCAACGACCCCGACTTCGAGGTGAAGAAGAACCGCATCCTCGAGCTCTACGACCTCGCCGACGCAAAAGCCCAGCCCAAGGCGGGCGACCCCGACGTCGTCATCTGCTACGACGAGTTCGGCCCCCTCAACCTGCAGCCCCACCCGGGGCGCCACTGGGCCGAGCGCGACACCAATGGTGCTCCTCGTTCGGCGCCGCGGCGGCGGATGCGGGCCACCTTCACCCGGCCCAACGGGGTCCGTCATCTCCTCGCCGCCTACGACCTGTCGAGCGACAAGCTCTACGGGCACGTGAAGTCCAAGAAGGGACGGACCGACTTCTTGGCCTTCATGCGCTACGTGCGCACCTTGCATCCGGCCCATGTCCGCATCGCCATCATCATGGACAACTTCGTCCCGCATCTCTCGACGAAGAAGGACACCAGGGTCGGCGAGTGGGCCAAGGCCAACAACGTCGAGCTGGCCTACACCCCGCACTACGCCAGCTGGCTGAACCGGATCGAGGCCCAGTTCACCGCGCTGCGCTACTTCTGCCTCGATGGCACCGACCACGAGAGCCATGAGGCCCAGGCCTTCTTGATCCGGCGCTACATCGCTTGGCGGAACCGCCATGCTGCAGGACGAAACCCTACGTGAGCTGGTGAAGCGCGCAAACGTTGCCTGACACGGCACTAGGTCCATTTGTCGACGGGCACCGGCTCGTCGGGGCGGAACTTCAGACGGGTCATCAGGTACGCCCGGTCGTCGGGCTCCGCATCGGCGCACCACCTGTGGGATGCCGGTGGCTCCGGCAGCGAACACAGTTCCGGCACCACCGTGCAACACAACGACTGAGGCTCGAGCGAGCACAGAGGATTGCGGAACGTAGGAGCGGACGTGGATCCGCGATCTTGCACGATTGGGGAGTTCACTGATCAGGTCGGACAGGTCGACAGAGCTTCCGGTCGTGACCACGGCATCGACATCCTGAGCCGCCAACGCATGCAGGAGAACGCGCCACGGCGCGATCTGTCCTACCTCGGTGCCATAAGTGACATAGACGAGCGGCCGTTCGGTCCCCAGTCGGTTCAACCAGTCCGGACTTGAACCGTCACCGTCTGCCGGCACCGGACGCACGTCCCGTACGGCAGCTGCACTGCTCCATTGCCCGAGCATCGGAGGAAGCGGATGCAGGTAAGCGTGCGCGTACAAGCCAAGGTCGGATGGCACCCGACATCCGAACGAATCCCAGAGCGGCGCAACCGCCCGAACGGCACTATCAACGACGGCCGCAGGGAGCACGCCACTGAATCCCACCACGATGCAGGGCACCCCACGGATGGTCGCCAACGGACCCGATCCAAGCTCCGCAACTTCGTGGACGACCAAATCCGGACGAACCTCGTCGAACACCGCCACCAGATCGGCAGCCATCACTGGAGCCGCAAGCTCGGCAAAGAGACCCGGGAAGAAGATTGCGCGTCGCTCGCGAAGGTGCAACGGAGAATACCTCGGGATGCCGTTGGAGGAACTGAGCTTGGCGCTCGTCACCGTTCATGCCCGCGGCGCGAACCGTGAAGCCAAAGCGCTCAACCACGGAGCAGGACCCCGACGCCGTCGCCCAAACGATCTCGTGTCCGGCATCACGTAGCGCCCGAGCTATCGGCACCACTGGGTAGATGTGGCCTGTACCGCTCGTGGTCGCTACCAACACTCGCATGGCAACGTCCCTTCGAACGAAACACTGACGCATCTTCAGGTCGACACCCAGCCCTAAAAGCTGCCCGCTCGGGGGATGCTACGGCACGTACGAAACGCTCGCAGTAAGACAGTGACCCTGCCCCCGAACGCCGGCCAGGTGTCATTCCGGCCGTCGCTCATCGATCTAGCGTTGGGCCATGGCCCGCAAGGCTGGCCCGAGCGACGAGGACTACGACCGTGCCGCCCGCCTCGGTCTGCTCGGTCTGACCGCAGGCAAGGACGCGGACGTGGACTCCATCATGGAGCAGCTGGCTGGCTTGCACCCTCGCAACAACACGTTCCCGGCTGAGGTCCTGCTCGAGCTGGCCGCCGAGGCCATCGAGGAGTCCGGAGCATCACCGGCCGACCCGATCCAATACGAGGGGATGCGCGATCGCCATCTCCCCGAGTACCACTTCCGTGGCAAGTCCCAGCAGCACAAGAGCCACTACGCCCTCATGGCCGCCGCCATGATCCGGGCCGGCGTCTACCCCGACCTCCTCGACGAGGCTTACGGGTGGGGCATCGACGACATGTGGGAGTACGCCTTCTACGCCCTGGTGCTCTACGGCCGGGTGGCTGCGGAGCGGACCGGACGATCGCTCGAGGACATTGCAACCGCCCTCGCCGAGCGGCGGGGCATCGACCTGGAGGATTCCTAACCGCCGGCCACGAAGGCCACCACGACATAGGCGGCATGGCGATCGAAGTTCTCCCGTCGGCGGTCATAGATGGTGGTCGTCCTCGGATCGGCGTGGCGTGCGGCGATCTGGACGTCACGCAGGGGTACCCCCGCATCGAGCGCCGCCATGATGAAGGCGGCGCGGAGCATGTGGGGATGGACGATGCCGAGGCCGGCCCGCTTGCCGATGGAGCGGACCCAGCGGTGTGCGGTGCGCCGGTCGAGCCGCTGGCCATCGTGGCGATGCAGGATCGGTCCCTCGCATCGCTCGCCGAGGGCGAGGTCGATGGTCCGGGCCACTCTTGGGACCAGAGGGATCACGGCCGGCTTGTTGCCCTTCCCGATGATGCGAAGCGTGCGGTGGCCCCGGTCGAAGCCGAGATCCTCGGCGTCGGTGGCACAGGCCTCGCTCACCCGCAGACCGTTGAGGCCGAGCAGGGCGGCCAGAGCGGCGTGGTCGGGGTCGTAGCGCTCGGCGGTGAAGAGGAACCGGCCGAGCTCGCCCCGGTCGAGACCTCGCCCTTCGCTCGGGTAGACCTTGGGCCGGCGGGCGTACTGCGCTGGGTTCGATGGGATCCGGCCGTCGATGTGGGCGAAGCGGTAGAAGCCGCAGATGGTCGACAGCCGCCGATCGATGGTCGAAGCGGCCAGGCCCCGCTCCTCCATGGCGCTGCGCCACAGCTCGATGTGGGCCCGCTTGGCCTCGAGGACGTCGAGACCGACGTCGGTGCACCACTGGAAGAACGTGCGCAGGTCGTAGCGGTAGGTCTCGAGGGTCCGACCGCTGTAGCGGGCCAGGTACGCGGCAGCGGCCATCTGGGCCTGGGCGAACGGATCGGCGTCACGAGCGCTCACCAGCGTTACTGAACTTGGGATCGGGGTGGGCATGGCTTCCTCCTTGTGTCGAGGAAGACAGCGAATACCTATGCGGCCCTCAATGCCCGGGGCGCCCGTAGCCGGCGACGCTCCTATCAGTTGTCAAGCCCCCTTTTGTGCGAACAGCGGACAGAACAGTGATGAGTCACTCGGGTGAGGACATGCTCTTATCAGGCCACACGTTCACAGAGCGTGTGTCCCGGACCGTGGGCCGGCGAGTCGCCGGAAAGTCAGCCCCGAAGGGCGACAGTTAGGGGGTGAGCCAGACCCACGGTCCTGGATTCAGCCGCGAGGCAGGTAGCGGTAGAGCTCGCGGGCGACGTAGCGCTTGAGGAGGCGGATGACGTCTCGCTTGGAGCGTCCCTCCTTCACCTTGCGCTCGAAGTAGGCGGTGGTCTCTGGGTCGTGCGCGATGCGGACCATGACGATGCGCCACAGCGCGCTGTTGGCCTGGCGGTCACCGCCGCGATCGAGACGGTGACGGTTGCTCTTGCCCGACGAGGCCGGGATGGGGGCTACCCCGCACAGGTGCGCCCAGGCCGCTTCGGAGTGCAGCCGCTCGGGGTTGTCGCCGGCACTGACCAAAAGGGCCGCCGCGGTGTCAGGACCGACGCCGAAGCGCGCCAGCAGCTCGGGTGCGGTGCGCATTGACAGCGCCTCGATCCGCTGGTCGAGCTCGGCGATCTCGTCTTCGAGCCCTTGGATCCGGCGGGCCAACGAGCACAGCGCGCCTTGTGGGCGGCCATCACCGCATCGCCTGAGCGCGACGGCCGCAGCCGGGCTGCCTCGGTCGACCAGGCCGCCACGCTCAAGCCCTTCAGGCGACAACGGAGCTGGTCAGGGGCGGTGATCACCAGATGGCGCATCTGGGTCGAGGGCCTTGACGCGGGCACCTCGGGCCGAGCGCTTTGCCACGACCAGCACCCGGATGGCCTCGACGGCACCGTCCTTGGACTTCGAGATGCTCTTGGCCCGGCCACCCAGGGCCGCTCGAGCAGCCTCAACGGCATCGAGGGGATCTGATTTGCCGCTGCGCCGGCGCTCGGCCCGGTTCGGCCGGTCGACCTCGATGACCTCGACGTCGGCTCGGCGCAGGAAGCGGGCCAGGCCGGCCCCATAGGAGCCGGTGCCCTCCACGCCGACCTTGGTCACGTGGCCCGAAGCCCTCGAGCCAGGTGAGCAAGCGCCTTGTAGCCAGCAGGGTCGGTGTCGAAGCGCTCCGTGCCGAGCAGTGCTCCGAGCGGGTCGAGGGCGGCGGCGACATGGACGTCGAGGTGGGTGTCGACACCACCTGTCACACGCCCGCGCAGCTTCTACGATGGTCATGGTCATCCCTTTCTCTTTCAACGGTGTGAGGGATGGCACGGCCGTTCCGGATCGGAGCGACGGGCGGTCCAGGTTGTTCGTGCAACCCGGACCAATCACCCCAACTCGGAGACGGGACGTGCCGCTTTCAATGTGCGATGACCGGCCGAACCTGCCAGCAGTCCCGAAGCTATTGACCGCCAGCAATTCAGCGGTGGATGGTGCAGACCATTGTCACTGTTCGGGGGCACCCTCATCCCACGTCGTAGCCTCTAAGCGTGCGGCCATTTCGCTTTGGCTTTCAGGTGGCGGCGTGCTCTCCAGACGAGCTGCGTGGACAGGCCCGAGCTGCGGAAGACGCAGGGTTCGACGTAATGCACACCTGGGATCACGTCGTGGATGGCTGGGCACCCCTGACGCCTTTGATGGCTATTGCCGACTCGACGACAACCCTGCGTATCTGCCCGCTCGTTCTGAACAACGACTTTCACCACCCGGTCCACTTGGCCCAGGAGCTAGCCAGCCTCGATCATCTGAGCGGGGGTCGCGTCGAAGTTGGAATCGGTGCGGGGCACTCCTTCACCGAGTACGAGGCCATCGGTCAGGACTTCGATCCACCCTCGGTCCGCAAGGCCCGACTCGCCGAGTCGGTCGAGATACTCCGTCGGCTTCTTGATGGCGAGTCCGTGACCTATGACGGAGAGCACTACAGCCTCGACAATGTGCGCACCCTCCGCTCACGTCAGGAGCACATACCCCTGCTCGTCGGCGTCAACGGGAAGCGGGCTCTCGCCCATGCGGCCCGGCACGCCGACATCATCGGCCTCACGATGCTCGGTCGCACCCTCGAAGACGGTCAGCGTCACGAGGTCCGATGGAACCCCGAGCGGATCGACGCGACCATCGACTACATCCGAGAGCAGGCTGGGGAACGCTGGGAGCAGGTGGAGCTCAACGTGCTGGTTCAAGCTGTCGTTGTCACGGACGACAAGCGGAAGGCAGTCGAAGATTTCGCTTCCCGAGTTCCCGGCCTGAGCATCGACGATGCCCTCACCGCACCGTTTCTCGCCATCGGGACCCACGATGAGATCGCCGACCACCTCGAAGCGTGCCGGAACCGCTGGGGTATCTCCTACTTCAGTGTTCGAGACCTTGAAGGCTTCGCTCCGGTGATCCACCGTCTCCGAGGCAACTAGGCGGTCTACACGAAGTGCCGAACTGCCCCACCGTCCCGGCGTTCTGGGACGGTCATTCGCTCGGAACACGTATCGCGATTCTGAGAGTCCATTCTCTTGGAACTCAGGTCCGGCGGATACCTTCATTATTCGCTCTGCCTGGCTTTCAGACACGTAAAGGCACCCAGTAGTAGGACATCTCCGACCGACACAAGGAGGCGCCCCAGGGGAGCGACCTGCGATGTGCCGATCCGAGTCGTCGCTACGGCGCCTAGCCGGTCTTCTTGTGCTGGTGTGTTGCCTTGTGGGCCACATGGTTTGCGTGGTGGCCGTGGTGGGCCTTTCCGTTGGCCGTACTGGCGCCCGCGGCCCCCGCCCCCAGGACTCCGCTGGTAAAGCCAATCGCGAACGCTATTGGTCCGACGTATCGCAACAGCTTCTTCGTCATCGACGTTCCCTTTCTGGTTCCCCAAAACCCCAGGTGAGGGGCCTTGCATCTCTCAACGTAATCGCTCTGAAACCCAATTCCCAGTCAGGTCCCATCTCTATCCCAGGATAAATTCAGGATAAGGCGGGGTCGACGGAGTCGCTTTTGCTTGCGCTCAGCTCTCGCCCTGTCGCGTCCAGGAAAGGAAGCGTCACGAGCGATAGAAGCCGTTCCAATAGCGCTCGCCGGTGACGTCCTACGGAACGCCCCGAGCTACTTGGGGTCCACCTTCGGGTAATTCGATCGGCAAACCGAAATGCGCTCGATGACCCGAAACCCTCGTCCCGACTTACGAGGAGCACCTATGCGCTCATGTGACCTTTTCCCCTAGTCAGGGGGTAACCGAACGAAAGAATAGAGAGCAACAACACGCTAGTGAGCCAAGAGACTGGTCCGGTGTGACAGCTGCCACATCCGGTGTGAAGTTGGCGCACGACCACCCGCAAAGGATGGAAGGAGGTCACCGAGATGGCAGCCGATCCACATCAATTCAACGAGAACTCTGCAGACGGGACGTCGAGACGAGGTGTGATCGCAATCCTCGTCGCCGCGCTGGTGATCGGCCTTGCTGGGCTTGGGGTAGGCATCTATGCACTCGTGAATGGCCCCGTGAAACAAGGGGAGCCGGGCCCGCAAGGACCTCCAGGGCCCGCTGGTCAGCAAGGTCCAATAGGCCAAAGCGGCAAAGAGGGACCGGTCGGCCCAGCTGGACCACCTGGAGCGGTTGGCCGGACCACGATCGTCAACGGCACAGCGGTGGTCTCAGCTGCCGATCCACCACTGGGCACGGTCCTGGTGGCCAAGACCACGTGTCCGGCGGGTGACGTTCTGTTGTCGGGTGGGGGCCAAGTGAGCGCACCAGGTGCGCAGGCCGACCGCAATGTCATCTTGCGTGACAGTTTCCCTTTGAATACGTCGACCTGGCAGAACGTGGCCATCACGACAGGGCCACTCGGGGCCAATGAGCACATGACGCTCAAGCCGTACGTGCTCTGTGGTCAATCGGCTTCGGCGAGCACAAGCACATCGACCACGTCATCGGCAACATCCACGACGTCCACGGTCACGCCGAGCACGTAACCGACGGTCATGAGGGTGACAGTGTCACCTCCGGTGCAGCGCACCGAGGTCGAGGGGCCAGCGCCGGAAACCCGCCGGCTCTGTCCTTGACCTGCGTGGGTCTTAATCGCTTCCTCCTCCCTCGCCCACGGACTGAGCGGGGCCTGGGTCATCGCACCCGACACGACGGGCAAGACGGTGAACCAAGGTCGCGGTTGGCACACACATTTCCCGACATAGAGGCTCGGAGCAATGTCGGTAGGCCCGGCGAGTTTTGGCGGACTGCCCCAGTCGTGCCGCAAGGTGACACATTCCCGGCGTTCTGGGGCAGGGCCAACCGACATGCGATCCGTCAATTGGTGGTACTTCCGCTTGGGTTGAAGGCGTTCTCGAAGCATGAGCGGATTCCCTCTGAGCAATACCCATTGCACAAGATACGTCGACTCCGTACACCCAGCCCTGGGTAGGACCGCACTTTGCGGAGACTCGGGAGGTCACCATGACCGTCGTCAAGGCAACCCTTGGAATCGCCATCGTGGGAAGCGCCCGATCTTTGGCGCCAGCGCAGCATTCGGGTCAATGGCGGCAAGCACCCCAGCAGGGGGAGCCGTCCAGGTGTGGGGCACGCCCGTCCCGAACGGAGGTGGACCGGTCGTGTTGACAGGTGCGATCGCTGACTCCGGCAAATCGACGAATGCGAACTCGTCGGGCAAGCCGGCCAAGAAAGGCCAAGGCGCCTACAAGCTGCTGATCTTGAAAAAGGGCACGATCCTCCTAAACACGACACAGCTCGGCAAGGACCTGAACAACAACAACGTGCAACCGACCACGTTCAACACAACAACCTGCTCGGGGACGTTCGTGATCACTGACCCGGTGCCGATAGTGAGCGGCACGAAGGCGTACGCCGGGATCACCGGCACCGCGAACATAACGGTCACATTTGCGATGGTCTTGCCGTTGACGAACGGGAAGTGCAACACGAACACGAACGCCAACCCGATCGCTCAGTACGGCTCGATTGCTGGGACAGGCATGATGAGCTTTAGCTAGGACAGAAGTTCGCGGCACGGGCCGGGGCTGTCCCCGAGGTACGGCAGGGTGGCACCTCGTCCCGGCGTTCAGAACGCACCCAGATGGGACCTATGTGCCGGAGCACCGGATACAGCACTGCCGTATGATCAGATAGGCAAGAGACCAGTTTGTGACTGCGGGTGAAGGAGGTGCCAACCAAGATGTTGGCCGCTGACGCGACGAGTGGAGGATTCATCGGTCTTTGGGCCGTGATCTACTTCGTTCTGATGGTGACACTCGGCATCATGTCGATCAGGAAGGGTCATTGGGTGATGTTCATAATCGGGATCTTTTTGCCACTCTTCTGGCTGATCGGCGCTCTGTTGCCCAGAAGGGTGCGCTGACGATCGTTTCAGAGCGCTGCCAACCCGGCGTTAGGGGACACGGCTGATCTGACTTCCCGCTGGGAGGTCCGTAGGGACGAGGTCGTGCCCAATCAGGCCTGTGGCTGGGCAAGGTAAAAGGTGCGGCCGCTGACCTTGGCCAGCTTGCTCGCCTCCTTGAAAGTGTCAGTCTTGAACCACTGCATGGCCCGCTCCATGTCATCGGTCTTGATGTGGAACAGCGCAGCCTTCGGGTTGTCGATGTCCTGGTATGCGGGCCCGTCGGTGATGCCGAAGGCTGCCCGGTTGGAGGCATGCAGGTAGTGCTGCGCCTTCCACGCCTCGAAGTCATCCGTTTCGATCCTGATCATGATGTCTTGCATAGCCCCCACCTCCTGTGGTGTCGCCCCCAGTGGATCGTAGGCCCAGATCTGTGATTGGCACAGCGAGAAAGGTTGCGCTGACGAAGTCGCTCGCTGGGGGGCCGAAGATCAGAACGGTTGGCACGCGTCAATGATGACCGACAGCGCGAACCAGGTGTCTAGGCGTGTCCCAAAGGTGCCGAACTGCCCCACCGTTCCGGCGATTGGGGCACCCTGGAGGACTACGAGGACAAGGAAGCCGGAATCCGAAAGCCCCGATCCTCAGGGACCACTCTCGAAGCTTTAGGCACCGAAAGTCGATCGCCTAATCAGCCCATTTATATTGCGGGGTCAAGCTGCCGAACATTTGGACTACGGAAAGGCAACGGCTGGTCCTGATGTCGGGCAAGTGAGGGCGGGCGTGGCGTATGAATCATGTCGACATGCAACGATCAATAGCGTTCGGGAATGACGACTGCCCGTTCTGTGAGCGCACCGACGAACACGTGCATCAGGTCAAGCACATCCGCCGGCGGGAGCTGCTTCATCTCCTTCATGGGGCGGTACCGCTGACGTATTATCCCCGCCAAATAGGAGGCCGCGGGACTCCTTCGCCTTCGTGACTTCGAATCGCAGTATCCCCGCATCCATCACAGAGGCTTGACTCGTCCCTGCCGACTTGGCAATCGAACGTCACCGTCCCGGCGTATGGGGCTACCCCAGGACACATGGTCGATGAACGTATGGGGGCACCCATGTCTATCGAAGCGAGTCAACCCCAGAGAACCTCTGAGATCGAGGGTGCCTGACGCTGCCCCGTGCGTGGGGACTCCCCGTCGGCCACGATAGGAAGATGACCACGCCTCTCGACCGGCCCTCGGCGCGCGTAATCGTCATCGACGGCACCGACAGCGTGTTGCTATTTCTGGTCAAAGACCCTCTTGACCCCAAGCCCCCGCTTGACCATCCCCCCGTTGGCCGGACACCTCGAATAGGAGGTAGTCATGCCAACAGTGACCGAAGAGAAAGCTGAGCCGGCCCGCCGGCGGGGCCGGTATCCGAGACAGTTCCGTCGAGACGCTGCGGCCCTGGTGATCGACCAGCGCCGCACGATCGCGGACGTGGCCAGAGAGCTCGACGTCGTCGAGCAGACCCTGGGCAACTGGGTGCGCCAGGAGCGCATCGACCGGGGCGAGCTCGAGGGGACCACGACCGAGGTCCGCGAGGAGAACGTCAGGCTGCGCCGGGAGGTGAAGCGCCTGACCATGGAGCGCGACCTGCTCAAACGAAGTGTGGCCTTCTGGGTGAAGGAGCAGGACCGGTGAGCCGCTACCGGTTCGTCTCCACCGTGAAGGCCGAGGGGTTCCCCGTGGAAGCGGCATGCGAGGTGGCCGAGGTGT
Source organism: uncultured Acidimicrobiaceae bacterium (assembly GCA_963726135.1). Classification (GTDB taxonomy): domain Bacteria; phylum Actinomycetota; class Acidimicrobiia; order Acidimicrobiales; family RAAP-2; genus Bog-473. Next base: position 944,614 of record CAVSBE010000008.1, read on the forward strand.
CCACCTCGGCGTACTACGAGTGGTTGGCCCGCTCGGCCGCACCCACCGAGGCGGAGTGGGACGAGGCCCTGGTCATCAATGAGATGCGCCGGGTCCACGACGAGCTCGACGACACCTACGGCAGCCCGCGGATGACCGACGAGCTGCGGGACCGGGGGTTCTGCGACAACCACAAGCGCGTCGAACGGCTCATGTCCGAGTACGGCCTCCACGCCCACGACGGCCGGCGCCGCAAGGTCCGCACCACGATCCCCGACGTGAGCGCCCCGCCGCTGCCGGACCTGGTGAAGCGCGACTTCAGCGTCGGCGAGCCTGGAGAGCGCACCTGCGGGGACATCACCTACATCCCCACAGGCGAGGGCTGGCTCTACCTGGCCGACGTGCTCGACCTGGGCTCGCGCCACGTCGTCGGCTACGCCATGGAGGGCCACATGCGCTCCGAGCTCGTCGAGGCCGCTCTGGAGAGGGCCGTGGCGACCCGGGACGGAGACGTGGTGGGCATGGTGTTCCACCACGACCGCGGTTCTCAATACATGGGGCAGGACTTCCGGGCGCTGTGCGAGAAGCACCACATCGCCCAGTCGGTCGGCCGCATCGGGTCGTCCCAGGACAACGCCGCGGCGGAGTCGTTCTGGGCGACGCTCAAGCGCGAGCTGGTGCACCGGTGCCGATTCGCCACGCGCGGCGAGGCCCGTCGGGCGATCATCGTCTGGATCAACCACTACAACGCGCTACGGCGTCACTCCTCCATCGGCAACGTATCGCCGATCGAGTGGGAGCTACGCTGCGCACGCCGTCACCTTCAAGCTGCATAACCATGTGTCCGGCTGACGGGGGGAAGGCCACGCTCTGGATCACTCCCGGCGGAGGGATCAATCCGGGTGAAGCACTCGGCGAAGCTGCAGCGCGCGAGCTCTCTGAAGAGACCGGCCTGGTCATCGATCCCGCAGAGTTGGGCGATCCTGTCGCCACCTGCAGGGGTGAGTGGACTTTTCGGGGACAGCCTCTCTATTCGGTGGATACCTTCTTCGCGTGGCGCACGGATCGGTTCGAGCCATCGACTGCGGGATGGGAGGCTCTGGAGCACGAAGTCCACGCGGCATGGAGATGGTGGACGTTCGAAGAGATCGACACCACGAACGAACGCGTCCTGCCGGCACTCTTGGGCGATGTCGCGCGATTGATCATGCAGGGCACGATTGGCCCGCCGCCAATCGAATTGCCATGGGTCAACTTCGACAGGATTGAGATTGACCCGTCGACGGGAAATACGAAAGGCTGACGCCACACCGGCGTACGGGGCACCCTGACCTCGGGCCGCAGGAATGACTACTCCGAATCCTCCTCGATCACCGCAATGGCAAGTTCCAGGGCCTCGGCGATGTTGATCGCGGCTGACATGACCCGGGCCGTCCCGATGATCGGGGCAACAGCGACGAGGACGTTCTGCGCGTCCTCGATCGTGATCCCCGCTTCGGCCGCCGGGCCGATGTGAAGGAGATAGGAGACAGGGCGCGCGTCAACAGCAGCGAGGGCCGCGAGTCGGACCAACAAAAGGGCGGCGGGCGGCAGATCGCATTCGGCTACCGACACAGCGGTCATGGCGGCAATCGTGTCGAGAACCGGAGTGTCTTGGGATGCGTCAGGCATGGTGGAACTCCTTGCATAGGGCATTCGCGTCGGACGGGGCACGCCGGATTCAAGGACTACTGACACCCTGGCAATCCGGCTCCTAAGAGGCTAAGGCCAAACGAGTCCTGGTGCACGAGTCCCCGATAGGCGGCCCGCCTCCGAAGTGCCGCAGGGTGGCACCCAGTCCGGGCGTTCTGGGGACCACGTGCGGGCCTCAGCGGCGATCCACCTCACGGCGTGACGCTGGGTGCTTGCGCCAATGTGTCGTACGTAGGCTCCGGTGATGACACCCACCGCAGACACCAGCCACCCCAGGTTTGAGGACGTTCAGCGCTCGCAGATCGTGCGAACCGCTCTGCGTGCATTCCTGACCTTCGCAGTGCTCGTGGCGATCTACTACCTCGCCCCGATTCCTAATCGTTCGCATCCCACCGCAACTCCACACGTGGTCGTGGCGCTGGCGTTCTTCGCCGCAGTCGTCTCCATCGAGGTCCGCCAGATCATGAGGAGCGACCAACCGATGCTCCGAGCGACTGTCGCCATGGCGACGCTGTTACCACTGTTCCTTATCCTGTTCTCCTGGATCTACCTCGTGATGTCCCAGTCGAACCTCCCCGCCTTCGGCACGCACCTGACCCGGACCTCTGCGCTCTACTTCACCACCACCGTCTTTTCCACGGTGGGCTTCGGCGACATTACGGCCAAGACCGATCCGGCCCGGCTCGTCGTCACCGTCCAGATGCTCGCCGATCTCGTCGTCATCGCCGTGGTCGTCAAGCTCCTCCTCGGGGCGGCGAGCCGGGGCCAACAACGAAAAGGAGCACAAGACGAGACATAGGTCCAAGGACCATGAGAAGTATCTGGCGCTCGGCAGCGTTCCGTCATCGTGGTTGCTACCGTCGAGCCGACTGGGAGGTAACACTGTGGCCGACGACGAGAAAACGCCTCGTAAGACTCTGGATAAATCCAGGATGGAGGCATTCAGTGACGGCGTTTTGGCTATCGCCATCACGTTGCTGGTGCTCGATCTCGCAGTCCGGCCGCCAGGTTCGCCACTGCACCAGTTCGTGCGTGGGTGGCCCTCCTATCTCGCCTACCTCGTGAGTTTCCTGACGATCGGCGCAGTGTGGATCGCCCACAACAGTCTCACCGATGATCTCGATCGGGTTGACTCGATCTTCCTCCGACTGAACCTCTTGTTTTTGCTCGCGGTGGCGTTCCTGCCATTCCCGACGCGGCTCCTCGCCGAGGCCCTGGACAAGGACACGAACTGGCAACGATTGGCCAATGTCGTCTACGGACTCACCTTGCTGTTGAGCCGACTCCTCTTCGCTGCTCTGAGCAGTTACGCCCGGCGCGAGAACCTGCGGCGTCCAGGTGTGGACGACCCGGACTTGGAGGAGGCCACCAAGAAGTTCCGCTACGCAGTCATTGCCTACGTGTTCGCAATCCTCCTTGGACTCATTCTCCCATCTGTCGCCACCGTTCTCTACCTCGCCGTTGCGGTGTTCCTGATCGTGCCCTTCCGCTCTGTTGCCGGGAAAGTCCGCCCAAGGCGGTCAGCGTGAGATTCCGGGCCGTAGACCCAGCTCGCGAGATGCTGGCGAATCAGATTTTCACTCATTTTTCGCCACTATCCCCGAAGTGCCGCAGGGTGGCACCCTGTCCCGGCGTACTGGGATACCCATCTCAGCCAGACTTGGGCGGATGAAACGGGTCGCCATCGTCGGTTCGGGAGGGGTCGGGAAGTCAACATTCGCTGAAGAACTGGGCGTCGAACGGGGATCTCCGTCGTCCACCTGGATCAGCACTTTTGGAAGCCCAACTGGGTCCCGACGCCGAGGGAGGAGTGGGTACACCTCCAAGCTGGCCTGCTGTCGAGTGACTGCTGGATCGCAGATGGCAACTACGGAGGCACTCTCGATGTACGGCTTTCCAAAGCCGACACGGTGATCGTGCTGACCTTGCCAAGGTGGCAATGCACATGGCGAGCCTTCAAGAGGAGCCTCCAACATCATGGGCAAGAGATTCAAGCCGAAGGTTGCCCCGAGCATTTCGATCTCAAGTTCCTCCGGTGGGTCTGGCGCTATCCAACCGACAGTCGGCCACGACTGGATCAGGCTATTGAACGGTTTCACGAACGGCTGAATGTCGTCGAGCTTGCCTCACCGTCTGCGGCGCAGTCATTCCTCGACGAACTGACCTGACACAAGTCCGGCGTACTGGGGCATTGATGACTACTCGATAACGGTTCGTTCACGCGGCCACCGCGAACAGCTTCCAGCTTCCAGGGACGCCCTTCAGCTCGTGCTCGCCCCGCTCGGTGAACTCGATCCCAGAGCCGACAACGAGGTCCTTCACCGTCCCGGAGACCAATACTTCCCCGGCCGTCGCCATCGAACCGACCCGAGAGGCGATATGGATGGCCAGTCCACTGAGATCGTTGCCCCGGACTTGGCACTCGCCGGTGTGCAATCCAGCTCTGATTTCGACGCCGAGGCTGTGAGTTGCCTCGATGATTTCGGCGGCGCATCGAATGCCACGAGCAGGTCCGTCGAAGCTGGCCAAGAAACCGTCTCCGGTGGTCTTGATCTCTTGTCCACGGAATCGCACGAGTTGATCGCGGACAAGCCGGTCATGAGAGTCGAGCAACGATCGCCAGCGTCGATCACCGAGCTCAGCTGCTTTGCGTGTCGAGTCCACGATGTCAGTGAAGAGGGCGGTGGTGAGGATGCTCTCAATCTCGACCCGCGGGCGTTCCCCCGTGATGAACTCGGCAATGGCTTCAAGGTCCTCGATGGGTGGAGCCGAGAGCCCACCAACATCGGTGCCTTGAACCTCGAGAAACGACGCCCTCTCGATGTGGTCGGCCAAGTATCGGCTGAGCTCGACTGGCACTATGAGATTGCCGCTGGTGTGCGTGACGAGAGTTGGCACTTGGATGAGTGGAAGCGCCTGACGCACATCGAGGTTTCGCAGGATGTAGTCGTACTGAGCGGCAGCCGCACGGGGGGTGGCCGACGCTCGTGCGACCCGTGCCGACCGTTGAGCGATTGGGTCGTCGACGGACAGACTGGGGTTGCCGAACACGGTGAGCTGAGTGGTGCCCCACGAGGTAGCCACAAGTTCGATGAGCGCGTCAACAGCGTTCGGTTCCACGCCGATCGGGTAGTCGTCTGCTCGTACGTAGCGGGCGGCTGTATTGGACAGTACAAGCGCCTTTACTCGTTCGGGATGGAGTGCGGCGTACAAGATGGCAAACGGTCCAGCGTCGAGGTCGGCGCCTAGGACAGCCTCGGTGGATCCGACGGCATCAAGGACGGCTCCGATGTCCTCCGCCCACTCTTCCCAGGTAGGCATCTCGTGGCGTAGCCCGCCTGACGCTCCGGTACCTCTGCGGTCGAAGAAGATCGGGCGGCAAAACGAAGCCAGATGCCGGTAGAACGCAGCGACGCCGGGCAGGTCCCAGGCGAGGTCGAGGTGGCTGCCCAATCCGTAGCAATAGAGGTAGTCGGGGGACCCGTTACCGAACACCTGGTAGGCGACGTCGGCCTCACCGACGCGCACGTACCTTGTCTCAGGGGGATCAGCTCCGACGTGCACGCTTACAAGTCTGCCGGGTGGCAGACGCCCTTGCCCGACCGAGGCACAGAAGCGCAAAACAGCCCACCCATTTGTTTGATTGAGGCTGGCAATCACAGCGATCGACATCACCTAACACCGGGCTGGCTGGATTCGTGCCTCAGTCCCGGCGTGCGGGGACACCCTGCCCCGAGCGCTAGATTCTGCGGGGTCCATGGTGCTAAACGCCAAACGGTTTGCCAAGATGGTGGAGTGCTTGAGCGTGTTGGGCACTTGGCACCTGTGAGGTCGAAAAGGTTCCACAATGGGCGAACAGAAGCCTACGGTTCGCAGACTAGGTAGGGCCCCAGCTCTCACTGGGATCCGAGCAGTCGCGATCGGCTTGGTGATTCTGGTGCACACGAACATCTCGATCGCTCAGGGTGGGTGGATCGGCGTCGATGTGTTCTTCGTCCTGTCTGGCTTTCTAATCACGGCCCTGTTGCTCAACGAACACGACGCAAACGGACAGTTTTCGATCCCGAAGTTCTACGTACGACGTATCTTCCGGCTGGTCCCGGCCTGGTGGGCCTACCTCCTGATCGTGGTCGTGTGGGCGGCCATCTGGCGTTCGGGGGAGTTCGGCAGTTGGAGTTCCGAGGTGGTGAAGAATGCGAGCTATCAGATGGACTTCTTCGACATCAACCATCTCCCGCAGATCGGGTTAGGGCACGGCTGGTCGCTTGCCATCGAGGAACAGTTCTATTTGGTGTGGCCTCTTTTGTTGTTTCTCGGACTCAAGTTGATGCCGCGGGTAATCTTCATGGTCCTCGTAGTGGTTGGCATCTTCGCTTCGTTTCTGGCCACAGTGGTCATGGCTCATCACGGAGTGAGCTACCGCAGGCTCTACTACGGGCTCGATACCAACGCGCTGCCGCTTCTCGTTGGCTGCTTGGCCGGGTTCCTCTACACCGGCGGGTACGGCCGGAAGATCAGGCAGTGCTACTTGGCGCTGATCCCCTTCGCCACCGTGATGGTTCTCGTCCTCTTCCTAGTGAGCGTGCCCGAACAAAGCGAATGGGCCTACGAGGGCCCAATCCAACTGGTTAGTCTGCTCACAGCCGCCACCCTGATTGCCATCCTTTTGAGCCCTGGCTCGCTGGTGGCCAAGATCCTGGCCCGCCCGGGCGTCGTTTTCGTTGGCCTGATCTCTTACTCGCTGTACTTGTGGAATCCCTTCGCGATGCTCATTGCACGTCACCTGGCTACCGGGACGGTGGGCAGAGCCGTACATCTCTTCGTCGGGCTGATTCTTACCTTTGGATTCGCGCTCGCTTCCTACTACCTCGTCGAACGCCCCGGCCTCCGGCTGAAGGACCGATTCGAGGTCAACCGAGCGGGAAGCACAGCACCCTCACCCGCGGGACCATCGCAGTCATAGAGGAGTGAAGTAGATGTATCTCCCACTATCCCATATGTGCCGATAGGGCATATGCAACTGTGGCAAGCGCAGACGTGACCGGGCGCCGGCACCGCCAGCATCTGGCCGCGCGCTCAGATCCGAAGTACCAGCGTTCAATGCGAGAAATCGGCACCAGTAATCAATGTCACGACACGAGTAATCAAAATCTCGTGTCTTTCTCGTGTCTCGTCCGCCGACTCGACATGCTGAGTCGCTTCAATTGGAGCTCTGATAGTGAACACCGCCTCAGTAAACGCTTCACTACCTGACCCGCTCGTCATCGACTACAGCGCCGCCAAGGGCGCACTCGTGAACTTCTCCAAGGCACTCTCAAAGGAAGTCGGGCCAAACGGGATACGAGTCAACACCGTCAGTCCCGGTCCTGTAGCAACAGACCTGTGGCTCGGCAACGAAGGAGTCGCTTCGACGTTGTCAAGCACCCTGGGAGGAAGCCCGACCGACTACCAACAAAACGCGGTACGCGACACCGCCACCCGCAGATTCACCACGCCACAAGAAGTAGCCGACCTCATCATCTTTCTCGCAAGCGATCGGAGCGCCAACATCACTGGTGCCGATTACATAATCGATGGCGGCCTCACCCAAAGCCTTTAGTCACCCGGCCCGGTATCTGGTGCCTGCTGCCCCTTGCGTTCCAAGAGCCGGTACATGGGCCCCAAGCGCGCTTGTCAACTGTCGGAGGGTGTCCCCGTACGGGACGGTTCGCCTTAATCGCAGCTGAGTCCCCACGCAGGCCACGACCCGGACAGATGTACGGTGGCGTCACCACCTGAGAACCGAGGAGGTTCGCGACATGGGAACAACATTTGGTATCACCCACACCTTTAAGGGCGGGACGGCTGAACAGTACGACCGGTCGATCAAGGTGGTACACCCCAATGATGGCAAGGGACTTCCAGCCGGGCAGACGTACCACGCTGCCGGTGAGACCAGCGATGGGCTCGTCGTCGTGGCCTTATGGGACTCCGAGGCTTCATGGGTGAAGTTCCGCGACGAAACTCTCTTGCCAGGGCTGGCCCAGGTGGAGGGCGGCTTGGTTGGACCACCCGAAGAGGTGTCGTTCCAAGTGCACAACTTCGCGTCTGCCTGAGGTTCCTCGAGAGCGCCAGCGGAACCGGCTCCCGACGACGTTGAATGTGCCGCGCCTATCCCAGTTAGCCGGGACCGTGGCGCTATTCAGTCGAGTGTGAACCCCTGTCGAGGTCGTGAATGTCCGGCCTACTGTAGAAATCGTCGATTCGCGCGATGATCGCCTCCAGCGTCGGCCGGTATCCATTGTCGGTGTTGACGACAATGGAGGGGCAGTCAAAGTCCAGCGGTTCATGCAGTTCAGAGTTGAGCCGTTCCACAACGGGAACCAGCTTCTCTAGCCGCGTCTCTCCGCAGAGCGGATCGTCCCGCATCCTTTGCTCCCACCGCTCGAAGGAGTGAAGGCTGCGGCAGTGCACGTTGACCAAGGTGCTCCGCGGTGCCAAACGTCTTGCCACGTCCGATTCGCTCACTCCGGGGTAGAAGGTCTGTTCGGCAACGAAGCTGATACCTGCCTCAATCCAAAGCTCCATGGAGCGAAAGAATGGTTCGACGCCGGACTCTCCTAGATCTGTTGCCTTGTCCAGCGTGCGCCACCGCCCATGTATCAGGCGGTCCTTGTGCAGCACGGGAAGGTCCAAACCGACGGCGAGAGCCTCCGCCAACGTGGTCTTGCCCGAGCCGGGCGCCCCGCCCACCAGGACGGCCAGGGGCGGTCGATCCGGCATAGCGGGACCGTATCTCAGAGAGGGAGCCGCCTGTCCCCGTACGCCGGCCTCGTGGCAGTTCTGGATTGATCGACATATGTCCCCGAGGTCGGCGTAATTCCTCATTCTCGACCCGGCGTCGACGGAGAACTGGTTCGGGGACCTTTGGCCCTACCCGCGCAGCAACCGCAATCGTACGGTAGGTCGTGAGGGATGATGCCGTTGATACGAGTCGCCTCGCGACCGCCCGCGCACGTCACTCTCGCAAGAGTCGAGGCAAAGTGGAGGCAAAAATGACCCTGACCGCAGATCCAACAGTTTCCGAGACGGAGTCAGTGCGGGCTTCGGCTTTCGTCGCCCCGGGCCGAGCGGGCAGCATTGTCGAGCTCAAGCCCCGGTACGCCAACTTCATCGGGGGCAAGTGGGTGCCACCCGTCAAGGGCGGCTATATGACCAATGTCAGTCCCGTCGATGGCAAGCCATTCTGCGAGGTGGCCCGGTCAACCGCTGAGGATGTCGAGCTCGCACTTGATGCCGCGCACGCCGCCAAGGACGCCTGGGGCGAGACCTCTCTGACCGAGCGGGCGGCGGTACTCAACGCCATCGCGGACGCCATCGAAGCTAACCTCGAGATGCTGGCGGTGGCGGAGACCTTCGAGAACGGAAAGCCGGTGCGCGAGACCCTTGCCGCCGACATCCCTTTGGCGGTTGACCACTTCCGCTACTTCGCCGGGGCAACCCGATCGCTGGAGGGTCGTTCTACCGAGATCGACAAGGACACTATCGCCTACCACTTCCACGAGCCTCTCGGCGTGGTCGGGCAGATCATCCCCTTCAACTTCCCGCTGCTGATGGCAGCCTGGAAGATCGCACCCGCCCTCGCTGCCGGCAACTGCACCGTGGTCAAGCCGGCGTCACCGACTCCGTGGTCCATCCTCAAGCTGGCCGAAGTGATCGCCGACGTCGTGCCGCCTGGCGTGATCAACATCGTCACCGGTCCGGGCGGAGAGATCGGCAAGGCCTTGGCCTCGAGCCCGCGGATCGCCAAGATCGGATTCACGGGGGAGACGACCACCGGTCGGCTGATCATGCAGTACGCCGCTCAGAACCTGATTCCCTCGACCGTCGAACTCGGCGGGAAGTCGCCCAACATCTTCTTCGCCGACGTGATGGACGAGGACGACGAGTACTTGGACAAGGCCATCGAGGGCCTCGTGCTGTACGCCTTCAACAAGGGCGAGGTCTGCACGTGCCCGTCCCGGGCACTCATTCACGAATCGATCTACGACCGCTTCATGGAGCGCTGTCTCGAACGGATCAAGTTGATCCGCCAGGGCAACCCACTCGACCCGGCCACCATGATCGGGCCCCAAGTCTCGGTCCAGCAGATCGAGAAGATCGCCTCCTACGTCGATATCGGTCGCCAAGAGGGGGCGGAGTGCCTTATCGGTGGCGAGCGATCCCACCTGGGCGGAGACCTCAAGGACGGGTACTACTTTCAGCCGACCGTGCTCAGGGGCCATAACGAGATGCGGATCTTCCAAGAGGAGATCTTCGGTCCGGTGCTCGCGGTGACCACATTCAGCGACGAAGCCGACGCAGTCCGCATCGCCAACGACACCCTCTACGGCCTTGGAGCCGGGGTGTGGACGCGCAATGGAAACCTCGCCTATCGCATGGGCCGCGCCATCAAGGCCGGGCGGGTGTGGACCAACTGCTACCACCTCTACCCCGCAGGAGCGGCCTTCGGCGGCTACAAAATCTCTGGAGTCGGCCGTGAGAACCACCAGATGATGTTGGAGCACTACTCCCAGACGAAGAACCTCCTGGTGAGCTACAGCACCAAGCCGCTCGGGTTCTTCTGAGCCGCCCAGTGGGTCCCTCGGACACATCGGCGGTGCTCGCCAGCCCGGCCGCGCTCAGTGCCATCGCCAACCTGGTCAGTGAGCACGGTCCGGTCATGTTCTTCCAGTCAGGGGGATGTTGCGACGGCAGCATGCCGATGTGTTTCGCAGACGGTGAGTTCGTCATCGGCGATCATGACGTGCTCCTGGGCCACGTGGGTGGTTGCCCGTTCTACATCGATCATCGCCAATACGAGGCGTGGAAGCACACCCAGCTGATTCTGGACGTCGGAGAGGGTGACCCTGAAGGCTTCTCACTCCCTGCTGGCCCAGATCATCACTTCATCATCAGATCACGAGTGTTCGATGCGGGCGGACTGCCAGAAGTCGACGTGAGAAGCGGGTCTTGATTGTTGACGACCTTTGCGACTGGCGCTCAGCCCTGAGAGTCCCAGGGAGATCAAACCCACCCCCTGCCCCCGTACGCCGGTAAGTGGTGCCACCCTGTACTGCCGCTCCGTCGAGCAAAGGTCAATGAGTTACGCGCCCGAGGTCAGGACCACAACGTCAACTGGCTGGTCCCGGCCACGAATCGCTACCCGATCGTGGCGGCCCCCTGGGTACTGCGCTTCAACCAAGGGGTAAAGCGACGCCGCGAGTACAACTTCGCCCGGGGACGCGTGGGCCTGAAGACGAGCGCCAACATTGACTGCGTCACCCAGCGCGGTGAAGTCCAATATGGTCCCTGCTCCCACATTGCCGACGAACGCGACACCAGCGTTGGCCGCGACGCCGAGAGGCAGTTCGGCGACCTCCGAGGCCAGTTCGAGAGCAGCAATCGCTGCCTTGTGTCGATATTCGGGGCCGGCGATACCCTGGATGAAGAGGCCCATCACTTCGTCGCCAATCAGCTTGTCCACAATGCCTTCGTGGTGAATCAGCACCTTCGTCGCTGCGGCATAGAACTCGTTCAGACGCTCGGCAAACCTAGTGGCGTCTGACTGCTCACCCAGAGCTGTCGAAGCTCGCACGTCGGCGAATACGACTGCGATGTCGATCTCAATGCCTCCGGTCGGTAGACGATCGAAGCAGAACTGACAGATGTTCGGGTTCTTGCGGGAGGGCTTGTGCCCGAGGAGACCGACCATTTTGCCGCCCACGCCGCCAAAGGGGTTCAGGCAAAGCTTGCAGCGGGGATCGCTAGGAAGTCGACGAAAGATCCGTTGCGCGACCTTCAGGGGTTCGTGACCCTTGACGAGGAGAGCTTCCCAATCGACCGGCTTCGCCACGCCCAAAACTATGGCTCTTCAGCAAGAAAGCCGCCAGGGGCGAGGAGGTTGTCGCCAGAACGGAGGCTGCCCCCGTACGCCGGGAATGGGTGCCACCCGTCTACATGGAGCAAACCGGAACGGCAGGCGATGGGACAAGCATCACCCGTTCGTACAACGACGGATGGCGCTGGGAACCGTCGTAGCAACTCATTTGATCCACCAAGCAAGTGAGGGCGGCGGAGCTTGCCCAGTCCGGCACGTTCGGCTAGTCGCCCATTTCCTTCCGTCGAGCCAGGTGAACGGTGTACAGGCCGACTCCTGATGCCACCAAGAGAACGATCAAGGCTGCAAAAATCGCCCAGCGACCTGCGATACCAAACTCGATCGCCGCCACGGCAATTACGGCAACAGGAAGGTAGTAAGACCAACCCAAGGACGAACCACGACGTGACATTGCTCCGAAAGCCTATGTAGGGGAGCCTGCCCCGTCCGCCGGGTAGGTGTGTCACCTTGCGGCACTTCGAGGATGCGACATCTCCCGTGACGATCGAACGCAAATTCGGCAATATGGGACCAATGTCAACGAAATCGGTGCAAGATCAGATGATTGGAAACTACTGCTGGGGCTGCGGAGCAGATAACCCTGCGGGACTCCATCTTAAGAGCTACTGGGATGGCGGGATGGCTGTTGCCGAGTGGATTCCTCGCGACGAGTTCGCCGCTGGGCCACGGCATTTCCTCAATGGCGGGATCATCGGGACTCTTCTCGACTGCCATGGCGTTTGCACGGCCATAGCGAGCGCATACGAACGGGAACAGCGCGCGATAGGGACAGACCCCGAGATCTGGTACGCCACTACATCCCTTCTGGTCGAATATCAGCGTCCCGTACCGATCGACTCCACCATCACGCTGACCGCGCACGTCTCCACGATTGAAGATCGGATCACCACGGTGACATGTGTGCTCAGTTCCGAAGCGAAGGACCGTGCCAAGGCTTCTGTCAGTTCTATCCGTGTGCCGGATAATTGGCGTCACGGCCAGAAGGGTTGACACTGGCGCTTCCACGCCACAGTGATTGGCGACTATCCCAGTTCGCCGGGTGAGGGTCAGATGCCGCTAGTCATTTCGACGGCATCATGGACGAGGTTGTCCACGCTCGCCAGCAGCAGAGACACAGCGGGGAACTCGAGGTCGGCGGCTAGGAACCAACGGACCATGATGCGGTGTTGGCGCTTCGTAAAGGTCCCGTCCTCCTCAAAGTCACTTCGCCACTCAGCCACCAGAGTCAGCAACTGACGAAGTATCTTCGAGGACCAGCCGAGACTGACGAGTTTTGGTGGTAGGAGGCTGTGAAAGCAGAGTGATGGCCGCATTCAGGTAGTCAATGCACCACCCAAAGGCGACGGCGCGAACCCTGGATCTCGTAGCCTCTCGTCCGGTTCCAGCGACATGTCTTATTGTGCCACCGAGGGTGCCCCACTTCGCCGGCTGGGGGTTGTACCTGGTGCTCCCCATTGGGACAGCGGTCACCCGAACTCTTCGAGCGGTTCGGCCACCTGAGGATCAGTGAAGGCCATTTCACCAGCCCCGGTCGGCGGAACGCCGTGCTCTTTCTGGAACCGGTCTCGCTCCATCTCGCCGGCAAACATGAGAACTACCCAGGCGTGGGTGGTGCCCGTTCGGCGCAGTGTCTCGTAGCGATGGTTTCCGTCCTCGAGGAAGTATTTGCCGTCGTGATGCGATACCAACAGCGGCGGGGGGTGCCACCCCTGCTCGATGCTGTGCTCCATGGCCTCGACGTCGGACTCCCAGACCCCCTCGGCGACGGGAACAACCACTTCGTTACCGACGGGACCGGCCATCGGCGTGAGTCGGTCGAGCGCGAATCGGATCGGACCTAAGTAGGTCGCGCCGCTCATGGCGAATGCGGCGGCCAGCGCGGAGTTGCTACTGCCCGGGCTGGCGAGGAAGTCGACCACCCACTCGGCTAGTCGGCTCTCGTCCGCGGCGAGCCGGGCCGAGGCGAGCGAGAACTTCTCGTCGTCGGTCACGCCGATGCCGTCGCGATCAGCTCGGCGAGCCCTACCAAGGAGGGGATCCGTTCGTAACTGGCGTCGAAGTGGAGGCCGAGTGGATCCATGAGAATCGGTCGGATCCCGGCCCGGCGGGCGCCGACTACGTCGATGGCAGGCATGTCACCGACGTACCAAATCTGGTCCGCATCGAGGCTGAGGAGGTCGATGGCCACCTCGAAGATCCGCGGATCGGGCTTCATGACGCCGACGTTTCCGGAATCGATGACGCACTCGATGTCCACGCCGATGCCGGGACCGACTTGGCACAGCTCGAGTTGGGCGAGCCGCGGGCCCATCATGCCATCGGCGTTGGAGATGATACCGAGCCGGACCCCGGTGTCGGCGAGGGCTTGCAGTCCTTCGCGACTGCCCGGCACCGGTTCGACCCACAGCGCCGCATCGGCGAACTCGCTGTCGAGGTGGCGATGGGCCTCGTCACGCCGATCCTGCGGTACGCCGCACTCGTCGACATACGTCTGGAGGTAGTCGAGCCACGCCTCGGTCCAGTTGGCCTCGACGTCGAGGTGGGTGCCGAACCTTGCTGCGGCCCGGTAGTGCGCGTCGGCCAGCACCTCTCGAGGGACGGAGCACTCGGCTCGTGCGAAAGCCCCCAGGATCCGCTCGGGGTCAGGGAGGACGAACACGCCGCCGGCGTCGAGGAGCACGGCGGCGGGAGCGCGGCCTGGGGCCATATGTTCCGGTGAGCCTGGCCTCCGCTTCATCACCGACCGAGCGATTTAGGGCGTGCTCAGGCCCGAAATTGGGTTGCCCCTGTAAAGGTCATGTGGGTCATGACCCCTCGGCTGGGTGGTGCTCGACGACGGCATCGGATCCTGGGAAGAAGAATCCTTCGTGTCCGTCATCGCTCCACCGCACCCGGTAAGGAGGGGCTCCGCTCTCACCCTCGACAGTGAGGATGACCGCCTCGCGGACGGGCTGTCCCGTGTGGTGGCCCTTGACGACGATCTTGTCTCCGATTGCAGCTTGCACGGCGAATGCCTCCTTACGACTCGGCTGACGGCGGCAGCTTGGCCTGATTGGCCCTCACCTCAAGTCTGGCCACAAATCGGGTCAGGCCGTCCAGGGCCGAAGGTCCCACTTGGGCGACCGTGCCGGGTGCCAGGCGGCGCAGGACCGCTCGCAATATGCCGCTACCGGGCGCGGCCCCAGGGTGCCCCACTTCGCCGGGACGGGTGCCACCGTGCGGCACGACTGGGGCAGGCAGGGCGTAGCCGACCAAATCAGCGCTTACCGTTGCACGCCCATGAGAATTGCACTCAGCGCGGTGGTACGGTGACCACTGGGGTCGCCGGTTTGGACACACGGCTGATCGGCGTCGCCGGACAGACAAACGAACAAGGGGCGTACCGGTCGAAGCGAGATCTGCTTGGGCCTTCGCCGAAAAGGGGTCCCGTGAGAAGAACCTGCATCTTCACCGTCGTAGCCGTCCTTGGCCTCACCTTCTTCGAAGGTTCCGCGTCAGCGACTCCCACTGGAGGGAAAGTAGTGCCTTACGTCGAGATAGGTAGCGGTACGGTCACGTCGACGGTGCAGGATGTGACCACCACCGTTGGCCATGTCTTTGGCACCCCTATATTTCGAGGTACCACGAGTGGTTCACAGGTAGCGGCTAGTCCTCCGCCACCGTGCGGACCCGGCGCGGGCAGCCCAGTTACGGGCTCGGTCACCACAACAGCATCAAATGGTAGCCAGTTGACCTTCTCATTGAACGGAACCGTGTGCGTATCTGCCACGACTTCTTCGTACACCCGGTACCTAGTGGCAGCTACGGTCACGGTTACGGGCGGTACGGGTGAATTCGCCGGCGCAACCGGTGGTGGTAAGCAATATTCGGTCGTAACTCTCTATCCGACTACGTATGGCACCCAGGGGCCCTTCGCCTCGTTTCTCTTCGGCACCATTCAACTCGCTGGTTAACGTCTTCCGGATTCGGAAACCCAACCGATTCAGATAGGTCCGGGACTGCCCCAATTCGCCGGCTAGACATCCCACGGCCGCAGGAAGTCAAGCGGCCAGTTCGGACTGCTCGGGCCAAGCGATGAGTTCGTCGTACGTGACTTGTCGCTCCAAGCAGACATGAAGGAGTCCGACCAGGCGGTTTGCGAGCTGTCGGAGCGCTTGACGGTGGGTCTTGCCTCGGGCCTGGAGCTGGTCGTAGTAGTTGCGGGCTCCCGGTGACGTGTTGACGGCGCAGAACGCCCACCGGTCACAGGCGTCTGCGAGGCGGCGGTTGCGGGCGTAACGGGCGAGAACGACCCGGCTGTGGCCCGAGGCGTTGGTCACTGGTGACGTGCCGGCGTAGTTCTTGCGAGACTTAGGCCCCGAGAAACGAGTCCGGTCATCACCGAACTCGCCCAGCACCCGGGCACCGAGGACCGTCCCTAGTCCTGGCAGGGAGAGGACGACCTTGGCGTCCGGTGCTGCTCAAAATGGTCCGCTGAGCGCCGCCTCGAGCTCGGCGATCTGCGCGTTGAAGGTGGCGATGAACGCCAGGGCCGACGTGGTGACGAGCCCATGCGCCTTGGCGATTAGCTCGGGGGCTTCGAGTTGCTCGGCGCGCAGTGCCTCTTGGATCTCCTCGGCTCGGCGTTCGACGTTGCGCTGGCGGCCACCCTTGCGCAGCGCCGAGGCGATCTTCGAGCGCGACAGCTCCCGGCCGAGCTCGGGGGTGGGGGCGACGGCCAAGACGGCCAGGGCATCGGTGCTGGCCAGATCGGTGCCGAAGGCCACGAGGCACCCGGGGTAGTACTCGCGCAACGACGAACGCAGCGCATTGAGCTGGCGCTGGCGGCCCCAGATGGCGCTCTGGTGCGCCCGGGCCAAGAGCTTCACCCCCTCGGCCAGATCGGAGTCACCGGCGAACGGGGCGGTGGTTGTGCCGGTCGGTGCGCACCAGGTCGGCCAGCACCTTGGCGTCGCCCGGGTCGGACTTCGCTCCCGACGTGGCGTGGCGGTCCCGATAGCGCGCCGATGCCATCGGGTTGATGGCGTAGACCTCGTAGCCCGCGGCGAGCAGCGACCACACGACCAGACCCACGGTCGATCTCGATGCCGACGACCACCGCCTCGTCATCGTCGGCATGCTCGGCGACGAGCCGATGGAGATCGCCGATCCCGGCCACGCTGTCGGGGACCCGGCGTTTCCCGAGCACCATTCCGTCCTCGGCCATCACGCAGACGTCGTGATGGTCCTCGGCCCAGTCCACTCCCACAAAGAGCACTGCTCCTCCTCTCGCTCGTGAGCCCGAGGAGATGCGCAGCGACCTAATGGATCAGTGCTCGAGGCACGACATCCCACCAGCTGTCTGTCTCCTCACCAACCCGACGGGGCACGATCTAGCGATAGGGCTCATGGCCCGGGTCGCACGAGTGCTCCCCCCAGGTGGCTCGGAGACCAGCCTGCCTCTTTCGCAAGCCGGTCAAGACCCATTAGGTGACATACTTCCGACCGGGGCCCCCATCGTTCGGTAGCCCCCGCGATCTGCCACGTTGCCGACCCACGCCCGAAGCGTGCTCGCCGACCATTGCGTAACCTCGGAGCGTGGGCGAAGCCGCTGGCGAAGGAGTCCTCAACGACGCCGTTGCAGCCTTCGTCAGTGCCCTGGGGGACCACCTGATCGCTGCCTTTGCCCTCGGCAGCCTCGCGCACGGCGGGTTCAGCGAGCTGGTTAGCGACGTCGACATCGGTCTCGTCCTCACCGATGAGTCGCGGCGCTCAGAAGTACGGAAGATCCAGTCTGTTGCCAAGGACGTGCGGGGCCGTGGCAGCGAACTGCACAAACGGCTGTCGGTGTTCTGGGCCACGGAGTCCACACTTCGAGAAGGCACGGATGGCGGACGGTTTCCCCCGCTCGACCGCCTCGACCTCATCGAATACGGGCGGTTACTAGTTGGTAACGATCCGCGGGAAGGCATGGTGCGACCCAGCCGGATTGACCTCCTCGTGGGCGGGGCCGAGTTTGCTCTCGACTTCCTCTCTGGTGAGAAGAAGATTCGCGCGCTCGTACCGGCTCGCGTGGGTTCGATTCTCTCAAGGGACCCCTCGGTCACCCAGCAGATGCGCAACCCAGGCATGCTGGTGGACCAAGGCCCACGGCGCTTGACGAAACTCGTGCTGTTCCCGGTTCGGTTCCTATTCACAGCCGAGACAGCCCAGGTGGGGACCAACGCGCTGGCGGTGGAGCACTGCCTTGCCGACCCTCGCATTCCGGCCAAGGAACTAATCAAGGCCGCCATGGGATGGCGACAGATTGCGCCTCAAGATGTCGCCGTCGCCGCACGCCTCATCGATGAGGGCCTTATCCCGCTCTACTGTTACTTCATCGAGGACCATCGCCAGCGCCTTTCCAGTATTGGTCGAGGGGACCTGGCTAAGCGCTACGAGCGGTGGCGGGCGCGGCTCCTCGCATGAGGCGTTCGGTTGACCGAGGACCCAGAAGGCGACTGGCCTCTCGTTTCATGATGGGGTGCCCGCTGTGGAGCGAACTCAGGGACGACGTTGCCCGGCTCATGGCAGGGGACCGGGCCGGGCTGATGGCGACGGATCCGCCGTACCTCGTCGACTACGACGGGACCAATCACCTGCCGCCCAACACCGACGACGTGAGGGTGCCAGAGGACCGACCATGGGACGCCTACATCGACGCGGGCCACGCCAGTGCCTTCTTCACCGGCTTCCTGGCGGTCGCTCTGGCCGAGGCTCTGACCGAATGCGCGCCTATGGCTGAGGCCCAGGTCACCATCGACACCGCCGAGGCCCGGACTTGTTTTGGGCCATCAACGAGCGCATCCAGCAGATATCTCACCAGCGCCGGGGCGCAACCAGTCTCGCACTCACTCAGTTGAACAACGAGATCATCTCGAAGTGGACGCCCGTTTAATGCGACTCATTAGTGAGCCTCTCAACAACCTGCTGAACCGTCGCAAGCTCATCGAACCTGAGCACGGCTCAAGTATCTGGCACCGTGACGGTCTGGACGATCTGCACACCCCATCCATCCGTCCCCGACTACACGGGAACCAACTCCCACAAGTAATGCCGTTAGGAACTCACCCGTTCTCTGATCCCGAAGCCGTATCGCTGACCCGAGGTCTGGTCCTTCGACGCTGCTACGGGCCTCGACGATTAGATGTCACCTACAGGTTGAGAGTTGGCTGATTACCGTCTACAAGAAGTTCTCGCCACCGCAATTCCAACAGCGGTGATTGCCATCGGCATCTATGCGAAGGTCTTGCATAGCCCCGCTGCCCTTCGCTTTGGCCCAGAATCGGAATCAGACTGAATAAATGCAGCGACCTTGTTAGTTCGTTACCGAAATACCCTCACCATTCGGGACCAGTGCGGCTAATGTGAGTCTCTGTATCGTTGCTAACAGTGCCAGCACCCGTTCGTGCTCGTGCTGCCGCTGGTCCAACTGTGTCTGCAGTTCGTCAAACTGTGTCTGCAGTTCCTCGTGCAACTTGCACGCCCGCTCCAGATGCTCGACCCTGCGACGGAGTGCCTCGCACTCGTCCTCGGCCTTGTTCGCCCGCTCTTTCCAGTCCTTTTTACTCATGATTCCTCTCTCACGAGTCGTCCAGCGCCATGAGGGGATGCTGCACGAACTCCTCGTCGGTGAGCAAACCGCTCTGATGGAGGTCCGCCAGCTTCTTCAACTGCTCGGCGGGGTCGGCCGCTTGCCGTGGCGGCGTAGGCATGCGCCGAGTCATGGGCAATCTCCTCTCGATTCGAGGAACCGAAATTGTTTTGCCAATATTGCGTCGTCAGAGCGGCCAGCTCACTTGAGCAAGAGTTCAGGGCGTGCTCGAAAACCATCCCGGCGCGACCGTGTAATCAGCCCGTCGGGCTGAGCAGGGGTGCCACAGGCTCCCGGTACGCCCGAAAGAACGTCGTCCTGTAATCGGGTCCAGCTCTCACGGTCCAGCCGACGCCCCAAGTAACCCTGTTCCGTGATGGCCTGAAGGGACTCAACGAAGAGCTGCAGGTAAAGACGAAATCGGGTCCGGGTCTCGGAAGGGGTCCCAGTAGAAGGGTGTAGCAGGAAGCAATCCGATATTGGTCCAGTAGCGGAGCGTCCATGTGGTGCGCTCAAGAGCACGAGCGACGTAGCCAACCGTCAGCATTGTGTGCAGGACTAACCATTGACCCGCCTCTCAAGACTGACCCTCGCCGTAGCTTGGATGGCTCAGAGGCTGCCGGTTACGGCACGCTTGATGGGTGCCCCCGAACGCCGGCACTGTGGGGCACCCAGCACGAGGTGGATAGGGAAGCGAACGAACTCCCGATTGGCGCAACAGAGTCTCGGTGGAGCACGCGATTGGGCAGTCTGCTTCCCAAATCTCAAACTTGTTCAGAAGGGGCGCCGAGCTGGGCGGGGACAGATCAGCGTCTAGAAGTACCAGCCCGAAGGGACCCAGGAGACCGGGACGGCCATGCCGTCAACGAACAAGGATCCGCGTATCTGCGCCGTCAGATGCGCCTGATGGAGTACGTCGAACGCCCACTGCTGGGCAGCGGTGAGCCCGTGGACCAAGATTTGTCCCTCGGAGCCGGCAAGGAACCGCCACAGGAGGACGGCGGCTGTCTGCTCGTCAGTTGCCCCCAGCATGACCAGTCGGTCCGGGTGCCAAAGCACCCACCCTCGCCCGGAATCGCTGTCCACCACGTCAAGGCGGCAACGGCCGTCATTCAGCGCGAAGGCCACATCCTCGGTACGCGAACGGCCCAGTTGTGCCTCCACCTCGGCCACCAATTCGAGGTCCCCCTCATCGCCATCTCGACCGGGCAAGATGGGTGGAATGGCCCGGCGGTCGGGTTGGCCTCCCATCTCGGCCGTCGGGTGCATGGCTAGTCCGGCCAGGAAGTAGCGGCGCATGGCCCGTGGGTCGGGCGAGGACTGGATCATGCGTTGGGTGGCGCCGGCGGCGTACTTCATGGCTGCGTCGAGGAGCCGCCCGCCCACTCCCCGGCTCTGGAACTCTGGGTGGACGAACAACATGGACAGCCCCCAGAAGCTCTCCCGCCTGACCGACTCGGCAACGCCCACCACCCGCCCTTCCGAGGCCGCCACCCAGGCTCCTGGCCCGTCGCGCTGCACGAATCGGGCATGGCCCACGCGGCTGGCCTCCAACTGGGCGTCGCTCGGTGGGGTGTGCGGCGGGAGCAGACCCGCTTCTGCCAGCGCGGCATCGGCGGCCTTGACCACGGCCATCGTCGCTTCGACGTCTTCGAGGACCATGGGTCGCAGGTCCCACCCGGCGGCGTCGCCAGTCGCGCCACGCGAGGATGTCACGCTATCCATGACCCCATGCTGGCATGCCGTTCATCTAACCCGCCGTGGGTCCAGCCCAAGACTTTCCGACGGGCTACCTCGGTCACATGGCTACAACGTCGGCCATCACCGCTTTTTAGTAACCCTGTTCGGATCTCCGGCGACGCTGACATCGATAGTTGGCCAAGGACCCCAGCCCTCTCGCCAATGGTGGATGGCGGCACGGACCTGACGCGCCCGGCAGGAGGGTCGCGTCTGGGTAGGTTCTGGGCATGGCCCATATAGGCGACCCTCCCGCCGCCGTGCTCCTCGACGCCGGCGGCGTGTTCGTCCTCCCTGACCCCGAGCGGATCCTGGGGGCTTTCGCACGAGCCGAGTGCTCCGTCCCTCGAGAGGTGCTGGCCGACGCGCACTACCGGGCCGCAGCAAGGTTCGGCACCCACCTCGACGTCGAGGCCAACTGGACCGAGGCGTGGCTCGACTACCTCCAGACGTATGTCGACGAGTGCGGCGTACCGCAGGATCGGCGTGACGAGGCCCATCGCCACCTCGACAGCGAGTTCGCCGATGCGGCGCTGTGGGTCGAACCGGTGCCGGGCAGCCGCGAAGGACTGCAAGCCCTCGCCGACACCGGGGTCCGGCTCGGTATCATCTCCAACGCCGATGGCATGATGGGCCCGCGGCTCGCCCAACTCGAGCTGTGCCAAGTCGGTCCCGGCATCGGCGTGGACATCGAGTGCGTCATCGATTCCGGAAACGTCGGCGTCATGAAGCCCGATCCGCGGATCTTCGAGGTGGCCATCGACCTCCTCAGCCTCGATGCGGACCAGATTTGGTACGTCGGTGACATGCCTGCCATCGACGTAGTCGGCGCCCGCCGGGCCGGGATCCGACCGATTCTCATGGATCCACTCGGCCTCCACTTCGACGCCAGTTACGAACGGATCCCCTCCTTGGTAGGGCTCGCCGAGCTGATCGCGACGGCATCTGCGTGACCGACGACGAGAAGTTCTCGCTCGCCTCGGCCCGGCTCGCCGCGGACGAGAGCCGACTAGCCGAGTGGGTGGTCGACTTCCTCGCCAGCCCGGGCAGTAGCAACTCCGCGCTGGCCGCCGCATTCGCCATGAGCGGCGCGACCTACTTAGGTCCGATCCGATTCGCGCTCGACCGACTCACGCCGATGGCCGGTCCCGTCGGTAACGAAGTGGTTGTTCCCGTCGCCGAGGGGGTCTGGGAGTCCGACGTCGAGGCCATGGAGCACAGCATCGAGCAGGGGTGGCACCCCCCGCCGCTGTTGGTATCGCATCACGACGGCAAATACTTCCTCGAGGACGGAAACCATCGCTACGAGACACTGCGCCGAACGGGCACCACCCACGCCTGGGTAGTTCTCATGTTTGCCGGCGAGATGGAGCGAGACCGGTTCCAGAAGAGAGCACGGCGTTCCGCCGACCGGGGCTGGTGAAATGGCCTTCACTGATCCTCAGGTGGCCGAACCGCTCGAAGAGTTCGGGTGACCGCTGTCCCATTGGTGAGCACGGGACACGCTCACTTCCGGCGAACTGGGATACCCAGCACGACTGTAGCGTGCAGTTACGAAGCAGCCCAGGATCGGAACGCGGTCCACCAACGGGACGCGGGAGCAGGAGGTGACTGGTGAGCGTCATCCCCGTCGAGTTCGACCTCTCGTTCAGCGACGACGGGCACCGGCTCGTCTACGACCTCTACGGCTCGTCCGCCGCCCCGCTGGTCGTCTATCTGCACGGCCTGCTGCTCGACGCAGAGCTCAACCGCGGCATCGCCCAGGCCCTCGCCGAGCAGGGGTACCGGGTCGCCCTGCTGGACCTGCTGGGCCACGGGCGCAGCGACAAGCCGACCCACGCATCGACCTATCGCATCGACAGCTACGCGGACCAGGTGATCGCCCTGCTCGACCACCTCGGAGCGGAGAAGGCCGTGCTCGGGGGCATCTCGCTCGGCGCCAATGTCAGCTTGTTCGCGGCGGCCCACTACCCCGAGCGTGTGCAGGCGTTGGTGCTCGAGATGCCGGTGCTCGAGCGGGCCGTTCCGGCCGCGGCGACGATTTTCGTGCCCATGGTGCTCGCCGCCCATTACGGGCGGCGGGTGCTCAACGTCACCTCTGGGCTGATGAGCCGTGTCCCCCGGACGAAGTTCGGCCCGCTCAACAGCGTGCTGAACGCTCTCTCGTTGCCCCCGGACGCGACGTCCGCCGTGCTGCACGGCGTGCTGGTCGGTCCGGTGGCCCCCACCCAGGAACAGCGCCGCAGCATCGCCGTCCCGACGCTGGTGCTGGCACACCGCAACGATCTCATCCACCCCTTTGACGACGCCCTCGGCCTCGTGGCGCGCATGCCGAACGCGGCGCTCGTCCGGGCGCGCTCACCGTTGGAGCTGCGGCTCCAACCCGGGCGGCTCACCAAGGAGATCGTGGCGTTCCTCTCCGGCGTCGAGCCGGCGTCGACCCGCCGCCCATCGGACCGTTCCGCCTGACCCTCGGACCCGGTCGGGACCACCTGGAGTCGGTCGGCATTGGGGCGGACGTCCTTGACCGTCGCTCGGCGGTAGGTGGCACCCCCGTCCCGGTGTGTACTGGGGCTCCCCGGTGGCGTTGGTCCGGGAATCACATTCTGAGACGGTCGAGCCGTGCCAGCGGTCTGCACTGCTGGCGCGACGATCTCGGCGAGGCATGATGTCGTCGTGAATCGAGCTGTGACGACAAGATGACGGTGGCTGAACGGCGGCGCGCGACGACGCCCGCGGAGTTGCAAGTGAAGATGAGCCGGCTGGTGTCCGAGGCGGGCTTCACCGCCGGACTCAGGTTCGTCCCGCGCCCCTCGGACGTGATCATTGCGTCGTATGCCAAGTGCGGGACGACGTGGCTCCAACAGATGGTGCACAGTCTGCGGACGGGTGGCGATCTCGACTTCGACGATATCTCGCGCGGCGACGTGCTCGTCTCGGCGTATCGTTTCCTCGAGGGTTGGTTTTTCGAGCCAGGTTCGATCGACATCGAGACGCTCGGCCAGGTGCACTTCGTCGAGGGCCGCACGTACTACACGCACCTCGCTTCGTGGTGGCCGCATCGTCACGACGCGAACGTTTTGCTGCTCGCGTACGAACACATGAAGGACGACCACGATGGAACCGTTCGTCGCGTTGCCGAGTTCATCGGCTTCGGGCATGACGACGAACGGATCGCGGTCTCGTGTCGGGAGTCGTCGCTCACGTCCATGAAGGCGCACCAAGACAAGTATGACGACCTCATCATGCGTCAACGCAGCGAACTCGTCTGCGACCTCCCTCTCGGAAGCGACTCGAGCAAGGTGCGCTCCGGTGAGGTCGGCGCGCACCGAGTGGAGCTCTCGGAACGGCTCGTCGCTGACCTCGACGCGACCTGGGTCGAGACGATCACCGCAGACCTCGGCATCCCGAGCTACGAGACACTGCTCGAAATGCTCGCGACCGGCCGCTGACCTACACCCACACCCAGCAACAATCAGGCAGAACCCGAACGGGCCGGGAGCGGTACGCCGTCTCCGGCCCATCAACCCGGCGGTCGAGGCCATTCACCCGCCCATGACCATGCCCCGGTCCCGGCGTACGTGGGCAGTCAGTCGGACAACCACGTTGGCTTGGCATGGGATGGAAGTTGGTTCACGATTGGACGATGGACAACGAAACTGACGGCGAGATGGACTGGGCGGAGGTAGCGACAAGGCTCGCCCCCGCACGGAACTATTGGCTTGGCACTACGACGGCGGACGGTGCGCCCCATGCCGCACCCGTCTGGGGAGTAGTGGTCGACGACCAGTTCTATATCTACAGCGAACGAAGGACCGCTAAGGCAAAACACCTTGTTCGCGACCCGAGGATCGTTGTCCACCTAGAGAGTGCAGAGCACGTCGTCATCGTCTATGGCCGGCTGATCGACGTGGGGCGACCTATGGACGTGCCAGGAGTAGTCGAGGCGCTGAGCGTCAAGTACGACAGTGCCGGTGACGACCAGTACCTACCCTCGACCGATGACGCCTTTGATGTCCTCTACCGGTTGCAACATGAGCGAGCACTGCTCTGGGAGTTGTCGGACTACGAGGGCAGTCAGCGGAGATGGTCGTTATCACGTTGAGTGGCTTCAAGCAGTTCTCTGCGACCGGGTGACCAGGCGGGTCCGCCAAGGCTTTCAGCCCGACCACTCCCGGCGAACTGGGGCACCCTTCGCGTTCGGATCTACGCCTCGACTTCGACCTCGTGAACTCCAGTCGAAATAATCGGCGGACCTCCGGCTGGGGTCAGCGGCTCGATGGCACTCTTCGCATGCACTTCAGTGTCAAATACGACAACACAAATGCCGGTGCCAGCACCGTCGTTCATCCAGATCCCCTTCTCGAACCCAGGTAACCCACGCGCTTCAGGAAGTATGAACTCATTGAGGATCGAATGTCGGTGCTCCCTGTCGGAGTACGGGTCAATCTTCACCTGGATGACAACAGCGTGAGCCATGTAACTTCACCTCCCGCAAGGGAAACATCAAGATGATGGCATCGGATGCGAAGGTTCGTCGTGCCGACCGTCCTACCATCCCGGCGTACTGGGACAGTTCGGTACCGGGTTGCGCCAATCAGGGCTTGTAGGCGTCGTGGTAGTTCCACCATTGATATGGCGCAGTCTGCGGGTACCCCTCAGGCGAGTCCTCCCACTCTTCCTGACGGCCGAGCGCCGTGATGTCCAGGTAGTTCCAGGTTCCGCCCATTTGCTCGTCTCCCCGAGCGTCGAGGAAGTAGGTGCGGAAGATCTGGTCACCTTCGCGGAAGAAAGCGTTGGTACCGTGCCATTCGTCGACGTCGAAGTCCTTGTCGAAATCGTCGGTGATCGTGTACCAGGGGATGTGCTCCCATCCGTGACGCTTCTTCAGACGCTGGATGTCGGCCTGAGGCGCACGAGATGCAAACACGAGCGACGTGTTCCGAGCGTGCAGGTGGCCAGGGTGCGCGACCTGGTCGGCCACGAGGGAGCATCCCACACAGGCCCGCTCCGGGTACGAGCCTCCCTCCGCGTACGTGGTCACTTCAGGTCCGTAGAAGGCGCGGTAGACGATCAGCTGACGCTGGCCTACAAAGAGATCCAGAAGGCTCGCCCGTCCGGCGGGGCCATCGAACCAGTACTCCTTGTCAACGGTCATCCAGGGCATCCGTCGGCGTTCAGCCGCGAGCGCGTCGTGGGCGCGAGTCAACTCCTTCTCCCTGACCAGCATCTTCTTGCGTGCGCTGGTCCAGTCCTCCTGGGAAACGATCGGGGGTGTCTTCATGGCTCTCCCTTCATGGGTCATCGCTGCGGGTTAGTGGAAATGGGACCCTGTTGTCCGCGCGTCCTCCAGACATTGTGCACTCAGCGGCAAATACCCGGGCTACCGACGCAGCTAACGGGACGCGGGCAGCGCCATTGCTGGCCGGGGGTGCCCGATCGTGCCGCAGGGTGGCACCCCGTCCCGGCGTTCGGGGGCACCCTCTATCGATGTCAGCGTCGCCGGAGATCCGAACAGGGTTACTAAAAAGCGGTGATGGCCGACGTTGTAGCCATGTGACCGAGGTAGCCCGTCGGAAAGTCTTGGGCTGGACCCACGGCGGGTTAGATGAACGGCATGCCAGCATGGGGTCATGGATAGCGTGACATCCTCGCGTGGCGCGACTGGCGACGCCGCCGGGTGGGACCTGCGACCCATGGTCCTCGAAGACGTCGAAGCGACGATGGCCGTGGTCAAGGCCGCCGATGCCGCGCTGGCAGAAGCGGGTCTGCTCCCGCCGCACACCCCACCGAGCGACGCCCAGTTGGAGGCCAGCCGCGTGGGCCATGCCCGATTCGTGCAGCGCGACGGGCCAGGAGCCTGGGTGGCGGCCTCGGAAGGGCGGGTGGTGGGCGTTGCCGAGTCGGTCAGGCGGGAGAGCTTCTGGGGGCTGTCCATGTTGTTCGTCCACCCAGAGTTCCAGAGCCGGGGAGTGGGCGGGCGGCTCCTCGACGCAGCCATGAAGTACGCCGCCGGCGCCACCCAACGCATGATCCAGTCCTCGCCCGACCCACGGGCCATGCGCCGCTACTTCCTGGCCGGACTAGCCATGCACCCGACGGCCGAGATGGGAGGCCAACCCGACCGCCGGGCCATTCCACCCATCTTGCCCGGTCGAGATGGCGATGAGGGGGACCTCGAATTGGTGGCCGAGGTGGAGGCACAACTGGGCCGTTCGCGTACCGAGGATGTGGCCTTCGCGCTGAATGACGGCCGTTGCCGCCTTGACGTGGTGGACAGCGATTCCGGGCGAGGGTGGGTGCTTTGGCACCCGGACCGACTGGTCATGCTGGGGGCAACTGACGAGCAGACAGCCGCCGTCCTCCTGTGGCGGTTCCTTGCCGGCTCCGAGGGACAAATCTTGGTCCACGGGCTCACCGCTGCCCAGCAGTGGGCGTTCGACGTACTCCATCAGGCGCATCTGACGGCGCAGATACGCGGATCCTTGTTCGTTGACGGCATGGCCGTCCCGGTCTCCTGGGTCCCTTCGGGCTGGTACTTCTAGACGCTGATCTGTCCCCGCCCAGCTCGGCGCCCCTTCTGAACAAGTTTGAGATTTGGGAAGCAGACTGCCCAATCGCGTGCTCCACCGAGACTCTGTTGCGCCAATCGGGAGTTCGTTCGCTTCCCTATCCACCTCGTGCTGGGTGCCCCACAGTGCCGGCGTTCGGGGGCAGGTGGTTCGATTCAGGAGAAGGCCGCGTCCGACATCGTCCTCTGATCGGGTGCAGCCGGCGCTTCCTTGTCGCCGCCCAACGCCGTTGTCAATCCTTCCAAATCGGCAACGGTCACGGTGAGTGCTGAATGGCCGCTTCTTCGCAGTGGCGACGGCACCCTTTGTGCGAAATGGATACACACTCCTCCGTCATGATTCGTTCCAAAGGTCAACCCGTCGTCAGCGTGTGAAAGACGAGCCCCTATCGCCGTCCACCAGCGGTAGTTCCGAGTGATGTGCGCACCAGTGATGTTGGAAAGGGGCGTCGCGAGCTTGAAGAGCCCGAAAGTAGCCACGAGAGCGTCTTCATCAGCGAGCGTGACACCGTCCTTTGAAGGCCGCAGCAGCAAGGGCAGCAACAGTGGCAGGTAGCGCTTGTCGATCGCGTAGCCAAAAAGTTCGGTCATATCCAACACGGTATTCGTGTTCGATGCTTTCCTAGCACCAGATGCCCCCACAGCCGGCGGAGTGGGGCACCCCCGCCCGTCCATGACCTAGCCGAGATTGTTGACGCACGTACCGCCGTCGTTGTTGCTGTTCGTCTGATCGGGACAGGTAGTGTTAACCTAAGACACGGCCGTCAGATTTGCCCCGGTGAGGTTCGCACCGTTCAGTTCAGTGTTGGTGAAGTTCACGCCAGCCAAGTCGGCATTGCTTAGGTTAATCAAGCTAAGGTTTGCGTCACTTAGATTTGCGCCTTTGAGTTCACACCCGCTGAAGTCCGCGCCGTAATGCGGGACGCCGGTGCATTGCGGCAGGCCGTTTGCATTGTCCGGGTAGCTATTTAGCTGCACCGGAGTTGCCAGAGGACCGCATGTCGGAGCAGTCAACCCCACCTTTGCGAGTTTCTGGTTATGGGTGATGCATCCGTACACAATCGTTGGCCCGGACGGTCCCCTCGCGAATGCCTCTACGGTGAGTGTGGCACCAAGACGATTACAGCACCCAAGATTGCCGCCATCAAGAGTCGTAGTCTTGCCATATTTAGACTTCCGAACCGAGTGACTGTCTTCGCTGGTGGCTTGTTGTGACACCGGCGAGTCGAACCTATTCTGACCGAGGCATCATCTCGGGGGTGTGATCCCGTCGAGCCGTACGGTGGCACCCAATCCCGGCGTATTGGGACAGGGACAGACATCATCTCAGGTCGGACCACGCCCCAGGCGAGTAATACCGAGAACAGCAACCGGAAGTCGTCGGTTGTGGGTTTCGCGGTTCGTTAACTGGGCGGTCACCCAGCGTTCGAGCCGACCACGACGCGTACCCGGCCCGTGTACTTTGGCTGCGTGTCGGACTATGAGTGACTGGTAGAGCTGGCGGCGAAAGGGCTGGCCGAGCGAGGCAAGCATCCGAAGCCCAAGTCGGTGACTACGCCCGAAGAGTTCTACGAAGTCATGGCTCGCGCCGGCCTTGACGCTATTGGCCTCCCGGCTCTCCCGGAGCGAGTGGCACGAGCAGAGCGGAATCTCGAAATCACCCAGGAGGCACTAAGGCAGGCCGACACCAAGGCCGAGAAGGCTCGCCATGGGCGATCAACCTAGCCAAAGGTGTCGCAAAGGTCGCAGCGCATCCCGGCGTATAGGAGCCCGCTTATGTTGGGTGGCGTCGGCAGTCTTATCCCCAGGTAACCGGGGTTTTCCACATGAAATCCCTGGTTACGTTCCCCAGGTCCGACAAGGCATGTTGGTGGGTAGAAGTTTTGGGCCGACACAGCGGACAATGGACGGGAGTTTCATGGCCGAGGCATCCATCAAAAACGAAGCCGTCTTGATCCGGTCGGAGGCGGACCTTCTCTGGGCCTATTACAAACAGTCCAACGACAGGAAGTCCGTCCTCCTTCTCGCCGTCCCTTGTCGCGTTGGTTTCTGTCCGTAAATCCGGGCCATGGGAGTACAAAACCTCATCGTGCAGTGCAGGACGGTGCTTTTGTTGGTTCACGAGCTACATCTCCGCGGACACCAACGCCTCAGAGCCATACCTGCAATGGAACCCTCAGGTAAGTATTGGCGGTGTGCGATTGCACCGGTCAGTCTCGTATCAGTTGACCATGGCGCACGTCTGGTAGCCGGTGTGCGGGACGATCCCCGGATTGCGACGTACACGAGCCGTGACCAAAATCGCTACTTTGCATGGACCGACATCTATCCTTATGCGACTCCTAAAGAGCTTGCGATGCATTTCGTGGAGCGGTTCCCTGAGGTGGTTGAAGCGGGAAGAGGTTCGGACTGGCCCTACGCAGGGTGGTACATGGAGATGTTGCGCCTGACTTACCCTGACCAGTTTCCTTACGCAGTGGCCAGATGCAAGGTGCCCGATACATATTTGCCGACCGCGTCTCCCGCGAGGCACCGACCGAAGTCGCGGATTGCGCTACCACCGCCCGGTGAAGCTTTGGCGTGCCGGGAATCGCTACCCCGCATACGCGAGCCACTGTATCCGTCGTTACACCGTGTTCCACTGAGTGCGATGCGTCGTCTAGCCGGGTAGTCGTAACGGTCACTGGATTTGGTGTCGTACCTCTGAGGAGGTTGCCCACGAATCGGCAAGGAGCTTTTCGAGGGCCTCCCCACTCTGCCGCTTTGGACTCATCGGCTCCCGCTGACTTCGTCGCCCGGAGAATGCCCTAGCCTCGAAGTGCCGGTAGGGGCGTATGCAACTGTGGCAAGCACAGACGTGACCGGGCGCCGGCACCGCCAGCACCTGGCCGCGCGCTCAGATCCGAAGTACCAGCGTTCAATGCGAGAAATCGGCACGAGTAATCAATGTCACGACACGGGTAATCAAAATCTCGTGTCTTTCTCGTGTCTCGTCCGCCGACTCGACATGCTGAGTCGCTTCAATTGGAGCTCTGACCTGGGGATACAGGGTGGGCGCTGCGGGACTCGAACCCACGACCTCAGCCGTGTGAATCCGTCCTGGGTGGTTTTCGTCACCTGGGGATACCGGGGAAATCCCAGTTCAGAGGGTATTTGAGGCTTCCGCTGGTACGCGCTGATATCCCCTGTTTTCCGCTCGTTCGCGCACGTAGCGCGCACGCCGGGACGGCGATCTCAGATGTCTCGAGCGGTTGATCTGATTGCTTGCTATCATGATGGCATGACGAAGAAGACGACGACCGTGCGGATGCCCGAAGACTTGGCCAACACCGTCGAGGTCGTGGCCCGGGGCCGCGGCATCAGCGTCAACGCCTTGGTCATCGAGGCTTTGCTCGCCGAGGTCGAAAAGGTCAAGCAGGACAAGCATTTCGTGGAGACACTTCGCAAACTGACCGAACGCGACAAGGAAATCCTGGACCGTTTGGCCGAGTGAGGTATCTGAGCCTGGCCGAAGCGCTCGCCGTCGCCGAAGCGGTGACTGGGATTGACGTCGCGGTCCTGGCTCGAGGTCCTCGGATCAACCTGCTCGATTCCCCCCTGCATGCTCCCCAGGCGTCGTTCGGCGGCCACGACATGTATCCCGAGTTCCTCGACCAGGCGGCGGTGCTTGCGGTGCGCATCTCCCGGAATCATCCCCTGCTTGACGGCAACAAGCGCCTTGCCTGGGAATGCCTCACTATGTTCTGCATGCTGAACGGCCATGAACTCGATGTACCAACAGAGGAGGCCGTCTCGACGATGCTGGCGGTGGCAGCCGGCGACCTGGACGAAGCAGGGTTGTCCCATGGCTCGCCTTGTGGGTTGACCGGAAGTCCTGACGGTCAGCGAAGTGCGGACCGATCGAGAGTCTCGAGGAGAGCCGGTCGCTTACGGAATTGCTCCCGTAGCGCAGCAACATGTTCTGAGAACTCTTCTCGGCGACCGGCAGCGTCGGCCGCACGCCGCGCCTTCTTGAGCAGTGCTGCCGCCCGGGTGTAAGAGGATCGGCCGGTGGTCTCGAGCTCGAAATCGGCAAGTCTGAAATAGACCGCCATGGCGTCAGCCGGATGCAAGGACTCACGGCTCTCGGCCAGACGTTTCCACCTGCGCCGGCCCGGATCCCAATCTCGATGTTCATCAGCGACCATCCACGCTGCTTCGGGCTCGCCGTCGGCGAGGAGCGCGTCTACGAGACCACCCAAATCCTGGGCCTCCAGCACGGACCTGGCCGAGGAGCGCTCTGAATCCCAGATGCCGGTAGCTTCGGCGGCTTCACGCAACAGGGCGTAGGTGGTGGACGAGGTCATGCGCCGGTGCTGCTGCCACCGAAGCGTGACGGCCTCGGCCGGGGCGTCCCGCCGGGCGTACACCCCCGCAGCCAGCTCATAGAGCTGGGCGACCTGCCACCCATCGGTCTCGGCGATTCCCCGTTGCGCCCACGCCAGAGCATCGTCATCTCGGCCCAGCTCCACCATGGCTTCAGTGACCTGGATGAATTGGTACGGCGACGTCAAGTCGCCTCCGAGCAGCCGGATGATCTTGTCGGTGTCCCCGTCGAGCACAGCCAGGCGCTCGTCGACATATCTCAATGCGAAGGGCTGCTCTCCCGCTCGGCGGCGGCGATCGATCTCTTTGCGGTAGACGGCGAGCCCGGTCTCTCCCAAAGCGCCGGAGTACCGCTTCGGATCGAGGACAAAGAAGTCCTGATCGTCGACCGTGAAACGGACCATCCAACGAGCCAGCTTCACGGGATCGGCGACCCCGGCGTCACACGCCAGCCCGTGGAACTCGAGCAATTCAGCAATCAGCCCTCCGATCTCGCCGTTGGAGTCGTCGGCACGGAGGATCACCTTGACCACATGTCCAATTGCTCGTTCGATCAGCCCGAGGAGTTCGGCGGACGGTGAAGCGGCCAGAGCGACCCCGATCTCCTCGACGACCGGGTTTGCCTCATCAGCCCATTCGGAACTCTCCCAGTAGTCGAGGAAGCGACGCGTCCGCAGGCCCTCGTCGATATCAGTTCGCAGTTGAATCAGATCGGCCACGAGCTCTTCTCCCCGCTGACATCTACGGGCCTCGACGTCGCCCTGGCGAAGGGTTCTCGATCTCAGCTTCGTCCTCGTTCAGAATAGAACCGTGGAGGCCAGGGAGCGGAGGTCGGCGCTGCGCAGTGCTCACTGCCGCGCTGATGGTCCAGCCGTCATCTCCTTGGCCGCCGAGGTGTTGCAGAGGGCGGATGTGCTCCAGCTCCTCGGCGACGGTCTGCTTGCTGCCGTCGATCAGCGTGTCGAAGGTGCCAGGGAGGCTGCATCGGCGTGCGCTGCGACGTTGCGTCAGCGTGGCTGGGACGGCGACGACCTCCTGGCCGATCATCTCGAGGGTCTCATCGGCGCAGGACCGGCTCTGACGCTGACGTCATTGGCCGTGGATCTCGAGGAGCTCGCGAACATTCTCGAGGGCGACCCGGTGTACGGCGGCGGACGTATCGACCGACGGACGGGCGAGGTGTGGCCCCAGCCCGCGATCGACTACGCCGTGGAGATGGGCGACGAAGACCAAGGCGAGTCCGAATCCTCGGACCGTTGGTTGCGGGTCGAGTGCCTTGGCTCGGTCGAGTCGTACCGCGACATGGAATTCTTCATTGGTGGTGTCGGGGACGCCAGCGAGGCAAACCGTCTCACCGCCGCCATCGACGGCCGAGGCGCCTTCCGAAGGTTCAGAGACGCACTCGATGATTGGCCGGAGGAACTGGACCGGTGGCACGCAATCTCCGAGGACAGGCAGCAGGGGCGGGCGCGCGTATGGCTTGCGGAGCGCGGATACTGCGTAAGTCCAGGGCCCCAGTCCTAAGGCCCAGCGTCACGAATGATCCCCTGCCCCACTGCCGGCGTTTTGGGGCACGCAACTCCCGCGAGCAGCCGATGAGGCTATCTTCCCAAGCTGTGCAAGAGCCATGACTTGCCAACGTGGTGAGGCGGCCGACATCGTTCTTTCGACGGCAGCCGGTCATCGCGTGCCGCATCTGTCGGCCCGAGAGGGGATGAGACGAAATGAGATTCACTTCGATGTTGGCCCGGCGGTGCCGAACCACCCGATGCCCAGCGGTGAGAACGGCCGCCGTCGCCGTTGCCGGATGCAGCATGGCATGGGCGCTCGCCACTCCGATGGTGACCTCCCCGCCCGCCGGCGCGACCACCACTCCAGCGTTCTACGCCCCACCGCGACCCCTCCCGCACGCACCAGCCGGGGCGTTGATCCGAACCGAGAAGGTCACCGGCGTGCCTGGCGTACCGGTCGGGGCGACGGTGTGGAGAATCATGTATCACTCCCGATCGATTTACAGAGCCGACGTTGCCGAATCCGGCTATGTCATCGCGCCGGCCGGACCGGCCCCGGCCGGCGGCTTCCCGATCATCGCCTGGGCCCACGGCACCACTGGTTTCGCGGCACCTTGCGCCCCGTCGTTGTTCACCAGCTCCGGCGGCGGGAACGGGCCATATCTCGTGCCTGGGCTGGCGGGGTTCCTCCACGCCGGATTCGCCATCGCCGCCGCCGACTACCAGGGCCAGGGCGTCGCCGATGGCATCCATCCCTATCTGGTCGGTTCTAGCGAGGGGCGCGCTGTCCTCGACGCCGCCCGAGCCACCCGGCGGATACCCGGCCTGAGGACCCGCAACACCGTGATCATCTACGGTCACTCCCAAGGTGGCCACGCCGCCTTGTTCGCAGGGCAGATGGCTCCTGATTACGCCCCGGACCTCCATCTCGTGGGCGTCGTGGCCGCAGCACCGGCCACCGGCTTGAGCACGCTGATCTCGATCGTCGCCTCACCCGTGGGCCAGGGCTACCTCCCCGAAAGCATCGCGGTTGCCTATTCGTGGAGCCGCACCTATCGCGACCTGCCTTCGACCGACATCCTGACCCCGGAGGGCGAGCGGTTCGCGGCATCGGAGGTCAGCGCCGGATGCGGGCCGGCGCTGGCCAACGTCATCACCTCGCAGCACATGACTCCGGAAGTCGCATTCCGATCGAGCGCAGTCTCCAACCCGGCCGTTCTGGCCCACGCGAAGCTGAACGACCCGGGTCAGGTGCGCACCGCACCTCCGATGCTCGTGCTGCAAGGCACGGCCGATGCCACTGTGCCTCCTGCACTGACCGATGGATTCATCACCGCCAAGGCTTGTCCGATCGGCGACACCGTCGACTACCTGCACGTCACCGGCGCCACCCATGGCACGGTCGTCTTCGTTGCCGCCCCGACCATCGTCCAATGGATGACGGCACGATTGACCGGGGAGCCAGCGCCGAGCACTTGTGGTCAACCAGGCAACCTTGGCACATTGTCGCAGTAAGGGACGAGGCGAGAGAGCGTCGCACCTTCCCGGCGAAAGGGGGCAGTTTCTTCCAGACTCGTCAGGATTGAAACTGAACCTGCTCCGCCTGAGCAAGCATCGCCCCACGGTCGGCGCTGAGGATGTATCCGCCGGCGATCGCCTTGTCGAGACTGGCCGTGTAGGCCGCCAGGTAGTCGCCCTTCGAGTGGTACAGACTGGCCAACGTCACCGAGCCAAACGGGGTCGTCTTCCCGAGAATTGCGCAGATGGTCTTCGAGTGGCGCGGTCCGGCTCCGCTGAGCGTCGAGATGGGGACATCGACAGCCGGAGTCCGGACTCCGCCGATGACGTTGCCGTGCGCATCGAGGGCCAGGGTCGGGGGATTCGTCGTAGCAAGGCGGAATGGCGGTGGGCTCGGGGGCGGCGTCCCGTCATCCACCCACTTGTCAAAGGCCGCAAATGCTGCCTGGATCACCTCGTGCTGCGGACCGTCGTTGATCATCCCATGGCAGCCGAGCAACGACTCCGCCGGACCGATCTCGAAGGCGTCGGCGTGTGCCGTACCTGCGACCTCCCACGTGCGGATCCGACGGGTGTCGGGTTGACGTGCGGCAGCGTAATCGAGAAAGACGAGATCAGTCTGTGTCTCGAACATCAAGACCGGCACGCTGAGATCAGTGCGGATCAAGAGCCTCTTGGGACCCTTCCCCGACCCGATTGAGGCGCCGTTGAGTTGGACACCGCCCCCGCCCCGGCTGTGGATGAAGATGCCATCGAAGGCATGCGTCACTGGCTGCAAAGCGTCGGCAAAGGTCGTCAGGAAATAGGCAGACTGCGACTCGCCCACCGCGATGACGTGTTTGGGACTCAATCCTCCCAACACCGCCTGATTCGAAGCGTGGAGGGCCTGGCCAATCTGGGCGTAGATGTCCTCGTCATACGCTTCGCCGGGGTGGCGCAGGGTCCCATAGCGGGCGGGTTCTGCTCCGACGAGACCCTTGTCGGGCCCACCCGTGGCATTGCCGAGAATCGGCTTGCCCCCGTCAACCCCCAAGGCTTGGACGGTGACCGCCAGATAGGCGAAGCCGGCACTCATCAGGTAGGGATTGAGGTAGTCCCAATCAGGCGCTGATTCCCCGGCTGATTCGTTCATCCACTCAACGACGACGGTGCCGTTGAACTTCGCAGGATTTTCCGGGCGCCGCACGATGATCCTCGTGTTGTAAGTGGTTGACTTGCCAGGGGCAACCGTCCATCTACCGTCGGTGGGCATCGACGTTGCCCTGTACGCGGTGGCGGTCCCATGAGCGAAATACTCCTGCTCGACATAGCCATTGGCGGCAAGCTCGGACGGATGTGCCGTGAGGGGCTCACTGATGTGCCCAACGGTGATTGGCCCGGTGAAGCTGGCTGCCGGTTGGCCACCGGCCGTTTGGCCAGAGGCGGCGCGGGAGGCTCCCATAATGGTCGGGCATCCCACGGTTGCTGCGAGTACGAGCCACGACAAGAACCGCCGTGACCAGGACGCGCTGGTCCTCGATGATCTTGAAGTCTCCGACATGCTTCCCCCGATGTCCGTGGATGCCTCTAAAGCGCAAGAACGTACCTTGTGCGTGACGCTGAGTGGAGCCGAGTGACGGCACGAGTGGTTGGCCCAGTAAGGGCCGTCGCCCCTGCCCCCAATGGTGCCGGTAGGGGCGTATGCAACTGCGGCAAGCGCAGACGTGACCGGGCGCCGGCACCGCCAGCACCTGGCCGCGCGCTCAGATCCGAAGTACCAGCGTTCAATGCGAGAAATCGGCACGAGTAATCAATGTCACGACACGGGTAATCAAAATCTCGTGTCTTTCTCGTGTCTCGTCCGCCGACTCGACATGCTGAGTCGCTTCAATTGGAGCTCTGACCTGGGGATACAGGGTGGGCGCTGCGGGACTCGAACCCACGACCTCAGCCGTGTGAAGGCTGCGCTCTAACCAGCTGAGCTAAGCGCCCTTTCGGGAATTCCGGACCCCCAACCTAGCCCGGGGCAGCCAGCCTGCCTGCGTCGCTGGGGTGATTTGGGGGCCTCCGGCAGCACCGATACCCTGAGTTCGGAATGACGTCCACAAACGGCGAGGGCAACGGCAGGCCCCAGACGTGGAGCGCACGCCTCATGGGAGCGTTCTCGGGCCCGCGGTCGCGCACGGGTGGATCCGCCAGCGCTGAGCCAGCCACCATCCTGCCCCCCGAGGAGCGTAAGGCGGCCATGCAGGCGCTCGATCCGCTCGAGCTCAAGTGGTCCATGGGAGCCTTCATTCTGGCGACGATCGCCGGGATCGCCATTCCCGCTTACATCATCGCCACCAACAAGGTCACCACGCGCGGGAAGAACACAATCGCAGTCGCCCCCGACGCCAAATTGCTGGGCGGCGTGATCCTGTTGTTGTGCGTCATCGGGTTCCTGGCGCTCTGGAAGCGCAAGCGGACACTCGTCGCGTTCGACCTGTTCCTGGTCGGCTTCGGTTTCACGCTGTTCATCGGTCTGATCGGGTTCGCCTTCATCCTCCTCGGGGGCTGGCTCATGCTGCGCGCCTGGCGGCTCAACAAGTACGGGACCACCAATGCCAAGGTGATCGCCCAGGAGGCAAGATCGCGGCCCCGGGGACGGGAACGCAAGGCGGCAGCCAAGACGGGGACGACGACCTCGTCGAAGTCGACCGACCGCAAACCACCGACCGCCAGCAAGCGCTACACGCCGAAGGCGCCGCAGAGGAAGAAGATCCCCAAGCCGACCGAGTAAGAGGTCGACGGTTCGACCGCATTGACGTGGAGATCACGCGGTGGGCGCGTCAGCCCACGGCTCAATCAACAGTGCAGAGCGCAGCAGCTGCAGTACGTCGGCCCGGCGGCGCACCAGCGAGCGTGCAGTCGGCTCCTCCCCCAGCGCCCGTAGCACCTCGACCTCCGTGACCATCCCGATGACCGTGGAGTAGATGGCCAGGAGCAGCAGGCCGGGATCGTGGCGCCGCATGTTCCCGGCGTCCATCTCCGCCTGCAAGAACGACGAGGCCCGCTGGACCAGTGGCTCGAGGGCCACCGTCATCTGGGTGGCCGCGGGTGGACCGAGCCGCCCGACTTCACGGAGAAGCCCGAGCAGCTCGGGCTGGCGAGCGGCCAAGCGGAAGACGGAGCGGACGACCGCCTCCACCCGAACCCATCCCTCCCCCGCTCCCTCGAGCGCCGTCTCCAAGGCCGCGGACAGGTCGAGCGCGCTGCGGGCGATGACAGCCTCGAGCAGGGCGTCCTTGGAGGGGAACCAATAGAGGATCGACTGCTTGGTGAGATCGAGGCCCTTCGCCACCGCGTCCAGCGACGTGGCCTCGTAGCCCCGGCTCGCAAAGGACGACAGGGCCTCGTCGAGGATCCGATCGCTGGTCGCTGAGCTGGCCACTTACCATATGGTAGACACAATCGGCGAGCGGTGGTAGACATTCCCGATGCCCATTGAGCGGGATCTCCGTGGGAAGCGCTTCTTCGTCACCGGTGCCACCGGCTTCCTGGGCACGGCTCTGGTCGAGCGGATCCTCCGCTGCATCCCGGACGCCGACATCACCCTCTTGGTCCGGCCCGGCCGCCGGGCCGACGCGGCCTCTCGGCTGGCCCGCGAGGTCATCAAGAACGACTGCTTCGACCGGCTGCGCAACGAGCTGGGCGACCGCTTCGACGACGAGGTGGCCCGGCGGGTCCGCGCCGTCGCCGGCGACGTGGGGCGGGAGGGGCTCGGGCTCGACGATGAGGGCCGCGAGGCACTGGCCGGGGCGGCCGTCGTCATCCACTCGGCCGCCACAGTCTCCTTCGACGCCCCGCTGACCCAAGCCGTCGAGATCAATCTGCTCGGCCCCTCACGCGTCGCGGCCGCGATGGCGGAGGTCGGCTCGGCCGCCCATCTCATCGCGGTGTCGACCGCCTATGTGGCGAGCACGCACCAGGGCGAGGCCAAGGAGGAGCTGCTCAGCGAGAATCGCTTCAGTCTCGAGGTCGCCTGGGAGGACGAGGTCACCGCGGCCCGGCGGCTGCGCGACGACCTGCAGGCCGAGTCGCGCAAACCCGAGAGGCTGCGCGAGTTCACCAAGTCGGCGCGGACCGAGATCGGTGCCGCCGGCGACCACCTGATCGCCGCGAAGGCCGAGAAGCTCCGCGAGGAGTGGGTCGGCGACGAGCTCGTCGAGGCGGGCACGGCACGCGCCCTGTCGCTCGGGTGGCCTGACGCCTACCCCTTCACGAAGGCACTCGGTGAGCGGGCGTTGGTGGCGCAGTGGGAAGGGCGGGTGCCGATGACTTTCGTGCGCCCGTCCATCATCGAGTCCGCGCTGGCCGAGCCGCGCCCGGGCTGGATCCGCGGCTTCCGCATGGCCGAGCCCATCATCGTCTCCTACGCACGGGGTCTACTGCGAGAGTTCCCCGGCGTGCCCGAGGGCATCGTGGACGTCATCCCCGTCGACCTTGTGGTTGCGGCGATCCTGGCCGTGGCGGCGCGGGGGCCCGAACCGGGGCGGCCGAAGGTGTACCACGTCGCATCCGGTGTGCGGAACCCGCTGCGCTACGGACACCTCGTCGAGCTGTCGGAGGACTTCTTCAGCCGCAACCCCCTCTACGACGACCGTGGTCAGCCCATCAACGTTCCGGAGTGGTCGTTCCCCGGGCGCGGGCGCGTGCAGCGACAGCTCAAGCGCGCCGATGCGGCGATGACGTTCGTGGAGAAGTTGCTCACTGCCCTGCCGATCAGAGGCAAGCAGGCGCAGCTGGCCGCCCGGATAGAGGACAGGCACGCCATGGCCAAGCGCGCCCTTGGCTATGTGGAGCTGTACGGGGCCTACACGGAGACCGACGCCCGCTACCGGGTGGACAACCTCATGGAGCTGTGGGACGCCTGCGACGGCAGCGACCACGAGCGGTTCGAGTTCGACCCCGCCGCCATCGACTGGGACCGCTACGTGCACGAGATCCACCTGCCGTCCGTCCTCGAGCACACGCGGGTGCGCACAAAGCCCGGGCGCTCCGTCGTCGACAAGCGGCCCGACCGGCAGAGGCGGGCCATCCTCTCGCCGGAGCGGCATCTCGCCGTGTTCGACCTGGAGCACACGCTCATGTCGTCCAACGTGGTCGACACCTATGCCTGGCTGGCCAGCCGTCACCTCTCGCCGGCCCGACGGGCGCGCTTCGTCGCCGACCTGGTTCGCCAAGGGCCGTCCTTGCTCGCCCTCGACCGGCGGGACCGCGGCGACTTCCTGCGCGCCTTCTACCGGCGCTTCGAAGGCGCGCCGGTCGACCAGCTGCGGGCCGACTCGTGGGAGCTCTTCCATCGGCAGCTCCTGACGCGCTCGTTCCCCGACGGCTTCGCGCGGGTGCGGGCGCACCGTGCCCTCGGGCAGCGGACGCTGCTGATCACCGGGGCGTTGGACTTCATCATCGAGCCCATCCGCCCGCTCTTCGACGACATCGTGTGTGCGGCGATGGAATCACGCGACGGGCAGCTGACCGGTCATCTCACGACGCTGCCGCCGATCGGCGAGGCGCGCGCGCTGCTGCTCGCCGAGTACGCGGAGCGGCACTCGCTCTCGCTCGACGAGTCGGTCGCCTATGCGGACTCGGCCAGCGACCTTGCCATGCTGGAGGCCGTCGGCTTCCCGGTGGCCGTCAACCCCGAGGCGCGGCTGTCCGCCATCGCCCGGCGCCGGGGCTGGCACGTGGAGCACTGGGCCAAGGCCGAGGGCGGCTCGCACCGGCCGCTGCCGCTGGGCCCCTTCGACGTGAAGCAGCCCAAGGCGGTCATGGGCCGGTGAGCACCCTGCTGTTCGAACGGTCGCTGCCGCGCTTCGCCGCCGCGCGCGTCGTGTCGTCGTTCGGCTCGGGGCGCGGCGCGGGCGTCGGCCCCCTCCGGCTGGTCGAACGGGACGCACCCGAGGTGCCGGCGGAGGGGTGGGTCCACGTCGACCCCGTGCTGTCGGGCATCTGCGGCTCGGACCTGGCCACGCTCGACGGGCGCAGCTCGCGCTACTTCGAGGACATCGTCTCCTTTCCCTTCGTGCCGGGCCACGAGGTGGTCGGCACCCTCACCGCCGACGCGGTCGGTGCCGACGGCGCGGCGCTGGCAGCGGGCAGCCGGGTCGTCCTGCAGCCGGTGCTCGGGTGCGCCGCCCGGGGGATCGAGCCACCCTGCCCCGCCTGCCAGGCCGGGAACGTGGGCAACTGCGGGTACCTGGCCTTCGGCCACATCCGGCCGGGCCTGCAGACCGGGTTCTGCGCCGACACGGGCGGCGGTTGGTCCAGCACGGGCCTGGTCGCGCACTCCAGCCAGCTCTACGCGGTGCCCCAGGGTCTCAGCGACGCGGACGCGGTGACCGTCGAGCCCGTGGCCTGCGCGGTGCATGCCGTGTTGGGCGCGCCAATCGCCGAGGGCGACGTGGTGGCCGTGCTGGGCGCGGGAACGGTGGGACTGCTGGTGATCGCGGCGCTGAGCCACCTGGCCGCCGAGGGGCGCTGCCCTTCGCCGTCGACGATCCTGGTGGGAGCGCGGTACGCGCACCAGCAGCGCCTCGCCCGCGAGCTGGGCTGCACCGAAGCCCTGCCGCCCGACCAACTGGCGCGTTCGGTGCGCCGGCACTCGCGTTCCCTCTCGTACGGCGGCCCGTCCGGCGTGGCGGCGACGCTGTCCGGCGGCGCCGACATCGTCATCGACTGTGTCGGCAGCCCCGAGTCGATTGCGCAGTCGCTGGCCATTGTGCGCCCCCGCGGGATGGTGTCGCTGGTCGGCATGCCGGGCAAGGTGACGGTGGACCTGGCGCCGTTGTGGCACCGCGAGGTCCGCCTGGCCGGTGCCTACGCCTACGGGACCGAGCGCGACGAGACCACCGACGGCCGCACGTCCACCTTCGCGTTGGCCCTCGAGGTCGCGGCGGCGCAGCGGACCGGCCGCCTCGTGTCGGCCACCTACCCCCTTACCCGCTTCGAGGACGCTGTGGCGCACGCCGGCGCCGCCGGCCGGCGCGGGGCCGTGAAGATCGCCTTCGACGTACGGAAAGGAACTGCCCGATGAGCCGCCGACCCGGCTTCGTCCTCGAAGTGGACAAGTCCACGCCACCCACCCTGTTCTGGAACGGCGAAGGCTTCACCCTCGAAGCGCTGCCCGAGGGGAGCCGGGTGATCTACGCCCCCGAGCCCATGAAGGCGATCGAGGACCCCTACCGGGCCATCCGCCACGCGTTGGCGCACCCGGTCGGCGACCGCGACCCGCTGCCGGCCTTGTTGCGGCCCGGAATGAAGCTCACGATCTGCTTCGACGACGTGTCGCTGCCGCTGCCGCCCATGGAGGCCCCCGACGTCCGCCAAATGGTGATCGAGACCGTGCTCGACATGGCGGCGGAGGCCGGTGTCGACGACGTGATGCTGATCGCCGCGCTGGCCCTGCACCGCCGGATGACCGAGCAAGAGCTGCGGCACGCGCTCGGTGACCGGGTCTACGACTCCTTCGCCCCCCACGGCCTGCTCACCCAGCACGACGCCGAGGACCACGACGATCTCCTCTTCATCGGCGAGACCGACCAGGGCGAGGAGGTGGAGATCAACAAGCGGGCCGCCACCTCCGACCTCCTCGTCTACGTCAACATCAACCTCGTCTCGATGGACGGCGGGCACAAGAGCGTCGCCACCGGCCTGGCCAGCTACCGGAGCCTGCGCCACCACCACAACCCGCAGACGATGCGCCACTCGAGGTCGTTCATGGACCAGCCGTCTTCCGAGTTGCACTCGTCGAACTGGCGCATGGGACGGCTCATCGCCGAGTCGGGGGTGAAGATCTTCCAGATCGAGACGACGCTCAACAACGACACCTTCCCGCCCAATTTCCAGTTCCTCCAGAAGCGGGAGTGGGAATGGGGGATGCGCGACCGCGCCACCTACGCCGCCACGTCGGCGGCCCTGTCCAAGACGCCGCCACGGCTCGCCCGCCAGATCTTCCATTCCATCCGCTCGCCGCACGCCTTGACCTCGGTGCAGGCCGGCGAAGTGGAGGCGGTCCACGCCGTGACGACGTCCAACGTCTGGGCCCAACAGGGCGTCGACGTCGAGGGCCAGACCGACATCCTCACCATGGGGCTGCCGTACATCTGCCCCTACAACGTGAATTCCATCATGAACCCGATCCTGGTGGCCTGCCTCGGCCTCGGCTACTTCTTCAACATGTACCGGGGCAGGCCCCTGGTGCGCGAGGGCGGCGTCGTGATCATGCGGCACCCCACCCGACCCGAGTTCCACCCCGGCCACCACCCCAGCTACATCGACT
Organism: uncultured Acidimicrobiaceae bacterium; assembly: GCA_963726135.1. GTDB lineage: Bacteria > Actinomycetota > Acidimicrobiia > Acidimicrobiales > RAAP-2 > Bog-473. Next base: position 987,817 of record CAVSBE010000008.1, read on the forward strand.
TCTACGAGCAGGTGCTGCCCCGGACCGTCGACCCGGTGCAGATGCACAAGGAGTTCGAGGAGTCCTTCGCCACCGACCCGTGGTACGTCCACCTCTACCGGACCGGCCACGCCTACCACGGCGTGCACCCCTTCTACATGTGGTACTGGTGTGCCCACGCGCTGCAACATCTGGGCCGGGTCATCGTGGTCGGCGGGGAGCCCAGGGCCGTGCGACGCCTGGGGTTCTCCCCGGCCAGCTCGCTCGATGACGCGCTCGAGATCGCCTCGGACGTGGTCGGCCCCTCCCCCACGCTGACGCACATGCACAACCCGCCCATCTTCATGTCGGACGTCCACTGATGGCGCCCTCGGTCTCGGGGTTGCTCGGGCGGGTGCGCACGACGCGCTTTCCCCTGGCCGCACCGTCGTGGCCGACCACCGTGGAGCGGCCCGACCCCGAGCGCAGGGTGGGGCTCGATTACGACCACGAGTGGTCGCGCCGCTACCCGGTCCGCCTCGCCCGCGCCATGGTGATGGACAACGTGACCCGACCGGCCGCCCGCCGCTGGCGCCGGCGACCGTCCGCGGCCTGGAGCACCTCCAGCACATGGACGGCCCGGTGATCTTCGCCGCCAACCACGCCAGCCACATCGACACGCCGCTCCTGCTCACCACCTTGCCGGTGGAGTTCCGCCATCGGACGGTCGTGGCGGCAGCCTCGGACTACTTCTTCGACCGCACCTGGAAGTCGGTGCTGTGGTCCTTCGCCCTGGCGGCCATTCCCATCGAGCGCAGCCGGGTCAACCGAAAGTCGGCCGACACGGCGGCCGGGGTGATCGAGGACGGCTGGAACCTGGTCATCTTCCCCGAGGGCGGGCGCTCGCCCGACGGTTGGACGCAGCCCTTCCGCGGCGGCGCCGCCTACCTGGCGCGGCGCACTGGGCGCCCCGTCGTGCCGGTGTATCTGCATGGCACCCGCCACGTGTTGCCCAAGGCAGCTGAGTCCGGGGCGAAGGCGCCGGGGGGATCCGGCACCGAGTCGCGCCGGGGCGGGCGGCTGCGCCGCTCCCCCATCGCCGTCCTCTTCGGGGCGCCGATGACGCCCGACGAGGGCGAGAGCGCCCACCGCTTCTCGGACCGGGTGGAAGCGGCGGTCGCCACGCTTGCCCGCGAGGTCCATTCCGACTGGTGGCAGGCCCGGCGCTCGGTCAGCGCCGTGGCGCCGGTCGACGGGGCCGAGACCGCGCACCGAGGCCCTACGGCCTCCGCCTGGCGGCGGGCGTGGGCGCTCGACGAGCCACCGTCGCGTCGCGGCGGTGCGGAGTGGCCGGACTGACCCTGCCCTATGTGGCGACCCACCATGCCCCACGACGGCGGGGCCAAGCGGCCCCAACCCAGTCGCTGGGCCGCTACTGCAGGCCGGGCAGCAGCGACCGCGAGACGAGGATGGCCGTGTCGGCGAGCCCGGCCTCGCGGTGCACGAGGGCGGCCTGGTAGTCCGGATCCCGGATCATGTCGATGAAGGCGTCGGTGCCGGGGTACTGCATCACCGCGATCTGGTCCCACGGGCCGGTCTGCCCGATCAACACCTGCAGCACGTCGTTGTAGAGCGTGAGCACGCCGCCGCGGCGCACCACGTGGTCGAGCGCGATCATGCCGTAACGGCCGTATGCCTCGGCCCCGGTCAGTCCTGACCGGGCCAGCTCGTGGCCCGCGGGATAGGTCGCCCGAGGGCGGTAGGCGAGGAGATTCACGAATTGCAGTGGCCCGTCGGCGCCCGACTGCAGCAAGGTGCGCAGCTGCGACGCGTCGGGGTTGAGGCCCCCCATGCCATGGGACCCCAACTCGCCGATCAACGACTCCACCTCGTCAGGGCTCCAATCCGGCACGAGAACCTCCTCAGTCGGCGGCGGCCGCAAGGTCGCAACGATCTCACGTCACGCCGGCGGGCGACACACCCTATGGTCTCCATCGTCCCGGCCGTGGCGAGAGGAGCCCCGGATGCAGATGATCATCCTCGGCAGTGGCAGTCCGCTGCCCGATCCCCAGCGCGCCGGGCCGTCCACCCTCGTCCGCACCGAAGCCGGTGACCTGCTCTTCGACTGCGGCCGGGGCGTCCTCATGCGCGCCGCCGCGGCGGCGTCGGGGGCCGGAGCGCTGCGGGGCCTCTTCCTCACGCATCTGCACAGCGACCACACCACCGATCTCAACGACGTGGTCACCTCGCGCTGGGTGATGTCCTTCCAGCCCAGCCCACTGAACGTGTTCGGCCCGCCCGGCACGGCGTCCCTCCTCAGGGCGACGGAGGCCATGCTCGAGCTCGACATCGGCTACCGCATGGCCCACCACGCCGATCTGAACTGGCGGCCGACCGCCGACGTCGTCGAGTGCGAGCGCGGCCAGGTCCTCGCCGAGCAATCGGTCCGGGTCACCGCAGCGCCCACCGACCACGCACCCGTGCGCCCGACGGTGGGCTACCGGGTCGACGACGGGGGGCGATCGGTCGTGATCGCGGGGGACACGGTTCCCTGCCCCGGGCTCGACGAGCTGTGTGCAGGGGCCGACATGCTCGTGCACACCGTGGTGCGCCGTGACCTGATCGAGCCGATCGGCTTGCCCCGGCTGACGGACGTCCTGGACTACCACTCGACCGTGGAGGACGCGGCGCGGACGGCCGCCCGCAACGGCGTCGGCACCCTCGTCCTCACGCACCTCGTCCCCGCGCCGCAACCGGACGCGGAGCACGAGTGGGTGGAGCGGGCGGCCGGGCACTTCGACGGGACCGTGGTGGTGGCGCGCGACCTCCTCGCCCTCGACGTCGGCCCCGTCTAGGGGGCGACCGCCGCCCTCTTGGGCGCGCCGCGACGACGACCCCTACCTTCGTGTGCGCCACCACCGTCGCCGGCCGCAGACGGTGGCCAGGCGCTCCTCGCGTAGCTGCTCCGATGCCGAGTCGTCCAGCGGTGCGAGCGCGTCGTCGCCGAGCGCCCAGGCGAGCAGCACGTCGGCCAGCACCGGGTTGCGCGCCAGGACCGGACCGTGCATGTAGGTCCCGACGACCCGGCCGCGCACCGCCCCCTCGCTACCGTCGCCGTTCCCGACGCCCGCGGTCACCCGGCCCAGGGGCGCGGCACCCTCCGCCAGCGCGGTCACACCCCCGTGGTTCTCGAAGCCCATCAGTGCCGGCACCTGCTCCACGCCCGTCGGGTCCACCAGCACCTCCCCGACCGCGCGGGGCCCGGTGCCCTTGGCCGTGTCGATCTCCAGGAGGCCCAGGCCCTCGTGCGGATCCCCGGCGGCGCCCGGGAAGGTCCGCCCCACGATCTGGAAGCCGGCGCAGACCGCCAGGACCACCGCGCCGTCCGCGACGCGCCTGGCCAAGGTTCCGTCGTCGATCAGCGTGCGGGCGGCGCGGACCTGGGGACCGTCCTCTCCCCCGCCGAGGCAGTAAAGGTCGGCTTCGGGCAACGGGCGGTCCGAGGCCGCCAGTACGAGCTCGACGTCGCGCCCGCGCCATTCGGCCCGCCGGGCCAGGATCAGCCCGTTGCCGCCGTCGCCGTAGGTGCCCAACAGGTCGGGGTAGACCACCACGACACGCAGCGGCCCGCTCATCCGGGCGCTCCGAGCAGGTCGTGGAAGGCTGTGTAATTGCCGATCACATCGACCACCTCTCCCGTGCCGCCGGCCGCCCTGCGGACGGCGTCGACAGGGTCGGGCTCCGTCGTGTGGGCCACGCCCGCGTAGGACAGGCGGACGGCGAGATCGCGGAAGCGGTCTCCGGTGGCCACGACGGAACGCCCGGCGAGCCGCTCATAGGGCACGTCCCACAGCCAGCTGGGGTCTGCGCCGTCGGCCACCCGCGCGTTGATGCTGACCACGAGCGGCCCGTCCGATCCGGCCACCAGGTCGAGCAGCTCGTTCCAGCCGGCCGGGTTCTTGGCCAGCATGAGACGGGCCCGCACCTCGCCGAAGAAGCGGACGGTGAAGCGGCCGGCCACCTGCTCGACGGACTCCATCGCTTCGAGGGCCGCCACCGCGTCGACGCCGCACGCGTCGGCCGCCACGGCGGCCATGAGCGCGTTGGCCTGGTTGAAGCGGCCCGGCAGCAGGAGCCGGACGGGGTGCGTCCGTCCGTCCGCCCACGTGGCCTTGGCGGCACCGTCGGGTGCGAGCACGAGCTCCGCTTCGGGGACGGGCCTCGAGAAGCCACAACCGGTGCAGGCCCAGCTCCCGTCACGGAACTCGATGCGACCCTCACAGGCGGGGCAGCCGACGGCATCGAGTTGCCAACGCAGGCCCGCACCGACCCAGTGCACGTCACGCGCGACGCCGGCGCCCCAGACCACGAGCGGGTCGTCGGCGTTCGCGACGACGTGCGTGTGCGGTGCGGCGGCCAGCGCCGCACGCCAGCGGCCCGCGACCATCCGTACCTCGTTCGTGCGGTCGAGCTGGTCCCGCGAGAGGTTCAACAGGACCACGCCGGCGGCCGAGGTCGCCGCGAGCACGCGTGGGAGGTAGACCTCGTCCACTTCGAGGACGGCGCGCCGGGCATCGGTCCCGGCGAGCGCGGCGACATGGCCCGGCGGCATGTTGGAGCCCGTCTCGTTGCTCACGACGGCGTCGCCCAGCGCGCCGAGCCCCACCGTCAGCAGCCGCGTGGTCGTCGTCTTCCCGTTGGTCCCGGTGACGAGGGTCACCTGGCGCCCTGCGCTCAGATGCTCGAGGAGCCGGGGGTCGACCCGGAGCCCGGCCCGGCCTCCGGCCACGGTGCCCTGGCCGCGGCCGAGGCGGCGTGATGCCGCGTTGACGGCGCGTGTGGTCGCGCTGGCGAGACGCGCCCTCACCGAGGGGGCTTGGTGCGGGCGAGCTCGGCGGGTGTCGGCTCGTGGCGCACCCGCGCCGCCGCTGGCAGCAGTGCGGTGACGGCCTCCATGATGGTGGCTGTGTCCGCCTTGGCGTCGGTGAGCGACAAGGGCACGGGCGTGCCCACGCGCACGGTCACGGTCGGCGGGTTGCGCACGAGGGTGAAGTCGGGCACGCGCGCCGAGCGCGGCCATACCTTCTCGGTGCCCCAGAGCCCGACCGGCACGACGCTGGCACCCGTCGCCGCGGCCAGCCGCGCCGTCCCGGTCTTGCCGTGTAGCACGGGATCGAAGAAGTCGTACCCGCGCGGGATGGTCCCCTGCGGGAGCACGATGACGACTTCGCCTGCCTTCAACGCTGCTTCGGCATTGCGCATGGGCTGGCCCGATCCGCTGCCACGGTCGACCGCGATGCCGCCAATGGCCCGGGCGATCATGCCGACCACGGGAGCCTCGAAGATCTCCTTCTTGCCGAGGAAGCGCACGGGCCGCCCGATCTCCCGGGCGACGAGGGCCAGCGCGGCGACGTCGAAGTAGCTCCGGTGGTTCGACGCGAGGAGGACCGGACCCCGTCGTGGCACGTTCTCGACGCCGGCGATGTCGAAGCGTGCGTACGGGAACGAGAGCTTGCGCACGAACGGGCGGAGGAAGTGGTACGGCTCGAGGCCGACGACGCTGGGGACGCCGGGTGGCCGGTCCCAGTGCTCCACGGGCCAGCGCCGCGCCGTGGCCACCACGGTGAGGGACGGATCGGGATTCACCGCGTGGGGCGAGCCGACGCTCGAGAGCAGCGGGACGTCGAAGATGCTGTCGCTGCAGGCGTGGCAGTCGGCGAGGTCGATGCCCTTCGGGCCGGCCCACTCGCGCACGGCACGCAGCTTGCCCGTCCCCCACACGAACCCCTCGTACAGGCGGCCCGTGTACCGGCCGTCCTTGGTCTCGTATGCGGTCGCGATCAGGTCGTCGAAGCCGAAGGCCTCGGCGAAGGGGGCGATCATGTCGACCGGCGTCGTGGTGGAGAGCACGAGGCGGTGGCCGTCGGCCCGGAACGCGGCCAGGCGCTGCGGGGCAAAGGGGGCGACGAGCTCGCTCAGGGCGGACACCGCCCGTCGCCCGGCCGCCTGGACCTGGTCCTGGCGCCAGCCCCGGGCCACCCTCGCCGCCGCCCGCACCAGGCCCATGGAGAACAGGTTCTCGCCCAAACGGTCGTTCACGGCGTAGAGCAGCCTGTCGCCGGGCAGTGAGCGCCCCTCGGGCAGCACGCCCTCTTTCACCAGGGCCTGGTTGAGGATCTGGCCCGACGCATGGCACAAGAGGGTGCGGTCGAGGTCGATGAAGACGGCGCTCTTCGCCACGGCACGAAGCCTAAAGCAGTTCGATGCCCCGTTTTCGGGGTGCCGGAACGGGTCCGCCAGGCCCCGGAATTAGGAGAAGGGATCGCCGGGGGGGAGGGCGATCCCTTCTCGAGACTCATCAGGGGTAGGAGGGGGGGCTTCCGTACCCTGCGGTCTGCCATTCATTCTGGCGGCACATCGACAATCAGTCAAGCAGCTTTAGAAGATACTTTCCATCTGTTATGCTGATCGCTACCGATACTCTGGCAAGCACTTTCTGCGGGGATGACCGGGTGGAGCTGAAACATCTGCAAGCACTGATGGGCATCGCCGACACCGGGAGCTTCTCCGCCGCCGCCACCTCGATCGGCACGGTGCAGTCCAACGTCTCGGCCCACGTGGCCCGCCTGGAGCGTGAGCTCGACGTCCAGCTGGTCGACCGGGCCTCGGGGCGACTGACCGAGGAGGGCGAGGTCGTCATCGAGCGGGCGAGGCGGGTCATGAACGAGCTCGAGGCGATGGTGGCCGACGTGACCGCCTTGCGCGAGGTGGTGGTCGGGACGGTCAGGCTCGGCATGATCGGCACGACGGGGCGCTGGCTGGTCCCGCAGCTCTTCGACCTCCTGCGCGTGCGCCACCCCCACGTGCACCTGAACGTGGCCGAGGGGTCCAGTGGGCAGCTCGAGCAGCAACTGGCCTCGGGGCAGCTCGACCTGGCGGTGGTCACCTTCCCTCTGAGCGGCGACGAGATCATGGCCGCCCAGCTCTTCGACGAGGACCTGGTGGTCGTGCTGCCCTCCGGCCACGCGTTGGCCGCCGAGCCCTCGCTCCCGCTCGAACGCCTCTCCGAGCTCGAGATGCTGCTCCCGGCGCCGGGCACGGCGCTGCGGGCCGAGATCGACAGCGCCACGGGTCCGGCCCGGATCGAACTGCAGCCGGCCATGGAGCTCGACGGCGTCCGGCTCATCGCGTCGCTGGCCTTCGACGGCTACGGGCCGGCCATCCTCCCGGCCACCGCCGTGCCGGGCCACCTGCGCGGCCGGTTCTCGGTGCTGCCCGTCACCGGGCTCCCCCGGCGCCGGGTGGGCGTGGCGCAGCGCCGGCGGGGGCTCCCGTCCGCGCCGGCGCGGGCCGTGATCGACACGCTGGGGCTGGTCGTCACCGACGCGCTCTCCATGCCCGAGGGGATCCACCCGACATAAGGGGGTCCGCGCCGACCGGGCTCAGGGGGCCGTCGCCGGCTGCGGCTCCCGCCACATGGTCCACATCAGCGGTCCGTCGCCCGGCAACCGCACCTCCTTCACGACCTCGAAGCCGTGACGCCGGTAGAAGGGGACGTTGCGCTCCTTGGACGACTCGAGATAGCAGGGGAGCCCTTCGGCGTCGCAGTGCTCGAGCACCGGGCGCATCAGCGCGCCGCCCACGCCCTTGCCCTGCTGTTCGACGGCGGTGCCGAGCGTGGCCAGGTACCAGTGCGGCACGTGGGGGTGCATCGACTCGACGAGGTTCAAGAGGCGCAGGGTGGTGGCGAGGTTGGCCGCCACGTAGGGCAGCACCGGCAGCATCGTGACGATCGCCGTGAACCCCGTGAGGAGCGGCTTGCCCGCAGGCGCCCAGATGGCCGAGCCGGCATAGCCGTCGGTCGTGTAGCAGCCACCGAACGGGAGATAGTCGGCTCGCATCTGGGTGCGGAAGTAGGCGCGCAGGCCCGCGTCGCGGCGCGGGGGGTTGCGAAAGATGTGCCCGATGACGGGGTCGTCGAAGAAGGTCTTGGCCAGTTGCGCCGCCATCGCATCGACATCGTCCTTCGTCGCACGCCGTACTACTGGCAGGGCAGGTTCGCGAACCATGTCGGGGTCGATGGTGGCAGAGCGCCCGGCCAGGCGCCACCCGGCGACGCCGTGGCGTGGGCCTGGCCGCGCGCCGCGGGCTCCGGGGCCAGATTCTCCCCGATGAAGCTGCCTCCCGGGCGCGTGAAGTGCACCCCGTCCGTGCAGCGCACGCCGACCTGGTCGACCGTCGCCGAGTACCGTCGAGCCCGCGGATGTGGCCAAGCGCCGGGCGGGCCCCGGGTGCGTTAGCGTCCGTGCTCGTGCTTCGTCTGGCCCGGCCGCCCGAGGTGGTGGCCCCTCCGTCCCATACAGGGGAAACGTCGACCGGAGCCGCGCCTCACTGCCCCGGGCCGTGCAGGCCCGGATGACCCCGGCGTGCTGAGGATCGGGGTCCTCGGGGCGGCCCGCATCACCCCGATCGCCCTGGTCAAGCCGGCGCGGCGGACAGGCCGGGCCCAGGTGTCCGCGGTGGCGGCGCGGGACAGCGAGCGCGCCAGCGAATTCGCTCGCAAGCAGGGAATTCCCCGTGTGCTCGGCACCTACGCCGAGCTGGTCAACGACCCCGACATCGATGCCGTCTACAACCCGCTGCCCAACGGGCTCCACGGGCACTGGACCATCGCGGCGCTGAAGGCGGGCAAGCACGTCCTGTGCGAGAAGCCCTTCACCGCCAACGCCGACGAGGCCCGGGCGGTGGCGGAGGTGGACAACGCGAACCCCGGTGTGGTGGTCATGGAGGCCTTCCACTACCAGTACCACCCGCTGGCCAAGCGCCTGGTGGAGATCGTCCGCTCGGGTGAGCTGGGCACCATCCGCAACGTCGACGTGTCGTTCTCGGCGCCGCTGTGGAAGAAGGGCGACATCCGCTACCAGTTGGCGCTGGCCGGCGGCGCCACCATGGACATGGGCTGCTACCCCATCAGCCTCCTGCGCCTCCTCGCCCCGGGCCCACGGGTGATCAGTGCCGAGGCGAAGCTGTCGTCCCCCGGCGTCGACCGCGCCATGGACGCGCACTTCTCCCTCCCCGACGGCGGGAGCGCCCACATCGGCTGCTCCATGTTCTCCTCCTCCGTGCTGCGCATGCGGGCGGAGGTCACGGGTGACAACGGCAAGATCTCGGTCTTCAACCCCTTCAGCCCCCAGTACTTCCACCGGATGAAGGTCACGACCTCGCTCGGCACCCGCAAGGAGCGATTCAGCCGCAAGCCGACGTACGACTACCAGCTCGAGGCGTTCGCCGCCGCGGTCGAGGACGGCGCGTCCTTCCCGACCACGGCCGCCGACGCGATCCGGACAATGGAGCTCATCGACGCCATCTACACCGCCGCCGGGCTCTCGCTGCGCCAACCCACGCCCGTCGACTGATGCCGCTGCCCGCGGACGAGCTCTCGGCCCTGGCCGACGCCGCGTTGAGCGCTGCGGCGGGCTGCCAGGCGGCGGAGCTCCGGGTCGAGCGGATCCGCAGCCAGGTGGTCCGGCTCCACGACGGCTCCCCCGAGACGACGGCGGACGACACGGACTTCGGCATGGGCGTGCGGGTGGTGGTCGACGGCGCGGTCGGGTTCGCCGCCAGCGTCGACGTGGGCCCCGAAGAGGCGGCCAACCTGGTCCAGCTGGCCACGGAGCTGGCCAGGGTCACGCACGGGGCCGGTGGCGGGCAGGTCGAGCTGGCGCCCGAGCCCCCCCACGGTGAGGTCACGTGGTCGAGCGCGTTCGAGGTGGACCCCACGACGGTGCCGATGGCCGACAAGATCGCCTTGCTGGCCGAGTGGAGCGCGCGGCTGTGGCACCACGACGCGGTGTCGCACACCTCCGCCGCGCTCCTGGCCGTGTCGGAGCAGACCTACCTGGCCGACCTCAACGGGACGCGGGCCACCCAGCACCGCGTCCGGATGCAGACCCAGCTGGAAGCGCTGGCGCTCTCGGACGCGGGCTTCGAGACCATGCGCACGCTGGCGCCGCCGGTCGGGCGGGGTTGGGAGTTCCTCACGGACCCGACATCGGACGGGAGCTGGGACTGGGACGCCGAGCTGGCCCGCCTGCCCGAGCTGCTGTCCGAGAAGGTGGCGGCGCCCTCGGTGGCGGCGGGGACCTACGACCTCGTCATCGACCCGTCGAACCTCTGGCTCACCATCCACGAGTCCATCGGGCACGCCACCGAGCTCGACCGCGCCGTCGGCTACGAGGCGGCCTACGCCGGGACCTCCTTCGCCACCTTCGACAAGCTGGGCACGCTGGCCTACGGGTCCCCGGTCATGCACGTGACAGGCGATCGCACCATGGAGCACGGCCTGGCCACGGTGGGCATCGACAGCGAGGGCGTCGCGACGCAGTCCTTCGACCTCGTGCGCGACGGGGTCCTCGTCGGCTACCAGCTGGACCGTTCCATCGCCGCCGCCATGGGCTTCGAGCGCTCCAACGGCTGCGCGTTCGCCGACTCGCCGATGCACGTGCCCATACAGCGCATGGCCAACGTGTCGCTGGCCCACGCCGGGGTGGACGGCCCCGGCACCGAGGAGCTGATCGCGGGCGTCGACCGGGGCATCTACGTCATGGGCGACAAGAGCTGGTCGATCGACATGCAGCGCTACAACTTCCAGTTCACCGGGCAGCGCTTCTACATGATCGAGGGCGGGAAGCTGGCGGGGCAGGTCAAGGACGTTGCGTACCAGGCGACCACGACCGACTTCTGGGGCTCCATGGAAGCCGTCGGCGGAGCGTCCACCTGGGTGCTGGGCGGCGCGTTCAACTGCGGGAAGGGCCAGCCGGGACAGGTGGCGCCGGTCTCGCACGGCTGCCCCTCGGTGCTCGTGCGCGGCGTGCGGGTGCTCAACGCGCGCGAGGAATCGGGGCGCTGATCGTGCGGCGGGGACACGGGTGATCCCCGCCCAGGAGCTGGTCGAACACGGGGTCGCGGCAGCCGGCGCCGCGGGGGCCGACGGCTGCATCGTGCTGGTCGAGGAGGCCAGCCATGCCGACGTCCGTTTCGCGCTCAACACGACGACGACCAACGGGGTGCACCGGGCGCGCTCGGTGACCGTGGTCGCGGTCGCCGGGGACTCGGCCGGCACGGCGCGCCAGGCGGGGGTGGTCGGGCTCGACGGCGTGGCCGAGATGGCGTCGGCGGCGCTGGCCGACGCCGCGTGCCGCGCCTCCGGCCGAGGACGCCTTCGCCCTGGTCGAGGCGTCGGGGACCGGCCCGGGACGTGACTTCTCGCTCGCGCCGGAGGAGACGGACGCGTCCGCGCTCGAACCGGTGCTCTCGTCGCTGGCGGGTGCCTTCGGACGGGCGCGTGCGCGCGACGCCGTGCTGGCGGGCTTCGCCGAGATCGACGTGGCGACGCTCTACCTCGGGAGCACGACCGGGGTGCGGCTGTCGCACGCGCAGCCGACCGCGGCGGTGAACCTGGTGGGACGCACCGCCGACGGGACGGGCTCGGCCTGGGTCGGCGTGCCCGCCATCGACCCGTCGTTCGAGGAGATGGAGCAGGAGATCTGGCGCCGGCTGGACTGGGGGAAACGGCAGATCGCGCTCGATGCCGGCCGGTACGAGGTCATCCTTCCGCCGTCGGGCGTGGGCGACATGATGGCCGAGCTGGCGTTCGTCGGCCTCGGCGGTCAGGACGCCGAGGACGGCCGCACCGTTTTCTCCAAGGAGGGCGGCGGCACGCGGGTCGGTGAGACGATCACGGCCCTGCCCTTCACGCTCGCCAGCGACCCCTTCGCACAGACGGTGTCGAGCACGCCCTTCGTGGCGACAGAGGCGAGCAGCTCGGACGTCTCCGTCTTCGACAACGGGCTGCCGCTCGGGCGCATCGACTGGCTGCGTGACGGCGTCCTGGCGCACTTGCGCTACCACCGTGCCGGTGCGGCGAAGTCGGGTGTGGACGTGGCGCCCTACGTCGACAACCTCGTATTGCGCTGCGGCGCAGCCGACGGTGGCTCGGTCGACGACATGGTGGCCCGCACCGGACGGGGGCTCCTGCTCACCTGCCTGTGGTACATCCGTGTGGTCGACCCGGCGACCTTGCTCATGACCGGGCTCACACGCGACGGCGTCTACGTGATTGAGGACGGCGCCGTGGTCGGCGCAGCGAACAACTTCCGCTTCAACGAGAGCCCCGTCGACCTGCTGGCCCGGGCCACCGAGGTCGGCACGCCGGTGCGCTCGCTCGGGCGCGAGTCCGGCGAGTACCTCAACCGGACGGTCATGCCACCTTTGCGCATCCCCGACTACAACATGAGCTCGGTGAGCCAGGCGAGTTGACCTCGGGCTAGGAGGGCGCCGCAGCGCCACTGCGCCATGGCGCACCCTCGAGGTTCACTGCGTCGTGCGGATCACGATCGTTCCGCCCCCCCGAACCATACGTTGAGCGGCACCGGCGCCGGTGGGACCCGGCGCCACGGCGCTCCGTCGCGGTTCAACCGGGGCGGCGCGCCTCAATGAGGAGTCGTTGGGCGGTGGACACGAACACGCCGTCGCGTCGGATGAGGTCGTGCATGCGGCGGAGCTCGGCGCCGAAAGCGTCGGCGCTGAAACCCGGCACCGTCCAGGGGACCTTGCGGAGGAAGTGCACCACGGCGGCCACGTCGAAGAACTCGACGCGGAGCGCGCAGCACTGCAGGCGGACGACCTCGAGCCCGGCCGCCGTTGCCTCTGTCCGGGCCCGCTCCGGGCTGCGACGCGGGTTCACGGGCTGCGGGCCCATGATGAAGTCGGTCAGCTCCCGATTCGAGCCCGCGCCGATCTGCTGGGACAGATACGTCCCGCCGGGCCGCAGGACCCGGGCGATCTCCTCCCACAGCACGACGACGGGGTGGCGGCTCGTCACGAGGTCGAACGACGCGTCGGCAAAGGGCAGCGTCGGCGCGTCCGCCACCGCGACCACGTGGGCACCCGACGCGCGCAGGCGGGTGCGGGCCACCGCGACGTTGGGCGGCCACGACTCGGTGGCCACCAGCAGCGCCGGCGGTCGCGCCACCGTGGCCAGGACCTCCCCGCCCCCGGTCTGCACGTCCAGCGCCGACGCGCCGCCGGCCATCCGCTCGCTCATCCGCCGGGCGTAGCCCCAGGGCGGTCGCTCCTCGGTGGCCCTTCCGTCGAACCAGGAGAAGTCCCAGCCCTCGACCGGGACGGCGCTGCCCTCCGCCACCAGCTCCTCGAACGTCACCGCGTCACGCCCCGGGCGCGCCACCCTCTCGGTCAGGGATCACCGTGCAGCCGGTGGGCCAGGGTGACGAGCTCGTGCGCGTCGGAGCCGACGATCGAGGAGGTGGCGCCGCGTTGGACGGCGTCGTCCTGCACCACGCCGGTGTTGTTGTGCCGGTTCCCACCGAGCGCATTCTGGGTGACGGTCTGCCCCACGAAGACGATCGATCCCCAGACGATGGCGAAGATCATCCAGCTCCGGGCCGCGCCCTCCAGGACGAGCGTGCCCCACGGGGGCAGCTCCCCGCCGGGCGGTGGTGGCACCGCGGTCCGCTCCCACGGTGACGGTGGCGGCATGGCGCCGACACCGGCCGGCGGTGGCGCGGGCATGGGCGGTGGCCATCCCGGCGCCGGGACGGGGGCGCCGGGGACGGCGGGGACGGCGGGCTCTCCGGCCGGCGCCGCCTGGCCCGGCGTGCCCGATGCCGGCGGGTACGAGAACGGCTGCGCCGGCGCCTGGGTCGGCGGGATCGGTCGGCGCGGGGGCGCCGGGGGCGGGGCCTGGTACGGCGGCGGGCCGGCCGGGGCGCCCGGAGGGAGCGGCGCCGGCGCCTGGGCCCGGTCGCCGAGCATGCCCCACGGGTACTCCGACGTCAGCATGCTGAACCAGGAGTGGAACCGCGTCTCGTAGCGCAGCAGCGCCGCGTAGGCGAGGTAGAGCGCCGGGGGCATGCTGCCCCTGACGAGCACGACGAACCACATCACGAGGAGCAGCGGGATGGTCAGCCCGTACTGCACGATCTGCACGAACACGGCCCCCGGGACGGCGAGGATGATGCGGAACAGCACGGCCCAGCGGTTGAGCGGGCCCGGGTCGGGCAGGATCGGGCGGGCCGGGTAGTCCTCGTCGTCGAGCGAGAACGGTGGATATTGGTCGGTCAACAGGAGCAGGTAGGCCCCGACCCGGGTGGACCAGCGCACGACGCCGCTGATGAAGCTGTGCGCCCAGTCGGGCAGGCGGCCCATGAACAGCGCCGCGAACCAACCGATCACCACGACGAAGAACAGGGCGATGAAGAGGAAGTACAGGACGACGACCTGCGGGATGGCCAAGATGATGCGAAAGCCCACCGAGAGCCGTCCCTGCGGTGCCGTCCCGGCGTACCACAGGTCGACCCGCCTGGTGGGCATCGCCATCGCCGCGTCCGTCATGGGAACCCCCTAGCTCTGCCGCCCGGCGGCTGTGGTCTCTGTGGCGAACCTTAGAGCATCGACCTCCGCCGGGCGCGGCCGAACGCCCGCTTCCGTGATCACAACGCGTCGTAGAGCGCGTCGATGAGCGAGCGGTTGCGCGTGCTCTGCCACCGCGGGATGACGTCGTTCATGACGTAGCCGAACGCGACGGCGGCGTCGGGGTCGGCGAACCCGACCGCACCACCGGTCCCGAAGTGGCCGAAGCTGCGGGGATTCGGCCCGAACGGGCGCCGCGGCACTGTCGGCTTGAACCCGAGCCCGAAAGTCACGTCCTCGTGCAGGATCGGGCAGAAGCCCTGCGACTGCGGTGAGGTCGCCTCGGCGAGGAGGTCGGGGGAGAGAAGCCGGTTCGTCTCGAGCAACGCGCCGTACAGGCGCGCCACGCCACGCGCCGACCCATGGCCGTTGGTCGACGGGACCTCGGCGGCGCGCCACTCCGCCGTGTTGACGACCCCCATCGACGAGTAGCCCGGCGGATTGAAGTAGCTCAGCATCTCCATGCGGGCGTCCCCGGTGAGCGCCTCGCCCGGCGGGTGGTCGGGAATCGGCGCACGGAAGAGGATGTCGGCGCAGCGCCGGCGCTCCGAGGCGGGCACGCCGACGTACACGTCGGCGTCGAGCGGGCCCGCCACGCCGGCCAGCCGCCGGGCGCACGGCTCTCCGCTCACCCGGCGCACCACCTCGCCGATCAGGTGGCCGTAGGTGTTGGTGTGGTACGCGTGGCGCGTCCCCGGCTCCCACCACGGCTCGGTCGCGGCCAGCGCGCCCGTCATGCGCTCCCACCGCCACAGGTCCTCGTTGGTCAACGGTGCGCGGATGGCTGGCACGCCGGCGCGATGGCAGAGCGCGTGCCGCAGCGTCGCCGCCTCCTTGCCCAGCGCCGCGAACTCGGGCCACACCGTGGCGATGGGGTCGTCGAGCCCGATCAACCCCGCGTCTACCAGCTGCAGCGCCAGGAGTGCCACGAACGCCTTCCCCACCGAGTAGAAGTTCACGAGCGTGTCGGCGCGCCACGGTGTGCGCGCCGCCCCGTCGGTCCAGCCGCCGGCCAGGTCGACCACGGCCCTGCCCTCGATCAGGATGCAGAGCGCCGCGCCGACCTCGCCGCGCTCGGCGAAGTTGCGACCGAACTCCTCCCGCACCGCGCCGAAGCGGGTGTCACAGTGGCCGGAGATGGGGGCATCCACCAGCCGACTCTGGCTTGGCAGCACCACGGGGAGCAAACGGGGGCTCGTGACCTGCGTCAGAGATCCGCGGGAAATGTCTCGCCAGAGGCGAGGATCTGATCCGCCGTCTTGACCCAGACGTAGGGTGCGGGTCCTCGTCCAACCGGAGATCCACGCCTTGATGTCGCGTTTGAGTTCGGCAACTGAGCGGTGCACACCGCTCTCTTGATCCAAGACGATGCCAAGCGCAGCGCCCCTGTGCGCTGGCCTCGCTGGTCAACCGAAGTTGGATCTCAGCGCCGCAGCGGTGTTGGGGTTCGAACCATTGTTGACGCTCGAGAATGAGTAGTCCCAGTCGCTGATGGGCCTGGGTCTCTTGGCGTGCACAGCGTCGGTGGCTTCATCGGTCGCGTCAGACATCGAGTCCCGGTCGACCCCGCAGCCCGGTTCCCTACGGCTCCCCACCCGCAGCTCGGCACCCGCTGACGTCGCGCAGCGCGGCGGCCGGGCCCGATGCGTCAGGTCACGCCGCGACCGGTCTTCTCGGACAGCTCCCGCAGCAGTGCGGCCCACCGGGCCAGGTCGGGAACCTCGAGACCCACGACCTTCGCGCGGTCGTCGGCCCGGCGCAGGACCAGCGCGTCGGCCGCCCACCGCCGGGCCGAGAAGGCCACTGCCTGGTCCCGGGTCATGGCGCCGCCCTGGCGGACCAGGGACGCGACGCTGTCGGCGCCGAGCACCCCCCCGTAGCCACCCTCGCTCGCCACGAGATACCGCTTCGCCTCCACGTGCAGGAGGACCAGTCCCGCCACCCGCTCCCCCAGTGCCCCCCGGACCGCCCGCGCCCCGGTCTCCGCGTGGGCCTCGTCCGTGCCTCCCGGCAGCAGGTGGCCGATGTCGTGCACGAGGCCCGCCGCGGCCAGCTCGCCATCATCGGGGCGGAGGTGGGCCAGGAGCGCCGCCGTCTGCCACGCGTGGTCGAGCTGCGAGACCCGTGCGCCGTCAACCAGCGGCCGGTCGGCGCCGGTCGCGAGCACGTCGAGGATCTCGTCGGCGCCCAGGCCGGGCGCGGCATCGACCACCCGCCCATTCTCCCGCCTCTCGGTGCTTCCGCTGTCCCCGTTGCGGGTACGGTGACGCCCCGTGCCCTGGACCCCGCCGCCACGCAGCGCGTGGACCGACAAGATGGTCTCGCTCGGACACGGCCTGGGTGACGACGGGCGCTCGATGGTCTCGCTCGAGCCCGAGACCCTGCGAGAGGCCGCCGTCGGCACCACCGGGCTCGACGACTTCGGCGACACATGGTGGGAGGAACCCTTCCGCCGCCTCTGCGTCTCCCTCGACGGTGAGGCGCGGCTCCACCTGCCCGGGCGCATCCGCACCCGCGGCGAGATCCAGATGATCCTGCAGAACCGGCTGCGCATAATCGACCTGTGGAAGGAGGAGCCGGCCGTCCTGCGCGAGCCGGTGCACACGCCCATCGTGGTGACCGGCCTGGGGCGCTCCGGGACCACCCTGCTGCACGAGCTGCTGGCCTGCGACCCCGACAACCGACCACCGCTGCTGTGGGAGCTGCTGCACAGCGTCCCCTATGAGGACGCCTCGGGGGACCTGTGTGACGACGAGATCACGCTCATGGACGAGATGGTGCCCGCCTTCACCGCCATGCACGAGAACGGCGGCCGGCTCCCGACCGAGTGCATCTTCGCCTTCGCCCACCAGTTCTCGAGCGACATGTTCACCGGCCTCTACAACGTGGGCGGGTACACGCTGTGGCGCAGCGACCAGGACCAGACACCGATTTACGACTGGCACAAGCGCCATCTGCAGACGCTGCAGTGGGTGGCCGAGCGACCGACGCCGCGCTGGGTCGTCAAGGCGCCCTCTCACCTCTCCGCCCTGCCCCTTCTCTTCGGCACCTACCCCGACGCACGCGTCGTGATCACCCACCGCGACCCGCTCCGGGTCATCGGGTCGCTGGCGGACCTCATGGCGACGTTGCACTACATGCACTCGGACCACGTCGACCACGCGATCCTGGTCGAGTTCATGGCGATGGGGCTCGAGATGCAGATGGACCATGTCACGGCCGAGCGCGACGCCCGGGCCGTCCCGGTGGACCAGATCGCCGACGTGGTCTACAAGGACCTCGTGGCGGACCCCATCCGTGTGATCGAACGGCTCTACGCCGGGTGGGACCTCCCGGTCACCCCTGGGTTCCGCAGCGCGCTCGAGGCCTACCTGGCCGCCCGTCACAGCGGGCGAGCCGGCGGCCACGACTACTCCTTCGCCGACACGGGCCTCGACTTGGCCACCCACCGCGCGCTCGTGGCGCCGTACCAGGAGCGCTTCGGGGTGCCCTCGGAGGTCTAGGCATGGACTGGAAGCTTGAGAACATCGTCGTCCCGGTCACCGACGTCGACCGGGCCAAGGCGTTCTATGCCGATGCCCTCGGCTTCCACGTCGACGTGGACCACCGGGCCGGCGAGGACTTCCGGGTCGTCCAGCTGACCCCGTCGGGGTCGGCCTGTTCCATCGCCCTCATGCAGAACGAGCAGGCGGCGGGCACCCTGCAGGGCCTGCACCTGGTGGTCGCAGACATCGACGCCGCACGGCAACGGCTGCTGGACGGCGGCGTGCCCGTGAGCGACGCCTATCACTTCGAATCGGGCGTGCAGGTCGAGGGCCGGGACCCGGCACGAGCGGACTACGGGTCTTTCCTGTCATTCAGCGACCCCGACGGGAACGGGTGGCTCGTCCAGGAGGTGCCGAGCCGGAGCGACTGACTCCGGGCCGGGCCGGGACCGCTAGGAAGCGGTGAGGTCCGCCACCTTCACCACCTCGGCGGTGGGGTGGGGCGGCCCGTCGGCCAGCACCCAGCGCACCAGCATGTAGCCCTCGAGCCGTCCCCCGGTGTCGAGCCAGTTCTCCACGCCCGGCCCCGGGTCCGTCGGCGCGATGACCATCGTCCAGTTCCCGTCCGCCGCACGGGTCGCCGTCTTGTTGTTCAGCGCAGTGGTCGTGTAGCGGTAGTCGAAGCTCTCCATCCACGGCGAGGCGAGCGTGAGTCCCCAATAGAGGAACGGTTTGTCCGGCTCGTGCACGGTGGCCACCAGCGCCTCCCCGGGTTCCAGCCGGAAGCGGCCGCCGTGGTAGGTCATTTCGGCGTTGGAGTGCGAGCGCACCTCGTCGTCCTGGGCGGCCACGTGCTCCGACCCGGCCTGACCCCCGAACGTGTTCATGTTGCTCCCCGCGTCGTGCCACATCTGCAGGGCGGTCCCGCCCACGAAGGTGAGGAACATGGCCGCGAACTCGAGCTTCGGCGCGAGCTCCTCCGCCGAGAGGATGGGCGGCGGCACCACCTCGCCGGCGTCCGGGACGAGCTCCATGCGCAGGCGCGCCAGGCGATCGGGGGTCTTCTCGAAGTGAGTCTCGCGGATGGCCAGCTGCGCGGTGCCGGGCTCGAGCACGACCGCATTCCGCGGCATCGGGTCCGGCATCTTCGACGCCGGCGCGATCAGGATGTCCACCTCGCCGTTGGGACCCAGCTCGAACTCGTCGATATGGGTCTGGGTCTGCGTCCCCGTCCGGCCCGCGACCTGCCCCTGTCCGAAGGGCGTGCCGAAGGTCATGCCGAGGTAGGCGCACTCGCCCCGGTACCCGACGAGGCGGTAGGAGCGGGAATCGTCGAGCACGGAGAAGAGGTAGTGCACGTCGGGGTTGTCGACCAGGAGCTTGCGGTAGTTGTCCTGGAGCGTGAAGAGCCGGGGGTGCAGGGGGTCGGAGCGTTCCACGATCCAGTCCAGCGCAAGGCGGCTGAGGCGGGTCACCCACCGGTAGCCCTCGGCCACGTCCACGTCGCTCTCGGGCACGCCCGTCGCCTGTCGCACGACGTCGAGCGCCGCCTTCTGCGCCGCCACCCAGGACTCGAATGCCTTGTTCAAACGTTCGTCTTGCATCCGGCCGACGCTACCCAGGATTCCCACGAGTCGCCCGGTGCGGGCGCGCCCGGTAACTTTCGGGGCGTGACCGATACTGCGACCGAGACGACGGGGACCGCGCAGCTGCTCAGCGAGCTGCGGGCCTGGCTGGGCGACAACTGGGACCCCGACCTGACGGTGGCCCAGTGGTGGGAGCGTCTCGGGCTCGCCGGCTGGGCCGCACCGGGCCTGCCCACCAACGCCTACGGCAAGGCCATGGCCCGGTCCGACGTCGTCCTGGTGCAGCAGGAGATCGCCGCCTCCGGCGCGCTCGGGCCTCCCGCGGGGCTGGGGCTCCTCCTGGCCGCGCCGACCATCGCGGCCCACGGCACCCAGGAGCAGATCGACCACTACGTGCGGGACATCGTCACCGGCCAGAGGGCCTGGTGCCAGCTCTTCAGCGAGCCCCAGGCCGGCTCCGACCTGGCCGGCCTGCAGACGCGGGCGGTCAAGGACGGCGACGAGTGGGTCGTCAACGGCCAGAAGGTCTGGACCTCCGGTGGCCAGTACGCCGACCTCGGCATGCTCCTGGCCCGCACGAACCCCGAGGTGCCAAAGCACCAGGGCATTTCCTACTTCGCCTTCGAGATGCTCCAGGACGGCGTGGACGTGCGCCCCCTCAAGGAGATGACGGGCCACGCGCTCTTCAACGAGGTCTTCATCACCGACGCCCGGGTGGCCGACTCGGCGCTCATCGGGGGCGTCAACAACGGGTGGGCCGCCGCCAACACCACCCTCATGAACGAGCGGGCCGGCCTGGGCTCCGGCGGCGGCAACGCGGCCGGCGGCGGGCTGGCGCAGCCGGGCACGGTCATGGGCTTCCTGGGCAAGCGGGTCGGCGACGTCGTCGCTCCCTCACCGGCGGCCGGCGCCGCCAAGAACGCCAAGAAGTCGGACAAGAAGTCCGACAAGAAGTCCGACAAGAAGTCCGACAAGAAGTCCCAGCAGCGCGGCGGCGCCCTGGGCGCGATGGGCGCCATGCGGGGCGGGGCGCCCATGCTGATCGGCCTGGCGCAGTCCCGGGGGGTCAACACCGATGCCGGCATCCGCCAGGACCTGGCCCGGCTGTACACCCTGGGCGAGCTCGGACGGTTCAACGGCCTGCGGGTCAAGGCGGTCAAGGAGCAGGGTGGGGACATCCCCGGCATGCCCAACGTCGCCAAGCTCTCCATGAGCCAGATCGTGCGCCTCACCCGTGACCTCGGCCTGCGCATCGCGGGCCCGGCCGGCATGCTCCACGCCTACGACAGCGACGACAAGGCCGCCTTGAAGCACGCGACGGGCGATCCCTTCGCCGGCGGCATCAGCGAGATGGCGCTGTTCGCCCAGGCGCCGCCGATCTACGGGGGGACCGACCAGGTGCAGCGCAACATCATCGGGGAACGGGTCCTGGGTCTGCCCAAGGAGCCCAACAACGACCGGGTGACGCCTTTCTCCCAGCTGCCCAAGAACGCCTAGCCGTCGGTACGGCAGGCGCGGGTCGGGGCCGGGGGGTCGTCGGAGTGAGTCGGGGGGATCGGACGTTGCGCGGCGCGGCGGCGATCGTCGGCGTCGCCGACGACGTCTCCCCCACCGGTGAGCTCGACCGGTCCGGGCGCGAGCTCGAGGTCGCCATGATCCTCGACGCCCTCGAGGACGCGGGCCTCCCGCTGGCCGACGTCGACGGCGTCTGCCACGCGGAGTCTGCGGTCGGACTGGCCGAGTACCTCGGCATCCACCCCACCTTCACCGAGTCGACCATGACGGGCGGCTCGAGCTACGAGGTCCACCTCGAGCACGCTGCTGCGGCCATCGCGGCCGGCCTCTGCGACGTCGTGGTCAGCGTCTACGCCTCGACGCCACGCGGGCGACCGCAGCCGCGGGCCGCCGCTCCCCGCGTCGCATGCCGCCCGGTCCGAACCCGATGGCCGAATGGGAGATGCCCTACGGCCTCCGCATGCCGATGGGCCCCTACGCGCTCGCCGCTGCCGCGCCACATGCACGAGTTCGGCACCACCTCCGAGCAGCTCGCCGCCATCGCGGTCAGCACGCGGGAGTGGGCCACCCACAATCCGCGAGCCCGTTACCGCGACCCGCTCACCGTCGCCGACGTGCTCGCCTCCCCGATGCAGGTGAGCCCGCTGCACCTCCTCGACTGCTGCCTGGTCACCGACGGCGCCGGTGCCTTCGTGATGACGAGCGCAGCGCGGGCACGCTCGCTGCGCAAGCCACCGGTCTACGTGCTCGGCGCCGCCACCTGCACCGATCACATGGGCATCGGCCAGATGCCGGACCTCACGACGACGCCCGGTGTCGTGTCCGGCGCCAATGCCTTCGGCATGGCGGGCCTCACCCCGGCCGACGTGAACGTGCTCATGGGATACGACAGCTTCACCATCACCGCGCTGCTCCATCTCGAGGATCTCGGCTTCTGCAAGAAGGGTGAGGGCGGGCCCTTCGCCGCCGAGGGAACGCTCGGCCCGGGCGGCGGCCCGCTGGCCATGAACACCAACGGCGGCGGCCTCTCGTTCACCCACCCCGGCATGTACGGCATGTTCCTCATCACCGAGGCCGTGCGCCAGCTCCG
Organism: uncultured Acidimicrobiaceae bacterium; assembly: GCA_963726135.1. Classification (GTDB taxonomy): domain Bacteria; phylum Actinomycetota; class Acidimicrobiia; order Acidimicrobiales; family RAAP-2; genus Bog-473. The sequence goes on from CAVSBE010000008.1 coordinate 1,009,941, forward strand.
CGGCGAGTGCGGCGAGCGCCAGGTCGACGGCGCCGAGGTCGCGGTGGCCCACGGCTCGGGCATGGTGCTCTCGGTCATGTCCACGGCGGTCCTCGGGACGGAGGCCACGTTGTGACGACGGCGCGCGGGGACGCCCCTGGAACAGCGGCCCGCTTCGAACCCCCCGTCGGCGCCGAGAGCGGGCCGTTCTGGGAGGCGACGCGCACGGGACGGCTCCTGGTCCAGTGGTGCACGGCCTGCGACCGCGGCGTCTTCTACCCCCGGGCGTTCTGCCCGCACTGCGCCGCGCCCGACTCGGCGCTCGAATGGCGCACGGCCAGCGGCGCGGCCACGGTGTACGCCGCCGCCGTGGAGCACAAGCCCGAGGCGGCCGGCGCCGCCTTCTCGGGGGGCGAGCCCTATTGCGTGGCGCTCGTCGACCTGGTGGAGGGGGTCCGCATGCTGACCAACGTCGTCGGCTGCCCGCCCGGGGACGTCCACAGCGGCATGGCCGTCTCGGTGACCTGGGAGCAGCTCGGCGACGGCCGGCAGCTGCCCCTGTTCCGCCCGGCCACGGGTGCCGGGTCGTGAGCCTGCCCGAGGGGATGCGCGCCGCCGCGGCCCAGGGCATGCTCCACGCCTGGTGGGCGGCGCGCATCCCCGACCGGCTGGCGCTGATCACGCCGCACGGCGACCGCACCTACGGCGACCTCAACGCCGACATCAACCGCGTGGCGCGGGCCCTGCGGGAACGCGGCCTCGAGCCGGGTGATGCCATCGCGCTGATGTGCACCAACCGCCCCGAGTTCATGGAGGTTCTCTACGCGTCCCAGCGCATCGGCCTCCGCCTCACCCCCATCAACTGGCACCTGACCGGGGAGGAGGCGGGCTACATCATCGAGAACTGCGAGGCCAAGGCCTTCGTCTGCTCGGCCGAGCTCGGTGACAAGGTCGCCGTCGCCGCGGGCGCCGGCGGGCCCGGCCTCGTGAAGTTCAACACAGGCGGCTACCTGCCCGGCTTCGAGATGTACAACACGGTGGTCGCCGCCGAGGACGGGTCCGACATCGACGACCCGGTCATGGGCACCCAGATGCTCTATACGTCGGGCACCACGGGCCGGCCCAAGGGCGTGCACCGCGACGTGCCCGCGACGAGCGCCCTGGCCGCCGTCAACTTCTGCGGCTACGACGAGGACTACGAGACCAGCGTCGACGCCCACCTCCTGACCGGTCCGCTGTACCACGCCGCCCCGCTGGCCTTCTCGGTGGCGGTGCCCTTCCTCTACGGCGTGCCCATCGTGATCATGGACCACTGGGATCCCGTCGAGTCCCTGCGGCTGATCGAGCGGCACGGGATCACGCACACCCACATGGTGCCGACGATGTTCCACCGTTTGCTCGCCCTGCCCGAGGACACGAGGGAGCGCTTCGACACCTCGTCGCTGCGCTTCGTGATCCACGGCGCGGCACCGTGCCCGGTCCCGATCAAGCAGCGCCTCATCGAGTGGCTGGGTCCGGTGGTGGTCGAGTACTACGCCGCCACCGAGGGCCTCGGCACGCTGGTCGACTCCACCACCTGGTTGGCCCACCCCGGCACCGTCGGCCGCCCCATGGTCCCGGGAATGGTCAAGGTGGCCGACGACGCCGGTACGGACCTGCCGCCCGGCGAGGTCGGCCTCGTCTTCCTGCAGGCACCGGCCGACACCAAGTTCGACTACTACGGCGACGCCGACAAGACCGCCGGGGCGTTCCGCGGTGACTACTTCACGCTGGGCGACATGGGGTACTTCGACGAGGACGGGTTCCTCTTCCTCACCGACCGCACGGCCAACCTCATCATCTCGGGCGGCGTGAACATCTACCCGGCCGAGGTCGACGCCGTGCTCCTGGAGCATCCGGCGGTGGGCGACGTCGCCACCATCGGGGTGCCCGACGAGGAGTGGGGCGAGGTGGTGAAAGCCGTGGTCCAGCCAGCGGAGGGGGTGACGGGGAGCGACCAGCTGGCCGCCGAGCTGATGGCGTTCTGCCGGGACCGCATGGCCCACTTCAAGTGCCCCCGCAGCGTCGACTTCGTGCTCGAGCTCCCGCGGGAGGATACTGGGAAGATCTTCAAGAGGAAGCTACGTGAGCAGTACCGCACGGTGTCGAGCCGGAGTGACCAAGACCAAAGGAGCTGAAAAACGTGGGTATCTGTGACGGACGGGTCGTCGTGATCACCGGTGCGGGCCGGGGCATCGGGCGCGAGCATGCCCTCGAGTTCGCCAGCCAGGGCGCCAAGCTGGTCATCAACGACCTCGGGGCCGAGGTGGACGGGACCGGCTCGTCGGCCGGGCCCGCCGGCGAGGTCGTCGACGAGATCCGCGGCATGGGCGGCGACGCGGTGGCCAACGGCGACGACGTCTCGGACTACGAGGGCGCGGGGCGCCTCGTGCAGACGGCCATCGAGACCTACGGGAACCTCGACGTGCTGGTCAACAACGCCGGGATCCTGCGCGACCGCATGCTGGTCAACATGACGATCGACGAGTGGGACGCCGTCATCAAGGTCCACCTGCGCGGCACCTTCGCGCCCACCCGCCACGCCGTCGAGTACTGGCGCAACCGCACCAAGGCGGGCGAGACGAACGACGCCCGCATCATCAACACCACGTCGCCGTCGGGCATCTACGGCAACGTGGGGCAGACGAACTACGGCGCCGCCAAGGCGGGTATCGCCGCCTTCACGGTCATCGCGGCCATGGAGCTCGGGCGCTACGGCGTCACGGTGAACGCCATCGCCCCGGCCGCCCTGACCCGCATGACGGAGAACCTGGGCATGGGAGCGACCGCGACCGAGAAGAAGCCAGAGGAGTTCGATCCCTTCGACCCCGCCAACATCGCACCGATCGTGGTCTGGCTCGGCAGCCCCGAGTCGAAGGACATCACGGGCCGGGTGTTCAACGTCCAAGGTGACCACATCAGCGTGGCCGAGGGTTGGGTGGCCGGGCCCGGCGCGGACAAGGGGGACCGCTGGGACCCCGCGGAGCTGGGCAAGGTCGTGCCCGACCTGGTGGCCAAGGCGGCCCCCAACGCCAACATGGGCGGGCGGCGGAAGTAGCCTCGGTCCATGGTCGCGGAGGTCACGCCTCAGGTACCGGGCCGGCGCGACATGGAGGCGGCCGTCCAAGTCATCAAGGACAACGCGGACCGGCTCTTCCTGTGGGACTACGAGCGGGACCGGGGCCAGCTCGTCACGCTCTACAACAAGGCCATGGGGTCGCAGTGGAACAGCGTGACGGACCTCGACTGGTCCATCGAGGTCGATCCCGAGCGGCTGGTGGCCGAGCAGGACAGCCCGCTGCTCGCCGTGGCGCGGGTCGCCGGCACCCTGCCCGGCTCGCCCATGGCGAAATGGACGGAGAAGGAGTACTCCCGGCTCGGGATCGAGTTCTTCAAGGCCAACCTGTCGCAGTTCATGCACGGCGAGCAGGGGGCGATGATGACGGCGGCCAAGATCGTCGAGACGGTGCCGTGGATCGACGCCAAGTACTACGCATCGACCCAGACCATGGACGAGGCGAGGCACACCGAGGTCTTTGCGAAGTATCTCCGCACCAAGCTCGGCGACGCCTACCCCATGAGCCCGTTCCTCAAGGCGCAGATCTGGTCGCTGCTCGAGGACTCCCGGTGGGACATCGCCTACCTCGGGATGCAGATCGTCATCGAGTCGCTGGCCCTGGCCGCCTTCGGCGACATGCTGCGGCGCACCCAGGAGCCGTTGCTCAAGAAGCTGCTGCGCTACGTCATGTCCGACGAGGCCCGCCACGTCGCGTTCGGCGTGCTCACGCTGTCCGAGCTCTACGCCGACATGAGCGAGGCCGAGCTGAAGGAGCGCCAGGAGTTCCTCGTCGACGCAACCTTGAACTCACGCGCGCGGGCGACCACGCCCGAGGTGTGGGAGCGCTTGGGCACCACGGCCGAGGCAGTCTTCCCCTTCATCATCGAGGCAGCGCAGAAGGCAAGTTGAACCCGATGCGGGGCTTCGCCCGTGGCTTCTTCGCCAAGCTCGTCCCGAACGTGCGCAAGCTCGGCCTGCTCGACGCCAACGACGGCTACCTGCGCGAGAAGTGGGGCGAGGCGGGGCTGCTCGAGTTCGAGTTCGCCGACGACACCGGCTCCGACTACGAGTCCTACGACGCCGTGGCACAGGACAGGGCCGCGGCGGCCGACTGACCGCGTCCCTTGCCGCGCCCGCCGCCGCCCCGGCCGTCGCCCGGTCAGCGGGTGGGGTCGATGCGGGAGAGCGTGGCGACCATGTCCTCGTTGTAGCGGACGCCGCCCTGGCTCATCGCGACCGACTCCCGCTCGCGAACGATGAGGCCACTGCTCGGGACGATCCAGAAATCCGTCGGGTTGGTCCCGTGGTCGGTCCCGTCGAAGGTGAGGACGAGGCGGGTGTGATCGACGGACATGGTGTGCCGACCTACCGCGATGGTGGCCGGGCCCAGCTCCTGCCCCGCCATGACCACCTTCTCCGCCGGGCTGGCCAGGGAGCAGGTGACGCCCCAGCGCTGGCCCGGGCGCGCCGCGGGCGGCAGGACGTAGGCGGTCGCGGGGCACGAGATCCTCGACGTGGTGGTCGTCCCTGCGATCGACTCGTCGGTGACGAGCATGGGCACGGTGAGCGCACCGGCGGGTCCGTCGCAGACGGTGGTCACCTCGGTGTGCTGCGGTGATCGGGACCCAGCTCACGGTCGCGCAGCGCCCGTCGGCGACGATCATGGTCGTGCTCGACGGGAAGGAGCGCTGGACGCCCACGAGGTCGAGGCCCTCTCCCCCGGTGGTCCGGTAGGTGTAGACGCCGGGGGCGGCAGCTTGTTGCGCAGCGTGGCCATGACCTTGCCGGTCTGCTCGCGTCGGTAGATGCGCAGCGCCTCGCGCAGGCTCACGGGCGACGACACCGTGCGGAACAGGAGCGCCCACGCCGTCCCGCCGGCGCAGCTGAGGATGACGAAGGCGAGGACAAGGACCGACAGCAATCGATGTTGCTGGACCCAATGCCAGACGAACACGCTCGAATCCTACCCTGGAGGGGGTGCGCCCAACCGTGGCCGCTCGGCCGGGCGTGAGGACTGGTCGCGGTCAGGACCGGTCGGGTCAGGACCCGGTCGGGCACCCAGTTGCCGTGGAACCCCGCCGGCACCCGCTGCGGGAGCTCGACCACGGCCTGGGCCTCCCCGTCGAGGTCGTCGGCGTTGAGGACGTGCAAGCGCCGACGTGCCCGACTCGGGCGAGTGCACCAGCGTCATCAGCCAGCCGTCGTTCTCGTCGGCGTCCGCCGTGCGGGGGACGAAGACGGCCTCGCCCAAGCTCGCGCCGCTCCCGAAGGATCGGATGTCGCTCGTACCCCGCTCGAGGTCGTGGCGCACCAGCACCGACTCGGTGCCGACGATGTCGTCCGGACTCGCTCACTCCCACCGCGTAGCCGTAGCGGTGGGGCAACCCGACCCGTCGCTCGTCGACGCGGGGAATTCCTGGCCACGGTCGTCCAGGCGCTCCTCCTTGACCGCGCTGCCGTGGCCGTCGAGGTGCCAGCGCTCGAGGGTGGGGGTCCCCTCGGAGGGGCCGAGCAGTTGCGTGCGGAACATGGAGGAGTGGCGCACGACATCGAGCACGATCCCGTCCCCGCCCGGCTCGTCGTACGCGTTCATGGGGTGGAACACGTAGCACGGCTCGACGTCGTGCCAGACGACCTCGGTCGAGTCGCCATTGCGCGGCAGGAGGCCGACGCGCGGCGTGGTACCCCTCCTGCCACCGATACGGGAAGCTCGCGCCCTCGGCAATGGCATCCATGCTGAAGGTCACCGGCAGGTCGAGCAGGACGACGTAGCGCTGGGTGATGGCAGTGTCGTGCACGCTCACCGGTCCCCCCATCGTCACCCGCCGGGAGGAGCGCACACGTGCCTGCGCGTCGATGATCGTCACCTCGACGTCGTCGCCCCAGCCGAAGAAGTAGGAGACGGCGTAGAGCTCGCCGGTGCGCGGGTCCCGCTTCGGGTGCGCGGTGTAACCGCCGTCGAGCGTGCCGCCGAAATCGCAGGGCCCGATGGTGTCGAGCTCTTCGCTGAGCTCGTAGGGGCGTGCACCGGCCTCGACGATGGCGAACGTGCGACCGGCATGCCCGATGACATTGGTGTTGGGGGCGAAGTCCATCCCTGCGTGCACCGGGCCGGGCCGCGGCCTGCTCCCCCAGCAGCGCGCGCCACCTCGGCCGAGCGCACCCAGCGGTTGCGGTACCACTCGGCCCGCCCGTCGCGCAGCCGGATCCCGTGCACCATGCCGTCGCCGGTGAACCAGTGATAGGTGGCGGGCTCGGGCATCGACACCGGGTTCGGCCCGTTGCGCAGGTAGCGCCCGTTGAGGGACTCGGGCAGGTGGCCTCGGACGGGCAATTCGGTCACCGTCAGCTCCTCGTGCACCGGAGCGAAGTTGCCCTGCAGGTACGGATTGACGGTCGTGCTCACGATTACCTCCTGCGTCGGGCCCAAACCTACGTCCTCGGCACCGGTATGAACAATGGCCCTTGACGGCAGTGTGAGGCACCGGTGACCGATACGTGCGTCTCGAAGGAGAAATCCTCCCATCGGCGGCGTGGCGCGCTAAGGTTCTCTCTCGAGGGCACCACCAGCACAGATTTGGAAATCCCTCTGGCTCGCATTGAGCCACCGGCCATGGCCCCCGAATCGGGCCAAATCTGGCCAGGAGAGGAGTGGATTTTCAATGGCAACTGGTTCCGTGAAGTGGTTTAACGGTGAGAAGGGCTTCGGCTTCATCACCCAGGACGGTGGGGGCCCCGACGTGTTCGTGCATTTCGAGCGCGATTTCAGGAACGGGCTACCGCAATCTCGAGGAAGGCCAGAAGGTCGAATTCGAGACCAACCAAGGCCCCAAGGGCTTGCAGGCCGCAAACGTGCGCGCCATCTAGCGCGCCGCGTTGCCGGTTCGATGCCGGCAGCGAAGGACTGACGCACAGGACCCCGCATCCGAGTGGCGCGGGGTCCTGTCGCGTCTCGGCTCGGCGAGGGCCACCGGCAGGGAGAGGGCCACCGGCAGGGAGAGGGCCACCGGCAGGGAGACGACTACCAGTAGGGCCGACGCTGTTGCATGGTGACCTCGAGCACCGCCGGCGCGTACTCCTTGCGACAGACGACGAGATCGGGGAGCCAGGCGTCGGGATCGCCGTAGTGCAGGTCCTCCCCGTCGAGCCGGCTGGCGTGGAGGCCGCTTGCCCCGGCCACCGCGACGGGGGCGCACGAGTCCCACTCGTACTGTCCGCCCGCATGCACGTAGACCTCGGCCGCTCCGAGGATCACGGCGGCGATCTTGGCGCCGGCCGATCCCATCGGGATCATGACGCCACCGATGGCCTCGGTGACGTCGTAGGCGACGTCGGGAGGCCGGCTGCGCGACACGACCACGCGCGGAGGCTCGCCGGCGGGGAACGGCGCGAGGACCGGTGGGTCGGCGGTGGAGAGGACGAGGTCGAGCGCGGGCAGGGCCACGGCGCCGACGACCGCGACGCCGCCGACGGCGAGCGCCACATGGACGGCCCAGTCGCTCCGCCCCAACTGCCGAAATTCGCGGGTGCCGTCCAGCGGGTCCACGATCCACAGGCGTCCGGCGCCCGCCACGTGCTCGAGCCCCTCCTCGGACCGCACGTCGTCGTCGGGGTAGAGCCGGTTGAGCTCGTCCACGAGCAGCTGGTGCGCCATACGGTCGCCGGCGGCACCGATGTCGCGCAGGGCCGGCGGGTCGGCTCGCAACTTCACCAGGGCCCGGCCGGCCATCTCGGCCAGCATGGCCGCGTCGCGGTGCTCGGCGGCCAGGTCCTCGTTCATGAGGCCCCCTGTCTAGACCAAGCGCCTGTCGGTAGCCCACCTCGTCAACTCGTGGCGAGTCGACAGCTGCAGCTTGCGCAAGACCGACGAGACATGGGATTCGACCGTCTTGGCCGAGATGCTCAGGTCGCGACCCACCTCCTTGTAGGTGTAGCCACGGGCGATGAGGCGCAGCACCTCACGTTCGCGCGGCGAGAGCTGGTCGAGCTCGGGGTCGAGCCCGGCAGCCGGGGCGCCGCCATGGGCGAAGGCGTCGAGGACGAAGCCGGCCAGGCGCGGCGAGAACACGGCGTCCCCGGCGGCGACCCGGTAGACCGCCTGGAGGAGCTCCGGCCCCGAGATCGTCTTCGTGATGTAGCCGCGGGCGCCGGCCCGGATGACGTCGATCACGTCCTCGGGCGCGTCGGAGACCGAGAGGGCCAGGAACTGCACCTCGGGGTGGAGCGGGAGGACGCCGCGTAGCACGGTGTGCCCACCGCCCCCGGGGAGGTGGACGTCGAGAAGGACCACGTCGGGCAGGCGCTCGTTGACGAGCTCGATGGCGGCGGCGGCCTCGTCCGCCTCGCCCACCACCTCCACCGCGTCACCCAGCTCGGCCTTGACCCCGGCCCGGAAGACCGCGTGATCCTCGACGAGGAAGATGCGGGGGCGACCGGGGAGCTCGCCGCCTGTCACTTGACGCGCTCCCTCTCCCGCTCCCGGCGCGGCATGGAGAGCTGGACCTCGGCGCCCTCTGCGGGCGCGGAGCGGACGACGGCGGAGCCGCCGAAGCGCGCCATGCGGGCGCGGATGGACTGGGCGATGCCCTGGCGGTCCCCGGGCACGGCGTCGGGATCGAAGCCGCGCCCACGGTCCCGCACGTAGAGCATGACCGTGTCCGGCTCGACCTCGGCGTAGACCGAGACCTGGTCCGCTCCCGACCACTTGGCGGCGTTCACGGTGGCCTCCCGAGCGGCATCGAGGAGGGCGCGCAGGGCCTCGTCGAGCTCGCAGTCGCCCACCAGGACGATCTGCACCGCGATCCCATGGTCGGCCTCCACCTGGCGCTGCAACAGGCCGACGCCCTCCGCCAGCATGGTGGCGTCCTCGCCGATCGCCCCGGGCGGGCGGCCCTCGAACAACCAGGCCCTGAGCTCGCGCTCCTGGGCACGGGCCAGGCGCACCACGTTCTGGGGGTCGTCGGCCGAGCGCTGGATGAGCGCCAGGGTCTGGAGCACGGAGTCGTGGACGTGCGCCGCCATCTGCGCCCGCTCCTCGGCCAGCGCGCGGGCCTGGCGCTCGGCGATGAGGTCCCGCACGAGGCTCAGCCACCAGGGGCCGAAGACGATGACGCTCGCCGCGACGACCAGCACGGCACCGCCGACCGGCCGCAGCGCGGCGACGGTCGTGTGCCCTTCGACGAGGAGGGCGACGCCCCCTGCCGCGATGAGGACACCTACCACGACGCGGGCGATGAGCCAGCGGCGCCCTTGCCCGTGGGTGTCGCCGCCGAGGATCGGGACGACGTCGCTGTCGATGAAGGCCCGCTCGGTCTCGTTGGCGTTGCGCCAGATCAAGATGACCACGCCGGCGGCGAGGAAGGTGGGCCATCCCATGAAGCCCACGAACGGGACGTGGAGCGTGCTCGTGATGAGCTGCATCGCGATAAGCAGCGGGATGAGGATGGCAGCGATCAGGCGGATGCCCCGGCGGTCGTTGATGGCCCGGGAGTAGATGTTCGAGGTGTCCCCCTCCATGGGGATCAGCAGCCAGGCCATGGCGTAGACGAAGACCATGACGCCTGTGGCGATGGCGAGGAGCACGAAGCCGATGCGAACCCAGGTGGCGTCGATCCCGGTCGCCCTCGAGATGCCTCCACAGACGCCGCCGAGCACCCTGTTGTCCTGGCTGCGTCGAAGACAGCGCAGCTTCCGTCCTACGTGGTGGTCGTGGCGGTGGCGCATGTCCGACCAGGACCCGTAGCGGTGTGCCCAGGGCCCGCCGTGGCGCGTCCACTGCCCGTGGTCGCCGTTCGTGGCGCCGTTCGTGGCGCCGTTCGGGGCGCCGTTCGCCCCGTTCCCGGCGGGCCGCTGTCCGGGCGCGACCTGCGGTGACTCTGTCGGGCGGCCACCGTCGGACAGCGGACGCGTGCCGGGATCGGGTGCCTCTGCGATACCCAGATGATCGCGCGCCGTGGCGACGCCGGCTATCGGGGACATCCCTGAGACCTCGGGGGGGGTCCTCAGGGTCCGACCAGGGTGCTACCGGATTTCCGGCCGGGCACGAGACGGTCAGGCTGACTCCATGGACACCGCACCTGAAGAGACCCCGGGCGCCTCGGCCTCCGAGCAGCCCTCCCAGCTCCCCCCGACCGAGCAGCGAGGACCGGGACCGGCCGGCGAGCAGCGCCTCCACCGCGTCGGACGCGGCCGCATGCTCGCCGGCGTCGCCGCCGGTGTGGCCGACTACTTCAACGTCGACCCGACGATCGTCCGCATCGGCTTCGTCGCCCTGGCCTTCCTGGGCGGCCTGGCGGTGCCGCTCTATCTGGCCGGGTGGCTGCTGATCCCCGAAGAGGACAGCGACGTCTCGGTCGCCGAGGAGCTGTTCGCCCGCGAGCGGGCCCGCAGCGCCTATTGAGCTCGTCCGCACACCTGCTCCGAGCATCACCGTCCGGCCCCCGACCCACACCCCCGACCCACCCCTGACCGACCCGACCACCCCGACGGACCAGTCACACGACCGAGAGGAGACCCGATGCGCTACCGCTGGGACCCTGCCTACCCGATGACCCGCCGCGACGGGCCGACCGCCGACGCCAACCTGCGGGCGTCCGACGACGAGCGCAATGCCGTGGCCGACAAGCTCTCCCGCCACTACGCCGAGGGGCGCCTCGACGAGACCGAATTCAAGGCGCGCCTCGACACCGCCATGTCGGCCACCACGCGGGGCGACCTCAACGGCCTGTTCGGGGACCTGCCCCGGCTCCCGAGCGAGGCGCCACCGCCACCACCGCGGCACCGCCGGGTCCTGCCGTGGCTCTTCCTCGTGGCGTTCCTCGCCATCGCCGCCGCGGCAACCATTCCCTTCTACCCGCTCTACCACGTGCCGTGGTTCCTGCTCGCCGTTGTGGGGTTCGTGCTGTGGCGCCGGGCGACGGGTCACACCCACTGGCACCACGACCACGGCCGTCCGGTCGGCGGCCGGCCGAGCTCGGCGATGGACCACTGAGCCGTGCGTACCCACACCCCCCACCCCGAGACAGACGACGACCCGGCGGACGCCCTCCGCTCCCTCGAGCTCTTCGCCGGTCTGCCCGACAGTGAGCTCCACGAGATCGCGGCCCGTTGCGACATTTCGACCGCCCACCCGGGCCAGGTGATCCAGGCCCAGGACGTGCCCGTCCGCATGTGGCACGTCATCGCCGGCGGCCATGCGGTCGTGCAACGCGATGACACCCCTATTGGATTGCTGAGTCGGGGTGACTCGTGGTCCGAGCACTCCCTGCTCAACCAGGTGCCCTCTTCGATCGCCGTCGTGGCGCTGTCGCCTCTCACGCTGTTCACGCTCAGCCAGCGCGAGTTCTTCGAGATCCCCGAGCACCACCCCGTGCTGGCCGGGCGCCTGGTGGCGCGGTCGGCCGTCTCCGCCGACCGGCTGGCACTGCCCGTCTTCAACGCCTTGGTGCACCTGGGCCTGGCGGGGGGCGGCTGAACAAGGGCCGTCCGGGCTGCAAGTACGATTGAACCGTTCCCGTGGCGCCCGTCCCCGGCGTCACCGAGCGTCCCTGAGGAGATCCCCCTAATGCGCACCCTGGCCGGGTGGTGTGTCCGCCATCGTCGTGTCGTCGTCCTGCTGTGGCTGGCCGTTCTCGTGAGCTCCATCGCCATCGTGTCCTCGGTCGGCACGAGTTACTCGAACAACTTCCAGTTCCCCCATACCCAGTCCTTCGACGCCATCAACTTGTTGAAGTCGGTGGCGCCGGCCCATTCGGGGGACACCGAGGAAGTCGTGTTCGGAACCTCCGGGAACGCCAGTTTGACCGACCCCGGCGTCGGCTTGCGTATCAACAAGTTGGTGAACGAGATCAACGCGATGCCCAACGTGACGCCCGTGACGAGTCCGTACGACGCGACGGGCAACCTGGTCAACACGACCGACGTCAACGCGAACCGGACAGTCGGGTTCTTCCAGGTCCCCTTCGACAAGCAGTCCAACACGATCGGGCACACCGAAGCCAAGAACTTCGTCGACACGGTGACCAAGACCTCGGGCGACGGACTGACCGTCGCTGTCACCGGGCAGCTGGCCGAGAACGCGAACAATCCGTCGTTCAGCAGCACCGGGCTCGGCGTGCTCCTCGCCCTGATCGTGCTGCTGCTCGTCTTCGGCTCTTTCTTCGCCGCCATCCTCCCGATCATCTCGGCCCTGTTCGCGCTGGGAACCGCCGTCGGCGTCATCGGTGTGCTCAGCCATGCCCTCGGGATGCCCTCGATCTCCCCCGAACTGATGCTGCTGATCGGGCTGGGCGTCGGCGTGGACTACGCGCTCTTCATCGTGACGCGACACCGCCAGGGGCTCGTCGCCGGGCGGGACGAGGAGTCCTCCATCGTCAACGCCGTGAACACTTCGGGCCGGGCGGTCCTCTTCGCGGGAATCATCGTGTGCATCGCTCTGCTCGGCATGTTCGCCCTCGGCGTCAGCTTCCTGTACGGCCTGGCTGTGGCGGCGGCCATCGGGGTCGCCCTCACCATGGTGGCGGCCTTGACGCTGCTTCCCGCCATGCTGGGGTTCATCGGCCCCAAGGTGATGAGCCGCAAGCAGAAGCGGAACCTGGCCGAGCAGGGCCCCCGCATCGTCGGCGCGGACAGCAAGGGTTTCTGGCCCAACTGGGCCGACCGGGTGCAGCGGTACCCGTGGCTGTCGGCCGGTGGCGCGCTGCTCTTGATCGTGATCATCGCCCTGCCCTTCTTCTCGCTTCGCCTGGGCTCGGCCGACCAGGGCACGGACTCGGCGGGCACCCCGACCCGCGTCGCCTTCGACATGCTCTCCAAGGGATTCGGGCCGGGCTACAACGGGCCGCTGATGCTGGTGGGCGTGGTACAGCCCGACCAACGTCCGGTGATCGACGCCGTGGTGCACGACGTCTCGCAGCAGCCCGACGTGGCCCACGTGGCCCAGCCGCAATACATCCCGAGCAAGACGGGCTCGGGCGACGTGGTGCTGGTCAACGTCTTTCCCGGCTCGGCCCCCCAGGACAGCACGACCACCGACCTGGTGAACCACCTGCGAGCCGACACCATCCCCCAGGCCGTCGGCAGCTCGGGCGTCAGCCTGCTCGTGGGCGGGAGCACGGCCATCTACATCGACTTCTCCAACGTGTTGAGCGCCAAACTGCCGTTGTTCATCGGCCTGGTTGTCTTGTTGTCCTTCTTATTGTTGATGACAGTGTTCCGGAGCTTCCTCATTCCGCTCACGGCCGCCATCATGAACCTGCTCTCCATCGGGGCCGCCTTCGGCATCGTCGTGGCCGTCTTCCAATGGGGCGACCTGGGCTCGCTGATCGGCCTCTCCGGGACGAGCCCGGTGGAGGCGTTCCTCCCCGTGATGCTCTTCGCGATCCTGTTCGGACTTTCGATGGACTACCAGGTCTTTCTGGTCTCGCGCATGCACGAGGAGTACATCAAGTCGGGCGGTGACAACAAGGTGGCGGTCCGCAACGGCCTGGCCGCCACCGGCAAGACCATCACCGCCGCCGCGCTGATCATGATCCTGGTGTTCGGCTCGTTCATCCTCGGCGGCGAGCGGGTGATCAAGGAGTTCGGCATCGGGCTGGCGGGAGGCATCCTGGTCGACGCCATCTTGATCCGGATGGCGATCGTGCCGTCGATCATGATGCTCTTCGGCAATGCGAACTGGTGGTTCCCCGCCCGGCTGGACCGCTTCCTCCCGAAGCTGTCGGTCGACGCCGACGACCTGGCCTCCCATCCTGTGGGCGAGTCCGGCGCCGAACCCGAGCCCGAACTGGCGGGGACCGTCAAGCCGTAGGCGGCCCGGGGTCACCAGGCTACCGCGCTCACCAGGCGTAGTCCTCAGGCGCCGTCCTGTGGCCCGGGAACAGCTCGTCGAGGCGGGCCAGGACCTTGTCGTCGAGCGTGACCTCGACGGCCCGCAGGGCCGAGTCCAGGTGGTCGGGCGTGCGTGGCCCGACGATGGGGGCGGTGACCGCGGGACGGGTCAGCAGCCAGGCCAGCCCGACGGTGCCGGGATCCTCGCCCAACTCCGCGCACAGGTCCTCGTAGGCCTCGAGCTGGGCCCGCCGCTTCTCGATGGTCTCCGCGGCGCGGCCGGCGTAGCGACGGCTGCCGTCGCGCTCCTTGCGCACGACGCCGCCCAACAACCCACCTTGGAGGGGTGACCACGGGATGACGCCCAGCCCGTAGGTCTCGGCCGCCGGAAGGACCTCGCGTTCGACGTCACGCACGATGAGGTTGTAGATCGACTGCTCGCTCACCAGGCCCATGAAGTTGCGACGGGCGGCGGCCTCCTGGGCCCGTGCGATGTGCCAGCCGGCGAAATTGGAGGATCCGACGTAGAGGATCTTGCCCTGGACCCGCAGGACCTCCATGGCCTCCCAGATCTCGTCCCAGCCGCTGCGGCGGTCGACGTGGTGCATCTGGTACAGGTCGATGTAGTCGGTCTGGAGGCGGCGCAGGCTGGCGTCACAGGCCCGCCGGATGTTGAGCGCAGACAACCTGCCCTCGTTGGGCCACTCCCCCATGTCCCCGTAAAGCTTGGTGGCGATCACCGTCTTCTCCCGGCGGCCGCCGCCCTGGGCGAACCAGCGGCCGACGATCTCCTCGGTGGCCCCCCGACCCTTGGAGCGGCCGTAGACGTTGGCCGTGTCGAAGAAGTTGATCCCGGCCTCCAGGCCGGCGTCCATGATGGAAAACGAGGTCGGCTCGTCCGTCTCGGGCCCGAAGTTCATGGTGCCCAGGCAGATGCGGCTGACGGTGAGGCCGGTCCGGCCCAGATGTGTGAAGCGCATGGGGTGGACGATAACGGGCCGGCACCGAGAAGTGCCCGGATTAGCGGACGTTTTCGGCGCCCCGCTAGGTTGAGAACACAATTCTCGACCCGAACACGGGGGCACGATGGCGCAGCAGATTCCACTGGTCGACTACCTGGAGCTGGGGGACGACCCCCATCTGGTCGCCAACGAGTGCACCAGCTGCGGCGCCCGGTTCTTCGACCGGCGCAACGCGTGCGCGGCCTGCGAGGCGACCGACTTCACCAGGGTCCGTGTGGCCAACCACGGGCGAGGTGCGGGCCTTCACCATCGTGGCCTTCGCCGCCCCGGGCATCCCCGTCCCCTTCGTCGCTGCAGTCGTCGATTGCGAGGGCACGAGCGTGCGGGCGAACCTGATCAACGTGAACCCCGACCCTGAGCACGTGTCGCTGGGGATGAAGGTCCGCCTGGCCACCGAGGTCATCGGCACGGACGACAACGGCACCGAAGCGGTCGGCTTCGGCTTCGAACCACTGGGAGGTTGAGCAGCATGGCATCGGCATCGGAAGAGCTGTGGGTCCTGGGCATCCACATGACCAAGTTCGGCAAGCACCCGGACAAGGACACGACCGACCTGGCCGCCGACGCGGTGCGCGGTGCGCTGGCTGACGGCGGGGTGACCATGAAGGACATGGGCATCATCGGCGCCGGCAACCTCATGGGCGGCGCGCTGCCCATCGGGCAGGTCATCCAGAAGCAGATGGGACAGACCGGCATCCCGGTGTACAACGTGTCGAACGCGTGCGCCACCGGTGCCACGGCGCTGCGCGTCGTCTGCATGTCCATCAAGGCCGGCGAGACCGACATGGGCCTGGCCTTCGGCGTCGAGAAACTGGCCGGCGCCGGCCTCCTCGCCGGCGGCAGCCGCAAGAGCGACGACAACACCTTTACGCCGTCGGGCCGGTACGGATCGGTGGCCGCCATCGACGGGCGCGTCGGCACCGAGACGATGCCCGGGGTCTTCGCCCAGATCGGCATGGAGTACGGCCACCGCTACGGCGGCACCAGCTTCGAGCTGTTCGCCCAGATCAGCGAGAAGAACCACACGCACTCGACGCTGAACCCGCTGGCGGCGTACACCAAGAAGATGACGCTGGACGAGATCATGGGCGACGTCATGATCGCCTACCCCAACACGCGGCCCATGTGCTCGGCCAACTGCGACGGCGCCGCGGCGGCGGTGGTGGTCTCGGGCTCGAAGCTCAAGACCCTGTCGCTGGAGCAGCAGAAGCGTGCGGTCAAGATCTCGGCCTCCATCCTCACCACCGACCCCTGGGAGGAGGCGTGCCAGATCCTGCCCAACGTCAACACCCTGACGCGCAACGCGGCCACGCAGGCCTACGAGCAGGCCGGCGTGGGGCCCCAGGACCTGAACCTGGTGGAGCTCCACGACTGCTTCGCCACAGCCGAGCTGGTCCACTACGACAACCTCATGCTCTGCGAGCAGGGTGGCGCCGCCGACTTCTTCAAGTCGGGTGCGACCTGGCGTGACGGCAAGACCCCGGTCAACGTCTCGGGGGGTCTCGAGTCAAAGGGCCACCCGATCGCGGCGACCGGCATCGCCAACGTGTGGGAGGTCACGACCCATCTGCGCGGCGAGGCGGGAGACCGCCAGATCGAGGGCGCCAAGGTCGGCCTGACGCACGTGATCGGCCTCGGTTCGGCCTGCGGGGTGCACATCTTGGAGAAGGCGGCCGCCTAGGGCGACGGAGGCCGCACGGGCCGCGAGGGCCGCTCGGGCTGGGACGGCTGCGGTGACGTCGCCCGTCTACGACACCATCGGGCGGGGCTATGTCGCACACCGGCGACCGGACCCGCGCTGGGAGAAGGTGCTCTCGGAGCACTTCGGCGTGGGGGCAGGTGGTCTGGTCGTCAACGTCGGCGCCGGCACCGGCTCATACGAGCCGACCCACTGCGCCGTCGTCGCGGTCGAGCCTTCCGTGGTCATGTTGGCGCAGCGCCCCGCCGGCGCCGCTCCCGCGCTGCGTGCCAGTGCGTCCGCCCTGCCCCTGCCCGGCGCGTGTGCGGACGTCGCGTTGGCGATCCTGACCGTGCACCACTGGGGCGACGCCGCAGCGGGACTGGCCGAGCTGTGCCGGATCGCCCCCCGACGGGTGGTGCTCGCCATCGACTTCGAACGACATTCCCGGTTCTGGCTGCTCGAGGAGTACCTGCCCGAGGTGGGCGAACGCACGAGGCGCTGCGGCCCGGGGGCAGACGAGATCGCCGCCGCCATCGGCGCGACCACTTCGGTCCCGCTGGCCGTCCCGCGCGACATGGCGGACGGCGTGCTCGGCGGCTACTGGTGCCGGCCCGACGCGTACCTCGACGCCGGCGTTCGGGCCAACTGCTCGGGTCTGGCCCTGGCCGACCCCGCCGTCATCGCGCGGGGTATCGGCCGGCTCGGGGCAGATCTCGCCAGCGGCGCGTGGCACCGGCGCCACGGCGACCTCGACCAGCTCGATGGGGTGGACCTGGGATACCGGCTTCTCGTCGCCGACGCGCGTTGAGCGGTTCACATCCGGTCGGGTGTCGGCCCGCTCGCCCGCCTCAGGCCGCCGTCGCCGGGCCCGGTGGTGGCCGCCCCCGTCGCGCCTGCTGGATGCGCAGGCGGTTGTGGAAGCCGCAGAGCAGGCGGCCGTTCTCCTGGGTGGTGGGCCCGCCCTCCGCATAGGGCTCGATGTGGTCGCCCTGGCAGTTCTCCGCCGGCTCGTAGCAGTAGGGGTGGGTGCAGATCCGGTCGCGCACCTCGAGGGCTCGGCGTGTCCCACCGGTGAAGAGCCGGGCCCGGGCGCTGACGTCGACGCGGGTGCCCAACGAGAAGATCGCCCGCTCGAAGTAGGCCGACTCCATCCAGGGCATGAGGGCCGAGGGGGCGAGGACGGTGCCGTCCTCGAGCTCGCAGATGCGACCGTGCAGGGTCTCGTAGCCCACGAAGACGCTGAACAGCGGGGCGGGGCGGATGCTCTCGGCCGGGACGGTCCGGCTCCGCGTCGCCATCTCGACGAGGGCGTCGGCCCGGCGCTGGGCCGAGGTGCGCGCCAGTTCGTCGAGGCGGGGCGTGCGACCGCACCGCTCCCTGGCCTCGGCGCAGTCGCCCTCGAAGAGCGCGTGCTCCAGACGGTCGAGCTCGGCCGAGACAATGGAGCCCGAGATCGGGTCGAGGGTGATCTGGCCGAGCCACATCCCGTCGACGCTGGCCTCGAGGTAGGCGCTGCGCGCCGCCTTGCGCTCCACCTCGTCGGCGTCCGCGCCGTCAGGGTCGGCCAGCTGCTTCCAATAACTGAGCACCCGGTAGAAGTCCTCGAAGCCCATCTGGGCGGCCTGGGAGACGAGCACCGCCTCGTCCCGCGACATGGAGGCCTCGGTGCGATGCCGGCGGGCCCCGGCGATCGCCTTGGCCTGGTCCACCCCGATCTCCCCCTCGCGCCAGGCCCGGGCGCACTCGGGCAGGTGGCGGAGCGACCGTCCGAGGCGCACCCGGCGCTTCGCCACGCTCCGGGGCACCCGGCAGCGCGTGGCGATCCACGCCGCGGCCGTCTTGGCCCCGTCGGCAGCCCACTCCTCGTTGGTCTCGAAGGCGGCCGCGGCCTCGGTGACGAAGGCGTCGAGGCGGGAGGAGAGCCGGTGCAGCTCCTCCATGGAGGCGCGGTCGCCGTAGTTGGCCGCTCCCGAGGCGATGAGGGCCTCGAGCGATTCGGCGAAGGCTTCCAACTGCATCGAGATCATGCAAGCACGGCGCTGTGACAATTCGGACCGAAGAGATCGTCGCGAATTTCCGGCGCGACGCGCGCTGTGGCGCGACCGTTCTCCGGGTGGAGCGCGCCTGTCGCGACGTGAAGCTGTTTGCCGTAGCCGCCGGAAGGGTTCCGGGCCGCACCGGCGCGGCGGCCTCGAGCTATGACGCGCGCGCCGCCAGCGGGACGGGACGAGCAAGGCTCCAGCTGAAGGTGTCCTCGATGTCGTCGAGCTCGAGCGGGTTCGCCAGGTCCTCGACGGTCGGGCCGACCCTATCGGCGACGGCCTGCAAGAGGTCGGCGTCGAAGCCCCACAGGTCGACGGCGTTGCCGCCGAGGATGCGCCGGAGGTCGGCCTCCGGCAACCCGCCGAAGATGTACCGCAGCGTCTGGCGGTGCACGGGCGCCGCGCCCTCGAGGTGCGGGTAGTCCGCCCCCCACATGAGCTTGTCGATGCCGATCTCGTGGCGCATCTCGGCCTCGTAGCGCTTCATGAGCGAGCCACCCAACCAGACGTGCTTCTCGAAGTAGTCGCGCGGCCGCATCCGGAGGTAGGTCCGCACCGGGGCGCCGCCGTGGGTGTCGAAGAACGACTCCATGTCGCGGATGAGGGACGGCAGCCACTGCACGCCGTTCTCGGTGACCACGACCTTGAGATCGGGATGGCGGTCGAACACGCCGCCGAAGATCATGAACCACAGCGGGCGGCGCGTGAAGACGAACACCTCGTAGAGGCCGAGCATGCCGCCGTGGATCGGGTCGTAGAGGAACTTCGTGTCGGTCGCCGAGCCCGAGGCACCGGTGTGGAGGTTGACCACCATCTGGTGCTCTTCGCACGCGCTCCAGAACGGCTCGTAGTACTCGTCGGCGTACCCGGGGAGCCTGGAGGTGACCGACATGGCCGGGAGCATGACGCCGCCGGAGATCCCGTTGGCCCGGGCCCACGCGACCTCCTCGACGGCGCGGTCCATGTCGTGGAAGTCGATCGGCATGCAGCCGGCCCGCCGCCCCGGGGCGGCGGCGCAGAACTCGGCCAGCCAGCGCAGGTAGCCGTGCAGCGCCGGCCACACCACCTCGAGCCCCTTGTCGGTCGTCGCGCCGAGGTACATCGCCGGCGACAGGCCCCCGGCCAGGATGGGCCCGGGCAGGGTCACCTCGGCGTGGATCCCCTGCTCCTCGAGGACCTCGAGCCGCCGCCCGCCGCCGTCGCCCGGGATCACCCAGTCCGTGCCGTAGTGGGCCAGCCACCCCGCGGCGGCGTCGGTGTCCACCCCCATGCCGGCGAGGCGCCGCGCCGCGGTCGCCCGCACCGGATCGGACTCGTCCACCTCGCCGGGATCGAACCCGCCGAACATGGATATGGCGAGCGAGGACATGTCCCCGAAGGAGGCGACCGCCTCCCGGTGGGCCGGGTCGACGTAGGAGAGGAAGTGGTCGAGGCTGTCGGGTGAGGCATGGGTGTCGGCCGACACGACGACGTAATTGCGTGCGCTCGGGCCCCCGTGGTCCCGTCCCGCCGATCCGCTTGCTCGCTCACCCATCGCAACCGTCTCCGTTCCGGGATCTCCCTGGTCAATCCTCCGCACACTATCCCTGGACCCCCCCGGCCGACGGCGGCGCCGGGAACGGGATAATTTGGCGCCGGTCCCCATGCACACCTCCTCCACGCTCGTACTGGTCCTCGCCGTCTTCGCGGCGAGCCTCGTCGAGATGGTCGAAGCGCTGACCATCGTCGTTGCCGCCGGGGTGAGCCGGGGCTGGCGGTCCGCCATCGAGGGCGCGGCCGTGGCGGCGGGCGTCCTGGGCGTCCTGGTGCTGGCCGTGGGCGTGCCACTCATCCACTACGTCCCGATCGACGCGCTCCGCGTGGTGGTGGGGACGCTGCTCCTGGTGCTCGGCCTGTCCTGGCTGCGCAAGGCGATCCTCCGCGCCAGCGGCCACAAGGCCATGCACGACGAGGACGAGATCTACGCCACGACGGTGGCCGAGCTCAGCTCGGAGGCCGGCGCGGAGCCTGCGTCACCCGGCCATCCCGACGTTCCCGACAAGTCCAAAGGAGTCCAGCCCCGACAAGCCCAACAAGGGGCGTGACGGCGTGGGCTTCGCGGTGGCGTTCAAGGGTGTCTTCCTCGAGGGCATGGAGGTCGTGCTGATCGTGATCAGCCTCGGCGCCGCCCAGAACCGCCTGGGCCTGGCCGCGCTGGCGGCCGGAGCGGCGGTCGTCATCGTCGGCGTCGTCGGCCTCGTGGTGGCGCGCCAACTCAGCGAGGTCCCCGAGAACACGATCAAGACATTGGTCGGCGTGATGCTGACCAGCTTCGGCCTGTTCTGGGTGGGCGAGGGGGCCGGGGTGAACTGGCCCGGGAGCGACCTGGCCATCCCGGTGCTGGCCGGCTTCTTCGTCGTGGTCTACTTCGCCATGACGGCCCTCATGCGGGCGTTGCTCCCCGTCCCGGCGGTCGAGGTCGAGGGGGCGACGCCGTGATGACGGTCGTCGCCAGAGGGCTCAAGGCCTTCGGCCACTTCTGGTGGGACTTCCTCATCGGGGACACCCCGGAACTGGCGCTGGCGACGGGCGTCATCGTCGCGGTGGCCTTCCTGCTCGCCGGCAGCCGTCTGGTGGGGGCGATCGTCCTGCCCCTGATGGCGACCGGGTTCCTGCTGCTCAGCCTGCTGCGCGGCCGACGAGCGCGCCCCCGGGGGGTAACCACCGGGTAACCAGCCTCCCCTCGGTGCGTTTCCCCGCTCATGCGGTGGCGCCCACCGGGCTGCTCAGGCCGGCGGCGGCGGACGGGCCCTCCATCGTCCGCTCCGGCAACAGCAGCAACGCACCGGCCAGGAAGCAGACGGCGCCGACGAAGGTGCCCAGGTTGGTCAGGGCCAGGCTGAGCAGCTGTCCGCTCGGGGTCACGTAGGAGGCGATCGCCGAGACGCCGAAGGCCACGGAGCCCACCAGGTTCAAGAGCGTGATCCACCACGGGAGGTGCGACGGGCGCCAGGCGAAGGGCCCGTGGCACTCCTCGGCCCAGGCCAGCCAGCTCGAGACGAGGAAGCAGATCGAACCCAACGCGTCGGGTCGCCACACGGGGTGGTGACCCGACGACGCGCCCAACCCGACGACGAGGGCGCTCAGGGTGGTCCGGTTGAACCACAGCGTCCCGGCGAGCTGAATGAGGGCGGCCCACCAGTCGATCCGGTGGTGCTGCACCCGGAAGAGGGACCGGGGGCCGCTCCGGTCGGCCCCGGAGAGGGACGTGGCGGTGGTCGCGGTCTCGTAGTACAACAGGAACGCGGCCGTGGTGAAGAAGAGCGACCCGATGAAGTACGTGAGGTCGTCGGGGTTGGTCCCCACCGTCGTGGCGAAGGGGGGGAAGGACCCCAGTGCGAAGCAGACCGACCCGACGGCGAAGAGCACACCGATCCACCAGGCCACGGCACCGGGCGCCCACCAGGTCGAACCGGCCGTCGCAGGGCCGGGATGCTTGCGGTGCCAGCGCGACTCCCAGGTGGCGCGGGTGCCGTCGGGGCGGGCGAACACCTCCCGGGTGACGAAGGGGCCGAGGCCGCGGCCGCCCACGCGGGTCCAGCCTTCGGGAACCTCCACGTATCCCGCAGCCATCGCGATCACGATAGGGCGCCGCACCGGCACGGGACCGGGCGAGGCGCGCCGCCGGGCGGCGGGCCCCCGGCAGGCCGGCCGCCCTTCGCCGTCTCGACGCCCATCGGGCATCATGAGGGCTCACCGACGGGAGGTGCGGGCATGGGACAAGTGGTGCGCGGCGTGGTCTCGCAGGAGAAGGGTGCACCGGTCACGCTCGAGACGATCGTCGTGCCCGACCCGGGGCCGGGCGAGGCGGTGGTCGCCGTCAAGGCATGCGGCGTCTGCCACACCGACCTGCACTACCGCGAGGGCGGCATCAACGACGACTTTCCCTTCCTGCTCGGCCACGAGGCCGCGGGGTTCGTCGAGTCCGTCGGGCCCGGCGTCACCGACGTGACGCCGGGCGACTTCGTCGTCCTCAACTGGCGGGCCGTGTGCGGCGAGTGCCGGTCGTGCCGGCGGGGCCGGCCCTGGTACTGCTTCTCGACCCACAACGCCACGCAGAAGATGACGCTGGCCGACGGCACCCCGCTCTCCCCCGCTCTCGGCATCGGCGCGTTCGCGGACAAGACGCTGGTCGCGGCCGGGCAGTGCACCAAGGTCAACCCCGCGGCGCGGCCCGAGGCAGTGGGACTGCTCGGCTGCGGCGTCATGGCGGGCCTCGGGGCGGCCATGTTCACCGGGCAGGTGGGGCTGGGCGACTCGGTGGCCGTCTTCGGCTGCGGCGGAGTCGGGTGCGCCGCCGTCGCCGGGTCGAAGCTGGCCGGTGCGGCCACCATCATCGCCGTCGACCTCGACCCGCGGAAGCTCGAGGCTCGCCACGTCATTCGGCGCGACGCACACCGTCGACGCCGGCGCGACCGACCCGGTCGCGGCGATCCAGTCCTTCACGGATGGCAACGGTGCCGACGTCTGCATCGAGGCGGTGGGGCACCCGAAGGTGATGGAACAGGCCTTCATGGCGCGCGACCTGGCCGGGACGCTGGTCCAGGTCGGCGTGCCGACGCCCGACATGCGCATCGACCTGCCCATGATCGAGTTCTTCGGCCGGGGCGGCGCGCTGAAGCCGAGCTGGTACGGCGACTGCCTCCCGTCCCGGGACTTCCCGGTGCTCGTGGACCTCTACCTGGACGGAAGGCTCGACCTCGACCGGTTCGTCAGCGAGACGATCGGGATCGGACGAGGTCGAGGACGCCTTCGCCCGGATGCAGCGCGGCGAGGTGCTGCGCTCGGTCGTCGTCGTCTCGCCCTGACCGTGACCCTCCCGCTCGCGCCCTTCGGCCCCCGGACCGGGTTGCGCGGCATGGTGGCGGCGGCCGACCAGCTGGCCGCATCGGCGGGCCTGGGCATGCTCGCCCGCGGCGGCTCGGCGGCCGACGCCGCAGTGGCCACGGGAGCAGTGATGGCGGTCGTCGGCCCCCACCTGTGCGGCCTCGGCGGCGACGTCCTCGCCATGGTGGCCCCGCCCGACTCCCCGCCCGAGGCGCTGCTGTCGGTCGGCCGTGCCGGTGCCGGCTCGGACGCCGCACGCATGCGCGCCGAGGGCATGACGGTGATGCCCTTGCGCAAGGACATCCGCAGCGTGCCGGTGCCGGGCGCCGTCGACGGCTGGCTCGCGCTCCACGGGCGCCACGGCCGCCTGACTCTCGCACGAGGTCCTCGGGCCCGCCGTCGAACTGGCGGAACACGGCTTCGCCGCCTCCATCATGCTGGCCCTGGCCAGCCATCTCGTCCACGCGCTCCCGGGCGCGGACGAGCTCTGCCCCGCCGGACCGCTCGAGGCCGGCCAGCGCGTGCGCCTGCCCGGCATCGCCCGCACGCTGCGCGCCATCGCGCGGCGACGGGCGCGCCGGCTTCTACGAAGGGCGAGTTCGGTCGTGGCCTGCTTCGGCTGGGCGGCGGCCATTTCGCTCCGGCGGACCTCGCCAGCGGCGGCGACCTGGTGTGCGCCGCTGCGCCTGCCGGCGTGGGGCCACGTGCTGTGGACCGTGCCGCCCCCGTCGCAGGGCTACCTGACGCTGGCCGGCGCGTCGGTGGCCGAGGCGTCGGGTCTCGGGTCCGATCCGGACGATCCCAGATGGGCCCACGTGCTCGTCGAGGCGTGGCGCGCCGTGGGCCACGACCGTCCCGCGGTGCTCTTCGACGGTGCCGACGGTGCCGCGTTGCTCGCCGCCGAGCGGCCTGGCCGCCGCGGCGGCCCGGATCGACCCGAACCGGGCGGGGCCGCCCGACGTCGCGCCTGGTGCGGGGAACCGTCGGCCCCGCCGTCGCCCGGGTGGGCGACGGCGACACGACCCACCTGTGCGCGCTCGACGCCGACGGGCTCGGGGTCTCGCTGACGCAGTCCAACGCGCTGGACTTCGGCTCGCACCTGATCGAGCCCACCACGGGGGTGTTCCTGCACAACCGCGGGGTGGGGTTCTCGCTCGTGGCCGGCCACCCCGCCGAGCTCACGCCGGGGCGCAGGCCACCCCACACCCTCTCGCCCATGCTCGCGACGGCGCCGGACGGCTCGCTGACGCATCTCGTCGGGGCCATGGGCGGCGACGCCCAGCCACAGATCATCGTCCAGCTGCTGGCCCGGCTGCTGCGTGCCGGGCAGGACCCGGCCACCGCCGTGTCCGCGCCCCGGCTCACCCTCGACGCACCCTCCGCCGGGCCCTTCCGCCTGTGGTGGGGCGACGACCTCACCGTGCTGATCGAGTCCGACGCGCCCGCGGCGTGGCCCGACGGCCTGACGCAACGCGGCCACCGGGTCCGCGCCATCCGCGCCTTCGACCCCGTCGCCGTCGGGTGCGCCCAGATCATTGCCGTGGAGGCGGGCGCGGACGGGGTCGCGCCGGCTGATCGGCGCGTCGGACCCCCGCAGCCCGGAGGGTGCGGCACTGGGCCGCTGAGCGCGCCCGCGACGGGCTCAGACGGTCGGCGGGGACAGGTAGCGTGAACGCATCGAACGTCCCGCCCCGCCGCCCCTGCACGCCCCCACGCCCGCCGACCTCGCGTCCGGGCCGGCGCAACCCACGGACCCGAGTGGCCCCTCGCGGCACTGGCTCAGCCGCCCCGGCCCCGGTGCGCCGTTGCCCGACGGCTACAAGTGGGTCGGCGCTGTTCATCTCCACGCTCGGCATGCTCATGGCGACGATCGACGGCTCCATCGTGCTCATCTCGCTGCCCGACATCTTCCGTGGCATCGGCATCGACCCGCTGCTGCCGGCCAACAGCTTCTACCTGCTCTGGATGATCCTCGGCTTCCTCGTCACCACGAGCGTCCTCGTGGTGACCCTGGGGCGGCTGGGCGACATGTACGGGCGGGTGCGGATGTACAACCTCGGCTTCGCCGTCTTCACCTTCTTCTCCCTCGCCCTCAGCGTCACGTGGATGTCAGGGCCGGCGGCCGCCATCTACCTCATCGTGATGCGCATCTTCCAGGGCGTCGGCGCCGCCATGCTCATGGCCAACTCGGCGGCCATCCTCACCGACGCCTTCCCCGAGGACCAGCGTGGCCTGGCCCTCGGGGTGAACCAGGCGGCTGCCTTCAGCGGCTCCTTCATCGGGCTGATCCTCGGCGGCATCCTGGCCCCGATCAACTGGCGGCTGGTGTTCCTGGTCTCGGTGCCCGTCGGGCTCTTCGCCACCGTCTGGGGGTACCTGCGCCTGCACGAGCTGGGCCAGCGGCGCTCCGCCCACATCGACTGGCCGGGCAACGCCACGTTCGCGCTCGGGCTGGTGCTGGTCATGATCGGCATCACGTACGGGATCGAGCCCTACGGCGGCCACGCCATGGGCTGGACGAACCCGGCCGTCGTCGCCGCGCTGGGCGGCGGAACGCTCCTGCTGATCGCCTTCTGCTTCGTCGAGCTGCACGTGCGTGAGCCGATGTTCCGGCTCCAGCTCTTCAAGATCCGCGCCTTCACCAGCGGCGTCGTCGCCAGCTTCCTGGCCGCCATCAGCCGCGGTGGGCTGATGTTCATGCTCATCATCTGGCTGCAGGGGATCTGGCTCCCGCTCCACGGCTACTCGTTCGCCACCACGCCGCTGTGGGCCGGCATCTCCATGATCCCCCTGACGCTCGGCATGCTCATCGCCGGCCCGGTGTCGGGGATCCTCTCCGACCGCTACGGTGCGCGGCCCTTCGCCACGGGCGGCATGATCGGGAGCGCCGTGTGCTTCGCGCTGCTCGAGGCCCTGCCCATCGACTTCACCTACTGGGTCTTCGGGATCATCCTGTTCCTGACCGGGCTCACGATGGCGTCCTTCGGCTCGCCCAACCGCACCGGTGTCATGAACAGCCTGCCGCCCGAGCACCGCGGCGCCGGGTCGGGCATGAACACCACGTTCCAGAACTCGGCCCAGGTGATCTCGATCGGGATCTTCTTCACGCTGATGATCGTCGGGCTCGCCTCCTCACTGCCCCACAACGTCTCGGCCGGGCTCCTGAGCCACGGGGTGCCGCCCGACGTCGCCGAGCGGGCGTCGCACCTCCCGCCCATCTCGACCTTGTTCGCGGCGTTCCTCGGCTACGACCCGGTGTCGCACCTGGTCGGCGCGGGGACGCTGGCGCACCTCACCGCGGGCCAACAGGCGGCCCTGGCCCAGCACCGCTTCTTCCCGGGCCTCATCGCCGCGCCGTTCCAGGAGGGCCTGCACGCCGCCTTCGACTTCGCCATCGTGGCCAGCCTGGCCGCCGCCGCCGCGTCCTGGACGCGCGGCGGGCGGTACGTGTACACCCCGGCCACCGAGGAGCCGGCCGACACGCTCGTCCTCACCGGCAGCCGGACCTCGTGAGGAACACGTGAGGAACACATGAGGACCACGTGGTGACGCGCACCGCCGGGGAGCCGCTGCGGATCGCCTCCCTCGCCAAGCAGGTCCCCGTGGCGGCGTCGTTCCGCCTCGAGGAGGGGCGGCTCGTGCGCCGGGGTGTGGACGTCGAGATGAACGCGTACTGCCGCCGCGCCGTGGCCGAGGGGGTCACGCTGGCCCGGGCCACCGGGGGGACGTGCACCGTCATCACCCTCGGGCCCCCCGGTGCCGAGGACGTCCTGCGCGAGGCCGTCGCCTGGGGCGCGACCGCGGGACTGCATGTCTGTGACACCGCCTTCGCCGGCTCCGACACGCTGGCCACGGCGCGGGCCCTGGCGGCCGCGCTGCGAGCCGCGGGGCCCTTCGATCTCGTCCTGCTCGGCCGCAACTCCATTGACGGCGAGACCGGGCAGGTGGGGCCCGAGGTGGCGGCGCTCCTCGACCTCCCGTTCGCGAGCGGGGTGCGCGTGCTCGAGGACGACGGCTCCCGCCTGCGCCTCGAGCTCGAGCACGACGACGGCATGGAGGAGGTCGAGATCACACTGCCCGCCGTGCTCTCGGTGGCCGAGCGCCTGTGCGAACCGTGCAAGGTGGATCCCCAAGGTCGTGCCGCCGTCCCGGCCTCGCTGATCACCCGGGTCACCGCCGGCCAGCTGGGCGACGGGCCGTGGGGCCAGGCGGGCAGCCCGACCGTCGTCGGCGAGACGCGCCCCATGGAGCACGAGCGCTCGATGCTCGTGCTGGAGGGCCCCGTCGAGGAGCAGGTGCGCGCCGCGGTGCGCGAGCTCGCACGCCGCGGCGCGCTGAACGCGGGACCGGTGCCGGTGCCGGTGCCGGTGCCGCCGGTCCGGGGCCGGGACGGCACACCCGATCCGACGTCCCGGGTGATCGCCGTGCTCGTCGAGCCCGGCCGTGCGGAGGTGGCGGGCGAGCTGCTCGGCGCCGCGGGCCGCCTGGGCCGCGCCGTCGGTGCCGCCGTCCACGCGCTGTCCCCCGGCGACGTCACGCCGGCCTCCCTGGGAGCGGCGGGCGCCGATCTCGTCGTCGTGCTCGACGGGTCGCCCGTTGCCGAGGACGTGGCCGATGCGGTGGCCGACTACGTGCGCGCCGTGGCGCCCTGGGCCGTGCTCGCGCCCAGCACGGCCTTCGGCCGCGAGGTGGCGGGCCGCGCCGCGGCCACGACGGGATCGGGGCTCGTGGGTGACGCGATCGCCCTCTCGGCACAGGTGGCGGCGCACGGCACTGCACTGGTGGCGGCCAAGCCGGCCTTCGCCGGCGCCCTGGTGGCCGACATCACCTGCACCAGCGCCACCCAGATGGCCACGGTCCGGCCCGGCGTGCTGCCGGCGCCGGCGCTCGAGCACCGCGAGGCTCGCGTGGAGACGCGCCGGGTCGGGACGCGGGGCCGAGTCCGGGTGCTGTCCGCGCACCGTGACGACGACATCGAGACGCTGGCCCGGGCCCAGGTGGTGATCGGCGTGGGGACCGGGGTGACCCCGGACGAATACGAGCAGTTGAGCCCGCTCGCCGCCGTGCTGGGGGCCGAGCTCGCCGCGACCAGGAAGGTCACCGACCGGGGGTGGGCACCGCGCTCGCGCCAGGTCGGCATCACGGGCCGGTCCATCGCCCCCCGCTTGTACGTCGCGCTCGGGGCTGAGCGGGAAGTTCAACCACATGGTCGGCGTGCGCGCCGCGGGGACAATCCTGGCCGTCAACTCCGATCCGGGCGCGCCGGTCTTCGCGCACTGCGACGTCGGCATCGTCGGCGACTGGCAC
The DNA here is from genome assembly GCA_963726135.1 of uncultured Acidimicrobiaceae bacterium. GTDB lineage: Bacteria > Actinomycetota > Acidimicrobiia > Acidimicrobiales > RAAP-2 > Bog-473. The sequence continues at coordinate 1,038,762 of CAVSBE010000008.1, forward strand.
GAGGTCGTGCCCCTCCTGCAGGTGGCGCTGCGCAACCGCGACGCCGAGCGCGACGCGACGGCGGTCGGCTGAGAGTCGCGACCCGGCGCTGTCGGTGCTCCCGGCGCTACCCGGCGCGAACCGATGGGACGATGCTGAGTTCCGGCGGCGCGTTGAGACTGGCCGCGAGCATCTTTGCGAACCCCGTGGCCGAGGCCGGCCGCGCGAAGTAGTAGCCCTGAGCGGAATCGCAGCCGAGGTTCTTGAGCTCTTCGAACTGGGCCTGCGTCTCGACCCCTTCGACCACCGTCGTCGAGCCGATGGCCCCCGAGAGCGCGACGACGGCGGAGACGATGGCCGACTTCACCGGGTCCCGGTCGATGTCGCGCACGAAGCTCTGGTCGATCTTCACGACGTCGATGGGGAAGCGGGCTAGGTACCCGAGGGACGAGTGCCCCGTCCCGAAGTCGTCGATGGCCACACGGACGCCGAGGGTATGGAGGTTGGTCAAGATGGACGAGGTCAGATCGACATCCTCCATGGCAAGGCCCTCGGTGATCTCGAGGCAGAGCTGCGAGGGGTCGATGGCCGTGGCGCGCAACACACGTTCCACGTCGTCGACCAGGGCGGCCTGTTGGAATTGGCGGGCGGACAGGTTCACGCCGATCTGGAGCGCCACGCCGAACTCCTCGTGCCACGACTTCGCCTGACGGCAGGCCTCCTCGAGCACCATCCGCCCGATGGGGAGGATGGTGCCGTTCTCCTCGGCCACCTTGATGAACTGGGCCGGCATGAGGATCCCGTGGTCCGGGTGGTTCCATCGCACCAATGCCTCGGCGCCGACGATCCGCCGGTCGTCGAGCGCGACGAGCGGCTGGTAGTGGATCTCCACCTCGCCGCGCTCGGTGATGTGGTGCAGCGCGGTGTCGAGATCGAGCCACCCGGGCGCTCGGGCGCCGATCCGGTCGGCGTCGGTCATGGCGAACTGGCCCCCGCGGCCTCGCTCCTTGACGCGGTACATGGCCACGTCGGCATCGCGCAGCAGGTCGTCGCGGGACTTGCCGTGCTCGCTCAGCGCGACCCCGATGCTCATGGTGGCGACCACCTTGTGGCCGGCGCTGAGGGTGATCGGGTCACCGAGGGTGTTCAGGACCGCGTTCGCCACCTGGCTGGCGTCGTCGGCCGAGGTTATTCCCTCGAGCAGGATGACGAACTCGTCGCCGCCGAAGCGCGACAGCGTGTCGCCGGCCCGGACCGCACGGCGCAGGCGGTCCCCGATCACCCGCAACAGCTCGTCCCCCACCTGGTGGCCGAGGTTGTCGTTCACGACCTTGAAGCGGTCGATGTCGCAGAACAGCACCGCCACCTGGCTCCCTGTCCGGTCGGCCTGGAGCAGCGCGTGGTCGAGGTGGTTCAGGAAGAGCCGGCGGTTGGCCAGGCCCGTCAAGGCGTCCTGGAACGCGTGCCGGGCCAGTTGCTCCTCGAACGCCTGGCGCTCCGACGTGTCGCGGAACACGATGACGGCTCCCGTCGGGGAAGCGCCGCCACCGACCGGCGACGCGGTCATGGTCACCGGGAAGGGCGAACCGTCGAGCCGCTTGAAGCGGGTGTCGTAGCTGGTGACGTTGCGCCGCAGGCCGATGGCGCGCAGGGCGGGCTCGAGGAGGAAGTCCGGGGTCTCGCTGGCCGGAAGCAGCGCACCTTCGTCGATGCCGACGCCACGGCGGTGCCAGCCCAGCATGCCGGCGCCCGCAGGGTTCATGAAGGTGATCTCGCCCGACTCGCTGATGGCGCACACGCCCTCACCGAGGCTGCTCGTGATCACCTCCAGCTTCTCCTTCTCCTGCTGGACCTTGCCGTAGAGGCCCGCATTGGCCAGGGCGATCGCGCCGACAGCGGCCAGCGCCCCGAGCCGCGTCCGGTCGTCGTCGTCGAAGGCATCGGTCCGGTCCCGGCCGGACACCGCGAGCCAGAACGTCTCGCCGGCCACCTCCATCGGGGCCGCGAGGCCCTCCCCGGCGGGCTGCTCGGTCGTCAACGTGGCCCGCGGTGAGCGGAGCAACGACCCCGCCGCGGCCAGGACGGCGGCCCTGGTCTCGTCGGTCCCCACCGAGTGGTCGGCATGAGGGCCGGCCTCGAGTCCGGCCCCGATCAGACCACGCGGCCCTGCCGTGTCGTGTCCGGCCTCGAACGGCCCGTTTCCGAGGTCGGCGCGACCCAGAATCCCCATGTTTCCCCTCCCGCGGATCCCCCGACGTCCTCTCTTGGAAGGTAACACCGCCATAATGGGACATTGCCCTTTCTCACCGGGTTTGACCGGGATTTGTGAGCCTTGGTCGCCATCCGGTTGCAGAGGGGGCGCCGCTCGACCCGGACTCTCTGCGCAGCGGCGGCTTCCGGAGGGTGTCGCGGCGCTGCCGCGTCTCCGTGCGGGCTCACCCTCCGGTTTCGGTCCGCTCCGTGTCGCCCTGACTGCGATACTCCCGTAGCCGGTGCCAGAAGACCACCACGACAGCAACGACCGCCACCGCGGCGATGATATAGCCGGCAAAGCTGAACACCTTCAGCACGTGGTTGTAGGTGCTCCCGAGGCTGTAGCCCAGCGAGCAGAGGGCCGTGCACCAGATGGCGCACGCGATGACGGTGTAGACGAGGAACTTGCCGATCGCCATCTCTCCCAGGCCGGCCGCGAAGGACACGAAGGACCGCAGCAGGGGGATGAAACGCCCGAAGAAGACGACGGGCTCTCCCCGCCGCGCGAACCAGGCTTCAGCCCGGTCGAGGTCCTTGTGCGTCAGGAGCACGTACTTCCCGACCTTGTCGACCAGCGTTCTCCCCCCGTAGCGCCCTATGCCGTAGCCGGCAGCCGAACCGAGGACCTCACCCAGCGTCGCCAAGATGATGACCAGGGCGAGGGACAGCGGCTTCCCCTCGTTGGGGATCTTCCCGCTGGCGAGGGCGCCACCGAAGATGAGCGCGATCTCGGCCCCCACAGGCAGTCCCATGGCCGAGATGAAACTCAGCCCGAACACGGCGCCGTAGCCTGCCGATTTGAGAAATTCCTCCACGTCCTACCTTGCTTCCGCCGGCGCCACGGCCGTCATCTTTGGCGAGTTGGGACTGCGATGCAATTCACAGTGGAGCGGGCGGCGGCGGTCGCTACCTCGACGTCCCCCCCGACGTCACCACCGGTTGGGTCGTGGTCGTCGTGGGCGGGAGGGTCGTGGTCGTCGTGGGCGGGAGGGTCGTGGTCGGCGTGCCGGTCGTGGGCGTCGTGGTCGGCGAAGAAGCCGCCGGGCTGGTCGTCGTGGGCGCGGTCGGCGAAGAAGCCGCCGGGCTGGTCGTCGTGGGCGCGGTCGGCGGCGGCATGGACGTGGCCGCCACCGGCGACGGCATCGGACTGTTCGGGCTGGCCGATGATCCCGGGTGGTCCTTGGCCACGACGACGCCGATGCACGCGGTCACACCACCCGCGAGGACGATCGTCGTCGTGGTCATCCGCCGAACACGTGCGTGAGCCCGTTCCCGGGCCAACGGCGAGGAGCGGTCCCGCTCGCGCCTCACCGTGAGTGAGGGCGGGTGCGTTCCAGCGCCCGCGCCTGGTCGATGACGTGGTCCACGGCTGCAGAGGACCATACGAGGGGAACCTGAAGAATTGATGACGGCGAGCCGGGCGCCACCTGGCAAGCGCGCCACCTAGCCTGACTCGCATGTCACACGTCGGTTCGCCGACTCGATGAGGGTCCTCGTCGCCGAAGACGATGCCGGGCTGCGGTCGGTGCTCGAACGCGGGTTGAGAGAGAAGGGATACGTCGTCGATGCAGTGCCGGACGGAGCCGCGGCGCTTCTGCACCTTCGGACGTACGACTACGACGTCGCCGTCTTGGATTGGCGCATGCCCGAGAGAACCGGGCTCGAGGTGGTTGCCGAAGCAAGGCGGAACGGTGACCGGACTCCGATCCTCATGCTGACGGCACGCGACGCGGCGTCCGACAGGGTGGCGGGCCTCAACGGTGGTGCGGATGACTACCTGGTGAAGCCGTTCGACTTCTCCGAGCTCATCGCGCGCGATTCACGCCTTGCAGCGTCGACCAGCGCTTGTGATGGACCCTGTGCTGGAGTGCGGCGACCTGCGGTTCGACCCGGCGACGCGGGAGGTGACCGTGGCGGGTGAACCTATCGCGCTGACCGCGACGGAGACCGCGCTGGTCGAGCTTCTGGTGCGGCGGTCTCCCGCTGTCGTGACACGCCGCATGATCGCCACCCAGGTCTGGGACGACGAGGCAGATGCAGTTGGGTCCAACACCATCGACGTCCATGTCGGCCGCGTGCGCGCCAAGCTGGGCGGCAGCCAGGCCCGCATCGAGACAGTGCGGGGCACCGGCTACCGCATGGTCGAAGTGTGAAGATCAGCCGCGACCATCGCCGCCACGCGGTGCGGGTGGCCGCCGTGGCCACGCTGATCGTGATGGCGGCGTACGTCGTGGCGGCGGTCGTTCTCAACCTGATCGTCACCGACCACCTGGTCCACACGGCCGATACGCGCCTGTCCGACCGCCTCAAGGATGCCCAGAACCGGACCCTCACCCTCCCCGGATCCACCTCGCACGCGGAGCATCAAGACGTGGACGACGCGCCGATCTTCCTCTGGTCGGTGGCGCAGGGCGGTATCGTGACGGCGCTCACCCCGTCGGCGCCGGCCCTCCCCGTACGGCACTGGGGCGCGGCTCCCCTCACGCTGAACGTCGGAACGTCGACCTTCCGGTTCGACACCATGCCGGCTGCAGACACCGTGCTCGTCGCGGGACAGAGCATCGCCGGGACATCGAACGTCCGGTCGACGTTGCTCGTGGCGGAGCTCGTGTTCGGAGCCATCCTGGCTGTCGCCACGTTCGGGGGGGCAACCGTCGTCGGGCTCCGCGCCTCGGCGCCGTCTGAACTGGTGCGCCGCCGACAAGCCGAGTTCACCGCCGACGCATCGCACGAGCTGCGCACGCCGATCTCGGTGATCGAGGCCGAGGTGGAGGTGGCTCTCGATCGACCTCGTGATCCCGCCGCCTACCGGGAAGTGCTCGAACGGGTGAGCCGGGAGAGCACACGGCTGCGCGGGATCGTCGAGGACCTGCTCTGGCTGGCGCGGAACGACAACCAGGCCGTCCAGGACGACGTCGACGACGTCGTCGATGTTGCCGACGTCGTCGAGGCCTGCGTCCAGCGGTTCGGCGCACCCGCAGCCACCCATGGTGTGGCCCTCTCCGCGCAGCGGGTGGGCGGAGGCCCTTTCAGCGTGCAGGCGAAGGCCGATCTGATCGACCGGCTGGCCGGCGTCCTGATCGACAATGCGTGCAAGTTCGCCGGAGACAGAGGCCGGGTCGAGGTGAGTGTCCGCAGCTCCGGCGGCCGGGTGGAGCTCCGCGTCGACGACTCGGGTCCCGGGATCCCCGAGGATCAGCGGGATGCGGTGTTCGACCGCTTCCACCGGGCCACGGATGCGGTGGCGGGAACGGGTCTCGGGCTGGCCATCGCCGACTCCGTGGTGCGGTCCACCCAGGGCACCTGGGAGGTCGAAGTCTCAGAGCTCGGCGGTGCCCGGATGGGTGTCTCGTGGCGGAGGGCGCTCGTACGCCGGGGCAGGCCCAGCCCGAGCGGCGAGACTCTTAGGGAATCCTTAGCCTGACGGGCGCCTGCTTCATGTAGGCGTCAGGGTGCACCCGTAGCCTGTCTTGCATGGCACACGTGCGAAGGGCCAGCCCAGCTCAGCGCCGACATGCGGCAGCGATGCGCCGTGACGGTGCCCTCACTCGCCTGTCGAGCATCACGGCGGCGATCGGGGTGGGCACGATCGCTGCCGTCGGCATCCTGGGCGTCTATGTCGCAAGGGCGCTGCCCGGGCACCACGCGGCGACGACGACCAGCACTCCCTCTGGCCCCACGGGTCAGGTGTCGGGCAACAGCGGGAGCGGCATCAACAGCGGCAACAGCGGCAACAGCGGCAACAGCGGGCAGGGTGCGATCAACCCGCCGTCGACACCCACGCAGAGCGCACCTGCCCCGGCACCGGTGACCAGCGGATCGAGTTGATGCCGCAGGCGTACGTCCACGCCGAGGTCCAACGCGTCTGATCGGAGCCGGGCGCTCGGCACCGCCGTGGAGCTGGTCGTGACGGACGGGAACGCACTCGTCGCGGCGTCGGAGCTCCTCGAGGGCGAGCTGGCGCGCATCGACCGGGTGGCCAGCCGGTTCCGATGTGACTCCGAGCTCAGCCGGCTCAACGCGGCGGCGGGGACGGAAGTGGGCGTCAGCGCCGACCTGCTCGCGGCGATCGACGTCGCTCTCGCCATGGCCACCGCCACCGACGGGCTGGTCGATCCGACCGTCGGCCTGGCCATGAACCGGTTGGGCTACGACCGGGACTTTGCCGACGTGCGTGGCGGGGTCGACGGAGAGCTCCCGCCGATGGGGGCCGTGCCGGGCTGGCGCTCGGTCGCGATCGACCGGCCACGCCGCACGGTACGGCTCGCACGGGACTCGGCGCTCGATCTGGGAGCGACCGCGAAGGCCTGGGCGGCGGACTGCGCTGCGGCGACCATCTCCACTCGATTCGGCTGCGGTGCGCTCGTGTCCCTCGGGGGTGACGTGGCGACCGCGGGCCCCGCTCCTGCCGGTGGATTCGCCGTCGGCATCGCCGACACCTGCACCGCTCCGCAGGCCACCGAGGCTGTCAGCATCAGCACGGGAGGGCTCGCGACATCCGGCATCGGCGTGCGCCAGTGGCGCCTCGGCGCCCACCAGGTGCATCACATCCTCGATCCGGCGACGGGACTCCCGGCAGGCCCCTGCTGGCGCACGGTCTCGGTCACCGCCGCCAACTGCGTGCAGGCGAACGCCGCCTCGACGGCGGCGATCATCCTCGGAGCGCGCGCCGTGGAGTGGTTGGAGGGCCTCGGGTTGCCGGCGCGCCTCGTGCGGCTGGACGGCACCGTGTCGTGCACCTCGGGGTGGCCGCTTCCCCTTGCGGCGCCCTCGCGCCCGGGGGCGAGCGCGTGATGCAAGCGTCCCTGGTGGCGACCGTCGGCCACGGCTCGACGGCCCTGTGGTACCTGACGCGGGCCTCGGGCCTGGTGTCGCTGATCCTGTTGTCGGCCACCGTGGTCCTCGGGACGGTCGCCTCGGTGGGGTGGACCGCTGACCGCTGGCCACGCTTCCTGTCCCAGTCCGTCCACCGGAACCTGTCCCTTTTCTGCCTGGCGCTGATCGGGATCCACATCGTCACGACTGTCGGCGACGGCTACGTCCCCATCGGCCTGGCCGACGCGGTGATCCCCTTCCGGTCCCCGTACCGTCCGATCTGGGTCGGGCTCGGTGCCGTGGCCTTCGACATGCTGCTCGCGGTCGCACTCACGAGCGCACTCCGCCGCCGGATCGGGGTGGCCGCCTGGCGCGGGGTGCACTGGCTGGCCTATGCGTGCTGGCCGATCGCCGCCGTCCACGGCCTCGGCTCGGGCACTGACGCCCGCCTGCCGGGAGCGACGCTGGTGTTCGTCGTGTGCGTCGGCTCGGTCGTCGCCGCGGTCGCCTGGCGCCTCGCGGTGGGACGAGTGCGCTCGGTGACCTGGCGGGTCGGGGGCGCCATCGGAACGGCTGCGGTGTTGCTGGTCATCGCCGCCTTTGCGGCGGCGGGCCCGCTCCGACCCGGTTGGTCACACCGCGCGGGGACCTCGTCGGCGCTGCTCGCCCAGCTGTCGGGCGCCAAGACCGCCTCGTACCCTGGTGCGACAGCGACGACGGCTCCGCCGACGTCCACGCCGGTGCGCTCCGCGATTCCCGCAACCCCGTTCTCGACGACGGTCACGGGGACGGTGACGCAGTCGGCGCCGGACGCGCACGGCCAGTCCGTGGTCACCCTGACCATGCAGCCGGCGGACACCTCAGCGCCGCTCAAGGTGACCATCATCGGATCGGCCGAGAACGGCGGCGTCGTCATGCGCCGGAGTGCGGTCTCCTTCGGCTCCTCGACCGGACAGGTCTCGGCACTCGAAGGGTCCAACATCGGGGCCGTGGTCAGCGGACCCTCCGGCTCGATCAGCCTGACCATGAACCTCTCGCTCAATCCGGCGGCCGGCACCCTGACCGGCCAGATCTCGGGGAGTGCCGGGCAATGAGCCTCACGGTGCGCGAGCACGACCGGAGCGCCCCCCGGACCGGGCGCCGCCTGCTGCACGGCCTGTCCGGCGCCACGTCCGACCCGACCCTCGAGACCCACCTCGAGCGCTGGGGGGCCATGTCCCATCGGAAAACCGGGGTGCTCGAAGAGCTCGCCGCCAGCGGACTCGTGGGCCACGGAGGGGCCTGGTTCCCCGTCTCGACCAAGTGGGAGGCGGTCGCGACCGGCTCGCGCCGCCGTCCCGTGGTGATCGCCAACGGCGCCGAGGGCGAGCCGGCCAGCCGGAAGGATGCGCTCCTGCTCACGCGTGCACCCCATCTGGTGCTGGACGGCCTCTCGCTGGCGGCGAGCACCCTGAAGGCGCAGCGGGCCATCGCCTACGTCCCCGCCGCGAGCATCCCGATCGTGAGCGCCGCCGTCGCCGAGCGACACGCCCGCCACCTCGACCCGATCGCGATCGAGATCTTCGAGGCGCCCGACACGTACATCGCCGGTCAGGAATCCTCGGTGGTCGCTGCCCTCGGGGGTCGCCGAGAGGCCCTCCCCTCCTTCGTGGGGCTGACTCCGATCCGCGAGCACGGCGTGGGCGGCCGGCCCACGCTGGTCCAGAACGCCGAGACCCTCGCCCACGTGGCCCTCATCGGGCGCTTCGGTGCAGCATGGTTCCACGAGGTCGGCACGGCGGAATCCCCCGGCACCATGCTCTTGACCGTCAACCGCCCCGGCAACCGACTCGTCGTCGAGGCGGTGCTCGGCTCGTCATTGCGCCAGGCGACGGGTCTGCACCGCGAAGAGATCGCGGACGCCCGGGGCATCCTGCTCGGTGGCTACGGAGGGGGATGGGTCTCCGCCCATGCCTTCAGCGAGCTCCCCGTCTCCGAGAAGGCCGCCCGACGTGCCGGTGCAACGCTCGGTGCAGGGGTGGTCGCCCTCCTCCCCCGGGACGTCTGCCCACTGGCCGAGGTGGCGGACGTCGCCCGCTACATGGAGGGCCAGGGGGCGGGGCAGTGTGGCCCCTGCGTCGACGGTCTGGCCGAGCTGGCCGACGCCCTGGAGCGGCTCGCCTATGGCCACCGCGGCGCCCCGAGTCCGGAGCGCATCCTGGAAACCTGCGATCTGGTGGTGGGACGGGGCGCGTGCCGCCACCCCGACGGGGTCGCACGCTTCGTCAGCACGGCACTAAATGTCTTTGCCGAGGAGGTAGCCTTACACCGACACCGAGGGCCGTGCCCTCAGATCCGCGCACCCAGATTGCTGCCGGTGACGAACCGTTCGGCGAAAAGAAGGCTGGTGAGCAGGTCATGAGCCGCTGGAGTTTGGAACTGGTGATCGATCCCATTGCGTGCGACGGACGCGGCGTCTGTGCCGAGATGCTGCCCGAGCGCATCGAACTCGACAGGTGGGGCTACCCCATCATCGCCGAGGGCGAGATCGCCCCCGCGCTCTTCGATCACGCCGTGCGCGCCGTGCGGTCCTGTCCGAGACAGGCGCTGCACCTGGTGGAGCGCGCATGCTGAGCCCGCCCCTCGACGACCTCGACCTCGAGCCTCCGGACCAGCGGTTGCGGCCTGCTCAGAGGAAGCACTGGTCCAAGGCACGGATTCACCGCCGGCGCCGCCGGGTCCTGGCCGTCGTCGCGTCGGTCCTTGGCATCTTGCTCGTCTGGCTTGCCATCTCCCTCGGCGGCGCGCTGACCAACCCGGCGCTCGGGAGCTCCATGGGTGCGCGCGCCGCGGAATGGTTCCGCGAACACGGTGGCGCCTCGATCGTCGTGTGGGCGGAGAACGAATGGTACGCGCACCACCAGCCGAAGGTCGGCGGCGCCCTGGCTCCCGGCACCATCCACAAGGCAAAGCAGGTGCAGACCACGCCGGCGGTCACCGGTGTCGCACACCTACCGGTTCCCGCGCCGATTGTCCCCCTCGCGAGCACGCCCGTGGCGGGCGAGGGCCAGTGGTCGCCGGCCGGTCGCCTGGTCCACGGGTTGCCCGCGATCTACGAGACCATGCTGCGACCGTCTGCGATCCACACCAGCTACGTCGTCGGTGTCGCATGGATGGACCCGAAGCTGCTGAAGGCCACCCTCTACTCCGGCAGCATCATTCCCGGCGGCGGCCCGTACACCCACACCGCCCCCATCCTCCCCGACGCCGCCACCACGCTGGACGCGGCGTTCAACGCGGGCTTCCTCATGTCCGACGCCAACGGCGGCTACTACACCGACAACAAGACGGTCATCCCCCTCCGCACGGGTGCCGCGTCCTTCGTCGTGTACAAGAACGGCTCCTTCACCGTCGGGCAGTGGGGACGCGACGCCACCATGGGACCGAATGTCGCCTCGGTCCGCCAGAACCTGGACCTGCTCGTCGACGGCGGCCAGGTGGCGCCCGGGATCTACAGCGCGAACCCCACGATGTGGGGCAAGACCCTCGGTGGCGGCGACTACGTGTGGCGGTCGGGCCTCGGGGTCACCGCAGACGGGGCGCTGGTCTACGTGGGCGGTCCTGGCCTCAGCATCTCCGACCTGGCGAACATCCTGGTCAGGGCCGGTACAGTCCGGGCCATGGAGCTGGACATCAACACCGACTGGGTCAACTACAGCACCTACCAGCCCTCGACGGCGGCCGGGGCGGCCACCCCGGCCAACGGCACCGAGCTCCTGGCGGGAATGACCGGCACACCGGGTCGCTACTTCCAGTCGTGGTGGGCGCGAGACTTCATCACCATGTCGGCGGCGACCCCATGACAGCTCCAGACCCTGTGCCGGTCGGCGAGGCACCCGCCGGGACCCCGATCCAACCCGAGCACGGCCTCGAACCCGGGTGGAAGTACTCGACCCCGGGGCTGATCGCCCGGGGGATGCGCCCCCGGCAGTGGATCAAGAACCTGCTGGTGTTCATGGCGCCGGCGGCGGCGGGTGTGCTCGGCGACTGGCACACCACGGTCCGCGTCGTCGGGGCCTTCCTCGTCTTCTGCCTGGTCGCATCGGGCACCTACCTCATCAACGACGTGATCGACGCCGACTCGGATCGCCACCACCCGGTCAAACGCCGCCGGCCCGTGGCCAGTGGCGCACTGCGGCCGCGAACGGCGATCGGCGCCGGCGCCGGCCTCATCGCCGTTGCCATCGCGGCCGCGCTGTTCATCGGACCGTGGGGCCTCGCCGTGGTCATCGGGTCTTATGCGGCCTTGAGCATCGCCTACAGCATCCGCCTCAAGCGTGAGCCGGTGGTCGAGCTGGCCGTGGTGGCGTCGTGCTTCGTGCTCCGCGCGGTGGCCGGCGGCGTCGTGGCGCACGTGCCGCTCTCGAACTGGTTCGTCGTCTTCACCTCGTTCGCCGCGCTGTTCGTCGTGACCGGGAAGCGCTGTGCAGAACACGCCCGCCTGGGGCACGATCGGGGCGACCACCGGCAGGTCCTCGACGAGTACACCGAGTCGTTCCTCAAGTCGACCCTCACCATCTCGGCGACGGTCACCGTCGCCTCGTATTGCCTCTGGGCGTTCGAGCGAACCGGCCTGCTGGCGCACGCCGGCAACCAGGTCGTCTGGATCGAGCTCACCGTGATCCCTCTCGTGCTCGCCGTCCTGCACATCTTGCGCCTGCTCGATGCCGGGAAGGGCGGAGAGCCGGAGCAGCTCGCCCTGCACGATCACCTCCTCCAGGGCTACGGCCTGCTCTGGCTCGCGTTGATGGGCGTCGGGCTGTATACGTGACCGTCGCGGTCGAGGTCTCCCCCGAACCACTCTGTGGTTGGGGACGAACCACGCCCACCACAGCCCTGGTCAGCCGCCCCGTCGACGTCTCGTCCATAGAGCTGGCGCTCCGCACCCGGCGAGACGGGGTCATCGCACGCGGCCTGGGGCGCAGCTACGGCGACGCCGCCCAGTGCAGCGGTGGGCTCACCATCGAAACAGCGGGGCTCTCCCACATTGGCGAGCTCGACGAGTCGGCCGGGACCATCGAGGTCGGCGGAGGCGTCAGCCTGCACGACCTGATGCTGACCATCATCCCGTCGGGATGGTTCGTGGCGGTGACACCCGGAACCCGCTACGTGTCGGTCGGCGGGGCCATCGCCGCGGACGTCCACGGGAAGAACCACCACCGCGACAGCAGCTTCGCCATGCATGTCGTGCAGATGACGGTGGTCACACCGGCGGGCACCTTCACCGTGTCCCCCGGGCACGACCCCGAGCTGTTCTGGGCGACCGCCGGCGGCATGGGCCTGACCGGGGTTGTGGTCAGCGCCACGTTGCGGCTGATCCCGGTGGAGACGTCGTGGATCCAGGTGGACAGCCAGCGGTTCACCCGCCTGGAAGCTCTCATGTCGGAGATGGAGGCCACCGACGCCCGCTACCACTACAGCGTGGCCTGGCTGGACTGCATGGGTCACCGTGACGGCGGTCACCGCTCTGTGCTCACGCGTGGCGACCATGCTCCCTCCGGTGCGCTCCCCGACCGCCTGCGCGGGCGTAGTCGGGAGGTCCCGGCGGAGCCCCGGTTCCGGGTCCCCCGCGCGGCCCCTCGACGCGTGGCCAACCGGCTGTCGGTCCGGGCGTTGAACGAGGCGTGGTTTCGCGCCTCCTCGACGTCCCAGGCCCTGCGCCCCATGGCAGCCTTCTTCCACCCGCTCGACGGCGTGGGACGCTGGAACCTGCTCTACGGGCCGGACGGCTTCGTGCAGTACCAGTTCGCCGTCCCGCCCGGGAGGGGCGACGTCGTCGAGGCCGCCGTGGAAGCGATCTCGACGTCCGGCGTGCCCTCCTTTCTGGCGGTGCTGAAGCGTTTCGGTCCCGGCACGCCGGGCCCGCTCTCCTTCGCCCAGGAGGGTTGGACCCTGGCTCTCGACTTCCCCATCGGACCATCTGCGCTCCCGGGGCTCCTGGACCGCCTCGACGGCGAGGTCGCCGCCGCCGGTGGGCGCGTCTACCTGGCCAAGGACGCTCGCCTGCGGCCGGAGCTGCTCCCCGCCATGTACCCCCGCCTGTGCGACATGGTCACGGCCTGCCGCCGCGTCGATCCCGAGGGTGTCCTCGCGTCCGACCTCTCCCGCCGTCTGGGGATCGCGCGATGAACGACGCCTTCGGGCACCCCCAGTCGGTGGTCGTCCTCGGTGGGACCTCGGACATCGCGCGTGAGATCGTCGCGTTGCTCGCGGTCGACCGGTGCCGGTCGGTCGTCCTCGCTGGGCGCAGCGGCCCACTGTTGGCGCAGGCGGCCAGAGCGCTGCAGGAGTCGGTTGCGCACGTCGACACGGTGCAGTTCGACGCGGCCGAGACCGACAGCGCCGACAAGACGGTGACCCAGTGCTTCGAGGCCGCGGGCGAGGACGTCGACATGGTCATCGTCGCCGTGGGCGAGCTGGGGCATCAGGAGGAGGACGAGACCGACTCGGCCCGGATCGTCCGGATGCTGGCGGTCAACCTCGCGTGGCCTGCCGCAGCCATGTCGGCTTCGGCGGCACAGCTGAAGGGGCAGGGGCACGGCCGCATCGTCGTGCTGTCCTCGGTGGCCGGCTACCGGGTCAGGCGGTCGAACTACGTCTACGGGTCGGCCAAGGCGGGGCTCGACGGCTTCGCGCAGGGGCTCGCCGAGTCGCTTCGCGGAACTGGGGTCTCCGTGCACATCGTCCGACCCGGATTCGTCCGCACCAAGATGACGGCCGGCCGGCCGGCCGTCCCCTTCACCGTGGGACCTGATCGGGTCGCGGCCGACGTCGTCGGTGGCCTGCGGGGTGGGAAGGCCGTCATCTGGTCGCCCGGAATCCTGAGGTGGGTCTTCGGAGGCCTGCGTCTGCTCCCGCAGACCTTGTGGCGCCGCATGCCCGGATGAAGTCTCGGTCCGTCCAGCTCGCCCCGTAGGGCGCCACTGACCACCCCCTGAGGAGGTGTCGTGCTCTTCATCGAATATGACGTCACCGCGAGCGGGGAGATCGAGCTCGTGGCCCTGATCAACGCGGTGGAGGAAGACGGGCAGGATCTCGACGGGGCGGAGTGGATCGCATGGCGCTCGGCCACGTTCGAAGATGACGGCCTCGGTTGTGTGGGCGTGGACCCGGCGCACCTCGACTCCATGGAGCAGACCGAGGACCCCGAGCAGCTCCGGGCCATCGTGGAGCGGATCATCCTGTCGGACCGGGCAACGAAGGAGGGGACGAGCTCGTGAGCACGACCCGTTCCCAGCTCTACCGCTTGGCGCGCGACCTGGGGAACGTCGAGGCCGTCGAGCACGGATACCGGCGGGGCGGTCTCTCCGGTGCTGCCGGGGGTGCCGCGCAGCGGCAGGCGCGTCGCGTGATCACCCGCGAGGGCAACCGCCAGATCAACCGGTTCGTCCGCGCCATCGGCCTCGGACCGAGGCGCAGCTGAATTCCCGCGCCTCACGAGCTGGTCAGGGCACGTCGGACTTGGCTGTCAACGTTGCCGGGCTCGGTGATTGATCCCGCGCCGAATGGGCACAGATAAGGGCACGATCAGTTGCATTGGGAGACGACATGAAGAAGTTCCTGACGGTCCTGGGTGTGGGTGTGGGCATCGGCTTTGTCCTCGGATCGAAGGCGGGGCGGGAGCCCTACGAGCGCCTCGAGTCCAAGTTCAGGGGGATGTCCAGCCGGGACGACCTGCCGGGGGCACCGCAGGGCGTCTCCGCCGCGGCGTCGGACGTGAAGGAAACGGTCGTGAGCGCCGGAGCCCAGAAGGTCGACGAGGCGTCGGCGGCAGTCGACGACGCAATCAGCACCCGGCCGAGCTACCAGCGAACCGCCTCGGGGCGGTGACCCGCACCAGGGTCGCTCCTGGACCGGCCTTCAGGCTGGGCGAGCCGGCCCGATCGGAGCCTCGCTAAGGTCGGGCCATGCCCCTCGAGTGGCCGTTGGTCTCCTACGAGGACTGGACCGAGACGTGCGACACGCTGCACGCGCACACCCAGGTTCTCGGGAAGCTCGCGGCGGCGCTCGCACCGAAGGAACCGCAGCTGCAGCATGCGGCGTTGCGCCTGACCGCCCGGGGGTGGGAGACGGCCCCGTTACCCGCACCCGACGGCTCCGGGACGCTGGTCGTCGTTCTCGACCTTCGAACGCACGAGGCGGTGGTCGAGCACCGTGACGGCCGTATACGCACATTCGCATTGTCGCCCGACAGGCCGGTGGGCGAGGTGACGCGCAATGTGCTGGGAGCGGTGCGCGAACTGGGGGGACCGGTCGACGTCGACCTGACGCCGCAGGAGGTGCCGTGGACTGTCGCTCTCGACGAGGACGACCAGCACGTCCGGTACGAGCCCAGCCAGGTCGCGGCCTATTTCGCGGCCGCCGTCCAGGCCGCGCTCGTGCTGGCAGAATTCCGCGCCCCCTACCGCGGTCGGTCAACACCGGTCAACGCGTGGTGGGGCTCGTTCGACTTGGCGGTCAGCCTCTTCTCGGGACTTCCGGCCGACCCGCCCTCCGACGACTTCATCATGCGCAACGCCATGGACTCCCAGGAAGTCGCGGTGGGCTGGTGGCCGGGAGATGCCCGCTACGGCAAGTCGGCGTTCTACGCCTACGCGCATCCGGCACCCGAGGGTTTCGCCTCCGCCTCGCTCTCGCCGCCCGTGGCGCATTGGGACGAGACACTCGGGGAGTACGTCCTCGACCTGGCGGACGTGCTCTTGAGCCGCGATCCTCACGAGCTCGCGCTCAGCTTCGCGCGCTCGGTCTTCCAACACGCGTGCCTGGTGTGTGGTTGGGACCCGGGGCTCGCGGCGAGCGCGGAGGGGATTCCACCGCCCGTCGCCTAGCGCCCGCCCCGAATTGCGGGCCGACCGATCAGGACAACGCGCAGTGCCGCGGCCTCATTGGAGGAGGGCCCTCGTGCCCGGGGCCCTGCGGTCCACCACAACCCCCTCCCACGGAGCGAGGCGCAGCACGCCGGTGACCGTCTCGCCGGCGCGCCGGCGCGCCGTACTGACCGCGAGGGCTCCGTCAACCGCGGGCAAGGAGGCCCCCTCCGCCGAGAGGTTCAGTACCACAACGGCCTGTTGGCCCCGCTCCCACGCCCACACCCCGTCGGGGGCGACGATGCTCCGATACCGGCCACGGCGAAGATCGGGCATGCGACGGCGCAGAGCGATCAGGTCGCGGGCCAGGTTCAGCACGGATTGGGGATCGGCTCGTTGGCTCTCGACGTTGTCCGCATCGGCATCCCCCAATGGGAGCCATGGCCTCACCCCCGCCGCGCTGAACCCGCCGCCGGCGCCGGGTCGCCACTGCATCGGGGTCCGGGCCGCGTCGCGTCCCGCGTAGTAGGGCCAGTAGCGCACGCCCAGGGGATCGCGCAGGTCCTCACGGGCCAGAACGACGTCGCCCATCCCGATCTCGTCGCCTTGATACAGCACCGGAGTGCCCCGAAGACAGAGCAACATGAGCAGCGCGACCCGGACACGGTCGGGGTGATCGTCGGCCCACCGGGACGGGAACCGGAACATGTCGTGGTTGGAGCCGGTCCACGCGGGCCAGGCACCCGGAGGCAGGGCCGCCTCGGTCGCCTCCACGACGGCGCGGAGGGCGGCGGCCTCGAACGGCGCCCCGATGAAGGAGAAATTGAACGCGAGGTGCAGCTCGTCGTGGCCCGTCCCGTAGTAGGAGGCCAGGTCGTCGACGGGCACCGGGGTCTCGCCGATCAGGACCCGGGACCCGTCATAGGTCTCGGTCAGGGCGCGCCAACGCCGGATGACCTCGTGGACCTCGGGTCGGTTCGCGTTGTAGACGGGCCGCTGCCCGAACATCTGTGCCTCGAAATCGTCGTCCTCGGTGGCGGGCGGGTTGTCGCGCAGCTCGGCGTCCTTGACGATGATGTTGCAGACGTCGATACGGAAGCCGGCGATGCCACGGTCGAGCCAGAACCGAAGGATCGCGTCGAAGGTGGCGCGCACGTCCTCGTTCCACCAGTTCAGGTCCGGCTGCTGTGCCAGGTGGTTGTGAAGGAAGTACTGGCCCGTGTCCGGGTGGAACGTCCACGCGGGCCCCCCGAAGCTGCTCACCCAATTGTTGGGCGGCGACCCGTCCGGCTTGGGGTCGGACCAGACGTACCAGTCCCGCCGGCCAGCCGTTCGGGAGGAGGCGGAGTCGAGGAACCAGGGGTGCTGTTCGCTGGTGTGGTTGGGCACCAGGTCAAGGAGGATGCGGATGCCCCGGGCGGCGGCCTCATCAACCAGCCGGTCGAGATCGTCGAGGGTCCCGAAGTCCGGGTGGACGGCACAGAAGTCGGAGACGTCGTAGCCCCAGTCCGCGTTCGGAGACGGTGTGATGGGCGAGAGCCAGAGCCCGTCGACGCCGAGCCATTCGAGATGGTCGAGGTGCTCGATGACACCGGGCAGGTCGCCGATGCCGTCGCGATCCGTGTCGGCGAAGGAACGCGGGTACACCTGGTAGAGCACGGCCTCCTTCCACCAGAGCCCATCGCTCTCGACGTCCGTCATGCCCTGGCGGCAGCCGAAGCCGCGGTCACCCCGCGGCCGGGAGGGGTTTCCACGGCTGCACGGGGGTCCAGCACACGCCTTGAGGCGGCAGGTTCCCGATCGGGAGCCTGCACTGGCTGCTCGGAGGAGAGTTCACGTGGAGCCGAACGACTTGGTACCGGGTCGGGCCGTAGAACTTGTGAGTGCCGTACGTCAGGATCGGCGAGTAGCCGCCGGGGAAGTCGGTCACCTTGGACATCGCGGTCACGAAGGTTCGGCGGTTCAGGTTCCTCCCGGCGGCCACGGCGGCTTGCGCGAACAGGTGGATCTCCTGGCACCAACCCTGGACCGGTCCCTGCTCCTCTATGTCGTCGTTCATATTTCCTGGCGGGATCTCGGGGTAGGCCTTGTGCCAGACGGCCCAGCAACTCCGCACCCCGGGGTCATAGCCGCCCTGTGACTCGGGTCGTGGGTCGTCGACGCCGCCGAGTGTCTCGGTGGTGACTCCCTCCTGGCCGTTGAGGGCCCGTTTGAAGGGAGTGGAGAGCAGGCCGAGGGACGATTCGATCGACGACTCGTAGTCCGAGAGGAGGAGCTTGGGGAAGTACTGCTGCTGCGTCTGCGCCTGGAGCACCGGGAGGAACGCGTTGAAGGGGATCACGGGGATGACGGACGTCACCCCGGCGGAGCGCAGCTTCTCGACCACCAACGTCGATTCGCTGGCGGTGGCCGCGCCCTCCGAAGGCTGGGCGGCCAGCGTCTCGACCACGGGCGTCACGCCGATCCGCTCGAGGTCGGGTAGGAGGTACTGGTGCAGCGCGGTCTGATCGCTGGCCCGATCACCCGCGATGACCCCTACGGTGGCCCGACCGCCGATCGTGCCCTGGTCCCGCCCCCAGGTGACCACCGCCTGGAGGACGGCCGCGTCGTCGGGTCCGGTCCACCACAAGTAGGGCGACCCTTCTCGGGTGAAGTTGGACACGGTCGTCCACTGGCTGAGAAAGGGAGTGTGCCCCTGCTGGGTCACACAGAGCTCATTGGCACCGGTGAACGTCCCCACCCCGTCGAGGACCGCGAAGACGCCGGGGCTGCCCTGCGTCCACTGGTCGCACAGAGCCTGCATGCTGGGATCGCTGGCAGGGTTGAACGAGGAGATGATCGCATTGATCTTTCGACCGTTGATACCACCGTCGTTGTTGACCTGATCGACAAAGAGGTGGATTGCCTTTGTCTGCTCGGTGTACTCGACGTCACCCGCGAAACCGTACGTCGACGCCAGCGCACTCAGGTTGACCACGGGGAAGGCGACGTTAATCGCCGTGCTCGTCACGCCCCGTGCGCTGGAGCTGGCGTTCGACACGGGGACCGTCGCCGCGCCGGCCACGCCCGCCGGCCAGGTGCTGACGACTGGGAGCGCCATCAGGAAGGCCGTGGCCACGAGCGTCGCTGCCGGGAACCGGTGCCGCCCCGTCCGACCGCCCGAGGGAGGCTCTGCTCTTGCCGTCGTGCGCAGCTCCCTCACGTCTCCCCCGATGCTCCCCCACCCCCGGGCCCGCGACCAGGTGCGCTTGCTCAGTGACCCCGCACATCCTCGCCGCACATTCCACCGTTCCGCAAGGTCACATTCTCGGGATCTGTCGCTCTGGACCCATCTATCCCGGCCGGATCCACGTGCGTCTCCCCTGACCCGGTCGGCGGCGACCCGAGCCCGCCATCATCTGCGCTCGACTCAGCGGGCCGCGGCGAGGCGAAGCGCTTGGTTCGCGTTCTCGGGCAGCTCGGTGAGCGTCTCGGACAGCTCGGCCACGGTCGGGCCGTGTTGCGCCGCGTCGTGGGCCAGGGCCTCGACGTCGAAGCCGTACAGTGCAGCGGCGTTGCCAGCCAGAATCGCACGCATCTCGGGCTCGGGTACGTCGTGAAAGACCTGCCGGAGGGTCTCCCGCGTGAACGGGTACGTGCCCTCGTCGTGGGGGTAGTCGTTCCCCCACATGAAACGATCGGCCGGCAACTGCGCTCGAGCCTCTGCATCTGGTCCCCGGGGCTGGCTCACGCCGAGCCAGCAGTTACGGGCGAAGTACTCGCTCGGCAGCATCGTCGTGACCGTGCCCTCGGCGAACCGCAGCTCTCCCGTCACTCCCCTCCTGAGGCGCGAGACGATGCCGTCGAGCTGGCTGAGCCACTGGGGCACCCAGTGGCAACCGAGTTCCGTCATCACGACCTTCAAACGGGGGAAACGCTCGAAGACTCCACCGAGCAGGAGATGGACCAGGGGGCGCTGGGAGAAGAAGCTCGACTCGGCAAGCTGGACCAGACCGCCGGTCCCGTGAAGATCGCCGTAGCTTGGCGTCCCGGTCCCGCCGTGAAGGTTGACCGGAATGTCCAGATCCTCGAGCGCTGCCCAGAGCGGATCGTACGACCGGTCGAAGTAGGGCTTCAACCAGGTGATGTCGGGCGCGAAGTTTGGGAGCAGCACACCCCCACGCAGCCCGTGGTCCTTGATCCAGCGCGCATCGGCGATGGCGTCATCGAGATCATTCACGAAGATCTGCCCGATCCCGGCCCGCCGTTCGGGGCACTCGGCGACGAAGTCCACCAGCCATCGGTTGTGGGCCCGGATGCCCGCCAGGCGATGCCGGTACTCGTCACCGTCGCGAGGCGGGGGCGCGAAGAGCACGAAGCTCGGGAAGAACGGTGGGATCGTGTTCGGGAACAACACCTCGGCGACGACCCCGTCGGACTCCATGTCGGACCACCTTCGCTCCGAGTCCCAGTTCCGAACCCGCTCGCTGGTGTCTCGAAGGTCCCGGAACGGGTTCTTGTACATCCCCCGCCAGGCATCGAAGTCGTCCAAGAACTCGGGATCAAGGTAATCCCTGTACTGGGCGTGGCTACCACCTGCGTGGCTGTCTGCGGTGATCAGGGTGTAGCGGTCAGGAGGACTCATCGGTGGACCTTTGTTCGCGGACGGGACCGTCGTGCACTGCCCTATGTCTTATCAACGTATCGGCCCAAGGGAGCGTCCCCGAACTTGTAACCCTCAGGATCTCCCGGCCGCCTCCTCAACCGTGAGTTCCGCCGTCGGATCGTCCTCCAGGCGATCATCGGGGATCGGGAGACCGGAACGCACCGAGTAGCCGTACGTGCCCGCTTCGAGGCGGCGCTCCGCCCGATCGATGGCATCGAGATGACCCCGCAGTTCCTCGATCACGGCATCGTCGGTTCCCTGTTGGGTCAGTGGTTGGGCCGAATCGAACATGTCTCCGGGCTCGTTGGCCGCGGCTCGATCGGCCTGACTCTCACCGAGCATGTCGTTGAGCCGTCGCTGCGTCTCTCGCCGGTCCGCTTCGAGTGATGCTCTGGCCCTCTGCTCATCCATGACGTGTCCAGCGCGCCTTCCTGACGAGGGGAGCGCCGGCTACCGGTTGACCGTGTCAGCCCGGTGCGGGAGCTTCCAACCGGGCCGCACGAAATGACAGGTGTAGCCGTCCGGGTAATTCTGCAGATAGTCCTGGTGTTCGGGCTCGGCCTCCCAGAACGGTCCGGCGGGCGAGACCTCGGTGACGACCTTGCCGGGCCACAACCCCGAGGCCTCGACGTCGGCGATCGTGTCCTCTGCGACCTTCTTCTGTTCGTCGGTGGTGAAGAAGATCGCTGAGCGGTAGCTCGTCCCCAGGTCGTTGCCCTGGCGATCGGACGTGGTCGGGTCGTGGATCTGGAAGAAGAATTCCAACAGGTCCCGGTAGGTGGTCCGTGTCGGATCGAAGGTGATCTCGACCGCCTCGGCGTGCGTCCCGTGGTTCCGATAGGTGGCATTGGGAACATCGCCGCCGGAGTAGCCGACCCTGGTCGACAGCACGCCGGGCTGACGTCGGATCAGGTCCTGAACGCCCCAAAAGCAGCCGCCGGCCAGGATGGCCTTCTCGAGGTTCTCCGTCACTCTGGGTCTCCCTTCTTGGCATCGACAGGCTCGAAGAGCTTCCTGTACTTCCCGTAGCCCTCCCGTTCGAGATCTCTCGCAGGGATGAACCTGAGGGCGGCGGAGTTGATGCAGTACCGCAAACCGCCGGCGTCGGCGGGGCCGTCATCGAATACGTGCCCAAGGTGGCTGTCGCCATGGGCAGACCGGACTTCGATCCTTGTCATTCCGTGACTCAGGTCCGGCGTCTCGGCCACATTGTCCGGGTCAATCGGCTCCGTGAAGCTCGGCCAACCGCAGCCACTGTCGAACTTCGTCGTCGAGGCGAACAGCGGCTCACCCGACACGATGTCGACATAGATACCCGCGTCTTCTTGGTCCCAGAAGGCGTTGTGGAACGCCGGCTCGGTGGCCTTCTGTTGCGTCACCCGGTACTGCTCCTCAGTGAGTCGGGCAACCTTCTCGGGGTCCTTCTGATACGTCTCGGTCACTTGGGTCTCCTCCCGATCCCTCGGTGGCATCCCTGAGTCGAAATGGGTCACCCTGGCCGGAGCCGGCGCTCATGATTCTAGACGCTGCACCGGAGGTTCCGACCATGGCCCACCGGCAACATCGATTGTGATGTTGCCGTTCTCCAGGACGGTGGCGACGTCCGCCGCGGCAAGCACGATCGTGGTGAACCGGCCCTGGACGAGAGCGGGCCCGGTCACGACCGTGCCTGGCTCCAGGCATTCCCCGTCGTAGACGGGGCAGTGATCATGCCAAGCATCGCCGGCGAAGACGCGTCGAGCCTTCAGGAGCGTTGGCGAGGAACCGGGCTCAAACGCCACCTCGCTCGGCTGGTCGACCATGCCGACCGCGATGAGCCGAATCCCACGAACCACCGGCTCCTGTGAGCGGGCCTCGATGAGCCGGGCATCTTCGTTGCGGCGATGCAGTTCCTCGACTGCCGCCGCGACCGCCACGTCGGTGATCCCACCACCCGCGGGTCGGTCGACGGGAATCGGAATGTCGAATGTCTGCCCGGGATAGACAAGATTGAGGCGCCAATCGAAGCGACATTTGCTTGCGGGCAATCCCGCCGCACGGAACTTCGCAATGGCAGAGGCCGCGAGATCCGAAGCGAGCTGATCCAACCGCTCCAGGTCGATCTCACGCCAATCTGAGATCAACGATCGCGTGTCATCAATGACGTGATCTGCGGTGAGGAGTCCCAGGGCCGAGAACGCCGGGGCCGAACGCGGGACGAGGACGCGGCGCATGCCCAAGATGGCCGCCTGGCGCGCTGCGTGCACGGCTCCCATCCCACCAAAAGCAACGAGGTCGAGCTCTCGAGGATCGGCACCCGCCATGGCGAGGACTCTCCGTACCGCGTCGGACATGTGGGCATCGATGATCTCGATCGCAGCCATGGCGGTTGACTCCGCGTTCAATCCCAACTGCTCGCCCACCGTATTGAGGGCGGATCGTGCTGCTTCGAAGTCCAGCCGGAGCCTGCCACCCCAGAACCACGACGGGTCGAGGCGCCCCAGTACGAGGTCGGCATCGGTCACCGTGGGTTCCGTTCCACCTCGCCCGTAACTGACAGGGCCCGGGTTGCTGCCGGCAGATTCGGGGCCAACGATCATCCCACCGTGCACAGCCCTGATGAGTGATCCGCCACCCGCACCGATGGAATGCACGTCGACCATCGGCAATGCGATGCAGTAGCGGTGCCGCCAGTTCCAGTCGCTCTTGACCTCTGGGCGCCCGTCACGAATCAGGCACACGTCATAACTGGTGCCACCCATGTCGACGCTCACCACATCACCGAAGCCGGCCGCGGCGGCGGCCCGAGCAGCGGCAACCACTCCCCCGGTCGGCCCCGAGCCGATCGTGGCGAGGGCTCGACCTCGGATTTCGGCCGGCGTGGAGACTCCACCGGAACTGGTCGCAAGAAGGAGCTCTTTGCCGAAGCCTCCTTTGGCGAGCCGCTCTTCCAGCCGATCGAGGTATCGCACAATGGGAGGGCCAACGAAAGCATTGACCAACGTCGTCGAGATTCGCTCGAACTCCGGCGGCTTCGGATAGACCTCGTGGGAGAGCGACACGAGCTCGATGGTCGGATACTCACTCAGGATGATCTCACGTGCCCGTCGCTCATGGGCGGGATTGAGGAAGGAATGGAGGAACACCACCGCAATCGAGGTGACGCCAAACGCCCGGAGACGGGCGGTGGCTTGGCGCACAGCTTCTTCGTCAAGCGGTACGTCAACGTCGCCCTCCGCCGTGAGCCGCTCGGGGATCTCGATCCGAACCCGACGTCGGGCGATCGGATCCGGTCCGGGGACGGACGGATCCCAGATGTCCTCCTTGAAACAGCGGCGGAACTCGATCTCGTCGCGGAATCCCTCGGTCACGAGCAGGCCGGTCTCAGCACCAGACATCTGGATCATCGCGTTATCGGCCGCCGTCGTGCCGTGAACGATCGATTCGCACTTCGAGAGCAGGGCGTCGAGACTCGGGAGACCCGCCAGGTCGGCGAGTTGACCGATGCCGGCGATGACGCCTTCGGATTGGTCCTCGGGCGTCGTCGGCGACTTCTCCAGGATCAGCGTTCCGTCGGGACTCATCAACACACAGTCGGTGAACGTTCCACCGACGTCAACGCCGATACGGTACGACCGCTTGCTCACTGACCGGCGCTCCGTGCTTGCCGCAATTCGGAACGCAAGGACTCGGTGGCAGCGTCATCGACCGCAAGGTCCATGGCGGCAAGGGTGCCGGACACGACGACTCCGTAGTCACGGCGGGCGCCGTCAACTGAGACGTACTCATCCCAGACGTCGTCGAGTACCCGGGATGGCTCGCGGTCGAGCGGGTCGCCCCAACCGCCGCCTCCGCCGAAGTCGTAGACGAGCTGGTCGCCGGTGGCCAGCAGATGGCCCTGAACCGCCGGTGACACGACGATCTCCCGTTCCGTGCCCGCGCTCACTGTGCAGATGTCGGGGCTGCCGTGAAGCCCGCCGGCGATTCCTGGGTGGATGTGGCGTTGGTTGACGACGTACTGGTTGATGTACGTCGGTGTCCGCACCTCCTTGACGAAGTGGCTACCGCAGCCACCGCGGAATTTTCCGGGTCCTCCCGAATCAGTGATCAGGTTGCGGCACCGGAGTATGTGGGGGAAGAGGCGCTCGTTGAACTCGGCTTCGGCCTTGATCAGGTTTCCCATCGCCGGCACCATCGCTCCCCATCCGTCGAGTCCGTCGACGGCGTTGACCCACCCCGCGCTCACCTCGCCCCCATGGTCGAAGAAGGACTGCCCGGTGCGCGGGTCCCGGTCGCCGTACATCTGGCGCGGGCTCCCGAACTTGTAGGTCTGCGGGGAGCACCGCTCGGGGATGATCTGGCTCATGGCAAGGGCGATCGCATCGCCCACCTCGACCCCGGGATGATGCGTGCCACTGCTCACCGGTTTTCCGACTCGTGGGTTGAGGCAGCAACCCTCGGGGACCCGTAGTTCCACACAGTCAAAGAAACCCTCGTTCTTGGGGATCGAGGGATCAACCAAACTGGCCAACTGGGCGATGGCGTTGCCCCGGGTGTTGCCAAATGTGGACCACGCCCCGATGTCGGGCCGGTCGTCGGAGCCGGCGAAGTCGACGATAAGCCGTTCGCCCTCGACCGTGACGGCGACATGCACGTGGATGTCCTGGTTGCCCTGCGGGTCGGAGTCGACGTACACGTCGGCCTCGTACGTACCGTCGGGCCACTCGCCGATCTCCCGAGAGAAGCGGTGGTGGGCGTCATCGATCGTGTGATCGACGGCCGCCGTGACCGCCCCCGCGCCGTAGCGCTCCACGAGTTCTCCGAGGCGCCGTACCCCGAGCTGGGCTGCGCCGACCTGCGAACGAAGATCCCCGATGAAGCCAGGCATCCGGTTGTTGGCCCGCATCGTCAGGACCACGTCCCGCCTTTCGAAGCCCCCGTCGATGATCTTGAGGAGCGGATACCGGGTCCCCTCACTCCAGATGTCCTTTGCCGTCGTGTTGTACCCACCGGCAGACGCCCCTCCAGTGTCCCCGTGGTGACACTGGATCGACGGGATGAGCAGCAATTCGCCATCGGGTGAGAAGACCGGCGCGAAGACGTTGAAGTCCGGGAGATGGCCGCCGCCGTGATACGGATCGTTAGCGACAATGACATCGCCGGCCTTCAGCTCCTCGCCGAAGAACTCCAGTGCGAACTGCACGGGCAACGTGCTGCTGAGCATGAACTGGGGCACCCCGACCGAGAGGGCGGCGAGGCGGCCGCGGGCGTCGAGCACGGTGGCGTTCCGCTCGTTGCTCTGATTGAGGATGGGTGTGGTCGCCGTACGTGAGACGTACGTGGCCATCTCGAAGCAGACGGTCTCCATCGCCGAGCGGATCACCTCAGCTGTGACGAGATCAATGCTGTCCTGCGGGGTCACGCGGACACCCTCGCAATGGCGGCGATCAATTCGGCGCTCCTTCGTTGGGATCACACCCGAGTCGCATGGCCACAGTCTGGCCTACAACTCCAAGCGACCGCATCCGCGCTCGCCGAGCGAGAGCAACCGCGCGCTGGACCTGAATGGCCTCGATGTCCCCGGCGGACTCTGTCTTCAGAACAAACTCATTTCGGCCGATACTCCCTCCTACGGAGGCTGAGGGGTCGTCGACCGGAGAACCGTGAAAGGGAGCAGTGTTACCAAGGGCCCGCTGCCGCTCGAGAGCGATGGCTGGTCGACACCCGCATGGTCGCCGGGATGAACGTGAAGGTCTGGGACCTGGCAGATCCACTCGCTGCACTGGTGAGGTCGAGGCGAGCGGTAGATGTTCGCCAGCTCGAGGATCCCGAGGTTGACCCGGCCAGCCTGGCCGGGAATCCATCCGCGGACACGTGATCCAACGGAGCAACCATGTTCGAGCTGCCTGTCCTTCCCTGTATGAGAACGCTTCTCACAGGTCTGCCCGGGATCCACTGCTGTGCTCGGCGGATCGGACAGCTACCCGTGAGAACTGATCTTGTTCAGGAATGGCACGAGGTGAGCGAAGAACACATTGTTGGGGTAGGCGCCCGCTGGGTCATTGTGCGAATACGTGCTCTGGCGATTGACCAGCGTGAGATTTCCTTGCGGTATGGCTGACTGCTCGGCCAGGAGCGAGGCTTCGGCCAGCACGCCGACGCCACCGAGACGGGCACCGAAGGCATAAATCAACAAATTCCTCGGTCAGCGCGTGGCCCATGGTGGCGTCGACGCCGAGCACAGCCTGCGCCGGATTTGCATTCCCGTTGTCGACTGCGCCGCTGTCGTCGGTGAGCCGCTGAGGAAAGTACCACTCAGTCCCGTCAACGCTCTTCATCGGATACCCCGAGAACATCGTCGCGAAACGTCCGATCGGGGTCAACGCTCCTGCGCCATTCCAGCCACGAATCGGGCCGCTTGCCGTCAGCCCTTGACCGAGATGTGCTTGCGCCGCCAACAGGCTAAGAGGAGACGTTGAGGCGTTGAGGGCGTAGCCGTACTGTCCCACGTTGTTGACCCGGACTGGCGGCACGATTTCAGAGGGGAGCAATCCCGAAGCCTGGCCCAGCGATGGCTGGTTCGGATGCAGCAGCGCGGCCAGAGATCCCGTTGCGCTGAATATTCCGGCATAGGGTGCGGTGATCCCGCCGAACGCCAGCCACGGGGAAACGGTCGGCACGTCGAGGGCCTCCAGTGTCTGGGTGGCCTGGTCGGCGCTGACGGAGCTCGGAGCACTACCGCCGTCGATATAGACCAATCCCGCCAATGCGTCGGCTCCCGCCTTGCCGTTGAAGTCCCAGGCGGCGTACGCCGTGACCACTGATCCCCCGAGCGAGTGGCCACCCAGCACCACCCTCCCACCGAGTCTCTTCGCTGCGTTGATCACGACGTGGAGGTCTTGGACGGCGACGTTCATGCCCCATTGCTTGGCAAACTCGACACTCGAGGTCGGAATCGATTGGAAATGATGTGTGATGCCCGGGTCTTTGATGAATCCAAGGTAGTAGTCGAAGAGCTGCGTCGCTGTTGCCTTTCCCTCCTTGGCCAGGTTCAGCTCGGATTGATCCTCGAGCAGGTTCTCGCGGCGCTCCACCGACCAGATTTGCCAGCCGCTGGTCTTCGAGACGATCCATCTGGCGAGCGGGACGAAGTAGGCACTCCCAGCAGAGGTGCCAGGCTCCAAAACCAGAACGTTCTTGGCGTTGGCGGGTCCGATCTTGATCACTCCGACCTTGTTGTACTTGGCCGGCGTTCCCGGAGCCGAGAAGCCCTTCATCCAGGTGACACCGAGAGCAGCCGCTGGACTGCTGGCAGAAGCGATGGAGGAAAAGCTCGGAACAAGTGCCGGAATGCACCCAATCGCCATCGCCGCAAGGAGAAGTGGTCTGGTCCGCCGCGAGGGCGTCTTGGTGGTTGTAGCCATGTCTCGTCTGCCCCTCCTCGAGGGTGTTCTGCCGACAAATCCTGCCCGGATTCGACCAGAAAGTCAGTGACCCCCTGAACGCCCAGCCTTGACTGCGGCAAGCACCAGGTCTTGCCCAGTCCCCTCGCCTGCGGATACGTCAACCCAGATCCACTCCATCCACTCCGTTCGCCCCCCCCGTAGTGGTTGGGCCTACCACGTGGCACTTGGACCTGCTCGGACGAACGTGACCATTTGTGCGGCAAGGAGCCCGAGGACGGTCTGGCGTTTCAAGGATGGCCCGGGCAGCCGGGAGGCACTCCAGACCGGTCCGCGGCCTGGGTGGCGTTGCCATTGTGAATCATCATGTGACCAGAGCGGGAGGACCTTCTAGCTTTGTGTGAGTCCGGCATGAACGAGGGGAGGGATCACATGGCCGAATCCAAGAAGGCAAACATTCTGGTGATTTGGGGTGATGACATCGGGATCAGCAATCTGAGCTGCTACTCCGACGGCCTCATGGGCTACCGGACTCCCAACATCGACCGCATCGCGGAGGAGGGCGTACGCTTCACCGACTACTACGGCGAGCAAAGCTGTACCGCCGGACGCGCTGGCGTTCATCACGGGCCAGAACCCCTACCGCACCGGCCTGACCAAGGTGGGCATGCCCGGCGCCGACCTAGGCCTGCGGTCCGAAGACCCCACGATCGCCACCGCCCTGAAGCACCTCGGCTACCGGACCGGGCAGTTCGGTAAGAATCACCTGGGCGATCGCGACGAATTCCTGCCCACCAACCATGGGTTCGACGAGTTCTTCGGCAACCTGTACCACCTCAACGCCGAGGAGGAACCCGAACAATTCGACTACCCGACCCCAGAGGAGTTCCCGAACTTCCGGGAGCGTTTCGGCCCCCGGGGCGTGATCCACAGTTGGGCTGACGGCCGCATCAATGACACTGGCCCGCTGACCAAGAAGCGCATGGAGACAATCGACGACGAAGTGCTTGACCACACTGTCCGCTTCATCTCCGACGCGAAGGACGCCGAGGCGCCCTTCTTCATCTGGTTCAATACGACCCACATGCACTTCCGAACCCACTGCAAGCCGGATAGCCGAGGGCGGGCGGGCCGTTGGCAGTCGGAGTACCACGACACGATGGTCGACCACGACGAAGTCGTGGGTGCGTTGCTGGGCCAACTCGATGAACTGGGTTTGACCGAAAACACCATCGTTCTCTACAGCACCGACAACGGACCCCACATGAACACCTGGCCCGATGCGGGAATGACCCCGTTCCGCAGCGAGAAGAACTCCAACTGGGAAGGCGCGTACCGGGTCCCCTGCGTGGTTCGTTGGCCCGGCCGGATCGAACCCGGTCAAGTCAGGAATGGGATCTTCTCCCACAACGACTGGTTCGTGACTCTCTTGGCCGCCGCCGGCGACACCAACATCGCCGAGCGACTCAGAGCTGGTACCGAGTTGAACGGCGTCCATTACAAGGTCCACCTCGACGGCCACGACCAGATCGACTACCTGACCGGGCATGCCAAGACGAGCCCACGCGAGTACTTCTTCTACTGCTCCGACGACGGCGATCTCACCGCGCTCCGCTACGACAACTGGAAGTTTGTGTTCCTGGAACAGCGGGCCACAGGAACCCTACAGATATGGGCCGAGCCTTACACGGTGTTACGGGTGCCGAAGTTGTTCAATCTCCGGACCGACCCCTACGAGCGGGCCGACGGCACTTCGAACACCTACTACGACTGGCTGCTCGAGCACGCGTGGATCTTCATTCCTGCCCAGGCCTTCGTTGGCGAGATGCTGCAGTCCCTTGTGGAGTTCCCACCACGACAGACACCTTCGAGCTTCACGATCGATCAGATGATGGAAAAGTTGCGGGCCGGCCTCCCAAGCGCGTGACGGCATCCACCTGAGCGTCTCCCGCTTGCCCTGTGCAACTGCTTAGGGCTGGGACCAGGTCTGTGCTGTCCAGGTGATCTACGCCGCGGGACGCCGCTTTCAATCCCGAGCCCAGGCGACGCCCGCCACGGCCGCGCCGGCAAGGACGAGGAGTGGGACGAACGGAACCTCGGGCAGGATGGCGGGCGGCCCCGCATTCACGACGCACCCGAGCGCGTCATCCAGGGCGTAGCCAGACTGGTCCTCACCAGGGCTGTGCATTGCCGACCGGTCAACAGACGAAATTTCGTGTGAACCTGGGTGAAACACGAAGGCTCACACACCGCCTCCCCTTCTTCGGGCGGAAGACAAGTTCGAACCCGCGACCCACACCTTGCGAAGGTGGTGTTTTTCGTCCGTTTCGGTCTGGCAGATCCCTTGAAGTGCGGGTCCGTCCACTCAGTTTCCAGCCCGTCCATTGGGTCCCCGATCGAAGTCCCCGATCGATGGGATAACCAGTCAGCACGTTTCGAGGGTCGCCTCCCGCTGTTCATACCAGCTCGGACGTACGATTCTGATAGTCATGAACCGATGGTTCTCTCCCCGGGCTCTTCTTCTCCATGTCGAGTTCTGGTTCATCGTCGTCGCCTGCGGAGCTGCGACATGGTGGCAGGCCAGCAGGGCTCTCGGGGGCAACGGGCTTAGCTGGTTCTACACGTTCGAGTGGCCGGCCTTGGCGGGGATCGCCGTGGCTGCGTGGTGGCACCTCATCCACGAGAATCCGGAGGAGCGTGCAGCCCGCAAGCGGGAGCGGGCGGACATGGACCCCGGGGAACGCAAAGCCGAGTGGTAGGCAGGTCCGGAGGAGGACTGACATTGCGGTGTACGACCCGAACGGTAGAACCAGGCTGACTAGCCTGACCACGTGGATTCGGGGGGACAGGGGGCACTTCGGTGCAGGATGGTGCGATGACGCTGTCCGGCATCTGCGAAAGCAGAAAGAACTCCTCGGACAAGCTCTTCAAGTGGATCGCTGCACTTGCTGCAACGTGTCTCATCGGTTTCGTCGTCTTCGTCGTGGTCCGGGGATCTCCTCATCCGGCGACGATCGGAAGTGCCGCCTTGAAGGCTCCACCCCCGCCGGTCTTGAGGACCGGCACGGTGGCGCCTGCGTTTTCCCTCCCTGATCTGCATAGCGGTGATCCAGTGTCGCTGTCCGCCTACAGGGGTAAGCCGGTAGTCGTCAATTTCTTTGCCTCGTGGTGCCCGGACTGCCGGGCCGAACTGCGAGCGATGGCCGCCATCGCTCGCACGACCAAAGGGCGGCTGGCAGTGGTCGGAGTGGACTCCAACGAGACCTCTGAGTCCGCCGCAGCCGGCTTGCTGGCGGCCGCCGGCGCCACCTATCCCGTCGCTGTGGACACGCACGCCACCGTGGCCTCCCGGTACCTCGTGCAGGCTCTGCCCGTCAGCTACTTCCTCGATGCCTCTGGCAGGGTCGTGGGAGCGGCGCTCGGTCCCCAGTCGGTCTCTGCGCTCCAAGAGTGGGTGTCGCGCCTCGGGGTGCGCGGATGAGTGGGCCGAGTGAGACCGAGGCGGCCAACGCGCCCGCACCACCCACCTCCGAGAAGGCGTCCAGTTCGGCTCCGAGCCCGACCGTCGCTCCCGTCGACCGCGCCGCTGCCCTCGCAGAGGGCGCACCCGGGATCCCGGCCAAGTTCGTCTTCTGGGTACTCGGCGTGGCCCTGGTCGTGAGCCTGGGTGGTCTGATCGGTGAGCGCCTGTTCTCGTCGGCCGGGTTGAACCCCGTGGCGACCACGCCACAGCGCGTGGCGCCGACGGTGCCCGTGGCCACACCCACCGTACCGACGCCGAACCGATCCCTAAATTCCTCCTTGGCGTCGTTCATGGGTCTGAGCACCCTGACGCCGCATCAGGCCAGTCCGTTCACCCTGACCGACCAGGCCGGCCGGCCGACACCTGTCCCCGCCCCGTCCCCACGGGTCGTCATCGTCACCTTCTTCAACGCACCGTGCAACGACATCTGTTCCGTGCTGGCGGCCGAGATCGTCCAGGCCGACGCGGATCTCGGCACGGCGGCGTCCGGCGTGGAGTTCGTCACCGTCAATACGGACCCGACCGCCCTGGCCCAGTCGGCAGACGACCCTGTCCTGCGCGAGACCGGCCTGGGCACTCTGCCGAACTGGCACATGGTCACGGGTCCATTGGCCACGCTCGACGCAGTCTGGAAGGCCTACGGAATGTCGATCACCGTGGACAAGAGGACGGGGCTCGAAGCTCACAACGACGTCATGAGTTTCATTGACGGCCGCGGAGATCTGCGCTACCGGGCGACTCCGTTCGCCAATCAGAGTACGACCGGGACGTTCAGCCTTCCCCCGGCCACCATCGCCCGATGGGGCCAGGGGATCGCGACCTATGCCGCGCGGCTGATCAACCAGTGACCGACCCCACCTCGCCGAGCCCCAGAGCACCGCTTTGGCAGCGCCACCGCGGCCTGCTCATCGGTCTCACGATCTTCATCGTGCTGCTCATCACCGTGCTCAGCGATCTACCCGTGAGTACCTCGCGGGCCGACGACATCAACGCCGAGCGAAGTGTGATGAGCGAGGTCAACACCGACCTCGCCGGGTGCGCCCTGGCTGTCCACCAGGCGATCGGGATCTGGAATCTGCAAGCCACCCACGCGCTCACGCCGGCCGATCGCGCACCGACTCCCGGATTGTTGAGCGACGATCAGGCGGCGTGCTCCTTTACGAACGAGGACATCTACGACCTGGCGAACATCCAGGTTCCGGGGACACCGGCCGGCAAGCACCTGGGCCAACTCGTGGCTGCCGCGTTGCTGTGGACCACCTCGGACTCCCTACGATCGATTGAGGACGTCCAGACGCTGATGAACAACTCCTCCAACGCGTTCGCGCTGCACAGCCTGTCGACCGAGGAGGCACGCCTGGCAACGGATCGAAGCAACGCGATCTCGCAAGAAGCAGCAGCGAACCGCGCGCTCGACGTCCACCTTCCACCGGTTGACCTCCCTCCGATCGGCGGGACGGGCAGGGGCTGACGCCGGGTCAGGGCGTCTGGGCCGTGCGGCCCTCACCTCCGCTGGACGGTGGCATTCCCCGCCGCCGTTCGGCTCGCGCGAGCGCGAGGAGCTCGGCATCGGGGTCCTCGTCGGTCTTCAGCCACACCATCGCATTCCAGAAGATCAGGGGGGCGAACGCCGCGGCGGCGAAGAACCAGAGCACGGCGGAGGCGATCTGCCGATCAGCGGCAGCGCTGAGGCCGCCGGCAACGTGGTGGAAGTTGGGGTAGAAGTCGTGGCTGGACAGGCCGACGACGTAGGCCAGGGTCCAAAAGGCCCACATGGCGAACGCCGCCAACACTGCTCGACGCAGGTATCCCGAGCGAGGGACCAGCGGGGGTGATGTCACCAGCTCCAGCCAGAGACCCAGTCCGAACACGAGAAGGGCGACGGCCTCCAGCGGAACCAGCCAGCCGTGCTGCGCGATGGTGGCGACGGCGCTCGGAACATGCAGCGCCACCACGACACAGAGGTCGGCCGCGATGAATGCGACCGACCACGGCCACTCTCGATGCCGGCGCCGGTGGTCGGCCACCCGGTCGACGGCTCGTAGAGACGTGTCCGGCGAGCCGCCGGCGGCCAACCCCAGCGGGCGCCACGGTGCGCCGAGGGCCACCAGGGCGGGGAGGACGATGGCGAGGAGCGAGAACTGGATGGCGGCGCCGTATTCCGAATCCCGAGCGAGGCGGGCCAGGGGCGATACGAGCGCCACGAGGACGACGACAATTGCGCCGACGAGGCACCACAGTCGCCACCGTGCGGCGTGTTCGCGGGGCCGCACGGTGGCAGCCCCGCCACTCACCTGGTCGGACGGCGCTGGAAGAAGCCCCAGAGAAGCACGACGCACAAGACCCCGAGGGGGATGGCGAACGTCAGCGCTTGAGTGGCGGCTGTGTCGGCCAAGATCACGTGTTCACCCCTCCATGCTCAGATGACATAGAACAATACCCAGAAGAAGGTGGCGACGAGGGCGATGAAACCCCAGAAGTACGTGCAGCCGTTGAGATTGGCACGGAACAGACGCGCCACGGGCAGGGTCGAGCTCGGTGCGCCTCCGTCCTGGGCCATCGCACGACGCAGCCGTATCTCCCTCGCCAGGATGGTCTCGAGCCAGTAGGTGCCTCCCAGTACCAGGGCGATGTTCATGGCGCCCCAGGCGATGAAGCAGGAGGCGTAGCCGCTCGATCCGGGGAAGAACGGGAGGACCGTCATCTGCCAGATCTGGAGTCCGATGACGAGCAACCCCCCGAGGACGGCGGTCCAGCCGGCCACCTGCCAGTCGAGGGTCTCGTCCTCCCGGAAGCGTCGTTCGCCGAATTGGACCAACAGGGCGCTGGCCACGGTGATGGCGAAGATGGCTGCGCCGGCGGCCGTGGGCGCGGTGATCCCCTTCGGCCGCCAGAGGTCTTGGTTGTTGGCCGAGCGCAGGTAGAAGTACGCGAACGCCAGGGCGGCAAACGCGAAGGCCCAGATGCCGATCAGGAGCCGGCCGCCGGTCCAGAGGGCTCCCTCCTGGGCCCGGAGCTCGAACGCAATCTCTTCGGGCGTCTCCTGCAGTTGTACGAGGCTCTCGAACTGCTGGTTGTCGACCGGGTTCTGTGCCATCAGTTATTCCCTCACGCTATTGGCGGTCGTGGATCGCCGTCGCCATCAGCGCCGGTCGCGAGATCCTGGGGATCGACCGCCCCCGCAGGGGCGACCGCGGACATCGCCATCCCCAGATCGGCGACCGGTGCGGCGTCCGCCTCGCCGTAGTGGTACGGGTCGTTGAGCACGACCGGAATGTGCTCGAAGTTGAACCAGGGCACCGGTGTGGGTGTCTGCCACTCCAGGCCGAGCGAATCCCACGGGTTCGGCGGGGCCTCGTGCGGTGTCAGGTAGAACGACCAGACGAAATTGATGATGAAGAAGAAGAACGACGCCCCGAGGCAGTATGCGCTGATGCTCGAGATGTCGTTCAACGTCTGCAGGTTCGAGGCGTACTCGAACACCCGCCGCGGCTGGCCGAGAAGCCCGACCAGGAAGAGCGGGAAGAAGGTGCAGTTGAAGAAGATGAAGAACGTCCAGAAGTGCCACTTGCTGAGCTTGCGGTTCATGGTCTTGCCGGTGATCTTCGGGAACCAGTAGTAGAACCCCGCGAACATGGCGAAGATCAGCCCACCCATGATCGTGTAGTGGAAGTGCGCGAGCACGAAGAAGCTGCCGTGGACGGTGACGTTTACCGGAACGTCGGAGAGGAACACGCCGGTCACCCCGCCGATCAGGAAGTTGAACAGCATCCCGAGACAGAAGAGCATCGGGGTGTCGAACCGTATCTTCGCTTTCCAGAGTGTGCCCAGGGTGACGAGGAAGAGGAATCCGGTCGGGATGGAGATGAGCTCGGTCGTGAGCATGAACAGCGGCCGCATGTCCGGGTTGATGCCGCTTTGGAAGAGGTGGTGCTGCCACACGAAGAAGGACAAGAGCGCCACCCCGAGCATGCCCGCCGCGGCCACCTTGTACGCGAAGAGCGGTTTCCGGGTGAAGACCGGCATGATCTCCATCACGATCCCGAAGCCCGGGAGCGCCATGATGTACACCTCGGGGTGACCGAAGAACCAGAACAGGTTCTGCCACAGGAAGTTGCTTCCGCCGTGCTCGTTGACGAAGAAGGCGGTCTGGGCGGTCCGGTCGAGGATCCCGAAGAGGCCGGCCACGACGAGCGTCGGCGTTGCCAGCGTGAGGAGAGCGGTGGTCGCCAGGATGGCCCAGGCGAAGATCGGCAGCCGACCCCAGGTCATGCCGGGCGCGCGGTAGTTGATGATGGTGCAGGCAAGGTTGAAGCCAGCCATGATCATGCCGATCCCGATCACCGCGAAGCCGACTAGATAGGCGTCCATGCCACCCGCCGCCTGTGTCTGCAGAGGGGCGTAACCGGTCCACCCGGTCGGGAACCCGCCGAAGAAGAGGGCGCTCAAAATGACCAGGTAGCCGGCCAAGAAGATCCAGAACGAGAAGGCCTCGACGCGCGGGTAGGCCATGCGCCGTGACCCGATCATCAGGGGGATCAGCCAATTCCCGAGGGGCCCGACGACTGCCGAGGAGGCCATCATCATCATGATCGTGCCGTGCTCACCGACGATCGCAATGTAGGTCCCGGGGCCGAAGACGTGGTTCGTCGGGTTGAGCAGCTCTGTCCTGATCAGCATGGCCAGCAGGCCACCGGTGAACAGGAACAGGAGGACCCCGATCGTGTACTGCAGTCCGACGACCTTGTGGTCGTCGGTCATGCGGAAGTAGCGCACCCAGCTCTTCTCGGGAGGATGGGGTGCGAGCTCGAAGCCCAGGATCTTCGCCAACGGGTAATTGAATCCGCCGATGCCGGCCATCCATCCCGCCACCCCCAAGGACAGCCCCAGGACGATGGCGACGTCGTTCTGGCCGCTTGCTCCCGCAGTCTGCTGATAGCCGCTGGCGATGACGTTGCCCAACCAATGGCCGATCAGATATCCACCGACGGCTCCGGCGAAGGCCCATAGGATGTTCGGGCGCAGCCACTCGGAACGGCGCGTCGGCGGCACCAACCGCGGGGTACCGAGGTCCTCTTCCCCGGGGTACTGGAACTCGCCGGCCTGCGTCGTGTCAATGGCCATGGCTGGTTGCTCCCGTCATGGGAAGTGCGTGTGTCATCTGGAGCGACGAACGATGCAGCAACTCACCCACCGCCCTTCGGTTGGGTGGCGCCGTACTGCTCAACGTGGGAGTACGGGTCGACGTTGTCGGGGTAGTAGCCCCCGTCGGCATTGTTGGCATCGGGCGTGTAGGTGAGGGCGTAGGGCGGAAGCAGCTTGGTGTTCTTGCGCAACCGGAAAGCCGTGGCGTTCGCCCAGTTCTCGAACTGACCCGGGGTCACGACCACGCCGTTGTTGAACATGGCACCGTGCCAGATCCCGCAGAGCTCGGCGCAACGGACGACGAAGGAGCCCAGCTGTTGTGTGGTGGTGTAGGCCACGTTGTTGTAGTCGGGGTTGGCGTCGGCCTTGACCCCCAGCTGGTAGGCCCAGAAGCTGTGGATCACGTCGAGCGACGTGACATTGAACTGGATCGTGGTGTTTTCCGGGATGACCAGCTCGTTGGTTTCGAACCCGCCGAAGGTCGGGTAGCGATAGGTGAACTTCCACTGCTGGCCGATGACCTGAATGGGCAGGATCGTCTTGGACGTGGGGGTCCAGATCGGGCTCGAGCCTTGCCCGCCGCCCGCACCACCGGGCTGGACGAGCTCGTATGTGCCGAAGCCGGCCAGGAAAAGCACGATGACGGTCGTGGTGAGGATCCAGCCCACTTGGATGCCGAGGTGGCCCCTCGCCGCCTCGCCCCCGACGGGCTCGGGCCCGCCTCGCGACGCCCGCCACATCACGAAGGCGTAGATCAGGTAGATCCAGACGGCGAGGAGGACGGGGAGTGCGATGACGAACAGCACGTTGAAGTCGAACTGGGCGCCCGAAGCCGTGTCCGTCATGGTCCCGGGCGGGACGTGCGGGCCGGCGAGGAAATAGAAGAGCGGGTCCAAGATTGCCGAGAGGACTACCCAGATCGCGATCAAGCGCCACCAGTGGCGGGTCTCGTCGGGAGGGCCGGTGGGATCGGCCTCGGCGGCGGCTGCGGGCCCCGCCGCTTGCGTGTCGCTCACGAGGCAACCTGCACGAAGCCGCCCATGTACCCGAGGGTCGACATGGGGCCACCGTTCCCGAAGAGGAATCCCAGCCCACAGGGTACGAAGCACTGCCAGCGGTAGTTGCCCGGCCCCGGGCTGGTGAAGGAGAACCTGATCACCTGGTGCGGCGAGCTCGTGGTGCACGGCGCCGCCCCGCACAGGTTGGCGTTGCCGTTGTTGCCGTAGAGCGGGACGTTGAGGCCGAGCGAGGGTATCGAGAAGGTGTGGCCGACGCCGTTGCCGGAATTGGAGTCGATCACCCGGAACAGCTTGTGGTTCAGGGTCGCAACGTTGCCGTACGTCCCGGTGACTTGGCCGAGCTGCTGGTTGCGCAGTGCGCTGCCCGAGTCGTAGTTGTAGATCGTCACATTCACCCGCACGTGCTGGGGCACCTGGAAGCTCGTGGTGTGCACCCACTGGCCTCCGGGCGACTCGACGAGATACGAGACCCAGGAGGGGTGGCTGCCGGACCCGTAGGTCCCCACCGCCTGCAGGGTGACGTTGACGGGCTTGTCCCGGCGAGCCGGACGCGAAGTCCACGGTGGGCGGCACGCCGAGAAGGTTCACGATGAGGACGACGGCTGCGACCGCCGCCACGGCGAACAGAATGACCGTCACGGTCACCTTCCACGCCAAGCTCATGATGAACCCCCGGTTGGGTCCGGACAACCTGTGGACCATATCGCTGCATGTCGAGGGCCGAAGGCCCTGATCAAGCGCAGACTAGGTTTCGGGTGCCTGGTCGTCAACCATTTCCATATGTGTCGCCGATCACGGGCAGATTGCCGGGCCGCGCGTGGTTACAGCCTCAGTTTCGAGGTGCCTGTTTGGCCGCCGGGGTCCGCAAGGCCTCGAGGGACGGTCCAGGGTCACGGTGGAACAGCCGGTCGACGCCGAGGGAGAAGCCCCCCTCGCTGTCGATCGCCCGCCGGATCGTGACGGCCAGGGCCGGGATGGCCCAGAAGTCCCCGCAGATCCACAGGATGGCAGCTCCGATCTGCTGGTCCGCATAGGGCGAGAGGCCGACTCCGGGCACATGGGCGTAGACGGAGTACCAACTGGTGGCAGAGAACAGCGAGAGCGTCATGGCCATGACGAACATGACCACGTTGGTCGAGATGATCGCCCCCACCTGCCAGAGCGGGCTTGCCTTCA
Source organism: uncultured Acidimicrobiaceae bacterium (assembly GCA_963726135.1). Classification (GTDB taxonomy): domain Bacteria; phylum Actinomycetota; class Acidimicrobiia; order Acidimicrobiales; family RAAP-2; genus Bog-473. Next base: position 1,077,545 of record CAVSBE010000008.1, read on the forward strand.
TCCGGAAGGGGTACGAGGGGATGATCTGAAGCCAGAACAGGACTCCGGTCACGAAGAAGCTGGCGTGCATCAGCCAGATGTGCACCAGCTGGTTCTCCTCCGCCGTGTCGAAGGGCCCGGGAAGGTGCCAGATGACCATCACCGCGTTGAAGGAGATCAGCGCGGTCCAGGGGTTGACGACGACGCGCCCCACGGCCCGGAAGCCGTGGGAGAAGCGTCCGAGGAGCACGGCCCGCACGAGGCGTCTCCGCGGCCCTACCGGCAGCCCGTGGAGGAGGGGCAGCCAGGGTGCGCCCGCCACGATGAGGATAGGGGCGAAGAAGGCGATGAGGATGTGCTCGACCATGTGGACGAAGAAGTAGTCGCCGGCCCAGTAGTCGATCGGTGACATCACGGCGATCAGGAGCAGCGCCAGCCCCGCATAGAAGAAGAGTGAGCGCAGGCGGCGTGTCCGGGTTCGTTCCGCGAGTGACCGGCGGCGCAGGTTGGCGAGGCCGAGTTCGTGGAGCACCACCACGGCGGCCACGACGACCACGAAGGGGTCGAAGCTCCAGTTGTCCACCAGGTAGCTCACTGGGGCAGTCCGTCCGTCTCGGGAATGAGCGTCACGCTACCCCCGGAGGAACGGCTAACCGGAGGAGCCGTAGGCCAGGGGGACTTGGCTCGACTGCACACGAACCCACCTCGTTCCCGACGGGGACAACGCGAAGACGCCGAGCGACCCACCGTCGACAGTGAACGCGTCGACGGGAACGCTGTCGACCGTTTCGGGGCCGGCCGGCAGGGCAACGGCGGTCGTCCGTGCGGGGGGCGTGGGCAGCGGGGTCCACGAACCTGGGGCGGCGATCTCGACGGCGGCCCGCCGCCCCCTCGCCCCGGTGAGCACAGCGAAGGCACTGCTGGAGCTCACCGCAGTCGAGAGGACCGACGTCCCAGAGGTCAAGGCGAATGGTGGCGATGCCGACCATGGCGCTCCGCCGGTCCGCCAGATCGCCACCAGCGCCCGGTGCCCCTCCAGGCCCGTCGAGACGAGGGCCGCCGTGGTCGACCCGTTCACGGCGAGGCGGAGCACGTCGGTGGCCGAACCGCGCAGCGACCCGCCGAGCGCGAACCCGCTCGGTTTCCACGATCCGGCCGTCCGTGTGAAGAGGCCGACCCGGTCGCCGCGGCAATCCGTGGCGACGAGGGGCGCCCCGGCGGGCAGGATCGCCACGGCGTCGAGCGTGGTGACGCCGCAGTCGGGCGACACCCGACTGAGGCGGGCGACCGAGACCAGCGGCGACCAGGACGCGAGGCTCACGGGCGCAGCGAGCGCCTCGGTACGGGCGCCGCTCACGGCAATCGCTCCGCCGGGTGGGGTGCCCTGATAGGCGAGGGCGTCCGGGAGCAGCGCCAAACCCGACGGGAGGAAGAACGGGCCCCAGGAGGTGCCTCCATCGCTGCTCTGCGAGAGCGGCGAGAAGCGGAGCAGCCGGCTCGGAAGCACTCCCGCCAGGATCGAGCCGCCGGAGGCGCCCGCGGCGAGGCCCCCGTTGTCCGCCACTCCCGGTGGTGTGACCAGCGACCAGTGGGAGGATCCGGGCGCCGCATGGAGCAGTTGCCAGAAGGTGTTGTCCGGGTCGGACAGGACGCCCATCGGGAGGATCACCCACGAACCGCTCGGCGTCGAGACGGCGCTCTCCAAGGGAGGCCGCACCCCCGCGCCCGCCGAGGCCGGCAATCCCGCCGTGAGCAACCCGCCCAGCAGGACGCACGCGGCCGTCGGCCATGCGAGCCCCAGCGGGTGGGGACGCCACCTTCCGGGAGTCCGGAACCTCACGAATTCAGGACTTGATCGATTCGGCTCAGGAGGAGAGAGGAGAACGACGACGCGTATGGCTGCGACGGCCCGGGGTCGTCGACGAGCACGTCGCGCTCATGGCCCCGGGAGTCGATCACGAAGGCCAGGTCGCTGTGGGCGACCATCGCTCCGGCGCCGACTGTGTTCACGAGAATCCCGTACGAATTCCACACGCGTTGGAGCGCCGGCAGAGATCCCGTCAGGTAGTACCAATTGGGGAGCCCGTCGAGGGACTCCTGGCGGTCGAAGGCATTGGTGAACGAGGGCGACCGGTAGATCGGATTGGCCACGATCGCCACGAAGACGACGTGCTGGCCCTGAACGCCCAGTTGCTCGTCGGTCTGCCGGAATTCCTGGGCGATCAGTGGACAGTCCGACGTGCAGACGGGGTCGAGGAATGTGAGCGCGACCGTGTGTCCCCGGAGGTTTTCCAGGCTCACCGGCTCGCCGCGCTGATCGGTCAGGGAGAAGTGCGGAGCCGGGAGGTCAAGGGCGTTCGGGCTGCCGTCGAGGGCCTCGGTCAGGATGGGGTCGGCGTTCTGGTTGACGGCCGCCATTGCCATCGGACCGGTCCCGACGATGACGATGGCCAAGGCCGCGACGGCGGCAACGGTGCGCGTGACGTACGACAAGGAGGCGTGCTCCCACCAATTGGTGCCGGCGGGAGCGGCGTCGGGTGGGGCCACGGCCTCCGTTTCGGCGGGGACCCGGACCATGGCGACGTAGCCGGCGGTCAACAACAGGCACGTCGGCAGCATGGAATTGGGGTCCGTGCCGACCCCGCCGAGGAAGCCCAGGTCCTCGATCAGCACCCAGTCGGCGAGGCTCAACACCACCAGCGCGATGAGGCCGGTGAGGACGATTCGACGCCCGCCGCTCACCAGCAGCGCACCAATCACAGCCAGGGCCACGACGACGAAGAAGTTGACGGCCCATCCGTGCCCGGCATCGAAGGAACCGAAAGACGTCAGCCACGAGGAGAGGAAGCCGGGCTGGGGTGTCTTGGCCATCGCCTGCACCATGCCGGCGAGCGTCCCACCGCGCCCCTGCCAGTACCCCCGGCCGGGCCACGCCTGCAGCAGGGCCATGCCGATCAGGAAGAACCCACCGGCAGCCAGGATGATGCGGCCGAGCCGCGGCGTGGCAAAGGCGCGCTCGGGCAGCGCGATCAGGAGGCCCGCGACACAGTAGAAGAGCACCGCGCCCGGGGCGCCGAACAGCCAGGTCGTACCCGGAGCGAAGATGCCGCCGAACGCCTCGCCGAAGACCCACACGACGAGTCCCCAGCCTGCGCTGGCCATTCCGCCCAGCCTCAACCACCGGCCGCGCGGCGCGACGAGCAACCAGAGGCCGAGTCCCAACTGGATCCACACCGTCGCCGCCGCCGCCTGAATCGGATGGTCGGACCATATGCTCACGCCGCTGTTGACCACGTGCTGCACCCACCCGGGTGAAGTACTGGACACCGGCTGGATCACACTGGACGGAAGGCCCAGGGGCATCGCCGACTGGAGCTGGAGCAGCCCGTCGAGGATCCAGAGGCCGCCAAATCCGATGCGGAGGATCCGCCGCGCTGCCGGTTCGGGCATCTGGAATCGTTGTGCGGAGGGGAACGAGTCCTGGCCGTGTTGCTTCAGCCTGCGGTACTGGACCGTCCGCACGACGTTGAAGCCGATGGCGCAGAAGGCACCCACCAGGAGGACGATGAGGAACTGGTGGAACAGGGCCGAGTGAAACGTCGAAACGACGAGGGAGTTGCCGGTCTGAAGCGAGCGACCCATGCCGGGCATCGGCTAGTTCTCTCCCCCGGACGGCCTGGCGGCCCCTACGTCGTGCACTTCTCGGGACACTACCGCCGCGGGTCGGCCCGAAGAATTCGCCCGGTTCGTCTTCGGGTCCGATCGGAGGACTGATTCGGTTCGCCAATGACCCCACTACGTTCTGAGTCGACAGGTCTACTACGGGGCGGGACTCAGCGGATGGGTGGAAATTGGGTGGACGGTCCCGCACGTCAGGGGTCTGGCGGGATTTAGCTGGACTAAATCCATCGCCTTGCCAAGGTGAGGGTCGCGGGTTCGAATCCCGTCTTCTCCCGCTCAACTGGGGATGTCTCCGGGAGAGAGGAGCCCCGGCAGCGGGGCGGGCCAAAACCGCCACGCAGCCCCCGACCGACCGACCCCGACCGACCGACCCCGACCGACCGGCGACGACCGGGGCCACAGAACGACGCCGGCGGGGCGCACGCCAACCCGCACACCGAGGAGCCGGGCCGCACCCCACCCGAGAAGCGGGGCGGAGGGGGCGCACGGAAGCGAGGGGGGGGCTTTTTTGGGGGCGTGGGAAAACAGAGGGGCTGCTCCTAACGGCCTTTCGGGCTAGGGGTGAACCCGTGACCGAGGGTACCCTCAAGCGACTGAATGAGCAGCAAGAGAGGAACGTGTTCCAATGTCGAATCTTTACCGCTCTCTTAGGAAGCTGTCCGGCCACTTCACAAAACCTTGACATCCTTTTCGTAGTGTGGCCGGTGCCGACTTGCCGGCATGTTCGCGAAAGGAAACGTCCCGATGCGCCGAGTTGCATTCGCCGGTCTCTTGGTGTTGACCGGAGTCTTCATCGCCGCCTGCACCCCCACAGAGACCGGGTTCAAGCCCCTGCTCTCGGGAATCGTGAACAAGGGCAGCGAGTCCTACTTCCACCTGGCCCAGCCCTACCCCGTGATTGACCTCACTGAAGTTGCCGCGAGTTCGCCTGGGTTGACAGGAACGGTGGTCGATGTGTCGTGGTCCCAGCTCGAGCCGAGCCCGGGAACCTTCGATTTCTCGACCCTCGATGCGGATCTGGGCGCGGTGTCCGCCTACAACAGCGCCCACCCGGGTGCGACGATCGGGGTCAAGCTCCGCGTCTGGGCGGCCAACGACGCCCCAAACTGGGCTAAGACCATGGACGGCACGCCGATCTCGACCGACGTGAACAACCAGCCGGCCACGGTGGGCCAGTGGTGGAAACTCGACTACCGCGCCGCTTGGGCCGGCCTGCAGTCGGCGCTCGCCCAGCGCTACGACGGCAACCCCCTTGTCAACGAGGTAGTGGTGGCGTCATGTGCCTCCCTCACCGACGAACCCATGATCATGGCAGCCGGCCCCCTGGGTGGCCCCGACCCTCCTGGGCGACGGATGGACCAACGCGGCCCAGCAGTCCTGCCTCGACGGTGCACTGAGTGACTACGCGCCGTGGCACCAGACCGCCGTCTACTACCCGTTCAGCCCTTTCACCACCATTTCGCCGTCCGGGCAGCGGGGCATCGACGACAGCGTGACCGCAGAGGTAATGCAGCGCTGCGCCGACTCGCTCGCCTCTGGCGGCCCCTGGTGCATTCTGGGCAACAACGCCCTGGACTCAACCCAGACTGGCTCCTTCGTCTACAGCGAGATCAACAGCCTCTATGCCTCGGACCCCAGCAACACCGCCGTGGCCTTCCAGATGAACTCCCCGGCCACCACGGGAACCGCGGCATGCCAGTCCGTCGCCCTTGCGGTGGCAGAGCACGCCAACTCGATCGAGTTCTGGCCGAAGACCGGATCGAGCCTGGGCTTCACCGGTGACAGTCCTACAACGCTCCACGGTTGGGGGCAGGACCTTCTCCTGGGCACCGCACCCACGTGTAGCTAAGGCCCCGTGTATCGCCTGATCGGTTGGTATCCCAGTACGCCGGGACTGAGGCACGAATCCAGCCAGCCCGGTGTTAGGTGATGTCGATCGCTGTGATTGCCAGCCTCAATCAAACAAATGGGTGGGCTGTTTTGCGCTTCTGTGCCTCGGTCGGGCAAGGGCGTCTGCCACCCGGCAGACTTGTAAGCGTGCACGTCGGAGCTGATCCCCCTCAGACAAGGTACGTGCGCGTCGGTGAGGCCGACGTCGCCTACCAGGTGTTCGGTGACGGGTCCCCCGACTACCTCTATTGCTACGGATTGGGCAGCCACCTCGACCTCGCCTGGGACCTGCCCGGCGTCGCTGCGTTCTACCGGCATCTGGCTTCGTTTTGCCGCCCGATCTTCTTCGACCGCAGAGGTACCGGAGCGTCAGGCGGGCTACGCCACGAGATGCCTACCTGGGAAGAGTGGGCGGAGGACATCGGAGCCGTCCTCGATGCCGTCGGATCCACCGATGCTGTCCTAGGCGCCGACCTCGACGCTGGACCGTTTGCCATCTTGTACGCCGCACTCCATCCCGAACGAGTAAAGGCGCTTGTACTGTCCAATACAGCCGCCCGCTACGTACGAGCAGACGACTACCCGATCGGCGTGGAACCGAACGCTGTTGACGCGCTCATCGAACTTGTGGCTACGTCGTGGGGCACCACTCAGCTCACCGTGTTCGGCAACCCCAGTCTGTCCGTTGACGACCCAATCGCTCAACGGTCGGCACGGGTCGCACGAGCGTCGGCCACCCCCCGTGCGGCTGCCGCTCAGTACGACTACATCCTGCGAAACCTCGATGTGCGTCAGGCGCTTCCACTCATCCAAGTGCCAACTCTCGTCACGCACACCAGCGGCAATCTCATAGTGCCAGTCGAGCTCAGCCGATACTTGGCCGACCACATCGAGGGGGCGTCGTTTCTCGAGGTTCAAGGCACCGATGTTGGTGGGCTCTCGGCTCCACCCATCGAGGACCTTGAAGCCATTGCCGAGTTCATCACGGGGGAACGCCCGCGGGTCGAGATTGAGAGCATCCTCACCACCGCCCTCTTCACTGACATCGTGGACTCGACACGCAAAGCAGCTGAGCTCGGTGATCGACGCTGGCGATCGTTGCTCGACTCTCATGACCGGCTTGTGCGCGATCAACTCGTGCGATTCCGTGGACAAGAGATCAAGACCACCGGAGACGGTTTTTTGGCCAGCTTCGACGGACCTGCTCGTGGCATTCGATGCGCAGCCGAAATCATCGAGGCAACTCACAGCCTCGGCGTCGAAATCAGAGCTGGATTGCACACCGGCGAGTGCCAAGTCCGGGGCAACGATCTCAGTGGACTGGCCATCCATATCGCCTCTCGGGTCGGTTCGTTGGCGACGGCCGGGGAAGTATTGGTCTCCGGGACGGTGAAGGACCTCGTTGTCGGCTCTGGGATCGAGTTCACCGAGCGGGGCGAGCACGAGCTGAAGGGCGTCCCTGGAAGCTGGAAGCTGTTCGCGGTGGCCGGGTGAACGAACCGTTATCGAGTAGTCATCAATGCCCCAGTACGCCGGACTTGTGTCAGGTCAGTTCGTCGAGGAATCTAAAACTGACGGAGGTTGGTTACATGGTGGCCCTCTGAAAGGAGGGCTCTGTGGACGATCGGGAGCAGCAGCGCAAGGTCAAGCATCGCCTGGCGGTCATCCGTCACGCCCAGGAGGTCAGCTGGCAATGTGGCGGCGACCTGCCGCTACTACGGGATCAGCCGGCAGTGCTTCTACAAGTGGCTCCGCCGCTATGAGGAGCTCGGCGAAGAGGGGCTGCGGGACGGCTCCTCAGCCCCCTTGAACTAGCCCAAAGGCGACCAACCCGAGGTGGTCTCGCAGGATCATCTACCTGCGGAGCCACTACCACTTCGGGCCCCACAAGATCGCCATGTACCTCGAGCGATACCACGACATCAACGATCAGCCCCTCTGGGGTCTGGCGGATCCTCAACAAGCTGGACATGAGCCGGCTCCCGGCCTCCCAGCGCTACAAGCGCCACAAGGACCGCTAGAAGCGTTACGAGAAGCAGCTCCCCGGCCAGCGGGTCCAGGTCGATGTGAAGTTCATCGAGCCCATCGGGGCCCTCGCGCAAGAAGCACTACCAGTTCACCGCCATCGACGACTGCACCCGAATCCGGGTGCTCCGCGCCTACCCGCGCTGCGACCAGAAGACCGCAATCCAGTTCCTCGACTACCTGCTCGAACGGCTGCCCTTCAAGGTCGAGGTCATCCAGACCGACAACGGTGCCGAGTTCCAGGGATCCTTCCACTGGCATCTACTCGACCGAGGCATCGGCCACGTCTACATCAAGCCGGCCACCCCACGGCTCAACGGGAAAGTCGAGAGATCCCACCGAATCGACGACGAGGAGTTCTACCGACTGCTCGACGGCGTCGTCATCGACGACACGGGACTCTTCAACGAAAAGCTCCAGGAGTGGGAGGACTTCTACAACTTCAGCCGTCCCCATGGAGGCCTGGGTGGCCAGACCCCCTACGAGCGGCTAAGAACCAAGGAACGACTCGGGCCACCGAGTAATCGGCCTCCGTCAGTTGCACATGCACCCCTGGGGTGTCGCTGAAGCCATGCAGCTCGGGCTGCACGGCGACCTTATCGAGTCCGGGGGCAACGTCATCTCACGTTTCGTCGGCTACGACGAGGCCTATTCGCCGGCTGAGGCTGAGGCCAGCGCCTTGCCTCTCGCAGACCTCGTGCCCGGTGTCCCAGGTGCCCTCGGCATCGGACACCCCGTGGCCAGCCAAGCCCTCTTCGACGCCGCCGTCGGGCGGGCGCGCATGCTCTCCGCGGCGTCGAGCAGATCAAGGTGACGCCCGGCGACAGGCCCGAGGTCCGCTACATGCACGGCGGCAGCGAGCACGAGGTCCGACCTCGCCTCGCCGTCGCCGCCGATGGACGCGATCCTCGACTCGGCGCCAGCTCGGCATCGAACTCGAGAAGACAGACCCCCGCATCTTCCTCGCGGGCATGCTCGTCGACGGCGTCCGCAACTGGCCGTGCACCGACTCGGTCATCGGCACGTCCGGCGACACGATTCTTTACGCATTCCCCCAAGGCGAGGACAGGGCGCGGCTCTACACCGGTTACTCGATCGAAGACAAGACCCGCTTGGCAGGCGCCGACAAGGCGAAGACTTTTCTGGAGGCGTTCCGCGTGGACACGATCCCCGACTGCGAGCGTTTCGTCGATGCCAACCCGGCCGGACCGTGCGCTGCCTATCCCATGTTCGATTCCTGGTCCGATGCCGTCGTTACCAATGGCGTCGTGTTCGCCGGTGACGCCGCCGGCTTCAGCGACCCCACCATTGGAGAGGGCTTGTCGGTCACCCTGCGCGACGCGCGCATGATTCGCGACGTCCTCCTCGGTGGTGATGACTGGTCGAAGGAGGCCTTCACCCCGTACGTGGAGGAGCGGGCAGAGCGGATGCGGCGGCTGCGTTTCGCCGTGCAGGTCTTCACCGACGCCCACATCCCGCTCGGGCCTGACGGAGTATCCGAACGGCGGCGTCGCTCGGACCTGATGACGCAAGACCCGGATCTCTTCATGCTTGTCGCGGCCATGACATGCGGCCCGGAACTGGCACCCGAGTCCACTTTTGCGAACGAGGTTAGGGAGAGGCTGCTCACCCCGGTTTAGGCTTCCGGTGGGCGTCCACCTGCCGTCGTCCGGATCAGCGGAAGCGACCTACCGTGTTGGTGTCCCTCCAAGCGGAACGAGCCAAGCCCCAAGGGTGCCCCCATACGCCGGGCTTGGGCGCACCCTTCGGCACTTCAGGGACAGGCGGCCGGGCTTCGCTCGGCGTTAGCGTCAACCAGTTGATATCGCAAACACCCAACGCTTCGGAGGCCGCCATGTCCCAGGTCCGTGTCCACAACTTCTCGATCTCCCTGGACGGGTTCGGGACCGGCGAGGGCTTGACGTTCGACGCTCCGTTCGGCCACGCCGGCCATCGTCTGCACGAGTGGGTGTTCCCCACCCAGTTCGGCCGCTCGATCATCATGGGTCAGTCAGGTGGCACGACCGGTGTCGACAACGCGTTCGCTGAACGCCTGAATGTCGGGTTCGGTGCCGAGATCATGGGCCGGGGCAAGTTCGGCCCGCAGAGCGGCCCGTGGACCGATCTCGGCACCGACGACGAGTGGCGTGGCTGGTGGGGGCCGAACCCGCCGTTCCACACGCCGGTGTTCGTGCTCACGCACCATCCGCGCCCGTCGATCGAGATGGAGGGCGGCACCGTGTTCCACTTCGTCGATGCCTCTCCGCAGGAGGCTCTCGACCTCGCCCGGCAGGCCGCCGGCGAACTCGACGTGCGCATCGGCGGTGGCCCGACGGTCGTCCGCGACTTCCTCGCCGCCGACCTCATCGACACCCTCCACGTCGTGTTGGTGCCGATCCTTCTCGGCCGCGGTGTTCGACTGTGGGACGGCCTCGAAGGCATCGAGGAGCGCTACAACAGCGAGGCAGTCTCGTCACCGAGCGGTGTCACCCATCTGACCTTCACACGCCGATGACCGATCCCTGCTGACGAGCTGACGACCTGCCCCCGAACACCGGAAGTGCGACAGCCGGCCGGGATCCGCGGAGGCGTGTGGGTGCTTGGAGATTTTCTCGACTTCGACTGGCTCGGGCCCCTCGGCAGCCTCAGGACGAGTCGGCTGCTTCCTCGGCTAGTTGAGACATCCCGATTGTGGAGATGAGATCTCGAGGTGATCTTGAGATCCCCACAGGCCGAATCGAAATCCCGATTGAGACGACACCAATGCCTCCGATGGTCATAAGAACGAAAGCGGGAGTGATTGCTGTGAACCACAGGTGATTCGTAATTAGGAACCACAGGTGATTCGTAATTAGGTAGTCACGGCCATGCACGCAGGCTCTTCGCTGGGATCGTCCGGCGCTACATCGGTCGTAATTGACCCCCGCGAGCCTCATCGGGCTGGTGGGTCCGCCTTCGCAGAGGGACTTCTTGTGACGGCTCGGGACCTTCTCCCCTATCTGGTGGTGGCTTCGCGCATCACAGTGGCAGCAACCACCCCGTTTGCCGACGGCGGGATAGCTGCCTATGGCAAGAGGAGCCCCGCAGTGTCGATTGAGAACACGCCAGAGGTGACTCGACACGAAGCCGAATCGCCCGAACGCGGTGCTGGGGCCGTAGGCGGGCTTGGCGTAACTACGACGGCGGTTCCATCCCTGGACACGGAGCGGTGGGCGCTTGCATCCGACCTTGCGAAGCTCGAGGAGACGATGTCGCGGCTGGAATCTCGCTATGCCGAGGACATAGACCTGGTTCACCCGGAGCTCCGGGCGGATGCTGTGAACCTCACGCACTACCTGGCGCTGCGCCAGGGTGACGAGAGATCTCTACAGCGCAGGCTGGGTGAGCGCGGCCTGTCGTCTCTGGGGCGCTGCGAGCCCCACGTCCTGGCAACCGTTGAAAGCGTGCGTTTCACCCTGGACAGCTCGACCAGTCTGCCCGTGCCGGCGTCTCTCAGCTTCGAGGCCGGACGAGGCGCGCTCGACCGCAACACGGACGCCCTCTTCGGGCCCCGGCCACGTGGGAGGGTGCCACGGATCATGGTGACGCTTCCCAGCGAAGCAGCCACCGACTACCCGCTCGTGCGCCACCTCGTCGCGTCAGGAATGGACGTGGCACGGATCAACGGCGCCCACGACGGCCCCGACGCATGGGTGCGCATGGCCGGCAACGTTCGCAAGGCATCCGACGAAGTGACCCGACCGTGCCGGATCTCCATGGATCTGCCGGGACCCAAGATGCGTACGGGGCCTCTGGCCGAGGGCCCACGCGTGGTCCGGTTGCGGCCCCAACGAGACCTTCGAGGAGTGGCCGTCGCACCCTCTCTGGTCAGGCTCGTGGGCGGGCGGGCGATGACCGGCGAGGCGGCGCCTGCCCTTCCGGTCGAGGCCGCATGGCTAGATCGGCGGAGACCGGGGGATGTCGTCGAGCTTGTCGACACCAGAGAGTCGCACCGCGAACTCCACGTCACGGCATGCGAGCGAGGTCAGGCAACCGCCCAGGTCTGGGACACGACTTACGTGGAGACGGGGTCGACGCTGACCTGCGGTGACGACGCCACGGTGGTGGGTGCCCTCCCGCCGATTCCCCAGCACCATTTGCTGTGTATCGGCGACCGCTTGCGCCTCACGGAGGGGCTGGAGGCCGCCGAACCGTGGAGTCACGGCCAACCAGGGATAGCACGCATCGGTTGCACGCTGCGTGCCGCCTTCAGCGTCGTACAACCGGGCCAGCACGTCGTGCTCGACGACGGGAAGCTGACCGGCGTCGTCGAGCCGCGCCGGCCGCGGTGAGATCCTGGTCAGGATCGAGACGGCGTCCCTCCGGGGTTCGAAACTGCGGGCGGAGAAGGGCATCAACCTACCCGAGACCGATCTCCCCGTAGATGCGGTGACAGACGCCGATCTTCCGCTTCTCCGAGTTGCGGCCGTCCATGCGGACATGGTTGCCCTATCGTTTCTCCATCACGAGCGCGACGTGGACGCCGTGCGGGAGTATCTCGGTCGGGTGAGAGGAGAGGGCTGCGGTCTCGTGTTGAAGATCGAAACCGGGGCAGCGTTCGCCCGCTTACCCGAGATCCTGCTGCACGCCATGCGGTCGCCAGCGCGTGGGCGTGATGATCGCACGCGGCGACCTGGCCGTCGAGGCCGGGTATGAGCGCCTAGCCGAGCTCCAGGAGGAGATCTTGTGGCTTTGCGAGGCTGCCCACCTGCCCGTGATCTGGGCGACGGAGGTACTCGACCAACTTGCCCGCACCGGGCAGCCCTCGCGGGCCGAAGTTACAGACGCCGCGATGGCGCAACGCGCCGAATGCGTGATGTTGAACAAGGGGCCGCACGTCGACATGGCCATCGTCGTCCTTGACGACATCTTGCGTCGCATGTCGGGTCATCAGCGCAAGAAGACGGCGTTGCTCCGGCCGTTGCGCAGCTGGGACGACGATACATAACGACACCGACCGGTCAGGTGGACACGCGGCCCCCGGAGTGTCTGGAATGCTCCCCCTACACAATGCGCCCCCGGCAGTGCGCCCCCGGCAGTGCCTGCGCCCCCGGCAGGCGCTAGGAAGGGAGGGGGTCCTGGGCGAGCGGAAGGCGGACGGCGGGGAGGGGTAGGTGCACTGCCCCGGGGCGGCACGGCTGCGTGTCAGTCAGTCGGCCGGCCGGCGAGCGGAACGCGGACGCCGGGTGCATCTGGGGCGCCCCGTACGGCACATCGGGGCTAGCCCAGGAACGTGCCGTCTCGACCACAAACGCCCGATTATCCGTCCGGCCCTCAGGGCTGAGACGAAGGAAGGATCTCCTCTAGAAGCGCCTCGACGCGAACCTTGACCGCCTCTCGGATTGGCCGGATCTCCTCAAGTGACTTGCCGCTCGGGTCTTCGAGCTCCCAGTCCTCGTACCGCTTCCCCGGCATCAGTGGACAGGCGTCTCCACATCCCATCGTCACCACAACGTCAGCCGCCCCGAGGAACTCGTCGGTCCACGGCTTGGGGAACTCCTTGGAGATGTCGATCCCTACCTCGGCCATGGCCTTGACTACGTCCTGGTTGATCTCAGATCCCGGTTCAGAACCACCTGACCATGCAATGGCACGTCCAGCGGCCAGATGGTTGAACCAGCCGAGGGCCATCTGGGAACGCCCTGCATTGTGCACGCAGAGGAAGAGCACGGCGGGAACACTCTTCAGCGTTTGGTCCCGAATGTGGGCTAGGGCCTCGAGACGCTGCAACGCATACTTCTCGGCGGTGACGGTCAGCCACTTGGTGACCGTGGCTCTCTTCGCTATGTCGTCGTAGCTCTCGAACACGAACGCCTCGACGGTTTCCAGGCCGAAGGTGCCACGGAACTTGGAGTGCAGGTGTTTGACCACGTGGTTGAGTTGAACTCTCTGTTGCGGTGTCATGTGCTCGTGCTCAGACATATCCCTCCCTTTCCGCCTGGCCGACGCCTGTAGCATCGATACCACTCGATGCATCGAGTGTGGTCGGTGCATCGAACACTGTCAATGGAAGAGGTTGACCTGTGAGTAAGCCGGCGGCTACGACAAGGGCACGCCCGAAGGAGTGCTGTGCATCAGTGCTGGCCGCACCACTCGGCACCGCCGATGCCGCCGAGCTGGCGAGCGGGTTCAGTGCACTAGCCGACCCGGTCCGGCTGCGGGTGCTCAGCATCCTCGCCGCCTCGGCGGCGGGAGAGGTCTGTGTCTGTGACTTCGTGGGGCCGGTTGCCAAGAGCCAGCCCACCGTCTCGCACCACCTCAGAATCCTCAGCGAGGCAGGACTCGTCCAGGGTGAGCGCCGAGGAAAGTGGGTCTGGTATTCACTCAACCGTGATCTTCTCGCCCAGCTCCGTTCGGCAATCGACAGCTGAGCCGGAAGCCCCTACGCCTGCCGCCATACGCCGGAAGTGGGTCGCGTTATCTGCTACCCGAACACGACTCGCGGCTCTTTGACTCGGGCGGACGCCCGGCCCAACCGGGTGATGAATTGCAAGAGTCGGTTCCGGGCGGCCTCGGCCGACGGGGTCAGACCCTGCCTGCCGGCCACGTCCCAATGGCCCAGAACCACCGGCCGGAGGATGGCGTCATGGTGCACGCCCAGGTCGTAAATCCCCGCTCGGGCAATGGCCTTTGCGTGCTGGGCGAAGTCCGGTATGCCGGTACCGGGCATCTCGAAGCCCAGCACTTGACGCTTGATGGCCTTCATCATCCCCGAAGGCTCGAGCTCCAGCGCGGCCGACACCAGATCTCGGTAGAACAGGTAGTGGAGGTTCTCATCTGCCGCCACCCGTTTCATGACCGTGTAGCCCTCAGTGTCGGGCAACGCCTTCCCGGTGTTGTGGTGGGCGATCCGCGTCGCCAACTCTTGAAGGGCGAGATAGACGAACACGTCGGCGATGGTCGCGGTCTGAGGGGACACGCCGCCTGTGACCTGGGCCATCCGGGCCCGCTCAAGGTTGACGGGGTCGATGTGCCCGCTCATGATCAAGTAGTCCCGTAGGACGATCGAGTGCCGCCCCTCTTCGGCCGTCCACCGCCGGGTCCAATAGCCCCAGGCGCCGTCCCGGCCGAAGAGATTGTCGATCGAAGCGAAGTAGTACGGAAGGTTGTCCTCGGTCAGCACGTTGACGAACACGGCACTGGCCACACCATCGGGCAGGGGTTCGGCGCACCCGACCTCTGGTGGCGGCCGCCACTCGACGAGGTCGTGGGGAAACCACTCTTTGGCCATGCCCAGATGACGGTCGACTAAGCGCTCGGCGGTCGGTAGAAGTTCGGCGAGCATGGTCGCGTCATCCATATCCGGCCCTCCTCCTCTGGTGTTTTCCATTGGTGGCGTGGGGTCTACTGGTCCGTACTGAGCCATCACCACGAGCTTTGACTGATCCGTTCTCCGATCTCAAGATCGTACGGCAGAGTGTCCCAATACGCCGGCTTGGGGTGCCCCCGACCGGCATCAGTTCCTCCCTTTGGGTTGTTGGCGGCGACTCAAAAACTCCTCGATCCCCGAGCGGGGCGCGATCTGGGATCGATGCGCAGGCGAGCGCCATGGGTCGCAGGTCTCGCACGGCCGACCTCGGTCGATCTCGTCTTGGGTGGCAGGCCGGGCCTGGGTGTCATCGTCGAAGTGGAAGCACTCCCGGCTCGTATGGAGGATCGGCTGCAGCGGGTCAACTTTCTTGCGCACCCAGTATCGAATCGGTTCAGTAGTCATCGTCCCACCGCATTCGACTGACCGTACACTCGCCTGCGAGCTGCGATCAGGGCGCCGCACCCGAACGCCGGCACGGGGTGACCGTCCTACGCGGCTCCACCCCAGCTGACTTGGGTGACGGAAGGCGATGGATCGTTCGGTTATGCGATAGCTGCCTAATGACGCGCCAGGGGCTACCGTCTACTCATGGCAACCCATGACGTCACTGTCGACCTTCCCACTCGATTCGTGCTGCATTCGGATGTGACCTTCGACGTCTGGAGTAACGACGCCAAGCTCGGCGAACTCCAGGTAAGCAAGGGCTCCATCGACTGGGTGCCGGGCAACGGACGGACGCGCTACCGGATCCGCTGGGAGAAGTTCAACGAGATCATGAAGACGGAGGGCCACGCGAGGGCCGCGTTAGAGCGCCCCCGTTCGCCGGGTAGGGGCTAGCGATCTAGTGCCGCGTCATCCAACGTTCGCCCTGTCGCCTACCGGCACATGCGTGGCACGATCGACCCGCGTCGAGGAGGATGGGTTCGCCGGCGGACCCTCCGTCGGGTGCGCTGGCGGGCCATTGCCATGACCGGAATCGAAGCTTCGACCTCTCCCCCTGCCTTGCCGCGCTGGTTTGGACCTAGAGCCAGCCCAGATGATCCGGCCGTCTCGGCCCTGATCGACCGCGTCGCGCGCGGGGCCGGATGGGCAGACATCGGCGGTGGATTCAACCTCAACCTGCGGATAGACGCTGAGCCGCCGGTTGTCCTCCGGGTTCACAGGCCCTGGGTCCGCCGCGGGCGAGTCGCGGGACTGCGGCGCTTGCGGGAACGGCTCCAGCGGACGCAAGTCCGCGTCGCTCGGCCGATTCCGATTTCCGGCTGCGACCTCCTGAGGGTCGCTGATCGTTGGGCTGAGCTTGAGGAGTTCATCGATCACGTGCAGCCACGGACGGACGAGGACTCCTACGTCCGCGTATTCGAGGAGCTCGGACGCGTTCACACTGCGCTCAAAGCAGTCTGGGAGCCCAGTCCGCCCGAACCCCTCGACGACCACAGAACCTTCGGCCAACTGCGTTACTCGGTCGGCTTCACACGCCGCAGGCTCGGACCCCGCAGCGAGCCGGTCGTGCATCGGATGCGCCAACTGACTGGCGAGCTCTCCAAGCTCCGGAAGGAGGTCGAACTGCCATGCGCTCCGATTCATGGGGACTACAAATTGGGCAACGCGGGAGAACTGTCAGACGGCTCATGGGCCACCTTCGACCTGGATTTCGCGAGGGTCAGGGAGCGGCTGTACGACATCGCGGCCAGCCTGCACCAGGTCGCACCGAGCGGCGAATTGCTCGAGCCGCGACGACTGCTCGACGCCTACGAAAGCACGGCTCCGGAACCGTTGACTCGCGACGAGTACCGATGGCTCCCCGGGGCTCTAGCCCTTGTACCCCTGCACTGGGCTGCCACCGCAGGGCTCGTGGGCGACGGCATCCGCGAGGCCGAAGGCGCGATGACCGCCGCCGAGGCCTGGTGGTCGCGCCGGGCTGAACTCTGGTCGTAGTCCGGCGGCCGCGCTAGGGGGACTGGAGTTCTGAGGCTACAGAACCGCACGGTATCGCTCCGAGTTGAACTGCCCCAGATCGCCGGGTCTGCGCCATTCGCGCCGAGGCAAACGATGCCTGGCACGGCACTAGGGCTACCTTCCGGACGACTCCCCGGCGCCATTTCGTCGGATCGATATGTCGGCCGAGCCGCAGGGTCGCGGTCCGCCCGGCGCTACGGCGACCCGTGTCGATCAGGTCGAACCCCGCAATTTCCCGCAGGCCCCGCCCGGGATCGAACCCGGCTATCGGGACCCCGAGGGCGATGGCGTCGGCCAACTCCCGGATGCATCCCGCCCCGATGGTGCCGTCCTCGGCACCGAACATGACGAACCCCCCGAGATCCCGGACTAGCCGGGGCCACGACACCAGCCATTCCGTATCACTGGCGAAAATCGTGGCCGGGTCGATCAGCGTGGCCCGATGGCCACCGCGGTGTGCGATGCCTTGTGCGGGTCGACCCCGATCATCACATTCATGAATGCCTCCTTGGCTCGGTGGAAACCACGGAGGCACTCCTGTCGACTGTTCGTGCTCGATCCTCTTTTGAGCCACTCCGTGGCGAAGCCCGAGCGGGAGACTTTTCGTTAATAGGCCAACTGGCCCAGGCCAGCGGCAGGCACTTTTGAGTCAGTCCCGCAAGGACCTCTAGATGTTACGAATCTGTCGCAACACCTGGCTCAAGTCTCAAGCAGGCATGTCTGAAGGAGCGGGGCCATGTCAATACCTTCGGATTGGTTCTCTTGTGGCCCTGGGCACGGTGATTGTCTCGACGGGCGGAAAGGTAGGCGCGCGCCAGCGCAAGGAGGCAATTGATCGGTCAAGTTGTCGTTGGCGGCATTGCGGTGCCGCGGAGTTCGCACCAAGGTCTCTCGCCCTTGAGATGGTGAGAGTGGCAGGCTCGGCTGCCAAGGCATGTCTTCGCCGAGTTTCTCGGCATGGTGCTGTCCGGCCACGGCCGGTCGGGCTCAATCACTTTCACGGCTACGTCACCTATTTCGATGAGAGCCTTGCCTGCTAACGAGCGCGCGCCCAGTCGTGTCCGAGCTTCACGCCGCCTTGCGGTCTTGAAGACAGTGGATCTCTCCGTCTCGAAGGCCGTAGTAGACGAGCGTGAGAACTTTGCGGGCAATTGCCACGTTGGCCTTGCTGCGCCCACGGCGCTCAGCGATGGCAGCGAATTGCTCCCGGAATGCCTCACCGCCGTGATAACGGACGACGGCCTCGATGGCGGCCCAGCGCACGAGGCGTGAGCCCTGTTTAGTGATACGTCCGCGCTGCACCTTCGTGTCGGACTCGCGGTGCCGTGGGGTGAGCCCGACCCAAGAGGACAATGCCTGAGGTGAGCCGAAGCGCTCTACGTCGCCAATCTCAGCCACAAAGACCGCTCCAAACACCCGACCCACCCCATAGATCGCCTGGATGGCGTTGTAGCCGGCGTCATCCCAGAGGATGGTGTGGGTCATGTGGTCCAGCTTTGCGATTTCTGTGTCATAGATACGCACCAGGTCACGGAGCACCTCGATGCGGTGTGCATAGGCGACGGGGAGCTCGAGGGCATCGAACTGGACTGCGCCGCCAATGCCCCACATGTCACTCCGACACGGCAGCACGCCGTTCTTGGCCATCACGGCATGGGCTTGAGCTTTGACGCCGGTTCGTAATTGGGAGAGCTTGGCGCGAAAGCGAACCAGCTCCCTGAGCTCTCGGGTGAGGGGCGGAGCGATCCACGCCTCGGCCAGCCGACCCAGGCGCAGTAGGTCTGCCAGATCCCGAGCGTCGCGCTCATCGTTTTTTACGCGTCGGTGTCCCCAGTCGTTGCCTTGGGGGTTAGCCAGGTGCACGACGTAGCCCATCTCCTTGAGAAGATCGGCGGCCCAGTACCAGCCATAAGTGGCCTCAATGACCACGTCGCTGCCGGTCGGCGCTTGACTCACCACCTCAGCGAATCCCAACGGGTCGTTTTCTACTCGCACGGAATCGATCTTGTCTCCCGCCTCATCCATGCGATAAATGACTGATCTCCGGCGGTGCAGGTCGATGCCAACGTATTCTCGGTCCATAGGGGCCTCCCTTTTCGTGGAGCTGCTGTGACAGGCCCAGTCTCGATTACGAGAGTGGAACCTTCACGGGGAGCGGAGGCCCCGCTCCTTCATGGCATCACAACGGGGATAGGTCCCGTATGAGTTTACGGGCCGCGCCGCGCAGGGGCTTTCGGTTCCCCAGCCGAACTTCTCTTTCGGTAACCCGGTGATGCTGGCACCCCGAGGGTTCATGTGTTGGCACCATGGGCGTAGCGCTACTAAGTGGGGCATACTTGCACGGACACCGGCTGATCCGGGTTTTTGTTTACACACTTAGGGTTCGGGGGAATCATGATACGAGTCGTCAAAGCCGCACTCGCTTTACCCGTGCTTCTAGCGGGTCTGTTTTTGGGGGGTGTAGCGGCCTTTGCACAGTCGCCATCGAGCGGCGCAATCCAGGTATGGGTGACCCCGGGCAATAACGGGAGCGGTGGGAAGGTGTTGATCACCGGGGTCGTCGGGGACTATGGGGCATCTCAGAAGTCGAACTCGTCCGGCCAGCCGAATAAGAACGGCAATTACCAGAAACTGTTGCTCAAGAAGGGGACAATCCTGGTCAATATAACCCAGTTCAATCAGGGTCTGAACAACGCCAACACTCCGCTTAACAAAACAAACTGCTCGACGACCTTCAATGTCTCGGCGCCGGTTCAGTTCGTGAGTGGCACGGGGGCCTACGTGGGGATCACGGGCTCATTCAATCTGGATGCACAGTTTGGGGCAATCCTGCCTCAGACGAAGAGCGGAAGCTGCAACACTTCTAACAACTCGAACCCGGTCTCCCAGTACGCCTCGATCATCGGTTCGGGAACTGTGAGCTTCTAGCCGATAGTGAACTCCGACTCTAAGTCGGGAACCAGCACGCCAAGTTCAGCGAGGTCTGTTGGCTCCAGACCGGTCACGCTGATCGCCACGGATAGCGTCTGATGTCCGGGGCTGATGTATCCCAATACGCCGGGAGTGGGTCAGTCCTCGGGGACCTCGTAGGTGATGACGATGCCGACCCTCAACACCAGGAACGGACCGTCCGGGCCGTCATCGACCTCCTCGACGGCTTTCACCCACGCCACGGCGCCTCGTCGTCAGTCGGGATCTCACCGCCGGTCACGCTCACAGCCAGCGAAAAACGGTGATGCGAAAGGGAGCCCACGTCGACAAAGTTGCGTGTCGTTCAGCCATCACGCCCGAGCCCTTAGTTCGTGGCCTGCACTTGCCGCGCCAGGCTATGGCGTCCTTGTTCCACCCGCAGCTGTGATGCCGATCCACAGCGAGGAGTCACTGCCGCTGGACAGATCTTCTCTGCCGCTGGACAGAACTTCGACCTTGGCGGAATGGGATCGCCGGAGCCGTGTGCCCGACGGTACATCGACGGCCGAGAAGTCATCGAGCAGAAAGTCGAACTTTGGCGAAGAGTTCACTCCCCCAAGACCCAGGCGTGTGGACGCGCCAATTCCGCGGCTTCACGTGGGCCCCATGAACCCCGTGGATACAGAATTGGCTCTGGCTTGTTCCGCACGATGCCATCGGCCACCCTCCATACGTGCTCAAGTCCGTCGGGTCGGGTGAAGAGCGAGCGGTCACCAGTGAGAACATCGTGAAGAAGGAGTGAGTATGCCGGGAGCGGCGACTCATTGCCCGCCGAACCCAAGGGCAGCGCGGTTGTACCTACCCCGAGGGTCATCTCGGGGCCTGGTTGCTTGATAACGAGCCCCAGTTCGATCTCTCCGTCCCCGGACAGTTCGAAACCCAGGATGCTTCCGCCACCTGGTTGACCCGGTAGCCCAGGGACCGCGTCCTTGAAGACAACGCTGACTCTCTGCCGGCTCTCGACAAGGCACTTACCAGTACGCAGCAGGAAAGGCACTCCCCTCCAGCGTTCGTTGTCGATCCACATTCGGGCCGCAACGTATGTTTCGGTGCGCGAATCCACGGGGACCTCGCCCGTTTCCCGGTACCCCTCGTACTGCCCCATCACCACGTCTGACGCATTCAATGGTCCAAAGCAGCCGATGACCGCTTCGCGTGCCTCGGCCAGGCAATCTGGTTCGAGGCAGTGTGGCGGCTCCATTGCGAGCTCGCCGGCAATCTGGAACAGGTGGGTCACCAGCATGTCGAGAATCGCGCCAGTCGCGTCGTAGAAGGCTGCTCGCATCGCTACGTCGAGAGTCTCTGGTACATCGATCTGCACGCTCTCGATATGGGAGCTATCCCAGGCACCTGCAAAGAGGCCATTGGCGAACCGCAGAACGTGAATATTCTGGGTCGCCTCCTTTCCGAGAAAGTGATCGATCCGATAGATCTGCGATTCTTCGAACGTCTCATGAGCAATTCTGTCCAGCTGACGAAACGACTCCAGAGAAGTCCCGAACGGCTTCTCGTAGACGGCTCGGGAGCCCAGAGCGAGACCATGTGCGCCGATCGCCTCGGTCAGAGGTCCGAATGCTGAGGGCGGTACAGCCATGTAATGAACCAGTTGGGGGCTACCGCCCAGTTCCTTCCTCGCCTGCGAGAGCACATCGAGGAGGTTTCCGGGGTCGTCTACTCGGAAACCGCCTCCGGCAAAGAGTAAGCGAAGGCAGATCTGGTCCCATGGCCCCTCTGATGGCCGTGGTCCGAACTCCTCCAGAGCTTTTCGTACTTCTTCCCGGAACTCCTCATCGGTGACCTCGCCACGACCCTCGCCGATCATCCTCCAGTCGTCGGGAAGAAGCCCCGCGATGGCTAAACGATAAAAGGCGGGCAGAACCAATCGACGAGCCAGGTCCCCCGTGGCTCCGTACAGCACAAAAATCGTCGGCGCTGGAACGGTTCCGCTATTCGCCATGGCGTCGGTGCCTTTCAGGTTGGCCCACAGGAACGTTGCTAGTGCTCAGGATGTGGCTGGGGTCCTCCACAAGTCGATGTCGCCATCGACGGCATAGCGGTCAATGTTCGCGATCTCATCGGAACTGAACTCCAGATCGTCGAGCGCGGTCACGTTTTGCTCGAGCTGGGCGACGCTGCTGGCTCCGATGAGGACGGAAGTGATTCGAGAGTCCCGCAAGGCCCAGGCGATGGCCATTTGCGCGAGGGACTGGCGTCTCCCCAGGGCGATGTCGTTGAGGGCCCGGATCCGGGCGAGATTTCCGTCGTTGAGCATGTCACGGGTCAGTGAACCGTCCTGGGAGGCCCTCGAGCCTGGAGGGATGCCGTTGAGGTATCGGTTGCTGAGGAGCCCCTGTGCCAACACCGAGAAGGCGATGCACCCGACTCCTTCATTGTCAAGGACGTTGAGGAGGCGCTCTTCGATCCAACGGTTGAACATCGAGTACGACGGTTGGTGGATGAGCAGTGGGGTGCCGAGCTGGCGGAGGATGGTGACGGCCTCGGCGGTCCGCTGGTCGGAGTAGGACGAGATGCCGACGTAGAGGGCCTTACCGGAGGTGACTGCGGTGTGGAGGGCCCCGAGGGATTCCTCGAGGGGGGTTTGGGGGTCGTAGTGGTGGTGGTAGAAGATGTCGACGTACTCGAGGCCGAGCCGCCGCAGGCTCTGATCGAGGCTTGCGACCAGGTATTTCCGAGAGCCAAGGTCGCCATATGGTCCCGGCCACATGTCCCAACCTGCCTTGGTGGAGATGAGCAGCTCGTCGCGGTGGTCGCGGAGGTCGTCGCGGAGGATCCGGGCGAAGTTGGTCTCGGCGCTGCCGTAGGGGGGTCCGTAGTTGTTGGCCAGGTCGAAATGGGTGATGCCCAAATCGAAAGCTCGGCGCACGATTGCGCGTTGGGTGTCGAAGGGCCGGTCGTCGCCGAAGTTCTGCCACAGCCCGAGCGACACTGTGGGCAAAAGGAGGCCGCTGCGCCCACAACGGCGGTAGGTCATGGATCGGTAGCGGTCTTCGGCGGGCTGATAGGTGGTCACGTCGCGCCTGCTCCGTCTTGGTACTTGTGACGAATCTATTCCAATGGCTGCAATCGAGCGACCCAACCAAGGACTCGAGGGTGTGCCGACCGTGAGAGGTCTGGGCCCAAGACAGCTGTCCGCATACCTCCGGCGGGTGCCGGCCCAGGTTTGCAGGTCCAATCAGGGTTGAAGTTCGCCTCCTTCGTTCTCGAGTGCCCGGGTGACGACCGTCAGGTCATGGTCTCCGAGCCCAAGCTCGACGACTTCTTGCCATTCGTCGGCCAGGCAGGCCAGCGCCCGGAAGCGGTCATCGCCGGCCGCCTCCAGGGCGAGGCGCACGTCCTTGAGTGCAAGTGACAGCGCGAACTGGACCGAAAAGTCACCCTGAGCGATTCGTTGCAGCTTGGCCGCTTGCCATGGGGACACAAGCGGGCTGCCACCCAAGGCGTTCACGACGGTCTCGGTCTCGAGTCCTAACCGAAGGGCCAGCGCCACCGATGTGTTGACTGCCTCCGCCGCCAGTGCGAGCCAGGCATTTGCTACGAGCTTGAGTCGCGACCCGGCCCCAACGGGTCCCACCCAGATCGTTCGCTGGCCCAGCGCGTCAAAGAGCGGATTTAGACGTGAGCGGCCCTCGTCCGGTCCTGACGCGAAGATCGTCAGCTGCCCATGTTCTGCAGGGTCCTTGCTCCCCGAGACTGGCGCGTCGATGAGGGTCACGTCCGGACGCTCGGCCTCCGCGAGGGCTTTGACGCGCTCGATCCCAGCGACACCGATCGTGCTCATCTGTACCCAGACTGCGCCGGCGGCGAGCGCAGCGAGCATGCCCTGCTCACGGGCAATCGACGAGACGACGTCCGCGTCCGTCACCATCGTGACGACAATGGCGGCTCGTCGCGCGGCGTCGGCTGGTGTGTCGGCCACCGTCGCCCCGAGATCGGCGAGGGCTCGGGTTGCTCCTGGGTCACGGTTCCATACGACTGTCGGGATACCGGCACGCAAGGCGCTGGTTGCCATTGCGTGTCCCATCGTGCCGATGCCCAGAAACGCAACGGGCTCTTTCGCTGGGGCCATGGTTCTCCCCTCTCGAGGTGGCCGCGTTGTCAACGGGCCATTGTCAGCATCGCGCTGTTGGCTTGCCGAGTCACCGAGATTCACGGCAAATGGGGACCACTGAGACAGGCTGGGGCCGACACTTGACGGAGGTTGCCCAGACTCATTTGAGCCGTCTCCCCGGGCTCACCTTCTGTGGCAGGGTATGCCAAACTTGGCAGGCAACGTCAACATCGGGACGGCGGTGCCTTCGACTAGGGGCCGGTCATGACGTCAGAGGTAACTACCGCTGGAGATCCTTCGAAGCAGCGCGGCCACCGGCGCGTGGCACGCGGTTTCGCGACAACTCTGAGCCTGAGCCTGGTTCTCGTCGCATGCGGTGCATCACCGAGCTCCTCGTCCGCGGCCCCCGTCCACTCGCTGCGCACAACCGCCTCACCGACCTCGCCAGTGGTCACCGTCACCGGGCCCCACCCCGTCGGTTCTCCCACCTTCGACAAGACCCTTTATGGAACCAGCTTCGACCTGTCAAAGGTCGGCTATGAGAAGTCCCAGTTCTTTCTCTCGGGCACGGCCCACTCCTACTCGCCAGCGAGCCCCCTGACGAGCGACGGCAAGTGGAAGATCACCACCGGTGTGAGCGCGCCGTACACGACACGGATAGCCGTCTACCGCCCGGCCAACCCGAAGAGGTTCAACGGGACAGTCGTGGTCGAGTGGCTCAATGTGAGTGGCGGCACGGACGACGCCCCTGACTGGACGCTTTCCCACAACGAACTGGTCCGCGACGGCTTTGCGTGGGTGGGGGTGTCCGCCCAGCAAGTCGGGGTCGACGCAGCGAAATCCACCGATCCTGCCGAGTACTCCTCGCTCTCGCACCCGGGCGACAGCTTCTCTTACGACATCTTCTCGCAGGCCGGCGAAGTGGTACGCGACGAGGCTGAGCTGATCCTGGGTGGTCTACGGCCACACACGCTGATCGCGGCCGGTGAGTCGCAGTCGGCCGGCCGCCTGATGACGTACATCGATGCGGTTCAGCCGATCGCGCACGTCTACCAAGGCTTCCTCGTACACAGCCAATTCGGCACCGGCGCTCCACTGTCCCAAGCCCCCCAGAGCCTTTACGCGGCTTCGAACCCGACGACGATCCGCAGCGACCTCGGCGTTCCGGTCCTCGAGTTCGAGACCGAAACCGACGTCTACAGCAGCAATCTGACTGACCGGCAGCACTACGGCAACCCAAAGTGGTTTCGACTGTGGGAGGTCGCGGGCAGCTCGCACTACGACTACTACGGTCTTGCCATCGGTCCATACGACACCGGCAAAGGTCAAGGTGCTGTGAAGAACCTGGCGGCCATGCAGAACCCGACGCGCACTCCTGCAGGTGGGTTCAGCTGCGCCGTACCCATCAACACCGGTGGAACGCACTGGGCTCTCGACGCGGCGGTGTACTGGCTCAAGAGGTGGGTCGTAGACGGTAGGCCGCCTCCTCGGGCTCCCCTCTTGGCGACGACCCATGTCTCGCCGGTGGTGTACAAGCTTGACGCAAACGGAAACGCCATCGGAGGTGTGCGAACTCCACAGGTGGACGCGCCGATCGCCGCACTCGGCAGCCAAGGCAACAGCGGGGGCTTCTGCCTCCTTTTCGGCTCCACCGTGCCCTACAGCACGGCCCACCTCGCCAGCCTCTACAAGACCCACGGCCAGTTCGTCTCTGCCTGGGCCCGCGTGATTCATGGGGACCAAGATGCAGGGTTCCTCCTCCCCGCCGATGCCGTCGAGCTGTTGCACTCGGCAGCGATTTCACAAGTTGCACGGCAAGACCGCTAATGAATGCAGTCTTCCTTCAGTTCGGCAGGCTATGACTCGTTATTTTTAGGAACGACGAGAGGACAGAACTTGAAAACTCAGTCGCTTTCTCTCCAGCTTCGAGCCAAACGCTCGGAAATGATGACGTCGGAGTTGGAGGATGTTGCCCTCCGACTGTTCGACCAGCGTGGGTTCGCCAATGTCACGGTCGAAGAGATCGCCTCAGAAGCGCGCATCTCGGTGCGCACGTTCTACCGTTACTTTGCCGCCAAGGAAGACGTGCTGCAGTTGAGGATCGTCAGACGAGGCGAAGTCCTCCGTGAGGCACTGGCGGCCCGACCCGCAGACGAGCCGCCGCTGCGCTCGCTCCGGGTGGCGTTCGAGGAAGAGTTCTCGACCGTCGACCCGACCGTTCTCAGGCGCTGGATCGCTGTGATCGCCGACAATCCAAATGTGATGAAGGGCGTGGTAGGTGCCATCCAGTTGAAGATTCACCCGGTGATCGCTGAATTCTTCGGTTCTCGGTTGGGATTGCCCAGTGAAGCCCTGGTACCGACGATGCTGGCCGCAGCGGCACTGGGCGTGGTCCAGGCGGCTCACACCCAGTGGTTCATCCACGATGGCGACTTGGCGACCACGATGTCCGAAAGCCTCGCTGTGCTGGAGAGAGGGATCAGCACAGACCCCAGAACCTGGGCGGCGACCGGAGATGCGGTGGTCACGCAGAGGACCACCAACCTCACTCGCTCGAGGCCGAAGTCCTCCTAGTCGAACCTCCGCCAACCCGCGTTGACATCTCACGTCACGGTTGACACACTGTGCCAACCACAGAGGCAACTGATACGGGGGGCAGCAAATGATTCGACTTGGAGCGATCACCGCGCGGCGCGACGTGGTGCATGCCTCTCGTCCACCGGTTCTGTGGGGAGTGGCGTTCTCCGTGCTTGTCGCAATGACGACGGCTCTGACGATCGCGGGTGCCAACCCGCAGGACGCCGGCGCGGCCGTCGCTTCCTCCCAAGTGCCCACACCGACGGTCCAAGGTCCGATTCTCCCCAGCAGCGATATCTCGTATCTGGGATCCACGACGTTCAACCCGGGCGTAGTCGGCTACGAGCAGTCCGAGTTCTTCCTCTCGGGTACCGCCACTGCCTACAAGAGCAGCCAGCCACTGACAAAGGACGGGAAGTGGCACGTGGCCCCGCAGACGACGGCGTCCTACACCACCCGGGCGGTTGTCTACCGGCCGATCGACCCGAGCAAGTTCAACGGGACAGTCGTCGTGGAGTGGCTCAACGTGACAGGGGGCATTGACGCACCAGCGGCGTGGCTCAACGCCCACATCCAGATGATCCGCCAAGGCATGGCATTCGTGGGGATCGACGCCCAGAAGGGGGGCATCTACGGCCAGGCCGGCTCCATCGCCAGCAAGGACGGCTTCGGGGGCCTCAAGTCGCAGGCACGATACGCGCCGCTGAACCACCCCGGCGACAGCTTCTCGTACAGCATCTACGAGCAGGCAGGCCAGGCCATGCGCACCGATGGGTCCCAGCTGCTCGGGGGCCTGGTGCCCAAGCACGTGATCGCGCTCGGGGAGTCGCAGTCCGCCTTCCGCCTCGTCACCTACATCGACGCCGTCCAACCACTCTCGCCCGGGATCTACGACGCCTACTTTGTCTACAGCCGGGGCGGCGACGGCGCCGATCTGTCGCAGTCGCCCCAGTCGACGGTCCCCACCCCGACGCCGACGTACATCCGCACCGACCTCGACGTGCCGGTTTTCTTGTTCGAAACGGAATCGGACCTGCTCGGCCTCGGCTATCTGGCCGCCAGACAGCCCGCCACCTCGCACATCCGAGAATGGGAGACGGCGGGCACCGCCCACGACGACACCTACGGCCTGCTCTACAGCCGGAACGACACCGGAAACGGGACGGCCGACACCTCGGCGTTCGCCTCCTTGGTCAACCCACCGAAGGACCCCATCCCGGGCATCGTCGACTGCGCGGCACCCATCAACGCCGGCTCGCACACCTACGAGCTGCGGGCCGCTGTGCAGGCGGTCAACACGTGGGTCACCACTGGGCAGGCCCCGCCGCAGTCACCGCGCCTCGAGGTGAATCCGTCGGATCCGCACGCCTTCCTCCACGATGCTAACGGCAATGCGACGGGCGGGATCCGGTCGCCGCAGGTCGCCGCACCCGTAGCCAAGCTCTCGGGTGTCGGCCAGCCGGGGGCGGCGCCGGTGCACACCCATGCGGGGGCGACCACGAAGGCCGTCTCGGGCCAAGCCTTGTGCGGGATCTTCGGCACCACGGTGCCCTTCAGCGCAGCCAAGCTCGCGGCCCTCTACCCGACACACGCCGACTTCGTGAAGAAGTGGGACGATGCGACGGCAGCCGAAGTCAAGCAGGGTTACCTGCTGCCGGCCGACGCCCAGAGCCTCGACCAGGTGGCAGCGCAGTCGACCCTTGGCGGTTGAGCTGCCGCCACCCGCCTGGCGGAGATTGGCGGTCGTCCGCAGTCAACAGGACGTTCGATACACCGTGTGGTGGGGAGCGCCGTCTCGTCACCCGCGCTTCAGAGTCACATTGAGTCCGGACCACTGGTCCCGATGGAGAACGAGCTGATAGACGCGCGTCGCCTGTTCGGATTCGTTTCCCTGGGAACTTGCCACGACCCCGGCGGCTAGGACGGCCAACAGGCTCAGCCCCGGCCACCGCGTAGCCGGGCGAATATGCGGTCCAACTCCAGCCGCAAGCTGGTCTGGTCCAGAGGCACGAGCGGGCGCGGCAGAGGCTTGATCTTGCCCCGCATGCTAAGAATCCGGTTCGCCTGGGCCGCGGTCATTGCCACGCCCCGACGCTATCGCTGGGGTGCCCCGTACCGGCGAACTGGGGCACCCGATCAGGTCTCCCAGGTCGCAACCTTCGACCCACGATGTCGGAACACCCAAGACATTTGGAGCAGTGATGTGTCGCTCTGAGTGGCCTTTTTGGATGCGCGCAAGAACCACATCGTCCCCGCCGTCTCCACCGTATTGCCGTAAAGGTTCGTTTCGACGCGCGCACGAGGCACTGACTCTCCGCCATGCTGTGTCAGCGCTCACGATGGCCGATTCGAACCGTTCGTCCACACCAGCGAGCTCCCGTTCGGGAAGAAGCGTTTCCCTGGGGCGGCAACAGGATTGGCCAGGGCGATGCAGGAGACAGCGCCTCGATCGCATCCACGAAAACAGCTAAGCACCGATCAGCCCCGTGACTGCGAGCCGGCGTATTGGGTCACCCTGGAGGACAACGAGGACAACGAAACCGAATCCGAAAGCCCCGATGCAGGGACCACTCTCGAAGCTTTAGGAGCCGAAAGTCGATCGCCTGCTCAGCCGATTCAAGTTGCGGGACAAAGCAGCCGAACATTTGGACCATGGAAAGACAACGGCTTGTCCAGATATCGGACATGTGAGGGCAGGCCTGGCGTATGAATCATGCCGACATGCAACGATCAAGAGCGTTCGGGAATGACGACTGCCCGTTCTGTGAGCGTACCGACGAACACGCCCATCAGGTCAAACACATCCGCCGGCGGGAGCTGCTTCATCTCCTTCATGGGGTGGTACCGCTGACGTACTATCCCCGCCAAGAAGGCCGTGGGACACCCTCGCCTTCGTGACTTCGAATCGCTTCGATGAGGACGCTGTCGGGCAGCCCCCCGCTACGCACCCCGTGCGGAGGCGGCAACGTCGGTCTGGACGAACCGTGCTTCGGCAGCCCATGTGGCACCTCGGCCCGAAGGGCGCGGCGTTGGTCCTCGGGCCGCGGTCGCGATTGCAACGATGTCGATCTTCGTCATCGTCATCGTCATCGTCATCGTCGCATCCATAGCCCACTTGGCAGCGGCCTCGTCATGGCTATTCATCGCCTCCAGCAAGGCTCGAGGCGTGATTTGCCAGGAGAAGCCCCACCGGTCTCTACACCAGCCACACGCGCTCTCCACCCCGTCGTTGTCGACGATCGCGTTCCAATACCGGTCGGTCTCGGCCTGATTGTCGGTCAGCACCATGAGGCTGACGGCCTCGTTCGGGACGAAGTTCGGTCCACCGTTGAGACCCACGAACGATCGGCGGAGCACGGTGAATTCGACCGTAAGCTCGTTCCCGGCCGCTCCGTCGGGGTAATCCGATGGAGCGAGGTGGATCGCGTCAACGTGGCTGTTGGGAAAGGTCGTCGCGTAGAACTCGGCTGCCTTGCGGGCCTTACCGTGATCAAACCACAAGCAGGTTGTCATCTTGTCGGACATCCAAATCCTCGATTTACACTCGGGTACCGTGAACGTCTTCTCGGACTGCAGCGTTACGTCCTATCCATTCCCCATAACAACGTGACCATGTCAAGGTATCCTTTGCTTGGACCCTTCAAACAGCGTCACCGACCCGGCGAACGGGGGCAGGATTGCACTCGACATTCGGGGGCACCTTCACGTGGCGAGGCAGCCATCACTGCTGAATCGCATGAATAGCATGCCCTTCATGTCTTCACGGCTCGACAAGTCCTGGACAGTGCTCGCCAGTCACGAGACCGACGAAGCCAATCGCTGCGTGGATATCTTTTCGCGGCCCAATGGAACCTTCGGGTTCGAAGAGTTCCGCAGAGACCCTGAGGACATGGGCGTGTGGACGCCGGTCAGCTACTTCTCTGGTCATGAATACCCCGCAGAGAGTGACGCGGTTGCCGCGGCGAGACGTGCCGTCTCCTGGCTCGGTCCACGCTTGGATCGCTGAGGGACGCCCTGGCACGTTCCCGGCGTCAGGGGACGGTCGAAACGACTTCGCTACGCTCTGGTGTGTCGCCAATTAGTACCGAGTCGATGGGATGGCTCCGCACATCAATAGGTATCGCTTTGATCGTCGCACCAGGTGCTCCAATGCGCCTAGCCGGAACCGAATCGCCGACAGGTGCCACACTCCTCCTGATGAGGACAATCGGGATCCGGGATCTCGTCCTGGGCCTGGGGGCAGTTTTCGCTGCCCGGTCAAACGATGAGGCTGACGCTGGTCGTTGGACGAAGGCGGCTTTGGCCAGCGATGCGCTCGACATAGTGGTCAGTCTGGCCGCACTACGGTCGTTAGGGAGACGAGATTCGTTGTTCGCCGCAGGCTTGGCATTCGCGTTTGTCTGCGGAGACCTCCATGCCCTGCGGACGGCCTCCGAACCGCAGGGTGCCTAGATCAGCACATAGTCCGTCGCCTCACGGTTCGCACTCCTCACGAAGTTTGGTTCACACGAGACTCCATCCGCGGTCCGCGGAATGCCCGCCGTCCCGTTGAACTGGGATACGCGGGACGTGCAACGTCGTCGGGGAGCAGGTCCCGCTGGCGCTCTCGATGAGCTTCAGGCGGACGCAAAGTTGTGAACCTGGAACGACACCTCTTCGGGTGGTCCGACCAAGCCGCCTTCCACCTGGGCCAGCCCTGGCAAGAGAGTCTCGTCGCGGAACTTCACCCATGAAGCCTCGGAGTCCCATAGGGCGACGACGACGAGCCCATCGCTGGTCTCACCGGCAGCGTGGTACGTCTGCCCTGCTGGAAGTCCCTTGCCATCATTTGGGTGCACCACCTTGATCGACCGGTCGTACTGTTCGGCTGTCCCGCTCTTAAAGGTGTGGGTAATACCAAATGTCGTTCCCATGTCGCGAACCTCCTCGGTTCTCAGGTGGTGACGCCACCCTACATCTGGCCCGGTCGAGGCCTCCGTGGGGACTCAGCTGCGATTAAGGCGAACAGTCCCGACGTTTGTGGGCAGATAGGTCGAAGATACGATCTGCTCCGTGTCGCTCGGAACAGTGGCGTATTGGCATAGAGAAGAGGGCTGGGGAGCCGTCTCAACTCCTGCCCGGCCGGGTCTTGGTTTTGTCCACTTCTTCAAACGTCAGGGGCGAGGGCTTCCGAGAACTCATTCCGGGCAGCTCGGTTGAGTTCGAATGGCGAGACGATTTCGAACAGGACGGATGCCAGTGGCGAGCGGCGTGGGGTCCAAGCGACCTGAGCAGTCCTCCCTCGCTCTCCCTATCCCACCGTCCCGACGTACTGGGACAGTCCCGATGCCGGCGTCGTGGAGCCGTGGGCACGTGCTTTAGTGGGCGGGATGCCGCCAGTGTCAATCGACACTGGCTCGGTCACTGGAGCGCGACCGCCGAGGGCGGAGGTCCTCGGCGACTCCCACCCTCGGCTTCTGGATTAAGCGTGTCGGACGAGCTCTTCGAGTTGGTTGAATGAAGTTTGGAGGCCACCCTCCATCCCCGACTCGATGGCTGCATCGCGGTGCTCCTTGCTCGGGTAGCGAGCCAGGATCTTCATTGTGGTCACGCCTTCGGATTCGTCAAAGGTGGTGGTGCTCACTGCCTCGGCGTCAGGCACGAGTTCGAACACCTCGGTCTTGACCAGACGGTGCGGGCGATCGATCTCGCGGTACTCACCACTGAAGGCCACCTCGAAGCCGCCGTTGGCGGTCATGACCCACCTCCAGCGGCCTCCGACCCGCAGGTCGATCTGGGCGTCGATCACCTCCCCGCGGTCTCCGGCCCACCAACGCTTCACTATGTCGGGCGTTGTCCAAGCGTCGAACACGAGTTCTGCTGGAGCGTCGAAGACCCGGGTGATCAGGATCTCGTTGTCAGAGGGCAACGTGACGACGGCCGAGCCGTGCCTGTTGCCGATCGTGTTGGTCATAGCTGCTTCTCCCTTTCTTGAAGCTCGACGAGCACATCGTCGAGCTGGTCCAGTCGGGTGTTCCAAGTGGACTCGAAGCTTCGGATCCACTCGTAGACGGGTTGTAGCGCGGCCCCATTGACCCGGTACCAGCGATGCCGGCCTTCGGCCTTAACCGAGACCAGCCCAACTGTCCGGAGCACCGCGAGATGCTTGGAGACTTGGGGCTGGCTCAGTTCGAGCCGATCAACAAGGTCGCTGACGGTGGCCTCCCCAGAGCCAAGGGCGTCGAGGAGCTCCCGCCGGCTGCCTTCAGCGACGGCGTTGAACGCATCGGTCGTCGTCGGAGCTCGGGCCACGAGGACATCATATGCTGATATCGGCATGTGTCAACTGGGCCACTGGGTTCCCCACTCGTGCCGCAGGGGGGCACCCATACCCGGCGCATGGGGCTACCTGAGCCCGCTCGAGAACGGCAGATCCCGGATCGCCTCCCAAGTGGATGCAAGCCCTGCGTTTCCGGCCGGGTCAGCCCCTCACGGCGAACAGCTTCCAGGTCCCCGGCACGCC
Organism: uncultured Acidimicrobiaceae bacterium; assembly: GCA_963726135.1. Taxonomy (GTDB): domain Bacteria; phylum Actinomycetota; class Acidimicrobiia; order Acidimicrobiales; family RAAP-2; genus Bog-473. The sequence continues at coordinate 1,110,548 of CAVSBE010000008.1, forward strand.
TTTGAGATCGTGCTCCCCGCGGTCGCTGAACTCGATGCCCGAGCCAAATACGAGGTCCTTCACGGTCGTGGAGACGAGGACCTCCCCGGGCTGCGCCAGCCCTCCGATGCGGGCTCCGATATGGACCGCGATACCGGCCAGATCATTGTCGCGAACCTCACATTCGCCGCTGTGAAGTCCGCAGCGCACCTCGATTCCAATCTGACGGGCCCCTTCTGTGACGGCCCTGGCGCAGCGAACGGCCCGGCCCGGTCCATCGAAGGCGGCCAGAAAGCCGTCCCCGAGGCTCTTGATCTCCCTGCCGCTAAAGCGCTCGATCTCCACCCGCGTCAGCCGGTCGTGGCGATCCAGAAGGTCGCGCCAGGCATGATCTCCTAGGGTCGATGCGCGCTCGGTCGAGCCCACGATGTCGGTGAAGAGCACCGTGGCGAGGACGCGATCGATCTCGTGGTCGCCGCGGGTACCGGTAAGGAACTGCTCAACAAGGTCCATTGCCTCGTCTTCATCACCGGGGCGAGCGCTCAGGTGGAAATCACCGGGAAGCTCGACGAATGTGGCGCCGGGGATGTGCTCGGCGGTATAGCGACCCGCCTCCACAGGCGCGACGTAGTCGCCGCTTCGATGGATCACGAGGGTCGGGGCGCTGATGGTGGGAAGCACCGACCGGACGTCGACCCGGAGATTCATCTCCAAGAGCTGGCGGGCCGCTCCGGGGCTGGCGGCGAAGCGCTCGAAGCGACCCGTCTCCTCCCGAGCGCGCTCGTCCTCTGCGATCCCCTGGATGAAGAAGGGCAACACTGTTCCCGTCCCCCAGTTCTGCTCGGCGAGATCGAGCTGGGGAGCGACGGCTTCCTCGGTCCAACCCCATGGCCAGTCCGGCCCGGCGGCAAAGCGGGGTCCCGTGCCCCGCAGGACCAAGGCCTTAGCCCGCTCGGGATAGAGGGCGGCGAACAGCATGCACATCGGACCGCCCTCGGAAACACCGATGAGGGCCGCCCGTTCGCTCCCGACCGCATCCATCACGGCTCGGATGTCATCCATGCGTTCTTCGAGGGTGGGCCAGCCTGCGACCCGGTCCGAGAGTCCGGTGCCCCGTTTGTCGAAGACGATCACCCGGCAGAAATGGGAGAGGCGGCGGAAGATATTGACCCAGTAGGGCAGCTCCCAGTTCAACTCCACGTGAGAGATGAAGCCCGGCGCATAGACCAGGTCGAAGGGTCCTTCGCCAAAGACCTGGTAGGCGATGTGAAGGTCACCGCTCATGGCATAGCGGGTGACAGGCCGGTTCACGGCACCAGTGTGGCCCAGGTGAAGCCTCGTCGTGTCACGGGCGTCTGGAAGTGAATCAGGGAGGTCTTCATGCACGATGTGAGCTGCCTGCTAACCGCCCGACACAGCGGGATGCCGTCGGTGTCGAAGTGATCATTCGCCTATCCCCATGATGCCGCAGGGGGGCACCCACCCCGGCGACGCTCCTATCACTTGTCAACCCCTCTTCGGGGGCTCGGGAGTGAAAACAGCGGACAGAACATTGATGAGTCACTCGAGTCGAGGACAAGCTCTTATTGGGTCACGCGTTTTCGAGATGGTGGCCCGAGCTGAGGGTCGGCGAATCGCTGGGAAGTCAGACCCGAAGGCCGACAGAACGGGGGAAAGCCAGACCCACAGCCCGGGGATCTATCCGCGGGGCAGGTAGCGATAGACCTCGCGGGCGACGTAGCGCTTCAAGATGCGGATGACGTCATATGTGGTCTTCCCTTCCTTCACGCGGCGCTCGAAGTAGAGCTGGGTCTCGGGATCGTGGGCGATGCGCACCATGACGATGCGCCAGAGCGCGCTGTTGGCCTGGCGATCCCCACCGTCGTGAACCTTGACCCTGCCGCTGTTCTTGCCTGACCCCTTGGGAATGGGCGACACACCGCACAAGTGGGCCCAAGCCGCCTCTGAGTGGAGGCGCTCGGGATTGTCGCCGGCGGCCATGACGAGGGCCGCCGCGGTGTCGGGACCGACCCCGAAGAGCTCGAGGAGGTCCGGGACGGTGGCGACGAGGAGCGCTTCGATCCGCTCGTCGAGCTCGGCGAGTTCACGGTCGAGCGCCTCGATGCGGTGTGCCAACGAGGACAACGACGCCTTGGTGGCAGCGGTCACCGGATCGGGAGAGCGACTGGGACGAAGCCCCTTTCCTTCGGCCACCAGTGCAGGCACCGAGAGGCCCTTCAAGCGGCAACGCAGCTGCTCAGGGGCGCTGTAGCCGAGGTGGCGCATCTGGACCAGGGCCTTGCTCCTGGCCTGGCGGGCCGAGCGCTTGGCGACGACGAGGACCCGGATGGCCTCGACCGCACCGTCGCGTGACTTGGGCTTGCCCCTCGCCCGACCACTCAAGGCGGCCCGGGCGGCTTCGATGGCGTCGAGGGGATCGGACTTGCCGGTTCTCCGGCGCTTCTGGCGATCCGGCCGGTCGACCTCGATGACCTCGACGCCCGCACGACGCAGGTGGCGGGCCAGGCCCGAGCCATACGAACCGGTCCCCTCCACACCGATCTTGGTGACGTCTCCGAAGCCCTCGAGCCAGCGCAGCAGCGCCTTGTAGCCGGCCGCAGTCGGTCGAGAAGCTCTCGGTCCCGAGCAGTCCACCCAGCGGATCGAGCGCTGCGGCGACATGGAGGTCGAGGTGGGTATCGACACCACCGGTGATACCACGCGCAGCTTCTACGATGGTCATGGTCATCCCTTCTCTCAAGGTGTTGAGGGATGGCACGGCCGTCCCGGATCGGAGCGACGGGCGGTCTGGGTTGTTCTAGCAACCCGGACCAATCACCCCAACTCGGAGACGGGACGTGCCGCTGTCAATGTGCGACTGGTTGGCCTCGGTCGACGACACCCGAAGGCGTCACGGAACTCCAAGTCAAGCCGAACCAACCAGCACTCCCGAAGCTATTCAGGACCAGCAATCAAGCGGTGGACCCTCAGAGAAGTATCAATGAACGGGGGCACTCCGTGACGGTCAATGCAGGTACTGTCGAGCGTGCTTCTCCGCAGAGCTGAACCCGGGGACAACGACGCCGTTGCCGAGGTTCACGTCCGGTCGTGGCAGGTGGCGTACCGGGGACTGTTGCCAAATGACTACCTCGATGTGTTGGATCCCGTAGATCGTGCATCCCGCTACACCTTCGGCGGCGTGGATCCAGGACACCCTCAAACGACGGTGGCGGTCGATGGAGACGTGATTTGTGGGTTTGCCACGATTGCACCTTGCCGCGATGAGGACATGTCCTCTGCTGGCGAGCTGTATGCCATCTACGTCCATCCCGACTGGTGGAACCGTGGTGTCGGCCGGTTGATGATCAAAGAGGCCCGAGAGCGCTTGGTCGACCTAGGGTTCCATGAGGCCGTGTTGTGGGTTCTCGTCGGCAACGAGCGGGCTGAGCGCTTCTACGACATGGACGGGTGGAGGCCCGACGGCGAACGCCGGTTGGTAGAAGTTCATGGCATCACCGTGGACGAGATTCGCTACCTCAGACCGTTGTCGTGGGTCAGCCATAGCAGTCGCTGAATTCGTCATGTCTCCCCACCCGGCGGTCTGGGCTACCCGTGAGCCTCCGGCTCATCGCCTTGTGGGACGATGGCATCTCGATCGGGGAGGGAGGCACACATGGGAGCGATACGCCAAAGGGTGTCGCTGGTCGCGGTTGCCTGTGTCTTTCTGCTCTCCGCCACAGAACTAGCGGCAGTCGGCACGAATACGGCGGCTGGCGCGGCAAGTTCGGTGCGGGTGGCGACCACGATGATGACCTTCGTCGACACCTCCCGGACCACGCCGCCATGGAACGGCATGCCGGGAAAGCCCTCACGGACACTCGTGACAACCATCTGGTACCCGGCACGGGGGTCCGGATCGGTCGCGACAGCGGGCGAAGCTCCGTACCCGCTGATCGTCTTCGCCCACGGCCTCGGAGGCTCTCCCCCGGGGTATCAGCAGCTGCTGACCGCCTGGGCGGCTGCGGGCTACGTGGTGGCTGCCCCCCTGTTCCCGCTGTCGAGCAGTGAGACTCCCGGTGGCCCCGACGGCGGGGACATCGGGAGCCAGCCCGGTGACATGAGCTTCGTCATCGACCAGGTGCTCAAGGCCTCGGCCGCCTCGAACGGGCCGCTGTCTGGCCTGGTCGATCCGAGCGAGATCGGGGCCGCAGGCCACTCGAACGGTGCCATCACCACTCTGGGCCTGGTGGCCAACAGCTGCTGCCGTGACCCTCGGGTCAAGTCAGCGGTCGTCATGGCCGGCACCACCGAGGGCCTCGGTCGTGGTCGCTACCAATTGGCCGAGGCGCCACCGCTCCTCGTCGTCCAGGATCTCCACGACGGGCTCGTCCCCTATGCCGATGCCGTCGCGGTCTACAACCAGGCACTGGGACCAAAGGCGTTGCTCGCACTCGATTGGGACAGCCCCTCTGACGCCACGGGGTCGACCGCCCATATGGCCGCCTCGGGCGTGGTCGGTCCGACTTCGGGTCCGGTCATCAAGTCGACGACAGCGTTCTTCAACGCCTTCCTCAAGCACGAGCACGGGGCCCTGTCGGGCGTCTCGACCGACGGTCGCTCCTCCCTGTCGACTGTGCACACCGCCTGGACTCAGGGATCCCATGCAACCTTGCCCGTCCCGAAGGTGGCAGCGCTCCACTTACACGCTTCCGTCACGCCCGACACGGGCCTGCACGACGGCCAGACAGTAACCGTTCGGTGGAACGGTTACACGTCTGGCAAGGTGGTCAATATCCTCGAGTGTTCGCACGTGGACATCGCCTCGGCCAGCTCAGCCGGCTGCAGCTTTGCTCACGCAGCAATTCTGCATCCCGACCCCATCGGATCGGGCTCGACGATCCTTCAAGTCGGCACTGGCACGATCGGCAATGGGGTTTGCGACGCGGCGCACACCTGCTACGTCATCGTGAACAATGCGAGCTCGACCGACCCAGCCGACACCAAGACGCTTCCCATTCATTTTGCCTCCTGAGCGTGGTGCAACGCTGAACTACGACCCGGCGTACAGGAATAGTTGGCCAAATACGGAGGGGGCTGGTCGCGGACAGATCCAGAACTGCGTCACTGTAGGTTTACGATCGAATCAGAGAACCTCAACATCCGATCCGATGGAGAAGACATGATCGACATGACAAACGAATCCTGGTCAGGGCCCTCTGCCACGGATCGGGCCTTATACGCTCATTTGACCAACCACATCGCCACGGAGCGAGGTTTGCTGGAAGAGTACTCCGACATCGCCGACCGAACGGAGTCCAGAGCATTTCGCTATCTCGTGAATCTGCTCATCGAAGACGAGATTCGACACCACAGGATCTTTTCGGAGCTTGCTGAATCACTCGAAACGATTGCGCTCATGAAGGCGAAAGAACCTGCCGTGCCATTCATCGACTTTGTTCGCGCTGATCGGGACGCAGTGCTCGAGGCGACGGCGCGCCTCCTCGAACACGAGAGCGAGGACGCTCGCGAACTCAAACGCCTCCAACGCGAGATTCGCGACACGAGGGACGATTCGCTAAACGGCCTGTTAGTGGAGCTCATGCAGCGTGACACCCAAAAGCACATCGCCATCCTTCGCTTCGTGCGAAAACGCACCAGCCGGAGGCGGAACTGACGACGGGAGGTATGTCAAGGCGTCGTTGGATGAGGCAATGACGGAACAGAGAGCGATGAACACGCCGCGAGCTGTGCCTGACGTACTTCTCGACCGGGACAGATTGTGGGTCTAGGTGGAACAAGATCCTCGACCCCGTGCCGTTCACCTATCCGGAGTAGCCGATCTCCCACCTGCCCCAGTCGTGCCGAACTGTCCCACCAGCCTGCTCGCCCGAATTTACGGCAGTTGGTGGCGGCACCCGGGGGACGGCGGGTGACGCCGCAAGTACGCCATTGCGGCGAACTGAATCCGGTTGTGGACGGGCTGACACGTTCGACGCGCCAGGACGCCTGTCCTCTCGGTGACATCATGGGAGCATGACACTGAGCAAGGTCGAACTTGACGTCCGCCCCCTCGGGCCCACCATCGGCGCTGAGATACGAGGCGTCGACTGCTCGGCAGAGCTCGACGACGAGACCATCTCGGCCATCCGGGCGATCTGGCTCGAGCGCCTGGTCGTGTTCTTCCCGAATCAGGAGCTTGATGACGACTCTCAGATCGCGTTCGCCAGCCGGTTTGGCAATCTGACCGAGAGCCACCCGGTCGAGCCGAACGTGGTTGAGCGCGAGGAGATCCACTCCATCCAGAGCGGCAAGGATCGAACTGACTTCTGGCACACCGACATCACGTTCATGAACCGGCCCGCTATGGCGTCGATGCTGCGAGCCGTGGTCGTCCCTCCGGTCGGCGGAGACACCATGTGGACCGACACCCGAGTGGCCTATGAGACTCTGGCCGAGCCACTCCAGCGACTCTGCGATGAACTCTCAGCTTTTCATTTCGAGCCGTACTACGCGCAGGCCGTGGCAGAGGGGCACGGCAATGTGTGGGAGGGCAAGAAACTCACCCGGCTTCTGCCGGCGCTCCACCCCGTCGTGAGAGTCCACCCGGAGACAGGTCGCAGAAACCTCTTCGTCAATCCCAAGTTTACGATGCGCATCAAAGATCTACCCGAAGGACAGAGCGCGGGGCTGCTTCGATTGCTTTACGAGCACATGGCAAACCCGACCTTCGTCGTGCGTTATCACTGGAGACCGGGAACGCTTGGTTTTTGGGACAACCGGGCCACCATGCACTTCGGTGTCTTCGACTACGAAGGGGAGCAGCGCGTGATGCATCGGGTCACGCTCAGCGGCGATCGGCCGATTGGCCCAGCCTGAGCGAGCGCTGCGCCGAGCCCTCCACGGATCAGTAGGCCGCACCGAACTGCGCTAGAAGTCGCGTGAGCGCGGGACATAGTTGTTATAGCAATGCTGCCGCATCGTTCTCTTCTCTACTCGTCCGGTGTGCGCAGCCGCGCCATTCCTCGGGTCGCCGCGCCAAGGATCAGGCGGACGACAATGGCGAGAACCGCGAGATCAGCCAGCATCTGCACCATGGCAACGATTCGGGCCGGATCCGTCTTCGGCGTGATGTCTCCGAAGCCCACGGTCGAGAACACCGTGACAGTGAAGTAGAGGGCGCTCGTCCGGGAGAGCTGACTCCCGAACGCGGCTGGACTCGACACCGACATCGTGAGGTAGATCCACGCGAACAAGACGAGGAAGAGGGGAATAATGGTGGCCATGGCGACCCCCGCGCGGAGCATGGGGTGATCATGCTTCGAGATCTGACGGACTTCGACAGCGAGGACGACCGAAAACAGGACCAAGGCCGCGGTCAACCGCAATGCCACAGACTGGTGCGCCCGATGTTCGATCGGAAACACGAAATACACAGCCACGAGCAGCACGGCGCTCACCACTGCGCGCACGAGCGTCTTCACCAAGTGGGAGCGCTCGAAGTCCCCCAGAGATGCGTCGCCGGACAACGTCATGCCTAACCCCTGACGGGGTCGGACAGGAAGAGCACGAGCTTCGCCCGCCTCCTCTGCGCCATCCAAGCACCTAACCGCTGACCGCCGACCGCGCAGACGAGGGAAATCCCACAGGCTACGGCGACGCCCAACCCGAGGTCATGATCCGGCAACTTCTGCGAGAGCCCGTGCGGCGACGCGAAGCCCCACACGAGGAGCGACGGCACCAGCATCAGTGCGGCCAGCACCGGAACAAGGACGTAGGGAGTGACCGCGAGGGTGAGCCACCGCACCAACATCCGCCTCCGGGGCTGACGATGCTCCCACCGGTACCGGAGTGGCATCGGGTGATATGGGAACAGGATCCCGACCCAGCCGGAGATGGCCAGAAAACCGAACGGGATCACGCCGATCGCCACGACTGTGTAGAACGTGGACAGCAGCGAGTGATTAATCAGCCCGCTGATGACCGCCACCACCACGCAGAGCGGAGTGACCATCAGCCACAGGACGACGTTCTTGGCGTACAACAGCCTGCGAAGCATCACGGGATCGTCAATGGCTGCGACGACGCGACCCGCATCGGGCCCGAGGACGTTGGTGGAGGGCACATCCGAGTACATCCACCCCGCCAGTACAAATGCGAAGGCCAGGGTGCCGTGCAAGGTGAAAATCTTGTCCCGCAACTCCGCAGGGAGGAAGAACCATGCCGAGCTCATGAGGGCACCGTTGACGGCGATCGTGATCGGCGCCTCGTAGGGGGGCTGCAGCGTCAGGGTTATCTGGCGGCGGACGGCCTCCGCTGTGCTACCTGGGAGCCGAACGTCGACTGATTCGAGCATGTCTTAGCACCGCCTGTTGGTGAGGTATTGACGCCCTGGGCACTGAAGCTGTGCCAGCCCTCCGATGAGTAGATCAGCAGGCTTGGTCTCACGTCGATTCGACGGTCTCGAGGTCCAGTGCACTTTCTCCCTCGTTCGGATTTTTGCCAACGGCAAGCTTGGCACTCATCTTGATCGCCTTGACCGAGCTTGTGGCTCCAGTCTGCAACACGACGGCGATCACCAACAGCAGGATCGCCAGATAGCGGAAGGTGTGCGAACCCAGCATCAGGATGGCAACGCGACCCAACGCGAACGGTGGAGAGCACACCACAGCCCCCATCGCTCCCCCCACTGCGGATGCCGTGAGTTTGTCCTTTGTGGAACGCTCTGACTTCACCCCGATGAGCCGCGCCGGCACCGCGACGTATGCAACCATCATGACGGCCACGACAATGCTCAGGGTGAGCGAGAACCAGAACTTTCCCCATCGATCGACAACCATGGTGGCGAAGCCGAGTGCCAATCCCACGAGCACACCCCACGCGAGGATGGTGCGGAGGTGTCGTCTCGCTTCGGAAAAGGCGGGACGGATCTCGGGTGCTCCCGGCTTGGAAATGGCGAACGCGAAGACGCCGTTGAGAAAGAAGCTGCCAGCCGTGAGGCCAGCGATCACCAGTAACACGAGCCAGAGAAGCGGTCCGCGGAGGAGGTGGAACGCTTTTCCGTGCAGCGCATGGGCCTTGAGGTCGAGCATCGCGGCCCAGATCCACATCGCCGGAAGGATCTGAACGAGCGTGAGCCGCCAGTTGGTGAAAAGGAGCTTCACTCCTTGGAAGAGCATCGCGAATGCTCCGACCAGCATCGCGAGGGGTGCCAGCCAGCGGCTGCGTTGGCTGAGTGCAAGCACCGCTCTCTCGACCATCGCTTCATCCCCGGTACGAATGGCCGTCACCAGACGCTCGAATTGTTCCCCGATCGCCACTCGTCGCGATGGAGCGAGCTGCTCGTCGGCGGCCTCGTCCCCGGTCCCAGGGGCCTCGTGCGGCATCAGGATGGCTGAATTCCGAGTTCTACGCCGTGCCGGAGTTCACCATGGAGCCCGAGACCTTGCGGGCCCAGGCCGCCACGAGCTGGAGCAGGCCGAGGTACACGGCGAGCACGATGACGATGACCAGCAAGCCCCAACCTGTCAGGTTACCGCCGAAGACGAGGAAGAGCGCGGCAACCGCCACGCCCACGATCCGCAGGGCGTTGAGATGTTCGAGGATCCACCTGCCGGAGTGACGGGCGCGGTCCGAATCGGCGGCGGCCTGCCCGGCCCCCGACGTGAGCACTCGTGCCTGGGTGGCCACCCAGCGCCCCCCCTTGGCAACGGTCGAGCGGATCCACACGGCGGAGCGGGCCGGGCCGGCCAGCCACGCTCCCAGGGCGACGAGGACCGAGAACAGCAGCATCCAGCGCAGGTCGGCCTTGAGGAAGCGGAGCATGGTGTCCCAGACCGTGGCCGCCACCTGCCTGTTGAAGCTGTGCCCCGCCTGGTTGACGAACGTGATCCGGCCCAGCGAGAGGCCGGCCAGAAGCAGCAGCGTCACCAGCCCCACCCCGACCGCCATCCGCTGCAGCGTCTTGCGGCGCCGCACCGCGACGGCGATGCCCACGGCGGCCAGCACGAGGGCCACGACGGGGATGACCCACTTCAGTTTCACGATCAGATTGAAGAGACCGGTGAATTTCGAGACCTGCGCCTTCGACACGACGGTCACGCTGAGTTTGTTGCCCTGGCCCAGCACGGCCTTGAGCGGGTTGAACAGCGTGACTCCCTGCGAGTTGGCCTTGTCGATGATGTTGGTGAGCGCCGGCGTCACATTGACGACGATCGCGCCACCCTTCTCGAGCTTCTGCGTCAGGGGCGATTGCTTGCCGGTCAGCACGTCGATCACGGCGTCGTGCGTGTGCCGGTTCAGGGTGTCCCAGAGCTGTCCGAACTTGGGGCTTTCGAAGACTTTGAGGGCGACCCCGTACACGTAGGAATGGACCTGATCCACGATCGGCGTCACGATGGGCTTGGCCTTCGCTGGGAGTGCCGCCGTGACCTTGTCCTGCACGATGTGCGTCGAGAAGAGCTCGTCGGTGGCCTTCTGGGCGAGGTGGTCCACGATGACCTGGTTCCGTGCCAGCGGTGCCATGGTGGCTACGTACTGGTCCGTATTGGTCACGGTTCGGATGGCCCAGACCGAGATCACCGAGATCGGGATGAGCAGCGATGCCAGGACGACCAGCACCCAGGCGGCGATGCCCCTCGTGCGGGGGGCGCGGAGGGCCTTCTTGGCCTTCTCCTGCGTGTCGGGCGTGCCCGCGACAGCCCCTTCGGACGTCCCCTCGGCGTCCTTGCCGCTCATGTGGGCACGCTCAGCGTGAGATGCCGGCGACAACGGGAACGAAGTCGCTGAAAGAAGGACGGGGAACGGCGGGGCGTTTGAACAGGTCGGAGAGCAGGACGGGGAGGTTGCGCATCTTCGTCATGAGTGCCGTCGCGGCCTTCTCCCATTGTGTTGTTGAGCATCATGGTCCAGACGAAGGCCCGGGTCCGGTTCAAGGTCCCTGCCCGCGTCGAGAGCCGGCGACTTCGGCCCGAGATGGTCCCGGTTGGCACTGGACGGTGCAGGCTGCCCGTTTGTGCCAGGGGCAACCTGTGTCTAGCCCAGAAGCTTGGCCTTCTGCGCTTCGAACTCTGCCTCGGTCAAAGCCCCTGAATCCCTGAGGGCGGCCAGCTGCGTGAGCTGTTCGATGGGATCCGGAGCCGCTGCGGCCGGTTCTGGTGCTGGCGCCGGAGCCTCGGGTGCGGCCTGTTGGGCCTGGGCCGCCTGCTTGTTGGCCATGTGTCCACCGACCACCGCGGCAGTTCCAACGACCGCGGTCGTTCGAACTGCCGCCCGTGCGATGGGTCGCCTTCTCATCATGTCGGATCTCCTGTCTTGGTGTGATTCAGACTGCTTGCGGCAGATCCGCGAGCAGCGGTGCGATCAGCTCGTGTGGGATGCGTGCGCCTTCGAGGAGGACCCCATTGGAGTTGCGCACCGCCTCCGCGAAGCCCGCCGCCCAGACATCCTCCCAGATCAACAGCGCAGCCGATGAGTTCGGTTCGAGTGCTGCGGCGGCGTACTCAATGTCCTCCGGGCTGATGAGCCCTCCGACCTCGCCGTCCAGTCGGCCAAATCCCGCGACCTCATCCAACTCGTCGATCTCGAAGGCGACCACTGACCCGTCGGCGTCCTTGCCGATGAATATCAGGTCGAGGATCCGGACCGTGCCTGACTCGACCAAAGCCATCAACTCTGGAGCGATCTCACCGTTGAACTTGTTGCCGGGGAAGCCTACGATGATGTATTCGACTGGTCCCATGGTCATGTGCTCCGTCCTCGATCGTGTTCTTCCAGGCTACGACTGACGATTGCCGAAATCCTCACCCTCATCGGGTGATTCATCCTCACAGCCGTCCTTTCAGCTCTCCTCAAGATCCAGGGCAACCCTGAATCCGACATTGCCACTGGAACTGTCCGGTGCGCTGCCGAAGCGGGCGGACACCCGGTAGCGGCGGCAATAGGACGCATGGCAGAGGTAGGAGCCGCCGCGCTGAACCCGCAACGAGCCGGCAGCCGGTCCCGAGGGCGCGCGAACCGGAGACGCTCGGTAGTACTGCACGTCCAGCCAATCGGCGCACCACTCCCAGACGTTTCCGCACACGTTGTGCAGGCCGAATCCGTTGGGTTCGAACGCATCGACTGGGGCGGTGCCGAGGTGCCCGTCGGCGCCGGTATTTCCTCCCGGGAAATCGCCTTGGAAGACGTTCATCTGATGCTTTCCTTCGGGCTCGAGGTGGTCGCCCCAGGGGAACGGCTGCCCAACGAGTCCTCCCCGGGCGGCCGCCTCCCACTCGGCCTCCGTGGGCAGACGTGTCCCTGACCAGGCGCAGTAAGCCTGGGCGTCGTTCCAAGAAACGTGCACCACCGGATGGCCCGGGCGGTCCGCGGCGTCCGAGAGCGGTCCTTCAGGATGACGCCAGTCGGCTCCCATGACCTGGCGCCACCACGGCGCACCTTCGACCCCCCTGGTGGGCGGAAAGTCGTCGGGGAGCAGTCCACCGAAGACGAAGGACCACCCGAAGCGCTCAGCGTCGGTCCGCCACCCTGTGGACTCAACGAATTCGGCGAATTGCCCGTTGCTCGCGGCATAGTGGTCGATCCGGAACGGGGCGAGCTCCACCTCGTGGACGGGTCCCTCCCCGTCGCCAGGGTACGCCCACTCCGATTCGTCTCCCATCCGGTAGCGACCGCCGGGAACCCGCATTATCGTGCCGGGACACTGTCCACCGGTCGGCAGCACGTCTCCGATCGGAGCTCGCTGTCGAGGTCCGCCGCTTCCACGACCCGGAGCACAGCAGGCGTCCGACATGGCCGCAGCGTATTCCGATGGCGATTGGCTCGGCGCCGGGACGGCTAGTCACCCACCGCAGTGACCGGAGGCTGCATCGGGGCGGTGGGCGTGCCATCAGGCCCCGCGGGAGCGGCCTCGGTGGTGGAGGCCGGGCCGCTGATGCGCTTGCGGAAGATGTAGAGACTCCATCCCTGGTACAGGAGGACCACCGGGAAGAAGATGACCGCCACCACCGTCATCACCTTGAGCGTGTACGAAGGGCTCGCCGAATTGGCCACGGTGAGGTTGTAGGCCGAATTCGTGGTGGACACCATGACCCGCGGGAAGAGCTCGAAGAAGATCGATCCCACGACGCTCCCTATGGCGGTGGCGGCGGCCGCGAAGGCCCAGCCCTCCGAGCCGGACTCGGCGAGCCAGGCGGCGCCGACCACGGCGACGAGCGCGAGGGCGTCAATCGGGTTGGGGACGAAACCGGTGCTGAGGCCGACGTGGCTCCAGGTCAGCCAGCCGAAGGTGATCACTGCGGCCAGCCAGCCCAATCGGCCCGACAGGCGGGCAACGCGGTCGTGGAGCGCGCCCTCGGTCTTGAGCGTCAGGTAGGCCGCACCGAGGAACAGGCTGAGCACCGTCAGGGTGACGCCGGTGTAGAGCCCGTAAGGGACCAGGAGGCCGAAGAAGTTGCCGGTGTAATTGTGGGACGAATTGATGGGCAGGCCGTGGAGGAGATCGCCGAGGGCGGTGCCCAAGAGGAGGGGAATCAGCAAGCTCCCGATGGTGAGCGACCACCTCCAGGTCGAGCGCCACCGCGGATCGTCGATCTTGCGGTTGTACTCGAAGGAGACCCCGCGCACGATCAGAGCGAGGAGCACCACCACAAGGGCCAGGTAGAAGGTGGAGAACATGGTGGCGTACCACGACGGGAACGCGGCGAAGATCACCGCGCCCGCCACGATCAGCCACACTTCGTTGCCGTCCCAGATGGGCCCGATGGAGTTAACCGCGATGCGACGCTCGACATCGTCGCGCCCGACGAACGAGTGCAGCATCCCCACGCCGAAGTCGAACCCTTCGAGGACGAAGAAGCCCACCCAGAAGATGGCCACGATCACGAACCAGATATCGCTGAGATGCACCATTCTCGTCTCCTAGTAGATGAGGGCCGGGACCCGGTCGTCTGCGGATTCGTCCGAGGGAGCACCCTCGCCGTGGTCGGGGCCGCCGCCGCCTCCGGTGCCCTGGTCCGAGCTCGGCTCCAACTCCCTGCGTCCGTAGTGGATCATGAGGTAGACGTCGGCGATCCCCAGCGAGAGGTACAGGAGCACGAAGACGGTCAGGCTGATCCAGATGTCGGTGGATGTCACCGAGGGCGACGCGGCCTGGGACGTCTTCATCAGGCCCTGCACGATCCACGGTTGTCGGCCACTCTCCGTGAGCAGCCATCCGGCGGTGTTCATGAGGAAGGGCGCGATGGCGAACCACGGAGCGATCCAGAGGAACCACCTGGCCTTGTCCAGGGTCTTGCGGCGGATGAGCCAGAGACCCCACAACGCGAACAGTGCGATCAGCGTGGCGATGTAGGCCATGACCCGCATCCCCCAGTACTGGATGAAGACGTTGGGGATGTAGTTGCCCGGCCCGTACTCCTTCACGTACTGCGCCTGCAGGTTGTTGAGGCCTTGCACCTCTCCGTCGACGTGGTTGGTCGCGAGGATCGAGAGCAGGTCCGGGACCTCGATGATCTGAGTCGGGGTCTGGTCGTTGTTCCCGCCTCCGATCTGGAAGATCGAAAAGGAGCAATGGGATGGACAGGTGTTCCACAGTGCCTCGGCAGCGGCGATCTTCATCGGCTGGTACTTGCCCTCGACCACGCCCAGTTCGCTTCCGATGAACATGTTGACGAAGACGGCCGGGGCGAGGACGGCCAGCGAGATGATGGCGGTCCGGCGGAAGGCTGCGACCGAGTTCTTGCGCCTGATGTGCCAGGCGGAGAACGCCAGCATGATGATGGCCCCCGTCACCAGTGAGGCCAGGATCACATGCGGGTAGGCCCACAGGAACACCGGATTGGTGAACAGGGCCCAGACGTTGGTGAGCTGGGGCTGGTGCTGGGAGTTCATGACGTAGCCCACCGGGTGCTGCATCCAGGAGTTGGCCGCCATGATGAACAGGGCCGACAGCATCGACGCGCCGGCCACCAGCCAGATGCAGGTCAGGTGCAACTTCTTCGAGAGGCGGTCCCACCCGAAGACCCAGATGCCCAGGAAGGTGGACTCGAGGAAGAAGGCCACCAGACCCTCCATGGCGAGAGGACCGCCGAAGATGTTGCCAACGAACCGCGAGTAGTTCGACCAGTTCATGCCGAACTCGAACTCCTGCACCAGGCCGGTCACGACGCCGACGGCCACATTGATCAGCAGCAGGGTGCCGAAGAACTTGGTGAGCCGCTTGAAGGTCGGGTTGTCGTTCTTGTACCAGCTGGTCTGGAGGAGAGCCACCAGGAAGGCCAGGCCGATGGTCACCGGCACGAAGAGGAAGTGATAGATGCTGGTGGTGGCGAACTGCCATCGGGCGAGGTCGGTGGTCATGTGTCGTGACTCCCGTCGTTCATGGCCATTTGGTGGAGATCGGCCGTCGGCTGGGGCGTGCGATGTTGCGTCGGTCCTTCGTGCGAACGGACATGACGCTCGGTTCTCATCTCCTCCCACCAGAGGTCGGAGTACCGTCCCGCCTGGTCGAGCAGTTCGTCGTGCGTGCCTCGTTCGACCACCCGGCCGGACTCCATGACGAGGACCTCGTCGACGGACTCGAGCCCGGCGAGTCGGTGCGTGACGAAGACCAGCGAGCGTCCCGCGGTCACATCCAGAAGATCGGCGGTGAGCGCGTCGGCGGCGGCAGGATCGAGGTGCTCGGCTGGTTCGTCGAGGACGAGCACCGGGAAGTCCGCCAGGAGGGCACGGGCCACGACCAGCCGCTGGCGCTGCCCCCCCGACACGCGGACCCCCTGATGCCCGACCTCGGTGGCGAGGCCGAGGGGCAGTTCGCCGAGCCACGTGGCCAACCCGACCCGGCCGAGGACGCCGCGCAACTGGTTGTCCGTGGCGTCCCGCCTGCCGACGCGCAAATTCTCGGCCACCGTGGTGTCGAAGAGATGGTCGTCCTGACCCACCAGGCCGACCACCGTGCGGAGGTCGTCGCCGGACAACTGCTCCGTCGGCACCCCGGACAAGGTGATGGAGCCGGCCCGACACCGCAGGAAGCCGACCAACAGCGCGGCCAGTGTCGACTTGCCCGCACCGCTCGGCCCCACCACGGCCACGCGACGCCCGAACGGCAGCGAGAGATCCACGCCGGCGAGGGCGGGTGCGACAGCGTTCGGGTAGCCGGCCCACACCGATTCGACCTCCATGTCGTAGGGCGGGTCCGGCAACGGGACGGCTCTCTCGGGATCGGGGACGGGTGCCGGAGCATCGAGCACCTCGAAGACCCGCGCCGCGGCCTGGCGCACCCTCTGCAGGGACTGGGTGGCCACGGGAAGCCCGACCACCAGCTCGAAGGCGGCGAGCGGGATCAGCGTGATGACGGCCAGCTCCGTGCCGCCGAGCCGACCCGACAGCACGGCGGGAATACCCACGAGCAGGCAGCCCCAGCAGGCCAACCCGGCCAAGAGTGTCGTCAGCGTCAGCCCGAGGCCGGCCGTCCCGGCCGATGCCGAGTCAATGGCGGTGAGCTCCGCGTCCTGGGCGCGCATGGTCCGCAGGTAAGCCGCGGCGGCGCCGAACGCAACCAGTTCGGCTGCCCCCTCCGTGAGGTCGACCATCGCCGCTCCCAGGTCACCCCGCACCGCGGCGAAGCGTGCTTCACGGCGCCGGGCCAGCGCACCGGTCAGCCACGGCACGACGGTCGCCGCCAGGACCAGGCAGACCGCCAGGATCAGCGCGGCGGCCGGCAGCATCCACCACAGAAGGACGACGGTGGAGACGCCCACCAGCGCGGCGATGCCAAAGGGAGGAACCACCCGGAGGACAAGGTCCTGCAGCGAGTCAACATCTTGCACGACCCGGGCCAACAGGTCGCCCCGCCGGAACACGGGCAGGCCGGAGGGCGCCATCGCCTCGAGTCGCTCGTAGACCCTGACCCGCAGGTCGGCGAGGAGCCGGAAGGCGGCATCGTGGCCCACCAGGCGCTCCTCGTAGCGGAAGAAGCCGCGGGACAACCCGAAGACCTGGACCGCCACGATGGCCACCGCCAAGGTGGCCTCGTTGGGATGCTGGGCCGCTTTCGAGATGAGCCACGCCGCCGTGCCGAGGAGCCCGATGTCGGCGGCGATCGCCCCGGCGCCGAGGAGTGTTGCGATGACCACGCGGCCGGACGCCGGGCGAGCCAGACCCAGGGTGCGGCCGACCGGGGCGGGGCGGCCGGCCTCCTCCCGATCCCGATTAGCCGGAGTCACGACGCCACGGCGGCCTGAACGGGCGGTGCCAGTCGGATGACCCGGTCGCACACGGCCAGAAGGGAGGGGCGGTGGGCCGCCATCACCACGGTGCGACCGACCATCAGGCGGCGGACGGCGGAAAGAACGCTCTCCTCGGTGCGGCCGTCGAGATTCGCCGTGGGCTCGTCAAGGAGGAGAAGGGGTGCATCGCGGAGAAAGGCCCGGGCCAGGGCCACCCGCTGCCGCTCCCCCGCCGACAGCCCAGCCCCGTCGGCGCCCAGCATGGTCGCGAGCCCCGCAGGCAAACGAGCCACGACGTCGTCCAGCCCGGCGTCGCTGATGGCGGATCGAACGTCGTTGTCGCTGGCGTCGGGGCGGCCAAGGCGCACGTTGTCGGCAACGGAACGGGCGAAGAGGTGGGGGCGCTGCGGGACCCAGGCCACCCGGGCCCTCCATGCATCGGGGTCCAAGTCGGCCAGATCGGCGCCGTCGACGGTGACCCGGCCTCGCGAGGCGGGCACGAGGCCGAGCAGGACGCCGAGGAGGCTGGACTTGCCACAGCCGCTCGGACCGGCGATGGCGAGCGCCTCACCCGGCTCGATGGAGAAGGAGACGTCGTGGAGGGCAGGGAGCGCACGCCCCGGGTAGGTGACCTCGAGTCGTTCGATGCCGAGCGACGGAGACGGACGGATCGGGCACGTCGTCACGGCACCCGCGAGCCGGCGACTGCTCGCTCGAGGACCTCGAAGACGTCCTCGGCTGCCTTCATGCCTTCGGCGCTGGCGTGGTAGTTCGTCCCGAGGAGGCGGAGGGGAAGGTAGGCCTCCGGGGCCAGGATGAGGACGAACAGTGCCGTCGCAAAGCTCACGTGGCCGCCGAGCAGGCGCAGGCCGACGGCCACGGCCACGAGCGCCACGGAGAACGTGGCGAGCAGCTCGAGAATGAGTGACGAGAGGAACGCCACCTTCAACGTGGCCATGGTGGCGGTCCGGTAGCGGTTCGTGATGTCGCGCACCGCCGCCACCTGGGCCTTGGCCCGACCGAAGACCTTGAGGGTGGGGAGTCCCGCCACGACGTCGAGGAAATGTCCCGCCAGGCGCTGGAGCAGACGGGCTTGGCGTCGCATCCGAACCTTGGTCGAGGCGCCGACGAGTGCCATGAAGATCGGGATCAGCGGCACCGTGACCGCGATGATCACCGCCGAGATCCAATCGGCGCCTGACACGACGACGATGACGGTCACGGGGACGATGACCGCCAGGAACAGCTGCGGGAGGTAACGGGCGAAGTAGCTGTCGAGGGCGTCGATGCCGCTGGTTGCCATGACCACCAGGCCGCCGGGGCGCTCGCGGTCGATGCCGGCGGGCCCGAGCTGGGTGATCTTCTCGACCAGGGCCGTGCGCAGGTCCGACTTGGCCGATGCGGAAGCGCGATGCGCGGCCCGCTCTCCGAGCCAGCCCACCATGGAGCGAGCGAGGATGACGATGCCGAGGAGCACCATCAACGTGCGCACATGGGCCAGGCCCTCATGGCGGACGACCACATCGGAGATCGTGTTGGCGATCAGCCACGCCTGGGCCAACACGAGGCCCGCGGTCAGGCCCCCGAGGACCACCGTCAGCACCAGGTACCGGCGGGTCCCCCGCGCATAGTGCAGGAGACGGGGGTCGACGGGACCCGACCGCCTCGGGCCGGCCGCCATCGCCGACTTCTCGATGTCGGAGGCCGCCGGCCCGTGACCGAGGCCGACCGGCGGGCATTCCATCTGGGGCACCGTGGTCTGTGGCACCGTGGTCATCGTCGTTCGCTCTCAATGGGAGTCAGCGATCTCGGCGTCATCCATCTGAGGTCGATGGTGATGTCGGTCGTCGCCAGGATGCGGTCAACCACAGTTACCTCCAAGACTGTGTGTGAAGTCGTCGGGGTGTGAAGTTGTCGGGGGCTGTCCTCGGTTCGCTACTGGATGGCGGTCGCCACCCGCATCAGGTCCTCGGCGGTAATGAGATGATCGTGGCTGTCGTCGCCAATCTGCAGCTCGACCCATTTCACTCTTCCGGTGAAGTGGCTGGACTCGCTCGTGTAGTCCTCGCTGACAGGAGTGCCGGTGTCCACGCCCAGGTCGCAGGTCTCGTCGGCGGAGTAGAGCATGGGCACCGTGGCGTTGATGCGACCCTCACCGACCTTCTTGCCGTCGATGTAGAGCGTGGAAGTGCCTCCCTTGGCGAGCCCGCCACCGTCGTAGGCGAATTCCATCCTGACCTGATGTTTGCCAGCGGGGACCTTCTTCGATCCCTCCACGTAGAACCGCATGAGACCGGCCAGGTTGTGGCAGTACTTCGGCGCACCCTCGTGGAGGTAGAGGCTCCACCCGGCGAAGGCTCCACCCTGGGCGATGATCACCCCGTTGGCACCCCCCTTGGGAATCTCGACCTCGGCTGTCACCGAGTGGGACTTGTTCTTGAGGTTGAGGACCGAGTTCTCGCTGAGCCGGGTCATGCCCTCGTAGAGCAGCTGCGCGTTGCCCTTCACTAGGACGGGCCGGCCGGCGATGTCCGAGTTGAAGCGCTCGATCCGTCGGTCATCGAGGGGGAGCACGTTGAACTTCACCGCCTCAATGAGCCAGAGGCGCTGCAGCTCCCTCAACTTGTCCGGGTGCTCTGCCGCGAGGTCGTGCGCCTGGGACCAGTCCGTGGTGGTGTCGTAGAGCTCCCACACGTCATCATCGAGAGACGGCAACTCGGCTCCGAACAGCCACGGGATGCTGTGCCTGGTGACCGCCGACCAACCCTTGTGGTAGATACCGCGGTTGCAGGCCACTTCGAAGTACTGGGTCTCGCGCTGATCAGGGACCGAGCCGTCCTCGAAGGCATACGCCATCGACACGCCGTGGATCGGCATCTGCTGGATCCCATGGACGAAGGTCGGCTCCGGGATCCCAGCGACGTCGAGGATGGTCGGCCCCACGTCGATCAGGTGATGGAACTGGCTCCGCACCTCCCCTTTTGCCTTGAACCCCTTGGGCCAGTGGACGATGGTGCCCGTCCGGGTGCCACCGAAATGTGAGGCGACCTGCTTGGTCCACTGATAGGGGGTGTTCATGGCCAGGGCCCAGCCCACCGCGTAGTGGTTGTACGACGTCGGCGTGCCGAACTCGTCGATATGGGAGGCCATGAACTCGTCGGTCTCGAAGTCGGCAGCACCGTTGAGTGAGATGATCTCGTTGAACGTGCCGGTCGGTGTCCCTTCGGCGCTGGCACCGTTGTCGCCGATGATGAGATAGATGAGCGTGTCATGGAGGATGCCCAGCTCCTCAAGCATCTCCATCAACCTCCCGATCTGGTGATCGGTGTGCTCGAGGAAGCCCGCGTAGATCTCCATCTGGCGCGCCAACACCGGCTTCAGCACGTCCGACAGCCCGTCCCAGGCCTCGATCTCGGCCGGTCGGGCCGACAGGTCGGTGCCCTCTGGCACGACACCGAGCTCGATCTGGCGGGCCAAAGTCTCTTCTCGCAGGGCGTCCCACCCGGCATCGAAGCGGCCCCGGTACTTGTCGCTCCACTCCGTGGGCACGTGATGGGGCGCATGGGTGGCCCCCGGTGCGAAGTACATGAAGAAAGGTTTGTCCGGCATGAGCGACTTCTGTTGGTGCACCCAGTGGATGGCGTGATCGGTTAGGTCCTCGGTGACGTGGTAGCCCTCCTCGGGGGTCTTCGGAGGCTCGATCGGTGAGGTGCCCTCGTAGAGCGCCGGGTACCACTGGTTGGTTTCTGCACCGACGAATCCGTAGAAGTACTCGAACCCGCTGCCCGTCGGCCACTGGGTGTAGGGACCCATGGGGCTGGTCTCCCACACCGGGACTTCGTGGCACTTACCGAACTGAGCGGTGCTGTACCCGTTCAGCCGGAGGGTCTCGGCCACGGGTGCTGCATTGTCGGGGCGGATGGAGTTGTACCCGGGAGCCGAGGTGGCGATCTCGGTGATGCCGCCCATCCCCACCGAATGGTGGTTCCGTCCTGTCAGCAGGGACTGGCGGGACGGTGAGCACAGGGCCGTCGTGTGAAACCGGTTGAAACGGAGTCCCTCGGCGGCGAGCTTCTCCGCGTTCGGAGTATGACACGGACCCCCGAAGGCGGAAGAGGCCCCGAAGCCGGCGTCATCGATCATCACCACCAGGACATTCGGTGCAGCGCTCGGAGGCCGAAGCGGCTCGATCGCCGGGAAGGATGTCTCCGGATCCTTTGCGTCATAGGTGATCAGTCCCACATGGGCCCTGTGCGGAATCGGCAAATTGGTCCGCGCGATGTCAGCCATCTGGTTCTCCTCTCGGGGACTCACCCGTGGGTTGGAGGTGCACCGGTTCAGGTGGCTTCGGATTGACCGATACCAGCTCGATGTTCAGATCTCGGAGCAACTCGAGCGTGCCGTGCAGGCGCGCCTGATCCGGTACCCATCCGACGAGGTGGGTCTCGCCGTGGTCGCACCGACTCACGTCGAATCCGTCGATGGCCGCGATGAGGGTCGGGCTCAGCCTTCCCTTCACGACGATCTCGAAGCGCTCGGCATTCAAGGGGACTCTCTCGGTTGTCGCGGGGTTCTCCGATGCAGTGGTGTCAGCACGTCGCTGCAGTGGCCCGGGTCCAGCGACCGGCACTGGCCCCGATGGGTCGAGCCCGACAAGAGGACGCCTCCCCCCTGGGGTCCGGAAGTGGGCGGGCGCGCATTGGCTCATGGTGTGACACTCGGCCGACAAAGTCGTCATCCCTGGAGGGTGATCGTGGGACCGGACTCCTGCCGCAACCACGGCAGCCCGCGTTGCCCGAGTGCGACAAGGCACTCAGGCTGGCGGCACTCGGGCTCGACGCGGTCCATAAACCAAGCGTAAATTCTCGGCGCCCGACCCTCTTCCGCTCATGCTCATCTCTATGCTTCAACGTCGGCCTGACGCGACGGAGTCGGCGATCCGCAGGCCAACGCGCTGCATTCGAGCGGGTGACCAGCTGATTGTGTCGCGAGACGGGCCGCCCCGGATCACCTGCTCTTGATCCATTTGTGATCCGGTGACCTCGGACGGCAAGAACCGCTGGGAAGAACCAACCGTGAAGGGTCCCGTGACAAGCCGCGAGGACGATGAGGACGTGCTGTGCCAAGCCATACATTCGAAGTGGTCGTACGCGGAAGATTGAGTCCCGCTCTTCTCGCCGCATTCGGTGAATTCGAGGCCACTCATTTTGATCGAGGACGGACGCACCTGATCGGGCATGTGCCTGACCAGGAGGGGCTCTACCGCTTGTTCGGATTGCTGCGGGACCTCAACATCGAATTGGTCTCGGTGAACCCGGTCGGCGATGGAGCCGTTCGTTCCTCGTAAGTCCATGCAACGATCACCCCGATCGGGTGACGACGAGACCGTCTCAACCAATCAAGATGAGCCGCGACAAGGCCCTGTGTTCGGTGTTGTGTAGTGAGTTCGTCTTGCCCTCTCCAGGGGACGAGCCCAGTCGCATGAGTCAGCAAGGGAGCACCACATGTGGTTCGGCGTGGGAATTGTCGGATTGATCATCTGGATCGCCATTGCCTTCTGGCCCGCCAGAGTCGCTCACCGGAAGGGTCATAGGAACCCGCGGGTTACCACTTCTTGCGTAATTGGCGCTACTACCACGGAGGCGTTGCCAACGCACCCGCCTACCAGACGGAAATCTCCGCCTTCGGTTGCAACTCGGGCAACCCGGCCCTCCAACGCATCTATCCCTGGTACGGATTCCGCGTGGGGGTGATCGGAAACCTCAAGTAGTCATCGGCCCCCAAAATGGAGGCCCCCCCATTGAGAGCCATTGGCGAGGTACACATCACGAAGAGTTCACTGGCTCAAGGACGAACACCGGTGGCAAACTGGTGTGTCATCTAGGGCGGGAGAACGGCTCATCAATGGCTCCACTACCTGTTGCGCCGGCCCACGCGGTCGACCGTCCAGCCCTCAGACGCCGGCTCGACGAGGCGCTCGTCCGTCCGTTGACGCTGATCGTTGCGCCGGCTGGGGCGGGAAAGACGGTGCTCCTCGCCCAGTGGGCCGCGACCCATCCAGAACTCGCCTTCGTCTGGATGGAGGTCGGCGCCGAAGACGATGATCCCGTCCGGTTCTCCCAGCGGCTTCTGTCAGGGCTTGCAGCCATCAACTCCGACTTCGCCGATCTCACTGCTCTGACGTCGCTGCATGGCGGGGGCCTCGGAGTGCCTCTGCTCGAAGCGCTCGAGGCACAGATGTCAGAGCTCCCCGTGGTGGTGATCGTCCTCGACGATCTCCACCACCTTTCGAACTCTGTGCTCATCGCCGATCTGGGGCTGCTCACCAATCTGCTGCCGCCCAATGTTCATTTGGTGCTCTCCACCAGGACCGATCTCCCCATTGCCTGGAGCCGCCACCGGGTGAACGACCATCTGACAGAGATCCGCCAGGCCGACCTGGCCCTCGATGAGATCGACTCTGCCGAGTTGCTCGAGCACATCACCGGTCAGGCGCTCGGAATCGACAGAGTGGCCACCCTGGTAACCCGAACCGAGGGGTGGGCCGCCGGACTTCAGCTGGCGGGGATGACATTGAGGCTCTACGACGATTCGGACCAGTTCATCACCCAATTCAGGGGGGACGACCGACTCATAGCCGACTACCTCAGCGAGGAGGTGCTCCAGGCCCTGCCGCACGAGCGCCGTGAGCTCTTGCTCCGCATCTCCGTGCTGGACTCGATGTGTGCGGATCTGGTTGCCCGGCTCACCGGCGAGCCGAGCCCGCAGGTCATCCTTGAAGAGCTCGAACGGGATTCGATGTTCCTGGTTCCGCTGGACACCCGTCGCGAGTGGTTCCGATTCCATCACCTCTTTCGGGACATGCTTCGTTTCAAGCTGCGAGCAGAGCATCCTGATGTCGAGGCCCGGCTTCTCAACCAGGCTGCATCGTGGCACCTCCAGCGTGGGGAGGTGAGCTCCGGCCTTGAGTACCTGCTTCGAGCCAGGAACTGGACCGATGCCCTCCAGGTCATCATGGCCCGAGGTTCCGACGTCTTCGAAAGAGGCGAGATGGCGACCGTCACTCGCTGGATCTCCGAAGTTCCGGAGTCAGCTCGTATGGACAGGTGTGACGTCAGTCTCCTCCTCGGCATTCTCATGGCACTCGAAGGTCAGGCGGCCGGAGCGGAGGACATTCTCGGGCGCGTGGCCGCCCATGCCAGCTCGTCGGTCGGGGAGCGTGTCTGTGCCCACGTCTTCCTCGCGTCAATGGTCCAATGGCGCCCTCGCCCTGAAATCTCCGTCGACATGGCTACCCGTGCGCTCGACGAGCTCGACCACATCGGCGAGAACCCCTTCCCGGACATCATGAACCTGACTCATCCAGCGTCACTCGAGACGATGGCGGTCGTGTCCCGCGGGCGGGCACACTTCCAAGCAGGAGATCTCGAACAGGCTCGGATTTGGCTCGAGAGGGGTTTGGCCACCCAAGGAGCTACGTATCCAATCTGGAAAGTCAGCGGCCTGGGCTCTCTCGGGCTACTCGAAGCCTGGCTCGGCAACACGGAACGAGCCATTCTCTTGTCGGACGAGGCTTTGGCTATCGCCAAGCAAGTCGGCCTCTTGACGCATCCGTCAATGTCCGAGGCATACCTGACCTCCACTCTGGTGGCTCTGGAGCGGGGCGAGCCCGGAAGGGCATCGGTGTCCCTCCACGAAGGCGTTCTGAGGGCAGAGGCGAACGGAAGAAGCCAACTTGCGTGGTTCGCCCACTTCGAGGCAGCACTCCTTTCGGAGGCAGACGGCAAGCGGGAACAAGCGATGTCCGCTGTTCTCTCGGCCCGGAGTGATCTGGGGACGCCCCCGCCACCAGTCGTCGCTGATCAACTCCTTGCCCTCCAAGGCCGTCTCCTCCGTCTCGGCGGATCGCCCGAGGAGAGTCTGCGGTCGCTCCGTTTGGGTTCCTCGGGCTCGGCAGTGCTGGCGTTCGAACGCGCCGCGGCGGCCCTGACCCTGAGTGACGACGACCTGGCCCGGAAGTGGGTCGAAACCTACTCAGGATCGACCGAATCCACGCATCGTCTGGCGACGCTGGATGGTCTTCTCCTGGCCGCATGGTTGGCCCAAAGAGAAGGGGCCTTTGATGTCGCTCGAACGCAGCTCACGGAAGCGTTGGCGGTGGCCGAGGGTCCCTCTTTGGTCGAGTCGTTCGTGCGTGCCGGTCCGACGATCGTGCACATGATCGCCGACCTGCCTGATGCGCATTCTGGTTTTTCAGGCCGAATCCTGCGACGGGCTCAGGCGCTCGCCTCGCCATCACCTTTGGGGATCGCACTCGTCGAGCCCTTGACAGACCGGGAACTCGAGATCCTCTCCTACCTGCCGAGTCGGCTCACCAATACCGAGCTCGCCGACCACTTCTATGTATCGGTCAATACGATCAAGACCCACATGGCTCACATCTACCGGCAAGCTTGGTGTCGCCAACCGCAACAGAGCCATCTCCCGCGCACGGGAAATCGGAATCCTCCAACCCGTCTGAGACGGCACCGCCTCGCCGGGTGTCGCCGATTCCACCCTGAACAAAGTCACCCCCCGAGGGTGATGCCATCGAGTCCAGAGCATGGTTCGATTTCCTTACCGTATCCGCACCTGCCATTGACCTCAGATGATCCGCGAGGCGGAGGAGGCGAGGGCGAATGACGGCCGATGAAGGATCTGAATAGCACCAACGAGGGAGGAAACTTCGATGCTCGCATACACCTATCCGCTCGCCGACCTCTTCGGCACGATGCTGGGTTTCTTTCTGCTCATAATCTGGTTCTGGCTACTCATCATCGTGTTCTCAGACATCTTCCGTAGTCACGACCTCGGAGGCGGGGCCAAGGCACTCTGGGTCATCTTCGTCATCATCCTGCCGTTCCTCGGCATCTTCGTCTATCTGATCGCCCGAGGCGGGAAGATGCAGGAACGTGCGGCGAAGCAGGCCGCGCAGCAACAGGAGGCGTTCGACGCCTACGTGAAGGAGACGGCCGGCGCCGGAGCGGACCCGACGGAACAGCTGGCCAAGTTGGCCGATCTCAAGCAGCAGGGCGTCATCACTGATGCCGAATTCGAGTCACAAAAGGCGAAGATCCTGGCCTGAGGTCGACCATCCCCTCCGCCCTCCGTCTCCCATTCCACGAAAGGACCGACATGCACTCGACAACGAAACCGTCGGTGCTGATGGTCTACTACTCCTACACCCACCAGACGGAAAAGGTCATGGAGACAATGGCTGAGGTGCTCCGTGACCGCGGCTGCGTGACCACTCTTGCCTCCATTGAGTTCAGCGATCCACGCTACGAGAAGCGCTTCAAGCAGTTCCCCATGCCGAGACCATTTCTCGAGGTCGTCGCAATGATCCCGGCGGAGTTGGGACACCGCCGGGCACAGATCGGCATTCCCGACGTCGTGACGGAGCGTCCGTACGACTTCGTGGTGATTGGAGCGCCGACCTGGTGGCTCTCCACCGACGTCCCCATCCGCGAATTCTTGGAATCAGATACCGCCGCCAAGGCGCTCGAAGGGAAGTCCTTTACCGGGGTGGTGTGCTGCCGTCGGTATTGGAAGCACAACCTCAAGAGTGTGCGGAGAATCGGGACCAAGCGTGGCGGAAAGTACGTGGACGGCATCGGTTTTCGCTACCAGGGTGGACAGATGCGCTCACTCTTCTCGCTCTTGAGCTATCTCGGATCCGGGGAGTACAAGGAGCGCTACCACGGGGTCAAGATTCCCCCGACGAACCTTCAGGACTACCACCTCGACCAGGCCCGAAAGTTCGCCGGTGACCTGGGCACCCGACTTGTCGCTGCCCCCAGCGGCGGGTAGATCGATCCCGGAAGGTAGCCGGCGGTGCCAGCGTGATCCTCGATCTCCTCCTTATCGGCCTGGTGATCACCCTCGAGCCGATCCCCCTCACCGCTTTTCTGCTCATCCTCTTGTCCAAGGGCGGCACCCGCAAGGGCGCCGCCTTCATCTTCGGATGGCTCCTCTCCCTGGCCGCCGTCATGGCTATCACGGTTCTGGTCACGGGCAACAAGCCACCGCAGCCGAACACGGCACCGTCGCTGGGGGCTCTGGCCGCAAAGATCGCCATCGGCGTCGGACTGGTGCTGATCGCCATTCGCCAGCGGCGCCGAATGGGGAAGCCCAGGCCACCCAAGAAGCCACCGAAGTGGCAGACGGGCTTGGACAACATGTCGCCCTGGTATGCCATGGGACTCGCTCCCCTCACCCAGCCCTGGGGATTGGTCGCCGCAGGCGTCGCCGTGATCACCGAGGCCAAGCTCACATCGTGGGAGAGCTACATCGCACTCTTCCTGTTCTGCTTGGTCTCCACGGCTGTGTACATCGCGTTGGAGCTCTACGCCGGCTTCCGTCCGGAGCGGGCCCAGGCATTTCTCAACCGCATCCGAACGTGGATCGACACCCACACCGATCAGGTCATCATTGTCGTGTCGCTGGTCCTCGGGCTCTGGCTGGTCGGCAAGAGCATCTACCTCATCGTCACGTAGATGCGCCGTGATGATGCCATTAGCGGCCGTCCAGCTCATGGCAGCTTCGATTGACGGAGGATCGTTCTCGGCATGCTGACGCAGTCTGTTTCTTGGAGCCTCAGACGAAGCGCCCAGCTCCTCAGAAGGTCAGAAAAGGACGACTGGCCCTGCCATTTCCCAATTGCCGGGGGCAGCCTGGAAGTGAGGAGGCCATATCGATGAACTTGGCTGGCCGAAGTGGATGGCTCTTTGCCATGGGTCGGAGTGACGGAGTGAGCGAAGGGACGTGGACACATGGTCGTGAAGACGATCACGCACTCGGGCGTTGACGAGCGCCGAGCCAAGGGCAAGGATGCCCGTGGCCGAGCGCCGCTCAGCAGTCACAGCGGGTGGTTGCCCGCAAGTGATCGCTCCGACCCGGTGGCGCTTCTGAAAGCGCAGAACCTCACCCGGGAACCGGACCTCGTGCCCGTTCGTCACGGCCGGATGATGGCCTCCCCCTTCACGTTCTATCGGGGCGCGGCCAAGATCATGGCCACTGACCTGCGAGACACCCCGACGGCAGGCCTCAACGTCCAGCTGTGCGGGGATGCCCACCTTTCGAACTTCGGCGGGTTCGCGTCACCCGAACGAACCCTGTTGTTCGATTTGAACGACTTCGACGAGACACTGCCCGGTCCGTTCGAATACGACGTGAAGCGAATGGCGGCGAGCTTCACGATCGCGGCGCGCAACAATGGCTTTGGCGCCGCTGACACGACCGCGACGACGCTCGCCGCTGTGAAGGCCTATCGCGAAGCCTTGGCCGAGTTCGCCCAGATGGGCAACATGGAGATCTGGTACGCCCGGTTGACCGAACAAGAGATCGTGGACGCGATCGCCACTCTGACAAAGGGAGAGAAGTCGAAGCAGGCCGTAGCCCAGGCCAAGAAGGGTGCTCAGAGGGCTCAGAAGACCGTCGCGAAGGCCCACTCGCGCGACAGCCTCCAGGCGTTGTCGAAGCTGGCCGAGGTGGTCGACGGTCGGTACCGGATCGTGAGCCAGCCACCCGTGCTCATCCCTGCGCGCGATCTCGAGGCGATGTACGGGTACTCCGGTGACGAGATCCAAGAGATGATCCATCAACAGTTCCGCGCCTATCGGGCCACTCTGCAGGAGGACCGCCGACACCTCCTGGAGCGCTTCGAGTTCGTCGACATAGCCCGCAAGGTGGTGGGAGTGGGCAGTGTCGGCACCCGAGCGTTCATCGTGTTGCTCCAGGGCCGTGACGAGCAAGACCCCTTGTTCCTCCAGATCAAGGAGGCGACGGCCTCGGTGCTCGAGGACCACCTGCCCAAGAGCAAGTTCAACGAGCCCGGCGAGCGGGTGGTGCAGGGTCAGCGCCTCATGCAGGCGGCCAGCGACATCTACCTGGGCTGGACAAAGGGGGTCGAGGCCAATCGCCACCTGTACTGGCGCCAACTCCGTGACATGAAGGGCTCGGTCCTGGTCGAGACGATGACCCGGGTAATGCTCGGGTTCTACGCCGGCATCTGCGGCTGGACCCTGGCCCGGGCTCACGCACGGTCGGGAGACGCAGTGGCGTTGGCCGCGTACCTCGGCAAGAGCGACAAGTTCGACCAGTCGATCACGGACTTCTCGAAGCGCTACGCCGACCAGAATGAGCGCGACTACCAGGCTTTCACGGGGGCGATTCGCTCCGGACGCCTGGAAGCCGTCGAGGGCGTCTGAGGGTCGGCGTCAGAAAGTTCCTCCCGTCATGACACCTGCCCCTTTCTCTTTCGAGGTTTCGCATGCTTCCGAGGCCGACGATCCAATCGGCTCACACCGTCGTTTCCCGGCCCCTTGGTCCGTCATCAGCGCCCTCTGAGTTCGCCTATTCGCCAATTCCGTAAAGAAAATCATCGAGTGCTCTCCAGCTGTCCTCAGTAATCCGGCCCCCGCCGGGGTGCCAGGCCACGACTACGGCCACCCCGTCCGGATCTCGGCCTACTACTGCAGTCCACTCGCTGTGATCACGCCGGCTGATAAGGACTCTTCGGGATTCCAACTCGGTTGCGATCCGCTCGAGTTGATCGCCTGACTCGACTTCCAAAATGAAGGCTCGGAGACCAAGACGGCCGGCTCCTCCGACAACACTGCGCCCAAGCGCTCGAAACACGATGACCTGAGTTGGGTCGCTCCCCGGAGCGCTCACCGCAGCCAATTGCTCCTTTTGGGACAGCAACGTGAAATCAAGCACCTCGCGATAGAAGTCAATCGATCGGTTGAGGTCAGCCACGTTCATCACGACACCCTGAAAATTCATCCTCTGCTCCAAATCTTCAGTCGAGCGGTGGCATCATGCGAAGCCCCGTACACCCAAGATATGGGATCCGGCTTGCCTTGGCTGAATCAGACTTCATCTCGGATCAATAGGCAGTACGGTCGACGTGAGAGCCGAGGTGCCCAACCTGTCTGGCGAGTTGCGACATCTCTGCAGATGAATAGGCCCCGCCACCAACGAGCAGCCGAGTTGGATCAGCCCAGTGGTAGCGGTGACCCAACGCTTGACCACCACCTGGAAACGGCCCGCGAAGCTGGGTCTCGACTCGACTGCCACCTCGGGTGTCGTAGAAAGCTTGGGCGGCTGTGTTCTGATCGAGTACCCAGAGGTGAAGCGAACCTTCGGGCCGAAGCCGAAGGAGTCTTCGGGCGGTCTCTGACAGCAGGCGTGAGCCTATCCCGGTTGTCTTCAGGTCACTCCTGACATGGAGGTTCTCTAGCAGTGATCCCCAGAGTGGGTCTTCATCCAAAATGGTGTGGGCGAAACCGCGGACCTCGTCGCCGTGACGGGCGATCACCGTGAACTGACTCTTCTTGGGTTGGTCCAGTCGACTTCGCCACACCTGTTGGCGATCGGCGACGACGTCCCCGTCAAGGTAGGTGTCGCGGTAGGCCCCTCGGTAGTGACGTCGCCAGCTGTCGGCATGGAGGGCGGCGATGGAGTCGGCATCGCGCTCGGTCGCGTCGAGATACTGCACAGCAACGACCTGTTTCGCCATGTCGGCCTCCTCATCGACCCTGGCAGTGGCACGGTGCATCAGCCGGCTGCCGGACCGTCAAAGGGCCAGGTCCCTCAGGTCGCTCTCGATGAACGATCAGAGTTTATCCAGGGCCGTTCAGCCTGTTCTTCATCGCCGAGCTGCCCCGCAGCCGGCGTAACGTGCCACTCCGAGGTCATGGCGCCCGCTCAATCTCCGGAAGAACCAACTGGGTCGAAACAGAGTCGTAGACATCGTGAGACCTCATATTCGACTCTGGCCGGGGACTCGCCTCTTGGTGCCGGTCGCGGGCGCCGCACTGTGCTTGATCGCTGAGGTGGTGTGTTCGCTTCCCGTCGGTGGGTCCGTCCGTGGCGTCACGGTCGCCCATGACACGCGGCCATCGGGGCATCAAGTCAAGACCGCCACCGTCGGTCTGGGGACGTGCGAGTCCCCGAACGTCAGCATCAGAGTGGCCGTCGCACATCGGAGCTACGCCCCTTCGCAACCGGTGGATGTGCTGGCGGTGGTTCGCAATAGGGGCAGGCAGGTCTGTACATATTCCGGCACCGGACGAGGTAACCAATACATCGGCCTTGTGGAGCGATCGCCATGAGCGTCATCGACAGTGGCGGAGCGCCAGTGTGGCCCGGCCCTGTTGCGTATTCATGTCCCATGATGGGCGCAACTCATCTCGCCCCAGGGCAGCGGGTGATTACAAGTGCGTCGTGGCCGAAGGTCATTGTCACCCGTGCCCGCTCCTCTGCTGCCCGAGTGGTTACCTACCGACTCGTGATCGCCCCGACACTGTCTCGTTCGTGATCAGGCTCAGATGAGTTGGACCACTGTGCCAGATTGGAGCAGTGCCCCACCGTCCCGGCGAAAGGGGGCAAACCCCGGTAGGCCTACCGGGCGAGATCCTGGACTGACGTGGAGAGGAGGCAGAACTCGTTGCCTTCCGGGTCGGCAAGTACCACCCAGGTCGCATCGGGAGACTGTCCGACGTCGACGGTGGAGGCGCCCAGGCCCAAAAGACGCTCGAGTTCCTCACTCGTGCTGGTTCCATCCGCTCGAAGATCGAGATGCAGCCGATTCTTGTGAACCTTTGGTTCTGGAACCGGGAAAATGTCGATGACCGGCCACGCCCTATCGGCAGGGGCGATGCTTACTCCCGCGTCGGATTCGTCAGCGATCTCCCAGCCCAGGACCGCGCACCAGAAGTGAGCAAGTGACAGAGGATCGGCAGCGTCAACGCAGATGTTTGTAAGGCGACTGGTCACGGTCCGAAGATACCCAACCTCGACGGGAGGCCGCCCAGCGGGTGACACGAACTGACTAGTCGTCTATTGCCGCAGACCCGGCGTACCGGGGCACTCTTTCTCGACGAGGAGGCGTCAAGATAGCCTTGACGTAATGGCTCCACCTTCCGAGCCGCTCGACAAGAGCCTCACATTGGTAATCAGAGCAAACCGGGAACTGACCGTCGCCGAGTTCAATCTTCGACGACAAGTCACCGTCGCCCGTCGGGATGGACATTCATGGGCCGGCATCGGATATGCCCTGGGCGTTACGAAGCAGGCAGCACAACAGAGATTCGGTGGACCTGCGGAAAACGAAGAATAGGCACACACTCCCGGCGACTGTTGGGAGCAGGGATCAGCGACGGCGCTGGGCCTGGATAAGGGGAACTCCAAACGGAAGAAAAGCCACGATGGCGGCGGCCAGGGCGAGAAAGGCGCCCCACGACCAACTGAATCCGGCCGGCTTGAGCAGGAAGCCCAGCACCACGAGAGCAACATTGACCCCGGTCATGAGCACCAGAAGCTGATCCTTGGACATTCGGCCCATGTCCGCGAGATCGCCGACGCCGAACCCGGTGATCAGGACGTAGAGCACCAGCACAATCGAGTCCAGTACCCCGATGAACAGCCAACCGTGGACGCTGAGTCCATCAGCGGAGAAGGGACCGATGCTGTACCAGGGCAGCCAGAAGGAGACCAGGAGTGCCAGGGTGGCCGGGCCGGCGACCCGATCCTTCGCGTCCAAGGCGTTCAGGCGTTCCCGCAACTTCCCCGCCCGCTTGGGCCTCGGTCGCGGCATGACATGGGGCCTGATGGCGGCGCCGCAATTGGGGCAAAGTGCGGTACCCGGGAACACCTCAACCAGGCAGCGGGAGCAAGCGGGCATCCAACCTCCTTCCTGCTGACTGGGACACGCCTGATCAGGCTATAAGCCCAATCGGGGTGTGACGTGTCCATTCGAATTCTGATCAAAGGGCGATCAAGTCATCGCTCGACGGGAGTAGGCATGTCCAGAACCCACCCCGCGCACTCGCTCTTGTTGACGCGCGTTACAGCATCATCGCCTGCCATCCCAGCTCGGCTCGCCCAAACCCGTTTCCCGCAGTCCTTAGACACCGGTCCGGCGTCACTGTTCGGGGACACCCCGCCAGCCGGACTGCTGGGCTGGGATTCGCTCTGCCCACTCGTGGTTGGGCACCATCGGCCAGCAAGCTTCAGTTATGTGATCGTGGTGCCGATTCAGTCCGGTCGGCTCTACTGCGGCGGGCACCGCGGTGTCAACGTCGTCACTGAGGGGCGGCGGTTAGTGCGAATCCGAAGCTCTCGCTGTCGCCCCTCTCATCGGCAGCTGTGAAACCCAGCTTCGTTGTGTGATCGTTGTGCTGGTCAGGCGGTCCGGCTCTACGCCAGCGCCGGCTACCGCATGTCACACTCAAATCGTCCTTGGGGGTGGGGACCCGACTCAACCTTGATTCGCCTCGGGTTGGGTCGCGAGCGTTCTGCCTAGAGCGTCCGACTTGGAATAGGTCGTGACATGTGGCTCTCGATCGGCAGTCCGTTCCTACCCGAGGCGAAGGTTGCAATCCACGGCCCAAGAAGACCACGATCTCGCCGGGCAACCAACTGGAGCCAGAGATGCCCAGTTACAACTCAGATCCCTATGCAGCGGCAATCCCGCTGACACCGATTATCTGGGCGCCGCCGTGCACACCGACGACTGCACCCAACGTGCCGATCCGAATGACCTCTCGGGGAAAGCGGGGAGCGATGAGGTCAAGGAACTGGTCGATGTCAGGGGCGCCACCATGCATCACCGCCACGTGCTCGACTAGCTCGGCAGCGCTCATGCGTTCATACAGCATCTGCAGCGCCCTCTTGCGAGTCCGGGCCTTACCGGCTTCGTGAACGACGCCTCCGGTAAGGTCGATCACCGGCTTGATCGACAGCAGTGAGCCCACCATTGCCGTCGCGCCCCCAATTCGCCCACCCTTCTTCAGATTCTCCAACGTGTTCAAAGCGGCAAGCACGTGCGTGCGAGGGATGAGATCGCTAACTCGTCGCAATACTGTGCCGATGTCGGCCCCCTCGGCGGCTACTTTGCCGGCTTCAAGCACAAGAGTGCCGAGCCCGCTTGACACCGTCCGGCCGTCGATTACATGGACGACAATCCGCCCCTCGACCGCGGCGGCCGCGGTGAGAGCTGACTGAAATGTGGTTGACAAGTCGCTCGAAATGGTGAGACAAACCACTGCCTCAGCGTCAGCGTCTCTTGCGTTGTGAAAGGCCTGTTCAAACGCACCGGGCGACGGGCAGGCGGTCTGAGGGAGGGCTTCGGTGTTCGCCATTCGTCGGTAGAAGTCTTCGACGCTGAGGTCCTGGCGGTCGGTAAATTCTTCGCTCCCAAATCGGATCGTGAGGGGCACGATCTCGATATTGAACGGGTCGATGTCATCCTGTTCCAAGTCGCAAGAGCTGTCGGTGACCACAAAGACACCAGGCATGAGAGCCTCCTCCTCCTTAGAGTCTTCACCATCCTGGTCCCCCAAAGTACGGCATCCCGTCAACCCCACAGTGACGAAGTATCCCGGCAGCTCCCCGACAGAGGATCTCAGTTCCGGCTGTTCGGGTGCCCCGTCCCGGCGATCGGGGGCAGTCCGTCTAGCTATCTGTCAAGTGCCCTTATGCCGCACGCCTTGGGGGTTCGGCATCCATGTTGTCTGTGGGCGCGTTGGGATGAGACCATAGATACCCCTTCAGGCGAAGCCACCCGACAGGACAAGGGAGTCAATTGCGCTCGGCGTCCCGGTGGTCGGCTTCGATCCCGAACGGGGACTCCGGGAGATTTCGGGGTTCGACTTGATCGAGGTGGGTCGTCGCGGCGCCCGGAGGACGGCCACCCCGCGGCTCGCGGAAGACGGGATTCGAACCCGCGACCCTCACCTTGGCAAAAAAAAGGTGAGGGATTTGGTCCATCTGGTTCCCGCCAGTCGCCTGGCTCGCTGTTCCGTCTACCCAGTTCCACCTCGTCCTCCCAATCCGTCCCCGTAGTCGAGCGGTCTACGATCAGCTCCAGGGCGAGGGACCCAAGGTCAGACGGGGTCACCGACTATTCTTTCGGGACCCACGATCCGCTGTTCGGCGTCTTCGAACTGGTACGAGATGAACATTTAGGACGTGCAAGACATACGGAGCGAGGCATCCGGGGGGTACGAGGGGGTCACAGGTGCTTCTTGCTACGACCAGACTGACTCGAGATCGGAACCGTCTCTGCCAAAGCCATCTTCGACTCCGGAGTCCGAGGCCCATGAGGCAAGCTCGTGTTCAACGTCTACTTCGTCACACTTCGACCGAACCGGCCTTACTCCCTATGCCCTACTGGGACGCGTTATCCCTAGTGCCGCATCAAGCAACGTTTGCGCGCTTTACCAGCTCACGAAGTGTTTTGTCCTGAGCGTGGCGATTGCGCCAGATGATGTAGCGACGGATCATCGAGTTCTGCTCTTCGTGTGAGCGGTGGTCGGTGCCGTCGAGGGTGAAGTAGCGCAGGGCTTGGAACTGCGCCTCTATCCGGTTCATCCAGCTGGCGTTGGTCGGCACGTAGGCCAGCTCGACGTTGTTGGCTTTGGCCCACACCCCGACTCTGTCGTCCTTCTGGGTCGAGAGATGAGGGCTGAAGTTATCGAGCACGATGGCGATGCGGACCTCGGGCGGGTAAAGACTGCGCAGGTAGCGGCAGAACTCGAGGAAGGTGGTGCGGTCCTTGTTCAACTTCACGTGGCCGTAGATCTTGTCCTGGTTCAGGTCGTAGGCGGCCATGAGGTGACGGACGCCCTTGGTGCGCGTGTAAGTGGCACGGCGACGCCGGCGGCGTGGTTCCTTGGTGCTCTCCTCCCCTCTAACGATCACCGGCGCCCACTGCTTGCCGGGCCGGGGCAAGAGGTTGAGCGGCCCGAACTCGTCCATGCAGATCACCACGGTGGGGTCGCCCCTCTTGGCTTTGACCTTCCCATCAGCGATGTCGTAGAGGTGCAGCACCCGGTTCTTCTTGGCCTCGAAGTCGGGGTCGTTGGACGCCTTGTAGGTCTTGATCACTTGAAACGAGACGCCCTCCTCTCGGAGTACCAGGCGCAGGCCCTCGTGGCTGATGTCGTCGACCACCCCCTCAGCCACCAAGAACTCGGCCAGCTTGGACAAGCTCCAGGTCGAAAACGGCAGGTCGTGGTCGACCGGGCGCGAGAGGGCGATTCTCTTGATCTCCCGGCGCTCGGGGAGCGTGAACTTAGGTGGCCGTCCTCCCGAGTACCTGGGCACCAAGGAGTCGAACCCATCATCGTTGAAGTTGTGCAGCACCTCTCTGACCCGGTCCGGCGAGGTGAAAGCCACTTTGGAGATCTGGGCCACATCCATCCCCTGGGCCGAGAGCAACACCATCTGAGCTCTACGCCAGGTCACGACCGACCCCGACGAGCGCCGCACGATGCGCAATAAGCGCATGCCCTCTTGGTTGGTGATTTCTCGAACGTGTATCCCTTCGCGCACCTGACCTCCTCTTTCGCGAGGGCCAATTCTCCGCGACGCCGAGGTCAATGTGGTGGACGCGCCATGCCAAGGTTGCCGGTCACGGCACTAGGTAGCGTTACGTCATGGTGAAGGACCGTCCCCGAACGATCACGTTGCGGCGAAGCACCGTCGTAACGGTTGGCATCGTCGTCGCCGTTCTCGCCGCCCTTGGCGTCGGACTCGCTATTGGGTTACACCTTAGTTCCAGGTCCTCACCGGGCCCCACAAAGTCCATAGCCGCCGGCGCTTCAACCACAACTTCCCGCGGGTCCACCACAACAACGACGACCACCCCGCTGCCCGCTGTATTGTCGTGCGGACCGGGATCGACACCGCACCTCTTGCCCACGCAGATCAAGGTCGGATGTGCCACAGGAAGCGTCACCGTTACATCCATCACCTGGAAAGCGTGGGAAGCCGCAACCGGTGGGCAGGGTATGGGCACCTTAAACGTGCTGAGCGCTAATGGAACGTTCAGCAGTACCCCGGCCACCGTGGTCGTATTTGGTGTCGTGAATGGCGTATTTCAGGACGTGTCGATTGTTCCAACGATTTCTCTGACCACTACGACGACTACGACGACTACGCCCACGATTACTCCGACGTCTACTCCGACCACCGGTGGCTCGTCACCCGTAATCGCTACACAACCGGGTGTTGGATGGGGGTCGGATTGAAGACCTCCACAAATTCTCCGGTCACGTGTCCGTGAGATCCCCGGCAGTCCACAAGAGCGCGGTTGAAAAACGGCCTCTGACCTGGTACAATGGGGCGGAAGACGGGATTCGAACCCGCAACCATCACCTTGGCAAGGTGATGGTTGTCGTCCGTTTGGTTCTGGCCAGTCCCCCCAGGTGCGGCTCCGTCCACCCAGTTTTCAGCTCGTCGATCCGGTTCTCCGCTGTAGTAGAGCGGTCTACTATCCGAAAGCTGGGAAGTGCTCGTCTCCTGCTCGATCTGTGGCGAAGAAGATGCGGCCCGCAACTTGGGTCGTACCGCATTCTTGGAGGGGTTGGAATCGATGAGGCCACGCTTCTGGGCGAGCTCCGGGACTGCTGCACGATTCGGTGACAACTGACCTGTGGTGCCGAGAGACACCGCTTGGAAGGATGTCGCCATGCCCAAGCCCTATCCAAAGGAGTTCCGCGACGACGTCGTAGCGGTGGCGTGGAGCCGGCCGAAAGGCACGACGCTCAAACAGATCGCCGACGACTTCGGGATCTCCGATTCCTGCCTGGCCAACTGGCTGGCCGTCGCCGATGCCGATGAGGGCCGTCGAGCGGGGCCAACCAGCGAGGAGGTCTCCGAGCTGCGGGCGGCCAGGAGGAGGATCCGCCTGCTCGAGCAGGAGAACGAGGTCCTTCGCCGCGCCGCGGCCTATCTCTCCCAGGGGAACCTGCCCCCAAAATGATGTACCCGCTCGTCCGAGAGCTGGCCGATGACGGGATCCCAGTCACGGTGACGTGCCGGGTGCTCAAACTCGTTCGCCAGGACTACTACCGCTGGCTGGCCGTTCCGGTCACCGCCACCGAGCTCGAAGAGGCCTACCTGGCCAACGCCCTCTTCGACGCCCACCACGACGACCCCGAGTTCGGGTATCGCTTCTTGGCCGACGAGGTGCACGACAACGGCTTCGAGGCCTGCGAGCGCACCGTGTGGAGGGTCTGCTCGCAAAACGGCTGGTGGTCCAGCTTTGGCAAGAAGAAGCCCCGAAAGAAGACGGCCAAGGTGCACACGCCGGCCTATGACGATCTGGTCCGGCGCCAGTTCTCGGCCGACGCCCCTAACCACCTCTGGCTCGGCGACATCACCGAGCACCCGACGCGTGAAGGCAAGCTCTACGTCTGCGCCATCAAGGACGTGTTCTCCAACCGGATCGTCGGCTACTCCATCGACGAGCGGATGAAGGCCCGTCTGGCCGTGGCTGCTCTCAACAACGCGGCGGCTCGACGAGGCGACGTCGCCGGCTGCGTGTTTCATACCGACCGGGGCTCGCAAGGTGGAATCAACTGGTCGTCGCAACACCTCGATCATGGAGGTGTGCGGTGGCGCAATGAAGAACAGACAGAGAGAGATTCGCCTGTATCGGGGGCAGATTCCTTCGCCCGGGCGACCTGGCATTGCGTGGCGAGAGGACCGAGTCAAGTTCTGGGCGGCCATCGCTCGCGGCCTGAAGACGGAGGATGGAGGCGTCGAGGCGGGCGTCTCATCCCCCGTCGCGTACCGGTGGTTCCGCCACGCTGGTGGTGTGAACCCTTGCCTTCCCCAGACAGTGACCGGCCGCTACTTCTCATTCGCCGAGCGAGAGGACATCGCCATCTGGCGTGCGCAAAAGCTCGGTGTGCGTGAGATCGCCCGGCGGCTCGGTCGGCATCCGTCGACGATCTCGCGGGAGCTGCGCCGCAACGCGTCGACGCGGGCATATCCGCCGGACTACAGGGCATCGACGGCGCAGTGGCATGCCGAGCGCCGGGCTCGCCGACCGAAGGTGGCCAAGCTGGTCGACCAACGATTTGCTGCGCGACTACGTCCAGGAGCGACTGTCCGGCGTGGCGCAGAACCTCCGATGGCCGGCTGATCGGTCCGCCTGGTCCGAAATGGAACGGGAAAGGCAAGCCCCACCGTGCGGATCGCCGCTGGGTGAAGGGCTGGAGCCCCGAACAGATCTCCAAGCGCCTCAGGGTCGATTTCCCCGATGATGAGTCCATGCGGATCAGCCACGAGGCGATCTACCAGGCCCTCTACGTCCAGGGCCGTGGTGCCCTCAAACGCGAGCTGGTGGCCTGCCTGCGCACCGGGCGGGCCTTGCGGGTGCCACGTTCGCGCACCCGGCAGAAGGCCTGGGGCCACGTCACCCCCGAGGTGATGATCAGCGAACGCCCGGCCGAAGCCGAGGACCGTGCCGTCCCAGGACACTGGGAAGGCGACCTCCTCATCGGGCTGGAACGCTCTGCGATCGGCACTCTGGTCGAGCGAACCACGAGGTTCACGATGCTCGTCCACCTCCCTCGCGAGGAGGGCTATCGACCACAAGCACACGCCGAAGAACGGACCGGCGCTCGCCGGCTACGGAGCAATCACGATGAAGAACGCGCTCGCGGCCACGATGACGACGCTGCCCGAACAGCTCCGCCGATCCTTGACCTGGGATCGCGGCAAGGAGCTCTCCGCACACGCTGCGTTCAAGGTCGAGACCGGCATCCCGGTCTACTTCGCCGACCCGCGGAGCCCCTGGCAGCGGGGCACGCAACGAGAACACGAACGGACTTCTTCGTCAGTACTTCCCGAAGGGCACCGATCTCTCGCGATGGAATGCGGAGGAGATCGAAGCGGTTGCCACCGCACTCAACGGTCGACCTCGCAAGACGCTCGGTTGGAGGACACCCGCTGAAGCCCTCAACGAACACCTACTCTTGACCTAACAAGCCGGTGTTGCTTCGATCGATTGAATCCGGACAATTTCGTTCCCGAAAGGTCCACCGCGCTCTGACCCGCCACCGCATGGTCGGATCGATGGGCCAGGTCGGCTCAGCCGGCGACAACGCCGCAATGGAATCCTTCTTCGCCCTGCTCCAGAAGAACGTCCTCAACACCAAACGCTGGGACACCCGTGAAGAGCTCCGCATCGCCATCGTCACCTGGATCGAGCGGACCTATCACCGCCGGCGTCGCCAAGACGCTCTGGGACGGTTGACCCCTGTCGAGTACGAGGCCATCATGACCCCACTGAACAGTAAAGCTGCCTAACCGAACCTGTCACCGAATCGTGCAGCAGTCCCATGTCCAAAGGGTCCATGGTCCAAATGGGCCATGTTCTACATCTTGATCTTCAGTCTTCTGGCCGTTGTCCTAGTCATCGGGGGTATCAAAGGCATGAATCGTCGCCGGAGGAGTCTGGAACGCGAGGAAGGACACACGACCCCGCAACGATGCCAGCCGTCGTGACCGGAAGATGAAGCGAGCGCATCACGACATGACCGGCGTAAGCGTCTTTGAATTGACGTGGATGTCACGACATTCCCGACCCGACACTTGTGTTGTGCTCAGTTCACCGGTCTCGGGGGACGCGAAACGACCCCGCCGATCGAGGCGGGGTCGCGTTCGCAGGGCGGGCATGTCCCTGACGATCCGACGGTGCCCACCGGGGGGTACGGGCGGGAGAGATTTGCGCCAGTTCGCATCGCTGGGTGCGAGCCTAAGTGGTCCATCTGAACCAAATTTGAGCGGAATGTGACCAACCGGTTTCAGCCAGAGGGTCTCTACGCGAAACGACCCCGTCGATGGGGCCTCACGACCTCGGATCTGTGCAGAAGCGAAACGACCGGCGCTCCGCCGCGCCGGCCGTGTCACTTATGACCCTAGATGGGCATCCTGGGGCCAGCCTGGGCCAGGCGCTGGGTCCTCACATACGCGAATTCATCCCGCCGAAGCGGAGGCGCAACACCCGCCTCGTGCGCCCAAGTCGGCGAACTGGGATATCCCGGTATGGCGCTGACGCTGAGAAGATGGGGCGATGCTGATCGCCTCATCCGTTGAGGTGAAGGGCACCAGCGGTCCTTCCTCTGGGGTCCCGACCGAATGGCCCCAGCCGAACTCAGTCGTCCGCTGGCTCCTCGACAACTCCCGGGGGGAGCGTGCCCGTGGCGGCCTCCCAGCCGAAGGCGGCGATGCGGGCGCTCACTATCTTGGCGATGCCGAGTCCGATGCCGGCTGCGGCCGCCCACAGTAGGGCGTCGGGCCACGAGAACCGGGGGTTGGCGGGGTCGAACGGTGTAGCGGGGGCTGAGTCCTTGCGGACGGCCTGATACGTGGCCCTAATGAGCTTCCGGGCCAGTAGCCCGCCCAGCAGGCCGATGCCGGTGGAGACCAGCTTCCACATCCGATCACGGCTGATCATGTCGGGTACGCCCGGCGCATGGCCACACATAGAAGCTACCTTGTCAATCTTGCTTCAGCATCGTGAGAACCCGAATCGCCCGATTCACCGCAGGTGCGATATCTGGACCACAGCACGAAACTGGAAGACCGCGGGCAGATGAGCCCGGCGGAAGTGACGGGCTTGGTCACGGATTCGGCAGATAGGGGCGGCAGCCGTTCGGTACGGGCCCTGGTACTCATCCTGGCCTGGGCCGCTCTGACCGGACTCCTGATCGCGGTCGGAGTGGGCGTCACGCATTCCGGCTCGGTCAACGCATTCGACCGCCACGTGACATCCGTTGTGGTCGCTCACCGGAGCCCGGCGCTCAACGCGGTCATGAAAGCCGTGACCTGGCTCGGTTCGTGGGTCGCGCTCGTCGCGACTGGAGTCATCTTGGTAGTCCTTGCTCTTCGCCGGCGACTTCCCATAGTCGCCGTGGTCCTCGCGATTATCGCCTGGGCGGGGGAGAACGGTGGCGTGACGCTGGCCAAACACGTGGTAGAGCGTGATCGCCCACCGCAGGATCTCCGGCTCGTCTCGGCGCACGGCTGGTCGTGGCCGTCGGGTCACACTGCCGTCGCCCTCCTGGTCTTCACGACTTTGGCCCTTGTGCTGGCGGCTATCGCCCCTAGACCGGGCTACCGAACGCTGGCGTGGGTACTGGCGGCATTGGCGGTGGCGGCAGTGGCATTCTCACGGGTTGAGTTGGGTGTGCATTGGACCACCGACGTCATGGCGAGCATCATCTTCGTCGGCGCGTGGCTGGTGGTTCTCTTCGCGATGTTCGCTTCCGATATTCGCCCGAAGCGCATTGACGCCGACGCTCACTGAAGCGACCTCACGTTGTGAACGCCCCTCCGACAAGTGCAATTCCGGATCCCCTGCCTGCCGGCATGGGAGAGGGCATGACCCGCGCGCTGAGACGCGAGCCACCCCGGAGTCCGAGCAGCGGCCTTATGGTTCCCCGTTCTGGGCTTTGTCGTCGCTGCGAAGGTGAAGAGCGCTACATGCCCGAACCCTCGCGTGCTACCGCCTCGCCGATGGAAAGATCGCTGTGAATGACGTGATGCACGATCTGGACCTCATGCGGGTACTCGGTCCGCTCCTGGTGCCACCATCCCAGGTACCTCCTAGACGACTCGCCAGCAGCTCTTCCCGATCCTGCTGAAGTGCCGTCCCGAGCCGGCCGGTAGGGGACAGTTGACTGCCGCGTCAGAACGATCCACCGAGCCCGACGTGAAGGCCTCAGCTTCTGTCCTATCTTGTGGTCAAGGGCCCCTGAACGAGCAGTGCGGAGATTCTTGATTCCGATGACTGAGGCGACAAGATCCAAGACCCCGCTCCTTCCTTGAGGAGGATGCTTGTCCGACTTGCCCTGGCCCAGTTCATCTGCAGCTTTGCCTGGCTCGAACATGAACGTCATGATCACCGACATCAGCACTGACCTCCACACGACGGTTCAGGGTGTGCAGGTTTGTATCACGCTCTTTCTTCTGGTGATGGCGGCTTTGATGATCCCGTGCGGCAAACTGACTGACCGGTGGGGAAGACAGCGGTGTTTCACCGTTGGCCTCATCGTCTACGGCATTGGCGCGGTGCTGAGCGCGCTCTCTCCGGGGCTCGGCGTCCTCATTCTCGGCAACTCGATCTTCGAGGGTGTGGGCACCGCCTTGTTGATCCCGCCTGTCTACATCCTTACCACGGTGCTGTTTACCGATCTGAAGTCGCGCGCCTGGGCTTTCGGGGTGATCAGCGCCATGGGAGGGATCGGAGCCGGGATGGGACCACTGATCGGGGGTGTGATCACCACGACGATCACTTGGCGGGCCGCGTTCATCTTCCAAGCCATCATCATCGTGGCGATCTTGGCCCTTGCCCGTCGCCTCGTCGATCCCTTACCTGCCGACCCGACTCGTCCCTTCGATGTGATTGGGGCGATTCTCTCCGCGGCTGGCCTCGTTATCCTCGTCGGTGGGATCCTGGCGGCCGACCGTAGCGTGGCGCTGATGGCAGCGCTCCTCTTGCTTGGGGCCCTCGTGCTTGCCGGCTTTTTCGTGTGGATCCGTCGACACGAGCGCGAAGGACGCGAAGCCCTGCTCTCGACCTCGCTGTTTCACAACCGCACGTCAAACCTGGCCCTGGTCACTCAGAACGCGCAGTGGGCGATATTGCTCGGTACCTCCTTCACGGTGGCCGCTTACCTTCAGGTTGTCCGCCACTACGACGCCATCCAGACCGGGGTGATCTTCACGGCGGCAACCGTGGGTATCTTGTTGTCCTCGCTCGCTGCTCGCCCTCTTGCCCGGCGGTTCCATCAGCGGACCCTCATTGCGAGTGGATTCATCATCACGATCGCTGGCATTGTTGTCCTCTTGGTGCTGGTAAAGGGCCATTCCGGCGCGTGGTATTTCGCGCCCGGCCTTTTCTTGATTGGGACTGGCGTCGGACTCATGCTGACACCGTCGGTCAACGTCGTGCAGTCCTCCTTTCCCGAACGCCTGCAGGGAGAGATTTCGGGGCTGTCACGCAGCGTGTCCAACCTCGGGTCGTCAATCGGCACAGCGGTCGCCGGCACCATTCTCGTGGCGGGTCTGGCTGACCCGAAGCGCTCCTATGGCATTGCGATGATCGCCCTCGGGGTCATCGGACTGATCGGACTTGGTGCGACCGTTCTGCTGCCGAGAGCCGATCCCATCCCAGCGTCAGACTCCTGATCCGTATGGACCCGCCGCCGTCGAGGACCTTTCTTGTTACTGGTGGCAGTGACACCCGGTAGGGCACTTTTCTGGGTCCCTGCAACGACTCCTCACGGTGCCGTACGTGGGCAGGCAACTATCGCTAGCGAAGGTGAGGGCCGTCCTTCGAGCGCGTCTTGGCAATCCAAATTGTCAATCCAATGTGGGCTACCTAGGAGAGCGGCGCGAACTCCTCGGACTGAATGCCCTGCGCAGGACAACGTCGTTTGATCAGCTGGACAGCCTGGACAAACCGAATGGGCCTCCGGAGCCTATTTCACGGCCGTGGACGAGCGACA
The DNA here is from genome assembly GCA_963726135.1 of uncultured Acidimicrobiaceae bacterium. GTDB lineage: Bacteria > Actinomycetota > Acidimicrobiia > Acidimicrobiales > RAAP-2 > Bog-473. The sequence goes on from CAVSBE010000008.1 coordinate 1,155,102, forward strand.
ATGCCAGCGTCGCGATAGTCGAACGCCACCGTTCGACCGGCCACCCAGCCCGAACGCTTCGCTTGGCGGATCTCCACGGTCACGGTCGCACCTACCTCCATGGGCCTCGTAAGGTTCACCACGTTGTAGGTATTCGCCGTTCCGCGAGTCCGCGAACTGATGGCCGTCCCGGCGACCACGGCGAGCGCATGATGCCGCCCGTCGGCGCCGATAGTGACGACGTCAACGCTCGCCGTGTGGGTGTGGCCAGAAAGAAACAACGCCACACCGGCTTGGTCGCACGCGTCGACGAGGTGCTGCCGACCGCGAAGTGCGGAGAGGTTTGCCGGGAGTACGGGGTGGTGCGTGACGAGGACCCGCCACGTCCCTTTCGGAGATCGGCCCAAGGTGTCTCGCGCCAGATCCGCTTGCCGCGATGAGACATGTCCGGCCTTCCATCGCCATGCCGGCATCGAATCGAGCCCAACGGCAACCAAGTCCGGCAAGTCGAAGACCGGATCCAGAGAAGGGGTGACGTACGTCTGGTATCGCCCGGTTGGCGAGACAAGACGCCGAGGTAGGTCGAACAAAGGTACGTCGTGGTTTCCCATGACGGTGAGGACCGCCGCGGGAAGTCTGTCCAGAAACGCTCGTGCGCGGGTGAACTGGTCCCTTCGGGCTCGCTGGGTCAGGTCGCCCGAGACGACGACCAGGTCCGGGCGGTGGTCCCAGATATCGGCCACCAGCGACTCGGCGAGTTCATCGAGCTGGGCGCCGAAGTGGATGTCCGACAGGTGGACGATGACCGGCACAGGGGTGAGGCGACTCTCAGACCTTCTCGGCGATGGGGTCCACGCCACGGGCGAGCGAGATCAGGTCAGTACCAGAGACATCTCGAGCTTGGCGGCGCTCGGCGGCGGTCAGGTTTCCCTTCGGTACCAGGAGCCGTAGACCCCGAGGATGAATCTCGAACGTGAGGGGGGTTTCGAGCTCCAGGGCCTCACCGTCGATGCCCGCAAAGGCTCTTCCCGATTGCGACCGCACCTCAAACCGCTCCGTCGCGAACTCGTGCCAGTGCCGGCTCCGGCGCCGCTGTCCGAGGGCAGAGAGGGTGACGACCTGGGCGGCCTCTCTCCCGCTTGCCGCGGTGATGGCGACGACGCCGAGTCTCCCCGTATCGAGGCGTCGGCGCTGCGACGCGTCCAAGGTCGCCCCCAGCACATAGGGATTGTTCGAGACCTGGATCAGAAAGGCACCCTCCACTTCCGTGCCGTCAGGCTCGGTGAACCGGAGGTCGAACGGCTCTTGCGTCCGCCCGAGCATCTCCGGAAGGAGCGCCTTGGTGGTCTCGGATTTCGCGTCCCGATAGCCCGGCTGTTGGACGATCGTGGCATAGATCCCGAGCGAGACGTTGTTGACGAACAGGCGATCTCCAACTGTCGCGTAGTCGATGCGGCGCTCGATTCCGTCACGGAAAGCGTCGAGGCTCTTGCGCGGATCCTCTCGGTCGATCCCGAGGTCGAGAGCGAAGTGGTTGCGGGTGCCGGCCGAGACGCACACGAACGGGAGGTTGTGTTCGATGGCAATGGATGCAACCAATGCCTGCGAGCCGTCGCCGCCTGCCATGGCCAGGCAGTCAGCCCCGCGTGCAACCGCGTCGCGAGCGAGCTGCTCGAGATCGAGCCCGCGATCGAGCATGACCACCTCGACACCCATGCTCTCGGCGAGTTCGACCAGCCCGAACTTCGCCACCTTGCCGCCCCCCGACCAGGGATTGCAGATGAGGACCGGGCGCCGCGGTCGAGCGACCGTCAACGGTCGGCGAGCGTCGCGTTCGTGGAGGTCACGGGCGATCGCCGCTCGACCGAAGCCGACAGTGCCCACGACGAGCGCCGCTGAGACGACGAGTGCGAGCACTGGGCGATCTCCATGAGGCTCGGCCCGGATGACTGCGATGACGATCAGAACGCCACCGATCACTGCGCCGACGACACCGAAATTCCTGCGGGGCGCTCGCTCCGTGATGAGCCACCAGGCACCGCTGACCATCAGGGCCACACCGAGTAGCCCGGCGACCAGAAACCCGAGATTGCGGACCGCAAAGACCACCACTGACGCCGTAAGGAGCACCGCACACCCGAGCGAAGCCAAGGCTAAGGAGCGCTCGCGCCAGCCGACCGTGTGCGCACTCCGTCCCACGCTAGAAGCCAAGTCCGAAAGGGCCTGCCGCGCAAGGGTCCATGGTCCCTAGGACCTCAGACTGGGTTGGGAGAAGCTCCATCTGAACCTCAGAACCTGTCTGGGACGAGCCGGTATTGGTACGTGGGCTCCACATAGTCGCCCGAGTCTTGACGCTCAGGGAGCACCACCCGCTTGCGTTTGGGTGACTCGTAGGGGATCTGGCTCAACAGGTGGCTGATGATGTTGAGGCGACCGCGCTTCTTGTCGTCGGTGTGGGCGACGTACCACGGGGCCCACGCGGTGTCGGTCGCGGCGAACATGGCGTCTCTGGCGCGCGAGTAGTCGTACCAGCGGCTGTAGGACTTCAAGTCCATGTCTGAGAGCTTCCAGATCTTGCGGGGGTCGTGGATGCGGCGCTCGAGGCGCCGGGTCTGCTCGTCGGCACTGACCTCGAGCCAGTACTTCAACAAGAGGATCTGGGTATGCACCATCGCCTTCTCGACCAGCGGCGTAAGCTCAAGGAACCTCTCGGTCTCCTGCGGCCCGCAGAAGCCCATGACCGGCTCGACGCCGGCCCGGTTGTACCAGCTGCGATCGAAGATCACCACTTCACCGGCCGCAGGGAAATGCGCCATGTAGCGCTGGATGTACATCTGCGACTTCTCACGCTCGGTGGGGGCGGGCAGCGCGGCGACACGGAAGACTCGGGGGCTGACCCGTTCGGTAATGCGCTTGATCGTGCCACCCTTCCCGGCCGTGTCGCGACCCTCGAACACAATGCAGATCTTGGCTCCGGTCGCCTTGACCCACTCCTGTACCGCCACCAGCTCCCCATGCAGTAACCGCATCTGCCGCTCGTACTCTTTGCGCTTCATCTTGGGTGGCAGATCGGCTTCACCCTGCTGGGACGCTGTGGCCGGAGACGTTTGGGACACGACCTTGTGCCCTTTGTGCTCCTTCGTGGCCATTGCATTTACCTCCGATGGGTGTGAACGAGATGCAACGCAGTCAAGCAGTCGAGTCGGCGGTCCCGGTCACCCGACGAACGATACGCTGGGACGGGGCCGGTCTTGTGCGACGAGAGCGGGCAGCGGGATCGGACCGGATCAGTATCACGCAGTTGGACCTAACCGAGGCCGACACCCTCGATATCCGCCAACGGCGTGATGTCGGGGAGCCGGCGCATGCGGAACGAGTTGGCGAAACCGAGAAGGGAGGCAAGGGCCGGAACGAGAAGCGCGATCTGGAGGGAGAGGTTCCGGGCATGCGTGTTGATCGCGAGGATCTCGTCCTGCACGGCTTTGGGTTCCCCGGCGATCTGCTGCTGGAGCTGGGTGTTGCTCATGATCTCGGCATCGTGCTCCAGGTCGCCAGAGATCTGCTGCTGTTGGGCCGGCGGGATCACGGGGCTGGCCTGCACCTGGTGGTTGAAGCTCAGCGCCAAGGCCCAGAGCATCAGTCCACCCGCGATGGCGAGCCCGAACGAAAGCCCGAACGATCCTGCCGCAGAGTTCACGCCGGCCGCCTCGCTGACCCGCTCCTCGCTGATGGGTGCGAGCGTGAAGTTGTTCAGTTGCGACACCAGCATGCCGAGGCCCGAGCCGCAGATCACCAAGGGGATGACGAGATACCACCCGGAGTCCACCCTCGGCACCAGGGGAATGATCGCCGCCATGCCGACGGTGCTCAGGGCGAAGCCGGTGAGGACGATCTGTGCGGGCCGGAATCTGCCCGCTTTTCGGCCGGCGAGCAGGGCCATGCCGAACATCGACAGCGACAAGGGGGCGAGCGACAGCCCGGCCTGCATGGCGTTGTACTCGAGGGTCATCTGCAGGAACAGCGGCAGGGCGATCATGGCGCCGCCCAGCGTGATCTGCTGGAGCATCTGCTGCGAGATCCCGATGCGGAAGTTCAGGTGCTTGAACAGGCCGGGGTCCAGCAGCGTGGGCTTCCCGTGGCGCTTGCGCCACACCAGCCAGTAGGCGAACGCGGCGAGCGTCGCGGCGCCGATCCCCATGATCAGCCCGACGTACTGGCCGCCCTCCTGCCAGACCAGAATGCCGAGCACGAGGCCACCCATGCCGACGATGGAGAGGATGGAGCCCACGACGTCGATCTGGCGGGGCCCGGTGTAGGGGACGTCCTTGACGAGGCGGATCTGGGACAGCACCACGACGATGATCAGCGCCTCGAGGCCGAATCCCACCCGCCAGGACAAGAAGGTCGTCAGGAAGCCACCCAGGAGCGGGCCCACGGCCGCCGCGATGGCGGCGGATGCCCCGACGAGCGCATACGCCCGCTTCTGGGCGCCGCCCGTGAAGTTCCCGTGGATGAGGGACTGCATCGCAGGCAGCAGGAGCGAGGCGCCGAGCCCACCGATGATCGCCCAGAAGATGATGATGGTGTTCAAGTTCTGGGCCAGGGTCATGGCCACCGCACCCACGAGATAGCCGAGGAGGCCGATCACGTAGGCACGCCGTCGTCCCATGAGATCGCCCAACTTGGAGTTGGTCAGGATGAAGGCCGCGGAGACGAGCGCCTCCAGCGCGATGGCCGACTGGACCCCGCTCGCCGTCGTGTGCAGGTCCTTGATGACCGCGGAGATCGACACATTCATCAGCGACGTGTCGACCACCAGAACGAACATGGCCATGGCCAACAGGAGAGCCAGGCGCGGATTTCCCTCGCCCTGCTCGGCCAGTTCGGGATCGGAAGCTGTGCTCATGGGGACGCCTGTCCCTCGTCGGAATTCCGAGTGTTGTCTCGTGGCGCGTGGGAAATGGCATCGAGTGCCTGATCGAGACTCTGATAGAAGTGCTCCTGGTCGAGTGTGGTGTGAAGGCCGAAGCGGCGGATCAAGTCCTGGAGGCGATCGCGCAGCTCGACGAAGGCGAGGTGGATGCCGCGGTCGTTGAGCTCCTCATCCAGCGTCTTGAGCACCTCGGCGGCCGTGACATCGATGTCGGTGATCGCCTCGCACTGCAGCACGATCCAGTTGGGGGACCGCTCGCGGGCCAGCTTCCGGACCTGGGACCGGAACTGGCCGCTGTTGGCGAAGAAGAGCGGCGCCTCCCATCGGAACACGACGATTCCGGGTAGCTCGGTCGCATCCGGGTACCTGGCCGTGCTGTGCCACCCTCTCAGTGCCGGAACGTCGCCGAGGACGGAGCCATGGGGACGCCAGCCTCGGTGAAAGAACAGCAGGATGACCAGAACGATGGCGACGACGATCCCTTGGAGCACTCCCAGGAGGATCACGCCAGCAGTGGCCACCAAGCTGACCACCAGCGAGGACGTGCGGACCTCAGCGAAACGCCGCAAGGCCCCGAAGTCCATGAGCGATAGGGCGGCGGTGATCACCACGGCGGCCAACGCTGTCTGGGGCAGGTCGGCCAGGAGGCCGTTGAGGAAGAGGAGCAGGACGGCGACGAGGCCAGCCCCCACCAGTCCCGTCATCTGGGTCTTCGCCCCGGACTGGTTGGCCACTGCCGTGCGGGAGCCGCTGACGGAGACGGCGAAGCCCTGGAAGAGCCCTGCGGCGATGTTCGAGGTCCCGATCCCGACCATCTCTTGATCGGGGTTGACCTCGTCGCCCCGTTTGGCCGCAAAGCTCGTCGCCGTGGCGATGGTATCGGTCAGCGACACCATCGTGATGCCCACGGCGCCGAGGAGGAGAGGGCCGACGTCGGACCACTTGGTCCACGGCAGGGTCGGAACAGGAAAACCCTGGGGAAGCGTGCCCACGGTCTTCACGCCGTGGGCGGCAAGGTCCAGTACGGCCGAGACGATCGTCACTCCGACGACAGCGACGAGGACGGCTGGCACCCGTTTGGTGAGCCGCGGGAGGACGAGCAATACAGCCAGGACGCAAACCCCAGTCAGAAGCGTGGTTCGGTTGGTCTGGTCGAGCCCATCGAAGAAGGCGCGTACCTCGCCGAGGAAGTTGTCGGCGCTGGTTGAGAAGCCGAAGAGCTTGGGCAGTTGCCCGACAATGATGGTGATGGCCAGGCCGTTGAGATAGCCCACGCGGACCTCACTGGAGAGGAGGTCGGCCACGAACCCGAGTTTGGCGACTCCCAGCCCGATCTCGATGAGCCCGACCAGTACCGCCAACATGCCGGCAAGAGCGATGGCGCTGCTGGGATCGCCGGTGACGATGAGGGGCGTAATGGCGACGAGGATCAGCGGTGAAACCGAGGAGTCCGGACCGAGAACCAGCACTTTCGATGGACCGAACACCGCGTAAGCCACAAGACACGCGATCGTCGTGTAGAGACCGGTCACTGCCGGGAGCCCTGCCAGTTCCGCATAGGCCATGCCCTGGGGGACGAGGATGGCCGCCAGAACGACGCCTGCGACCAGATCCGGTCGAAGCCACCCTCGGTCGTAGTTTCGAAGTGTCACCAATCCTGGGGCCCAACGCGGCAACACACGCTTCAAACCACCATCTGGGGGGTCACCGCTGCCCGCCACCCACGAATCGACATCTATCAGACTCCTTCGATTGCTTCGAGTCGTCCGGAGCGGATCGCCTCAGCAAATAACCGGTAATCCCGCTCGTTTTGATCGGCATAGCGTTCGGAGAGGTCCGTGATGGACCGGTCGAACTTGTCGCTCTTGCCAAGGTACGCGGCCAATTCGACGGCATCTCCTGACCTCGCGTGCGCCCGGGCAAGAGTCCAGCCGCAGATACCCGCATAGAAGCCGAGTACGACCGGAGTCATCATCTCGACGAGGACCGAACCCTTCATGTCGCGTAGCTGGCGCCAGTAGAGGTGGCGATTGGCCTCGACCCCCTTCGTCCACCCCAGGAAGATGTCGCTGGCCGCTTGCATCAACCGCTGGCCTTGGACCACCCGCTCACCCGGTTCCTTGAACCGGCTCTTGGGGAGGTGGTCTTCGAGCACCGAGGCCGTCGCCTCCTTTACCTGGAGAAACAACGGATCATGATCGTCGCGGCCCTGGAGCAGGACGATGAACGCCCTGGTGCCGACACTCCCCACGCCCACCACTTTGCGGGCCATGTCGACGATCTCGAATCGCTCGAGAAGGTGGCGGCGATCCTCCTGCAAGGTAGCTCGATAGGCCCGGAACTGCTGGTGGATCATCGCCTCGATTTCGTCGGCCGAGTACCCGTACATCGCCTGAAGGTCCCGCGCCGGGATCACCACCGGTGGCTGGCTGACAATCCGGTAACGACCGTCAACGACTTCGCCGAGCTTCGACAGCGCCTGCAAGCTGTCGCGCGATACGGGCCTTCAGTGCGTTCTTCTGGGCGCGTTGTGCGGCCTTCTTGGCCTGGGCAGCCGCCTCCTTCGTTTGCGCTCCCTTCGTGAGAGCGCTGATGGCGTCCATGATCTCTTGCTCAGTCAGCCGCGCGTACCAGATATCCATGTTTCTCATCTCGGCGAACTCGGCCATGGCTTCTCGATACGCCCTGACCGAGGTGAGTGTCGTGGAAGTGACATCAGCAGCGCTGAAGCCGTTGTTGCGTGCCGCTATTGCGAAGCTCGCAGCCATTCGCTTCACGTCGTATTCGAATGGTCCCGGCAGGGTCTCATCGAAGTCGTTCAAGTCGAAAAGCAGGGTCCGCTCAGGTGACGCGAATGCACCGAAGTTCGACAAATGCGCATCACCACACAGCTGGACATTCAGCCCGGCCGTGGGCGTATTCATGAGATCGGTCGCCATGATCTTTGCCGCCCCTCTGATAAAACGTGAACGGGGACGCCATCATTCGACCATGGCGAACGGGCACCAGATCCGCTTCTCGAGTGAGGTTCTGTGCTTCGAGCAGAGCCACCGGGTCGGGTCGATTCGGGGACGGTGCCCAGCTGGTATTGCTCGTGAGTGTCGCTCTACCGCGGGCGTCCTTACCCTTGGCCCGGCGCTCCTCGATGCTGTGGTGTGCGATCTTCGTCACGACCATGATTCATGTCTCCCCTCTGACGCATTCCCTGCGACGAGCTTGGAGGAAGCCGGGTTCCAGACCTTTCTACGGACAACCTGAGCGGCCAGACCTCGAAGCATCTCACTCTTGGATGACTCCAATCGTCCGATTCCGGCGATGAGGGAACCGACTCCGAGTGCTGGTACCGGATATTGGCAATCCAGATTGGCAATCAAATGGGCGCTTCCAAGAAGACGGTGGTGAACGCCCTGGACGGAATGGCCTGTTCAGGATCACTGGGGAGAATGGGCACGACGGCCTAGAAAACCCAGATGGGCCTCCGGATGCCATGCGTGAGCGACGTCCCCCCCTGACCAGGAATTCTATTGGAGCGGAAGACGGGATTCGAACCCGCGACCCTCGCCTTGGCAAGGTGGTGGTTTCGGTCTTTGTGGTTTGCCCTAGTCCCCCGCCGTACAGTTCCGTCCACCTAGTTTCCAATCCCTCCATCGCGTCCGTCCCCCGTAGTAGAGCGCTCTACTATCGACGGGACGATCTCGCTGGCCCACCGATGTGACTGGAACGCCCACTGGAAGCAACACGGCAAGCACATAGCGCGGCGGTACTCCAGCCATCTGACCTATGGGCAGGCCCTCGACCGCCAGGAGCTACTGGCCTGTTAGAGCCCAGGCTCTAAGGTGATTTTGGTCGGCAGCCACGGAAGTGGGAGGGGCGCTCATGGAAAATGGTCCGGCACTTGCTAGCCGGAACGACGGCCCCGCGAACCAGGCCATCATTTGACTTCGTGACCTCCGCCACCGCTGCCGGATCGGGGCAGCAACGCAGTCTTCTTTCTATTCGAGCTTGATGCGTGCCGCTGCCGATGGCGCGTTATGTCGACGATGCCCGATTGTTGGCCTGCCGAGCAAATGTGAAGAACTCTGCGAACGATTCGTTCGATTCGTCATCGGCTAGGGGAAAGGGATTCGTAAATATCCCCGACAAAACCCAATCTGGATACCGTGAAGATATGTCTCGGCATACCGGGCGGTGCCTGATATGCGATGGCGGAGCAGAAAGTGGCTTGTACCGATCTGAATCGCTTGTATAAACGATAACGAAGCGATCCGCGTGTTCGAACAAAAGTTGCAGGTGCCGCAGGTAGACTGAATCCTCCACCAGATGGTAAACCACGTCCAACGATACCGTCAGGTCGTATTTGGTAAGTGTCTCCCCGTCGCCCAGAACAAGGAACTCCTTCGAGTTGTCGGCCGCAAAGCGGCTGCGGCATGTCTCGATCGCGGACTTTGAAACGTCCACACCGGTGTACCGCGGATAGTTGATCAAGCCCAGCTGATTTCCGTCGCCACATCCGAGCTCCAGGGCCTCGACTACTGCGTTGTCCTGCAGGAACGTGTTGATTACGTCGGCCTTGAATGACGCGAGCCGGCCATACGACCCGGCGCCTGACGTTCCATGTCTTGCATACCGTCGCTCCCAGTAGGCCGCTGAGTCGAACGGAGAGGAGAACAAGCGAGCTCTGGCTCGTGATAGCGCATCATGAACGGACGACCGCCGCACCCTGCAATGGTATCTTGAGCAAGTGCCGTACAGCAACGCACGAAATTCGTTGATCAATCCTCTCCAAAGCGGCTCCTCCACCTAAATCTCGGAAGTGATCAGCGACAAACCAGGTTGGGGGCCCTCAGATCGCACAGTCATATTGGTCCGTCCTGAGGCAGGTGGGGTCGCGCACGTAGCACAGAACTGTGCCGAGGAACTTCGTCGACGTGGGGCTCTCGTCGTCGAACTTCTGGGAGCTAGCAGGGAGACGGCTGCGGCCTGGAACGCGTTGAAGTTGGTCTCGAGGTACCGATCGCAAATCCGGAGAGCAGACATCGTTCATATAGAGATGGGCCAGCTGGCCGTCTCGACATTCTGGATAGCAGTCGTGATCGCTCTTGTCCGGGGCGACCTCGTCGTCGTGGCCCACGACGGTCCTTCCCTCGTGGCAGCCCCCGGTAGCGGTCTGATACGGAATGCTCCTGGTGTCCGAGATGTGGTCGCCCACAAGGTCCTAGCCCGGCTCTTCGACGAACACCTGCGTCGATGGCTCAGGAGACGAACAGCGGCGTGGGTCACGTTGAGCGATGCAGGGGCGGCGGACCTCGAAGAAGCCGGAATGAGCCCGGTTGTGGTTGTGCCTCACGGTGCGGATCCATCATCGGCGTCGGAGCCACCGTCGCGGGGTACGGCAGTGGTGTATGCCGGCTACATCGCCCCGGGCAAGGGCCTCGACGATTTGCTGACAGCCTGGAAGGCCATCCACGCCCAGGTTCCGTTGACTCTCACGGTCATTGGTGGTGCGTCGAGGCAGCATGAAGCCTACGCATCTCGCATCCGCAAAGAGTTCGAGAGGATTGATCCGGCCATGGACTGGCGCGGGTGGGTCGATGACGTCAGCCTCCAGCGGGCCATCGCCGACGCGGCGATCGTGGTGCTTCCGTATCGTCTCTCCAATCCGGCGAGCGGCATCTCCGTTCGGGCGGCCGTGGAAGGCCGGGCGATCGTCTGCACGAATGTCGTCGCATTCGCTGGGTTGACGCACGGGAAGAGTGCCCTGGTGGTGGATTCCGGCGGTGGGCGGAACCTCGGAGATGCCATCAAGCGGCTGGCTCTCGACCCCGCCTTGCGTGATCGGCTCGGATCGGGTGCGGCCAAGGTATCTCGCGGATCCAACACTTGGAAGGAACAGGTCTCAGGTCTCGAGAGCGCCTACCAGATCGCGGCCGATGCAAGAAGTCACGGCCAACGACGCCCACCGAAAGCCCTGATGCTATCTCCGGTCTATCCTCCGGCCCTGGGCGGGATAGAAACTCTTGCCCAAGGGATAGCGGAGGGTATCAGTTCCGTCGAAATATCTGTGGTGACTTTGCGCGAACCCGGATCACCCGAGTGGGACCAGAGTTCACCGGTACCGATCCGCCGGGTACGAAACAACCCGCGCGGAGGTCGCAGGTCGGTCATCCGACTGAACGCGGTCGCAGTCTGCAGGGCTTGCTTCGTACCGCCTGAAGTGGTGCTGTGTATGCATGTTCGCGGCGCATACGCCAGCCGCCTACTTCAGGTCCTCTTCAGAGCGCGCTGGCTCCAGTTTTATCACGCAAAGGAGCTGGTCGACTTCAAGGCTGCCAGTCGCCTGTGTATTGCTCACGCTGACGTCCATCTCGCCCCGAGCCGGCATTCCTGCGCCCTCCTAGAGGAGGCTGGATTGACCTCAGGGGCGGTCAAAATGGTTGCCCCTGCCGTTCGCCTGCGCGCCCTTGCGCCCAACGGTTCAAGGATTCCGAACACCCTGCTTACGGTCTCGCGATTGGCTGATACGAACAAGGGGCACGATTTTGTTATTGCCGCTCTGGGTGTGATCCGGCAGACGCTGCCTTCCATCCGTTGGATCGTCGTCGGTGACGGAGCGGTAGCGGACCAAGTGAAGCGCAGCGCCAAGGCCGCCGGGGTAAATGATCTGATCGACTGGAGAGGGCACGTCACCGACGAAGAACGGGATCAGCTGTTCGACCAATGTGACCTGTTCGTTCTCCCGAGCCGCACCCCGCCCGAGGGCGGCGGCGAGGGATTCGGGATCGCCTACCTTGAAGCTGCCGCGGCCGGCCTTCCTTGCATCGGACTCGCCGAGGGTGGCGCGCTAGACGCAGTCAGCCCAGGCTACAGCGGACTTCTCGTCCAGCCCGGGGACGTCCAAGGGTTGGCCGACGAAATCCTGTCACTTCTTGGCGACCGGGCGCGCCTCGATCACATGCGGGAAACCAGCAGGGAGTGGGCTTCGCGGTTCACCTGGGAATCCCTTCTGAGGGCAGTCGAGGAACTCGTTCTTGCAGAGTGACCACGTCCGGTTCGGACATATGGAAAGACATTTCCACCGATCGAACGCGTCCAACTGTCTCCGTCATGTCCAGTTCTTGCCCCGTCGTTCGCTTCGACGCCGGAAAGTGCAGCGGTCGTGCTGCCGCTTCACCGACGACGGTACCCGCAGGCAGCTCTGCAGAGAAGGGCGGCGTACTTTCGATACCACACCGTCAGTTCATAGAGCCGTAATCCAGGCGTCCGGCCGGCCGGTGATAGCCACCTCCGTCACGTCCGACACCACTACGTCCAGATTGTGACCTCATTCGATGCGGCCTGCAAACACCTTTCATAACGGGGCCCGAATGTCAAGAGTAATAGAGATAATTATATCTTTTGGCACATTTGTAAACCAAAGTCACTCCTGTTTAGAATCCCCCGCGTGTCGGAGAAAGCGCTAGGTCACAGCGCACCCGGGCAGCCTCCTGGGCTGTTTCGGTCACCGATCCGAGGCCGTAGGAAGCATTCGCGGGTCACGGGTCCACAAGTCCTGCTCTTCACCGACCTCGTCTGCATGAGTCTCCCCATGCTCTGGGCGCCCGCCCACTACCGGGGTCTCCTGACCGCAGCCATTCTGTCGTGCCTCCTCTTTTGGTCAGCCGATCTCTACCGGCCGCGGTTGCAGGCTTTCGTGCTCGACGAGATCCCGACCCTGTTGGGCTGCTTGCTGGCGTCTACAGCCATCGTGGCGACAGTGAACGCTCTGCGGCATCCGACGGTCGGCGACTCCGTTTACGTCGCCGCCGCCAGCGCGGCGATCGCGCTCACCCTGGCGGGACGTGCAATGGCAAACCTTGTGATCAGGCAAGCGCGCCGCCGTCATCTCGTCCGACATCGTTCGATCATCGTGGGATCTGGGCCGGTCGTCGAGCGGATCACAGACTCCCTGGCGTCGGCACCGGACTACGGCCTCAGTGTCGCGGGCTATCTGGCCGATCAGCCCGATCCGCAAGCCACCGCGGCCGCAGGAACCTATCTCGGACGCATTCCTCGCCTGCGGTCGAGCATCGACCAAGTCGGGGCAGCGGTGGTTCTGATCAGCGACCGGGGATTCGCCGAAGACGAGTTGGCCGCGATCGTGCGCCAGGCACTGTGGAACGACTGCAGCATCTTCATGGTGCCCCGGCTCCATGAACTGAATCACCCCACATGGAAGTCGGAAATGATCGGTTCGATCCCCGTGATCCGCTTCGGTCTCTCTGGAAGGGGGGGCGTTCCTTGGAAGTGCAAGCGCGCCTTCGACATCGTGGCCAGCACCCTGGCCCTACTCCTCCTCGGCCCCCTCATGGTGGTGTGCGCAATCGCGGTCCGGATCGACGGTGGACCGGGCGTTTTGTTCCGCCAGACGCGAGTGGGGTGTGACGGTCGACCATTCGAACTGATCAAGTTCCGGTCACTCCGCGTTGCGAACGAGGAGGAGTCGAGGAGGACATGGTCGATCAGCAACGACGCCCGGGTGAGCCGCATCGGACGGTTCCTCCGACGCATGTCCCTGGACGAACTGCCGCAGCTCTGGAACATCCTGAGGGGTGACATGACGATCGTCGGCCCCCGTCCCGAACGACCGTATTTCGTCGACAAGTTCAGTGCGGAGGAACCGGACTACAGCTTCCGTCACCGGGTCCGCGCAGGTCTGACCGGCCTGGCGCAGGTGAACGGGATGCGCGGCGACACGCCGATCAGCGAGCGGGCAAGCTATGACAACTACTACATCGACAACTGGTCGCTGTGGTTGGACGTGAAGGTCATCCTCCGGACCTTTTCCGAGGTCATGTCGGGAAGTGGCGCATGAGCCTCGACGCCGCCGGGTGCGAGACCCGGCCGCGTCCCCGGGTACTCCACGTCAGCCAGCCGGTGGATGGCGGAACCGCGTCAGTCCTGCAGTTGGTCGCAATCGCCGACCGCGACCAGGGCCACGACGTGGCGATCGCCTCGCCGCCGGGCCTACTGGAGCAGTGGGCCCGATACGCGGGGGTCTCATGGACACGCCTGGATCTCACTCGTGAGCCGACCGTGCACGATCTCTCATCGGTCTGCGAACTTCGGCAGCTCCTGAGAAACGTCGATCTGGTGTTCCTACACTCCAGCAAGGCCGGGGCGGTGGGCAGAATCGCCTGCTCGACCCTGCGGCGCAAGCGCCGGCCGGCGTGTGTCTTCGTTCCTCACGCGTGGTCGTGGTACGTGGGCGGACGCGCGTCCACCGTGTACCGTCAATTTGAGCGCATCGCAGCGCTGTGGGCTGACGCCATTGTCACAGTGTCCGCACGCGAGGCTCTGGACGGAGACTCGACACTCTCGGCCGCCGGGGCTCGGAAGATCGTCGTGATCGAGAACGGCGTCGATTGCGACCATTTCTCCCCGCCCCGGAGTCGTTCCGAGCGAGCAGCTCCGCTCCTTGTTTGCGTGGGTCGCCTCTGTGAGCAAAAGGGCCAGGACATCCTGGTCAGAGCTCTGGCAACGCTCGGTGATCCCACCGTGCGCCTCAGGCTCGTGGGAGCCGGGCCGTCGGAACCCTCTCTGCGTGCCCTATGTGACGAGCTCGGTCTGGGTGACCGGGTCGAGTTTGTTGGCCGCGTCGATCCACGACCCCACTACTGGGCAGCGGATCTGGTCGTGCTGCCGAGCCGATGGGAAGGCCAATCTCTCGTCCTTCTCGAAGCCATGGCCTGTGGGGCTACTGTCATCGCCTCGTCCGCTGCGGGGTCCGGCTTCCGGCGGGGTCAAGGGATCGTCAATGTGGGCGGGCCGGAGGTGGGCGAACTCGCGCAGGCCATCACCGAGATGCTCACGAATCCGGCGACCTGCCGGGACTTGGGTGATCGAGCCCGTGTGACCGTGGAGGAGCGGCACTCAACCAGCAGGGTGATCCGGGACTACCTCAAACTCACCAACACGTTGTTGAGCCTTCCCGCCACCGAGGCTCAAGTCGACTCCTCGGTGAGCCTGGCGTGATGTCGTTCCTGCAACGTGCCGACAGGGGCGAACGATCGTATGACGGGAGTCAGGAGCGGGTCTGGAACGGATCGGATACTCGCAAGAGCGCACGTCCCCACAATCGCCGTGATGACGGGCCCCGTCACGCCCGAGGTAAGGTCACCGTGGAACGCACTCATATCGAACTACCCGCTGTACCGACCAGTTCACAGTCTGCATCGCCGCCCGACGACGAGCCGCCGCATGGTCGAGCGGCCTCGGTACAGCTGACTACGGCGGGTGCGGCGGCGAAGCAAGGGTTCCCGGCCATTGGCGAGGACGCCTTCCCTGGGTCCAGGGAGCTTGGTGCTTCTACCCCTGAGCAGAAGCCTCCAGCAGTCGCGAGTGGTTCCGGCATCGACATGGACCGGGTCTCCGCCATGTGGCGCGCCCGATACGCGATCGTCGCCAGCACGCTGTTGGTCGGCATCGTGGTGTACCTCCTGGCCAGTGCGTCGGCGGCCGTGTACAGCTCGTCTGCGACCGTCAGCATCACCGCCGCATCCACTCCGGGCGGTTCGGCCCAGGACGTCGCCCTAGCGTCCAACAGCCTCGCTGCGCAGGACGCACTGCTGGTCACGTCCGACTCCGTGCTCGCGGCAGCGGCGCGCCAGCTCGGCGTCTCGCCCTCCAAGCTCTCGAGCCATCTGTCCGCTGGCACGTTGAACTCACAGAATCTGATCCAGATCACCGCGCAGGGACCGACGGGGCACGACGCCCTCCGGTGGGTGCAGGCCACGACGACCGCCTTCCAAGCCTACCTGGCGGGTCTGGCCCAGACGACGTCGAGTTC
Organism: uncultured Acidimicrobiaceae bacterium; assembly: GCA_963726135.1. Taxonomy (GTDB): domain Bacteria; phylum Actinomycetota; class Acidimicrobiia; order Acidimicrobiales; family RAAP-2; genus Bog-473. The sequence goes on from CAVSBE010000008.1 coordinate 1,170,839, forward strand.
ACTCCGCAACTCCATCGCGGCCCAGACGAAATCACTGAATCAACAGATCGATCTACTGCAATTCGTCATCGACAACACGCAGAACGCACCGCCCGGTAGCACGGCCCTGGCCGACCTTCAGAGTTCTGAGAATCAGCTCACCCAGCTCGTTGGCACGCGAGCGACCCTCACCGCGAACACGGCTCTGGCGATCGCCTCGGAGGAGCCGGTGATCAGGGTCATCTTATCGGGCACGGCTCCGAACAGGGTCTCTCCTCGGCCCACCTTGTACGCCACCGTGGCCGCACTGCTCACGCTACTCGTCGGCTGCCAACTGGCGGTTTTTGTCGCCCGACGGAAGGCGGAGCGAGTCGGGCCGCCATGAGCACGACATACGATGCCGAACAACCCGGGGCGGCGGGTATCGCCAACGCCAGAGGGGGAGCCGGGTGGATGCGGCTCACGGGCGTACCAGCGGATCTACCGAGGGTCGCGCTCTCGATCGTCGGCGTGACGGCGTTCCTGTTGGGAGCATCAGGAGTCGACACGACCGAGGTCTTCCATCAATACTCGACGCTCAAGTGGGCGCTGCTCGTCGCCGGGCCACTCCTGGTCATTGTGCTCCTCACGGTGGAGCGGCCGTCTGCCTGGGCGATGGGATTGGTTCTGGTCGCCATTCCCGTCGAGCCGTACGTGGCGACCGTCCATCAACAACCGATCTCGGTGCTACTCGTCGCGCTGGTGATGGCCACTGCTGTTGTGGAGATCGAAGACGGGGGACGGCGCCACTCCCCGTCCAGGAGTCCGGCCCTCGTGCGAGTACTCCCCTACGCGATGGTGCTGCTACTAGTTCCCGTGGTGCTCGGCGTCCAGCCGCTGCACGAGGTGCTGTATGTCCTCGCCTTCTTGGATATCGCGTGGCTGTGCGGCAAGGTCGGCGGTTTGTACCCCGACGGGCGGTTGCTCGTCGTCCTGTTCTTCGTCGGCTCCGCCAGCCTGCAAGCGCTGGTGGCACTGGCGCAGTACGTCACGGGCAACGCCTTCAACCTCTACGCCGGAGCAGGGTCGGCGACGTACTCCGCCCAAAGCTACTTCTTCAACTACGGGAAGGCCGCCCGGACCACGGGTACGTTCTTCGACCCGATCTCGCTGGGAAACGTTCTGGCCATGGCACTGCCCCTGGCGCTCCTCCTGGTGCTGCGGTCTCAACTCCCGAACCGGGTCCGCCTCGGGGCGGCCGCCGCCGGCGTAATCCTGGTCGGCGGACTCGCCGTGTCACTGTCCCGGGCCAGCTGGATCGCCGCCGCGGTAGGCGTGATCGCCGTGGCTCTCTTCAGCCATGGCGACCAGCGTCGCAGGGGGGCGATGCTCGTAGCGGTCTTCATCGTCGGGACGCTGCTGGCGGCCTCGGCGCTCTACGGACCAGCCATCGCCACCCGATTCACCTCGATCCTGCACCCGACCGCGTCGAACGTCCAGACGGCACCGGGAGACAGGACCCGTGAGGAACTCTGGACGACGTCGCTCGGCGTCTTCGAATCCAACCCGATCACCGGGGTCGGTTTCGGCAACCTGGTGGAGAGACTCGAGGCGACCGTTCCCGGTAGCGGACCAAGCAGCCAGGCGCAGAGCACCTATCTGCAGTACATGGCAGAAGGCGGGGTGTTCGGAGCCGGCGTCCTCCTGCTCTTCATTGGCGGCGTCTTTACGGACTTGTACCGGACCCGTCGCACCGATTGGCTGTACCCGGGGCTGGTCGGTGCGTCATTGGGCGTCGCCGTCACCTGGGTCACAGACGTCACAGTGCGCTACTACGCGGTCGCCGGATGCCTCGCGATCCTCGTCGGGCTGATCGTCAGCGCGCAAACGACCGGATACCGACCGGACGGAGAGCACGCACCGGTGGGCAGTCGCATCAACACGGGTCGATGATGCGAATCGTGCTGGCGACGACAGCCCTGGACAGGGGTGGAGTGTGGCGGCACATGACCGACGTGGCGGCGGGACTGCGTGAGCGCGGTCACGAGGTGGAAATCGAGCTTGTTCGGGCGGCGTCGTCACTGCGGGAGGATGCCGCTGCACGGGGATTGAGCCTCCGAGAGGTGCCCCTCCGGAGGGCTCCCGACGTCTGGCATCTGCATTTGGCTGACACCTACAGTCGTGCTTCGTTCCGTTGGCTGCTATCCGCCCGTCGCTCCGGTGCCGTGGTCGTTGTCACCGAACACTTGCCCCGCACCAATGCCTCCGACCCTTCGGCGAGGCGAGGTGGCGGTACGTCCCGACCAGGGTCTTGGGCAGCGAAGACTGCGTTCAAACAGTTCGAATTCTCCCTTTGTGATCGCGTCGTTGCGGTGAGCGAGTCGTCACGCCGGTTCCTTCTGACGCGCTACGGAGTCGATCCTGAGAAGGTCGTGACGGTGACCAACGGTGTGGGTGCCAGCAGCGTCATCCCATCGAGTCCGGAGACGCCGCCGCGCTTCGTCGCCGTCGGCTCGGTCATTGTTCAGAAAGGCTTCGATCTCCTCGTCGACGCCGCCGCCTTGGCCGAGTCGAATTGGTCGCTCGAGGTCGTCGGCGACGGTCCGCATCTTGTCGAGCTGCGGGAGCGAGCCTCGCATCTCGCGCGGTCGGTTCGTTTCGTCGGCTCGCGGCCGGACGTCGCCGCGACCCTCCGGTCGGCCACTGCGCTCGTCATACCGTCCCGCTGGGAAGCGTGGCCCTATGCCGCGATGGAGGCAATGCAGCATGGCGTTGCAGTTGTGGCCGCCCGGGTCGACGGGCTACCAGAGATCGTCGACGAGGGGGCCACCGGCCTGCTCGTCGATCCGGAAGCCGCTTGCGATCTCGCGAGCGCGCTCGACCGATTGGCCGGCGACCTACGGCTGGCCGAGACAATGGGAAAGAACGGGCAGCAACGTGTCGCTCGGTTCAACGACAAGGCCATGATGGACGGACTGTTCCGGGCGTATACGGGTACGAAGGTGACGCGCCGGGACGCTGCTCTGATGGGGATGCAGTAGTGAAGATCGTAATGGTGCACAACCAGCGATTCGGCGGGGGCCATCGTCGGATATCTGAGCAATGGAGGCACCTAGGCATCCCCGTCACCGAAGTCACCATGGAAAGTGCAGAGCAAGTGACCGGGGGTGCCGTGGTCGTGCCGATGTCGCTGCGTGGTGATTCGGCGAACGCATTCGTAAGGCCCGCCGCGAGGTACGCAGACCTGCTGTCAGTGGGCGTTGCGTATCAACGACTGAATGCTGCAGTTCGGGAACAAGAGCCGGATGTCGTCTGGATCAACCCATGCCAATTTCTGCAAGCTCCTCTAGTGACGAGGGATCTCGCCCGACGTGCCGTGTACTCCTGCGACGAGCCGCGCCGGATCGATTATGAAGAGGCGCTTAAGGCGTCGATCCGGCCCCGCAGCCGGGTCCCCTACTGGCCGATTCGGCGAACGTGCAAACAACTCGATCGGCGAACAGCCGCGTCCGTCGCAGTGTTGGCCACGAACTCCCAGTACGCGGCCGACCGAATCCGGAGCGCTTACTCCCGTGAAGCTCGGATCGTTCAATGTGGGGTTTCGACAAGATTCCGCCCGCCAGACGGGGTGCGTGGGCGCCAGTATCTCTTGTCGGTTGGCAAGCTGATCCCGACCAAGGGACATGATCTGGCTATCGCAGCGGCCGGAAGGGCGCGCCTCGAAATCCCCTTGCTCATCGTCTCCCATGTGTCCAACCCGGTAGAGGAGGCCCGTTTGCACCGGCTTGCGGGTGAGGCCGGTGTCGACCTGACGATCGAGGTGGGCCTCACCGACGAACAGTTGGTGGCGCTTTACCAGGATGCTCTTGTGACGCTCTACCTGGCGCAGGCTGAGCCATTCGGTCTGGTCAGTATCGAGGCGCAAGCATGTGGTTGCCCGGTCATCGTGAGCGACGAGGGTGGACTCCCCGAGACGATCATCGACGGCATCACGGGGTGGGCGGTACGGCGTTCGATCGATGCCGTCGCCGCTGCGCTGGTGAGGGTGCGAGCCGCCGGCGCGCTGGATGAGCTTGAAGCGGCCGCTTCACATCACGGGGCTCAGTGGTCCTGGGATCGGTCGGCGCGAGCCTTACTCGCCTTGCTGGAGCAGGTGGCCGGGTCGTGACCACCATCAGCCTCTGTTCGAAAAGTACGTGGGACCCCTCGATGCGGCGAGAGCATGCCTTTACCCGCATCGCACTGAAGCACGGCGTCGACGTGACGTTCATCGAACCACCTAGCGATGCGAGGAACATCGTCGGAAAGGGTCCGCGGGCGTTTCTCCGGGGTCTGGGGGGGGAGGTGAGACCCGGCAGCGACGGCATCCCGCGGATCATCGAGAGGACCACACTCGCACCCGGACACCGGGCGAGGGCGGCCGAGTTGATCGACGTCACCCTGTTGAAACGAATCCTTGCCGACGGGGCCGACGATGCAGGAGCGACGATCTGCAACCTGCCCTGGCAGTGGCGGGCGACCCAGGAGCGTCGGTTCCGGGTGTTCGATTGTGCCGACGACTGGACCCGGCTCCTACCTGCGGGCAGGTCCATGCGACTAGTGCAGCAGTTCCGCGACATCGCCGACGAAGCGGACGCGATCATCGTGGCGTCGGCCGACCTGATCGACCGCTTCGGTGGGCGGAACGTGTCGGTCGTTCCAAACGGGGCTGATGCCGCCAGCATCCCCAGGAAGGCGAGCGATAGGCCGGGGTCACACTCCCTGGTGTACATCGGGACATTCTCGGAACGGTTCGACACGGACATTGTCTCGCGACTAATGAGCGCGAAAACGCAGTACCGCCTCGACTTGTATGGCCCCTGCCAGTACGCCGGATCAGGTGACCGGCCGGCGGCAGAACTGCTCCAGTTGTTGCGAGCGTTCCCCGAACGTATCCAGTGGCATGGGTCGATCCCACGAGAGGACGTTCCAAGCGCGATCGACCATGCCGACATCGTCATCGTACCGAACCGGTCGGGTCTGTCAGTGGGACAATCATCGATGAAGCTCTTGGACAGTGCGGCGAGAGGACGACCTGCTGTCGTCTCTGCAGGCGTGTCCTGTTTCCACGGTGGAACACCACCTGGCACGTACATCGCCGAAAACAGCGATGATTGGGCCGACGCGGTGACTGCCGCCGAGGCCGAGTCCGCGGAGGCGGCCGTGGCCCGGATCTCGTGGGCCCGCGCCAATACCTGGGACTCCCGCTGGCCGCTGTGGGCTCGGAGTGTCCTCGGGTCCGAACCGAACGCCGCCCTCGCCGTCTGATGCCACCTGTCACATCCGCCCTCATGATGACCAACGCGATTGCGCCCGACAAGCTCGGAGGTCTGGAGCGGTACGTACGCGAGCTCTCCGCCGCGCTGGTCTCTCTCGGACTTCCAGTTACGGTGCTGACCAAGCGGGTGTCGGCGGATGATCCCCTGGAGGAGACAGGCTGCGACGGGGTTCGGATCTACCGCCACAGTGTGCCGGACAAGCGTCGCCGGACGTTTGCTCTGCAATATCCGTTCTACGTCTCCGCGGGGGTCATCCGCCAACTCCGTTCGCGACCGCCGGGCTCCTTCGTGCACTGTCACTACCCCATCACCTCGCTGCCCCTGGTCTTCACATCCTTCCCCTACCTGTACACATTTCACGCGCCCGTTCACAAGGAGTTGTTGGCCGAGAGGGGCAATTCGTACGCCCTGCCGAGCCCGGTCCAGAGGACAGTGATAGCCGGCATGCGCGCAGCCGAGCGGTCCATCACCTCGGGGGCCAGGGGAACCGTCGTCCTGTCCGAGTTCATGCGATCCGAGTTGCGGGAGCTCGCTCCATCCGCAGCTGACGGTAGTCAACTCATCGCCGGTGGGATCGATACGAACTTCTTCAGCCCAGGCTCCGCCAAGCGCCCACCCTGGGCCAGGTTCGCGGACCCCCTTCTGTTCTCCGCGCGGCGGCTGACCAACCGTACGGGAGTTCTGGAACTTGTACAGGCGCTGCCGGCGGTGCTCGAGCGGTGGCCCAGGGCCCGGCTGGCCATCGCCGGCGCTGGGCATCAACGCACCACGATCACGGAGTGCATCCGTCGGTCCGGGCTCGAGGACCAGGCAGTGCTCCTCGGCCGCCTCGGCGACACGGAGCTCCGGAATTGGTACCGGGTCGCGGATCTGACGGTCACGCCGTCGCAGGAGCTTGAGGGGTTCGGGCTATCGACGGCCGAGTCCCTCGCTGTCGGCACACCGGCGCTAGTGACGCCAGTCGGGGCCAACCCCGAGCTGGTGCAGAATCTCCACCCGCTCCTGGTCGCGCCGGGTTGTCGGAGTGAGGATCTGGCCGCAGGCATCTGCCGCGTGCTCGCTGTGCCGGGACTGCTCCAGAGACTCAGAACGACCGCCCGGGCCCAGGTCCACCCCCAGTGGTCGTGGGCTGCGGTGGCGAGCCAGTACCTCGAGCTCTACCAGGCGATCGGAACATGACGTTGGGCGACGGACCGGTGCGGTCCGGGGAACGTGAGTCGCCCGATGCACGCGACGACCAGCTCCATCGGAAGGTCGCCGGGTCGGCCAACGTCCTCTTGGTGCGCCGGATCGTCGTCCAGGTGCTCTCGGCTCTGTGCACCGCCATCCTTGCGCGCACACTCGGTGTGGCCGGATTCGGGAACTATGCCGCCGGGCTCGCCATGTTCTACGTCGCAGTCTCGGTCTGTGACTTCGGCTTTGGCAGCGTCCTTGGCCGAGAGCTGGGTAGTCGCCGCGCAGACGACGGCTCCCTGGTGCGCTCGATGCTGCGGGTCCAGACCCAGTGGTCGCTCGTCGTGGGGTTCGGCGTGGTCGTGTTCGCCGTTCTCGCCGGCCTGGCGGCCACCCGGATACAGGTTCTACTGGTCCTGGTCCCGGGCGTTGCCCTTTTCGGCCTCACCGGGATCCGACAGGTCTTCTACGCCGGCTACCACACCGCCCGGTTAGGGCGCATCGACATCACGATCAACGTGATCCAGCTGTTCGTCGTATCGGGCGTGGCAGTCGCTGGCGGTGGGCCCGTGGCGGTCGCCATTGCCCTGTCAGCCATGAACGTGATCAACATCGTCGTCGTTGTGTTCTTCGGTCTGAAGCTGGTCGATTCGGCAACCTCCTCGCGGGCGGTGCGACGAGCCATGCTGGTGGCATCGCTCCCCCTGGGTCTCAGCTCGCTCCTGGCCAGCGCCTACTTCACCCTCGATCTCAGCATCGTAGGATTCCTCGTCGCCAGCCGGGAGGTCGGCTACTACGCCGCCGCGACGAAGACCTTGACCCTGCTGGTAACGATACCGATGGTGGTCATGACGGCTGCGCTCCCTGGACTTGCCACGAGCGCGGGGGATCGCGGTGGTCTCGGACTGTTCAGCGCACGCATCTGGCATTGGCTGAGCGTGACGGTCGTCCCCGCGAGCGTCGGAGTGGCGTTGTTCGCCCCGTTAGTGATCACGCTCTACTTCGGCCGGACGTTCCGCCCAGCCGTCCCCCTGGTCCAGATCCTCGCGCTCGCCAGTATCGTCGCCGCCCTGTCGAACGTGTTTGGATCCGCCATGGTGGTGACGAAACGGAACCGGTGGCTCATCATCCAGGGCGGTGTCGCCCTAGCCTTCAACGTGGGCGGCAACCTCGCGCTGGTCCCCCATTTCGGGGTGACCGCCTCGGCCTGGCTCACCGTCGCCACCGAGCTCGGCGTCTGCGGCAGCGCCATCGTCGCGATGCGCCGCGATATGACCTATGCCCCGTTACTACGCTTCAGCCTCGTACCCGCCTTGGCCACCCTCGCGATGATCGGAGCAGCGTCGGCGCTCTGGACATGGCCCGTGGTCGCGATGGCAGCGGCGGCGGCCACATTCGTCGTTGTGACCGTCGTACTCGGCGGTTGGCCGGTGGAGCTCCCGTGCCCCCTCCCCCGACGGTTCGCGCTCTGGAGTCACGCGGGATGAGCCGCCGTCCGTCGCGGGGGATGTCCGATGCGGCCAGGCTGGGTGCTCCGCTGTCTCCGGTGCCCTTCGGAGAAGGGGTCTTCGGCTACGCCGAGCGCTTCCCCTACGAATTCGAAAATACGATGTCGGAAGTGTGCCGTGTCACGCTACGCGCTCTCGAGGAGAAACAGCACTCCGCTCAAGAAGCCAAACTACGAATCGAGGTAGCGCGGCGCCTCGGAACCGAAGGATCGCAATCGCCGCCGATCTCTTCCCCGCGATTGGGGAGTAGCTTGTGAAAACAGCTGACACCCTAGATGTTTTAATCGTCACCTACAACAGTCGCGACACTATCGGCCATTGCTTGGATTCGGCTCGAGCAGATCTCAGCCGCTGTATGCCAGGAGGCGCTTGGACGGTCTCGGTCTTCGATAACGCATCCTCAGATGGAACAGCAGAGTTTTTACGCGAATCGTATCCGTGGGCAAGAACACATTGCTCGCAGACTAATGTGTTCTTCGGACCAGCTATGAACTGGCTGGTCCGCTCGTCTACGTCCAAGTACCTCATACTTCTTAACCCCGATACCGATTTGCGTGGTGGCAACGTAAGTCGTCTTGTGACAGCTCTGGATGCGTATGCGGATGTTGGAATCGTTTCCGCTTCTCTCGTCGACGCGAACGGCAAGTTCCAGCGGTGCGCACAAGAGTTACCGACACCTAAGTATGAACTTGCACGAGCGATCATTGGTACAAAACTCGCCCGAGCCACTTCTAATCTATGGGACCTCAAGGCCACCCTTCTTGCGACCGAGCAAGGTTTCCCAATGGACAAAGCGCATCGTCTCGGCTTCATTTGGACAACATGCTGTGCCATGCGTCGTTCCGATGCCCTATATTTTGGTCCATTTTCGCCTGAGTTCCCAATGTACGATGGCGATGTCGACCTGTGCGCTCGGATGGCCTTCGAGGGGTGGAAAGGGTACTTGATGTCGGACGTTCGCATTCTTCATTTCGGTGGTTTAAGCTCTACACCTGACTCGAAGCACCAAATGATGAAGGTGGGCAGGCAGGCTTACTATCGAAAATGGCATGGCCGCATCAGGGCCACCGCCCTCCGAGGTGCGCTTTCGGCAGTGTCAAACGTCAAGCGCGTCCATCAGCACCTCGGGGCTTGAAGCTCCCCACCCATGACTGGGCTTGAGAAAAAGCTGGTCGCTGGCTTCGATAGAAGACGTCGCTCGACACTTCGCTGGATCAAGGGCGATCCGATATATCCCGCCGGATGCACAGTCTCCCCCGACGAGGCGAGACGTCACGCTCCCCCCATACCATTGAGCGAATTGTTCTTGATCACGATGGGCGTGAGATTCACAAATGGGTCCAGTATCTCGAAGTCTATTCTCGCCACTTCGACTCTTATCGAGCGGGATTTCCGACCAAGGAAGGCGTCCGTCCCCTGCGATTTTTGGAACTTGGCGTCTTCCATGGCGGATCGCTCCAACTATGGCGAAAATACTTCGGTAGAGAGGCGTCGATATGGGGTATCGACATCGAACCTCGATCGAAGCAAGCCGTGACGGAACCTGACTTGAATGTTCGCATCGGATCGCAGAGTGATCCGAGCTTCCTGCGAGCTGTCATCAAGGAGATGGGGGGTATCGATATTGTGCTGGATGACGGAAGCCACGTAGCTTCTGACCAGCTTGCGAGTTTCAGGACCCTTTTTCCAATGCTCTCTGATGGGGGTCTCTACATCGTGGAGGATGTTCATTCCGCGTACTGGCGCTCATTCGGTGGCGGATTGCGACGTCGCGGGAGTTTTATCGAGGTGGCCAAGGATCTAGTAGACGGTATGCACGCTTGGTATTTCCGTCGCCAAACTCCCAGTCGAGCGGCCGTCGCCAAGACCGAGATTTCCGCCGTATGTTTCTACGACAGTATCGTCGTAATAGAGAAACGGCGTCACGGCACTCCATTGGATACTCGTGTCGGAACACCAGCATTCTAGCTTGGGCCAGTAGATCGGACCAGGAGACGGACACTCCGCTGATGATCGCCTGGACAGCTGTTGTCATGATTGCTCGGCATTCGAATCTGTGAGCGGCAGCGTCGTGACAGCCGTCGTTTAAGGGACGTCTGATCATCGGCATGCCGGTGCCAGCGAGCACAGGTCCGACGGCGAACGGGCTGCCCTGCTTGCGTTGGTGGACATCAACCCTGAGGCCGTGGCGGAAGCCGTCACGAGCTAGTGCCGCATCAAGCAACGTTTGCGCGCTTTACCAGCTCACGAAGTGTTTTGTCCTGAGCGTGGCGATTGCGCCAGATGATGTAGCGACGGATCATCGAGTTCTGCTCTTCGTGTGAGCGGTGGTCGGTGCCGTCGAGGGTGAAGTAGCGCAGGGCTTGGAACTGCGCCTCTATCCGGTTCATCCAGCTGGCGTTGGTCGGCACGTAGGCCAGCTCGACGTTGTTGGCTTTGGCCCACACCCCGACTCTGTCGTCCTTCTGGGTCGAGAGATGAGGGCTGAAGTTATCGAGCACGATGGCGATGCGGACCTCGGGCGGGTAAAGACTGCGCAGGTAGCGGCAGAACTCGAGGAAGGTGGTGCGGTCCTTGTTCAACTTCACGTGGCCGTAGATCTTGTCCTGGTTCAGGTCGTAGGCGGCCATGAGGTGACGGACGCCCTTGGTGCGCGTGTAAGTGGCACGGCGACGCCGGCGGCGTGGTTCCTTGGTGCTCTCCTCCCCTCTGACGATCACCGGCGCCCACTGCTTGCCGGGCCGGGGCAAGAGGTTGAGCGGCCCGAACTCGTCCATGCAGATCACCACGGTGGGGTCGCCCCTCTTGGCTTTGACCTTCCCATCAGCGATGTCGTAGAGGTGCAGCACCCGGTTCTTCTTGGCCTCGAAGTCGGGGTCGTTGGACGCCTTGTAGGTCTTGATCACTTGAAACGAGACGCCCTCCTCTCGGAGTACCAGGCGCAGGCCCTCGTGGCTGATGTCGTCGACCACCCCCTCAGCCACCAAGAACTCGGCCAGCTTGGACAAGCTCCAGGTCGAAAACGGCAGGTCGTGGTCGACCGGGCGCGAGAGGGCGATTCTCTTGATCTCCCGGCGCTCGGGGAGCGTGAACTTAGGTGGCCGTCCTCCCGAGTACCTGGGCACCAAGGAGTCGAACCCATCATCGTTGAAGTTGTGCAGCACCTCTCTGACCCGGTCCGGCGAGGTGAAAGCCACTTTGGAGATCTGGGCCACATCCATCCCCTGGGCCGAGAGCAACACCATCTGAGCTCTACGCCAGGTCACGACCGACCCCGACGAGCGCCGCACGATGCGCAATAAGCGCATGCCCTCTTGGTTGGTGATTTCTCGAACGTGTATCCCTTCGCGCACCTGACCTCCTCTTTCGCGAGGAGCCAATTCTGCGCGACGCCGAGGTCAATGTGGTGGACGCGCCATGCCAAGGTTGCCGGTCACGGCACTAGCAGCGGATGGCGTCACGAACTGGCGCGTGCGGCCCACCCGCTAGGGGGATGGATTGTACGTCGGCGCTCCACGCGACGGTCTCGTGGCCGCCCTAGTTCCGCTCGCCGGGGCCACCCGTGTAATGGCGCCGACTGGACCAGTACCCCGACCCGGGCACGCCGGGAGGTCGGCATATCCCGCGGTCGGTTTCACCGCTCAAGTGGAAGAGAGTCCGAGCAAGACCAGGGTGGCCGCCTGGAGACCAAAGCCGTACTGGCCGCCCGAGCTCCAGTAGGTCACCACGTTGGAATAAGCCGCTTCGATCAGGCCGGTCTGTTGCTGGAGAAAGGGGGTGAGGTAGGACTGGCCACCAGCGGAGGCACTCAATGCCAGCGCAGGCGTTGTCAAGGGGATGCTCCGGTTCGGTTGAGGATGCCGCGTTCCACCCGAAGTGTTCAATTCGAGCGTCGCCGTGTCCACCTGCCCCCACTCTTGGTTGACCAGAAGGTTCACCAAACGCAGAACCGTCGGCGAGTTTGTGACCAGATAGAGCCTTGTCAATTGGTCCACCTGCACCTGCGTGTAGTCGGCATCGTATCCGGGAGCGCCGCCTCCAGACTCGGCGAAGTACCCAGCCCCGTCGGATCCGTCGGGAAGGGATGGGGTCCTCGTGTAGATCAACCCGAATCCCGGCCAGCGGTTTTGGGGTGGAGCAACGGCGAAGGTGAGCTCCTGTTGGAAATAGGTCTCGTAGACGGGATTGCCCGACGCCGAGAAGGCAAGAGCCATCGCGAGGGCGTTCCCGATGACGATGTTGCCATTCGTGTACCAGGTCAAGTTGCCGTTGCTTGCGAGATAGTTCGCTCCGGCACTGATGGCCGCCGTCCAGTTCGCAACCTCGCCAGGCGTCATTTGCGGTCGCAGCGCCCACAACGCCATCCCAAGGTTGTCGATGAAGAACATGGTGTCGATGGCGATTGGTTGAGGGGTAGGAGCCCCGGATACAGCCGTGAAGGAGCCGTTCGGCTGCTCGTGCTGGGCGATGAGTGTGTCAAAAGTCTGCTCCGCGTCGGCGTGCATCGTGGAGTCACCTGTCAACGCGGCGACGGCGGCGGCCGCAAGACCCGGACCGGAGCTCGAGCGCCAATAGTCCGGATCCCCCCCAACCCACAGCCCATTGGGATCACCTGGCGCTTGCTGATCGACGAGGGTCGTTACGTCCGCGGTCAGCGAGCCAGCTACCTGATCGCTGATGCCTGAGATCAGACCCTCGATGCTCGTCGACGCAGCGTCGCCAAACGGGTAGATCTGTCCACTTCGGCCGATCAATGAGTACCCCAGCCCGGTCTGACTGGAGTGCAGGCCGATGATTGGCACAGTGATCCCGGCGCTCGGCGCCGACCCGAAGAACTGAGCGTCCCCATACGAGAAGATGCCGCCGTCGCTGGCGACGATCCAGTAACCCCGGCCGTCAGGCGTCGGTGCCATCCCTACGATCGGTTGGTTGAGGTGGATCCCCCCTGTTGATCCAAAAAATGAGGCATCCCCAAACGAGAAGATGCCGCCGTCGCTGGCGACCAGCCAGTAACCCTGACCGCCGGGGGTCAGGGCCATTCCCACGATCGGCCGGTTGAGGTGGATACGTCCGGTGGACCCGAAGAACCGGGCGTCCCCATAGGAGAAAATGCCGCCGTCGGTTGCGACGAGCCAGTAACCCCGGCCGTCGGTCGTGGGCGCCATGCCGACGATGGGTTGGTTTAGATGGATGCCCCCGGTTGATCCGAAAAACGCGGCGTCCCCGAAAGAAAAGATGCCGCCGTCGGAGCCCGCGAGCCAGTAGCCCCCGCCGCTAGGGGTAGGCGCCATCCCTACGATCGGCCGGTTGAGGTGGATGCCTCCCGTGGACCCTACGAACCGGGCGTCCCCATATGAGAAGACGCCGCCGTCAGCGCCGACGAGCCAGTAGCCCCCGGCATCGGGGGTCGGTGCCATACCGACCGCAGGCTCGCTGATGGTCTGCCCCATATATCCGTAAGCAGTGGCATGAGGACTGGCGATCCGTGGACCGTCTCCGACCGAGGACGTGGCCTGGTCGGACCTCACAAGGGACGGGGACCTCGCCGGCGCAGCCAGCGCTTCCGCAGGCGACAGCGCTCCTATCGCCGCAACTGTGGTCGCAACGACGAAAATACAGGTTACGCAGGCCGATACAAGAGTCCGCTGATAGATCGAAAATGCGGGTCGCCTGACGCGTCCGCATCGTGGACTTGAATCGGCCGACAGGTTCGGCGGGGACAGCTCCACAGAGAAATTATCGGGCTCCGGGACCATCCACTTTAGGTTCGGAGCTGGAACATCTGCCAGGCCGGCTACGGCGGTTGGAACAGGAGAGCTATTGGGCGACCACCGAGTTCCAGGCGCGCTCGAATCCCAAGTCGAGTTACGGGTGGCCGCGGAGTGTGAGAGATAGATCGTGTGGGTCGTCTTCTGATCCGCTTGTAGAAGGGCGACGTCGGAAGCTAGAAGTGCACGCCTGTTCCGCCTCGACGCCACTCTGGCCCTCTTGGGCTCTCAAAAAGCACGCTGAGGAGAGAACCAACGGAGCCATCACATGACAACTAAAGAGATGACGTTGCGGGCGGAGCACATGTCCTTATGGGTAGCGATGCTTCAGCGGCTTAAGCAACGCCAATGCTCCAACGGGCACCAGAGGGTCCAGCATCGAGCCCGTCCTTTGTGCAACGGAGATGTCCCCATTCTCTGCGGAGGACCACGCTCGCACGGTCGTCGCGGTCGCACCCGTTCGGAGAGCTAAACGTGACTATTCAATTGGCGTCGTATGTACGCGATGCATCGAGTCATTGGCTAACGGCGGTCAGAGAGCCCGTTCTTCCTTTTCCTCCTTAAGCACGACGAAATGTCTAAAATTCCGGCACGAGCAATGGAAGGCGACCCGATGCCTGATCCTCGATCGCAGTTTGATGGAATATGGCAAACCCTGCGGCAAGACCTCGAGCAGGACGGGTGCACATCGTGGATATCCGCGATCGCTCGAGCCCTCTTCACTCAGCGAGTGCAGTCGGTGGTACTACTGCGATTGAGCCAAGCGATTCACAGGCAGAGTCCCTTGCTCGGGAGCCTCGTTAAGTACATAAACGGAGTGCTGACCGGCTGCGATATCGCAGCATCAGCGAAGATCGGTCCAGGCCTTCGGCTTTACCATCCGAGCGGTGTCGTGGTGGGCCCCGAAGTGGTTATTGGGAAGAACTGCCGGCTCATGCAGGGAGTCACACTCGGGGCGGGAACCAGCTTGCCTGGTTCTCCGATTGTGGCGGACGGAGTCACAATTGGCCCAGGTGCTGTCGTCCTCGGCAGCGTCCTACTTGGCGAACAATCCTTCATCGGTGCAAACACTGTCGTGACAAAGGATATTCCGGCGCACGAGATGTGGGCGGGAAACCCCGCGCGCGATATCCGGGGCTACTGACGCGCAAGAGGCCTAGCCGGGCACGAGTGGAGATACGCACTCGGTGCAGAGGACTCTTGATCCAACCCCGACAAGCGAACATCCGTTGTGAGAATTTGGTCGTGTCCCACGCTGAGATGGACACGCAACTCGCTACTCAAGCGATTCCGTCACCGGGCTTGTGAGCGGATGCCGGCCGGCGAGTCGGTCAAGCACCCTCCTCTGGCTCATGCGCTCGATGGGCACGGTCGGCGACCTTGCGACGACACTGCACCACGTTCTTCCGCCATACGAAGGTGAATTTCGTCTCGTGGGTCAGGGTAACGATCTTCGAACCGGAGAGGCGACGCGTCGTTTCGAAACCCGGCAGCACCTTGGAGCGAAACCGGAGAACTCAGGCTGCAACCGGAGGAGCGTTGAAAAAGGGCCTCTCACCTGGTACGATGGAGCGGAAGACGGGATTCGAACCCGCGACCCTCACCTTGGCAAGGTGATGCGCTACCACTGCGCCACTTCCGCGTTGGAACACCACTTTACCGCGTCGACCACCGGTGGGAACGAGCGCGAAATTCTGCTTCCTCCCTGGCCATTTGCGGCGCGTGGCCGATCCCCGGGAACGCCGGGTCAGCGATCCGCTCGCCCTCGCTAGATTCGCTCCGTGCGCCAGAACGAGACCACGGCCATTTTGAGCGGGTCCTTCGGTGCCGTGGCCGGCGAGTACAACCGGCTCCGGCCCGGGCCGTCGGCCGAAGCCCTTGGTTGGCTGCTTCCGGATGGCGCCGGCGACGCCCTCGAAATCGGTGCGGGAACCGGCGTCCTCACGAGGCTCCTCGTAGAACGGGTGGCGCACGTGACGGCCGTCGAGCCCGACGGCCGGATGCGCGCCGTCCTGGCCGCCGGTGCGGCCGGGGTAGACATCCTCGATGGTCGGGCCGAGGAGATCCCGGCCCCAACTTCATCCTTCGACGTCGTCATCGCCGCGTCCGCCTGGCACTGGGTGGACGAGGAGCGTGCGGTGCCCGAAGTGGTACGTGTGCTGCGGCCCGGCGGGTGCCTGTCACTCGTGTGGAGCGGGCCCGACCGCTCTGTCGATTGGATGCGGTCGCTGTGGGCCGGAGGCATCGTGTTCAGCCCCGAGGAGCAGGCAGACCTGGACGCGCGCCGGCGGCGCCGGCACGTCGTCAATGTGGAGGCCGGAGGCACCAACCCGTTTCTGGAGCCAGAGACGAAGCTGTTCCGCTGGACCAAGCCGATGACCAAGACCGACCTCGTCGCGCTGTCCACGACGTACAGCGCTGTCATCACCATGGAGGAGGCGGCCCGGGGGCAGCATCTCGAGGCGATGGCGCACTTCCTCGACACCAACGAGGCGTTCGCCGAGCTCGACGTCGTCGACGTCCCGATGCGTTCCTACTGCTGGCGGGCCACCAGGCGCTGACCTGCCGGGCCGCACCAGCCACAACCTCGAGAGGATGTGACAAAGGTCCCTGACCAGAGGGGGACACCGAGCCTATGGTGGCTCCATGGTGCTCGCTACCCTGCTCGGCGCGCTGATCAACCTCAGCGGAAACGGCCGCTACATCCACTGGGGTTTCATCCAGATCTCCTACGCCAACTTCTTCGTGATCGTCTTGATGATCATCGTCTTCGTGTTGGCGATCGTCC
Source organism: uncultured Acidimicrobiaceae bacterium (assembly GCA_963726135.1). GTDB lineage: Bacteria > Actinomycetota > Acidimicrobiia > Acidimicrobiales > RAAP-2 > Bog-473. The sequence continues at coordinate 1,187,352 of CAVSBE010000008.1, forward strand.
TGCCGTTCCCCAGGCGGAAGCGGGGTGACCAGTGAGCATCGAAACCGGCGACCGCGTCGACACCACGACGGCCGGCCCTGCGACGCACGCGCCCAGTGCCGAATCCCGCCAGTGGACGGCACGGATGCGGCGAGCGGCCGAGTCCGCGTTCCCGCCGGACCAGCTTCTCCCGGACCGCCAGCCCGCGTACATGGCCTCGTGGATCTACGTGTTCGGCGTGCTCACCGTCGTCGGCCTCGCCTGGGTGATCATCACCGGCTGCATCCTCGCCATCATGGGCCCGACTTGGTGGCACGTGTCCTCAACGGGCCTCTTCGTGAACTCGCTGCATCTGTGGAGCGTCGAGGCCTTCTTCTTCTTCATGGTGATCCACCTCTGGGGAAAGTTCTTCATGGCCGCGTGGCGTGGCAACCGGCGTCTCACCTGGGCGACCGGGGTGATCTCCTTCCTCGTCTCGGTGGGGGCCGCCTTCACCGGGTACGTGTCGCAGACGAACTTCGACTCGCAGTGGATCTCCACCCAGGCCAAGGACGGCATCAACTCCACCGGCGCCGGCGCTGTCTTCAACGTGCTGAACTTCGGCCAGATGCTGATGTGGCACATCGTGCTGCTGCCCATCGGGGTCGCCATCATCGCCGGGCTGCATGTGCTCCTGGTGCGGCGCCATGGCATCGTCCCCCCCTTCGCCGACAAGGCTCATGAGGAGGACGGCGACGGCTCCCCGGCCGTCGACCCGGCCGTCGTCCCAACCGCCGGTGAGCCGGTATGAGCGCGGCACGCCGGAGGGCTCGTCGCTTCAACCCGGACCGCGACGTCAAGGACTGGAAGGGCGCGTACGTTCCCTACGACATCCTGAAGGAGGCGTTTGTCGCCTTCCTCGCGGTTGCCGTGCTCATCGTCCTCTTGGCCGTCGTCTTCTCGTCACCCGACGACACGGCCGTCACGCTGAAGCGGTGGTCCATCGGCAACCCGGTCGACTTCGCGCAGACCGCGATCACCGAGCTGGACGGCACCAGCGCCACGGCATCGTACGGGCCGCCCTACAACTCGACGGCGGACGCCGCCCAGCACATCGGGTTCTTCGAGCCCGCGCAGTGGTTCGGCGTGCACCAGCCCATCGACACGGCGCATGATTTCGTGCTCTACCCCCTGAGCACGCTGGTGAATCAGCCCGCGGTCCAAGTGGCGCTCAAGCTCTACGAGGGCGCGCCGGCGGCGCAGCAGAACGCGTGGACGACGGCCTACGAGAAGGCGGTTGCCAACGCCACCGAGGTGCGCGGGCATCTCCAAGTGCCGGCCGGGCGCTACGGGCCTGTCGGCGTGATGATCGGCACGCTGACGGGCATGTCGCAGACCGGTGGTCTCGATGGCACCCTCTTGAGCGAGGGCGGGTTCTACAACACCAACTACACCAAGCCGCTGCTCTTCATCGCGGACGGCGCGTACCTGGCTGACCTGGCCCAGGCCCAGCACCTCCAAGGCACCCAGTGGGGCATGATGAACGAGGCCGGGAACTACCCGGGGCAGGCGTGGCTCTGGCTCTACACCATGTGGTACCAGGTGCCGCCCATGAAGACCTCGACCAACGCCGACCTCGAGGTGTGGTCGATCATGATGGTGCTCTCCCTTGGACTGATCTTCCTGCCCTTCATCCCGATCCTGCGCTCCATCCCACGATGGACGCGGGTCTACAGGCTGATCTGGCGACGCCACTACCGCGAACTCGCCGGGGCCTGACACAGCTCCCACCGCCTTCACCACGTCTTCTGTGGAGTGCCGTCGCGTCACCTGCGACGCGCCGTGACGCCTGCTGTGAGACAGCCTGCTGCACGATCCTGTGAATGTTCATCCGCTCGTCAGGTAACTCACCGCACACGCCTACCTCATTTTGCGGTCGCGTCCAGATCCGGAGTGCACCGTGTGTGGTACCGGCCCGGATGGGCTGGCGCTCCACACGAGATGAAAGGCAAACACCCAATGAAGATCCGCCTTCGCAACGTGATCGGCATCGGCGCACTGACCTCTGGCCTCGTCGCCGGGGGTGCGCTGGTCGCCAACGCCGCCACCACGTCCACCACGACGGGGAACTCGGGCTCTGGCTCGACGAGCAGCTCCTCGACCTCTACGCCGTCGTCGAGCTCGGGCTCGGGCAGCACCGGTTCGGGCAGCACCAGTTCGGGCTCCGCGAGCACGCCATCCGGTTCGGGCACCAGTTCGGGCTCGGGCTCCACCAAGAATTGCCCCAACATGGGCAGCGGCTCGGGCACCCACACCGGCACGCCGCCCGCCGGTAGCGGCACGGCGCCGCCGTCGGGCTCGAGTTCGAGCACGCCCTCCGGCTCGTAACCGCTCCGCCTCCAACCTTCACTCCACCCCCCAAGACAGAGGGAGGGCGCTGCGGGCCGGATCCAAACGGCTCGCAGCGCCCGCCTCTCGGGCCCTGGTGACCGGTGAGCCGGCGTTAGGCCGTCGCTCCCTGGGCGTCGAGGGCACATCCCACCAATTCGCCCAGGGCGTCGTCGATGTGAACCGCCATCTCGTCGAGCTCGGGGATCAGCTTCCGGCAGGCCAGCAAACCGAAGTACACCCGCTCGAGGTACGAGAACACCGTCACGTTGACGCCGATCCCCTCGGCCATGGGGCCGACCGGGTACATGCCGACCACGCGGCTGCCGGCACAGAAGAGCGAGAAGTCCGGTCCCCGCACGCTCGATACCGTCACGTTGAAAGGCGGGCGAACCTTGTCGAAGAGCCGCGCGCCTGCAACGGCGCGTGCCATGCGTGACGCCAGCGCGGGCAGCGCGACCTGGGCCAGGTCGCCGATGAGGCGTCCGCCGTGCAGCTTCTCCTGCTCCTTGGCGACCCGCGCCGACTCCGCGATCGCATCGAGCCGGAGGACCGGGTCGTCGACGTCGCTCGCCAGCGAGACGAGCATCCCCGAGATCTGGTTGCCCAACGCCTCCGCCTGCGCATCGGGACGCGTCGACACCGGCACCATCGCCACCAGCGGCTGCTCGGTCTCCTCCCCGCGGGACGCCAGCAAGCGGCGCAGACCGCCAGAGACGCCGGCCAGGATGACATCGTTCACGGTGGCCTCGAAGACCCGGCCCACCAGCTTGACGTCGTCGAGCGGCAGCGAGAGCGACGCAAACCGCTTCCGGTTGGAGACGGCCCCGTTGAACGAGGTGCGCGGCGCTGCGAAGAAACCCGGCGGCGGCTGTTCGCCTCGTCCGGCCAGCTCCCTGTTGTGCATCCCGAGATCGGCCACCGCCTCCACCCCGGCCTGCAGCGTGCTCAAGGTTGCGCCCGGCTGCCTCGCCAGTGACGACGCCGCATGGCGCAGCATCTGTGTGTTGGAGGGCAGCGGCGCGGGGTTCCATTCCGGGGGCAGCGGCACGACGCGCGATTTGGGAGTGAGGTCGAGGAAGGCCGCCAGCACGGATGCTCCGCTCACCCCGTCGAGGATTGCGTGATGCACCTTGGCCACCAGCGCGCTGCGATCGCCCTCGAGCCCCTCGACCAGGTGCATCTCCCACAGGGGCCGGCCGGGGTCGAGCGGTCGGCTCATGGCGGAGGCTATGAACGCGTCCAGCTCGGCCTTCCCCCCGGGCGACGGCAGGCTGGCCCTGCTCAGATGGTCGTCGAGCTCGAAGTCGGGGTCGTCGACCCACACCGGGTGGTGCAGGCCGAAGGGCACCCGGAGGGCCCGCTGCCGGAACTGGGGTATCTGGTGCAGCCGCTGCTCGATGACGCGGCGGATCTGCGCGTAACGGGTGGAGGGCGAGAAGAGCGACCGCGTGCCCTCGGGCGGGTCCAGCACGAGCGCGACGCCCACGTGCATCGGCGTGGTGGGCGTCTCGAGGGAGAGAAAGGCGGCATCCATGCCGACGAGGGAGCGCATTACGACCTCTTCTTAGCTGCTGTCCGCCCCGGCGTCATGTGCCGGTGTGCCCGAAACCGCCCCGGCCCCGCTCCGACTCGCCGAGGGCGTCCTGGGAGACCAACTCGAAGTCAACCTCTTCGACCCGGATCACGACCAATTGGGCGATGCGGTCACCCCGGCTGACCGTGTAGTCGCTCCGGGGGTCGTGGTTGACCAGCACGACCCGCAGCTCGCCACGGAACCCCGCGTCGACCAGCCCGGGGGCGTTCAGGCAGGTCACCCCGTGCTGCACCGCCAGCCCACTGCGGGGGAGCACGAGGCCGGCGTAGCCCGGCGGGATGGCAACGGCCACGCCCGTGGGCACCACGGCACGGCCGCCCCCGCAGGCGAGGACGGCGTCGACGCGGGCGATGAGGTCGGCCCCGGCGTCCCCCTCACGTGCGTAGCCGGGCACCGGCAGGGCTGCATCGAGCTGGTGCAACGGGACGCGCAGCATCGCCGGACATTACAAGGACGGGCCCGCCACGCCCGGGGCCAGCGGCCCGTCCTCAGACGACCGGTAGCATGCCCGCGCATGCTGGCGTGGATCGACCTCGAGATGACGGGGCTCGATCCGGCGCGTCACACCATCGTCGAGATCGCCTGCCTCATCACCGACGACGACCTGGCCGTCGTGGAGGAGGGTCCCGACCTGGTGGTGCACGCCTCGCGCGAGCAGGTGGCCGACATGGACGCGTTCGTCCGCACCATGCACACCCGGTCCGGCCTGGTGGCCGACATGGAGGCGTCGTCCCTGACCCTGGCCGAGGCCGGGTCACAGACGCTGGCCTTCCTGCGCAAGCACATCCATGAATCCCACTCGGTGCCCCTGGCCGGCAACTCCATCGGCACCGACCGGCGCTTCCTGGCCGCGCAGCTGCCCGAGGTCGAGGACTACCTGCACTACCGCTCGGTCGACGTGTCGACGATCAAGGAGCTCGCCCGGCGCTGGCTCCCCGAGGTCTACAAGGCGGCCCCGGTCAAGAAAGGCGGCCACCGGGCGCTGCAGGACATCCGCGAGAGCGTGGCGGAGCTGGCCTACTACCGTGCCGCCATCTTCGATCATGGCGGAACGACCGAGAAGGAGACCACGTGAGCGCAACCGGCAAGGACCTGCCCTCGATGTCGATCGCCGCGGCCGACGAGGCGCTCACCGCCCCGGGGCAGATCTTCGAGATGGAGGAGCTCGACATCCGCGGCGTGCCGACGCGCACCTGGAAGAACGCGCCCGGGTCTCTCCGTGCCGTCCTCGATATGTCGCTCGCCCACGGTGATGCCCCGTTCCTCGTCTACGAGGACGAGCGGACGACCTTCGCCGAGCACTACCGCATCGCCTGCACGCTCGCGCACCGGCTCCGCTCCACCTTCGGGATCGCTCAGGGCGATCGCGTCGCCATCATCATGCGCAACCTGCCCGAGTGGATCATGGCCTTCTGGGGGGCCGCGCTGGCGGGTGCCATCGTCGTGCCGCTGAACGCGTGGTGGAGCGGTGAGGAGCTGCGCTACGGGCTCGAGGACTCGGGTTCGAAGATCGTCTTCGTCGACACGGAACGAGCCGAGCGCATCCGGCCCTTCCTGGGCGGGCTCTCGGGGCTGGGCGCCATGATCGTCGCCGACGAGCACCGGACCGAGCCCAAGGCGCCGCTCGCGGTCTACGCACCGCCCGGTGGCGCCCCGCCCGTTTCAGAGTGGCCGTTCCCGCTCGCGGTCGGTCCAGTGGACGAGGCCGCCTCGCCTCCCGACATCACCATCGACCCGGAGGACGACGCCACCATCTTCTACACGTCGGGCACCACCGGGCGACCCAAGGGCGCGGTGGGAACGCACCGCAATATGTGCACCAACTTGATGAGCCTGTTCTTCATCAACACCCGCGGGTCCATGCGGTTCGGCACGCCGGCGCTCGAGCCGGTCGACGAGAAGTCGCAGCCCGCCTTCCTCCTCTCCGTGCCGCTGTTCCACGCCACCGGGTGCCATTCGGTGATGGTCTCGAACGTGGCGGCCGGCGGCAAGATCGTGATGATGCACCATTTCGATCCCGAGCGCGCGCTCGAGCTGATTGAGCGCGAGAGGATCGCGACGTTCGGTGGCGTGCCCGCCATGGTCATGCAGGTGCTCGACTCTCCCAACTTCTCGAAGTTCGACACCTCGTCCATCCGCGGCGTCTCCTACGGGGGCGCCCCCGCCCCGCCCGACCTGGTCCGCCGCATCCGCGAGGCCTGGCCCGTGGGGCAGCCCTCCAACGGCTACGGGCTGACCGAGACTTCCTCGGTCACCTCCATGATCTCGGGCGGCGACTACGTGGCGAGGCCCGAGAGCGTCGGCCCCGCAGTGCCGGTGTGCGACGTGGCCATCGTGCCCGAGGACTTCAGCCGTGACGAGCCCGATGACGCCATCGCACGTGGGCCCGATGTCAGAGGAGAGCTGTGGATCAAGGGTCCCAACGTCGTGCGCGGCTATTGGAACCGGCCCGACGAGACGGCCAAGACCTTCTCCAAGGGCTGGCTGCACACGGGCGACGTGGCCCGGCTCGACGAGGACAACTTCATCTACATCGTCGACCGGGCCAAGGACATGATCATCCGCGGGGGCGAGAACGTGTACTCGGTCCAGGTCGAGGCCGCGCTCTTCGAGCACCCGGCGGTGGCCGACTGTGCGGTGATCGGGGTGCCCGACCCGACCCTGGGCGAAGAGGTGGGAGCAGTCGTCGTGCTCCGCCCCGGGGCCAAGGTGACGGCGGAGGAGCTCGGGCTGCACGTCAAGGCGCGGCTCGCCGGCTTCATGGTGCCGACGCACATCTGGTTCCGCAACGAGCCCCTGCCGCGCAACCCCCAGGGGAAGGTGCTCAAGCGCGAGCTGCGCGACGAGCTCGTGGCGCGCTCTGACTGAGGAGCCAACCCTCAGGCGGGGTCGGGCTGCCGCCCCGTGAGACCGAGCAAGGCGGCTCGAGCAGCGGCGCGTCCGCAGGCACCGGGACGGCGCTCGGGAAGACGCCGATGGATCGCCACTCCTCGGCGTGAGGGCTCACCTCGTCCCAGATCCCCTGCACGAGCTCATCCGGGAGGTCCGGGTCCACCCCGACGGCCCGGGCAATGTCGTGGGCCCGCAGGGCCCGGAACTGGTTGATCTGCCAGAAGTACTCGCGGACCGTGTAGTCGCCGAAGGACAGGTGGGCGACGGCGTCGAGGTTCGTCACAGCTCCGGCCGCGGCGCATGCGCGCTCGACGATGGCATCGAAATTCGACACCGGATCGTCCCCCAGGAGATCGCCGTCGAACTTGTCCGCTCCCGCCTCCTCCATGGTCCGGCCGGCCAGCATGTCGGGCACCCAGGCGTCGTCATAGGCGTGGTAGTTGATCAGCGTGCGTAACGGCGGAGGCTCGGGGCGGCTCCGGGTCACGAAGGTGCTCGGCAGGATCATGTCCCACTGGCCCGTGGTGATCCGGGCGACCACCCGGGCCAGGGCCCGGTCGGCCAGTACGAAGGTCTCCGGTTCGGCCATCGTCCACTCCCTCGGTCGGATCCGCGGCACCCTGCAGCGGGACAGCCGACATCTTGTCCGTGCGCTGTGACACACCGGCAGCCTCCCGGACGCGGACGTGCCGGCCCTCGGGCCGGCACGTCACAGATCACGCCCGGGGATCGGGCCCCGGTACGGAGTTCAGCGGTTCGGCTGAGGCGTCACCCGCAGGTACGGCTTGAGGGCCTTCCAGCCCTTGGGGAAGCGGTCCTTGGCCTCGTCGTCGCTCACCGCCGGCACGATGATGACGTCCTCGCCCTCGGTCCAGTTGACCGGCGTGGCCACCTTGTAGTCGGCCGTCAGCTGCAGCGAGTCGAGCACGCGGATGATCTCGTCGACGTTGCGCCCGGTGGAGGCTGGATACGTCAGCGTGAGCTTGACCTTCTTGTCCGGCCCGATGATGAACACCGAGCGCACCGTCAGGGTGTCGTTGGCGTTCGGGTGGATCATGTCGTAGAGGTCCGCCACCTTGCGGTCCTCGTCGCCGATCAGCGGGAAGGCGAGGGCCGAGCCCTGCGTCTCCTCGATGTCGCCGGCCCAGCCCTTGTGGGACTCGACCGAGTCGACCGAGATGCCGATGAGCTTGGTGTTGCGCTTGTCGAATTCGGGCTTGGCCTTGGAGAACGCACCCAGCTCGGTCGTGCAGACCGGCGTGAAGTCCTTCGGGTGGGAGAAGAGGATCCCCCAGCTGTCGCCGAGCCATTCGTGGAAGTTGATGGTGCCGTCGGTGGTGTCGGCCGTGAAATCGGGAGCGGTGTCCCCGAGTCGTACTGCCATGTGTCCTCCTGGTGTCGTGACGCTTCGTAGTGCGAGGTCCGACCTTACCGGGCGCGCCGGCAATTGTCGACACGATTGGTCATATTTGTGGACCGGACGGCGGGGGCTGGGAAAAGACCTTCTCACCTGGGAGTGGACTGGAAATCGATGTGCGGACACCCCTCCGCGCCGTGCGAGAATGCCCTCATGGAACCCGAGCCGCCCGCGGCCGAACCCTCGGCGGGACGCTACGTGCCGTACCGGGCCGACACGCTCGTCGTCGAGCACGACGGCCCTGTCACCGTGGTCACCGTCAACCGGCCCGAGCGGCGCAATGCCGTCGACAGCGTCTGCGCCGACCAGCTCAGGGAAGCCTTCGTGGCCTTCGACGAGGACGAGGACCGCTCCGTGGCGGTGCTGACCGGTGCCGAGGGGTCGTTCTGCGCCGGCGCCGACCTCAAGGCGGTGGCCGAAGGCGACCGCCGGCCCATCCCGGACCGGGGGCCCGCTCCGATGGGCCCGACGCGCCTGACCGTCTCCAAGCCGGTCGTCGCTGCCGTCGAGGGGTATGCCGTAGCCGGCGGGATTGAGCTCGCCCTCTGGTGCGACCTCCGCGTGGCGGCCGAGGACGCCGTCTTCGGTGTGTTCTGCCGCCGCTTCGGCGTGCCGCTGTGCGACCTCGGCACGGTGCGGCTGCCCCGCATCGTGGGCCACGGCCGTGCCATGGACCTCATCCTCACCGGCCGCGCGGTCGGGGCCCCCGAGGCACTGGCCATGGGGCTGGTCAGCCGGGTCGTCGCTCCCGGCCAGGCGCTGGTCGAGGCCGTGACACTGGCCCACCAGCTCGCGGCGCTCCCTCAGGTGTGCCTCCGCTCCGATCGGATGAGTGCGCTCGAACAATGGGGGCTGACCGAGGATGACGCCGCCGTCGGGGAGGCGCGACGCGGGCGCGACGTCATCCGGAGCGGCGAGACGCTTGCCGGCGCTGCTCGATTTGCGGGGGGTGCGGGCCGCGGTGGCCTTGCGCTCGACTGACCCGGTGCAAGACGGACAGACCGCGGCGCGGCACCCGACGGTCGCCGCGTTCGACTTCGACGGCACGCTGACCGACTCCGGGAGCGTGTTCCCGTTCCTGGTCGACCTGCGCGGCGCCTGGCCGGTGCTGCGGGCCGTGGTCCGCTTCTCGCCCGAGCTCGTTCGTGCTGCGCTGGTCGGGGGCTCGACGGCGGACGACGCGAAGGAGCGGTTGTTCCGCCGCCTCCTCGGAGGCCTCTCCGTCGAAGTGGTCGAACGCCGCTCCGCGGCGTTCGCCCGTCGCCACCTGCAGCGGCACTTGCGTGAGGACACCCGGCGGCGCCTCGAGTGGCACCGCAGACAGGGACACCACATCGTCATCGTCTCCGCCTCGCCCGAGTGCTACGTCAGCCCGGCCGGCGACGACCTCGGGGTCGACGGCGTCGTGGCCACGCGTCTGGCCGTCGGCGGCGGCGGGCTCCTCACGGGGGGCTACGAGGGGAAGAACTGCCGTGGGGCCGAAAAGTACGCCCGCCTGGTCGTCTACCTCCGCGCGCGAGGCCTGCTTTCGAACAACGGCGGCGAACAACCGGTGCTGTGGGCCTACGGCAACAGCCGCGGCGACCTGCGGCTCCTCAACGCGGCGGACCACGGCGTCGACGCCGGTCGGCTCGGCCCTCTCGGCCGGCTGCGCCGGTTCCCCCGCCTTTCTGCCCTTGCCGCGTCAGCCGGGAGTGGCCGCGATGCCGACGACGTGGCCTGAATAGCCGCTGACCACGGTGGTGACGTCCCCGAAGTAGGGCGCGTCGCCATAGGCGAAGGCCTGCCCGCTCCCGTTGACGGCGTCGAAGCCCTGGCCGCTGAAGTCAGGAATGAGGCCGGTCATCGGGCTCCGCATGCTGCTCAGCGGGGGCGAGACGCTTGAGACGCCCACCTGGGGCGCGTCCCCGAAGGTGTACGCGGTGCCGTTGGCACCGAGGACCCAGTAGCCCCCGCCGTCGGGTGTCGGGGCCACCCCGACCAGTGCGGTAGCGGGCGGTGCGCCGCCGAGAGACCCGAAGAAGCCGGCGTCGCCGAAGGCGAAGACGCCGCCGTCGGACGCGATGAGCCAGTAGCCCCCTCCGTCGCGCGTCGGCACCATGCCGATGACCGGCTTGTTGAGCAGGAGGCTGCCTGTGCTGCCGTAGAAGCCCGCGTCGCCGTAGGCGAAGATCCCCCCGTCGGACGCGACCAGCCAGTAGCCGCCGCCGTTGGGGGTGACCGCCATGCCGACCATCGGCTTGTTGAGCCGGATGTTCCCGGTGCTGCCGTGGAACGTCGCGTCGCCGAAGCTGAACACGCCGCCGTCGGTTGCGACCTCCCAGTAGCCGCCGGCATCGTGCGTCGACGCCATCCCCACGACCGGCTGGTTCAGGCGCATCCCCCCGGTGCTCCCATGGAACTGCGCGTTGCCGAAGCTGAACACGCCGCCGTCGGATGCGTTGATCCAGTAGCCGCCGACGCCGCCGCTCGATTGCAGGCCGACCGTGCTCACGCCACCCGGCAGGCTGCCCAGCCTGGCAGGGGCGTAGTAGTGGCTCACGATCTGCTGGTAGGTCCAGTTGCCGTTGCCATGGTCTTGCCCGATGGCGTAGCCCAGCGCGCCCCACTGCCCCATCCCGATACCGTGACCCCACCCCTGACCCGAGATGGAGACGGCGGAACCGTTGCTCACGCCCACCGCGAAGAGGTCCGAGTTGAGGCCGAGGTCGACGTAGAACTCGGTGCCGGGAATCGTGATGGTCCCCCCGGTTCCGCTGAGCGTGATGGTGTCCACGCGTCCGTAGGAGGCGTCGTAGGGATGGCCCGGATCGGAGGTCGCGCCGCCAAAGCCGATGAAGGCGCCGATCTGGGGCCACGCCGCCTGAATGGCGGTGTAGCTGATCGACGTCGTCCACTGGTGGTTGGTGTTGCAGGCACCGGTCACGCACACCGCGTCGCCGTCGTCGGGCACCGGGGTGAACGGCGACTGCTGGTTGGCACTCGAGGTGTAACCGCCCGTCGACGAGGAGTACTCGGTGGTGGCGATCGTGCCGTTGGGCATGATCATGACCTGGCCGGCGGTGTCGTTGGCGGCGGCGACGCTCGACGACGTCTCGTACTCGGTGCCGCGGTAGGACTGGCAGGTGAGGTCACACGTGTCCGCGTAGCCCCCGTAGCCGCCGAGGTCGGCCAGGACGTAGGAGCGGACCGCGACGGCCTGGGCCTCGAGCTCCTGGAAGCCCCAGTTCATCCCCTGGGGGCCGGCACCACCGAGGCTGGCCCAGCTCGAGGGCGACTCGCCGGGCACCGTGTCCGCCACGTACTGCTCGAGCAGCAGCGTGTTGACCGTCCTTGCTTGACCGAGCGAGTTGTAGAGCGCCGTCAACGTCCCGTGCACGATGGGGCTGTTGCTGGCGACACACAATTGGAGGAGCCCGCCGCTGACCGGCGTCGCGGTGGGCGCGGTCTGATTGGTCGACACCTGGGTCCACGGCCCGCCACACCCGGCTGCGGTGTCGACCGCCCATGTCCCCGCGGTCTGGCGGAAGCGGACTGCGGACGCGTCGGCCACTCCGGGCGCCGACACGCCGCCCAGCGACTCGACGATGACATCGAGGCCGTCGTTCTCGGTCATGGCGATCCGCACGCTGCTTCCGTCACCTGGCAGGGCATGGGCCCGCGATGCGGGGAGAAGTGGCACAGACGGCCGGCTAGGAGCGGAGAGATCGGCCGACGCAGGCGATGCCGACACGATCAGGGCGGCGGGCACCACCAAGAGGGCGGAGAGCCCGAGCACGGACGGCACCCGGCGCGCCAGGCACGGGCGCGCCGGGGGGAGGTGGTCCATCACGATGGGTCAAGGCTACCGGGACGGCTTCCACGAATTGGTGCATACGCCGGCGTGCGGCGAGGCAATCGGGTTGCGAGAGGCGCTTGTACACTGCGGTGCCGTGCGGGTCGACCAGGTCATACCGTCGCTCGCGAGCCGCGACGCCATCGGGGTCAGCGCGCTGAACCTGCGCGATGGATTGCGCGCTGCGGGCATCGACTCGGACATCTACTACGGGAGCCACACGCCCGACGTCAGGCACGAGGGGCGGCCCGTTATCGAGCTCGGGCGGGCGATTCGAGACCGGTGGCTGTTGTATCAAGCTTCGATTGGGAGCCCGGTCTACGACATCCTCGCGGCACGGGCCGAGCCCAAGCTCGTGAACTACCACAACATCACGCCCGCGGCGCTGCTGCGCGACTGGGAGCCGGCCGTGGCCTACGAGGCCGCGCTGGGACGCACGCAGCTGGCCCGCCTTGCCCCCCAGAGCCGCTTCGCCGTCGCGGACTCGGCCTTCAACGAGTCGGAGCTCGAGGCCTTGGGCTACGCGGGGACCGCCGTGGTCCCGCTGCTGATCGACATGCACGCGAAGAGCGACGAGCCCGACGCCGAGCTCGCGGCTTCGTTGGCGCGCCGCAAGGAGCGCGAGGGCGGTGCCGATCTTCTCTACGTGGGAAAGATCTCGCCGCACAAGGCGCCGCACGACCTGGTCAAGATGCTCGACGTCCTGCGCCGTGTGGCTGACCCGGCCGCACGCCTGCACCTGATCGGCTCCCCGCTCGGCGTGACCTACGAGCCGGCGTTGCGCGCGTTCATCGGGGAACTCGGGCTCACCTCGGCCGTCAGCCTCCCCGGCTCGGTCAGCGGCGCAGAGCTCGAGGCGTACTTCCGAGCGGCGGACGTCTTCGTGATGGCGTCGGACCATGAGGGGTTCTGCGTTCCGCTGGCCGAGGCCATGGGCCACGGGGTCCCGATCGTCGCCTACGGCGTCACCGCGGTCCCAGAGACCGTGGGCGGGGCCGGGCTGGTGCTTCCCGACAAGTCTCCCGTGCCGTTCGCGACCGCCGTCGGCCGGGTGCTCGAGGACGCCACGCTGCGAAATGTCCTCGTTGAGGCCGGCACGGAGCGAGCGTCCGGTTTCGACCTGGCGGCATCGACGAGGCGCTTCGTGTCGCTGGTGCAGCAGGCCGTCGGCGCCTCCTGAGTCCCGGGACCGTGGACCCCGGCGACGCCGCCGTCTGCATTTTGCGCATCGGGGCAGCTCGCAGCTGGCCCCTTGCATCCGCCGACATCTTTTCGGAACTCTAAATAGATTCGTGGATAGTTCCCAAGAAGGCGTGCCCCACGCTCAGCCCCCGAGGGCAGCAACGAGGTCCACGGCCCGGTCGCCCGCCGAGGGAAGATCGAGCCCGGCCACGCGGCGCAGGGCCGCTTCGGCCAGCGTCTCCTTGAGCCCGGGCTCGCCGAGCACGCGGGCCACGGCGCCGGCCAGGGCCGACGGGTCCGTGGTGTCGACCAGCAGGCCGCCATCGCCCACGACCTCCGGGAGCGCCCCGATCCGGCTGGCCACGACCGGCAACCCGAGCGTCATGGCCTCGATCGCAGGCACGCCGAAACCCTCGTGTTGCGACGTCATGACGAGCACGTCGGAGTCGGCCATGGTGGCCGCGAGCTCCGCGTCGCTGAGAGCACCGCTGAAGGTCACGGCGTCGTGGAGGCCGAGCTCGTCGACGAAGCGATGCAGGGCGGCCGTGTACGACGGCACCACGGGGCGACCCACGACCTCGAGCGTTGCCCGCGGATCGTGACGGTCCCGGGAGACGAGGAGCGCCATCGCGGCGAGCTCGATGCCCTTGTTGGGGGCGAGGCGGCCCACGCTGATCCAGCGGGCGCCCGGTCGGTGCGGCGCCGGCGCTGGAGTCGGCGCCGGCGCCCCTGATCTCCCCGAGCCCGACGGCATGATGGCGGCGGGTGGGACCACCGCGGTCCGGACGTAGCCGGCCTGGCGGAGCTCGTTCTCATTGAACGACGACACCGCAAGGCCGAGGGCGGCACGCGGCGCCAGCCCCCGCAGCTCCAGCTGGGCCCGCAGCTGGTGGCGCGCCATGCCGTTGTCCCAAGCGGCGTAGAGATCCGGCGGCGTCACGTTGTGATAGTTCACGACCAGCGGTTCGGGGCGCGCCTGCAGCCACGAGGCGATCGCCGACGCAGTGGCGAATTGGTAGATGAGGACGTCCCCGCTCTCGGCTTCCTGCGAGTAGCTGGCGAAGGGGCGCGTCTCTGACTCCGTCTCGGGGTCGTCCAACTCAACGTAAATCCGCGAGGAGATGCCGCGCCCGGCCATGACCTCGCGCAGGCGCAGCGTGTGGCGGCCGACCGCGTCGCCGCGGTGCAGCATCGGGACGAATTGGTGGATACCGCTCACGACTGTGCTGCGGCGTGCTCGGTCAACGGCACCAGCAGGTTGACGAACCGGTCGGCCGCAGTCTCGAGATCGAGCTGCGCCAGGCGCCGGCGCCCTGCCTCCGTGATGGCATCGCGACGGGCGGAGTCGGTCAGCACCGCGGCGATGGATGCGGCCAATGCGTACGGGTCCTTGTCGGTGACCAGGACCCCAGCACCCCCCAACACTTCGGGGACCGCGCCCTGGTCGAAGGCGACCACGGGCAGGCCGGCGGACATGGCTTCGACCACCGGCACGCAGAAGCCCTCGTGCTCGGAGGTCACGACGAGCACGTCGGCCGTGGCGTAGGCCGACGCCACCGTGGTGTCGCTCGCATGACCGGTGAAGCGGACCGCGCCGGCCAGGCCCAACTCGGCCACGTAGCGGTGCAGCGCGGCGACGTAGGAGTCGGTCGCGGGCTTGCCGATGATGTGCAGCGTCGCGTTGGGGTCGCCATGGGCTCGTGCCACCGCGAGCGCGGCGACCGTGCTCTCGAGCGCCTTGTTGGGCGACACCCGGCCGACGGCCAGCCAGCGCGCACCGCCACCGGTCACCTCGGGAGGGGAAGCACGGGTCGCGTGGCTGTTCCCGGCAGTCATGGCGGCATCGAGAGCCGCCGAGGGTGGGATCACCGCCGTGGTGGTGAAGCCGACCTCAGCCAGGTGGGCCTCGTTGTAGGCCGAGTCGGCCACGGCCAGGGCCGCGCGCGGCGCCAGCACGCGCAGGTCACCCTGGGCACGCAGCTGCCCGAGAGCGAGATGGTTGTCCCACGGCGCCATCAGCTCGGGGGGCGTGATGTTGTGGTAGTTGACCACCAGGGTCTCGGACCGTCCGGCCAGCCAGGGCGCCATGGCCGAGGCCGTGGCGAACTGGTAGACGACGACGTCTCCGGGCTGGGCCGCCTCGGGGTAGGAGAGCACGGGAAGGGCCTCCCCCGCCGTCTCGGCGTCGAGCGTGTCGACATAGATCTCCGAGCGGAACCCGCGCCTCCGCGTCGCGTCGCGTAGGCGCAGTGTGTGCCGCCCCACCGCATCGCCGCGGTGTAGAACCGGGACGAAGTGGTGGATGCCGGTCACGAAGGCGTTGCGGCGGACAGGGCGAAACGGCCATCGTTCCCGGTCCCGCCGGGCAGCGGTGCCACCTCGACGAAACCCGAGCGGTCGAGCAGCAGCTCCCAGGTTGCTTCGTGCAGCGGGCGACCGTGCGCCAGGTCGCGCGCGGGTGCCTCCCACGACGCTGCGATCGCCGCGGGCTCCGAGACGATAAGGAGCGGCGCGGCGCGCGCCATGGTGCGCCGGCACTCGAGGAGGAGAGGAATCAATGCGTGCAGGGGAAGCCGGTCGACAACCCCGCTCAGGACGATGCCCCCCACTGAGTCCTCGGGCCGGCCGGCCAGGTACTCGGACGCCTCGGCAATCGTGACCGCGTGCCCCCGCTCCAGGGCGTGGAGCGCGATCGCACCGCGGGGCTCCACCCCGTGCGCCACCCCGCCGCGGGCCGCCGAGCGCGTCGAGGAGGCCGCCCTCGCCGCAGTCCGCGTGCACGAGGTCACCCCCGGGAGTGCTCGCCAGCAGGTGCGCAGCGATCGGGCCGGCCCACGGGCCCAATTCGCGGGCCGGGACCAACCAGGCGGCGCCCTCAACCGGTCGGTCCTCGTGGGCCAGCCGCTCCTCGAGGGTCGCGACGCGGGCGGAGAGGAAACGGAAGGCCTCGACCACGTGGCCCATGGCCTCTTCGAGCTCGCTCGGCGAGCTCTCTCGCTGCCGCTCCCTGCCGAGACGCAGCCCGCGCCGGCGCCCCGGTGGCCGCGCACCGGCGGGGCTCTGCGACTCGAGCACGTCGGACAGCGCCGACGCACCGGGATGGTAAGGGCCGTAGCGATCGCCGAGATGGGTGAAGGCCGCCAGGAAATTCCACGCGTCGCCCCCCTGGGGTGCCAACCGCGCGAAAGCAGCGTGGAGCGCCTCCGCCGCACGATCCTGGGCCGCCCCCGCAGTATTGCCAGGGGGGTCCTCGCCGCTGTGGACCCCCGCATGGGGGGTGTCGCCGTCGGGGGGAAGGGCTGCGGGCACGGCGGTCGATGCTACCGGCGATGCGCTCACCGGCCGGGGAGCGCCAATTCGGACTCAGTGGGAGCGACTACGTTCTGGGAGCTGAATGGGAACTCGCACGACGTGACGAACGCGCGCAAGCTGACGCGCCTCATGCTGGCAATCATCTCCGTGACGGGAGCGGGCCTCGCAGGCGGCGCGCTCGCGGTGCCCGATGCCGGGGCGGTGTCACCGGTGGCGCTGACGGAGACGTGGAACATCGCCACAGCTGGCACCATTCTCAACGACGCGCCCTGCGGCATCGCCGAAGCCTCGCCCGTACTCTTCGACGACGGTGGGACCCAGGCCGTCGAGGTGGGCGACCGGCGGGGTTCCGTCTACGGGCTCAACCTGCAGACCGGATCGGTTGTCCCGGGGTGGGGCAGCGGGAGCGGGAGCACCATCGGTTCGGGCCAGGGCTGCGCGAACGGCAACCCGGGCGGGGGCATGCCGGCGACCGGCGTCAACGGGATGGAAGTCCCCGGGAGCCCGCCCATCGACTCGACGGCATCGGTGAACGGCAACGGCAACCTCTACTTCGGGGCAGGGAACGCGGCTTCGCCCGTCGACGGCGGGTACTACGCGTACGCGCCAAACGGGGGCGAGTTGTGGAACCAAGTGGTGACCAACCCGCCCACTGACCCGGCGCCCGACGGTGGCGTGCAGGCGTCGCTCCCCCTCGCTGACAGCGGATCGCTCGTCGAGGGCGGCTCGCTCGGCCAGATGACCTACGCGCTGAACAGCGCCAGCGGTGCGCCCGCCACGGGGTGGCCGCAGTTCTCCGCCGACAGCGTGTTCTCCACGGCCGCCGTGGGTGACCTCTACGGCACCGGCTCGGACAACTTCGTCGCCGGTGGTGCGTCGTCCAACGGATTCGCACTCGGCACGCACTACTCCGACGGCGGTCACGTGCGCATCTACAACGACCACGGCGGCGTGGTCTGCACCGCCAACACCAACGAGGAAGTGGACTCCTCGCCTGCCGTCGGCCCCATACTCCCCGGTGGCGCCTACGGGATCGCCACGGGCACGGGCAGCTTCTTCGGCGGCAGCGACGAGAACACGGTCAAGGCCTTCGACACCAGGTGCAACCAGGCATGGAGCACCACGCTGGACGGCGCCACCGGCGGCAGCCCGGCGCTGGCGAACATTCAGAACAACGGCCAGCTGGCCGTCGTCGAGGGCACCGTGCACGGAAGCGACGGCTCGGTCTGGGCCCTCAACGCGGCCACGGGCGCGCCGATCTGGCACACCGACGTGGGACACTCCGTCTACGGGTCGGTGACCACCGCCGACCTCACCGGGAGCGGCTACCAGGACGTCATCGTGCCGACGGTCAAGGGGATCGAGATCCTCGACGGCCAGACCGGTGCAGTGGTGGCGAACTTCGACGACGGGTCCGGCAACGCCGGCGTGCCCGTCGGGAAGGTCTTCGGATTCCAGAATGCACCCTTGGTCACCGCCGACCCCAACGGGACCACCGGCATCACGGTGGCGGGGTACTTCGCCATCCCGGGCCCGGGTGGCGACGTGCAGGGCGTCGTGCAGCACTTCGAGGTGACAGGCTCGGTGGGCAGCCGCGCCGACGAAGCCGGAAGCTGGCCCCAGTTCCACCACGACGCGGCACTGAGTGGCTTCGTGGGTGGCGGGAGCTTCCTCGGCCCTTGCCACCGACCGCCGGCGGCGCAGAACGGATACCTGACCGCGGCCTCCGACGGCGGGATCTTCGCCTTCGGGCAGGACTTCTGCGGCAGCACGGGGAGCATCGCGTTGAACAAACCGGTGGTCGGCATGGCGGCGGTCCCCGGCCAGGGCGGGTACTGGCTCGTCGCATCCGACGGTGGTGTGTTCGACTACGGCGACGCCGGGTTCTACGGCTCCACGGGATCGCTCCACCTGAACGCCCCCGTCGTCGGGATGGCGGCCACGCCTGACGGGAAGGGCTACTGGCTCGTTGCATCCGACGGCGGCATCTTCACCTACGGCGACGCCGGCTTCTACGGCTCGGCCGCCACGGTCCCGGGGCAGGACATCGTCGGCATGGCCGCCACTCCCGACGGCCTCGGCTACTGGGAGGTGAGCACGACGGGCACGGTGTTCACCTACGGCGACGCCATCTTCGCCGGCGACACGCGATCGCTGCATCTCAACGGCTCAATCGTGGGGATTACGCCGGACCCGGTGACTGGCGGGTACTGGCTGGTCGGTTCGGACGGCGGGGTGTTCTCGTTCGGTGCGCCGTTCTACGGTTCGACCGGGAGCATCCGCCTCAACCGGCCGGTGGTCGCAATGCAGTCGACCGGCGACGGGCAGGGTTACTGGTTCGTCGCGTCCGACGGCGGCATCTTCGCCTACGGCGACGCGCCCTTCCGCGGCTCCATGGGCGGGCAGCCCCTCAATCGGCCGATGGTCGGGATGGACGGGTTCTGAGCCTCCGTCGTGGTCCCATGGCGGACCGCTTGGCCGGGGGTGTCTAAGGTGGCCGCTCATGTTGCGGCGTGATTCCCGACGAGCAGGCTCCGGCCAGCCGGACCCCGGCGCGACCGTCGGTCCCGCGAGGCGCGGGCCTCTCCTTCCCTCCTACCCGCCCCGGGACTACCTGGGCCAGCTCGACCTCGAATTCCAGGCGGCGCAGTCGAAAGGGCGTGAGGGCGCCGACCTCGACGACTTGGTCTGGTACCACGCCGTCGAGCTGCCCGACGGACGCGTGCTTCCCGGAGCCTGGGACCTGCGAGGCCGCGAGTCCGACTACCTCGGCGGGGTGAACGTCGCCGGCAAGCGGGTACTCGAGCTCGGCCCGGCCACCGGCTACTTGACCTTCTACCTGGAGCAGATGGGAGCGAAGGTGGTCGCCTTCGAGGCGGGGTTCGACATCTCCGTCGACGTGCTGCCCTTCAGGGGGCGCGAGGACCCCGAGGAGCGGCGGCGCGTGATGCAGGACACAATCGACCGGAACCACGACGCATGGTGGTACCTCCACCGGACCCTGGGTTCCTCGGCGATGTTCGTCCAGGGGGACATCTACGACATGCCGGCCGATCTCGGCACCTTCGACATCACCCTGGTCGGGGCGATTCTCCTGCACTTGCGCGAGCCCTGGGGCGCCCTCTCACAGGCGGCGCGGCGGACGACGGACACGATGATCGTCACCGAGCCGCTGCAAGACGACGAGCATCCGCCCGAGTCCAACGTCATGCGCTTCTCGCCGTCGGCCGAGTCCCACGTGACCAACTGGTGGTCGATCTACCCGGGTGCGGTGGTGTCCATGCTCTCCCGGCTCGGCTTCGGACAGACCGAAACGACGCTGCACACCCAGCACCATCACCTGGCCCACGACATCGCGAGCGAACCGATCGATCAGCAGATGTACACGGTGGTGGGGCGTCGGGAGCCCTGACCACCGGCACTCAGAACAGGCTCGGTGTGCCCCGCCCCCTCACCACGACGGAGGTTAGGAACTCGTCGTAGCGCGCCACGAGCACGGGCCAGCGGAAGTGCCGGTCGACGAATTCGCGCCCGCGCCGGCCGAGGGTGGCGCGCAGCTCCGCGTCGGACACCAGCCGGTTGAGAACCGCCTCGAACTCGGGGTAGGAGGTGAACCACATACCCCCACCGGACCGCTCGCAATGCTCCCGGGTCGGCCCGCAGGCGCCGTTGACCACGACGGGGACCCGCTCGACCCAGGCCTCAATCACCACGAGTGAGAACGATTCGAGTGCAGAGGGCGAGACCGCGACCAGGGCGTCGTGCACGATATCCCACTTGTCGGGCTCGTCGACGGCACCCGTCACGACGATGTCGGGGTGCGGCGGGAGCTCCACGGAGACGGGCCCGACGAGGGCGAGGGCCAACGGCCCGGGTTGGCGCTCTTTGTAGGTGGCGAAGTACGAAGCAAGCATCTTGGAGCCCTTGTGCTCGTCGACCCGGCCCACGCTGACGATGTAGGGACGATCCCCCAGGCCCAAGAGCTCGCCACCGCTCCGGCCTGCACCCTCGGAGTCGCCCACGCCGAGACCGAGCACGATCTGAGGACGCTCCGCCACCGGGTACATGCGCTCGACCAGGGCGCGTTCCGACGCCGTGTAGAAGCAGAAGGCATCCGCGCTGCCGAAGCTGCCACGGAACACCGGCAGGTACAGCGCCGGCTCGTCATGCGCCGCCGGATGGAACACCGTCGGGACCTTGACTTTGCCGATGGTCGCCACCGTGGGGTGGTAGAGGTACGGGGAGAAGGCGACCGCATCGGCGTCCGACGCGCACACGGCGTCGACCAGCTGGGGGGAGACGGGGCCGTTGTAGTCGACCCACCGCTCCCCCTGTTCCCGCGTCGCCGAGCGGGGGGCCAGGCGAATGGTCCCGTCCAGCCCGTAGAAGTCGGGCAGGCGGCCGTGTGCGGATGGATGCCGGTGCACGGTGACCCCGTTGACGTCGGTCGTCCCGGGGTCGAGGACGTCCTCCCAGGTGATGGCGTCGAGCGCGCACGTCGTGTGGACCTCGGCCTCCCAGTCGGTGTCGGCGCGCAGATGCTCGGCCAGCTGGCGCACCGCCGTCTCCGCGCCACCCATGATCTGTGGCCCGTAGCGCGGCGTCACGAACGCCACCTTCTTGCTCACGGTCGCGTCACCACGGCAGCGATGGCCTCCACGAGGCAGGCGGCGGCCGCGTCGCCCGACAGCTCGGCCGCCCGGTGCCGCCCCGAGGCGATCAGCACGGCGCGCAGGTGGTCGTCGGTGCAGGCCCGGTGCAGGGCGGCTGCCACGTAGGTGGGGTCGGCGGCCGCCAGCAGCAGCGCGGCACCGGCCACCGTGTCCGCCACGGCGCCTGCCCCGCGGGCGACGACGGGCACCCCCGCCACCATGGCCTCGACGAGCGGGACCCCGAATCCCTCGTGCGCCGAGAGCGACAGGTAGACGTCGGAAGCGGCGAAATGGGCGGCGAGCGACGCGTCCGACACCTCGCCGGTGATGCGGACAGCACCCGTCAGCCCGAGATCGTGGACGAAGCCGAGCAGTGCCCTGGTGTACTCGTAGCTCCATGTGCCCCCGACGAGGTGCAGGCGCGCCTGCGGGTCGTAGAGGCGGCGGTAGGCCCACAGCGCCTTGACGAGCTCGTGCTGGGCCTTGGAGGACACGACGCGGCCCACGAAGAGGATGTCGGCGCCACCCCGGGCGCGCAGGCAGGCCAGCTCGGCGGCCACCCGAGGATCGGGGCGGCCCGTGACTCGGCTGTAGTCGGCCAGGACCGGCACGACGGCGGTGCGCCGGCACCCCGCCCGCCTGAGCTCGTCCTCGCTGAAGCGGCTCTTGGCCAGGCCGAGGACGGCCTGCGGCGCCAGCAACGCCAGCTCATCGGCCGCCCGAGCGGCCCGCTGCACGCTCTGAGGCTCCCAGCCGTCGAAGTACTCGGGCCCGGTGAAGTTGTGGAAGTCGAGGATCAGTGGCAGCCCGTGCTCGGCCAGATAGGGCGCCACGGCCGAGGACGTCGTGAACTGGTACACGGCCACGTCGCCCTTCGCTGCATGCTCGGGGTACATCCAGTGCTTGTAGGCCAGCGCGGCCAGGTCGTCGTGGATCGCCTCGGCGAAGATCTCGGACCGCCAGCCGGCCACGCGCAAGGCGTCGCGCAGCTTGAGGGTGTGCGTCCCCGTTGCGTCGTGCGGGTTCAGGGTGGGGATGAACTGGTGGACGGCCACCGGCCTTCCGGCGGCGGCGGTCACCGCTCCGCAGGCGGGTACGGCGTGACGATGCTCGCCCGGACCGCGGTGACGAGGAAGTCGCGTCCGGCTGGGCCGGGCCGAACGGTCGTCGTCTCGTACCCGCTTTGTTCCAGGAGCTCGCACCAGGCCTCGGGCCGCAGCGGCCGGCCCGGCGCGAGGTCGGCCCTCGGTGGCGCGCCGGCGTCGTCCCAGGCCGCCCGGCTCACCGAGTGGATCACGAGCGTCCCACCCGGGGCCAGCCTGCCGCCGATCACGCTCAGGAGCTGGGCCCGCTCGCCGCCTGCCATCCCGTCCACGGTGCCGCTCAGCACGATGGCCGCCAACCCGGCGGGGGCGGCTGCACGCAGGTGCTCGGCCACGGTCTCACTTCGCAGGTCCAGCCGGCCGAGCTCGGCCCCGTCGACGACGTGGGAGCGGGGATCGACGCCGTAAGCGTCGCCGCCCGCCTCCGCGATGCGGCGGACCAGCCACCCGTCCCCGCAGGCCGCGTGCAGGATGCGGCCGCGCACGGGGGCCACCGCGGCCACCGCCGGATCCACCCACCAGGCGTCCGGACCGTGCAACGCCGGGAACTCCACGACGCCCGCTTCCGGGACGCGCTGGACCGCCACCTGGCGTTCGATCTCCTGCAGGCGGTCGTCGACGATGTGCAGGGCGCGGCTTACCGCTGCTGCCGACTGGCTCATCTGGTGTGTCAACCATCCCACGTACCAGAGCAGCAGCGAACGCATCCCCTTCTTCACGGCGGCACCGGCGGCGCGCTCCGATTGGACGGGCACCACGGGGTCGATGAAGGTGGCGGCGTCGACCATCCGGAGGGCCTCGCCCAGGTCGCCCCCTCGGCCGGCCACCGGGGAGTGGGCCAGAAACAGCTCGTCGAGCTCGCGCTCGAGCTTGGGCGGCAGGTCGCCCGAGGCGCGGCGCGCCTGGACCTCTTCGGCGATCTCCGCCATGACCTGGTCGAGGTACGCCCGCGGATCAGCCGGCAGCGTCGCCTCGGTGTCGCTCATCGTGCGAGCCCGCTCAGCCGGGCTGCGCCAGCGCGGCTGAGCCCACGCCTTCGGTCGAGATGAGTGCGGCGTGCACGTTCATGCGGAGCAACCCGGTCGCCTTCCCCGGGTTCATCACTTCGAACGTCCCCGCTTCCTCCCGCCAGTCGTAGAGGATGCCGCCACGGCTCTGGATCCCGATGGCGAAGGAGAAGGAGCCGTCGAGCAACGGCATCTCCGTGATCCCGAAGTGCATGACGCTCGTCCCCGGCGGGGCGTCGATCGGCATGCCGATGATGGACGTGTCGGTCCGCATGATGGAGTTGCTCCCCGAGTCACGGACGTCGAGCGAGAACACGACGTCGTCGACGGGGTAGAGAGTCTCGAACTCGACCCGGATGGTGAGGTCGTCGCCCGATCGCATGTACGGGACGGTGTTGTCGCCCGAGAAGATGCGGTGCACGGAGCGGAGCCGGACGGGCCGCTCGGCGTCGGGCAGGGCGCCACTCCCCGCGCTCTCCGGTGTCGCCGGCACCGCGACGACCCCCGGGTCGACGATCGACATGCCCGCCCCCTCCGCCATCAGGCGCTCCCGGAATATCCGCGTCGCTTCGCCGGGCTCGCCCTCGGCCACGAGCTGGCCGTGGCTGAGCACGACACCGCGGTCACAGATGGTACGTACGGTGTCTGCCGAGTGCGTCACGAGCAGGATCGTGCGCCCCTCGCGCTGGAACTGGTTCACCCGGTCGAGGCACTTGCGCTGGAAGCGCTCGTCGCCCACCGCCAGTACCTCGTCGACCACCAGGATGTCGGGGTCCACGTTCACGGCTACCGCGAAGCCGAGCCGCACGTACATACCGGACGAGTAGAACTTGACGGGGCCGTCGATGAACTCCTCGAGCTCCGAGAAGTCCACGATGGCATCGAAGACCTTGTCGACCTCCCGCTTGGACATGCCCAGCAGCGAGCCGTTCAGGTAGATGTTCTCCCGGCCGGTGAGGTCCTGTTGGAAGCCGGCGCCCAACTCCAGCAGGCCGGCGAGCTTGCCCCGAACAGCCACCTCGCCCTTCGTGGGCTGGAGCACGCCGCAGATGCACTTGAGCAGCGTCGATTTGCCCGAGCCGTTGCGGCCCAGGATGCCGACCGTCTCGCCCTGGCGGACCGTGAGGGACACCTGGTCGAGGGCCCAGAAGTCCTCGACGTTCTGGCGCTTCCCTCCGTGGATGAGCCGCTCCTTCAGGGAGTTGTACTGGCCGTGGGCCAGGCGGAAGCGTTTGGAGATGTTGCGGACGTCGACGGCGAAGTCGGTCACACGGCTCACAGCTCCTCGGCGAAGTTGCCCTCGAGCCGGCCGAAGACAGCGAGGGCGATGACGAAGAGACAGACGGAGAGAAACAGCACGCCGAGGACCAGGACGGTGTACCAGAGGTAGCCCTGCGTGGGGAGGACCTGGGTGGTCACGCCGTTGAGGGTGTAGGACGGATGCGCGTAGAGGCAGCGCTGGAACGTCAGCACGAGCGGTGTCACGGGGTTCAAGAAGTAGACCCACGTGAGCGAGTGAGGCCCCAGCTTCTTCTCAATGGTCCAGTACGGGTACACGATAGGGCAGGCCCAGAACCAGGCCGTGAGGACCACCTCGATCAGGTGCTGCGTGTCGCGCAGGTAGACGTTGACCGACGACAACAGGATGCCCAGGCCCGAGGCCAGGATCACCGCCGCGATGAGGGCGAGAACGAGGAGGGGGAAGTAGGCCATGTCCGGTGGCGCCCTGAGCACGACCATGAAGACGACCATGACCACGGACTGGAAGAAGAAGAAGACGCAGGCCGAGCCGACGGCCGCCAGGGCCAGGATCTCGCGGGGGAACGACACCTTCTTGACGATCCCGGCGTTGTTCACCACGACCCCGGTGCCGGTGAGGACACCCAGCGAGAAGAGGTTCCACAGGAGGAGCCCGGCCATGAGGTAGATCACGAAGTTCGGCATCTTCTGGCCGAGGACGATGTTGAACACGAAGAAGTAGATGGCCAGCGTCATCGCCGGCGCGATCATCGACCACACGATGCCGAGGGCAGAGTTCTTGTACTTGACCTTTATCTCGGTGCGGACGAGATAGATCAGCAGCTCACGGGAGAGCCAGATCTCGCGCAGCCGCTTGCGCACGCTAATGGTGGGCGTGACAATGCGCGTGACGGAACCGCGCTCGAAGGTCGCGCAGGTCCACTCCCTCCGCTTCGGCGGCCATGGGCGAGCGGTCCCCCACCCTCGTCTCGGCGGCCTCCTCGAGTCTCCGGTCCGCGTCCGACGAGGAGGCCGGAACGTCCAAAGCCACGTCTATGCGTTCCCTGCCGCTGCCGTAGCCGCCGAGCGGTCGATCACCTTGTCGATAAAGCCGTACTCGCAGGCCTCTTCCGCGGTGAACCAGCGGTCCCGGTCCGAGTCCGTCTCAATGCGCTCCAGCGGCTGCCCGGTGTGGAAGGCGATGCGCTCGGCCATCATCCGCTTGAGGTAGATGATCTGCTCGGCCTGGATGGCGATGTCGGCCGCCTGGCCCTGCATGGAGCCCGAGGGCTGGTGCATCAAGATACGCGCGTGGGGCAGGGCGTAGCGCTTGCCCGGCGCACCCGCACACAGCAGGAACTGGCCCATGCTGGCCGCCAGCCCGACGCAGATGGTCGAGACGTCGGGCCGGACGTACTGCATGGTGTCGTAGATGGCCAGGCCGTCGGTCACCGAGCCACCCGGCGAGTTGATGTAGACCGAGATGTCCTTGTCGGGGTCCTCCGCCTCGAGCAGTATCAACTGGGCGCAGACGAGGTTGGCCGTGACCTGGTCGATCGCGCTCCCGATGAAGACGATCCGCTCCTTGAGCAGTTGCTGGAAGACCCGGCCGGCGGAGTCGAGGTCGGCCCCGGCGGCGGTGATCTGGGGGGATGAAGATGCGTTGGCCATGGCCACGAGGCTAGTGGCCGGAGGGGGCACCCGTCGGCGCACAGCCGTACACTCCCTGATCACCCGCATCGCGGGACCGCTGCGGGCGTGGCGGAATTGGCAGACGCGCCGGGTTTAGGTCCCGGTCCCCGCGAGGGGGTGGAGGTTCGAGTCCTCTCGCCCGCACGCAATGCGGCCCGTCAGCCGGCTGGCCGCGCCACCGCCCTCGGCCGCGCTCGTCAACCCGGGACCCGGCACAGGTAGGACAGGAGGTAGCAGTCCTCGATCTCGTGGAACAGCCCGCGTGCCGTGGCCACCTGGTCGGAGTCGAAGCGGCCGGCGCGCAAGCTGGGACCGGCGTGGTTGAGACCCCATGCGCCGACCACCTCGAAGCCCGCCGCGGTGAGCTTGGCGCGCATCTCCGCGTCGGTGTACTCGTGCTCGTGATCGGGGTCGATGAATTCGTCCTGCTGCAGCCGCGTCGACGCGGGCGTTCGGGGTGTCGAGGCCGAGATACCCGCCCGGCCGCAGCACCCGGCGCACCTCCGAGAGCACCGTGTCGCCGACCTCGATCGGGACGTGCTCAATCGACTGGCCGCTGTAGACGAGGTCCACCGAGCCGTCGGCGTAGTCCGACAGGTCCACCATGGAGTGGTAGCGGTAGCGCACCGGTCCCAGCGCCGTCTGCGTGACCTCGGGGGAGGCCACCTCGCGGTACAGCTCGTTGCGTTCCTCGGAGGGCAGATCGATCACGACGAGGTCGTCGAACGGGTAGGGATACCCCATGAGCACGAGGGCGCCGGTCGCGTTGCCCAGCGACGTGCCGCCCAGGTCGAGGATGCGCGTGGCCGGTGGGAGCGAGCGGACGAACATCATGCGGCTGAAGTGCAGCGACCGGCCCAGGCCGGGGAACGGGGTGACCGACCACCACTCCCCCGACGCGATCGCCACCGCCGCCAGCTCCTGGGGCGTCATGGTGCCGTTGCGCAGGCCCTCGAGGAAGCTCTCGGCCCCGGTCGCATCGGGCTCGCGGACAAGGATGAGCTCGTAGACGAGGTCGAGGACGTCCTGGGCCGACTGCCGCGACAAGCCGCGCCACTGCGCAGCGCCGGGTACGGGGAGGGGTGCGCCGCGCAGGCGCCGCACTGCACCTCGCCAGGTCGGCATGGGCCCTCAAGCTAACGGGTCCCGCCCGACGGGGACGTTCGGTAGCGTCCACTCCCGTGCCCCACCTGGTCGCCGCACCCGACAAGTTCCGGGGCACGGCCACCGCGGCGGAGGTGGCGGCGGCCATCGCCGGCGCGGCGCGCGCTGCCGGGTGGACGGCCGACGAGGTCCCGATGTCGGACGGCGGCGAGGGGCTGCTCGATGCACTCGGCGGGACGAGGCACGTCACGAAGGTGGCCGGCCCGCTCGGCGCTCCGGTCGAGGCCGAGTGGCGCATGCTGGAAGGGACCGGCACCACCGCAGCAGCAACCGCCGTCGTCGAGATGTCACGTGCCGCCGGGCGCGCCCTTCTCCCGAAGCCCCGCGGCGAGGATCCTGTGCGTGCCGGAACCGCTGGCGTGGGACAGCTCCTGCTGGCGGCCCGCGACGCGGGGGCCCGCCGCATCGTGATCGGCTGCGGCGGCTCGGCCACCACCGACGGCGGCGAGGGCGCGTTCGACGCGGTCGGATCGCCGGCCGTGCTCGAGGGCGTGGAGCTCGTCGTGGCGTGCGACGTGACGACGGCCTTCACCGACGCGGCTCGCGTCTTCGGCCCCCAGAAGGGCGCGACTCCCGCACAGGTCGAGTCGCTCGGACGGCGGCTGATCGACGTTGCGGCGCGCTACCGGCGCGAGACCGGTGTCGACGTCACCACCGTGGCGGGCGCCGGCGCCGCCGGGGGCCTGGCCGGCGGGCTCGTCGCGCTCGGTGCTCACATCGCGCCGGGGTTCGACTTCGTCTCCGGTCTCGTCGGGCTGCCGGCGCGTCTGGAGCGCGCCGAGCTGGTCGTCACCGGAGAGGGCCACCTCGATCCGCCCTCCTTCGAGGGCAAGGTGCCGGGCGGCGTGCTCTCGTTGGCCCGGGCCCGCGGGCGGCGGGGGCCCCCGCTGCCCGTGCTCTGCATCGCGGGCGGATCCGACCGGGCGCTGCTCGCCGCCCCGCCCGACGGGCTGGAGATCGTCAGCCTCACGGCCCGCTTCGGGCGGGCGAAGGCCCGTGGCCAGACGGTCGCGCTGGTCGGGCGGGTGACCGCAGAGTCGCTGGTCCGCTTTTGCCCCTGAGCTGACCCATCGGCCACACTGCTTGCGCCGCGCGGCCGGCGGGCACTGTCCCCGGCAGCATCCCCGGAACGACCGGCTCGGCGCGCAGCGCGGCACAGGACTGGCACGAGGAGGCATCACCATGGGACTGCTCGACGGGAAGGTGGCGGTCGTCACCGGGGCGGGACGGGGTATCGGCCGCGAGGAGGCGCTCCTGCTCGCGGCGGAGGGCGCCCGTGTCGTCGTCAACGACGTCGGTGCCGGGCTGCACGGCGAAGGCTCGGGCGACGTGCACCCCGCCGAAGAGGTCGTCGCCCTGATCCGGGAGAGCGGCGGCGAGGCTGCGGTCAACGGCGACGACATCAGCTCGTGGGTCGGCGGCAAAAACGTCGTGGAGCAGGCAATCGACACCTTCGGCTCGCTCGACATCCTCGTCAACAATGCCGGGATCCTGCGGGACAAGATGTCCTTCAACATGGACGAGTCGGACTGGGACGACGTGATCCGGGTCCATCTCAAGGGGCACTTCGCGGCCACCCATCACGCCGCCGTCTACTGGCGCAACCGTGCCAAGTCCGGCGAGGACGTGACCGGGCGCATCGTCAACACCACGTCGGAGTCGGGCCTGTTCGGGAACGCGGGCCAGGCCAACTACGCCGCCGCCAAGGCGGGCATCGCGGCGCTCACCTTGGTCGAGGCCCGCGAGCTCGGCCGCTACGGCGTGACGTCCAACGCCGTCGCCCCCCGGGCCCGCACCCGCATGACCGAGACCCTCTTCGGTGCCGAGGGCATGGGCGCCGAGGAGGGCGCGTTCGACGCCTGGGACCCCAAGAACATCGCCAACGTGGTGGCCTTCCTTGCTGCGCCGGACTCGGCGGACATCAGCGGGCAGATCCTCGTCGTCTTCGGCGCCAGCATCTGGGCCATGAGCGCCTACCAGGCGGTCGGCCAGCTCGCCCGTGACGCCGCGTGGAGCCCCGAGGAGCTGATCGCCGCCAAGGGCGAGCTGTTCAAGGGCATCAGCTCGGGCGTCCCGCCGTTCAGTTTCATCTAGGTCGCGCCCGCATCGGGGACCTCCTGGGGGCATCCCGGGCGCATTGCCCTGCGGTACGGTGGCGGCGTCGTGACTGAGCAGGCCCTGGGAGTCGAAGGCGCCACGCCGACGGGTCACGAACTCGGCACAGCGCCCGAATCCGGCCCCGGCACCGCCACGACCTGGAGCGCGCGCGGGCGACGAGTGTGGGACGACTGGCGGCGGCCCGTGACCATCGCCGTCGGCGCCACCGTCGGGTTCCGCCTCGTCGTGAGCTGGGTGGCCCTGGTCAGCGAGTACACGGTCAGCTTCCTCCACCTAGTGGCGCGCCATCCCTCGGTGCTGTGGGACGTCCTGGCCAAATGGGACGGCGGCTACTACCTCTCGCTGGCCGCCCACGGCTACCCCGCCCATGCGACGACCGCCGCCGCCAACCATGCGGGGCTGGCCTTCTACGCCTTCGGCCCTCTCTACCCGGCGCTCGTGTCCCTCACCCACGCCGTGACGGGCCTCGCCTACGAGCCCAGCGCCGAGCTCGTCAGCACCGTCGCGCTGGCCGTCGCTCTGGCGGCGATGTGGAAGCTCCTCGACCTCGATCTCGGGGTCCCGAGCCGCGGACGCGGCGTGCGTCATGCTCCTGGCCTGGCCGAGCGCCTTCTTCCTCGTCGCCACCTATCCCGAGTCGGTCACTCTGGCGGTCGTGACGCTGTCGTTCCTGGCGGCGCGGCGGGGTCACTTCGTCGCGGCCGGACTGCTGGCGGCGGTGGCGGTCGCCGGGAAGGGCTACCTGGTCGTGCTCCTCGTGGCGCTGGCCATGGAGGCGTGGTCCGCGCCTCGCGACCGGGCGTCGTGGCGCGCCGGCCAGGACCTGGGGTGGCTCTCCCCGTCGCGGGTCACCGCCGGTCGGATGGTGGCGATCGCCGCGCCGACGGTCGCCTTCCTCGTGGGGTGGGTCGCCTACCAGCGCGCCCGCTTCGACGAGTGGTTCCCCTTCATCAGGTCACAGGCCCTCTGGAACCGGCACTTCGGCGGACCGTGGAACTCCATCGGCAGGGCCGTCACCGACCTGGTGCACCTGCGCCTGCTCGACACCTCGACGGAATCGATCGTCGAGCTCTTCGACCTGGTGACGGTGGTCCTGCTGGCGGTCGCGGCCGTGATCGCCTACGTCCGCATCCGGCACTCCTACGGCGTGCTGCTCGGTCTCGCCTGGTGCGTGTTCTCGTTCCAGACCATCTTGCAGTCACAGAGCCGCGACGTGCTCGTCCTCTTCCCGTTCTTCGCCGCGTTGGGCGTGTGGGTGGCCCGGCACCCCTGGCGCGAGCGTGCCCTGCTGTTCTTGTTCCTGCCGTGCGGCTACTTCCTGCTGGAACGATTCGTGACGGGGAAGTTCGCAGGCTGAGGCACGGGCAGCAGCTCGACCCCGTTCTGAGGCACGATGGCGCCATGGCACACGACCGCAAGTTCCGCTTTGCCGCGCAGCTGAGCAAGAGTCCCGACGGCTCGGCCCGGTCCTGGGCCGAGCAGGCCCGCCGGGCCGAGGACCTGGGCTACAGCGCCTTGCTCATGCCCGACCACTTCGGCGACCAGCTGGCCCCGGTGCCCGCTCTGGCCGCAGTGGCAGCCGCCACCGGCACGCTGCGCATGGGGGCGCTCGTGTTCTGCAACGACTACCGCCACCCGTTCGTGCTGGCCAAGGAGGCGGCGACCCTCGACGTGCTGAGCGAGGGCCGCTTCGAGCTGAGCCTCGGCGCCGGCTGGATGCGCAGCGACTACGACGAGTCCGGGCTCCCCTACGACCATCCCGCCGTCCGGGTGGCTCGCTTCGAGGAGGCGGTGAAGGTCGTCCAGGGCCTCCTGCGCACCGACGGGCCGTTCAGCTTCCACGGCGAGCACTACGAGGTGCTCGGTCACACCCTCTCGCCGCGGCCCGTGCAGCAGCCTGGGCCGCCGCTCATCATCGGCGGGGGCGGCAAGCGGGTCCTGTCCTTCGCGGCACGCCACGCCGACATCGTCAGCATCAACGTCAACCTGCGCGAGGGGACGGGCGGTGCCGAGACGGCCGCCGACGCCACGCCGGAGCGCACCCGAAGGAAGATCGCCTGGGTGAAGGAGGCGGCGGGCGACCGCTTCGACGACCTCGAGCTGAACTCGCTGATCGGCTTCGTCCTCATCACCGACGACGCGGCGGGCCTGGCCGGCCAGATGGCGCCGGCCTTCGGCATCGACCCTGCCGACGCCTTGCACGTCCCGCTCGCCCTCATCGGCACGCTCGACGAGATGGCCGAGGAGCTCGAGTGGCGACGGGCCGAGTACGGCATCTCCTACTGGTCGATCGAGTCGGACTCCTGGGAGACGCTCGGCCCCGTGGTCAGCAAGCTCGCCGGCACATGACGATCACCACCGGCACCGGATGGGAGGCGATCGGCGCCCGGCGCGAGCTCTGCGGCGAGCGCGTGTTCACAATCGACGCGCCCTCCATCGGGCCCGAGCGCCACGTGCCGCTGCTCGTCCTGCACGGGTTCCCGACGTCGTCGTTCGACTACGCCGCCGTGCTCGACCGCCTTCGGGCGGGCCGGCGGGTGCTTCTGCTCGACATGGTCGGGTACGGGCTCTCGGCCAAGCCCGACCGCGCCTATTCCATGGCACTGCAGGCCGACGTCGCCGCCGCGTACGTCGCCGCCCTCGGCATCGACCGGCTGGCCCTGCTCACCCATGACATGGGTGACACCGTCGGCGGCGAGCTCCTGGCGCGCCGCGCCGAGGGCACCTGGCCGGTGGAGGTGACGCGCCGCGTGGTGACCAACGGGAGCATCTACATCGAGCAGGCCCAGCTGACCAACGGCCAGCAGCTGTTGCTCGGCCTGCCCGACGAGGTCCTGCCGCCCGGGATCCCGATCGACGCCGCGTCAATCACGCAGAGCCTGCGCGACACGTTCAGCCCGGCCACGCCGCTCGTGCCCGAAGGTTGGCCCGAGGACCCGGTGCCGCCGGCGGCGGCGCAGGTCGTCCACGACGACGGCCACCTCGTGCTCCCGCGCCTCATCCGCTACATAGAGGAACGGCGGGCCAACGAGCGTCGCTTCACCGGGGCTATCGAGACCGACCCGTCGCCGCTGCACATCGTGTGGGGCCTCGACGACCCGATCGCCGTCCCGTCCATGGTCGACACCCTGCTGGCCGCCCGCCCCGACGCCACCGTGAACCGCCTCGAGGGCGTCGGCCACTACCCCATGGTCGAGGCACCGCAGCGCTTCCTCGACGCGGCGCTGGCCGGGCTGGTCTGACCTCAGGCCGGGGCCATCACCTTGAGGTGTCGCACCTCCGCCGGCAGGCTGCCGTAGAGGTCGGCCACCAGGTCGTCGCGTAGGGAGCGGTGGTCGGCGGAGTCCCACAGGTTCTCGAACTGGTGGGGATCGTCGTCGACGTTGTAGAGCTCGCCGGTGGCGATCCCTACCCCGCCCGGGCCGGTGCCCGACTGCTCGTAGACGACGGGACACGGCCTCAGCACGGCCTCGCCCCAGACCTCCTCGAGTCCGTTGGGCTGCCCCGCGGTGGACGGCTCGTAGACGGTGCACAGCCATCCGTCGCGGTAGACCGATCGCAGGTGCATGCCGTAGCCGGGAAACTGGCTGTCCCACTCGCACAGCGCGCGGCTCGCGTCCAGGCTCGCCGTCGGCGAGCGGGAGGGCCGAGCCCTGCATCCACGGCGCCGGGTCCACCCCGGCGATGGCGCAGAACGTGGGCGCCAGGTCCACCTGGCCGACCGGATCGGTGACCACTGCTGGCGGGACGTCGGCGGAGGGCGCCGGCCGCCACACGAAGGGCAGCCGCATGAGCGCGTCGGTGTGGTACGGGCCCTTGTAGAGGAGGCCGAAGTCGCCCTGGAGCTCGCCGTGGTCGGTGGTGAAGATGATGTCGGTGTCGCCGAGCCACCCCCGCTGCGTGATGGTTTGCAGCACGCGCCCGCAGGCCTCGTCGATGAGCTCGTTCATCACGTGCACCTTGGCGTTCACCTCGCGGATCTGGTCATGGGTCAAGCGTCGAAGGCACGAAGGAGCCCGGGCCGCCCTCCATGTTGGAGAACCGGCCGTCCCAGTAGGCGAGCCAGTGCGGGGGCTTGCGGGCCAGGACGGCGCGGACGGCATCGTCCGAGCCGGGGTGGCCGGGCGGCAGGGAGAGGTCCCGCCAGGGCACCCGGGGCAGCTCGGAGGCGGGCGGGTCCCACGGATGGTGTGGATCGGGGAACGACATCCAGCAAAACCACGGCTCGTCGGCGGCGAGCGAATCCAGCCAGTCGACCGTGAGATCGGCCACCCAGTCGGTGTGGTACCACTCGCGCGGGATCGGGTTGTTCTTGGTCTCCGGCGCCGCGGTGTCGCCGCCAGGCTCCGCCTGGAGCAGCCCGGCGAAGCTGTGCAGGTGCTCGGGGTGGTGCTTCTTGAGCCAGCGGCCGTAGTGCGCGATCGGGTGGTCGCCCCATGCGGCGGCGTGCATGGCCTGCTCCGACCGCTCGAAGCCGCGCCAAGGCCCGGTGTCCCCCCGGGCGACCCGGGCGTTCTCCTCGAACTGGTTCGTCGGGTCGAAGCCGGGTTCGAAGTGCGCCTTGCCGAGCAGCGCCGTGCGGTAGCCGGCCGTGTCGTGGAGGTACTGGGCCACCGACGGCGCGTCGACGGGGAGCGGGATGCCGTTGGCCACCACACCGTGCGTACGCACGTATTGGCCGGTGAGCATGGTCGACCGCGCCGGCATGCACACCGTGTTCTGGTTGTAGGCGCGCCGGTAGTTGATGCCCTCGGCGGCCAACCGGTCGACGACCGGCGTGCGGGCCACCGTCCCGCCGTTGCAGCCGAGACTGTCGTGGCGCTGCTGGTCGGTGGTGATGAAGAGGATGTTGCGGCGGCGGGCGGGCGTCGGCGCGGCGTCAGGCACCCGCGGCCCCGTTGCCGTCCGGGCGGGCGAGCGCGTTGAGCACCGGCTCGCAGGCGAGCAGCACGGTGCGGTCGAGCCCTCGCTCGCGGTCCGCGTGGGCCTCTTCGTAGTTCGGTGACGTGACCATGTCGATGAACGCCGTCCGGCTCGGGTACGACACCAGCGCCACCAGGTCCCAGGAGTCGGCGGCAGGGTCACCGATCAGGACGTGCTCGGGCCGTCCGGTCCAGATCACCTTCCCGCCGCGGGCCTCGACCATCTTGACCACCTGGTCGCTGTAGTCCCGGTAGGCATGGGCGCCCGTCGCCGCGGCGGCGGCCTCC
Organism: uncultured Acidimicrobiaceae bacterium; assembly: GCA_963726135.1. GTDB lineage: Bacteria > Actinomycetota > Acidimicrobiia > Acidimicrobiales > RAAP-2 > Bog-473. Next base: position 1,222,118 of record CAVSBE010000008.1, read on the forward strand.
TTCTGGGCGTCGTCGTCGGTGCGGGCAAAGTGCAACAGGTTGATCATCACCACCTCCCCGTCGCGCCTCCCGTGGGCGAATTCGCTGAACTGCTCCCTCGTCGGCGTGATCGCCATTGCGGCTCCCTCCCTCGTTCCCTTCACTACCTTCGCTACCTTCGTCGTTACCTTCGTGGTGGTTCTCGTCTGGCGTCACCGACCGTGCTAGCCCAACCGCGTTCCCGTCCGCCAATGGGCCGGAGAGGCCGGAGAGGCCGGAGGGCGGGCCGGTTGGCGGGCCCGGAACACTTTCCCCACACTATAAACAGACACACTTATAGTTTTGAGAGAGACCAGGCGGTTGAATCCGCCACGCCGAATATCGCCGATGATGGTCGACGAGAGTCACTCCCACCACCGTCACTCCGACGCGAGCATCCGGTGCAGGTCGAGCTCGAGCTCCTCCATCAGCTCCACCAGGAGGCGGACCCGCTCCGCCACGCCCTCGGTGGCAAGGAGCCGCTGCGCGTCGTACGCGCTCACCGGAGCGGCCGCACAGAGCTGCCACGAGGCGACCTCGGCGTTCCCCGCGTCGAACGAGAGGTCCGGCGGCAAAGGTGGGCCCCCGCCGTGCTCGGCGAGCACCGCCCGGGCACGGCGAATCCGCTGGACGGCCTCTGCAAGGGCGGGGCTGGGCGACCCCGGCGCAGGCAGCTCTCCCGGCTCGGCGACCAGCGCCACCGGATAGGGGTCGTCGGGCAACCACTCCTCCACCTCGATGCGGGCCTCGCCCAGGACCGACAAGACCCAGCGACCGTCGGCCAGCTCCGTCGCCTTGGTCATGACCCCGCGGGTGCCGATCGCCGTGCGCTGGTCGCCTCCGCCGACCTCGGAGCCCCGAGCGATAAGCACGACGCCGAAACGCCGGTCGCCCGCCAGGCAGTCCCGCATCAACGCCCGATAACGCGGCTCGAAGACGTGCAGCGACATGGAGTCGTGGGGGAACAGCACCGCCGAGAGCGGGAACATCGGCAGACGGGTCCCGGGCACGTCCCACCATGGCACGGCCAAACACCCTCGGGCGCCCACCCGCCGCGGCGCACAGGCCACTGGACGCGAGAAGGACCGGCCTCGCGGCCGGTCCTTGACTCGTGTAGTGATTTGTTCTGTCTGTCCGTGGTCCCTGCGGATCCAGCCTGCGGCGCTGTAGGTGCGGGGGCCGCCTTGTCGGCCGGCCGGCACACGCACCGGCGCGAACGCGGCCTAAGTCAGGCGCCGGACTTCACACCGTAGGGACTACTCCGAGCGTCACCGAAACCGACATCGGTGACGCAGGCTCAACCCGGTGGATCGACCTCCTCGGTCGAGCGTTTCGATGGCATCGGACGCTCCTTTCCACTCGGGGCAATGGCGGGTGCTCCAATTGCCGCTCGTTCGACTCAAGTATCTGCCTCGACCCGCCCCCTGTGAACCCCACGCGAACAGGGCATTCGCAAAGGCCCTGGTGGGGGCGGACGACGTCACACGAACTTCATCCATTCGCGACTTGAGGGCATGGACGCGCCCCGACGGCGTCCTCCACTGGTCCCCTACGCTGCACCCATGGCACTCCCTGCCCCCAAGCAGAACACGACGGCCATCGTGACCGGCGCCTCGTCGGGCATCGGCGCGGACATCGCGCGGGAGCTGGCGCGGCGTGGCCATGGACTGACACTGGTCGCCCGGCGCGAGGACCGGTTGCGGACGCTGGCCGATGAGCTGGCCCGGGCGCACGCGGTCCGCACCGAGGTGATCGCGGCCGATCTCACCGACGCCGACGCCCGCGGCGCGCTCCCGGTCCGGTTGGCCGACCTCGGCCTCACGCCGGACATCCTGGTCAACAACGCCGGCTTCACCACCATGGGCCCGGTGCACAAATCCGATCGTGCCGCCGAGCTCGCCATGATCCGGACGAACGTCGAAGCGGTTGTCGACCTGTGCACTCTCTTCGTGGCGGGCATGGTGACACGCCATCGCGGTGCAGTCCTGAACACCGCCTCCACGGCCGCCTTCCAGCCGCTGCCGGGGCAGGCCGGCTACGGCGCCTCGAAGGCCTTCGTGCTCTCCTACGGCCGCGCACTGGGGGCCGAACTCCGCGGGACCGGTGTGACGGTCACGTCATTGTGCCCGGGCCCCGTCGAGACCGGCTTCGCGGAGTCGGCGGGGATGACCGACGCCGAGGCGGGCGAAGCCCTCCCGAAGTTCATGTGGGTGCCCGCGGCCGACGTGGCCCGGGCGGCCGTCGACGGGGTCGCCGCCGGGCGCGCCGTCGTGATCCCGGGTGCGGCCAACCGAACCGCAGCGGCGCTGGCCCACCTGATCCCCAAGGCGCTGATCCTGCCGATCCTGGCGCAGCGGCATCCAGCGCTGAAGCAGGGCGCGCAGGGCGAGGCCTGACCGGAGCGACCGGCGCTCCGCTAACCTCGCCTCACGTCGCCTCGACGCCCGACTCGCAGACAACCCACTCGCACACAACCTGGGGGCCCATGCCGCAACTGGTCTCGGAGCTGAATCTCCCCTACCTCGACATGATGGGGCTCGAGCGCAGGGAGGCCCTCGGCGCCGTTGAGGCGGCACGGGCCGTGCACTGGTTGGCCCGCACCGACATGGGCTACGCGGTGACCCGCCTGAAGGACGTCACCGCCATCCTGCGCGATCAGCGCTTCCACTCGGCCCTCTCCATGATTGAGCAGTCCCCCGAGCTCGAGGGCTCGCAGTTCGGCGACCGGCGCACCGATTCGATCCTCACCATGGAGGGCGAGGGCCATGCGCGACTGCGCCGCCTCGTCGCGCCCGCCTTCACACCGGCCTCGGCCAACCGGCTCCGCCCCACCATGCGGGCCGTGGTCGGCGAGCTGGTGGACCGGATCGCCGACCGCGGCGAGTGCGAGCTGGTGGCCGACGTCTGCGAGCCCTACCCGATCCCCATCATCTGCGAGCTCCTGGGCGCGCCGCCCGAGGACTGGAAGCTCTTCTCCGCCTGGGCCACCGACATCTTCCGCATCTTCAACAACAACCTCGCCGAGGACCTGCCGCTCATCACACGAGCCGGCGAGGAGCTGTACGAGTACGTGGGCGAGATGATCACCGAACGGCGGGCCAGCCCACGCGCCGACCTCCTGAGCGACCTGATCGCGATCGAGGAGGAGGGTGACCGGCTGTCGACCGAGGAGATGGCGATGCTCGCTCAGGCCGTCCTGATGGCCGGCACCGACACCACCCGCAACCAGCTGGCCTGCTCGGTCGCCCTGTTCACCGAACACGCCGACCAGTGGGCGCTGCTGGCCGAGCGACCGGAACTGGCCGGGCGGGCGGTCGAGGAGTCGATGCGCTACCTGGGAGCCGTGCGGGGCACGGCCCGCTTCGCCGCCGAGGACGTCGTCTACCGGGACGTCCTGTTCCCGCAGGGGACGCTCGTCGCCACCTCGCTGTCGGGGGCCAACCGCGACCCCGAGGCCTTCGAGGAGCCCAACGACTTCGACATCACTCGCGAGCGGGGCACGGCCCAGATGACCTTCGGCGCCGGCATCCACTTCTGCATGGGCGCAGCGCTGGCCCGGGCGGAGCTGCAAGAGGCACTGCCGCTGCTGGCCCGGCGCATGCCGGGGCTGGCCCGGAGGGGCGACATCGAGTGGAAGCCGTCGACGTTCGGCATCTGGGGGCCGGCACGGCTCCCGCTCAGCTTCGGCGCCTAGGGCTGACGCCCCAAGAACGCAGCCAGCTGGTCAGCCGGCGGCGCGCCCGCCGGGGGCTCCACGCGGGGACCGAACGGCGCCGGCTCGGGCCCTCGCATCTCGTCAGGGAGGAAGGACTGGGCCACGCCGAGCATCTCGCTAGCCAGCCCGGGGTCGAGGTTGCTCGGCTGCCCGGTGGCCCTGGCCAGGTCCCAGCCGTGGGTGAAGGTGTCGATGGCGGCGATGTTGATAAAGGCGCTGCCGGGCAGGTCACCGAAGGGCATGTGCATGATCCGCTCCATCGCGCCCTCGGCCGAGAAGGCCTCCACGGCCTGCGCCGCACCCTTGTTGAACACAGCGACGTAGTCGTCGCCGGCTGCGAAGTCCGGCGACTCCCCCTCAGGCGGGTTCCCCGTCCCGGCGACGGACGCGAAGTACATGGTGCCGCCGACGATGTGGTTCACCAGTTCCCGGACCTTCCACGACGAGCAGGGGGTGGACTCGTCGAGCTGCGCCCTCGTGACGCCCGAGAGCACCGCTCCCGTCGAGGCGAACGCCTTCTCCAGATCCTTCGGGTTCACGTCAGCACCGTCCTTTGGTCGCGCCTTCCCGCGAGCGAACCTACCCCATGTCAGGGCAGCGCGGCCGTGGCCTCGCCCACGAGCTTGTCCTCGCCCTCGCCGTTGGACAGCGTGACGGAGAGGTCCACCAGCTTCTGGCCGCCGTCCTCCCGCTTGCCGGTGACGACGATCTTCGAGGAGAGCACCTCGTCGGGCCAGGTCTGTCGGGCGAAGCGAACTTGATACCGCGTCACGTTCCCCACGCCGACGTAGTCCGTCAAGGCCGACCCCAGCAGGCCCATGGAGAACATGCCGTGCCCGAAGACGCTCGGCTGCCCCGAGGCCTTGGCCGCCACCTCGTCGTGGTGCATCGGGTTGAAGTCACCCGACGCCCCCGCGTACTTGACCAGGTCCGTCCGTGTCAGCTTGTGCGTGATCGCCGGAGCCTCGTCACCCACCTTCACGTCGTCGAAGGACAGCTTCCTCTCACCCATCGTGTCGACCTCCTGTCGAATGTTGCCCGAGTGCCCTAGGCGCGGTGGATCAGGTTGAAGCGGGCCGTCACGACGGGCTCGCCCGTCTTCTCGTCGCTCCAGTTGGTCTCGGAGACGATGAAGGTCATCGTCCGCCCCTTGGACTCCTTCTGGTAGGCGTCGGTGATCTTGCCCTCGCTCACCAGCACGTCCCCCACCTGCACGGGCCGGTGGTAGATGAACTCCTGCTCGCCGTGGAGGATGAGCCCACCCTTGGCCATCAACGGCCCGACCGCTGTCATGAGCGGGTTGCCCGTCGGCGCATCGGCCGGCTGGATCTCGTCGAACTTGCCCGAGAACTCCATGGCGAAAGGCCAGGTCGGCGGCGCCGGGATGGCGTCGAAACCGGCCGCCTTGGCCGCCCCGGGGTTGCGGTAGATCGGGCTCGTGCTGAGCACGGCGTCGGCGAAGTGCTGCACCGGCCCCCGCTCCACGACGACCTTGGCCTTGCCGGTCGGCTGCCCGATGATGCTCTTGAGCACGTCCTCTTGCGATGCGGCGCCGTCTGCCACCCGTCTGCCTCCTGTCCCCCTCCGCCCGGAAATCCGATCCACGTCTCATGGCGGGCACCGGCCGCCGGGGCCGATGCAGCGCCAAAGGTAGCGGGTCACCTCGCCGGCGCCCAATCCGGCGCCCAATCCGGCGCCGGAGGCGGGCCCGCGCCCGGCTCACTACCATCGCCGCCGTGCCGCCCGACTTCTTCGACGTGGTGCAGAGCCAGCGTGCCGCCCGGTCGTTCCTCCCCGACGACGTGGACGACGACACGGTCGTCCGCATCTTGACGGCGGCCACCCACGCGCCCAGTGCGGAGAACAGTCAGCCCTTCGTCTTCGTCGTCGTACGCGACCCCGCGTCGCGCGCCACCATCGGCGCCATGACGGCCCGCCTGTGGCAGGGTGGCGCCCGGGCCCTCGAGGAGCAGCGCCTGAGCCCCGCCTTCCTCCGCGACGTGGACCACGGGGCGATGGGTGGCATCGCCGGCGCCCCGGTCCTCGTCGTCGTCTGCGGCGACACGCGCCTGGCCTTCCCGCAGACGATGGACGCCTCGGTCTTCCCCGCCGTGCAGAACCTGCTGTTGGCCGCCCACGCGCTCGGTCTCGGGTCGACGCTCACCACCCTGCCCGTCGTGGCCGGCGACGAGCTCTCCGCCCTGCTGGGCCTGCCGCCCGAGGTGGTGCCCGTCGCTGTCGTCCCTCTCGGACACCTGCCCGCTCCCCTGGGGACGCCGCGGCGCCGACCGGTCTCGGAGAAGGCGCACCTGAACACCTACGGCACGCCCTTTCCCTGAACACCCGCGGCCGTGACCCGGCCCGACAACCTGACAGGCGTGTCAGGCCCGGGGATATGGTGAGCCGATGCAGGAGCACCAGTACTTCGTCGACATCGAGGCCAGCGTGGACGAGCTGTGGCAGCTCTTCTGGGCCCGGATCCCCCACACCGAGACGGGGGAGGTGACCATCGACATCCTCCACCCCGGCGATGCGGTCGGCGAGGGGCTGGTCCGTCACTGCACCTTCCGCGTGCCGCGCTATCTCCTCACCGGTGGCAAGGGCCAGTCCTGGGAATGGCTGACCGAGGTGACGCCGAAGGTCTCGTGGAAGTACAACGCCGTCGGCCGGCCTCTGTGGTCCGAGGCGGAGGGGCGGACCCGACTCGAGGACCTCGGCAACGGGACCACCCGCGTGCACTTCTCGGAGTCGTACCACGCCTTCAACCCCGTCCTGCGAGCGCTGCTCGAGAAGCGCGTGCACGCCTTCATCTCCAAGGACAACGACCGTCTCATCAAGGAGTCGCTCACGACGGGCGTGCGCTACCTGCGCGCGGCCAAGGCCAAGGCCGAGGCGAGAGCCGGCGAAGCCGCCACCCCGCCCGACGCCACCCCGTGACCGTCGTCGACTTGTGGGTCAACGCGCTCACTGGCAAGGCCGCCGAGGCCTTCCTGAGCCAGGCCGGCAACGAGGGGATCCCCGAGCTCCTGGGCGGCGACCTCGCGGCCGCCTCCACCCTGGCGCGGCTGCTGGCCACGATGGACGCCTGCGGGGTCGACGTCGGCATCGTTGCCGCCGGGATCACGGCCGCCGAGACGGACGCGCTGCTCAATGAGGTCGGCTCCCACCCCGACCGCCTGCGTGTCGCTCTGGTCGCGGACCGACCCGACCGGCCCGTGCGCCAGTGCACCCGCCTGCGCGCCCTCGCCGAGCACCCGGCGGTGGCGCTGGTGCGCGTCACACCCCTGGTGCACCAGTACCCGCTCAACGACAAGCTCTACTACCCCGTCTACGCCACCTGCGCAGAGCTCGGCCTGCCCGTCTCCATCAACGTCGGCGTTCCCGGCCCCCGGGTCCGCTCGGCGTGCCAGCGCCCCGAGCTCCTCGAGGACGTCCTCATCGACTTCAAGGGCCTCACCGTCATCGGCGCGCACATGGGGCACCCCTTCGAGGCCCTGCTGATGCAGTACATGCTCAAGTGGCCCGACCTGTACCTCTCCAACTCGGCCTACCTGGCCACGTACATGGACCCCGCACTCGTCGCCTTCATGAACTCGTCGCGGGGCCTGGGCCGCGTCCTCTACGCGTCGGACCATCCCTTCCTTCCCATGGACCGTGCCGTGGCCGCCGCCCGCGACCTGCCCCTCACCGACGCGGCGGCCGACGCCTTCCTGGGTGGGACGGCCGCGCGCCTGTTGCAGCTCGCCTGATCGGGCCCCAGGAGCGTACGGCGTCCTCGCCGAGGGTCATGCCGGCTCGAGCGGGGGCGCCGGTACCGTGATGGCGGGAGCCTCCGTGCCACCGTCGACCTCGAACACCTTGCCTGTGACCCACGAGGCGGCGTCGGAGACGAGATACAGCACGGCGCAGGCGACGTCCTCGGGCTCGCCGGGGCGTCCCATCGGTGTGCCGACGAGGAACTGGCGGCGCAGCTCCTCGTCGGTGAGGACGATGTCGAGCGACCGGGTCGCGACACCGCCGACGTCAATGGCGTTGAGCCGCACCCGGGGCGCCAGCTCGGGCGCCATGTTGCGGGTCAGTCGGTCGAGTGCTGCCTTCACCGCCCCGTAGGCGGAGAAGCTCGTCTGGGTCATGCTGGCCGAGCGCGACGAGATGTTGACGACGGCTCCGGTCCCTGTCGTGTCGGCCATCCGCCGGGCCGCCAGCTTGGTCAGGGTGAACGGTGCGGTCACGTTGAAGTGGAACGCCGACTCGAGGAACCGCTCGCTGGTCTCCAGCGCGGCGCGCGGCATCGCACCACCGGCGTTGTTCACCACGATGTCGAGCCGCCCGAACTCCCCGACCGTGACGTCGACCAGCCGCTCGAGCTCCGCCAGCTCCGTGACGTCGGTGGGGACGACCAGGGCGCGCCGGCCCGTCCCCTCGACCTGTGCCGCCACCTCCTCGAGGTCGGCCCGGGTCCGGGCGGCCAGCACCACGTGGGCACCCGCCTCGGCCAGGCCGACGGCGATCCCGCGGCCGATGCCCAGCCCGGCGCCCGTCACGATGGCGACCCGGTCGTCGAGGCGGAACCGGTCGAGAATCACCCGCCCGCCGCGCTGCGCTGCAGGGGGAGGGCCGCCCGCCCCGCCACCAACGGCATCTCGAGGTAGGTCCGCACGCCGGCGTCGGCCTCGCACACGTAGGGCACCGCGTTCACGCAGTGCATGGCCGTCGCCACGACGCCGGGGTTCCGCTCCAGGCCCGCCACTATGGAGTCGGGGTGGAGCTTGCGGAAGCTCACGAGGCAGCTCGGATCCCCGGTGATCTCCACCTCGAAGTGCTCGCCGTCGGCTCCGAAGACCCACGGCGGGTCGAGGTGCTCCTCTCCCATCAGCCAGTTCACCGCGGCGGTGATAACGGGTTCGCCGCGCACCAGACCCTCCCAGCGGAAGCGTTGGGCCGCCACGAGGCCGGGCGCGATGGGCCCGATGGGCGAGTCGATTGGCGCGGTGGCCACGGCCATCTCGTGCGTGGTGCGCAGCTCGGGATCGAGCTCGAAGCCGAGCTCGTCCGCGACCATCCACACCGATTGGCGGAACCCCGCGCCGAGCGCGTCCGCCATGATGCTCGTGCGCGACTCCGCCGGCGTCTTTCCGAACAGCATCCAGTCACGGATGACGTCAGGGGCGCCGTAGGTGCGGATGTCGGAGAACTCCTCGGCCCGCACGTGGGTGACGGAGCCGGACAGGGCGGAGATCATGAGGGGGAAGCGCTCGGTGATCCCGCCGGGGTTGATGCCCGTGCCGTGCAGGGTGACGCCGGCGGCCCGGCAGACGGCATCGAACCGCGCCCGCTCGCCGGCAGGGGGGTAGAACCAGCCCAGCGGCGTCACGACGTTCTTGTGCGATTCGAGGATCCGGGTGACGACGTCGGGGTCCGCGAAGATGGGGCTGTAGACGACGCAGTCCGCGTCTGTGGCGAGCAGGGCGTCGACGTCGCTGGTCGCGGTGATCCCGATCGGATCGCGCCCCACGAGCGTGCCGACGTCCTGCCCGTCCTTTGCCTCGGAGTGCACCCAGCACCCGGCCAGTTCGAGGTCGGGATGCCCCAGCACACCCTCGATGGCCGCCTTGCCCACGTTGCCGGTGGCCCACTGCAGCACGCGGTACGTCACGGCACTCCCCCTAGCCTCGTCGGTTGGCGGCCCACCATATTTCGCTTTCGTGACGCGTGACCCGGTCCCGTCGTCGTCGCCGCTACGGTCACCTCATGAATCTCGGTCGGGTCGGTGTGTGGTGGAGCGGGTCGTGGCAGGTGGCGGACGAGCCGTCGCTCGATGTCGCCCGGGAGCTCGAAGCGCTCGGTTACCGGGCGCTGTGGTCGTCGGGCGGCTACGACCCGGGCCTCTCCCCGAGGTTCGAGAGGCTCCTGGCTTCCACGACACGCATCCCGGCGGCCAGCGGCATCGTGAGCATCTGGACCGGGGACCCAGAGGACGTCGGGCGCGCCGTCGCCGGCCTCGAGGCCAGGTTCCCCGGGCGCTTCCTGCTGGGCCTCGGCGCAAGCCACGCGCCCCTCACGCCGGACTACAGCCGTCCCTACTCGCACGTGGTCGCCTACCTCGACGCGCTCGATTCCCTCGACACCCCCGTGCCGCCGGAGCGCCGGGTGCTGGCCGCCCTCCGCCCGCGCATGCTCGAGCTCGCCGCGGCACGTGCCGGTGGCGCGCACCCCTACTTCGTCCCCGCCGAGCACACGGCCCGGGCCCGGGAGATCCTCGGCCGGGGCCCGCTGCTCGCCCCCGAGGTGGCGGTCGTCCTCGAAGCCGATCCTGCCAGGGCCCGCGAGCTGGCGCGCGAATACGCCAGCATCTACCTGGGCCTGCCCAACTACACCCAGAACCTGCGCGACTTCGGGTTCGACGACGACGACATCGAGGGCGGCGGGAGCGACCGGTTGATCGACGCCGTCATTCCCTGGGGCGACGCGACGACCGTCGCGGCCCGTGTCCGCGAGCACCACGACGCGGGCGCCGACCACGTCTGCATCCAGGTCATCGCGAAGCGACAGGACTTCCCGCTGGACGGGTACCGGCAATTGGCCCCTGCGCTCCTCGGCGCGTGAGCCATCGCGAGCGCCGTCGGCGTCAGGACTGGACGCCCTGCTGGGACAGCAGCTCCGCCAGGGCGCGGAACGCCCGCCCCCGGTGCGACACCGCGTCCTTCTCCCCCGCCGGCATCTCGGCGAACGTCCGACCCCCCGCGTCGTCGGGCACGAACACGGGGTCGTAGCCGAACCCGTTGCTCCCCCGCCCCGAGGTGGCGATCGACCCCTCCACCGTGCCTTCCGCCCACACCTCGGTCCCGTCGGGGAAGGCCGCCAGCGCCACGGTGCGAAAGCGCGCCCGGCGCGCCCCGCCGCCGTCCTCCAGCGCGGCCAACGCGCGCAGCAGCTTCGCCACGTTGTCGGCGTAGGTGGCGACCTCGCCCGCATAGCGGGCCGAGTACGCGCCCGGGCGCGCCGCCGAGCGCATCGACCTCGAGGCCGGTGTCGTCCGCCACCGCTGCCGTGCCGGTCCACGCCACGAGCGCCCGCGCCTTCAGCCGTGCGTTGTCGAGCAGCGTCTCGCCGTCCTCGACCACGTCGGGCGAACCGGCCGGGCGGGGCACCAGCGTCACGGGGAGCGCAGCCGAGAGAACGGCTGTCATCTCCTTGAGCTTGTCGGGGTTGGCCGAGGCCAGGACGAGACGGAGCGGGCCGTCCCCGCTCACCGTCGCGGCGGGGGCTCGGCCAGCACGGCCGCCTGCAGGTCCGTCAGCTCCTTGATACCCGCCTCGGCCAGCCCGAGCAGGGTGTCGAGCTCGCTCCGGCTGAAGGCCATGCCCTCCGCGGTGCCCTGCACCTCGACGAAGCGCCCGGCGCCCGTCATGACGACGTTCATGTCGACCTCGGCCCGCGAGTCCTCGGCATAGGGCAGGTCGAGCATCGGCACGCCGTCGATGATGCCGACCGACACGGCCGCCACGGAGTCGGTGAGGGGGTGCGTCCGGATCGTCCCGGCCTGGACGAGACGAGTGCATGCGTCGTGCAGGGCGACGAAGGCACCGCAGATGGAGGCCGTTCGGGTCCCGCCGTCGGCCTGCAGCGCGTCGCAGTCGACCGTGATCTGCACCTCGCCGAGGGCGACCAGGTCGCACACCGCCCGCAGGCTGCGCGCAATGAGCCGCTGAATCTCCTGCGTCCGTCCCGACTGCTTGCCCTTGGCCGCCTCCCGCGAGGCCCGCTCGGGCGTCGAACCCGGCAACATGGAGTACTCGGCGGTCACCCAGCCGCGGCCCGTCCCGCGCATCCAGGGGGGCACCCGTTCCTCGACCGACGCGGTGCACAGCACCTTGGTCTGGCCGAACGTCACCAGGACCGACCCCGGCGCCATCACGGTGTAGTCGCGCTCGAAGCTGACCGGCCGTAGCTGGTCGATGGCGCGTCCGTCCTGGCGCGCCGTGCGGTCGGCCTCGCTCACGTCACTTCCTCCCACGTCACTCCCTCTCGCATCATGTCCCGGCCAGGGCGGGTCTCGGAGGACACCGTAGGCGAATCGTCAGTTCCCGTGGGCGAAGGTCTCCGGGTACGAGTGGGGCGAGATCTCCAAGGCGGCGTCGACGTCGCGGTACGTCTTGAGCTCAATCACGTTGCCGCTCGGATCGGCGATCTTGGCCTTGGTCTGCTCCGTGGCCAGACCCTCGTCGTCGGTCGAGACCGGGACGACCCAGTCGACGCCGCTGGCCCCGAGCCGGGCGATCATCGCCTCGAACTCGTCGCGGCCGAGCGTCACGCCGAAATGCCGCGATCCCCCGGAGGGCGCGCCGGGCGTCTCGCCCGGCCGGTCCTGCAGCGTGATCTGCATGCCGTAGAACCACACATCGGTGAAGTCCGCCCGGGCACGTGCCGATTGGCAGCCGAGCGCCCGCACGTAGAAGTCGCGCGCCTCGTCCATATCCCGCACGGGGATCGACAGGTGGAGGATCGGTTGCACGGCCCAATCCTACGGCCGCCCTCAGGCCCGGCCCGCGCCGGACAGCACGCAGCGCGCCATCGCCAGCGGTCGGCCGCGCTCGGCCGGCGCCGGCGCCGCCGTGGGTCCCCCCGGTTGCACGTCCACACCCAACCGGCCGCAGCGGTCCCCGGGAGGGCGCGGTCCACGGACGTGCGGGGCATGTCGGACATGGGGTGCGTCGACACGGATCTCCCGATCGTCACTCCAGTCGAGCGTACTGCCGGCCCTCGCGCACAGGCGCCCGGAGATCCCGCTGGCGCGTTCGTATGATCGTCGCCGTGCCCGACGATTGCCGCTGCATCGTGGTCGGGGCCGGGCTCCTCGGCCTCTGCGCGGCGCGGGCACTGTGCCGACGCGGCTGGCGGGTGACCGTCCTGGAAGCGGCCGACGCGGTCGGGCACGACCGGTCGGGCTCCAAGGGCGACGCGCGCATCTTCCGGCTCGGGTACCCCGAGCCGATCTACGTCGAGATGGCAAAGCGCGCCCGCACGCTCTGGCGCGATCTCGAGGTTGCCTCGGGAAGGCAGCTCCTCCACGCCAGCGGCCAGGTGACGTTCGGCGACGACGCCTCGCTCGACGCCATCGCGGCCGCGTTGGCGGCCGTGGGCTCGCCGGCCGAGCGGCTCGCGCCCGCCGAGGCCGCCCGGCGGTTCCCGGCGATCGCGGTCCACGGGTCCGTCCTCTTCGAACCCGATTCCTGTGTGCTGGCCGCTGACGAATGCTTGCGCGCCCTCGGTGACACAGCCGACTTCGTGCTCCACATGGGCACACGCGTCACCTCGCTGCGCGAGGGGACCGGCTCCGTCACGGTCGCCACGGCCGGCGGGCACTCGTTCGAGGCCGACGTGGTCATCGACTGCGCCGGACCCGAGACTCTCGCGCTGCTCGACGACCCTCCTCCCGTGGCGGCCCCGCCGTCGCTGCCCCAGGTCGCCTACTTCGCACCCGCTCCGGGCGCGCAGCCCCAGGAGGGGTTACCGATCTTCATCGAGTGGGGGAACGACATGATCTACGGCTTGCCCGTACCCGACGGCAGCCCGCGCCGCGGCAACTACAAGGTCTCCCATCACACCCCGGGCACCGACCTCGACCGCTACGACCCCGCCGGCACGGCGCCCATGGACGATGACCCTGGTCTCCTCGCCTTGTTGACCGGAGCCGTGCGCCGTCTGCTGCCCTCCCTGGACCCCGATCCCGTGCAGACGGAGCGGTGCATCTACGACAACTCCGCCGACGCCGACTTCGTCATCGCCCGAACCGGACGGATCGTGATCGGCTGCGGCACGAGCGGGCACGGGTTCAAGTTCGGGCCGCTGCTCGGCGAGCTTCTGGCCGACCTGGCGGACGGGGCGAAGCCACCGATCGACCTGCGCCCCTTCGGCCTGCACCGGGACGTGTCCCGAACGCATCGGACGGCGGGTGAGGGCCGGTAGGTTGCGGACATGCCCCGCTACGCCGCACTGCTCCGGAGCGTGAACGTTGCCGGTCACGGACGCATCGCCATGAGCGAGCTGCGGGCCTCCTTCGAGAGCCTGAAGTACAGCGGCGTCACCACGTACATCCAGACGGGCAACGTCCTGTTCGCCACCGGATCGAAGAGCGAGTCGGCCATCGCGGCGGCCATCGAGGAACGCCTCGCGGAGGACTTCGGCGATTCGCCCGCGGTCATCCTGCGCAGCGTGCCGGAACTCCTTCGTATCGGGTCGGCCAGCCCGTATGCCAAGGCGGGCGCGAACCCGTCCCGCCACCACGTCACCTTCCTGGCCACGGAGCCGACGAAGGAAGCGCTGGCGGGGCTGACCCTCCCCCCGAGTCGCCACGACGAGCTGGTCGTCGACGGCCGGGAGGTCTACGTGCACACACCGGACGGGTACGCGGAAACCAAGTACACCGGCACGTTCCTCGAACGCCGGCTCGGCGTCGTGAGCACCACCAGGAACTGGAACACGGTCACCAAGTTCGGCGCGCTGGCTCGCCGCTCACCGGCGGGGTCCCACCAATAGGATCGAAGCCGTGGACGACCAGCCGGCTCGGGACGAACGCGGAAACGAGCGGACGGGGAGGAACGCCGGCGATGCGAGCCGGCCTTCCCTGAACACCGCGGTGCGCCGGCGCCGCGCCGATCGGGCCTTCTACCTCCGACTGGCCGGTGCCATCCGCCAGCAGGAGCGGGCGCTGGAACGCCTGAAGCGATGACGCCCGACGCGCAGCTCCGTGCGGAGCCCGAGACGGTCCGCGCGCTCGAGCTGGCCGACTTCCTCCTCATCGCGGAGGCGGTCCTCGGCATCCCCGCCAAGCGCATCGCGGCGGAGTCCAGCCTCCACCTGGCGGACTCCGCGCTGCACGCACCCCTGGCCTGTTTCGGCGGGGAGGACTTCTACCCGGACTTCGCCACCAAGGCGGCCGTGCTGTGCGCCCACCTCGTCAAGAACCATCCTCTCCGCGACGGCAACGCCCCGGTGGCGCTCATTGCCACCATCGAGTTCTGCCAGCGCAACGGTCACCCGTGGACACCGCCGCCGGGAGACGTGGACGGCGAGGTCACCGCCGACCGCCTGCTCGAGCTGGCCGCGGCCCCGATGAGCGAGGCCGTCGTCGTTGAGCTGGCCCAGTGGATCGGCGAGCGGATGGCGCCCCGGCCGAGCACGAACTCCGCCTGAGCATCCACATCCACATCCGCATCCGCCGCACGGGTCGCTCCTTCGGGACCCCACCTTGCGGCAGACGCCAGACCGTGTCACGTCTAACCGTATGGTGTCCGCATGCCTCGCCACCGACCTCCACAACGCTTCGACCGCCGAGTCGCGGTGGTCACGGGTGCCTCCTCGGGCATCGGCAAGGCGATCGCCCTGACCCTGGCCGAGCGGGGCGCGATCGTCCTCGGGTTGGCTCGGCGCAAGGACCTGCTCGACGAGCTCGCGCCCGAGCTGGCGCGCCGTGCACCCGGTGGCGCGACCGCGGTCTGCGATGTGGGCGAGGCAGGCGCCTTCCGGGCCGCCCTCGAAAAGGCGCAAGCCGACCATGGGCAGATCGACATCCTGGTCAACAACGCAGGCGTCGACTTGATGCTGCCGGTCCCCGGCGGCGACGTCAGGACGGTCCAGCAGGTGTTCGACGTCAATTTCTTCGCAGCCGTCACCGGGACGCTCGCCGTCATGCCAGGCATGGTGGATCGCGGCGTGGGGCGCGGTGGTCAACGTGTCCTCCGACACCGCGCGGGCACCCGAACCGAGGCAAGGTGCCTATGCGGCCTCGAAGGCCGCCATATCGGCGTTCAGCGAGTCGGTCGCCCACGAGGTCGCCGCCCGCGGCGTCCACGTCCACGTCCTGTACCCCGGATGGGTCCCGACCGCCATGGGGCTCTCGGGCAACGAGGACGGTGGATCCTTGCCACCGAAGATGGTGCGCCGTACCGCCGAACAGGTCGCAACCCTGACTGCGGACCGGATCGGTGGGGCACGCATCGACATCAACGCTGCCCGCCTCCCGCTACTGGCGCCGATCGCCCGGACGCTGGCGCCCCGCAGTTACCAGAAGGCGATGCGGCGACTCGCGACCACGTGAATACGGCCTCGCCCCCTGGGCGCATCGGTGACGGGTTTCCCCGAACTCTCTACGGGTTCGTTTATGGTCTGCGAAAAGTCCCCACGGCCTGGGCCTACCGCATGCGGGGCCTCCCGATGCGGACCTCGCGATGCCGGACCGATGCGCGGCGTCATCGGGGACGCCGGTGCATGGCTCAGAAGTAGATGATCGACTTGGCCCGCTCCGTGACCTCGTCGATGTCGCCCGTCCAGGCACCCGTCGACAGGTACTTCCAGCCGCCGTCGGCCGACACCACCACGATGGAGGCCGTCTCCCCCGCCGGCACCGATGACGCGCACTTGATCGCACCGGCCAGCGCCGCCCCCGTCGAGATCCCGGCGAAGATCCCAACCTCGGTCAGCCGCCGGGTCCACTCAATCGACTCCCGGGGACGGACCACGGTCTTGCGGTCCAACAGCTCGGCACCTCCGAGCTCCTCGAAGATTGGGGGGATGTAGCCGTCGTCGAGGTTGCGCAGGCCGTCGACCATCTCCCCCGCCGGCGGCTCCACCGCCCAGATCGAGACGGCGTCTCCGAGCTTCTCGCGCAGGAACCGCCCCGCTCCCAGCAAGGTTCCCGACGTCCCGAGGCCGGCCACGAAGTGCGTCACCCCCGGGCAGTCCCGCAGGATCTCGGGACCGGTGCCCTCGTAGTGCGCCTTGGGGTTGGCCGGGTTGCCGTACTGGTACAAGAAGACCCATTCGGGGTGCTCCCCCGCCAGAGCGCGGGCGACCTTGACCGCCCCGTTGGAGCCTTCACTCCCCGGTGACTCGATGATCTCCGCACCCCAAAGCTCCAGCAGCTGGCGACGCTCGACCGACACGTTGGTCGGCATCACGGCCTTCAGCGTGTAGCCCTTGACCCGGCACACCATAGCGAGACCGATGCCCGTGTTGCCCGACGTCGGCTCCATCAGAACCTGGTCCGGCTTCCCGGGGACGAGCACTCCGGAACGTTCAGCGTCTTCAATGAGCGAAAGGGCGACCCTGTCCTTCACGGATCCGCCGGGGTTCTGCCCCTCTAGCTTGAGATAGATGCGCGCAGACGGGTTCGGACTGAGTGGACTGATGTCGACCATCGGCGTGTTGCCGATCATGTCGAGCACCGACGAGTACAGCGTCATGGCATCTGGCTCCGGCGAGTCCTCAGCCCCCGGCCACGGCCGGCAGGATCGAGACCTCGGCGCCGTCCGCGACGGGCGTCTCCAGGCCCTGCAGGTAGCGCACGTCGTCGTCGTCGACATAGATGTTCACGAACTTGTGCAGCGAACCGTCGTCGGTGAGCACCTGGCCCGCCATCCCGGGGTACTCGGCGACGAGCTTGGAAAGGACTTCGCCGATGGTGGACCCGTCCACGCTGACGGCGGCGGCCCCTCCGGCCTGGCTGCGCAGGACGGTCGGTAGACGGACTTCGACGGCCACAGGGCCTCCTCGCTCATGCTTCTCCGGCGCTCACCGGCCTCGCTCGGGCTGGTCAGCTGATTGTTGACTGAACTGGTAACGATTCTACAAGCAGCGGGTCCGGCCCCCTACCCGGGGATCTCCAGCCCCGGGACCTCGAGCCCGGGCACGTCAACGGGCTCCTCGGTGATCTGGCCGTCTCGAATCATGTAGCTGCGCACTACGGGGTGCGTATCTCGCAGGGAGACGAGGACGTAGTGCCACCCCGGGTCCGCCGCCTGCGCCACGTCGGTCGGCGACGGGTAGGCGTCAGTATGAGTGTGCGAGTGGAACACTCCCATGATGTCGGTGCCCAGCACCCGGGCGGCCCGGTCCACCCGCAGCATCTCCTTGGGGTCGATTTCGTAGACCATCGCCGAGGCCGCTGCGTTGGCTGTTGGGAAGAGATGGGTCGTCTCGTCCCCCTCGTAGGACCCGACCAAGAGGCCGCAGGCCTCGTCGGGGAGTCCGGCCAGGCAATGGGCAACCATCTCCATGTAGAGGTCGCGGGTCAGACGGAGCACCCATGAAGGGTACCCTCGTACCCCTCATGGCCAGGGCAAAGAAGCAGATCGCCAAGCGGGCGGCCGCCCGGGAGGAGCGCAGTGGCGACCGCGTCGTCGCCACCAACCGGCGCGCCCGGCGGGAGTACGAGTTCCTCGAGACCTTCGAGGCGGGCATCGTGCTGCAGGGCTCAGAGGTGAAGTCACTCCGGGAGGGCAAGGCGCAGCTCAGCGAGGCCTATGCCCGGGTGGACGGCGGCGAGATGTGGCTGTTCCAACTGCACATCCCGCCATGGCAGTTCGCCACCGGCTTCGGCGCGCACGAACCCGACCGCAAGCGCAAGCTGCTGCTGCACCGAGGGCAGATCGATGAGTTGGTCGGCAAGACCCAGCAGCAGTCGCTCACCCTGATCCCGGTCTCGCTGTACTTCCGGGACGGCAGGGCGAAGGTGCAATTGGCGCTGGCCAAGGGGCGCCGGCTGTACGACAAACGCAACGTCCTCCGGGCCCGCGACGCCGAGAAGGAGGCAGCGCGGGCGGGCAAGGAGATCGGTCGCTGGGTCGGGTAGGAGGCAGCAATTTCCTGCCGGTCGAGGCGGACGCCCGGGGGCCGTAGAATGGCTGGACCGATCAAATGGGTCGGGAACAACCCAGACATGGGGGTGATTGGCTTCGACTTCGGTCGTCAAGGTAGGAGAAGCGAGCCGTGGTCTCCGGAGCCACGTTAAAGAGCCGGAACCAAAAACAAACGCCGAGCCTCAGCTCGCGATCGCTGCTTAAGTAGCGACGTCCAGCCGGTCCCAGCCCTACGGATCGGATCTTGGGCGTCATTCAGTAGGGCTTACTCAGTGCGTCACACCAACTGAACACTGAGGACACATTCGTTGGTTACGGGGCGGCACTGCCGCCGGCAGAAGTGCCGCCCCCGACAATCTGATGCTGGCTGCGCTCGGAGAAGGCCTACTGCGAAGCCGAAGGACGCGGGTTCGATTCCCGCCACCTCCACCACGACCACGGCATGTTCATGAAAGAGCACCTCGAGTGGTCATGAAAGTGCCCCGTTGGAGGTGGCGACGAGTTCACTTCTCGTCCGCCACCCCATGGATGACGAAACCGCCGGCCAAAAGGCCGGCGGTTTCTCGTTGACGCCTCTCTTTGATTCATCTCTGCCTCCTTGGTCGTGAGAACCACGGGGGCACTCCTGCTTGGGGACTGTCGGTACTCGATCCTCTTTCGAGCCACTCCGTGGCGAAGTCCGAGCGGGAGGCTGCTCGTACGAAAGCCAATCGGCTCACGCCGACGGCAGGCACTTTTGAGCCAGCCCGCAAGGACCTCTAGGAGACTGTTGAATAAATCGCGCTTTGGTGCTCGCGATTTGGCTGCCGATCGTCGAGAATTGGCAGGTGCAAGGACACAGCGATACGAATCGTGAGCTGCTCGACGCCGCCGCCCTGTGCCGCCAACTGGTGCCCGAAGGCAGCGTCGAGGCCTTCTTGGCCGATCACCGTCAGGAGCTGTTCCCTGATGAGATGTTCGAGGACCTGTTCCTCTCACGTCGTGGCCGTCCGTCGGTTCCGGCTGACGTGGTGGCGTCGGTCATGGTGCTCCAGGCCCTCGAAGGGCTCTCCGACCGAGATGCCGCCCGGGCGCTGCGTGACCGGATCAGCTGGAAGGTGGCCTGTGGACTGGCCCTCGACGACGAGGGCTTCGACTTCTCGGTCCTCACCTATTGGCGCACCCGGTTGCGCACCTCTGAGCGTCCCCGAGCGCATCTTCGACGCTGTGCGCTCGGTCATCGATGCCACCGGAGTCTTGAAGGACAAGACCCGCCGTGCCCTCGACTCGACACTGCTCGACGACGCGGTGGCCACCCAAGACACCGTGACCCAGCTGATCTCTGCTATCCGCCGGGTGCGACGCGTGGTCCCCGGTGCCGATCGTGTCCCTGTGTCCGCGCACGACTACGAGTCCTCGGGCAAGCCCCTCATCGCTTGGGACGACCCCGTCGCCAAAGCAGCGCTGGTCGACGGCCTGGTCCGCGACGCCCTCGCCCTGCTCGAGGGCTTGGACGGGCGCCAAAGCGATCCCGAGGGCGCCTCCGCACTCGGGCTCTTGGCGCTCGTGGCCGGCCAAGACGTCGAGCAAGACGAGGACGGGACTTGGAGGATCGCCCAGCGTGTGGCCCCCGACCGGATGATCTCGACCGTCGATCCCGAAGCCCGTCACATGCGCAAGTCCCGCTCCGAATACCGAGACGGCTACAAAGCCCACATCGCCATCGAGCCCGAGACCGGGCTCGTGACCAAGGCCATCTTGACCAAGGCGAACGTCGTCGATGGGCGCTGCGCCGTCGCGCTCGTCGCCGACGAAGACCCCGGACTGATGGTGCTCGGCGACACCGGGTACGCGTCGGGCGAGACGCTGGCGGCTCTCGAGGCGGCCCAGCACCAAACGGCCATCAAGCCCTGGCCGTTACACACCACAGTGCCTGGTGGCTTCGATCGAGACGACTTCGTCGTCGACCACGACGCCGGCACCGCCACCTGTCCCGCCGGGCACACGGTCAAGGTCACCCCCGGGCTCAATGCCATCTTCAAGCCTCACTGTGGTGGGTGCACGTTGCGGGAGCGCTGCACCACCGCCCAACAGGGTCGATCGCTCGTCCTCACTGCTCACGACAAAGAGCTAGTCGAGCGCAGAGCGTCGTGGCGTCGAGGTGAGGGCAAAGAGGACTATCGACGATTCCGCCCGATGGTCGAGCGTGCGATCGCGTGGTTGGTCGCCGATGCACATCGCCGGGTGCGCTTCCGCGGAGTCGAGAGGAACCATCTCGGGCTCTCACTTCGCATCGCCGCCCTCAACCTCAGGCGCCTGATCAACCTCGGCTTGGCTCACGACGGAGCCTGGACGCTCAGCACCACCTGATTCCGAGCGCGCAAGCCTGGGTCAGCAAAAGAGGGACCTCACCTACGGGCTCTGCCCCACCAGGGTGGCCAGCTTCAACCCTCTTCGTGCTGGCTCTTCGGTTCGGCCATACCCAGGCTTGCAGGACCGAAGCTACGTCCAGATCTGCCTTTGTTCAACAGTCTCCTAGATGCTACGAATCAGTCGCAGTACCTTCCACAAGTCTCAAGCAGGCACAACTGGGACACCCCCGAGCCAGCCGCCGGCTCAGCGGCGCACCGGACCCGAACGCGAACGCATTTGCCGAGCGGTTCGTACGCACTGTCAGATTGGAGTTCCTCGACCACCTTCTCGTAAACGAAGCCCATCTTGAGCGTCTCCTTCGAGGCTACGCCTGCCATTACAACGGCCATCGCCCCATCAGGGGATCTCTCAGGAGATCCCGGCACCGACGAAAACCGATCCCCACGCAGTGGTTCGGGCATCCGATGCCTGGCACCGGCATCTCCGAGGTCTTTCATATCGGATCCGTAGGCGCGACCGTTTGGGCTGGCTGATCCACGAGTACGACCGCGCAGCGTGAGAGGAAGATCGAGTGTTCGGACAGTACGGGCTCGGTCGTGAATCTTCCCCAGGTTTCCTGTATGAGCAATGGATGGACGCTTGCGCCCCACTATCCACTCTCCTACGTTGACATGACTATCGCGCTCCATCACCGAGGAGTCTCCATGGCGGATCTGCCGAGCAACAGCGTGTTCATCTCGTATCGCCGTGACGCTGCTGGGTACCTGGCCCTTGCCCTTTACCAGAAACTCAAGGACCAAGAGATCGACGCGTTTTACGACATCGAGAACATCCGGGCAGGCCAGTTTGAACCGATAATTCTCAATCAGATCGCAGCCCGTCCCTACTTCCTGCTCCTACTCACCCCAGACACGCTTGAACGATGCGTAGAGGAGGAAGACTGGGTTCGCCGCGAAATCGTGCAAGCGATCGCCACGCATCGTGTGCTCGTACCGACCTACACCCCGACTTTCGATTTCGACGACATCGAGCGATATCTTCCGGGCGACTTGGGTCCGGAAGTGCGGAGATTCAATGCGCAGGAACTGCCACACAACCTGAAGTGGTTCGAAGCAGCCGTAAAGCAATTGGTCGAGGAGTTCCTTGTTCCCGTCCAAGTGGAACAGGCAACGGTCTCTGCCAGCAGCCAGGCAGTAGTCGACCGGGCGATTCAGAAGATCGACACATTGCCCGCTGTTACTGATGCTGGACTCTCAGCTCAGCAGCACTTTGAGCGTGCCCGTCGGCGCAGGGCACGCGATAAGTCTGGAAAGATCGATGACTACAGCGAAGCGATTCGCCTCGACCCAAAAATGACCGAGGCTTTCAACTACCGGGGATTGGAACGATGGAAACGTAAGGATCTTGATGAGGCTATCTCTGACTTTGATGAGGCCATTCGCACTAACCCCCAATTTCCTACCGCCTACAGCAATCGGGGAGTGGTACGAATGAAACGTGGCGACTTCGACGGAGCGATGGCTGACTTTCAGGAAGCGATCCTCCTCAATCCCCAACTTGGTATCGCCTACAGCAACCGGGCAGCCCTTCGCCAGAGACGCGGTGATCACGACGGGGCCATCGCTGATTTCAAAGAAGCGATCCGCCTTGGTTTTGGTCCCGCTCACGTTGCCTTACTCGATGCTCGGTTTCGTAGGTTGTTCCGAATACATCGGCGGGAGGACCGCGCAAAGTAAAGTGCGCCTTTTGGGGGGCAGCCACCACCATCATCCGATTTGGGGGGCAGCCACCACCATCATCCGATCTGGCAGCCGAACCAACTCCACCTAGTCGTCAACAAACTGTCCCAATACGCCGGGAAGGCGAGACAGTTCGGCACATCGGAGTCATGCCCCCTGCTTGTCAGCTTCAGACAGTTGGGGGATTTGGCTGAAGCCAGCGTCTGGGTAGACAAACCTGGCGATGGTCGTCGAGACCCACCCGATACACCATCCAGCAAATACGAGGTGCACCGTGTGGGTCTTGTCACTCTTGCCCTGCGCTGCCACAACAGCCAAAAGGACGCCCCAGACCACGAAGCAGCCGATGCTGTATATCCAGTAGTTCCGATATTTCGTCATGTTGCCAGTATCCGCCGGAGGCGCCCTGTCCCCAAACGCCGTACATGAAGGGGCGGAGCCGGATCAAGAGTCTTTTTCTGTCGATCGTTCCTGATTCACCCATCGGCGTCCTGCACGAGAGCGCGCGCCGACGAGGCGCCGGGGTCAACGTCGGGCGATGCCCGCCGAAGGCTTGGCGTTGACGCCGGCGGCGAGCGGCGCATCCTGTTCGAGGACGCCTATGTGGTGCTGCGAGTTCCCATCACCGCTCTGGGTTCTGTCACGCTCCCGTGGGCAGCCAGCCATTCATTCGTCGATCTCCGCACATGATGGGGTTCGGCCACGTCCCGACGGGCTCAATCAGAAACAACGGCCACACCGGAGTCGGTGGGCCACGGCGTTCGTCGAGCTCGCGTCGGTCCGTGGCCGAGACTCAAGCGGCGGCCTCGAGGCATCGGACTTCTCCGTCGCGCATCGCGTAGAAGACGAGGGTCAAGAGCTTTCGAGCGACGGCGACCCGGGCCTTGTACTTGCCGGCGTGCTCGGCGATGCGTTTGTAGTCGGCGCGGAGCTTCTCGTTTCCCTTGGCCCGGTAGTTGCCGACAGCCTCGATGGCCACCCAGCGGACCAGCGGTGAGCCCTGCTTGGTGATCGCCCCACGGTGGACCACCTCGTCGGACTCGCGGTGCTTGGGGGTGAGGCCAGCCCAGCTGCAGAGCTTCTTGGCCGAGTCGAAGCGGCTGACGTCACCGATCTCGGCCACGAAGATGGCGGCGATGACCTTGCCCACCCCGGGCAGGGTCATGACGGCCTGATAGCCGGGGTCGACCTTGAGCTCGGCGTGGATGTGCGCGTCGAGCTCGGCGATCGACCGCTCGTAGACGTCGAGCAGGTTGCGCAACGAGTCGAGGCGCATGGCATAGGCCTCGGGGAGCTCAAGGCGGTCGAGTTGGGCCTGACCGGTCGGGCCCCACAGCTCGCCGACGACCGGCAAGATCCCGTTCTTGGCCATGACCCCGTGGATCTGGGCCTTGGCGCTGGTGCGGTGCCGCACGAGCGAGTAGCGATAGCGCACGAGCTCGCGCAGCTCTCGGACCTCTGGCGGGGCGATCCAGCCCTCAGCCAGTCGCCCGAGGCGCAGCATCGCGGCCAGGTCCTGGGCGTCGCGCTCGTCGTTCTTCACCCGACGATTGCCCCAGTTGTTGCCGAGCGCGTGGGCGAGGTGCACGTGGGCGCCGAGCTCTTGGAGCAAGTCGGCCGCCCAGTACCAGCCATAGGTGGATTCGAGGACCACCTCGGGCTCGGGCCCAGCCGCGGCCATGGCCTGGGCGAGTTCGAAGGGCTGACTGACGAAGCGTTCGGTGCCGAGCACCTCGCCGTCTTCTGCCATCCGGACGATGGTGATGCTGCGTCTGTGCAGGTCGATTCCGACGTACTGTCCCATAGGGGCCTCCTCCTCTTTTCGAGGTTTCTTTTGCAAGACCGAGCATGCTCGGATCTCACAAGGGGCGGAGGCCCCGCCCCTTCATCGCATCAGGAGTGGGTGACACCCTGCGGCACGAGTGGGGCAGTCGGCCAGGGTCACTGTTAGCTTCGCCCCATGCCGTCTGATTCACTGTTCGGCCAGAACTGGATAGCAGCCGAGTACGCAACCCGCAGGCCGCCCGTCCATAGGCAGATTCTCGACCACGTTGGCACAGTGCTTTCGTCGCCTCGATCCGTCGATCTCGCACTCGACCTGGGATGCGGAGCGGGGGCGTCTACTTCGGCACTCATACTTTCGGGCCTCGGCCGAAGGGTTCTTGGGGTCGATCCCTCCACGGCAATGATTGTGCAGGCGAAAACCCACACCAATGGAGCGTGCTTCGTGATTGGGACGGCCGAGGCGCTTCCCCTCGGGTCGGGCTCAGTTGGGCTGATCACGGCTGCTGGGGTTTTGAACTTTACCAATGCGTCGGGTTTCTTTGCGGAAGCCAAGCGGGTGCTGTCGATCGACGGGGTGCTCGTGGTCTACGACTTCGCCACCGGATGCCAGTCGGCGGCGTGCCCTGACCTTGCGTCCTGGTCTGGAGGCTTCGCCGTGTCCCTTGACGGGGGGCAACTGGCGGTTGCCGATCAGAAGGGTGGTATCCATGTCCTCAGTGTCGCAAAGGGTCGACAATTGGGCGCTGCGATCAACGGGAGCGGTGCGCCTGTCGCCCTGAGCTCGACCGGACTGGTGGCGGCCCCGGTACACGGAGGTTCGATGGCGCTGTTCCAGATCTCTCCACCTCATCGCCGAGTTGCGAACCTCATCGGATCTGGTCGATACGGCACCCCCACCGCGGCGGCCTTCAGCCCGGACGGCACCTTGCTGGCGGTCAGCTTCCTGACCTCGGGCCAAACCTTGACCAACCGCATCGCGTTCTGGAACGCAACCACCTATCAGGCGGTTGGGCATCCACTGCTGACAAGCGGGCCCATCTTTCAGCTCGCGTTCAGTCCGGATGACTCACTTCTCGGCACCAGCAGCAACAGCGGCAAGGTGCAGCTGTGGAGTGTCGCCAACCAAAGGCAGGTGGCGGTGCTGGCCGACGACAAATTCAGACGGCGTAGCTGGCATCGCCTTCAGCCCGAATGGCTCCACCGTGGCGGCTACGGTCGGCTGCTCACTCGAGCTCTGGGATCCAGTCTCTGACTCCACGATTGGATCACCCATCGACCTGCACTACGTCGTGTCCCACGGGAGCAACCCTGGCGGCGTTTGTGCGGTAGGGCCTGAAGCTCAGTTGGGCTTCGGAGCGAACGGCGCTCTCGTCGTGAACCTCGGATCCGCCGGGCCAATTTACGTGTGGTCATCGCTCTTGACGAACACCAAGAGTTCGATCTTCACGAGCAGCATCTGCTCCATCGTGGGTCGCAACCTCTCTGCGACGGAGTATTCACAGGTGCTCCCCGGGAGCCATATCACGGTTCTTGTAGCGATCCGTAACCCGGAGCTCCTCTCGGAGCCGGTAGAGCTTCGCTGCGTTCTCACCCAGGATCTTGCGTTGTGCCTCGGGCGTCAGGGCCGACATCTTGTCGGCCACGGTCTCGAGCGTACGGGTGCCGAAAATGTCATCCGACCTTCTGGCAAGGGACGATGCATATCGAGACCTGTCGTTTCCCACCGCCCGACGACCGTTGCTCATCCGGTACAACCAAGAGTGGGATCGTGTGTCGGCGCCGCTACGACGTCCCCGCTCATGGCCAAGATCGAGTTGACCCACTCCATAGCTTCAATCCATTCATCCTGTTCACAGGGCCGGATGAGGTTTTCGGCACCCACAGGTTACCGATCGTTCAGCAACCCCGGTGACAGATTTTCTCGGCCTGCCATGTGCGCATCTAAGAGGATCGCAAGCCCTCTGCATATCTGGCAGGGTTTGCGAGAGTCCTGGGGTTGCCGGCAGAAAGCGGCACGATCTTCATACCGAAGCGAGCGAGCAGTTCGGGCGTCTCCCGCACCGGCTGACGGTCCCTATCCTTGATTTCTTCAGGGAGCTCGCACCACGGCACCAGGAAAGGGCTCTGGTTCTTGCTCCTGTCCTCTCCGAATGTCCATCCTGCTGCCCGACGCTCCGCGCACCAGCGATCGTGCTCGAACTTGGCCATGCACTCAATTTGATCCGGGGTGAAGATCGACAGCGGGATGTCCCACTCCTCCGTGGGTTCGACGGTGAAGCCCAAAAGCTCCAACCTGGTCCTGATTCCACGCGCTTGTGCGCGGTTGGATTCGCGAAAGGTTTCACCCAGCGCGTCCCAGACCCTACGTGCTGGGTTGCTCGGATCAAGGTCGTTCTCTTTGTGTCGATTGTCCATGAAATTCTGGTGGAGCGCTTGCGCCATCCGCTCTATCAAGCTGTACATGAACGCTTCGGGGCTGCACAACTTGTCGAACACGGGAAAGCTGATGACGTTGCCACGATCTCCACTTGAGGCTATGGCAGCCAGTACAGCGGTGGTTCCGACACTTCGATGCGTGAGTGCGATGATCGGCACCTCTTTCGGGACAATGTTGGCCAGCCGCATCACCGTATCCATGGTCTCCCGTTCGGTCTCGCAGGCGACGAACACGGTGGCGTGCTTCCACTCGTCGGGCGGCACGAGATCACCGGCCGCTAGGAGCGTTGGTCCATCCAGTGGATGCGGCCGGAGATCGCACGCTTCCGAGAAGTGCGGGAACCTCGCATTGAGATCAGCCGCCCTCACTTCCGCGTCGTTAGCGATAAGCGTGAGCGGAACCCGCTCCGAGTGTTCGGGATGTTCGTACCACCAGGCACGAATTGCACCAACGACGATGTTGGTTGCCATCGGTTCTGATCCGATAACCACGAGATGCGGTATGCCCCCATCCTTCGGCGCAAAGGCCTGTGGAAAGGTCCTCATGATGACCGCTGGGCAACTGTGCAAGACGTTGACGAAATTGAGCGCCGTCTGATTGTCGTTCGAGATGCTCAGACTCCATTGCTCGAGCATGATGCACAGCTGTTCGTCATCGATCTGAACAAAACAGTCCAGTGGATTCGTGCGGTCTGGGTGGCCGGATCCCGCCAACAACCCGATCTCGGTGTTGACGCCGCTGTCCCCACAGACGCAAATGAGGTTTCGGGCGCGACCCACCTTGGCGCTCTCGAGTACGTCAGGATCCTGCGCGCTGCCCTTCAGCAGCGGAATGAACCGCTCGCGACATAAATTGACCGCTAGAGGTGATGCGTTCTGGTCGATGACCACGACGCGTTGTCCCCTGTCGTCGATCTCAGCGGCCAGGCGTACGCCAAATTCACCCAAGCCACATACCACGGTGTGGTTCCAGAACCTCAGCCAGATTCGCACTCTGGTGAGTTGCTCCGCAAACAGCAATGTGATCGCCGAGACCGTGGCCACGGTCAGTGTGAAGGGAGCTAGAAAACGAGCGGTCTCCAATTGCCAGGGGAAAGGAACACCTTCTCCCTTGCCCTTCACCGTATAGATGGTGGTGCTGTCGCGAAACAGCGTGAGCGCCCCGTAGAAGCGGTCCGCTATTGGCGCTCTCGGGTTGAAGTCCCAGTACCCCCATATACCCAACGCGAGCCAGGCAACGGCAAGGGCCAGCAGGATGGTCCATCGATTCCTACGCAGCCAGTGCCACATCCCGCGCCGCATTTGTCGGGATGTGAGCTTGGACCAGCTAGCCCGGGGATCGATCGCCCGCGAGAGGTTTGCCGAGTCGATGAATTCCTCGACGCGAATCTCGTCCCCGCCTGGCGGCGTGACAGCGTCGGACTCGCCCTGCTCCGGCTGTACATGATCCTCGACCACGTCCATACCACCACCCGGCACTGTCGCCAACCAGATCGATACTACGGAGATTCGATCAGCCCGAGCAAGGCTTCATGAGTTCGCCGCCACGGCGGCAAAGGTAATCGACGGCTCCCCATCGCCCATGAAGGACCGCTGATCTGGATGCCAGGCGATCACACAACCGGAGCACAGCGGATCAACCCGCGGGCACGTCCGTGCGCTTGGAGCTTCCAGAGAATGCCTCGAACGCCGGCGACGGCAGCCCGGTCAACAGCGTCGCCGTCAGTGACGGGTCGCTCGTTGCCAGCGGGGTATGAAGCTTCCGGCTCAATTGCCCGATCAACAACCTTGAAACGGCGGGCTTACGCGAGCGCTTAGCTCAGCTACGATCCGGGGTCCTTGGCGCTCACGAAATGACGGCCGTTTCGGTGGAGGTTGTCCGTGTCTGACGCTTTCATCAGCTACTCACACCTTGACCGGGACTTCGCAGTTCGCCTTCAACGGGCTCTCAAGGACTCGGGCAAAGACATCTGGGTAGATGAGTCTGATATTCGATCGGGTGCCCGCTGGGCCGAGGAGCTCAAAAGCGCAATCGAGGATGCCGACAGCTTTGTGTTTGTCATCAGTCCGGACTCGGTTGCATCCGAGGAGTGCAAGCAGGAGCTCTCCTACGCCGCAGAGCTCAACAAGCGGATCATTCCTCTCAACCTGCGGCTTACGCCGCTAGTTGATCTCCCTGAAGCGATCAAGGCCGTCCAGTTCGTACCACCGCGGGGTCTGTTCGAAAATGACCCCGATTCCTCGTCTGAAAGCACCTTCGAGAACTCGCTACCCCTGCTGATCACCACCATCGACACCGACTTAGACGCAACACGTGAGCACACCGAGTGGGGCAAGAAGGCGCTCGAGTGGGATAAGCACACCCGTGATCGCAGTTTTCTGCTGTCCGGCAGTGAGCTTGAGGCGGCTGAGCAGTGGCTTGTTCGGGGGTCAGGAAAAGGGCCGGAACCGACGGACCTTCAAAAGTCCTACGTACTGGTCAGCCGCCAGGGCGCCACGCGGCGTCAGCGCCGGCTACTCGGTGGAGTCACTATCGCGCTCGTGGTTGCCCTTGTGCTCGGAGGGCTGGCCCTCATCCAGACGCACTCCGCCCAAGTACAGCGAAACAACGCCATCAGTCAGTCACACCTCTCCCAGTCTGAGGACATGGCGGCCGAGGCCACAAATTTGTTCTCGACCAATGCTCCCCTTGGAATGCTCGTCAGTTTGCAAGCTTACGAACGTGCTCCCACGCTCCAAGCAGAAGACGCACTGGTCAAAGCCGCGGAACAACCTCTTGACACCACCCTCTCCGAGGGCATCACGGTCAATAGCGTCGCCTCCAGCCCGAACGGCCAGACCCTCGCCGTCGGAGACGCCGACGGTGACGTCGGGTTGTGGAGCACGGCCAGCGGGAAGCGGATCGCCACGTTGTCCGAGGGAAGCGAGGTCGGCAGCGTTGCCTTCAGCCCGAACGGCCAGACCCTCGCCGTCGGAGACGCCGACGGTGACGTCGGGTTGTGGAGCACGGCCAGCGGGAAGCGGATCGCCACGTTGTCCGAGGGAAGCGAGGTCGGCAGCGTTGCCTTCAGCCCGAACGGCCAGACCCTCGCGGTCGGAGACGCCGACGGTGACGTCGGGTTGTGGAGCACGGCCAGAAAGAAGCGGATGGCCACCCTCTCCGAGGGCAAGAACCCAGCCAGTAGCGTCGCCTTCAGCCCGAACGGCCAGACCCTCGCTGTCGGGGACCTTGGCGGTGACGTCGGATTGTGGAGCACGGCCAGCGGGACGCGGACAGCCACCCGCTCCGAGGGCAACTCGGTCAATAGCGTCGCCTTCAGCCCGAACGGCCAGACCCTCGCCGTCGGTGACAATATCGGTGACGTCGGGTTGTGGAACACGTCCAGAGAGAAGCGGACGACCACCCTCTCCGAGGGCAACAGGGTCGACAGCGTCGCCTTCAGCCCGAACGGCCAGACCCTCGCTGTCGGGCACTTTGGCGGAGACGTGGGGTTGTGGAGCACGTCCATAAAGAAGCGGACGGCCACCCTCTCCGAGGGCAGCAGGGTCGATTCCGTCGCCTTCAGCCCGAACGGCCAGACCCTCGCTGTCGGGGATTTTGGCGGTGACGTCGGGTTGTGGAGCACGGCCAGCGGGACGCGGACGGCCACCCTCTCCGAGGGCAGCGAGGTCGACGGCGTCGCCTTCAGCCCGGACGGCCAGACCCTCGCCCTCGGGGACTCTATTGGTAAGGTAAGGCTTCTTCGACCGAGCCTGTGGAACTGGAAGTTCAATTCGTTCTTGCATGTTCTCTGCGGTGAGGTGCGACGCAGCATGACACAGGTCCAGTGGATGGCAAACGTACCTAACCAGTCGTACCAGAGAACCTGCTGCCTACTCATAGGACAGACCTGCGCCTCTTTGCGTTGCACATGAGAGACGGACGTTTTGACCGGCCCTATCACCTATCCCCTTGCCCCATCACATGGGAGAGAGGAGCCCCGGCAGGACTCGAACCTCCCACAGCTCCGGGAGGCCGACGCATTCGCGAGCAGCAGGTTCGGCCCGGCGACCGAGCCAGGAAGAATGTCGCTGTACCGTGCGTAAAGTGGAAACGACGACTTGTACGACGAATCGAGGGTCGAGATTGAGTAGACGGCAGGAACGCAGATGTCCTGTCTGCGGCGGCGAGGGGATTCCGATCGTGTACGGGCTGCCTGGTCCGAAGCTCGAAGAAGCGGCGAGGCGTGGCGCCGTGGCTCTCGGTGGCTGTGTCGTCGGTGGTGCTGGCACCGACCCGAATTTGGAGTGCCCCTTGTGTGAGCACCGCTGGATGTCCGATGAGCATCCCGTCGTGCCAGACCTATCGGATATCCCATCCGACGACGGTTACTTCTGAGTCTCCGAGGTTGCATACGGCCGTACTGCCTAAGCGCGGTGGCGACATCAGGCTGTGTGCGCAGCTTGCCGGTGCCATTAAGCGTCTGGCGTTCGCGGTGGACGCCGAGTCCGCTGACGGGATTTGACGTTGGTTTAGAAGTCGCCGAGGTTGCGGCACAGTACCCCGATAATGCTCGCGCCGGTTTGTGTCACAGGTCCGTGCTACCTCTCCGGCATGCCCGAGATGACCCCGACGCAATGAGCTGAGGCGCTGAGCGCGCTGCGAGGGGAGCTCCAGTCAGCCTCTGAGCAGTTCTTTGACTTGTGCGTGTTGCGAGCACAAGAGGCCCCAGAAGCCATCGCAGCTCTCGCTGAAGCAGCCTCCAGGACGCGGGACTGGATCGAGACCAATCCAGTCGATGATGAGGGCCTGACGGCGGAAGCTGTCACCACAAAGTACGAGGCAGCATTGTGGGGGCTCATCGCGGACCTGGCAGCGAACGATGTATTTGCGGTAGGACAGCTATTGGGAGAGTCTCCCAGCGACTCGACCCCACCACTGCCTGGGCACCCTTCGACTATGCCTCGGTAGTCTTAGCACGATACGACGAAGAACCCGGCGGGGCATGCGCAGGATCGGACGTCTTCCCAAATTCGGAGAAGGGTTCGGAAAAGGTTGAGCCTTACCAGGCCACCAAAATGGGATCTGAAGTCGTCGGTGCCGACGAACGGGAGGCCTTGCAATGGGGAGTGCATAGCGGGTACGGTCCGTTTCGTTGAGGGCTGGCAATGGCGGATTTGGCGTTGGAACTAAGGGCTGCCCAGGTGTCGTGGACGAAAACTCGACAGGAGCACGGGATCACGATTCCGCGGATTATTCGGGGACTCCTTACCGCCATGATGATCATCACGGTCGGCGTCTGGGCATCGCCGGCGTCGGCTGACCCGGCACCTGCGGACACCTCCACGACCGACGCTTCCCTGGCGCCGGGAGCGGACGCCGCACTTCGGACCTCGTGGAGCGGGATCCTTTCCCATTCGGTCAACCTGGGCCGGAGCGAAGATAGCGCCGTCGGGGTGATTGCACAGCTCCGCACCGACGCTGCCCCCCGGCTTCTCGAGCAGTGGGCAGCCGTGCGTGGCCTGGCGGTTACCTGGGATCCGGGCAACGACTGGGCCGAAGTGACCGGCGGAGCGGCACCGCTCGGCCGAGCACTGGGCGTCGCGGTCGACGAGTTCCGTGCCCCCGACGGGCACCGGTTCTACGCCACCACCGCTCCGGCACACCCGCCGACGGCGGACGTGGCCGCTATGGGCTCTATCGGCTCGTATGGCCGCTTCACGCCCCTCGATGTCCCGAGCGGTGGGCTGCCCCCGTCGGAGCTCCGCCAGGCCTATGACGCCACGCCTCTGATCAGCCAGGACATCGAAGGCCAAGGGGAGACGATCGTATTCTTCGAGGTCGACGGCTTCAAGCAGTCCGACCTCAACCAATTCGCGGCCCATTACGGCCTGCCACCCATTTCGGTCACGGTCGTCGGGGGCCAGGCAGGGTCACCGACGGGCGAGACCGAGCTCGACCTCGAGGCGGCGCACTCGGTGGCGCCGGCGGCCCGTCTGGTGTACTTCAACTTCTCGACGACCACCGCCTCGGGCATGACGGCTGATTTCAACCGGGTGGCCTCTCAGTTCCCCGGCGCCATCTGGAGCATGAGCATTGGTGCGTGCGAGACCGAGTGGGGCTTCGACGGCACTGACTTCACCGCCTTGGAGAGCGCACTGGAGAAGGCCGGCGCGGGCGGCACGACGATCTTCGCGGCGAGTGGCGACGCTGGCGGACTCGAGTGCACGCCTCCAGCGGACTTCGGCGACCCTCCGCAGGGAAGCTTCTACGGCGTCAATGTGCCGGCCGACTTCCCCGCCGTGGTCGCCGTGGGCGGCACTCGCCTGAGCGTGACGGCCGGCGGGGCCTACGAGGGCGAGCAAGCGTGGACCGAGTCACTGGTCAGCCAGGGCTCGAGCGGAGGGGTCTCAGCCGTGTGGAAACCGCCGACCTACCAGAACGGACCGGGGACGGGCAGCTACGGCTCTGAGCAGCCGGGGCGCCAGGTGCCCGACGTGGCCGCGATCGCCGACCCCGCCACCGGAGCGGCCACATATATCGACGGGTCGCCGGCCGTAGCCGGCGGGACCTCCCTCGCCGTCCCGGTGTGGGCAGGCTTCATGGCGCTGATGGATCAGTATCTGGCCGGCCTGCACCTCCCCGCCGTCGGGCTGGCCAACCTCGACCTCTATCGCCTGGCCGCGCAGGCCCAGCGTCACCCGCCCTTCCACGACATCACCCAGGGCGGCAACGCCTTGTACTCGGCCACGCCCGGGTACAACATGGTCACAGGACTCGGATCGCCGGACGTGTGGAACCTGGCCCGCGACCTCGCCCAACAGGAGGCCGGCCAATGAGCGATACGACAGGCAGCACTGAGCTGGCGCCCCTCGCCCTCACCGAGTGCGTGCACTGTGGGGCCGCAGTGCCCGCTGCTGAGTTCTGCGGTTCCTGCGGTGCCCACCTGGTCTACGCCCGTGGGAACTTGGCCCGGAGGCACGACGCCTACGCGCCCTTCCCTGAAGAGCCCGTGGTGCGTCTCTCGGTGACCACGTCGCTCTTCCCCCACCTGTCCCGCCGCTCGAAGCTGCTCTTTCGGGGGGCCATCGGCGTCATCGTGGCGTTGTTGGTGATCTTCGCCCTCACCAAGTGGCAAGCACCGATGATTGCGGTGGCCGCGTGCGGAATCCCCCTTGTGTTCCTCCTCTACGTGCTCGACATCGACGATCCCGAGCGCTCCTCGTTCAGCGCGCCGGTCTCTATGGCTCTCGGGCTCGGTGTGGTTCTGGGGGTGGGCTGGGCCATCGTCGGGGGCCACTATGTCAACCGAGCGCTGGCGCCGAGCTTCGGCGCCACTCTCACCAGCGGAGACGCCCTAGTGGCCGCCGTGGTCGTGCCGGCGGTGGGTGTGCTGTTGATGGCCGCGCCCGTCAGTGTGCTGCGGATCGGCCGGCGATCGGGAGAGTCGCTGGACGGCTTCGTGCTCGGCGCGGTGGGCGCGCTCGGCTTCGGGCTGGCCGCCACCATCGAGCAGCTTGTCTCGTTGCTGCGGACGGGACAGGTCTCGAGCCTTGCATTTACCAGCACGCTCACCGAGGTCGTCCTGCGCGGGCTCGCCGAGCCGCTGATCGCCGCTCTGACAATTGGGCTCTTCGGCGCCACCGTGTGGCTGCGACGCCACGAGCGAGTGCGCGGTTGGCCAAGGGTGGCCACGCTGCCTGTGACCGCCTTGGCCATCGCGTTGGTTGTCCAGGTCGGCCTCGGCTTTTGTGACCTGGCCAGGCTCGCCGACCTGACCCTGCTCCTGGTCTACATGCTGGCGACAGCCGCGGTGATCGTCGCCACACGCGTGTGCCTCCATCATGTCTTGCTTTCCGAGCTGCACGAAGTCTCCATCGGCCCACCTCGGGTCTGCGCGCATTGCCGCCGCCTGGTTCCCCGCATGCCGTTCTGTCCCCACTGCGGCGTGGCGCGTCATGCCACGGCACCGCGTCATCGACCTGCGGGTGCGATCGCGCCTGCCGAGGTGGTGTTGTGAGTCCAGAGCCCGACGAGACCGGTTGGCCGACCGGAGTGGCGGGGACGCCGGGACAGGTCCACTTTCGCCACGTCGGTTCTGACGAGGCGCCGCAGAAGCCCCGCCTCGGACAGTGGCGGGTGTTCCTGGTGCTCTTGGTCGTGCTCGCCGTGGCCAGCGTGGCTCTCGTCGTCACCTCGGTCATCCTCCAGCCGCCAGCACCCAAGCCTTGCCACGACCTCTTTCGCTGCGGCGGCGGACCCGCCGTGCCTCAGGGGGTGGTCAGCGGGACTACCTACACCAGCTCCGAGTACGGCTTCAGCCTCGAGTACGGGCCAAACAGCGGTGTGCAGGCCTCGCCGTCGGGCGCCATCATCCAGTACGTTTCCAACGACTCGACCGACCAAGGCCAGGTGCAGATCGTCGGCACAGCGGCCAATGGGATGTCGGCGGCCCAGTTGGTGACGTCGGTCCAGCAGTCCGTCGACCCCAACGCGCAGCCCGAGTACGCGGTGCCCAACCCTTTCGTCGGGTTCCAGGCTGGCGCGGGAGAGGCCTACAACTACGTGGTAAACGGGTCCAACAACACACAGGAGCTGGGCCGCATGATCATCTTGGCTGCGGTCAGGTCCAATCTGGGCATCGTCGTGGTGGCTTCGGGGCCCTTCGTCCAGTTCTCCAACTCGAACGGCACCATCATGGGTGTGAACGACCATCCCTCCCCCGCTGACGTGTACTCCGCGCTTTTCGCAGACCCTGTGATCAACAGCGTGGCTTGGCCAGGATGACCGGCTTCCGCCAAAGGAGCAGCACGGATCGCGACCCGGGGTATCAGACGTATGCTCCGCCTGAGATCAAGGTAGCGAGGGACGCGACTCTTACGAGCGCGCCATAACAACCGCCTGAAGGCTAGCGTCGACAAGTCACACATCAGGAATGGCCGTACGAACGGCGACCAAATTCGACGTGACCTAGCATGCGAGGGATCCTTCGAACCGTGTCCCTGTCCAGTTCACGGATTTCCTCTGTCAACTCTTCCCAGGGCACGAGGTAGGGCGACGTCTTTGCCACGGCGTCCTTGTTGGTCCCGTAGGTCCATCCGTCTGCGGTTCGTTCAGCCATCCAGCGAGCGTGTTCGGCCTTGGCAAGTTCCTCAATCTCAACGGGGATGAACTTGGTTACCGTGGGTCGTCTGTCCGTATTCGGTACGATCTCGCAAGAGATCGCTGACAGTTTCTCAGCGATGTCCGCGGCCTGTTCACGATTGGACCTTCGGAGGGTGCCAGGCAACTCGTCCCACGAAGCCAAGGAAGGATCGTCCAACCCAGGGCTGTCGTGCTCGCGAGACAGGACGTAGTCCTCGTGGATAGCGCGCGTTAGCGCTTCGATCGGCTCCGACATGCGGATCTCTCCCGCTGGTGGGTGGAGTGCCTGCGACTTCTTCTTATTCATCGATGATCGTTAGGGTCGAGTGCCATAGTTTAGTGCTGTAGGGACACAACAGTCGCCGAAACAGGCCCGTTGATCTTGACGACAGAAGAGGTCAACGGCGCGATAGTGCAGTCCGAACTCGATTTCGACACAAACCGAACGGGGTCACGCGCCTCGATACCAGGTCGAACAGAGAGCCGTGAGCGTTTGAATCCATTCGTCTATCGTCCTGACTTACGAGCACAATCGATGCATAGGGGACTCGCAGGACGCGCTTCAAGTCGGTCAGGGGCGATTTCGTCGCCGCACATTTCACAAATTCCGTATTTCCCCGAGTCCAAACTCATGAGGGCGTGATCCACCTGCTGAATACCAGCCCTCAGTTCCTCGTCCGTTGATCTTCTTTCCCCGCGCCATGTCCTAACCTGGCCCGAATCGAGAACCACCGATGAACTTGGACCGCCATCGCTCGACAGGCCGAGCTCTGCCAGTTTGTCAAGAAGCTGGGAGCGTTCAGCGACAAGGACCTTCCGTACCTGCTCGAGGTTGATCTTGGGTTTCACAACCCGAGGATACTGGCTCCGGACACCGACCTCGTCATCGCTGCTCCAAGGGAATCTTGTGGTTCTGCCGTACGGCGCAAACGGATCCACGGGTGGCGTTAGTCATGCCGGAATCTCGTCCGCCTCACCCTTAAGGAGGCGGCACCACTATGGCAGGGTCGAGGCGAGCCCAGGGCGCAAAGCCTGATTGCGCTCCAGCGCTTAGAGCAGCTTACGCCCGTCGTGTCTATTGCCTCACAGCGGGCGTATGTGGCCAAGATGGAGATCGTTGCTAACTCAGTCACGTGTATCAGGCGGGTAGACGAGGCTGATTTTGAAGCAGAAGTCGTCCAAGCCTTATCAACTCAACGGTGTGTAATCAGAACGACAGGATCGTGGTGATCCGGTCTTGCAGCTCGGATCGAGACAAGAATTGTTTCATTGGGACGGGATAGCAAACGATGATGACGACGTCTCTACTGCAGATACTTGATCAAGCTCTCACGCGTTGTAAGCGGTCGTTACAGAGTTCCCCTTTTCTTGAGCTGGCGTGAGGCGATCGCCTCGTCTGGGAAACCACGCCGCACGTCCGCTCCATGAGCCGTCCACCATGGGAGCGCTCTGCCTGAGTATTTGGCTCTGAGGTGGTTCCCGTCGATCTCGATGAGCTGACCGTGACCGCGATGCCGAAATCGGCCGACCGATACGGCAACGGTTCGTCTTGATTGGACCATCCCACTCACGTGCCATTACCAGCTACCGCCTCCAATGCAGCGGTTTCGAATGACGAGGGTTTGGCGCGTTGCCGCCTGTCATTGCCAACTACCCTCGGGAGTTGCAAACAACACCGGACGGTAGTGACTTCGAGCTACATAGGCTTGAACACCGAGGCCTTGTCTTTGGCGGAACTGATGACAGGCCGGGCAAAAGTCATCGTTCATCAAAAGGAGTGGCGCCTCCAACCACCCGACAGTGTGGAGGC
The DNA here is from genome assembly GCA_963726135.1 of uncultured Acidimicrobiaceae bacterium. GTDB lineage: Bacteria > Actinomycetota > Acidimicrobiia > Acidimicrobiales > RAAP-2 > Bog-473. Next base: position 1,259,736 of record CAVSBE010000008.1, read on the forward strand.
CATCGGCGGCCCGCTGTCCGGCGCGTTGCAGATCGAAGCTGCGTGATTCTCGTGCCCATACCACGCGCCGGCAGAACGGATTCCGGCACTCCCCGACAGTGTCTCAGAGTTCGAGCGAGCAACGTCTACGAGATACCAACAGGTACCTGTCGAGGACACGGCCGCGAGCGTAATCGTCTGGTTCTCGTTGTCGCCACCATTCGAAACGCCCACCTGATGACCAGTTGCCACAGCGTCGATGTCGGGAGCGAGCCAGGTCAACATGGCGTTGTATTGCTCGAGCTCGGGAGGTGCTGCCTGACTGAAGTTGTGGACTTGTCGGTACTGCGCTTTCGCCGCGGCTAGAGCCTTCTCGAGGTCGGACTGCGCGATCAAGTTACTCTGCGCGACCCGACAAACGACTCGCATGCACTGCTGGCAGCGAAGCCGAGGCGGTTGACGACCACCCGCACGACATCAAGATGGCCAACGCAGGGATCCCGAAAGTTAAGGTTCGACGAGTGAGCACGGAGGTATTCTAAAGCGGCGTCTCGGTTCCCGCTTGTGGATCGCGCAGAGCTGGGTCCAACGCCCCGATGGGCCATCGACCGATCGGGGACAGTTCTCCCACATCATCCCGACACGGGTCGCGCTCGATCCAAAGTGCAGTTCGATACTGGTGAGGCATGGCCTCCGAGAGCAGGGCCAGAAGATCGACTTCCTTGAAACTGACCTGTTCCCTCGTCGTAGTTACCCCGGGCAGCCCGCTCCCTGATCAAGCGCCGGGTCCCGGTGTTGAGCGCCAACGAACCTAAGCCCAGGACAGAAAGAAGACCCGGGCCTAAGCCGAGCATTGGCTCACATCGCCTCTTCAGGTTGGCACGGGTGACTCTGTGACGAGTGCCCGAAGCTGGCGGTACGTGCGGTGTCGCAACACCCGCGTCGCGCCTTCGGAGAGTCCCAGTGCGTCCGCAAGAGCACGACTGTGACGTACGCCGCTTAGTTCGAGCTCGATGAGCTGTCGCCTCTTCCCATGAAGGTCGCTGATTGCGCGTCGCAAATTTGAGAGTTGCTCTTCGGACCAGTCTTCGTCCTCGTCATTGCGAGGCCTGATCTCGAGCCAAAGTCGGATCGCGCGCTCCTCGGACATCCGTCGTCTGTGTCGGTCACGGAGGGCACTGACGGATGCCCGATACCAGTACCCCTGGGGGTTTGTCAGCTCGTTTGGACGGCGGCGCCCGATCACTCGGACGAAGCCCTCCTGTACGGCGTCGTCATCTCCGATCGCCCTGAGCTGGGCCTCCAGGCCCTCGGCCCATTCTTGCAGCTCGTCCAAACCAACGTCTCCTCGCAACTCGGGCGCGAACCAACGCGCGCACGGTGAAACGAGGAGACAGGTCGGTCAGACGGTCATTTACCCAGTATGGCTGATCGGCGAGTTCATAGGACGTCGGGTAACGAAACCGCCGACTGAGCGTCTCTAGAGGGGTCGGGCTTGGAAATCGCGTTGTCGGCCCGGCATGGCGCCCCTGACAGGGGGCCCGTTCAGAAAGGAGACACCAACGCCTGCCCTCGCCTCCATCGCTCCAGGTCCCTATGGCTGGGTTCCCGCAGCCCAACTGGCACTTGATGAACTTGCAACGACGTCTACAGCCTCAGATGTCACGACTCGTTTTGGGACCGCCCGCCGAGTCACCGAGGCCATCTTGGGGTACCCCGTTTCAGGTGGCCATGCGACCCGGCGAGCGATCCGGGCGACTGGGCAGCTGCTGATGCATCGGGTGGGCCCAGCCCTCGCCGTGGAGGCGCTCACATGGGCGGCCGAGCTGGCGAGCTCGATTGAGACCTCGGCGATCGAGGCCTTCTTGGAGTTGGCCGGCAGCTCGGTTGGCGCCTACCGTCCGTGGCCGCTTGGGTGTGGTCCTCTTGCTTTCGAATCGATCCGAGAGATGGCAAGTCCGGCGACCAGAAAGCAGGCGCTCTTCGAGCTATGGAACCGAAGTCGCTCGCTGCTGAACCGCTCCGACGACGAGTACTGGCGCGACAGCGTGTCTCTCCGACATGAGGGGATCGTCTGCGAAGTCGAAGACCTCACCCAGTGGCTCCGATCGGAGTCTGCGTTCGTCGATGTCGCCAGCTTGCTCAAGCTGGAGCCCGCACAACAACGGACGATTATCGAGTCTGCTAGCGCAGACGAGATCGATTGCATCGCTCGATCCGAACATTTGTTCGATCTGGACGACTCAATCGTAGGCATGTGCCTGCTGCGTGCGACACGTACAACGCTATTGAACCGGAGTTGTCCACCCGATTTGCAGGACCGAGTCCGCTACCCATACGACATAGCGACGCTCGAGCTCGCCCTACGCGCCGGCACAGGCTGTTTCGAACGTCGCCGGATGCAGCGTGTTTTGGGGCAATTGGATTCGGCCCAGTTTCAACACCTTCTCGATGCCGAGCCGACCAAGACAATAGTGGCTCTCCGAGAGCTGGGTTTTGTGACAGCCGATGCCCTTGTCTCCGGTCGCCTTCGGCAACTCGATCTAGCCGACAAGACGACATGCCGCGTGCTCTTTGGTAATCCTATTGACCTGGAGATCGACTTCATCTTTGAGATGGTTCTTCGCCACCCGCAAGCCGAAGAACTCGCCTGGTTGCTCGACGACGCACCGTTTGGCGCGCTAACGCCCGACAAGGCACGTCGTTTAGTCGATCAAGGATGTCCCTCGATCGCGAAGTCGGCGATGCGGCACGTGCCGCTCGAGCGTTTAGAGCCGTCCGACTGGGAACACGCCTTGAAATGCGGTCTCCCCTGGATGGCGGCGTGCCCTGGCCGACCGGCCACTGATCGCCCACAATTGCCGGAACGAGTTTTCGACAAGGGATGGGACCATTCGGTGCGTCTTATCTGGTATCCCGAAGAGTTGCTTGCACTCGACAACGCCCAATTCGGAGAGGCTCCCGGGTGGCGCGTCTCGTTACCCAAGACCGTGTCCGGGGTTAAGGTCAACGCCAAGATCATGCAAAATTGCACTGCCAGCATGATCGGGGATCTTGTCGCCGGCTCGGCCTTCTTGGTAATCGTTCATGACCCGCAAGGTCGCCCCTTCAACGTCGAAGTAAGAAGACACGGCGATCGTTTCGTCGTAGTGCAGGTGAACAGTTGGGCAAATGGCGGGATCGAACCGCGCTGGATTCGCCCGGCGTTCATGCTGCGATTGAACGATCAAGATTTCTTGTCACCGTGGGAGGAGGACGCCCTTACGCGCCGACGTTCGACTCCGAATCGCGATCGGCGCAAAAACCGGGCCCGTGCGGCGAGGCAACGACGATGATGTCGCAATCTTGGGCCCTTCGGAGACGATCCGATGCGGCCAGAGAACACTGCAACCCCTCTGATTGCCGAGCTGGCGATAGATGCATTCCGGTGTTGGTAAAGGACGATGGTCCCTCGAGATCGCCACGGATTTGAAGGACATTCCCTGATTGGTGAGTGAGATTTGGAGACGTCGAGAGTGTCGAGCTGGCGACAGTCTGATTTTGGGAGTCTCGAGCTCGTGAATTCCCAGTTGATCCGTGAGGAGATCGGTGCTAAGCAACCCGCGTTTACGCTGACCCAACGGGAGAACGGGAGAACGGGAGCAAGAGGTCCATGGACAGGGAAACTCACGCCTCAGTTGAGACCGGCCGGGGCCTTTTCGAAGGGGCGGCTAGCGCCGATCGCTGCGAGGGCGGTTGTGCCCGAAGTCGGTTCCAGGAATCACATCTCGAAAACTCGACAACTCCCCCTGCGGTTGTCCAAGAGATCTGGGCCAGGGGAGCTAGTGACTTTTTTTCCGCCTCACCCAGCGCTGAGTCACCGAGTTGCCAAAGAAGGCCAAGATGACCTGCCCACGTTGCTCGTCTACGAATCCTGACGTCGCTCGTTACTGCAGTCACTGTGGAGAGAGCCTTGTGTCTTCGGCGGATCGTCGTCACAACTACGCGGCCAATCCGGGTGAACCTACCCAAGCGCTCGTGGTGATGACAACGCTTATGCCCCATGTATCGGGCGGTCGTCACCATATTTACCGCGCCGCCCTCCTGTTTGCGTTTGTCGCCACCATGGTGGCTGCCGCTTTCGGAGCGTTGGCGGTGGCCTTGTTCTGCGCGGCGATCGCACTGCCATCAGTTCTCTTGCTCTATCAGTACGACCATGAAATATGGGAAGATCAGCCTGTAACCGCCATTGCCGTTGGAGTCGTATTGGCTATCGCAGCGGGAGTGGGTGTTGGCTTCCTAGCCAGCAGTTTCAACCTCAGTGCCCTCAGCTTCACCATCCTTCGCCAGTTCCCATCCGGAACTGCCATCTTGAAATCAGGCGTGATACTCCCTGTTGTCGCCTTTGCGCTGCTCGTGGTGGTAACTGGCATCCTTGCGATGAGGCCTGCCTACTCCCACGCCGTGGACGCGGTGAACTTTGGGGCCATGGTGGGAGTGGCGTTTGCCCTCGGTGAGAGCCTTGCTGTTCAGCACGGAGCATTCGGCCTGACCTTGAGTTCCACTGACCCCGCTCGGGTTGCCTTTGTGGCTCTGACGCTGGGGATGGCCAAGCCGGTCATCTACGCCTGTGCCGCAGCCTTGCCTTGGTTGCAGTGGCGACGAAGTCGAGAGATTCCGAGCAACGGCGCTCTCGGTGTGGCCGAGGGTTTTGCCCTCGTACTCCTTTTCGACTTGTCTGTCGTCCTGCTCAATCCCTATGGATCTAGAGGAGTGGTGCTGATCTTCGTCGTAGCCGTCGTCTTGGCGGCCGTTGGCCTCCTCTGGGTCAGACTCGCGGTGCACGACGCTCTCATCGCCGAAGCAGTTGCGGCAGTTGCGGCAGACCGGACCACACAGAAGTTGGCTTCAAATGGAGCAGCATGCGCACACTGCCAGATGCCCCTCGTGGATCAGGCGGCGTTCTGCCTGGTCTGTGGCATGAGTGTCGCCGCCATGCCCAAGCAGATGCATGTCAAAGGGCTCGAATCCCCAGTCGTGACCATCGGCGATGGCACCAGTTAGGTCAAGGTCGATGTCCGAGCGCTGCTACCAAAACAGCGAGGCCAGCCGATGAGCACTCAGACTCCTCCCTACCCACCACCGCCTTCACCCTCTAGGCAGGCTCCCCCGCCTTGGGCCAAGCTCTCTGCATCGGCCATCGTCGGGATCAGTAGTGGCGTGGTCCTGTTGGGTGCGGTCTTGATTTACTTCGTCTTTCTGCGGCCCACCCCAACCCCAACTCCGCCTACAAGCAACCCTGTCCAAGTGAAGGTCGCAACGCAGTCGACAACACAAAGACCCCTAACACAATCCCGACGCCGGGTGCCTCGACGACCACCATCCCGAACCACCACGACTCCCCCCGCTCCTCCCCCCTCACCTGGGGCCGTGGGCCTTGGAAATGGGATAACCGTTACTCCTGCAGCTGGCTGGACGACACAGGGCGCATTTAACAATCACGGGAACATCGCAGTTGTAATCAACCACACGAATCCCTATGGTTTTTTCTTCGCAGTAGCTCAAGGAGCCGGATCCAGCATTTCTAACGTTATGGCGACCGACATCAATGCCAACGCCACTGAGAATGGCGGAGACCTGTCGAATATCCAGGTAACGCAAGGTCAAGTTTCTCAGATCGCAGGAAACCCGACGGTGTTCAACGAAGTGCTCGAATATCCATTCACAGCGACGCTCGTGACCACTCAGGGGTCGTACCCATTAGTCGGGGTGTTTGTGGCGCTACAGAACTCCCAGACCAGGAACAGCGCATGGGTTGAAACGGATTCTGACTCCAGCAGCGATTTCCAGACCGATTTAAGCAACGTAACCGCCATGCTCGATTCGATGGTGGGATGATGCAGAAGCGGGAGCGGGCTGCCGAGACAGGAAGAAACATGCTGAATGCGGAGTAGCTTTCGGGGGTGTCGCGAGTGAGGCCTGGCTCCAAACCGACTACCGCAGCTTCTTGAGCAAGCTCGGCGTGACCGTGATGGAATCTGCCAACGGTTCGTAGTAACGCCCGACCCATACCCGACGCTGGTAGGTGCTAGATCTGTTCCGGCCCCGCGGTGTGTAGCGCTCATTGGCAGAAACCGGCGACCAATGGACAGGACGACTTGGTGCCGCCGCAGTCGAGGTCGACTAGTGCCGTGACCGGCAACCTTGGCATGGCGCGTCCACCACATTGACCTCGGCGTCGCGCAGAATTGGCTCCTCGCGAAAGAGGAGGTCAGGTGCGCGAAGGGATACGCGTTCGAGAAATCACCAACCAAGAGGGCATGCGCTTATTGCGCATCGTGCGGCGCTCGTCGGGGTCGGTCGTGACCTGGCGTAGAGCTCAGATGGTGTTGCTCTCGGCCCAGGGGATGGATGTGGCCCAGATCTCCAAAGTGGCTTTCACCTCGCCGGACCGGGTCAGAGAGGTGCTGCACAACTTCAACGATGATGGGTTCGACTCCTTGGTGCCCAGGTACTCGGGAGGACGGCCACCTAAGTTCACGCTCCCCGAGCGCCGGGAGATCAAGAGAATCGCCCTCTCGCGCCCGGTCGACCACGACCTGCCGTTTTCGACCTGGAGCTTGTCCAAGCTGGCCGAGTTCTTGGTGGCTGAGGGGGTGGTCGACGACATCAGCCACGAGGGCCTGCGCCTGGTACTCCGAGAGGAGGGCGTCTCGTTTCAAGTGATCAAGACCTACAAGGCGTCCAACGACCCCGACTTCGAGGCCAAGAAGAACCGGGTGCTGCACCTCTACGACATCGCTGATGGGAAGGTCAAAGCCAAGAGGGGCGACCCCACCGTGGTGATCTGCATGGACGAGTTCGGGCCGCTCAACCTCTTGCCCCGGCCCGGCAAGCAGTGGGCGCCGGTGATCGTCAGAGGGGAGGAGAGCACCAAGGAACCACGCCGCCGGCGTCGCCGTGCCACTTACACGCGCACCAAGGGCGTCCGTCACCTCATGGCCGCCTACGACCTGAACCAGGACAAGATCTACGGCCACGTGAAGTTGAACAAGGACCGCACCACCTTCCTCGAGTTCTGCCGCTACCTGCGCAGTCTTTACCCGCCCGAGGTCCGCATCGCCATCGTGCTCGATAACTTCAGCCCTCATCTCTCGACCCAGAAGGACGACAGAGTCGGGGTGTGGGCCAAAGCCAACAACGTCGAGCTGGCCTACGTGCCGACCAACGCCAGCTGGATGAACCGGATAGAGGCGCAGTTCCAAGCCCTGCGCTACTTCACCCTCGACGGCACCGACCACCGCTCACACGAAGAGCAGAACTCGATGATCCGTCGCTACATCATCTGGCGCAATCGCCACGCTCAGGACAAAACACTTCGTGAGCTGGTAAAGCGCGCAAACGTTGCTTGATGCGGCACTAGGTTGCAACCATGGTTAGTGGCAGCCCCTCCCCGAACGCCGATAAAGGGCCGTTAGCCCGGCCTCGCGCACTAGAGGGCCGACGCTGTTTATCATCAGCCCGATCGGAGATGAAGGTTCCCCCGAACGCGAGCACGCGGACGACGTTTTTGATTTCATCATCGCCCCGGCCATGGAGGAGTGTGGCATCAAGGCGTTCCGCTCGGACCGCCTGTTCGAGTCCGGCAAGATCTCGGACCAGATGTTCCGGTCCATTGTCCAAGAGGACTTGTGCGTGGCAGTCCTTACCGGATTCAACCCCAACGTCTTCTACGAGCTCGCCATCGCCCAGGCAGCGGGACGACCGGTGATCATCCTGATGGAAAAAGGCCCCGACCTGCCATTCGATATCAGTGACCTTCGATGCGTCCGCTACGACCTCAAGATCCGTTCCTACCACGACCGGACGTTTATCTCCCAGGTTGCGAGTCACGTTCGGAGCTTCGAAGCGTCCGGATGGTAGGTCCCGAGCCCTCTAGCCAATCTCGTTGTAAGCAAAGGAGACGAACTTCGTATCCTACCCCGAGCACGAGATTTGGGCGCGCCTGAGCGGTGGCTAGATCTGATCCGGGATGCACACGATGACGTCTCATTGTGCGGCATCAACTTGTCTGAGTGGCGCAAGTCCAAGAACTTTCGAAAGACAGTGCTGGAACGAGCTCACGCGGGTTGCCGTGTCCGCTTCATGGTCATGGACCTTCCGGACCTGGTTTGCGGACGCTCATCAACGAACGAGCAGAGGACGATACGTTCGAGGAGATCCAGAGGTTACTGGAAACCATGGTCGAGTATTTCCAGAAGCTGGCGATCGAGGCCGGTGGCAACGTCGAGCTGAGGCTAATCACGAATGGGTGTTTGTCACTTCAATCTGACCTTGGTTGATGGTCGGGCCGTGGCCATTCAATACCTCTACGGCGAACGAGCCAGCCTCAGCCCACTCTTTGATTGTCGTCCCGAATCATCGCTTGCGGAGTCGTTCTCTGCCGAGTTCGACGCGTTGTGGAACGCCAACGGCCCTGTGTAAGGTTCGGCAGCGCCAACATCCTCGCTTGCGCAGGGCGGCACGGGCCTTGTTGCGGATGACATCGGGCTGAAGGACACCAAAACCACGATCGGGTCCCTGAGCTGGCAATCGTCGTCGTCGTCAGGCATCATCCGCCGTGGTCTTCTCCCTCCTCTATCTCGGGATGTGCCGGCTACTCGGCCTTGTTGTCTCGTGCCGTCGGTCCGAATCGGACAAGGACATCGAGATCATGGTGCTCCGGCACCAGGTTCGAGTCCTCGAACGTCAGGTCCACGGACGTGTCCGGTACCGGCCCGCCGATCGAGCGATCCTCGCTGCGTTGAGTCGCCTTCTCCCTCGGGCGCGTTGGCGGTGCTTTCTCGTCGCCCCGGACACCCTCCTTCGTTGGCATCGGGAGCTCGCCCAGCGCAGGTGGCAACGCTGGCGAGCACAGCGGGGACCTGGCCGGCCGCCGATGAACGATGAGCTCGTGGAACTCATCGTTCGCCTCGGTCGGGAGAACCGACGGTGGGGATGCGTGCGCACGCATCCAGGGAGAGCTGCGCACGCTTGGGATCCGTGTCTCAACCACTTCGATTCGGAGGGTCCTGCGCGAACATGGTCTCGGGCCCGTTCCTCGGAAGGGACCGACATGGTCGGAGTTTCTGCGTGCCCAGGCCGCTGTAGTGCTGGCCACGGACTTCTTCACCGTGGACACCATCTCGATGAAGCAGCTCTACGTGCTCTTCGTCATCGAGCTCGGGACTCGAGAAGTGCACATCCTCGGCGTGACCGATCATCCGACGGGCCCTTTCGTCACGCAGGTGGCCCGCAACCTCGTCGGCGACCTCGTCGACCGGGAAGGATCCATAAAGTTCCTGATTCGGGATCGGGATGCAAGTTCACGACCAGCTTTGACGAGGTGTTCACCTCCGAGGGTATCCGGGTGATCAAGACGCCCGTTCGCTCTCCCCGGGCCAATGCCTACGCGGAACGCTGGGTGAGGACGGTGCGGACAGAATGCCTCGACTGGATGCTCGTTCTCGGCCGTCGTCACCTGAACGAGGTTCTGCGACAGTACGTCAGCCATTACAACGAACAGCGTCCGCACCCGGGACTCGACCTTGGCGTGCCTGTACCCAGCGAGACCACCGCCGACACTCCCGTCGTTCCATGTCAAGCGTCGCGATGTACTGGGCGGCCTCATCCACGAATACTTCCGGCAGGCCGCGTAGTTCGACCCTGGCGGACGCGGTCGTCCTGCCTGCTGTTATCCCGTCAGGGCGGCATCCACTCCGGGTGGCACTTCGGCAGCGCGCTGCTTTTCGAAACCTTCCCGTCGATCCAGGGACATGGCGTGGCCGTTTTCCCGGTTGCGACTGCGACATCGCGGTGCCAAGACGCCGCGATCGACATTTTCGTGCCCTGCAACTATGGCGGTGACGTCGGGCCGTGGAGCACGGCCATGCTGTCGGGGACTTTGGCGATGACGTCGGGTTGTGGAGCACGGCCAGAAAGAAGCGGACGGCCACCCTCTCCGAGGGCAACCCGGTCAATAGCGCGGCCTTCAGCCCGAACGGCCAGACCCTCGCCGTCGGGGAGTCCATTGGCAAAATTGGGCTTCTTCGACAGAGCCTGTGGAACTGGAAGTTCAATTCGTTCTTGCATCTTCTCTGCGGTGAGGTGCGACGGAACATGGCACCAGTCCAGTGGATGGCAAACGTACCTAACCAGCCGTACCAGAAAACCTGCCCTGCTTACCCGTAAGCACGTGTCTGCCACATCTTCCATGGGCACCAAACAGGTAGGCAGAGCGGACGTTTCCAGCGGACCTATCGAAACGTCCGGCGGTCGATTCGCCCAAGTGAATTTCGGGCGTTCCAGCGGGACGGAAGGAAGGGGAGGGAAGGAAGGAGAGGGAATCACCTAGGGGTACGCCGGACAAGTCTTTTGGTATTGCTGGTCGGGCACGTAGGTCGTCCATTCAAGTCTTGACATATTTGATCTGACCTCGCCACAGAGGTTCTGCGTCAACGAAGTGAAGTCTGGATTCCACAAGCTCTGCCGGAACAGGTCCACTTCGCCGCTCAGTTCGCCAAAGGCGAGGGTCTCTCCGTTGGGGCTGATTGCGACGCTGGAGACCGGGCTGCTGCCGGCCAGGGTGAAGGTGAGCGTTCCACTCGCCACGTCCCACAGCCCGACGCCTCCGCCGTCGGTCCCGACTGCAACGATACGTCCGTTCGGACTGAAGTCGACGCTGTGAACTGGGCTAGATGCATCCAAAGTGGCAGTCTGCTGCCGGCCCGCAACGTCCCACAGACCCACGCTGTCACCCGCGCCACCGACGGCAAGAATCTGACCGTTCGGGCTGAAGGCCACGCTGTAGGCCACGCTCCCTTCGTGGAACGTGACGGTCCGCTTTCCACTTGCCAGGTCCCACAGGCCGACATTGCCCTTGCCGTCCCCGACGGCGGCGATGCTCCCATTTGGGCTGAAGGCCACGCTGTAAACCGTGCTCCCTTCGTTCAAGGTCCTGGTCACCGTTCCACTCGCCATATCAAACAGGCGGACGTCTCCACCCGCGTCGCCTGCGGCAAGGGTCCGGCCGTTCGGGCTGAATTCCACGGTGTCGATCACGGCGTCCTCAGCCCCGGAGGCGCCGGTGCGCTTCCCGCTGGCCACGTCCCAAAGGCTTACGTGACCGTCGCCGTCCCCAACGGCAAGGGTCCGGCCGTTCGGGCTAAAGGCGAGGCTGAAGGCCGTGCTCCCTTCGTTCAAGGTGGCCATCAGCTTTCCGCTCGCCACGTCCCTGATACTGATGCCACCGTCCTGATTGCCTACGGCGACAATCTGGCCGTTCGGACTTACGGCGACACTGGCGACCTGGCCGCCTTCGTCGAAATAGGCAAACGGCAAATTTTCGCCCGTCACGTGCCACAAGTCCATCCCACCGCCGGCGTTGCCGACGGCAAGGGTCTGGCCGTTCGGGCTGAAGGCGATGCTCTCGACCGTAACCCCTTCGGCCAAAGTGACAATCCGCTGTCCATTCACTATATCCCACAGTCCGACGTGACCGCTCTGGTCCCCAGCGGCAACGATCTGTCCGTCCGGACTGAAGGCAACACTAAAGACGGTGCTGGTCTCATGGAGAGAAGTTGTCAGCCGTCCGCTGGCGACGTCCCACACTCCGACATTGCCGTTCTGATCCCCGACGGCAAGGGTCTGTCCGTTCGGGCTGAAGGCGACGCCGTTGACCAAAGTGCCTTCGGACAAGGTGGTGGTCAGCACTCCGCTCACCGCGTCCCAAAGATCGACTTCACCACGGCTGTCGCCGACGGCGAGGGTCTGTCCGTTCGGGCTGAAGGCAACGCTTAAGACCTCGCTGCCTTCGGACAGGGTGGCCGTCTTCTCCCCGCCGGCCGTGCTCCACAGTCCGACGTGACCGCTCTGATCCCCGACAGCAAGGATTTGTCCGGTCGGGCTGAAGGCGACGCTTGCAACTGGGCTGCCCTCGGACAGGGTGGCCGTCTTCTCCCCGCCGGCCGTGCTCCACAGTCCGACGTGACCGCTCTGATCCCCGACGGCAAGGATCTGTCCGGTCGGGCTGAAGGCGACGCTTTCAACCGGGCTGCCGTCGACCAAGGTGGCGGTCCGCTGTCCGCTGGACGTGTTCCAAAGCACAACATGACCACCGTTATCCCCGAGAGCGAGAGTATCGCCGTTCGGGCTGAAGGCGACGCTGTGAGCCGTCGTGCCGTCGGTAAAGGTGAAATCGAGGAGCTGTTCCGCGGCGTCGATGAATGCATTCCGGGCCTGGAGAGTGGAAGCGCGCTTATAGGCTTGCATGCTTACGAGCATTCCGAGCGGGGCATTGGTCGAGAGCAGATTCGTGCCCTCCGCTGCCATGTCCTCGGACTGGGAGACGTGGGACTGGCTGATGGCGTTGTTCCGCTGTACAAGCGCAAGCCCTCCGAGCACAAGGGCGACCACGAGCGCGATAGTGACGCCACTCAGCAGCCGGCGCTGACGCCGCGTAGCGCCCTGGCGGCTGACCAGTACGAAGGACTTTTGAAGGTCCGTCGGTTCTGGCCCTTTTCCCGATCCGCGAACAAGCCACTGCTCAGCCGCCTCAAGCTCACTGCCGGACAGAAGGAAACTGCGGTCCCGGTCGTGCTTGTCCCACTCAAGCGCCTTCTTGCCCCACTCGGTGTGCTCACGTGTTGCGTATAAATCGGTGTCGATGGTGGTGATCAGGAGGGGTAGCGAGTTCTCAAAGGTGTTTGCGGACGTGGGATCGGGGTCGTTTTCGAACAGGCCCCGCGGGGGCACGAACTGGACTGCCTTGAGTGCCTCGGGAAGTTCGACAAGCGGAGCGACCCTGAGGTTGAGAGGAATGATCCGCTTGTTGAGTTCCGCCGCATAGGAGAGTTCCTGCTTACACTCCTCAGATGCAACCGAGTCCGGGCTGATGACAAACACGAAGCTGTCGGCATCCTCGATTGCGCCTTTGAGGTCCTCGGCCCAGCGGGCGCCCGAGGGGATATCAGACTCGTCTACCCAGATAGCCTTGCCGGAGTCCTTGAGAGCCCGTTGGAGGCGAACCGCGAAGTCCCGGTCAAGGTGTGAGTAGCTGATGAAAGCGTCAGACACGGACAACCTCCACCGAAACCGCCGTCATTTCGTGAACGCCAGAGGTCCTGAATGGTAGCTGAGCTAAGTGGTCGCGTTCTGGTGATTGGTCTGGCCATCGTTGACGCTCTCGGCGGATGGCTCGCCAAGCGTTATCCAGAGCTTGTACTCGCCTGAACCTGTTCGTGCCGAAAATCCCATCCGAGCAGCTCATGCCACGAGGCGGTACTCGTGAATGAGGCCTGAAGGGCCCATTTACTCGTCCACTGGCTTGACCAGGCACATCGAACTCGATGAGGCTCGCTGCCCGTGGCGCTCTCCTTCCTCTATCGCCTCGTCCGGCATGTCCTCGAGGCGATCCGCAACCACCGGACGGACGCTGTGGCAAAGGACGCCGAGATCATCGTGCTGCGCCACCAGCTCGCCGTGCTCCAGCGCCAGGTCACCCGTCCCCGCCTCACCTTGTCGGATCGAGCGATTGTCAGTGCCCTCGCACTCGTGGTCCCCCTTGAGCGCTGGGCGTCCTTCCTCGTCACGCCCGAGACCATTCTTCGATGGCATCGCGCCCTCGTACGCCGGCGCTGGACCTACCCCCACCGGAGGCACGGCCGCCCGGCCTTGCCCCAAGAGACGGCCAAGCTGATCCTGCGGCTGGCACGGGAGAACCCTCGCTGGGGCTACCTTCGCATCGTCGGTGAGCTGAAGAAGATCGGCGTCGACGTATCCAAGACGAGCGTCGCTGCCGTCCTGCGCCGCCATCGTCTCCCGCCCGCGCCACGGCGCTCGGGCCCTACCTGGAGAGAGTTCCTGCGCACCCAGGCCAAGGGCATCTTGGCCACTGACTTCTTCACCGTCGACACCGTCACGCTGCGCCGCTTCTACGTGCTCTTCATCATCGAGATCGACCGGCGGAGAGTGCACCTGCTCGGCGTCACCGCCAACCCCAACGGTCCATGGGTCACCCAGGTGGCACGCAACTTCGCCTCCGACCTCGAAGATCTCGGGCGCCGCTTCCGGTTCCTCATCCGGGACCGCGATACCAAGTTCACCATCGGTTTCGACGCCGTCCTCGCCTCCATCGGCATCAAGACCATACGTACTCCGGTCGCCTCACCTCGGGCGAACGCGTTCGCCGAGCGGTTCGTGCGGACCGTCCGCCAGGACTGCTTGGACCACCTCCTCGTCATCTCGCGACGACATCTTGAGGTTGTGCTCGCCGAGTACATCCGCCACTACAACGATGCCAGGCCCCATCGCGGCCTCCAGCTCGACCAGCCACTCCCCCGCCCCCGCTCGGCGACCTCGCCCTCGACCATCGGCCACCCGGTCGCCCGTCGCGATGTTCTGGGCGGCATCATTCACGAGTACGAGCCTGCTGCCTAAGGCTCCCGCCTTTCCTTGGCCATATTGACGATGGACCACCATCTACGGCCAACTTCTACCGCCACTGCGTGAGTAACCCCGATCGAGCGTCTCGGTCGCGGTGCCTCCAGGTGGCGCCCCCATCCACCCGCGGCGATTGATGCCCGAGACACCGCGCGGTCCGTGGCGCCGACGGGCCGCGTCAATATTTGAACCCTTCACGTTCGTCAGGGCGAGTCCGAAAGCCGTCTATACGGACAAGTATCGAGCCGTCTCGCGGCCTGTCCGGTCGTGAGCAATGCCTCGCCTTCGCCCCTCGGGCACGAGGACGTCGTCGGGCCGGGCTGACCGACGTCATCACCCAGATGAAGCCGGCGTCGTTAGGGGCTTGTTCGGGGTGAGGCGCCGCTCTAACTACGCCGGAGCCCTGAGCTGCAATTGGCCCGTCAGGAGTGCCGGTGTACTAGGTGAGCTAAACGGCCCCTCCGACACTACGGAAACAGCAGGTCTAAAGGCATGCTCCCGCCGGGTCACCTTTAGAAGTTGGATACGCTGAAGGTTGTTCCGATCTTCCAGTTGGCCTGCTGCATCTGAGCGAGCGTGTAGTCGACGGGTGTGGCAGCGCCGGCAACGGTCACCTGGTACTCAGCGACAGTTGGCACCGTCGCGCTCCAAGTGAACTCGCACGCCTCGCCGGTAGTGACCCACTGCGATGTTGACGCATTGACCACGACGCCGTCGTTCAAAGAAGGATTGCTAAGGACTGTGTTACCGGGAGGGGGTCCTTGGACTTCAACCTCATTTCCACGCCCGATGACCGGACTGCCGGACGAATTCGTTCCGCTGCATTCGTTCCCAACTGTTGTGTTCGCGGGAAAAGAGGTGTCGTCGACGGTTCCATTGATCGTTTGGTTGGCGCCAGGGACGGTCGACGCGGTCGTAGTCGTGGCGGGAGCGGTCGTCGTTGTTGTGCTTGTCGACGATCCCGAGTTGCCCGAGTTGCCCTTGTTGCCCGAGTTGCCCGAGTTGCCCGAGTTGCCCGAGTTGCCCGAGTTGCCCTTAGCACTTGGTTGAGATGTGCCGTGTGAACTACAAGCGGAAAGACCGAGAGCAGACATGACCATCAGTGCCCCTACGATCAGGCCACGGCCTCGCATGGATGTGCATACCGGAGCCCGCCACCAACTAGTTCTCTGAAAACGTCGCACATCTTTCACCCCGCCCGTGCATCAGGACCAACACCGTTATGGGCACCGGACGATAGGGGGGCGAGACCTTGGCGTCAACCCCCATGTAGTCATCGGCTCGGACCGGCTCATCGCTATCAGTCTGGCCCGCGGGTGCTGCCGAACGACAGCGACCGCACTGCCGCCGCGGCGTCGACATGCGAATAGGCGATGTACTCCGCCGTGGTGCTGGGGTCCGAATGGCCGAGCAGCTCCTGGGTGACACGAATGTCGTGGCCCTGCGCGTAGATCTCGGTGGCGAACCAGTGCCGCAGCCAATGCCAGGATGGTTGCAGCGCGCCCTGCCAGTAGATCGACGAGCTGGGTGTGGAGGGCACTATTGCATTGGGCGCGACCTCGCCTCGATCCCTCGGAGCTCGAGCCAGGTCGCTAAAGGACGAGGCTGTCGAAGTGAAACGTCGCCACCTCATCAGACCTATCCAGCCGCCCAGGTCGGCATTTGCCGGGTTCCGGTTCCCGCCTGAGGTCATCCTGGTCGCGGTGCGCTGGTACTTGCGCTATGGACTGTCCTACCGGGATCTCGAAGAACTCCTCGCCGAGAGAGGCATCGAGGTCGATCACGTGACCCTTTTCCGTTGGGTCCAGCGGTTCACTCCGTTGCTCATCGACGCGGCTCGGCCGTGCCGCCACCGAGTGGGCAGCAGCTGGTTCGTCGATGAGACCCACGTGAAGGTCTCCGGATCCTGGCGATACGTCTATCGGGCCGTTGACCAATACGGGCAGGTCATCGACGTGTTCGTATCGACCAAGCGCGACCTCAAGGCGGCGACAACGTTCTTCGCCAGCGCAATCTGTTCACATGGCGAGCCGGTCGAAGTCACGACCGACCGGGCCCACGCCTTGGTTCGAGTCGTTTCGGAGCTCCTACCCGCCGCACTGCACGACACCACCCAGTACGCCAACAACCGAGCCGAAGCTGACCACGGACGCCTGAAGGCCAGACTCCGACCGATGCGAGGTCTGAAACAGGACCGGAGCGCCAGAGTCGTGATCCGAGGACACGCATTCATGCAGAACCTGCGGCGAGGCCACTACGAGCTCGGAGTCGATGCACTTCCCGGACTGACCCTTGCCGCAGCGTTCGACAAGCTCGCGCAGGTGATCTGAGCGGCAAACCTCAATGTGTAAATCATGATCGAAAACGGCAGCACCTGAGCGTCTGAAAACACGGTCGAAAACGGCAGCACCTGAGTATCCCCGGATCTGTTCGATCCCGCTCCAAGGCTCTGAGCCTGAGCGGACGAGCAGAACGGGAGAAGGGTGCACACCGACATGGACGAATGGACCGAGATCCGGCGGAAGGTCCTGGTAGAGGGG
Organism: uncultured Acidimicrobiaceae bacterium; assembly: GCA_963726135.1. Lineage (GTDB taxonomy): Bacteria > Actinomycetota > Acidimicrobiia > Acidimicrobiales > RAAP-2 > Bog-473. Next base: position 1,276,712 of record CAVSBE010000008.1, read on the forward strand.
GCGTCGAAACGCTCCATCCACCGTGACTACGGGATCGGCCATCAGGCCCTGGCCAAGATCCTGGCCAACCCCGAGCCGCCCGGCTATCAGATGTCCGAGATCCGCTCGAAGCCCGTGCTCGGGCCCCATCTGGCGACGATCGATCAGATCCTGGCCGACGACCGGGAGGCCCCGCCCAAACAGCGTCACACGGCCCGGCGGATCTTCGAGAGGCTCCGCGACGAGCACGGCTACACCGGCTGCTACTCCCAGGTGCAGACCGCGGTGAAGAACGCCAAGGCGTACTCCAAGGAGGCGTTTGTTCCGCTCAGCCACCCACCGGGTCACGCCCAGTTCGATTTCGGCGAGGCGGTGGTCGAGATCGCCGGTGTGCGCTGCAAGGCCGCGCTCGGGTTGATCACCCTGCCCTATTCGGACACGTACTTCGTCTCCGCCTATCCGTGCGAGTGCACCGAGACCTTCCAGGCCGCCCATGTGGCCGGCTTCGAGTTCTTCGGCGGCGTGCCCATCCGGACCTCCTATGACAACACCACCATCGCGGTGTCCAAGGTGATCGGGCGCGACCGGGTGTTGACCAGAGCGTTCCTGGCCCTCGAAAGCCACTACCTCTTCGACCATCACTTCTGCCGGGTGGGGCGGGGCAACGAGAAGGGCCACGTGGAGAACCACGTCGGCTACAGCCGACGGAACCTCTTGGTCCCGGTCCCGTCCTTTCCGTCATGGGCCGCCCTCAACGAGTACCTGGCGGCGGCCTGTTATGCCGATCTGTTCCGCCGGGTCCGGGGCAAGGTCGGGACCAAGGCCGAGCGCCTGGCCGAGGACCGCGCCGCCATGCTCGCTCTTCCCGCTGAGGCCTTCGAGCCCCGACGGGTGGCCCAGGCCAGCGCCAACTCACTCTCCCTGGTCCGATTTGACCGCAACGACTACTCGGTGCCGACGGCTTATGCCCACCACGAGGTCACGGTCACCGGCGGGATCGAAGAGGTCGCCATCACCAGCGGGACGAATGTCATCGCCCGCCACCCACGGCACTGGGGCAAGGAGCACACGACGTTCGATCCCATTCACTACCTGGCCCTCCTCGAGCGCAAGCCCGGCGCCATCGACTTCGCCCGGCCGCTCGAGAACTGGGGGCTACCCGGATGCTTCTCAACCTTGCGCCGCCGACTCGAAGCCGACCTCGGGGACCGGGGCACCCGCGAGTTCATCAAGGTGCTGCGGCTCTTGGAGAACGCCACGCTACCGGCGCTCGCCAAAGCGGTGGAGTCGGCCGTCACGATCGGGGCAACGGGCTCTGATGCCATCGCGTTGATCCTCATGCACCACGCCGAGCGTCCCGTCGGGCTGTTCAGCCTCGACGGTCACCCCCACCTCAAGTCCGTGGCCATCGAGCCTCCGGACCTGACCGCCTATCGGGTCCTCACGGCCACCGGGTCGTGATCACCGAGAAGAGAAAGGAAGCAACACCATGAAAGCAACCGAGACCAAGTCCATGGTGCTCTTGCACCATCACCTCAAGACCCTCCGGCTGCCGACGGTGGCGGCCGAGTGCGAGAAGGTGGCCTCCCAGGCCGCTGCCGACAACGCCGATCACCTCACCTACCTGCTCCGCCTCACCGAGCTCGAGCTGCTCGAACGGGAGAAACGGGCGGCGGAGCGCCGGGTCAAAGCAGCGCGCTTCCCGACCATCAAGACACTCGAGACCTTCGACTTCGCGGCGCGTCCGTCGGTCAACAAAGTGCTGATCGCCGAGCTGATGCGCTGCGAGTACATCGACAAGAAGGAGAACATCTTGATGGTGGGCAACCCCGGGACGGGGAAAAGTCATCTGGCCACAGCACTGGCCGCCCAGGCGTGTGCCAAGGGATACCGGGTCCGCTTCATCCGCACCACCGAGCTGGTCACCGCCCTCATCGAGGCCCGAGACGAACGGAGTTTCCTGCGCCTGAAGGGCCAGTTCGCCAAGCTCGACCTGCTCGTCCTCGACGAGCTCGGCTACGTCCCGGCCACCAAGGTCGGTTCCGAGCTGCTCTTCGACGTCATCTCCACCGCCTATGAACGCACCAGCCTGATCGTGACGACGAACCTGCCGTTCGAGTCCTGGACCGAGGTACTCGGTTCAGAACGCCTCACCGGCGCCACCCTCGACCGACTCACCCATCGCTGTCGGATCATCGAGACCAAGGGCGAGAGCTACCGGCTCCAAGATGCCAAAGCACGAACGACCCGGGCGGCCAAATCAGTCACCGAAACCGTGGACGAGACCTCCACCCCGAGCTAACTTCGGACAACCGCAGTGCTGCCGTTTTCGGCCATGACGCGCTGCTGTTTTGGATCGTGATTCACATAACAAGCCGGTGTTGCTTCGATCGATTGAATCCGGACAATTTCGTTCCCGAAAGGTCCACCGCGCTCTGACCCGCCACCGCATGGTCGGATCGATGGGCCAGGTCGGCTCAGCCGGCGACAATGCCGCAATGGAATCCTTCTTCGCCCTGCTCCAGAAGAACGTCCTCAACACCAAACGCTGGGACACCCGTGAAGAGCTCCGCATCGCCATCGTCACCTGGATCGAGCGGACCTATCACCGCCGGCGTCGCCAAGACGCTCTGGGACGGTTGACCCCTGTCGAGTACGAGGCCATCATGACCCCACTGAACACTAAAGCTGCCTAACCGAACCTGTCACCGAATCGTGCAGCAGTCCCTCTTGGCGACGGGAGCTCAGAATTTGATGGGTTCCTGAGTCTCTCAATGACGTACAGATGCAGACCATCGGCGATGACATGCCACTTTGCCTTTGGTGCTTGCGGTGCTCACTCGTCATGGTCTTGCAAGCCGCGCGGCGGGCGGAGGTCGCACCTACGAGGGTAGCCCGGCATCGACACAGTGGTTCTCGACGGAGTTCGGCCGAGAAGTCCACGACCGGATTGTCCAAGTCGGGCAGGTCATCGTTGGAATGGCGGCTGAATCGTAGGGACAAGGACTCTCTGTCCACAGATCCCAAAGTGGCTCCTTCGGGCGCCCCGGTTTAGTTAGGCGTCCGCTTCTCGTGTCGGCAACGATTACCGTGCGCATTGCTGCCGGTCACGAGCGGCAGAGGGAGGGTTCATGAACGTTCGACCCAGGACGCTTTGGCCGATGATTGCTCTGCCGACGTTGATGGTCGTCACCGTCGGTCTGTCTTCATACCAGCCGTCATGGGCTACGGGTGATCCCGGCCTCTCGACAAACAGAGCGACCGCGTTGTCGACATGCTTCTGGCGGGGTCCGGTCGATTCCAAGCGCAACAACAACGCATTCCCCGATACTGCTGTGACTTACTGGGCAGCAACCATCTCGCTTCCCGCGGGTTCACAGCTGGGGATCACGGGTCAATTCCCGCATTCCCGCTACATGTCGTTCAACGCCTACGATCAAGCTGGGGTCGCCACTGACCACATCGACGACGCCGCGGTGGTTCCTCCGAAGGGGTCGACGAATCCGTTTCTGCCCGGAGCGAATCGCACGGCCGCACATCGTAACTACAGCGTGACGGTGCTCAACCAAGTGCCGCCCAGCAACCCTGCGACCAACACGGTCTACGCAGGTGTCAGTGGCCAAACCACAGAAGTACTCATTTACCGGGTCTATGTCCCCGACAAGGGGAGCGACTCCACCGGCGGAGTTGGCCTTCCACGGGTATCGGTCCTGTTGGCGAACAACACCGTCTTGACCAGCAGCGCCATGTGCAAGGCCGTCAGCGCCAAGGCGAGCCTCCCGCCATCGCAAAAGTTCCCGCTTTCCACCTACCTCTCGCTGCGCGACCAGGCAGGGCAGTCGCCGAGGTTTCCAGCTCTGAACCCGCCGACGTTTTGGCGGGTATTCAACGTGACCGCCCTCGTCGGGTGCATCTACCACGGGTCCTGCGGCGGCACGCCGGCCCTGAGCCCGGGCCAGTACTCGAACCTGGACAACGCCTACGTGATCGCCACGGTCAATCGCGGGTTCTCGGCTGGCCCAGTCCTCGTGCTCCGCGGCAAGATGCCCACCACGCCCTCGACCTTTGACCAGAACTCAGTTATGGGATCGGATACCCAAGTGCGTTACTGGTCAGTGTGCCAGAACGAGTCGCTTGCCACCACCCGCGTCGCGGCTTGCCTCTACGACGAGCAAGTGCCACTCGACAAGAGCCGCAATTACACCATCGTCAGCAGTCTTCCCTCCGATCGCCCAGCCAATGCCACGACCAAGTGCGGAGTGGGTTGGATTGCGTGGCCTGCGAAGGGAGACGGGGCGGGTCATCTCAAGGACGGAACGTTGATCCTGCGCAACGTGTTGCCTTCATCATCGTTTACTGCTGCCATACAAAACGTCGCCCAACCCGGTCAGGAATCCGTCGTCATGGGCAGCTATCTCCCGATCGGTCAGTACACGACCAAGGCAGCGTTCCAAGCCCTCGGTTGCCCGCTCCAGGGACTTCGGGGGGCCCAACCACCCTCTGGCTGATGGTGGTGAGGACTTCCACCGGTCGCCACTCACGCATCAGTAGCGTCGCGAGAGCCTGTGCGTGCCGAAAACCTCATCCGGCCTGCTGAGCTGGGACGACGCACCTCGCGCCGTGACGGAGTCCCCACCATGGTGTGACCGTTACTGCACCGGTGTTACCTGTAGTGGGATCCTGCGAATCCGCAGCCAGATCATCGACGGAAGGTTCCCCAGCCTCAATACGTTCGTTCAGGTCACGACAGCGGATGACGTTTCGGCACGCACGGGCCCGCTACCCCGATATCGAAGTAGTCGCACCATGCCACGATGCGCTCCGCTCGGACCCCGACCGCGCCCATAACAGGAAACAGCGCCGCACCTGCGGCGACCGCAGCGCACCGCTGTCAAGCGAGCGCCCGAGTGTGGCCGCCGGGATCGCTGGACCGGTGAAGGTCGCCTACCTTCGTCTCAGGTGCGGACCTATCGAAGCGGCCCGGCGCGGATGATCAGTGGCCCGGCCGCCGGAAGCCCCAGGGCCGCCGCCAACTGGGCATGGCCTCCCCACTCCCAGAGCTGCGCATTCCATCCCCGGGCCTGGGCGAAGGCCGTCGGGTCGTCGCTGTTTCGAGGTCGGCGCAGGCGCTGGACCGGTGACGCGGCGACGGCCGGTCGCAGCGGGGCGTCGGGCGGCAAACCGGAGCGCTCCCGGGCGATCTCCACGGCCCGGCGCAGTCCGCCCAGCTCGTCGACCAGGCCGCGCTCGGCGGCGTCGGCCCCCGTCCACACCCGGCCACGCGCCACCTCGTGGACGGCGTCGCGAGTCATGGAGCGCCCAGCGGCGACCTTGTCGGTGAAATCGTCATAGACAAGGTCGAGCCACTCATTGAGCTTCACCCACTCGTCCTCGCTGAACCCGGTCTGCGACGAGAACATCAGCGCCTGGCGCCCGACGGGCGAGACTTTCGACCCGCACTCCGAGCTGCTCGAAGAGCCCGCTGGCCTGGAGCTTGCCGCCGAACACGCCGATCGAGCCGGTGAGTGTCGCTGGCTGCGCCACGATGACGTCGGCCGCCATGGCCACGAAGTACCCACCCGAACCGGCCAAGTCGCCCATCGAGACCACGACGGGCTTACTGGCCTCCCGGGCAATGCATACTCGTGCCAGATGGTGTCCGAGGCGACGTACGAGCCGCCGGGGCTGTTGACCCGAAACACGATCGCCCTCGTGCGTTCATCTCGTACCGCGGAACGAAACGCCGCGGCGATGGTGTCTGCACCCGCTGCCTGCCCGAACGGGCCCCGCCGGGACCGGCCCGTGCGGATGGCCCCGCTGGCCTGAATCGAGCGCGACCGCCGGCCGCCGGGCGCGGCGGGCCCGACGGACGCGGTCCCAACGCCGGCGGTACCGGGAGAGGTAGAGCAGCGTCGGCTTCTCGTCCCAGCGGTGATCGACCGCCGCACGAACGGCATCTCGATACCCGAGGTGATCTACGAGCTCGGCCTCGTGGGCCTCGACGGCAGAGATCGGCGCTGCGATCGATGAGTTCACGCACCCGGTCCTCGGACAAGCGCCGGCGTTCGGCCACGGTGGAGACAATCTGCTCGTAGGTCGACGCGGCCAGCCGCTCGGACGCCTCGCGATGCGCCTCGCTGAATTCGGTGCGCAGAAGGCTATCCACCGCGCTCTTGTACTCGTGGCGCTGTGCGAACAGCGGCTCGACGTGGGCGCGGTCGAGGGCGCCGCGTACGAACACGCCGGTCGCCGATGCGCCCATCAGGCCCACACTGCCCGACGGCTGCAGCCACACCTCGCCGAACGCCGAGGCCAGCACATAGGCCGTCGTCCCGCGCCCGAGTTCACCGAACGTCTCAGCCCAGGCGATCGCGTCCTTGCCACTGGCCCGGAAGCGCTCCACGGCGTCGGACAACTCCTGGGCCTGCGCCAGCGATATCGAGGTGGCCCCAATCTTGACCAGTAACCCGACGACATCGGGGTCTTTGGCGGCGTCGGCGAGCCGGTCGACGAGCGTGCGCAGTACGAGGCGGCGTCGGGCCAGCATCCGTTCGATGGGATGGGAACCGATGTCCTCGACGAGTTCCGAGATGAGGTCGAGCTCGAGCAGGATCGTCATGGCCGGACGCTATCGGTGTGTGGATCTAGTCGTCGAACAGCGGGTGGCACCTCCGAGTTCCTGGACGATCCGAGATGGGCGGAGGGGCAGGAGAACCTTGGGAGAGATCGTCTATTCTTGGCTACCGCAACTCCAACCGATCCACCGGCCGCTCCTCTGACGCGAGAGCGCCCGCCCTACCAATCAAGGCAAGACGGGCGACCCATAATTCGGTTGTACCCAGCGACTTGGGCTGGATCCGGTTGGGCGGACAAGTTGCTTGTGTTGATCATGCCGCCTGACGGTCGGCGTTGCGGTGGATTGCCCTCCACTTGATGTCGAAGCCGCCCACCCACGGGTTGGTCCTTAAGGCATGGTGGAAAGCATTCGGCGCCCCGGCGCGTCGATTTCCGACGACTCGCTCAGCCTGTCGGCAACCTGAAGGGCCCATTTACTCGTCCACTGGCTTGACCAGGCACATCGAACTCGATGAGGCTCGCTGCCCGTGGCGCTCTCCTTCCTCTATCGCCTCGTCCGGCATGTCCTCGAGGCGATCCGCAACCACCGGACGGACGCTGTGGCAAAGGACGCCGAGATCATCGTGCTGCGCCACCAGCTCGCCGTGCTCCAGCGCCAGGTCACCCGTCCCCGCCTCACCTTGTCGGATCGAGCGATTGTCAGTGCCCTCGCACTCGTGGTCCCCCTTGAGCGCTGGGCGTCCTTCCTCGTCACGCCCGAGACCATTCTTCGATGGCATCGCGCCCTCGTACGCCGGCGCTGGACCTACCCCCACCGGAGGCACGGCCGCCCGGCCTTGCCCCAAGAGACGGCCAAGCTGATCCTGCGGCTGGCACGGGAGAACCCTCGCTGGGGCTACCTTCGCATCGTCGGTGAGCTGAAGAAGATCGGCGTCGACGTATCCAAGACGAGCGTCGCTGCCGTCCTGCGCCGCCATCGTCTCCCGCCCGCGCCACGGCGCTCGGGCCCTACCTGGAGAGAGTTCCTGCGCACCCAGGCCAAGGGCATCTTGGCCACTGACTTCTTCACCGTCGACACCGTCACGCTGCGCCGCTTCTACGTGCTCTTCATCATCGAGATCGACCGGCGGAGAGTGCACCTGCTCGGCGTCACCGCCGACCCCAACGGTCCATGGGTCACCCAGGTGGCACGCAACTTCGCCTCCGACCTCGAAGATCTCGGGCGCCGCTTCCGGTTCCTCATCCGGGACCGCGATACCAAGTTCACCATCGGTTTCGACGCCGTCCTCGCCTCCATCGGCATCAAGACCATACGTACTCCGGTCGCCTCACTCGGGCGAACGCGATTTCGCCGAGCGGTTCGTGCGGACCGTCCGCCAGGACTGCTTGGACCACCTCCTCGTCATCTCGCGACGACATCTTGAGGTTGTGCTCGCCGAGTACATCCGCCACTACAACGATGCCAGGCCCCATCGCGGCCTCCAGCTCGACCAGCCACTCCCCCGCCCCCGCTCGGCGACCTCGCCCTCGACCATCGGCCACCCGGTCGCCCGTCGCGATGTTCTGGGCGGCATCATTCACGAGTACGAGCCTGCTGCCTAAGGCTCCCGCCTTTCCTTGGCCATATTGACGATGGACCACCATCTACGGCCAACTTCTACCGCCACTGCGTGAGTAACCCCGATCGAGCGTCTCGGTCGCGGTGCCTCCAGGTGGCGCCCCCATCCACCCGCGGCGATTGATGCCCGCGACACCGCGCGGTCCGTGGCGCCGACAGGGCCGCGTCAATATTTGAACCCTTCAAGGCGACTCGACGAGGCCCGGAACCTCTCGTCTCACCGACGGTCGTTCCTCCGCGCGCTTGCACCCTGTGAAGCCGCAGGTCAGGCGCACTGGATGAATAAATGGACCCTACAAGTTCAGTCCGGCGCCGAGTGCTCATGTTCGTGAGCACCGAAGAGTTGCCATTCGCCTTGCAGTCCCTTGAGCACATGGGAGCCCCGATCGCGGAACACGAACCCCGAGTTGTGGGCAAGCGAGCGAGTGGTGGCTGAGAGCAGGATCTCATCGGCATCCGCCACCCCGAGGATTCGCGCCGCTTCGTGGACGCCGATTCCTCGAACATCAGTCCCTACGAGCTCGACCTCTGCGACATGGACACTGGCACGAATGCGCAGACCTTCAGCTGCGGCGGTCCGCCTGATCGCCACCGCGCAACGAAGCGCGGCTGCCGGTGCGTCGAACGTCGCCAACAGGCCATCGCCTGTCGTATTGACCTCGCGGCCATAGTGTCGCTCAAGCGCCGCCCGCGCCGCCTCGTAGTGCGTCGATAGCAGCTCCCGCCAAGCCACGTCGCCAAGTCGATTCGCCGTCACGGTCGAGTCGACGAGATCGGTGAACAACAGCGTGACTAGAGCCCGGTTGTGTGTCCCAATCAGGCGGAACCCTGCGAAGGCTCGAAGGCCTGACCACTCGATCTGAACGCACGGATCGTCGCCGACGGTGTACCCGTCGTGGCCCGGCGGGATCTCGAACGCATCTAGGGGCCCGAACTGAAGCGTGGTCCCGTCGCGTATCACCACCTCGAAGCGGCCCGACAACACCACGCCCACGTGGCGTGCCTCGCACCAGTCCCCGCCGACATTGGGGCGCACGTGCGTGGACCAGCGCCAACCTGGCTCGATCACGACATGCCCCACCGTCAGGTCGCCGAGGTCGACCTGACGGACCTTGATGAGGGGAAACTCGAGCGTCTCATCAGGGCTCGTCAAATTTTTGGCACGAACCTCGGCCATGTCACATCCTCCTGCACCGCCACACCCACGGTCAATGCGATGACGCCATTCAGGCGCGAGAGCTCACATTTCCTGACCTTTGACAGAGACTGGTTGGCAGACTTGGATCACACAGGAGTTGTCGCCAATTCGGGGGCTGACGAGATCCCACCGCCCTCGCCTCCAGGGTGGACGGATCACTTGTTCATGTCTCACCGATCCGGCGATCGGGGTCACCCAGCAGAAGTCAGTCTGCGGCCCGCCCATCGATGACTCGACTGGTCAGTCGGCATTCGGGTTGCGGTACCGCTCAGGCCGCAACCGTTACACGTAGAAACGTTGCCGGAATGGCGGTGATCTGCTCGCTCTGGCTCGCATTCTGGGCGTTGAAGAGGGCTTCCAGCTCGGCCTGGAGCTCGCCCTCCCCGTCGCTCGCGGCCGCGGCTTCGAACGCGTTCATCGTCGGCCCGTAGTAGGTACGGAACTCGGCGAGGAGCTCCGACGGTGGAGCCGGATAGTTGAAGGTGTACGTGTCCCGCTCGAACGAGATCTGCGCTTCGGAGACACCCGCACCGACGAAGCGCTCGATCACGTGCTCCTCGATTCCCCACGTCATCGGACTGATGAACCCTTTTGGAGGAGGCGGTGAGTAGGCCGAGCTGATCTTCAAGATCTGTGCGACGAGTGTCGGGTCGTTGGGGATCCAATTGCCCATGACGATCCGACCGCCGGGCCGCGTGACCCGGACGACCTCCTTGGCCACGTCGTGTGGCTTCGGCGCGAACATCGCTCCGAAGATGCTGACGACGAGGTCGAAGCTCTCGTCCTCGAGACCGTGCAGGTCGGTGGCGTCGCCCTCCTCGAACCGACAGTTGGTGAGGCCGAGGCCCTGAGCTCGGGCGTTGCCGGCCTCGACAAGGTTGCTGGCGATGTCGACCCCCAGCACGTTCGCTCCGAGCACGGCCGCCGGTATCGCAGTCGTTCCGTCACCACACCCGAGGTCGAGAACGTCCATGCCGTTGGTGATCGACAGCTCCGTGATGAGCGCCCGACCGCTGTCGCGCATGCTGGCCGCAATTCGGGTGAAATCGCCCTTCTCCCAAAGTGCTTGGTTCGGATTCATCGCTTTCGTTCCCCCCTTGTGGGTTGTCGTGCCAGGGTGGCACCTGGGATTGCCCATGGCTAGTACAAAAAATGGAGCGCGACTAACGTGCAGGTGTGACCGGCTACGGGCAGTTCTGCCCCGTGTCCAAAGCCGCGGAGATCGTCTGCCAGCGCTGGACACCGCTCATCCTTCGTGAGCTTCTGGCGGGGAGCACCCGCTTCAACGAGATTCGCCGTGGCGTACCTACCTGCTCGCCCTCCTTATTGTCCAAGCGGCTCAAGGAGCTCGAGATGGCCGAGGTGGTCGTATGCACGCCCACCGATACCGGGCCCACCTACGGCCTGAGCGAGGCGGGGCGCGAGCTGTTCCCGCTCATCCAGAGCCTTGGGGAGTGGGGACAGCGCTGGGCCCGCAGCGACTACGGGCCCGACGACCTCGATCCCGGCCTGTTGCTGTGGGACGTCCGTCGGTTCCTGGCCCCTGGCGAATTCGGGGATCGCCGCGTCGTCATCGAGCTGACGTTTGCATCGATGCCTCCCAAACGGCGCTATTACTGGGTCGTCGTGGACGGTGGCGACGTTGATCTCTGCCTGACCGACCCGGGATTCGAGGTGGATGTGGTGGTAGAGGCAGACCTTCGCACCCTGACCGAGGTGTGGATGGGTGATGCTCGCTTTGCCGACGCCATGGCCGACGGGCGCATCACGTTGCGAGGCCAGCGCGAGCTCACCCGTCGCATCCCTGATTGGTTTGGTCAACACCCGATATTGGCCCGCGTCGGCCGCGGCAACTGATCGGCCTCTCGGGTACGCCCCGAGAAGTGGCCTCGAAGGCTCCGAAGAGCGAGTCTCGCGTGCCGACTCGGACTGCAGGATCGCGGATGCCGTAGCCGAAGGACAGGTGGTGGTCCATCTTCGGTGGATGTCGAAGCGGCCGGCGTCGGGGTAAGCCCGCTCGTCCCGCCCGGCCGAGCCCGTGATCATCACGACCTTCGAGTGCTTCGGGATCGTCTGGCCGTGGAGCTCGACGTCGGCCGTGCACCGGCGGCTCTGCACCGGCGACGGCGCCTCGTAGCGCAGGAGCTCCTCGACCGCGTTCGCGAAGAGCTACTGCCTACTCAGACGCGCAGAGCCATTGGATCGTCCACCGGGCCCCGAGTCAGAACCCGGTTGCAGCGATGACGGCGCCATTGAGATGGGTCCCCGACATGTCGCCGTCGAAGGCGGCATCGCCATAGTTGAAGACTTTGCCCAACGCGGACGAAACCCAATAGCCCGCACCATCGGAGGTTGCGAAGATGGCGGTCGCCGGGTCCAAGCCGTTGAAGCCGGCTGAAGGCGGGGACCCGAAGTTGGCCGCATTGCCATAGGCGTACACCGAGCCGATCGCCGTCACGATCCAATAGCCGCCACCATTCGGTGTCCTCACGGCCGAAGTCACTTGGGACCCGGTGTTCCCCGGGGCACCGTCGTTATGAGCGTCGCCGAAGGTGTAGACGTTCCCTGTCTGTGTCACGAGCCAGTAGCCGTTGCCGCTGGCATCGGGCATGACGGCAACGGCTGCACCGGAGCAGCCACCGATGCCAGGGCAAGAACCGGCGAAATCAGCGTCTCCGAAGGCGAAAACCCCCCCGTCGGAGGCCACCATGAAGTAGCCGTGGTCGTCGATGGAGGGCACCATGCCCACGATGGGGGCATTGAGGCTGTGGGGCAGGCCGGAGCCGGCGGGGTACAAGCCGAGGCCGGGAATGGAGCCGTAGAACTGGGTGTCGCCGAAGGCGAACACACCACCGTCTGAGGCATCGAGCCAGTAGCCGCCATCGTCTGTGGTCGGCACGATGCCGACAACCGGCCTTTGGAGGACGAGGTTCCCCGTCGATCCGTAAAAGTGCGCAGACCCGAAGGAGAAGATGCCACCGTCAGAGCCGACGAGCCAGTAGCCGTGCAAAGACGGAGACGGTGGTGAAGGTGACGGTGGTGAAGGTGGTGACGGTGGTGAAGGTGGTGAAGGTGGAGGTGGCGAGGCGGCTTTTCCAACGGTGATCGACAACGTGACCGAATCGGTCAACCCATCGGCGTCGGTGACCCCGAAGGTTGGCGAGACGATACCCGCCGAGGTCGGTGTGCCGGTTACGGCCCCGCTCGAGGGATTGAGAGACAGCCCGGCGGGGAGACCCCCCGAGGTGATCGACCAGGTGAACGGCGTTGTCCCTCCGCTGGCCGTGAGCATCTGCGAGTAGGCGATGCCGACGGTGCCAGAAGCAAGGCTCGCGATCGGGATGGTGGGGGCCGCGCCCGGCGTGTACGAGAGGATGAGTCCGCCGACTGACCCTGTCCCCTCGCCCGCTGCGAAGCATGAGGTCGTCGACGGGCAGGCGATCCCGGACAGAGTTCCGGTCCCCGCGGGCGGCAACTGGTGTACCCACCGAGTACCCCCGTCGGTTGTGGCAACCACTGCGGCGTCGCCGTTCACGACTGAAGTCATGGAGCAGGTGCTGCTCGACGAGCATGCGATGGCAGACAACCCAGTGGTACCGGACGGCAAGCTCTGGCTAGACCACGATATCCCGCCATCGGTGGTACCGATGACCGCCGCCGAACTTTCGACGCCGAAGCAGACGCTGCTCGCGGGGCAGGAGATGTGGTTCAAATACGGTATCCCTGACGGCAGGGAGGTCAGGCTGGTCCAGGTCGACCCGCCGTCGGTGGTCGCCAGGACCAGCCCCGCACCGCCGGGTACGTCGCCGCTTCCACCGCTGGCGAAACACACGGCGGTTGACGGGCAGGAGATGTCTGACAGATACAGCGGACCCGACGGCAAGGTCTGGCTGTTCCAGGTCATTCCGCCGTCAGTGGTGGCGTACATGATCCCACCGCCCGTGCCGTCGGCCACGGCGAAGCAGGTGGTGCTCGACGGGCAGGAGATGTCCGGCAACGCGAGAGCTCCATTGTGCGACTGGCTGGTCCATGTCGTCCCGCCGTCGGTGGTGGCGTATAGCACCGAGATCGCCTGGGTGTTGCTGTAGCCGAAGGCAAAACACGCGGTGGTCGAGAGGCAGGCGATACCGGGCTCCGCCAGTGTCCCTGCGAGGAGCGCGTCGCTCGTCCAGCTCGTCCCGCCGTTGACGGTGGTGAAGACCGCCGTGTTGCCACCGGAGTTGGTGCCGACGGCGTAGCAGGTGCTGGTCGACGGACAGGCGATGGCTGAAAAACTGTCGATCGACGCTGGTTCTTGGTTGACCTGCCACCCAGAGCTACTCGCCTCGGCAGGCAGAAATCCGAGGAGAACGAAGGTTCCAATCAGCGAAGCTCCGACAACGACCCAGGCCGCCAAGAGTCTCGTCATCGGTCGAAAGAGAGCCACGAATTACCGCCTTCGCCAAGCCCCCTCGCTAGGTAGGAGGCTAGGACAAGGGGTAGGCCCAATTGCTTCCCACTCCGAAGGATTGTGAAGCCGTTGACAATAGCGGCACGAGTCGCCAGGCGGACGATTCCACCTCCGGTCAAGGGCGGGAGACATGACGCTGAACTGCGGGAGCTGCGGCGAAATGTCACCTTGACAACCTCGATGTGAGGGTCTCGGCGGGAATCTCACCGCTGGGGCCGGGCCGCCAGACTTCGCGAGTTCCTATCCGCAGACTTCCATGGTTAGAGCGGCCATCGACGGAGACTGCAACGGATTACCCTGCCCTACGCGTTGATCCCCCCTGTTGAAATCAGGCGATCTGGTTGGGATAGCACGTGTTCCCCAACCTTCTGATCCGTAGTCAAATGCTTTAGTCCGTTGAGCTACGAGCGCGGGATGAGTTCGTCGTCGTATCCGACGCTCAGGAATGCCTCCCGGGGCGGCTCAGATGGCTAACCGCGAGGCCTAGATCCTGCCATCTCGCAATGCAATCGACGAGACCCGAGACTCCGAGCCCACTCACTGAGATGGAATCAACTGCATCGCTGCCACTTGCGCCACTCGAATGTGGGCGATGCCCTTGTGATTCTCGATGATCTTGATCGCACCAGTGTCGGAAGTTTCGGCCGGCCCTATCACCTATCCCCGTCCTATCCCAGTCGGCGCCCCCGGCAGGACTCGAACCTGCCACTCGCTTCAGTTTCCGTGACGGCAAGATCTCGGGCTACTCGGAATTCGAGAACGATCAGTACAGTCTGGACGAGTTCTTCTCATAGCGGCCCGCGGTAACACTGGCCGGTTTGCGAGATGCCGTCTCCGTATCGATGGTCTCGTGGCCCTCCAACGCCTCGTAGCGATTCTTGCCGTGATCCTTCGCCGAATACATCGCTCGATCAGCATTGCGGAGAAGCTCCTCGACGCTCATACCGGGAGCGTTGTAGGTGATGCCGATGCTCATTTCTGCCGACACAGCGTTCTGACCTAAGAAGAAGGGCGCACGATAGGAACCAAGCACCCGCTTGGCGAAAACGGTGACAGCATTCGGATCGATCACGTCCTCAACGAGCACCCCGAACTCGTCTCCCCCAATTCGAGCTGCGAGGTCCGTGCTGCGGAGACAGCTGAGCAACCGTTGAGCCACCTGTCGAAGCAGGGCGTCGCCCGCAGCATGCCCGAAGACATCGTTGATCCTCTTGAAATCGTCCAAGTCCATGAAGAGGAGGGCAAGCTGGCGTTCGGTGCGATCGGCCCGGGCCAAGGCCTGCTCGACCCGATCATGGAAGAGCGCACGGTTCCCGAGTCCGGTCAACGAATCGTGAAATGCCTGATAGAAGAGCTGCTCTTCCAGTTGCCGACGCTCGGTCACATCGTGGCCGGACACGACGAAACCTCCGACCGTCGGGTCGTCGACCAGATTGACGAACGAGAGTTCGAATGGGACCGCCGTGTCGTTTCCGTGGCGCATGAGGGAAACCGTCACCGTGACAGGATTGGCGGTCTGGGCGCCTCGGGTGGCTCGCTGAAGAGCGAGGTGGATAGCTGGTCTGTCCTCTTCCACTACGAGCTGTTCCAGGGGCTGTCCTTCGAGCAGTTCTGAATCGTGGCCCAAGAGTCGGGTCAAGGCACCGGAACACGACTGAATGACCCCCTCAGCGGAGACCAACATGGTCAACACGGCCGCGTTCTGCACCAGGGTACGGAACCGCGAGTCCTCGTTGTGAGAGAGCTCGAATCGTCGCCGATCGGTCAGGTCGCGGAGACTGAGCAACACTGAACCGGTCTTGAACCAAGAGATAGGTGTACCGAGGAGCTCCATCAGTCGCCAGCCGGACGGAGTCTGCAAGCGGACCTCGATGGGATTGCCTCTCTTCTTTGCCTGGACGCTCGTCAACGACCGCAACGCGAACTCGAGGTCTTCGGGATGGATCAGATCGAGTGCGGACATTCCGATAGCGCTCTCGAGTGATCGATCGAACAGAATCTCGGCCGTCCGGTTCGCCCACTCCACGTTCCCCTCGGCGTCGATGACGAAGACCGCGTCGCCCAGCTCGTCGAGGAACCTCCTTACCGTCGAATCAGGGAGCACCTCCCGCGTCGGACTGGCGATGCCGCGAATGAGCATGGTGCAATGTCGACAATTCGGCATCCGACCTTGAACGAGGTGAGTCAAGGCAGATGTCACCCATCCCGGAGGCATGCTTGCCAAGGGGGTGGGCGGCTGGTCACGCTGGAATTGGTCGCCTAGGACCACTCGCCACGCCGCGGTTTCACAGGGGCCTCGGTGACGGATCCCTGCGCTCGATGACGCCGATCGAATGTGGCTAGGTGAAGGGCACCAATGCGGCTGTCTACGGCTACCAACCGACACTGACGAGAAGGGAGGTGTCGGGCACCGATGGCTGAGAGGGCTCCATGGATCTTCGATCATCTTAGCTTGAAGCGAGACACAACGACCCCTTGTCGTGCCATCAGGCGTCAATGAGACCGTCGCACAGATGGAATCGTCTCTGACCGATCCTCGGCTCGCTGAGCGGTGCCCGCAAGCTCCTGACGCTACGCAAGCAATGCTCGATGAAACCGTCCTCTCTGAGTGGGTGCCCAGTGTCCTAGAGGCGGGACCTCAATGAGCATTCCAGGCGATGAGAGAATGCCTCCCTTTCGTGGCGAACTGCCCCACCTACCCGGCGTACGGGCGCACTATCCGAGAATGGCAACTCATCCCAACCGTCCCGCCTATTGGTTTTGCCCGCAGTAGAGGGCGACGTAGCTCGCGGGACCATTGCCGTTTCCACCCCCAATGGCTGATGGGTTGTTCGTCGCGATGGCCATTTGAGCCTTGTCCACCGCGGCCGTGGCCTTGGCTTTGATCGACTTGGGCAACGTCGACAACTCCGATGCGAGTTGGTTGATCTGTGTCTTATGAGCCGCGAGAATGGGGAGGACAGCCGCCTTGCTGGAGGCGTTTTGCGTAGCCTGGTAGACCGGAATGAAGGTCGAGCAGAACGTAGTCGTCTTTCCAGCACCGAAGTATGACGGCAACGGCGCACCGTTCCCGTTGACGCCGCAGTAGGTGTCGATGGATGCGCCGTCGGGGAGATTGTTGAGATCGTTCGCGTTGTTCGCGGACACGGCCGCCTCGGCCTCAGTGACCACCTGGTTCACCGTCTGACCGAGCGCTCCCGACGGGGCGTTCTCCTTCAGGACTGTCAAGTCGTGGGAGTGCTTCTTGAGGACGGCGAGAAAGCCAGCATTCGAGTCGACGTTGGCACTTGCTCGGTCGATCGAATCGTTCGCACTGCAGAAGGCTGTCTTACTGGCTAGTTCCGCCGCGCCGGCTGCACTGACTCCGATACTCGTGCTTGCCACGACTCCGGATGCCACGAAGGCCAGCATCACCGCCGTCGATGCGAGGATCATTCTGCGCATTTCGTCCTGCTTTCTCTTCGCTGGACCTTGGTCAGAATCCTGAGCATAACCTGAGTGCAACCCCCATGTCCAACAACAGGCCGTGAACTCGGGGGTGTCCCAATCGTGCCTGAGTGGGGCACCCTGAGTGACCAATTTAGAGACGGGCTAGGCGAGCTCCAGGGTCCCGCCTCTTTGCTTAGCGGGCGGCTATGAAGTGCACCGTGGCTCGGAGCAGCCGGCGTAGGGATATCCAGGGGCTCCGGGCTGTCGCAATCGTCGCCGTCGTCGCCTATCACGCTGGCCTCCCGGTACCGGGAGGCTACGTAGGCGTTGACGTCTTCTTCGTCATCTCTGGGTACCTGATCACCCAGCTTCTCTGGGACGAGCTCTCCACCGGCGGGCACCTTTCCTTCGCCGATTTCTACGCGCTGCCGAGCCCGCCGTCTTCTGCCGTCGGCCGTGCTCGTAATCATGGTGACGGTCGTGGCCTCCGTTGCCGTACTCGGTCCTCTCGAGGCGACGGCGGTCGCCAAAGATGCCGTGGCGTGCGCTCTCTACGTTGGCAACTACCGATTCGCTCTGCAGGCGACCAACTACCTCAGCGCGCATGGGCCAGTGTCGCCCCTGCAGAACTACTGGTCGCTCGGCGTCGAAGAGCAGTTCTATCTGGTCTCGCCGGCGTTGCTGCTCGCAGCCTCGCTCATCGGCCGCCGCCGACACGGCCGCCACCAGCGGTCGGCGGCGGATCGGCCTCGCTGGGCGGCCGTCGGGGTCCTGGCGGTCCTCGGGGCCCTCTCCTTTTGGATGTGCGTCTCCCTGACGCACTCGGACCAGCCCTGGGCGTTCTTCTCACTCCCGACGCGGGCATGGGAACTAGCGGTGGGCGGGCTCCTCGCGCTCGCCGCGCCTCACGCTCGACGGGCCCCGGCCTGGGTGCTCTCGACGATCGGCTGGGCTGGCCTCGGCGCCGTGGCATGGTCGTTCGCTGCCTTCGGCCCACAGACCCCCTTCCCGGGTCCGGCCGCGCTCGTCCCTGTGGCAGGCACCGCGGTGGTGCTGGTCGCCGGTACTCGTCGTCTCACTGCCGGGCCGGCGAGCCTGCTCGGGCTCGCCCCCCTGCAGTCCATAGGCGCCGTCTCCTACACCTGGTACCTCTGGCACTGGCCGGCGCTCGTACTTGCACCTCATGTCTTGGGGCACAGTCTCGGGCTTGCGGAGAACGTGGCTGTCTGCTTGTGCAGCCTCGTGGCCGCAGCTCTGACCACCGTCCTCCTCGAGCAGCCGATCCGGCGCTCACCGTGGCTCTCGGCTCGCACGGCGCGCAGCCTCGTGGCCGGCGGCACGCTCAGTCTCGGCGCCGCGCTGGCGGCTGTGGTGATCGTGGCGGCGGTGCCGCCGCCAGTGGGCAGCGGTCAGGCCTCCGCCGCTCGGCTGTTCACCGCTCACGTCGCCACCGGCCACTCGTCGGCAACGACTCCGTCGGCGGTGGCACCGGCCGATTCGCTCGACACGCAGGTCAACCACCTCGTGTACGAGTCGCTCGCCAACCCACAGGTGCCGGCATCGCTCACGCCATCGCTCGCCGACGCGTCGGCCGACGCCCCCGTGCCTTTCAACGACGGCTGCTTCGACGACTTCACCGACGCGTCAGTGCACCCCTGCCTGTACGGGGATACGAGCTCTTCCCGCAGCGTCGTGCTCTTCGGTGACTCGCACGCCATCATGTGGTTCCCGGCCATCGACAATCTGGCGAACCAGCAGCACGACGCCCTCGTCGTCATGGCCAAGGCGACGTGCCCGCCCATAGACATCACCATCTTCAGCCCGGACCTCGGACGTACCTACACCGAGTGCCAAGAGTGGCGCGCCGCCGAGCTCGAGCGCATGACGACGCTGCGCCCCGCCGTCGTCATCCTCGGCTTCTCGCGCGAGTACGGCATACCCGACGACCACGTGGTCGTGGACGGACCGGCGTGGCAGTCCGGGCTGGCCGACATGATCACCACGATCGAGCGGGACACCGGCGCCCGGGTGGTGCTCATGGGCGACGACCCCTATCCGCAGCAGTCGGTGGCCGACTGCCTCAGCCAGCACCTGACGGACACACCTGTCTGTGCGATTCCCAAGCATTATCCCTTCTATAACCCCGGCGGGATTTCGCAGGAAAGGGCCGTTGCCGCCTCGACGGGCGCTGGCTATGTCGACACCGACCCGTGGTTCTGCATGGCGACCGCGTGCACCGTGATCGTTGGGAACATGCTCGTCTACCGCGACGACAACCACATCACCGCGACCTACGCCAACTGGCTCACTCCGGTCATCGGCGCTCACCTGGACGCCGCAACCGATGGCGCGTTCTGACGAAGCAACCTCGGGGGCTTACCGACTTGACGATTCGCATGTCTTGTCGGGGTAGGCAGCGACCGAAGGGCATCTTGGTGGGACTCAGCCTCTGTCATCCAGGTCGTACTCGGCCATGAAGTACGGGTAGCCCGGGTCGAATGTCGTGAGCGTCGAGGGCCGCTCGACTCGGCCGATCGGCCTGACGTTCCGACCCGCGATTCCGAGACGTCCGTCACCGAGCTCTCGTCGATAACCTTGGGCAATCGCGTGCAGCAGCCTCACGACATCGGGCTTCGCCGTGGCTACGTCTGAGCTCTCTCCGGGATCTTCCGCGAGATCGTAAAGCTCAGTGACCTCGCTTCCGTCGCGAGCGAGGTGGAGCTTATGGCGGTGGTCGCGAACGGCCTCCAGGTTATTCCCCCGGTAGTACGCGAACGAATCATGGGGAGATCGAGCACTCGGATCCTGCCAGATCTGGAAAACGTCACGCCCATCGATGATCCTGTCGGTGGGGACTCTTCCGCCGCAGAGCGCGGCCAAGGTCGGATACAGGTCCATCGACGTCAACAGCTCGTCGCAGATCCGACCACCGTCCAAGGTCCCGGCCCACCGGATGATGGCCGGCACACGCATACCTCCATCCCAGGTCGAGCCCTTTGCGCCCCGAAGGGGAAGATTGCTCCCACCGAGGGGCTCGCTCGAACCCCATGGGGGCGGCCTGTCCCCCAACGAACCGTTGTCGCTGGTAAAGATCACGATCGTCTGTTCGTCGAGTCCGAGCGCTCGCAACTCGTCCAGCATGACGGACGTCGCCCAGTCGATCGATTCGACCGCTGCTCCGTACGGGCCGTTGCGCGATCGCTCCAGGAACTCGGGCTGTACATAGATCGGGAGGTGTACGTACATATGGGCCAGGTACAGAAAGAAGGGACCGTGCTGTGCGCTGCGCAAGAACGACAGAGCTTCCGCGACGTAGCGGCCGGTGAGCGAGCGTTGATCAGGTTGCTGCTCAATGACGTCGTTGTCGACGAGCAAGGGCAACGGCGGTAGGGAGCTGAGGATCTCGGGCGTATTCTCCTGGCGACCCATGTCGTTGCTGTACGGCAGGCCGAAGTAGTGGTCGAAGCCGTGGTTAAGGGGCAAGAAACCAGGCTGGTCCCCACAGTGCCACTTCCCGATCATCTGGGTGCGATAGCCAGCATCCGAAAGGACACGGGCGAGGCTTATCTCGCTCTGCGGCAGGCCCAGCGGCTGACCAGGGAAGAGGACAGGAAGTCCCTCGAACGATCCAAAGCTGATCCGTGGTGGATAGCAGCCGGTCAGGAGGGCTGCCCGCGATGGGGAGCAGACCGGGGAAGCCATGTAGAACGAGGTGCAGCGAATACCCTCGTCAGCAAGTGTGTCGATAGCTGGCGTGGCATTGCAATTCGAGCCGTAGCACCCGAGATCGCCGTACCCCAGATCGTCGCAATTGATGAGAACGACGTTGGGAGGAGGCGGTGCGGCCCGTCGCACCGCGGGATACTAACTCCCAAGGTCTATCCGACCCCGTTCATACTGCGCGCGAGATACGCGCCCGCTGAAAGGAACCTCAATGACGAGCACCCCCACCCCCGAGGACAAGTTCAGCTTCGGCCTGTGGACGGTCGGCTGGCAGGCGCGCGACCCATTCGGTGACGCCACACGCGGCGTGCTCGATCCCGCGGAATCCATCGCCCGCTTGGCGGAACTCGGCGCCTACGGCATCACCTTTCACGACGACGACGTGATGGGGTTCGCCGTCAGCGACGAGCACCGCGAGGCGTCGGTGAAGCGACTGCGGACAGCACTTGATGCAGCAGGGCTCGCCGTGCCGATGGTGACGACGAACCTGTTCACCCACCCAGTCTTCAAGGAGGGTGCGTTCACGGCCAATGATCGTGACGTGCGCCGGTTCGCGCTGCGCAAGACGATGCGGAACATGGCTCTCGCCGCCGAGCTCGGCGCACACACCTATGTGTTCTGGGGTGGTCGTGAGGGCTCGGAGGTCGACGTCGCCAAGGACGCTCGCGCCGCTCTCGACCGCTACCGCGAGGCCATCGATCTCCTCGCACAGCACTCGATCGAGCAGGGCTACGGGCTGCGATTCGCGTTGGAACCAAAGCCGAACGAGCCCCGGGGCGACATCTTCCTGCCGACCGTTGGCCACGCGCTGGCGTTCATCTCGTCCCTCGAGCACGCCGACATGGTCGGGGTCAACCCCGAGGTCGGACACGAGCAGATGTCCAACCTCAACGTTGTGCACGCCATCAGCCAGGCGATGTGGCACGGAAAGCTGTTCCACATCGACCTGAACGGCCAACACGGCCCAAAGTTCGACCAGGACCTCGTGTTCGGGCACGGCGACCTCCTCAGTGCCTTCGCGCTGGTCGATCTGCTCGAGCACGGCGGTTACGAGGGACCACGGCACTTCGACTACAAGCCGCTGCGCACCGAGGCAATTGACGGTGTCTGGGCGTCGGCGGCGGCCAACATGCGCACCTACCTGCTGCTGAAGGAACGCGCCCTTGCGTTCCGGGCCGACCCCGAGGTGCAAGCTGCACTCAAGGCGGTGGGTGTGCCGAACCTCGGCGTCCCCACACTCGCCGAAGGAGAGTCGCTGGCCGACCTTCTCGCCGACCCGTCGGCGTTCGAGCAGTTCGACGCCGATGCCTCCGGGGCACGGAGCCATGGCGCCAGCGTGCTCGACCAGCTCGCGGTGGAGCATCTCCTGGGCGCCCGCTGATGCCCCTCGTCGCCGGGGTCGACTCGTCGACGTCCGCATGCAAAATCGAGATCCGTGACGCAGACTCCGGCCAGGTCGTCGCGGCCGGGCGTGCCCCACACCCGGCGACGACGCCACCTCGAAGCGAGCAACACCCCCAGGAGTGGTGGACCGCCTTCAGGTTGGCATGCGCCGACGCCGGCATGTTCGGCGACCACCGACCCGCCGCGATCTCGGTCGCGGGCCAGCAGCATGGCCTTGTCGTGCTCGACGCAGGCGGTGACGTGCTGCGCCCAGCGAAACTGTGGAACGACACCGAGTCCGCTGCGGACGCCAACGCACTCGTCGCCACCCTCGGTGGCGATGCATGGGCGGAGGCGTGCGGAAGCGTGCCGGTAGCCAGCTTCACGATCACCAAGCTCTGCTGGTTACGCCGCTGCGAGCCCGACGTGTTCGGTCGCATGGCGAGCATTCTGCTGCCTCACGACTGGCTGACCGGACGGCTCACCGGGCGGATGACGACGGATCGCGGGGACGCTTCGGGTACCGGTTGGTGGTCGCCCGCCGAGGAGCGCTATCGGCCCGATCTCCTCGAGCTGGTCGACGAGACCGTGCACTGGGATGAGTTGCTCCCCGAGGTCTTGGCGCCCACGGCGTCGGCGGGTGAGTGGAGGGGCATGGTCGTCGGGCCGGGCACGGGCGACAATATGTGCGCGGCCCTCGGGCTCGGTCTTCGCCCCGGCGACCTCGCGTTGGGCCTCGGCACAAGCGGCACCGCGTTCTGCGTCAGCGAGAAGCCGACCGCAGATGCAACCGGCACCGTCGCCGGGTTCGCCGACGCGACCGGCCGCTACCTGCCACTGGTGTGCACGCTCAACGCCACGAAGGTGACCGACGTTGTGGCCCGACTGCTTGGTGTCGATGCCGCCGGACTCGACGCCCTCGCTCTCGCGGCTCCCGCTGGATCCGGCGGGCTTGTGCTCGTCCCGCACCTCGACGGCGAGCGCACTCCGAACCGGCCCGACGCAACGGGCGACCTCACCGGCATCCGCTCGGACGTGACACGCGAGCAGCTCGCCCGGTCGGCGGTCGAGGGTGTCGTCTGTAACCTCCTCGACGGCGCCCGCCGGCTCGCAAGTTTGGTGCCCCGAATGAGCGACGGGCGGGTACTGCTTGTCGGGGGAGGTGCCCACAGCGCCGCCTACCGCCAGGTCATAGCTGATCTCATCGGCCGCCCTGTGCTGATACCCGACGTCGGAGAACCCGTGGCTCGAGGCGCCGCCATGCAGGCCGCCGCCGTGCTCACCGGCCGCACCTTCGATGACCTCGCTGAGACGTGGGGGATCGGAAGCGCCACAACCGTCGAGCCCGCCCCATCCGTCGACGGCACCGCCATCCGTGCCGCCTATGCCCGGGTCCTGCAGGAAAGGGAATCCGATGACCACTGAGACATTCCGTGACCCCGCCGCCGGCATCGACGATCGTGTAGCGGACCTCGTCGGCCGCATGACGCTCGACGAGAAGCTGGCCCAGATCGGCAGCATCTGGCTGACCGATCTCGTCCAGGGGGACGGTTTCGACGCTGACTTCGTGGCTGGAGAGCTGGAGCACGGCATCGGCCATGTGACCCGCATCGGTGCGTCGACTGGTCTCCGCCCGGCGACAAGCGCTCACCTGATGAACCAGATCCAGCGGGTGGCGGTCGAGCGGACCCGCCTCGGCATCCCCGTCATGGTCCACGAGGAGGCCACAGCCGGATACTGCGCACGCGACGCCACACAGTTCCCTCAGGCCATCGGACTTGCCTCCTCGTGGGATGAGGCGCTCGTCACCGAGGTGGCCGAGGCCATCCGGCGGCAAATGGTGGCCGTCGGCGCCCGCCACTCCCTGTCACCGGTCCTCGATGTCGCCCGCGACGCCCGGTGGGGCCGGGTCGAGGAGACCTACGGCGAGGACCCGTACCTCGTCGGTCGGATTGGCACGGCCTACGTGCGAGGTCTGCAAGGCGACGATCTCCGTCACGGCGTGATCGCCACGGGAAAGCACTTCCTCGGATACGCCATGTCCGAGGGTGGGATGAATCACGCACCCGTCCACTTCGGACCACGCGAGCTGCGCGAGGTCTACGCCGAGCCCTTCTCGGCCGTGATCCGCGACGCGGGCCTGGCATCAATTATGAACTCGTACTCATCGGTCGACGGCATCCCGTGCGCCGGCAGCTCCGCCATCCTCGACGACCTCTTGCGGGGAGAGCTCGGCTTCCAGGGCGTCGTCGTCGCCGACTACTACTCCGTGCGGCTGCTCATCGACCACCACGCTGTCGAGGCCGGGCCGGGCGAGGCTGGTGCGCGCGCTCTTCGGTCCGGTCTCGACCTCGAGTTGCCCGGACGCGAGTGCTACGGAGAGCCGCTCAAGGCCCTGATCCACGACGGTGAGCTCACCATGCAGGTACTCGATACGGCTGTTGCGCGAGTGCTGCGCTCGAAGTTCCAGGTCGGGCTGTTCGAACATCCCTATGTCGACGAGGGGGCCGCCGCCGCGGTGTTCGACACACCGGCCGATCGCGCCCTCGCCCGGCGGGCCGCCGTCGCATCCATCGTGCTGCTGCAGAACCATGGAGACCTTCTTCCGCTCAACCGCGAGACGCTGCGCCGCATCGCCGTGATCGGCCCTTCGGCGGACGACCAACGGTTGCTCCAGGGTGACTACCACTACCCAACCCACACCGAGATGCACTACGAGGGCGAACCGGAGGCCGCGCCGTTCGGTGCGCAATCGGGCCCCTCCGCAACCGAAGGCGAGCAGTACCTGCCGTCTGAGGGCAGCGCGTTCCAGCCCGGTCCGCACTTCGTGCGCCACGTCACACCCCTCGAGGGACTCCGAGCCGCGCTTCCCTACATCGAGATTGCACATGCCAAGGGGTGCGAGATCAGCGGAGCCGATGCCTCCGGTCTTCCAGAGGCCGTTGAGTCAGCCCGCACGGCGGATGTCGCCATCATCTTCGTCGGTGGCCGATCCGGCCTCACACTGAAGTGCACCGTCGGCGAGGCGCGTGACGCCAGCGACCTCGGTCTCACTGGCGTGCAGCAAGACCTCGTCGACGCCGTGATGGACACCGGCACACCGACCGTCGTAGTGCTGATCAGCGGTCGCGTCCACGCCATTCCTTCGATCGCCGAGCGCGTTCCGGTCGTCGTTCAGGCGTGGTTGCCGGGTGAAGAGGGCGGTCACACGATCGCCGACGTTCTGCTCGGGCGGGCCGAGCCTCGTGGTCGCCTGCCCATCTCAATGCCACGCAGCGTGGGCCAAGTCCCGATCCACCACGACTTCCGCACCGGAGGCGGGCGGGCGCTCTTCTACGGCGAGTACACCGATTCGCCAACCACGCCGCTGTTCGCATTCGGGCACGGACTGACCTACACCACCTTTGAGCACGGTGAGCTCGAGGTCGTGGCGTCCGGAACCACCGCCGAGCCGGTGATACTGCTCGCCCGGGTCACAAACGTCGGTGACCGGAGAGGAACCGAAGTGGTGCAGCTCTACGTGCGTGACCTCGTGGCCACGGTCGTGCGCCCGTACCAGCTGCTCGTCGGTTTCAGCCGGGTGGATCTCGATCCAGGCCAGTCAGCCACCGTCACCTTCGAGGTACACCCCAGCCGTCTCGCCTTCTATAACGAGGCGATGCGGTTCGTCACCGAGCCGGGGGCCTTCCGTTTCTCCGTCGGCGGCGCCTCGAACTCGGCTAAAGGTCATGCCACGGTCGATCTCGCCGGCGAGATTGCCGAATATCGCCAGCGCGAAGTCGTCGCGACCTCCAGCCGGGTCGAGTGGTCGGCTCGTTAGAGGGGTGGGAAGTCGACTTGGCTCGGCATCTACCAACGGCAGCGCCGGATCGCCACTCCACTAACCAACCAATAGAACGGGACGTTGCGCTGCACTGGCCACAGGGTCCAGCTATCAGAACCGCTTGGAGTCAGGTCCAATGAACACTCAGAACATTGGACTGGATGGCAACGCACGTCCCGACGACACCTGCCGTGGGGAGCATGAACCGCACCGGCACCCACCATCGTTCCAGAGCAAGGGCAATCAGTCCGGCGATGCCTACGCAGCCGACAAGCGCGTAGCGACCTTCGTATGTGATCGTTTGCGTCGCCACGATCCACACGCTGAGCATTGCGGTAATCGAGATGGTGGCCAATGTGATAAGTACGTCGCGACGAATCTTCCTTCCGATGATGCCGAGGAGGACGACAAGAACCACGACCGTGATAGCGACGTCCACTGGCATCTTCCAGTGGAACTGATTCCGTCCAGACTCGTACCAGAACGAATGCATGACCATCCGTGGAACGTGCCAGAAAAATAAGCCCAGCGGATCCGTGCAATTTGTATGGCTGCCCGAAAAACGTTCAGAGAGCCCCGATTGTTGCTAGATAGTGGGAGGTCGCCGCCTGGCCAACGGATCGCCGTATCGAGCGGTGTTCTGGATGAGGTACCAGCCGCACGTCAGCGCTGCACCTCCGCCCGCCACGGCGAAAAGGGAAATTCGGCGCTTCCAGGAAGGTACTAGAAGAACAATGCCACGATCACGAGGCCCATCGGAAGAGCCGAAAGTTTGGTTGCCACGAGCAACTCCGAAAGTGGCGCCAACCCAAGCGATGTTCCAGAAGGTTGGGGACATGATGAATCTCAGAGCGAGATAGCCGAGGACCGCCCCCAAGAGATTCGCCAGATTGTCGTTGGTCACGAAGGCCGAAAGGAACACGAACCGCGGGAGGAAAGCGATAGTGGAAGCAGCCACGACCGGGGTCCACGGATCACTGCTCACCCGACGTATCGCCAGGAACACCACAAGAACGGTTGAGGCCGCGAGTGCGATATTGGGAAATCGGAGCCACGGCAGGAACCGATCATCAGAGGGGCTGTGGTTCAGGTACCTCTCCTTGATTCCGAAGAGAGCGTAGAGACTCGACCGCTCGTTCGACTGCGGCCTAGTCGGCAGTCCCGCCACCTTCTGCCATGCAGCCATGGCCAGGTAGTACACGGGGGCCTGCTGGACTTCGTCGTTGCTGCATGAAGGCCCTGCGCTGACGCCAAGAACGTATCGGCACTGTGTGTCGATCCCATACCAGTGTCCGCCGACGATCGATCTCGATGTTCTGAACGTGATCAGGTTCGTCCGCCGACTTCCAGGCGGGCGTCTTGATCGCGATGACACTGGAGAGGGCGACGAACACACGAGGACCAGCCCAAGTCCGACCCAGACCGGGCGTGGACTCCCAGGGCGAGATGGGTTGCCTCGTAGAGCCGTCGTCCCAGCGCCCGTTGAAACCTCTGAACTCAAGGTGTCCAATGGAGACCGTTTAGTTCATGCCGATTGGATTAGCACACATCCTCGGCCAAACGCCCTGAAATGTCGTGAGGAGTGCCCCGTCGTGCCCGCTTGAGACTAGGTCAGTCTGTGGACGCATTGCCGACGACCACTGAGGGGCGACGGAAGCGCGGGAATACGGGCGAATTGGGTTGAGCACCAGGGTACGACCTCCGTCGAAGGTGCGGCCGGGGTCGTAACCAGAAACCCATTGGTGCTGATGTCAAGCAAACCCTTGGCGTTTTCGTCTATGGCGAGATCCGCCGCCACCAGACATCTTGCTCCCGCAGTGCCACTTTCGAGGTCCGCGTCGCCGGGAAGCGGTCAGGCCATCTCGGGTTGGTGATCCCCTGATTGCAGAGAGTGAAACGCCTGTCGGTACGACGAGATCAGCCCAACCTCTCGATACGGCAGATGGTGCTGCGCGCAGAACTCCCGGACAAACGGCTGCGCGTGCACCAGGTTGAGCCGCGGCATCGCCGGGAACAGATGGTGCTCAATCTGATAGTTGAGTCCCCCGTAGACCATCGTGATCAGGCGGCCGCCGGCAATGTTGCGTGCCGTGACCACCTGCCGGTGCGCAAAGGGCAGGTTCGCGGCCTTGGCGATGATGGGCATTCCCTTGTGGTTCGGCGCAAATGTGAACCCCAGATAGAGACCAAAGAGACACTGCTGAATGGCGATGAACGCACAGGCCTTCACGGGAGGGAGCACCCAGAACACGATCGTCAGGTAGGCAATGGCGTTCCCGACGAGGAGCAGCAGCTCAATCGCCGCCAGCCGACCTCGGCGGCGGAGGACCGACTGCACGCTGGTCACGTGCAGGCCCATGCCTTGGAGAAGGAGGACGAACACAAAGAGTGGTCCCTGCAGACGATCCCGGATCCGAATTCGCGCCGGTCCGGACTCATTCGACGCAGTGACGCTGAACGCGATCAGGCCCGCCCCGATGTCCGGGTCCCTCCCCACCTCGTTGGGGTGCGCGTGATGCGCGTTGTGCTTGGGCACCCACCAGCCGATGCTCAGCCCGGTCAGCGCATTGCCGACCGTGAGCCCGATCAGCCGGTTGACTCGTGCCGAACGAACGATCTCCTGGTGACCGGCGTCGTGCCCGAGAAAGACGACCTGGGTGAACAAGACGGCGAGAAGGACCGCGACAACTGCGCTGAGCCACGTGTTGCCCACGATGACGAAGGTGGCCCATCCCGCTGCGAAGGCGGCGATCGTGACCCCGATCTTCAAGCCGTAGCGGTAGGGGCGGTGGTCGAGCAGACCGGCCCGCCCGACCTGTTCCCGCAGTCGGGAGTACGCCCCGGGGAGCTCGTCAAGCGCGACGGCGGATCTGGGGTCCCTACCGGGGTCGAGCGTGGCGACGCCGAGCTGCGGAGACGATTCGAAAAACGCAGACCCGCTCATGAAGGTGGGTGTCGCAGTCTGATACCCATGGCCGACAGCGGGAGCACTGCGCACCGCTGAGCCGGTGTCCGTGCCGGTCGTCCTCATGGGACCCTCGTTTCCGCTGATGGGGAGGACCAACGGTACCATCGGACCGAACGAACGCTCGATCAGCTGCGCCCGAACTGGTGACCAGGCCCGATGCGTGCGCCGTTCACGTCGGCGAAGCGGTCCGGCGGGAGCTCATGGCGTCGAGGGAGCCGTCGCCGGCGGCGCTCGCAGGCGCTGTCGTTTCCGTTGATGGGGCCACGAGGTGTGCGGAGACCACGTAGGACACGACAACCGCCACAATGATGAGCGGCATGAGGGCGATGCCGTCCGCCTCCAGGAGGAGCGACGCCAGGAGCACCGAGACCAACGGCAGGCCCAGCATGGCCACCGTCATCGCCCCGATGCCCGATGCCGACGCCGGCGATCATGGGAAGGCCGGGCAGGTGCGAGACGGCGATCCCGAACGCCGCCCCGATGAACATGCCGGGAAAGACGGGTCCGCCGCGGAACCCGCTCAGCGAGACGCTGTAGGCGGCGCCTTTGCAAAGCACGAGCACGACGAGCGCACCAGCCGACCAGGTCGCAGCATGCTGCACGAGGGTCGGGAGCGCGCTCTGCCCGGAGAAGAGCACAAAGGAGCTCGGCTTGCCGGTGATCTCGAAGAAGACGATGGCGAGGACGGCCACCACGAGACCGAGCACGGGGGTCAGCAGCACCTTGCGGCGCTCGATAACGGGTTGCAATGCGAGACCGCCGCGCTTGATGGCTGCCCCGAGGACCGCGGCTGCCACTCCGATGGCGATGGCCCACAGAAACTCGGCCCCGGTCGGAGAGCCGAAATGCGGTATCGGGCCGATGTTCAACGAGAAGGTGCCGTAGCCCGACCAGGCATCGAGTCCCACGAAGATCGAGCGTCCCGATGCCCGCCGCCAGCAGTCCCGGGACCAGGACCACGCCCAGGAGCGGGCCACCCAGCCCCGCGGCCTCCATGAGCAGGAAAGCACCGATGATCGGCGACCCGAGCAGTGTGGCGATGGCTGCGAAGCTGCCCGCCGCCCCGATGACCACGACGGCCATCTCCGGGGCGTCCTTCTTGATGAGATGCACGGCCAGGACGCCGAGCCCGCTGCCGATGGCGATGAGCGGCGCCTCGGGACCGAGGACGGCTCCGAGGCA
Source organism: uncultured Acidimicrobiaceae bacterium (assembly GCA_963726135.1). GTDB lineage: Bacteria > Actinomycetota > Acidimicrobiia > Acidimicrobiales > RAAP-2 > Bog-473. The sequence continues at coordinate 1,307,041 of CAVSBE010000008.1, forward strand.
GAGCGTCGCCAGTGAAGCGAGGAAGACTCCGGGGAGGTCGATGGGAGCTGTCGCACCGGACGTCTTGAAGCCCTCGGCCGGCTTGTGGCCTCCGGTCCCGTGCAGGTATCGCAGCACCAATCCGACGATGAGGCCACTCAAGACGAGCGGCAGGACCGGCCACCATGCCGGCACCGAGGTCATCCAGTCTTTCGGCAGGGTCTGGAAGACGAACGTCTGGGCCTCCGCGACGAACTTGAGGTAGAAGTACGCGATGGCCGAGACCGGCGCCCCGATCACGGCAGCCAACACCAGCAGCGTCAGGTAGCTCCGGCTCCGGAGCAACGCCACCGGATCACTGGCCGGAGCTGCCGCGGGCGAGCCCGGAGTCCCAGGATCCGTCACGAGGGCAGCACCTCAGCGGAGACGGTTGGAGGATTCGTCAGCTGCCGGGGGTGTGGTGAGCCACCAGCTCGATCCACGTGATGCTCGACGGTGGTCCGGTGATACCGCCCTTCGCCAGCGCCTCTCCGAGGCGGTCCTCCATGAACGTGGCCTGGTGCTCAGGGGTGTCCCAGATCTCGGTCACCACGAGGTGACCACTTTCGTTGAGCCCTGCGGCATGGACTTGGAGCCCGGGAGGCCAATCGCCCTCCCCCGTCGACGGGTCGATGCCGAGTGCCTCATTCACGGCGTCGTATTCCTTCGTCGTGATGCCCTCGAACTCCAAGATCACCTGTGCTGGCATGTCGGTTCCACCTCGTCTCGCGGATCTCTGGTCACCCATTATGTCTAGCTGGGCATTGCGGCGCACCGGGGTGATACCGGGACTACGTGCGCGAGACCTCTCGGTACGGCGCGAGATCGATGCCCGGGTACCGGGCGGCCACGCCGTCGAGCGTGTCCTCGGTCCAATAGGGATCCCCCGGACGCGGGAAACCGAACAGGTCACGCTCTCGCACGGTGCACTGCGGCATGAACTTGGCCCAACGCTCGGGTGATTGCTTGGGCCAGGCCATCTTGCCGCCCCATGTCGTCCCACGGACTTGGAAGTCGACGAGGATGGAGAAGCGTGATCTGCCCGCCTCGGTGATGTCCGAGCCTCGGTGCAGGATGTCGGTCCGGTAGACGAGGAGGCTCCCCGCCGGGCCCGTGCACGGCACTTCGGCCTCGGCCAGTGATCCGAAGGGAAGGTACAGCGGCGTGTACGGGACGTCCTTGCCGGCGTCGTAGGGCACGATCCGCGTCGGTCCGTCTTGCTCGGTCACGTCCGACAGGAAGATGAAGGTCGTGAGCTGTTGGTAGCGGGGCTCGGGACGCGGGACGACGAGGCTGTGACTGCCGAAGTCGCGGTGCAGCGGTTGGTCGTAGTCGACGGCGCCGGCGTACTTGGCCCACAGCTCCACCTTGTAGAGGTGGAGCTCGGTCGTCTCGAGGTAGCGCTCGGCCATGTCCACCAGGCCTGGGTGGACGGCGAGACGGTTGAGGTCCCAGGAACGGTACGGGAACTCCTCGACACCCGCGAACTGGCTCGCCCCGAAGCGGGCGAACCTCGCCGGCTCTGCGAAGTAGTCGCCGGGCTTCGGGAAGTGCAGCCACAGCGCATCCCGGGCCGCCGCCAGCTCCTCGGGACCGAGGAAACCCTCCACGAGCGAGAAGCCGCGCTCGCGCACCTCGGCGAGGGTGGCGTCGGATACCCGCATCGGCAGGCACATTACGCCAGGTCGTTTCGAGGTGAGACGGTTGCCCGGCCGCGCCTACGCTCACGGCGTGCGCGCCGTCGTGTTCGATATGGCCGACCCGGCATTCCCCGCCTCGCTGGCGGATCTCCCGGACCCGGATCTTCCCAGCCAATCCTGGGCCCGGATCGCCGTGACGACAGGGGGGATCTGCGGCAGCGACCTCCACCTGTTCGCGCACAACACCGGCCCGTCGCCCACCTTGGCCTCCATCGGCACGTTTCCTTTCGTCCTTGGGCACGAGACGGCAGGTCGCGTGGTGGAGGCCGGCGCAGACTGCAGCGTCGTCGTCGGGACGCGGGTCGTGCTGGACCCGTGTATCCCCTGCCGGCCACGAGGGATCGACCCGCCGTGCGCCAACTGCGCCCGCGGGTGGACGTCCTCGTGCCTGAACCTGGACAGCCGCATCGTCAGTTCGGGGCGCTCACTGGGCTACACCGACGGTCTCGGTGGTGGCTGGGCCGAGACCGTGCTGGCGCACGAGTCGATGATCCACCCGCTCCCGGACGCGATCGAGGACCGCGGTGCCAGCCTCTACGAGCCGGTGTCCATCGCCTGCCATGGCCTCATGCGCGCCATGCCGGTCGACGGCGAGCCCGTGCTCATCGTCGGCGCCGGCATCATCGGTCTGGCCGCGCTCGCCGCGGTGCGAGGGCTGTTCCCGCGGTCGGAGGTCACGGTGCTGGCGCGTCACGCACATCAAGGCGCCGCCGCCGCAGCTTGCGGAGCCGATCACGTCGTGATGAGCGATCCCGACAACGGCCACTGGGAGGAGCTGGCGACGCTCTCGGGAGCTCGAGTGGTCGGTCGCAAGCGGCACCAGATGCTCATGGGCGGGTTCCCCTACGTCGTGGAGGCCGTGGGATCACCCCAGTCCGTGACCGAGGCGCTGCGGGCGGTGGGCCACCGGGGCACCGTGTTGCTGCTCGGTGCGGCCGGCATCAGCGAGGTCGACCTCACGCCGGTCTGGTACAAGGAAGCTGCCCTGGTCGGCTCCATCGACCACACCGTCGACGCCTCGTCGTCTCCCGGTTTGGCCGGCGGGCCGGATCGGCACTCGGTGGACCGCGCGCTCGATGTCCTGTCCGCCGGCCTGTTGCCCGACTCCGTCGTCGTCACGCACGAGTTCGCACTCGACGCCTACCGCGAGGCCATCGAGACAGCGATCGACAGGAACACGTCCCACGCCATCAAGGTGGTGTTCCGACCCCAGACGTAGGACAACGTGGACCGGCTGAGACCGGCCGCACCCCCCGAGCCCGGGCCCAGCTTGTGACTTCTGCCCCTGGTCGGACAGGGCCGTCGGGGGTCGACTATCGGCATGCGACGTCGACGCGGTGCCACACTCAGAAGACTGCTTGTCGGGGGGGTATCCGTGGGTGCCGCCGGCGTACTGACATACCCGCGTTGGCGACCCTGGTGCCTGAGCTGGGGTGCCACCTCGGAGGAGGTCGGCATGACCCTTCCCGGAGACGAGCTCCTCACGGACCCCGACCTGGTCAGCACCCGGGCCATCAGCATCGACGCGCCCGCCGAGGGCATCTGGCCGTGGTTGGTCCAGATGGGACCCGGCCGCGCCGGCGCCTACACCTATGACTGGATCGAGAACCTGGCGGGCCTGAACATGCACAGCGCGGACGAGATCCTCCCCCAGTTCCAGAACCTCGAAGTCGGCGACGGTTGGCAGCTCGGCTCCAAGGGCCCTGTGCTCCGGGTGGCGTCGTTCGTGCCGGAATCGTCGCTGGTGCTCCGCTCCGACGACGGCCATTGGGTGTGGGTGTTCGCGCTGGTTCCCGACGAGACGGGCACCCGCCTCGTCAGCCGCAACCGGATCGGTCAACCGGGAGCCACGTGGATCGCCAGGATGCTCACTCGCTACGTGATGGAGCCGGGCAGCCTCGTCATGGAGCGCAAGATGCTCATCGGCATAAAGACACGGGCGGAGACGTCTCTCGTCCCTGTCCGATCCTCACCGTCGCTTCACGCGCAACCGACGAGTCGCCACCACGCGGCACCATCTCCGGGGGCGACCGCGTCGAGGAGCTGAGGATCGGCCACGACCTCGTCCCTTCGTAGGCCGGGGACCACCTTGTAGTGGATGGTGCCCCGGGGGCACACGAGTTCCAGCACGCGCCAGAGGGCACGGGCGTAGAACTGTGCTGCGGCCGGACCGTCCCACTCGTACACGCCGCGGTAGCGCTCCTGCTCGTCGCGGTCGAGCCAGAGTTTGGAGACGAATCCCGGGAAACCGACGAACAGCGGCGTGTTCAAGATGCACTCCCACAGGAAGAGCGAGTGCCACCGGCCGCGCAGAAGGCGTAAGCGGAACTCGACCACAAGCAGGCACGGGTCGTCCGGGGGCGGCCTGTCGACGACCGTTTCCCGGAACACTGGCCCCGAGGTCCCGTCGGCGAACCGAAGACGCCTCCCGACGCGGTCCTTGGGTAGGTGGGTGGCGCGCCGCGCCAACAAGCGCCCGGTCTCCATCGCACAGCGCGCCACCGCCCGCGCCGCCGTGCCCCGGGGAAGTGGTCGCTGCTCGTCAACCTGCGTCACTCGTCGGACGCTACCCCGCTCGCACTCGCGACTCGCTCGTTCCTCGCTGTTCGCCCGGGGCCGACATCCGCACCCCTTGGGTCCGGGCCCGGCACGGCCTCCCTCGGTACGATGCCGACGTGGATGCCCACGAGGGCGACGGCCGCCGTGATCGTCGCCGGCCCAGGAGCCGCAGAGGGAGCGCCGCTCAAGTTACGCGGGCTCTCCTGATCGTCGTCAGCTCCCTGGTGGTCGGCTCGCCCCTGCTTTCCCTCGAACTGCCGGCCGCCGCGAGCGCCGGCGCGGCCACGTCGCCCGTTCCGCCGGGGCCCGGCCCCGCATACCCCTGCAGCTTCAACGTCGACACCGACGCCTTCACCGGTGCCGACGGAACAGCGTCGGCCATCGGGTGGCTCGCCGACCACAACAGCGTGGTCACCTGCCTCGGCGGGACGTTCCTCGTGCAGGACGGTCCCGGCGGCCTCTTCCAGAATGAGGGCTTCGGCATCTACCAGGGGCAGCGCGTCACCTGGGCCGACGCCGGAGGTTACCTGCCGGCTCAGGTGACGACGTTCCACGATCAGGGGGCCACCGTCTCGATCACAGAATTCGCCGACAGGATCGTCGTGGGTGGAGATCCATTCGTCGCGGTCTACAGCCGTGTTCACGTCGCCAACCCGACGGGCCACACCGTCACGGCCGACCCGCACGCCTCGCCCTCACTCGTCCCGCTCGACGTTGCCCCGGATGCCGTGCCACCACACCATGCCGTCGACCACGACTTCGTCGTGCTCTCCGATCGCTTCGGCAGTGCCTCCCCCTGGCCAAGTGGCGACACGCTCGCCACCGCCGGTGGCTTCGACCAGCACTTCGCGCACATGCGTGCCTTCTGGAACGCCCAGCTCGGGGCCATCGCGCAGATCAGTGTGCCGAACGCGCAGCTGGTGAACGCCTACAAGAGCGGCTTCATCACCACCCAGATCACCCGGAGCGGCGAGGCGCTCGACACCGGTGTCAACGGCTACGAGAGCGAGTACAGCCACGACGTCATCGGGATCCTCACCAATCTCTTCACCCAGGGCTACTACACGGATGCCCACGCGCTGTTGACCGAGGCGCGAGACGCCGTCGGGTCGCAGGGTCAGTACGTGGACGGACTCTGGACCTACGCGGTGCCCTGGGCGGTCTACCTGTTGAAGACGGGTGACCGGGCGTTCGTCGCACAGAACTTCGCATCGGAGGGACCCGCCGGAGCCTCCGAGCCGAGCATCGAGGACGCCGCCCACGCCATCGCGGCAGACCGCACGGGACCGATGGGGACGATGGAGGCCACGAACGACATCGACACCCAGGGGTCCTGGACGACGGACGACTACGAGTCCCTCCTCGGCCTGGCTGCGTACGGCTACGTCGCCACTGCCATCGGGAACACGGCGGAGGCGGCCTGGGCCGAGGCGCAGTACGGCAGCCTCCTTGCGGCAACGAACTCCGTGCTCGGGCAAACCATCAGTCGCGACGGCCTCGACTACCTGCCCTGCTCCCTCCTGCAGCCCAACACCGCCAACCGCTGCAACAACCCGAAGGACGCCAATTGGACCTCGCCGTTCGGCTTCGGAAGCTGGGCCTGGGAGGGCTCCCTCCTGGGGGCACCGCTCCGTGGCCCCGGGCTCACGCTGATCGACGCCACCTACTCCTACGGCTTCGACCGCCTGCGCGGCCTGCTCCCGCCCGACACGACCGGTGGCTTCCCGACCGACTACTACTACTCGAGCGCCTACAACGCAGCGACCGGTGCGGCCGGCCTGGCCAGCATGGGCCACCGCGACCAGGGGATCCGGAATTACATCTTCATGCTGGCCAACAGCCAGAGCGGACCCCTCTCCTGGTGGGAGAGCTCCGGCGCCCCCGACCCCCGCTCGCCCTGGGTGGGCCGGCACCCTTCCGCCGGACAAGGCTCGTCGCCCCACGCCTGGGGCATGGCCGGTGCCAACAAGGTCCTGCTCGACTCGCTGGTGGCGCAAGAGACAGGAGGCGGGTTGATCGTCGGCCGCGGGGTTCCGCCCGAGTGGCTGCGCCGCGGCGCCCCGATCTCGGTCACCAACTTCCCCACGAGCGCCGGACGGCGGGCCGGGCTGACGATCATCTGCAGCGGTACGTCGGTGACCCTGTCGCTGTTCGGAGCGGCGGCAACGGGACCCGTCCTCTTCCAACTCCCCTCTTTCATACGCAACATCGCGTCGGCATCGTCGGGCACCGTCGATCAGGCCACCGGCACGGTCACCTTGAAGCCGGCCGTCCGACACGCGACGGTCACCTTGCGCAAGAGCCCGTGACCGTCGAAATGGGTGTCGAGGCCGCTAAGGCCATCCCGGCCCAGGAACGCTCTGCGAGTTCCCCATCTGGTCCTTTTGACTCATGCGCCCGCCGTCCCACCTCCCTAGCCTGGTGACTGGAACCTGAGCGTCTGGGCGCGCCGCCGCTGCGTCGCTCGAGATCTGAGGGGGGGGATCGGATGGAACCTGCGGTTCGGGCCGCGCCCGCACACGCGGGAAGGGCCGACACGCCGCGCCGCCGTCCGGGGCACCACGACGGCTCGCGGCCGGACGCCCCCGCGCGTACCACCGCGCCCCAGGTCGAGGTCGTAGTGCCCGTCTACAACGAGGCTGCAGGGCTCGAGGCCAGCGTCACCACGCTGCGCCGCTACCTCGACGAGGCGTTTCCGTTCCGTACCCTGGTCACCATCGCCGACAATGGCAGCACCGACGGGACCGCCCTCGTGGCCCAGCGGTTGGCGTCCACTCTGGACGGCGTACAAGCCATGATCCTGTCCCGCAAAGGCCGTGGCTTCGCGCTACGCACTGCCTGGTCCGCCAGCGTGGCAGAGGTCGTTGCCTACATGGATGTCGACCTGTCCACATCCCTCTCGGCGCTGCTGCCCCTCGTGGCCTCGGTGCTCTCGGGGCACAGCGACCTCGCCGTCGGCACCCGCCTCGCCCGTGGGTCCCGCGTCATCCGGGGACCCAAACGCGAGCTCATCTCACGCGCCTACAGCCGTATCGTGCGACTGTCGCTGCACAGCAGCCTCACCGACTTCCAGTGCGGCTTCAAGGCCATCCGGCGCGAGCGTGCGCTGCAGATCCTTCCGCTCGTCGAGGACGACGAGTGGTTCTTCGACACCGAGCTCCTGGTGACCGCCGAACGGCTCGGCGTGCGGATCAGTGAGACTCCCGTGGACTGGACCGACGATCCCAACTCGTCCGTCGACATCGTCGCGACTGCAGCGGGCGATCTCCGCGGCATCTGGCGGATCGCCCATCGCCGGCACCTCCAGCACGTGCGCGCGCACCGGCCGACCACGGTCCCGGAAACCGGCGCAGCCACCACGGACCAACTCCTCTCGTTCGCCGGGGTCGGCGTGCTCAGCACGCTGAGCTACCTCCTGCTCTTCGCGGCCGGCTGGTCGGCGCTCGGGCCCTGGGCGGCCAACGCGGCCGCCCTCGCGTTCTGCACGCTGGTGAACACCACGCTCCACCGCTCCCTCGCCCGGCGCACTCTCAACGGGTCGGGACGCGAGTCCACTCGACCACCGTTCGTCGTCGTCATCGCCGCGCTGTATGCGGTCAGCTTGGCCGTGACCTCCGCGGCCATCGCCGTCGTCGGCGAGCTTGCCGCTCCCACACTGATGGCCGACGCAGTCGCGGCAACGGTTGCCTGCTGCGGCGCATCGCTCATCCGGTTCTCCCTGCTGCGCGGCTGGGCCTTTCGCCCGGCCGAGCACGCCGGACTGACCGCGATCACGAACTGATGACCGACCTCATCGACGCGCCGGCTGCGGTGCAGCCGGGTCTTCCGCCCACACTCACCGCAGCTGGTCCCGGGGAGTTCCCGTCGCATCCGATCACGCCAACCGGGCTGTCGGAACGCTGCCGGCCGCTCCTGCGTCCTGCCGGATACTTCGTCGCCTCGCGAGTCGTGGTCTTCGTGGTGGCCATCGTGATGGCGGTGATCTATCCGAAACTGCGCGTCGGGCAGGCCCTCGGCTCGGTCTGGGACGGGCGCTGGTATCTCATGATCGCCCAGCACGGTTACCCGCATCACCTCGTCAACGAGGGAGATGGCAGCCGCTGGGCCTTCTTTCCCGCCTTTCCCGGCGCCATCAGGGGGCTGGCCGAGCTGACGCGACTGAGCCTGCCCGATGCGGCCGTCGTGGCGGCGTTCATCTTCGGGCTGACCTCCGCGCTGGCCATCTGGCTCGCCGTGCGCGAGGTCTTCGGCTCCAGGCTGGCCGACGGGGCCGTGCTGCTCTACGTCTTCTGCCCCGTGGCCTACGTGCTGTCCCTGGCCTACACCGAGGGACTCTTCCTCACGGCGGCTGCGGCGTGCCTGTTCGCACTGTCACGCCGCTACTGGGTCTCCGCGGCAGTGTGCGCCTGCCTGGCCGGGCTCACGCGCAACACGGGGATCGTCCTCGCGCTGGCCGTGGTGGTGACGGCGCTCCCGGCCGCGTGGCGGGGGCGCACGATGCGGCCTGCCGTGGCGGCGGCGATCGCCCCGCTCGGGTTCGCCTCGTTCATGGCGTACAGCTGGGCGACGGTCGGCACGCCCGTGGCCTTCCTGACCTCGGAGCGCTTTTGGCACGGCCAGCACTTCGTCTGGTTCACGACACCGGTCGAGGGCATCGTGAACGCGCTCGGCCGTGGCCCGGGCGAATTGACATTCGTAGCCGACGCCATGGCCGGGGTGGCCCTGATCCTCGGGTTCCTCGGGATCTGGCTGCTGGACCGCATGAACGGACAACCGCGCCCGACCGCGTCCGGGGTTGCCGGGGTCGTCACCATCCCCGTCAGCTGGTGGGTGTACACGGTCGCGGCACTGCTCGTGGCCTACAGCGCGTTCTTCACCAACAGCATCCCGCGCTACACGATGGTCGCCTTCCCACTTTTCGTCGCCTTCGCCTGGAAGATCCCAGCCCGGTTGACCGGGTTGGTGGTCGGCGTCATGGCATGCCTCCAGGGCGCGTTGCTGGTGGCCGTCCTGATGGTCGCCGTGCATCCGGTGCTCGTGCCGCTGGTTCCCTGACCGGGCGAAGGCGCCGACCCGTGTCGCCTCCCGGGCGGTGCGCACACACCGCCGGCGCCATCGTCGGCTACGGGCCGGCGCCGTCCCACTCTGAGAGCGGCGCGCAGTGCCAGCGCCAGACGCTCTGTCGCACCCGCCCCGGGAGCTCGATGCGGCCGTTGGCCCACAACAACAGCCGCCACGGGTCGTCGTCGGGTCCCAGGACATGCCAGGGGAACAGGCGCGCCAGCACGCCCGCGGCCAGACGGTCGTCGGCGGTGAAGGCGACCCCGAGCCCGCGCGCCGCGTCGTCACCGTGCACGAGCAGCTCGTCGCACGCCATGGCCGCGAACCCGGCGGGATCCGGCGAGCCGAAGGGGTGGAAGCCGCGCGTGCCGGCGGGAGCGGCGTCGACACCGGCCGCCAGCGCACGGGAGGCCGCCAGCAGGCTCGTGAGCAGAGCCGAGTTCGCGGAGTCAGGGAGGACCTTCACTTCGAACGCGGCGTCCTCCCGCCCGCTCCACATGTCGACGGAGTACCAGAGCGGGCTCTCGGCGGCGTGGGCCACCACAGCGGCCACGGTGAACTCGAGACCCGGGACCGGCACGGTCCAGTCAGCGCCGAGCGCGGGCTCCAGGACCCTCTCGCACAATTCGGCCGCGGCCCGCACGTCGTCACCCGTCACCGCCGCCACCCTAGTGACGGTGTGTCTGGCAGAAGGGCTTCGAGAGGGGCGACCGGACCACCGACACTAGGGAAATAAGGCACTGGTGCGAAGACTCGGGGAACGGCAGACTTGGCTCATGATCTGCCTCCCCCTGGCCACCGCACGACCGCACTGCGAACCAGACGGCGTCGCGCCTGGCGCGGATCGGGTGCCGGCGCGGTGGGCAGGAAGATGGGCATTTCTGCCCGGCAAGCCGGGTCGAGAAAGGGCGTTCCAGTAAGCGATGGGACCGAGAGACACCTCCAACGTGCCCGGGGACGGGAACCTCGTCGATCACGCGACTCTTTACCTGTGCCGACGGGGCACCGCATGGGCGGTCGTGATCGAGTCCCCGCGCGTGAGGGGGGCGCTGCGGCTCGATCATGCCGGCAGTGACCCGTACGACGCGCGGTTCGAGCTGCTCTCGAGAGCACGCCGGGCCTGTCCCGACGCCGCCATCGTCAGCACCGACGGCGCCCTGGAGAGCGCTGACTACGAATGGCGCCTTGAGGTGCAAGCGGTCGAGGCTCACGCGGGTGATCTTGGAATCGCGCTGCACGATGAGCTCGCAGGGACGGCTGAGCCGCCCTTCCACGTGCGACGCCGGCTGCAGCGGTTCGCTGCCTCCCGCGACTGCCACTGGGGATTGACCCCCTTCTCGGGCCGGCCGCTCCGCTTCTGACAAGCTCGTAACAAATCTCCCCGAGCCGCGTCAACGCGCCGACAACGGCGTGCATGTGCGTCCGATCACGATCTGAACGTCCGTGCGGTCCGCCGGTGGAGTCACTACTGTCCCTTTCTGGTCGCACATCCCCGGCGATCCAAGAGAGGTGAGGTGGCTCCCCCATGGCGACTTCTTCCGTCCACGCTCGCGCGACTGTTCGGCGGGATCAGCAGCATTGCTCTTGTCGTGGCGCCGCTCGCCGTCGCGCTCGACACCACTCCCGCCGCCGCCTCCAAGACCGCCCACGTGAACAAGCCGATGCTGACGCAGTCGCCGCGCAGCTTCCCGCCGCCGCAGGTGACCTTCACGGTCAACACGGCCAATGACACGCACGACGCCTCCCCCGGCGCGAACCCCGTCTGTGCCGACGCATCGAACAAGTGCTCTCTACGTGCGGCCGTTGAGGAAGCAAACGCCTTTGCCGGCACCGTCTCCATCAACGTGCCGCCTGGCACGTACACGCTGTCGCAGGCGGCCGGGTTCGGCACCATCGTCGCCCAGGACCCGGCCGGCGTCCAGATTGCCGGGACGGGCCCGGGCGTCTCCATCACCGATGCGGGAGCCACCAGCACGATCCTGGCCACCGGGCATGCCCCCTCGACCAACGTCGGCGCGTTCCTGGCGCTGGTCAATGTCACAATCACGGGAAGCCACGGAGGCGGGCTCCTGGTCGCTGACGTCAATGACGCCGTGACCGCGAATTCCGTGGCCTTCTCGAACAACTCCATCAGCGGCAGCGGCGGAGGGATCGTGAACCAGGGCCAGTTCTGGGCCACCGGGTCCACGTTCACGGGCAACACCTCGACAGACCGAGGCGGGGCCATGTGGGACGACTTCGGCTCGGCCCGTCTGAACGGTGACACCTTCAGCAACAACTCGGCCGTCAGCGAGGGTGGAGCTCTGCAGAACAACGACGGGCCCGTCGCAGTGGACAACTCCACCTTCACCGGGAACAGCGTGCACAACGCCACAGGCGAAGCCGACGGCGGGGCCGTCTATGCGGGCGAAGAGATGGAATTCACCGGTGACACCTTCTCCGGCAACTCCGCGGTCGGGACCGGCGGCAATGACGCCATCGGCGGCGCGGTGTACGACAACTACGGGCTCAACTCCGTCACCAACTCGAGCTTCTCCGGGAACTCCTCCGTGAGCGACCCCACCTCCGGGGGCGGGTTGGCCGGGGCGTTCTACGATGACTCCTCGTTGACCATCACGGGGTCGAGCTTCTCGGGCAATACGGCCGTCAACGGCAGTGGCGGCGGACTGTATGAGGACGACGAAGGGCTGGTGCTCCAAGGCGACTCGATCACCGGCAACTCGGCCACCGGCGGGAACGGCACGAACACCGACCAGGGCTTCGGCGGGGGGGCATTCTGCGGCGACATCTGCAATATCACCAACACGACGATCAGTGGCAACAGCGCGTCGCAGGGCGGAGGCGGCTTCGCCAACGACGACAGCGTCATCATCACCGACTCGCTGATCACGGGCAACACGGCACACCTCGGTGGGGGCATCTGGGGTAGCTGGAGCTGGCAGGCGACCAGCGTCGCCATCGTCGACAACACGACGACCGGTTCCGGCGACTCCGGTGGGGGCGTCTACCTCAAGGCGACGAGTGCGGGTCTCTTCGGCGCCAACCGGGTCGACTTCGTCGGGGTGACGGTGGCCGGCAACGTGTCCGACAACGGCGCCGGGTTCGCCCTCGATGGCACCAACAGCGGAGGATTGCTCGGTGTGGGAGGTGGCACGCTGTCGAACTCGACCGTGGCGGGCAACCGGACTCCAGCCGGCCTCGAGGCGGACTGCGCCGTCGTCAACCCCTCGTCGAACGCCCTCCCCCTGGGCTCGACCGGTGGGAACGTCGTTGGTGACGCGAGCTGCGGCTTCAAGACCAGCTCTGACCGGCAGGGAGCCGGCGCCCAGGGTTACTGGCTCACGGCCTCGGACGGCGGCATCTTCAACTACAACACCGCCTTCTTCGGGTCCATGGGCGGCAAGCCGCTCAACAAGCCTGTCGTGGGCATGGCTCACACGCCTGGGAACCAGGGCTACTGGGAGGTCGCGTCCGACGGCGGCCTCTTCAGCTTCGGTGACGCCGGGTTCTTCGGCTCCATGGGAGGCAAGCCGCTCAATGCTCCGGTCGTGGGCGTCGCGTCGACGCCCGACGGTCAGGGCTACTGGGAGGTCGCGTCGGACGGCGGACTCTTCAGCTTCGGCGACGCCGGGTTCTACGGCTCCATGGGTGGCAAGCCCCTCAACAAGCCGGTTGTCGGCATCGCCGTGACACCCGACGGACGCGGGTACTGGGAGGTCGCATCGGACGGCGGCATCTTCGATTTCGGCGACGCCGGGTTCTTCGGGTCCATGGGCGGCAAGCCACTCAACAAGCCGATCGTGGGGATCGCTTCCGCCACCGACGGCAACGGCTACGTCGAGGTGGCCAGCGACGGGGGCATCTTCAACTTCGGGCCGTCCGCCGGCTTCTTCGGCTCGGCCGGGAGTCTGCACCTGAACGCGCCGGTCGTGGGCATCTCGGGCGCTCCGGACCTGCGCGGATACTGGACGTTCGCCACCGACGGTGGGGTGTTCAACTACGGCACGGGAGCCCAGTTCAAGGGTTCGACCGGCTCGCTGCACCTCAACCAGCCGGTCGTCGGCGGCGCGGCGACCTGAGCCGACGCGAGGGGGCCGGCTATAGCTCCAGCACCCCGTCGGGCGCGCTGCCCTTCACGCTGGTGCGGTACATCTCGCGGCGTACCCCCGAATAGTCGTTGAGCGCATTGTGCATGGTGCACCGGTTGTCCCAGATGGCCAGCGTGCCGACCGACCAGCGCAGGCGGCACGTGAAGTTCTCGTTGATGCTGTGGCGGTGCAGATGGGCCAGCAGGGCCGCTGATTCGTCTCTGGTCCAGCCCGCGAATCGGGTGGTGTAGACGGGATTCAGGTACAGGGCGCGCCGTCCGGTGACCGGGTGGACCGTGACGACGGGGTGCACGTGCTCGGCGTACGCCTCTTTCGAAGGCGCGATGGCCATGGAGGTCAGGTCCTTGAACTGGTCGAGCAGACCGCCCGTTCCGTAAGCCATCCCGGCCGAATGGACGGCATGGAGGCCGTCCAGGGTCGCCTTGAGCCCGCTCGAAAGGGTCTCGTAGGCGAGATGCTGGTTCGACCACACCGTGTCGCCCCCGTGGTCGGGAACGTCCCAGGCGTGGAGCAACGTGTAGGCGGGGGGCGCCGGCAGGTAGCTCAGGTCGCTGTGCCAGGCGTTGGCGAAGTTCAGGACGTCGGTGGGCTCCTTGATCACCCGGATGACGTAGGGCCGGTCCTCTAGGGGATCCACGAACGGCGTGACGTCACGGCCACCCAACAGGTCGGTCACGCGCTCGAGGTCGTCGAGGCTGAGTTCCTGCCGGGGCAGGAAGACCACGAGGTGGTCGGCCAGGGCGCGGCGCAGGTCGTCCAGCTGCGTGGACTCGGACACCTCGGCCAGATTGATGCCGGTCACGGTGGCGCCCAGCGCTCCGGCCACGGGATCCACCGTGAGGGCCATCGGCCGGGCCGTCGTCATGGCGCGATCGTGGCGTTCAGGCGAGGCCGAGGAGCTCGGCCCCGTTGCGCCAGAAGAATTTCTCGCGGGTCGACTCGTCGAAGCCGGACACGGCGTCCCCGAACGCGTCGAAGGGACGCCTGCCCCCTTCGGGGTGCGGGTAGTCCGTCGAGAACATGAAGAGGTCCGGACCGCACTGTTCGAGCAACCAGGCGGTGTCCTCGAACGGGAAGGGCGTGAAACGCACCTGGCGACGCAGGTACTCCGAGGGCAGCAGGGTCAGTTCCTGAAGGGCGGGCTCGAACTTGGAGAACGAGCGGAAGGCATGGTCGACGTTGCGCAGCATGCCGGGGACCCAGCTCGCACCGAGCTCAATGGCTGCCCCCCGGAGACCCGGGTGCCGTTCGAAGACGCCGTCGAGTGCCATACAGGCGAGGAAGCGCTCGGGCGAGTGGTGCACGACCGGGAAGTCCTTGGAGCGCAGGTTCTCGCCGCCCCCGAGCCAGTCTTTTGGCCGCGGGCGTCCGTTGTTGTGGAACGCCTTCGGCAGCAGCTTCCCTCCCCCCACGTGGAGGACGAATGGGACCCCGGCCTCGGCCAGGCGCGCCCAGACGGGATCGAGATCGAGATGGGTGGGAGAGAAGTCCCCAGGGGCGTCGGAGGGCACCCACAGCGCGGCGACAGCCAGTGCGAGCGCCTCCTCCAACGTCTGCAAAGCGCGGCCGGGATCGTTCAGGGGCAGGTAGCCGACGGCTCTCAGGCGGGGATCGGGCTCACAGAAGCCGGCCATCGCCCGGTTGAGTGCTTTGGTCCCGCCGTAGAGCACGTCGAGGTCCTTGCTCATCGAGAAGTGCGCCAAGGCGAAGGTCGGGAAGACCAGCTGGGCGTCGATGTGCAGAGCATCGAGCACACGCGAGCGCACCTCGGTGTCGAGCGCCCCAGGAGCCATCCATCCCTTTGGGCCTTTCAGCACCTCGGGACCGATCTCCTGGTGGCGGTGGGACTCCCAGAGCTCGGGCAGGCTCGCCATGAGCTCTGCCGCACCGGCCCCTGCCCCCTCGAGTCCCAAAGGTTCGAGGCGGTCACGGACTCTCTCGTCGGCGAATTCACCCAGCCAGCCGGGTGTCTCCATGAGATGGCTGTCGGCGTCGAAGATTGCAGGTTCCACGGGACCCCCCAGTGACACAGGTCGTCGGGGCCAGCGTAGACCCGGTGACGAGCTCCGAGTGTGGTCGTGTGGTTGCGTGCCGGCTGAACGTCGGGAGTACCTGGGCGGCCTCACCAGGGGCAACGCGCAAGTGGTGCGACCCCCGGCCGTCACAGACAACATTTATCTCGGTCATAACTTTCTCTGACCTGGCGTACAGATCAGCCGTGTCCAATGAGAGCGGTGCAGAGTCCCGGGCCGCCCGGACTCAGACGGAGGACATCTCATGACCGAGGACCAGGACCACAACGAGCAGATGGCAGGGCTCCCTGCGGACAGCCCGGAGTCCGCTGCGGAAATGCCGCTGCCGGTCACCCCGCCCGAGGCCATCACCCCGCCCGAGGCCATCACCCCGCCCGAGGCCATCACCCCGCCCGAGGCCATCACCCCGCCCGAGGCCATCACCCCGCCCGAGGGCACCACCCCCGAGACCACCCCTCCCCAGGGCACCTACGCAATGGGCGCCTTGGCCGGCAATCCCATGCTGGGTCATGCACCCCAAAGTCCCTTTGGACCACACGACACGGACCCGGGCGCTCCCGTATGGCCCGCGCCTCCCGCGTCGGGCGCGACCGGCGGCCACTCCCACGGCCTGCGCAACGGCCTCCTGGCCGGCACCGCGGCCGTCGCCATCCTGGCTGCCGGCGTCGGCATTGGCCATGCGGCCTGGACCAACGGGAACAACGGGAACAACACGCAAGCGTTTGCTCCCTCGTCCGGCTCGACCCGCCTGCCGTCAGGTTCGGGCTCGGGCGGCTCCGGCTCGGGCAGTCCCTTCGGCAACGGCTCTCCCTTCGGACGTGGATTCGGTAACTCGGGTGGCTCGGGTAACTCGGGTAACTCGGGTAGCGGCAACTCGGGATCGTCGAACTCCTCCGGCCCGAGCGACGCCAACGCGATCGCGTCGAAGGTCGACCCGGGCCTCGTCGACATCAACACGTCGCTCGGCTACCAGCAGGTCCAGGCCGCCGGCACGGGCATCGTGCTGACCTCCAACGGCGTGATACTCACGAACAACCACGTGATCAACGGCGCCACGAGCATCAGCGTCACCGACGTGGGCAACCAGAAGACCTACACCGCCAGCGTGGTGGGCTACGACCGCACCCGGGACATCGCGGTGTTGCAGCTCCACAACGCCTCGGGACTGCAGACGGCAACGCTCAGCAACTCGTCCAACGCCTCCGTCGGTGAAGACGTCGTCGGCGTCGGGAACGCAGGGGGCACCGGAGGCACGCCCAGCGCCGCGGGCGGAACCGTCACCGCGCTGAACCAGTCCATCACGGCCAGCGACGAGGGCGATGGAACCTCGGAGCAGTTGAGTGGCCTGATCGCCACCAACGCCAACATCCAACCCGGGGATTCTGGTGGCGCGCTCGTCGACAGCTCGGGACAGGTGATCGGGGTCGACACGGCTGCCTCCGCAGGATTCTCGTTCCAGTCCAACGGCCAAGATCAGGGGACCCAGGGCTTCGCCATCCCGATCAACACTGCGCTGAACATCGCCCGTGCCATTGAGGCGGGGTCGGCGTCGTCGACGGTCCACATCGGCCAGACCGCCTTCTTGGGCGTCGAGGTGAGCTCTTCGGGCTCCAGCGGCTCCAGCGGCTCGAACGGAGGCAACGGAGGCTTCGGTGGGTCCTTCGGGGGCAACAGCGGCAACACCGGGGCGTCCGTCTCCGGCGCCTCCGTCGCCGGGGTGGTCACCAACGGTCCCGCCCAGACGGCTGGCCTCGCCCAAGGCGACGTCATCACCTCCCTCGGCGGCAAGACCATCAGCTCGGCCAACGACCTGACGAGCGCCATGAGCACCTACCACCCGGGTGACAAGGTGACGGTCGGGTGGACCGACGGTTCGGGACAGACCCACACGGCCACGGTCCAGCTTTCGTCCGGCCCGCCGCAATAGTCCCGCCTGGGACCACAGCACTCCACGCGGAGGTTGCCGGGGTCAGCCCCGACCCGGCGGCCTCCGCGTCACTGCTATCTCGAGGCCAACCGCACCAGCGCAACGACCATCGCGACCACCGCGGCGCTGAGCACCGCGATGAGACCCCATCCGACGCTCACGCTCGACCCCGCGGACGTGGTCACCTGCGAGAGCTTCTGCACCACGCGGAACATGTCGTAGATGGCGAAGACCAGGATCGCCGCCGTGACGACGGCAGTCAGAATCGCCAGGAGCATGTCGTCATTCGTCATGGCGAGCCCGGCGAACGTCAGCAGCACGATGCCGCCGATGAATGTGACGTACCCGTTGAGGCCGATGAGGTTCGAGACGCCGGGGTCGATGCCGTTGATGGAGGCGTGGAAGAAGGCAGCGCCCCCGACCGAACCCGTCACCTTCACCCAGGAGCCCACCGACCCGTACATGAGCGTGATCCCACTCACCATCAGGAGCAGGATGCCGAGGCTCAAGGTGGCCGGGGCGGATCTCTGCTTCGAGAAGGCCGCTTGGGAGTAGGGAACGGCCGACGAGCGGGGTGAGGCCGCCGCGGCGGCCGCCACCGCCGTCGCCGGGGCACCGCCACCCTCCTCGACCCACCCGTTCACGCTCCAGTGCCGGCTCCGGCTCCAGTGCTGCCCGTCCCAGTAGGCCTGCTCGTTCGGGTTGTTCCCGGCTGGATACCAGCCCGGGTCCATCGGGGCCGCCCCCGGTGGGTGCCAACCGGAGTCGGCCGCGCTCCCGGTCGTGGCCGATGTCCCGGCCTGCTCCTCGGCCATCAGGCGACCTCCCCTCGGTCCTCTCGGACCGGTTCATGAGAGAAGGTAGCGTCTCGGACGTGGAAGATGGTGGTTACCCCGACGCTGCGCTGACCGACGAGGAGCTGACCGACCAGGAGCTGACCGACCTGGCGCTGGCGGCCGACCCGGGCGCGCCCATCCCCGAGGATGCAGTGCCGATCGGGATCCATCTGGCCCGCTTCGCTGCTCCACTTCCGTCCTGGTACATGTCGCCGGCGCTCAGCCGAGACGGGCGGCGATGGAAGACGCCGTTCGTGCTTGCCATCGTCTCGGCGTTCTTCCTGATCGATGCCATGGGTCTGTGCAATACCTACGGGATCCTGAGTTTGGCGTAGGTCGAGCGGGCACACCGCCTGAGGGTCGGGCCCGCCCTCGCCGTGCGACCGCGCTACGGGCGGCCGGCGCTGATCCAGCTCTGCACCCGGGCGTCACTGATCCGGCGGGCGGTCGCCATGTTCGCCCAAGCCCGGAAGCGGGCTTTCTCTTCGTCTTTGAGCTGCGAGTACATGGTCTTCTCCGCCGGGGACCGACGCGCGGCGCGCGGCGCCCGGCCGCCGGCCTGGGTGTTGCGCGCCCTGGCCTTCTCAATGAAGGGCTTGAGGGCCTCACGGAGCCGAGCGGCATTGGCTGCGTTGACGTCGATCTCGTAGGACCGGCCGTCCACCGCGAAATACACCGTCTCGTCCGCGTCACCCCCGTCGATGTCGTCGGTCAGCCTCACAATCACGGTCTTTGCCATGTCGTCATCGTTGCAGAGGGTTCCCACCTGGGCCAACGCGATGCACGCGGCCCGATCGATCGATTTCGCCGGGCGGACACCGCGGGTCACGCCCGGTCCGGCAAACACCCCTCCCACCAGGCCGCGGGCGGCGGCGGCACGCCCTTATCATGGGGTTTGTCCTGACGCGCCGGTTCGACCCCTTTCCCCCTCCGTCGAACCTTGGCGCGTCGGGACGCGTCCCGGCACAAAACGATGGTCGAAGGAGCGCCAATCACCGCGCAGGCCACAATGGAGCCCATGGCCCGCCGGAACCATCGTGGGGAAACGTCACGACGCGGCGCCGCTGACTCCCGCGGCCCGAGCCTCGGAGCCCACTGGCGGGCCGACGGGACTCCCAAGACCGCCTATCGGTCGGAGCGGGAGGCATGGAGCATGGCCGACGAACGGCGCCGCGAGACCGGTGTCGAGCTCGCGGTGTACCGCTGCAACTTCTGCTCTGCGTGGCACCTGGGGAACTCGCGAGGCCGGCCGGAGTGAGCGGCAGCACCACGCCGGCGGCCCCGGACGACTGGAAGAGGCGGACCGGACTGTGCGCCGAATGCCGTTTCGACTGGGCCGAGTCCGGCTACGAGACGTTGGTCGGTCAGTGCGTCCACACCGTGGCCGTGTTCGGCGAAGTTCTGTCCCGCGTCGAGCCCTCCGAGGCCGTGGAGCCCGGACTCTGGTCGGCCAGCCGCTACCTTTGGCATACGGTCGACGTCTTGCGTTTCGGTACCGAACGGCTCTGGACGATCAGCGCCGACCCGGCATTCGGGGTTCCGAGTTGGGACGAGAATGTCGTCGCCGAGGTCCGTTCCTATGACGCGCTCTCCCCCGTGGTCGGCCTGATCGCCTTGATCGCCGCGGCCCGTGCCTGGCGCGAAGCCGCGATGGAAGCTCCACACGACGTCACCACCGGCCACTCCGAGGCCGGGGAGATCTGCGCTTTCGACATCGTGCAGCGCAACGCCCACGAGGTCTGCCACCACCTGTGGGACCTGCAACGAGGGCTTCCGTCCACGGCGGGCAACAGCAGCGCGACTGCAACCTGACTGCCACCTCCAATCTCCGAACAATTCTCGAAAACTTCCGGGGAACACGCACGTTGGGGGTTCCTTCCGCCCAGAAGGGCAGCTACCATCTCAAACCTCCGGGCGGAGGCGGTCCGCCCGTGAAACGAAGCGAAATGGCGAAACAACGGCGGATCTTGGCGGATTCCTTCATCTGTGCCTCGGGCAACGGGGCCTTCGGCACCCCGCGCCTCGGCGCGGCCCCGAACGGGTGGGCCGGCGCGCCCAATTTCTGGGGATTCGAGCTCCTAAACCCGACGGTGGCTTGTGCCGAATATCAACTAACGAGCATTTCAATCGTCTCGAACGAGGTGACGCTCGCATGAACCGCTGTGCTTTGGCGACCCATTCGGTGGCAGCGGTTGACCACGAGCGCCCACATGGGCGTCGTTCACACAGTCAGGAACTCCGTTGAAACTCGGACGCAAGGAAAAGGCTGGACCAGACATCAACGGCAACGAGCACAACGGCTCGTCGTCCGAGGCTGAGGAGACCCTGCACGGGGGAGTGTCCGTCGCGGTTGCCCTCGACGAACCCGAGAACCGCCCCAGCACGATGAGCTCCGAGCCGTTCGGATCGCTGTTGGTGCGCCGTGGTCTCGTCAGCGAGGCTGACGTCGCGCAGGCGCTCGTCGTCCAGGCGGATTCAGGCAAGAGGATCGGCGAGACCCTGGTCGCCATGGGCGCGCTCAATCCGCGGGAGCTGACCCTCGTTCTGGCGGATCTGCTGCACATGCCCGTCCTCGACCTCCGGCGGCACAATCCGGAACCAGACGCACTCGCGCTGATCCCAGAGGACATCGTGCGCAAGTACATGGCCGTGCCCGTCACGCTGGACGACGACGGACTGCAGGTGGCCGTCCCCGATCAGCCGTCGGTCAGCGTCCGCGCGCTCCTCACCCAGTCGAACGACCTCCCGATCAGGTTCGTCCTTGCTCCGGAGTCTGACATCCAATGGGCCATCGACAACAGCTACCGGGCCATCGGCGGGGTGGACCGCCTGGTGGAGGCCTTCGAGTCACTCGAGGGCACACGGAAGAAGGCGACCACCACCACCGACGCCGACGAGACCGAGGTCGTTGCCGACGACGCACCCGTGGTGCAGGTCGTGACCCGGATCCTGACCCAGGCCAAGCGCGACCGCGCCTCCGACGTGCACATCGAGCCGTCCCAGGACGTCGTCAGGGTGCGCTTCCGCATCGACGGCGCGCTCAAGGAAGTCCTGATGCTGCCCGCCGCCATGGGGGTGGGCCTGGTGAGCCGGATCAAGATCATGGCGGGCATGAACATCGTCGAGCGGCGGCGCCCGCAGGACGGCCAGCTGACCACCCAGGTGGACGGCAAGGACACCGACGTCCGGGTCTCCACGGCCGCCACCATCTGGGGCGAGAAGTGCGTCATGCGAATACTCGACAAGAACAAGTCCGTGCTGCGCCTGCAAGACCTCGGCATGCCGACCGACACCCACGAGACGTTCTCGCACCTCGTCAAGGCTCCCTTCGGGATGGTGTTGTGCGCCGGCCCGACGGGATCCGGGAAGACGACCACGCTGTACGCGACCCTGACCGAAGTCGCCGACCCCACGCGGAACGTCATGACGATCGAAGACCCGGTCGAGTACATCTTCCCGTCCATCAACCAGATTCAGACCAACGAGCAGGCCGGTCTGACGTTCGCCACCGGACTGAAGTCCATTCTCCGCCAGGACCCTGACGTGATCCTGGTCGGAGAGATCCGTGACGTCGAGACGGCCCGGATCGCCGTCCAGTCCGCGCTCACCGGTCACCTGGTGCTGTCCTCACTGCACTCGACCGATTCGGTCTCCGCGCTGCACCGCTTCCTCGACATGGGGATCGAGTCGTTCCTGATCGCGTCGTCGGTACTCGCCATCGTGGGCCAGCGCCTCGTCCGGCGCATCTGCCCGTCCTGCAAGACCTCCTACACGCCGACGCAGGAGGAGATGACCTTCTACGAGGAGGGCGGCGGCTCACCGAAGCACGACTTCTACCACGGCACCGGCTGCAATTTCTGCGGGGGGACCGGCTACCAGGACCGAATCGGCGTCTACGAGCTCCTCCAGATGACGCCAGAGATCAAGCGCCTCATCGTCGGCTGGGCCACGCAGGACGAGTTGCGCCGCCTCGCTCAGAAGCAGGGCATGCGCACACTACGTGAGGAAGCCGTGAGTCTCGTGGAGCAGGACGTCACCACGATCGCGGAAGTCATCCGGAGCATCTACTCCCTCTAGGTCAGGAACGGGACTGTCATGGAAAAGTACCGCTACAGCGCTGTCGACGAATCTGGGAAGCAGGTCTCCGGCACGGAGCCGGCGGCCACGCGGAGCGCGGCCCACTTGGCGTTGCTCGAGCGGGGCTACCAGACGATCGAGGTGTCGGAGAAGAAGAGCGTCCTCAAGTTCGAGGTCACCAAGAAGTTGGTGCCGCGCAAGGACCTCATGCATTTCTCGCGCCAGCTCAGCGTCTTCGTCCAGGCCGGCATCCCGATCATGGAGGCCCTGCAGGTGATCGCGGAAGAAACGCCCGACAAGATGCTGCAGAGGACCCTCCATGACATGATCGACCGCATCCAGGCGGGCGATACCTTCGCCTCCGCCGCCGCGGCGCATCCCGAAGCCTTCCCCAATTACTACGTCGGCATGCTCACGTCTGCCGAGTTGACCGGGAACCTCGACATCGTCCTCGACCAGCTGGGCGACTACATCGATCGCGACATCGAGGCCAGAGGGAAGATAACCGGGGCCATGATCTACCCGGCCGTCGTGGCCGTCATGGCGGTCGTGGTCGTGGTCGTGCTGGCCACGTTCGTCATGCCGAAATTCGTGACGTTCTTCAAATCCTTCAACGCGCAGTTGCCGCTCCCGACGCGCATGCTCCTCGGCGCCTCGAACTTCGTGAGCACCTGGTGGTTCGCCATCCTCGGCGTGATCGTGCTTGCCGCGATCGGCATCATCGCACTGCGCCGGTCCCGTTCGGGAAAGGCCTGGCTCGACTCCATGGTGCTGAAGCTCCCCGTCGTCGGCGACCTCGTACGCACCGCGGTCATCGAGCGGATCTGCCGGATCCTCTCGTCGATGATCCGGGCCGGCGTCGCCCTCCCGGACGCCATGCGGGTGACCGCCGAGTCGTCGAACAACGCCGTGTACCGCAAAGGCCTGTCCACCGTTCGCGACGAAATGATGGAGGGCCAAGGGCTCGCCGAGCCGCTGGGCCGCACCGGCCTCTTCCCGGGCGCAGCCCGCCAGATGTTCCGGGTCGGGGAGGAGACGGGCACCCTCGATGCACAGCTCGCCACGGCCGCCACCTTCTACGACCGCGAGCTCGACGTGAAGATCAAGAGGTTCACAGGCCTCTTCGAGCCGGCAGTCATCATCTTCATGGGCGTGATCGTCGGATTCGTGGCCGTCGCTCTCGTCTCCGCCATGTACGGCATTTACCATCAGGTGAAGATCCAATAGGTCCAAATCACAAGGGAATGACAATAGATAAAGGGGACACACCAAACTACTAAAGCGACCACATTCTGGCGCCGACAACAGAGACAAAATTGCATGTCAAACGCCAAGAAGTGACTCCGTTTCTCTTGAAGTAGCGAAGTCACACTGTTAGATTTCAAGTTCTCCCGATTGGCGAGGGAGTCACGTAGGTAACTAGATGGCATCTAGTTGCCCAAACCGAAAGGCGGTATTCCGCAAATGATTAGGTACATCCGCGACATCCAGGCGCACCGAAAGGGCGTCGAGCTCGAGCCGGGGTTCACCCTTATCGAGCTTCTGATTGTTATCGTCGTACTCGGCATCCTTGCTGCAACGGTCATCTTCGCCCTTGGTGGCGTGACCAGCCAGAGCGCAGTGGCGGCCTGCCAGTCCGACGGTAAGTCCTACGAGGTTGCCGTGGCGGCCTACGAGAACGCTCCTGCCAACACGAGCAACGCTGCTCCGACGGGCACCAGTCAGCTGACCGGAACTGCCCTGGGCGGTCCGTTCCTGCACCAGTCGGCCAACAACCCGAACTACGTGGTTGCGCTCGCTGGTGACACCGGCACGGTCAACAACCTTGGCGCTAGCACGATCCCGGCAGTCAACACGACGACGGAGCTCGCGGGCACCGTCAACGTGGGCCCGTCCGGCGGGACGCTGGTCCCCTACGACAGCCAGGGCACTGGCGGCTGCAACGCCGTCAAGTAGTCCGCAGTACAGCTGAGCTACAAGACGTAACAAGTGAACCGAAGCGCCCGGCCCCCTGGGCCGGGCGCTTCGGCATTCACGCCAACGAAGAACGAACGAGAGAGGGGAACCGGAGATGAGCGAGAACATTGATGCAATCTCCCCGTGGCTGCAGGTCCTGTGGGACCGCCAGGGCTCGGACCTGTTGCTGGCGACGGCATCCAAGCCGCGGGTGCGGGTCGACGGCAAGCTGAGCGCGCTCGATGACGCGCCTGTCCTCACGGGCGACCAGATCGATCGGATCGTCCGAGCCATGCTCACTCCGCAGCAGGAGGCGACCCTCGAAGAGAACCAGGACGTCGACTTCTCCTTCAGCTGGCTGGACCGGGCTCGCCTCCGTGGCAGCGCGTTCACCCAGAAGGGTGAGACCGCCCTCGCCCTCCGCATGATCCCCTCGGATATCCCGAGCTTCGACGAGCTCGGACTGCCTCCCGTGGCGGAATGGCTCGCCCGCCTCCCCCGCGGGTTGGTGCTCCTGACCGGTCCGACCGGGTCCGGAAAATCCACCACCCTGGCCTCGGTCATCGACCGCATCAACCAGACGCGCGCCGGTCCACATCCTGACCATCGAGGACCCTATCGAGTACGTGCACAAGCACGGCCTGTCGGCCGTCACGCAGCGCGAAGTCGGGACCGACAGTCCCTCCTTCGAGCGCGCCCTTCGGTCGGCACTGCGCGAGGACCCCGACGTCCTCCTCGTCGGGGAAATGCGCGACCTCGAGTCGATTCAGCTCGCCCTCACCCTGGCGGAGACCGGTCACCTGGTGTTCTCGACCTTGCACACCAACGACGCCTCCCAGGCGATCGACCGCATCATCGACGTCTTCCCGGCCTGGCGGCAGGAGCAGATCCGGGTCCAGCTCGGTTCGTCCCTGGGCGCCGTGATCGCGCAGCGGCTCATCCCGCGCCAGGGCGGCGGCATGGTCGCCGCCTTCGAGATCCTCATCGCGAACCACCCGGTCCGGAACATCATCCGTGAAGGCAAGACCCACCAGTTGCCGAACCTCATCACGACGGGCCAGGCTGACGGCATGTGTTCGCTCGAATCGAGCCTGGCCGACCTCGTCTTGGCACAGATCGTCGACTACGAGGAGGCGCTCTCCATCTCCTCGCACCCCAAGGAGCTCAGCCGGCTGGTGGGGCAGCGCAGTCCCAGGTTCGCGACTGCGTGACGGTCAGCACCTCTGCCAAGCGCGGACCGGATCTCCCCTATTCACTCGTCGCCGGGGTGACCCCCTGTGGGCCCGCCTGGCTCGTCGCACCGGCGAAATTGCAGGGGACCGTCTTCGCGCCCGAGGAGCCGCAGCTCATCTCCCCCTTCACCGAGGTCATCGACATGCGGCCCACCTACTCGGTGATCGCGCTGAACGCGCCCGTCGGGTACCTCGATGTCGCCGCCGCCGGCGGCCGGACGTGCGACCGCGAGGCGCGAGGGCTCCTCGGACCCAAGCGTGGCTCCTCCATTCAGAGTGCGCCGGTCCGTTCGAGCACCAACGAGCTCGAGTTCCTGCCCGACCACCTCGACGCCATCAGCATGACGCTCCTCCCCCGCTATCGCGAGGTCGCGGGTGAAATGGCACCCTTCCGGCAGCGCACGGTGTACGAGGTGCACTCGGACATGTGCTTCTACGAGCTCAACGACGGCGAGCCAATGCAGTTCTCCAAGCACAGCGAGGCCGGTGTCGAAGAGCGCCGGGCGCTTCTCAAGGTGAAGTTCCCGGGAGCCGACCGGATCCTCTCGTCGGAGCATCCCGCCGCATCGTTGTCCCATCTCCTCGACGTCGCCGCCTTCGTCTGGACGGCTCGCCGGATCTTCCACCGGGCCGCCATCCGGATCCCGGAGGATCCCGAATGGGACGAGCTGGGGTTGCGGATGGAGATCGTGCGCTGACTTTCGAGAGTCGGCGGCTCAGTGACTGGTGAATGGGCGCAGGAGCTCGGGCCCGGCGAACACGGCCACCGCACAGCCGACGGCAAGGAAGACACCATAGGGAATCTGCTGTTGCCGGCTCATGCGTTTGGAGGCGATGAGCGCGATGCCGATGACGGCTCCGATCAGGTTGGCCGCGAAGAATCCCAGTAGGACGTAGCCCACGCCCAACCAGCCCAGAGCGAGGCCCAACACCGGCGCGAGGCGGACGTCGCCGAAACCGAGCATCCTGGGACTCGCGAGATTGAGCAAGAAGAACACGACGAACCAGGCCGCCCCGCAGATGGCGCCCACGAGCAAGTCGTGCCAGCGCCCCGTTGCCGCCGCAGCGACGACGAAAAGGGCCGTCACGAGCACCGACAGCGGCCAGACGATCTTCCTCGGCAGCAGCAGGGTCTCGACGTCGATGACGGAGAGCGCCAGTAGCCCGGCGAAAAGGACCAGGAACGCCGGGAGCGCCCAGTCGTAGCCGAACCGGGCCGCGAGACCCGCGAACAGCGCGGCGCAGGACAGCTCGACCAGAGGGTAGCGGGCCGAGATCGGCTCGTGGCAGTGCCGGCAGCGCCCCCGCAGCAGCACCCAGGACAGCACCGGGATGTTGTCCCGCTCGGCGATCGGCGTGCCGCATGACGGGCACGCCGAGCGCGGCGACACGATCGACATGCCATTCGGCACCCTGTAGATCACCACGTTGAGGAACGAGCCGATGGCGAGCCCCAAGAGCGCGCACAGGATGATGAGGACTCCGAGCACCAGCGCGCGCCTAGGGAGTCCGCGGATTCGCCATGGCCGACAACGCTATCGGCGGACACCGTCATCCTGGTGCATCTCGCTCCGTGCCAGTTCGCTGCATCGCGTGGCACCCCGCCGTCATTCGCCATGCCGGGTATCTGAGATCGGAGGCCGGCCGTGCCGCGCGTGCACGTGAACCCTGCGAGCATGTACCCATGGGACCCGGTGCCGACGCCGACGCGCCCCTCGAGAATGCGCCAGAGGAGCCAGAGGACACACAGGACGCAGAGGGCGCAGGGGACGTAGACGACGCAGAGTACACAGAGGACGATGGTGGCGGAGAAGCGTCCGGGACCTTTGACCGCTGGCGTAGGGAATCGGCACTCGGCAACGTCGGTACGGGCGTCGCACGAGGTCTTCAGGCTGTCTTCGCGCCGCACGTCGACCAGATCGTGATCATGGCGTCTGTTCCCGGAGACCCGCCCGACGCGGACGATCGTGTCCACGTGATCCTCGATCCTGATGATCCGACCAAGTCGATCGCCATCGTGCCCGATCCGAAACCCGATCCGTCTGTGGGCTGATCCGGCGCCACGGCGGCCCATTGATGCAGGGGAAGGCCGTGTTCGGCCTGCCACCACTTGGTTCCGACGTGGTCCCGCCCTCGGGGCCGGGGCAATCCTTGACACCCTTCGGGCTGAGACTTACCATCCGGGGTATCGGACAACATGTCCGATAATTCAGAGGAGATGTCAAAGACCATGAGCACCCTGGCGGACGTGACCCCTGTCGATCTCTCGGACTCCCGCTCCTTTGTGGCGGGCGTGCCGCACGCCTGGTTGGCCCACCTGCGGCGCCACGACCCGGTCCATTGGCAGGACGAGCCCGGCGGCCCCGGGTTCTGGGCCGTGACCAAGTACGAGGACTGCGTCGCCGTCAACCGCGAGTACGACCGTTTCAGCTCTGCCGCCCAGGGGACCATGCCCTTCGAGCTCGGCGAGGAAGAGGTCGCCCAGCAGAGCTTGATGATGCTGAACATGGACCCCCCGCTCCACACCCGCTACCGGCGGCTGGTCAACAAGGGGTTCACGCCCCGCATGGTGCGCGATCTCGAGGAGAGCATCCACCGCTCCACCGACGCCATCATCGACCAGGTGATCGAGACGGGCGAGGCCGACTTCGTCACCCAGCTCTCTGCCGAATTGCCTCTCCAGGTCATCGCCGAGTTGCTCGGCGTTCCCCAGGCCGACCGCCACAGGATGTTCGACTGGTCCAACCACATGGTTGGCAGCGAGGACCCCGAGTACCAGCTGCAGGCCGAGATGGCCCTCAACGCTGCCATGGAGCTCTACGCCTACGCCGCTGAGCTCTTCGGCCAAAAGCGAATCGACCCGCACGCGGACCTCATGAGCGTGCTGACCACCGTCGAGATCGATGGCGAGCGTCTGAGCGAGCTGGAGCTGGAGCTCTTCTTCCTCCTTCTCACCGTGGCCGGCAACGAGACGACCCGGAACCTGATGTCCAACGCGATGCACGCGTTCTTCGAGCACCCCGAGCAGTGGCGGCGCTTGCTCAAGGACCGCAGCCTCCTCCCCGGAGCCGTCGAGGAGATGCTGCGCTTCGTCTCGCCCGTCATGAACTTCCGCCGCACCGCCATGGGCGACACCGAGCTGAGCGGCACCAAGATCGCCGCCGGCGACAAGGTCGTCTTCTTCCACGCGTCGGCCAACCGGGACGAGGACATCTTCGAGCACCCCGACACGTTCGACATCACGCGGGACCCCAACCCGCACATCGCCTTCGGCGGTGGGGGGCCTCACTTCTGCCTCGGAGCCAACCTGGCCCGCATGGAGATCCGCGTGATGTTCGAACACCTGCTCGACCGGATGCCCGACATCCACCGGAACGGGGAGACCCAGCGCCTCCAGTCCCGGTTCATCAACGGCGTCAAGCACCTTCCGGTGGCCTTCACCCCCTCTGCCCGCGTCGGCGCCTGAGCCGGCCGACCGGGCGGAGCAGGTAACCATGGCTCGGCGCGCGCCCGATGCCCTGAAGGAGGTCATCCGGGACTTCCGGCGCGACCAGATCATGGACACGGCGCGCCGACTCTTCGGCGAGCGGGGCACCACCGACGTCTCCATGGACGAGATCGCGGCGGAGGCCGGCGTCGCCCGCTCGACCGTCTACGTCTACTTCTCCAATCGGGATGACCTCCTGCGCGCCTGCGTGCAGTCCATGTACGACCGCCTGGAAGACACCATCGCGCTCGTTGTCGACGACGGCGCCCCCCCGGTGGAGCGGCTGCGCAGGCTCGTCCTCGCCCTGCTGGAGCGGATCGACGAGAGCCCCGCCTTCTTCCGCCTGGCCATGGCCACCCAGGCGACCACCGGAGCGGCCGGGTCCGCGGCGGTGGGCGGAGCGCTGATGATGATCGGTCTCGACATGATCCGCGTGCTCGAGGACCTCGTGGTGGCGGGCGTGGCGGCCGGGGACTTCCGGGACGATATCGACCCCGGGCGCGCCGTCGTCCTCGTCGGCCAGCAGATCTACGGCGCGCTGTCGGTCCGGGCCGGCGAACCAGAGCCCGTTCCGGCCGAGCTGGCGGCCGCCGAGATCTGCCGCTTCGTGTGCAGGGGGTTGGGGGAATGACGTGAAGTTCGATCTGTGGATGCCGACGGCGAGCCCCATGACCACGCCGGAGCTGCTCGACGCCGTGGCCGAAGGCGCCGAGGCTCGTGGCATCGGGACCATCTGGGTCGGCGAGCACGTGGTCCTCTTCGAGCAGTACGAGAGCCGCTACCCCTATGCCCAGGACGGGCGCATCCCGGCACCGCCGGGGAGCGGGCTGCTCGAGCCCCTGGTGACCTTGACCTATCTCGCGGCGCGCACGACGACGGTGCGACTGGGGACCGCAATGCTGCTCCTGCCCCAGCGCAACCCGGTCTACGTGGCCAAGGAGGTCAGCACGCTCGACTGGCTCTCTGGCGGGCGGGTCGACCTGGGCATCGGCGTCGGCTGGCTCAAGGAGGAGTTCGACGCGCTCAACGTGCCCTGGGAGCGCCGTGGCCGGCGCACGGACGAGTACCTCGAGGTGCTGCGCACGCTCTGGGTGGACGACACGTCCTCGTTCCACGGCGAGATCTACGACCTCCCCCCGAGCCAGATGTACCCCAAGCCGGTGCAGCAGCCGCATCCTCCGATCCACATCGGTGGCGAGACCCCGGCCGCGCTGCGGCGGGCGGCGCGCCGCGGCCAGGGCTGGCACACGTTCAACCGGTCGCCGGCGGAGCTGGCGGCCGGGCTGGCCGAACTCGACGAGGAGCTCGAGGCCGCGGGGCGCAGCCGTGCCGAGCTGCGCATCACCGTGTGCCCCTACTTCAACCAACTGACACCCGAGTGGGTGGAGGGCTACGCCGAGGCGGGCGCGGACGCCGTGGCGGCCCTCTTCTTCGCCTTCTCACCCGACGATGTCGTTCGCGCGTTCGACGACCTCGAGGCCTGTCGGGAGGTGGCAGCGCGCACGGGTGGCTGAGGCGGGCCCAACACGCAACATCCACGGGCGGTGCGAGCTGCGCTGCGTGCTCGGGGCGGAACAGGCCCGCTTCCTCGCACCACCCGAAGACACTTGGCCGTTCGAACGTAGGACGAGAACCCGCTCGGACGCATCGTCCGGAGGGCTGATCGTCCCACCAACTTTTCATCCTTGGGGATGAGCCGCGGGCCCGCCGGCGGCGGGGAGGCTGGGGGGGGTGGGACAGGGAGGGTTGACGGACGGAGACCCAGCTCAGGCGGCACTACCATGGTCGTCCCGCCTGGGAACGAAGGATCACATGGCCCCCAGCTCACGTCACCTGTACCCGGAATGGCTCCGGCCCGGGAGCACCCGGGGGCATGCGGCGACCACGGGGTCCCCGGACCGCCAGCTCGACGGGGCGTGGCAGGTCTGGGAGCGGATGCGCGCCTTTGACCGCCGCTTCGCCACCTACGTCGACATCGCCCTGGCCGCCGGTCTGTTCGTCCTGTGCTCGGGCTGGGTGATTGAGAAGACCGCAACCCGTCCCGACCTTTGGGTCGTCGCAGCCCTGATCTTCCCGCTCGTCTTCCGCCGCAGGGCACCCATGACCGTCTTCCTCACCATCGCCACGGTCGCGTTCGTGCAGTGGATGGTGACCGGACCGGGGCTGGCCGACGCAGCGCTCCTCGTCGCCTTGTACACCGTCGCGCTCGAGTCGGACTGGGTGCTCGTCGTGGCGGCGTCGGCCATCCTCGAGGTGGGTGTCGTCATGGCCACGGCGCGCTGGACGCCGACGGGCAACGACGTCAAGTCCTTTGTGTTCCTCACCGGGCTCGCGTTCACCGCCTTGCTGGCCGGCGTCGTCGTGCGGGCGCTCCGCAGCCAGCTCGACTGGCTCGTCGAACGCGCCGAGCGGCTGGAACTCGAGCGGGACCAGCAGGCGTCGCTCGCCGCGGCGGCGGAGCGAGCCCGGATCGCGCGCGAGATGCACGACGTGGTCTCGCACAACATCCAGGTGATGGTGACGCTGGCCGACGCCGCTTCCAGGGCGCAAGCCCACGACCCTTCGCGAGCAGCCGAGGCGATGCAGGAGGTCTCGAGCACCGGGCGCCTGGCGCTGACGGACATGCGGCGCATGCTGGGCGTCCTGCGCGAGGAGCCGGCGCTCACCGGCACGAACGGGGCCGAGCGACCACGGCTCTCCCCTCAGCCCGGCCTGCGCGATCTCGATGCGCTCGTCGAGCGCGTCGGTGGCACGGGCCTCGCCGTCTCGGTCGAGCGATCGGGCCGACCCTTCGAGGTTTCGAGCGCCGCGGGCCTCACGGCGTACCGCATCGTCCAGGAGGCGCTGACCAACGCGTTGAAGCATGCCGAGGACGCCAATTCCGTCGTCGTGCGGCTGGAATTCCGTGACCCCGACATCTCGGTGCGGGTCACCGACGACGGCCCAATGAGGGTGTCCGTGCCGGGAGCGGGACCCGGGCACAGCGGCGGCAGCGGCGGCGGCGGCGGGCACGGCCTGGCGGGGATGGCCGAGCGAGCCGCGGCGTTCGGTGGCACGCTCCATGCCGGCCCCCGATCGGCCGGCGGCTGGGAGGTCACAGCCACGCTGCGCGACTGCAAGGCGCCGACGCCGGCGTGACCATCCGGATCGTCCTGGCGGACGACCAGTCCCTGCTGCGCAAGGGTTTCCGCATGATCCTCGAGGCGGAGGAGGACCTCGAGATCGTCGGCGAGGCGGCGGACGGCGCCGACGCCGTGCGCCTCGTCGAGCTGTACCAGCCCGACGTCGTGCTCATGGACGTCAGGATGCCGGTCCTCGACGGCATCGAGGCCACGCGGGCGATCACCACAGCCACGCAAGGTGACGTGACCCGCGTCCTCATCCTCACGACCTTCGACCTCGACGAGTACGCCTTCAGCGCCCTGCGCGCCGGCGCCAGCGGCTTCCTTCTCAAGGACGTCCCGCCGGCGGAGCTCGTCTCGGCGATCCGGACGGTGGCCCACGGCGACGCCGTCGTGTCCCCCCGCGTCACGCGCCGCCTGCTCGAGGAGTACGCCGACCAGCTCCCGGACCTCTCCGACGGCACGGGAGCGTCAGGCGGCGAGCGCGCCGGGGAGAGCGCGGCGCTGGCCAGCCTGACCGAGCGCGAGCGCGAAGTCCTGCTGGCGGTGTCCGACGGCCTTTCCAACGCCGAGATCGCCGAGCGCCTCTACGTCTCCGAGGCGACGGTCAAGTCGCACGTGGGCCGCCTGCTGGCCAAGCTCGGGCTGCGCGACCGGGTGCAGGTCGTGGTCTTCGCCTTCCAATCCGGGCTGGTGCGCCCCTCGCCGTGAACGTTGGTGGCCGTCAGCGTCGGGTCGCCGAACATGGATGCGGAGGCCCTGCCCGTAGGCTCGGGTCGTGGCGAACCCCGACACCGTGCTCGGCACGTTCAGCGACACCGGCCCGTGGACGGTCGACCCCGAGGCGCTGGCCTGGCGCAACGGTCTGGCCGGGGCGCGGGCCCGCCTCGACGCCTCGCTCCCCCGCCTGACCCGTCGCCGCACGCTGCCCCCCGGCCGGCGACTCGGAACGACGGTGTGGCACCTCGGCGGCGCGCTGGGCTTGTGGTACCTGAAGGAGCGCCGGCGCGGCGGCGGGGCGTCGATCGCGGGGATCTCGCGCCGGCTGCGGGTGGCGGCCGAGAGGCTCGGCCCGACGTACATCAAGCTGGGCCAGATCATCGCCTCGGGCGACGGCATCTTCCCGCCCGAGCTGGTTGCGGAGTTCAAGTGGTGCCGGGACCAGGTCCCGCCCGAGCCGTGGCCCCTGGTCGAGCGTGTGCTCACCGAGGAGCTGGGCCGGCCCATCGGGACCGTGTTCGCCTCCGTCGAGCACACCCCGCTGGCCGCGGCATCCATCGCGCAGGTGCACGCTGCCACGCTGCGTGACGGGACGTCGGTCGTGGTGAAGGTGCAGCGCCCCTCGGTCTCGGCGCGGGTGCGCCAGGACCTCTCCGTGATGGCGTGGCTCGCCCCGCACCTCGTCGGCCGCATCCCGGTCGCCGCCCTGGCCAACCCGCCGGCCCTGGTGGAGCTCTTCGCCGAGACGATCATGGAGGAACTCGACTTCCGCCTCGAAGCCGAGAACATGCTCGACATCGCCATGACGCTCGCGGCACTGGACCAGCGCGACTTCGTCGTGCCCCGCCCCCATCCGACGCTGGTGACCCGCCGCATGCTCGTGATGGAGCGGCTCGACGGGTTCAACTTCGGCGACGTCGAGGGGATGCACGCCGCCGGCATCGACACCGAGGCGGTCGTGCGAGCCAGCATGATCGGCTTCCTCGAGGGCGCCTTGATGCACGGGATCTTCCACGGCGACCTGCACGGTGGGAACCTCTTCGTGCTGCCGTCGGGGAAGATCGCGCTCCTGGACTTCGGCATCACCGGCCGGCTGACCGAGCCGAAGCGCCTCGCACTGCTCTCGATGCTCGTGGGAGCGTCGAACGGGCACATCCCCTCGCAGGTGGCTGCGCTCCGCGACCTCGGGGCCTTCCCGGACGACGTCGACGTGCAACATGTCATCGACATCCTCGGGTTGGACCGGCCCCCGGTGGACCCGGTCACGCTGACCGCCGAGGAGCTGGTGGGCGAGATGCAGCGCTCCATCAAGACGCTGCTCGGGCTCGGGGCCCGCATGCCCAAGGAGCTCATGCTGTTCGTGAAGAACATGATGTTCCTCGATGGCGCCATCGCCACCCTGGCCCCGGACCTCGACCTGTTCGCCGAGGTGGAGGCGATCGCACTGCTCTTCGCGGCCAAGCACGGCGAGCGGATCATGTCCCAGCTCGGGCTCGAGCACCAGGAGGACTGGGTGCCCGACATGGCCGGAGTCAGGGCGGGCTTCGGGCTGGACGAGTCGACCCCGAGCCTCACCCACCGTGAGCTTCAGGCTCGCCGGGCGGAGGTGCGCGGGAAGTTCACCGGACCCGACCGTCCGCGCGGCCGGGGCGGCCGGCGGCGACGGTCGCCGAATTAGGTCGCCGCCCGGGGGAACCGGCTAACCGCCCGCGCCGCGCGATGCCTGTTGGCGCGCCACGCCGGCCAGCTGCGCCGCGCGCAAGGATCTGGGTGGCACGACCGCGTACAGGAAGTATCCGGTGTTCCCCGTGGTGAAGACGATCCAGTAACCCGTCACCGTGCCGATTTGCACGCGCGGGTTGGTGCGGTAGCCCGCCGCACCCTTGAGACCGCTGACCGCAAACGTCGTCGCATCCGGCTGCTTCGCGGCCAACGTCGCGATCGACGAGGTGAAGACGGGGACGTAGGACGGGTCGGGCAGCCTGATCGCGGACAGGTAGATGAGCGCGAGCCCGCGCTGGTAGGTGCGACTCCAGGCTCGCACGAACCCGGTGAGGCGCCCGTTCGCCACGTCCTGTTTCCACCGGGCATCGTCCGAGTACGCATCGAGCGTCGCCTTCGGGATGGGACCGTCGTAGAGGCCGTTCGGCAACAGCGTGAAACCGGGAAGCGCACGCGAGAGGACCATGTGCGACAGTGGCTGCGGCGCGGGAGCCGCTGCGAAGGCGCTCGATCCGGAGTCGACCCCGACGCACGCACTCACGACGAGTGCTGCGAACGCGGCGCCGATCCCGCGCGGCAGCCGGGCGGACGGAGATCACGGCGGGAGCATAACGAGCCTGCCTCGGGCGACCGGGGCACCCGGCCCGGCGGCACCGGGTCCCGCCCCCGGGCGGCGGCCGATGGGAAGCTGAGGGGGTGGGCACCATACGGGCACTCGGGAGCGGCGACTGGGACGACTGGCGGGCCCTGTGGGCGGGCTACCTCGCCTTCTACCGGGCAGAGCTGTCCGACGCCACCACCAGGTCCGCCTTCGACCGCCTCTGCGCAGGCGACGACGGCATGTTCGGCGTCATCGCCCTCGATGACACCGGTCGGGGCATCGGGATGGCCAACTGCGTCGTCCACGCCTCAACCTGGTCCCGCAGGCCCAAGTGCTACCTCGAGGACCTCTTCGTCGCCCCCTCGGCCCGGGGCCACGACGTCGGGCGCGCCCTGCTCGAGGCGGTGAAGCAGGCCGGCACCGAGCGGGGGGCGCCCCGGGTCTATTGGCACACCCAGGAGTACAACGGCCGGGCCCGGTCGCTCTACGACCTGGTCGGCCGGCCCACGACGTTCGTCGTCTACGAGATGTAGCCCGGTGCCGCCCCCCGTCGTGTCACAGCGGTTCCCTAGGGTGTCAGCCATGCCCCAGGCGACCGTTCGCATGCCGGCCCGTGCGCGGGCCGGCCGGTAGGGTTGCGAGCGATCGCCCATGCCGCCCCGCCGTCGCACCGCAACCTCCAATTTCGGTGTCGGCCGGCGCGAGTCGCACGTCGCCGACGCCTTCTACGCCCGCTTCGAGGCACCCGAGCTCAGCGCAGAGGAGCACGTGACCCCGCACCTGCCGGGGGTGTCCTGCCTGTGCGGGGACGCCCGAAGCATGCATGCCGTGGCGGACGACTCGGTGGCCCTCGTCGTCACGTCACCCCCCTACTTCGCCGGCAAGCAGTACGAGGAGGAGCTCGACCGGGAGGGCGTGCCCGGCTCCTACATCGAGTATCTGGCCTTGCTCCGCGACGTGTTCGCCGAGTGCAAGCGGGTGCTCGAGCCGGGCGGCCGCATCGCGGTCAACGTGGCCAACCTCGGGCGCAAGCCGTATCGCAGCCTGGCCGCCGACGTGGTGGCCATCCTGCAGGACGACCTGCACCTGCTGCCCCGGGGCGAGATCGTCTGGCAGAAGGGCGAGGGCGCCAGCGGCTCGTGCGCCTGGGGCTCCTTCCGCTCGGCCGCCAACCCGGTGCTGCGCGACGTGACCGAGCGGGTCATCGTGGCCAGCAAGGGACGCTTCGGGCGGGCGCGCAGCCCCAAGGAGCGCCGACGCGAGGGGCTGCCCCACGAGAGCAGCATCGCTGCCGACGACTTCATGGCCCTCACGCTCGACGTGTGGGACATCCCGCCCGAGAGCGCCGTCCGGGTGCGGCACCCCGCACCGTTCCCCGTCGAGCTGCCTCAGCGCCTCATGGAGCTCTACACGTTCAAGGGCGACCTCGTGCTCGATCCCTTCGCCGGGTCCGGCTCCACCCTGGTGGCCGCGGTGCGCAGTGGCCGCGACGCCGTCGGGTACGACCTCGACCCCGCCTACGTCGAGCTCGCCCGCGGCCGGGTCGCCTCTGAGGCGGGCGCGCCCGCGGCCGGCACGATCGACGGCACGGCGGCGGGCGACGGCACCTCGGCCGCCAGCCTGGCCCGCGGTGTGCTGGAGGCCGCCGGCTTCGCAGACGTGCGGCCGAACCGCCGCCTGCGTGGACTGGGCCTGGCCGTCGACTTCACCGGCACGGACGCTGCCGGCCGCACGTGGTACTTCGACGTCGCCGGGCCGAACTCGGCCTACCGGGGCGGCATGGTCCGCTCCGACACGGTGTGGCGTGCCCTCGGCCGCGCCCACGTGCTGGCGGCCAGCGGGATCAGTCCCTTCGTCATCCTCACGACCCAGCTGCCGCGGGGCGGCACCGAGGCCGACCGGGCGCTCCGGGCCCCCGGGCCGGGTGGGATCTTCGACGCGGTGGACCTGCTGTCCGTCGACGCCGTGGCGCGGCTCGCGACCTACGCCGGGGGCCGCTACGGCTCCCCGCGGGCGGGTTTCTGGTCCGAGTCCGACGTGGCTCCGGGCGGCGTCTGAGCAGTGGGCGCCGTCGTCGCCTGCGCGGTCGTGCGCGACGATCCCCCGCGCGTCTTCGTGGCCCAGGACCTCGACACGCTGAACTGGGTGCTGGCCTGCCAGCTGGTGGCCAAGACGCCCGGGCGCGACCTGCCGCCCGGCGAGCGGGCCGCCCTGCGCCAGGCGTTGCGCGAGGAGCGTTGGGGTGACGCCGTGTTCGCCTTCATCGCCCGCACCGGTACCGCGGTCGACGTCTACGAGAGCACCGAGTTGCATGCGGCGGCCGAGGCGGCGGTCGGCCCGCTCGAGCTCCAGCTCACCCCCCTGTTCACCGAGTAGCGCGGTACGCCGGGTCGGCCGGCGCAGGCGGCGGCCGTGGAAGGATGCCCCCATGCCGAGCGACCGCACCACCGTGACCGAGCTCGGCACGGGGCTCGGCATGCTCGGGCTCCCCGACATCGACGGCGCCGTGCGGTCGCGCACCCCCGTCATGCACAGCCTGTCGCCCGAGATGTGGGAGCGCCTGGCGGCGCTGCGCGCCGGGGGCGCCTACGACGCGGAGTTCCACGCCGCCTGGGCGAACGGGCAGGCCTTCTTGGCGGCCGACGACGGGTTACGGGGTCGGCTGCCCAAGGTGGTCGAGTGGAAAGGCACCGGACGTGCCCCCGGGGACGAGGTCGCGCCGATCGATCTGCGCGTCGACCATGTCTACCTGGTCAGTTGCAAGTACCTGTCGCAGATCCTCTTCAACGTGTCGCCATGGAACGTCTTCGACGGGCTCCTCGTGGGCGCGCAGGCCCGGGGCGGCCGGGCGGCCCGTGATGTGCTCCCCGGCGGCGGGGACTGGTACGCCGAGGTGGCGCCGGCCGACTATCAGGCGCTCTACGAGGCCGTCCGGCTCGCCGCGCTCGGCTGGGACGGCGGAGGCCCCGTCCCCGGGCCGGCGACGCCCCTCGAGGGGGGCCCGCGACCCCTTCAGGGGCCCGCTGCGCCTGCGCTGCCCGGACTCGGCGGCGCCGACGCGATCGGCGGGCCGGCGCCCCCGGCCAGCGGCAACGGTGCGCCGCCCGCGCTGCTGCGCGACCTCCCCTCCCGCGCCGTCGACCTCAGCTCACCTCAGCGCGACGCCCTCGGGCGCTGGCTCGGCGCGGGCTGGCCCTTAGGCGCCAAGACCCTCTACGCCACCCTGTCGCAGACGGTGGCCCGGGCGTCGGTCCGCCGCTGGGAGGCGGCCATGCAGACGGGCACCGGCGCGGGCGAGGCCATGCTGTGGCGCCTGCTGCGCATCGGGAGCGCCCCCTACTTCGTCCTGGGCTCCTCGGCGGCGCGCTCGTTGCGGCTGCGCATCGCGACGTCGTGGGACTGGCGCCGCCAGTACAAACTCGTCTCCTTCGCCATGGAGCCCCAGCCCGGGGGGCAGCCGCGCGTCGGCTGGGAAGCCACGGTGCGCGACCGCGTCTCGCACACGTTGCATGCGGTGGCAGGGCACATCGAGGTGCGGTGGAGCCATGGCCGTTTCGGTGGCCTCCCCGAGGCCAAGGGTTACCTCGACACGCCTCATCACCTCGTCCCTGGGTATGTCACCCTCCGATGAACGGCTTCGATCCGGGCGCATTCACTCCCCCGCTGCGCGTCCCGCGACTCTCGTGCCCGCCGGTGGTGCTCCGGCCCTATGCCGGGTCCGACCTGGCCATGGTGCGCCAGGCCTCGGCCGACCCGCTCATCCCGTCCATCACCTCGGTGCCCCGGCACTACACGGACGACGAAGGGCGGGCCTTCATCGAGCGCCAGCATGCCCGGGCCGCCGAGGGCGACGGCTTCTCCTTCGTGATCGCGCACGAGATCGACCCCCAGGTCGGCATCGGGTCCATCGGGCTGTGGCTGCACGAGATCGAGAGCGGCCGCGCCTCCATCGGCTACTGGCTGGTTGCCGGCGCGCGCGGCCACAACCTGGCCACCCGTGCGCTCGAGGCGGTCGTGTCGTTCGGGTTCGCCGACTTCGCCATCCCGCGCCTGCACCTCTTCGTCGAACCGTGGAACGTGGCATCGGCACGCACGGCCGAGGCTGCCGGCTTCGCACGCGAGGCCACGTTGCGCGGGTGGGAACGCATCGACGGCGACCAGCGCGACGCCGACTGCTACGCGCTCCTGCGGGCGGAGTGGGCCCTCGGAAGCTGAAATGTCTGCGGGCAGCAGGTCGGGCCCTCTGACAGACTGCCCGGGTGTTCGGGCACGATCACCGGGCCGAGGACATCGCCGAGCGCATCGACCACCTGATGACGGCTGTGTTCGTCGCGGACGACACGGACCGCCTGGAGCGCCTGAGCAGTCACCTCTCGCCCGACTTCGTCTACGTGAGCCCCGAGGCCGTCTTCGAAGGCGCCGCCGGCCTCAGCGAGGCGTTCGCCCGCTTCCGCCACGAGCCCCGGTGGCACACCAGCCTGCGCCGGACCAGCCCGGTGGACCTCCATCACGGCTACATCCGCTACTCGTGGGCGCGGGCGGAGCGCGGGGTCACCGCGCTCGAGGGCTGGAGCTTCGGTTCGATCGACGCCGAGGGGTCGATCTCCCGGGTGGTCTCGTTCGCAGGATTGGTGCCCGGCCGAACCGGCGGCCGATCATGAGGCGGTCACCACCGCGAGGGAGGGAATGCTGATGCTGGTGCTCGTCGAGGTCGACGACCGTGTGGCCACGGTCACCTTGAACCGCCCTGAGGCGCGCAACGCGCTGTCGGCCGAGTTGCAGAGCCAACTCAACGACACGATCACGGCTCTCGACGGGCGCGACGACGTGGGCTGCATGGTGCTGACGGGTGCCGACCCCGCGTTCTGCGCGGGCGTCGACCTGAAATCACTGTCCACCGAGCAGCGGACGGTCCAGCTGGGCCGGATGCGCAGCCCGGCCACGCACTTCGGCATGCTGGCGACGCACCTGACCCCGGTCATCGGTGCGATCAACGGGCCGACCGTGACCGGCGGTCTCGAGCTGGCCCTGTCCTGCGACTTCCTCATCGCGTCCGAACGGGCGCGCTTCGCCGACACCCATGCGCGCGTCGGGGTGATGCCCGGTGGAGGCCTGACCATCCGTCTGCCCGAGCTGATCGGGATCGACCGGGCCCGCCGGATGAGTTTCACGGGCGACTTCATTGACGCCGAGACGGCGCGCGCCTGGGGCCTCGTGGTCGAGGTGGTGCCCCACCACGCTCTGCTGGCGCGGGCCCGGGAGATGGCGGCCACCGTCGCGGCCATCCCGTTGGAGTACGTCCGCGAGATCCGGCGCGGCTACGCCGAGATCGGCGGCCTGGCCGGCGAGGAGGCGTGGCGTGGCGAGTCCCAGTGGTCGAGGAAATGGCTGGGCGAGCGCTTCGACCAGTCACGCCTGGCCACGGAACGGGAGGCCATCATCGCCCGCGGACGGGCCCAGAACACGGGAACGGAGGGCGCGCCGGCGTGAAGGTGTACGCAGGCATGGACCCGCGGATCAGCCTCCGTGCCGCCATCACCCATGCAGAGCGGGTGGAGCGGCTGGGCTACGACGGGCTGCATGTCGCAGAGACCGTGCACGATGCGCTGGCGGTGGCGCTCCTCGTCGCCGAGCACACGGAGCGGATCGTCGTCCGAACCAGCGTGGCCCTCGCCTTCACCCGCAGTCCCACGCTCGTCGCCTACGCCGCCTGGGACATCTCGTCCCTGAGCGGTGGGCGGTTCGAGTTGGGCCTCGGCACCCAGATCCGGCAGAACATCGAGGAGCGCTACGCCGTGCCGTTCGGCGAGGACCCGATCGGCCGCCTGGGCGACTACGTGGGCGCGGTGCAGGCGGCCTTCGCCTCGTTCGCCTCCGGCGTACCACCCTCCTACGAGAGCCGGCACTACCGCCTCACCCGGCTCCAGCCCTACTTCAACCCGGGTCCAGACGCCGAGGTGGCGGTGCCACCCATCTACCTCGGCGGCGTCCAACGCAGAGCCTGCGAACTCGCCGGGGCCGTGGCGGACGGGTTCGTGAGCCACCCCACCAACTCCAACCCGCTCTACCTGCGCGAAACCTGCCTGCCCGCACTGGCCGCCGGCGCGCGCGCGGCGGGGCGGGACCTGGACGCCGCCGGGTTCGAGACGGTGATCGGGACTTCGGTGATCACGGGAGCCTCGCTCGACGCGGTCGTGGCCGAGCGGGAGCGCCAGCGCCGCCTTCTGGCCTTCTTGTACTCGACCCCGGCCTACGCCCCGACGCTCGAGCTCCATGGCTGGACGGAGCTCGGCCCGCGCCTGCGTGACCTGATCCGCCACGACCGCTGGGACGACCTGGCCGGGGTGCTCTCCGACGAGGTGCTCGA
Organism: uncultured Acidimicrobiaceae bacterium; assembly: GCA_963726135.1. GTDB lineage: Bacteria > Actinomycetota > Acidimicrobiia > Acidimicrobiales > RAAP-2 > Bog-473. Next base: position 1,348,568 of record CAVSBE010000008.1, read on the forward strand.
CACCCTCGTACCCTGCGGCACCTTCGATGAGCTGCCGGGCATACTGCTCGAGCGCTTCGCGGGGCTCGGCCAGGGCATCGTGGTGTCCCCGCCGGCTGCCGGCGCCGACGACGGCGCCTTCCGCTCGGTCATTCAGGAACTGCAAGCCGCCTGACGCCCGCGGGCTCAGCGGGGCATGGGGAAGATGAGCTCCTCGGCCGCCATGGTGTCGACCGCGGCGGTGCGCTCGTGGTCGTCCATGCCCGTGAAGCGCTCGGCGGCAGCGAGCACACGCGGCAACAGCGCGATGTCTCCCGGCGTGCAAAACGCGTGCACGCCCGGCGTGGACAGCGCGAAGTGCACACCGCGGTCGATCTCGTCGTCGGTGCCCTGGGGCTCGTACCACGAACCGGCCCAGCGATCGGCCGTGGCGGGGTCGCCGGCCACGGCGTCCGCCAAGGGGCGCCGATCGGCCCAGGGTCGACGCGCCACTGCCTTGATCACCATCACGCCCAGGTCGCGCTCGGCGCAGGTGGCCAGCAGCTCCTCGGCCGGCTCGCGGTACTCGGGCCGCGCCCACAGGGCGGGGTAGACGGGGAACATCACGGTGTCGAGGTCGAAACGGCGCAGCGCCTCGAGGTGGGTCCGCGGCACTTCGAGGTCGTGCCCGGTGATACCGGCGAAGCGGGTCTGGCCGGCCTCGCGGAGCTCGAGGATCCGCTCCAGCGCCGCCGAGCGCCGGTCGAGCTCCTCGAGCGTCGTCACGGCGTGCGCCTGATAGAGGTCGAGCACCTCGGCGTTGAGCAGCCGCCTGGTCGTGTCGAACTGCTCCGTGACGCCGTCCGGATTGGCCCGAAGGGTCTTGCCGGCGATGAACAGCTCGTCACGGCGGCCCATCAGGTGCGGCCCCACCACGGACTCGGCCGCCCCGTACTGGGGCGCGATGTCGAGGTGGTTCACCCCGTGGTCGAGGGCGAGCTGCAAGAAGGCGCCCGCCTCCTCCATCGTGGCCGCCCAGCAGGCAGCGCCGCCGAGGACGGCGACGCTGCTGTGGTGATCGGTCCGCCCGAGGCGCCGACGCTCCATTGCGCGGACGGCTAGCTCTTGAGGCGCAGGATGCTGAAGACAGCACCGAGGTCGTCGGCCAGCACCGCGAAGCGGCCCGGCTCGATGTCGGCCGGTCCCATGAGCACCGTGGCGCCCAGCTCCTGCGCCTTGGCCACGCTGGCGTCCGTGTCCGCCACCGCGAAGTACACGCCCCAGTTGGGTGGCATCTCCGCCGGCATGTCGGCGTTCTTCGCCATCATGCCGCCGACGGACTTCCCGCTCAGCTTCCATTCGGTGTAGGCCGGCGGTGCCCCGGGAGGACCCATTCCCTCGGCGTCCCAGCCGAACACGGCCTTGTAGAAGGCCTTGGAGGCGTCGAGGTCCGTCGTGATGAGCTCGTTCCAGCAGAACGCTCCCGGCTCGTTGGCCAGCTGGGCACCCATGTGCGACTTGGGCTGCCACAGGCCGATGACCGCCCCCAGCGGGTCGGCGAAGATCGCCATGCGACCGACGTCCATGACGTCCATGGGCGGCATGAAGACGGTGCCGCCGTTGGCCGACACCTTGGCCACGGTGTCGTCGGCGCTGTTCACGTTCACGTAGGTCATCCAGACCGTCGGCATGTCCGGGTCCATCTTCGGCCCCAGACCGGCGACGGTCTTGCCGCGCAGTTCGCACACGGTGTAGCCCCCGGCATCGGGGGGTCCCTGCGGGAGGTCCCAGCCGAAGAGACCTCCGTAGAACCCCTTGGACTTCTCCAGGTCCGGGCTTCCCAGGTCCACCCAGGAAGGGACTCCGTCGTCGTAACGCTCGATTTCCACTGTGCCTTCTCCTCGTCTCGACGTCCAGGGTCATTCCGACCGTACCCGATCGATGTCCCGCCCGCAGCGGTCGGGGATGAGATGATCACGGGAATGTCACACGGCCCCGGGGTCCCATGAGCCCCAACCCGATCGGCACCCGGGCCGAGCAACTGGCCCAGGCGCTGGCGGAACGCATCGTCGCCCTGGTGCTCGAGGCCATCGACGTCGACGCCCTGATCGACCGGGTCGACGTCGACAAGGTGATCGGACGGGTGGACGTCGACAAGGTCATCGACCGGGTCGACGTGGAGAAGGTCATCGACCGGGTGGACGTGGAGAAGATCATCGACCGGGTCGACGTGCAGAAGATCATCGACCGGGTCGACATCAATGCGATCGTGGACAAGGTCGACATCGACGCACTGGTCGAGCAGACCGAGTTGGGTTCGATCATCGCCCGCTCGACCACCGGCGTGCTCACCGAGATCCTCGACGTCATCCGCGCCCAGGGAGTCGGGCTCGACGACTTCATCCTGCGCTGGGGCAACCGGCTCGTCGGGCGCCGAAAGCGGATCGAGAACTGGCCCGACGGGCCGCCGCTGCTGGTTGAGCCAAGGATGACTCCGTGACGACGGTGCCGGTTCCCGCGGCCGAGATGACCGTCGGCCGGCAAGGCCACTACGCCGGGGGGGTGAGCCGTCTGGTGGCGTTCGCGGCCGACGTCGGGGCCTCCTGGGGCGTCTACACGGTCGGGGTGGCGCTCGTGAACGCCGCTCTCAAGTTGGTGACGGGGCACTCCTACAGCCTGGGCCAACAGAAGATCCTGACCTTTGTCACCCTGACGGTGTGGGAATTCCTGTACTTCACCTACCAATGGGCGGTCAGCGGCAAGACGCTGGGTATGGCGATATTCGGGCTGCAGGTGGTGACCAAGGAGGGCAGGTCGATCAGCGGCGGCCAGGCCGTCCGCCGGACGGTCGGGCTCGGGTTCACCCTGTTCTTCACCCTGGGCATCGGGTTCCTCGGCATCGTGTACCAGCATGAGCGCCGCGCCCTCAATGACTTCATCGCCGGGACGGCCGTGGTCTACGACTGGGACGCCCGGGCTGCCCGGCTCCGCTGGATGGCCCGCCAGGAGGGTTCCCTCCACCGGGGGCCGTCGCACAGGGACCGCGGCGCGGCATAGCGCCCGCTCGGTGGTCCCGAGAGGGCGTGACGGGCCCATCTACGATGCCGCGCATGTCCTTCACCGAAGTCAGCCGGCCTCATCCCCAGGTCGCCGTCCTCACGCTCAACCGGCCGGAACGCATGAACGCCATGGCCTTCGATGTGATGATCCCTTTCCGCGACTCGCTGCGCGAGATCGGCAGCGACAACGAGGTGCGCGTGGTCGTGATCACCGGTGCAGGGCGTGGCTTTTGCTCCGGGGCGGACCACGAGAACCCAGGCACGATGCCCAACATGGACGGCCTGACGCTCCCGACGATCGCCCTGCGCTCCATGGAGATGCTCGACGACGTGATCGCCACCATCCGCCGCATGCACCAGCCGGTGATCGCGGCGGTGAACGGCGCGGCGATCGGGGGCGGCTTCTGCCTGGCGCTGGCGGCCGACGTCAGGGTCGCCGCCGAGGACGCGTACTTCCGGGCGGCGGGCATCAACAACGGGCTGACGGCCGCCGAGCTCGGTTTGAGCTACCTGCTCCCGCGGGCGATCGGGCACTCCCGGGCGGCCGAGATCATGCTGACCGGGCGCGACATCGACGCAGCCGAGGCCGACCGCATCGGGTTGGTCTCGCGGGTGGTCCGCGCCGCCGAGCTGCTGCCGGCCTGCTTCGAGCTGGCAGACCGCATCAACAGCTGGAGCAGGGCCGGTGTGGAGCTCACCAAGCGCCAGCTGTGGAACAGCCTCGACGCCGCCAGTCTGCAGTCCCACATGGACGCCGAGGGCACCGCACAGCTCTTCGTGCGCATCACGACCCGCAACTTCGAGGAGGCGGTGGCGGCCCGCAAGGAAGGCCGCACCCCCGACTTCAAGGACTGAGAGAGGCGGTCGCTCAGGGCGAGTTGACGAGTGAGTTGGCCGCCATCTCGAGATAGTCGCGCAGCTCGACCGCGTCCGCATCGGAAATCCGCGCCGCCTCCTTGAGCTCGTGCACCGCACTCAGCATGTGGCGCAGCCAGGCGTCGCGCTCGGGGAAACCGATGACGAACGGGGCGTGGCGCATGCGCAGCCGGGGATGACCTCGCTGCTCGCTGTAGGTGCCCGGACCGCCCCAATACTGCATGAGGAACAGAGCGAGATGGTGGGACGACTCGGCCAGATCGTCAGGGTACAGCGGCCGCAGCAGGGGATCGCCGGCGACGCCCGCATAGAAGCGGTCCACCAGGTCGAAGAAGAACCGCTCCCCCCCGACTCGATCGAACAGTGCGTCCACGGTCTCGAGAGTAGAGGCTTTAGACTGCTCCACGATCCGCGGCCGTAGTTCAATGGTAGAACCTCAGCCTTCCAAGCTGATGATGCCAGTTCGATCCTGGTCGGCCGCTCTCTTCAGAAGTGCGGCCCCATGACGATTGTTGCAAGAGAGGTCGTCCTGTCCCCTACCAAGCAGGCACCATGCGGACATTCGGTTGGTCGATCCGAGACCGCGCGGGATCCGGCAATTCAAGGCACATATCGTCTTTTGCGCTTGGCGCCCGGAGCTGTCTCCGCCGCGTAGGCAGTTCTGCACAAAGCACTGGCCCTGTCTAGGATTCCTGTTTCGGCAACCTCACTGACTGCCCCGTGCGCATCCTCCTCGTATCCGACCTTCACTACACACTGCCCCAGCTCGACTGGGTCGTTGGCGCCGCTCCGGCGTTCGACCTCGTTGTGGTGGCCGGAGACAGCTTGAGCATCCGCTCGGCTGTCTCCCTCGACACGCAGAGCGTCGTGATGCTGCGCTACCTGTCACTACTTCAGTCGGCTGGGCGGGTGGCCGTGAGCTCGGGCAACCACGACCTCACCGGGCCTGACGCGCACGGCGAGCAAGGGGCGCTCTGGCTCGCCGAGGCAAAGGCCGCGGGTATTCAGACCGATAGCGACTCGCTGATCGTGGGTGACACCGTTGTCACCATCTGCCCATGGTGGGACGGCCCCGCCGGTAAGGCAGCCGTGGCGGCACAGCTAGCGGGTGATGCGGCCCGTCGAGGCAGCAGGTGGCTATGGGTCTATCACTGGCCACCACTCGGGTCGCCCACCTGCTGGACCGGTCGGCGCGACTACGGCGACGCAGACCTCGGCGGGTGGATCGACGAGTACCGACCCGATGCCGTGCTCACCGGTCATGTACACGAATCGCCTTTTAAGGCCGACGGCTCATGGGTGGACCGCATCGGCAACACGTGGGTGTTCAACGCAGGGCATCAGATCGGCCCCGTGCCCGCCCGCGTGGAGCTCGACTTCACCCAGGGCCGGGCCACCTGGGTGTCGCTTCTCGGCACCGAGGAACTGGATCTCGCCGCCTCGGTGGCTCCGGAGCGGTCCGTATTCTGAGCTCAATCCTCGCTCTGTCCGAACTCATCCGTTCTCGCCGGCGAACCTGCGCCTCAGTAGTCCGGGTTGGGGTCTCGTGCCGAACCGGGCTGAGCTGCTGGCCCCTGATGCTGCGCCAGCCGTGTGAGAACGTCGGACACCATCGACAGGCCGGGTGCATCGCCGTACTGGTACTTCAGGTCGGCCAGATATGAGGTGACGAAGTTGAGTCGCTCGGCCAGGCCGATCGCAACCAGCTTGGTAACGGCCGAGTACCCGAGCAGATCATGGCCATCGGCGGCGTAGCGGAGGCGGCTCGGCTCGGTGGCCTCGACGGTGGCGCCGTGGTTGGTGCCCAGGAGCACCGAGATCTCACCCACCATCGCGCCTGGCTGGGTAATCGTGTTGACCGGGATGTCACCCTTTCGCACCTGCAGAGCACCCGAGATGAGTACCCAAATCGCTCCACCCGCTCCACCTTCGTGCACGACAGCTTGGCCGGGGTCGAGTTCGACCTCAGGTAGGTGCGCCGAGAGGACAAGCATCTCCGTCACGGGGTTGATCGTAGCGGCACTCGCATCGCGGTGAGCAAGATCAGCCTGCGCTCGTTATGCTCCGCCCACGTGTGGATAAGTCATCATGGAGGTATGGCATGAAGTTTGTACAGCTCATTGAATTCAAGACTGGCGATATCGACGCATTCAACCGCACCCTCGATGAATGGCTTGCTAAGACGGAAGGCACTCGAACGTCGAGCAGGGCGATGCAAGGTCGCGATCGAGACAGCGATCGCACGTACTTCTCGATTGTGGAATTTCCGTCATACGAGGCCGCGATGGAGAACTCGAATCGTCCCGAAACAGCCGAGTTCGCGGCGCAACTTGCGAAGGTGTGCGACGGTCCTCCAACCTTTCGCAACCTCGATGTGACACGCGAAGAGATTTAGTCGTTGGCCGTCCCACCTGCCCCATAATGCCGGGAGGGTGAGACACTCCGGCACGACCGGGGCAGTACGGTGATAGCTGGCTGGGCGGCCCTCCCAGGGCGAAGACGGGATCAGAACAGTTCGGTCATGCTCATACTCTTCTCACAGTTCTGTCCTAGAACAGGACACTTGTTCTTCAAAGGAACTCCCATTTGCGACGTTTGATCAGCCTTGTGATCGGATTTCTCGTTCTTGCCGTGGCAAATACCGCCTGCCTAGTGCTGCCGGGCGATACGTCACAGATCGTTCTCGTCAGTTCGTCCACGGTGAGCGGGTGGAAGTATGACTTCTACCGGAACATGGCCTACCCGTGCAGCATCAGCGGATACCAGACCTTCGTGGTAGGGACGAAGGTGGGATCGTCGGCCACGGCCAGCTCGCCACTATGGGTCTGGATGCACGGCGGCGGGGTGGGATACTTCGACCCCTCAGGAACTCCACAGCCCGACGGATCGCAGATGACCGAAAATTCGGAAACGACTCTCCGGGCGGGGTTGACCAACAACGGGCTTTCGGCCAACATTCGCGCCGATCCGGCTGGCTTCCGCACCCTGGCCGTTTCCTATTGCAACCGCGACATCTACAGCGGCAGCGGTCAGACCGACCCGAACAATCCCAACAAGAACGCCGACGGATCAGCGAGGACCACCAACGGGCTCCAATCCACCAAGGCCGCCGTTGCCTTTACCGAAGCCACGTACCCAACGTCGAAGTACTTCTTGGCAGGAGGGAGTGCCGGATCGGCCGGTGCCTACTATGTGGCGTGGTCCGAGCAGCTCTCCGGGAACCCGCCGGCAGGTGTGGTCGGCGACGCCAGTGTCGTCAACGTCGAACAAGGTGAGGCCGCGTACCAGCAGGGTGTCTGTCCCAGCTCCAAATTCGACCCACAGGCCACGTCGATCACACTCCAGCGCCTCGACCCTCAAATCGCCGATCCGGCCAACGAGGTCGACCGATTGGTGGCCAGTGGCCAGCTCACCGTGCCGTTACTCCATATCTGGAATCATGCCGATACCAATACCTGTGGTAGCACGCCGATGCAGTGTCCATTGCGGAACGGCTCTGTCGTGACCATGGGGGCCACCGACTGCAATCATCAGCCGCTGGCGGCGGCGATCACGGCGGAGGGCCCCATTTCCACATCGGAGAACCTTCCCCTCTGCGTGCAGTTGCCCGGCACCCCAAGTTGCTCGCTTCATGTCGTCACGCTCTATGCCGGGTTGACCAATTCTGATCCCGCGAGTCCTCCCAACTACTTGGCGGCCATCACGACCTGGGTCGATCTTCGCCTCGCCACAGCTAGTCCATGACTCGACTGTTCCCGTAGACGTTGACGGCGACACGCCCGACAATGTCAGCACCCCGTACGAGCTCCTTGAGCCCTTAGCCACTTGGACGAACATCTCTTCAACGATTTGCGGCTCTGTAGAAAGCATGCGAACCCCTACGAGTCAGTAGGGAGAATATCGAGATCGAACTCGTTACCCTCCGGATCTGCCATGCAACGCCAACGGAACCCTTCAAGCTCTCGGGTAGTGCCCGGGTCGAGCCATCGACCTCCGAGTTGCTCAACTTCTACCGTTGCGGCGTCCAAGTCATCGACGACAAGATCCAGATGCATCCGGTTCTTCACTGTCTTCGCCTCCGGGACCCGTTGGAACCCTACGGTTGGGCCATCGTCTGTCGGGGACAAGATTGGAAACTCACCGTCTCCGATACTCGTGTCCACCTGAACGCCAAGCAACCCGCACCAGAACGGGGCGAGTCCATTCGGGTCGATCGTGTCAATGGCGAGGTATCCCACCTTTGCGGGCATCCGAGCCTCCGTCTTCTAGCCGCTTGAATCATCGCGATATGTTTCGACGTAAGGCTGACTGTGGCCAATGTTCATCCTCAACTGGACCTGACCCAGTTCGCCGGGACAGTGGGACACAGCCGCCACCTTGAACTGTCCGGCGACGCCAATCGCGGACGGGTGCAAGATGATGCCCCATCGTGGGCTTCCTGACTATGGTCCCCCCGAGTGTCAGTGGTCGTGCTCGTTCCAGGCTATGGCGGTCGCATTCGGGCTGTAGAGCGGTGGCGTATGAGCATTGCGTTGCGGACGCTCGCCGCGCACGGCGGCGGCGAGCTGGTTGTCAGCGGACACCGGGGCGAGGCCGAACGACTCGCCGTGCTTGCTCCCCGACATCACGTGGTCCTAGAGCCAACAGCAAGAACGACCTGGGACAACGTAGAGCGGTCGATTCCATACTTCGAAGAGGCTGATCGGGTGGCAATCGCATCTGATTGGTTCCACGCTCGCCGAGCAAGCCACTACTTGCTGCAGTTGCGTCCCGATCTCAGTACTCGTCTTGTTCACGCCGAACGACGGTGGTGGCGTGGATGGTGGATCCAAGTAGGTGGTGCAGCGTACGAGGCACTGCTTGCAACGCGACGGCTCGTCAATTCGGTGCGATAAGGGCCAAGGGGTGCCCCACTTCGCCGGGACGGTGCGGGGCTCTTAGGGACGGTTCGCCCCGACCCAGAGTCAACGAACGGTCTAAGCGTCTCTGAATACGGGCATTACAGAGCCAGCATTGTCGGGTCTTCCGTCTGGAACTGGGGTGGATCCAGATGGAGAACCGGCAACTTCACCTTGGGTAGAACGGCCATTCCGAGTAATCCCGGTCGCCATGCAAGTACGTCCGAACCTCCGATCCGGGTTGCGAAGAGCCATCCGGCGCTGGACCACGACATGGGCGGAGCACCGTATGCCGAACGAAGAGCTGCGTTGGAGTTGCGCAGGACTTGGGACGTGCGCGTCGCCAAGTCCACAACGATGACGGCCGACGGCTGTTGTCGCTGACTTCCGTTCAGAGTCCCGACGAGGGCGAGCCTCGTCCCATCGGGTGATACTGCTCCGCCGGACACGTAGGTTCGTCGAGGCAATGGCATGACCTCAACCTGGCCCGATCGGATGTCTGTGATCTGAATCGAGCAGTTTGGCGGACAGGACTTTGCCGATTCTGTAGCGATCCAATCGCCGTGCGCAGCAAGTGGCTCGCTCGGTAGCGTGTGGACGACGCGGTTGGTGGTCGGCTGCCAGATCTCGCTCCGGCCCGGGGGCCCAGGCCCGTATGCCACCGTCAGGACCAGGCCAGCACTGAGACTCTGACCTGTCGGGAACCAGTTCGTATCAACGGGGAGCGGGACAGGTGAGCCGATCTGACGACCGGCACTGTCGACGAGGCGGACTGCGCCGTTGCTCGCATTCTCGGCCGCATTGCTGCACCCGCTTTCGGCACAGGGATTCGACCAGATCCAGACCTGGCTGGTCACCGGACCTGGGATGACCCGCAGCGAAGGTCCGAGGTCGAGCGGGTTTCCCGGAAGGCTTGGTCGGTAGAGCCAGGCTATGTCGCCCCTGTTCAGAATGAGCGAACGGCCCACCTTGGTCATGGCGAGGTCGTCGCTTCCTCCCGCCGGTGCCGGTAAGAGCTCAGTTCTCGTCTTCCCCGAGTCTGCATCGACGAATCGGAGGTTGTCATAAGCGGTTACCAACGTTGCTCCAGTACGACTGACCGCCGGGGCGGTCGGAGTTATCGGCGAACGATTCGAACGCACCGCCGGATCCATGGGCGAACGAGATTCAGCGGTGATAGCCAGACCTGCGGCAACAACAACGACGGCGATGCCGACGCCGATGGCCCGGCGACGCCGACGGCGCAGTCGGGCTTCTTTAAACAGAAGTTGGGCTTGGTGCCCTTCATCGGCTGCTCTCTTGTCCAGGGTCAGCGTCATTGGAGGCCCTCGATGATCCGGATGACCTCCTCGGGCCGATAGCCGTAGGAGCGACAGAACTCGACTAACTCGTGGATTCGGGTCACAACCAGCCCTCGTTCGAGCGAACCGGCGACGGTGATGCCACGACCACGCTGGAACTCCAATAACCCTTCGTCCCTCAGGATGTGGAGCGCTCGTAGAACTGTGTTCTTATTGACTCCGAGCACTGCTGCCAAGTCCTTGGCGAGCGGCAGTCGTTCACCAGGTTTGGCTTCGCCCTCGGCAATGGCTCGCCGGATCTCGCCTGCGACCTGGTCGTGCAGGGCAACGGGTTCAGTTCGGTCGATGTTGACAGAGATCATGGTCCTAGTCATAGTAGTTCCATGAGGTACGGATTACCAGGCCCGTCATGACGGTTGTTGACGAGGCGGGGATTGTCTTCGAGGATGCTCGACTTGGCCGGACATGACACTCATCGACGAACGCTCAACTGCACCGGCTCATGACGGGGTTCAAGTCCTCTTTAGAGAAGCACGCCGTCGGAGGCGGCGCCGGTGGTTTATCGGGTTTCTGGTTCTCGCCTTCACCGTCGCCCCGATCGCAGCGGTAGTGCTGGCTCGGACATCCTCGGTGTCCAGATCCCCGGGCCACAAGCCGGCTGGACCGACCCAGTACGCTGCTGCAGCCATGCCCGCAGAGGTGGTGGTGTGGGAGCACTTCCGTCTCGACGTGCTGTCATCGCTCGACGGGCATCGAATCCGCACGCTCGCCACCAACGTAGGCGAGTTCCGTGGTTCGCCGTCCTTGTCGGTTGCTCCAGGCCGAACGGTTTACTTCGACAACCATGCCTATGTCAGATCCTCCCCTGTTGACCGCATCTACAGCGTTCCCGTCAGCGGCGGCGCTCCGAGTTACATAGCCGACGGCCGGACGCCGGCCATAAGCCCCGACGGTCATCTTCTCGCCTACGTCAGCAACGACCCCGTAGCGGGACCTGTGGTCAAAGAAATGATCACCATCGAGGACCTGCGGTCTCATGCGATCCGCTCGTGGACGGCCACAGCGCCTGAGGCCGATCTCTGGGCGCTGTCATGGTCACCGGACTCTCGCTTCTTGTCTTTCAGTGGGACCGCCTCTACGTCTCCTGACTCCGTAGCAACCTCCTATTGGGTGCTCGACACGACGGGACCAGTGCTCACGTCCGGTGCTGCGCATCGGCTCTCCCTCGCTCCCGGCGTTTCGTGGGCGTGCTTCATGGCCGGGACTCGTTCGGGAGAGCTTGCTGGTGTCGGCGAGGTACAGCTTCGGAGTGGCCTTCGCCTCGTGGCCATCAATGCTCGCTCAGGCCGCACGATAAGAAGCCTTGTCACCATCCCCGACGCCTTCGGTGCGACGATCCAGGCCGACGCCTCGGGCAAGCATCTCATCGTCGCAGCAAGCGGATCCGGCTCCTTCGGTTATGGTCGCCTCTATCGTTGGACCAGCGGATCCGCAAACCCAACGGCGATCGCACCGGGCGTCCTGGTCGCTGCTTGGGTGCCCACGGTCATCCGCTGATCGGGGGCATTCTGTTCCCTCTGGACACGAACCGTTGCGGAGTTGACAGAGTGCCCCCATACGCCGGGTGATGGTCAGATGCCGCTAGTCATTTCGAGGGCATCATGACGAGGTTGTCCACGCTCGCCAGCAGCAGAGACACAGCGGAGAACTCGAGGTCGGCGTCTAGGAACCAACGGACCATGATGCGGTGTTGGCGCTTGGTAAAGGTCCCGTCCTCCTCAAAGTCACTTCGCCACTCAGCCACCAGAGTCAGCAACTGGCGAAGTATCTTCGAGGACCAGCCGAGACTGACGAGTTTTGGTGGTAGGAGGCTGTGAAAGCAGAGTGACGGCCGCATTCAGGTAGTCAATGCACCACCCAAAGGCGACGGCGCGAACCCTGGATCTCGTAGCCTCTCGTCCGGTTCCAGCGACAATGTCTTATTGTGCCACCGAGGGTGCCCCACTTCGCCGGGCTCGGGTCAACTCCCCGAAAGGAGCAGAGCTGGAAGTTTCGCCATGTCGTCGAAAACGACGGACTCCCCAATCGATAGTGATTCCGCACTAGTGACACCCCCGGAGAATCCGAACACTGTCATCCCGGCGGCCAGTCCGGCGTTGACTCCAGAGACACTGTCCTCGACAACAGCACACCGACCTGGTGTTACCCCCATGTTCTTGGCGGCATGGAGAAAGATGTCCGGCGCTGGCTTACCCTTCTCCACGTCATCGACACTGAAGATCCGTCCACGGAATCGACCGAGAAGCCCGGTCTTGCCGAGGGTGAACCGCATCCGGTCGTGACTTCCGCTCGATGCAACGCACGTCGGGAGCGTGATCTCGCGCAATGCATCGATGACGCCTGGCACCGGCACGAGCTCCGTCTCGAACACTTCCCGATAACGAGCCTCGAACTCGGCGTCCCAATCAATGCTCCGGCCGAGATGTCGCTCGATCTCTTGGTGCATGTACGCCGCCGATCGGCCGACGAAGCGCTCGACGATGTCGGACTGGCTCAGTGACCATCCGAGTCCGGTCACGATCTCAGCCTCGACCCGAACTGCCAGCCGCTCACTGTCGGCCAATACACCATCGCAGTCGAAGATAACCAGGTCAAAACCCGCCACCAACACGAGCCTAAGGCAGGTCCGGGTGGAGGTTCCTGCCACTGTCCCGGTACATCGGGTCAGCGTGACATCCTGCGGCACCCTGGGGCGTGTGGATGACCCGTGTAGGCACACTTTGATGGCAGCTTGCGAAGGACCGCGATCGTTCTCTCATAGCATCTGGGGTGTGAATCAGATTGAGCCGACCGTTGAAGATGCGATCGCATTGGCCGCGAGGCTGCACCGGGGTGCCCGATACCCTTCCCCCGAGGCCGAGCCCTATGTTTTTCACGCTCTGCGCCTGATGCTTCAGTTAGCCGATCCGGTGGACCAGACGGCCGCGGTGCTCCACGATGTGGTCGAGGACACTGAAATCACCTTGGACAACCTTCGCGATGCCGGGTATCAACCAGAAATCGTCGATGCGATTGACGCTCTGACCCACTACTCCCACGACTCCTACGAGCAGTACATCGAAAGCGTCGCCCGCAACCCGGTCGCACGTCGAGTCAAGATCGTCGACCTCGAGGACAACCTGGCCAACAACCGGCGATCGCCCCTTGCCCGGGGGAACGTGGATCGAAGTCGCCGCTACGAAGCCGCCCTCGACCGGCTACGCATTACGTAGCCGGAGCCGTCGTGGGCTGCCGAAAAATCTGAATTAGCTCCCACTGGAGTGATGGATCGATAACGACGCCGAAGATGGGAACAGCCCGGGACGCTCTTAGGGTGGTGACAGCCAGCCACGGAGATGCCATGTCCAGCGCGCAGTTGTACGACACCATCGGTGCCACCTACACCGCGACGCGGAATACCGAGCCGCGGATCGCTGCGCAGGTCTGGGCCGCACTCGGCAGCGCACGGACCGTGCTGAATGTTGGAGCTGGCACCGGCAGCTACGAGCCCCCCGACCGTGAAGTCACCGCGGTGGAGCCATCAACGGTCATGCGTGCGCAGCGTCCCGCCAGCACGGCGGTGTGCGTTGCTGCCACCGCGGAGAACCTCCCGTTCGAGGACAAGCGCTTCGACGCGGCGATGGCTTTTGCCACCGTTCATCACTGGCAGGATCCGATCGCCGGTTTGCGCGAGATGCAACGCGTGGCTCGCCGCGTTGTGGTGTTCACCTGCGACACCAGTGACCGGGAGTGGCGCCGCCGGTTCTGGCTGACGCGTGACTACCTGCCCGAGGTTGCTGCCTCCCGCATTGGCCTCGCCACGGAACTGGCCAGCGCGATAGGGGCCCGGGTTGAGCCGGTGCTCATTCCGTGGGACTGCGTTGACGGCTTCTTCGAGGCGTACTGGCGCCGGCCCGAGGCATACCTCGAGGAGATCGTTCGTCGCGGAATATCGGTGTGGGCCAGAGTCGGGACGGACGCCGAGCAAAGGGCAGTGCGGAATCTCCGTGATGACCTCGCATCCGGTCGGTGGGCCGAACGCAATAGCGACCTCCTCGATCTCGAAGCAGCGGACCTTGGCCTTCGCCTGCTTATAGCTTGATCCCGCGTCTCCTCAGGATGACCAGCTGGCCTGATTGGCCCGATTTCGTTACTCCTGCCGCGTCATCGCCCTGCACCCGAACAGGGCCAACCCCAGGTAGCAAAGCCGTCACCTATCGCCGGCCTTGGGCGCGGCCGACCGCCGATATGGGGCAGAGTCAAGGAGACGGAGGAAGTCGGCGATGATGTAGGTGTGCCGACTAAGGGCGTTCTTTTTGACTGGCGCGGGACTCTTGTAAATGACCCGGACGACGCATGGTGGGTGCGGACAGCTCTGGGGCGGATTGAACGAGGTACAGACGATGCCGGGGTGACCGAAATCGTCGCTCGACTGCGTGAAGCCCGTGAATTGCCTAGCATCGTGAGCGCACAGGCGACGGCGGACTGCGCTGCTGAACAACACCGCGCAGCCACAATGCTTTGGTTCTCAGAAGCCAATCTTGACAGACCGTTAGCCGAGGCTCTTTATACCCTCGACCTAGACCCAGTCGCCCATCCCTTCTTTCAAGACGTGCCGGAGACATTCCGGCAGTTGGACGCACTTGGCATCAAGGTCGCCATCGTCAGTGATGTCCATTTCGATTTGCGACCCGAGTTCGCACTGCTTGGAATTGACGAGCTGGTAAGCGCGTACATTCTCTCCTTCGAGCACGGCGTCCAAAAGCCAGATTCCCGCATCTTCATGCTCGCGCTCGAACACCTGGGCATATCAGCTTCTGAGGCCCTCATGGTCGGTGATCGCCCCGAGAGAGACGGTGGAGCGGTTCACGCGGGGATTCGTACGCTGCTTCTTCCACGAGAAGGCGGACCCAGGCGGGGGTTGCGATCCGTTCTAGCCTTGCTCGACGAGGCGTGAAACAGAAACGGGTACGCCGGATCGGCGGCCATACTTGTGGTCGCCGATTGGTGATTGAGTTAAGTGCCGATTGCCCCCAGCCGACGAGACCCGTGTATGTCAAAGGGGTCACACCGCAGATCGAAGCGTGAGTCGGCCGAATCCTCTTCGGCGACAGAGGATGAGGTAATCCGGTCAGTCCGCCTCAGTGGCGACGAAGAGCGATTTGAACATCTCACTCATTTCAGGCAGCTGATAGTGGGCCTGAAGGCCGCTCGGGTTGGGTAGGAGCCAAAGAAGGGCGCCGCCGAGGAGTTCGGGTTGGAGACCGATTAACGCTTCCGGCCTACGAAAAGCCGTCCGGTACGCCTGCAGCCCGAGCACCGCGACGCAGCGGGGCCGCAACATCGCCACCTTGGCCTCGAGCTGCGTTGCGCCTGCACGCAGTTCGGCGACACTGAGCTCGCTGGCGGCGGCTGTCACCCGCCCCACCAGGTTCGTGATGCCTATACCGAGCCCGGGCAGCGCGTGCTGCTCGGCGGGTAAGAGAACGGACTCGGTGAATCCACCGGCATAGAGCAACTTCCAGAATCGGTTCCCCGGCCGGGCGAAATGCAGGCCGAGATCACCCGAGAGCGTCCCGGGATTGATCCCGCAGAAGAGCACGCGCAGATCCGGACCGGCCAGATCGGCAATAGCCTGCTCCATGTAGCGACAACCTACGCTCCAGCCGAGGCCCTACTGGGTAAAGATCTGCCGAAGGCGAACACCCTCGACTCATCGGTCCATCTGGACCGATACGGCACTGCCCTCAGGCTGTCGATCTGCCCCACCGTTCCGGCGAACGGGGGCATGCACCGGGGGCGGGAGCCGAAATGGGACAATTGGCAAGTGGCATGGAGCAAAACCCGGATCCATAGAGGTTTTACGACCGCTCGGGCATGCCAGCTTCCGGCCGACCTAGCGTCATTGAGACGGGGTCCCGTAAGCCGAAGTGTCCCGGCGCTCGGGTCACCCCCTGTCCAGTTGGATCGGCGCTGCCGACTGACTGAGGTTGGTCGTTCCTAGAGAGGTATGTCATAGGTATGGACACCGTCGGGCTATTCCGACTGCTCGACCGACTTTGTTCAGAACGTTCAGGCGGGATTTCTAGCTGCGGATTTCGCTTGTGACCATCATTGACGTCGTCAATGAACCAACATGCCACAGGAACGGACGCCCCACCAATTGGTTCCCCTTCATCACACTGTGCGGCATTATCGTCGTGTTCGTCTTCCTTGAATTGATAATCGCCATCAAGACACCGGCTTACGAATCAGCAGACGAACCGGGGCACGTCCAGAACGTCGAAACACTTGTATCCGGCCACTGGTATGGCCTGAATGCTCCCTGTCAGTTGAACCCCCGGCTCGGGTTGCTGGAGTGCTCGGGGAATGAAGCCCAACAGGCGCCCCTCTACTACCTTCTCTTCGCGGGCTGGCAGAAGGTCGCTGGCCAGCCCGCGCTCCCCCCGTTCAACCAACGCCACGTGACGGTCAACCCAGCCTTTTTTGTCGGCACGTCGGGAATCTTCCTCCATCACAGTGATGCTGACTTGCGATTCCTTCTGTGGCTACGAATTCCCAATATCGCTTTTGGCGTCATCACCATTCTCATCGCATTCTCTGCCATCCGTCTCACCACTGCAGACCCGTGGACCCCAGTGGTAGGAGCATCGTTTATTGCATTCGAGCCTCGCATGATGTTCCTCTGGCCGTTCGTCACGAACGACAATTTGGTGAACCTCCTGGGGGCGTTATTTGCGTACGTCGCCGTTCGGTATGCGTTGGCGCCAAATCGGTGGGGTATGGCCGCGCTCGGATCAGTATTCGGTCTGTTGGTTGTAACGAAGTTGTCAACTCTGCCGATTGGGCTGGTCCTGATCGTGTTGGCCTTCATGGTGCCAGGATGGAAGCAGCGGACCGGGTTTCTTGGCATTGGAGTGCTTACGACGCTCATCGGCAGCGGCTGGTATCTCATTCAGAATGCAGTCCGATACGGCGACGCCTGAGCACTTCACGCCACGACGCACTATCAGGCTATGATCGGTGGTCTCGGCCAGCCTGACCGCCTTTCCGATCCACTGAGATTCGTGTTCATTCAGGTGCCGCAGCGGACCGTACAAACCTTCTGGTACGTGTCGGGTTGGAATCAGTTTCATTGGCCGTGGCCTGTCACCACTCTCTTCACCATTGTGCTGTTCTGTGCATTGCTCGGGTTGATCGGTGGAAGGACGGACAACAGGATGCTTGTGACACTCGGGGTCATCTCCGTAGCGGCATTTCTGTGTATATGGACAGTAGCGATTGAGACGTATTACCAAGCACGTTACGCCTACGTCGGCATCACCGCCGTGGCCGCACTGATGGCTTTGGGCGTCGAGCGACGGAAGGTACCGGTTCGCTTCGTTCTCCCAGCAATGGGATTCATTGGCACGTTGGTTGCTCTCCAGCAGGACGTACTTTCCATACACTGGAACTAGTGGAAGAGCCTCGGCATGGGCCTTCACGCGCCACTCCAGGGTCCTAGCGTCGAATCGCTCCGTGCCGAGCAACGCCCCGAGCGGATCGAGAGCCGCCGCAACGTGGACGTCGAGGTGGGTGTCGACACCACCCGTCACCGAACGCGCAGCTTCTACGATGGTCATGGTCATCCCTTCTCTCTTTGGTGTGAGGGATGGCACGGCCGTTCCGGATCGGAGCGACGGGCGGTCCAGGTTGTTCGTAGCAACCGGGCCAATCACCCCAACTCGGAGACGGGACGTGCCGCTGTCAGTGTGCAAGACGAACAGAACCCGTCGGCACACCCGAAGCGATTCAGGGCCAGTGATTCAGCTGCGGACCCTGCCGAGCCGAGCATTGTCACTGATAGGGGGCACCCCCCAGGCCGAGAGGGCTCGACAAACCCGATCCACTGAAGGACGCTGCCGACCGAGTAGGGGAACCACTAGCTCGGACCGGGCCGTTTGACTTCGACATTTGAAGCCTGCGTGCGCGCCATCTAGGGTTCGACTTCGAGACCGGGGGGTCAAGATGCGAACGTGGATGAAGGCGCTCGTCGCCATGGTCGTTGTGATGACCGGGACGGGCTTGAGTGCCCTGTCAGCAGCTCCTGCAAGCGGTACGGGTGGGATTGGAAATATCAACCACATCGTTGTACTGATGCAGGAGAATCGCTCGGCGGACACGTACTTCGGGCAACTCAACAGCGAGGGCCAGCCGGCATACGCAGCCGAGCCCACCACGGGCAATCCCAACCCGCTCGTCTCCGGGGGGACCATCGTGCCCTTCCACAAGGCGAGTCTGTGCGAGACGGCTGACCTGAACCACTCCTGGAATGGCGAACACCAGGCAGTGGACGGCGGGGCCATGGACGGCTTCACCGCCGCGAACGACATCTCGTCGGCAAACGCCGACGCCACCGACCCCACTGGTTCCCGAACCATGGGGTACTACGACCAGACCGAACTGCCCTTCTACTACTCCCTGTACAACACCTTCGCGACAGATGACCGCTATTTCGCGTCGGTGCTGAGCCAGACCTATCCCAACCGTTTCTATGCGCTCGCCGGGACGTCTTTCGGCCACATCCGAAACGACGCGCCGCCGCCCGGCGGTTGGCCCCAGAAGACCATCTTCGATCTGCTCGGAGCGGCCAATATCAGCTGGAAGATCTATTACCGCGCAATTCCCGTTCGGCTCATTCTTCAGCTACGTGCAGCAGCACATGGACCACGTGGCGCCCATCTCTCAGTACTACGCGGATGCGGCCGCCGGCACGCTCCCGTCCGTTTCCTTCGTCGACCCCACCTTCGTCGGAGCCCCCAACACCGAGACCGACGAACACCCCTCGAGCAACGTCCAGGTGGGCCAGAACTTCAGCTACGGCGTGTACCAGGCCCTTAGGAACGGTCCGAACTGGACAGATTCGGCAATGTTCTTGACCTACGACGAGAACGGCGGGTTCTATGACCATGTCGCCCCGCCGTCCGCCGTTGCGCCAGACGCCATCGCGCCCATGCTCCAGCCCGGAGATACCTCAGCCAGCTTCAATCAGTACGGCATCCGAGTGCCCGTGGCGGTGATCTCACCGTATGCAAAGCCTCACTACGTGTCGCACGTCGTGGACGACCACACCTCGATCCTGCGCTTCATCGAAACGTGCTACGGGCTGGCCTCACTGACAGCCCGAGACGCCGCCGCGGACCCGATGCTCGACATGTTCGACTTCAGCACTCCCGCGTTGCTCAACGCACCGGCCTTCGCAGCCCCGCCCGTCACGCCGTGTACAGCGCCCACGATCAGCCTCCAGCCAAACAGTCAGACCGTCAACGCGGGCCAGCAAGTGACATTCACAGCCACTGCGAGCACCGAGACCGCTCCGTCGGTGCAGTGGCAGCTATCGGTCGACCACGGATCGACGTGGTTCAATGTCGCCGGGTTGACCTCGCCGAGCTTCAGCGGAACGGTCATCCCATTTGTGAACGGCTGGCAGTTCCGGGCCGTGTTCACCAACCCGATCGGCTCGGCCACGACCAACGCGGCGACCCTCACCGTGATCAGTGCTGCTCCGGTCGTTACGCTCCAGCCTGTAAGTCAGACCGTCATGTCGGGACAGCCGGTCACCTTCTCGGCGGCCGCCACCGGCCTCCCGAGCCCGACCGTGCAGTGGCAGCTATCGGTCGACCACGGATCGACGTGGTTCAATGTCACCGGGTTGACCTCGCCGAGCTTCAGCGGAACGGTCATCCCATTTGTGAACGGCTGGCAGTTCCGGGCCGTGTTCACCAACGCCGTTGGCTCGGCCACGACCAACGCCGCAACTATTACGGTCACCTAGAGACTCCGCCTACGGTGCCCCAGGCCAAAGGCGTGTGACTGCCTCCGTTGTGCCGAGCTGCCCCACGGTCCCGGCGAACTGGGGCACCGTGCCGACGCCAGGCGTCTTCCGAGCGAGCCAGTTCAGTGAGGCGTAGGGCGAGGTCGCCAAGCGAATCAGCGAACGACTGATCCCATTCAGTGGCACTCCCGAGTAGTCCGGTCCTGAGGGTCTCGGCCGCACCCCGCATCGCAACCGCGAGTCGAAGCGCTTGTTCAGGATCGAGTTTGTCGAGGAAGAGCCCATTCAAAGCCTGACCCCACACAAGTACCTCTCGGTCTTCGGTGGTCTGAAGATGTTTCGTAGCTTCGCGAGCCAGTAGCCGAAAGGCCGCCCCAGACACCTTCCATGTTCCTTTGTTCGGGATCACTACTAGGACGGACACCGGGCTTACGGTAGCCACCCTCCCGGCGAACGGGGACATTCTTGGCTCACAAGCGACCCCCGCCCACTGTCCATACCGTGAGCAAGGGCGTGCAATCACCGGAGGCGCTTCTAGAGCGACGCCGAGGGAGTCTTGAAGACGTCGCCTCGCCGCCGCCCTAGCACTCTCTTCATCGCAGGTACAGACAAAATCCTCGAAGTCGAACTCGCGGTCCTTTGCAATGGCTCATGCGCCATAGACACATAATACGGCGACAGCCTCGGATGGCCCCAGGCCCGGCGATCTCAGGCAGAGTGCGAGGGTGCCCAGTCGTAAGCCGGGACGTTCCAAGGCTCCGACTCGTTGCTCAGCTGAAGGATGGCACGTAGGCCAGGATCCCCCTCACGTATTGCTTGGTTGACGGGAAGAGGCCGGCGCTCTGAACAGAAGCCAGCCCCTGGTAGTAGCCGGCCAGTGCCATGGACACTTCGCCAGAGGTGGCAACCAGAAGCTGGTGCAAGAACACTGCCGCCAATTCGATGTTGTCCGAGGCAATGTTCGGGTCGAGGGTGCGCTGCCCCAGCTGATGCCTGCAGATTGGTGACGGTCGAGGGCTCGAGTTGGCAGACGCCCAGAGCGCCGGTCACCGATGAGATATAGGTCTGCCAGCCGGACTCCCACCAGCACATCGCTTCCAACAGGGCTGGACTGACACCCTCCACGACGGCCCAGTGGACGAACAGGGATCGCAGGGCGACCCTGCCCGGATGGGCCCGGAGCAATGCAGGAAGCGCGCTGTCCGCTGGGACAATGTCGGACGCCAAGGCACTGGTACTCGCTGGAGGGAGCCGCAACTGCATTCCAGACACGATGAGGTTGGGATGGACGATGCCGTTCACGGCCTCGAGCATCGCGACCGTGGTTCCGTGGTCAGCGGCGATAGAAGAAAGGGTCTGTCCCGGAGATACGGTCACGGTGACGCCAGAGGTCCCAGATGACAGGGGTCCGGCCGCCGACGCTCCAGCTCCTGGGATCTTGAGCACCGATCCGATGACGACCCTGTTCGGATCGGTCAGGTTGTTTGTCGTCGCCAACGCATCGACTGTGGTGCCGTACTGATGAGCAATCCCCACCAGCGTGTCTCCGGCTGCGACCACGACGCTGCCACCCAATGACGCGGATGCATTGGCCGCCACCTGTACGGGCGAGCTTGGTCCGGGGATCCGGAGCACAGTTCCGGCGACGATGGTGTTTGGATCCGTCAGGTTGTTGGCGGCCGCCAACGCCGCGACGGTCGTGCCGTACTCATCGGCGATGCCGAGCAACGTCTCGCCCGGCACGACACTCACTGTCGTTGCGCTCGAAGGGGCGAAAGGCGACGCGACCACCGCGAGGGTCAAAACGGTCCCGATGATCGCATCTCGTCCGATTCTGCACGATCGCTCCGACATAGCCAAGATCACCGCGACCATGTTGGATCAAGTGTCGGACCATGGCAAGGGCCAGTTGTCGATACGTACCATGCGCGACCAACACCAAATGATTGTGGTGAGCACACCCTTCATGCACCACGGTGGAAGATGTTGTGTGTGTCACCGTATGCCCGGTCTCGGATGCTCTCAATGGGCCACAACGAGGGTTGATCGGTGATGGCACGCCCGAATGTTGAGATCTCGGCTCCGGGGGCGTGTCCTTGGTGCTGTGGAGCGCGCTCCCATCCGGCGTACTGGGGCAGTGGAGCAGCTCGCTTGGCGGCCCCACCCAGATGGGCAGGCCCCTGGGGCGGAGATCGCCAAAGCCAGGTTGCGAAGTGACGCTCCGAAATGGCCCCGTCCCGGCGATAGGGGGCACCCTTCGAATTCGTCAACCACGACAACCGCAAGGACCCTGACCCGAGCGCAAGGACATGAGGATCTACCCACGACCAATGTCGGTAGTAGTGGTAGCACTATCGCCGATGGTCGGGTATCACCCTTGGAAGCTCCCTGCACTGGCCGCATACTGGGTTAGACAAGGAACAGAAGAGGAGACTTAAGTGGGTGGCGAACTCTTGGCGAGATTTGACCAGGTGGTCAGGGGTCGAAACTTGATCATTCTTGCCGTAGTGGACATCGTGCTTTTCGTGATTGCGAATGTCGCGTACGGAGGAGGCGATCAACACGGGCTTCGCAACAACGTGTCCAATGTGACGTGGGCTGTGTTCCTGATCGGCTTCTTCCTGCTGATCCTGTTTGTGATCGCCTACCTGGCTCAGGTGATACGGCGGCGTGCCAGGCGCACACGTAACGTCTAGTCCCTCATAGCGGGCTGTGGAGCACCCTGCCTTGGGTGTTCCCTCTATGACGAATACCACCTCACGCCTTGCGCAAATGCTGATCCTCTTCTTGGCGTTCGGGGACACCCCACGCCAGGCGAGCTGAGCGGCAATGACGACGTGCTGTTGAGCGGACGGCGGCGGCGCCGACTCAATCGCGAACGAGTTTCAGTGCCAGCCTGGGAACGATGAAGGATGCCAGAAAGATCGGCAAGAATCTCTTTCCGGTGCATCGGAACAAGACGATCTCGCCCTCGGCGGCGTCGAACGTTTCAGTGCTGCTCGACTTTCGGCCATTGCGTACCTGCAGGGTATGACGTCCAGGCTCGACTCGTATTTCGTCCGTGTCGTTCATTTCGACCGATCCGACCCGCTCACCATCGACCACAACATCGTACGCACCGCGACGGACCTCTGCTCCGATCGCCTTATGCGTCAACTTCAGCGTTGCCGACATCCGTTGATCTCCTCTTGTTTCCGAACCAGCGTTGTCTGGGTGCACGGCGACGAACGCAGCGTACCTGGCGGCCGTCATCCACGCCGACCGGTCACCAGCCCATCGTCGTCGAACATTGCAGCTGGGTCGCAGGGTGCCGCCCATACGGACTCAACGGCCGAGGAAGTAGATCCTTTCCTCGCGAAAGTCGAATAGCGCACCGTCCCGGCGATAGGGGATTCCCCGGAGCCACCTCAACAGGGTTCGAGGCGACCAAAAACTGTTGGTGGGATACTCACGCTTTCCAGAACCATCTCTACGCCTCGCGTCTCCGCGAGACGGCCCATGTTCTCCGAGGATGGGATCGGCGTCCCTGCTGAGTCGGTCTTAAACGAGCCGATGATGTAGCCGCGGATTTGGTCGTTCGACCAATCGACGTACACCAGGTTGTCTGGAGGCAAGCCAGCAATGGCGGCAGTGAGGATGCCGCGGCACAAGTTGCCCTGCCGTTCCGTCGTAGAGCACGTGTCCAGACAGAGGTGCCCCGGCGCAGAAGTCCTCGATCCCTCGGTAACCGGCCTCTGGGGGGAGGGTCGTCAGAACTTCGGCGCTGGGCGACCGCGTAGTAGTGGCAGGCGTAGTCGTTGACCCGTAGCCCAAGATCTGGGGTCTTCCCCCGTTGTCACAAGCCGCGAGAGTCAGCCCCAGTACCACAACACCGGCGGCGGCAACGATCCGAACCCCTGACACATCCAAAGGTCCTACCACTGACGCCGCTTCGTGGCTTGTCCGCACCTCAACCCGGCGAACTGGGCACCCGGCCTGTCGACCCGCACGTGGTCGTGCGACGGCACGCATACTGGGGACCACGCCCGGGAGGATTCACGGTGTTGGATCATTATGGAAGGAATTAAACTCTCAAAGGTCGGTTCTACAGCAGGGTCGGGCAATCGGAACGCTCGAAGTCGCGTTGGTTGGCTGATCGCTTCGGATCGCCACCCGGTGTTGATTTCGAAATAACGCACCGCCGTGGCCCACGGACGGCCACTGGCAGTCGTCCAGAACGATCAATCCACCTGGCTTAACGAGTTCTCGCAGAAGTAAAGATCGACGAAGACATTGTGGAAGATGTGGCTACCATCCACGAACGCAGCATCGGCAACGAACTCCTCGGTCACCAAGCGAGGTAGGGCTACCTGAGATCGTTCGGTCAGCAGAGTGCAGAGGTTCCTGAGACCAGCGGAAGTGACCGCTTCCCAACCAGCGTTCTGGAATGGATGCTGACAGGCGTCGATGATCACGTGCCGAGCATCGTGATGTACTTGCGATGTCAGGGCTTCCCCGATGGCGAGTGCGGAGCTGCCATAGGCCAGACCGATCTCGATCACCACGCGAGCGTTCTCGGCAAGAAGCAGATCTCTGAGGACATCAGAGTCATACTCGGAGAGCGAGACGCGTTCGAAATCACCGTACGCCGTGACGTTCCGATCCGAGGTGAACTCAGGAAGTGTACGTCTCACACTTCGGATGTCTTCAAGGAGCTCCTTGTCACCGCGGACAGTCAAAGTATTGCTCCTCGGATGTAGTTGTCCCCGGCTCGGCGGTAGCGGATAGTCCTATCCCCAGCTGGAGCCGCTCCTGTCGGTATCTCCAATGGTCAGCACATCTGAGAGGTCCAAGGTGCTACTCCGGCCAGTCGAGCTGGGCCTCTGGGACGCCGACGGATTGACCGTACGCCTCAGCCTCGGCTCGACTTTCGGCCTCACCACGCGGATACCGGAAGACCCGGCCTGCGAACACGACGAAGGTCTCCTCATCCGTGCGGAAGTCGCAGTACCAGCCTCCCGACGGCTCAATCGACCGACTCAGCGCCTCCGACAGGTCGACCACGAACTGGTCATCGACCTCGAACTCGATGAAGGTCCATGTGAGGGGCTGTCTGGCGTTCACATCGCCGACATCACTCCTGCCGATCTTGCGAACCTGCAGTTCGACGCCATCGAAGGGGTAGTCCTTCGAGATGCTCTCTGCGATCAAGATACCGGATGCACTCATATCGGCATTGTGGTCGCTGGGTGTCGCGAACGGACCACCAGGGCTGAGAAATAGCGGCGATGTGCGGGGCCAAGACGGCATTCAGCGCATCCGTCCGTGCCACCGCCCCGGCGAACAGGGGCAGCCCCAAACGACCATCGTCCGTAGGCTGTGGATCGGTGGAACCACGCGAACCAGGTAACGACTTACAGCGAGACGAGGGTCGACGACTCTTCGGGCTCGATCCGATCGGCTACCGCAACGGGAGGCCGGACTATCCCGAAGCCGTCTACGAGATCCTGGTACAGCGTTGCGGTCTCGGTCCGACCACTCGGGCCCTCGAGATCGGACCCGGCACGGGCCTGGTGACCCAGCGCCTGCTTAGCGAAGGGGCCCATGTAACAGCCATAGAACCGGATCCAGCGATGGCTTGTTACCTGCGCGACGTCGCAGCCTCGGCCGACCTAGACGTGGTGACGACGAGTTTCGAGGAGGCCGAGGTCGCCCACGACGCGTTCGATCTGGCGGTGGCCGCCACCTCCTTTCACTGGGTCCACCAGGAGGTAGGCCTGTCCAAACTGGGACATGCGCTCGGCCCGGGAGGGTGGGTGGCTCTGTGGTGGACACTCTTCCGCGATCCGAATCAGTTGGACGCGTTCAGCCAGGTTGTCGAGAACATTTTGGGGCCGGCGACTCGAGGTGCCTTTGACGAACCAGGTCGCCCCCCGTTCCAGCTCGACGAGTCGCATCGACGGCGAGACATGACTCGCTGGGCCGAACTCGATGATGTGACGAGCGAGATAATCACGTGGACCTGTGAACTGACGCCCGTTCAGGCCCGCGCTCTGTACGCATCGATGGCCACTGTTATCAGACGCCCGCCCGACGAGCAGCGGACGATTCTGGATGAAGTGGAACGGATCGCGGCGAAGACATCTGATGGCTTCGTAAGACGCCGGTTCGTCACTGCCCTCTACACGGGTCGCCGCCCCTAGCTCGGAGTGGTCGCCTACGCGGACAATCCCGATTGACCTCCGTGCCCGCTTCCCGGCGTACTGGGGCATGGTCCCGTTACGCGAAACGACCCCGCCCGAAGCGGGGCCGTTCGCCGGGAGCCGTCCTCACCTCGTGGACGTCAGTTCGCCACCGTGATCGTGATCCCCGGGCTCGTCCCGCTGACCCCGCCGGCGTAGGAGGCCACACTCTGGAGCGTGTAGGTGCCGTTGGGGATCGCGGTGGTGTCGAAGGCCCCCAGCCACCCGTAGAGGGTCGAGGTGCCCGAGGCGATTACCTTGTTGGTGAGCGACCCCCCGCTCAGCTCGTAGGTGACGCTGGTCACCCCAGACGACGCCGTGGCGTCGAGCCACTGCAGCGTGCCCTTCACGGTGGTGCCACCGGCCGGATAGACAACCGTGGTCGTGGGCGACGGGTTGTTCACGATCAGGGTGATCCCCGGACTGGTGACCGTCACACCTCCTGAATAGGAGGCCACGCTCTGGAGCGTGTAGGTCCCGTTGGGCACGCTCCTCGTGTCGAAGGCCCCCAGCCACCCATAGAGGGTGAGCGTGCCCGACGCGATCACCGAGTCGGCGAGTGTCCCACCCGTGAGCTCGAACTTCACCCCGGTCGCCCCCGAGGTGGCCGTGGCGTCGAGCCACTGCGGACTCCCTGCCACCGTGGAGCCCGGGGCCGGGTAGACGACCAGTGTTGGCAGCGGGGTGTAGGTAAATTGATCGGCCGGAGTGTTAGGGCTCGTCCCGCCCGGTGAGGTCACCGTGATGCTGACGGAGTCACCCGGCCCACTGTCGCTACCGGGGATGTACACGCTCAGTGATGTTGTTGTCCACGACCTGGAAGGCGGTCACGGTGTCCCCGACGTTGACGCCTCGTCGTGCCGATGAAGTTGGTGCCGGTCACGGTCACGTAGTAACCACCGCTCACAGGGCCGCTGTTGGGGCTCACGCCCGTGATGGTCGGCTGCACGTAGGAGGTGAACTGGTCGTTCGAGCTGGTGAAGCTGGTGCCGCCCGGCGATACCACGGTCACGTCCAGGGTGTCAGGACTTGTGCCCGAGGTGTCGGCCGGTGAAACGGCGGTGATCGAAGTGTCGCTGTTGACGGTGAAGCGCGGCGGACGTTGAGCCGAAATCCACGGCCGTGGCCGCAGTGAACCCGTCTCCAGATATGGTCACACTCGTTCCGCCCGTGGCAGGTCCGATCCCTGGTGAGATGCCCGTGACCCTCGGCCTCGGTGTGAACGTGCTCGACCACTGCAAGCACGCGTAGGCGGTGCTTCCCGTCCCGCCGAGACCGGGGCACGGGCTGGCACTGTCGTAGATCTGGTTGCCCGTGAGCGGGTCCGTCGCCGAAAAGGGACTCGGTGGGCTCGGGTTCGGGGTGGCCACGGAGTAGGAGAGCAAAGCCCCCGTCAGGTCCCAGGTGTCAGCAGTCCAAGCATCAACTGTGAAGTGGGTACCCTTGCCGGCACTGCAGGTCGTTGTGAGATAGACGTAACCGGTCGGGTACCCCGCGCTGGGATCGATCGTGTTGTCGTACCCGGTGACATAGGCCAGCTCCTTGATGCCACCACAGTCGTACTTGAGAACCAGAAGGCGGTCCCTTGAGGAACAACCAGCGAGATCTGCGCAGGAGCTGCGTTAGCGGGACCTCCTCCGACCGCCAACAGTCCGACCAGCGCAATCGCAATGGCGCTCAATCCCATGCTCAGCCTTTGAAGCATCGCCCTTCCTCCCAGCCGAGGAGACACTCGCTGGGCCCCTCATCGAATACGCGCTCATGCCCCGATTCAAAGTAATGGTAATCCGGAGACGACTGGGCCTGCTCGGGGCGGAAGCATTCCTCCTCCAGAGCTGATCGTAGGCGTGATCCGAAATCAGAAAGCCGGATACCGGGCACGGTGGATCTGTGCCGCCGATCCGGCGAACGGGGCACCGGCTCTGCCAGATTCACCGACTACTCAGGCGATCCTGGACCTTGCGGGTGGATTGTCTCGCCCCGGGCCAACATCTCTATGAACTTCTCGATGCGTCTGGCTCGGGTCTCAATCTTCTTTGCGCTTTCGATCCGATAGAGGATGGAGTACCGGTTCGCACTCGTGAGCTTGAGAAACATCGCTTGAGCACCGGGATTGGCGGCCAAGGCGTTCGCCAGGTCTTCCGGAACTTCCGCGCTGGCTTGTCCGGCATAGGCGGTACTCCAACGACCGTCGGCTTTCGCCCGCCGAACCTCGTCTTCCCCTGATCGATGCATTCGGCCGGAGGCGGTCAATCGCTCGGCGATGGCGACGTTTCGTTGAGACCAAGGGCTCTGAGCGTTTCTGGGTGTGAATCGTCGGCGGAACGTTGCGCTGTCACGACGCCCGAGCTGCCCATCGATCCAGCCAAAGCAGATCGCCTCGTCGAGTGCCTCGTCGTAGGAGAGCGTTGTTGGGTGTGTAGTGCCCTTCTTGGCAAGGACGAGCCACACTCCTTGCGACTTGGACTGGTTGCTACTCAACCAGGTCCGCCATTCGGCAGCATCAGCGGCCAACAGTTCTGGAAAATCCACGGCGTCACGGTATCTCCGTTGTGCCGGAGTGCCCCACCGTCCTGATGCGATGAAGGGGCGGGGCCTCCGCCCCTTGTGAGATCCGAGCATTTTCGGTCTTGCAAAAGAAAACCTCGAAAAGAGGAGGAAGCCCCTATGGGACAGTACGTCGGATTCGACCTACATCGACGCAGCACCACCATCGTCCGGATGGCAGAAGACGGCGAGGTGCTCGGCACCGAACGCTTTCAATGCCCCGCGCCCACAGCGCAGTCCCAGAACCAGGGCTAGTGAAGAGAATCACTTGAGTGACCGCGATGAAGTACCGCAAAGCGAGTCGTACCATGAGTAAGTGGCCAACGTTTGGCATGGTTCGCCTTGTGTGTGCCCCCGAAGTTCAGGCGCCGCGGATGGCACTTCCGGCGACCAGAGCCCAGGGCATCGCATCAAATGGTGGATGGTGACGCTTCTTCCCCTGTTTTTGGTTATTGCGGTCAGCTATGTCGCCGTGACACTCCTTTTCAACTGGATGCAGTTTCTCGGCAACAGCCTCAATAGCGTTGGCCAGGGTTTCGAACAGTTGGGGCAATCGCTGGAAATAGGCGGTACCGCTGCCAACGCCGCTGCAAGCGTTGCGGCTTCACAGCCACCTGGCTCTCTGAGTGTCTCGACACTCAACGCCGAACTCCCCAAATATGACTGGATTGGTGGAGCGACAAATGTGCCTCGTTCTTCGTTGAATCGACCGATTGTCGGCGTGAACGTCGTGAGGACCGATATCGAGACGGCGGTTCAATCCAGTCGAGGCTCATGTTCATATGGTCTCACCGTCGCCTCAAGCTCCGATCCCTTTATCACCGAGGACCATCTTCCGGGTCCGGGCACGTATTACCAAGACGTGTTCCAAACCAGTCAATGCGTCGTTGACCACGCACCGACCTCTTCGTGGATGGCGTGGACTCTTGGTTTGGGGGATTAGGCCTGATCCCATTGGAAACGACGCCCCGACCGGTGTACGGGGGCAGTTTAGAGTGGAGCGAGGTAGCGCTCCAGCACTTGTACGGTTACATAGGGTCCTTCGCCGTCCGCATCCCATTGCGGATCATCGAAAGTGACCCAGAAGCTCCGGGTTGGTCCGTCCGAGGTCTCAACGACGTTGAATCGGTGTCGAAGCCGGTGGTGCCAATAAATGCCGTTGGCTCGTCTGGCCACGGACCTGGCCCGTGGTCTTTGTCCCTGAGTACCTTCACCCAGACGCCCCGCTCCAGAGTCATCGGGCTCTAGTGTCGCATTCCCGGCGAACTGGGTCTGTCCGGCCGCATCCACGGAGTGCGTTTCGAACGCTATGAAAGTGTTTCTCTCAGACCCTCAGGTCCGGGATGCCCGTGGCAGGATCAGATTGCCGAGTGGGCATTCGGAGACCGTTGCGGATATCCATGAGAGACCAAGACACATCTCGTCCGACGAGCCGTCGCCCCAGGTGACGTAGTGGGGGGGAGCCTTGCGGAGAATGGGCAGTTCCTGCCCAAGAGTCGGGTCGTAGGTACAGGTGACTTGGAGCGGCTCACCAGCGGTAACTGGGACCGGCTTCGCCAAGTTGTAGGCCTTTTGGTAGTGGAAGTTGTAGTTGGGGACGTTGAGCACGGTCTGGGCCTGGGGCGTCCCGGGGTTCAAGACGAGCTTGAAGCCCTGACCGAGTAGGTGCATATGGGCCTGGGCTCGAACGATGTATCCGCTGGCCGACGCCGGGAAAGTGCACGAGGTCGAGTCTCCTGCCGGTGGGTCGGAGGCGTTTCGCCCACAGGCCGCCTCGATGACGTTGACGAAGCCGATGGCGCTCGGCCCGAACTCCTGCCCTTGGCGGGCAAGGGATGCGGCACGGTCGCAAAGCGGTCCAGTCACGCCGGCCGGACACGGGAGGTCGGGCGCCGCGAAAGAAAGGTCCAACTTGAGGGGTAGAAGCGGAGCGGACATCGGGACCGTCTGCAGCACAAGTCTGTTGCTAACCGACTTGTCCCCCACCAACAGGTTGTAGTGGACCTGCATGATCACCAGCGTTCCGGCCGGCAGCTCGATGCCGGTCCCCTTCGGTAGGCGATCGACTCCGTGACCCGGGGACCAGACACTTAGAAAGGGCGTGCTGGCGATCTGATTGATCGGCTCATTCGGCAGTCCTGCTTCACCGAAGCATGTCCACCCCTTCCCTCCGACATTGGCCTGATGCGCTTCGGAAGCTAGTGAGGGAGGCACAAGAAAGAGCCCGGCGTGGTGATCCTCAGAACTACCAGGGAAGAACTGGCTCGAAATCACGTAGGAGTCTTTGGTGATGTCAGGATTCAGGAGGGTGCAGTGATAGTCGTCAGTTGTTCCTTGCTGAGCATTTGGCCGGTAGGTCGGTGACGAGAGGGTGATCGTCGTGACGCGGGCTGACGAGGTGTCTGTGGAGGTGGTGGCCGCTGAGGCACCCGTCACCAGCCCCGTCATGGTCAATTCGAATGCAACAAAGACAAGGCTCAACACCAGCGCACCAACTGGCAGCCTCTTGGAAACGTTCACGAATGCCCCTACTCAGAACCGACATTTCATGTGGCAGCGGTCAATGTATCCCCAAAGTGCCGAAGTGTCCCACCCTCCCGGCGAACGGAGCAGGTATCCGAGTCAGGAGACCACGTCATAGAAGGTCTGCACAACTCCCTCGTCGAGAGTTGCGAGGACCTTCTCCAAATGACCGCTCGCCATGATCAACTCGCCAAACGCGGCATCGTGTGCTTCGCGCGACGACCAGGTCTGGATAAAGGCAGAGGATCTTTGATCGGCCTGGTCGCGGAAAATGTCGAATGACTCACAGCCCTCAGCAGCCAGCATGCGCCGTCGCCCTTCGGACTGCAGTTCGAGGAGCTTCGCCTCTTGACCTTCTGCGGCGTGAAATCGAGTGATGGTTGTAACGCTCATGGATGTGCCTCGATTTCGTGGGGTTAGCCGAGACGGTACTTCATTGTGGACTTGGAGCCTGAGTCCCGCCACGGGGTGTCCCACCATCCCGGCGTTAGGGGACACCCTTCGGTCGACCAGAAGTACCATCTGTCGGTGCCCAAGACCTTCGAAATCATCTGTGAAATCGAGCCCGCCACTCGGCCGGATCTCACGCATGTGCGTCACCAGATTGGGGTGCTGAGTCCGGTAGCGAGCGCTTTCTTGATCCCCGACAATCACATCGGAAGGTCGACCGTCTCAAGCATTGCGGTCGCTCATGAGGTTCAGCTCATGGGGGGTCACTCTGTCGCGTGCATCAATGCTCGGGACCGCAACGTGCTCGGATTTCACCGGGACCTTCTGACGGCAACGGCGTATGGAGTTAACGAATTCCTCTTCGTCTACGGGGACCGGCCGGAGACTGGGGCTCGGTCGGACGATCTAACGGTTCGCTCCATGATCGCCGAAGCACGACGGTTCGCTAGCCGTGAA
The DNA here is from genome assembly GCA_963726135.1 of uncultured Acidimicrobiaceae bacterium. Lineage (GTDB taxonomy): Bacteria > Actinomycetota > Acidimicrobiia > Acidimicrobiales > RAAP-2 > Bog-473. The sequence goes on from CAVSBE010000008.1 coordinate 1,380,710, forward strand.
GATGTCGGTGAAGGGTTTCGCCTCGGTGTTGCCACCGGCCTTCGGTCGATTCCGGCCTGGAAGCACGACGCGGATTTCTTGCTAACTCAGGTGTCCTTCTCCGTGGACGATCTTCTCCGTTGGCGCGCAACCTTTGACTTTGACGGTCCGGTGTTCGCCGGTGTAATGGTTCTGCCGAGTGTCTCGATGGCGAGGAAACTCTCAGCCGAGGTGCCTCAGTTGGCCGTACCTGAACCGATCGTCCGGCGACTTGATGCCGACCGAGATGCCGGGATAGCGATTGCGTGTGACTTGATCGAGCAGCTTCGAGGGTCTGAGGTATTCGACGGCGTCCACCTCATTCCGGTCAATCGCTATCGGGAAATGGCGAGCCGACTGGAGTCGATGCTGTAGCCACCGTCCCGGCGAAGTGGGGCACCCTGCACCTCGACCCGGGATCGGCAGACAGGGTCTGCCGATCAGCGGTCGCTGTATTCGTCGTGTCGGCGATACCAAGACCCGGACTCATTGCGACCCTGGGGAGCGCGATCAAGCCATTGGTACATTCCCCACAAGCTGTCGAGTCCCCGCGCATACGCCGAGTATGTGTGGTACACGATGCCGTCTTCGAGAGCGAAAGCGCTGATCCCCGGCATTTGGCGCATGTAGGTGGCCACATCCGTCCCCGTCATGGCTGCATGCTCGATCGGACCGTGGCCGGGTTCCAGTGCCGGCGCGACGTCCCACGGCGCGAAGTTGTATTCGAGGATTCCCTGGCGCTGCTGCTCCTCGGTGAATGACACGTTGAAATCGAAGTTGAAGTCGCTTCCAATCGAAGACACCCACGGGAAGGTCCATCCCATTCGCCGCTTGTAGGTTTGGACAGCAGAGATGGGTGCCAGCGACGCGGCCGTAAAGGCGACGTCATGATTCTCGAGATGCACGACGAACCCATTGAAGCCATCAGCGATCGCCGAGCAGGAAGGACAGCCTGCGGTGTACTCGGGGCCGAACATGAAGTGGTACATCAAGAGCTGCGAGCGTTCATTGAACAGGTCAACCAACGTGGCGGCGCCTGAATCAGTCTCGAAGTGGTAGTCCTTGTCGACCCGCACCCAGGGAAGATCCTGTCGCTGTCGGGACACCTCGTCTCCTCGACGAGTCAACTCCTTCTCGGCAGCGAGCAGCTCGACCCGAGCGGCACACCACTCCTCTCGCGTTCCTATCCTGTGACTGGTCATCTTGGGCCTCACCTTCTATCGCTAGGTTAGGAGGAACTCGGACGGCTTCGTCACGACGAGGAAGCCCGAAAGCGTGTTGAGCCTCGTTCCCGGTGGTTTCCATGTGGCCACCACGTCATCATCGGGTTGCGCAGCCCATCCTGAAATTGCTGAAGTGCCCCACCGAACCGCTAAGGTGGCACCCGCTCCCGGCGAATGGGGCACCCTGGATCTAGTTGTTGACGGTGATAGTGACAGGCGGGCTCGTCCCGCTGACCCCACCGGCGTTGGAGGCAACGCTGTTAAGGGTGTAGGTGCCGTTGGGCACCGTCGTGGTGTCCCAGCCCGCCAGCCAGCCGACGATGGTCGAGGTGGCGGTGGCGATCACAGCCTGGTTCAGGGTTCCCCCGCTCAGCTCGTAGACCACTTTGGACACCCCGGGTGAGACGCCAGCGTCGAGCCACTGCCCGCCCGAGACGGTGGCACCGTTCGACGGTAGCCCGACGGTAGTCATGGGTGGTGGGTTGTTGACTGTGATCGTGATGGGCGCGCTGGAGGTGCTCACGCCATCGATGTCGGTGGCCACGCTTTGGAGGCTGTAGGTGCCGTTAGGGACCGTGGTCGTGTCCCATCCGCCCAACCATCCGAAGATGGTGGGTGTGGAGCCCGAGATGACCTTGTCGTTCATCGTGCCGCCCGTGAGCTCGTAGGAGACCGATGCGATGCCAATAGGACTCGAAGCTGATGCATCGAGGTAATGAGTTCCCGACAATGTCGCCCCGTTCGATAGGGAGGAGCACGGTGGTCGTCGGCGGCTCGTTGTTCACCGTGATCGTGATGGGAGCACTCGTCGTGGTAAAGCCCTCCACGTCGGTGGCAACGCTCTGGAGGGTGTAGGTGCCGTTAGGAACGGTTGTCGTGTTCCAGCCGCCGATCCAGCCGAAGTAGGTGGGTGTGGAGCCCGAGATGACGGTGTCGTTGTAGGTGCCGCCGCTGAGGACGTAGTTGAGCTGGGTCACACCGAGGTTGTCAGACGCGGCCGCATCCAGATAGTGGCCGCCCGCCAAGGTGGCTCCATTCGACGGGAGGGCAACCGTCGTCGTCGGGGAGGTCATAGGCAGGACGATGCTCGCGTGGGTTGTCTGCTGAAACCCGATCGCTTCGCACGACGTTGCGTCGGAACAGGCAACGTCGTTATAGAACACAACCGCTGTTCCAGTCAGCGTGAATGTCGCTCCAACCTCACCGTTCGTGATCGGCACGACGGCGCCATCTGTGCCCGCGGCATTTTGGCCCACCCCTTCGCACAGGGTTGCGCTCGGGCAGGCAACGCCGACGAGACTATTTGTCCCCGACGCGGTCTGAGCCGTGCCCGGGGTGCCGTCCGTGATGGGTACCACCACTCCCGTGTCGCTTGAGTCCCCAACTGCGATACAGGCGGTGGAGCTGGATCAGAAGATGCTCCATAATGTTGTCGAACCCGACACGAGCTGTTCGGCTCCAAACGTCCCATTGACGATTGCTACGACAACACCCTCGGACGATTGAACATCGCTACCCACGGCGAAACAAAGCGTGTCGCTTGAACATGCCACATCCTCGAGGTTGACGGGCGAATAAGAGTGCTGCATGACGGTGACCGTGCCGTCGTTAGCGACAGTGACCACAATAGCGATGCCAGTACCGATGATCTCACATCGTGTTGCGACACAGCTGATGCCATAGAACGAGGGAGTATTCGGCACCTGTTGCACGATGGTTCCTGCCTCGCCATAGGTCAATATGAGACCCACCCTATTGTTTTGCACAATCCCGTGGCCAACAGCAATGCATTCGGTTGAAGTTGGACAACTGACATCACTGAGGCCGAAGGCATCCGATTCGTATTGGACGCTCCCAGGTATCCCGTTTGTAATGGGAACAACAAAGCCGCTTGGGACAGGACCCCCAGTGGTTCCAACGCCGAGGCAGGTCGTGGCTGTCGAACATGCGATGGCAGTGAGCTCTGCCGCGGTTGGCTGGATGGTAGCGGCCGACGCGGAAGCGGCGCCGCCCAACACGCCAGCGGACGGGAACAACATCAACATCGCAATAACTGAAAGGACCCTTTTCGGGTTCAGGGCCAGAAGTTGTCGTCGACTAGGCATCACTCAACCTCGCTGTCCTTGGAGTTGAGACAGAATCCTCCCTCAAGAGACTTAGGCACACCCCGGGCCACCCGGATAGGGTCCATGGTCACTCGACGCCCCACCGCCCTGCGAAGATCAGCCCTCAGATCCGTCGCCGCGGCAGATGGAAACGGGCACTGAGATGCCGGGCTGTGACCTGGGAGGCGATGCAAGAGGAGGCTAAAAGGAAGCGACTCCGAAGTACGTTTTGGGGGGGATTTCGAAGTCCTCCGAGGTGTCGCTGGTGATCCTCGACGCGTGTTCCCAGATGCCCTTCCATGCCGGCTCTCTGCGACAGTGGGTTGCCTGGAGCTGACTCGACTGAACCATGGGGAAGCACCGGCCTGGCTGTGAGCTGAACGCCGAGTTCCTCGGGACGTCGCCTGAGACGGGGGGCGGTCCAGTTTCAAGTCCCTTTCGTTTCGCCCGCGTGCCCCATTCGGGCTTGTCGACTGGGAGGACTGCGCTGTGAGACCGGGCAGGATTCAGTCAGGCACAGGCACCGTCCGTCTTGGGTGCGGGGGCCATGCCACCTGCTGGCTGGGTCACCCAGTAGGTGTCACCACAATTCTCGACGCCGACGTTGGCAGCGGGGATCGGCGGGAACTGTTCGGCCGACGGGTCCAGCACGCTGAATGCGTTGTTGCAGGTGTTCCCGCTGATTTGGGCGCCGAACACCGCGGCTACGGCCGTGCAGGGCACCCACGGGGTGTTCGGGAAGTAGCCGGGCTGTCCGTCACTCGCCCCCAAGATGTTGCGGTGATGGTGACGGCGGCATAGTCCTCCACCTCCCATATGGCGCACCCCGGCGGAGCAGTGATGGACCCGCCGCACGGACTCTTGGAGGGCGCCACGCTGATGTTGTTCTTGACTGTCAATCCGAAGTCCGTCGGACAACTGGCGTATGCGCCCCGCAGCACAATGTCGGCGTTGACCGTGGCGTCGAGCGTGTTGCTTTCGATGTTGAGATCTTCTGCGGAATGCACTGTCCCTGCTCGCTCACGATCCAGGCGGCCGTGCCACTACCGTTCGTGAAGATGTTGCCCGAGATGGTGACGTTCCACTGAGCCGTTGCGGTCGGAGTACCTCCGGGTCCGTCGAGACACTCGTTCACCCCTTCGACCTAGTCGCAGTTGTTGTCCACCTCGAGATCGGCGAAGTTGCCGAATCTGGAAACGGCGTTGTCGGTAAAATTCAAGCCGTTGACTCCCTCCAACGTCAGGACGTGGTAGCCGATGTTCATAAAGCTGCCGGAGGTGAATGTCACGTTCGTGTTGATACCGTTGCCGCTGCCGAGCATGGGCACGATGGAGAGACCGTCACCGGCGGTGTTCTCGACATGTACGCCGGTCATTGTCACCCCGCTATTGCCAACCGGGTTATTGCCCATGAAGATCCCGTAGCCGCCCTCGGTGCCAGCTCCTCCACAGCCACCCGGTCCCTTGATCGTCAGATTGGAGATGTTGAGGTTCGTGTTCGCCTGGAGCCACAGGATCGGCTGGATGGCATCGGTGCTACAGCTCCCGCCGTTGTAGGTCGTCTGCTCCAGCGTGGCGCCGTTACCGTTGACCGTGACGCCGTTGGTGCCGTTGAGCGTGAACAGCGAGTCGGGCGAGTTGGAGACGAGGTAGCAGGCGTTCGCCGGGAGATCGACAGTTGTATCCGGGGGCAAGTTGGCGACGAAATTGTTGAGTCGGGAAGTGACGGTCGTCGAGCAGTCGGTGGCGATACCGGTGGGAACGGCGACCAGCCCGTTACAAGCTGCGATGCCGGCCCCCACGCCAGACCCCAGGAGGGCGGCCGGTGTCAGACCTTTGGCCCATCGACGGGCACGCGTGGTGAGTGGCGGACGCTTCACCGGGCCCTTCAGGGAAGCGAGTCCTGCGTCAACCGGGAGTGTCCAAAGTCCGACCTGGTCGGTCCCGAGCGGCGAGCGTGGGCGAGCTGTCGTCCTGACGTGCTGAAACATGAGGGACGAAGGTGCACCACGATTGCAACTTCAGTAGTTCGTCCTATCGCGATTATGTGCGCATGCCAGCGGGGGTCAAGGCGGTGGGTCGCACGGCAGCCGGCAATCCCGGTTGGGCTTTGGCGCGGCCTTTGGTAGGACTGGTCGAACAACCTAGGGGCAGTCGGTGCGTTGCGAACCTCGAAGTCACGGGGGTGCCACGGTCGTGCCGCACTACCTCACCGACCCCGCGGTCGGGGGCACTATCGAACAGGGTGTCTGGACCGAGCTACAGGTCTGATTGTGAGCAGCGTCGTCTGGTCGAAATGGGCGAACGTTCTTGGCTACGGTGAGCCCAATGGAATCTCCAGTCCTACTGTGCACCGATGGATCCGATGAGGCATTGGGTGCCATAGCCGCTGGCCTCGATCTGCTTGGCCGCGATCACGACCTTGTTCTGGTCACTGTGATGGATGCACCAGACGAGGCATCATTAGTGGGGTCTGGGCACGCTGGGCCCGAACTGTCTCCCACGGAGTACGACGACCAACTCTCACAGGCTCGCGAAACGGCCGCATCCGCGATTTCTAAGGCTCAGAGCGAACTCGCACTCGTCGGCGCGGGGGTTCACATCCTTGGGGGTGATCCGGGCGTGGCCATCTGTCAACTTGCGACTGAGGTGTCCGCCCGGGCAATCGTGGTCGGCTCTCGGGGCAGAGGGAGACTGAAGCGCGCTCTCCTGGGCTCAGTCTCGGATCACGTCGTCCGCAACGCGCCGTGCAGCGTCATCGTGACCAAAAACTAACTATGGCTGTGTGCGGCTGACCCTGAAGCCGTCGGCCCCGATTGGAGCCAGACCAAGGGAACGACACAGGGACTCAGGGGCAACACCGAGGGAGATCGAGAGGCAATCTCAAGTCCATGACGTGCCCGGTTTGGAAACCCAAGATCACGTAGTTCATGATCTGGGACTTCCCATGGGCTCGCCTCTTTCTTCCCGCATTTGCGAACAATGGGACACGACCGCATGCATTGACCACGGAACGCCAAGCCGTGGACCAGTCTCTCGATTCTTCTAAGATCGGGCGAACCTCGTGGCAGAAGTCGAGTGCTCCCGATACCACCTGCCAACCATCACTGCCCCGCTCGTATTGAGATACCTCGTCAATGAGAGCGAAGCGAGACCGCTCGCAGAAATCCATCATCTGGCGTCGACGGGTTTCCCATGAAGGAGCACGCCGGAGCCGATCGGGAAAGGAAAGACAGTCTGCGGCCACGACGACAATTCTTTCCATCAATCCTCCGTTTCAAACCTGCAAAAGCGCCCCGGAAACTCCCTGATAGAGGTGCCTAAGCCCCAAAATCGGGCGGCCAACAAATGGGGGCCGGAGAGGAGTGCGCCTCGAGACCTTGTCGGGCGAACGTGACCTAACCACATCACATCAATCGCGAAAGTCCTCACATCGGCCGATCATCGATACCCTCTGCCCATCCCCAAAAGACCTCGCGAACCCGACCTTTCATTTATTCAAACGGTTTGCCACGCTGGTCATGGGATGGAGGCGGGAAGGTCGGAGGGTGGCTCATTTCGAGCATCTCCCTGGTCGCGAGGTGCTCAATACGTACCGTCTGACCGAACGAGGATAGGGACTGCTGTCACGACGAAAAGGTCCAACAGATCGAGCGCCAACCGAGCTTCGAAGTGAGGGCCAGTTGGCGGACAGTGCTGATCATTGAGACCAACTTGGCTCACCGGCCCGGAGTCTGGGATACGCGGGACTTATCAGTACCCCGAGGATGTCACGACCAGGCGGGCGACCGCTCCAAACGTGCGGATCAGGTGGACTCGGGGTCGTTGATCAACTGCTGGCAAGCGTAGGTTTCCGCCTGCACATCGCTGAAGCTGTCGCCTACGACTGGCCGTAGTACTCGGCTTCAGTCACATGGGCACCCCAGTCCGCTTCGGGCTTCGCGGCATCGCCGGTACCTTCGGTGATCGAGAGGTGGATCATGAAGTGGTCAGGCGAAGCCCCGTGCCAGTGCTCTTCTTCAGCGGGGGTTCGAATGATGTCGCCCGGCCGGATCTCGGCAATGGCTTCGCCTCTGGTTTGAACCAGACCGATACCGTCGGTGACGTAGAGCGTCTGTCCGAGGGCGTGGGAATGCCAGGCGGTGCGGGCACCGGGGCTGAAGCGGACGGTGTTCACACGGGCCCGCGACGGCGCTGTCCCGATGTAGACCGCATCGATCCACACGTCGCCCGTGAACACCTCGTCTGGACCCTTGACGGTCGGCGGCTTGGGCTCAATCTCCATGACTCTTCTTTCCCTTCCGTCGGTTCTCTGTGATCCTGCGCGAAAGGTCTCAGGTTGGCAAGGCCACCCTTGGTCTCACTCCGCTTCGGCCCTCAGAGGCGTTGTCGGGACAAATCGAAGCTCTCGTGGTTGGTCCGTCGTCGTGAACGCGCTGGCGCCCCGTTGTTGTTCCCAAAATGGAGCGTCGCTCGACGCTCGACGGGCGTGGCGAAACACCAGGACGATCATTCGGCGGTCCGTCGCGCTTTCTCGTCCGTCGGGCGGTATCAGTCACCGACCGCATTGGAGGTGTGCTCGTTCTCGACCGGCTTTGCGTGACGCCCCGCCACGTCGAGGCTGGCGTCCTCGACGCCGGTATGGATGCTCTTGAGAAGTGGACGAGCGAGCAGGATCGCCACGGCGCACTGCAGGATTCCCGCCAGCACGATCGGTAGTCGGAGTCCCCCGACGGACGCCAACGTCCCCGCCGCAAGTGCGCCCACGGGCGCTGCACCCCAGACGATTCCGCGCCAAGCGCTGCCCACTCGTCCCATGAGTTCTGGAGGTGTCAATCTCTGGCGGAGGGAGATTGCGTCAACCGTAATTACGGTGACGGCGAAGCCCACGAGCACGAAGCCGGGACCGGCCACTCGCCACGTATTCGCGGAGGCCATGATGAGATATCCGAGTCCCGATGCGATCGTTGCGCCGATGAGAGTCAGGCCACTCCCGAACCGCTTGACCAGGCCATTTGAGGCAAAGCTCCCAAGGACGCTCCCGACGGCACCCGCTGCGAGGAAGAACCCGTAAGCCCCCGTTCGGACACCCCACACTTTGGTGGCGATCAGCACGAGGACGCCGAACTCCATCCCCTGGAGTCCAGCGATGCAGCTCACCATGACAACGAGGACTCGCAGTCGACGGTCTGCGAACAAGAGCCTCACGCCCTCCCAGACCGATGTCGCCGATCCGTCGGATCTGGGTGCCTTCGAGTGGAGCCTCACGAAGGGGAACGTCGACATCATGAGGACAATCGCGTCGGCAAGGAATGGAATCGATGTGCTCACGGCAAACAGCGACGTTCCAACAGCCGGGCCAACCAAGTACTCGGTGCCCGATTCCGTACCCGTCAACACCCCGTTTGCGCGTTCGAGGGATTCGGATCCGACGAGTTCGGGAACTACGGCCTGATACGAGGAGTAATAGATCGCTCGCGCTCCGGCATTGACGAGAACGACGATGATCAAACGAACCAAGTTCATTTGACCGCTGAGGATCAAGAGCGCTGCGCCAAGGATGGCAAAAGCTCGCAGAACGTTTACGAGCGCCATCAGGGGGCCGCGATCGAACTTGTCTGCAAACGCGCCAGCCGGGAGCGCCACCAATAGCCACGGAAGGCTGTCCGCCGCTGCGACCGCTGAAACCGCCAGCGGATCTGGATCGACGACGACTGCGAGGAGCGGGACGGCACCCAAAATGAGCCCGTCACCCGTGCTCGCCAAAGTGAAGCCAACCCACAGGCGAGCAAAACCACGTGAGAGGCGACGCCGGTGCCTGCCCGCCAACCCAGGAATCCTCATCAAACCTTTCCGCCTGTCGCGCTTTTCAGATTGTTGCACTGCTGCCACCGGCGGCATCGGACCGTCGTTTGCCCTTGGCCGAAGACGCGACAACGGCGGGCGCCCGCCTCTACGAAAAGAATTCGCTCAAGGTGGCGTCCCGCCGTGTCGATACAGCCAAAGCTGCACCCCGTACCCTGGATAGGGGGTCGGTGAGTGAAACCGCAATGGCTGTACAAACCGGTCATTCGACCGGTCAGGGTCAGCCGACCCTGTTGAAAGTTGTCATACCACTCACCTCCTTTGCACGGCGGTACAGGTTGGAGGAGTCGAGGGCCCAACACCGTGCTACCGGTACCCTTGGTTCCTCCGCGTACAGCTTCTCCCATTGTGCAACCGTTGTGCAACCATTGTGCGGGCGTTGTGCTTGGTGACCAGGCAAAATAGCCAGAAAGTTTGTACGGAGGTCAGGGTGTGACAGGAGACCTCGGACGCGCCGGTACTCCCCATCTGTCGTTCCGCCACGAGCACGGGACCACCTTGAGCTGGGTTCCGCCTCGAGCTCGGGACCATCCCAGGCATCCACCAGCCCCGTTTGCTGATCCAGTGCACTTGCCGCGATCGGTCAAGTGATCTGAGGAGCGGCGACCGATTCCGGGAGCGGCCCGTGTCCGAGGTGGAAGAGGTGCTCGGCTCTGGCGCCGGGCGAGGCCCGCGGGCGGTCGAACGGCTGTCCGTCGACCGCACGACCGTCCGGTGTGACGTGACGGCACCGGGCGCACTCGGCGTCGACCAGGGCGGCCGAGAGGACCGGCTGAGTTACGAGGTCCTGGCCGCCGTGATCGAGCGGGTCCGCCCGCATCGAGCCAGCGGGCGCGGAGAGTCCTGGCGGACGCTCGATGGCCCTCGCGGGCAGACCCGCGCTCGGCGCGGAGACCGGGCCAGAAGCCGGCCAAGATCCCACCCCGTCAAGCATCGGGCGGGCGTCCGACCGATCCGGCCAACCTGCCCGACGGCGCCGATGTGTACAGCTGGTCTCGACCCCGACATGGTGTGTTTCGAGCACGCGTACGAGGCCGCCCGGGTCAGCTTCGATCGGGCCGTCATTGACGGCTGTGCTCGCTGCGATTCGTCGACGCCGGTCACAACGTCATGATCATCGGGCGTCGGAGTCGGCAAGACCTTCATGGCTTCGGCCTTCGGGACGCGGCGGTGGGGCGCCGCTGCAACGCGTTCTTCTACCGCACCGGCGTGGTGCTCAAACGCCTCCGGGGCCGGCCGCCTCGACAACTCCCCACGACGCCGGGATTGGGCAGGTTCAAGCGGTGGACCTGTTGTTCCTCGACGACTTCGCCTCCAACCCATGGATGCGCTCGACGCCGCCTCCACCTTGGTGACCTCGAACCGCGAACCAGCCGAGTGGATCGCCCAGATGGTCGATGATCATTTCGCCGAGTCCGCCACCGACCGCCTTCAGTCCGCCGCCTACATGCTCGTGCTCGAGGGCGAGTCCTACCGCCCGCGCCCGCGACCTAGACGTGAACCGTTGATCGCGACGTGGTTAGGGGTGCGAACTCGAGCGATGCACCGCCCATGAGCCAGTCTTGGAGGTCGGCCGACACCTTCGGTTTGGACAGGTAGTAGCCCTGAATCGAATCGCAGCCCGCGTCGGCAAGCATGGCACAGGTCACCTCGTCCTCCGCCCCCTCCGCCACGACTCCGAGTCCGAGAGAGTGAGCCATGGCGATGGAGGAACGGACAATGATCGCGTTGCTCAAGTCGTTTGGGAGGTTCGTCACGAAGGACCGGTCGATCTTCAATTCCTGAACGGGAAGACGGTGCAGATACGCGAGCGACGAGTAGCCAGTTCCGTAGTCGTCGATCGCGATACGGATACCCAGACTCGCCAGCTGGTCCAGCACAATGCTCGCTTGCGTGAGATCGTCCATGACCTCTGTCTCAGTCACCTCGAGCATGAGGACGTCAGGCGGTAGATCGTTGGCCTGCAGGTGCCTGGCCACCCGATCGATGAGGCTCCCATCGGCGAGCTCCCGTCCGGACACGTTCACGGCGAGTCCAATGTTGAGCCCAGCCCGTCGCCAATTCGCCAAATTGGCGCATGACTCGGCGAGAACGAATTCGCTGATCTGACTGATCAGACCCATCTGCTCGGCAATGCCGATGAACTCTTCCGGCGGGATCGCCCCGTGATCCGGGTCGTACCAACGGGCCAGGGCTTCGACTCGCACGATCTTTCGCGATTTGACCTCGGCGATCGGTTGATACATCACGCTAAGTCCACTTCCGTCTTCAAGAGCGTGCGTCAATAGGCCTCCGAGCATGAGCCACCTCTGCATGCTTTGGTCATGTTCAACCGAGTACAGCTCGACCGTGCTTCGACGCTCCTTGGCAACGTACATGGCGATATCGGCCCGTTGGAGAAGCAGATCCGCGTCATCACTGTGCTCGGGCGCCATCGCGATTCCGGCACTTGCCGTTACGGCCAGAGTCATCCCATCGTCCTCGATCTTGATGGGCCGCGACAGCTCGCCATGGATACCCCGCACGATGGCCAACGCCTTCTCAGCCGTGCCCACGTCGGGTATGACCAGCGCGAACTCGTCGCCGCCGAGTCGCGCAACTGTGACGCCCGCAGGAACCTCCCGCAACATCCGTTCGGCGAGTTCTTGCAAAAGGCGGTCACCTATGGCGTGGCCGAGAGTATCGTTCACGTCCTTGAAGCGGTCGATATCGAGCAAGACGATCGCGACACTCAGACTTTCACGCAACGCGCTCGCTGCACGAGTGAGGAACAACATACGGTTGGGAAGCCCAGTGAGCATGTCGTGGGTTGCCTGGTGAGACTTGCTATCGACTTCATAGCGCAATTCCTCGACGAGACGGGCACGTTCGAGGTTCGCGCTGGCGTTTGCGACGAGTGCCTCGAACAGCCGGAGGTCGTCACTGTCGAAGTGGTCCAACTCCTCGGCGCGGTCGAGTGCGACGATCGCTCCGATCGCGGTCTGCTCGTTCATGAGCGGCGCCACGAGGGCACCGCTGTATTCGCCGGCGATGGGGTCACTTCCGATTCCCGCGTCATGAGTTGCCTTGTGGAGAGAGGCGGTGCCGGTGGATATCGCTTTGGTGACGAAGGACGAAGGATCAAGTTTGATCGGCTCAACCCCGGACGCCCCACGGTCATCCAAGGCAATCCGACGAGGAATGCCGGTTGGTTCGGCCAGGACAAGTTCGGCGCGACGTGCGCGCATAACGGCGCGGACTTGCCCAAGCACGTCCAGACTCATGGATGATGGTTCAAGGCTTGCGGCTCCGAGCGCGCGACTGAAATCGTAAAGCCGTTGCAACGACGCAAACCTCAATGAGAGGCGTGCGTATCCGCTGTAGGCAACTATGATCAGGCCGCCGACCAAGAGCAAAGGCACGGTTGCCCAAAGGTCGAACCAGGCTGTGTTCAGCATCACAAGCGAGAGGCAGATACTCGCGGCAACGAGCATCGCCTCGGTCGTGAGTTGGATCCCCGTCCAGCGCTCTGCGGTCTGGCCATTCAGCGCCCCCCACACGACCCTCGACATAAAGATCATGACAAACTCAGCGGTGCACAACGCGGCGGCGGCTATGGCCCAGCCGTAAACGCTGACAGGGCTGTGTGCACCGAGAAGCTCGCGGTAGACGACTGCTGCCAGCGCAATGCCGAACGCGCCGGTCGACACATTGAAAGCGATCTTGACGATGGCCTGCCTACGAATGACGCCGAAAACGAAGGTGTCGGCGGCGACACAACTCAATACGAGCCACGGTGGAGACAGGAACACCAGACCGAGGAGCAGCGGCGTCTCGAGCAGAGCGATGAGGGTCGTATTGCCGCGGTAGTGCAACGACACAGGTGCCCATGAGGCTGCCGCCCAGAGCACGCACACAATCACACACCACTCGGGTTGGTTGGCCAAGTGTCGGACGGGGCCGAGGCCGTGGAGCGGGCCCAGCAGCAGGGCAGCTGTGGCGAGGGCGAGGGCTGCCGAAACGGCGAACATGGCAACGGAGCCCCAGCCCGAAGGGGAGCTCGTCGGCGCCGGATTCTCCGACTCGGGTGATTCGATGGATCCCTGGGCGCGACCGCCCGCGGGCTCGTCGATCTTCGTCATGTTCGGAGAATCCGCCGATGTCACGCGCGAACGAGAGGCGTCGGCGCCGTCCGCTTGCACAATTCTGTAATCGGCAGAATTGATAGGGGCTTGAGGTCGAGTTCCGCGGTACCTCGGCGGAATCGGGGACCCACCTGGACTTCTACGACTCAGCGGCACGACCTGTGGCAGCCAGCCGAGCTGCCCGCGCCGGATCTACCCTGCTTCTCGTCTCGCCACCGCGGAAAACCGATCGGGTCAGCACTGCCCGGGCCACGGGGGTGAGGTTGTCCGGCTCCACGTCGCCCGTCAACACAATCGTCGTCTTGGTCTGCTCCCGATGCGTGTGGCAGTTGGGACATGCTCGGAGGTGGCCCTCGAACCGGCAGCCGCGCCCGACGCGACAACGAGCCCTCCAAATGGACCGTCACCAGCTCGACCGCCTGCTGACACACGAATTCTCTCCGTTGGGGTCGTTTCCGAGGTCGGCGCTGCCGGCGGGGAAGTGATCGTCGCCGTCTTGAAGGTGACATGTGGGAGCGAGCGAAAGTCGACTTCGACTCCGCCCGTCGCCGGGCCGGCTGACTGAGCGCTCCCTAGTATCGTCGCCACGCCGACGTGCCGGGGGGTGGATGACGACCGAGACTGAAAAGGCCTTCGCCGAGCTCCTTGACGAGGTTGGCGCGACCCACGCCCGCATGGTCGAGCAGTTGGCGGACGACGAGACCGCGCTGCTCGAGGCCCACAAGTGGGTTCTGTCGATCCTACAGGTGGCCTCGGAGGTGAACCTGTGGGCCGACACGGCCCGGCCTCGATTCACCGAGATCGTGGGCCCGTACAAGAAGTGGGGCGGTGACAACGCCGACGCCTTCTACTGCTTCGCCCCGATCGACCCGTCCCGCACCTACAGAGTGACCGTCCAGCCCGGTGACGCCGTCTACCTGTCGTTGACCGTCTACGGCGGTCCCGACGACGGGCGTTACTCCACTCACATCGTCGGCACGGTCAACAGTGAGGGCGCAATTCGGGGCCCCGACGGCACCATTGACATCGTCCTGTCACAAGAGCAGCCGACCGAACCAGGCGTGGCGTGGATCCGATTGGAGCCCGATGCCGTGGCCGCCATCACCCGGGACTACCTCGACGAGCCGCGGACGGGACGGCGGGCCGTGTGGCAGATCGAGGCGGCCGCTCCGCCCGAGACCTTCCGTGAGAACGACGCCGACCTGGCACGGCGCCTACGAGCGATGGCGACGTGGCTGCGCGAGCAGGCCAGCATCGTGCCCATCCCGCTCGGCACGCCCAACACCATCGATCCGCCCTACCCGGTGCCCACGACCACATTCGGGTGGGCCGCCGGCGACGCCGCCTACGCCATGGGGGCCTTCGATCTCGAAGACGACGAGGCCTTGGTGATCCGGGGCCGCTCGCCCGGATGCGTCTTCTGGAACATGTGCCTGTGGAACCGGCTGCTGCACACCTACAACTACGACTACGAGCGGGTCACGATCAACGGCGCGCAGGCCGAGTACGAGCCCGACGGCTCCTGGATCATCGTCGTTTCGGCCCGACGCCCGGCCCATCCGAACTGGGTCTCGACGGCCGGTCACCGCACCGGCCGCATCTGGTTCCGCTGGTTCCTGCCCGACAGCACGCCCGAACAGCCCCGGGTGGAAGTCTTGCCGGTGGCCGCCGTATGAGCGCCCGCCCGGCGCCCGTGCGCATCGACGACCTGGCGGCGCCCCGTTACAGCAACGAGGCCCGCGCCATCTTGGACTTCATGGACGAGGCCGGGTCCCATCTCCGCCTCGAACCGGTGCCGCTGATGGAGGCCGCCGAGGCGGAGACCGGTCTGCACGACTTCGGCCCCGACGATTTCGTGGAGCGGCTCGGCGTGCTGTGTCGCGCCATGCGGGAGCAGGGCGGGTTCAACGGTGCCGGCGTCATGCAGCAGCACTCCTTCATCGTCGGGCTGCTGAAGAACCGGCTCCTCCTCGAGGACCTGTTGCGGCGGCACCCCGAGATCCTCGAGGAGCGTATAGCGGCCCCGATCGTCATCTGCGGGCTGCCCAGAACAGGGACGACTCATCTGCACAACCTCATGTCGGCCGATCCTGCCCTTCGGTCACTCCCCTACTGGGAGAGCCTCGAACCGGTGCTGGCCGAACGCGAGCAACCCGCAGCCGGCGCACCTGATCCCCGCAAGGAGCGCACGGAGATGGCCCTGTCGTTCCTCGACACCGCCATGCCGTACTTCATGCGGATGCACGAGATGACCGTGGAGCACACCCACGAGGAGATTCAGTTGCTCGCCATCGACATCTCGACCATGTTGTTCGAGACGACGGCGCCCATGCCCATGTGGCGCGACCACTACCTGGCCCGTGATCAACGGTCCAGCTATGCCTACCTGCGCAAAGTGCTCCAGGTGTTGCAGTGGCAGCGGGGTGGGACGCGCTGGGTGCTGAAGTCGCCCCAGCACCTCGAGCAGTTCCCGGCACTCGTCGAGACCTTCCCCGATGCCACGTTCGTCGTCACCCACCGCGACCCGGTGTCGGTGACGACGTCCATGGTGACCATGCTCGCCTACAGCGCCCGGCTGACCCGCGACCGCGTCGACCTCGAGGCCATCGGCCACTACTGGGCGGACCGCCTCGAGCGTATGCTGGGCCGCTGCGCCGACGATCACCACGTCCTCCCGCCAGACCAGACCGTGGACGTGCACTTCGACGAATTCATGGCCGACGACCTGGCCATGGTGGGACGCGTCTACGAATTGGCCGGCCAGCCGCTTGACGATCGCTCCCGCGCCGCCATGACGGCGTTCTTGGCCGTGCATCCGCGGGGCCGGCACGGCGCGGTTCTCTACGACCTCGGCGAATTCGGGCTGGACCCGGCCGAGCGGCGGCGGGCGCTGTCCTTCTACACCGAGCGCTTCGGGGTCACGCTCGAGTCCTAGCTACCTAGTGGATGGCGGAGTGCCGGATGCGTCGCTAGCAGGAGAACGTGGATCGCGAAACGAGCCCGAGTCCGGTGACCTTGGGCCACCGCAGCGCCCGGTGGCGGCGAGAGGGACTCGGTCGCCACCGGGCCAGTGTCGCTGCGGATGGTCACGATCGCCTACTCCGTGGGCCGGGTGGCGATGCCCCGCGGGTCTCGTCCCGCCAGCACAAAGCCGATGAGCATGGCCGCGACCGGCATCGCAATCAGGATGAGGAACAAGTTGTCCCACGGGACGTGATTGATGATGTCGGACACGCCGCCTTCCAGCGGGTTTGAGCGGAACCAGCCGAACAGACCGACGTACGCCGCCACAGTCCCGAGCAGCGCTCCCACGAAGGCGAGGCCACCGGCGGTGATCGCCGTCAGGCTGCGCCGGGTGCGCGAGCTCGCACCGGTGGCGGTGAGCGTGCGCAGCTCGCTCGCCGTCTCGCTGCGGATGAGTCCCACGCTCATGGCGAGGACACCTAGGGCAAGCGCGATGCCGAAGACGGTCGCCCAGTTGACGATCTCCGCCGACGTCGGCGCGTCGTTCTTCGACTCGGTGCTCAGGTCGGCGGAAGCCGCCAGCGAGTTGGCGCTTGTGAGCTGCGCCGAGGTGACCGGGCTGTTGGTCAGGATCATCCAGCCGCCAAGGCTGTTCTGGTCCTCGACATGCAAACGACGCAGCGCTCTCTCTGTGATCACCGTGTTGGGGGCCGACGTGCCCGTGGGCAGCTGGCTCTCCTGCTGGACCACAGGGTGAGCCAGGCACTGGTTCGGAGTGCACTGGTTGGAGCTGCCTGGACCGTTGTCACCCTTCCCGCCGCCGAAGGTGAGCTGCACGCCCGAGCCCGCCAGTCCCGGCCGCGAGCTGAGGATGTCGACGTTGGACGGGATCACCGCAGGGTTGATGCCGTAGTCCCGCAGGAGGGCCGGCGTCGCCACGTAGATCGGGCCGTTCCATTGGCGGCCGCCCGCGCTCGGGTTCTGCAAGCCGACCGCCGGCTGGTCGAGCTCGACGAGGTGCGTCGCGCCGACGGCAGAGCCGATGGCGCGCACGGCGGCCTCCTGCGTCTGGATGCTCGGCGGCGGCGTCTCGGGTTGGTTTTGACCGTTCGGCCCGAAGGTTGGGCCGGTCGGCGGGCTGTACACGCTGAGCGCGTTCGCCGCCATGTTCGGCCCGACATAGTCGAAAACATTGGCGTAACGGGCGACGGCCACGGCACAAATGATCACGGCGATCATGATGCCCAGGCTGATAGCCGAGAGGGCCGAGCCGGAGCGCGCCCGGTAGCGCGCCATGTCGCGCAGCGGCAGACGGACGGCGACGGGCGACTTGCCGCCAATGCGCGCCAACAAGGCGAGGAAGAACGGTGAGACGAGGATGATCCCCACGATCAGCGCGATGAGCCCCGGAACCAGCCACACCACGCCGCCGCCGTTCCCCGAGGCGCCCGAGACGGAGAACATAATGAACCCGATCACGAGTGCGATCACCCCGGGCACCAGCGAGCGGTGGATCTGGCGGGGGGCGCGGGACGGCCGGCGAGGGCGCTGACCACCGGCACGCGGGTGATCGCGCGGGCGGGATAGCTGGCCCCGAAGAACGTGGCGATGACCGCGAGCACCATGGCCGGCGCGATCACCTTCCATGGCAGAGCGAACGTACCGATGAGGTGATGGGCGCTCTGCTCGTTGTGCGGCCGGTAAAGCAGCCAGAGCACCAATCCCAGCACGAAGCCCAAGAGGGCCCCCACGGCTCCGACAATAATGCCGTTGGCCTCCAGGACGAGCCGGACGTTGCGATCGGTGGCCCCCATCGACTCGAGCATGCCAAGGGAACGCATGCGGCGCTGCGCGAGCACGGTGAAGCCGCCGATCGACACCAAGGCGATGAGGAGCATGCCCACCGTGGCCAACGCCAGCACGATGGTCGACGGGTTGATGGTGTTGCTGTTCGAACCCGGCGTCGTGATGAAGGAGGAGAGGGAGGAGAGGGATTTGAGCGTGTGGGGCGACGCGTCGAAGAGGACGCTCACCTGCGTCGGGTGTGTCACCTGGTTCGGCCCGACGAGCGCGAACTCGTCGAGCAGGCTCTGAGGGTTCTGCACGATGCCGACGACGGTCTTGCCTCCTTGGGGCCAGGCGTCGCCCACCCTGAGGTTGAGCTCGGACGCCAGCCCGGGGGTGACGGCGATCTGGTTCTTCCCGGTCGGGTAGTGCCCGGAGAGCAGCTGGAGCATCGCTCCGCCGTAGGGTCCGTGGGGATCCTGGGACCGCAGCTGATATGTCTGCGTCGAGCCGGGGACGGTGAACGTCTCGTTGGCGATGACTTGCACGGTGCCGACGGCGTGCCCGATCGTGGCGATGTGCGCCTCCACGGTGAGGAGGCTGGTCGACGCGGACTTGCTGGTGGGCGTCAGGCTGAACGTTGCGAGGTCGTGGGCCGTGCCGAACCCCGCGTTGGCCGCCGGCGGAGTATTGACCGCCACCGCAGCGCCCACCACGACTGCCGCCACCGCGACGACGATGAGGAGCAGGATCAGGAACTGCTGGCGCCACTCGCGCTTGAAGAGGCGCCAGGACCAGCGGAGCATGGCTCCGTGGGCGGGGACACCGCCGCTGGACGATTCGGGGGCCGGCGCGGTCGCCGGCCGTTCGAGGACGCCGACGCTCATTGGTTCGGGAGATCGGCGAGGACCGCTTCCGGGCTCTCGAGAGGGAGCGTCTGGTCGACGACTCTGCCGTCGCGCAGGAAGACCACGCGGTCGGCCCACGAGGCGAGCTGGGCGTCGTGGGTGACGACCACGGCGGCCAGGCCGCGGTGGCAGGCGGCGAGGATCAGGCGCATGACCCCCTCCGCGTTGGTGGAGTCGAGCGCGCCGGAGGGCTCGTCTGCCAGGAGCAGCTGGCGGTTGCCCACCACGGCGCGGGCGATGGCGACGCGCTGGCGCTCGCCACCCGACAGCTGGTCGGGGTAACTCGACGCCCGGTCCTTCAGCCCGAAATCCTCGAGCGACTCGAGCGCCGCCGCCTGGGCCTTGCGGGCCGCGACGCCGTCGAGCTCGAGGGGGAGGGAGACGTTCTCCACCGCACTGAGCCCGGCGAGCAGGTTGTAGTCCTGGAAGACGTAGCCGACGGACTGGCGGCGCAGGCGCGCCTTGCCGTTGCGCGACAGCGACGACAGGGACCGACCGCCGATGTAGACCTCACCGCTGCTGGGGTCTTCGAGGCTCCCGGCGATGGTCAACAGCGTGCTCTTGCCCGAGCCGCTAGCGCCCATGACGGCTACCAGAGACCCTGCGTCGACCAAGAGATCGATGCGCTGAAGGGCGCGCACCTCGGCGGCCCCTTCTCCGTAGACCTTGGAGATGTCGCGTAGTTCGAGGTAGCTCATGGCTTCACTCCCAGCTTGCGCCGGGCCTTGGGGAGGGGGAACGGCTGCGGCGCCGGCGCGTCGCCTTCCAGCACCGCTCTCTTCAAACGGCCGTCGGCCGTGTCCAGCCACCTGATCAGCGAGTCGAGCCGGAACAGCTCGGCGTCGACGACCAGGGCGAAATTGAGGTCGAAGCGGGACTCGTCCTCCTTGAGCCGGGTCCACTGCTGCATGAGCTCGACGAGGTAGCGCCGGTGGATCTGCACGACCTCGTGCACGTCGACGCCGGGGAGCCCGAGGGCCACGAGTACCTTGATCACGAGCTCGTCCCGCGGCGGCGAGGAGAAGTCGGGCGGGGTGCGCAACCAGACCGTCAGCTCGGACTCACCCTCGGCGGTGATGCGGAAGCCCTTCTGGGGCCCCACGTCCGCTGAGTCGTCGGACTCGACGAGGCCGTCGCGCTCGAGCCGCTGCAGGGTCGTGTACACCTGCCCGACGTTGAGCGGCCAGACCTCGCCGGTCCGTGTCTCGAACTCCTGGCGCAGCTGCAGCCCGTACTTGGGCCCCTCGGCGAGCAGGGCCAACAGGGCGTGACGGATGCTCACGACCGCTCGATTCGAAGTAGCATACTGAGTATCCTATGCCGAAAGAAGCGACGTCGTCAAGGGGGACCAGGCCGCGCCCGACCCGGCTGGGGGGCGGCCTGGTCGGGGGGTGGAAGCCCGCAACTCAGGCGCCCGGTCAGGGCCGACCCGGTCTCCAACAACGTCTTCAGGCTGGCGATGACGGCCGGCCAGCCGTGGGTCGCGCCCGTCAGGACCTCACTGCCGGACTCGAAGCGGTCGTGGACCGCGGTGAGCTTCGCGATGCCGTTGCTGGTGTCCTCCATGTCGAAGGCGACCCTGGAGTGTGGCTCGGCCCCCCAGATGGCGACGGTTGCCGCGTCGAAGCCGTGCTGGGCGGCCCACTCGGGTGTGAACGTGTGCCAGGTGTAGGCCAGCAGCCGGTAGGGATCGGCCTCCAAGATGACCTGCTCGGGGTTGCTGACCACGAGCCCGACCTGCTCGCAGGCCACGTCGTAGGTCGGCTCGTCCGCTACAGGGCGGCGAGCACCTCCTCGGCCGAGCTGACCTTCAGCCCTGGACCGGGCTCGACGGCGATCCAGGCGACGACGCCGTCATGGAGGATCGCGGCATAGCGCTGCGAACGCGAGCCGAGGCCGAACCCGCTGCCGTCCATGGTGAGGCCCAGCGCCTCGGTCAGCTCACCGTTGCCGTCGGCGAGCATCACGACGGAACGGCCGACGCTCTGGTCCTTGCCCCACGCACCCATGACGAAGGGGTCGTTGACCGACACGCACACCACCTTGTCCACCCCTTTGGCCCGCAGCTCCTCGGCGCGCAGGACGAACCCCGGCAGGTGGTGGTCCGAGCAGGTCGGCGTGAAGGCACCGGGCACCCCGAAGAGGACGACCTTGCCGTGTCCCAAGACCTCGGCTGACGTGGTCGCCTCGGGCCCCTTGTCGCCGAAGGTGAACACCTTCACGTCGGGCACCTTGTCGCCCACTGCGATCGTCATTCGAAGCTCCTTCCTTGTCGTGATTCCAGGTTGTCATACCCCACCATTGACCCCGCCATCGACCGCCACCCCCGGGCGGTCACGAAGTTGTAACCTGCCGCAATCGCTCCGAGCGACGGAGTCGTATTACGGGAATCGGACCTTGGGGGGTTGCGATGACGCAGTCGTTTGATCGTCGGTCGTTCCTGGCAGGTGGGCTGGCGTTGGGCGCCGGCGCCGCCACCGTCGGTGCGCTGGAAGACCCGGCCGGCGCAGCCGCCACCAACGGTCCGGGCCGAAACGGCGTGTCGAATGCCAAACCCGTGCACGGTGGCTCGCTCACCTTCGGCATCGACACCGAGGAGAGCGGCTTCGACCCCTCGACGGCTCGCTGGGACGAAGGCGGGTTCCTCTACGGCCGCACGGTCTTCGACCCCATCGCCATCGTCAACGCGTCCGGCGGCGTGGAGCCGTATCTCGCCCAGTCGATCACGTCGAACGCGGACTTCACCGCCTTCACCGTCACCTTGCGGCCCGGCATCGTGTTCCACGACGGCACGCCGCTCGATGCCAACGCGCTCTACCTCAACATCGAGAAGCAGGCCACCTCGGTCCTCACCGGACCGGCTTTCGCCACCAACATCAAGGGGGTCTCGGTCACCGGCCCCATGGCGGTGACCCTGACCATGAAGTCGTCGTGGGCTCCGTTCCCCTACTACCTGGCCCAGGCCCAGACGGGCTACGTCGCGGCGCCGTCCATGCTGAACAGCTCGTCAGCGGCACCTCGCACCCGGTCGGCACCGGACCCTTCGTCTTCCAGGACTGGGTGCCCAACACCCACATGACCGCCACGAAGAACCCCCACTACTGGCGCAAGGGCTACCCGTACCTGGACTCCATCACCTTCAAGCCGATCATCGACCCCAATGCCCGCGTGCAGGCGCTCGAGACGGGCACCGTGGACATCATCCATACCAACTCCCCCGACGGCCTGCTCCAGTTCCGGGGCGACCGCAGGTGGTCGTACTACGACAACAGCGGCCAGGTGGTGGGCCAGCCCACGGTGCAGTGCATGATGCTGAACACGTCGGCCGAGCCGTTCAACAACCACACGCTGCGGGTGGCCATGGCCAAAGCCGTCAACCAGGCCCAGTTCGCCAAGGTCATCGACAAGGGCGTCGACTTCCCCATGAAGGGCCTGTTCATCCCCGGGAGCGAGTACTACACCAAGACCACGTACCCTGCGTACGACCCGGCCGGCGCGGCCAACCTGGTCAAGCAGGTCCAGCAGCAGACGGGCAAGCCGGTCTCGTTCACGCTGAACTCGACCAGTAACTCGGACGTCCTGCGGTCAGCCGAGTTCCTGCAGCAGGCCTTCCAGCAGGCGGGCATGCACGTGAACATCAACATCATCGCCCAGTCGACGCTGATCAACAACGCCCTGGCCGGCACCTACCAGGCGACGCTGTGGCGCCAGTTCGGCGCGGTCGATCCCGACCTCAA
This sequence comes from uncultured Acidimicrobiaceae bacterium, assembly GCA_963726135.1. Taxonomy (GTDB): domain Bacteria; phylum Actinomycetota; class Acidimicrobiia; order Acidimicrobiales; family RAAP-2; genus Bog-473. Next base: position 1,403,438 of record CAVSBE010000008.1, read on the forward strand.
CTATGTCTGGTGGACCACGCAACTGGCGTCGGGTCCGCTGGCCCTCAACATGGCGCGCAACGTCGACCCCCGCATCCAGGCGGCGCTCCTGGCGGGCCGGGCATCCGACGTCAAGGCGGACCGGGTCAAGGCCTACCAGCAGATCAACCAGTACCTCGGCGAAGACATCCCCTACATCTGGTTCGCCCGCGACACGTGGGCGGTCGTGGCCAACCCCAAGGTGCAGAACTTCGCCAACCCGGTGACCCTGCAGGGCTCCAAGGCGGTGGCCTTCGACGAGGGCGTGCTCTGGCCGACCCAGATCTGGGTGAAGTAGCAGGAGCGGCTTCGTCCCGAATTTGCGCTCGCCGGCGCGCGTCGACCACGAGTGTGCGACGCGCGGCGAGAGCGAACGGGGCTTTGTGGGAGAGGGGAAGTGGCCGGACTCTCTTGTTGTCGGAGGCGGAACAGCTAGCGCATCTCGACATCGTCGAGGTATTCGTCGCGCCAGTGCGTGTAGCGCTCCTCCGGGAGCCGCAGGCAATAGGTGGGCCGGAGGGCCTCGACGAACCCACGCTCGTGGCTCACCGCCACGATGGTGCCCGGCCAGCTGCCGAGCATGGCGCCGACGGCGGAGATGGAGGAGGGGTCGAGGTTGTTGGTGGGCTCGTCGAGCAGCAGCACGTTCGCCTCACCCGCCGAGAGCATGGCCAACCCGAGCTTGGCTCGCTCGCCACCCGAGAGCGTCGCAGGCATTTGGTCGGCCGCCTTCGACGGTAGGCCGAACGAGCCGAGGAGCGCGCGCCGGTCCCGCTCGGCCTTCAAGACGGCGTCGCTCACGTTGGCCAGCGCGGTCCGCGCCGCGTCGATCTGCTCGTGCTCCTGCGCGAAGTAGCCGACCGCGACGTTCGCCCCACGCTCCACGACGCCGTTGGTCGGCTCCTGCACGCCGGCCAGGCAGCGGAGGAGCGAGGACTTCCCGGCGCCGTTGCGGCCGATGATGACGATGTGATCGCCCCGGCCGGCGTGGAAGGTCACGTCCGATACCACCTCGTTGGCGCCGTAGCGGATGGCCAGCTTCGCCACCTCCAGGGGAATGGCTCCTGAGCGGGTTGGCGCCGGGAGCTTGAATTTGCTGGACCGATCCCGCTTGTCGACGTGGGTCCGCTCCGACTCCATCCGCTCGACCCGCTTGTCGAGCGCCTTGGCCTTCCGGGCCCGCTTCTCGGTGCTCGCCCGCATGGAGTCGGCCAGCGCCGAGAGGCGCCCGATCTCGCGCTGTTCCAGCCCTGCGGCGCGCTCGCGCTGGGCCTGGTCGGCCTCGTGGAGGGCCTGGAACTTCGAGTAGTTGCCCTTCCACTCGGTGAGCCGCTGGTTCGAGATGTGCAGCACCTTGCTGATGGACCGGTCGAGCAGTTTGAGGTCGTGGCTGACCACGAGGAGGGCGCCGGGAAACCGTGCCAATTCGTCGAGGAGCCAGCGTTTGGCGGAGCGGTCGAGGTGGTTGGTCGGCTCGTCGAGGATCATGAGCTCCGGCTCCTGGAACAGGACCCGAATGAGGTCGACGCGGCGGCGCTGGCCGCCCGAGAGCTCGTCGATGTCCTCGAGAAGCAGCTCCTGGCGGAGACCGAGTCCGTCGGCCAGACGGGCCATCACCGACTCGGCCTCGTAGCCACCGTTCGACTGGAATTGCTCCTGCAGGTCGGTGAAGAGCTCGATGTTCTCCTCCGAGGGGTCGTCGGCCATCGACTTGCGGGCCGACCCGAGGGCGTCGTCCAGGACGTCGAGGCCGCGCACCGAGAGGATGTGCGAGAACCCGGTCGGCTCGAGGCCGAGGCCGCCGGGGACCGGAGCCTGCGGCAGGTAGCCGAACGACCCGAGCAGCCGGACGTTGCCCCGGTGGCGCAGCTGGGCTGCCGGCTGGCCCACCAGCACCGAGATGAAGGACGACTTCCCGGTGCCGTTCCGGCCGACCAACCCCACCTTCTCGCCCGCGCCCACGACGAACGAGGCGTCGGCGAGCAGGGTGCGGTCACCGATTTCGATGGTCAGGGCTGATCCGACGATCACGTCACATTGTACGAGCCGCCAACTCCGTTCGGTACACTCCGCCCAGTGCCCGCTCTCGACCGCAAATGGTGGACGCTGATCGCCGTCTGCACCGCGGTGTTCATGCTCCTGCTCGACATCACGGTCGTCAACGTGGCACTGCCCGACATCCAGCGATCGCTGCACTCGAGCTTCTCCGACCTGCAGTGGGTCGTCGACGCCTACTCACTGACGCTGGCGGCCTTTCTCCTGACCGCGGGCGTCCTGGGCGACATCTACGGGCGCCGTGGGGTGTTCGCCATCGGGCTTGTCATCTTCTCGCTCGCGTCGTTGCTGTGCGGACTCTCGACCACGCCACTCATGCTCAACCTGGCCCGGGCCGTCCAGGGCGTCGGCGGCGCCATCATGTTCGCCACCTCGCTCGCCCTCATCGCCGGGGCGTTCGTGGGCAGGGACCGCGGCACGGCCTTCGGCCTCTACGGCGCGGTGATCGGCGGCGCCGTCGCCGTCGGGCCGCTGATCGGCGGCGCCATCACGAGCGGCATCGGCTGGCGCTGGATCTTCTTCGTCAACGTTCCCATCGGCGTCGTCGCCGTGATCATCACGGTTGCCAAGATCGCCGAGTCCAAGGACACGAGGGAACGCAGCATCGACTGGGTTGGATTCGTCACGTTCTCGGCCAGCTTGTTCGCGCTGGTCTTCGCGCTCGTACGGGGCAACGACCTCGGCTGGGGCAGCGCCACCATCGTGGGCCTGCTCGCGGCATCGGCCGTCCTCATGGTGGCGTTCTTCTTCAACGAGCTCCTCACGGCCGATCCCATGCTGGACCTCGGCCTGTTCAAGATTCCCGCCTTCGTGGGCCTCTCCGTGGTGGCGTTCACGCTCGCCTCGTCCATCTTCGCGATGTTCTTGTACCTGACCCTCTACATCCAGGACGACCTGGGCTATGGCCCGCTCGCCGCCGGCATCCGCTTCCTCCCGCAGACACTGGTCATCTTCTTCTGGTCCTTCTTCGCCGGGCGGTTGACCGTGCGTGTGCGGTCGCGCTGGCTCCTCGGCATCGGGATGCTCGTGGTCGCCGGTGCGCTCCTCTCGATGGGGACGACCCACCCGACATCGGGTTGGACGGTCTTGCTGCCCGGGTTCATCCTCGCCGGGTTCGGAGCCGGCACGGTGAATCCCGTCCTGGCCTCGGGTGCGGTCTCCGTGGTCCAGCCCCAGCGCAGCGGCATGGCGTCGGGTGCCAACAACACCTTCCGGCAGGTTGGCATCGCCACGGGCATCGCGGTGCTCGGGGCGGTGTTCCAGAGCCAGATCGTGACGCACACCTCTGCCGCCTTGAGGAAGACCGACGTCGGGCTGGAGGTGCTGCGCCGCGGAGGGGCGCAGCTCCAGGGAGCCATGTCCGCGGGGCAGGTGCACCAGGTGGCCTCCGCCATACCGGTCCCGGCGGCGCGGGTGGCGCTGCTCGCCGCGTACCGGGTGGGCTTCTCCTCGACGCTGAACCACCTCATGGACATCGGGGCCATCGTCGCGTTCGTCGGCGCGGTCTGCGCGTTCGCTCTCGTGCGGCAGCGTGACTTCGTCGTCCCCACCGCGTCGGGACCGTCGCACGAGCCCGGTGGGCCGCCGCCCGGCACCGAGAGCGGCCCCGCCGATCCGGAGAAGGCTGGCTTGCCTGCGGGGCATGCCTGAGCCCTTCACGCTCGAGGGCGACCACGTCCGGCTCGAGCCTCTGAGCGAGGCGCACATCCCCGCGCTGGTCGAGGCGGCGGCCGAAGATCGCAGCAGCTACCGGTGGACCTACACACCCGACGGGCTCGAGCAGATGACCGATTACGTCCGCGACGCGCGGGCCAAGGCGGCGTCGGGGGCGCACGTGGCCTTCGCCACGGTCGCCAAGGGGACGGGGCCCGGCGGCGGCGACCGCGTCGTGGGCGCGACGCGGTTCTGCGAGATCTTCTTCTGGCAATGGCCCCCGGGGGCAAGCCATCAGCGCCACGAGGTGCCCGACGTCGTCGACATCGGTTTCACCTGGCTGGCGGGTTCGGCCCAACGGACTCCGGTCAACACGGAAGCCAAGCTGGTGATGCTGACGCACGCCTTCGAGGTGTGGCGGGTCCACCGGGTCGGGCTGCAGACCGACGTGCGCAACAAGCGCTCCTGGGCGGCCATCGAACGGATCGGAGGCCGACTCGACGGCATCATCCGCGCCGACCGGCCCGGCTCCGACGACACGGTGCGCACATCAGCCCGTTTTTCCATCGTGGCGGCTGAATGGCCGGGCGTGAAGACACGGCTGACCACGGCGCTCGAGCGCGGTGGAGCCGCGTAGGGCGCGCTCAGCTCCCGGCTCGCCCTCGCTCAGGCGCACGCGAGTGTGGCCGAGATGCCGCGCCGGTGCAGCGCGTGCACCGCCGCCTCGGCTTCGTCCTTTGGCCGTACCGCGGCCACGGCCTTGCCGGTGCGGTGGATCTTCCAGGCCAGCTGATCGGCCCGCTCCACCGTGTGGCCGAAGATCTCGACGAAGGCCCGGATCACCGTCTGGAATGTCGTCACGTCGTCGTTCCAGACGATCACCGCCCACAGGTCCTCGAACGCGAAGAAGGCATCGATCTCGTCGTCGGCGACGTCAGTGGTGGCGGGTTCGAGGATCTGAGGCATGACGTGCGGTGGCGCGGCTGAAATTCGCCCGGTGCAGTGTAGTCCTGCGCGGTAGCGTGCGAGAATGCGAGCAGCCGTCCTCGACGGACCACGCCGCGGTCAGCGTCCACGACGTCCCCGATCCCGTGCTCCCCGGGCCCGAGGGCGTGATCGTCGCCGTGGAGCGCACGGCGATCTGCGGTTCCGATCTGCACCTCTACCACGACGCACCGACGGGAAGTGGTATCCGCCTCGGCCACGAGGCCATCGGGACCGTGATGGACGCGGGCCCACAGGTGCGCAGCCTCAAGCCGGGCGATCGCGTGCTCGTGTCGGGCGTCATCGGGTGCGGCGTGTGCCGTCCTTGCCTGGCCGGCCAGCCGAACGTGTGCCTGAACGACAAGGCGGCCGCGTTCGGTACCGTGCCCGACCTCCCGGGTGGGCAGGCCGAGGCCATGGCGGTCCCGTTCGCCGACCTCTTCGCGCTTCCGATCCCCGAGGGCGTCGCCGACGAGGAGGCGGTCCTGCTGACCGACATCCTCCCGACCGGCTACCTGGGGGCGCAGCGTGCCGACATCCGGCCGGGAGCGACCGTGGTCGTGATCGGCCTCGGCCCCGTCGGCATCATGGCGCTGCAGTGCGCATCGCTCTTCGGCCCCGGACGCATCCTGGCGGTGGACATGGTGCCCGAACGCCTGGCCCGCGCCGAGCGGCTCGGAGCCGAGCCCATCGACGCCCGGGCGGCACCGGGGTCCGCGCAGGTGCTGGCGGCGACGGGCGGGCGGGGGGCCGAGTCGGTCATCGAGGCCGTCGGGTCCGACGCCACCATCGTGGACGCGCTGTCCTGTGCCGCCAGCGGGGGCACCGTGTCGATCGTCGGCGTCAACCTCTCCATGGGCCTCCCCATCCCGATGGCCTTGGTCCTGCTGAAGAGCCTCACGGTGCGCGCGGTCTTTGCGCCCATTCCCGGGACCTGGGCCGACCTCGTCCCGTTGGTGCAGTCGGGCCGACTCGCCGTGGCCGACACCTTCACCCACCGGATGGGGTTGGAGGAGGCGTCACAGGCCTACGAGTTGTTCGACTCCCGGGCGGACGGGGTCTTGAAGATCTTGCTCACGCCGAACCCCTGAGCCCCCTCCGGCTCGTCGGGGGTGCGGTTGATGACGATGGGCCACTCCGCGTCGCCGAGCTCGGGGCGGGCCACGAACCACGGTGCCGGTGGTGGCGCGATGAGCCGCGTCAGGGCGTCGACGATCGGCTCGTAGTTGATCCGCCAGCCCTGGAAGTTCCGCCACGACTCGTCGAGGTCGCGCTCCATGGGAAATTTGACCTCTTGCAGCCGGCGGAAACCTTCCTCGTATTCCTCCTTGGTGAGGCGGATGCCCGTCGTGGGGGACGGATCGGTGTCGTGCGGGATGCGCAATGCGCGCGCCATCGACCGCATGCAGCCGATCCCCATGGAGAGGCAGAGCCGGGCCTGGCGCGGTGTCCGCGCCGGGCTGACGGAGTGGTACATGGCCGCCGAGTCCATCATGGCGACCAGCGCGACGAGCCAGCTGCGCGTCGAGACCGGCGAGCGGAACCACAGCAGCCCGGGGTAGTTGGCGTGGCTCTCCGAGACGGCGGAGGCCCAGCGCTCCCAGTCTGAGTAGAGCGGTGGGAGCTCGTCCATCGTGTCCAGCCAGAAGTGGCGGGCCAGGATCTCGGGCCCCCACGCCGGGGTCCCCCCGCGGGCGGCGAGCAGGGTCACCTCCGTCTCGCGGGTCGCGAATGCGTTGTACAGCGCCGGCAGGTAGGCGATCTCCAGCGCGATGACCCCGAAGCCGAGGCCGGCGGCAATGATCTCGAGCGTGCGCGGGCCCGCCCCGGGAGCCGTCGCGATGCCGAGCGTGAACACCGACGAACCGGAGATGCCGACGGCGGCGGGGAAGTCGACGCCGCTGTTCCACCAGATGATCAGCGCCAGGCCGAACAGAATCAGGCACAGCCACAGGACGAACAGCGACACGACGGCGGCGGGGCCGACGAAGGACAGCAGGCGGTCCCGTGCTTCGAAGTCCGGGAGGCGCGGCGTGAGCCGGCGCGCCGGACGCGCTCAGGATGCGAGCCAGGGTGCCCAAGAGCCGCGAGGAGGTGGCCCGCGGGACCACCAGTGAGGTGAAGACGCTCCAGACCGTCAGCACGACGATGGCGATGCCCGCGACGAGTGCCACCAGGCGGGCGAACTCCACGGCGCCATCCTGCCAGATGCCCGGACGCCGGACGCCGGTGGTGCGGCCGGTCGCGGGTCAGGCGGAGGCGAGCCTTGCCGCCGGTGCCCCGCTCGCCACGAGGGAGCCGGGCACGTCGATGAGGCGCGAGCGCAGCAGCTCACCGAGACCCTTCGCCTGCGTGTCCAGACGCAAGTTCGACGCCACGCCCCAGCCGAGGATCCCATGGACGACGAAGTTCACTGCCCGCAGGTTCGGGAGCGGGTACCGGCTGATCGCGAAGGGCTGGAGCTCCGGCAGCAGCGCGACGACCACGTCGGCGGTGAAGGAGCGCTGCAGCCAGTCGGCGACCCCGTCCTCGTCGGCCCAGACGCCCACGTTGGCATCGCCCCCCTTGTCCCCCGAGCGCGCCCCGACGAGGACCCACAGCGGCACCCGGACGAGGTCCGCCGCCGGTGTCCCGGGGCCGTCGACCCGGGGCGCCGGCAGGGAGGGTGCGGTGTCCGTGCCGGCGCCGGCGCCCGGGGCCACGGTGGGCGGCGAGGCGGCGACGACCGTCCCGTCGCACTCGATGTGGGGCGACACGGCCGCTGCGCTGACGGAGGTCGGCCAGTAGCGGGCCACGCCCTGCGCCCCGGTGGGCGCAGAGGTGAAGAACGTGCCGGGGTAGCTCGAGAGGCTGGTCTCGACCACGGCGCCCGAGAAGGCCCGGCCGACCGCGCTCTCGTCCTCCCCGCGCACGGCGAGGCGCAGGTAGGCCATGCCGTCGCCGGTCAGGTCGCCCGTGAGCTGCTCGTCCGAATCGGCAAAGGCAGCGCGGCCGCCGGAGACGCCGGCCCACACGGCGTCGGCGGCGAAGCGAGCCTTGTCCGCCACCTGCGCGCCGGTTACGGCGAGCGTCATGGCATTGCGCCAGCCGGCATCGAGGTTGGCCGTCACCTTCAAGGTGGGTGGCGGCGCCTCCCCCCGCACACCCCGGATCCGCACCCGGTCGGGCCCGGCCGGTGCGAGCTCGATGGTGTCGAAACGGGCCACGGCATCGGGGCTCAGGTAGCGCGGGCTCCCGATCTCGTAGAGCAGCTGGGCCGTGACCGTCCCGACGGTCACCGCGCCGCCCGTCCCGGGATGCTTGGTGATCACCGACGAGCCGTCCGGGTGCATCTCCGCGATCGGAAAGCCGATCCTCTTGCGATCGGGCACCTCCTCGAAGAAGGCGTAGTTCCCGCCGCAGCACTGGGCGCCGCACTCTATGACGTGGCCGGCCACGACGGCGCCGGCGATGGCGTCGAGGTCGGTGTCGGCCCATCCGAACGCGTGGAGGGAGGGCCCGACCACGAGCGCGGCGTCGGTGACCCGGCCCGTCACCACCACCTGCGCCCCGGCGGCCAGCGCATCGGCGATCGGCCGGGCACGCAGGTACGCGTTGGCCGTGACGACCTCGGCCTCGGGCGCCAGTGGCTCGCCGGTGTCGAGGTTGACGAACGCCTCGCCGGCGGCGCGGAGCTCGCGCAGTCGCGGCGAGATGTCGTCCCCCGACACGGAGGCGACGCGCACCTCGACACCCTGGCGGCGGGCCAGCTCCCGCACGGCGGCCGCCAGGCCCTCCGGATGCAGGCCGCCGGCGTTGGAGACGACTGTGATGCCCCGCTCGACGCAGATGGGGAGCACATCTTCGAGCTCGCGCAGGAAGGTGCGCGCGTAGCCACCGCCGCGCGCACGCGTCTTGTGCAGGATGTACATGGTCAGCTCGGCGAGCCAGTCGCCGGTCAGGACGTCGATCGGCCCCCCCTCGACCATCTCGCGGGCCGCGGAGAGGCGGTCACCGAAGAACCCACTGCAGTTGGCGATGCGCAGCGGGCCCGGCGCGCTGCCCGATGCGTTCACCCCGGCTCCATGGTGACCAGGAGGTCGTTGACGTCGACCTGCTGCCCCGACGTGCAGTGGATCGCGGCCACCGTCCCGGGGCCGTCGGCTCGCAGGGTGTGCTCCATCTTCATCGCCTCGAGCAGGACGAGGCCCTCACCCTCGGCCACCGTCTGGCCGACCGCGACGAGGACCTTGGTGATCGCACCGGGCAACGGCGCACGGCACTCGCCGGCCACTCCCCCACGGTCATCGGGGTCGTCCTCGGCGCGCAGCGCGAACATCGACTGACCTTCGGGGCCGCTCACGTCGGCCCGGTGAGCCGAGTGGCGCACCCGGTAGCGCCGGCGCAGCCCGTCCTCCCCCGTGAGGTCCACGACCCCGTCGCGGGTGCGCGCACAGCCGACCTCGTGCCAGGCGCCGTCGACGAGCACCCGGGCGGGCTCGCTTGGCGTCGGGGCGCGCACCTCCATCGTCGTCCCGAACAGGTCCGTGAGCTGGTCCGCGTGGAGCGGATGGCCGACATTGCGCCAACCCGCCGCGGGCACGGGCACCAGGCTGCGGCCGGCGCGCTCGTCCAAGAGGCAGAAGCCCACCGCGGCAGCGTGCCGTCGGCGCACTTCGTCGGGCAGCCGCGCGTCGCGCAGGTCCAGGCGGCGCTCGAGATAGTGGACGTCGACCTCACCGCGCCGGAAGGCCGCGTCGCCGAGCACGGCGCCGAGGAGATCGCGGTTGGTCTCCAGGCCGTCGAGCTCGAGCGCGCGCAGCGCGAGGGCCAGCCGCCCGACGGCGGCCGCACGGTCCTCGCCGTGGGCCATGAGCTTGGCGACCAGCGAGTCGTAGGCCGGGCTGACCACACTCCCGGACTCGACGGCGCTGTCGGTGCGCAGGCCGGGCCCCTCGGGCCAGCGCACGTGCGCGACCGTGCCCGGCGTCGGCCGGTAGTCCTCCGACGGGCGTTCGGCGCACAGCCGAACCTCCACGGCGTGGCCGCTCACCTCCACGTCCGCCTGGGAGAGGGGCAACGGAAGGCCCGACGCCACCGCCAGCTGCAGGCCCACCAGGTCGAGGCCGGTGACGAGTTCGGTGACCCCGTGCTCCACCTGCAACCGGGTGTTCATCTCCAAGAAGTAGAACCCGTTCGCGTCGACCAGGTACTCCACCGTGCCGACGCCGACATAGGCGACCGCCTTCGCCGCCGCGACGGCCGCGGCCCACATCTGCCGGCGGGCCGCAGGCGCCACCATGACGGCGGGCGCCTCCTCGACGACCTTCTGGTGCCGGCGTTGCACCGAGCACTCCCGGTCGGACAGGTGCAGCACCGTGCCGTGGGTGTCCCCCACGACCTGGACCTCGACGTGGCGGGGGTCGGCCAGGTACCGCTCGACGAAGACCTCGTCGGAGCCGAACGCAGCCTGAGCCTCCCGTTGCGCCGATGCCACCGCATCGACCAGGTCACCCGGCCCGCGCACGAGCCGCATCCCCCGGCCGCCGCCCCCGGCGGATGCCTTCACCAGGAGCGGGTAGCCGATCGCGGCAGCGGTCCCGGCAAGCTCGTCGGGCGGCGCCCCGACCGGCACGACCGCGCTCGGGAGGACGGGGACGCCGGCCTCGGCGACGACGTCCTTGGCCCGTGCCTTGTGGCCCATCACCCGCATCGCCTCGGGCGGCGGGCCGACCCACGCGATGCCGGCCCGCCCGCAGGCCTCCGGGAGGGCGGGGTCCTCGGAGAGGAAGCCGTAGCCCGGGTGCAGCGCGTCGGCACCCGCCCTCTCCGCCGCCCGTACCAGCACTTCCGGGTTCAGGTAGGTCTCGCGCAGGGTGGTCCCGGGCAACAGCACGGCGGCCTCGGCCTCGCCGACATGCGGGCTCCCCGCGTCGTCCGCCGCGTAGACGGCGACGGCCTCGCATCCGGCGGCGTGCGCGCCCCGGATGACCCGGCGCGCGATCTCACCTCGGTTGGCCACGAGCACCCGGCGGATCGGCCCGGACTCCATCAGTGGCGCACCACCCCGAAGACCGCCGTCCCGCGCACCAGCGCCGAGTGCGTCGCCGTGAGCGCCAAGGCGAGCACGGTCCGCGTGTCGCGTGGGTCGATGATGCCGTCGTCCCACAACCGCCCCGTGGCGTACTGGGCGGTCGACTCCGCCTCAATCTGGTTCTCGGTCGCCTCACGCAGCTCCTCGTCGGCCGCCTCGTCGAACGGCCGGCCCGCGGCCTGCGCCGCGTTGCGGCGCACGATGGAGAGGACGCCCGCCAGCTGCCGGGGCCCCATCACGGCGATGCGGTGGTTGGGCCACGTGAAGACGAAGCGGGGGTCGTAGGCCCGGCCCGCCATGGCGTAGTTCCCTGCCCCGTAGCTGGCGCCGACCATGAGGGTCAGATGCGGCACCGTCGAGTTCGAGACAGCGTTGATGAGCTTGGCGCCGTCCTTGATGATCCCGCCCTGCTCGTAGCGCGTGCCCACCATGAACCCGGTGATGTTCTGCACGAAGAGGATCGGGGTGTCGGTCCGGTTGCACAGCGCGATGAATTGGGCGCCCTTCTGGGCCTCGGGTGAGAAGAGGATGCCGTTGTTGGCCACCACGCCGATGGGGTACCCGCCGAGCGTCGCCCACCCGCAGACGAGTTGCGCTCCGTAGGACGCCTTGAACTCCTCGAAGCGGGAGCCGTCCAGGACGCGGGCGAGGATCTCCCGCACGTCGAAGGGCACCCGCACGTCCACCGGCGCGACGCCGAGCAGCTCCTCGGCCGGGTAAAGCGGCGCGTCGGGGGGCCGGCCGGGCCCGGGCCGAGCCGCGTCCAGTGCAGGTGGGCCACGATGCCCCGCGCGATGCGGATCGCCTCGGACTCGTCGCGGGCCAGGTAGTCGCACAGGCCCGACGTCCGGGCGTGCATGGAGGCGCCGCCCAGCTCCTCCTCGTCGGCCTCCTCGCCGATGGCCATCTTGACCAGCGGCGGCCCACCGAGGAAGACGCGGGCCCGGTCCTCGACCATGACCGTGTAGTCGCTCATGCCCGGCAGATAGGCGCCGCCGGCGGTCGAGGAGCCGAACACCACGCAGATGGTCGGGATCCCCTTCGCCGAGAGCTGCGTGAGGCGACGGAACTGCTCACCCCCGGGGACGAACACGTCGGCCTGGCGCGGCAGGTCGGCCCCTCCGGACTCGACCAGGATCAGCACCGGAAGCCGGTTCACCTCGGCCACGTCCATGGCGCGCAGGAGCTTGCGGATCGTCGTCGGGCTCGTCGTCCCGCCGCGCACGGTGGGATCGTTGGCGATCACCACGCACTGGGTGTGCGCGACCTCGGCGAGCGCCACGACGACACCGCCCCCCACAGGGTCACCCGTGAGCAGGCCGGCCAGCGGGCACAGCTCGAGCACGGGCGTGCCGGGGTCGACGAGGGCCTCGAGGCGCTCGCGCACCATCATCTTGCCGCGGGCACGGTGGCGCTCCACGTACTGCGGGCCACCCCCGCCCAGCACCTGTTCGTGCAGTGTGTGCACCTCGTCGGCCAGCGCGCGCATGGCGGCCGCGTTCTCCGTGAACTCGTCGCCGGTGCTCGCAAGGCGCGAGCGGATGGGTGTGCTCACGGCGTCGTGTCCCACGAGGGCCGGCGCTTCTGGAGGAACGCCTCCATCCCTTCCGCGGCCTCGGCCCCGGCGAAGAGCTCGGCCGAGGTGGTGGCCGCCGCGGCCAACCCGTCGTGCCATTCCCGGGCGGGCAACGCCCGCAGGAGGGCCTTGGTGGCCCGCACGGCGCCCGGTGCCGACTTGCGGAGCGCGTCGGTCTGCTCGTCGACCCAGGCATCGAGCGCCGGCTCGTCCTCGGCCACCGCCGAGAGGAGCCCTGCGCCCGCCGCCTCCCGTGCGCTGAAGGTTGCGCCGGTGAGCGCCGTGCGGGCGAGGAAGCGCCGCTCGACGACGCGCAGCGCCGGGACCAGGATCATGGCCGGCGCCACCCCGACCCTGACCTCAGTGAAGGCGAACGTGCTCGAGGCCGGCGCGGCTGCGAGGTCGGAGGCCGCGACGAGGCCCAGGCCACCGGCCCGGGTGTGACCGTTCACGCGGGCGATGACCGGGACCGGGCTCTCGACCAAGCAGGTGATGATGTCGGGCATGCGGTTGCGCGCCGCTGGGCCGCGCTCGGTGAGGTCCGCGCCCGAGCAGAACACCCGGCCCGATCCCGTCAGCACGATGACCCGAACGTCCGGGTCGCTCGTCGCGTCACGCAACGCCTGGTCCAGCTCCTCGAGCAGTCGCGCCGACAGAGCATTGCGGTTGTGCGGCGAGTCCAGCGTCACCGTGCGGATGCCGTCGCTGTGCTGCACGCCGACCAACACATCCGTCACGGGTGGGCAGTGTAGGGGGGTGCCGCCCGAGAGGCCGAAAATGCCCGGTGGTATCGTTCGCCGGTGATCGAGACCGACGAGCATCAGCTCTTCCGCAAGACGCTGCGGGACCTCTTCGAGCGGGAGATCGAGCCTCACGTCGACGAGTGGGAGGCGGCCCGCACCTTCCCCGCCCATGACCTCTTCCCCAAGCTGGCCGCCGTCGGGATCTTCGGGCTCGAGTACGACGAGGCCTACGGGGGCGTGGGCGCCGACCACACCTACTCGCTCATCGCCGGCGAGGAGATGGGCCGGATCAGCTGCGGCGGCGTGCCGATGGCGATGGCGGTGCAGATGGCCATGGCGACGCCCGCGCTGGCACGTTACGGCTCGCACGACCTGAAGGAGCGGTATCTCACTCCCGCCATCCGGGGTGAGGTCGTGACCTCCATCGCCGTCACCGAGCCCGACGCCGGCAGCGACGTCGCCGGCATCCGGACCCGGGCCGAGCGTGACGGCGACGAATGGGTCATCAACGGCTCGAAGCTCTTCATCACGAACGGCACCCAGGCCGACTGGCTCTGCCTCCTCGCCCGGACCTCTGACGACCCCGGCCACCTGGGCATGTCGCTCATCGTGGTGCCAACGGCCGTGCCCGGCGTCGCCGTGTCGCGCAAGCTCGAGAAGCTCGGCATGTGGTCGAGTGACACCGCAGAACTGTCGTTTGCCGACGTGCGCGTCCCGGTGGCGAACACCATCGGGGAGATCGGCCGCGGCTTCCAACAGCAGATGGCGCAGTTCCAGGCCGAGCGCCTGATGACCTTCTACAAGCAGGTGGGATCAATTGAGCTGGCGCTCGAACGCACCAAGGCCTACTTGCGGGAGCGCCGCGCCTTCGGCGCACCGCTGCTGGCCAATCAGCACCTGCAATTCGTCCTGGCCGAGCTCTCGGCCCGGCACGACGTCCTGAAGCATTACGCGCGCACCACGGCCGACGCGGTCGTGCGGGGCGAGGACGTGACGCGTCAGGCGACGATCGGCAAGCTGCTGGGCTCACGCCTCCAGCGCGAGGTGGCGGACTACGCGGTGCAGTTCCACGGCGGCATGGGCTACATGGACGAGAGCTGGACCTCGCGCTATTTCCGCGACACCCGGCTCGACTCCATCGGCGCCGGGGCCGACGAGGTGATGCTGCGAATCCTCGCCCGTATGGACGGCTATAGCGCCGAGTAGGGAGGCCGGCACCCGCTACGTGTGCCGGAACACCACCTGGCCGCCGCCGCTCGCGATCAGCTGCCGATCCCTCGACCAGACACGTCCCGTCCACGAGAGCAGGCCCCCCTGCGCGACGGGCGAATGTGCGTCGAGCAGGAGCCACTCCGACCGTCCGCCCGGGTGCTGGAACGAGGCGTAGAGGTCGAGGCTCGGCGCGATGTCGGGCGGCTCGAGGTACGCGTGGGGCCGCGAGCCGGCGGGCCAGCTGCCCACGTCGAGGACGATGAGCGACCGCGCTGACGTCCACCCACGGGTCGTCGAACATCGCTCTCGGCGTGCAGCGCACCCACGTCCTCCATGTCGGCGGGAGCGGGCCGGGGGGCGGCCAGCTCTCCGACCACTCGATCACACGCTGATCGAAGTTGCCCCAGAACGGGAACACGGGCCGGTCCTCGCCGGGAAGCGGCGGCGCCCGCGTCGGCAGCGCGTCGGGATCTGGCACGTCCGGCGGGTTCAGGTCCTCGTGCTCGAGGCCCTCGACGTCGCCCACGGACCACACCATGGCGTGGAGCACCGGCCGGCCCTCCTGGCTCATCTCGACGCGCTGGGCCGGCGCGGTGCGGCCGGCGCGCAGCGGGGAGACCACGAGGTCGACCGGCGCGAAGGCGGCGACCGAGAGGTAGTGGCAGAAGAAGCTGGCGGGACGGGCGAAGGAGCTCTCGGCCCCGGCGGCCCTGAGGGCGATGGCGGCCACGTACCCGCCACCGGGGCCCCAGATCTCCCAGTCGCCCCGCACCTGCGCGCGGTAGCGGCCGTCCGCCAGACGTTCGAACGCCGTGTCCACCTCGACGTCACCCATGGGTCCGGCCCTCCCATCGCGCCCTCGTCAGCTCGGTGACCGTGACCTCCTCGCCTCCGGGCCCCGTGGTCGTGAGCCAGGGCACGAACCCCAGCCGCTCCATGACCCGACCCGACGCGACGTTCTCAGGCTCGTAGATGCTCACGATGCGCTCGAGGCCGCCGGTGGTGAACCCGAAGCCCAGCGCCGCGGCACCGGCCTCGGTGGCCAGGCCGCGCCCACGGAAGGGGGCCGACAGGCGCCACCCGACCTCGACGGCCGGGAGGATCTCGGGCAGGAAATGCGGCACGGCGAGGCCCGCCCAACCGATCATGGCCCCACCGGCCCGGTCGATGAGCGCCTCGATCCCGAAGCCGTCGCTCTCGTAGCGCCCGAGCATCCGATTCAGGAATTCGGCCGTCTCCTCCGCCGTCATGCCCCTCCGTCTCGGGTACCACCAGAACGACTCCTCGGCATGGATGGCGGCGAGCTCGGCGAGGTCGTCCGGCGTGAACGGCCGCAGCACCAGCCGCGCCGTGGTCAGTGTGGGAATGCCCGCACCGCTCATCGGGTCAGCCGAGGGGGAGCCCAGGCGCGTCCGCCAGCGACAGGTCGTGGCCCGGGCGGGCGGAGGGTGCGTACAGCTGGTCCGGGCGGAACGAGCGCACCGAGCGGTCCCCGCCCCGCCCGCCGACGACTTCGACCCAGGCCTCACCCGTCTCACCGTTGGTCACGTGGGCCACGAACTGCCACGAGGCGCCTCGCACCCTGGTGCCGTCAACCTGGACCGGGTCGCCCGGCCGCAAGCCGGCCCAGCGGGTGCTGCGACGGAGGTCAGCCACGGCTGCCGGCACCGAACACGCAGTGGAGGTGGGCGAGGCACAGGTGCCGGGCATGGGCGGACATCGGACTCTTTCTACCCGCTCGCGGGCATGAGCCGTGGCAGCCGCGGCAGACCGTATCCTGACTGTGTGGCGCTCAATCCCCCCCGCACCTTGACGCCTTCGAAGGTGACCGCCTTCACCAACTGCCCGCTCGCCTTCCGGTTCTCCCAGATTGAGCGCCGGCCGGAGCCGCCCTCCCCGCACTCCGTCAAGGGCACGCTGGTGCACGCGGCCCTCGAGGGCCTCTTCTGGCACCACGCCCCGGGTGACCGCGGCCCGGCGGCGGCGACGGCCGAGCTGCAACGGGCCTGGGGGGCGCTGCAGGACGACGAGGAATTCGAGCTGCTCGAGCTCGACGCGGACGCAGCCGAAGCCTTCCTCGCCGACGCTCGCACACTCGTCGACAACTACTTCCGCTTGGAGGACCCCGACGACACGCACACGGTCGCGGTGGAGCTCGGCGTCGAGACGATGGTCGACGGTCTGCGCCTGCGCGGCATCATCGATCGCCTCGACATCGCCCCGGACGGAAGCCTCGTCGTCGTGGACTACAAGACCGGGCGGGCGCCCTCGGAGCGCTTCGAGCGCGGCAGCATGGGCGGGGTCCAGACCTACGCGCTGCTGTGCGAGAGCGTGCTCGGCCGCGCCCCGGCCGAGGTCCGGCTCCTGTACCTGCGCCAGCCGGTCGCCATCTCCACCGTCGCGTCCGAGCAGACCATCCGGGGCCAGCGCAAGCGCGCGGTCGCCGTGTGGACGGCGATCGAGCGGGCCTGCAACACCGAGGACTTCCGGCCGCACGTGGGCCCGCTGTGCGACTACTGCCACTTCAAGGCCGCCTGCCCCGCCTTCGCGGCGTGACGGGCCCGCCGTGAGCACCCTCGACGAGGTGGTCGACGCCACCTTCGAGCCTCTGCGGGGGCGGCCGGGCGTCGACCGCGCCGCAGCCGTCGTCTCCAACCTGGCCGACTACGGCCTCGTCTGGGTGCTGTTGGCCGGCCTCAAGGCACGCCGCCGCGGCCCCGACCGACGGCGCGCCGTCGTCGCGCTCGGCACTGCCGGGCTCTCGTCGCTCGTCGTGAGCCGGATGGTCAAGGCGGCGGTCGAGCGGCAGCGGCCCGACGAGCACCTCGACGCTGCCGTCCGCACGCCGACGAGCAGCAGCTTTCCGAGCGGGCACACCCTCGCGGCCTTCTGCACCGCGTTCATCCTGGGGGACTCCGACGCGGAGACGGCGGCCCACGTCGGCTTTGCGGCGGCGGTGGCCGCCAGCCGCGTCCACCTGCGGGCCCACCACCCGACCGACGTGATCGGCGGCGCCGTGATCGGCTCGGTGCTCGGGCTGGGCCTGCGTCCCGTCGTCGACGTGGTCACGCCGGGGAGCAGGGGGCGCAGCGGGCGGCGGAGGAGGAACCGGAGCGGCCGGGGAATGGGCCCGGGCGGCGCCTTGTTGCACGGTTTATGAAGTCCTTCGCCGTGACCTGGGACTACCGATGCCCATTCGCCCGCAATGCGCATGAGCACCTCGCCGTGGCCCTGGCGGATGGTGCCGACTGGGACGTGACGTTCCTGCCCTTCTCGCTCAGCCAGGTCCACGTGCCCGAGGGCGGAACACCCGTGTGGGACGACCCCGCCAAGGCGAAGGACCTGCTGGCGCTCGCGGGCGGCGTGGTGGTGCGCGACAAGTACCCCGAGCGCTTCCTCGATGCGCACGTCGCTCTCTTCGCCGCCCGTCACGACGAGGGGCTCGACCTGCGGCTGCCCGATGTGGTGGGCCGCGTGCTCGACACTGCCGGCGTGCCGGGCGACGCCGTGGTCGACGATGCGGGAGCGGAGGACGTGGTGAAGGAATTGCGGCGCTGCCCACGAGGTGGCAGTGACCAAGTGGGGGGTGTTCGGCGTGCCGACGTTCGTGATGGACGACCGAGCCGTGTTCGTGCGCCTGATGAGCAGGCCGCACGGCGACGCCGCGCTGGCGCGCCGGACGATTGAGGGGGTGCTCGACCTCTTCGACGCCCAGCCCGACCTGAACGAGTTCAAGTACACGACGTTGTCGCGCTGAGCAGCCACGGCCGACGCCGGCGGAGTGCCCCCGCTACGAGCGGCTGAGCTCGCCCAGGAGTGCAAAGCCACGCTCGCGCTCCGAACGGTCACCGACGATCGCCGCCACGAAGTCGGTCGCTCCGGCCTCGGCCAGCTGAGCGACCGCGGCTGCAACCGCCTCCTCGTCCCCGATGAAGGCGATGTCAGCCGGGCTCTCGGCACCTTCCTTGTCGAGCATGGCCCGGTAGGAGGGCAGGTTCGGATAGATCGAGAGCGCCGCGTTGATCCGCTCCTTGGCCGCCTCGGGATCGTTGGTCACCGCGATCGGCAGGGACACCACGACGCGGGGCGCCGGCCGGCCGGCCGCCTGTGCCGCGGCGGTGATGGTCGGCGCGATGTGGCTCCCGATGGTCCCGGTGCCTGTCATCCAGGTCACGGTGCCGTCGGCCACCGTGCCCGCCAGCTTGAGCATGGTGGGACCCAGGGCGGCGACCAGAACCGGAGGGGCCTCGACGCCGGGTATCGCAATGGGGACGAAGGCGTTGGTGGTGACGCGCTCCCCGGTGCTCTTGACCGCCTCGCCCCGTAGCAGTGGCATGAGCGAGCTGAGGTACTCCTTCATGTAGCGGGCCGGCTTGTCGTAGCTCATGCCCCAGATGCCCTCGACCACCACCTGGTGTGACAGGCCGATCCCGAGCAGAAGCCGGTTGCCCGTCGCCCACTGCACCGTCAGGGCCTGCGCCGCGAGCATCATGGGGTGCCGCGGGTACACCGGCACCACGCCCGTGCCCAGGTCGATCCCGGGCACCCGCGCCCGCGGCGGCCAGCAGGGTGAGGGCGTCGGGCCCGAAGATCTGGGAGGCAAACGCGTGGGCGAGCCCGGCCTCCTGGTACCGCTGGAGCTGGGCCACGGTGTCGGGCAGCGACGTGTCGACGTCGATCATGCTCCCAATGCGCAGTGCTCGTGCCATGTCCCCGGTGCTCCCTCGCGTAGTCTGCCCAGTGTGTCCAGCCCTCTGTCTAGGCGAATCCCCGGACGGGGGCGAGTGAGCTGAAGATCCACGACGTCGGGTTCGTCGGGGCGGGCCAGCTGGCACGCATGGCGGGCGAGGCGGCCAGCGCGCTCGGCCTCTCCATGGCCGTGCTGGCCGAGCGGCCCGATGACGCCGCGTGTCCCGTTGCGGCAGAGGTCGTGCTGGGGTCGCCCCTCGTCGCCGGGGACCTGCGCGCCTTCACCGAGCGCTGCGCCGTCGTGACGTTCGACCACGAGCAGGTGGACCTCGAGATCGTGCGCGCGCTCGCGGCCGGCGGCGCGGTGCTCCGGCCGGGTGCCGACGCGTTCGAGCTCGCGGTGGACAAGGCTCGCATGCGTGCCGTGCTCGACGGCGCCGGCGTGCCCGTCCCGGGCTACGCCGTGCTCGACGCGGGTGAAGATGCGGCCGACGCAGTGGCCGCCTTCGCTGCCACGCACGGCTGGCCGGTCGTGCTGAAGACCGCCCGCGGCGGGTACGACGGCAAAGCCGTCTGGCCGGTCGGCGACCGCGCCGAGGCCGAAGCTGCCCTGACGCGGGTGTCGGGCCGGGTCGTGGTGGAGGAGCTCGTGCCCATTGACGCCGAGCTCGCCGTCATGGTGGCCCGCAACCCGTCCGGTGCCTCCGCCGCCTGGCCGGCCGTCGAGACGGCCCAGGTCGACGGGGTCTGCCGGGAGGTCCTGGTCCCCGGGCGACTGGCCCGCGACGTGGTGGAGGCGGCCTCGGCCCTGGGCCAGAAGGTGGCCGAGATCGCGGGCGCGGTCGGTGTGATGGCCGTGGAGCTCTTCTCGTCCCGGGGCCGGCTCCTCGTCAACGAGATCGCGACCCGGCCCCACAACTCGGGGCACTGGACCATTGAGGGGGCCGTGACCTCCCAGTTCGAGAATCACCTGCGAGCGGTCCTCGATCTGCCGCTCGGATCGACAGCACCGCAGCACCCGCAGGTCGCCAGCGTCAATGTCTTCGGCGGGCCGGCGGGCACCGACCCGGCCCACCTGCTCGGGCGCGGGCTCGCGCGTCGAGGGTGCGCACGTCCACCTCTACGGCAAGGCCGCCCGGCCCGGACGCAAGCTGGGACACGTGACCGTGTGCGGCGACGAGGCCGGCGTTGTGCGGTCCCGTGCCTGGTCGGCCGCCGTCGCCCTCGGGACCTCGGTGCCCGACGGGATCGACCTGCCCCACGGGGTGACCCCGTGACGGCTCCCGTCGTGGCGGTCGTGATGGGCAGCTCTTCGGACCTCCCGGTGATGCAGGGCGCCGTCGAGATGCTCGAGCGCTTCGGCGTGCCCCACGAGGTGCGCGTGGTCTCGGCCCACCGCACCCCACGCGACATGATCGCCTTCGGTCAGGCCGCGGCGGGCCGCGGCCTGCGGGTGCTGATCGCGGGGGCGGGGGGGGCGGCCCACCTGCCCGGAATGCTCGCCTCGGTCACCACCCTCCCGGTCGTCGGAGTCCCGGTGGCCCTGTCGAACCTCGACGGCCTCGACAGCCTGCTGTCCATCGTGCAGATGCCCAAGGGGGTTCCGGTGGCGACCATGGCGGTGAACGGCGCCCGCAACGCCGGCCTGCTCGCCGTGCGCATCCTGGCCGTGGGCGACCCGGGCCTGACGGTAAGAATGGAGGCATTCCAAGAGGAGATCGCGTCGGAAGCCCGTGGCCAGGACGCCGACGTGTCCAGAGGAGAGACACACGATGGCTGAGCCGAACCTGGCCCAGCGGCTCGGCTATGCGGCCGACGCCAAGGTTGTGATCATCAACGCCGATGACCTGGGCTCCTGCCACTCCGCCAACGTCGGCGTCTACGAGTGCCTCGCCACAGGCACCGTGACGAGCGCCACGCTGATGGTGCCCTGCCCGTGGGCCCGGGAGGCGAGCAGCCGCTACCGGGGCGAGGACATCGGGGTCCACCTGACGCTCAACGCGGAGTACGAGCTGTACCGCTGGGGCCCCATCACCTACGCCCCATCGCTGCTCGGCGGCGACGGGGGGTTCCCGCGGACCGTGGAGGACGTCTGGGACCACGCCGACCTCGACGAGGTCCGCCGGGAGTGCCGGGCCCAGATCGAGCGGGCCATCCTCTGGGGCTTCGACGTGAGCCACCTCGACGCCCACATGGGCACCCTGCAGCTGCGCCCCGAATTCTTCGACGTCTACCTCGAGCTGGCTACCGCCTTCGGGCTGCCCCTGCGCATGGTGAGCGCGGCCATGGAGCGCTATGTCGGCTTTCCCGCCCGTGCGGTGGCGGCGGAGGCGGGTGCCGTCTTCACCGACCACTTCCGCCTCGTCCCCGGGGTGGGATCCCGCCAGACCTTCGAGCGCGACCTGCGGACGCTGCGGCCCGGCGTCACCGAGTTCCTCCTGCACCCGGCCGTCGACTCGGCGGAGCTGCGCTCGCTGGCCATAGACGACTGGAAGTCGAGGGTCGACGATCACCACATGATCTGCGAGGAGAACTGGGTCCCCAGGTTGGTCCAGGAGACGGGAGCAACCCTGATCGGCTACCGGCCCTTGCGCGAGCTGGCCCGGGCGGGCGGTTGAGCCCGATCCCGGTGCGCGCCACGACCGCGACCACCATCCGGGGCGTCTCGATCCTCTCTGGACAGCGCCGCTCCCGTGCCGAGGTCTTCGACATCGCGATCTCGCCCAGCGGCATAGAGATCCGGTGGCGCGGGCCAACCCGCCACGCGGATGCCCTGGGACCGGGTGTCGCAGTGGCAGATAGAGGAGCGGCGCGGCGGTGTGCTGCTCACGCTGCGCGGCGGCGGGGCCGCCACTCAGTTGGTGATCCCCGGCTGGACCCTCGACGACCTCGAGCTCGTCATGCGCAACACGGCAGGAGCGGCCGGGGCCGGGGCACCGGCAAACGCGACAGCGCCCACGGCGCCGGCGGTCCCCTCCCGGATGGAACGGCGCCGGCTGGTCCGGCCCTGGAGAAGGGCGGCCTGGTCGCGGAAGGTCGTCGCGACCGCCGTGCTGCTGGGCCTGCTGGCCACCGCAGTGACGCTCGTGCTGCTCCAGAGCGCCGGGGTGATCAGCTGGAGCTTCCTCGGCCCCACGGCCTGATCCGGCCTCAGGCGGAGCGGACCCCCTCGAAGAGGTCGTCCTCGGTCACGTCGGTCGGGCCGACGCGGCTCTGGGCCAAGCGGAACTCGTCGAACGGGTGGATCCCGCGCATCACCTCGGGCGGCAGGCCGAACCAGAACGGTGAGTTGGGATCCACCTGGGTCGCGTGAGCCTTGAGCGCGTCGCCCCGCACCTCGGCGAAGCCAGTGATGTCGATGGTCGTGGTGAACGGCTCGGTGCGCGTCATGCGCGCCAGCCACTTGTCGTCGAACGGTGACTTCAGGCCGAGCTCCTCGTACTTGGCGTGGATCTGGCGGAAGCGCTCCCCCGACCAGACGGAGTAGTAGAGCTTGGCCGGGGTGTGCGGCGGTCCGGCGTCCGGGAAGTGGTCCGGGTCACCGGCGGCGTCGAAGGCCAGGACGGAGATCTCGTGGACCCGCAGATGGTCCGGGTGCGGGTACTCGTTCTGGTTGTCGCCGTAGGTCACGATCACCTGAGGGCGCTCCCGGCGGATGACGGCGACCAGGCGGCCGACCGCCTCGTCGAGGGGCGCCTGCGCGAAGGAGTCCGGCCGCGTGTTGGCCTCCGAGTCGGGCATGCCCGAGTCGCGGTAGCCGAGCAGGACGGTCTCGTCGTAGCCGATGATGTCAGTGGCCGCCTTGAGCTCGGCCATGCGGATGCGCCCGATGTCCGCCCGTACCTCGGGCGTGTCCATCGCCGGGTTCAAGATGTCGCCCTCCTCGCCCCCGGTGCAGCACACCAGCACCGTCCGGACGCCCTCGGCGTGGTAGCGGGCCACCGTCGGGGCACCCTTCGAGGCCTCGTCGTCGGGGTGTGCGTGGACGCACAGCAGGCAGAGGCGATCGGGCACGGGGTGACCTTAGCGGCGTGCCTGCGCCGGCCCGCCCGGTGCCACCCCTCCCCCGCTGGGCCTTATGCTCGGAGTCCATGGCAGGCACGTTCAGTCGCTTCCTCGACATCTTCCGGTCCAAGGCGAACAAGGCCCTGGACAAGATGGAGGACCCGCGGGACACCCTGGACCTCTCCTACGAGAAGCAGCTCGAGCAGCTGCAGAAGGTCCGGCGCGGGGTGGCCGACGTGGCCACCGCCCGCAAGCGGATCGAACTGCAGGCCCAGGGTTTGCAGAAGCAGGCCGACAAGTTGCAGGGGCAGGCCAAGTCCGCGCTGCAGCAGGGGAACGAGGACCTGGCCCGCGAGGCGCTGTCCCGGCGGGCCGCGCTCGGCGAGCAGCTGGCCGAGCTGAAGACCCAGCACGACCAGATCAGCGAGCAGGAACAGAAGCTCGTCCAGACCTCCCAGGAGCTGCAGAGCCGGGTGGAGCGCTTCCGCACGCAGAAGGAGACGCTCAAAGCCTCCTACACGGCGGCTGAGGCGCAGACCAAGGTCGGCGAAGCCGTGTCGGGCATCTCCGACTCCACGCGCAACGCCGGCGCCACCATGCAGCGCGCCCAGGACAAGATCGCGGGCATGCAGGCGCGGGCGGGCGCCATCGACGAGCTGCTCGCCTCGGGCGCCCTCGACGACCTGACCCAGCCCGTCGACGACATCCAGAAGGAGCTCGACAAGGTGTCGAACACCTCGGTAGTGGACAACGAGCTGGCGGCGCTGAAGGCCGAGCTGGGGTCGGGCGGCGACGGCGCCGATGCCACCGCCGCCCTGCCGGCCGCCGAGCAGGGCGGCACCGGGACCGGGGGCGAGGGCGCCTGATGGCAATCTCACGCAACATCAAGCCGGACCGTGGCCTGACGAGCCGGATGCTCATGACGGGGTTCTTCCTCGTCGTGCTCTACGCGGCGTTCATCGCCGTCCTCTTCGCGCTGCTCCACAGCCTCGTCCTGATCCTGGTCATCGGTTTCGGGCTCTTGTTCTGCCAGTACTTCTTCAGCGACAAGATCGCCATGTACGCCATGCACGCCAAGGAGGTCACGCCGGAGCAGGCCCCCCAGCTGCACGGCGTCGTCGACCGGTTGTGCGCCCTGGCCGACATGCCCAAGCCGCGTGTGGCCATCGCGACGACGGACATCCCCAACGCGTTCGCCACCGGGAGGAGCCCGAAGAAGGCGGTCGTCTGCGTCACGTCCGGCCTGCTGCGCCGCCTCGAGGAGCCCGAGGTCGAGGCGGTCCTCTCGCACGAGATCTCCCATGTGGCCCACCGCGACGTGGCGGTCATGACCATCGCCAGCGGCCTCGGCATGCTGGCCGGGCTGCTGACCCGGGTGATGTTCTACTCGGAGATCTTCGGTGGCGGCCGGGGCAACGACCAGAGCGGCGGGCAGGCGGCCCTCATCGAGATGATCATCTTGTTGGTCTCGGTCGTCGTGTACTTCATCAGCTTCCTGCTGACCATGGCGCTGTCGCGCTACCGCGAGCTGGCGGCCGACCGGTCCGGCGCCTTGCTGATCGGCCGCCCTTCGTTGCTCGCCTCTGCACTGGTCAAGATCACCGGGGAGATGGGGCGCATACCGACCAAGGACCTGCGCTCCGCCGAGCCGTTCAACGCCTTCTTCTTCACCCCGGCCGTGGCGAGCGGGGACGCCCAGGGCGCGGGCGGCGGCTTCAGCTTCGGCAACCTGTTCCGGACGCACCCGACGCTCGAGCGCCGGCTGGCTCAGCTCGACGCGCTCGAGCACCAGCTCGGCCAGGCCGGCTGAGCCGGTAGCCTCGCCGGCGGTGGGGCTCTTCGACACCATCCTGGGCCGCACCAAGCCCGTCCGGGCCAACCTCGACGCCTTGTTCGCCCTGCCCACTGCGGCACTCACCCTGCAGAGTGCCGGAGGACTGGTGTCCTCCGGCCACGCCGGCGTCTGCTGGAAGCCACCACCGGGCCAGAAGACGGCAGACGCGCAGAACGAGGTGTCCGAGCTGGTCGGCGAGGGCTTCGACTCCGCGGTTGACTCCTTCGACTACGGCTGGCTGCTCCTCGACGATCCCGACATCGAGGAGCTGGTCACCAAAATTCACATGGCGAACTCCACCCTGCAGGACAACGGCTGGGGTCCCCAGCTGCTGTGCTCGGTGTTCGGGTTCGTCCCCGGGCCCGACGCGCCGGGCGATGCCAAGCCGTTCCGGCTCGTCTACCTGTTCAAGCGCGGCACGTTCTACCCGTTCGCCGCGGTGGACGCGCAGAAGGAGCGGCGCGACACCGAGCTGGAGCTGCGCATCCGCACCATGGTGGGTGTCGACCTGCCGGTGGAGGCCGACCTGTCGCGCTGGTTCCCCATGTGGGACATGCCGGTCGCGTGACCCGTGGCGTGACGGCGACGTGACCGAGGCGGTCGAGCGGCTCATCGCCCTGGAGGGAGCGGTCAACTTCCGCGACCTCGGCGGGTACGCGACCGGGACGGGGACGCGGACGCGCTGGCGGACGCTGTTCCGCGCCGACGGCCTGGGCGAGTTGACCGAAGCCGACCTCTCCGTGCTGCGGGCCCTCGGCATCCGGACGGTCATCGACCTGCGATCGGCAGAGGAGCTGGAGCGCGGCCGGTTCGACGTCGACGCGCACCCGGTCGCGTTCCACCACTTCCCCTTCCTGGAGGACCTGCCCGACGCGGAGGAATTCGATCGGCGGCCGGGCTTCCTCGGCTCGCAGTACCGCGAGTTCCTCAACGATGCCGGCGACCAGATCCGGTCCGCCCTCGAGGTCCTCGCCGCCCCCGGTACGTTGCCGGCCGTCTTCCACTGCACAGCCGGCAAGGACCGCACCGGGGTCTTGTCGGCCATCGTGCTCTCGCTCCTCGGCGTCGACGAGCCGACGGTGGTGGCCGACTACGCGCTCAGCGGCGACGCCATGCTGCGCCTGCGGGCGAAGCTCATCGTGAAGTACCCCGAGGGCCGGGACTCCATTGAGAACCTCGCCGAGGTGTTCTCGGCCGACCCGGCCCAGATGGAGCAGCTGCTCCAGCATCTCAGGGAGCGCTACGGCTCGGTGGACGCCTACGTCGCCGGACTGGGCACGGGTCCGGCCGTGGTCAAGGGCCTGCGGGCCGGGCTCCTCGAGCGGGCGGACTAGGACAACGAGGCCTCGGCCGCCTCGCCGTCGTCGTCCTCCCGGACATCGGGCCGCATCCGGTCGATGGCGCCGGCGAGCGCCAGGTCGAGCAGCGTGATGCCGCCCGAGTCGTGCGTGGTGAGGGCCAGACGGACGGTGTTCCACCGGATGTCGATGTCGGGGTGGTGGTTGGCCGCCTCCGCGGCGGCGCCGACGGCGTTGACGAATTCGAGGGCGGCGGCGAAGTCGTGCAGCTTGACGGAGGTCACGAGGACGTCGCCCTGACGGGCCCAGCTCAGGTGCTGCTCGTCCAGCGCGGTGTCGACCTCGGCCTGCGTCAGCACGGGCTGGCTCACGGGTGTGTCATGTCCTCGGGGCGGACGGCGGCATCGAACTCCTCCCCGGTCAGGTAGCCCAGGGTCAGCGCCGCCTCCCTGAGGGTCGTGCCCTCCTTGTGCGCCTTCTTGGCCACCTCGGCCGCCTTGTCGTAGCCGATGCCCGGCGCCAGCGCCGTGACCAGCATGAGCGAATTGGCGAGGTGCCGTTGAATCTGCGGGAGGTCGGGCTTGAGGCCCTCGACGCAGAATTCGCGGAAGCTGCGGCATGCGTCGGTCATCAGCTCGATCGACTGCATGACGTTGTAGGCGATGACAGGCTTGGCCACGTTGAGCTCGAGATTGCCTCGGCTCCCTGCGGTGGTCACGGCGGTGTCGTTCCCGATGACCTGGATCCCGACCATGATCATGGCCTCGCTCTGCGTGGGGTTGACCTTCCCCGGCATGATGGACGATCCCGGCTCGTTCTCGGGCAGGACGAGCTCACCGAGCCCGCTGCGCGGGCCCGAGCCCAGCCAGCGGAGGTCATCGGCGATCTTCATCAACGACACGGCGAGCGTCTTGAGGGCGCCGTGCGTGAACACGAGCGCGTCGTGGGCGGCCAGCGCGGCGAACTTGTTGGGCGCGGTCACGAAGGGCAGCCCGGTCGCCCCCGCGATCGCCGCCGCCACCCGGGAACCGAACTCGGGATGCGTGTTGAGCCCGGTGCCCACGGCGCTGCCGCCGGCGGCCAGCTCGTAGAGGCCCGGGAGTGTCCGCTCAATGCGATCGATGTCCGCCGTCAACTGCGCGACGTACCCTGAGAGCTCCTGGCCGAGCGTCAGCGGCACGGCATCCATCAGGTGCGTGCGGCCGATCTTCGTCACCCCGGCGAACGCGAGCTCCTTGTCCAAGAGGGCGTCCCGCAGCGCCGCCACCGAAGGCAGGAGCCGGTGCACGATCTCTTCCACCGCGGCGACGTGCATCGCGGTCGGGAACGTGTCGTTCGACGACTGCGACATGTTGACGTGGTCGTTGGGGTGGACGGGCTTCTTGGATCCCATGGTGCCGCCGGCGAGCTCAATGGCGCGGTTGGAGATGACCTCGTTGGCGTTCATGTTGGTCTGCGTGCCGCTGCCGGTCTGCCAGACGCGCAAGGGGAAGTGGTCGTCGAGCGCACCCTTGGCCACCTCCCCCGCCGCCTGCTGAATCGGGCCGGCCAGCGCGTCGTCGAGCTTGCCGAGGTCGCGGTTCACCGCGGCGGACGCCCCTTTGAGGATCCCGAAGGCCCTGATCAGCGGCTTGGGCATCGTCTCGGTGCCGATGGCGAAGTGATGCAGCGAACGCTGCGTCTGCGCCCCCCAGTACCGGTCGGCGGGGACCTCGATCTCCCCCATGCTGTCGCTCTCGATGCGGGTGCTGGTCACGCCGGCCAGCTTAGGACCGGCGGCCGCGGCCGATCCGCCGCTCAGCCGCCGTCGAGCAATTTGATGGCGGCCTCTCTGGTCGGCACACCGAGCTTGCGCAGAATGGCCGACACGTGGCTGCGGACGGTCGTCGGTGAGACGAAGAGGCGCCCGGAGATCTCGCCCGTGCTGGCCCCTTTCCGCATCAGCTCGAGCACGTCCCACTCGCGCCCGGTCAGGCGGGCGGTCTGGCCATCGGGCACGGCGATCCGGCGCTGCTCCCGGTCGCGGAATTCGTCCACGAGGCGAGCCACGAGGGTGCCGGGCAGCATGGCCTCGCCGGCCAGCACGCGCTGGAGCGCGTCGCCGATGGAGGCCTCGTCGATCCCTTTCAGCAGATACCCGGAGGCCCCCGCGCGGAGCGCGTCGAAGAGGTCCTCGTCCTGTCGTGACACCGTCAGCATGACGACGGCGGTGTCGGGCAACGCGCCGGTGATCTGAGCCGCGGCCGCGATCCCGTTCCCCGGCATGTTGATGTCGAGGAGGCAGACGTCGGGGTGCGCCTCCTTCGCCCCGCGCACCGCCGAGGCGGCGTCAGAGGCCTCGGCGCAGACCTGGAAATTGCCGCTGCGCTCCAGGGCCGTGCGGACCATCACGCGGGTCCGGGCGTGGTCGTCGGCCAGGAGCACGCTCACCGGGCCGCTCACCGGAACGCCACCTCCACGCGGGTCCCCCGCTGTGGCCATGAGGACAGGCTGAACTCCGCCCCGACCGAGGCCGCCCGCTCCTCCATGCTGAGGAGGCCGAAGCCTCCGGAGACCTCGGCGCCACCGGGGACGAAGCCGCAGCCGTCGTCCTCTATCACGAGCCGGACCCGGCCGTCGCACTCCAGCGTGACCTTCACCTGCTCGGATGCGCCGTGGTTCGCCGCGTTCGTCATGGCCTCGCGCACGATGCGGAGCAGGTTCTCGGTGACCTCCCCAGGCACGACGACGTCCTCGGCCAGCTCGAGATCGACGTCCACCCCGAGGCGTGACCCGAGATCCTCCGCGGTCTGGGCGATGGCACAGTGCAGCGACTGCGGGTGCGACACCGAGAGGACCGTGATGGCCCGGCGCGCCTCGTCCAGAGCCCGGTCGGCAGCTCCCGCAAGTTCCCGCACGTCCACCGTGGCCGGACAGGCCGCGGTGAAGCCGCGGGTCTTGCTGGCGATGAACGCCAGCTCGTGCGCCAGGCCGTCGTGCAGCTCGCGGGCGATGCGTCGCCGCTCCTCGGCCGTCGCCTGCTGCTCGAGCTTCTGATGAGCGGCCCAGTTGGCCAGGGCGAGCTCGAGGAAGTTCCCCAGGGCGATGCAGCGGTCGACGCACTCGGCGGGGAGCGGAGCGCCGCGGCTGGACAGCGCAAGCACCCCGTGCAGCACCCCGTCGGGGCAGACCGGCACCCAGGCGCCGTGGGTGATGCCGGACTCGGCGAGCACGGCCCCGAAGACCGGTCCGAGCATTTCGGGGCCCAAGGGGGCGGTGACGGGCCGCCCCGTCGCCACGGCGTCCCGCAGCCCCGGATGTTCCTCGAGCGGCCAGCTCTCGGCGATGTGCAGGCCGAACTCGTCGTACTGCGCATCGACCGACACCATGCCGTCTTCGATCCTGAGGTAGGACGCCCGCCGGATCTCCGAGCCCAACGGGGAAGCGATGCGTGTCGCCAGCTGGGTGCCCAGCGCGGTGATCGCCGATGGCTCCGACAGCGAGGTCAGCTGGCGCGCCGCCGTGTTGATTGCCGCCTCCTGGTTCAAGAGCCTCGTCGTGCGCTCGTTGGCTACCACCAGCCGGTGTCGCAGGGCATGGACGGCGACGGACAGCATGGCGCCGATGGAGCCGATCAGGAAGAGCCGCCTCGGGATCGCCGCGGCCATGTGCGGGCTCGTCACGGACACCGCGAGGAGTGCGGCCAGGACGACGACGAGGACGACGGCCGACTCCCAGCGCTCGCCGTAGAGGGCGACGCCGACGAGCGGCATGAACAGCAGGACGCCGAGCCCGCTGTCGACACCGCCGGTCGACACCATGAGAAGGGCCACCGATGCCGTGTAGAGGGAGGCCCCGATGAGAAAGGTGGGAGGAAGCGCCGCGCGGCGGTGCACGACTCCGACGGCGCAGACGACAAGCAGCAGCGTGCTCACCCAGAAGGCCCTCATGTCCGTCGGGCCCGGCGGCCAGGCCGCGCTGAGTTGGCCGGCCAGGGCGACCGCGACGAAGGGCACATAGGCGGCGACGCGCTCACGCAGGACCGGGGGCTGCACGCTCAGGTATCGGCCGGGACGATCCACGACCTGAGCGCTTCGACCTGGGGTTCTGTCCGCCTGTTGCGTCACGGCCGGCCGGCAGCGGCCCTGCACCTGCCGCGAGGGGAATGCCCGCTCACCGGTTTCGCCGTGGCCCTCCCGGCACGGTGTCCAAATGGCTCGACACCGCTCAAGACCCGCTGTCGCGACTCCGACCCCCAAGTTGGAACGCGCCACAGAAGCGCGCCCCGGATCGATACCGACAACGGAAAGCAGGAGTAGATGAAGATCAAGATGGGCAGAATGTCCCGGCGGATGAAGATCGTGTCCGCAGTCTGCGGCGCCGTGTTGGCCGGCGCAGGGGCCTACGCGGCAACGAACTGGGTGGTGGGCCTGAACGCCGGCTCGTCCGGCGAGGGCCAGTCGGCCGCCATCTCCAACCTGAGCATCACCGCCGTGGCGTCACCCGCGGCGACCAACCTCCTGTACCCCGGGGGCAACGGCGACGTCGTCGTCACGATCTCGAACCCGAACCCGTACCCGGTCACGGTCACGGCGGTGCAGTTGCCGACCAACACGACCTACGCCACCGGGTACACGACGAGTGCGCTCTCGACCACGCAGACCGGTTGCATCGCCACGACCCCGAGCGGCGTGACGTGGAACTTCTCCACCGCGACGAGCGGAACCACCCACACCCTGACCACGGCGCTCACCGTGGGAGCCAGCGGGCAGGCGAACAACCCGCTCGCGGTGACGTTGACCAACGATGCCAGCATGGCGACGACCACGCCCGCCGCCTGTGCCGCCACCTACTTCTCCCTCCCGTCCTTCACCGGTGTCACCGCAACCGGCGGGTCGGGGACCTCGACCACGACCCCCGCCACGGATAGCTGGACGAGCTGATCGGTCCTCTCCCGCCCCGGAGAGGACGCCCCAGAGAACGACGAGGAGGGCCGCCGAGCATGCGGCTTGGCAGACTCCTCGTCGTTCTCGTTGTGGGCACCGCGCTGAGCGTCGTCTGCGCCTCAGGCACGGCGTGGGCCACGACCAACTGGGTGGTCCACCTGGCGACGGGCAGCTCCGGCGAGGCGCACGCGCTGACGCTGCCCGCGGCGCCGGCCAGCCCCGCCGCCAGCTGCAACTCCCCGGTCACCACGAAGACGATCAAGGTGACCTGGAGTGCGGTCACCCACGCCACGACGTACTCGGTGTACGACTCGACGACCTCGGCCACCGGCACCTACAGCCTGATCGCGAGCGGCGTGGCGACCACGACGTGGACGAGCGGCAGCCTGACCAGCGGCACGCGCTACTGGTTCGAGGTGGTGGCCGACGTCGGGAGCAACTGGAGCAGCGTGAAGTCGGCCGCGACCGGGTCGAGCCTCATCAACGCCGCGAACCCGTTCTGCACCCAGCCGTAGCCGGCGCGGCGCCGGCAAACTAGGCGCCCGGGGGATGGTCGTCCGGGCAGGCGCCGGGCGGGTCGTTGAAGTCGGGGTCCCGGGTCCAGGACCCCTGGGACCAGTTGGTGGCCGTGGGGGCGAGCTTGAAGACGGCGGTCATGTCGGAGAGCAGCGCATCGGCGTAGCGTGCGCTCCCCTCCGGGCACAGATGGACGTTGTCGAGCTTGCGCACCCGGGTCCACTCGTTGCTCGGCGCGTGCGGCCTGCCCTCCGGCGGGAGCCAGGCCGAGTAGGCCTTCCCGCCGAGGAGCAGGGAGCCGGCCACGGGGAAGTACATGACCCGGCCGGGGAAGGACGCGGCCATCTTGGCGGCGATGGCGTTCCAGGCCACGACGCCCTGCCGTCGCATCGTGTTGTAGGACACCTGGGCGGCGGGATCCGTGTCCGTGATGACCCCGGACTGCGGGAACTGCGTGAAGATCACCCCCTCGACCCCGTCGCCGGGCGCCAGCATCGTGGCGACCGCCCGGCGCAGCAGCGCGGTGTACTGCGCCGGCTGGTGCAAGGCGTTGGGGGTGGTGGGGCCGAACTGGTCCCAACTCCACGTCGCAACGATCAGCTGCGCCCCGGTCTGCCGGATCAGGTCGGGCAGCGACGTCCGCCAATTCGACGCCGTGACGAGCCCGAAGCCGTCGATGGTCCGCGTGGCCACGGTGGCCTCGCCCGTCGCCTGCAGCGCGGCGGTGATGCCGTAGGACGCGTCGTGCATGACCGAGTCCCCGACCAGCAGCACGCGGAGCGGGTCGGCCGTCGACGGCCCGCTGGCCAGGCGGATCGGCGCCTGGCCCTGGTAGCCGCCCGTGCCCGGCACGACGCTGCCGGCGACGCTGGGCAGGGGCGTGGTCCCGACGACGCGGGACGGGTCGGCAACGGCGGGGATTGTGGCCACGACGATGACGGCGGCGGTCGCCACGCCGGCCAGCGGAGCGCCCCAGGCCCGGACCCAGCCGTGCAGCCGGGCGAGCCGGATGGGCCGTTCGACCAGGTAGTAGCTCGCAGTCGCCAGCGCGAGGGTCATGGCGATGCGGAGCAGGTCGAGCGGCCAGGTGGACAGGCCCGTGCGCGACCCGTTGAGGTAGACGATCACCGGCCAGTGCCACAGGTAGATGCCGTAGGAGATGGTCCCGATGAAGTGCAGAGGCCCCCAGGCGAGCGCGCGGGCCATCGGGCCGGGGTCGGTCAGGCGCGCGTCGGCGACGACGAGCGCGGCGAGCGCGGCGCAGAGCAGGAAGCCCCCCTCGAACATGACGTTCGTCGGCAGGCCGCCGGCCGTGCCTGCGGTGACCCAGAACACCCCGAGCACGACGGCCGCGGCGGGACCCGCGAGGTGGAGGGTCCGGCGTGCTCTCGGGTTGGGCTGGCGGCGCGATGCGGCAAGGAAGGCCAGGGTGGCCCCCGCCATGAGGTCGAAGAGCCGGGTGTCGGTCCCGTAGTAGATCCTCGAGGGGTCCGAGCCCGGGTGGAAGAGGATCGCCATCAAGACCGACGACGCGACGCCGAGGATCACGGCGACCGTGACCCCGGCCCCGCGCCATCTGCGCCGCGCGACGCGCACCAGGAGCAGGAGGACGAGCGGCCAAACCAGGTAGAACTGCTCCTCGATCGCCAGGGACCAGGTGTGCTGGAGCGGCGAGGGCGCGGAGAACTGGGCGAAGTACGACTGGCCCGCGTAAATGGAGTGCCAGTTGTTCACGTAGAGCAGGGTCGAGATGGCGTCGCCCCGCAGGCCGGCGAGGTCGAGCAGGCCGTTGGCGCCGGGGCCGCCGAGGAGCCCGTTGAGGACCAGGTACAGCGCGAGCGCCGCGACGACGAGGAAGAGCGCGGGCAGGAGGCGCTTGGCCCGCCGGCCCCAGAACGCCGCCAGGCTGACGCGGCCCGTGCCCACCCACTCCTCGAGCAGGAGGGTGGTGATGAGGAAGCCGGACAAGACGAAGAAGAGGTCGACTCCCAGGTACCCCCCCGACGCCCAACCGAGTTGGAGGTGATAGGCGACCACGCCGATGACGGCCACCGCCCGCAGGCCGTTGAGGGCCGGCAGGTGCCGGCCCGTCACCGCCGTCGGCGCCGCCGCCGTGTCCGGCTGGTCGCGGACCAGGGTCGCGTCCGTCACGTGCGCTCCACGCGGCCCACCGTCGCGTCGTCGGTCCGGTGGACGAGCAGATCGGCCGCGCCGGCGAGGACAACGGGGAGATGGCCGCCATCCGACAGGTCCAGCGCGACGAGCGGGCTTCCGCGGCCCGCGGGACGGGGCCGGTTGACGGCGGCGTACACGGGGAAGTGCGGGCCTGCGCTGTCCGCCTCCCCCTCCCGCCACATGGCCCGGCACAGCGCAACCGTCTCGGCGAGCCGGTCGTCGAACGGGGGCGTGAAGCAGAGCACGCTCCGGCCGCCACAGACGAGGTCGAGGCTCGTGGCCTCGCGGGCCAGCATGGCGGGGTGACGCCCGTCCTCGGACAGGCCGAGCCGGACGCCGAGCAACGTCCCCGGCACCGAGGGGCTGAGGCCGGCGGCCAGCACGAACGGGTCGCCAAGCGTCCCCCGGCTCACGAACAGGACGTCGACACCGGCAGCCCGAGCCCTGGCCGCCTCGGCGCGGAGCCCGGCCACCTCGCCTGCCTGGAGGAACCGTGCGTCCACGGCGACGCAGACTAGGGCGCCGACCGGCTCACCTCGGGGTCATGGCGCGGCGGTACCGGATCCCGGCCACCCGCACCGTCGCGTCGCCGCGGCGCGCGGCCCTGCGGGCCAGGATGGAGAGGTGCAGAGCCTGCGGGTCCGGCTGCTGGGTGACCTCCAGGTGGAGGGTTGCGACGGGGCCGCCCTCGGGCGCCGCCAGCAGCGCACCCTGCTCAAGATCCTGGCGCTGCACCACGGCCGACCGGTCAGCGTCGACCGCCTGACCGAGTGCCTGTGGGGGGATGCCGCGCCGGCCCACCCCTCGGACCAGATCTCCGTGCTGGTCAGCCGCCTGCGCGCCATCCTGGGCGCCGAGCGGATCGACCGCACGGATGCCGGTTACCGGCTCACGGTCGACTGGCTCGACCTCGATGCCCTCGGTGACTACGCCGCCGAGGCCGAGCACCGCCTCGAACGGGGAGCCCTGGTGGCGGCCCGGGCCGCCGCCTCCGCCGGCCTCTCCCTCGCACGGGGGCGCTCCTGGCCGACGAGCGTGATCCGTGGTGGGCCTCGGCCGAGTCCACCGCCGCCGGGCAGTGGCTGCGGCGGCTCCGCCACGCGCTCCTGGCCGTGGCCGCCCGCTCCGGGGAGGCCGTGGCGGCCGAGCACGAGGCGCGCCAGCTGCTGGGAGCCGATCCCTACGACGAGGTCGCGGTGCGCGCGCTGCTGGCCGCCCTGGCCGCGTCGGGCCGGTCCGCCTCCGCGCTCGCGACCTACGCGCGCTTTCGCGCGCTCCTCGCCGAGGACCTCGGCGCCAGCCCCGAGACGGAGACCGAGGAGCTCCACGCCCGGATCCTGCGCGGCGAGCCCTCCGGCCCGGCGGGCACTCCCCCGGGGACCGCCGGTACGCCCGCGCCGGGAGCCCGCGCCGACCTTCCCGGGCGCGAGGCGGCCCTGCGCCGGCTCGATGAGCTGCTCGAGGACGCCGCCGCGGGCCGGTGCATCCTCTGCCTCGTCGAGGGGGAGGCCGGCATGGGGAAGACCCGGCTGCTGCGCACCTGGGCCGAGGGTCTCGCGACGCTCCCCGTGTGCGTTGCCTCTGTCGCTTGCGACGAGCTGGGCCAGGTGCTCCCGCTGCAGCCCTTGCTCGACCTCGTCGCCGCACTGGCACAGGAACCCCGGTCCGGAGGTGTCGACGCCGTCCTCGGTCCCGATGCGCCGGTGCTGGCTCCCCTCCTGGGCACCCTCACCGCGGCGACGGAGCCCACGCCCCTCGCCGCACTCACCGACCCCACCCAGGGCCAGGGCATCCTCGGCGGTGCCATGACCGGAGCCGTGCGACGGTTGGCCCGCCGGGGGCCGGTCGTCCTGATCGTCGACGACGTCCACCTCGCCGACGCCGCCACGACGCGCTGGCTGTCCCACGCGCCCGTCCACCTGGCCGGCGAGCGGGTTCTCGTGGTGGCGAGCGCCCGGGCGGAGGAAGGCATGGCGCTCCCCGGCACGTCGGTCACGTTGGCGCTCGACCCGCTGGACCTCCCGGCGGCGCGGGCCATCGTCGGGGAGGCCCGTGCAGCGGAGCTGCTCACCCGCAGCGGCGGCAACGCGCTCTTCCTCGTCGAGCTGGCCGCCGCCCGGGATCCGACCGACCCGGGCGCGGCGGATCACCTGCCCGACAGCATCCGCCGCACCGTCGAGGAACGTTGCACCCGGGCGGGCGAATCCGCAGCCGCCACCCTCCGGGCCGCGGCCGTGATCGGTCCCGACGTCGACCTGGACGTGCTGGCCGGCGTCACTGGGGCCGCCCCGGGACAGCTCCTCGACGAGCTGGAGGAGGGCGTGCGGCGGCGCCTGCTCGTCGAGGACGGCCCGCGCTTCGCCTTTGCGCACGCGCTGGTGCGCGAGGCGCTCGCCGCGTCGGTCGGCGCGGCCCGCACCGCCTACATCCACCGCGAAGCGGCCCGGGCCTTCGCGGGGCACACCTCCGCCGACCCCCTGGCCGCCGCCCGTCACGCCCGCCTCGGGGGCGACGCCACCGGTGCCGCGTCGCTGCTCGTCGATGCGGCCCGCATCGCGGTGGCGCGCTTCGACGCCGACGACGCGCTGCGGCTCCTGCACGAGGCCATCGCCCTCGACGACAGCGCAGCGGTCAGGGTCGAACGGGCCCGAGTCCTGACCATGCTCGGCCGTCATGACGACGTTGCGGTCGATCTCGAGGCGGCCCGTGCGCTCGGTGCCGGTCCCGAAACCCTGGAGGTGGCGGCCTGGTCGGCCCACCTCCAGCGCCGCTTCGGCGAGGCCCTCCTCCTCGCCGACCAGGGCGCGCACGATGCCGACTCCGACGAGCTGCGGGCGAGCTGCCTCTCACTCGGCGGCTGGGTCGCGCTGGCGAGCGGCGACCTCGGTGGCGCGGAGGCGCGCCTCGAAGGCGCGCTCGCCCTCGCGCCGGTGGGGAGCGCGGTCCTGGCGGAGTCGTGGCTGGCCTGGTTGCGCGCCAGCCAGGGGCGGCCCGCCGAGACGGTGGGCCTGGTCCACGCCTCCGACGGCACGGGTCTGGCCCTGTACCGCTACCCGAACGTGTACGCCCTGATGGCGGCGACCATGGCGCATGCGATGCTCGGCCGTCCCGACCGGGCGCTCACGTCCCTCGGTCTGCTCGAGTCGGCCATCGAGCGCATGGACGCGGCGCGCTCGGGTCCCGCGCCCGCGCAACCTCCGGGGCTGGATCGCACGCAACCTCGGGGACCCGGGGCAAGCGGACGACCTCAACCAGGAGGCCGTCGAGCGGTCGCGAGGCGCGGCCATGGCCGAGCCGTTGGCGCATGGCCTCTTGGACCTGGCCGCCGGACGGCTGCTGGCCGGCGATGCCGCTGCGGCGGCCCGGCTGCTCGACGAGGCGCGCCTGTTGGAAGACCGCGAGCACGCCTTCCGTTGGCGGCACCAGTTGCGGCGACGGCTCCTCCAGGCGCGCCTCGAGCTCCTCTCGGAGGACTTCGAGGCGGCCGTTGACCGTACCGGTGCCCTGGCCGCCGACGCCGCCGCGCGGGGCGCGCCGCGCCACGAGGTGCAGGCGGGCCTGCTCAGGGCCATGGCCCGGCACCGGGCCGGACTGGCCTGCGATCCCGAGGAGGTCGAGACCCTCCTCCTGCGCCTGGACGGGCTGGCCGGGCTCGAGGCATGGTGGCTCACCGCGGAGGTGGCATCGTGCTTCGCCGTGCCGCGCTGGGCGGATCTGGCGGCACGTCGGGTGGGCGCCCTGGTTGCCGTCGCGGGCCCGTTCGAGGCATCCCTCCGCCGGGCCGCGGAGCTGCGCCTCGCCTAGCCCCCGCGGCAGGTCGCCGCCCGCTCCAAGCAGCGCGCGCCGCGCTGGACCCTGTCCTCCCACCACGAGAGCTCGTCCCCGGGCCCGCCGAGCGCCTTCTCCCATCCGAACTGCAGCATGCAGCCCAGCAGCTCGAGGGCGGCCGCGTCGTCCCACCAGTCGGCGGTGGCCACGCCGTGCCCCTCGAGCGCGCCTCGATACGACTCGAGCACGTCGTCCTTGGACTCGGGCAACAGCGCCGCGTTGAGCGCGAGGTACCACGACAGATCCGCCAGGGGCGAGGCCTCGCCCGGTGCCTCCCCGAAGTCGAGCAGCACCGTGCGCCCGTCGGGGTGACTGCCGAGGTTGGCCGCCTTCCAGTCCCCGTGGACCAGGGTGTGGGGCAGGCACGCCAGCGCGGCGACGAGCGGGCCGGGGTCGACGAGCAGAGGCAGGACCACGTCGGCCATGGCGGGCGAGACGTCGGGCAGCCGCCGCCACCCCTCGGCCATGAACTGCGGCACCGCCGCCTCACTGCCGGCCGCGGCCTCGGCGGCGGCCACCTGGGGGGAGAGGAGCAGGTAGCGCCGCTCGAGTGGTGTCAGGCCCACGTCGTCGCGCCAGCCCCAGAAGGCCGCGTGCAGCGCGGCCATGTGGTCGAGGAAGCGGGCGTGCTGGTCCGGAGTGAACGGGACGTCCGGCTGGAGCAGGGCGTCACCGACGTCGCGCAGCAGGATCATCCCGACCGCGCCGTCGTGCGCCGCGGCGACCACGGCGTGGTCGAGGACGGTCGGGAGACGACCGAGTATGCCGCTCTCCCACAAACGCACGTAGGAGCGGCCGGGATCGCCCGCCGCGCGGAGGAGCCAGTCGTCGCGCGGGTCTTGGTACTTGAGCACGAAGCGCTCCCCGTCGATGACGACCCGTTCGAAGCGTGCCCCCGACTTGGTGTCGTCGGGCACCCAGGGCGCACGGCTCTCGGCGCGGCGGAGGAGCGCATCGAGGTCGGCGGTTCCCTCAGCCATTGCCGGCACCGGCCATCTCGGCGAGGAGGGCGGCCGGCCAGCGCCCGCCGCACCAGACCTGGTCGCGCACGATCCCGTCCGGGCTGACCGACAGCACGTGAGCCTGATGCACGGCGTGGGGAACGCCGTTCTCCTCCCAGCGGAGAGTGAAGGTCACGAGCTCGCCGCCGGGCATCGGCGTACGCGTCAGGTCCTCGAAGGTGCCCGGGTCCGCGTACCACCGCGCCAGCTCGGCCCGCACCTCGTCGGCCCCGCGCACGGCGAAGCGCCAGTTGGGGACGGTGGCGTCGAGCACCACGTCGTCGGCCAGGGCATCCGTCCGTGGCATGGCGCCGGTCTCAATGGAGGCCAGGAACCTCCCGATCACCGTCTCATTGTGGTCCATGGTCTCCATGCCGGCCTCCCTTGCTCGGCCCGGGGCCATCTGCACCCGGAACCATCGACCACCAGCGTGCGCCACCGCCCTTGCCGCGGGCTTGCCACGGGGTGGCCAACGAACGGCAAAGCACCGG
This sequence comes from uncultured Acidimicrobiaceae bacterium, assembly GCA_963726135.1. Lineage (GTDB taxonomy): Bacteria > Actinomycetota > Acidimicrobiia > Acidimicrobiales > RAAP-2 > Bog-473. The sequence continues at coordinate 1,442,514 of CAVSBE010000008.1, forward strand.
AGGCACGATGCCCGTGCGGCCCGGAGAGCCCGGCCCGCAGCGATTGACATACAGATGGAGGCCGGACATGGCCAAGGCCGAGCACAAGACATTCAGCGCTCCCGACGAGACCCGCACCTTCGAGCGGGGCCGGGTCGAGATCGTCCGTGTCGCCGGCAGCGACATCGGGCGCCTCACCCTCGAGCCCGGTTGGCGCTGGTCGAGCCACGTCAAGCCGCTCGCCGGCACCGACCTGTGCGAGGCCCCGCACTTCCAGTACCAGCTTGCCGGCTCGCTCAACATCGAGATGGCCGACGGCCGGGTGCTCGAGTGCGGTGCCGGCGACGTGGTGGCGGTGCCCGAGGGGCACGACGCCTGGGTCGTCGGCGACGAGGCCGTGGTGCTCGTCGATTGGTGGGGTGCCTCCGACTACGCCAGGGCCTGACCCGGCCTCAGGCACGCTCCCACCACCCCCCGACGTCCCGGGCCAACCCGGCCCGGGCCAGCCGCTGGAGGGCACCGCACAGGGCGCCCAGGTCGAGGCGGGCCGCCCGGGCCAGGTCGTCGAGGGGCGCGGGGTCCGGGGAGAGCGCCTCGTAGACCCGGCGGTCCTGGCCCGAGGGGGGCTCCACCGCGGGTCGCCCGGTTCGGGCCGCGTCGGCCTGCGCCGGAACGCCTGCGGGCACCGACGCACCAGCCAGGGACAGCGCGACGAGAATGTCGCCTGCCGAGCACACCGGGAAGGCGCCGTCGGCGAGGAGGGCGTTCGTGCCCTCACTGGTGGGGCTGCGGATGGAGCCCGGAACGGCGCCGACCGGGATGCCACGGGCCACGGCCGCTTCGACAGTGTGGCGAGAGCCGCCGTGATGCCGGCTCTCGACGACGACCACCACGTCGCTCATCGCGGCGAGCAGCCGGTTGCGCACGGGGAAGCGCCACTTCTCGGTGCGGACGCCCGCCGGCGACTCCGACACGATGGCCCCCTGCGCGGCCACCCGCGCCCAGAGGCGGGCGTGCCGCCGTGGATAGGGCTCGTCCAGGCCGCCGGCCACCACGCCGATGGGGGGCGCGCCCGCGCCGCAGGCGCCTTCGTGCGCTGCGCCGTCGATACCGAGCGCCAGACCCGAGACGACGCTGACCCCGGCGGCCGACAGCTCGGCGCCGAACTGCGCGGCCACGCCGATGCCGTAGCGGGTGGGCGCCCGCGTGCCCACCAGCGCCACCGTCGGAGCTTCGCCGAGCGCGCTGGGAGCGCCCACGCAGAAGAGGAGCGCCGGCGCCCGGGGGTCCTCGGCCAGCCGCCGCGGGTACGACGGGTGCCGGGCCATGAGGACGTCGATGCCGAGCTCGACATGGCGTCCCCAGATGCGGGCGACGTCGCGTGGTGACGCGCCCGACTCGGCACAAGTGCGCAGCCAGGCCACCGAGGGGCGGTTCGAAGCCAGCAGGTCGCGCAGGGCAGACGGGCCGATGGACGGTGATGCGGCCAGCGCGACCGCATAGGCCTCCTCGGGCAGGCTGGGCGGAGGCGGCGGGCTCACGACGCCACCACCGCGCGCAACCGGCGCGCATGGAGAGGGCTTCGGACACATGAGAGAACGTCACCACTTCCTCCCCGGCCAGCGCGGCTATCGTGCGCGCCACCCGCGACACCTTGTGCAGGCCGCGGGCGCTGAGGGCGCCCGCGCGGAGCTTGGAGCCGAGGAGGTCGGCCGCGTCGGGCGACAGCTGCGGCTCGCGTTCGGGTCGCGCCAACCGGGCCCGTGCAGCGGCAACACGTGCGGCGGCGGCGGACGAGGCCTCGCCCGGAGCGCCCGCGAGGAGCTCGTCGGGATCCGGGCGGCTCAGCGGCACGACCAGGTCGAAGCGATCGAGCAAGGGAGCCGAGATGCGGCGCCGGTAGCGGGCGCGGGCGGCACTCGTGCACGCGCAGGCGCCTTCATAGATGCCCTCGCCACACGGGCACGGGTTCATGGCCGCAACGAGGAGGAAGGCGGCCGGGAAGGTGGCCGTCCCGCCCGCCCGGCTCACCCGGATGACCCCCTCCTCGAGCGGTTGGCGCAGTGCCTCGAGGGCGGCCACGGGGAACTCCCCGAGCTCGTCGAGGAAAAGGACTCCATGCGTGGCCAAGCTCACCTCACCCGGGCGCAGCGACCAGCTGCCGCCGCCGACCAGTGAGACCAGGGACGACTGATGATGCGGGGCACGGAAGGGAGGATGGTCGAGCAGACCACAGGTAGGTTGGGCGCAGCCCGCCGCCGAATGGACCCGCGTCACGGCCAACGCCTCCTCGGTCGTGAGGCGCGGGAGGAGTCCGGCCAGGCGCTCGGCGAGCATGGTCTTGCCCGAGCCCGGAGGCCCGATCATGAGGAGGTGGTGGCGACCGGCGGCCGCGACCTCGAGCGCCCGGCGACCGACCCCCTGGCCCCGCACGTCGGCGAGATCCGGCTCCTCGCGGGCACGATCAGGCACGGCTGGGACGGGAGCATCGGGCCAACGCGCCTGCCCGCGCAACACGCGGGTGAGCTCGGCCAGGGACACCGCGCCATGGACCGCGTGCCCGCGGACGAGCGTGGCTTCGCCTACATCGCACAGCGGCACCACCAGGCCGAGGGGCGCGGTCGCGTCGGCCAGCGCGATCATGCCCGGCACGTGACGCAGGAACCCGTTGAGCCCGAGCTCCCCACAGAACGCGAGGCCCTCCGTGCACGAGGGGCCCAGCTCACCGGCGGCGACGAGGAGCCCGACGGCGATGGGCAGATCGAGCCCGGCGCCACCTTTGCGCAAGCCCGACGGCGCAAGGTTTATGACCGTCCTGCGGAGCGGCCAGGCGAAACCGCTGGACAGCAGGGCCGCCCGGACCCGGTCACGCGCCTCTCGCACTGAGGCGTCCGGGAGCCCGACGATCGTGAATCCGGGCAGACCGTTGGACACGTGGACCTCGACCGAGACGGGTTGGCCCACGGCACCATGCAGCGTGGCGGAGGCGATGGAGGCAAGCACGACGGAGAACTGTCGGTCCTATGCGATCCTCGCTGGCGTCCACTATCACCGGCTCGGTGCCACGTATCACGTGGAAGTGCTTCTGGGATCGCATCAGGGACGAGGCCTAACTGAGACAGATCTCCCCTGGGGTGGCACCCCTGGGGTGGAGTGGCACCCCTGGGGAGTGAACCCTCAAGCTGGCCTGGATCAGGTGAACGAGTCAGCCTTCCGAGAGTCCGAGGGTCTCGATGTATAGCTCGACCTCGTTCCCGTCTGGATCGAGGACGTGCACGCTCTTGGCAAAGGTCCGGTCGGCCTCGTAGAGGAACTGTGTCCCTGAGGCATCGAGCAGGCTCCGCGCCTGGCGGAGCTCGTCGGCCGAACGACCGATCTTGAAGGCCACATGCGCCAGACCGATGGCGTTCTGGTCGGGTGATGATGCTGCATCTGGACTCAGCTCCATCAGGGCGAAGTCGTGGTGGTTTTCCGAGGTCCCAAATCTGAAGAATGTCATAGGCGGGTCCGGGATCCGAGAAATGGCCCGCATGCCCAACACGTCAGCGTAGAAGACCTCGGACCGCTCGAGGTCCCGGACTTTGAGCACAACGTGGCCGAGAGCCTGCACGTGCACGGTGACTTCCTTTCGTTATGGACGCCGCTCAGCTTGCGCCCGCAAAGATGGAATCGCTGTCTTTGGGGCTCATTGGTGGCCCGATCGGTTTGAGGTCGTGAGAGGCGGCGATACGCGCCAGCTCGTCCATTGGAGGGAACGTCGGCTCGCTCGGAACGACACGCGCGGTCGCCGGCACGCTGAGATCGCGGACGAGGTCACGGAAGCTGGTGTTGTCGTGCACGAGCAGGATCCGCGCCTCGCTGTCACCGACCACTCGGAACGCGTGTGGTACGCCACGCGGCATGGAGACCCAGTGCCCGGCCCCGACGACGAGCTCATCGTCGCCACAGCGCACGACCATCTGGCCCTCGAGGATGTACCAGGTATCGTCGAGGTCTTCGTGGACGTGCAGCGGGGGCGCAGAACCAACCGGCAAGGTCATCTCGAGCACGATGGTGTCCATGCCCGGCGCGCAGCGATGCTCGACGACCAAGGTGTCGAGGAACCACCAGGCTTGGGCCTGCTCGCTGTCGGGAGAGTCAACGACCGCTGTGCTCATTTCGAACCTCCTTGGGTCTGATGATCGCGGTGACCATCTGGTCAGGTTGCCTTACTCTTATCGTATGGTAGACTGACTATCGTGTCAAGCGATCCCCTCGATGGCATCCCCTACGTGGGAGCCCTGATGCGAGTGACCTGGCAGTGGGTCCGTGACCAGATTTTCTCAGGAGTCATCGCGGCCGGCTATGACGACGTGACACCCGCCCACGTCGGATTGTTTCGCTATCCAGGCCTCAATGGGCAGCGGCCAACGGAGCTCGCCGACCAGATGGGCATTACCAAGCAGTCGATCAACGACCTATTGGTTCATCTCGAGCAGCACGGCTACCTGGTCCGTGAACCCGATCTTGTGGACAGGCGGGCCCGCGTCGTGCACCTCACCCCCAAAGGGCGGCGACTTGAGAAAACAGTCACACACCAATCCCGCGCGGCCGAAGTGCGGATCGCCGAGATACTCGGAGCTCGCCGGTTCGCGGATTTGCGCGAAGCCCTCGAGGAGTTGGCCGACGCCTTCTGTGAAAGCGAACTGAACGAGACGACCCAGGAGCGGTGACCGAGACTTCGGACACTGGCTCGTTGCTGCCGACCCACCGCGTTCGCAGCACTGTCGAAGCCTGACGATCGCCCACACCCGGTTCGGGTTGGTGTCCCTACCGGCATGTTCGGACCTGGGCTGAGAGGACTGAGCATTGGCGGTCACGGGTAGGGACTCTGTGGGACTTGTCGGACCTGCCCGAGTACGCCGGGACGTGGACAAGAGGTTCCACCATCTATCACTGCCCAGATAGCCAGCCCAACTCCTCGAGGGTCGCTTGGGCGACTGTACCGAGCTCGATGGTTCCCAAGTCTTCGAGTCGGAACCAACCCAATTCGATTGTCTCATCGCCATCCGTGCGCTCTACTCCACCAGAAACCCGAGCTTCATAGACGACTGTCACGTAGGCAGTCTGGTCGCCGTTCGGATATGTCACTCGAAATCTGGGACCTCCCAGCGCCGTGACCAGACCGGTCAGCTCGACCAGCAGTCCCGTTTCCTCCTCCGTCTCCCGAACAGCCGCCTCGTCGGGTCGTTCATCGACCTCTACGGCACCGCCGATGAGCCCCCAGAGGCCGGAATCTGCATGCCGGACCAGCATGAGGCGACCGACATCGTCCTTGACCAGCACACTCACCGAGGGCAGGAGGAGCAAATCCGATCCGATCAGTTCTCGAAGTCGTCTGACGTGATCGGACATGGCCACGACCAAACCGTACGAGATGCCGAAACCGCTCACCGACGGAGTTCACTCGGTATGCCCCGAGATCAATGGGAAATTTGTGGCGAACGCAAACGCCCAACTTCAAATGGGTCAAGAATGCGGCATGCCCACATTCGACGATCCGGGTGGAGATCCGCTTGACCGGGCAGCACAATCAGCACTGAGCAGCCCCCCGCGAGACCCGACAACTATCGACCAGACCCCCGGCAAGTTGGACCGTTTGCGGGCGAAGGCGCAGCGCACTTGGTCCGACATCGAAGCCCGCCGCTCTGACTCAGCATCTATTGATTCGGCCTTCGAGGCGGTTGAACGCGACGCACAGACGGGAGGGGGTGTACTTGCCGCGGCGGTCGCCTTTCGGCTCTTCATGTTCCTCGTGCCCTATGCCTTTGTGATGGTGACAGGCTTCGGGCTGGCGGCGACGGGCGTCGGCCAAAACCCGAAAGATGCCGCTCGCGCAGCTGGCATCGGCGGCCTTCTGGCGAGTGCGGTGCGCAGCGCCAGCAGCATGTCCCTGGCAAACCGAATCTTGGCGCTCTTGCTCGGAGGGGTCGCGTTGGCCTTCACGGCTCGCTCCCTCGTCGGAGTGCTTTGGATCGTCCACAGATTGATCTGGGGGGTCCAACCCTCGAGGAAGCCAACGCCGTGGGCCGCACTCATCCTTATTGGATTCACGACCGCACTCTTCGGACTGGTTGATCTGGCCGCCTGGATGGGATCGCAATCAATATCACTTCGAGTGGTTGCCCTTTTCCTGACCATCATAGTCTCGGGCGCTGCATGGTTCCTGGCATCGTTGTGGCTGCCGCGGGACGATTCCACTTGGACCGCGGTCCTCCCTGGTGCCGTCGTCGTCGGTCTTGGTGTGGGGCTTCTCCACCTGCTGACGATCAGTTACGTTGCGCACGTGGTGTCGAGAAAATCCTCCCTCTACGGTTCGATCGGAATCGCCTTGGCACTGTTGCTCTGGACGTACTTTGCTGGAAGATTGCTGACCGCCTCCATTGCGGCCAACGCGTCCCTCTGGAAGCGTCGAAACGTTGAACGGGCGTGAGTGATGATTGGGTGCTGAGGCTCAAGAAGCTCACGGACTGCGCACCAGCTTCATGGCCACAACGACGGGAGCCACGATCCAGTCTTGATGATCATCGGTCGGCAGGCCACGTTGTCCCGGAGGTCGGCAACGAACGACTCAAGCGAGACCTGCGACGAATGACGCACAAATTGAATCAGCTGACTGCGCCAGGTAGCGGAGCATCCCGGTTCGCCGCACCGAAATGCTCTTTCACTGTTCTACGAGTCGCGCGTCCGAGGGGTTCTGGGCGACTCCGGAGGCTGGTCCGCACTAAGTGTCAGCGTCGCACCGGCCGACGGTGGCATTGCCAAGGTTTTCGAACACCCGCCAGTTGTCCGAGCTGCCTGGTTGGACCGGGACTGATGACGTCGCGGTTCCAGTTCGACGGGGTCGCTTCGCGCGCGCATCACTTGCGGCTCGGCATGATCACGGAACTGTCACGCACGGATGGAACCTGCCATCGGTTCGTAACGCTGCTCGCAGCTGGACCACAGTTTGCCCGCTTAGGTTTCTTCATAGCGAAACGGCCGGCGCCCTGCCCCCCTATCCCCCCCGGAGGCGGCGCCGGTCGAATCGCGTCTGAAAAAACTGTGGAAACCGATTGCGGCGAGCGTCCGCACTTTCGGATCGTCAGGACGGTGAGGACCTGCCCCATGCCGGCACCTTGGGGCCACTCCAACTGCTTACGTCCTGGCTGGCCGTATTGATGCAGCAGTGCGTCGAGCCTCTGGCGAACTGACTCCGTTGTCGATCCATACGCAAGCAGCAGCAGTCAGGAGCTCTTATCGAGCTCCTTTCGGCTCATAGACGGTAATGGAGATATACAACGCCGCTGCGAAAGCGGCGCTCGTCCAACAGCTCGAGCTCGGCATGAACGCCGCCGGGCAGGGCGCGCTTGCCACCGCCCACGAGGACCGGCCCGAGGAAGAGATGGCACTCGTCGACCAACCCCTCGGCGACCGCCTGGCCAGCGAGCTCCGCCCCGCCGATCGAGATGTCGGATCGCGAGCTCTCCTTCAGCCGCCCGATCGCCGCGGCGTCGAACTCGCGCTCGATTCGGGTTCTCTCGCTGGAAACCGTGTGAAGCGTCCGGGAGTAGACAACCTTCTCGGCCGCCCGCCAGATCTCCGCGTAGTCCCGGTACACCGCCGCATGATCGCCGGTCTCCCACCAGACCATCGTCTCGTACATCCGCCGCCCGTACAGGTGGGTGCCCCAGGGCCGCGCAAGGTCGTTTACGAAGGCGTGCACCTCCTCATCCGGCGCCGCCCAGTCGAATTTGCCCTGCCCGTCCTCGACGTAGCCGTCGAGCGACGCAATCGCCAAATAGGTCAGGCTGGCCATCTTGAAACCTCCTCCCGCGCTACTTGCGGAACGCGAGTCCGATCCTCGTCAGCGGTATCAGGCTGGGGCGAGAGGAACTGTCCGATACGAGCTGCTCTGGTCTCGGCGCTTGCCACGAGAGGACGTTACCGACCTGGTGCCCCCTACGCCGGGCTGGGGTCCCACTAAGTACTCACTTGAGGACGTACCCATGCCGCTCGCCACTGGCATCCGTCCTGTTTCAAGTCGTCCAACCACTCGAACTCAACCGAGCTACCCGGTATCAGATCTCGATAGCCGTCGATGCCTGTGATGTTCGAGAAGTGAACGAAACCGACACCCGGTCGATCGGGAGCCGTGATTGCGCCCCACCCCTCCTCGTCGTGCCAGAAAGCGACGGTCGCAAGCGCCATGAGAAGAATTGTATTGCTCTCCCCACAGGTGCCCACTTCGCCGGGATTGGGTATCACGCGACAGGTCCGAGCGAATCCATCTGAACGTTGATCGCGAAGTGTCCGATATCGTCAGAACACAGCGCACACACCGCCTGGATTGATCGGTGACTAGGTCGTTTGCAAGACGATCTCCAGCCAGTGGCCAGTGATGAGCCCATCGTGAGGTAGGAGGATGAGATGACGGGAACAGACTCACGAGCGGTGCGCTTCGACCGATATGGCGGCAGGAACGTTCTCTACGTTGCTGACGTGCCGATGCCGAAACCTGCATCCGATGAGGTTGTCGTGGCGGTCAAGGCGGCCGGCATCAATCCGGGGGAGACTGCAATCCGATCCGGCGCGCTGCACGATCGATTCCCGGCCACCTTTCCTTCGGGGGAAGGGAGCGACCTCGCCGGACTCGTAGTCACCCTCGGTGACGATGTGAGGGACTTCGCTGTCGGGGACGCCGTACTGGGCTTCTCGTGGCGCAGGTCGAGTCACGCCACCCACGTCGCCGTTCCGACGTCACAGCTGATCCGCAAACCCCCAGAGCTGCGTTGGGAAGTCGCGGGCAGTCTGTACGTCGTTGGATGCACTGCCTATGCAGCGGTTCGTGCTGTCGATGTCAAAGAGGGAGACACGGTCGCCGTATCGGCGGCGGCAGGAGGGGTCGGGACCGTCGTCGTGCAGCTCCTGGGCCTCCGGGGTGCGCATGTCCTCGCTATTGCTTCGCCCTCGAACGCCGACTGGCTCCGGTCCCATGGCGCGGTGCCCATCCCTTATGGTGACGGTCTGGCCGAGCGCCTGCCGGTGGCCGCGGAAAGGATCGACGCCTTCATCGATCTCTTTGGTCCCGAGTACGTCGAGCTTGCCCTCCAACTCGGCATCCCCCGTGATCGCATCGAGACAATCGCCGCATTCGAAAGAGCCCAAGAGCTCGGAGTCAAGGCGGACGGTAGCGTCACCGCATCAACTCCAGAAGTTCTCACCGAAATGGCTGAACTTGTGGCGTCGGGAGCGATCGAGGTTCCAATCGCGGCGACGTATCCGCTCGAACGGGTGGCCGATGCTTTCGAAGAACTCGAACATCGCCACACCCGAGGGAAGATCGTTCTCATCCCTTAACGTGAGGCACGACGATCATGAATCTGCAGTCCCGCTACCACCCCCGATAGCCGCCGTGGGTGCCCTGTTCGCCGGCGTGGGGTCCCACCCGGTTTCCTCCTCCTGTGCCGCAAGGAGTGTAAGCCTTGGGGACGGACGCCATGCTCGCAAGGTCGAATGGCGGCATGACACTCATCGAGGTCAACTATGCACCTGTCACCTGGCGATCACACTCTCACCCTCGCCGATGGTCGTACCGTCGGATACGCCGTCTTTGGTGACCCTGGCGGTCGGCCGGTGCTCAATTGCCACGGTGGACTCGTCAGCGGTCACGACATAAGTCCTGCGGACCGGGTTGCTCGAGAATTGGGACTGTGTGTCGTCTCCCCCGACAGACCCGGCATCAACCGCACCGATCGACTCCCGGGCCACGGATCGCTGCCGTGGGTCCGAGCGGACCTCGTGCCGCTCCTCGATTACTTGGAATTAGGTCCGATTGGGGTCATGGGCTGGTCTGAAGGTGGGCAATACGCGCTGGCCGCCGCATTCGCGCTCCCAGAAAGAGTTACCGGGTGTGCCGTTATTGCTGGCTGTCCGCCGCTCGATGATCCAGCCACCTTCAAGCAACTCAACGGGCTCGATCACGTATTCGCGGGTCTTGCTCGAAGGGCACCAATAGCGCTTCGGTGCATTGGGACCTGCATTCGGTTTCTCTCGAAGTACCTTCCCAGAGCACTCTTGAAGACCTCAATGCGCGGGCAACCACACGCTGAAGCAAAAGCGGTCAGAGAGCAGGGTCGCTGGTTACCCAGGATCATGGGTGAAGGAGCTGCCAATCCCCGCGGCGTCGTCGACGAATATCTCGCCATCGTTGCTCCATGGGGATTCCGTCCAGAGGACGTGACGACACCGGTTTGCATCTATCAAGGTGCCGCCGACACCTTGGTGCCGGAGGAATGGGGGCGGATGCTGGCGAAGCGGATACCCAATGCCTCCATTGCTCTCTACCCCGGCGAGGGACACTTCATCTCTCTTACTCGGCGACGTGAAGTCTTGGAGTGGCTCGCTGGCACTTGACACGCAGAATGACACGTGACTGTCCCGGTACGCCGGGAGGGTGGGACACTTCCACGTCCCCGATCCACAGGTTTTCTGCACGACCGAGGTGTACGCCGACAACGCGGCCTTCATGGCCGCCACCCCGCCAATATTCGCCGAGCTGATCGTCCGGTCCGCCTTCATGATCGGCGAGCCTCTGATGGCGAAGGGCCTCGAACGGTGATATCCCTGGACGCAGTCGACAGAGCCGGCGCGGAACCCGCCTCACAGACTCCCGCTGTGCGACGGTGTCGCTTGGCTCATGACTGGCCGCAATGCGTCTGCGATTGCGCCTTGCAGGTAACAAGCATAGGCATTGGTGATCTCAGAGGAGTCAGCGTAGACCTCGTACTTCCCGATCACAGCCGTGCACGTCGCTGTACATAACCACGGTGTTGTTGAAACGTATGTAGCCCCCGTTGCCTGAGCTGCTGCCTGAAGTGTTTGCTCATGGTCTGCAAGGGCCGCCTGGCTCGCAGGTGTCGAGCAAGCTTGCACATTCGTCTCGTTGGCGGCCAGACACTGTGGCCCCGTCTGCGCCAGGTACGCAATATCGCCGAATACGACCTTCTTGGTGCCGGGCGACGTGATCGAATTGATCGCCGCTTGCAGCCCAAATTGCCATTGCGCCAACGTGGGTGGCTGGCCATTCGGCAGGATCCCATCCCCATGCCACCAACTCGTGAAGGCAACGACGGCGGGGTCCATCCTGTTGATCCGGTTCGACGCGTACTGGTGCCACTCGTCACACGCGGTGTACGGGCTGTTCATTGCCCAGCTCCAGAAGCTGAGATCGACGGCGGGACAGACCGCCTTCATCAGCACGACAAGCTTCCAGTGTGCACGCTTGGCCATGGCGTCAAACCCCGGGAACCACATGCCAGCGTGTGAGTCGCCGAGCAACACGATTGTCTTCGTGCCCTTCGAATCGCCAAACACACAGCTCCCGACTGTTGCCGCAGAAAAGGCGGGATCGCACCCGTGCTCGTCAAGAATGGTCAAATAGGCATCCTGCCCAGCGTGCTGCAAGGCCGGGCTGATATCGCTCGGCACCGATTTGATGCTCGTCGCAGTAGCGACGGCTTGAAGTATCTGGACCGGTGATGCAACCGACGATGCCAGTCGGGGTGAAGCCGCTTCAGACCTCGTGGAGGTCGGACCACACACCGCAATCATGATCATCACCGCGGAAATGCCCGCGCCGATGATGATCCGGCGGTGCCGGGTTCCTTGCATGATCTCTGGTTCCTCCAACTTGTTCGAACATCCACGGATGGCTGGCTATCTCGAAAATGGTGAGAGCCAACCAAAGGACAATGAAGGGCCTTCCCACCGCGCCGCTCCTTGCGCCGCCCCCGGCGAGACCCCCCGGACGCAGACCTCGTGGCTCGAATCGATGGCGAGGGGCGGTGACGCTCCTAGAGAACACCGCCCCTCAGTTGCGATGCTGGCAGGACAGCCCGCAACGAAATAGAGCCGACCGGACTGACCCAGCACAACGTCCCGACAACACTCGTGCGAGCTCCTGTGGACGGTGGAAAACGGCCGCCATGTCGATGGAGCTGCGGCCGCCTCCCGGTGTTTCGACGGCCCGACTGCAGCGGCAGCATATCCTGGAGCCCAACCCAAATTGGTCACTTCCTTGATGATCATCCCTGCAGCTCTGCAGGCCCTTTGCCCTGGAACGATGCTGCCGGTTGCGAGGCCAATGCAGCCATGCACTGCCGGAGACCGGTCGGCGCAGCGGCGGCGTCGCGGCGGCTTCGTTAGCCTTCGCAACGATGTCCGATGTGCCCGAGACCCACTACGCGAGCACGAGCGACGGCCTGCACATTGCCTACCAGGTGGAGGGAACCGGGCCGGTCGATCTCATCGAGATCAACAACGGGACGCTCTTCTCCATTGACGCAACCGCCGAGCAGCCCCGCTGGCAGTCCTACGTCGACAGGTTGGCCTCGTTCTCCCGCCTCATCCGGTTCGACCTCCGCGGTATCGGACTTTCGGATCCATTCGACTCGTCCGAGCCCCCGACCGTTGAGCAATGGTCGAGTGACACTCTGGCAGTGTTGAACGCCGAACGTGTGACGTGCGCTGCCGTCCTGGGGGTGAGCTTCGGTGGGCTCGCCGCTCTCCTCCTGGCGGCGACGCACCCCGAGCGGGTCCAGGCCCTGGTCCTGGTCAACTCCTACGGCTCCCTCTTGCGCAGCGATGACTACGCGATCGGAGTGCCGGCGCAGGTGTGGGACAGGTTCGGTCAAGATCTAGTTGAACCGGGCCCGTCCTCAGCCGACGACCTTCCTTTCATGGCGCCCGGCTTGGTCTCCGACGCGGAGTTTGCTTCGTGGTGGCGCCGAGCCGGTCATCGAGGCGCCAGCCCGGCAACGGCCCGGGCCTCGTGGCGGGGGGCAGCAGTCGATCTCCGTTCCATCCTCGGAACCCTGCGGGTACCGACACTCGTCCTCCACGCCCGCGACAACAAGTTCGTCCGGGTCGATCTCGGTCGCTACCTCGCCGATCATGTACCAGAGGCAAGGTACGTGGAGCTGGACACGGCCGACCACGTCCCTTGGGCCAGCGAGGCCGACTTCGTCGGCGAGATCGAGGAGTTCTTGACGGGGGATCGGCACTTGGCTCCCTCTGATCGGCTCCTGGCCACGGTTCTCTTCACGGATATCGTCAACTCGACGCAACAGGCCGCGGCTCTCGGGGACCAGGTCTGGAAGCAGCGCCTCGACGCACACGATCGGGCAATCGACCGGCAGCTCACCCGGTTTGGTGGACGCCTCGTCAAGAAGACCGGCGACGGTGTCCTCGCCACGTTCGACGGGCCCGCCCGTGCCGTGCAATGTGCAATGGCGATCCGCGATGCCGTCCATCAGCTGGGCCTTGAAATCCGAGCTGGATTGCACACCGGAGAGATCGAGCAGCGTGGAAACGACGTTGCCGGTCTCGCGGTACATCTGGCCCAACGGATCCAAGGGTTGGCGGAACCCGGGGAGATCCTCGTGTCGCGCACGGTGGTTGACCTGGTCGTGGGCTCTGGCCTCCATTTTGAGGCGCACGGTGAACACAAGCTCAAGGGCGTGCCGGGCGAGTGGGCGCTGCACAGAGTCGTGGATTGACGGGCCAGCCCGACAGCCGGACCGGCCCGGACGGCGCTGCGCCGACGCTTGGTCAGCTGTCCTGGGGCGGGAGCTCCCTTGTGGGCGGCCGCGCCGGCGTGGCGACCGGCGGCGTCGCGCCGTTGGTGCCCGCGTCGCCCAAGTCCTCGTTGCGCAGCGTCGAAAGGAGCACCTCGGCGGCGCCCATGAGGCTCGTCGCCTCGTAGGGCACGACCACCTTGGCATTGTCCGATGCTGCGATGTCCTGCAGCGCCTTCAGCTGCAGCACGGCGAGGGTGCGCGGGTTGATGGTCGCGGTGTCGATGGAGGTCAGACGGGACGCCTCCCCCTGTCCGCGCAGCTCGAGCGCCTTCTTCTCGCCCTCGGCCTGCAGCTCGAGGACCTTCATCTGCGCCTCGGCCCGCAAGATGGCCGACTGCTTGGCGCCCTCGGCCTCGAGCACGGCCGCCTGCTTGCGCCCTCCGGCGCTGTTGATGGCGGCCTGCTGCTCCCCTTCTGACTTGAGAATGGCGGCGCGCTTGTGCTGCTCGGCCTCCTTCTGCTCCGACATCGCCTGCACCACGTTCATCGGCGGGGTGATGTCGAGGATCTCGATCCGGTTGAGCCGCACGCCCCACTTCGCGGTCGCGTCGGCCATGTGGTCCTGCATGCGGCTGTTGATGGTCTCGCGCTCGGAGAGCGCCTGGTCGAGGGAGAGCTCCCCGAACACCGCCCGCAGCGCCGTGCGCGAGAGCTGGTCGACAGCCAATTGGAAGTCGTTGATCTCGAAGAGTGCGCTCCTGACGTCGATCACCTGGCAGAAGATGGTCGCGCTCACCTGCAGGGACACGTTGTCCTTTGTGATGACCGCCTGCTGGTCACCCGTCATGGGGAACTCGCGCACGTCGACCTTTTCCATCTTGTCGATGAAGGGCGTGAGGATGTGCAGGCCCGGCTGGCCCACGGTCTTGAACTCGCCGAGGCGCTTGACGACGCCCACGCTTCCCTGCTGGACAATCTTGATGAACCGCGATGCGAACAGCGCGACGATCCCGACCGCGGCCAGGGCGGCGACGATCACGATCCCCAATACTTCTCCGGCAGATGCGAGCACGGGTTACCTCTCTTCTAAGAGTCGGTGGCGTAGACGACGAGCAAACCGCGCTCGACGTCGGCGACGACGACATCGGTCCCCACAGGGATACTGGCGTCGGGGTCGAGAGGGATTGCCAGCCACTCCTCGCCCCGGGCCCGGATCCGTCCGGGGTGGTGCGCGCCCTCGATCGCCTTGGTCACCAACGCGGTGTCGCCGATCATTCCTTGGACGCCGTTAAGCACGGTCCCAGGCTACTAGCGGCCGATGTAAATGGGCTCCCGCTTCTCGCCGAAGGCGGCCATCGCCTCGGCGGTGTCCGTGGTCGAGAAGTTCAGGGCCTGGCAGCGGGCCTCGTCCTCCACCGCTTGTTCCATGGATGCCATGGAGGAGGCGTGGAGCAGGGTCTTGGTCATGGACAACGCCAGCGGTGGCCCGGCGGCGAGCGTGGTGGCCCACCCCTCGACGAAGGCATCGAGCTCGTCGAGGGGGAGGACCCGATTGACCAGGCCGATGGCCGCCGCCTCCTCGCCGCTCCACATGCCCCCGAAGAGCGCGATCTCCTTGGCACGTGCCATGCCGACGAGGCGTGGGAGCAGCCACGAGGCCCCGTTGTCGAGGGAGAGGCCGCGTTTGGCGAAGATCATGGAGAGCCGGGCCCGATCGCTGCAGACGACAAGGTCGCAACCGAGTGCCAGCGACAGTCCCGCTCCGACGGCGACGCCATCCACCTTGGCGATGGTCGGCTTGGTGACGTGGTGCAGCCCGAGCGCGACGTCACCTAATCGCCGCATGCGAGCCAGGCCCGAGCGCCTGGGGTCGGTGGCCGGGCCATTGGGATCCGAGAGGTCCGCGCCCGAGCAGAAGGCACCGCCCGCCCCGGTCAACACCATCACCCGGTCGTCGGGGCGGTCCTCCACTTCGGCGAAGGTCTCCTTGAGCTCGTCCAGCATCACGCCGTTGGCGGCGTTCTTGCGCTCGGGACGGTTCATCGTCACGGTGACGACACCGTCCTTGCGCTCGACAATGAGGGTCTCCATGGGTATCGACCCTAGGCGGCCAGGGTCTCAGAACGCACCTTCGACGATGTCGAGGTCGCCGCCGAGCAGCGTCGCGACGTCGAAACGGATCTCCTCCCAGTAGACCGTCTGGCTGATCACGTACACGGCGGCCAAACGCCGCAGGCGGCGTTGCTTGGCCGGCGTCACCGCCTCGAGAGGGTGGCCCTGTGCCTCCCGGCTGCGCGCCTTGACCTCGCAGATGACCAGCGTGCGACCTCTCGCACAGATCAGGTCGATCTCGCCGTGGCGACAGCGCCAGTTGCGCGCCAGGACGGCGTAGCCCTGGGCGCGGTAGCGCGCGGCGGCGCGCTCTTCGCCCAGGCGTCCCAGTGCGGTGGCTCTGGGATTGGAACCGGCTGCGCTCCCCATGACGCAGAACGGTCGGACGACTGCTCTGCCGGGCTCGGTCGTGACCTCAGGGCTTCGACCAGGCCCCTCGGGCGAGGCCCTCGCCCTCTCAGAGCTCCTGTTCGGGCAGGCGCTCGATGTTCACGTCCCGGAAGGTGACCACGCGCACCTCGGGCACGAAGCGGGCCGGGCGGTACATGTCCCACACCCAGGCGTCGCGCAGTTCGAGCTCGATGCACGCCGGCGTCGTATCGGAGCGCACGTTGAGGGACACCTCGTTCGCCAGGTAGAAGCGGCGCTCCGTCTCGATCACGTACGCGAAGACCGGTAGGACGGCTCGATACTCCTGGACGAGCCCGAGCTCAATTTCGGACTCGTAACGCTCGAGGTCCTCCTCGCTCACGCCGCGCCGGTCCTAGGCGTCGGCGGCCTCCTCATCGGCCCCGTCGCCGGCCCCCGACCGCGGCTCGACCTCGTCGGCCATCGTCGACCCCCTCGACAACGTCGACCTTCGCGACGTCCTCGTCGTCCGCAACGACGTCGTCGACCAACTGGTCGGCCACCGCCTTGCCGCGGGGCACCCTGCGCTCCTTGATCTTGGCCGCCTTTCCGTGGCGTTCACGCAGGTAGTACAGCTTGGCCCGCCGGACGTCCCCCAGCGTCGCCACCTCGATCTTCGCGATGGTCGGCGAATGCACCGGGAAGGTGCGCTCGACGCCCACGCCGAAGCTCACCTTGCGCACCGTGAACGTCTCCTGCACGCCGCCGCCCTGGCGCCGCATGACCGCACCTTGGAACACCTGCACCCGCTCCCGGTTGCCCTCGACCACCCGGACGTGGACCTTGACGGTGTCGCCGGGTCGGAACTCGGGGATGTCGTCGCGCAAGCTGTCGCGATCGATCGTTTCGGTGGGGTGCATGGGAGGAGTCCTTCGGTCACTCCGGCTCAGTGCCGGACAGAACATCGTAGCCGTGCTGCACGAGGGCCTGCACGTCGCTGGCATCCAGCGCCGAGGCCCTGACCAGGCGCTCAATGAGGTCCGGACGCCGTTCAGCCGTCCGGAGCAGAGCCTGGGTGCGGCGCCAGGCGGCTACCGCGCCGTGATCCCCCGAGCGCAGCACGGTGGGCACCGCCCAACCCCGAAACTCGGCCGGCCGGGTGTACTGGGGGTACTCGAGCAAGTCGCCCGTGAAGCTCTCCTCGAGCGTCGAGGCCTCGTTGCCGAGCACGTCGGGCAGGAGTCGGGCCACCGCCTCGACGACCACCAGGGCGGCCAGCTCCCCGCCGGCCAGCACGAAGTCCCCCACCGACAGCTCGCCGTCGACGAGATGGTCCGCGACGCGCTGGTCCACCCCCTCGTAGCGGCCGCACAGCAGCGAGAAACCGGCCGCCGGGCCATCCGCAAGCGCCGCCAGCTCCGCGGCTACCTCTTGGTCGAAACGCCGGCCTCCCGGCGCGAGCAGGTAGAGGGGCCGCGGCAGGTCGGGCACGGACTCGACGCAACGGAAGAGCGGCTCGGCCATCAGCACCATGCCCGCACCACCGCCGAAGGGACTGTCGTCGACCGAGCGCCGGGGATCGTCGGCGCCCCGGCGGAGATCGTGGACACGCACCTCGAGCGCGCCGGCGTCGGCGGCCCGCCCGAGGATGGACGTGCCGCAGTAACCGGTGACCACATCGGGGAAGATCGTGAAGACGTCGATCCTCACCGCTGCGACCTCACGGCCCGGGGCTGCCTCACGGATCGAGCAGTCCCTCGGGGATGTCGACCTCGACCGTGCGCGCCGACGCGTCGTGGTGCGTGACGAAGCGCACCGGGATCAGCCCGCCGGACTCGAGCACCAGCAGGTCGCTGGCCGGATTGGCCTCGACCGCCGTGATCAGGCCCAGCTCGGTACCGGCGGTGTCCCGCACCGCCGCCCCGACAAGTTCGTGCACCCACAAGGTGCCAGGGGCATCGATGGGTTCCGCCTCGAGCTCGATGCCACGCAGGCGCTCCGCCGCCGTCCGGTCCGACACGTCCTCGAACTGGACGATGAAGCGATCCCCGCCGAAGGGTTTCGATGTGGCGACGCGCAGCGGGCCGCGGGAGGAGGCCAGCGACGTTCCGGGGCTCAGCCGCTGCGCCTGGTCGGTCCAGAGCTGGACGACGACCTCGCCGCGCAGGCCGTGGGCCTTGGTGACCCGGCCGACTTTGAGCAGCTCAGTCGTCGACGATGTCCACGCTGGCCTGGACGCCGTCCTTGGCGCCCGCCACGTTGACCAAGGTCCGGATGGCCTGGGCCGTGCGTCCCCGGCGGCCGATGACCCGGCCCATGTCGTCGGGGGCCACATGCAGGCTCAGGCGAAGCCCGCCCCGGCGCTCCTCAGTGTCGATGACGACCGCGTCCGGGTCATTGGACAGCGAGCGAGCCAGGTAGGTGAGCACGGCGAGCGGCGTGCCGCCCTCGGCTCCCATGCGCTCGTTGCCATCGCCGACCTCGTCGTCGAACTCGTCGGCCTCGTCCCCGTCGGTCTCGCCCCCGTCGGTCTGGTTGATGTCGCCCGCTTCGTAGAGGTTGGTCACTTCGCCCTCGCTGCCGCGAACTCGTCCCAGGCGCCGGACGTCTTGAGCAGGCGCTCGACCCGCTCGGTGGGCTGCGCGCCGTTGACCAGCCACTTCACGGCCTTGGCATTGTCGATCTGGATGACGGCGTCGGGCTCGGCCGTCGAGGCTCCCCGGGGCGCGTAGGTGCCCAGGATCTCCAGGAAGCGGCCGTCACGGGGCGACCGGCTGTCCGCAGCCACGACCCGGTACGTCGGCTGCTTCTTCTTACCCATCCGCACGAGGCGGAGCTTGACTGCCACGAACTGATTCCTCTCCACTTGACCTGGGGCCCGCCCGGACTCGATCTGGGGCAAACCCGGCTGCCCATTCTGCCAGACGGCGGAGCTACCGGCCTTTCGGCGGGGTGACCCGGCCGCCCTTCTTCTTCTTCTTGGTGCCCTTGTTGACGGTCACGGAGGGCCGGGTGGTGGTGGCGGGGGGCAGGCCTGGCATCCCCGGGGGGACCTCCGCACCGTCGCCCATGAGCTGGGAGAGCATGTCGAAATCCGCCCCGGCCGGTGGCCCGGGCTCGCCCGCGCCGGCCGCTTGCTGGGCAAACTTGCGGGCGGCCCGCCCGCTCATGTTGGACATGGAGGGCATCCCGGGGAGGTTGGGCATGTTGCCCGAGGCCACCCCCTTCATCATCTTCTGCATCTCCTTGAACTGCTTCAGCAGCGCATTGACGTCCTGGACGGAGCTACCCGAGCCCCGGGCAACCCGGCTCCGGCGGGAACCGTCCAACAGGGCGACGTCGTTGCGCTCGGCGGGGGTCATGGAGCAGACGATGGCCTCGACCTTTGCGACCTCGCCGTCGTCGATCTGGCCTGCCGCCTGGCGCATCTCCTTGGACATTCCCGGCATCAAGCGCATGAGGCCGCCGAGCGAGCCCATCTTCTTGACCTGGCGCAATTGGGAGAGGAAGTCCTCCAGGGTGAACTGGCCCTGCATCAGGCGGCTGGCGCTCTTGGCCACCTCGTCGGAGTCCATGGTGCGCTCGGCCTGCTCAATCAGGCTCAGCACGTCGCCCATGCCCAGGATGCGGTCCGCCATGCGGTCCGGATGGAAGAGATCGAAGTCGCCGAGCCGCTCGCCGGTGCTGGCGAAGGCGATCGGCCGGCCGACCACCCCCTTGACCGAGAGCGCGGCACCACCGCGGGCGTCGCCGTCGAGCTTGGTGAGGATGACGCCGCTCAACTCGAGGGCATCGTGGAAGGCCTTGGCAGTCGCAACCGCGTCCTGGCCGATCATGGCGTCGATGACCAAGAAGGTGTAGTGGGGCTCGGTCGCGGCCGAGATGGCGCGGATCTGCTCCATCAACTCGGCGTCGATGGTGAGGCGGCCGGCCGTGTCGATGATGCAGATGTCACGGCCCAGGCGGCGTGCCTCCTCGAGACCGGCGCGCGCGCAGGCGACGGGATCGGTGGGCTCGCTGAAGACTGTGACGCCGGCCTGCTGCCCGAGGACCCGTAGCTGCTCGACGGCGGCCGGTCGCTGCAGGTCAGCGCCGACCAGCAGGGGGTTCCGCCCCTGCTGCTTCCACCACAGGGCGAGCTTGGCCGAAGTCGTGGTCTTGCCCGAACCCTGCAACCCGGCCATCAGCACGACGGTGGGCGGCCGCGAGGCGTACGTGAGCTTGAGCGTCTCACCGCCCAGGACACCGATGAGCTCTTCGTGCACCGCCCTGATGACCTGCTGGCCCGGAGTCAGGCTCTTGGAGAGCGACTCGGTACTCACCCGCAGCCGGATGCCGTCGCAGAACCGGCGGGCAACGGTGAGCTCGACGTCGGCCTCGAGCAGGGCGGTGCGGATCTCGCCCAGCGCCTCGTCGAGATCGGCGTCGCTGATGCGCCCCTTGCCCCGGAGCCGGGTCGAGATCCGCTCCAGGCGATCGGAGAGGGCGTCGAACATGAGGTCTCAGGTTAGTGGCGCCACCCCGCCCGGCAGCGGCCGGCACGACCCTTCCGAAACTATCAACGGAACTGCTTATAGTTCCGGAAGGAACCGCCCCCTCGTGCCGCCCCCCGCCCCGGGCCTCTCCCCCATCACCCGCTGACCTGCCACGGCGCGGCCGCGGTCAACGACTACCGTCGCGCCCCGTGCCACTCCGTCGGTTCCGCCCTTGTGCCGTCGCGCTCGTGACCGGCGCCACCGCAGCGCTCGCTCTGGCCGCCTGCAGCTCCACACCGTCGAGTCCATCGAGCTCGAATACGTCGACCACGTCGAGCTCTTCGAGCTCTTCGAGCTCTTCGAACTCCGGTGCAGCCGGGCCCACCACCACCGCGCCTGGTGGTGGTGCCGCTGACGCCATCGCAACCATCCCACCCGCCGACCGCTCCCCCGCCGGAACCGCTGGAACGGCGCCGACCGTGACGGTCCCCGCGGGTGCTGCACCGACGAAGCTGGAGAGCGCCGACCTCATCATGGGCACGGGCGCGGCCGCGGCCCCGGGGCACTCCGTGACCGTCCAGTACGTGCTCGCGACCTACTCCAGCGGCAAGGTGATCCAGTCCTCGTGGACGAGCCAGCCCTTCACGTTCACCCTCGGCGCGGGACAGGTGATCCCCGGGTGGGACAAGGGCGTCGTCGGCATGAAGGTGGGTGGCCGGCGCGAGCTGATCATCCCCCCGAGCCTGGGCTACGGACAGCAGTCGCCCGGGGCCGGGATCGCGCCGAACGACACCCTCGTCTTCCTCATCGACCTGCAACAGGTCACCTGAAGGGCCAGGGGTCAGGCATGGAGGTCGCCGCCCACATCGACGCGCTGCGGGCGCAGGGCGAGTTGATGGCGGCAACCGTGGAGGGGTCGGAACCGGGCGCGGCCGTGCCCACCTGTCCGGAGTGGGCGGTCCGGGACCTCGTGCGGCACCTGGGCGGCGTGCACCGCTGGGCGACCGGCTATGTCGTCGAGGCGCGCAAAGAGATGGGCGGTGCCGGGTTGGACGAGCTCGTGGGCGTCGGGCCCGACGATGCGGAGCTGGCCGACTGGTTGCGCCAGGGATGCGACGCGTTGGTCGCCGCGCTGGCCGCCGCCCCGGCCGATCTGGAGTGCTGGGCATTCCTGCCCGCACCCTCGCCGCTCGCCATGTGGGCGCGCCGGCAGGCCCACGAGACAGCCATCCACCGGGTCGATGCGGAACTGGCGGCGGCCACCGCGGTCACCACGTTCGCGGCGCCCTTCGCCGCCGACGGCGTCGACGAGCTTCTCACCTGCTTCGTGCCACGCCGCTCCACCGCGTTGCGGGCCGATGTGCCGACCGCGCTGGCCGTGCGCTGCCGCGACGCGGCTGCCGCATGGACGCTGCACCTCGACGGCGACGGCGTCACGACCACTGCGGGAGCGAACGACGACGCCGCCTGCACGATCACCGGGACGGCGGGCGACCTCTACCTCGCGCTGTGGAACCGCGCCGGCCCGACCGCGCTGGCGATCGAGGGTGACGCGTCGGTCCTCGATCTCTTCCTTACGCGCGTCAACGTGCGCTGGAGCTGATCAGAGCTGATCGACCGGGTCCCGGCGCCCGAAGAGCCAGTAGGCCATGGAGCCCGTCGTGTTCATCGTCACCCACACGCGCCACAACCGCTTGGGACCACGGACCGCCGCGGTGGGCCGGCGGCGGAGGTCGCGCAGCGTGAAGGTGGCGACGACGAGGTGGACGACCAGCGCGATCGCGAGGATCTTCTTCCGCTGATCGGTCCGGCTACTGCGATCCCCGCTCCCAGCCCGAGCGGTTGTGCCGCTGCCGGCACCGAGCTCGTCGCCCGCACTGGGGTCCTCACTGCCGTTCGAGTCAGACGTCGTGCTCATCGGGTAGGTCCCTCCGATTCCCCGGCCGGACTGCCCGGACGAGCTGCCCGGCCGGACCGCCCGGACGAGCTGCAGGTTAGCGAGGCTCCGGGCTCGGGACCCGGCAGCGTCTCGGCCTGACGCCGGCGACCCGCGGTCAGTCCAATCCGAGCAGGGCGTCGACGAACTCGTCGGGATCGAAGTCGACCAGGTCGTCGGGGCCCTCGCCGAGGCCGACGAGTTTCACGGGCACGAAGAGCTCGCGCTCGACGGCGATGACGATCCCACCTTTGGCCGTGCCGTCCAGCTTCGTGAGCACGATCCCCGTCACGTCCACCGCGTCGGCGAACTGCCGGGCCTGGGCCAGTCCGTTCTGGCCGGTCGTGGCGTCGAGGACGAGGAGCACCTCGGTCACATTGCCCGGGTCGCGGTCGGCCACCCGCCGGATCTTCTTGAGCTCCTCGACGAGATTGACCTTGGTGTGCAAACGCCCCGCCGTGTCGGCCAACACCAGGTCGTTGCCCCGCGCCGCGGCGCGCTGGACGGCGTCGAACACGATGGCGCTCGGGTCGGCGCCTTCGGCGCCTCGGACGATCTCCGTGCCGGCGCGCTCGGCCCACAAGGCGAGTTGGTCCGCGGCGGCGGCCCGAAACGTGTCGCCCGCGGCCAACAACACCGAACGGCCGTCTGCAGACTCGCGCCGGGCCAGCTTGCCGATCGTGGTCGTCTTGCCCACGCCGTTCACCCCGACGAAGAGCCAGACGTCGGGCGCGCCCTCCCTTCCCTCGAAGTGCAGGGACCGCGACCCGACGTGGCCGAGGAGCTGGCGGATAGACGTGCCGAGCGCGTCGAGCAGGTCGGTGCCGCCGCCGATCTCCTTGGCGTCGACCTTTGCCCGTAGCTCGTCGAGGAGGGCGTTCGTCGTGCCGACGCCGACGTCGGCCCGGATCAGGGCCTCCTCGAGCGACTCCCAGGTGGCCGCATCGATACGGCCCGACCGCAGGGCGCTGACCGCCCCGCTGAAGAGGCCGCGCACGCTGCCGAGGCGGCTGCGGTAGGTGGGCGGTGCGGCAGGCGCGGCCTCGGGCTCCGTCTCGATCGCCGTTGACGGCGTGGGCGCCGCGGACGGCGCTGTCGGCGCGGGCGGCGGCGGCTTCGGGGGCGGCGGCGACGGTGGGGCCGGGAGGGTCGTCGTCCCGGTGGCGCCGCGTCCCCTCCGCCGGGAGCGCGTGGCGGCGATCGTCCCGGCGGCCACGGCCAGGACGGCCACAACGATGACGATGATGATGATCGTGCCGATCATGGGTCCAAGGCTCCGGCCTCCCCCTCGGCCATCGCGTGACCACGGGTCGCCTCATAGGCCTCGGTGGCCAGGTCGTCAGGGTCCTCGCGTTGTGTCTCGTCGTACGCATGGGTGCGCCGGCGCGTGCGGGTGACAGCCGCCAGCCCGGCCACGATGCACAGCAGGGCCACTCCGGCGAAGACGTAGGCGAGGGTTCCGGTCACGCCGGCTCCTTCTCCTTCTCCACCCTCTGGCTGACCACCTGTGACGAGCCGCCCGGTGCCATGGTCACGCCGTAGAGCGCGTCGCCCGTCTCCATGGTCCGCTTCTGGTGGCTCACGATGAGCAGTTGTGCCTCGTCGCGGAACTCGCGCACGAGGGCCAGGAAGCGGCTGAGATTCACGTCGTCGAGCGCTGCCTCGACCTCGTCCATCATGTAGAAGGGAGAGGGCCGGCTGCGGAACACCGCGAAGAGGAAGGCTAACGCGGCCATGGAGCGTTCGCCTCCCGAGAGCAGCGACACCCGCCGGACGTTGCGGCCAGCGGGACGCACCTCGATCTCGACGCCGGTGTTGAGGAGGTCGTCGGGCTCCAGCAGGACCAGCCGGCCCGTGCCGCCCGGGAAGAGCATCGCGATCAGCGCGGAGAAGTGCTCGTTGACGTCGGCCGCTGCGGCGGCGAATGACGTCATGATCTCGTGATCGAGCGTGCGCACGACCTCGTGGAGCTCGCGGCGCGCGCCGCGCACGTCGTCGACCTGTGCCTCGAGCTCCTTGTGGCGCTCCTCGAGGACCGAGAGCTCCTCGAGCGCGAGGGGGTTCACCGGGCCGAGCGCGGCGAGTTTGCGCTCGAGCTCCTCGGCGTGTTGGACCAACGTCGTGCCCTCGGGTGCCTCAGGCTCGGGCAGGCCGGCCAATTCGTCGGGGACCGCGCCGAGATCGCGCGCGATGTGCTCGTGCAGTGCCTCGGTGCGCAGGCCGACCTCGTTCGCCTCGAGGTCGAGCGCGCGTGTGCGGTTGCGCACCGCATCGAGGCGATGCTCGGTCGTCTGGCGGTCCTGGCGCAGCTGCTCCAGGCGCTCACCGCCGGCCCGCACGGCGTCGACCTGGTCCTGATAGTCGTGGCGCAACGATGCGAAGATGCCGTCGAGCCGCTCGTGCTCCCGGGCGACGAGGGCTTCCAGGCGGGCCAGTGCGGTGCCCTCGGACTCCAGCCGGCGCCGGCGCGTAGCCGCCGTCGCGCGCTCCTCGGCGTGGCCCAGCAGGCGCCGCTCGACCTCGGCCTGGCGCTCGGCCAGGACGCGGCGCCGCTCGGCGATGCCCGCCACGCGCACCTCGAGCTCCTGCCGACGCCGGGCCACCTCGGTCCGGCGGTCCCCGAGCGCCTGCCACGCCTCCAGCGCCTCCTCGAGCTCGGGGAGCGACCCCGCCAGCTGCGCCTGCTCGGCCGTGACGTCGGCCAGCCGCTGTTGCGCCGCGGCCACCGCGGCGCGCGCGCGTCGTCGAGCTCGCCGGCCAGCCGCCGCTGCTCCTCGGCGGCCCGCTCGCGATCACGGCGTCCCGCCTCGCAGGCCGACGCGTGGCGGTCGGCCGCCCGTTCGGCCCCGGCCCGGGCGTCGCGGGCCCGGGACAGCGCGATGCGGGCCTCGGTGAGGTGCGCCCGCGCCAGCTCGGCGGCGGCCGCGGCCTCCTCCGCCCGGCGCCGGGCCTCATCGACGGCGGCGGCGGTGACGACGCCGGTGCCCGAGCGCACGCGCCATCCCGTTGCGGCGAAGCGGTCGCCCTCGGGCGTGACCACGACGAGGTCGTCGCGGGCCAGCGAGAGGTCGATGGCTTCCTCCCAACCGTCGACGCGCACCGCCCGGCCCACGAGCGAGTCGAGGACCGACTCGGCGACCGCCCCGCCGTGGCGCGCCCGGACGTGGCCCCTGACCGGGTCCGCGCTGCTGCCCGGCGGGAGCGCCGCGGCGGCGGAAGCGGCGGACGCGGTGGACGCAGACCCGGGCTGTCGTGGCGCCAGGACCGCCCCGGTGACGCCCCGCTCCCGCAGGGTTGTCAGCGCGGCCTGGGCGGAGCGCCGGCCGTCGACGACCACGGCGGCGACACCGGCGCCCGCCGCCGCCTCGAAGGCGGCGTCCCAGCCCTCGTCGATCTCGACCAGGTCGACGAGCGAGCCCACCACCCCGTCGACCTCCCGCAGCAGCTCGCGCCCGCCCGCGCCCTGCAGGTCGGACAGCGCGCGCTCCAACGCCTCGGCCCGGGCCGCCGTCCGGTGGCGCGCCTGCTCGGCCTGGTCCGCCGCCACCTGGGCCTCCTCCGCGCCGTGCGCGATCGCCTCCAGCTCGGAGCTGCGCGCGGCGAGATCGGCCTCGAGTCCCGCGGTGGCCTCGTCGGTCTCGACCGCCGCCTGCTCGAGCAGGTCGGCCCGCACGGCGGCGCCCGCGACGCGTTGCTCGAGCGAGCCGACCCGCGACCCGAGCGCATCGAGGTCCTGCTGCTCTCGCCCGGCCGAGCGGGCCATCAGGTCCGTGCGGGCGCGCACCCGGGCGAGCGCCTGGTCGGGCTCGTCGTCGCCCAGGACCGCCGACCACCGCTCCCGCAGTCCCCGCACCTCCCCGTCGAGTGCCTCCAGCGCCGCCGTCAGGTCCGTGCGTTCGGGCGCGAAGCCCGCCGCCTCCTCGGCCTCGGCCACCGCCAGCTCACTGGCCAGCCGCGCCGCCTCGGCCTCGAGGGTCGAGACCACGTCGACGTCGGCGTTGGCGTCGAGCGCGGCCACCACGCCGCGGCCGCGCTCGCGCAGCACCCCCGAGAGCCCCCGGGCCCGCTCCACCAGGCCCTGCACCCGGCCCAGGGCATTCGCCAGGTCCTCCTCGCGACGCGACGACAGCTCGGCCGTGGTGGAGGTGGCCTCCGCGTCGAGCTGCTCGAGAGCCACGTGCAGCTCGCCCTCCTCGTCCCGGCACACGGCCAGGTTCTGCGCCGCGGCACGCCGGCGCGCCGTGAGGTCGGCCAGCTCTGTGCCGGCGAGGTAGCGGCGCACCGCGAGCAGCTCGGTGGCCACGGTGTCGTGCGAGCGGGCGGCGGCGGCCTGGCGCTCGAGCGGGCGGATCTGGCGGCGCACCTCGCGCACCAGGTCGCCGAGGCGCTCGAGGTTCTCGGCCGTGGCGCCCAGGCGGCGCTCGGCCCGCTCGCGGCGGCGGCGGTGCTTCAACACGCCGGCCGCTTCCTCAATGATCGCCCGCCGGTCCTCTGGTCGGGCGTTGAGCACGGTGTCGAGCTGCCCCTGCCCGATGATCATGTGCTGTTGGCGGCCCACGCCCGAGTCGCTCAGCAGCTCCTGGATGTCGAGGAGCCGGCACGGCGCACCGTTGATCGCGTACTCGCTGTCACCGGAGCGGAAGAGCGTGCGGGTGATGGTGACCTCGGACAGGTCGATCGGGAGCTTGCCCGACGAGTTGTCGATGGTCAGCGACACCTCGGCGCGCCCGAGCTGGGGCCGCGACGAGGTCCCGGCGAAAATGACGTCCTCCATCTTCGCCGAGCGCAGCGAGCGCGGCCCCTGGGCGCCGAGGACCCAGGTCACGGCGTCGACCACGTTGGACTTGCCGCTGCCGTTGGGCCCGACGACGACCGTGATGCCCGGCTCGAACTCCAACACGGTCGGGTCCGCGAAGGACTTGAAGCCCTTCATGGAGAGCGACTTCAGGAACATCGGGGCGACCCTATCGGGTGCCTAGGCGTCGGTGGTGACTCGACGCCGCGGGCGCGACGCCTACACCTGGCAGTGGTCGCAGAAGAATGTCGAGCGACCCCCGGACTTCACCCGGACGATCAGGTTGCGGCAGCGCCGGCAGGCCTGGCCCTCGCGGTCGTACACCTGGTGCGAGCCTTGGAAGGTCCCGATCTCGCCGAAGAGGTCGCGGTACTGCTCGTCGGCCAGAGAGGAGCCCCGGTGCTTGATCGCATCCGCCAGCGTCTCGACGATGGCCCGGTACAAGCGCCGCACCTCGGTGGCCGTCAAGGAGTCGGCCGCCCGGTCGTAGCGCAGCCCGGCCTGGTACAGCATCTCGTCGGAGTACAGGTTCCCGATGCCCGCCGCGAAGCTCTGGTCCATGAGCAGGGACTTGATCCCGCCGTGGTGCTGGTGCAGGAGGGCGCCGAAGCGGTCCCAGCTCATAAGGTCCTCAATGGGGTCGAACCCGAGGTGGGCCAGCTCGGGGACCGCCTTGCGGATGGCCGTGCCGTCGCCGCCCGCGGTCCCCGAGACGGGGCTGAGCGGCGTGCCGTCCGCCTTGAGCGGCGGTGTGGAGACGAACAGCTCGCCGAAGGTGCGGGGGTCGACGTAGCGCAGCTCGCCGCCCTGGGTGAAGGTGATGACGACGTGGGTGTGCTTGGGCTTGGGGTCCTTGGGCGACTTGACCCGCAGCAGCTGGCCGCTCATGCCGAGATGCACCACCAGCGTGTCGCCGCTGTCGAGCGTGAGCAGCAGGTACTTGCCCAGCCGCCCGACGTTCTTGATGCTGTGCCCCTCGAGCAGCGCTCGAAAGTGCTTGGCCGAGGGGTGCCGGCGCACGGAGCGCCCGTTGGCGACCGACACGGCCTTGATCTTGCGGCCGACCACCTCGCGCGCCAAGTCCTGGCGCAGGGTCTCGACCTCGGGTAATTCAGGCACCGGTCAGCTCCTCCCAGGCCGCGCGGGCGGCCTCCTGCTCGGCGTCCTTCTTGGAGCGCCCTTCGCCGGTCCCCCTGCACGTCCCGCCCAGATACACCTCGGCCACGTAGGCCCGGTCGTGGTCGGGTCCCGACCCCACCACGACGTAGCGCGGCGTCCCCTCGCCGTCGCGCACCGCCTTCTCCTGCAGCCGGCTCTTGTGGTCGAAGTCGTCGGGCTCCTCGCCCGCCCGCTCAATGGCCGCACCCAGCTCGCGCAGCACCAGCCGCTGGGCCGCATCCCAGCCGGCGTCGAGGTAGACGGCCCCGAGGATGGCCTCGAAGGCGTCGGCCAGGATGGAGGCCTTGGTGCGGCCGCCTGACCCTTCTTCCCCCCTCCCGAGGAGGAGGACCTCACCCACCCCGAGCCCGGCCGCCACCTGCGCCAGCACACGGGCATTGACGACGGCGGAGCGGACCTTGGCCAGCTTTCCCTCGGGGAAGTCGGGGTAACGGTCGTAGGTGAAGCTGGCCACGACGAGGCCCAGCACGGCATCCCCGAGGAACTCGAGGCGCTCGTTGGAGGGCGCACCGCCCTCCTGCTCGCCGCACCAGCTGCGGTGGGCGAGGGCATGCTGCAGGAGGCTCAGGTCGCCGAAGGTGTGGCCAAGTCGCCCGGCCAGTGTGGCCGCCCCCTCAGCGCCCGCCTCAACCCCCCTCGAGCTTGGCGTAGACGTAGTCAACAGCGTCCCGGACCGTGCGCAGGTCCTCGAGGTCCTCGTCGTCGATGCGGAATCCGACCGTGCGCTCCCCCAGCTCCTCTTCCAGGGCTTCGACCAGCTCGATCAGGGCCAGGGAGTCGGCGTCGAGATCCTCGACGAAGGAGGCGCCCTCGGTGATCGACGACGGGTCCGTCTCCAGGATGTCGGCCAGCTGGTCCCTGATCAGCTCGAAGACCCCTTTGCGGTCGAGGGGGCCCTGATTCGTGTGGGTTTCGGCTGGCACGGGACCAGTGTAGGTCTTCGGCGGCCGTAACCGCCCGTTTGTGCCGTTTGAGCTGGACTTTTACGCCGGATCGGCGGAACGCACCGCGGCCGCCACATGGTCCGCCAGGCCCTTGGTGGCGCATTCATGGGCCACGAGCACCGCGTTCATCATGGCCGTTGCATTCGAGGACCCGTGACTGATGACACAGACGCCGTCGGTCCCCAGCAACATCGCCCCGCCGGTGTTCTCCGGCTCGAATTGGGCGGCCAGAGGGAGCAGGTGCGGGAGCAGGACGTGGGCCGCCTCGCGGGTCGCGTCGTCGGTCCCGAAGACGCCCAGCATGGTGTCGAAGAGGAAGCGCAGCGAGCCCTCGAGCGTCTTGAGCGTCACGTTGCCCGTGAACCCATCGGTCACGATGACGTCGGCCGGCGAGGGGAGCAGGTCGCGGCCCTCGAGGTTCCCGACGAACTCGAAGCCACCGCTGCCCCCGCTCCTGCCGCGGCCCCCTCCGGAGGCACCGGCCAGCAGGCCATGGGTCTCCTTGACCAGCGGCGTGCCCTTCGTGGGCTCCTCGCCGATCGACAGGAGCCCCACCGACGGCGACTCGGTGCCGAAGCGGGCGGACACGTAGGCGGCGCCCATCTGGGCGAACTGCACGAGCATGGCAGGCGTGCACTCTGCGTTCGCCCCGGCGTCGACCAGCACGGCGGGGCTGCGGCCGAGACGGGGCAACGGCGTAGCGATGCAGGGCCGCACCACGCCGGGGAGGCGGCCCATGCGCAGGAGCCCGGCGGCCATCGTCGCCCCCGTGTTGCCCGCCGAGACCATGGCGGAGGCCCTGCCGTCGCGTACGAGCTCGGCTGCCCGCACCAGCGAGGAGTCCTTCTTGCGGCGCACCCCTCCGGCCGGGTCCTCGTCCATGCCGATGACCTCGGTGCAAGCCACTAGCTCGAGGCCCTGGGTGTCGCCCACCTGCTCGGGCGGCCCCACCAGCACGACGCTGACGCCGTCCTGCTCGGCGGCACGGCGAGCGCCTTCGACGATCTCGCCCGGGGCCTTGTCGCCACCCATGGCATCGACGGCGACGGGGAGCCGGGCCAGCGTCTCGGGTGAGGGACGCTCGCCCCGACGGCTCAATTCAGTCGACCTCGACCGCTTGACGTCCCTTGTACCAACCGCAGCTGGGGCAGACGACGTGCGGCGTCTTGGACGCCTGGCAGTGCGGGCACACACTGCGCGCCGGGCGGTCGAGGCGCCACGCCGCGGCCTGGTGGCTGCGGCCCTTGGCTTTGGACTTCTTCTTCTTCGGGACAGCCATTGACGGTCTCCAACGATCGGTTCTCGGCGCTCGGTGCGCTCGGTGCGCTCTCGGACGGTGCCAGCCCGAAGGGAACCGGCTAGCGGAGCACGTCGAGGTTAGCCCACCGGGGATCGCGTGGGGCGACGCAGCCACAGTCGCCCTCGTTGCGGTTCGCCCCGCACCGGGGGCAAAGGCCGGCGCAGTCGTCCCGGCACAGGGGGGCCATCGGCAGATCCAGCACGACGGCGTCGCGCACCATGGGCCCCAGGTCGATGTCGTCGTCGGTGATCGGGTAGATGTCCTCGTCGGAGGGACCCGAGAGCGGGGCCTCGGCGAAGCGCTCGTTCACGTGGATGCGCAGCTCCCCCGACACCGGCTCGGCGCAGCGCCGGCAGATGCCGGCCCACGGCGCGGTGACGGTCCCGTCGGCCTCGATCCCGCCCTCGAAGGGGATCAGCGTCACGTCGACCTCGGCTTCGGCACCGGCGGGCACCACGCTGCGGCCGGGGTCGACGGCCTCTTCGAGTGGTCCGGCCAGGGCCACCTCGCCTCGGCGCACCTCGTGCGCGCGCGCTGCCGGGGGGTGCGGCGCAGGCGGGCCACGTGGACGACGAACGGGTCGGCGCCCACTACGACTGGTCCTGGTCGAAGAAGCCGTCCTCCTCCGTCCCGGCTCCCTCGTCGTCCGTCGCCGCCTCCACCAGGGGCGCCGCCAGTTTCGCCCGGCCGGCCTGCACCGTCCGGGTGAGCCGGTCCAGCACGATCTCCATGCCGGCCAGCTTGGTGTCGACGAAGTCCTCGGCCTGGTGGCGCAGGGCGCGGGCCTCTTCGTTGGCGTCGTCGAGGATGCGCTGGGCCACCGAGTTGGCCTGGCGCACGATCTCGGTGCGCTGCACCATGTGCTCCGCCTGGGCCCGGACCTCGTCCATCAGGGCCTCGGCCTCGCGGGTCCGCTCCGCCATGAACTCCTCGCGCTCGCGCAGCAGCCAGCGCGCCTTCCGCAGCTCGTCGGGGAGGGACTCGAGCGCCGCCTGCACGAGCGACGTCACCTCCTCGCGCGAGACCATCACAGACGAGGACAGCGGCATCGACTTCGCGGTGCCCACCAGGTCGAGCAGCTGGCGCAGGATGGACTCGATCCCGACCTCCTCGACCGGCTGCTCCTCGTCGACGTCCAAGAACTGGTCGCTCACCCCTCTGCGTCCCCCTTCAGGTCCGGGCCCCGTTGGTCGTACTTGGCCTGCAGCGCCTTGGCCACCGGCTCGGGAACGAAGGCCGAGACGTCACCCCCGAAGCGCCACACCTCGCGCACAAGCTTGGAGGCGACGAAGGACCACTCCGGGCTCGTCGGGATGAAGATCGTCTCGACGCCCGAGAGGTGGTTGTTCATCTGGGCCATCTGCATCTCGGCCTCGAAGTCCGAGACGGCGCGCAATCCGCGCACGATCGCCGACGCGCCGACGTCCCGGGCCACGTAGACCAGGAGCGTCGAGACCGAAACGATACGCACCGACGGCAGGTGGGCCACGACCTCCTCGAGCATCGCCTGGCGCTCCTCGAGGTCGAAGAGGGCCAGGCTCTTCTGCGGGTTGCGCAGGGCGGCCACCACCACCTCGTCGAAGAGGTGGCTGGCCCGCTCGACGATCTCCAGATGCCCGTTGTGGAAGGGGTCGAAGGAACCCGGGAAGAGCCCGACCTTCACGAGCCGGTCCCGTTGCGATGAGCCACGGTGACGAGCGTACCGCCGTACCGGCGCTCTTTCTTGACCACCCAGCCCCCGGGGAGCACGATCGGTGCGTCCGACTCCATCACGACGACCTCCGCCCGCAGCGGCTCCAGTAGCGCCGGCCAGTCCGAGAAGTCGTACGGGGGGTCGCAGAGCGCGAGGTCGAAGTCCCGTGCGCTCCCGGACCCGAGCCACCAGGGCAGTGACGCCCGCACCAGGGTCACGGGCTCGTCGCTCAGGCCGACCGCTTCGAGGTTCGTGCGCACGGCGGCGAGCGCGTCGGCGCTCAGGTCGACGAAGGTGGCCGAGGCGGCCCCGCGGGAGAGCGCCTCGACCCCGAGCGCACCGCTGCCGCAGAACAGGTCGACCACGTGGAGCCCCTCGACACCCCCCGACGAGCCCAAGATGTCGAAGATCGACTCGCGCACCCGGTCGGAAGTGGGCCGCACCGAGGTCGGGAGCTTGGCGGCGAGTCGGCGCCCGCGGCTCCGGCCTCCGATGACGCGCATCGGGACCACGATACGGCGCGTCCGCCGGGTGTCCCGCGAAACCGTCAACTGGTTCGTTGATAGTCCGCGAAGAGGCGGGCATGTACCCCGGAGCAGCGAGCCACGGTCCGCCGGGTGTCCCGCGGGACTATCAACTAGACCGTTGATAGTCCTCGAAGACATGTGCCCCCGAGCGCGGAGCCCCGGTCCGCCGAGCCCCGGTCCGCCGAGCCCGCGGTCCGGCGAGCCCGCGGTCGTCAGCTCTTGAAGAGGTACTCCCCCTCGTCCTCGCTCAACAGCAGGCGTACCTCGTCGGCCAGGCCGGGGTGCCCCTGGAGCTGCGGGTCCTCGCCCACGACGGCCTCGGCCACCCGGCGCGCCTCGTCCAAGAGGGCCAGGTCGCCTGCATCGGTCAACGACGCCAGCCGCAGGTCACTCTGGCCCTTCTGGCGGGCGCCGAGCAGCGTGCCCTCGCCGCGGACACGGAGGTCCACCTCTGCCAGGGCGAAGCCGTCCGTCGAGCCTGCCACCGCGCTCAGCCGCTCGTTGCCCTCCTCGCCGCCGAGCAAGTAGCACCAGCTGGCTGCGGTGCCCCGCCCGACCCGGCCCCTCAGCTGGTGCAGCTGGGCGATCCCGAAACGATCGGCGCTCTCGACGACCATGACCGTCGCCTCGGGCACGTCCACGCCGACCTCAATGACCGTCGTGGCCACCAGCACCTCGAGCTCGCCCGCCCGGAAGCGGTCCATGACCTCCTCCCGGGCTGCGGGCGCCATCTGCCCGTGCATGAGCCCGACCTTCAGGCCGGCCAGCTCGCCCGCGGACAGCCGTTCGAACTCCTCGGTCGCCGACTTCGCCTCGACCCGCAGCGACTCCCCGACCAGCGGGCAGACGACGAAGGCGCGGTGACCGGCCGCCACCTCCGACCGCACACGGTCCCAGGCGCGCCCTTGGCCGGCGTGATCCTCCCCCGGCAGCCACTCGGTCGCCACGGGTGTGCGGCCGGGCGGAAGCTCGTCGAGCGTGGTCAGGTCGAGGTCGCCGAAGATCACCATGGCGGCCGTGCGCGGGATCGGCGTGGCCGTCATCACGAGCAGGTCGGGGTCGCCGTCCGTCCCCTTGGACCGCAGCGTCGCCCGCTGCTCCACGCCGAAGCGGTGCTGCTCGTCGATCACCACGCACCCCAGCGAGCCGAACGTGACCTCCTCGGTCAGCAGCGCGTGGGTGCCCACGACGATGTCCACGTCGCCCGACACCAATCCGTCGAGCACCGCGGTACGCGCCTTTCCCTTCACCCTGCTCGTCAGCAGCTCGACACGTACCTCGCCGCCCGCCATGCCCCCGGGGCCCTCCAGATCGCCGAGCAGCGCCCGCACCGCCGAGAAGTGCTGCTCGGCCAACACCTCGGTCGGCACCATGAGCGCGCCCTGGTGGCCGCCCTGCACCGCGGCCAACAACGCGGCCAGCGCAACGACGGTCTTGCCGGAGCCAACGTCGCCCTGGAGCAGCCGGTGCATCGGGAAGGGCCCGGCCATGTCGGCCACGATCACCGCCAGGGCCCGCCGCTGCGCCTTCGTCAGCTCGTAGGGCAGGCGGGCCAGGAACCGCGCCACGAGGGTGTCCACGACCGAGCCCGTGACCTCCCGGGGTGACACGTCGTGGTGCAGGGCGCGGGCATTCACTTCGAAAGCGCGGCGCCGCAGGACCAGCGCCAGCTGCAGCCGGAAGAGCTCGTCGAACACGAGCCGACGCCGAGCCGGCTCTATCACGGCGAGCGACTCGGGGGCGTGAATGGCCCGGAACGCCTCGGTCCGCTCCCACACTCCGAGCGACGACCGCCACTCGGGTGGCAACGGGTCGGCCAGCTCGCCGGCCCGGGCGAGCGCCTCCTCCACGAACTCCCCGATCTCCCACGACGTCAGCCCCGCCTTGGCCGAGGCGGGGTACACGGGCAGGATCCGCAGTGTCCGCCGGCCCGGGGTCACCCCCGCCACGACGTCGACCACCGGATTGACCATCTGGCGCGCGCCCCGGTACTCGCCGACCTTCCCGAAGAAGATCGCCTCGGTGCCCGCCTCGAGCTGCTTGGCCCGCCAGGGTTGGTTGAAGAAGACGACGGCCAGGCGGCCCGTGTCGTCGCTGACGGTGAGCTCGACCACGGCGCGCCCGTTGCGGGCCCGTCTCGAACGCGCCGCATGCACCGATGCCAGCAGCGCGGCCTCGTCGCCCACCTCCAGCCCCGAGACGTCGGCCTGGCGGGTGCGGTCGATGTAGCGCCGAGGGTACGTCGTCACCAGGTCGAGGACCGACTCGACGCCGAACTCGGCCAGGCGGGTCGCCCTGCGCTCCGACACCGACTCGAGCACCGACACGGGCCGGGTGCTCAGGTCGCGGAGGGTGCGGCCGTTACTCAATCCCCAGCAGGTACGGGTAGAGGGGCTGGCCGCCCTGGTGCACCTCGAGCACGACGTCGGGGTGCTCCTCGGAGAGCCACTCCTCGATCCGCCTCGTGTCCGCGACGCGGGCTCCCTCCCCCTCAATGAGCGTCACGAGCTCGTGCGACTCGTCGAGCAGCCGGCTCAAGAGGAGTCGGGTGCACACGACCGGATTGTCGGCGATCGCCACGACGCCGTCGCGCGAGATCCCGATGTAGTCGCCCTCGTGCACCTCACCCGCACCGGTCACCGAGTCGCGCACGGCTCGGGTCACCTCGGCCGGGACGACGCGGGCCGCCGACTCGGTCATGGAGGCGACGTTGGCGTCGACCGCGGCGGCGGGGTCGTACGCCAACAGGGCGGCGAACCCCTCGACGATCGACCCTGTCGCCACGACCCGCACCTCCTTGCCGCTCAGCGAGTCGACTTGCTCGGCCACGGGACGGATGTTCTTGTTGTTGGGCAGGATCACGACCTCGTCGGAGGGGACGGCCTCGACCGCCTTGACCAGGTCGGCCGTCGCCGGGTTCATCGTCTGTCCGCCGACGACCAGGTGGTGCACCCCGAGGGAGCGGAAGATGCGGCCGATGCCGTCGCCCGAGACGACGGCGACGACGCTCGTCGTGGGGAGCGGTCCCGTCCCCTCGATGCTCGGTCCCGCCCCCGGAGCGCCGACGCTCTCGCGCACCCAGCGCTCCTCTTCGACCTGCTCGTCGAGGTCGGTGACCCGGATCCGCTGCGGGCGCCCGGCGTCGACGCCGGCCTCGATGGCCGCACCGATGTCGTTCGTGTGGATGTGGCAGTTCCACAGGCCGTCGCCCCCGACGACCACGATGGAGTCGCCGACGCCGGCCCACACCTCCTTGAAGGCCTCGATGGAGTCGTCGGGCGCGGCCAGCAGGTACATCACCTCGTAGCGCAGGTCGCCCAGATGCTCGCCGGCAACGGGCTCACTTTCGTCGTGCCCCCCGTCGGCGGCCCAGCCACCGTTCAGCGCGGAGAGATCCGGGGTAGGGACGCCTGACGGTTGGGGGAGCGGCCGGCCGTCGAGCACGAGGAGGAATGCATCGAGGAGCAGCAGGAACCCTGCGCCCCCGGCGTCCACCACGCCGGCCTGGGCCAGCACGGGCAGCATCTCGGGGGTCCGGGCCAGCGCGTCGGCCGCCTCGCTGCGGGCGCTCTCCACGACGCCCACCAGGCCCGACCCGTTCGCGGCGCCCGCGGCGGCGGCCGAGGCCACGGTCAGGATCGTCCCCTCGACCGGGCGCACCACGGCCCGGCGGGCGAGCTCGGAGGCGTGGGTGATCGACTCGACCAGCAGGTCGGGCCCCACGCCCGCCTCCCCGGCCGCCCCCATGCGCTCGCTCATGCCCCGCAGGAGCTGGGACAGGATGACGCCCGAGTTCCCCCGTGCCCCCATGAGGGACCCGTGCCCGATAGCCTTGCAGACCCCGGCCAGGCCGATGCCGACCTCGACGTCGTCGAGCTCGCTGACCACGGCCTCGAGGGTGAGGGCCATGTTGGTGCCGGTGTCGCCGTCGGGTACCGGGTAGACGTTCAGGCGGTTGATGTCGTTCTGGTGCAACCGGAGGGCGTCCCGGTAGCCCCCCATCACGGCGCGCAGGTCGTCCGCGCCCAGGGTCGCCGGGGAGGTCATGGCAGGGGATGCTAACCTTTGCGCCGTTCGTGAAGGCCTGCGTGGTCCGTCGACCGCGGCCTCCCCTCAGGAAGGTTCACCCATGGCAGCTGTGTGCGAGATCTGCGGAAAGAAGCCCTCGTTCGGCATGAACGTGAGCCACTCGCACCGTCGCACCAAGCGGCGCTGGAACCCCAACATCCAGCGGGTCCGGGCAGTGGTGGACGGCGCCCCCAAGCGCATCCATGTGTGCACCTCGTGCATCCGGGCCGGCAAGGTGACCAAGCGGCCGCGCCGGACGCACGAGCCGGCCGCCGGCTGACCCTCGGTGCGCTAGCTGCCAGCCCTCTGCGGACTCGGAGTCCAGAGGCACGATTCGTCCCTGGACCTCGCCTCTCCTCGAGCTGACGTCTAGCCCAACCGGTGCTGCCACCCGAGCCGCTCGAGCTCACGATCACCGAGGTAGCGCGCAGCGGGGTCCGCGAGTATGGAGCCGATCGGGAGCGGACACCGCAGGCCAACCGCGTTGATCGCCTCCTCGAGGCGGCCCACCGAGGCCTCGTCGACCGTTATCAGCAGCTCGTAGTCCTCCCCGCCGCCGAGCGCCTCGGCCAGGGTCGCCCCCTCCGCCACCGGCACGCCGTCGAGGCGGAAACCGACTCCGGAGGCGTCGGCGAGGCGGTGGAGGTCGAGCGCCAGGCCGTCGGAGACGTCGATCATGGCGTGGGCCCCCGCCCGCCGGGCCGCTTCGCCCTCGCGCCAACGGGCCACCGGCCGGCGGTACGCATCCCCCGGGCCGGTGCCCGCCCGCAGCTCCCGCAACCCCGCCGCCGAGCCACCGCAGGGACCGGTCACGAGCACGGCGTCGCCGGCCGACGCACCCGAACGCGACACCGCCGTACCGCTCCCCGCGACGGACCCCAGCACCGTGACGGCCACCATCAGCTCGCCCGCCCCCGACACGTCCCCCCCTATCACGGGGCACCCGCTCGCCGCCGAGGCCTCGGCCACCCCGGACATCACCCCCACGGCGACCTCACCGTCGCCCGAACCACCCGGCACGCAGAGCGCCACCAGCGCCCCCAGCGGTTCCGCCCCCATCGCCGCCAGGTCGCTCAGGGCGCCCATCAGCGCCTTCCAGCCCACGTCAGCGAGGGCGCACACCGACAGGTCCACATGGACGCCTTCGACGACGCTGTCGACCGACACGACGAGCGAGCCATCACCGGGGACGGCCACGACGGCGGCGTCATCACGCAATCCGAACGTCCCAATTCCGTTTCCCACCATGCCTCGGATACGCTCGAGGACCTCATCCTCACTGTCAACAGGTTCGATGTGCCGTGGTTTGGGGGATCCCACGGCACATGCCTAGCATTGGACCCCACCGAAACCGGTCGGACGAAGGAGCTGATCCCCCGCAATGGCGCCTACCAAGAACGCGAAACTCCTGGCTTGGGTCGAGGAAGTGGCTGCGCTGACCACGCCCGACCGCATCGAGTGGTGCGACGGCTCGGCCGACGAGTACGACCGGCTCTGCCAGGAGCTCGTCGACGCGGGCACGTTCACCCGCTTGAGCGACGCCAAGCGGCCGAACAGCTACTGGGCCCACTCGGATCCCGGTGATGTGGCCCGGGTCGAGGACCGTACCTTCATCTGCTCGGAGAAGGCGATCGACGCCGGCCCGACCAACAACTGGTGTGACCCCGAGGAGATGCGCGAGACACTCAACGGGCTCTTCAAGGGCGCCATGAAGGGCCGCACCATGTACGTCGTCCCCTTCTCCATGGGTCCCCTGGGCTCCGACATCGCCCACATCGGGGTCCAGCTGACCGACTCGGCCTACGTCGCCGTGTCGATGAAGATCATGACCCGCATGGGCACCGGCGCCCTCGAGGTGTTGGGCGACGCCGACTTCGTCCCCTGCCTGCACTCGGTCGGCGCGCCACTCGAGACAGGCCAGCAGGACGCGCCCTGGCCCTGCAACGCGGACAACAAGTACATCGTCCACTTCCCCGAGACCCGCGAGATCGTCTCATTCGGCTCGGGCTACGGGGGCAACGCGCTGCTGGGCAAGAAATGCTTCGCACTGCGCATCGCCTCGGTCATGGCCCGCGATGCCGGCTGGATGGCCGAGCACATGCTCATCCTCAAGCTCACCTCCCCCGAGGGCGAGACCCGCTACATCGCCGGCGCCTTCCCTTCCGCCTGCGGCAAGACCAACCTGGCCATGCTCATCCCCACGATCGAAGGATGGAAGGTCGAGACGATCGGTGACGACATCTGCTGGATGAAGTTCAGCTCCGACGGCCGCCTCCACGCCATCAATCCCGAGGCCGGGTTCTTCGGCGTGGCGCCCGGCACCAACACCCACACCAACCCCAACGCCATCTTGACCCTCGACGGGAACTGCATCTTCACCAACACCGCCCTGACTGACGACGGCGACATCTGGTGGGAGGGCATGACCGAAGTGCCACCCGCCCACATGACGGACTGGAAGGGCGAGGAGTGGACGCCCGCCAAGGGCACCACGGCGGCCCACCCGAACGCGCGCTTCACCGCGCCCGCCGCTCAGGATCCCGCCATCGCCCCCGAGTGGGAGGACCCCACGGGGGTGCCGATCAGCGCCATCCTGTTCGGCGGCCGCCGCGCCTCGGTGGTCCCGCTGGTGTTCCAGTCCCATGACTGGGAGCACGGCGTCTTCCTTGGCTCCATCATGGCGTCGGAGACGACTGCGGCCCAGGCCGGCGCAGTCGGCAACCTGCGCCGCGACCCGTTCGCCATGCTGCCGTTCTGCGGATACAACATGGCCGACTACTTCGCTCACTGGCTTCGCATCGGCGCGGAAGCTCCCGATCGTGACGCCCTCCCCAAGCTGTTCTACGTCAACTGGTTCCGCAAGGACGCCGATGGAAAATTCCTGTGGCCCGGCTATGGCGAGAACTCCCGCGTGCTCGAGTGGATCTTCCATCGCGTCACCGACAAGGCGCCCGCCGTGGAGACACCGATCGGCGCCGTCCCGACCCTCGACGGCATCGAAACCGACGGTCTCGATGTGACGCCCGAGGACATGACAGAGCTCCTGCGAATCGACACCGACGGCTGGCGCGCCGAAGTCCCGCTGATCAGGGAGTACTACTCCCAGTTCGGCGACCGGCTCCCCCGGGCGCTCGCTGACCAGGTGGACAAACTCGAGAAGCGCCTGGGCTGAGCCCGGCTCAGCCCCCCGCCTCGCCCATCTCACCCAGGTTCCGGTAGTCGCGCCGCACCATGCGCGGCGCGTGGGCGGCACGCCGGCCCGACACATACGAGAGCCCGCCGAGGGCGGCCAGCACTGCCATCGTCGCGTCACCCTGGGGCAGCGTGAAGGCGATGATCACGGGGATGAGCGAGCCCACCACCCACACCAACTGCTGGCGCATGCCGAAGCGTGCGAACGCGCGCCCCTGCGCTGACAGGGGTATGTAGCGCTGCGTCATGGCGTCGAACGAGGGCTGCGCCACCGCCCCGCAAAGGCCGACCATGAAGGCGAGCACGACCTGCGCCAGCAGGGTTCCCCACACGGCACACCCGGCCGCCGTGGCTGCGATGAGCCACAGGGAGCACAGCAACAGCTGCTGCTCGGACAGGTGCTTGCGGAGCCGTCCCACCAGGACCAGCCCGATGATGGCCCCGACGCCGCTGCTGGCCAGGACGAGGCCGTACCAGTAGAGGCCGACGCCCTTCATGCGGCGCAGCCCGAACGCCAGCATGAAGGTCATGAAGCCGGTGAGCCCGCGCACGATGCACATGGCGCTCAGCCCGAGCATGACCTCGGGGTTGGCGATCGGCTGCAGCCGCATCAGGTCCTGCTCACGCGCGTGCGCCTCGCCCGGGCTGGCCGTACTCGGGCACCCGGGTCGCCTCGTCGGCCCACAGGGTCTCGGCGGCGCGGCCCGAGAGCACGGGGAGCCGGGCGCCCGCGAAAGCCGCCCCCACGAACACGATCGTGGCCAGGACGAGCACGGCCGGGGAGCCGCCCAGCTTGTAGAGGATCACGGCCGGCACGGAGACGACGAAGCCGGCCAGGGTGCCGAGCAGCGTCAGACGGGCGTTGAGGGGCGCGTAGCCGGCCTGCTCACCCTGCTCGTCTGGCGCCGTGAGTGCGGCCATCTCGGGGACCAAGGCGCCCTTGGTCACCAAGTAGAGCTTCTGGCACACCAGCACGAGGAAGGCGAGCGGGAACAGCAGCAGGCTGTGGACGTGGGTGGCCATGAGAGGGCACAGCACCACCTGTCCGATAGCCGAGGACACCACCATGAGGCGTCGAGCACCGCGGCTGCGGTCGATGAGCGGGCCGAGCAGCGGCGACACGATCGCGAAGGGTGCGAGCGTGAAGAGCAGGTAGAGCAGGACCTTGTGGTCGGCGGCGGTCGGCGAGATGGAGAAGAACAGCGAACCCGCCAGTGAGATGGTCACCACGGTGCCGCCCGCGAGCATCGCGCATTGCACCAGCGACAGCCGTCCGATCGGATGGGTCTGGTCGAACAGGTCCTTCTGGGCCTGCCGTGCCATGTCCTTGAACTGCTCGATCTTCGGCGACATCGCCACCACGCCAATGTACGGTGTGCCGTGACCGTCCACGCGTACGTCCTGATCCAAACCGACGTTGGCAAGGCGGCTCAGGTCGCACAGCAGGTCAACGCCATCAGCGGCGTCATGAGGGCAGACGGAGTGACGGGGCCCTACGACGTGATCGCCGGGGTGGAAGCCCCGACGGTGAACGATCTCGGTCGCATGGTCGTGCGGGACATTCAGCAGATCGAGGGCATCACCCGCACCATCACCTGCCCCGTCGTCAAGATCTGAAGGCGCGGAAGCCCCGGTCCCCGTCTCGTGCGGCGGCATCCGCCGCGCCGGCTGCGGACGGGATCAGCTCAGCGCCCCCGACTCGCGCAACTTGGTGACGGTGTCCTCGTCCACGCCCCATTCGAGGAGGCCCTCCACCGTGTCGGCCCCCGGCGGTGACGGGGCCTTCGACACGGCCGACGGCGTCCGGGAGAACCGGGGCGCCGGCGCCGGCTGCACGGCGCCTTCGACCTCAATAAAGGTCGACCGCGCGATGTTGTGCGGGTGCAGGTGCGCCTCCCACGGCGACAGAACCGGGACGACACAGGCGTCGGTACCGTCGAACAGCTCCGTCCACTCGTCACGCGTCCTGGTCTTGAAGACGGCGGCGAAGCGCGCCTTCATCGCCGGCCAGTCGTCCCGCGACTGCTGCGCGGGAAGCGACGGATCGCCCGTCAAACCCAGACCTTCCACGAGAGCACCGTAGAACGGCGACTCGATGCCGCCCACCGCCATCCACTGGCCGTCCGACGTCTCGTAGACCTCGTAGTAGGGCGCGCCGGTGTCGAGCATGTTGGCGCCGCGCCGCTCGTTCCACAGTCCGCCCAGGCGGAATGCGTGGATCATCGTCATCAACGAGGCCGCGCCATCGACCATTGCGGCGTCGACCACCTGCCCCTCGCCCGATCGTGCTGCCTCGAGCAGTGCCGCCACCATGCCGAACGCCAACAACATGCCGCCGCCGCCGAAGTCACCGATCAGGTTCAGCGGCGGCACCGGCGCCGAGTCGGCCCGGCCGAGCGACCACAGCGCGCCCCCGATGGCGATGTAGTCGATGTCGTGCCCGGCCATGGAGGCCATGGGTCCGTCCTGGCCCCAGCCCGTCATGCGGCCGTACACCAGCCGGCGGTTGCGGGCCAAGCAGCTCTCGGGTCCGACCCCCAACCGCTCTGCCACGCCGGGCCGGAACCCTTCGATCAACCCGTCGGCCTGCTCGACCAGGCTGAGCACGAGCTCGACGGCGTCCGGATTCTTCAGGTCGATGCCGACAGAGGGCCGGGACCGGTTCAAGAGGTCCCAGTAGGGAGGCGTGCCCGACGCCCGAGCCTCCTCGCCGCGCTCGACCGCCCCGGGCGCGGCGCGCTCGAGGCGCAGGACCTGGGCGCCGGCGTCGGCGAGCATCATGCAGGTGAAGGGCGCCGGCCCGATCCCGGCCAGCTCCACGATCTTGATCCCACTCAGCGGTCCACTGCGGTCGGTCACCGCAGGATCGTGACCCGAGCCTCCGGCGGCGGTCAAGCCAGCCTGCCTGGGCCAAGCTGGGGAGGTGCCGACGGCCCGCGCCCCTGGACGAGTGACCATCATCGGCGACCACACCGACTACAACGGTGGGCTCTCGTTGCCGATGGCGATCGACTTGGCCACCGAGGTCACGTTCCTCGCCAGGCCGGGGAGCTTCCTGGTCGGGATCGACTCGGACCAATTTCCCGAACAGCCGGTCGAGATCGTGCTCGGTGAC
Source organism: uncultured Acidimicrobiaceae bacterium (assembly GCA_963726135.1). Lineage (GTDB taxonomy): Bacteria > Actinomycetota > Acidimicrobiia > Acidimicrobiales > RAAP-2 > Bog-473. Next base: position 1,485,775 of record CAVSBE010000008.1, read on the forward strand.
GGTGCCCCGGTTCCCCCCGAGGCCTTGCTCGCGGCGGGGATCTTGCGGCTCCAACCACCCCCGAGCGGCGGCACCGTGCGCGTCACGAGCACACTCCCGGTCGGGGCCGGCCTGTCCTCGAGCGCCGCCTTCTCAGTTGCTCTCCTTCTCGCGCTCGGCCATGACCTTGACGCACTCTCGCTTGCCCGCGACAGCCAAGAAGCCGAGCGCGCAGCGGGAGCGCATGTGGGCCTGCTCGATCCGCTGACGATCGCCGCCGCCACCGCCGGACACGCCCTCTACATCGACTTCGCCGGCCTCGAGACCCGACCGGTCCCCGTTCCCGCCGATGCGGCCTTCGTCGTGGTGCACAGCGAGGTTCCCCGCCTGCTCAGCGGCACGCCCTATGCCACGCGGCGCGCCGAGTGCGAGCGGGCCGCCCACATCCTCGGCCGGCCACTCGGAGCCTGCGGGCTCGGGGACCTGAGCGGGATCGCCGATCCCGTGCTGCGCCGGCGGGCCCGTCACGTCGTGACCGAGTGCGCCCGGGTGCGGGAAGCGGAGCGGCTGCTGGCGCGGGGCAACCTGAGCGGCCTCGGAGCAGTGATGTCCGAGGGGCACCGCAGCCTGGCCGTCGACTACAGGGTCTCTGTGCCCGAGGTCGACGAGCTGGTCGAACACCTTCTCGGGCAGCCCGGGGTCCTCGGCGCGCGCATGAGCGGCGGCGGATTCGGGGGCTGCGTCATCGCACTGTGCCGGCCGGACTCCCCCGCGCTCGACCCTGCGGCTCATGCGCCGCGCCGCGCCTGGCGGGTCAGTCCTGCTGGCGGCGCAGCTCTTCTTGCGACGTAGCGACGAGCGCGTCGAGCACTCCCGCCGCCCGCCCGCTCTCGAGCGACTCGTCCGCCAGGCTCAACCCGCGCTCCAGGTCGTCGACCCGCCCGGCCACGACGAGCGCAGCCGCGGCGTTGAGCACCCCGATGTCGCGCCTGGCGCTGCGCTCACCCTCGAGCACCGAGCGGATGGCGCCGGCGTTGAAGGCGGCGTCGCCGCCGCGCAGATCCGCCATCGTCGCCGGTGCGAACCCGAGCGCCGTCGGATCGAGCCGCCACTCGCTGAGCTCGAACTCCCCGAAGCCGTCCCCGCGCACCTCGAGCACGCTCGACGGCGATGTCACGCTGAGCTCGTCGAGCCCGTCGTCGGCGTGCACGATCAGGGTGTGCCGGCTGCCGGTGGCCCCGAACACTCCGGCCATGATCGGACCCATGGCGGGATCACTGATGCCGACCAGCTGGTGCCGGATCCGAGCGGGGTTGATCAGCGGCCCCAGGAAATTGAACACGGTCGGCACGCCGAGTTCCTTGCGGACCGGGCCCACGAAGCGCATGGCCGGGTGGAAGCGCTGCGCGAAGCAGAACCCCATGCCGGCCTCCGACACGCAGCGGGCAACACCCTCGGGGCCGACCTCGATGGCGACGCCCAGCGCCTCGAGCACGTCCGCCGTTCCGACCGACGACGAGGCGGCCCGGTTGCCGTGCTTGCAGACGGGCACCCCGCAGCCCGCGGTGATGAACGCAGCCAGCGTCGTCACGTTTATGCTCGCCAGCCGGTCACCCCCGGTGCCGACCAGGTCGACCACCGCACCTCCGTCGTGGTCCCCGAGCGGGCAGGGCACGGCCGCGTTGACCATGGCCCGGGACAGCCCGGTGACCTCGTCGGCCGTCTCCCCCTTTGCGTGCAGGAGCGCGAGAAAAGCGCCCACCTGCGCCGGCGTCGCATCACCACCCAGCACGACCCCCAACGTCTCCTCGGCCTCCGCCGCGCTGAGCGACTCCCGCCGCGACAGGCGGGCCAGGACCTCGGCCCAGATCAGTCCCACCACAAGTCCCGGTCGAGGACGCCGCGCGCGATGAGGCCGAGCTGGACCTGCGACGTTCCCTCGACGATGGTCAACTGCTTGGCGTCGCGGTACCACTGCTCGGTCGGGTGGTCCTCCATGTAGCCCGCGGCGCCCAACAACTGGACCGCCAGGGACGAGGCCCGCACGGCGAGTTCCGTGGCGTGGTACTTGGCCATCGAGAGGTAGGGGACGTACTCCTTGGTGAACTTGCCGGCGTCGGCGAGCACCGCCGCCCGGTAGGTGAGCAGCCGGGCGGCCTCGATGTCGACCGCGCACTTGGCGATCTCCCACTGAATCCCCTGGAAGTCCGCGATGGTCTTGCCGAATGCGGCCCTCTGTTGGACGTACTCGGTGGCATACATGAGCGCACCCTCGGCGAGGCCGATTCCACGCGCGGCGACGATCGGTCGCATCGCGTTCAGGCCGAGCATGGCCAGGCGAAAGCCGCCCACCTCACCGATCACGTTGTCCGCCGGCACGTGCACGTCCTTCAGCAGCAGCTCACCCGTGTCGACACCACGCACGCCCATCTTGTGGTCGGTCCGACCGACCTCGACGCCATCCCACGCACGCTCGACGATGAACGCCGTCACGGAGTCGTGGGCCCGGCTGGCGGGGTCGCTGGTCTTGGCGAAGACGGTGTACCAGTCGGCCTCCCGCACCCCCGACATCCAGCACTTGGTGCCGTTGAGCACCCAGCCACCGTCAGATCCGGTGTCGGGGACGCCACGGGTCCGCATGCCCATGACGTCGCTGCCCGCTTGCGGCTCGGACAGGCCGAAGGCGGCCCGCAGTGTGCCCTCGCAAATGCCCGGCAGGTAGCGCTTCTTCTGCTCCTCGGTACCGGCGATCATGACCGGGCCGGTGGGCAGCCGGGTCAGCAGGAGCATCAGCGCCGCCGCATTTGAGTACTTCGCCACCTCTTCGATGGCCAGCGCGAGGCCGAGGATCCCCGCCCCCGAGCCCCCGAATTCGACCGGGATGCACAGGCCGAGGAGGCCGGCGTCCCGGAACGCCTCGAAGACGTCGGTGGGGTAGGCGCCCTCCTTGTCGATCGAGCGGGCCCGCGGCTTGACCTTGTCCCCGGCCAGGCGCCGCACGGAGTCGCGCAGCTCGAGGAGTTCGTCGGGAAGGTCGAATTGCACGGGCGCAGGCTACCGGACCGTCCGGCCAGGTATTTTTCTGTTCTTGACCCCCGACCAAGCCGAAACCCCCGAGCCAGCCGAGCCCGACGAGGACACACCCGAGTCCTCGAAGTCCCGCTCCGACCTTCAGAGCGAGCTGCGGCGGTCGCGCCGGAAGGAGCAGAAGCACCTGCACCGCTGGCGGCGGCGCCTCCTCTACTCGCTGTCCTTCATCGTCCTGATCGCCGCCATCGGCGCCGGCGGCCTCTACGTGTACGCGACCTACCGCTTCGATCAGATCAAGAAGGTCCACGCCAAGCATCTGGCCGCCGCCGCCTCGCCCGGCAAGCCCTTCAATCTCTTACTGGTCGGCTCGGACACCCGGGCCTTCGTGTCGAACGCAACCCAGGTCAAGGCCTTCGGCAACGACGCCAGTGCCGGCGGCCAGCGCAGTGACGTCACGATGGTCGCCCGGTTCGACCCGGCAGCAAAGACTGTGACGGTCCTCTCCATCCCGCGTGACCTCTGGGTCGACATCCCGGGCAACGTGAATGGGATCTCGGGCATGAACCGGATCAATGCCGCCTTCAACTCGGGCCCCGACCTCCTGATCCAGACGATCGAGCAGGCCCTGGGCATCCCGATCAACCACTACATGTCGGTGGACTTCCCGGGGTTCTCGGGCATGATCAACGCCCTGGGCGGCATCACCATGGACTTTCCGACCCCGGTGAAGGACGCCTACACGGGGCTCGACGTGACCACGACGGGCTGCCAGGCGGTGAACGGGACGGTGGCGCTGCAGCTGGTGCGCAGCCGACACCTCTACTACATGAACTCGAACGGCTACTGGGAGGGCGACGGCCTGTCGGACTTCAGCCGCATCCAACGCCAGGACGCCTTCTTCCGGGCCGTGCTGGACAAGCTGCACCAGTCCTCGCTCGACCCCTTCACGATCAACTCGTTCATCGGCGCCGCCGTGGGCAATCTGACCATCGACGACACCTTGAGCAAGGGTGACCTCCTTCACCTCGCCGAGGACTTCCGGAGCCTCCCGTCATCGCACCTGATCACCGAGACGCTGCCCACCCTCGGCTTCGTCACCGACGGCGGGGCGGACGTCCTGAAGGAGGCGCAGCCCTACGCCCAGAACTTGATCGACGCCTTCAACCAGATCGGGATCGCTCCTGCCCCGACCACCGCGCCGGTCAAGGCAAGCGAGACCACGAGTCCCACCACGGTGCCCACCGAGGTCCACAGCCAGGTCGACGTGAACGTCCTGAACGCGTCGGCCCTGAACGGCATTGCGCACACCACCGCAACTGCGCTCGGCGCCCAGGGCTTCCACGTGGCACAGATCGGGGACGCGACCTCCCCGCTCGCCGCCGGCAGCCCTTCGCAGATCCTCTACGGTCCGAACGGAAGGGTGGGCGCGGCGACGCTGGCGTCCGTGCTGAGCGGGCCGGTCACCATGGCGACCGACCCGAGCCTGAGCGGCCAGACGGTCTCGCTGCTCATCGCCGGCCCCCAGCTGACGGTGACGGGGGCGTCTGCGGGAGGGTTCACCACCACCTCACCCGCGCCGATCGCCCCAACCACGACGACCACGACGACGATCCCCCCGGACGTCTACGCGAACACCCAGCTCGAACCCTGGAACCCGTTCCCGTGCACCCTGGGCCAGGCGACGCAGGCCTCGCCCACGACGACGACCGTGCACAGGACGACGACGACCGTGCGGAAGTAGAGGTAACCCGGCTCGTTCCGCTCAGGCCGACTTGCGCCGCTGACGCACGATCCGCCGTCGCTCCCGCTCGGTCGTGCCGCCCCAGATCCCCTCACGCTCGCGATGAGCCAATGCGTGCTCCAGGCACGCCTGGCGGACCGGGCAGACGGCGCACACTGCCTTGGCCTCGGCTGCATCGGCCTCGTCCTCGGTCACGGGGTAGAACGCCTCGACATCGAGGCCCCGGCAGGCGGCGAGCTTGCGCCACGTGGTGGCGATCATCGGAAACACTTCCTCATAACGGCTAGGCAGGCGGATACTTGCATTCGCCCTGGTCGGAGGCCCTGTCGGCACTACGACCGATGGGACCCTCTCCGAATTTCGGCGAACGAAGAGTATGGCTTAAGTACTGATTGCGTGTAAAGACTTGCGCACCGAATTGTCCCTGGTCAGCCCAGAGGCAGAGACTTTGTTGTGCCCAACAGGTCTCCGAGCAGCTCCTCCCGCACGGCGGGTCGCAGGGTGGTCCGGGCCTCGTAGGCGGGATGGGACGACACGACGGCGACCTCGACGGCGTCCCGGAACGCCACGACCTGGGCCTCGGTGAAGCCGAAACGCACGTAGTGGACCGCTGGAGTCACGGTCTCCCTGGTCAGGGCTGCCGCGTGCTGGGATTCGGGTGTGCTGAGCACGACCTCACCGTCGACGGAGAAACCGATCTGGCGCTCGATCCCCACCAGCCGGGGCAGCCACTCGCGCAACGAGCCGTCCGACGTGAGCTCGATGAACAGCGTGGCCGACAGCTGTCGGTCGCCGGGCAGCAGCCGGTTGTAGGTGTCGAGCTCGACCTGGATCGCCTCGTCGCTGATGATCTTCTCCACCCGGGCCATCTCCTGCACCTGGAACCGCACCGTGTCGAAGCACTCGAAGACCAAGGTCATGATCGGCCCGAGGCTGACCCGCCGATTGCGCTTGCGTGCGATGACCCGTGCTCGGTAGTCGTCCCGCACCCGCTCGTAGGCCCGCAAGTCGAGAACGTCGTCCAACGTGAGGCCCCCGGCGACCGGCTCGAGTCGCTCCGTCACTCCGGACCCCCCGTCGGGTCACGGGACCCCACGCCGTAAGCGCGCGCCATCAGCTGCAGCGGGTGCACGGGCTGTGTCCCGGTCTCCTGGAGGATCGATCCGTTGGCCAGGTGACAGTCGCCGCACACGACCGAATTCCCCGCTGCCTCGACCTCCCGGCTCAGCGGCGCTGCGACCTTTCTGGCCAGCTCGTAGTTCTCCGCGCGGTAGCCCCAGGTCCCGTCGATGCCCGAGCAGCGCTGGACGATGGTGCACTTCACCCCGGCCACCTTGAGGAGGTCGCGGCTGCGCAGCCCGGTGTTCTGGGCCTGCAGGTGACAGGCCACGTGATAGGTCACCGAATCGGGCACCGAGCCCTCGTCACGCCCGGGAAATTCGTCGCGCAGGGTGAAGGCGTCGCCGGCGTCGCGATGTCGCCGCATCAGGTACTCGGCCGGGTCGTACGTGTGCGACGCCACCAGGTCCGCGTCGACTCCCTTGGCGTAAATCGGATAGTCCCGCTTGACGACGTAGGCACAGGTGGGCTGGGCCACGATCACGTCGCGCCCGGCCCGCACCTCGGCGGCCAGGGCGGCCACGTTGCGCCGCGCCGCCTTGACGAACTCCTCCACGTGCCCCGAGTGCAGCCACGGGGCGCCACAGCACTTGGTCCCCTTGGGCAGGCTGCAGGCGATCCGGTTGTGCTCGTAGACCTCCACGATGGCGCGACCGACGTCGGGCTCCATGTATTCGACGAAGCAGGTCGGAAACACCGAGACCGCGCCGCCACCAGAACCGGGTCCAGAGTGCTGCCGCCTCTTGAACCACGTGGTGAAGCGCTGCTTGGCATACGGCGGGAGGAGCCGCTCCGACGCCATCCCGACGGTCTTCTCCATGAGGCGGCGCTGCCACGAGCCTGGCGTCCCGGTGGCCCAGTTGACCACCGGGGCCGCCGCCACCGAGGCGCGGCCCAGGGCGTCGGTGCGCGCCAGGAATTGGTCCGTCAGGCGCTCCTTGACTCCGACCCCTTCCTTCTGGCGCACCGCGTGCACACGGCTCATCAGCCGCGGGAAGTCGAGCTCCCATTCGTGCGGAGGCACGTAGGGGCACTTCACGTAGCAGAGCTTGCACTGATAGCACTCGTCGACCACCTGGTCCCGTTCGCCATCGGTCAATGCCGAGGCGTCGCCGTCGTTGGCGTCGACGAACCTGAACAAGGTCGGGAAGGACGGGCACAGGTTGAAACAGAGCCTGCACCCATGGCACAGATCGAAGACGCGATCCACCTCCTCACGGAGGGCGGCCGGATCGAAGTACTTCGGGTCGGTGGGGTCGTAGGTGGCGGTCATCGCGGCCGCTGCTCGTTACGAGACGGACTCGAGCCCTTGCGAGAAGCGGCCGGCGTGTGACTTCTCAGCCTTCGCCAGTGTCTCGAGCCACTCGGCGATCTCCGCGAAGCCCTCGTCCCGAGCCGTCTTGGCGAAGCCTGGGTACATCTCGGTGTACTCGTAGGTCTCGCCCTCAATCGCCGACTTGAGGTTGTCCTCGGTTGGGCCGACCGGTACCCCGGTCACGGGGTCACCCACCTCCCTGAGGTAGTCGAAGTGCCCGAACGCGTGTCCCGTCTCACCTTCGGCCACCGAACGGAACAGTGCCGCCACGTCGGGATAGCCCTCGACGTCGGCCTTCTGGGCGAAATAGAGGTACCGCCGGTTGGCCTGGCTCTCGCCGGCGAACGCGGTCTTGAGGTTGGCCTCGGTCTGTGTCCCCTTCAGTGCTGGCATGGTCGTGTCGTGCCCTTTCTTGTTGTGGTCTTGTGGTCCCGTGTGGCTGTTATCGCTGAGATCTCTTGCATTCCTCACAGAGGCCGCGGAAGACGACTTCAGCGCTGTCGACGTCGAAGCCCTGTGCCGCTCGCCCAGGAACCCGGAGCCCGGGGAAGTCGGCGGCCAGGTCACGCACCTTTCCACACAAGCGACAGACCAGGTGATGGTGCGCCGTCTCGACGTTGGGATCGAAGCGGGCCGAGCCCGTCCCCACGTCGAGGACGGTGATGGCGCCCAGCTCGGCCAGGTCGTTGAGTGTCTGGTACACCGTCCTGAGCGAGACGTTGGGCATCTCGCGTCGGACCCTCTCGTGCACGCGCTCGGCGGAGGGATGGGTGACGTCGCCATCGAGCGCACGGAAGATGCATTGGCGCTGGGCAGTGATCTTGCGCCCGTGCGCACGGAAGAGGTCGGTCAGCGTGTCGGGCGACTGCATGGCGTCATCACCATAGCGGGACCCCGCCTCATTTTGACAATCGTTGTCAGAATCGGCCCGCCACCTGCGACGCCGGCACCGGATCAGGCGGGAGTCGCCGCGGGACCAGGCGCCTCGAGCTCACCCATGGTGAAGAGGGCCTGCAGCGCGATGCCCTCCGCCCCCGCGACCTCGGCCCCCCCGCCCCCGCGGTCGATGACACAAAGGGCGTGTTCGACCACGGCGCCTTCCGACCGCAGGTCCTGGGCCGAGAGCACCATCTGCCCGCCGGTCGTCACCACGTCCTCGATGATCAGCAGCGTGCGCCCCGCGATGTCGCCCCCTTCGCAGATCCGCTCGGTGCCGTACTTCTTCGGCTGCTTGCGGACGAAGAACGCAGGCAACCCCGTCACCGACGACAACATGGTGGCCAGCGGCACCCCTCCGAGCTCGAGCCCCGCCAGTCCTTCGGTCCCTGGTGGGACGAGCGGGACGAGTGCCTCGACGATGTCGGCCAGAAGCTCCGGGTCGGATTCGAAGCGGTACTTGTCGAAGTAGTGGTCGGCCGTGCGGCCCGAGCGCAGGACGAACGTGCCGCTCAGGTGGGATGCCGCGAAGACACGGGCGGCCAACGTCACTCCCCCATTCTGCACCGGCTCGGGAGCCGGAAGTCGCTATGCGGAGCGGTGGGTGCTGCCCCCGTCTATCTGCGCGTGGCCGAGGCGGAAGCGCAGGTGCCCGCGGCACAAGGTCGTCGTGGCCAACGACCAGTTCGCACTCACGTTGGGGCGGTCCAGCATGGCGCAGTCGACGCAGAGCAGGCCGGGTATCCCGCCCACTTCCGTGATGAGCGTGGCGAGCTCGAGGAATTCCGCCATCGTGCAAGGCCGTTCCTGACAGAGACCCCACAGCTCGGAGAGCCGGACCTCCCGGCTGAGCTCGCCTTCTGCGCCGCAATCCGCGAAGAGCAGCGCGTCGGCGGGGACCTCGTCGACGAGGTCGTGCGCCCACACGCTCTCGGACCAGTAGCGGTGCCGCTCCTCGTCGGAGATCAGGCTCAGGTAGAGCTCCTCGGGATCGCCGTCCGACTCCAGCCAGGAGTCGAGCTCAGCGTGGTACTCCCAACCCTCCTCGAAGCGATCCATTGCCCTTTCCCCTGTGAACGGCGCCGGCCTGCTCGGGGCACATCGGCGCGTTCGGCCGCGGGCTGAAGACAATTCGTGGCGGCGGGCAGTGCTCAGGCGCCACCAAGGGCGCGCCACGACCGGGCGACCCGCCGCGTCCCCCCGAGGGCGAGTGCCAGACCCATCAGCAGCAGCATTCCGGCGGCCACCAGCGAAGGAGGAGCCACGCTCGACGAGTAGGGAAAGCCGTTGCCGATACCGTTCAGGAGCACGCCTGGGGCGCGCACCGCCACCCACGACCACCACACGACGATGCCGGCCGACAGCAGGCCCATGACGGCCGACAAGGCCAGCGCAATCAGCCCGAGAATTCGCAAGAGGTTGGAGGGCAGCTCGATGCGGCGGCCGACGGACACTGCGGCCGCGGTGGCACAGAGGACGGCGGCGGCCGCGGCGAGGCAGACGACCACGAAGAGTGCGCTGTAGATCGCCAGGCCGCCGTTTCGATCATGCCGGCTCAGGTGGTGCGCCCATGCCAGGGCACCGCCGAACAGCACGACGGCCGCGCCACCCGCCACGATCGCTCGTCCCACGTGCCGGCGTACCGATTCCCATCTGCCGTCGCGGACGAGGCGTACCAACGGTGGGACCGCCAACACCGCGGCCAGGCCCACCAGCATGCAGCCCACGGTGGCAAGGACAGCGACCGCGTCGTAGCTGTCACTCGCCACCCACCTCGACGCATTCGGGGCCGTGGCGGACCAGTTGTCGGCGAACTTGGCGAAGATGCCGCCGGCGACCAGGAACAGGGCCCAGCCGCAGAGAACGAGGACCGAGCCCGCGCGCACCTGCTCGGCCGGTCCGGGCGGAGAACCGGAGAGCCCCGCGATCCGCGCCCGTTCGGCCAACCCGGACCGGGCGAGTCCCACCCGCGCCCGCCACGGCACCGCGCCCGGCGGGTACGTGTCCTCCAACAAGGCCGTCATCTCCGGGCCGTAGCGCTCGCGCCACTCGAGGGGGTACCAGCGGATCATCCGCCCGTAAGGGTTTGGTGTCACGACCGCGCCCCGAGACCCGCCGGGGCGACGCACGATCCCGAGTCGGGTCGCGCCCTCATCGGCCAGCGTGCGCATCTCGCGGACGGCCGCCTCGAGCGCCACCCGGCCGGCCCCGGTGATGCGGTAGGGGCGGCGGCGCTCGTCGCTCCCGACCGGCTCGGGCACTATGAGCCCGCGCTCCTCGAGGCGCGCGATGGCGCCGTAGAGCGTGCCCGGTCCAAGGGCGACCCCCGCGAACTGTTCGATGTCCTTGGTCAGCGCGTACCCGTGCTTGGGGCAGCCGGCCAGGCTGGTCAGGATCAGGACGGGGGGCTCGTTGCTGCGGCCCAGGCTGCCCTTTGCTGCGGCGCGGCGCGTCATGCCTGTCATATTACTACGTCGTACGTAGTAATACCAGCGCCGGTTCGCGGGCGCGGCGCTGGAGCGGCGCGCCCGCTCGACCGGGCCCGGTCAGACCGGCGACACGGACCATCCGAGTGCGAGCCGCCGATTCCCGCGGCAGGCCGTGACGACCCACGCGTCCGGCGTCCACACGAAGATGGCGTCCTGCCCGTAGCGGGCGCCCAGCGAGCGGGCCTCCGCCTCGACGACGCCGCCCAAGGCCACCCCCTCCTCGCGGTGCCCGGACACGGGGTCGATCCCCACCGCGGCCCAGAGGGCGCTCGTCACGGCGCGCAGATCGGCTTCGAGCGCCGCTTGTCGGACGCGATTCTCCTCGTCGCCCGGCCGTTCCCCGCCCGGGTCCCACGCGGTCAGGATGGTCACCGGGATCCGGGATGCCCATGGCCACGCACCTGCCTCGCCCGGCGGGGCCGGACGGACCACGATGTCCCCCTCACCGGGCCGGCAGATCTCGACAACCGTCCACGCGTAGGCGGACCATGAGTCGCCCGGTACCACCTCCATGGCGGCACCCTAGGTCCGAGGTCAACAGGCGCAGTGACGACACTTGCCCTTCCCACCATGCCGTCTCAGGCACTGGTGGCCCACACGAGAGCTCGACAACGAGGCGGAGCACCGCCTGCCCCACCGGACCACCCGCGCGGGCGACGCCGATAGGCGGCGCGACGCGCCGTGGCTGGTCTCCTTCGCCGTGTGGGCCAACGTGCTGCAGTACCTGGGCTCGCAGATCACCGTGGCAGAGCTGCGCGCTCGGGCTCGGACGGCCAGGCTGCTCCTCGATGGACTGCGCCGTTGGGGGTACGTCACCCTGACGCCTCCCGTGGGTGAAACGCTGAAGAAGCCGCCCCAGGATGGCACGCTCGTCCGGGCAACCGAGGGCGGCCGGCAGGCGCGGGGGTCTTCGTCCAGCTCCCTGAGGTCATCGACGACCGCTGGAGACTCGCTTCGGCGCGCTGGCGTGCCGGCGTCCGGCAGCGACGGGCGACGCTGCCGCACTACCCCATGGTGCTGCACCGCGGGGGCTATCCCGACGGGAGCTGACCGCCGAGGGATCGCCGCGCGTCGGATGTGGCAGGCTTGATCGGTGCACCCCTTTCGCCGCGGCGACGCGCTGCGCCGCCTTGCCGACGAGGAGTTCGACGTGCTGGTCATCGGGGGCGGGGTCACCGGCACAGGCGTTGCGCTCGATGCCGCCAGCCGAGGCCTGAAGACCGCGCTCGTGGAGAAGGGCGACTTCGCCTCCGGGACGTCGTCCAAGTCGTCGAAGATGGTGCACGGCGGCATCCGCTACCTCCAGCAACGCGAGTTCCGCCTCGTCTACGAGAACCTGGCGGAGCGGCAGCACCTGCTCGACAACGCGCCTCACCTCGTCTCGCCACTCCCCTTCTTGATCCCGCTCTTCGGGCGGGACGGAGTCGTCTCCAAGGCCGTTGCCCGCTCCTACGCGTCCGCTCTCTGGATGTACGACCTCACCGGCGGGTGGCGCATCGGCGAGCGACACCGGCGGGTCGGCAAGGACGATGCCCTGGCCCACCTCCCGACCCTCAACACCGACCACTTGGTGGCCGGTTTCCTCTACTTCGACGCGCGGGCGGACGATGCCCGCCTGACACTCACGCTCGCCCGCACCGCGGCGTTCGAGTTCGGGGCGGTGGTGGCCAACTACACACCGGTGGTCAGCCTCACGACCGCGGGCGACGGCTCCGCCAACGGGGCCGTCGTGCGCCCGGCGCCCGACGATCAGACGAGCGATTTTCCGATCCGCGCCCGCGTCGTGGTCAACGCGAGCGGCGTCTGGGCCGATCTGGTCCGGGCCCTCGACGAGGGCACTGACCCGCATGCCATCCGCCCCGCCAAGGGTGTGCACGTCACGGTGTCGGCGGACCGTCTGCCGTGCGACATCGCCGCCGTGATCCCGGTACCGAAGGACCGGCGCTCCATCTTCGTGGTGTCCTGGCCCGGGACCGACCTCGTCTACCTCGGTACGACCGACACCGACTACTCGGGGCCGCTCGACGATCCCGCCTGCACCCCTGAGGACGTGGACTACCTACTGGACGCGGCGAACAACCTCACCACGTCCCATCTGACCCGCGCCGACGTGACCGGCGTCTGGGCCGGACTCCGCCCCCTCCTGGCCCCGCCGGCCAAGGGCGGACACGTCTCGGAGCGCACAGCCGACCTCTCTCGCCGCCACACCGTCACCACGTCGGACAACGGCGTCGTGACGGTCACCGGCGGCAAGCTGACGACCTACCGCAAGATGTCCCAGGACACGGTGGACGCCGTGGTCCTCCGACTCGGCGAGTCCCCACGTCGCCGACGGTGTGTGACCAAGTCCCTTCCTCTGATGGGCGCCACGACCAAGTCCCGTGACCCAGTGGCGATGGCCCAGCCCCACGGGCGCCTTCTCGGTCGCTACGGGACAGAGTCGGCCGCAGTCCTGGCCGTGGCCGACGGCCGCCCCGAGTTGCTCGACCCCGTCGTGGCGGGTCTGCCCTATACCGGTGCGGAGCTCGTCTATGCCGCACGCGAGGAGATGGCGCGGACCCTCGACGATGTCCTGTCACGGCGCACGCGGGCCACGATCCAGCGTGCCCACGCCACGATGGATGCGGCCGCCGCCATCGCCGACCTCATTGCACCGGACATGGGCTGGGGGAAGCAGGAGGCAGCCGAGCAGGTCGCCCGGTACACCGGGTCCTGCCAGAAGGAGCTGCTGACCGCCGGGCTCGACCTGCCGTGACGGAGCCCACTCCAGTCACGCCCATCGACGCGCCGGCCAGCCGAGTCGAGGACCGCCTCGGTGCCCCAACGGTCGAGGTTCCGCCCTCCCTTCTCGAACGCATCGCCTCCGGCGGCATCGCCGTCCTGACCGACGACCACGTCAGGGCTGAGGCGGGGCGAGACTGGTGGCCCCTCGCCATCGGCTGGGCCGCCGAAGGTGGCGTCCCACAGCGGCCGGCGGCCGTGGTCCGGCCCACCTCGACCGGCCAGGTGAGCGCAGTGCTCGCCGCCTGCAACGAGTCCCGCGTTCCCGTGACCGCAGCAGCGGGCCGCAGCGGTGTTTGCGGGGCGTCGGTACCCGTGCACGGCGGCATCAGCCTCGACATGACGGCGCTGGGGGGCCTGAGTGAGGTGGACGAGGTCTCGCTCACATTCGACGTACGGGCCGGCACCTTCGGCCCCGACCTCGAGGCTGCTCTCGGAGCGGTGCGAGACGGCTACACCCTCGGCCACTGGCCCCAGTCCATGGACCTCTCCACCGTCGGCGGGTGGCTGGCCTGCCGGGGCGCCGGGCAGTATTCGACCCGCTACGGCAAGATCGAGGACATGGTCCTCGGACTCGAGGTCGTGCTGGCAGACGGCCGCGTCGTGCACACCGAGGGCCGGGGTCCGCGCGCCGCCACCGGGCCGAATCTGACCCAGCTCTTCGTGGGCAGTGAGGGCACCCTCGGCGTGATCACCGAGGCCCGTCTGCGCATGCACCCGTTGCCCAAGGGCCAGGAGCGCCGCGCCTTCGGGTTCACCACGTTCGCGGCGGGGCTCGAGGCCTGCCGCAGGATCCTCCGTCGGGGCGCGACGCCGGCGGTGCTCCGTCTCTACGACCAGACCGAGTCGGCCCGCAACTTCGAGCTCCCCGACACGAACCTGCTCATCGTGCTCGATGAAGCAGATCCCGACATCGTGGCCGGCACCCTCGCGGTCGTCGACGACGAGTGCTCCAGCGAGGCCGGCGCACGCCCCCTCGACCGCGATCTGGTGCAGCGTTGGCTGGGGCACCGCAACGACGTGTCTGCGCTGGCCCCGCTCTGGCGCGGCGGCATCGTGGTGGACACCGTCGAGGTGTCGGGCCCGTGGGCCGCGCTCCCCGGCCTCTTCGAGGACGTCGTCCGCGCCCTCGAGGCTATCGACGGAACGCTGGCCGCGTCGGCCCACCAGTCACACGCCTATACCGATGGCGCCTGCCTCTACTTCACGTTCGGCGGGCGGGGCCCCGACGGCGACGCCGAATGGCGGGAGCGCTATTACCGCGAGGCGTGGGATGCCGTCACCGACGTCACCCTGGCGCACCGCGCCGCCATCAGCCACCACCATGGCATCGGGTTGAACCGTTCCCGGTTCCTGCCGCGCGCCCTCGGAACGGGGTTCGAAGTGCTCCAGGGCCTGAAGACGACATTCGATCCCCACGGCATCCTGAACCCGGGCAAGTTCGGCCTGGCCTCACCCTTCGGACCCGCACCCTGGGCATGAGCGCGGCAGGGGGCAGCATTCTCGTGGTCGACGTCGGCACGTCGGGTGTGCGGGCCGCCATCGTGCGACCCGACGCAAGCGTCGAGCACGAACATCACATCCGGCTCCTCCCCGAGTCGCCTGCGCCGGGCCTGGTGGAGTTCGACGCGGCGCGGATGGCGGACGCCGTGCTCTCCATGGCGCAAGCGGCGCTGCACGACGGGGGCCCGGTGGCCGGGGTCGGCATCGCCAATCAGCGAGCCTCGAGCATCGTGTGGGAGCGGGCGACGGGGCGGCCGGTCGCCCCGGGCATCGGCTGGCAGGACCTGCGTACCGTCGGCACGTGCCTCGTCCTCCAGGGCGAAGGGATTCGCCTGGCACCCAACGCATCGGCCACCAAGCTGATGGCCATCCTCGACGAGGTCGATCCCCAACGGTCGAGCGCCGAGCAAGGGGACCTGTGCTTCGGCACTGTCGACAGCTGGGTGGCGTGGACGCTCTCGGGGGGGGTCGAGGCGGGCTCCGATGCCCTCCACGTGACGGACGCCACCAATGCCGCTGTGACCGCACTCGTTGAGCCGGCCTTCATTTCCTGGAACGAGCCTCTGTTGCAGAAGCTCAGGATCCCGCTGCCGATGTTGCCGCGGATCATCGACTCGTCGGGGGCGGTCGGCGCTGCGAGCGCGCTCCCTGGCGCGCCGCTCATCTGCGGGATGGCCGGTGACCAGCAAGCTTCCCTCGTCGGCCAGGGCTGCACATTGCCGGGCCTCGCCAAGGCGACATTCGGGACGGGCGGGATGCTCGATCAGTGCACCGGGTCGGACCATGAGCCGGCCTTGGCGGGGCGAGGGGCGGCGGGAACCTTCCCGATCGTCGCCTTCCGCGTGGCCGGGGAAACGACCTGGGGAACCGAAGCCGTCATGTTGTCCGCCGGCACCGCCGTCGAGTGGCTGCGGGACGACCTCGGGATCATCGCCTCGGCGCACGAGTCCGAGACGCTGGCCGCGCAGTGTGCGACGTCCGGGGACGTCTGGTTCGTACCGGCCCTCCTGGGCCTGGGAACTCCAGTGTGGGACTTCGGAGCCCGGGGAACCCTGGTCGGCGTGACCCGGGGGACGGGGCGTCCCGAGATCGCCCGAGCCGTTCTCGAGGGCGTCGCTCACCGTGGTGCGGACCTCGTCGAGGCCTCGGAGCGGGACAGTGGTCACCAGATCGAAGCCCTGCGCATCGATGGCGGCATGTCGGACAACCAGGTGTTCGTCGAGGCACTGGCCCAATTCATCGGGCGCCCCGTCGAGATCTCACCCGTCGTGGAAGCAACGGCGCTCGGGGCCGGACTCCTGGCCGGGCTGGCTGTCGGCACCTACGCGTCGACTGCGGAGCTCGCGGGCACCTTCTCACCCCGGCGGACCGTTGAACCCGGAGGTGACGGTGCCAGTCGGGCCGCAGACCGTGAGCGCTGGTTGGCGGCGAGGGCGAAGGCCGAAGCCACGATCCCCGAGCTCTCGGGCATCTCCTTCTGAGCTGGGATCGCTCCCACTCAGAAGGAGACCGCTGCCTCCCGAGATACCGTCCTTCTTTTAGGACCGGCCTACTTCTTCGACGCTGCGTTCTCCGGGCTGCGCCGACGCCAACGGGCGAGCACGACGAGACCCGAGCCCAGGATCAGGGCAGCCAGGCCGGCCATCCACTCCTGGGACAGCAACGCACCGGTGAAGGCGATCGTCGACGCAGACGTCGTGGGCGGCTTGGTGGTCGTGGTGGTCGGCGTCGAAGTCGAAGTCGAAGTCGGCGTCACCACGGCAGCCGCTGTGGTGATGATCGGGTTCGTCACTGACGACGAGCAACCGGAGGCTGTGGTGCACGGCCCGGTGGTGATGGTCGCCGTGTTCGTGATGCTTCCGGTCGCGTTCGACGCCACCGTGGCGGCGAAGGTGACCGTGGCACTGTCACCGGAGGCCAGACTCACTGCGAAGGTCCAAGTGCTCCCGGTCGTGTTGGTGACGGTGCAGGTGTCGGGTGTCGTGACCGCACATGCCGGGGTCCCCTTGACTGTGAGGGACGACGGCACGGCGTCGGTCACGGTGGCCGATCCGGCCCCGACGCCGACGTTCTTGATGGCAACGGTGTAGTCGATGGTCGAACCAGGCGCCACCGAGGTGCCGGATGACGGCACGTCCGTCTTGGTCACCGTGAAGTTCGGAGCCGTCACCGAGAAGCACTCGCTCGACACGACCGTACCGCTCATGTTGTCGCTGGAGCCGGCGTACTTGGACGCGTTCGAGGTGAACACAGCCCCGAAGCAGTAGGTACCGGGGGACGTCGGTGTAATCGACGGGGACGTCGCGGTCGAGGTGAAGGCGCCGCTCGACGAAAGGGGAGCCGGATTCGGTGCCCCGCTGGTGCCGGGGATCTCGGTACCGCCGGCGCAGCCGGCCGAGCTCGTCGCAGCGCAGCTGTAGAAAGTGACCGTGCCGGTCGGGACACCGTGGGAGCTGTCACCAGTAACGATCGCCGTGTCAAAGGCCGTCCCACCGACGACGATGACACCGGCCGAGGTGTGCGTGGTCGTCACGGTACCCGCCGGGGAGACGCCGAAGCACTCGGCGGGTCCCCACACCGGGTTGTAGTTGCCGGTTGACGGCGTGTAGAGGGTGTAGAAGCAGTAGGTGCCGACGCTCGACGGCGTGTACGTGGTCGGCGACAGGTTGTAGGTCGCAGAGACCGGGGTCGTCGAGGACGGGCTGGACACGGTGCCCACGAGGGTCCCGTCACCATCCGTGTAGGTGCACGTCGAGGTCGACGTCGCCGACGAGGACGCCTGGCACACGTAGAAGCTGACCGACCCGAGCGGAGCGCCGCCGCCGAAGACGCCGTTAACCATGGCGGTGTCGCTCCAGCCGTTGCCCAGTGTGGGGCTCGCGGGCGGCACGACAATCGTCTTGATCCCCGGGTAGGCCGGGCCCACGCCGAAGCACTCGGCGGGCCCCCACGCGCCGAGGTAGCCCTCGCCACCGGTCGGTGTGTAGGACGTGTAGTAGCAGTAGGTGCCCACGTTCGGTGGGGTGAATCCCGTTCCCAGGTTGTAGGTCGACGCGTTTCCGCTCGAAGACGACGGGCTGCTCACCGTGCCCACGAGGGAGCCACCAGTGGCGCACGTCGAGGAGGACGTGGACGCCTCGCAGACGTAGAAGTTGACCGAGCCCGCGGGGGCGGCGCCCCCCGGGTTACCCGTGACCGTGGCCGTGTCGCCCCAGCTGTTGCTCAGCGTGGTGCTGCCGGGCGGCACGAGGGTCGTCGCAATGGTCGGGGTTGTCTTGGGCGCGCTGCAGCCGCCCGGCAACTCGAGCGCCCCGAGCGTGGTCGTCAGCGTCCCGCTCACTTGGGTCGAGTCGGTCCACGTCGCAATCCAGCTCACGCTGATGGTCGAGCTGGGCGAGAGAGCGGCCAGGTCTGCCGCGGACAGCGTCTGGGTAATGGTCTGGCTCGCGGCCGCGGGCGGGGTTGCGTTCGGAGTGGGGGACGCTGCGATGGACAAGGCGGTTGTGCTGAGGGTGCCTTGGGCCGTCGAGAACGTGCCGGTCTCGGACTGGTTCCAGTCGTTGTAGAGGGTCCATGTGAGGGTGGCCCCGGCTCCGTACGTCGGCGCGCTGTTACACGTCCCGCTCACCGATTGGAAGAAGTTGTTGTGGGCGGAGGCCTCCGTCGCGAACACGACAAGGCCCGCGATGGCCAGCGCCGACGCCAAACCCCCTTGTACGAACACGCGTAACCGGCTGGGCTTGCTACCCGCGTTACGACGTGAAGACATCCAATTCAGCCAAGCCGGTCGCATACCGCCTCGTCCTTCCGTAGTCGCCAAGTAAGAACACCTCTACCGGGGCCGCCGGAGAGGATTGTAAAGGCACCGCCACAACAAAGCCACAATTTTGCTCAAGTCGGCCCGTTGACTGCCGATAAGCGGCGCCCCTTGAGGCGTGGGTCCCCTTATCCGGCCTTTGCACGGTAAACCCTCTGGTCAGCGGCGGTTAGGGCTGATCGGCTCCTATCGGGGAGGGCCGTTTGGCTCTATTTAGGTCCAATTGCCCTAATTAGCGACGGCGACACAACTCATCCGGTTCATGGCCGGGGTAGTCGTCGGGTTCCATGGCATGCGGGCGTAGCGGATGTCTAGCCGGAAGTCTCGGGCATCTCTTTCCGAGCGGTGGCGCTCCGACTCGGAAGGAGATGGCTGTCCCGAGAGATCCTCGCCCGCAGTCCGAACGAACTACGTCTTCGATGCCGCGCCCCGAGGGCTGCGCCGGCGCCACCGCGCCAACACCACGAGGCCCGAGCCCACCCACAGGGCGCCCAGTCCGACCATCCCCTCCTCGGACAGAGGCGCACCGGTGAAGGCGATCGCCGGGGTCGCGCTCGGCGGGGACGGTGTCGTTGTCGTCGCGGTCGTCGTCAGTGCGACCGGCGAAGTCGTCGGCACCGCCGTCACGGGCGTCTTGACCGTATTAGTCGGGCACGTCGTGGCCGTGGTCCCGGGCGTTCCGCAGCTCGGGCCGCTCCAGAAGCCCGTGTTGGTGATGATGCCTGTGGCATCCGACGCGTTGGCCGTCACCGAGAAGGTGAGGGTGTAGGACGCACCAGGGACCACGCCGGCGGGGATGGTCCAGGTGATGGTGCCGGTGCTGTCCACGCTCAGGCTGCAGGTTGGAGGTCCACCCGTGACGCAGGCAGGTGAGTTCGAGACGAGCGTCGTGCCCGTGGGCGCCGAGTCGGTGACCACGATTGGAGCAGTGGACGTCGCCGAGCCGGTATTCGACACTGTGAGCGTGTAGACGATCGGCGTACTCGATCCAGCCGTGACGCCACCGGTCGGGCTGGCCGACTTGATCACGGTCACCTTGGTCACAAGGAGGGTCAACGTGGTAGTGCCGGTCACCGGGGTCCCCGAGTTCGGCGGAGTGCCTGTCGCGGTTGCCGTGTCCTCGATGGAGTTGTTGGCGAGGTCGGCCTGGGTCACCGTGTAGGTGGCCGAGCAAGCGTCAGTCGCTCCGGGAGCCAAGATGATGTCGCCGTTGATGCCCGTCGTGCAGCTGATCGGGCCCACGCTCGAGCCGAGGGACGGGAGCGACTGGACGTCGCTCACATCGACGTTGTCCAGGGTCACATTCCCGGTGTTGGTGATCGTGAACGTGTAGGTCACGGTCTGGCCCACCGAGGACACCGTGGGGAGACTGGCCGTCTTGACCACCGAGATACTCGGAGTTTGAGTTGCGATCACGGTCGCCGTCGAGGTGGCGCACACCTGCATGTTGGAGTTGGGCGGCGTGCCCCTCACCGTGGCGGTGTCGGAGATGGAGCCATTGTCCATGTCGGCCTGGGTCACCGTGTAGGTAGCCGAGCACGAATCGGTGGCGCCCGGAGCCAATGTGATGGACCCGTTGGTCCCTGTAGTGCAGCTGATGGGCCCGAGGCTCGAGCCGAGGGACGGGGACGCCTGGACGTCGGTGACATCGACGTTGTGCAAGGCGACGTTGCCCGTGTTCTGAATGGCGAAGGTGTAGGTGACCGTCTGGCCGGCCGCCGTGACGGTGGTCGGGTCGGCCGTCTTGTGGATGGAGATGGCGGGCGGTTGGTTGGGCGTCGCCCAGACGGTCGCCGTCGAGGTGGCGCACACCTGCATGTTGGAGTTGGGCGGCGTGCCCCTCACCGTGGCGGTGTCGGAGATGGAGCCATTGTCCATGTCGGCCTGGGTCACCGTGTAGGTAGCCGAGCACGAATCGGTGGCGCCCGGAGCCAATGTGATGGACCCGTTGGTCCCTGTAGTGCAGCTGATGGGCCCGAGGCTCGAGCCGAGGGACGGGGACGCCTGGACGTCGGTGACATCGACGTTGTGCAAAGCGGCGTTGCCCGTGTTCTGAATGGCGAAGGTGTAGGTGACCGTCTGGCCGGCCGCCGTGACGGTGGTCGGGTCGGCCGTCTTGTGGATGGAGATGGCGGGCGTTGGGTTCTGCGTTGGGTTCTGCGTTGGGTTCTGCGTTGGGTTCTGCGTTGGGTTCTGCGTTGGGTTCTGCGTTGGGTTCTGCGTTGGGTTCTGCGTTGGGTTCTGCGTTGGGTTCTGCGTTGGGTTCTGGCGGTTGGGTTCTCGCGTTGGGTTCTGCGTTTGGTCGGTCGGAGCGGTGGCGGTCCCAAGCTGGCCGGCGGTCGCGACAGACGTCTGGTTCGGGCCGTTGGTCTCCGAGGTTCCAGGCGTTTGGCTCTGCGTTTGCGTTTGCGTGTTCACGTCTTGTCCAGCCGTCGCCGAGGTCGTCGGGTTGGATGTCGTTGCTCCCGATATGGACGCGGGCAGCGAGCTGTTGGACGGGCAACTCGCGAGGTCGGCCGGATCGGTACAACTCACCGACGGGTTCGGGATTGAGGCCGCTGCCGGAGTTGCCGACGCGGCGTCGATACCGATAAAGGAAAGGACTGGGAGCGTGATCGCGGCGAGCGCCAATGCACACGCCGTTACGTCCACACGAACGCCACGGGGGCGTATTCTCATGTTTTTCTCGCCAAGTCTGTGACCGCCCGCCCACCGTGGATCCGGAGGACCCGCCTGATATGTCAGTGATTGTAAGCACATGTGTGCGAGCGCGTCGACAAGAAATGCAAAAAAATTCGGAACGGCGCTCAAGTCACGGCGAGCTCGTGCCGACATCGCGCTCCCTATCGCGTCCCGCTGTCGTGCTTGCCCCGATTGGTTCTGGTCTGCGTCGGCCGCGGTTCCGATTTCGATGGAGCAAACGACGACCGACGGACGCGGGTGGGCATCTGCATCCGAGCTTCTCCCGGCCAGTCTGGAGGGCGGGCGTGTTAGCTCTTCGGGCGGGCGTGCCGGAGACACTCGCACAGGAATTGGACCCGCGACGCCGGGAGGCCATCGGTCCGTGAGGACTCGCACATAGGTCGGACCAGTTCACGTGAACCACCGAACGCATCGGCGCAGGACGCCGACAGCGACGGTGGCAAACCGAGCCAGGATGTGCGTCCGCCACGGCCACGGCCACGGGTCCCGTATCCGGGTCCGGGCGGCGAGCCACCGACCCCGGGGTTCCGCAGTGGCCAATCGCAATTTGAGGGGGACGGGCCCAGGGTCCGCGCCAGACGGCGTGCGAGACATGGGCCTCGACAGCAGTCACTGGCAGGCGGATCCGACCAGCAAGAATCGAACTGGTCCACTCACAGTGTCGGAGCGACCCGGTTCGAGACTCCCCGGGTGACTTAGACGAGCCCACCTGCCAGAGGGACCCACGACCAAGCCACCTCGGCGTCAGGCCTTCATGACCCCGCCGGCTCGGTCCCCCGGCGGCTGCCCTGACCGGGCGGCGAGGCCCATCGCTTCGTCGCCCAGGCGCCGCCTCAAGGCTGACACCCGCACAGAAGAACCCACGAACCTCGGGGGGGGTTCGATGAAGGAGCCTCTCCCCACCCTTCGCGAATGTGGGGACTCCGACCGCAAGCGCCACCAGCGAGTCGAGTGCTTGGCGACGCGAGCTCGTCCCGGACGCCGACGGCGACGGAGACGGCGACAAATCGAGCCCGGGTGCTGCGTCGGCCATGGCCACGGGTCCTGCTCCGGGCGAGGCACTGAGCCCGCGTTCCGCACTGGCCATCACATTTGAGACGGACGAGGCCGGTGTCCGCGCCAGATGCCGTGCGAGACATGGTCTCGACAGCGGGGACTTGCTCGCGGGTCTGACCAGCAAGATCGAACTGGTCCACTCACATTGTGTGACCCGGCGAGACCCCCGGAGCGTGTCAGGCGAGCCGACCCACCGGGACAGAGGGTCCCGCCGGCAGGCGACCTCGACCGGGTCCGTCGTGACCCTAACGGCGCGGTTCGCCGGCCTGCGGACGGCGGCCCTGCTCGGCCGGCGAGACCCGCCGCTCGTCGCTCAGTCGCCACCTCGATGCGGACACCCGCACAGGAAACCGACAACTCTCCGGGGGGTCCGAGGAAGGAGCCTTTCGACACCCTTGGCGAACGTGGGGACTCCCACCGCACGCGCCACCGGCGAGTCGAGCGCCAGGCGCGCGAGCTCGTCCCGGACGCCGATGGCCCGTGTCATGCCAATTCGCATCCGGTCGCCAAGCAGGCACGGCGTCCTCGTCGTGCTTTCACCAATGGACGACGGCCTGCCCGGCGCACGCCGATCGAACCCGTTCAGGTTCGTCGGCGACGCCGGCGCCAATTCCGAACCGGCTGCGTCGTACCGCTGCGTTGACCGGTTCTGCCCGACGAGCGTGCACGCTCGGCGCTCGGAGATCCCGAAGTGGTTGACCAGGTGGTCTACCGCCTCCCTCCGCTGCGCCGGGCTCAGGTCTTGCCAACCAAACATCTCGCGCAGCATCGAGATATCACGTGCCTGGTCCGCCGCCAGTCGTTTCAGGCGTGCGTTCTCCCGCTCGAGGGTCTGGAGCTGTGAGGCCTCGTCCTCCGGCATGGAGCCGTAATGCGCTCGCCAGCGATAGTAGGTCTTGTCCGTGATCCCCAGCCTGCTCGCGGCGACGGTCACCGGCATCCCTTCGCCGGTGAGTTTCTCGATCTCCCGCAACATGGCGACGACCTCTTCGGCGCTGCGCTTGGGTGGCACGAGTGCTCCTTCTCGTCCCCTTATATCCCCGGCACGAGGAGAACCGACGCTCTGCTCCCGCCAGGCGCCGCACCCTCGTCGACCCGACGGGACCCGGCGACCGTGATCCGGCGGCGTGGCCCATCGGGACCCCCTGCGAGGAGGATCGCCGGTATCCAGCAGCTCTCCCAGCGACAGATGTGCGGCAACCGAAGTTGGAGCGCGCATTGCAACGTGTGTGCCCGGATCGCATCGACGAGAGGACGGCCGACACAGGCCGGAGAGCGAACGCTGTTGGCGCCACTGCACCGGCGAACGCCTGAGGGAGGCACTCCAGTTCCTTTCGCCAAGACTCCACCCAGGCCTCCGACCGAGTTGCCATGCTCGGCCCGCCTGAGTGCTCGTGATTGTGGTCCAAGCCATGCGCAACGAAATGACAATTATTCTCAAGGCTGCTTGACCTGCAGTTGTTCGGGAAGCCCCAGGCCGGGTCGGCCGGAAATTAGGACCCGGCGAGGTGTGCCAGCGCGTCGTCCCAACTCGAGCCCGCCTCGAGGAGGGGCCGGAAGCCCATGAGCTGGCGTGGCCTGCCAATGGCCATCACAGCGCGCAGGCGGCCCGCTCGACCGAACAACGCGACGAACCTCCCGTCAGCCAACGATCCGTCGGCGATCTGCACGTCGTCGTCTCCGCGCGGGCTCCCGAGAACCTGGAATCGGATGCCGTACTGATCGGACCAGAAGTATGGGATCGGCGAGAACGACGGCGCGTCGGCGCGTCCGGCCAACACGCTGCGCGCCGCGGCGACGCCGGCCTCCGCGGCGACCTGCCAGTGCTCAATCCTGATCGACTCTTCCTCGCCGTCGTGTCGCCAGTTCCAACGCGCGATGTCCCCTGCCGCCACGATGCCGTCGGCGGCGAAGAGACGGTCGTCGCACACGACGCCGTTCTCGACGGCCAGCCCCGAGCCGGCCAGCCAGTCCGTGGAGGGGACCACGCCGATGCCGACGACGACGACATCCGCCGGGACCACCTCCCCACCACCCAGCTCCACGACCAACCCGTTCGCGCCCGCACCGACCGCCTCGGCCTCGTCGTGAGCCGTCGCCTTACGGACCCCCAGCACCGCGACACCGGTGCGCAACTCCACCCCGTGCGCGCCGTGCAGCGACCCGCAGTACGCGCCGATCATCGGACCCAAGACAGTGCGCAGCGGGACGTCGAGCGCCTCGAGGACGCTGACGCGGCAGCCGAGTCCCGCACAGGTCGAGGCCACCTCGGCTCCGATGAAACCCGCTCCGACGACCACGACACGGGGTGCTTCGATCGCCGTGAGGGCAGCGCGCAAGGCCAAGGAGTCGTCGAGGGTGCGCAGCGTGAAGAACCCGTCGCGCTGGTCCAGGCCCTCGGTGCCGGGAAGCTGGCGCGGCGCGGCACCTGTCGTGATGACGATGGCGTCCCCATTAACGACCGCGCCGTCGTCGAGCTCGACAACGCGCCCCTCAATGTCGAGCCGTACCGCGCGGCGGCCGAGCACCTCGTGCACCCGGAGCTCGCTCGACCGCCGCTTGTCCGCCAGCACGGCCTTCTCGGGTGGCCAGGTCCCGGCCAGCACCTGCTTGGACAGGGGCGGTCGGTCATAGGGAAGGTGCCGCTCCTCACCGACCAGCGTGATGCCGCCCTCGAACCCCTCGGTGCGGAGCGTCTCGACGGCCCGCCAGCCGGCCAGAGATGCGCCGACAACGATCACCTTGTCGTCAGCGGTCAACCCAACCGGCGGCGTCACCAACCGAACATGGCCATCCACTCCTCGGCGGAGCGGGGCCGAAACACGTAGTTCAACCGCCTGGTGTCGCCCATGCTCTGCGAGGCGTCCGCCGAGTAAAGGTGGCCGGGGAACAGGATCGCGTCGTCGGGAACCCGGGCCAGCCGGGTGTGGATCGACTCGTACATGGCCAGCGGATCGGACCCCGGGAAGTCCGTCCGCCCACAGCCCTCGAGGAAGAGCGTGTCGCCGGCCACCAAGCGGCCGTCGACGAGGAAGCACTGGCTGCCCGGCGTGTGGCCCGGCGTGTGAATCAGCTCCACCTCCACCTGACCCACCCGCACCACCGCGCCGCTGTCGTGGCCCACGAGGTCGGCCTGGCCGACGCCGGTGGTCCGCTCGACCCAGGGCAGCTCGTCGGCCTGCACGTGGATCGGCACCTGCACCTTCTCCAAGAGGGTGCTTATCCCCTCGAGCGACCACCCGCCGAGCTGTCCGCCGAGGTGATCGGGGTGGAAGTGGGTCCCGAGCACGCCGGTCAGCCGCATGCCGTCCGCCTCGAGGATGTCGAGGAGGTCCTGGACCGCGTAGGCCGGGTCGACAGCGAGCGCCTCCCCGGTCTCGCGGTCGCCGATCAGGTACACGAAATTGACCATCTGGCGGGCCATGGTGTCGCCCCGCGCGAAATCGCGGCCCGAGAGCAGTTGGCGGAAGTACACCCGGTCACCCATCAGCGGCACCTCCCGTGTCGTCGCCCGCCGCATCGGCGGCCAGCGCGTCGAGCCGGGGCACCAGCTCCTCGACCTGGGCCCGGGTCCGCCGGAGGCGCCGGTCGAGCTCGTCGATGAGCGCGGTCGCCCGTTCAAGTCGGGACACCAGCACGTCGACGTCGACCTCGCGCTGCTCGAAGAAGCTCACGATCGAATCGAGCTCGCGGCTGGCGTCCGTGTAGCTCAACTGCCCGACCGGGACGGACTCCCCGATGTCGGTCACCGACCACCTCCTTGCCCCGACCCGTCCGGTTGGAGCCGGGTCTCCTCGACCCGGCTCCGCACGGTCCCGTCGGCGAAGCGCGTTACGATCTCCTGCTGCTCGGCGAGCTCCCCGGCGCCGCGCACCAGGCGACCCTCGGCTGTGAGGGTCAGGCTGTAGCCACGCTCGAGCTGCCGGTCCACGTCGTATGCGGCGAGCAGCCGGCGCCACGAGGTCAACCGCTCGTCCTGGCGCCCGAGATGGCCATGGGCCAGGGGCCCCAGCCGGGCCGCATGGGAGCGAACCGCAGCCTCGCCCGCCTCGACCCGCGCCGGCGCGGTCCGCCCGAGCGAGGACGCCTTGGCGCCCAGGCGGTCGCTGTGCCGTCGCAGGTGCTGCCGGGCCGCCGCTGTGAGATGACGACGCGCCTGGGCGTCTCTCGCTTGGGCGTCCCCGAGGAAGGCCGGCACCCGGCGAGCCAGCGTCTCGGCGGGTTGTGCGACGTGGTCGGCCCACCACCGCCGGGCCTCCACCACGAGCTGGTGACCGCACTCGGTGGGCGTGATGCAGGCCCGAGCGGCGACGATGTCGGCCACCGTCTCGTCGCCGGTGTGGCCGATCCCGGTGAAGACAGGCTTGGATGCGCCGGCGACCGCCCGCGCCACGACCTCGGTCTCAAATGCGGCCAGGTCGGCCCGCGCTCCCCCGCCCCGGACCATGGCGATCACGTCGCAGTCGCTCCGGTCGAGCACGCGGATCGCCCTGGCGACACCGGCCGGGGCGCCGACCCCCTGGACGGCGACCTTGACGACGGAGACGTGGAACCCGAGTCCCGAGCCCGTGAGCTGACCGAGAAAGTCGTTGTAGCCCTCTGTTCCCGGACTGGCGATCAACCCGATGTCCAGCGCGACCGCCGGCAGGGGCAACGAGGCGTTGCGGCGCAGCAGCCCCTCGGACTCGAGCACGCGCAGGAGCTGGGCACGCTGGGCGGCGAGGCGCCCCAACAGCGCGGTGACGTCGACCTCGACGAGGATCAGGCTGATCTCGCCTTTCGCCCGGTACAGGTCGAGCGTGCCCCGAAGCACGACGACCATCCCCTCGGCGAGCTCGATGCCCTGCTTGGCCAGCCCGTGCCGCAACGGCGCCCACGAGCTCCGCCAGCACTTCACGTTCAAGGTGGGCACGCCACCCCGGGAGCGGAAGCCGGCGGCGCCGCCGCCCTCCTCGTCGGGGTCGACGAGGCTCAGGAAAAGGTGCCCCGAGCGGTGATCGGCCAGGTGGGCGATCTCGCCGCGCACCCACAAGTGGCGGTTCCGGGGGAAGGCCTGGCCGAGGGCCCCTTCGACCTCCTGGTAGAGCCCGCCGATGGAGAGCACCCCGGGCCGCCCGCCGGCATCGGCCTGGTCCTCCGGGGCGGCGGCCGGCGGCAGAGCCTCGGGGTCGAAGAGCTGACGGGCGCCGCCTGACATCCTCGACACCCTACCGAGGCGCTGTACCGCCACCCTCATAGTCGGGAGGTGGCACAATTAGAGGTGACGGTGAGTCGGCCAGGTGGCCGCAGCACGGTCCGCCCTGCGGAACCGTGTTGAGGAAGGTCGGGACTCCGCAGAGCAGGGTGCTGGCTAACGGCCAGTCGGGGCGACCCGCAGGACAGTGCCACAGAAAGGAAACCGCCGATGGCGGGCCTCCGGGTCCGCACAGGTAAGGGTGAAAGGGTGCGGTAAGAGCGCACCAGCGACGGGGGTGACCCCGTCGGCTCGGTAAACCCCACC
This sequence comes from uncultured Acidimicrobiaceae bacterium, assembly GCA_963726135.1. Taxonomy (GTDB): domain Bacteria; phylum Actinomycetota; class Acidimicrobiia; order Acidimicrobiales; family RAAP-2; genus Bog-473. The sequence goes on from CAVSBE010000008.1 coordinate 1,513,744, forward strand.
CGGAGCAAGGTCAAGCGTGGGAAATGGGCTGCTCGCCCGCCTCCTGAGAGGGAGGGTTCCCCAGGTAGGCCGCTCAGATGGATGGCCACCCAAGCTCCTCCGGGAGCCGGACAGAATCCCGCCTACAGGCCGGCTCACCGTCAACCAGGGATTCTAGCGGCTTTATCCCTAATCTAATCAGCCCTCCATTGAGGCGGTAAATGGCATAGAACTGGTGCAGGCCGTGCCATTGGTCGACCAACTCGTGGTCGACCAACTCGCCGAGCAGAAACCGAACGACTGGATCGTCGAGCTCGGCACCAATGATGCCGGGCGCGACAATCCGTTGTGGGCGCTGCCGTTTCTTGCCGATTGGCGGCAGGTCCGCTCTTCTGGGTGCGTGATCTATCTCTCGGTTTCGCCACGCGCCGGGCCAATCGCAACCCAGATCAACGCTTCCATCGCGGGACTGGCCCGCGCCCGTGGCAACGTTCACATCTTGGATTGGGGCAGTCTCGAATACGGGAACCCCACGTGGATCGAATCGGACATGATCCATCCCACCCCCGCCGGACAAGGCGAACTCGCTACCCTCGAGGCTCAGGTGCTCCGCCGTTACTGCTGAGGCACCGAGTTGCCCAAGTTGCCCGATACCGGAGCGTTGGACGCATTTGCACAAGCGCTCAGAGTGAATGCGGCAATCACGCACCTACTGGCGGCGGCAGTTCACGAAGTAGACGACTCCAAAGGGTGCCCCCGTACGATGCTCCTATGGGCTGTCAAGCCCTAATTTCTGGTGAGGTAGGAGGCTGTACACCTCTCGGGCGACGTAGCGCTTGAGGCACCGGACGGCTTCCTTCTTGGTCAAGCCGTCATTGGTGCGGCGCTCGATGTATTCGGTGGTGCGCGGGTCGTTGACGATGCGGGTGATCACGATGTGCCAGAGGGCGGAGTTGGCCTGACGGTCGCCGCTGCGGTTGAGCCGGTGCCGTTCTTGCTTGCCGCTGCTGGCGTCGATCGGTGAGGCACCACAGAGATGGGCAAAGGCAGCTTCGTTGCGCAGCCGCTCGGGATTGTCGCCGGCGGCGACGAGGATCGTCGAAGCGGTATCGGTCCCAAGGCCGAGAGCGGCGACCAGCTCGGGCGCGGTCTCATTGACCAAGGGCGTGAGGATGGCGTCGATCCCGGTGATCTCCTCCTCGAGGGCGAGGGCCCGCTTGGCCAACATCCGAAGGGTGAGCTTGGTCAAAGAGACGATGTCGCGCTTGGCCCCGGGCCGATAGGTCGAGGCCCGCTCGAGGAGATGAAACACATTGAGGGCCCGGAGCTCGTCTCGGATGGGCTCGGGGGCGGTCGAGATCAGGCCTCGCATCTAGTTGAGCGCCTGGTCCGGGCCTTGCGGGCCGAGGACCGGGCGACCCGGAGAACCCGCATGGACTCGACGTTTCCGTCCCTGGACTTGGCCTCTCGGGCGGCGTCACCCGAGAGTGCCGCCCGGGCAGCCGAGATGGCGTCTTCGGGATCGGACTTGCCCTTGCGCCGCCGGTGTTGACGGTTGGGACGGTCGACCTCGACGACGCGGACCCCTTCGGCCCGGAGGTGGCGCGTGAGCCCCGCGCCATAGGACCCGGTCCCTTCGACACCGACCAGCTCGACCGGGCCGAAGTCGCTCAACCAGCCCAGCAGCAACTTGTCGCCGCTCTCAGTCGTGGCGAAGCTCTCCACGCCGAGGAGAGCCCCTCGCTCGTCTAAAGCCGCAGCTACGTGCACGTCGAGGTGCGTATCGACGCCGCCCGTGGTGCCTCGTGGCAAAGTGGTCACTGTCATCCCTTCTTTGGATTGGTTTGGGGTGACACCGCACCGAGCGGAACGACGGACAGGACAGCGACGGGCCTGTGTCAGGCAGGCTCCTCTGAGGTTTCCGTCCGACCGGTGGGTGTCGAGCGGGCGACCGGGCCAGGCCGACGGATCGTACGAAGGACAGTCCGCAAGGACGTCAGCCGGTTTGCTGGAGTCAGACCTGGCCTGGGCACCCACCCACACGCTGACCAACCATTCACCGAAGTGGTGGATCACTCAGCGGCCAACTCAATCCTCGCTGCCGGGACGGGGACGCGAAACGACCCCCCCAAGGGGAGCCGCAACACTGGAAACGGTCCTTGTTGGTCAAAGGCTGGGCTGGCCGGGTGTGGGCCCGGCCGGACGTCCAGAAGTAGGCGAAGGCGACGGGGCGGATCGTTCAGGGCTGAGCCTTAGCCCGGCCGAACTCACGCAGCCCCGTCAGCCTCTCGAGGTGGTCGGGGCAGGCCCACGCACCATCCCCGAACCGGTTGCTAGGGACGGTGGCCGCTGTCGCCACGGTGCAACGGCCCACTGAGGCAACGCAACCGCTGAAGCGAAGCCGATTGCTCTGCGGTGTTGGCTGTGTTATGCCGTCGTTGGAGGTGGCCTTCCGTCAGACCATTGTCCGGGATGGAGGTGCGCCATGCGGCCACCGAGGGTCTTTGTTATCGCGGCTGTTCTAACCCTGGGCGCGGCTCTGAGCGCGCTGCCAGCACAGATGGCAGGCGCCCAGTCACCGAGCACCAGCGTGCTCGTCCCTTCGAGTGGTGCGACACTGTCCGGATCGACGTACCTTGACGCCTCCGGCTCGAACGCCACCAGCGTGAAGTTCCTGCTCTTCGGCGGCACCTACGGCTTCGCTGCCCCGGTGGTCTGCACAGCGACGCTGACCTATTACGGATGGGTCTGCGCCTGGAATACCACGACGGTCCCCAACGGCTCCTACGTCCTGCTGTCTTATGCCTCCGAGGCGGACGGGAGCGCCTTTAGTTCGGGCGTCAGTATCACCGTCAACAACCCGCCTCCGAGCACCACGGTCTTGATCCCGGCGAGTGGCGCCACGCTGGATACGGCACAGACCGAAGTATTCGACGCCAGCGCCTCGCCGGGTGTGGTCAAAGTCTCGATCGACCTGACGGTTGGCCCTACTACGGTGACGTTCACCGCCACCCCCACCATCTACGGTTGGATAGCCGTCGTGCAGGGGGCTCTATGCAGTCCTGACTGCTCCTCCGCCTCGTTGCCGGGCTCAATCCAGAGCGTGGCCTCTTACGTGGGTGGGGTGAGCGGGACGAGTCCGCCCGTCAATGTCACGATCATCGCCTACCTGCCGATCCCCCCGTAATCGGCGAGCGCCTAGGTACACCTCATGGCGATCGGAGGTTGTCGGGGCGGGAAGCATCCCACCTGCCCGGTGTCCTGTGACGCTCAAGACTTCGATACGCGCCCAAACTCCCTGAGTCCCGTCAGCCCCTCGAGGTGGTCGGGGCAGGCCCACACCTGGAATCATCGATCTCCTCGTGGCGAGCGCCATCTGCCAGTCCATCGAGGAGTCTCGGTGCAATGGGTTGCCTGGAGGTGGTTGCTATGGACGTTCTGCCAGCACCGGCCTGGCTCGGCGATGAAGCCCGGGCAGGGGTCGCCAGGCTCGGGCATCCGGTCCACGGTCAGGCGGTAGACGAGGCCCGCGACCCAACCCCAAAGGCGGAGAAGGGTTGGGTCGGCCCACCCCCACGGACCATGTCAGCGTGGCACAGGGACTGTCCAGCCCGCGCTGGGCTGAAGTGGTTAACCCCGCACAACGATCACACAACGGCGCAGTGCTGGCCGAAGCCTTTGCGCCCCATGTACTCAGACGCGTGGGGTATTCCTGTCAACCGACGACCGCAGACTTCCGACATGGACGAAGCGACCCCGGCCCGATTACGCGGGCCGGGGTCGTCTCGCTACAAGCACGCGATATGGGCGTGGCGAGCGCCCACTCCGAGAGCCGGTTGGGGAGGCCCCTGCGCGCCGACGATAAGTCTGGCAGGTGCAAAACAGCCCCGCCACCGTCACTGCCCGGCCGTACCGTAGCGAGGTGAACAAGGCGCTCGTCCAGTGGCTGATGGCACCGGAGGCTGAAGGGGTCCGCCTCACGCTCGAGGACTTCCTGGGGCGGCCGGAGTGGCACCACCTAGCAAGTTGCTGAGGCATGGGTCATGGCGCTTTCGTCCGGGGCGAGGCGGCCGACTACGGGCCGACACGGGAGCTTTGCGCCGGATGTCCGGTGCGCCAGGAGTGCCTCGAGGCGGCGCTGGCTGACTGTGACCTAGTGGGTCTGTGGGGCGGGACTACGGATCGCGAGCGACGCGAGATGCGACGGGAGCGTCGGCCTGAACAAAGCATTCTGTCCGGGCCGTCCATCCCTAATCCATCCCTAGTAACGGCAGGATTTTCGGGTGCCTGCAAGGCGGAAACGTCGATATCTTCCCTGGTCAACAGCACGTCACGCGCCCCGACACTCCCCCACAGGCACACCTAGCTGAATCCCGCCTACAGGCCCGCTCACCGTCACTACCTGGTCTGGGGCTGTTCGGCCATGTCTGCGGGCATGCCAGGCCCTGGTCGGACGCGCAACTCGGCGGAGTCGTGCACCTGCCCGCAGTTGGCGCAGCTCGTCTGCAGGGTGATCGGGCCGCCGCAAGTGGAATGGACGTAAAGAATTGGCGGGCCGTCGGGGGCCGCCCAGCGGTCACCCCATTCGGTCAGCGCGACGATGATGGGAGCCAGTTCGCGCCCCTTGTAGGTGAGGACGTACTCGAAGTGATCCTGACTCCCCGGGTTGCTGCGGCGCTCCATGATCCCGGCATCGACGAAGCCGTCAAGTCGGTTCTTGAGGATATTGGTCGCGATGCCGAGCGTCAGGAAGTCGTTGAATCTGCTCGCGCCCACGAACAGAGCGTTCCTGATGATCAGCAGGCTCCACCGCTCGCCCACCAATTCGAGAGCCCGGGCGGCCGAGCACACCTGAGAGTCGTAGGTCTTTCCAAGCATTGTTCCAGCCTAGCAAATTTTCACTTGCATCACGCAAGTGATTCACATATAGTCACTTGCATGATGCAATCGGTCGGAGGGGAATTCCCTTCCGACTCCACTTACAAGGAGGATGTAATGACATTTCTGGACAAGACAGTTCTGATCACCGGGGCCAACCGGGGCATAGGGCACACGTTAGTCGAGGAAGCTCTGCGTCGGGGCGCCGCCCGGGTGTACGCCGGCACGCGCCAACCACTGACGCATGCCGATCGGCGGGTAACGGCTTTGACCTTGGACGTGACCGATGCGGCGCAGATTCGGGCGGCCGTAGAGCAGATCGAATCCCTCGACATCCTCATCAACAACGCCGGGATCGCGCTGTACGACGACCTGAGCGACCGCACCCTGCTCGAGCGCCATCTGGCCGTGAACTTCTTCGGCCCCTACGAGATGACGCAGGCATTCCTGCCGATGCTGACGCAGTCGGGGGGAGCAATTGTCAACAACGTGTCGGTCATGGCGCTGGCCCCATTGCCTATCACTCCGGCCTACGCGATCTCCAAGGCCGCCACGTTCAACTGGACTCAATCCATGCGCGCCCTTCTTGCCGGTCAGGGCGTGAGGGTTCACGCCGTACTGACCGGCCCAACGGACACGGACATGACGCGGGGTTTCGAGATCCCCAAGGCATCTCCACAGTCAGTGGCGCGAGCGATCCTCGACGGGGTGGAGAACGGTGAGGACGACATCTTTCCTGACCCGATGTCGGCCACGTTGGCGGAGAGCTGGAGCGGCGGTGCGGTCAAGGCATTCGAGCGTGAGAGTGCAGCGCTCGTCGCGGCATAGCAAGTCTGTTCCCAAGTCCACACACACCGAAAGGAACTGAAGAGACCATGAATTTCCAAGATTTCACCGCTACCTTCACTGTCGATCAACGCCCCAAAGAGGTCTTCGCTGCCATCAACGACGTTCGTAGTTGGTGGTCCGGAGATGTCGAGGGCAGCACCGACACCGTCGGGGATGTCTGGACCTACCGTTACAAGGACATCCACTACTCCAAGCAGAAGATCACCGAGCTCGTCCCGGGCAAAAGAGTCGCCTGGCACGTGCTGGATGGCTACCTCGACTTCACCGAGGACAAGACGGAGTGGACGGGCACGGACATCGCATTCGACATCACGGAGAAGGACGGCAAGACGGAGGTCCGGTTCACTCACGTCGGCCTGACTCCGGAGTTCGAGTGCTACGACAACTGCTCGAATGCATGGGGCTTTTACATCAAGGAAAGCCTGCGCGAGCTGATCACCTCAGGCCAGGGCCAGCCGAACGCAGCGGAGTGAGGATGGGCGGGAGCGCGGTTCAAGAAGGGAGAGACGGGCTCGAGCATCCGGGCCCGTCTCTCCTGATAGCAGGGACGTCCTCACTTCCTGCGCCCTGCTGCGCTCCCATCCTCGTATAGACGCCGACCGAAGGACGAACTGGGCGGTAACGGGCGCCAATCTTCCCCAGGTCGCGGTGTCTCTATCAGCGGCAAGACACAGCACCGATCAAAGGAGAGCCAGGAAATGGGAAAGATTGTCGTCACCACCAACATCTCGCTCGATGGAGTCGTCGAGGACCCAGACGGCCGGGAAGGCTCCAGCCACGGCGGCCGGTTCGGGCAGTTCGGGAGCCAGGACCTCGAAGGGTGGGCCAAAGTCGAGACCGACGACACGAGGCACTCCACTCCGAGGCCATCCTTCTGGGCCGCAAGAGCGACGAGTGGTTTGCCTCTCTATGGCTGAGTCGGACCGGAGAATGGGCCGACCGATTGAACAGCCTCCCCAAGTACGTCGTGTCGTCCACCCTGGAGGAGCCCAAGTGGTCCAACTCGACCGTGCTCCGGGGTGACGTGGTCAAGGAGGTCTCCAAGCTGAAGGAGGAGATCGACGGTGACATCGTCATTTACGCGAGCTACCAGCTCGTGCGTACGCTAATCGAACACCGCCTTATCGACGAGTTTCGGCTTGTCATCTTCCCGGTTGTGCTCGGAGTGGGAGAGCGCCTCTTCGCCGAGACCGGCGTCACGACACCGCTGCGTCTCGTCCGCGCAGAAAGCATAGGTGAAGGTCTGCCGTTGCTCACGTACGAGGTCGTCCGCGCCGCATAGCATCGCAGAGCGGCCTCGTTGCCTTCGGACCGCCGTAGAGCGCTCATAGCGTGGAGGCTTATGTCGGGGTCTTCGATCAGGCGCAGGAGGACGACGACAGTGCGTTCGTCTCTCCTAAAGCGCCATAAGGAGTGGACGATCATCTGACGGGACTTCCCGTAGTTGCGATCTGTCACGAGGTCGAGCAAAACATCGGCATCTCGCACCGTGGCCGAAGTTGCCAACGCATCGCCGATAGCCCAGCCTGCGAGCTGCTCACGAGGCGCCCAAGTGCGGAAGGCCTGTAGGAGAGGCTGGAACGCCAAGGGTCGTGCCCAGGGTCGCCTCAGGTGTCTGGCCACCGCCTCGACCACCTTAGGTTCGGTCAGGGACGGAAGCAGCATCAACAGGACGGGCATTGCCGCCCGCTCGTCAAACGTGGACGGAGCGAAGTACTTGGTGTTGTTCACGAATCGACCGAAGTCTTCGACTCCTTCGATGCCTGCCTCACGGAGCGTTTGGCGCACACGTGTCGTGTCGTCGGCCATTGCACCATCTTGCCGTGAGGTGGGTCTCATGAGCTATCCCATAAGTGCCGAACGGCCTCGCCGACCCGGCGAACCCGGGCACCCGCTGTCTCTACTCACATCAATTGGCATTCCACGGCGATTTGCTCGGTCTTGTTGGCGCTGACTATGACCGGCTTCAACGCATCACAGACCATTTCGCGTCCATTGGACATCACCCTTGGGCTATCACCCACGGCTGTATACGTTCCGACCGGAAGGGTCGCAGAGAAGGTTCCGTCTGCATCGACCCGCACCGAAACGTGTGTCCCCTGAGGGTTGCTGAATACGACCGTGCCGGGCAAAGGGTGCGTTCCGTATCCCGGTGCACCTCCGACGGTCTTGAATACACCAGTGGCCGAGCCGGTCTGCGGCGATGAAGAACAGCTGGCCAGGGCGAGCAGGCCAACTGCCAGGGCTGCTAAGGCGCTCCGCCGCATTCAGTCAACTATGACGCCCTGAGTCACCATTTGGTTCACACCGTCACCGACGTGCCGCAATATCGCACCTTCCCGGCGAACGGGGCGGATTTGGAACCAGCGGGCTGGATAGGGTCGGTAGATGACCGATCCCGCCGGCAAAGCGGTGTTGACGACCGGAGCAAACTCGGGAATCGGCTTGGCAACGGTTGTGACACTCGCCACGCTGGGATTTCGCTCGATCGGCACTGTGCGTTCCGAATCCAAGGCTGACGCCATCACGGCGGCGGCGAAGGAGGCCGGCGTTCGAGTTGAGACGGTGCTGCTCGACGTCACGGATGCAATGGGATGTGCCGAAGTGGTGAACCGGGTACGCCCCTGGGCGATCGTGAACAATGCTGGCTACTCGGGAGTAGGCGCTATTGAGGATGTCAGCGACGACGAAGTTCGTCATCAACTCGAGACAATGGTGGTAGCTCCGATGCGCCTGGCTCGCTTGGCGCTGCCCCACATGCGGGCGGCCGGGGATGGTCGGATTGTCAATGTCTCGTCTATCTATGGACTGACCACGACTCCGCTTTCCGGTTGGTACCAAGCGTCCAAACATGCACTTGAGGCAGCTTCGGACGCGTTGAGGCTCGAAGTCGCCCGAGATGGCATCCAGGTCGTGCTCATTGAGCCGGGTGGACTCAAGACGGGCATTTGGGAGGAGTTTGAATCAGACGTGTCACGCCGCGAGGATTCGGGCTACGAGGCCGCCTACCATCGAATTGGAGCCCTGATCCAGTCGTTTATGCCATTCATGGGAGAACCAGAGGGGGCGGCAAAGGCCATTGCCAAAGCTCTCACTGCGAAGGTGCCGCATGCTCGGTACCTCGTAGGTCGAGATGCGCAGATGATTGCCGCTTTCCAACCGCTTCTTCCCGCGGCGCTGCGCGACCGAGTTACCCGGTTCGTGGTCGGCCTCTGAGTAGCAACAGGGACGTGCGTAGCGGTAGGCGAAGGACGCCACAAAGCGGGGCTGCGCGAACCGAGAAGAATGCCGACCCGATCGCCCGTGGCGCATGGCGGATGCTCCATCGTGGATCTCTACCGGATCGCGCCCCGATGCCTCCAAAGCGTCCCGTTGCTCACCGGGTGGCCCGCATCCGCTGATAGGTGCGCGGGGCCACTGTGCGCAGGATAGGTGCAACGAGGGGCAGTAACGCCACATTGATCTCCAGTCGTGGGTCAAACATCCGGCGGAGTACGAACGACGAGACCTGCTCCTCGGTGCGCCGGACAGCGCGTGGTGGCATCGACAGTCCACCATCGCGCACCGCCGTCAGTCCCATTTCAGTCGGCACCCATCCTGGGTACACGGTATGGAGGAACACGCCGTCCGGCCTCGCGTCGTAGGACAGACTCTCGGTCGCCGCAGACAGAGCCGCCTTGCTCGCGGAGTAGTCGGCTGCTCCAGGACCCGGAGCGCGCCCGTCGTCCGAACTCATGTTGGCGATTGCACCAAGTTTCCGTTTCCGCATCCCTGGCAGGACGGTTACCATCCCGGCCACGGGAGCGATGAAATTCACCTCCATGATGGATCGAAGTGACGCTGCCGTTGTCGGTTCGGCGCGAATGATCCCGCCGACGCCGGCGATGTTGGCCAGGATGTCGATCCGGCTGTGTTCCTCCTCCACCTGTTCCAATAGGCCGACGAAGGAGGCGGCCTCGGAGAGATCGCAGACCCGATAGGACGATTCCGGGCTGTGCCTCCGCATCTCATCGGCGAGGGCCTGTAGTCGCTCCTCACGCCGCGCCACGCCGACCACCACCGCCCCCGCTGAGGCCAGGTCCAGCGCGAGACGACGACCGAGGCCTGCGGAAGCCCCGGTCACGACGGCGACCTTCCCCCGGGGTTCCCATACGAGCCGGCGCCTTAGTCCCACCGCCATCAACGTACCCAACAGGCCTCGCCAGTTGATCAGCCCTCGCAACAGGCATCTACATCGGTCCTCGGCGGGAGGTTCCTGCCCTTCCAAATTGCCGGATTCGGGTCGGCCTGCGAGTGATCATCAGATGGCCCCATTCATGCCGAACTGCCCCACCGTCCCGGCGCACGGGGGCACGTTCCAGGCCGTCAGGTCCGTAGACTTTGGCCGTGTCTTTGCTGCCCGTCGCCTTCGGGGTGGTTGTTCTTGCGAGAACTCACCTACTCGCTAGTCCGAGTTCGACAACGAGACGAGAAGAACTCCAAGATCGCCTGCTGAGTCCGTGACCAACCCACGACTTACAGGACGAGAGCCTTCCACTCTCCGCAGGGTTTCTTTATGTCCAGACGCGAAACGACCGCAGAGCGGGCACAACAGAAATGTCGTAACTTGGCCGGACCGCCTCTGCGGGGGTGTTCCGGCCACACGAAGAGAGGTAACCGTCATGAGTGTCACCGTCATTGCCCACTTCCCAGTCGCCGACATCGAGAAGGCCATAGCAGGCTTGCAGGCCAACGCAGCGCTCCTAGAGGAGATTACCGAGGACACCAGGGCCGGTGGGCTCATCCACCACACCTTCGTTGCGGGCGAGGGCGAGCTCGTCGTCATTGACGAGTGGGAAACGGCGGAACAGTTCCAGAGTTTCTTCGAGGGCAACGCCAAGGTCGCGAAGATCACGGAACTTATTGGCGTCACCGGCCCTCCCGCCATTGCGATATACAGCGAAGTTGAGGCGCCCGGCAAGGTATAGCCAGACCCCTCAGGATGCCGGAATTGGCATCGCCGTTTCACCTGACAGGGACTTCGACACAACGTGGCAAGCACTGATCGACGCTCGGGTTCGACCGAGGACAACAACGACCTCACCCCGAAACTGGCGGCTGCCCCATGGTGCGGTACGGGGGCAGGCCACCATCGGACACCAACCTGTATCTTCCCTTCGGCGTCGTCTACGTCTGATTTGTCCCGTGCTCGTCGACAGACAGCAGCATGACGACACCAAGAATCGGGGTGATCGGCGCCGGCATCGTAGGGCTCTCAGTGGCTCGCCGTCTGCAGCAGGCAAATGTTGAGGTCACGGTGATCGACAAGGAATTCACGGTTGCTGCCCACCAAAGCAGTCACAACAGCAACGTTGTGCATTCCGGTGTCTACTACCCGCCTGGGTCACTCAAAGCCAAGTTATGTCGGCGCGGGGGTCAGCTCCTGCGCGCCTACTGTGCCGACCGGCGACTCCCGTATGAAGAGGTCGGCAAAGTCATCGTTGCCATCCGCGATGACGAGATGCCCCGCCTGCTCGATCTGGCCAATCGCGCGAAGGCCAATGGTATTCCCGGATCGCAGGTGATCGACGCTTCGCAGCTTCGTGAGCGCGAGCCACATGTTCGGGGACGCTCGGCGTTGTTAATCCCGGGAACGGCGGTCGTCGATTTCCGCGTCATCGCCGAACGGCTGGCCGCCGACATCGTGCAGTCGGGTGGCGAAGTGGTTCTAGGGCACCCGGTCATGGCGATCGATGTGCGGGCTGCCGTGGTCCACATCACTACCGATGCGCACGAACGGGTCTTTGACCATCTCGTCGTGTGCGCCGGCCTCCAGTCATCGGTTCTTGCTCGGATGGTTGGTGCAGCTTCGGACCCTGAAATCATCCCCTTCCGAGGGGAGTACTACCAGATTGCACCAGAACACGCAGACCTCATCCGTGGTCTGGTGTACCCAGTCCCAGACCCTCGCTATCCCTTCCTCGGAGTGCATTTCACTCGAGGTCTTGGCGGCCAAGTCCATGTCGGACCGAACTCTGTCCTGGCACTGTCACAAGAAGGATACCGGTGGAGCGATGTGCGGCTTCGAGACGTATGGCGCACCGCCAGGTATCCAGGAATGCGCAAAATGGCGCGCCAGAACTGGCGAATGGGCGCTCGGGAGATATGCGGTTCGGTGAGCAAGTCGATCTTCCTTCGTCGTGCGCGTGTATACGTGCCTGACCTGACTCGGACTGACCTTGTTCGTTCGGGGGCAGGCGTGCGCGCTCAAGCTCTTCACCTCGACGGAAGCCTTGCAGACGACTTCGTCATTGACCATCAGGCCGCGAGTTACCCTCGTCCGCAATGCACCATCACCAGCAGCGACGGCCTCCCTGGCTATCGCCGAACACATCATTGGTGAGATGGGCGGCCGTGACGAGTCGTTCGCTCGCCGAGTTGCGCTAGCAGAGGTCTCGCAAGGGCTCAGGCAATAGGGTGCAATGCGCCTTGCAAACTCAAGGGCCTTCAACAGCCTCGATGAATGAAGGAGGGCATCGAGCAGTCCACCGACTGATGAATGATTTCGGAAAGAGCTGGGCGTGGTTCTGAGGCGGGACGACGACCACCTGTCCAGAGAAATATCGCTCCGTGAGCAGGCGGGCGACAATGTCGATGCGCTTGGCGACGTCGGCGTGGCGGTGGCCGAAGAGTTGGACGCCCAGCAGCCGGCCGGTGGTGCGGTCACCGGTGAAGCGCATCCGGATGCGGTGGCTGGATTGGTAATAGGCCTTGTGGTCGTCCGCCTCAAACTCGACTGTGACTGGGTCGAACCCAGCGGCAAGCGCTTCGTGGTCGCGCAGCCCCGTGCGCGAGACCACCATGTCGAAGACCTTGACGAATAGGCAGTGTCGTATCTGCGCCTGCGGAGCGGGCCGAGTAGGGGTCCACTGAGACAATCCGCTCGTCCGGAGCCACCGCTGTCGTGCGATGGGCACTGGGGTGCATGCGTCTCCTTGAGCCACAGCTACGTCTTCAGATGCAGTTTCACGATGCTCGCCGGCGCACCGAGCGCGTCCAGCTCTTTGAGAAAGCACTCTTTGTGTCAGTCAGTCTATGGCGTAGATCTTCACCTGATAGCCATTGGCCCCGGCACCGTAGGCATTTGACCCCGCTCCCGTGTCACCTGTGAGCGAGTCCGAGAAGCTGCCCGAACCGTTGAGCGTGAACGTGTCGCCCTGCTCGGAGGCGGCTGGGTCGTAGTGGGCAGCCGAGTCGTAGACCAGCGTTGCCGTCTGGCTGGCGGCGCCCGAGACGCTGTAGGTCCCGGTCGTCGTGCCGTTGGCCCGGTCCGCCTCGACGAAGAGATACGTGGTCCCGTTGACGATCTTGGTCATGCCCATGATCGGCTCGGTCGAGCTGCTCGAGTTCATGGAGAGATCGCCACCCGAGCACGAGGTGAGGAGCGCCTTGTCGATGTTTGAAGAGCTGCTCGGCTGCATCGTGCAGGAGCCCTGCGTGGAGCTCAAGAGCTCCGGGGCATAGCTCTGGATCGAACCGTCGATGTACTTGAGGTTCGAGAAGATGGCGTTGGACGCCGAGCCGTTGCCCCCCATGCAGTCCGAGTCGCTCAGGTTTTGCCCCTGGGCGGTCCCGTGGCAGAACCACTCGATGCCATCGACGCCGTTGAGGATGGCGGCCCAGGCGTCGGCGTTGACCTGGGGTGCCGTCGCGTTGTACTCGTTGCCATTGGAGCAGACGTTCGTCGTCGTGTTGCACGAGCTCCCGTTCTGGCTGGAGAAGCCCAGCTCGTCGGTGCCGGTCTCGATGAACTCCCAGGTCGGCTTGCCACCGGCGAGGGACGTCTGCATCGCTCCTTGATAGCCGTAGAGCCACGAGCAGTCGGCCCACGGGCTCGACGAGACGTGCGCAGCCGCCTTGCAGTTGTCGGCGTTCCACGGGTCGGTGTTGTGGTAGTCGTCCGAGGAGGGGTATGAGGGAGCGGCGAATGCCGCATTGGCGGTCGAGTCACAGCCCGAATCGCCCCAGGTCACCCAGCCCGCCATGTTGTCCACTGTGGCGCGGGTGGGATCGTCGGCGTGCACGGCCGCCACCTGGGCGGCAACGTTGGCCGAGCACTCGGCCGGCTCGTCGTCCCAGTTGTAGCCAGCGAGGAAGTCCGTGCAGGATCTTCCGGTGCCGGCCTGCGTCTCACTGGACGCGATCTTGTCGACAGAGGCGACCGATTCGGCCGACGTGTTCGACGAGGGGTCGCCGCCAGCGATCACGTGCTCGCCCGCATTGCAGGCCGCTTGGAACTGCGCCCCTTGTCCGCCGCTCGAGTTGTCCACCCCGAACGCCGCCGGCCAGTCGTAGAACCCAAGGAACGTGTTGATGCCCTCGGCCGCGGCCGCAGCACCCAGGGTCGAGATAGCCGCTTTCAATATCGGTTGTTACAACGGGATCCTGCAGCCAGACGGCGACGGGGAAGAGTGACGAGAGTGGAGTGGTCGCGGGCGTGCGGTGGCCCGGGGTGAAGCTGCCGTCGCTCGAGGTGAAGCTGCTGTCGCTCATGATGAATTTGTCGTCGCCCGAGTACACCGCCCGCGCCGTCTCGGGCGAGCCTGACGCCGGAAGTGCCGAGGTGACCTTGCAGGTCGCGACGCCTCCCGACATCGGGACGGTGTCCGTGGGGAGGCCGTCGCAGTGGACTGGGTCAGAGCCGTCGATAACGAAGGTCACAGTTCCCGTCGGTGTCTGTGCGATCGGCGGCACGCCGGTCACCTTCGCCCTGAACGTGGGTGAGCTGGAGCCCGCCAATGCCACCACGAACAGCCTCGTACTCGAGTCGGACTGGGATGCAGACGCCGTCGGCAAACTGTCCCACACGATCACGACGGGTGCGAGGACTAAGACGGCCACGAGCGCAGCGACGCCGCCACGGAAGTTCTGGAGTTGCTTGATGCGCCGCGCCATGGGTAGGGCTGTTTCCTCACGCAGAGAGACCAACCCATTTCTACAACATCGCCGGCGCCCCGAGGTTGTTTGCCACCAGGATTCACCCGAACGTCGCGTAATCGTGGCTTCTTGGTCATCCACATGAACGGTCGGCAGGTATTGCCTCGGTCGCCCGCAGAGATAACGAGGCTTGAGCAGGCGCTCTGCCATCGGGTGAGTTCAGTGTCCAGCGGAAGAGCTCAGGTCACCGGGTTTTGCGCAATGTCGTCTGGGCCGGTCAAACGCCGTGCCCGGAGGGGACGCAACGCGTATCAAGAGCCCAGATCAGGCCTCGTTGAATATATGACACACGCGGCTCCCGAACGGCGGGGCGACGGGAGGCCCCAGTTCGGCCGATCAGTACAGCTCGGGGACTATCGGTGACTTCGGGACTTCGAGGACGCCGGGCCCTTATCACCGGTGGTGCCGGCATGGTCGGCTCAACCATCGCCGATCAGCTGGTCCGGGCCGACATTGCCGAAGTCATCGTGGTCGACAACCTGGTACGGGGACGGAAGGAGAACCTCGAATGGGCGCGAGCGAACGGCCCAGTAACCCTCGTGGAAGGAGACATCGGGGACGTTGGCCTGCTCGACTCGCTCTTGGAAGGGATTGACCTCGTCTTCCACCAGGCGGCCATCAGGATCACGCAGTGTGCGGAGGACCCCCGACTGGCGCTGGATGTGCTTGTCACGGGGACCTTCAACCTTCTTGAAGCCGCTGCCCGAGCGGGTGTGAACCGGATCGTCGCCGCCTCGTCGGCATCTGTGTACGGGCAAGCAAGTCTCTTCCCGACTCCTGAGAGCCATCACCCCTACTCAAACCGCACGTTCTACGGGGCAGCCAAGGCATTCAACGAGGGAATGCTACGGAGCTTTTACGAGAGCTATGGGCTCAACTATGTCGCTCTTCGCTATTTCAATGTGTATGGACCACGCATGGACACGCACGGTGTCTACACCGAGGTCATCGTTCGATGGATCGAGCGCATCGCCAATGGCGAAGCGCCCATCGTTCACGGAGATGGATCCGCCACCTTGGATCTCATATACATCGATGACGTAGCTCGGGCCAACCTTCTGGCAGCAGTGGCGCCGGTGACCGACGTGGTCTTCAACGTCGGAAGTGGGAGAGAAGTCAGCCTGACGCATCTCGCCCAAGCCCTCATCCGAGCTATGGGATCAGATTGCGAACTCGTCACGCAACCCGGCGCCGATTCCTCCCAGGTGGCTCGACGCCTCGCGGATACATCCGAGACCACTCGCCTGCTCGACTTCGTGGCGAATGTTGATCTGGACGAAGGACTCCGGCACCTCGTCGATTGGTGGAAGAAGGAGAAAGGCTGGCCGGACCAGGTGCGATGAATCACCGGCTTGTTCTCGGCGTGGATGTTGTCGTCGCTCGTCGACTGAGTAAACAGCATCAAGAGAACTTCGCTTCAGGCCCGCCGGCCCGGGAAGTACTCCCCCATCTTGGTGCCGACATGAACGAGCTCGGCAGGCCAGGTCGTCTCCGTGCGGCGGGTTGGTATTTGGTCGTCCGGGCCAGGTCGCTCAGCCGTTTGACGGTCGCGGGCCGGCACCGCTGCACCGCTGAGGCATGCATGTTCAGGACGCCGGCGATCCGAGCTCCCTCGAGGGCCGGAGAACCACGATCCGGTGCTGCAGCGCTGTCTTCTCCCTCGCGGGTCAACGGCGGGCCAACAGCTCCGGTCGCTGAACCATGTCGAGCCATCCCGTTGCCAGCGGGGCCACCAGACACACGCTCGATCCCCCAGATTCTCATCGATGCAGCGGCGTCGAGGAGCGATCGACGGCGGCCGACAGAAAGTACGGATGGTCAACGTCTCGCGTCTGGCGCTCCGTATTCCGGTGTTTCCGGTGGCAATTGCTCGAGGCCCTCCTCAGAAGATCGGACCCTGAAGCGAAGGCCACACTGGCAGACAAGGGATTCATCGAAGCGTCCCCCACAACTGCACATCCAGCCGACCTGTCGAGCCGGATTTCCAACGACCATGGCATAAGCCGGAACGCTTTTCACGACAACTGCCCCGGCGCCGACGAAGGCTCCGGGATAGATGGTCACACCACAGACGATCGTGGCATTTGCGCCAACCGTACATCCCCGTCCTAAACGGGTCGGCACTCTTTGGCTGATGCCCTTCTTCACGGCGGCTCGAGGATTTCGGTCATTCGTAAAGATGCAATTTGGTCCGAGAAAGACGTCGTCATCGACAACAACACCGTCGAACAGCTGCACCCCGTTCTTGATCGTGACCCCACTCCCGACCCGGACGCCTCCCTCGACGAACGCATGGTCACAGATGTTGCAATCAGTACCAATCACCGCTCCGGGGAGAATATGGGCGAATGCCCAGATACGGGTCCGAGCTCCAACCTCGTCCGTCTCGCACAGAGCGTGGGGGTGGACGAAGACCGATGGGTCCATGGATCAACTCAGGGTCGCTGCGAGAGCTTCCACCACGCGCTCTTGTTGTGTCTCGGTCAGGTGCGGGTGCATGGGCAGTGACAGGATCTCTCCGGCCGCCTTCTCTGCCACCGGAAAATCGCCGGGACCGTAGTTCAAATGGGCAAAGGCACCCGTCAGATGCAGGGGCGTCGGATAATGAATCGCGGCTGGTATACCCGACGCATTCAATGCGTCAAGGACACGGTCGCGTTCGGGAACTCTCACGACATAGAGGTGCCACACATGTTCATTGCCATCCCGGCTGGAAGGTCGAACCACCCCGGGCACGTCGGCCAACATTTGATCGTACCGGCTCGCCGCAATTCGTCTCGCCGAGTTCCATTGGTCGAGTCGGGCAAGCTTGGCGTTCAATACGACAGCCTGGAGAGTGTCAAGTCGACAGTTGAACCCCACCGTCGGATGTTCGTACCGACTTCGGCTGCCATGGTTACGCAAAGCCTCGATCCACTTAGCGATCTGCTCTGAATTCGTCCCAACTGCTCCGGCATCCCCATAAGCGCCAAGGTTCTTGCCGGGGTAGAAGCTGAACGTGGCTGCGATCCCCCAGCTCCCTGCTCTTCGACCACCCAGGCTCGCTCCATGGGCCTGAGCCGCATCCTCGACGAGAGTGACCCCGAGTGTGCTTGCTGCCGCAGCCAACTCGTCCATCGGAGCGATTTGGCCATAGAGATGCACCGGCATGACAACGCGTGTTTGGCGTGTGATGACTGACGCCAACTGTGTGGGATCGATCAACAGGTGGGTTTGGTCACAATCGATGAAAGCAGGACGCGCTCCGATGCGCGCCACCGCACCGGCTGAGGCAATGAACGAATTGACAGGCACGATCACCTCATCGCCCGGCTCCACCCCAACCGCGCGCAGTGCCAGTTCCAAGGCGTCGGTTCCACTCGAGACTCCCACCATGTGAGCCAAACCGCAGTAGCGCGTCCATGCCTCTTCGAAGGCTCGCACCTCGGCGCCACCGATGAACGAACAGTCGCGCATGACGCGGTCCATGGCGTCGAGAACCTCTCTCGAGACCTCCGCATGTTGCGCAGCCAGATCAACGAACGCCAGCGACGCCGTAGGCGTGTCACGTATGTCTGAACTGGGCGACACCGTGGTCATTGACCAAACTCAATCGAAGGTAGGTCCATCGAAAACAGTTCTAGTTCCTGCCCGCTCCGAGATATCGGCGGAGACACGCGATGACGAAGTCCTGGTCTGCCTCGGTGAGCTCATGATACAAGGGCAGGATCAGCGAGCGCTCGGTGAGCAGCTCCGTGACGGGCAGATGAGGAGCTGGCACGCTGCGGAACGGAGGCTCGCGGTGTATGGCCATGACCCCCCGTCGGGCTGAGATGCCATCGCTGAGGAGGCGGGCCAGCAATTCGTTACGTTGGACGGGAGAGTGATCGGGCAACAGTATCCAGTAGGACTGAAAATTGGTGGTCCCGTACGGGGGATCCGAAGCCACGACGACCCCAAGATCTCCAAGAGACGCGGTGTAGCGTGCCGCAAGTGCGCGTCGGCGATTCAGGAGCTCCTCGAGCCTCCCGAGCTGGACGAGCCCGACCGCAGCCTGAATGTCGGTCATGCGGTAGTTGTAACCGGTCTCTAAGTAGCCCTCGATCACAGCCGTGCCACCGCGGTGACGGTCGCTCGCAGACACGCTCATGCCGTGCTCCCGGAGCCGCCGCGCCCTCATGCCATTCTCAGCGGAGGCACAGGCGAGCATTCCGCCCTCGCCGGTGGTGATGAGCTTTCGAGGATGAAAGGAGAATGTTGCCAGGTCTGCACCCCATCCGACCATTTGCCCCTTATAGGTCGAACCGATCGCACATGCCGCATCCTCAACAAGGGCAATCCCATGATGAGCTGTGAGGTCCCGAATCGAATCAACATCGGCTGGGATACCCACCTGGTGAACAACGATGACCGCCTTAGTCGCAGGACTTAACACCTCCTGGATTGACTCGACTGTGAGGTTGTGCGTCGCAAGATCTACATCGGCAAAGATCGGGATGGCCCCGACATATCTCACGGCGTTTGCCGTCGCTATGAACGACAAGGAAGGGACTACGACCTCGTCGCCCGGGCCCAGGCCCAGTAGGACCATGGCGAGATGTAGCGCTGCCGTACATGACGAGACTGCGACCGCCTGGCCGCAGGAAATCAATTGAGAAAAGGCTCGTTCGAATTCCTCCACCTTTGGGCCCTGGGCGATCCAGCCCGAGGCGACTGCCGCGGCTGCTGCCTCGCACTCTTCGGGTCCGAGCCATGGCTTTATCACCGGAATGGTCGAACGATGACCCTCGTCGGCCATATCAACGTCATTCCGATCCATCATCAGCATCGTTGCTCACCTTTCCGTCCTTCGCAAAGCGGGTGTCCATCCACCCACCCGCGGTGTCCGCAACTCCCTGATCCGTTCCCGTATGGCCACCAAAGTCCTCAATCCGGAGGGTGCCGCGCCGATGACGCGTGCAAACACAACACCATCGGGGCTCAGGCACCCCACGATTAGGACTACTGCGGCGGTCAGAAAATACAAAAATTAGAAGAATAGTGAAATTGCGCCCACTACATTTGACCACGAGCGCCTCTGAGCGTTAACCCTCCTGGCTGATCTGTGTACCGGACGGGTCGGCGGTGGTGTGCCTTCGAGAGATCTCCAATCCAATGCGGGCCAGCCCCTCGCAATGGTCGTGGGCGGTCGCCCATCGACCACCACTCGTTCGATGTGCTCCCACGCTCCATGCGATGCGCGGCAGCTCGCTCACCGTCGATCTGGGTGTGCGTGATCAGCGGGCGGAGCCGGACTCACACCCGGCGCCACACGTTCGCTAGCAAGCCTCGGGATGATCGGCAAAGGTGGTGATTCAACATCGTGCGCTTGGACCCAGGGGCAAGCACGTTACGCATATTCCGCGCTCCCCTCGGATGTTCAGCTCACCCGTTGACCCAGAATTACTCGCACCGCTTCCTATGATGACCGGTGTGACAGTGGGTGAGGGTGGTGGGTCCGATGGCTTTGCCGTCAAATGGCACAGATATCGTTGGATCGCACTGATGATTGTTGCACTGTTGGCGGTGGCGGTTTCGGTCCTGGTCATAGTCCTTGCCCGGTATCCGACCACTACCGGATCGAGCACCAGAAATCTGGCTTCCGCCGCGTCACTCAGCCATCAATCCCTTCTGCTCTTTCGCAACACAGAGTTGAATAGGGACTACGGGACCGTGGAGCTGACCCCAGCCGACGACCCAGGAGCACAGGCCGCATTGACATCGCTCAAATGTGAACGCGTTGCCTACGCCGGCAAACGAGGCATCTGCCTCAGCGGTACTGGGGGCAGCCTATTCAGCTCAACCCACGCCATCGTGTTCAGTTCGAAGTTGAAGCCCGTTTACAGCATTGCCCTGCCTGGGTATCCGAGTCGTACACAAGTGTCACGCAACGGTCAATACGGCGCAACGACTGTTTTCGTGAGTGGTGACTCCTATGCCAACGCTGGATTCTCCACGCGTACCTACATCATCAACCTGGAAACCGGAAAGATCCTGTTCAACTTGGAACAGATGCAGGTCTATAGAAATGGAAATCTCTTTGATAATGACGACTTCAATTTCTGGGGAGTCACCTTTGCTCCCGACAACACCGACTTCTACGCCACGCTTGGATCTGGAAATGACACATACCTCGTCAAGGGCAACGTGAAGACGAAGGTCGCGACTGTATTGCTCACCGGCATCGAATGCCCATCGTTGTCGCCGAATGGCAAGCAAATCGCTTTCAAACACCGCAATCCAGGAATACAAGTGACATGGCGCTTGTCCGTCCTGAATCTGACCACCATGCGTTTTCATCACCTGGCCGAGACTCGTGATGTGGATGATCAGGCCACTTGGCTCAACAACTCGACCGTTGCCTACGCCCTCGCGGAAACCGGAAGCGTTTCTGCAGCAAGCAGCAGCGGCCTATCTGGTATCTCCGCCGGTGCATCGATCGACACGGACACCTGGACTGTGCCAGCAAATGGCGGCGGTCACCCACAATTGTTGCTCAAAGGCTCTTGGTCCCTTGTCCTGGTTCATCCCCAGAACTGATTCTCAGCCGTCGCAAAGGCCGCGTCCTCGAGAATTCCCCCCTCGGCCAACCTTGAACCCGATTCATGCCACAGGGCTGAATACCACGTCGACCCAGTAGTTCGTAGCGTTGTACGAATTAGTCGGGAAGGCAGGCGTACTCCCATATGTGTATGCACCGTTCGCAGCCGACGAATTGGGCAATGCGTAGAGTGGCGGATTGCTCACCATCGAGACCAGCCCGTTGGATGTCGCCGAATAGTGCCCATTGGGAGCAAAGTACGATGCCAGATAGGTCGTACCTGCGGTGACAGGAACCGGCGATGAGAACGACACCTGCTGCCAGCCCGAGGCCGTCTCGTTGGTGAAGATGGCCTGGGCGAGCAACGCACCGGTGGCGCTCCAAAGACTTCCCACATGAGTACCGGTGTTCGCCGCCGCCTTGTAGAAACGTACACCGGTGATGTACCCACTGGTATCCGTGGTGAAAGTGACACCGAGATTGACCCCATTGCTGTCCCCACTGTCGACAATAGTTGGCGTTGCGCTACCGAAGATGGAACAAGGACAAGCGGAACTTGTGGCCTCCGGTGTTGCTGGATTCGAAGCCAGCGAAGCTGTGCTCGTACCGACGGAGTTCGTCGCAGTGACACTGAACGTGTAGGTCGTCCCGTTGGTGAGACCGGTCACGGTTGCCGTGGCAGGAGCAGGGTTGCCGGTCACGGTCGTCGTGGCCTGGGCGGCGGAGCCAATGTAGGGCGTCACCGTGTAGCTCGTAATGGTGCTGTTCCCATTCGCCGGGGCAGTCCACGACACCTGTACGGAGCCCGCTCCAGCGCTCGCAGTGACCCCTGCCGGCGCGAGCGGCGGGGTCACGGGAGTGTGCGTGAATATCGGATCTACCCAGTAGTTCGTCGAGTTGTAGGTGTTCGTGGGGAACGTGCTCGCGGCTCCGTAGGCATACAGGCCATTGCCGATCGCACCTGAGGCAAGGGCATGCAGAGGCGCACTGTCCACCTCGCTGGTAAAGGCGCCAGGGGTGGCTGAATAGCGGCCGTTCGGATCCAGATATGACGCCACATAGATCGTGCCTACCGTTACGGCAACGGGGTTCGAGAAGATGATCTGCTGCCAACCGGAGGCCGTCTCGTTGGTGAAGGTGGCCTGGGCGAGTAGCGCACCGCTAGCGCTCCACAGACTTCCCACATGAGTACCGGTGTTGGCCGCCGACTTGTAAAAGCGTACACCGGCGATGTAACCGCTGGTGTCGGAACTGAAGGCAACCCCGAGGTTGACGGCGCCGGAATCACCGCTGTCCACGACCGACGGCGTCGACGAACCGAAAATCGTGCACGGACAAGCCAGCGTCGATGCCAGAGGCGTCGCGGGATTGGAGGGCCCGGAGGCTGCACTGGTACCCGCCGAGTTTGTGGCGGTGACTGTAAATGTGTAGGTCGTTCCATTGACCAAGCCCGTCACGGTGGCGTTGGCAGGCGCCGGTGATCCGGTCACGGTGACCGGCGTCCCACTGCTCGGTGTGACGGTATAGCTGGTGATGGTGCCACCACCATTGGCGGGCGCGGTCCACGTCAGCGAAACAGAACCGTTGCCAGCGGTGGCCGTGACACCGGTCGGTGCTGCCGGGGGGGTGGGTGCGATGGGCGTCACGACATTCGAGGCCGCCGACGGCGGACCACTGCCGATGGCATTGGTGGCCGTCACCGTAAAGGTGTAGGGGGTCCCGTTGGTGAGACCGGTCACGGTGGCCGTATTGGGAGCAGGGTTGCCGGTCACGGTCGTCGTGGGTTGAGCCGTTGAGCCAATGTAGGGGGTGACCGTGTAGCTCGTTATGGTGCTGTTCCCGTTCGCCGGAGCGGTCCAGCTGACCGTGGCCGAGGCATTGCCTGCTGTAGCGGACACTGCTGTCGGCGCGCCAGGCACCGTCAAATTGCTCGGAGTGACTGCATTCGACGGGCCAGAGGCAACGCTTGTGCCTACGGCGTTGGTGGCGGTCACGGTAAAGGTGTAGGCGGTCCCGTTGGTCAGGCCAGTCACGGTGGCCGTGGCGGGAGCAGGATTGCCGGTCACGGTCGTCGTGGGTTGAGCCGTGGAGCCTATGTAGGGCGTGACCGTGTAGCTCGTTATGGTGCTGTTCCCGTTCGCCGGAGCGGTCCAGCTGACCGTGGCCGAGGCATTGCCGCCGGTAGCAGACACCCCGGTCGGAGCTGCCGGAACGGTTGGAGGAGCCAAGGTGAAGATGACGTCTACAGAGTAGTTGGTCTCGTTGTAGCTATTCGCCGGGAAGGCTGGCGTCGTGCCATACAAGTACAGGCCGTCAGGAGTGACGCTGTTCGCCAGGGCGTGGAGAGGTGGCAAATCGATTCCGCCGGCCAGGAAAGCCTGCGATGTCGCGGAGTAGTGGCCGTTTGGCGCAAGGTACGAGGCGACATAGGTTGAGCCAGCGGTCACCGCGACTGGCGACGAGAAATACACTTGCTGCCAACCAGAGGCGGTCTCGTTGGTGAAAGTAGCCTGAGCAAGCCGACTCCCGGTTGCACTCCACAAGTCGCCAACATGAGTACCGGTATTCGTTGAGGCCTTGTAGAAGCGGACCCCGGCTATATACCCATTGACATCCGCAGTGAAGGCGACACCGAGGTTGACTGCGCTTGCTTCTCCCGAGTCGAGCGTTGCAGGATTAGAAGACCCGAAGATAGTGCAGGGACAAGTCGGCGTGCTGCTCTCGGGGCTGGCAGGGTTGGACGGCACCGAGGCAGCGCCTGAGCCCATTGCGTTGGTGGCCAAGACCGTAAAGGTGTATGTCTTCCCATTCGTCAGCCCAGATATCGCCGCAGAGGCGGCCGCGGGAGAACCCGAGATCACCGTTGACGTCTGCGCCGTAGATCCAAGGTAGGGAGTGACCGCATAGCTGGTGATGGTGCTGCCCCCGTTGTTCGGGGCGGTCCAACTCACGGTGACCGAATTGAGACCGGCCGTCGCTACCACCCCAGTTGGCGTGCCCGGGGCGGTGACGGCAGGCTCCGGCGTGACGGATGCCGAAGGGGAGGAAGCCGCCCCCTGGCCCACGGCGTTCGTTGCGGCAACTGTGAACGTGTAGGCGGTACCGTTGGTGAGACCGCTCACCGTGACCGATGTCGCTGGCGGGGAGCCCGACACGACCGTTGGCGTCAGCGCGGTCGACCCGACGTACGGTGTGACGGTGTAACTGCTGACCGGTTCGCCCCCATTGTTCGTTGGCCCCGTCCATGAGACTACTGCCGAATTGTTGGCCGGCAGGGCCGTCACTCCAGTTGGCGCCGACGGCACCATGAGTGGGTTCTGGGTGAATATGGCGTCGACGTAGTAATTGGACGCGTTGTAGGAGCTGGTCGGAAACGCCGCGCTACCTCCATAGACGTACAGGCCGTCGGGAGTCGTCGTCGTGGCCAGTGCATACAGGGGCGGGCTGTCGATGTTGGCCGTGGCCAAAGCCGCTCCGGCCACCGCGTAATGCCCGCTGGGGGCTAGATAGGAGGCCACATAGGTCACCCCGGGGGTCACGGCGACGGGCGTAAGGAACATTGCCTGTTGCCAACCCGATGCGGTCTCATTGCTGAAGGTCACTTGACCGAGGTTCCCGCCGGTCGAGGTCCACAGATCGCCGACGTGGGTGCCGATATTGGCCGCTGACTTGTAGAAGCGAATGCCGTCGAGGTAGCCGGGCTGGTCGACGGTGAACGCCACACCCAGGTCGACCGAGTTCCCATCACCGCTGTCGGGGGTTGCCGGGGTCGAGGCCCCGAATATTGTGCACGGGCAGGCTGGTGCGCTCGCCTCGGGAGTAGCGAGGCCGGTCGCATTGGAAGACGGACCGGTCCCGACCACATTGGTCGCAGTGACGGTGAAGGTGTAGGCGGTGCCGTCAGTAAGGTTGCTGAACGTCGTCGATGTCACGGGGGGCGACCCGGACACCACTGTTGCAGTCAGCGCGGTCGACCCGACATAGGGCGTGACGGTATAACGGGTTATCGGACTGCCGCCGTTGGAGGGGGCAGTCCATCCGACCGTGACCGTCCCCACTCCAGCTGTTGCCGTGACGGCGGTCGGCGGCCCTGGTGCGGCGGGCGGAGGATCCGGGGTGACAGAATTCGAAGCCGCCGAGGACGGGCCGGCCCCGAGGGCGTTGGTGGCCACCACGGTGAAGGTGTAAGCGGTCCCGTCGGTCAGGCCGATGACGGTCGCCGAGGTGGCGGTGCCGGCGACGGTCACGTTCAACGCGGTCTGCGGGCTCGAGCCGATGTACGGCGTCACGGTATAGCTCGTGATGCTGCTGCCGCCGTTGCTGGCTGGAGGGCTCCACGAGACGGCGGCGGTGCCGTCCCCGGGACTGGCGGTGACGCCCAGTGGGGGGCCGGGGGAGGTGGCGGGAGTCACCGCGTTGGACTGCACCGAGGGCTGGCTGGTGCCGATGGCGCTGGTGGCAGTCACGGTGAAGGTGTAGGCGGTCCCGTTGGTCAGGCCCGTGATGGTGGCCGTCGTCCCCGTCACGGTGGTTGACGGCAGCTGAGAGGACCCTTCGTTGCCGAAGAGGTTTGGCGTGACCGTGTACGAAGTGATCGGGCTCCCTCCGTTGTTGGTGGGAGCCGTCCACGACACCGCCGCCGTCGTGTTCCCGGCCGTCGCGGTCACGCCGGTCGGTGGCGACGGCGCGGTGAGCGCCGTCGGGGTGACCGAGTTGGACGCCGCAGAGGCCGGACCGTTGCCTATTGCGTTGGTGGCGGTCACGGTGAACGTGTACGCAGTGCCGGGCGTCAGGCCCCCGATGTAGGCGCTGGTCACCGGGGGTGCATTGCTGATCGTAAGCGGCGACTGGGCGGCCGAACCGATAAAGGGGGTGATGGTGTAGCTGGAGATCAAGCTGCCACCATTGTCGGGTGCGGTCCAAGTGACGATGGCCGATCCGTTGCCGGCGGTGGCAATCACGTTGCTAGGGGCCGCAGGGACGGTGGCCGGAGTCATCGCCTCTGACTTCAGTACCACGGTCCCCATCAGCCACGTCGTATTGGCTCCGGTGGTGGCGGAGGCGTTCGCTGTCCCTACGGCAGTCAGGACCTGGTCCTCGACGAGCAACTCCACGTCCCCGGTGGGCGACACATCGACTCGGGAGCTGTACCCGGAGCCCGATCCCACATTGTCGTCAAACCCGGAATCGGCGTAGAAGCCCATCGCCAGCTCGTTGGAGCCCGAGGTCGTGGCAGTGGCGCCGGATTGGACCGTCCCGGCACCCGAGGTCGTCCCCGAGTTCGTGGCCGATTGGTCGAGGACGGTTGTTCCGCTGGCGGTCGACAACCCTTGGTATTCGAGGGCCGCGATACCCACGTCGGCGGCCGCGCTCGCTTTGGCGGTGATGGTGGGTTTCGTGCCGCCGCCGTTCACGACCGGCGCCGTCCAAATGCTCATCTGAGTCTTGTCCGTCGCACTGAACTGCTTGAGCTCGCTGAACGTGTCACCGGCCGAGTCGGTAACGCTGGACGCCGTTGCGCCAGAGCCGCTGTAGGTTGCTACTTCGACGACGAGCCGATTACCCGCAGTAAGGTTGGATCCGGGCGTCACCGAAATTCCGGTAGAAGCGGAGACAGATGAGGCGTGCGCGCTCACCTGCTGAACGAACACCGGTGGGGCGTTTGTGCTCGGGGTCACCGCGTTGCTCGGTGGCGATGCGGCGGCCGTGCCCGCGGGATTAGAGGCGGTCACCGTGAACGTGTACGAGGTTCCGTTGGTGAGTCCGATCACCGTGCCGGTGGTGGGAGCCGGGGTGCCCGTGATCGTCGTTGGTGTCTGTGCCACTGATCCGATGTAGGGCGTAATCGTGTAGGTGGTGACCGGTCCGCCAGTGCTGGGGGCGCTCCACGTCAGGGAGGCCGAGCTGTAACCTGCCGTCGCAGTGACCACGGCCACCGGGCCGGGGGCGGGCTGCGGCAGGAATGCGACGTCGACGGCGTAGTTGTTTCCGCCCGGATTCACGTCTCCGAGGGTCGGGAAACTCGGACTCCCGCTCCCGGTCGCGATGACCGCGTTGGGAGTTGTGGAGGTGTTGCGGACGGCGTGCAGGGGAGAACTGTCCGCGTTACTCGGTGTCCCGGCTGGCAGTGGATTCGGCTCGAGCGCGCCGTCGTCCTCGGCGGTGTGGCCCACCGGTGCGAAGTAGCTCGCAACGTAGGTCGTATTGGGATTGATCGGCACCGGCGTGGCGAAGGACACCGATTGCCAGCCCGTACTGGTTTCCGTTGTGGGGTTGAAGTTGGCCGTGGCGAGCAGCTGGCCCGACGTCGTCCACAGCTGTCCAACCTGGGTGCCGGTGTTCTTGGCCGACTTATAGAACTTGATGCCGGCGACAGTACCGAAGGTGTCCGAGGTGAACTTGACCCCGACCGTGACCGGATTGGTCCCGCCGTTATCGGGTGTCGCCGGAACGTACCCGGGGCCCCAGATGGAGCATCCAGAGCCGCAGTTGATCGAAACGGTGACCGCGTGGCTCGGGGTCTCGACGTTGCCCCTGTCGTCCGTGGCCCGTGATTCGATGACCGCCGAGGGTGCGCCGTGGGCGCCCTGCCAGCTGTAGGACCAGGTAACCGTGGTCGCCGCCTGGCTCATACTGGTCGCCGGATGCCAGGTATGGCCACCATCCGTGGAGACTTCCACGCCCGCCACCACACCGCCTCCGGAGTCGGTGGCCGTGCCGGCGATCGTCGTCGGGGCCCCGTCGCTGAGGACCTGGCCAGAGGTTGGGCTGGTGATAGCAGAGGTGGGGGGAGTGGTGTCGGTCGGCGCCGAAGCGGCCACGAGCCCGGACATGAGCGTGGTCGGCTGGGCTCCCATGGCAGCCAGCAAGTTGACGGTGAATTGCTGCATATTTGGATCCGAGGGACCTTGACCCATCTGGTCCGGGTTGTTGTTGTTAAGCCCCCAAGACCACTGGACCGTGCCTGAACCGAAGACGAGAGCGCCACTAGACGCGCGGTACAAGGTGAGGTGGTGCGTCTCGCTCGTCGCATTGTTGGTGGGATTGATCCCATAGTCGTTCACGAACGCCGAAGTGTTCGTCACCGTCGTAGAGGACATGTCGAACTCGCCGGCCGGGCGGAAACCGTTGTCAGCGTCGACGTCCCATTCGTACCCCAACGTGCCCAGTCCAGCGCCTAGGTTGCCCAGGGAGCCCAGGTTCGTCCCGAGGGTCACCGGTGAGCTCGTCGAGGTCAATTTGGCGACGGCGGTGTTCTGCCAGAGCTGCAGTTTGGCGTACTGGTAGGGAACCTGAATGTCGTTGGCTTGCGGCGCGGAATTCACCGTGAAGTACTGACCCGTCAGCTGGTTCTCCGGGGAGTCGCCGCCGCTGGCCGCTCCCTGAGGATCTCGCCAGCTGCCGGTCCAGGTCGGCGGATCGTTGGGGTCGTACTGGTTGGCCGCCGTGCCATACGGAGGCTCGTTGTGCGTCTCTTTGTAGCTGATCAGCGAACGCTGCAGCGTCCCATCGACCGGGCTTGGACCGTATTGAGTCTTCCAGAAGACTTCGTTCCCACTGAAGAATGCCAGGTTCACCCCTGCGTTGCGGGCCG
Organism: uncultured Acidimicrobiaceae bacterium; assembly: GCA_963726135.1. Classification (GTDB taxonomy): domain Bacteria; phylum Actinomycetota; class Acidimicrobiia; order Acidimicrobiales; family RAAP-2; genus Bog-473. The sequence goes on from CAVSBE010000008.1 coordinate 1,542,579, forward strand.
CCGTGACGTTGTTGCGCATGTTCGCTGACCAGTACTCATCGTGGCCATTGGAAATGAACATCTTGTGAGAGGTCAGCAGGGAGGGATTCGAATCTGTGTCCGTCTCGCTCATGTACGTCACGTCGTAGCCGTTTTGTTCCAGAAACTGGATCATCGGGAATTCGGCATAGAAGGGCCCGTCTCGGCCCTGGTCGATGTCACCGTCCTGGAGGGGTCGATTGTATGAGACCGCCCACGACTGCGTCTGCGTGGTCGTGTAGCCACCAGGAGTGCCCGCCGGACAGCCGATGTAGCACTGGTACAGGCTGTTGCCTTGATCGATGCCGCTTCCCTGCGGATTACTGACCCCTGGTGGGTTGTAGGCGTTGTAGGCCTCCCACGTGGCGTCCGAGGTCTGGTAGACGATCTGGGCCGTGCTGGCATCGTTGCGGACCACGAACGGAACCTCGCTCGTTCCGCCGGTGTCGTTGCGGACCAGCAGCGCCATGTAGAGGCCGGAGACGGCGTAGCTCGGTACCTGCCAGGACGCAGATACTGCCCAGTTCCCACAATCGATCAGTCCAGTGGGTTGGCCGCCGCCCGGATTGACCTCACATGGCGGCTGGGACTGCGGGAGGCTGACCGAGGGCAGGATGTTCGATGCCCACTCTCGACTGCCGAGACCCTGGTAGTAGCCCAGCCGGAAGATGTTGACATGCCAGGCCGAAACGTTGGGAGCGTTAACCTTGAAGTAGATGGATTGTCCGACGTTTACGCTCATCGAGGTGCCGAAGCCCTGGATGGTCGGATCGCCGATGCTGTTGTAGGGGATGCTCAAGGGTCCGTTAGCAATTGCCGTACCAGGCTGTAGGTTCTCGCACTGCACCGGGTTCATCTGAGCCGTGCACCCCGACGGCGGTGGCACTGTCGAAGCGTCGGCACGGCCCGGTACGACTACGGTCGCCACGTACGTGAGGAGGCCCGCCATGAGCAAGACCGACACCAGGATGGGGGGAGCAGCTCGTCGTTTTCCGGTTGACCTGTCGTTCCTCACACCTACCCCTTGTCTGAGCACGTTCCGGCCCCTGATTGGCGCGGCAGCACTACCGACGGCACGATGTCGGGTCGAGTCCCGGCAATGTCACCCTCTCTAGATCGAACGCCGAGGTAATCGGCGTCGCACGGCGTGACGTGTGTCGATCTTGGGATCCTCGGTCTGGCCGACGTTGACTCCCCCGTTGGTGGCTCACCGCAACACACAGAGGTCGCAAGGTCCTCGGACCCGCCAGTCCTCCACGGATCGCCGGGCCGCTGGTTCTCGCAGAGGATCGGGGGTGCTGGTCGGGTATGTGCCATGGGTGGATGGCCTACCGCTAGGCAGAGGATCGAGCCGACCACGACTTGGCCTCGCTCCTCCTGTTTTGCCGTGACCGTCCGAGGCCCGTTGTACCGTGAACACAGCCAATGGATCATCTCCGCCGTGTAACCGCCCAGGACCGCTTCCGATGCCGGGGAGTGAACCCCCCGCCGATGCCATTCATCATCACAAGGACAGAGGTCGCCGAGAGGGCACTGATACCGCCGCTCAGCGATTTGTGGCCACGAGCCCGCCGGTCCGCCGTCTCGCCGCCGTGGTTGCCAATGCTGCAGAATTCTTCTCTGACCAGGACCGATCTGGAAAAGACCTCCCATCAGGCCGCCGCCCCGAAGCGTGAGCGCCATTTCCGACGGGGAAACAGCGGGCAGGCGTCCCCGCTCGGTCGTCCCACGGCTGGGCAATGGGGTGCCGATCAGTCGAATGGGTCGGCGATCGTCAGACCCCCACAGGGATCGATACCCCGGACCCCATGACGTTGCTCCGCTCCAGGCCACGGCCACTCGTGATTGTCGGGGCTGGTGGATTCGCACGCGAGACCGTCGAGGCGATTCGGGCCATCAACGCGGTGGCCCCCAGGTGGGAACTGCTCGGATTCCTGGACGACAATCCCGATCTGAAAGGCGTCGAGATACAAGGTCTTCCCGTGCTCGGGCCGGTCGCCATGGTGCAGGATCTCGACGGTCCCTCCGTTGTCGTCTGCACCGGGCGACCGGACAACTATTTCACCCGAAGTCAGATCGTGGAACGGCTCGATCTCCCACTCAGTCGCTATGCGACGGTGGTGCATCCGACGGCAAGCCTTGCACCGTCCACGTCCGTGGGGCGCGGCACGGTCATCCTGGCGGGCGTTGTCAGCACTGCGTCAGTCCATATCGGCCGACACGTCATGGTGATGCCCGGCGCAATCTTCACCCATGACGATCACCTGGCGAATTTCGTCACCGTGGCCTCACGTGTCTGCCTCGGAGGTGGAGTCCGGGTCGGCGAAGGCGCCTATCTGGGAGCGGGGGCCCTTGTCCGTGAGTCCCGGACGATCGGCTCATGGGCACTTGTGGGCATGGGTGCGGTCGTGACCAAGAACATCCCTCGTAATGAGGTCTGGGCGGGTGTTCCGGCACGGAAGATATCGGAAATGGAGGTACCCGCACGCATGGGCGCCCGTCGACGCCTCTCGCGCGAGTTTCCGGGATGACCCCTGGAGGTGTCTCGAGCCGCTCGAGAACCTCCTTCACGGAGTGACGTGGGCCCGCTGGTGCAGCGAACAACGGTCATTCGGCCGGCACGCCTGCTCCTCGGCTCCCAGCGGCCCCTATCGAATCGTCCAGGCAGTTGCCCCTGTCCCGGGACGGTGCGTGCGCTCCTGGCGTACCCCTTGGCACGGAGCACGGACGGCAGATGGTTGGTGGACTTAGCGATCCAGCGCAGTGGGGACATGAGGGCGCCGCGGGCGTCGGGAGAGATCACCTATTGCGGCCCATCGTCGCGCCCGCCATCGCGCCCACCCCATCCGAGCATCCGGACACAGGCACCGGCCACCCGCGACAAGCTGCGCTCCTCGAGCAGCGGCGGCGGGGTTTCGAAGCCGCTCTTCACCGACGTCCATACCACAGGGCTGCAGTGCGCCAGTTAAACTCTTGTAGACAAGTAACCAACTGTATATGCGTTCGTGCGGTAAGAGTGGAGGGGTCGATGCGGCGGAGGCGCAGGGTCGCGATTGTCATTCCCTGTAGAGCATTTAGCGCCAGAACTAGTCGGTCCGCGCGAACTTCCAACGGGGGCACATGGTACCGTCGCGCGGTTGTGGGCGTATGTCGGCGTTCAATCGTTGTCGGATTCCTCAGCCTCGGCGCGGTAGCTCTGAGCGCCTGCGGGGGTGGTCAGAGCTCCAGTACTGCCCAAAAGGCAGTACAAGGGCAGCAAGCCGCACAAGCTGAAAAGGCCAAGCAGAATGGGAAGCTCTCCGACACCGTCATAGGAATGCACTACGTCCAGATGGCCAAGTCGGTAGATCCATTGACGTCGCAGCTGTCCGCCGAATTGTCCGCTGGTCGAGCGCTCCCGGATCTACAGGTGAAGACAGCTGTGTCGGAGTTGGAACAGTTCGACGCAGCGATGCTCAGATTGAGCGTTCCGCGTGACTTGCGCGTGACCCTAGACACCTTACGTACCGCGGACGAACGTCTCGTCAAGGACCTCACGGCCATAGAGGACGCAAAGACGGTGACGCCCCAGCAACATGCCGCAGCGCGCATCGCCCTCCAACGGCAGCACGCGGCGGCATCGGCACTGTCGACCGCCTTAGGGTTATCTGGGTCAACTCATTGACCACAGATCTGCTTCTGCATCGAAAATGGAGGCTGCAAGACATCCGAAATCATGGCAACGCCTGAGCAGGCGCGCATGACCTGGGCTGAATTGACATCAAATCGGCCAACGGCCACGCCAAGATGGAAACCGATGAATCAGAAGTGTTCCACGAGGCTGAAACGGTCATTCATCGGTGGCCCAGGGGTATGACTGCACCGTTCTGATTCAAACTCGCCGAGGTCGCCTCCAGAATACGCAGTACGCGAAGGCCGGCGCGACCATCGGTCAGGGGAGCACGCCCTTCCCGGATTGACGCCACAAATTCAGCAATGACGCCGTTCAAGGCTTCGGTCACGGGCAGAGCGGGAGCACTGAGATCTCCGTAGCGATACGACACCTTCCGTTTCGCGTCTCACCTGGGAGCTCACGGAGGCGTCCGAGTCCAGGACATCCACTCCCTTGTCGTAGAGGCTGAGCCGTTGTGTGAGGTTGAGGTCGTCCCAGACGACCATGCGCTCAGAGCCGCCGATAGTGACAGTGCGCACCTTGGTCGGGCTGAGCCAGTTGACATGAGAGTGCGCCAAACCCCCTCCTTCCAGGTGAAGGGTCAGGTATCCTACGCAAGCGAATCCCGTCCCCAGCGGATCGGCCCCGAGCGCGGAAACGGCTACCGGCCTCGAACGCTCTGGCAGGAAAGTGTCCAGAATGGCCAGATCGTGGGGCGCCAGATCCCAGAAGACGTCGATATCGGACTGAAGCAGTCCTAGATTGGTCCGCACAGAATCGACGTAGTGAATCTCCCCCACCATACCTTCGGACACGAGGCGCCGAATCTCCTGAACGGCGGGTGTGTAGCAGTAGGTGTGATCGCACATGAGCACGAGTCCGAGATCCTCCGCCGCTTGGACCAGTTTCTCACCCTCTGCAACCGTTGCGCCGAGGGGCTTCTCCACCAAGACGTGCTTGCCTGCCTCCAGACAGGCGAGCGCCACTTCGACGTGGGTATGGGCAGGAGTCGCGATTGCGACTGCGTGAACAGCACGATCGCCGAGGATTTCGTCAATGTCGTCGGTCACCCGGATCGTGCTGTAGCGGCCTACGGCACTCTGGGCTCGCGCCACATCGAAGTCGCAGACCCATCGGAGGTCACAGGCCGCCGAGTTGGAGATGTTGCGGACGAGGTTCGGACCCCAGTATCCCGCGCCGATGACAGACATTCCCAACCTGCCCGGGGCCTGCGTCATATTCAAACTCACCGGCGGTCTCGCTTTCGTTGCCAACGTTCAGAAGTCCCATCGATGAGATATGCACCTTTGAGCCCGGAAACCCGGCCACACTCACTCTGTGGTCGCATGCCTGGGCAGCTCCCTCCAAAGGCGTGATGCCTACCCCATCAGCTCATAGTGAGCCCTCAGGCGCTCCTCTGATACGCGGAGTGACACGACACTGGGAAATGACCACGCCAGCCCTGCAAGGGGCACCATCTGACTGATTCTTCTCGATCAAGAATGTGGAACTCTCCTGACGGATCCGTTGGGCTGCTCAGAGCATCCACGGACACCGCGTGAAAGCCGGCTGCTCCCCCACCACGCCAGCTGGCTCAACCGGCTCGAGGTGGCAACGGTCCTGGAGGAGCATGGTCCAACCGCGTCCACATGCATACCGCCTTCGACAAGTGATCTTGCGGCTCCTGCATGAAGATGTCGTTCAGATGGGCCATGAGCGAGACCGGTTATGATCCGATGGGTGCGAAACAACACTCCACGTGTCGCGCACACGTCCGCATAGTCGAGAGTCGTAGAGCGACTGGATGGCTCGCGTGACAGAACTTTCGGCCTCGCTGAGAAGCGGCCAAGAGCTTCGCGATCCCAACCGGGTTGACTGCGGCGTGATCATCGTCACGCACAACAGTGCTGACGACCTTGGTCGGTTGTTGACATCGCTCCCGGCCGCGACGGAAGGACTTCGGATACGAACGGTTGTCGTGGACAACGCTTCGTCGGACGACACCTGGGCCGAGATCCTCGCGTACGACGCCGTCTTAGGCATCTCTGCAGGTGGCAACCTGGGTTATGCCGGGGCCATCAACGTCGGCCGCGAGCACGTGGGGCCTTGCGACAGCCTGCTGGTTCTCAACGCGGACCTCGTTCTCAAACCGGGATCCGTGGGGGCCTTGTTCGAGGCCCTCAAAGAGTCTCACGCAGGAGTGGCGGTGCCAAAGATTCTTGACGAAGAGGGCCGCCTCTACCTGTCACTTCGACGAGAGCCAACCCTGATTCGGGCATTATGTGACGCCTGTCTTGGTTCTCGACTTGGTTCCCGACCAGGATGGTCGAGCGAGATAGTTCACGATCATGCGGCGTACGGCGGAGTCCAAACGGTCGAATGGGCTAGCGGAGCGGCGCTATTGATCAGCGATGGATGCAACCGCGATGTAGGACCGTGGGACGACCGTCGATTCTTCTTGTACTCAGAAGAGACGGACTTCTTTAGACGAGCGAGGCTGGCCGGCCACCGATGTGTGTACGTGCCGAACGCTCGGGTCCTTCATCGACTTGGCGGGTCAGGAAGATCACCTGAGTTGACCGCCCTGATGGCCGTCAACAGGGTGCGCTACTACGAGAAGTATCACCACCGCACTTTCTCAAGCCTGTTTCGCGCGGTGGTAGCACTAGGTGAGATGCTGAGGGTTACCCATCCATGGCACCGATTGGCCTTTCGCACGGTTCTGCGCCGCAAGTCCTGGGCGGAACTACCCGGAGAGCCTCGTCCTGCGCGAGCAGATCGACACTGCGACCCGTCGGATCAATGAGAATACGAAGGAATCCCCTCACCGAGGACCATGGACACTGCTGATGCGAGATCCGGCGCAACGGCGTCGGCGTACGTTGCCTCTGAGCGCTCCAGGATTCGAATTGTCGCGGTGCCTGCGGCGATGCCGGCTGCAACATCACTCTCGCTGTCCCCGATCATTATGGATCTGGAGAGCTCAATCGTAGGATGCTCTAGCGCAGCGAGCTGCAAGAGACCCGGAAGCGGCTTTCGGCAGATGCACGACTCCTTGGCATGGGGACACACATAGATAGCGTCTATGTGGGCATTTACCCTGCCGAGCAATGCGACCAATTGGTCATTGACTGCTATCACGTCATCCATGCTCAATAGACCTCTTGCGACACCCCGCTGGTTCGATATGAGGATAACCATCACTCCCGCCTCGTTGAGACGGCGCACGGCTTGCCCGGCATTGGGCAAGAGTCTTATCTCACCGGGTGTGCGTATATAGTCACCCTCCGATGCTCGTCGGTTTATCGTGCCATCTCGATCGAGGAACGCTGTCGAAAAGCTACTCATGTCGTTATCGAGACGAGGAAAACAGCTCCGCTTCCACGAACTCGCAGATTGTATGACCGAGGACCATGCAAGCCTCCTGGATTCGCGGAGTTTCATCAGACGGGACTTGGATACAGACGTCAGCAAATTCCGCTACACACCCGCCATTGCGACCTGTCAGGACTATTGAGAGGACGTTGAGTTCACGCGCGGTCTTGACAGCCTGCAAGACATTGGCGGAGTTGCCGCTCGTCGTAAGCCCAATGGCGACGTCGCCACTGCGTGCCAAGCCCTCCAACTGACGTGAAAACACCTGATCGTACCCATAGTCGTTCGCGATAGCGGTCAAGGCTGCTGTCGGATCGGCGAGACACAAGCCAGGAATTGCCGGTCGATCGAAAGCGAATCTCCCGAGGAATTCAGCTGCGAGGTGACCGGCGTCCATTGAGGATCCCCCATTACCAAAGAAGAAGATCTTTGCCCCACCTGCGAGCCGCACTGAGATCTCGATCGCCACCTTTGCGATGTCCGAAAGGCATCTTGAATCGATCAGTTGTTCGATGACGTTAATATGGTCGCGCACTCGGCGAGTAAAGAGCTCCGCCGCCGCGATCGCCGGCTCGATCGCCGGCTCGATCGCCGACTCGATCGCCACTACCTCCGCCACGTCCTCACACCCTCACCAACAAATGCGAAGTCTGCTGCCGATACTCCCATCTTTTCGAGTTCAGCGGTTACCTTGTGGCGCAACTCGAAATCGACGTAGAACAGAATGTATCCTCCGCCACCCGCGCCAGTGACTTTTCCACCCCTCGCGCCCGCGCGCATCGCTACGTCGTAGACCTCATCGATGAATTCAGTCGTGATTTTGGGAGACATCTTCTTCTTCGCCTCCCACGCCTGGCCCAACAGACATCCGAATTCATCCAATTCACCCCAAAGAAGGGCATTCTTCATAGCGACTGCCAGCTCCTTCTGGGTCCGGAGTCCCTGCAAGGTGTCGGGCACTTCCTCCTTGAGGCGGGCTGTCTGATCACTGATAATTCCATCGGATCGGCGAGAGAGGCCCGTATAACACAGGATGAGATTCATCTCGAGTTCCGCGATCGTATCGCCCTGAATTCTCAGTGGATTCACTATGACGTGATCCGAGAACTCGATGAAGTTGAACCCACCGAAGGCTGCCGCGTAGTGGTCCTGAAGCCCACCCTCGATACGGAGATCTTCCCGCTCAATCTCCGCTGCGACGCGCGCAATATCGTAACGACTCATTGACATGTCGTGATACTCGTTAAGTGCGGCCACCAAGGCGACGATGACAGCCGACGATGAGCCAAGTCCGGAGCCGGGTGGAGTGGCGGAGGACAAGACGAGAGAGTAACCCGGCTCTTCCCGCCGCCAGACTCTTCGGATAGCGGCCTTTACTAGGTCGAGATTCCCATCGAATTCGAATCCGGTCTCATTCGACAGGGCCAGCGATAAGCCATAGTCGACTGATTCAACATTTACCCGCCCAAGAGTGTGTGGGCATAGAGACGCATGCACAAATCGGTCGATGGTGGCGCTCAGAACTGTTCCACCTTCGGTCTCGGGGAAAGGAGAGACGTCGGTTCCCCCGCCCGCAAAGCTTATACGGACTGGTGCTTTGGCTCGGATTGGGCGCAAGTGGCTCCGCACGGCATCAACAGTGAATGGATAAGTCTGGTCGCGAGTAGACAGGGTCTGGATCATGGGATTCAACCGCCTGCGACGCCGACCCCAGCGCCGTGACCAGAGTTGGCTTGTCCGGGCGCCGGCCCGATCAAACGCATCCGTGCACTTGCGACGAGAAGTCGACATGCGAAGGGCACGTCGTGGATGACATAGCGAGAAAAGAGGCGCCTGGGCTCCTGAACCAGGCGAAAGAGCCACTCAAGACCTACCCGCTGCATCCATTTGGGGGCGCATCGCACACGTCCGGCAGCCATCGTGAGGGTTGCTCCCGATCCGATGAACCACATCGATGGAAATCGTGCTGTGAGGAATGACATAAGTCGCTCTTGTTTAGGAAATCCAAGTCCGCAAAAGACGACGCCCGGTCGTACGCTGTCCAACTGGGTGACGATTGCGTTCATACAGCACTCATCATCCTCGAATCCGTGGGGTGGGCAGTGCGTTCCAACGACGCTCAAGTTCGGGATCTCTTGGGTCAGCGCAGCAGCTGCCTCCGCGGCCACTCCGGACTCTCCTCCAAGGAGGAATACTGAAACTCCCCGCAACGAAGCTGCGCGGCAAAGGGTCCAGATCAGCTGGCGTCCCGGAACCCTCTTCACGAGCGGGGTTCCTTGGAGCCGGCTTGCCCAAATCAAGGGCATGCCATCGGCCACCGCGAAACTGGCGCGCCGGGAAAGTTCCATGAGGTCCAAATCGTTGGCTGCCTGACGGAGTACATCGACGTTGGGATTGATCAACCATCCTCCACATCCGGAAACGACATCGTCCAAGACGCGCTGGGTGACTTGTTGCTCATCAAGATTGGCGAGCTCAAGCCCCATGAGGACAACGGGCTCACTCACCCTGGTGCCTCCACTCTTTGGGGATTGCCTCCATTTTGCATCGCGGGACTCGAGAGCGGACTCTGCGGATGATCGTAAATGAGAGCTGGCTCCCACGTTGATGTAGCGTGACGCTCTCCCGCGTGAGGTATTTCGTCGACCATCGCCCGCATCGTTTGTGAGCGTCGCTCGGTTCGTTTCTTGTCGATTGCGTCCCCAAGCGACACCACTACGAAGAGCATCAAGGCTCCGATGCCCAACACGGCGAGCACTGAACGAAGTTTGCTCGACAATTTGACCCGTGGAGGGCCGCTGGTAGCGACTTGAATGGCAGTGAACATGTAGTGTGGGTCGGCGCCTTGGGCGCTCTGAAGGGCGGATAGATTATTCATCAGAGCGGCTCCCACTAGGTCGCCCGTCTTGAGCGCCTGAGCCGCTGTAGATCCGGTACCGAGCACCTCTACAGCTGGTTCGGTCGTACCATTCACGGCCGTTAGGGTCACTGTGTTGCGCGGGTCCGCCCCCTGCTTCACAAGCGCATCTTGAGTGAGCTGGCTGCTCATTCGTGCGACAAGAGCGTCGGCGATAACCGACTGGTCGTAGAATCGCGCATACACATTGTCTGGATTTATTTTTGCCAAGCTCGGGTTCGCGAAGATCTGCGCCGCAGTTGGCGCTGTGGGCGGTGGTGCGAGCACGTAGTCGTCGGTCATCTCGTAGAGGGGCTTGGCAAACGCCAAGAAATAGAACGCAGTAACGAGCGTAAGGATGACGACAGGAAGCACCAGCAGCTTGTGCTTCCATATGACCCGCGAGATAGAGAGTAGATCCATTAGCTCACCTAGCTTTGCTGTTAGTCGACATCAACTGATCAATCCCGCTCGCAATGTGCGCCTCCCCGTGGTCGTGCGACCGTGCGGTGAGCAGCCAACAGGCGCCAGATAGTCCCAAGACCAGAGCGTCCACGTACGCGAACATGGGAAAGGAAAGAGAGTCGAATGTTCCTGAGCAGACAGTGGCTGCAAGAGCCGCACCTGCCAAAGCGCCACAAAGTGTTCGCAATTCGACATCGGTTGTTCGGCCCCGCGCCACGAGCGCGGTCGCTACAGGAAGCACGAAATAGAACGCGACTGCTGCAAAGCCAACTAACCCCAGTTCAATGGTTGTGGTCAGATACTGGTTGTCAAGAATGTGCAGTGATGTGGGGAGGTAAGTTCCACCTCCAGTTCCGAACCAGGGGGCTTGGCGCACCAGTTGTTCCACATACGCGTAGTTGTTGGTCCGATGTGTAATAGAGGAGTCGCTGCTACCCAGAAAGAAGTACTTCCCGATTGTGCTGACTAATCCGTGGCCGACTGCGAAGACGCCAGCTATCACGACCGGCAGAGCAGCAAAGAACGGAACCCGGCGTGTTGAGGGAAGAAGGACCAAGAAAAGTCCGAATGCCAAGGCAAGAGACAAGATTGCAGAACGCGAGACCGTTATAGGAACGGCAAGCGCGATGCACAATACGGGAAGCCAGCGCTTCCACGCCTGTCGTTCTTTGTCGTACATCAACAAATAGAGTGCAAGGGGTAACAACATGCCCGCAACCACTCCCAGCTCGATGGGATCGATAGCTGTCCCAGTTACTCGCTTTACACCGTTCCTCCAGGTGACGTCCGAGTTCACGACATTGATCGTGAAGCCGGGGAGCATGCGCAGGTAGTGGGCGGGGTCGAAGTTTGTCCAAAACTGGAATGCTGCCACGATGCTACAAAGGGCCGCTGCACCTACGAGGACCCGCAATACTCGTTTGATGGCCTGCAGCGACCCCAGGCACTCAGCGGCGAGTAGCGCCACGCCGGACATCCCGGCCAGCTGCATGATCCATCGATCTGCGGCCAGCTCTGCTGTACCGGACTGCGGGGTTCGGTGCATGAGGGCGAAGGATGCCAACGTTACGAGCCACAGTCCGCCTAGTGCGGCACGAGTCGGATGCCGATGATCGAGGGGATTGTGGAGACCCAGCAGCGTCGACACCAACCATGCGACGAACCCGAACATGGCAACCAAAGCCGCCACGAAGCCGGCTGCACCAATCGCCTTAATAACCGTGTCGGACGGAAACACCATGAGCGCGATGGCGAAGATCTGGAGGAGTACGACGGCATGCTGCCGCGCTGACACGTCGCTGTCCGTCCGCAGCTCCGGTGGACGAAGGTCGGTGATCGTGGTCACCTCAGGGCATCCTCGAACTCTCGTCCCGCTCCCAATGGTCAGTACGCCCGACGTGGGTCATCAGACGGCCGGTCGCGGCAACGGCGGAGTAGATAAAGGCATCGGCTGCCTCACGCGGGCCTTTGAGGGCCAAGTCGAATACCTCGCGTGCCGTATCTCGGGTCGCAGTCTTGCGGCTGGATCCGTACGAGCCAACGCTGAGCTCCGCCTTGCCACGGTAAGAGCGCCGCGTGATCCGAACCAAATCGGCTGTACACCGCGGCGCCTTCACAATTGCGGGCGAACAAGAGACGATTTCGATTTCATGCTCTGCAAAGTGCCGGTCGACGTATAGGTCCTCGGCGACGATGTCCGGATAGTCTCCGAATCGTCTGCGTCCCTCCTCCGACAATCCGTAGATGCCGGCACCCCAGAGGGAGCTCATGACAGCCGGAAGACGTACGCGCGCGTTGTAGTACCGCCGCACGGGATACGAGGCGCCGTCAGCCTCATAGGAGATGGGCGGCCGCGCAGCCAGAGCAGGTCCGTCACGCAGCTGATCCAGAAGTTTGAGGGCAGACTGACCCGACAGCACAACGTCGGCGTCGAGGTACAGGCGAGGGAAGGTCGTCAGTGCCTTCTCCCCCATCCGCAATGCTTTGGGCTTCGACGGTATGTCGAGCTCGAGAACGATGACCTCATGGTCCGAGGTCCGCGCCAATTGTGCTGTGTTATCGCTGCAGCCATTGCATACCACAACGACTTCTAGTTCACCTGGCTTCACCGCTTCGAACAGCGCGTCGAGACACCTGACGATCACGGCAGCCTCGTTATGGGCCGGGATCACGATGGATCCTTTAGTGGTTGTCATAGTGCAATCGAATGTCCCCGGTGCGTTGACTACTGAGGGAGCCAGTAAGCGCATGCAGTTGGTCTTTGCTCCTATTGGCGTAAGACTGGCGCCGCTAGTTGCTCACCTAAGTGAGGAGCGGGGGCCCGAACCTGATACATCGCCTCACACAACGAGCCACACCCACTGTGGCCTGGTTGTTCGGCGCAGCGAGCCAGTACACGACTGACGGTCCAGCCCGGGCAGTCCCTCGGCGGTTCGTATCAGCCCTCAGTCTGAGGACTCACTACTGACGATACGGGGCGGGAATCGAGCCTTGTGAGGGGACCTAGGTACACAAAGAAGGGTCAGTTAGTGGAAAGGAATGAGGTGGTGGTGGGGCTCCGAGCCAATTCGAGGGCGAGCTCGTTAGGTTGGCAGGAGGCGTTGTCCTCGTCGCCATCGGTCACGTCGTCGACATCGCCGGTCTGATGTCCTGCGTGGATCGCGACCGTCACCACTCCACAACCAGTGAGCTTTCTCGATGTTGACCGTCCAAAGCGAGCCCCTGTCCATCGACGATCGCGCCCGACGCGTCCTTGCCTCCTGAAGGGGCGCTCCGTGAGGGATCGGCTTCCGACACTGACTCCTTTGACATCGGGTCGTTCGACCTCGTGCGCAAGATCGTGGACCACGTGGTCGTCAAGAACGCGTCAGGTGTATTCGGGAACAGTCGCTCGTCTCGAAATGCTATCGACTGAGAGATTGTGGAGGCATCCGTCGCCGACTCCCGCTCGTTTGAGCAGGCCATCGGGCGGGCTGTTGTCATTGCCGATCAGATGTGCCGAGGCGTGTTCGATGACACACACTTCCGACCAGCGCCCGTGGCGGCGAGCCCCACAGCTACCGGGTCAATCCTCCTTCAACCTGACCTAGTGGCGACGACGGCGCACCCGCCAGAAGTGGCACAATTGGTGACGGCGCTTCCCGAGATGGGCGCGCTCGAGCTTGACACTCCGATCCCGCTTGGTGCCGATCTGGGCGCGATGGTCAAGCGTGGCCTGAAGTGGGCCTTTGCGGGGGCCTTTGCGGTGCGCTTTGGCACGTTCCTCACAGGCTTGATTCTGGCGCGCATCCTATCGCCTAGAGATTTCGGGGTCTACGCTGTCGCCTTCGTAGCGCTGCTCATCACGGCCAGTGTCAATGACATCGGGATTGAGGCAACACTTGTGCGTTGGCCTCACGACCTGGATGAGCTTGCCCCTACGGCGACAACGATCGTCATGGCGTTCAGCGCAGCGCTGTTCGTTGCATTCTGGTTCGCGGCACCTGCGTTTGCCCGTGCGTTCAACACTCCGGATGGAGTCGGAGTTATCCGTCTGATGTCAGTGGGCCTGATCATCAGTGGAGTGTTCACGGTGAACTCCGCCATGACTAACCGAACGCTTCGGGTACACATCCGGAGTTCTGGGGAGATCGCGGCGACGGTGGTGTGTCTTTGCACGACCCTCGCACTTGCGAAAGCCGGCTTCGGTGCATACAGCCTCGCGTGGGGGAACATCGGTGGCAACCTTGTCGTCGGGATGGTGTTGTTGATCTGGGCACCGATGCGATACCGCCCAGGTTTCCATCTGCCGACGGCGCGGGTTCTCCTGCGACATGGGCTGCCGCTCGCGTGCGCTGGGTTGATCTTCGTCGCCATGCTCAACACGGACAACGTGGTCGTTGGCCACTTCCTAGGGCCTGTGGAGCTTGGGTTCTATGCACTAGCGTGGAACGTCTCGAGTTGGCCCGTGGTCATCTTTTCCGGTGCTGTCTCCATGGTCTCGTTGTCAGGGTTTGCCAAGTTGCAGCACGATCGAAACGAGCTGAGCCGAGCATTTGCAAAATCGGTGGGTGCTGTGGTCGCTATCACACTTCCCTTCTGTGTGTTACTCGCGGCTCTCAGCGTGCCCATGATTCACGTCCTATATGGCCAGAAGTGGTCACATTCTGCGACCGCCCTCATGTTCCTGGCCGTCCTGGCCGCGATGAGAGTAACCACAATCATCACGACTGAAGTCCTAGTTGCGATCGGCCGGGGCCGAACAGTGCTTGGCCTGCAGAGTCTATGGCTTGCGGTTCTCATTCCGACGCTGATCATTGGCGCTCACCTTGGCGGCATCGCCGGTGTCGGACTGGGGCACGTCATCGTTGCCGGTGCAATAGTCCTTCCAACTTTTGCGTGGGCACTCCATCGCAATAGCTTCTCGTTACGGCTAATTGGGCGGGCAGTGGCGCGGCCTGCTGCAGGCGCCTTTTGCGTCGTTGTCGTCGCGACCGTAATCGCGCACCTTTCTCTACCTGACATAGTCCGTCTGTCTCTGGCCGTGCCCCTCGGCCTTGCTGTGTATCTAACTGTCATCAGATCGCTCTGGGTTCCCCCCCTGCGCGCATACCGGTTGAAGCGGAAAGAGGTGGTCACGTGACCCACAATTCAGATCAGACAATTGCCAAATCTCCTGTTCCACTGCGAACAGCCAGCAGCAAAGCTGCGGTGCGAGCGTTCGACACGATGGAAGTTGAAAAGCCACATCCGCCATCATCTCCCAAAGCAAGACAAATGGATGTTGTAGCACTGCTTGAAGAGGACCGGCCCCGATTCCATCAGCAGGGTACGGCTCAATGGGACTCCCTTCCCGAAACACTCAGGCTGATTCAGCGATTAGTACCTGAAGGTGATGGCTCGACGCTCGAGACTGGCTGTGGAGCGTCGACGGTCGTCTTCGCTGCCTCCGGGGCGAGTCACACGGCAATCAGCCCTGATCCTGACGAGCACCGTCGGGTTCGCGAGTACTGCGAGCAAATCGGAGTCGATCACAGTCGGCTAAGGCTGATAGTCGGACTCTCCGATGAAGTGCTGCCCAGCCTTCCGGCCGAACGGGCGCTTGACGTTGCTTTCATCGATGGAGCTCACTCATTCCCGTATCCCGAAATCGATTGGTACTACGTCACGAGGATGCTGAAGATTGGAGGGCACCTCATCTTCGACGACGTCCCAATACCGGCAGTCGCTCCGCTGTTCCGACATATGAAGCTGGAGCCCAACTGGCGCTTGGACGCGATCCTGGACAATCGTGCCGCATCATTCTCGTTGCTCGCGCCGCCGAAGCCTGAGGAATGGAGTGGGCAACCTTTCAACCAAACGTATCCTGACTACAGCTTCGTTCCCCTCCGGCTACGATCGCGCCTCGTAGCCGCTCATCGACTAGCTCAATTGAAATCTCAGCTCGCTACGCGCTATCCGCGGATCCGCCAAGCGATGAAGGAGTTCGAACGAAGGAGCACAAGATGATCGGGCCCCCATGAGTTCGGTGAGCGTGATCATCCCCAGTTACAATTACGCCCACTATCTCCCCACCTGTGTCCATAGCGCCCTGGCCGAGTCGACCCCGCAACTACGGGTCGAGATTCTGGTCATCGATGACTGTTCGACCGACGACACTCTCGTTGTCGGAGCAAGTTTGGCGGCATCTGATTCGAGGATCGAGTTCCGCCGCCACGACCAGAACCAGGGCCACCTGGCTACCTATGACGAGGGGCTGCGATGGGCTCAGGGTGATTACTGCATCTTGTTGTCGGCCGACGACCTCATTGTGCCCGGCGCACTGGGACGGGCCGCAGCCGTGCTCGATGCCTACCCGTCGGTGGGTTTCGCCTACGGTCGGTCGCTTCGATTCACCACCGAGGACGATCGGCCCCCGGCCCGGATCGGGGAACCCCGAGTCCGGATCTGGGAGGGACGGGAATGGATCGCGCAGCGCTGCCGGAGCGCCACCAACTGCATCTCGTCCCCCGAGGTGGTGGTCCGCACCTCCCTGCAACACCGTCTCGGCGGCTACCGCTCCGACCTTCCCCACTCTGGTGACCTCGAGATGTGGCTACGCCTGGCTGCGTATGGGGATGTGGCCTTTCTCGGCAACGTCGATCAGGCGTATTACCGCATGCACGCCCAGAGCATGGCGAGGACCCGCTTCGCCACCCCCCTGGCCGACTTGCGCCAGCGTAAGGCCGCCTTTGACGCGCTGTTCGACGAACATGGAAGCTTCATCGCCGACGGCCAGGACCTACGCGGCACGCGCCGGGCGAGCGTTGGCGCGCGAGGCGCTGCGGTCCGCCTGCCACGGCATGGACCGTATGCGTATTGACGCGGCGCAGACCGCCGAACTCGAGGCGTTCGCGCGCGATGCGGACCCCTGCGCACATCGCCTCTCCGCCCACCGCGGGCTGCGCTGGCGACGCGCGGTGCAACGACGACTTGGCTCCCGAGTCCTCAACCGGCTCCCACCGGCCTACCTCACTACCGCAATGCACAAGTTTCAGAGTTGGCGGTGGTGGCGGCACTGGAACGTACATGGCGTCTGAGCCGATCGGCGTGGACCGGTCTCGACCCGATGACTGGCTTCGACCTAGGGACTGGAAGGGTCTCGTCGTGCTGTGCGCGGCCAACAACTGGGATGGCATCAAACTGGCGGACCAGCACATCGCCGAGCACCTCAGTCACCACGCCCCGGTGCTCTATGTCGACCCACCGATGTCGCACCTGACCCCCCGCAACCATCCCGAGCTGAGAGCCGCGCTGGAACGACCCCGACTTCGTCTGCTCGCCCCGCGCCTCGCTCGCCTCACACCAGTGGTGCCGCCCAAGGGCCGCCACCACCTGCTGGTGCCGTTCACCGACCCCCTCCTACGACATCTCCTGCGCAGGGTGACACGGGTGCTGGGCGCCGTGCCGCGCGCGGTGATCGTGACCCAGCCCAGTTGGCCCGCGTTCGGTGCTGCTGGCGAGGAGATCTCGGTCTTCTGGGCTCAGGACGATTTCACAGCCGGCGCCGAGCTCATGGGCCTCGATGCCAGCCGGGTCGAACGAGCCGAGCTGGCCGCAGCCCGGGCCTCGGACGTCATGGTTACCTCCAGCCCAGCTGTGCGTGACCGCTGGGCCGACCTGGGCTACCCCTCGGTCATGATCCCTTTCGGCTGCGATGCCGGTGCCTTCGTCGCCCGCGGGGAGCCCTCGGCACCCGATGTGCGCGTGTCTCCGCCGATGGCGGGATTCGTCGGCCATCTCAACGCCCGAACGGACCTGAGACTGCTCGAGGCCGTGGCCCACACAATGTCACTGCTCCTAGTGGGCCCGATTGCCCCGGAATTCGAGCAGGCACGTGTCGAGCGTCTCCTGGCTCGAGACAACGTCCAGTGGGTTGGGCCTCAGCCTTTTCAAGATCTGCCCGCATACCTGTCCACCATCGACGTCGGTCTCGTGCCCTATGACTATGGTGCGTTCAACGTCGGGAGCTTCCCGCTCAAGACCTTGGAGTACCTAGCCGCGGGCGTCCCGGTGGTGGCCACCGGACTTCCCGCCACCCGGTGGCTCGACACCGAGCTCGTCGTGATCGAGGACGCACCCGACCGCTTCGCCTCGGCAGCCAGATCCGCGGCCGAGCGCCGACGCGATGCTGTCGCGGTGAGAGCGCGGCGGACATTTGCGGCGCGACACGACTGGGCGACGCGCGCCGAGGAGATCGCAGAGCTTCTGGACAGCCACGTTCGACCGGCGAGAGACTTCAGGGTCTGATTCGTAACGCCAAGCGCAGCGCCGTCGACCGGTTGTGACGCTCGATGCCGGAGCGAGCCGCAGACAGATGGGACGGCGGTCGGCTCCACCCTGTTCAGTGGAGATCATCGCGGATCTTGTCGCATGCGTACGACGTTGTGGCAGCCATGCTTCAGGAAGGGGCACGATCCGCAGATGTGGTTGCGAATGGGTTGAACCAAGAATTTCGATCCCGCAGTGGACTATGTTTTCACGGCAATCAGAGATTTCGTGAATCCGGCGAAGCGTTCGCCAATGACCGCCGAGTCGGGGAAGTATCGCCGCATTTCTGTCTTCGACAAGAGCTCGACCTCCATGGCTAGGGTGACATGGGCTGCCTTTCCCTTAGGAGGGTCGGAGAGCTGGTGAGCCCAGCCGAGTGGCCACCTTGCGGATATCGCCGAGCGGGTGGACATTGGTAGGAACTGCATCCCAGGGAAGATCCAGTGTGGTTCGATCGGGAAGTAGCGGTACGGCGTTTGGATCCAATGGCGGCTTCCGGAACATTGAACAGTATCTGCGAACTGTTGGCGTCGATAGTGCCCACCGACGTGCTCCATGACACTGTTGGAGTACACCAGGTCAAACTGTTCTGATCGCAGCTTGTTCGGCGGGGAGCACGCGTCGCCGTTTATCACCTCGAACCGGTCGAAGCTTTCGGGCTGGTCTTCGATGTTAAGGATGACAACCTGAGCTGGGCATACTGGGGCTGCTGTCCAGTTTGACACCCTGCCCCCGAGGTCAAGAATCCGCATCTCGGACAGCCTGGGGAACCTCTCACACAGATCCTCCCACCTCCGAGCCCTTGCCCTGGCCGCGAGTGACGATGCATTTCCGTCATCGACCAGGTAACGCCTAGTCGAGCTAGCCAACGACATCCAGTCCAACCCCTTCTGCGTCACATCGCGTCTACGCCCCGGGGGGCCCGACCAGCTGAGCCGACCAGAATGCAACCGAGGCTCGAAGCTAACAATTATAGCCTGGATCCGTTCAGCTATAGGTCGACGAAGAGAGGGATTTGTGACAAGAACGCTGCGGTTCATGCTCGCCTTTCTACTGGGTTCGTTCGCGTTGGTCGCGTCGCTCGCCTCCGTAGACAACGCACTTGCAAACTCGGCAGCACCCGCCGGTTCGGTGTCCACTGCTTCATCCTCATCACATTTCCCCATCGCCGTATGGCTGCAGGACCCCGCCGACACGACCGGCTTCAGGAGCGGCTTCTCGACCCTGGGTGCTGCGGCCGCGGCCGAGGGCATCAACACGTTCCTTGGGTTCTACGACTGGCCGGCGGCGTTCGGGGTGGACAACTCGAGCGGCGGACAAGGGGCGCAGTTCCAAGCGGCCTGCAATGCGGGCGAGCACGTGATCGCTGGCGGCGACCCCTCGTCGAACACGTCGGCCGAATCGGTCGCCTCTGTCGACAAGATCGCGTCCAGTGAGACGCAGGCCGGCACCGGAAGATCCTGCACGGACTTCCTCGCTGGCTACAACTGGGACGACGAGCCGGCCGAGTGCTCGGCCAACGTTGCCGCCCAGGTGGCGGCCGTGCACGCCGACGATCCCACCCGCGCCACAGTGGACAACATGGCGGGCTGGGTGACCTGGGGCGATTCGGGCTGTGACTCGACCGCCAATGCGGCATTCGCCGCTCCCTCATACCCCTCCTCGGACGACTACCACAACACCGACCCGTGGAACGCCGACAACTGCAAGGCGGCTGCGCACGTCTCGTCGAGCCCGTGGGCCGACTGCTCGTGGCTCTACGGCTATCAAGGAGCGATGCAGACGTCCCTCGCCGGTGGCAAGCCGACCTGGGAGTTCATCGAGACCGGCACCGACGAGCTGGGCTTCTCCAGCCAGAACGGGAGCTCGTGCAACACGACGACGAACGTCTGCTCCAATGGCAACGAGTACAACGCGACGGCACCCCAGGTCAACGCCGACGCCTGGGCCGCCATCCTCAACGGCGTCGATGGCATCGAGTGGTTCTGCCACGGGACCGCCCAGGGGCAAAACCTGAGCGACTCGGACTGCATGGGGGGCAACGGCTCGGCGTCCAACGCCATCTTCTCGAACCTCAAGTACATCGACGGTTCGATCCAGAGCTATGCCCCGGAGCTCTTGAGCTCCACGCAGGGCTCCTGCACGATGCAGCCGAGCAGCTCTTCAAACATCGACAAGGCGCTCCTCACCTCGTGCTCGGGTGGCGATCTCTCCATGAACTCGAGCAGCTCGACCGAGCCGATCATGGGCATGACCAAGATCGTCAACGGGACCACGTATCTCTTCGTCGAGGCGGACCGGGCCAACGGCACGACGACCGGGACCTACAGCGTCTCGGGCGCCGCCAGCCAGACGGCAACGCTGGTCTACGACTCGGCTGCCCACTACGACCCAGCCGCCTCCGAGCAGGGCGACACGTTCACGCTCAACGGTTCGGGCAGCTTCTCGGACTCGCTCACAGGTGACACGGGAGCGGGGTCAAATGCCTACGGTGCCGGGGCCAATGGCTATCAGGTGAAGATCTACGCCATAGGCAACACGACCAGTGGATCGACCACGACGACGAGTTCGACCGCGCCTTCTGCATCGGGCTACTGGCTCGTCGCGTCAGACGGAGGGACCTTCGCCTTCGGCGGCGCAGGGTTCTTCGGCTCCATTGGCGGCCACCACCTGAACGCGCCCATCGTGGGCATGGTGTGGGATCCGCACGACGGTGGGTACATCGAGGTGGCCTCCGACGGCGGGCTCTTCTCCTTTGCGCCACCCGGTGTCACCCCTGACTTCGTCGGCTCCATGGGAGGACAGCACCTGAACGCTCCCATCGTGGGCATGGTGTGGGATCCGCACGACGGAGGGTACATCGAGGTGGCCTCCGACGGCGGGCTCTTCTCCTTTGCGCCACCCGGTGTCACCCCTGACTTCGTCGGCTCCATGGGAGGACAGCACCTGAACGCTCCCATCGTGGGCATGGTGTGGGATCCGCACGACGGAGGGTACATCGAGGTGGCCTCCGACGGTGGGCTCTTCTCCTTTGCGCCACCCGGTGTCACCCCTGACTTCGTCGGCTCCATGGGAGGACAGCACCTGAACGCGCCCATCGTGGGCATGGTGTGGGATCCGCACGACGGTGGGTACATCGAGGTGGCCTCCGACGGCGGGCTCTTCTCCTTTGCGCCACCCGGTGTCACCCCTGACTTCGTCGGCTCCATGGGAGGACAGCACCTGAACGCTCCCATCGTGGGCATGGTGTGGGATCCGCACGACGGAGGGTACATCGAGGTGGCCTCCGACGGTGGGCTCTTCTCCTTTGCGCCACCCGGTGTCACCCCTGACTTCGTCGGCTCCATGGGAGGACAGCACCTGAACGCTCCCATCGTGGGCATGGTGCAGACAACTCAATAGCTCTTACACCTTCCAAGATTGCTCATGCCAATACGTACTCACGGTGACCTCGCCAAAGGGTCTGGCCAATGGGCCGCGAGTCCGAGCCAGTCGGTCTTGCCAGTCGATGAGCTAGGCGGTGCCAAGCACGGCAACAACCAGGCGGCGCTGGGCGCGTCGAGTCGGGTTCGGAGCCCGATATTCCACAGAGTCGGGAGTGGTTGAAGGTCCGGATGCTGTCGCAACAGGCGCACCACCACCCTGGACTCGGGGCCCAGACGCAGGGCTTCTGCTGGGGTCGAGCAATGTCTATGGGCGCCTTGATGTCGGAGCCTACGTCTAGGTCAACGGGCGGCGCTCCACCGGCCGACACAGTTGGTGAACGTTCGACGCATCGAGGATGGTTGAGGGTACGCGATTGCAGGCCAACAGGAGAACGTCACTGTGCCTCGTTGCCCGCTAACCCGTTGACGGGATTTGGCTGAGCTCCATATCGGCCAGCAATTGCCGCAGGTGTTCCAGACAGCGTCCCCTGGTTGGTCCGATGCTGCCGATCGGCATGTTCAACAGTTCGCCAATCTCCTTGTACGGCAGATTGTCATCTCCCATCAACAAGCCAAGTAGACGCTGGCAGCGCAGCGGTAGCCGCTCGCCCGCTATTCGCAATGCTCGCACCTGCTCCTCCCTCAAGAGGTCGGCATCGAGGGGATCAGCTTTGTCGTCCGCAATGAGGTACATCGCGTCAGTCGCAGGAAGGGGAGCCTGTCGGGTCGCGATCCTCAGGCTCTCGCGTCGCGACGTGGTTGCCAGCCACGCACCGATACGCTCCGGCTGCTCAATGCGGTCGATGTTCTCCACGAGGCGCAGCCATGTGGTTTGACCCACTTCTGCCACGTCGGCGTCAGACAATCTGCACCGCCTGGCGACCGCCGTCACCAATCCGCCGAATCGTTCGATCAGAGTCTCCCAGGCTGCGCTCGTTCCGGCCCGAGCCTGTACTACAACCCGAACGAGATCGTCATTTTCGGCTGACGCCTTCATCGTAGGCTCGTAGAGATCAGCGTCCGCCACTCGGTTGATCGCCACCGAAATCCCTCCAGAACCCTCGGCCGGCCGAGACTTACGGCTGTTCGCCGATGCAGCGCAATCCCCGACCGGATTGTCACCCCCATAGTCCCTAAAAAATCGGGACCCGTCATCCCCTTTATTGGGGAACAGCGCAGGAAACTTGGGCGTGCCCTACTCGTCTCACGATGGCACGGCACACCGCGGCAGGCAGTAGCAGTGATGGCTCCCCATTGCGGCGCGCAACTCCAGACGGTGCGGTCAACGTTATCTGCGAGGCTGCGGTCCGCCTAGAGTGACATGGCAGCCACGTTCGACACATTTGCCATTTCCCCGGCTGGCGAGAACCGACACCATTGGCGGCGGCTCGGGACTAGACGGTTGCCGCTGTTATCGAGCCTGGGATGGTGCCTTTTGGGGTTTCCACATTCGCCGGCAGATATTCATGGCGCGCGCGATCACGATAGGTACGGTCGCCACAAGGATCCAGAGGTCGAGTCCGATCGACAGGTTGTCGACGTACAGGAGATCGAGCCTCCGATAGGCATGAAACGACGGGTTGTCTCGTGCTTCGATCTGCCAGAGTCCGGTCACACCTGGTTTGACTGCGTGCCGACGCATCAGTTCGAGGTCGAATTGGGCAACCTCCTCCGGGAGGGCAGGTCGCGGTCCCACCAAGCTCATTGTCCCAGCGAGAACGTTGAAGAGCTGCGGTATCTCGTCGATACTCAGTCCGCGTAAGACGGCGCCGACCCTGGTCACCCGTGGATCGTGGGCCGCCTTGAAAAGTGGGCCACTCGTGCGTTCGTTGAGCTCCGAAAGGTCGACATCGGGGTCGGGACGCAGGGTCATGGTTCGCAGCTTGTAGACCACGAAGGGTCGCTCGTTCAACCCGATCCTGTCCTGTCGGTAAAGGGCGGGCCCACCGTCCTCGAGTCGGATGGCAATCGAAGCCAGGAGAAGGACCGGTGCTGAGATCAGAAGTCCGATTGCTGCTCCGAGGATGTCGACGGTTCGTTTAGCTGCGAATTGCCACATAGAGCGTTGTCCAGGTTCGACGTACAAGAACGCTTCGCCACTTATTGGAACCTGACGGACCCGGCGCGTCCCTAGCCCCCGAAAGCCAGGGCAGACGTGCACATGCAAGCCGTGTGCCGAGGCGAGCTTGATCGCATGATGTACATCGGCTCCGGAGAGCGCGTTCGCCACCACAAGAACACCGCTGGCGTCAGTCTGTCTGGCGATATCGGGAAGCTGCTCGATTGCGCTGCCGCTGGGAAGATCAGTCCAGTTCGAATGGAGTCGGGAATTGCCGATGATCCCCCGCACCTCGTATCCGAGCTCTGGCTCAGATTGCAGCATGGTACATATGGCGACGGCATCTTCGTTGGTCCCGATCATCACGATCCCTCGGATGTAGCGTCCCAGTGCCCGTTGGGAACGAAGCCAGAGGCGGAACACCCAACGCAGTGACATCAAGGCAAGAATGCATACCGCGGCAGCGGTGATGGCCGCGCTGTAGCTACGGTTTCCGTCGCCCCGGAGCAACTCAAGAGTGGCTGCGCCCACCAATGCAGCAATAGCAACCCGAGCCAGCTCCTGCCCGCGGCGGGCACACACCCGCGATCTGTACAGCCTGAGCAGCTGCATGGCGGCCAGCGTGACGACGGTAGCTGCAAGTGCAGCGCCCCACCGACGACCGGCTGTGGTGGCGGGCACGTTGATCGTGCCCAAGAGCAGCCAGGTACCGAGCGCGGCAGCAGCATCAACGATCAGCAGGCGGGCTCGCAGCCCACTGCTCCCACTTCGAGCAATCGCCGAGTCGCAAGCGGTGCCCTGCGCCATCTCGGGAGGATGGACAACTGACTCGACCTGGGGAGGGTGGTGTGCCCCGAACCCCACTTCGTAGAGTCGGTGGGGAACGCTCGTCTGCGTCTGCTCGACCGCGGGGGTCCACGATTCCGTGCGTACCTCTGACGACACAACTGCCGCTCCCGAGCCGACATCTCGGATCGCACCGTTCGTTCCGTTTGTTGCGGTCATTTTCTTGGGAACCGGCTCGACGGGAATGGGCCTACGACACGCTCGGGACCAGCTCCCAGCGGACGAAGCAGCCCATGGCCGCCACGTGCGCTACCTGCTCGCCGTAAGGAGTTGACCGATACCCGTTGCGTACCTTGTCCGAGAGGCAACACAGGCGTTCTGATACGTAACGCGGTCAGGTATGAGACCCGGGAGATTTGTCACAAAGTTGTCCTTTCCGAGTTCGAGGTATTGTCACCGTTACACGCGGCTCTACCACAGGCATAGTCGTCGGCCTTCTGAACGGGGGATTACAAACGTGAACGGATCCCACGAGTCGTCGGGGCTCCCCGGCGAGAGCAACACTTTGGCCTTGGAATGTCGCTCTTGCGCCATAGCGCAGCGGGCTGCCGGCCACGACACGCGGAGTGTGACCCGCTACGTTACCGAGGACGTCGACGAGGACGTCGTGGTGATCAGTGGGCCCGAGCTCGACGGTTTGCTGGTCGTTCCCCGCCAGCACATAGGCGGTCTCGAGGAACTGTCCGTCCCGGGTCGTGGGCACCTTCTCGCCGCCCTCCGACGTGCCGCACAATTGGTTCAGGAAAGGAACTCTGGGTCAGCGACCAGGATCGTCGTGACTACGGTTCCGCCGGTATCAGAGGGCCACGTCTGCTTTCGCGTCGCGCCCAGCGCTCCGGAGGATCCGGTCGGCTTCAGTTCGGCGTAATCCCCACGATGTCCATCAGGGAGAACCGGTTCTGGTCCTGGCGATCATCTGATGGCCGCTGAGAACCATGCGTGCTCAAGGGGCTGCTCGAGGTCCCCAGCCTCACGTGGTCGAGCACTCACCGTCCGAGAGGAAGGCACGCGAGCATCGGCGGTGTTGGCCGTGGACACCAGAGCCAGGACGAGAGGCACCGGCACGTCTCGTGACACGTCCTCGCACAACGCCCTCCCAAATTCGCCCCTAATGGCGCTCTTCCCCCATTCGACGATTGACTTCTGCGCGAGGGCCTCGCTATCTTCCCCGGCAAGTGGAATGAAGCGACGAACTATGGGCTGAGCTGGTCGCCGTGGCCCATAGCGAGCGAGGGCGAAACCGGCATTCCCGCAGGGTTCTGGCGAGTGACCAGGCGGTCAGCGGGGCAAGAGCATGGTTTGGCACCAGCTTCATACAAGATCCGACGGCTCGTCGTCGCGGTCGGCGCGGCACCGCCGGAACTCGTCCACTATTTGTCACCAGCGGTCCGCAGCGGGCCTCTGCCGCTTCGCGGGCGCCAAAGGCGGTCGAAGCTCTTGAGTGTCGTGATCCAGCAACCGCCGGAGCCAGTGAGAATCCCTGCCCGGATCCTCGTCGTAGCCGGCAGCAATCTCTTGGCCGAAGCTCTGGCCAGTGCCCTCGAGAGATACGGATTTGCCTCGAGGCACATTCTGCCCCGGGAATCGGAGATCGGACGTGGGATCGAGTGGCGACCCAACCTCGTACTTATCGATGCCCTGTCCCTCGACCTCATTTCAGGAACTGAACTCACCGTCCAATTCTGCCAAGCTGGCTTAAGGGTTTGCGTCATCGACGCCCTAGGCGACGGTGACCGATTCAATGTCTGGACGGACGCCGGAGCCTCGACACTAATCGACAAAAGCGTGCGGTTCGACGAACTGTTCATAACGGTCAATCGCCTCCTCCGGACCACCCGGATGCGGAAGAGTGCACAAAAGTCACCAGCCTCACGGGCATGGACGCGCTCTGCAGAGGAGGGACGGCAGGATCCCCAACTGCAGCCTTTCGCCGTTCTGACTGAACGTGAACAGAGCGTTTTGGCCGAACTCATGGAAGGCCACTGCGCAGAGGAAATCGCGCGCGCGGCATTCGTATCGATCTCGACTGTTCGCTCACAGATCAAGGCCATACTCCAGAAGCTCGGTGTCAATTCCCAGTTGGCTGCCGTTGCTCTAGCCCGGCGTGCCGACTGGTCCTTGGATTGGGCTCCGAAGCACCCTCCCAAACCGTCGACCGGCCGGCCCAACCGCGCCTCCTGATTATCGCGGGAGAGACCCAACCTGCTCAGCGAGCTCCTGGTTGTCAATGACCTGACGCGGGGCACCCCACGTGGTCGCCGTGGTTGCGCTGGCGACGGTGGTAGATCAGCAGCCAGGCGTCGGCTTCAGCCTGGAGCTGGCGGATGGCCGGCCACCTCGAGGCCATCGATCATGAGAACGGCGACGTCGAGCTCGCCAGGCTCCGCGACAAGAGCTCCGACATGGCGCCTCGGCGGATCTGACGAAGCGCCGAGACACAGCCGACCTGGACAGAGGTCGGGCGCGTGGCTCGATGTGGGCTCGCACTGGTTCGACTTGTTGACGCCAATGGCCACGCCGACGGGCCCGCGCTCGACGACGAGGAAGTCGAGCACATCCGGTGAGCTAAAGACCTGACAGGTCTCGAGCTCGATCTCGGTGTTCTCCCTGCTGCGACTCCGGGGGAGCTCGTTGCGGCCCCGACGCCCGCCCAGCACGACCGAGCCGCCGTGGCCCGTGCCAGTTGCGACGACGCTCGGCTCCGATCCGCTCGACCTCGCCCTCCAGATGAAGAAGATTGCTGAGAAGCCGCACTACTAGCGGGGCCACATGAGCACAGACGCCGCTCGCCCGCCCGGATACGTAATCGAAATGATGTTCCTGAGCACATAATTGAGTTTGGGCCTATCCGATCGCTGTCAGCACCGGCGGACCGGGCAGACTCAGTACTCCAAGCCCCGCTCGACGTGATTCCTTGCTGCTGGGACAGTCCGCAACGTCATGGGCAAGAGTCGGTTAGCAGCTGTATTTTTCCGCTACCCGCCAATCTCTACACAACAACCCATTCCATTCATCCGGCCGTTGAGGCCCATTTGGCAAATCGCGAGATCCCGAAACAGTGCTAAAAACCGACGAAACTCAGCTCGAAGTAACCCACTTGCCGGATGGGTTTTCAATGAACGGTTCGAAAATTTCCGTCATCGTCGTTGCCAATGACCTCCTCTTCCGCCTCGGGTTGGCTCGGCTGCTCAGCGAGGACGATTGCATAGACGTCATCGCTGTCTCGGATGGTGAACCTGAGCTGCTCGGACTCTGTAAAGCCACCTCCGTAGACGTCGTCGTGATGGACATCCAACTCTCCAGGACCGACAGCATCGATCTGGTGCGGTCGATAGCCTCTGTGTGCTCAAACACCCGGACACTCATCCTGACATCGACTACGGATTGGCGAGTCCGCCCCGCGATGGTCGCGGGTGCTGCGGGCATTCTGCTGAAGGACACCTCCCCCCAAGCCATCAGAGCTGCTGTCGTCTCCGTGCATCTCGGTGACCAGGTTCTGTGCAACGAGGCGGCACGGTGGTTCCTCGGCGAAACACCCGACACCCGACTGACGCAACGTGAGTCAGACGTGCTCCGCATGGTCGCTCAAGGGGCCAGTAATGCGGAGATCGCGGGAGAGCTCCGGCTCGGCGAGAAAACCGTTCGCAACTATGTCAGTCGCCTTTATCACAAGCTTTCTCTAAGCAAGCGCGACCAATTCACGACATACGCGGTTCACACGACAGAGAAGGTGGGCTGACGGGACTGAGTTAGCGCCGGCCCAGGATATGTCGATGGTCGAAGCCCGTGCACGAGCAGCCTCTCACGTGCATCCGTGGCTTCAGGTGGGTCGGGCTTTTGGGTGACTCGGGCTTGTCTGGTGTCTTATGCCGCATCTACGGCGCTATAGGTGGTCTCATATTTGACTGGCGTGAGTCTCCCAAATCCACGCTGACGTCGGTGACGGTCGTAAGTCCGCTCGATCCAGATGACGATGGCAAGACGGAGCTCCTCGTCGCAGCCGTCCCCGCCAGCTCTTTCAGCCTGAGCGCGGGCTCTGACGACATGACCATGTTGTTTACGGCCAGAACCTTGTCGAAGCGATGCTCGAACGTGGGTGGGTCGTCGATCGAGGCAATGATGAGGGACACGCGACCAGCACGGATCGCCGACGCGTTACGCCTCGCAGCCTGGGCGCGCATTACGGCAGACCGATCGATGCCAACGACTTGGCCACGAGTCGCCCGCCGTGCGATCTCGCGGATAGCGATGCCCGGCCCGAACCCGATTTCGAGTATGCGATCTGAGGGTTGCACGTCCATCAGTGATACCGCCCAGGCGTTGCGCTTTCGGTTCGACGGTCGGAGCGCCATCTCCCATCCCACGAGGCGTCCAGGAAGTCCGCGGGGATTCATGAACTGACTGACCATTCAGGCATGCCCCACTTGGACATAGCGGCGTCAAGTGGGGCAGTGCCACCCGAGCAATGTTGGCGGTCAAGACCCGTTTACGTTCCCCACTCCCTCACGCTCAGGCCAGCACTAAGGAGCACTGCGCACAGTTCCATGGCCATGGCCACACCCGAGTCCCGCTGCAGGGTGCTCACTGGTGTGGACTGTTCGGAGACGATCGATGCTGACCCTGGAGTTGCGCTGGGTCGTCTCCAATCGGTTACTTCCGAGCATCTCCGCACCACATCGGTGCCGCGTTCGAATTCGCCGTGGATCGCCAAATGGATCGATTATTCCAGGGCTATTGTGCGATTGTGCCGCACAATCGAAGGTTCCGATTCGCTGTAATAGCCACGAAGGCGGAATCCGCTTCCCATTTCCGCAACGATGCGCGGAAATGGGAAGACCTCGGGTACTCGGCACTCTTCGTTTCCGATCACTTGATGGGCTTTCCGCTCGCGCCCATCTCAGCCATGGCGATGATTGCGGAAGCAACGGACCGCCTTCGCTTCGGGTCCCTCGTACTGGCGACCGACTTTCGGCATCCAGCCTTGCTTGGGCGTGAGGCAGCAACTCTGGATCTTCTGTCCGAAGGACGTCTGGAGCTCGGGATGGGTGCCGGGTGGATGACGGCCGACTACGAGAAGTCCGGAATCCCATTGGATCCGGCCAGCGTTCGGATTGATCGCCTGACCGAGTCCCTAGCGGTAATTCGCGGCCTGTTTGCCGATGGGCCGGTGACCTTCATCGGTCGCCACTATCAGATAAGAGATCTCGAGGGCACTCCCAAGCCTGTCCAAAAGCCGGGACCACCGATCATCGTCGGTGGTGGGGCGCGGCGAATACTCTCCCTGGCGGGTCGCGAAGCCGACATCGTGGGCATCAACGCGAACCTGGCGCTGGGCGACGCGAGCCATCCCCACGTTTCTCGCACGCTCGGCCCCGAAGCCACGGACCAGAAGCTCGCGTGGGTCCGAGAGGCAGCGGGTCCACGCTTCGACGATTTGGAGATTCAACAGTGCGTCAGCCACGTCACTATCACCGACGATCCAATTGGGACGGCTCAGGCATTGGCACCGCTGGTCCATTTGGCGCCTGACGTTGTCCTGCAGACGCCGGTGGCGCTCATCGGCTCCATCGATCGGATCGTTGAGGATCTGATCGCCCGTCGTGAGCGATGGCAGATGAGCTACGTCGTCGTTGCGGACATCGTCGCCGAAGAGTTCGCAGAAGTGGTGACACGGCTGACAGGTGCATAACAGATGTCCGCCCCCCTCACACACCGACATGGCGGCCTGGTTAGGGGACCCTCGCGGATCCTCCTGGTCGTTCATGCGCTGCCCCCGTTTGAACGGTCAGGATCTCCGCTGCTGGCCCATGAGCTCGCCTGCGCATTGGCAGCCCTCGGCACAGAGGTTGGTGTGCTCTATCCCCAACCATCGGAGGTCCCTTACCAACCCGACGCACCGCAGGTGAGAACAGGAGAGCCATTCACTCGATTCCAGAATCATTCGACTCGTGATGTCTGGTTTCAGTGGGCGACATTCGATTCATTGCGGCAAGACGAGGAGCGGCAACAAGAACTTGCTCGCGTGACCGAAGTACTTCAGGAATTCCGACCGGAGGCCGTCATCGTCATCGACCCGGTCAACCAACCCACCCAATTGGTTGACGTGGTGCACAGGCTTGGAATACCGATTCTCCGTTACGTCCTCCTTGCTGAGGACCTGTGCGGCATGGTCGATCCAGTGCATGGGCTTCCGGTGGTGTCCGTATGTGGAACCCCGTTCACGCCCGAACAGTGTGCCCAATGCTGCCTGCGCAGCGGCCTTCTCGGTTCTCCTCAGCCGGCAGCGTCGCCGCCGTCCAGTGCTCCGGCCTCGGCCGAGGAGATCGAGGTTGCGCTCCTACACAAACGTGTGATTCAACGTCGCTACTACGAGCATGTCTACGGACGAGTGCTCTTCCCCTTTGAGAGCTGGCGTCAGTGTTTCTGCGCAACAATGCCGGTGCCAGATGAAAAGATTCGCATCGTTGAACCGGGCATGCCTAGCGCACCCACGACGAATGCGTCTCGGGCACAACGGCGTCATGACCGATCGGTTCTTTGCGTCTTGGACCGAACCGACCTTCGAAAGGGTGCTGGTCTTCTCCAAGCCGCCTTTCTCAGCCCTGCCCTGAAGGACCGTTCGGACTACGTCTTGGAAATCTGGGGCAACGATCCGGTACAGATCTCAGAGTTGTTGCGGCAAAACCGCAATGTCCACTACCGAGGGCCTTACCAGATGGAGACAGTGTCCGATGTGCTGAGTGAATCAGACTGTGGGATCGTCACGACCTACTTCGAGACGTTCCACCGAGTGACCCGACACTTCTTGCTCGCCGGACTGCCGGTTATTGCCAGCCGTGCCTTCGGCATTCCCGAAATTGTTCGACATGAATACAATGGTTTGTTGTTCGACGTCGGAGATCTCGATTCGTTTACGCAGTCGGTTGTCCGATTCCTGGACGATGCGAACCTTCGCCAGCAACTCCGGGGCGGGGCATGTGACACTCCGGTTCGAAGCTGGAGCGAAGCCGCGATCCAGATCTGCGACGTGGTGACAGAGTTACTCAATGAGAACAGTAGGCCCAGAGGTCTGCGGCGACTGTTCTCGTTGCTGCCGCGACGGAGAGAGCCCGGACACTGGATCTGATCGAAGGTCGCTGTCATCCACTCGATCTTGGTCATCCGCTGGCACTTGCTCTCGACTGGCGCTGTCTACGAGGACCTCGGAGCGGAATACTTCGAGCGCCACCCCGACCGGGCCCGTGAAGTCAGGCGGCTTCAGCGGGGATCGAGGCCCTCGGTCTGGAGGGCGCCATTACCAGCAAGGTCACACATCAGCGCCCCTCCAGCTCCTGCCCCAACGCCATGAGGTCTCCGACGACGGGGAAAAGCGGCCATCCAACCGGTCCTACGGCAGATCTGGCACCCCCAAACCAGGACGATCGCCGCAAAGACCCAGCACCCTCGTGAGCCAAGCCCACCTCCCTCAAAGGTTCCGGACATGGCATACCGGGCTCCGGCGGGCCGCTCGCCGGAGGCGCCTGAGGTTGGTCTCAGCGTGTGCCCCATAAATTCACGACCATCGGCGTCCCAGGGTCGCCCTACCGCCGGACCAGGGCACGGCCTTGGCACGTTGTCGGGTAGGCCGTACTTGACCCGTGTGTCATCGTTTCAATATGGACTGCGTCTTTTGTGAGATCGTCGCAGGAAGGGCGCCCGCCGCAGTCGTGCACCGGTCTGACCGAGCGATCGCCTTCATGCCGAATGACGGACTCTTAGCACCAGGACATTGCCTGGTCGCTCCCCTCGCACACTCCACTGATCTCTTTGACGTTCGTGATGAGGCCCTGAACGCCACGATGCTCCTTGTCAAGCGGCTCTCTGAAGCTATGAGGGCGACTCTTGGGGCAGGTGGGGTGAACGTATTGAATGCCAGCGGCCCGCACTCCGAACAGTCGGTGTTCCACCTGCATTTTCACGTCGTTCCAAGGTGGGCGGGTGATGGCTTCACGACCTGGCCGACCGAGCGCTCAAACGTGGAACCAATCGACGATGTTGAGCACCAGCTTTCAAATTGGCTGGAGGAGTAGCCGACTGCCCCCGTTCGCCGGGACAGTGGGGCAGTTCGGCACGACTGGCGCAACCGGCCTACCCCGAGGTCGTTCCGGTGTAGCTCGGTTGATTGCGGACCAGGAAGTCCCCCAAGATGGCGGGGCACAATGAAGCGCTCTTCTTCGGCAGTGTGCAACTGAGGAGCGACACGTCCACGCTGGCAACGCCGCCGAAAGAGAGTTGGGGATAGACCGCCGCCCCTGCCGATGTCAATGCGCCGCCCGAACCAGCACCGCTACCGCCTACACCCGGAGGGTCGGTGAACTTCACGATGTCTGCAGTCACGTTTGAGGTCTGTTCTCCCGCCGAAGCCGCACAGGGCAGCGGCTTGACCTCGCTCGCCGCCGCCGAGTTGGGGAAGAGCGCGCAGACTGTTTGGGCTCCTGGGCCGTGGCCGGTCTACTCATGGACGATTTGGATTACAGCGGCGCCTTTGGGCCCGAACGTGGAGGTGTAGTAGGGCTTACCTGGCGGGTAGACGTCAAGCACCTCACCTCCGTCAGTGGCCACCAGAGCACTGAGGCCCATCCGGCGGGACCCAAGACGGTCATGTACCCGTTCGAATAGAAGCTGAGGCCCCGCACCGAAGTCGTCGCCGGCAGCAGACGGGCAACGAAGGTACCGCTCGGGGTTCCCGCCCCAAACGTCGTCGCACACGAGATCACCGGCAGGACGGCGACCGCCGAAAACAGGGTCCTCCTTCGCGGGGTGTCGCCTACTCGTCATGCGAGGGGTGGGCACGTCGCGGCCCTTGCACAGCCATCTAGAGCTCAAACTGTGCGCCCTCGGCAAGCGCTTCTCGCGCCTCGGCGACGAGCGAGCGGACGATCGCGCCTGCAGGTTCGACATGTCGGATGAGACCTGCGCTCTGACCGCCGACAACGAGAACTGCTTCTTTGTCGCCGGCCGCGACCGCCTCGTTGAGTTCGGCGAGCACTGGTGCCGGGTCGATCTCGATCTCGCTTGATCGCGCCTCCCAGCGCTCGACGAACTCGGTGCGCAAGAGACGTAAACGTGTTCGGTATCCGAGTGTCCCGGGGTTGGGGTTCATCGCGTTGATGAACCCAGCTTGAATCCAGTTTTCGGACGGGTAAGTGACCAAGGCCTTCTTCCACCGCTCTCCGACCGGTGACTCGGCCGAGGCGAGAAAACGACTGCCGAGATTGACGCCGGCTGCACCGAGGGTCACGACGGCGGCGATGCCTCTCCCGTCGGCGATGCCACCCGCAGCGACGACCGGGACCGGACTTACCGCGTCAACGACCTGAGGAACCAGACTCAGGGTACTCACGGTGCCGCCGTACCCGCCGGCTTCACCCCCTTGGGCGACGATGATGTCGACACCGTGTTCGACGGCGAGCTGCGCCTGGCGAACGGTCGTGATCTGTTGCATGACGAGGCCGCCAGCATCGTGGACACGGCCAACGAGTTCGACGCCCGCGTCATCGAGCGCGAACGAGACGACCGCGGGAGCACGCTCAAGTGTCGCCGCGAATGCATCTGCGTTGAGATCCGGGACGACGTGATTCACCGCGAAGGGACGTTCCGTCAAGTCACGGAGCTCATCGAGCTCGCGCTGGAGCTGGTCGGTTGGACGGTTCCACGCACCAAGACTACCGAGCGCGCCTGCGTCGGAGACCGCTGCAGCCAGCACGGGCGATGTGAAGATACTCATCCCTGCCTGGATGATCGGAACTTCAATTTCGACCAGGTCACACAGTGGCGAACGCACCGATCACCTTCCAGTCACGACGGTCGTTGCCGCCGATCTCAGACAGCTCACCGCGGCCGGCCCGCGATGCGTCAGCAGTATCCCACTATGCTCGCCCTTAATCCCGCTCACCGGGTAGCCCAGTTCGCCGGCAATGTGACGAGCTGATCACGCGCCACCATGGAGAAGAGCCACGGGTGCTCGGAGGAGTTACCGCTGGTTGAGCGCCTCAATAACGGCAGAGAAATCGGGCCATGGACGGCCAGTCTCGATAACTGCTGACAAGAGCGTGTCAGTGGCCGGGCCTATGCGCACCCCGATCTCAGCTTGCTCGGCAAGGCCGACGGCCAAACGCACGTCCTTGCGGGCCAGCGTTGGAGTGAACCATCCCGGGTGTGCCTCATCGAAGAGACTCTCCAACCGTATCTTGCTCGCCGGACTGACAACGAAGCTCTCAGCAAAAAGGCTATTGAGAAGGTCGTCGGATATTCCGTGGTGTCGGGCAGTGGCGATAGCTTCCGCCAGGGCAGCCACTCCGGTGATCAGCAGCAGGTTCGAAACAAGCTTCATGGTCGCCCCGGATCCAACCGGTCCGCAGTACTTGTAGCCGGCACCGAGATCAGTCCACAGGGCATCGAGACTGGTCACGCTCGGCGAAGGCCCGCCGATCAAGAAGCTCCCCATGCCCGCGGCGATCATAGAAGGGGAGCCCATCACTGGAGCATCGAGCACCGCGCCCTTGGGAGCGACCTCTGCCACTCGACGAACCGTGTCTGGCGAGACCGTGCTGACAATGGCCATGATCGCCCCCAGGGGGAGTGAGCTCAGAATGCCATCTTCGCCTAGACACACGCTGAGTACGGCATCGTCGTCGGCCAGAACCATCAAGACCACGTCGCTGTCCGCCACGGCCTCTTTGGGAGAGTGAATCTCGACGGCGCCGCCCGAGACGAGATCGGCGGCTCGATTCGCTGTTCGGTTCCAGACGGTGACCTGGTGCCCCATTTCCAGCGCACGTGCGGCGAACGCATGACCCATGTTTCCCATGCCGAAGACAGCAACTCTCATCCGGCCAGCATATGGCCGCCATGCAGGTGAGACGCCTCTGGGAGTGCCCCAATTCGCCGGGATGAGAGACACTCTCCGGCACGACTGGGGCAGTCCCAATGGTCCGGACTCGACCCTTCGGAGGGTCAGCTCGACAAAACGCTGTCTCACCGACGCCATCGCTCGACAATGTCAGTTGATGAACGCGATGGTCTGCTTGATCTCCTCGGTTGCGAGCGTCATGACTTTAGGGCGTTGGATCGTGGTAGACGACGCCTGGCCGAGGAGGAGCTACAGCATCGAACCGGACCTCAGGTCAGACTGTTTGCCTCATGAGCCTTCCGGAGACCAAATACGTGGCCATCGGGGATGCTGACGTTGCCTACCAGATCCTCGGAGAGGGACCCTCCGACCTCCTCTTCTTCAACGGACTTGGCAGCAACGTCGAGATGGCGTGGGAGGACCCAGACATTGCCGACTTCCTCAGACGGCTGGCGTCGTTACGCCGCTTGATCTTTCTCGATCGACGAGGCACAGGGGCATCTGACGGTGTGCCACGTAACGCCATACCAACATGGGAGGAGTGGACAGAAGACATCGAGAGCGTCCTCAACGCGGTCGGGTCCGAGCAGACATCCATCCTCGCGACGGTCGATGCTGGCCCGATCGCGATCCTCTACGCCGCTGCACATCCCGAACGGGTCGAATCCCTGGTGCTGTGCAACACCACTGCCCGATATCTGATCGCGGACGACTATCCGATCGGTGTCACGCCCGAGGCGCTCGATTTCGTTATCGAGTTCCTCCGGACCCACTGGGGTACGCCGGAGTTCCTCTCGCTTGCTGGTGCAGCTGGCCCGGAAGACCCAGTTCGCCGCGATGCCCTTGCTCGGCTCTTCCGGTCGTCGGTCACCCCGAGAACCGCGGCGGCACAGTACGACTACCTGCTCCGGAACCTCGATGTTCGCCCGGTGCTCCCGCTCCTCCGGGCGCCCACGCTGGTACTTAGCGCCGACAATCCAAGCTTTCTGCCCATTGCTCATGGGCGTTATGTGGCGGAGCACATTGAGGGATCCAAGTTCGTCGCGCTGCCAGGCGACGACATGTTGATCTTCAGCCAGCGGGACGTGATCTTCGACGAAGTGGCCGAGTTCTTGACCGGTACGAGACCGGTAACCGACATCGACCGGGTGCTGGTCTCTGTACTCTTCACCGATATCGTCGGATCAACCGAACGTGCAGCCTCGCTGGGTGATCAACGGTGGCGGTCTCTATTGGATCGCCATGATCAAATTGTCCGCGAACAACTGCGGATCTTCCGAGGTCGCGAGGTCAACACGACGGGAGACGGCTTCGTCGCTTCATTCGATGGTCCGGCTCGAGCCATCCGTTGTGGCCAGGTGATCATCGACGCCACCCGAACGCTCGGTATCGAGCTGCGCATGGGTCTCCACACCGGTGAGTGCGAGGTGAGAGGAAACGATCTGGGCGGCCTCGCCGTTCACATCGCCGCTCGGATCGGTTCCTTGGCCTCACCGAACGAGTTTCTTGTCTCGAGCACCGTCAAGGACCTCGTGGTTGGCTCGGGCATTGAATTCAATGACCGCGGTGAACACGTGCTGAAGGGGGTGCCGGGGAGCTGGAGGCTCCACGCGGTCTCCGGTTGAACCACAACGGCATACAGGTGCGGCTTCGACTTAGTGACAGATTGAGACGTTTATGGGCCAGAACACCACCGCCTGACCACAGAGGTAAGGGGTATCCCAGTTCGCCGGGATCGTGACACCGTCCACCACTGGGTCGGAACCACGGATATGCGAACCTGGACGAGTGGATGAGGAGCTGCCTTACGAACTCGGGGCAGTCCGTGCCCTGCTGTTTGATCTGGGCGGTGTAGTCATTGACCTAGACATCGGGAGGGCATTCCAGATATGGGCATGCCGGGCGGGTTGTGATCCGACAGTGATCGCAGAGCGATTCTCCCTCGACGATTCCTACGAACAGCACGAACGAGGTGAGATTCCGGCATCCAGCTACTTCGCCTCTTTGCGCCAATCCTTGAGCATCGACCTCTCCGACGATGAATTCATCCAGGGGTGGAACGACATCTATCTCGGCCCAGTTCCCGGTATGTCCAAAATGCTGTCCGTCGCTCAACAGCATCTGCCGCTCTTTGCCTTTACGAACTCGAATCCGACTCACCAAAGTATTTGGGAGCGTCTCTACGCTGACGAATTGCGGCGCTTCCAAACGATCTACGTCTCATCGGATCTCGGGGCCCGAAAGCCTGACCCTGAAGCCTTCCACCTCGTGGCCAAGCGTATGGGTTTTGAGCCCGGGGAAGTGCTGTTCTTCGATGACGGACCGGAGAACGTCGAGGGAGCCCGAACGGCCGGGATGCAAGGAGTGATAGTTCGCTCTATCAGAGATGTTCGCCGGGCACTCTCACGAATCGGACTCGAGTTCGATCCCTGAGGGTTCGGTCGAAGTAGTCCTGCAGCAGATCACCAAAGGGTGCCCCCGTACATTGATACTTCTCTGAGGGTCCACCGCTTGATTGCTGGTCCTGAATAGCTTCGGGAGTGCTGGTTGGTTCGGCTTGACTTGGAGTTCCGTGACGCCTTCGGGTGTCGTCGACCGAGGCCAACCAGTCGCACATTGACAGCGGCACGTCCCGTCTCCGAGTTGGGGTGATTGGTCCGGGTTGCTAGAACAACCCAGACCGCCCGTCGCTCCGATCCGGGACGGCCGTGCCATCCCTCAACACCTTGAGAGAAGGGATGACCATGACCATCGTAGAAGCTGCGCGCGGGATCACCGGTGGTGTCGATACCCACCGCGACCTCCATGTCGCCGCAGCGCTCGATCCGCTGGGTGGACTGCTCGGGACCGAGAGCTTCTCGACCGATGCGGCCGGCTACAAGGCGCTGCTGCGCTGGCTCGAGGGCTTCGGAGACGTCACCAAGATCGGTGTGGAGGGGACGGGTTCGTATGGCTCGGGCCTGGCCCGCCACCTGCGTCGTGCGGGCGTCGAGGTCATCGAGGTCGACCGGCCGGATCGCCAGAAGCGCCGGAGAACCGGCAAGTCCGATCCCCTCGACGCCATCGAAGCCGCCCGGGCCGCCTTGAGTGGTCGGGCGAGGGGCAAGCCCAAGTCACGCGACGGTGCGGTCGAGGCCATCCGGGTCCTCGTCGTCGCCAAGCGCTCGGCCCGCCAGGCCAGGAGCAAGGCCCTGGTCCAGATGCGCCACCTCGGCTACAGCGCCCCTGAGCAGCTGCGTTGCCGCTTGAAGGGCCTCTCGGTGCCTGCACTGGTGGCCGAAGGAAAGGGGCTTCGTCCCAGTCGCTCTCCCGATCCGGTGACCGCTGCCACCAAGGCGTCGTTGTCCTCGTTGGCACACCGCATCGAGGCGCTCGACCGTGAACTCGCCGAGCTCGACGAGCGGATCGAAGCGCTCCTCGTCGCCACCGTCCCGGACCTCCTCGAGCTCTTCGGGGTCGGTCCCGACACCGCGGCGGCCCTCGTCATGGCCGCCGGCGACAATCCCGAGCGCCTCCACTCAGAGGCGGCTTGGGCCCACTTGTGCGGTGTGTCGCCCATTCCCAAGGGGTCAGGCAAGAACAGCGGCAGGGTCAAGGTTCACGACGGTGGGGATCGCCAGGCCAACAGCGCGCTCTGGCGCATCGTCATGGTGCGCATCGCCCACGATCCCGAGACCCAGCTCTACTTCGAGCGCCGCGTGAAGGAAGGGAAGACCACATATGACGTCATCCGCATCTTGAAGCGCTACGTCGCCCGCGAGGTCTATCGCTACCTGCCCCGCGGATAGATCCCCGGGCTGTGGGTCTGGCTTTCCCCCGTTCTGTCGGCCTTCGGGTCTGACTTCCCAGCGATTCGCCGACCCTCAGCTCGGGCCACCATCTCGAAAACGCGTGACCCAATAAGAGCTTGTCCTCGACTCGAGTGACTCATCAATGTTCTGTCCGCTGTTTTCACTCCCGAGCCCCCGAAGAGGGGTTGACAAGTGATAGGAGCGTCGCCGGGACGGCAGGGCAGTTCGGCACGACCGGGGATACCCCTCTATGTCCCGTATGCCGATGGCAAAGGAAGCGAAATCTGTGACGAAGGGTCCCGGCCTTGATCTTCGTCCGTTCGCTACGGCCCTCTTGTCCTTCTGGTTCCTGCCGAGGCTCTCCGTGGACGGCATATTGCCGCAAAAGCTCTCTTGGGGCCAGAATTCGTTCCACTCTCCGCGGGGCGGCATACACTGACCCGTTGGCTAGGCAACTGGCGACGGGACAGGATCGACGTTGTCGTCCCAAGGGATGGGGTGCTCTCCCCCACGCGGCGCGGACCCGCCCTCTTTTGGAATGTCGGGCAAACGGACCGTTCTGGACTGACCCCGAACGCCGGGTCTGGGCCACACTAATGTGGCCTCCGGCAGCCTTCTTTGAGCCCGTCAGCACATCACCCCCCAGGTTCGATCGGGAACGCACCCCCCTGCCCTGGGAGGAGGGTCTTGGTCAGGCTGTCTTCGAGGATGTAGTCCTCGCCAAGGGAGGAGACGGGCTGGTCATGTTGAGAAGTCTCGTCGCATTCCCAAGGGTGATGACCTGGCC
The DNA here is from genome assembly GCA_963726135.1 of uncultured Acidimicrobiaceae bacterium. Classification (GTDB taxonomy): domain Bacteria; phylum Actinomycetota; class Acidimicrobiia; order Acidimicrobiales; family RAAP-2; genus Bog-473. Next base: position 1,582,572 of record CAVSBE010000008.1, read on the forward strand.
GTGGTGGCACTGTTCCGGGATCCCCTTGTCCAAGGATCCGAAACACGCGGTGATGACGCGCCCCACCTTTGGATATTCGATCTCGGACGAGACCCCTGGGACGGGGATCGTGCTGTTAGGGCTGTGCTTCAGCGACGGATTTAGTTACCGAAACCTCGATGAGCGGGGCAGCGCTGGGCATCTCGGAGGTTTGCAAGGGGGCTCCCGGGCGTTTACCGGTTATCGGGACTTCTGGGCACCTTTGCCGACGCCAGGCGAATTGGAAGTTTGGGTCGCGTGGCCGGCTGCCCAGATACCGGAGACCCGCACGCTGTTGGACGCCTCTGGTACGTGAGACGTCCGCCTCACTTCGACCACCCTGGGCGTAACTTGGCCAGAGGTAGGGTGCCCCAGTTCGCCGGTTGGGTGGGATGCCTGACTTCACCTAGTCAGGCTTTGCTAACCCACGTAGTTCCTCCAAGCTGGCAATAAGTTGATCCACCAGCTCCAAAGATGTCTCGAAGTCAAAGCCACGTTCTTCGTCAGTGTCCAGCAGTTGATTGCGAAGTTCAATCGCACGTTGATGGGTTATAGCCACGGTGTGATCATATGTTCCCAGCTGTCACCCGCATCCCCCGTCGAAGGCGGCCGACCGGAGTTTGTCCTATACGTCGATCAAGACCGGAAGACTGCTTGGAGTCGAGATTCTAGGACTGAGGTATCGACTTAGGCCAGAGAGGCCTGTTCAGGCCGAGATCATCTCTAGCTGACGGCCCTGGGCATCCCCGTTCGCCGGGACAGGGTACCCACCGTAGGAGTCGGCGAAGCTTTAATAGGGGTCGCGCAACACGGATGAGTTGATGGGGGCCGAACCTTGAAAAAGAACCGTTCAGTACCTGACGCAACCATAATTCCGGTTCTGATCTACCCAGATGTTCGAGCGGCAGTGGATTGGCTGACCGACGCGTTCGGGTTCACCGAGCGCGTCCGGATCGGTGAAGACCATCGATCGCAGCTTCAATTTGGCGATGGTGCAGTCATAGTCGGTGACCTGCGGGCTGATCGCACACCGCCCCGCTCGGGGGAGGTAACTCATTCGGTTCTGGTCAGGGTGGCAGACGCCCAAGCTCACTGTGAACGGGCCCGCGCTGCTGGAGCCCGAATCCTCATGGAGCCGACAGACATGAAATTTGGCGAACGCCAATACACCGCAGAGGACCTTGTGGGCCACCTGTGGACCTTCTCTGAGACACTCGCTGACATGGCTCCAGAGGAATGGGGCGGAAAGACGGTGACGTCTTAGGCAATCTGCCCCAGTACGCCGGGACGGTGGGAGAGTCGGCGCCCTTGCTCGCAGACTGAGTCCGAAGGCTTCAGGCAGCCAGCTCGGCGACAACGACGGAGATGTTGTCGCGACCGCCATGAGTCATTGCCCTTTGAATCAGGGCATCGACGATTTCGGCAGGGTCACGAGCTCCTGCCACGGCACTGGCGATCTCATCGCTGGACAACTCGTTGAACAGGCCGTCACTACAAAGGACGACTCGGTCTCCCTTCTCGACTGCAACGGCTCTGCGGTCAATCTCGACGTCTGTCGCGACGCCCAGTGCTCGGGTGAGGACCCCGTGATACGGGTGCTGAGCGGCCTCCTCCTCCCGCAACTCTCCGCACTCAATGAGTTCGGCCGTCACGCTGTGGTCCTTGGTTAGCTGACGCAGCGCACCCTCATGCCATAGATAGGCCCGGCTATCGCCAACGTTGACGAGTGCGATCTGTCCGGTCGTTAGGAATCCAGCCGCGCAGATCGTGGTGCCCATGCCCTCCAAGCCGGGTTGGGCGAGGGCGCGATCTCGGATCGCCCAGTTCGCGGCACGTACCGCGGCTTCAAGCTCGTCCTCTGATTGACCCGTAAACACCGCAGAAACCACACCTGCCACGACATTCGCTGCGATCTCGCCGCCTGGGTGTCCTCCCATCCCGTCGGCGACGAGCGCAAGACGATCACTGCTGACGATGACATCTTCGTTGTTCTCGCGCAGCAGACCGATGTCTGTACGACCCGCCGTTCGCAGTGTGGTCATGAGTCTCTCCTTGGGGTCTGGGTTGTCAAATCGAAACAGTGGGTCCTCACTCGCTGTGAGGAGACGGCGGGCAAGGGTGAGGGCTTCCTGGCGGTGGTTCGCATCGGATTGGAGCTGTCTTGCCCAGGCATCGAGGTGGTCTTGAGAGGGCTGACGCAAAAAGGCGCGAATCTCCGTGAGCGGAATGCCAGCTTGACGGAGCGCATCGATCACCTTGGCGTCAGCCAACTGGGCTGGCGAGTAGTAGCGATACCCCGAACCCGGGTCGACTGCTGCCGGAGCGAGGATGCCCTCGGCTGCATAAGTCCTGAGCCGTTTGGCCGAGAGGCCAGAGCGGTCTGAGAACTCGCCTATTGGCATGAGGTCTGCCACAACATGAAGCTTGAACCCTGACCGATGGTGAGAGTCAAGTGTTGGGCCGCGAAAGGATATCCACGCAGCGATTGGCTTCGTCGGTCTGGTGACTGGCGAGCACTGTCCAGGACTTGTCGAGCCGTGTTGACAGGAAGGGCATACTATTCACGCGATTCCGCAGTGATGGCTGCCTCGCCACGTGAAGGTGCCCTCGAATGTCGAGTGCAATCCCGCTCCCGGACTGCCCCGTTCGCCGGGTGTGGGTCACCAGTTCACCTCGATACGAAGACTCGCTCGTATTCAACAGCCGGGAAGGTAAGGCCATCCCAGGTTGTCTCCACTCGCTGATTTCCCGTCAGCGTCCATCCAGCCTTGGTGTAGAAGCTGCGTGCCCGACCGGCCCCTGAGTGAGTCCAGAGGATTGCTCGGTTGAACGATTCAGACAGCGATGCTGCGGCCTCACCCATGAGGGGTTGAGCAGCACCCGTCCCCCAGGAGGTCGGGTGCACGTAGAGGCCGTGGACCTCGCCGAGTTGGTCGTTCTCCGAGGCCGGTCCGAAGTGAATGAACCCGACAACCTCTCCGTCTACGTCAGCGACCAGCAAGGTTCCACCGAGTGCTGGATCGCCGACGAGTCCCGCCCACATGCGACGGCGGATATCCACCGCAGGATCCAGTTGGGCGTCGGAGAACAAGTCTCCATAACCCATTCGCCAGGCCTCTGCGTGTGCCTCGCCAATGCTCTCGGCGTCATCAGGAGTGGCATCTCGGACGAACGGCACTCCCAAATCATGCCCTGTTACGTCAGATGGGCCGAGGGGGCCTGCTCGGGATGCCCCCGTACGCCGCGAGGGTGGGCACTTCGGCACGAGTGGGCAGTCGGAGGATGGATCACGGTCGACCGCTTACCGCACGCGTTACAGCGTTCTGGCTACTGGGGTTTTCTCGCTCGCACGAAGGCGCTCATCACAGCGCCGTCCAGCTCGTCGATGGTCGCGTCCAAGTCCAACGTCGCCGGCAGATCCTCCGATTGCTGGAGATCCTCGGCCATCCGGGTGATGTCTGCGCGGTCGAAGACGTAAACTGATTCGACAACGATCAGCTCGAAGCCAGCCACCGCCAACTGGTCCACGTATTCATCCTCGTGGAGAGCGCCGGCGACACAACCGGTCCACAGCCCCATCGCCGCCGTGACCTGGTCAGGGAGATGCCGACGCAGCACGATATCCGAGAGAGCGAGGCGTCCGCCCGGCTTGAGCACTCGGAAGGCCTCGCAGAAGACAGCGGGCTTGTCGGCCGAGAGGTTCACCACGCAGTTCGAGATGATCACGTCGATCGCTCCGTCGGGCAACGGGATCGCTTCCATCGTCCCCTCGAGGAACTCGGCGTTCTCCACTTGGGCCTCGGCTCTGTTCTTTCTCGCCAGTTCGAGCATCTCCGGCGTCATGTCCAAGCCGTAGGCCTTGCCCGACGGGGCCACCCGGCGGGCCGAGAGAAGCACGTCGATGCCGCCGCCCGAGCCAAGGTCGAGGACGACCTGTCCTGGGTGCAGATCGGCCAGCTGCGTGGGATTGCCACATCCGAGGGAGGCAGCCAGGGCCCCTCCGGCAGCGCCTCGGTGGCGTCCTCTCCGTAGAGGGTCCGGCCGATCAGGTCGTCGGCAGCGCCGGTAGGACCGCAGCAGCTTTCAACAGCCCGTGCTGCTTTCGCGTAGTGGTCACGCACGGCCACTTTGATGTCGGCGTCTCGTTCGCTCAGGGACGGGACTCCTCCCTTGAAGGCCCGGCGTCGACCTGGCCCTGATTGTGGTCGCCGTCGAGCGTCAGCTGTCGCCGGTGGAACTCGAAGTGCTGGGTTGGGTAGTGGTACACGTCCACCAGCGTCATCACGTCCTTGAAGAAGGGATCCCAATGTGTCGGGAAGACCATCGACCGGGTCATGGCATGGCTGCCTTCGCAGGACAGCCGATGTTCGAGCGCGGCGATCACGGCATCGAACCTGGCCGCCATGCGGTCGCCTCGGTAGACGAGGGCTCCGGCGACAGATCCCCAGTAGTTGACAGCGTTGAACGGTCGAATGGCCGCATCTAACAGTGCGGCATACCCGCGCCCGATCCCAGCGGGAAGCCGGCTGATCAGCTTCACGAGCGGCAGGAGCGTCCGCGCGACCAGGTAGCCGAACATTATGTGGAAGAGCAGTTGCTGGTTCGTCCACCGGGTGCCGTGGGTGGGACCGCCCAGGTCGGAATCGGAGGCCATGGTGAGCAGTCCGTGGAAATCCGCCTGTGCGCGCTCGAGTTCGAGCCGGAGAGCGCTGCGCTCGTACGGCCAGTCCTTCACCGTCGCATCTTTGCCGATACCGGCGCTCATCTACGACTCGCGCCTGCTCGACGAGCGTTGCGCGACGAATCCTTCGGGTGATCGTCCTGCCACGGGGGTGTGCATGCCGCCAGTTGTGGGTCGTAGCGCGGGAGCACTCCCATGATGAGTTCGGCCGCCGAGGGGAATCGCTCGAGACAGCGCTCGTTCACGCCGAACAGGGTGGTGTTGGCCTGACGCTGCGAGTGCACGAACCCCGTTTCGGCCAGCACTTTGAGGTGATGCGAAACCGTCGACTGCCCGATGTCGACCCGGCCGACGAGTTCGCCGACGGTCATCGGACCACCGGCCGTGGCCAGGCAGTTGAGCAGTAGAACCCTCGAGGGATCGCCTGGGATACGTCGGCACCCAAGGGGGCCCGCCTCTCGGTGTGCTCTCGTCCAAGACCGGTCCCCGTCCAACGGGATCAAACACATAGTCCCGGATTTCATGAGATCGGTGCCCGCTTCGTTGCCACCAAAGATGAACTACCGTCATTGGTGACCATATAGACGGAGGACCCCATGCCGACCATAATCGGGCACCACGACATCTCGAAGGGTAAGGACCACTGGCTGAACTCGCCCAAGCGCGAAGAGCTTTTCGGCCCGCTCGGCGTCACCAACATCCGGACGTTCGTGAGCCCCGACGACCCGACGAAGGTGGCGGTCCTCATGGACGTTCCTGACATGGACGCATTCGCTTCCGCGATGCAGTCCGAAGCGGCCGCCGAGGCCATGAACCACGATGGGGTTCTGCCCGAGACGATGGTGATCCTCGTCGAGGGATAGTCGAGCGTTCCGAGCATCATGCCGTGTTTGTCACAACCGGGTGCCTCCGAACCCCGGTGATGAGACAGTTGATCAGAGTGACGGCGGCAGGTCGACGCCGAAACGAACTGCCAAGCGGCCCATGTCTTCTCGATCTCGATCCCGGGCGCGTAGCCGCGGTGGTGCTCGAGTTGCAGTTCAGCGCTCAGACATGGAACCGCCACGTCCATGATCCTCCCGACCGTGAACCCAAGGGCAGGATACGGGCAATCCGAGCCGTCCGGAGCCGCCCCAACCTGCCATTCCGTTCCGACTTCGTCGAAGGTGATTGGGATGAAGGTCGACCTGCCGACCCTCTGCTGACCTCAGGACCACACGGACCGGTGACACATCCTCACTGACCGAATAGCCGAGGCTGGAGAGGCACTCGAACACTGCTCCGATCGCGCCCCCAGTTCGACGACGAGATCCAGATCAGCGTGGGGTCGCGTGACTTCTCCGAGCAAAGCGTCAGTTCCCCAGCCACCGTCGATCCGCACCCGAAGGTTCCCCTCTTGAAGGGCGGCAATGACCGTCAGAACCTCATCCGGCTGCACTCCAACCTTCTAGCTCACGGCCCGGCGTTGGGCGTCCTAACCCGCGGGATGCGGGCGACGCACAGCTGAGTGCGACAGGCCCGCTCCTCAGCCCGCCCGGGCTTCCCTAGCTTCCTTGAACTTTCGGTGCTGCTCAAGGATGTGCTCATGCGAGGCACCGCCGGTCGGTACGTACGGGTGGTGGTGTCGGCACAGGATGTACGGGGTTCCTTCTAGCGTGTGATGGCCAATTCTCCAACATCCCTTGGTGTGACAATTGACCTTACGAGCACCCGCGTATACCCCAATGCCGACCGCACTTATGAGTGTCGCCTCACCTAGGTCGGAACCAAAACCCGACCAGAAGTTGTAATACCGATCCGGGCCCCCATTGAGGATACCGGTATGAAGCGCAAGCCAATGTCTTACCGTTCCGAAGAACGCGATGATGAGGGCGAGTCCAACGACGCAAAGCACGAGGAGCAGGCCAAGAAGAATCTTCTTCGCAGGGCGCGTTCCACCGGGGTCGGCGTTGGGCAGGGACCCGTCGCCGCTTCCCGTCGGAGTTGTCGAGGCGACCGGGGAAGTCCCCGCCTGAGGAGTCGTCGCATGGTCGGACATGGTGAACAAGTCTACGGTTCACCTGAAGCGGTCATGGGGACTACCCCGTTCGTCGATGCTCCCTCTGTTTGGCGAACCCCAGGGAGACGGAAAGCGCGAAGTTCTCAAAGGTCGCTTAATCTGGTTGGCAACGCGTGCTCTACGCAACGGTATAGATGTCATCTTGGACTTCGGAGTCTGGACGAAGAACGAGCGATCAGCTCTCAAGTTTCTCGCTGCCTCGACGGGAGCGTCTTGGAAGCTCGTCTACCTCGAGATCAACGTTGAAGAGCTGAAGCGCCGCCATGGCGAGCGCATCTCTCACACGCCTGCATCGACCTTTCCGATGAGCGAAGATGACCTCGAAGAGTTCCTGCGGCTGTTCGAGGCGCCAGACGATGCCGAGCGGCACGTACTCAACCCGAATATGCCGGATTCAGATCATCGCTTGGCGTAGTCGGCGTATCCCTGCCAATCGATCACCACGCAGGGCTCGTTGCCTACGACCCACGCGTCATGCCCAGGTGCCATGATCGCAAAATCTCCAGGACCGTATTCCATCTCTTCACCGTCGTCCATGATCACCTTCATCCGTCCGGAGACGAAGTATCCCGTGTGGGCAGCCTGACAGCTGTTGGTCTTGGCGATCGGCTTGACGTGCTCTGACCACTTCCATCCTGGCAGAAAGGTTGCCCGACCAACCGCCCCACATCCGTATTGACCACCTCGAGCTGACCGGTGCCGGCCTCGAATGGCCGGGTCTCGTCGGGTGAGTCAAGGCTCTTGCGAATCAGTCCAGACATCTTGACCTCCTGTGTGATCATCCCTCCTGGTGGAGGTGTCAACCCTCCTCTGGCGAGGCAATACACCGCACTCGTGCAAGACGTCTCAACTGAGAAGCAGGGTCTTCGATTGCACCGTACCGCTAAGGGCATGCCATATCAATCGGTCTTCACGGAAGCGGCGCGCTCGGACTGCAGAGATCCATGACCAAGTCGATCCTTGAATCGGGTGCCCCTCCTCGCCGGGACTGTCGGACAGTTCGGCACATCTCTTCACCCTCCCAGTCGATGTCGACACCGCTCGCCGGCTTGAGCGAGGCTGCTCCGAGCCGTGGGTTCTCCGAGCGCCACAGATCCAAGGTCACGGTCGATTGAGACTCAGCCATATCTACAGGCTGTTAACCGCTCAGACACAGGAGATCCATGTGGAAACTGAGCGGTCGACGGACGCACTCCGAGCCTCCCCAGGCACCCAGTGGCTGGCCGTTCCTTGCGCAGCTGGGGGTCTTCTAGCGAGCGCGCATACGACGGACGCTCGCCTTCGCGTCGCCACATACCCTGCTCACGAGTTCCGCTGACGGACTATCAAACTCGATGCCAACCCGGACGGTCGTCCTGAGAGTCAGCTTGGCGTTGGTGACCTTGCCTTCAAGTCGGATGCTGGCCGAGTCACCGACCGCGGGAACATCGACAGAGATGTGACGGCCCACGAGCGAGTACGGCGAGGGGTGATCGAGCGTGATGCCGACGCCGAGCATCGAGATGTCGACGACCCGGCACCTGGCGGCGAACTCCCCCTCAATCTGGCAGACCCCATCCCAGCCGGCAGGTTGACGTGGTACCCGACGACGAAACTGCATTTGATTGACCCTCCCTCTCCCAGAAGTGTCTTTGGAAGCCAGCATCTGCACAACCATTGGAGCCATTCGCCAATCGCCTCGAGACGCTGGTCGGTGACTTCCTTGAGTTCCCCGAGTCGAGCCACCGTACGAGGAGCACAACCCGTCCCCGCCCCACGCCAAATATCGGCCAGAAGTCGAGGGTCTTGAGCGCATCACGGGTCCGCTGATGCATCACCGCCGTTGCAGAGCGGGCGATCACTGGCGCACGGCACCAGGGTCACCCAGGAGTTGCTTGGCCAATCCGACCCCTCGACCACCGCCCGATATGGCCTTCCGCCACGTCGGCCTCGGACTATCCCCATGGACTCGGACTGTGGCACCCTCATTAAACCCCTAGTCATTGGTGCCCCAAGGAGGGCGTTGCATCACCCCTACTGCATCGGCGTACCGTCGGATGGGGACGCGCCGACCTCTCCCCCGTTTTCGGGCGTGGTCCTCTGGGGCCCGTTCGCACGCAATGGCCCCGACGAAGTCAATCCCCCCAACCCCCCACGGACGCTGGTGCGGGTTCGGGGGGTTCTTCGTGTGTGGGCGCAACGCGGCAACTGGCTCAACCTGCGTATAACGTCCCCGGGTCGAGCCAGGGCGCCCCGAGGCGGCCCTCCCTGCGGAACCAGGAGTGGCTGTGCGGCGGTGTCATAGATCACCGATCGACGCCCCAGTCGGTCCGCGAGATCTGCGACGGCGGCGAGGGTCAGGCGGTCATCGAGGTGGAGATCATGGACGAATGCAGCGGGTTGCTCCGGGGAATGCACCCTCGCATGGAACCTCTGCAATCGTCGTTGGTTCGGGGAATGCCACCAACGCTTGCCTCCAGCAGCTGTTGTTCGAATATTGATACTTACAATCGTGGCAGTCAACCGGCTTGCGATAGATCGGATGGCGTAGGGCCCGTTCGCAGAGGGAGGCGTGCATTCGTGACTCTGCATCCCACGTTGTACGGCGTCGAATGGCGGGCCATGGGCATTGCATCGGCCGAGGGCACGGTTGGTCGACGAACGCCCAGACATCCCAACCAAAATCACTGCGAGCCGGCCCCGTTCACGCTGAGCCCGAGCATGCCTCCGAGGGATCTTCTTTCTGAGTCCGACGTCGGGGTGCCCCGAACACTTATCGCAAGCTCCAGAGGGTCAGTTCTCCACTGTGATTGGTACCGCTTGGCTCGTGGTCGAATGTCCAGTGACGTCTTTTGCGATGCTTTGCACGGTGTAGGGCCCGTTCGGGAGTTTCGTCGTCACCAAGACCAGCCGAACGAATAGCCCTGACCCCCCCGCCACCTGCGGAATCCGCCCCGTCGTCCGCAGTCGCCTGGCGGCTACCTCACGCTCGTGGTGCTCATACCCCGGGGGGCAGCCTCGCCCCGGGAGCCGGACGTCTACGACTCCACGTCCGGCATCATCGAACAAAACGGGCACGTCGGCGATGTCGCCAGGAATCGTTGGGTCAAGGAATCAGACAACCGACGCCACGTGTCGGCCCATCTCCGCTTTTGTGTGGTTGGTTCTTTGCGCATGATGATCGATGTTCGGGCGGACCGGATTCCGTGGTGTAGGCCGTTGGTTTGTCGGCCGCGCCCTACCGCCATTGTGGCGACCGCGTCCGAAGGCCCATAGAGCCGTTGGTAACTGAACCTCACAACACGCCCACAACACCTGGGCGTCCGGGCTCGGTCAGGACCCGGCGAAAGCCGCCTGGTGCACATCGCCCAGAGCGAACTCGGGACATTCGAAGTGGCACCGAGGTCGTGTGGCAACTCTTCCTTGGTGAGGACTGAGGCCGGACGTGTCGCAGCGGCGCGGCGGGACCGTGCCGACCTCGCGGGAGCTCATCGGACGTGTTCCACCCGGCGGCCCGTGCATTGTCCGTCCTCGGCAATCGTCGCCCGGCGATGGTCAGTCGACGACAGGGCAGATGAACGACGCGTCGGTGTTTCGCCGCCCATCTGGCATCGCGAGCCGTCGAGGCGGAAATTGCGCGTCGATTGTGGGCCTTCTTGCCGATCCCAGATGAGATGGCGGTGGCTCGTGTACACGATTCGCATGATCGCGCCTCGGCGCCGTGCAGAAACTCGGCTGAGGTGGCGTTCACACTCCAGCTTCCTCGACGCAGATTCGCACGTGTCCTAACGACCGCAGTGGTCGTGTGCTGCATCGCCCCCTTGCTGGCCACGATCGTCGCGGACGTGACGACAGCTGACCCACTTGCTTCGGCCGCCACCGGAGGGTCGACGTCGTCCTCCGGTTACTGGCTCGTCGCCTCCGACGGTGGCGTCTTCACCTACGGGAGTGCCTCCTTCTACGGTTCCACAGGCGCGATCAGCCTCAACAAGCCGATCGTGGCAATGGCTGCGACGCCCGACGGACAGGGCTATTGGCTCGTGGCCTCCGACGGTGGTGTCTTCCCTTACGGGGACGCCGCGTTCTACGGTTCCACCGGCGGGTTGAGTCTGAAGAATCCGATCGTTGCAATCGCCGCCAGCCCCGACGGCCGGGGCTACTGGCTCGTGGCCTCCGACGGTGGCGTCTTCTCATTCGGGGATGCCACGTTCTACGGTTCCACCGGTGCAATGAGCCTGAAGAAGCCGATCGTGGCGATGACGGCCACCCCCGACGGCCGCGGCTACTGGCTCGTGGCCTCCGACGGTGGTGTCTTCACCTACGGTGACGCCACCTTCTACGGTTCCACCGGCTCGAGGGCGCTGAACAAGCCCATCGTGACCATGTCCATCACCCCCGATGGCGGTGGCTACTGGCTCGTCGCCTCCGACGGTGGTGTCTTCACGTATGGGGACGCAGCCTTCTATGGGTCGACCGGCGGCATGGACCTGAACAAGCCCATCGTCGCGATGGCCCCCAGCCCCGACGGCCGCGGCTACTGGCTCGTGGCCTCCGACGGTGGCGTCTTCACCTACGGGGACGCCGCTTTCTACGGCTCAACCGGAGGCACGGGACTGAACAAGCCAATCGTCGCGATGGCCGCACCCTCAGCCAACGCAGCGGCATCGCCGACCAGGAGCTCGCCGGCCAGCGCTCCGACCACAACGACGAACGCACCCACGACGACGTCCACCACCACGAAGACGCCGACGACCACCACGACGACGACCGTTCCGTCAGGCGGCATGTCGGCTCCCGCCGGCTACACGGCTCAGCAGAAGATCTTCGACGACCAGTTCTCCGGTACCAGCCTCGACACCAGCAAGTGGGTCACGTACCTGGGAGCCGAAGGCGGGCGGTGGAACAACGAGGGCAACCTGCCGTCGCCCTACTCGGGGCCGAACACGCCGATCACCAACGAGGCGGCGATGTTCGGGCCGACTCAAGTCGGTGTCGACAACGGATTGACTCTCACCGCGACTCGCAACAGAAACCAGTACGCGGGTAGCTATCCGTGGCTGAGCGGTGTGGTCACAACCGGCGGAAAGTTCACTTTGCCGACAGGCGCCTGGTACGTGCAGGTGAAAGCGAGGATGCCCGACCAGTCTCAGGGCATGTGGCCCGCCATCTGGTTCCTGTGCGGCGTGTCGTGCTCCAACGACAATGAGCTTGACGGCTACGAGGGCGGTTGGCTGGCAACCGACCCGAACCAATTGGGTCACAGCGACTACTTCGCCGACCAGGGTCAGCGACAGAGCGTCTGGAACTCCGGTTCGGACGTCACCGCGGGGTATCACGTCTACGGCTACCGGTTCACTCCGGGCCAGTCGATCACCGCCTATCTCGACGGCAAGCAGGTATGGCAGGTGACCGCATCTAGCGGTGTCACCATCACCGGAGAGCCGTACGAGATCATGCTCGAGCTACAGGTCGCCGCGCAGCAGGCGTCGGGATGGCATACCGTGACGACCGGTACCAACCCCTCTGCGACGATGGACGTCGCCGAGGTCCAGGCGTACTCGTAGCGGGCCGCCCCGGGTGTTGCTGAAGGATCGAGGCGCGACTCCGGACGATTTGGTTTGCCGGGACCGCGATTCCCTAATGTGGGCCTCGATGCAGGCGACGGTCGCCGGCAGTCAGAACAGGGAGTGTGACCAGGTGTCAGCCGGCAGCGAACCGTTGTCGTCGTCGGGTACCCATTACCCCGTCGTGAGCACTCCGCATGAGACTCGATAGTGGCGCCACCCAGCCTGGTTGACGCCCCACACCTCAACGGGTGGGCGTCGCAGTGGGATCGATTGGTGGATGCCTCCCCCCTCCCGTCGCCCTTCCTGCGTTCGTGGTGGCTGGCAGGGACCGGTGGCGTTGTCCGCCACTTCCTTCTGGTCGTCGACGACGACCAGCTCCTCGGCGGCCTCGCCCTCGAGCAGCGCCACCGCTTGTCGAGCATCCGTGTGATGGGGGACGGGACTCTGTGCCCGGACCACCTCGACCTCCTGGCCGCTCCGGGTCACGAGGCCGTCGTGGTCAGCCTCCTCCGGAACTGGCTTTGTCGCCCTGGTGGCCGCCTCTTCGACCTCAGGGGCGTCCGAGCCGGCGCCCGGCTGTTCGAAGCCCTGCCCGGCCGCGTTCGCCGTGAGCCGATGGCCGCAGCACCCTTTGCGCCGTTGCCGGACAATGCGGAGGCCTTCCGTGCCACCCTGCCCAAGCAATTCCGTCGGAACCTCCGCAAATCAGCGGACCGCTTCGCGGCCGAAGGGGTGAGTCATCGGGCGATCCGGGGCCCGGCCGCGCTCCCCCGCCTCGACCTCTTGCGCGAGCTCCACCGGGCCCAGTGGGGTACCCGATCCCGGTTCCTTCCCGCCTTCGATCGCTTCGTCGCCGGGTGCGCCGGCGGCGCCGCTGTCGACGAGGTGGTCGTCCACGAACTCGGCAGCGAGACCCTGGTGATTGCCACCCTGTTGGCGTTCGAGGTGGCCGGGCGCGTGAGCCTGTACCAAAGCGCTCGGCTCACCGATCCCCGCTGGAGGGATGCGACGACGGCCCTGCTCGCCGCGATCATCGACGACGCCTGTGCCCGGGGCATCACCGAGGTGGACTTCCTCCGAGGCGAAGAGTCGTACAAGGGTCGGTTCACCCCCCATCATCGGGAGATGTTCAGGCTCGTTGCGGGCAACGGCGTCGCCGGTCGTCTCGGCTTTGTCTCGAGCGCGGCCACGTTCCATGCGACGCAGGCTGCGGTCAGGTGCATTAGTTTCGGGCGATCCATGATCGCCCGACGGAAGAACTAGCCCCGCTCCGCTCCTGTCGCCCCGTCCATCACGAAGGCGTGCCCGTCATTTGGTGCCGAGCGCCCTCGGGGCGCCGCGGATCCTTCTTCCGGCCGCCCAGACCGCCATGGCCCCGATCTTGGCTGTGTCGACGATGGCCGAACGCCCGGGCTCGCCTGGGTTCAGGTGCACCCGCCGCGCCAGCGAGTTGAAGTCCTCGACCCGCCTTTCGCGCACCGAGGCGGCAGTGTGGAACGCGAGGGTGAGGGACCCCGATGTCTCAGGCCCGTAGGTCACCCAGTGCGGCGTACAGGGGGGGATGTACACACCCTGCCCAGGCGACAGGTGATACGAGACCATCTCCTCGGGCAAGGCCTCGATCCGCCCGTGGGAGCCCTCCCAGTACCGGTTCACCTCATGCCGTCGAACGGCGTCGCTCTCCCAATGCCCGAAGCTCACGGTCTTCGTCCCTTGGAACTGCAGCAACAGGCTGAACTCGATGTCGATATGAACCGGCGTGATCGAATTCGGGGACGCGATGAAGAAGAAGGCCCCGCGATTGCGCATTGTGCCCTGCGTGGCCATGATCCCCGGCTGAAGCTGGTCGAGCACGGTCATCATCAAGTCGGCGATGGCGGGGTCCTCTTCCGCGTTGAGGAGTGACAGCCAGGCGTTGGCGTTGTCCAAATCGCGTATGACGTCGCCCGGACGTTCCAGGACACCCCGAGGTGGTCCTCCGGCAGGAACCACGAGTTCCCGCGAGGCGACCTCGTAGCACACCGATTCACTTGGCAGCCGGTCCGCGAGGTCCGCGATGGCATCGGGGGATACACGACGATCGAGGTGAAGGTCATGGACGAATTCCAACGGTCGATCCGGATATCCGCAGAATGGGATTTGGTCAACCGTCGGAAGGACCTGCTCTAACGGTTCTGCAACCACGCTTGCCTCCCAAAACTGAGCTTGTGATATTGCTCCCCTGTCTGGGGGCTGTCAAGGGTGTCTTCTGAGTTCGCGGCGCCCGTCACTGCCGCACTGGTACCCGGAAATCTGCCCGGGTCGCGACGGCCGGCACCGAGCGGCCGCCCGGGTTGCCGGCGGCGCAATTGCCACGTGCCGGCCACATGACCGGACCCCGCCAGAACGATGCCGGCGAGGATGGATGCGGCCCTGGCCACACCCCAGGCATCTCCCCGGAGCGCCTGCCGCAGCCCCTTCGAGACGCCGCGGGACAACGCTCGGCCCACAAAGCCGATGTCGGCGGACAGATCGCCCGCTCCTTCCATCTGGTCGAAAGCCGCAACCTTTCCCTTGTTCACGAAGAAACAGCGTCGCCAGAAGTATCCCCACGTCGTTCGCGCCACCGGAACGAAGTGGTGGACTCGTGCCATCGGCTCATAGACGATCTGATCCGCTGGGCGCAGATGCAGCAGGCGATGACACATGTCCATGTCATCGTGGTTGTCGGAGTGGAAACCGCCGATCTCCGCCAGGGCCAGTCGCCGCACCGACATGTTGGCCCCGATGAGCCTGGCGACGGGTGCCTGTCTTTCGGGAAGGCCGGAATAGGCGCAACCGAAGACCCAGTCGAACTCGAACGGGAACCAGCCGGGTCGTGATCCCTCGAACTCCGGCACCGGAGCTCCACCGACGGCGACGACGGACTCGTTGCCGTAGGGCGACAGGAGCCGGTCCAGCCAATCCGGGTCCGCCCAGGCATCGTCGTCCAGAAAGGCCACGATGTCACCGCAGGCGACTTCCGCTGCCGAATTACGGGCCGAGCCGAGACGACCCTGGTACTTGTTGGCCAGGACCACCATCGGGACCGCGGGATTGTCCAGCTGGTCGCCCCATTCCTGTCGACATCGCTCGAGGAGGGAGCCGTTGTGATCGACACAGACGATGAGCTCCACCGGGCTCCGGCTCTGGTCCTGCACCGATGCCACCGATCGCAGGAGAAGCGGCCAACGATCTTCCGTGTACGCACAGATGACGACGGACACCGTCAGGTCCGCCTGCTCGGCCGGCGGTCGGAGAGGCTCCTCGACGACGGTGAGGGACGGGGGCAGCACGACGCGTCGTCCGCCCTCGTCGTCGTACCCGGATCCAGTCATCAACGCCCGCAACCGCCTCGCTCACGACACACTCTAGGGCACGACGAATGACCGTCCAAGGGTCGAAAGTCACGGGCTGAAGCTCGTTGGACGGCGGGGCCGATCTCATTTCAACGCGTCCGGTCCCCGGATCAACGGACTCACAATTCCCGGGGACCGACCCCGGTCCTCTACACCGGCGGGGCCGGATCTGGCTCAGGCCTCCGGGGCGGGCGAGAGTATCTCCTCGTACAGCCCGAGGAGCTGGTCTGCGCAGCCGTCCCAGGTGGGCAGATCGGGGGGCACCGGATCAGGCTGTGCCGCCACCGACGCGAGCACTCCGGCTAGCACGCGAGGGGACACGTTCGGCGGCACGGCGGTCGCCAGCCCCTCTGATGCCAGCTCCGACAGCCCTGACGTGTCGGCGACGACGACCTTCCGGCCCAGGGCCAGGGCTTCCATGACGGCGACGGGGTTCGCCTCGTAGTCACTCATCAAGGCGACGACGTCGCTCGATCGCAGGAGTGCGCCGAGTGCCTCTCGCCGGGTCCCGTCGAACGAGGTGAACGTCACCGCATCTTCGACCCCCAGCCGGCCGACCAGGCGATGGAGCTCCTGCTCATAGGGGCCGCGCCCGATCACGGCCAAGTGTGCCTTTGGTGCCCGGTCGAGCAGGGCGGGCATCGCCGCGATCAGGCGATGATGTCCCTTGTACCGCTCGAGCCGGGCCACCGAAGACACCAGGGGCGAGCCGGAGATTCCGGGTGGCAAATCGCCGACCGGGAGGGGCTCAGCGCCGTTGCGGATCAGCCGTATCCTCTCGGGTTCGACCCCGAGCCGCTCGGCGAAGACCTCGACCTCGAAATGGCACACGGCAATCAGACCCCTGGCTCGGCGGAGCAGTGGACGCAGGGCTCGCCACTGCGTCCCCCTGACCATCGTCCGCACACGGCTGGAATGACCGCCGGTGTGGAAGGTCGCCACCGTGGGTACGCCCGACCGTTGTGCAGCGGCGAGCGCCATGGGAGGCAAGAAGTTGTTCACACCCTGCACGTGGACGAGGTCGTAGCTTCCCTCCCTGATTTGTCGGACGAGGGCCGGGGAGATGTAGAGATCAGCCCGCCTGGGCCACGCGGCGTACCGTTGCACGGTCATCAATCCATCGTGCTCGACCGGTGGTTGCTCGCCCGTGAAGTCGGTGGTGAGAACGGTGAGGTCGAGACCACTCGCGGCCAGCCTCCGAGCGACCTCGTAGACGTGCGTCTCGACGCCACCCAGGTGAGGCGGGTAGCGGGAACTCACCATGGCAATGCGAACCGGACTCATCGTTGGTCGAGGAGATACTCGGAGATCAGTGACGGGTGACGAGTTTCCAGCGCTCCAGGCCCATCCTGAAGCGAAGGCGACCCCAGTTCATGACCATTCGTCGGGGGAGGCGATGCGGGTTCGCTGTCGGTCTGGCGTTGCCCGGGATGGTGGTGCATGCCGTCTCGAAACCGGCCGAGCGCACGGCATCGACGGACTGGTCATCGAAGCTGTCCGGTCCACCGAAGGGGTACGCAAAATGCGAGATCGGCTGACCACTCAACCGCTCGAGCTCGTGCTTCGAGGACGAGATGGTCTGCTGCTGCTCGGGCGCCGGAAGCCCACGCAGGCGCACGTGGTCGACCGTGTGGGCACCGATCGTCACCACCTCCGACGACGCCAACTCGACGAGCTCTGACGGCGTCAGCGGTCGGGCATCGGGGGGCGGCGGTGCAGGAGTCCCCCATTGCTCCGAGACGGCGTCGAGAACCCGGTGTATGTCTGTCACTGGAAGCGGTAGCAGGTGGCGACGGACAGCCTGGAGGTCGTCACTGGCGCTCGAAGAACCGAGTCCGACTTGGACCGTCCCCTCACTCGTCGGCAGGCAGATCTCGCGGATCCCGGATGGACGTGAACGCAACAGCGTTCCGAGGCGATCCCACCAGAACCCGGAGCGGGCGTCGCCGAGTACACCACTCGTCACGAAGACAGTGATGGGAATTCCCTTGGCTTCCGCGATCGGCAACGCGTTGATCAGATTATCTGCGTACCCGTCGTCGAAGGTCACGACAACCCGAGGCCGTCGCGACGGAGTGTGCAATTCGGCAAGCGTCGAAGGCTCGCCGTGCCGCGCGATCTCGTCGAGTTGCGCGGCAAAATTCCTCGGGGTCACACAGAGGTGAAAGGGGTCGCCCGACCCTTCCGCCACTCGGTGATAGCAGAGGATCAGCGACCCGCTACGCCTCATGCGGCGCCTCCATCCGCCTCAGACCTCCGGGCATCCGGCGAAGGACTCCCACATCTTCTGACAGAGGGCCTCGACGTCCGGGTGGAGATCCGTCGTCTCCAGGCCGTCTGGCTGCGGACGCATCTTGGAAGCAATCGGGTCCATGGGAAGCGCAATACCGACATAGGCGGAGAGCGCCCTGACCACCTCCTCGGGGCGATTACAGGCTTGCTCGTAACGGATGATCCGGATGCGATCGTCCAGCGAAAGATGCTGCTCGAAGTAGAGCTGGTTCCGAGCCCACCAAAAGAGCGCAGCTGCGTCGAGGGGAGACAGCCCTTCGCTCAACAACCCGATGATGATCTCACGGGTCTCTCGTGTCGCACCCCAGGAGCGCCAGTTCTGGAGCTCATCGTTGCAAAATGGTTCGAGATCCCGAAAGGGATTGTGAACGCCGAAACGTTTGACGTTGGACCGGGCGACCCCCACGTAGTGACGAAGCATCCAGATCGCCTTCACAGGGTCTGCGGCATCCATGAGCTCGACCGCCCGGGCGCTCTCGACAAGGGGCTTCGCAACCACCAGCTCAAACGGAACTCGGCGCAGTCGCTGCAGCACAGTGGGGTAGTCCTCCCACACCGTCTCGTCGGGTTGCGGATGGCTCCCCACCAGGCGACGATCGTGTTCCTCAATGATCAGAACCCGCCAGGAGCGATCGAGGACCGTCTGCTGGAGCATCGTGGTCCCGGAGCGCTGGCACCCGAAAATCAAGACGATCCGGCGTTGGTCTCGGGGAGCGCGGATGACCGAGCGCGTCACACGCTTCGCAACGGCCAGCGTTCTGCGCCGAACCAGTGGTTCGTGATCCCGAATACTCTCCAGTGCTCGCTGCACGTTCGGTGATGTGTCGACCACCTGCTGGGTCCGTCCTCTCGGTCTTGTTCACAACGCACGGACAACACGGCCGCAGGGACGCCACCTCCGCCCGACTCCCCTGCCCGGGGAGCAAGACAATAGCCGCGGTACTCCACGGCGATCTAGGTTTCGTTCCGCATGCGCGTGCTGAATGGTGACCCAGTTCTACCCCCCCGTGGCCGGCGGGCAAGAGCAGTACGTCCGAAACTTGGCGCACGCACTGGTGGACCGCGGCCATCGCGTCGAGGTGGTCACGATCGCCGCTGACGCTCCCACAGGCACGACTGACGACGGTGCCGTCCCGGTCCACCGCATCCGGACGACCGCCCAACGACTGCCCCAGCTCTACAGCGACTCGGCCCGGCCCCATGCAATGCCCGTCGTCGACCCTGGATTTCGGAAGGCAATCGGACGGCTGCTCGCCGCCGGCCGGTTCGACATCGTGCATGCCCACGACTGGAGCATCGGCTCGGCGATGGGCCCGGCCCGAGGCTCCGGTGTGCCCCTGGTGCTGACCCAGCACGACTACAGCCATGTCTGCGCAACCAAGCGCCTCATGCGTGGTGATGAGGTCTGCTCGGGACCGACGCCGATTGCCTGCGTCCGCTGCGCGTCGTCGTGGCACGGGCCCGTGGTCGGTCCTGGTGTCGTGCTGGCGAACGCACTCAGCCGCCGCGCCCGGACCAAGCATGTTGACGCGTTCATCCCTGTCAGCTCGGTCGTCGCCGTCAGCACGGGGCTGCCCGGGAGGAGTCCCTATGAGGTCATTCCCAACTTCATTCCCGACGACCTTGTCCTCGACGAGGCCGCGCCTCATCCTGACGGGCCGATTGTGTTCGTCGGAGACCTGAGTCGCGACAAGGGCATAGAGGTGCTGCTCGAGGCGCACAAACGACTCGGAGGCCGTCCCCACCTCGTGCTGGCGGGGAGGGCGGTGGAAACCACGCCGCTCGACTTTCACGACGAGGTCGAGCTACGGGGATTGCTCGATCACTCCGCGGTCATCGACCTGATGCAGACGGCGTCCGTCGTTGTCGTTCCCTCCATCGTGCCCGACTGCTGTCCGACAGTGGTCCTCGAGGCGATGGCAGTCGGCCGGCCGGTCGTTGCCGCGGCCAGTGGAGGGATCGTTGACCTGGTGGACGACGGGGTGACCGGGATCCTCGTGGCTCCGGGCGACCCCGTGGCCCTCTCGGCTGCCCTCCTGACGGTCGTCGACGACCCAGAGGGCGCAGCGGCAATGGGGCGGGCGGCCCTCGCGCGGGTGCGGTCGTTCACAGCATCTCCGGTCGTGGGACGGGTCGAGAACCTGTACGAGCGCCTGCGGTCCGGTCTGCCGCCAGGTAACTGACGTCCCGCCGAGACTCAGTCGGGCTCGCTGCCTATGTCGGATTCGACGGCGGGGGCATGGCGATAGATACGGAGCACGGCGGGGAGCAAGAAGATGGCCTCGCACGAGGCTGAGACCGCCCAACCGACGCAGATCCCCGTGAGACCCCACAGTGCCCCGCCCAATGCCGACCCCGCAACCTCGACTGAGGTGCCGATTGCCATGATTCTGGAACCGTGGGCCATCCGATGCTGGGCCCGGCAAATCGACACATAGTGGTCCTTTATGACGTAGGCCGGCCCGACCAGTATCAGGATGCGCAACGCGGTCGTTCCATTCGCGGCATACGCAGGACCGAAGATACGCAGCGCGTACGGAGCCGCTATCTCGACGACGAGCACGATTGCTCCAATCAGAGCGAGCGCAAAGGGAAGTGTGCGCCGGACGTGACGATGGAGGAGACCCGGGTCACCCGATCGCTCCGCGAAGAGGGAGAGTGCGAGCAGGTACGGAATGATCAGCATCGTGGACGCAAGGAGGTACGAAGCCGAGAAGTAGGCGACCTGCGACGGGGAGATGAGCAGCGTGGCGGTCAGCGGAACGATGAAAGAGACCGAGCTGATCGAGAGATTGAGCACGTGGTGCTGGAGGGAGAGCGTTGTGAAGCGACGTACGAGCGCTACGCGGTTGCTGAGCGCTCCTTCTCCCGAGGGTGTCGCCTGCAGCCCGAGCATCGGCATGCAGACGATGAAAGAGATGATCAGGGCCAGCGCCCAGGCGAAGATCAAGCCGGCACTCGTGCGCGTCGATACGAGGACCAGGACGCCGACACAGGCAAGCTTCAGGATGGAGCTCAGGCTGCCTCGCCAGAGCTGTGCCGCACCGCGGTGCAGCCCGACTGCCGCACCATCGAGGGTCAGGCCCGCCATGGTCGCCACCGACCCCACCACGAACAGGACGGCAGTGGCCGGATCATGACCGATGATTTGCAAGCTCTTCCCGAGAAAGGGTGACAGCGCCATGGTTCCAACTGACAAAAGGAGGACAACGAACGCGGCGATGGCATTTCCGGTCGTGAAGAAGACGCGCCGCTCCGCAGCGTCGATCGGTTCGATCTCAGCCAGGAGGAGGAGCGGGATCCCGAGGGCGGCGAACGCCGCCAGCAGTAGTGCCGTCGACGCCGCCGCGGCCGCGATACCGACGTCCCGGGCAGCAAAAAGGTGTGTCACGACCGCCCAGTACGCGAGGCCGATCACGGCGACCGCACCCTGCTTGGCCACGAGGAACGCGAAGGTGGTGAAGAGGCGCCGCAGCTCGCCCACATGTCTCGTTTCCGCACCACTGAACCAATTCATCGTGCCGGCACCGTCTTTTGGCTGCGACAGGGTGCGCCAGGCACGAGCAGCGCTCCGCTCACAGACCTGGAGCGCCGATGCGATGCTCGTGATCCCCGCGCTTCACCGGCAGATTCTAACTCTGGCAATTCGTCCGGTCCCTCAACAATGCCCACATGCGTCCGACGAGCGAATGATCGAGGCTAACGCCTCGGTCACCGGCTGGCCCACGAGTCCCGAGGACCGATGGTGCGGACTCGATTCCCGGCTGCGCCCTGCTCTGGTCTTGCTGGGTCCACCCTGGGAAGCGGAGGCCAACCCCGGCAGCCTCCACCGGCTCGCACCGGGAGGCTCGGGTCCGACAGTGAGGTCACGGCCGGAGAGCGGAGGCTCGGAGAGGCTGGCTCCGGTCCCCCACGGTCAGTCGGCTGGCGCTGACCCGCGGCGGCGAGGCAACCGCGCCCATGTCATACTTGGAGCTGCCACTTGGGTGCCGAGACGCGGCGGCTCGTCTCAAAGAGCCCGAACTGGGATGCTGGCCCCGGAACGGGCTCACACAACGAGAGGCAATGTGCCAGGGCACTGATGTCACAGCGAATTCGCCCTAGTCTCCACGAATACGGCGAGGCGGTTGCCGGCCCCTCCTTCGACGCACCCGACATCCGTCGTGAGCCTCCGGCCCCGAAGCCTGCGACGCCGTCGGTTCCCCCTCCAGTCGACCGTCCAAGGCTCGGTGTCGTGCTCGTGTTGTCCGGGCTCGGCCTTCTGCTGCAGGGGGCGGCCGACGCCCTCGCTCGCACCGGGCATGGATCGACGTCGCTCGCGCTCTTCCTCCTTGGCATCACCCTTCTCTTCGGCGCCTGCGCGTGGCGTCTCACGAGCGAGCACGCCGCACGAAGGGAGCGGGTGTGGGTCTCACTTGTTCTCGGACTCGGGCTCTTCGCCTCGTACGCGATGCTCCACCCGCTTCTCTTGGACAGCTTCGACGAGCTGGCCCACCTTGGGACCCTCACCCGGCTACTCGACAGCCATGCCCTCTTCCCCACCAATTCCATCCTGCCCGTAAGCCCCTACTACCCGGGGCTCGAACTGGCCACTGCGGCGACCAGATGGGTCACCGGTCTCCCTTTGGTGATCGATCAGCTGATCGTGCTCGCCGCCGTCCGCCTCGTGCTCGTGCTCGCCGTCTTCCTCATCGTCGAGCGTGCCTGCCACTCCTCGCGTGCAGGTGGCATCGGCGTGCTCGTCTACGCGGCAAGCCCACAGTTCTACGGCTTCGATGCCCAGTACGCGTACGAGACGATCGCCCTCGCCTTCGCCGTCGCCGTCGTGTACCTGCTCTTCGTCTCAATCGATACCGCACGACCCAAGACCGGGAGATCGTTCGCGCTTGCGCTCGGTTGCGTCGCGGCGGTCGTGGTCAGCCACCACGTCACCGGCTGGCTCACCGTCGGTTTACTCGTCGTGTGGGCCGCCGGGCTGTACCTCACTGCCAACCCTCGCCGCCGTCTCACACTCACCGGCTGGGGACCTGCCCCGAGCCTCTTCGCCGCGCCCACGGCGCAGGTCTCTGCCGACCCACCCTTGGCGCTGGAAGATCCGCCGCCGGCCCGGGCCAAGGCCTGGTCCACGTCCGGGGGTGAGACACCCGGCAAGAGGAGGACCCAGGCCCGGATCGTCGGGATCGCCGCCGCCGTCGGCCTCATCCTCGGCGGAGCTTGGACCTTGTTCGTGGGTCGCTTGCTCACCCCGTACTTGGGTCCCGTCTTTGCAGCCGCGTCGGCAGACCTCGCCGAGGCATTGGGCAACGGTCACGGGAACCGAGCGCTCTTCAAGAGCGCCGCCGGTGGCGGGTCACCCCACTGGGAGATCGCATTGATCCTGGCGTCTGCGCTCGTTTGGTGCGTCGTCCTCGTTCCTTCGTTGTTCAGCGTGATCTTCAAGAGAAGTGTTCGCGGCGGAGCCCTGCGCTACATCCCAGCAGTCATAGCCGCCACCTATCCAATCTCCGTACTCGCCAATGTCTCGTCGGGTAGCAAACTGGTCGCTGAGCGCGCGACGACCTTCATCTTCTTCGGCGTCGCACTGGTCGTTGGCGCGTGGCTAGCGAGACGCATTTCGCGGGACCGTCACGTGATCGAGCGAGCCGCGACCATCGGGGTGGCGGCCGTGGTCTTCTTGGGCAGCCTGCTCTTCGGCATAGGCCCGCTCGTGAGTCTCCTGCCCGGCCCCTATCACGTCGGCGCCGACGAGCTGTCATATGGCTCCCCCTCGCTCGCCGTGGCGCACTGGGCCGACACCAATCTCCCAGCAGGGTCTCACGTTGCGACCGACAAGGACAATGGCGTGTTGCTCAACGCCATGGGAGGCGTCGTTTCGGTGACGGCCGAGAGCGGGCTGGTCAATCCGGAGCTTCTCTTCTTCGACCGTCGACTCAGCCTGTACGACATCTACCTCATCCGCAAGGCCGACATCCGCTACATCGTCGTGGACGACCGCCTCGCCCAGGGACCCCCCCTCTACGGAACCTACATTGCCGATGGCGAACCTTCGACCCGTCTCACCCTGGCCGAGCTCGACAAGTTCAACTCGTATCCCTTCATCAAGCGCATCTACGACAACGGTCCGATCCAGGTGTACGACGTGACCGCTCTTCTCCGCCCGTCCGCTCGCTCTGCTCCCGCAGGCCCGCCGGCGGGGGGACTGGTCTTGACGTGGGCGTCTTCCTCTTGGCCGCAGTGGTTGCGCTGCTGTGGCTGCTGAGATTGCGCCGCCGTCCGGGGCGGGTCCACGACGTCGAGCACCTCGTTGTCTGCGGAGTGGTGGGGGCACTGGTGATCGGCGTCTTTGGTGCCTTCTTCATTCGCCTGACACACCTGCCGCCCGAAACGATCGCCATCATCGTCTTACTGGTGCTCTTTGGGCTGAGCCTGCGCCCGGAGAACCGGCAGCGACGCGGCCCGACGGAGGAGGAGGACTCCCCCGACTTCGACCGCACGAACGGGCGATCGCAGCCGTTGCAGACGTCCATGAAGTTCCGCGGCATCCCCGACTCGGTGGTCGTCGGCACGAAGTTCTACGAGCGCCGGGAGATAAAGGACGTGCTCGCCTACGTGCGCGTGCTCGCCGACCGCGACGACGAGGTGTCGGCTCGGCGCATCGTCAACATCCCGAGGCGCGGCATCGGCGGCACCTCGGTCTCGCGCTTGGCCGCGTGGGCCCAGTTCAACCACGTCTCCTTCAGCGACGCCATCGACCGTGCCGCTGAGGCCGGACTCAACGGCACGGCGCTACGCGGCGCCGGGCAGTTGTCCAAGATGTTGGCCGAGCTGCGCCCGCTCATGCACACGATGAGGCCGGCCGACTTCGTCGATCTGGTGGCCGACCGCACCGGCTACAAGGCCGAGTTGGTGGCCGAGCACACCCACGAGTCGGCCGGCCGCATTGAGAACCTGGCCGAGCTGGTCGAGCTGGCCGCCGATTTTGACGACGTCCCGGGGTTCTTGGAAGCCGTCGCATTGGCGGCGGAAACCGCCGGCCTCGACCCCGCGGCGGCGATGGGCCTGCCGGCCGGCACCGGCCGGTCAGACCCGTCGTTCATCCCTCCCCGGGGTAGGACTCGTCGCTCGCGGGCCCAGGTGCTCCTCGGCTGCGGAGGGCTGGCGCTCTTCGCTGTCGGTGCCACCTTGGCCACGGTCGCGTCGCTCAAGGAGTGGACGCCTCCACCGGAGCTGTCGGTGGCCACGAGCACCACCGGTGGTTCCGTCGCACAGGTGCAGCTCGGCTCGGCCGGTCCCGTGACCGCAACGCTCGAGGTCAGAAACGGTGGCCGCGCGGTCTGGCGTTCCAGCCTGGCGCGGACCGCCGCGGCGCAGGACGTGGACCTTCCGACTGGTCTGCTCCACAAGGGTTCACGCGTGGTGCTGGTCAGCGGCGGGCACTCCCTACGCGAAGTCGACGCCTGACCGATCACCGGCCCGTTCGCATCCTCCCAACGAGCCGAGCCCGGGCGACGCACCCCCACCGGAAGATCATCGGTGCTCGGACGAGCCTGGCCCGACCTACTCGTCGCTCCCGTTCGCACCGGCGCAGGACAAGGCGAACGGCTGCAGCAACACTCCGAGCTGGTCGAGGCATTCGAGGTTCGGCACGTTCGGCGCCGGCCGCACAAGCCCGAGGAGCGAGTCCGCTCGCACCGGCAGTTTGACCGGCAGGACCTCGGCGGCACGCAAGGCTCCGTACACGATCATGGGAGGGGTGGGGACGAATCGGGGGCGTGGCTTCCCCATACTGGCGGCGAAGCTCGTCAGGAGCTCCGTGAAAGGAACGGGGTCGGGATGGGCGATCCCGACCGGGAGGGCCGGGACCTGTTCGGCCCGGGCCAGCGCCACCAGGGTGGCCGCGAAGTCCTGCTCTGAGACGGTGAATTGGCGCGCTCTCGGGCCGAAGTCGGGAAGGACAGGCAAGGTAGCCAGGCGGCGCAGCGTCCCGGCCATCCCACCCCAGCTCGCTCCGTAGACCAGGCCAGGCCGTACGACGCACACCCCTCGAGCCGCGGCCGCCATCTCGGTTGCCAGCTTGGCCCGGCCGTAGAGTTGACGGGTCCCCGGATAGGCCGACATCGACGAGAGCGCGATGGTCCGGCGAACCCCGCTGGTGACGGCGCGGTCGAAGAGCGCGACGGTGCCGAAGACGTTCGACTGCCAGATGTCGGTCCTGCTGGTCAGCGTCATGTCGTAGGCGCAGTGAACGAGGAGGTCGACGCCGTCCAGGGCATCGGACGAGCCGGCCGAGTTCAGGTCGAAGAGGCGGTCGCTGCTCCCCTGGACCGGGGACCGGACCAGCCGACGGACCGTGTAGCCGGCCGAACCGAAGGCAGCAACGAGGACCGAACCCAGGTAGCCGCTGGCGCCGGTGATGGCGACGACCGGCTGGGCGGCGGGCGTTGGGATCCCGGCGGGATGCGCGGTCGTCACCGTGGGCTCCCGAGCGTTTCGCTGGCGATGCGATGGGCGTTGGCCATGATCGTCAAGGTGAAAGTCGTGGCGGGGACGTCTGGAAATACGGACGCATCCACCAGGTGTATGTGGTCCCACATGGCGAGTCGCCCGGTCCGATCGGTGGTGGTTCCCGTACGCGACCGACCATGAGGGAAGCTCGCCCCGAAGTGATAGCTCTTGGCTGCCCCGGAGACCGAGATCATGGGGACCGCGGGCCACAGGTCCAGAGCCGGTGCGACCTTGAGCATGGAGCGCACCAGCGAGCGCAACATCGGTGGCCATCGGTCACCGGCGTCGCCCTCGATCTCCAAGAGGGGCAACTGATCGTTCCCTCCAGACGGGCGGCGGGCCACGACCTTCACCTTGGGCGACCCCCATCCCGGCACGTAGCCCAGCCCCACTGAGACCCGCCGCAGAAGTGCCGCCAGTCCTGGTTCGGCGCGCGGATGTCGGACCACCCCGGGCAGAGATGCGAGAAAGGCCGGGTTGTACTCGTAGAAGTGGACCTGACAGAGATCGACGCCTTCGCCGCTGACGTCGTAGAGCAGATTGAACTGGTTGAGGGTGAAGTTCCGTGCGGAGCGCGGATCGGGAACGGGATGCCGCGACAGGGCGGGCATCACGAACTGCACGGACTCCTGAAGGTAGACAGCCTGGTCGAAGGCACCGAGGGAGCCGAGCACCAGCCGCGCGGTGCCGATCCCACCACACGCCACGAAGATCCGGTCGGCACTGATTCGTTCCAGCCGTCCCGTTCTGGTACTCCGGACCAGCACCTGTGGCTCGCCGTCGACCTCATCGAGATGTACGGCGAGCATGTCGGGCCGATAGCTGATCCGCTTCCGGCTCCGAAGGCGGTCGAATGTATGGGAGCTCGAGTAGATCAGCTGGTGAGGGCAACCGGTCATACACAGACCACAGCGAGTGCACTCGTCCGAGCGGAACGCCAGCCGAGCCCGGCCGAGGGTGATGCCGTGCGACCGGACGAGAGCACGTCGGTCCTGGTACCGACCGAGTACGCGATCGGTCCGGTCCGCGGGCGGTGGCAGCGGTCGGGCCGGAGCCATCAACGGGAAGAGCTCGCTGAGGTCGTCCTCCTCTCCGGCCAAGGTCATCTCCGTCAGAGCGGTGCAGTAGTGCGGCTCCATCTCGGTCCACGTGATCGGCCATCCATCGAACGTTCGTTTAGAGAAGGGCATGACCTGGGCGCCCCAGATGTTCGAAAAGCCCCCGTAGGCGCCGGAGACCACCGACGGGTTGGCAGATCCACGGGGCTCTATCCCAGCCAGCTGCCCGTCGTCACGGAACGGGAAGTCCGAGCCGTAGGCCCGCTTCTGCGGAAGTCCTCCACGCCGGACCGGCACCGGTTGGTGACTGATGCGCTCGACGTCGGTCGGCGACCAACACCCCTCGTCCGTTGTCGCGAGCCGATGCACCGTCGACTGGAGGTCCGGTTCGAGCATGCCCCCAACATCGATGACGGTGACCTGCTGTGCCGGATCGGCCGTCAGGGCCAGGGCGGCCCCCGCCGCCCCGGGGCCGGATCCGATGATCAGCGCTTTCGGCATGGTGGGCTCAGGTGGTCGCGGAAGCGGGCACCCTCGTCACCGCTCCCCGCCGCTACCCATGGCACCCAAGGTCGGCATCGTACTCGCATGCCATGCCTCATCAGAAGGCCGCGCGCGGTCGAGACGGCCGTGTCCCTGTCGCTGTGATTCGCCTGGGGGCTCGATCTCGGGACTCTCGGGGCCTACAGCCCGACGCGAATCGACAAAATTTTCTGTATTTGATCCGATCGGCTCTACCTCTCCGGGGAGCCGGTGGTCAATCCTTGCGTGGTAGGCCGAGTTGGGAGCGGAGCGACGCATGTCGGCAGGGACAAGCAAAGAGGCGGGCAGACTGCGCGCCATAACTGAGGCGGAGACAATGGGGCTGCGGGCAATTCACAACGGAGAGACAACGGGCCAGAGCGGACCCGTTGCTCCATTCGGGCAAGAGGGGCAGAGATCTCCCCAACGGCGCGACGAAGCACCAGCCGAAGAGATGCCTCGCGTCGGGCCGAAGCTTGTACCGCGTGATGTGGAGCCCACCGTCAGCATCGTGATTCCGACCAAGAACGAGGCGCGCAACCTGCCCTACGTCCTGTCACGGCTCCCCCAGGACTACGAGGTGATCGTCGTCGACGGAAACTCGACCGACGACACCGTGGGTGTCGCGCAGCGCCTGCGACCGGACGTCACCGTCATCCGCCAGACCCGCGGGGGCAAGGGAAACGCTCTCGCCTGCGGCTTTGCCGCAGCCACAGGCGACTTCATCGTGATGATCGACGCGGACGGCTCGAACGACCCAGCGGAGATACCCCGCTTCGTGGCTGCTCTGAAGGAAGGCGCTGATTTTGCCAAGGGATCCCGGTTCCTCTCCGGTGGGGGAAGCCTGGACATCTCCTTGATCAGGAGGTGCGGCAACTTCTGGCTCAACAAGATCGTCAACCTCATCTACGGAACTCGCTACACGGACCTCTGCTACGGGTACAACGCCTTCCGGCGGGCATGCCTGGACGTCATGAGACTCAACGCACCCGATATCGAAGGCTCCGAGCCGGGCGTGATGCTCTGGGGAGATGGATTCGAGGTCGAGACGCTGATCAACGTGCGGATCGCCAAGGCCGGCCTCCGGGTCACGGAGGTTCCGAGCTTCGAGTCCTGCCGTCACTTCGGGGCGAGCAACCTCAACGCCTTCTCCGACGGTATGCGAGTGCTGAGGACCATCCGCGTCGAAAGCAAGGGCGCGCGGGACGCCGCCGCGACGTCAAGAATTTCCGAACGAAAGACAGCGGCTTCGTGGGCCATGTTGTCCACGCTCAGCGACGAGGCCGTGTGACGCAGACTCAAAACGGCACCTGAGCCAGCTGGTGCACCGATGATCGGTCGACGATCATCGGCGAGCATTGAGGTTCAGGCCACGTCCCGACGATGCCTGGTCCGCCGGGGAAGGTGGAGACCGGCCGATCGTTGGCTGGCGAGGCTGTCGATACAGTCGTTGCACAAGCGACCGAAGGCCCGCCTTGTCCCGAGGCGACGGCGGTCCACCCGCCCGATTCTCGACACGGGTCCGGACCAACCACAGCGGTGGCACACGCCACGACTCTGTTTGCGGGTGCCTCTACCCTCTTGTTGGCTCATTGATTCCGCATCCGTGGAGAATCTGACACTCACAGGGGTCGTATCGGCCTACCTAGCACGATACTTAGGGTGAACTCTTCCGACGGGGATGGCACCCGTCGTTCCACCACGCGTGCCTGAGTCTTGTTGCAGCATTCAGCAGGGTCTACTGTGCTGAAAGGAGGCCGATGTTCGTTACCAATCATGTGCTGTCGGGTGTCGTGATCGGTCGACTCCTTGAGCGGCGTCCGGTTGCGGCCTTCGTGGTCGGCGTCGGATCGCACCTCGCATTGGACATGGTTCCTCACTGGGGTTGTGAATTTGAGGACCGCCGACGGCAGGCAGCTCTTCCTTCGATACGCAAAACGCGATGGCTTGCTGGGCCTCTTCGTGATGGCGTGTGCAGCCGGCGCCGTGGGTCGGCGGGCTCGACTCGCAACGATCGCAGCGATGGCCGGGGCCGTGCTGCTCGACGCCGACAAGCCGATGATCTACTACTTCGGGCGTAACCCGTTCCCCAAGGCGGTCAGGCGGATTCACGCGCGGGCACAGAACGAATCTCCGGAGGGCATCCCGAACGAGATGCTCTTCGGCGTGACGTGTGCCATTGCGGACGCGGTTGTCGCGGTGAGTTCCCGGCGCCGTAACTCCTCCACGCCGTAGCCGGCGGACATCGCGTCACCAGGCCGCAGACGCGACTGTGCCCCCGCGATCTCTCGTCGGGGGCACAGTCGTGAAGCTGGCAGCGGTTCTATCTACGTGTTGCTGCCTGCGATCCCAACCACGGGCTTGTTGAGCGTGATCGATCCTGTGGAGCCCCAGAAGAAGGCGTCCCCGTAGTTGAAGATGCCGCCGTCGGTGGCAGTCTCCCAGTAGCCCTGACCGTCAGGTGTCGACGCCATCCCGACGACGGGCTTGTTCAGGGGCATTGAGGCGGGTGAGCCGAAGAAGGGCGCGTTGAAGGCAAACAGTCCGCCGTCAGACGCCACCTCCCAGTAGCCACCGGTGGCCTGGTCGCCCGCGATGCCCACGATCGGCTTGTTGAGCGGCTTGCCTCCCATTGAGCCCAGGAAGGCGGCGTCGCCGAAGTTGAAGATCCCGCCGTCGGTCGCGACCTCCCAGTAGCCGAGCCCGTCCGGGGTGGTGGCGATGCCGACCACTGGTTTGTTGAGCGGCTTGCCACCCATGGAGCCGTACAACTTGGCGTCACCAAAGTTGAAGATGCCGCCGTCGGCTGCAACCTCCCAGTAGCCGAGCCCGTCCGGTGTGCTCACCATACCGACGATCGGTGCGTTGAGCGGCTTGCCGCCCATTGAGCCGAAGAAGGGCGCGTTGAAGGCAAAGAGTCCGCCGTCACCCGCAACTTCCCAGTAACCACCGGTGCGAGGGTCGGCGGCAATCCCGACGATGGGCTGGTTGAGTGGCTTGCCGCCCATGGAGCCGAAGAACGGGGCGTCATAGGCGAAGATGCCACCGTCGGAAGCAGCCACCCAGTAGCCGAACTGGACGTTCACCTGGTTGGACGCCAACGTGTCCTCAAGGGAGAAGTACGCCGACTGTCCGGGGGCCAGGCCTCCGGCGAAGTTGACGACGCCGGTCGTCGTGTCGGAGCTGATTTGCGAGAAGCTCGTGGTGGGACCCTGGTAGTCGCTGCCGTTCGGGTCGGGGCCTGATGCGCCCGAGCCGCCCGCTTTTTGCGCGGCAGTGCAGTAGGTGTCGCCCGTGTAGCCGCCCGCATTGGTGAGGGACGTACCGCCGGTACCGGGTCCGGCGATGGTGCTGGCACCGTTGAGCGAGTAGGTGCAGATCCCGTCACCCTCGAAACCGAAGATCGGTGTCGAGGTCGACGAGCCGGAGAGCTGGATGGCAAAGAGCGGCTTGCTCGAGTTGTTCACGATCCCGACGAGCGTGTCGTCGTTTAGGTCGTACGGCGTTTGCTGGCCGGCTATCGCGTTCGAAGGGGATGCGGCGTTGTTGTTGTCCTGGAGTACTTGCTCACCGTTGTTGCTGACCGCGATGAGCAGTCCGCAGCTTTTGTCGAAACCGATTGCGGGGCACTCGTTGAAGGGTGCGGTGGTCACGGTCCCGGGGAACCCTGCGACGTCGTGACCGGTGACCGAGCTCGACGCGTGGGGCACGTCACGAGAACGTGCAGCTGAGGCCGCTCCCATAGGTACGAGGACCAGGACGGCGGCAAACGCCACGAACAAGACCGCCGCACTGGCAGCCCGAAATGGTTGTCGAAGCCCCGCCGGGGTCAGATACGAGGCGCGCCAATTGTGCATGTCATGCTCCCTTCATCCAGTGCCGGTATTGGAACAGTCCAAATGGAACGTGTCAACTGAGATTGCTCGGTAGCTTGAGCCGTGCCTACTGAGTGAACTTGCCACGGCGCCATCCCCTCGAGGCGGACAAAAATTGATAATGCAGGAACCCACACGACGCCCCTTCTCCTTTGCCGACGTGAGGGTGACGGTCGTCATGCCGCGCGGTTACACCAAGCGCCGGCCAAGGCCGAAACCGAGGGCGTCACTCGCCGGATGCTGCCCGGGTGGACAGCTGGCCTGTGCGAGGGAAAGACAGGTGAGCCTCTCCTTCCTACCCCGATTCGATGAAGTCGTGGAGGAAGGGCCCGAGGGACGCGAGCTCTGCTTCCAGTCGGGCCCGCTCCGCCTCGGGACAGACGAATTGAGCAGGAGACGTCTCGGCTCCCAGGGCAAGACTCAATCTGATGAGCGCCTTGTCGTACCGGAGACCGCACACGAGATGCTCGCAGGGATCCGCGTTGGTGGACCGCTCTGAGCGCCGAAATTGCCCACAGGCCCTGAAGAAGTCTTCGACCACTGCGATGCTGACCGAGCTCCCTCGATCGAACTCAGCGACCGCCTCCGACAACAGCTCCGCATACATCGTCACGGGATCATGATCGCCAGCGATGCGGCCGGGCTACAGAGTCGAACGTCCCGAAATAGGCGGAAAGTACTATTCCGCGGCGGATGGTTCGGCGGCGGCCCGATCCGTGGTGGGCTGCGCGGGGGCCCTCAGCTCGAGTCCCCGGGTGCTAGCACCAAACCCCGGCGGCGGGTACCCACCTTGGGGGCCACGGACGATTCGGCGACACTTGGCGGAGGAGGAGCCAGGGTGGCCGTGATCGCAACCCGTTCCAGGCACGAGGAGGAGGACCGCGGTTGATCCGAATGATTGCACGCGAGTCTTCGTACCGGTTCCGGGCCACCTTCCGCCAGCGATGGGCCGGCTACCTGACCCTCGTCGTGCTTATCGGCCTGGTGGGGGGCGCCGCCCTGGCGGCGGTTGCAGGTGCGCGGCGCACACAGTCCTCCTTCCCTGCGTATCTGGCCAGCACGAATCCTTCGGACCTGCAGACGTTCACCGAGTTCGACCCGATCTCGAACACGGGCTACTCGGCGCCGGTGGCGCGGGCCGTCGCGCGGGTCCCGGGCGTCGCCCGCGCCGTGACCGTCATCGGATTCGACGGCACCCTGCAGGTGCTGGGGCATAATCGGGGGACAGGCGTCCCCGGTCAGGCGCCACCGTCCTTCGAGGGCAGCCCGAATGGCGGGTACCTCACCTCGGACAGGGTCACCGTGGTCCAGGGCCGGATGACCCGACAGGACCGGATGGACGAGATCGTCATGTCCTCCGGCGCCGCCGCTCGGTACGGGCTGCACATCGGGTCCACCCTGCCCGTCGCCTTCTACACCACCGCGCAGGTGAATGCAGCTTTCACGGGCAATCCCCCGTCCAAGCCGCACCTGGTCGTCCCCTTCAAGCTCGTCGGCATCATCGAGACGCAGACACAGGTCGTCGAGGACGACGACGCCGCCCTGGGCGACCAGCTGGCGGTCGTCACACCCGCGTTGACCAAGCGGCTCGAGTCGTGCTGCGCCTACTACTCCTATGCGTTGCTGCGTCTCCGCGGCAGCCGGGCGCACGAGGCGGCCGTGACCTCCGGCCTGAACAAGGTGATCCCCAACCTCGGGCCGCTGGCGGGCACCAGCACGTGGACGCCGTACGTCACGAAGGCCGAGCGCACCGTCAGGCCCGAGGCCATTGCGATCGGGCTCTTCGGGTTGATCGCCGCGTTGGCCGCCCTCGTGATCAACGGCCAGGTCATCAGCCGGCTCGTCCGGCGGAACGACGACGACAGTGCCATCGTGCGCGCCCTGGGTGCCGGGCCCGGCATGGCCATGGCCGACGGGTTGGTCGGGGTGATCGGCGCCGTCGTCGCCGGATCGCTGCTCGCGACGGCGGTCGCCGTTGCTCTTTCCCCGCTGGCCCCACTCGGGCCGGTCCGGCCCGTGTACCCCGATCTGGGTGTCTCGTTCGACTGGACCGTTCTCGGCCTCGGCTTCATTCTCTTCCTCGTCGTGCTGACCGCGACCGCGCTGCTCGTGGCGTACCGGGTGGCACCCCACCGTCTGGCGGCCAAGGCGCGCCTCCCCGAGGGCAATCCCGCGTGGAAGCGGGCCTCCGCCTCGGCCGGCCTTCCTCCGAGCGCCGTGCTCGGCCTGCGCTCCGCCCTTGGTTCGGGGTCGGCGCGGTCCGCTGCACCGGTACGATCCGCCCTCCTGGGGGCGGTCGTGGCAGTCGTCGTGATCGTGACCTCCATCACGTTCGGCGCCAGCCTCAATTCCCTCGTCTCGCAACCCTCTCTGTACGGATGGAATTGGGACTATGCCCTGCTGGCGGGGTTCTCCGGCGCCGAGAACCTGCCGGGGGCGGAGACCGCCGCGTTGCTGGACCACGATCGTGACGTCGCCCACTGGACGGGGGTCTACTTCGAGAGCGCGAGCCTGGACCGGAGGGGCGTCCCGGTCCTGGCCATGACCCCGGGTGCCGGGGTCGGCCCGTCCATGCTCTCGGGTCACGCGCTCACGGCACCGTCACAGATCGTGCTGGGCCCGGCGACGCTGGCGGCGCTGCACGCGCACGTCGGCGGCACGGTGACCGCCAACGTGGACGGCCACGCCCGGACCCTGCATGTCGTCGGGACCGCCACTCTCCCCACGATCGGCGGGTCGGGCCAACCCGTGATGGAGATGGGGAGCGGGGCCGTCATGGCCACCTCGCTCTTCTCGGCGACCGACCGCGACCAGCAGGGCAGCCCGGTCCCGGGCCCCATGGCCGCCTTCATCACCATCAGGCCCGGCGTGAGCCAGCTCGCCGCGCTCCGCTCGCTCGACCACGTCGAGCGCGGTCCTCAACCGCCCCTCTGACCCCGACGGGCCGGTCGGCGGCGTCGTCAGCGCCCTCCGTCCGGCAGAGATCGCGAATTACCGCACCGTCGGCGCGACCCCGGCACTCCTGGCGGGCGTCCTCGCCGCCGGGGCGGTCGGCGCGCTCGGGCTCACCCTCGTCGCCTCCGTACGGCAGCGCCGGCGCCAGTTCGCGGTGCTGAAAGCGCTGGGGTTCACCCAGCGGCAGCTCGCCGCGTCCGTGGCCTGGCAATCCTCGGTGGCGGCCGTGATCGGGGTGATCGTCGGCATCCCGATCGGCATCGCTCTGGGACGATTCTTGTGGACGTTGTTCGCACGCGGCATCTCGGCCGTTCCCCACCCGACCGTGCCGGTTACGTCTGTTCTGGGCGTCGCCCTCGGCGCCATCGTGTTCGCCAACCTGGTGGCTCTCTTCCCCGGGCGCCTCGCCGCCCGCACCCGCACCTCCCTCCTGCTGCGGTCCGAATGAGCGTGTGCGGGGTCCGACCAGGAGGCTTGTCGCGTCACTCAAGGTGTGGCGCAGATCGCCCGAAAACCCTATGTGGACATCCAGGCCGGGCGCTATGGCGGAGTGAGGGGGGTGGCACCCACGACGATGCGGGTCTCGAGGGCGGATCGGTGGCCCAAGCTCGTGGCTGCCATCGCCCTCAGCGCGGTCGTCGGCATGGGTGCGTACACCGCGACCTACCGGGCCCTGATGCTCATTTCCGAGCCCGCCACGGCGGCGTGGGTGGCGCCGGTCGCATCGGTGACCCACGCCCCGGCCGCGCCCGCTGCACCGGCTCCGGGCCCCGTCCGCTGAGACATCCCGACTCGACCGCGAAGCCGGATCCTGCTCCTCGAGTCAGACCCTGTCGTCAGCCTCGTCGTCACGCACGATCCGCTTGACCAGCGACCGCATCAGGGCCCAGGCCACGTCGGGGTGGTCCTGCACGAAGGGCCGGAACTCGTAGGCGGCTAGCGCGTAGCACTCCAGGTCGGTATCGGCCGAGACCTCGGCCATGCGCGGCCCGTCGTCGATCAGGGCGATCTCGCCGAAGTGATCACCCGCCCTCAACGCCCGCACCCGGTTTCCGCCCACGGTCACCGTGGCCGACCCACTGGCGATGACGAAGAAGCCCATGCCGGGCTTGCCCTTCTCGATGATCACGGTGCCGGCCGGGAAAGACCGCGGGTTCATGGTCGCTGCCAGCTGCTTGATGTCCTTCTTCGAAAGTTGCGCGAAGAGCGGCGCATTCTTCAGCGCTTCCTGGACATCCATCAGCGTCGAACCGTACACGCCTCCGATTGCCGCCGCAGTTACACGCGGGACTCGGGCGCCCTGACCGGCGCGGCCAGGACGGGCGGGGGTGTCCCGGCGTCGCCGGGCCAGTGCCGCAGGGTCACCACGAAACGGGAGCCGCCGTCGTTCGTGGCCGGTGACTCCGCTCGCACGTTTCCCCCCATGGCCGCCGCCAACTCCGCCACGATCGCCAGTCCCAGTCCGGATCCCAGCCGGCGATTGGGCCCCCGATCGGCTCGGTAGAACCGCTCGAACACCTTGGTCAGGTCGCCGGCGGCGATGCCCGGTCCGTCGTCCTCGACCGTGATGACGCAGGCACTGGTGGCAGGGTCGTCCGTCATGGTCACGGTCACCGTCGACAGGGCGAACATGATGGCGTTCTCGAGGAGGTTGGCCAGGAGCTGGGCCAGTCGGTCGGGGTCCGCTGCCACGGGCGGCACCCGGACCTCGTCGGCCCCGGGCATCCGGAGCGCGATCGCCAACCCGCCCTTGGCCGCCGCGGGCCGGAACCCCTCTGCCGTCGTGGCCACCACTTCCACCGCATCGGTGGGGCGCATGGTGATCGACATCTGCCGCGCCTCGAGCTTCGTGAGGTCGAGCAGGTCCCCCACGAGGCGCTCCAGCCGGCGCGACTCGGCGATGATCACGTCGGCCGCCTGCCCGTCGTCCTCAATCGCCCCGTCCTGAATGGCCTCTGCGAAGCCGCGAATGGATGTGAGGGGCGTTCGCAGGTCGTGCGAGACCGCGAGCAGGAGGTGGCGCTCCCGGGCGCGGCCGTCCTCGAGGCTCTGCGCCATGCCGTTGATGGAGCCGGCGAGCGACGCGAACTCGGGGTAGTCGTTGCGCCGGACGGGGACGCGGCTCTCGAGCTCCCCTGACGCGACGCGCCCGGTGACCTCCATCGCCTCCACCAGCGGACGGGACATGCGGCGGCTCATCTGCCACGCGACCAGGGCGGCGACGAGCAGCGCCGCTCCCCCGGAAATGATGAAGTAGCCCCAGCTGGGGCCGATGCCGCCGACGTTGCGCGTGAGGAGGAAGGCGAGCGTGCCGGACAGGTGCCGGCGCTGCAGGCGCAACTGCTCGTTCGTCGTGAGCTGCACCGGCGCCACCGCGTAGACGAGGTTGCCCCTCTGGCCCGACGTCGTCTCACCCGACTGCACCGCGGCGACGTCGATGTCCTGCTGCGTCAGCCCGTTGGGCAGCGGCGTGACGATCTTGCCCTGATCGTTGATCCGGATGATCTCGGCGTTCTCGAGATTGAGCGTGGCCCGCACGACGTTCAGTACCCCGAGCGTGCGCGTCTCGCTCCTGGCCGACGTCAGCGCGTCAGCCTCGGAGACCAGCTGCTGCTTCGCCTGGGTGCGCGCCGCGTTGCGGGTCAGGATGAGGCTGCCCGCCCCTGCGATCACCAGGACGACCGCGACCAGTCCCACCATGGCCAGCATGAGGCGGCGGCGCACGGGTCAACCGAACCGGTAGCCGACGCCCCACACCGTGGCGAGCGGGAGGTCGGACCCGAGCTTCTTTCGCAGCTGCGCCACGTGGACGTCCACCGTGCGCTCGTCGCCGTACCAGTCAGAGCCCCAGACGCCGTCGAGCAGCTGCTGGCGCGACAGGGCGAGGCCCACGTTGTTGGCCAGGAATGCGAGCAGGTCGAACTCGCGGGTGGTCAGCGCGACGACCTCGCCGGCCCGGCGCGACTCCCGGCGCCGCAGGTCGATGTCGAGGTCGCCGACGGTGATCACCTCCTGGGGCGCTGGGCCCTCACGGGTCCGGCGCAGGATGGCCCTGACGCGGGCCACCAGCTCGCGGGGCGAGAAGGGCTTGACCAGGTAGTCGTCGGCGCCCAACTCCAGGCCGAGGATGCGATCCACCTCGTCGTCCCGCGCCGTGAGGAAGAGGACGGGCACCGTGCTGCGGGCGCGGATCTCGCGGCAGACGTCGAACCCGTCGCGCGCCCCCGGGAGCCCGACGTCGAGGATGACGATCCAGGGGTCCTCCTGCTTGAAGACCTCGAGACCCTTCTCGCCGTCGCCCGCCAGCAGCACCCGGTAGCCCTCGCGGCGCAGGTAGAGGTCCACCAGGTCGGCGATGTGCGGGTCGTCCTCGACGACGACGACCGTCCCGATGTCGGTGCTCACGCTCCTAGCCTTCCATCTCCCGCACCCCGAATTGCCGGAATGAGCGCATTCCTTACAGAACCCTCACGTTTGCCGAACACCCGCTTCACCAGGTGCGCTCATCGTGACCTCATTGCGGCCCCACCGGTAGGGACCGACGAGAGGAGCACACATGTCGAGTGCGCGTACCACCCTGATCCGGTTCTGCGCTGCCGCCCTGGCGTCCGCCGCCGCGCTGGGCGGCGCCGGGACTGCCGCCGGCGGCGCCACCACCACAGGCCCCAC
The DNA here is from genome assembly GCA_963726135.1 of uncultured Acidimicrobiaceae bacterium. Lineage (GTDB taxonomy): Bacteria > Actinomycetota > Acidimicrobiia > Acidimicrobiales > RAAP-2 > Bog-473. The sequence goes on from CAVSBE010000008.1 coordinate 1,621,129, forward strand.
CGGCACCACCGGCAACGGCGGGGCCGCCGGCACCAGCGGGTCCCCGACTGTCCCGGCGACGCTCGAGGGCATCAAGACCAAGGCCGCGACCGACATCACGAACCGGGTCAACGACCTCGACGCGGCCATCTCCAAGGTCAACGCGGCCAAGGGGCTCGGCGACGGACAGTCCACCATCGCCACCTACCTCGGCACGGACGTCTCAGCGCTCCAGCAGCTGAACGCCACGATTCAGGGCGACACCACGGTCGAGCAGGCGGCCCATGACTTCTCTACCGCCTTCACCAATTACCGCGTCTATGTGCTGGTGCTGCCATCGGCCCGGATCGCCGCCGAAGCTGACCGCGCGACCAGCACGACGCTTCCCGCGCTCACAGCCGACGCGGCCAAGGCGACATCCCACGTGAACCCGCGCAACAGTGAGTTCCTGCAGCCACTCATCGACGATCTGAACCACCAGATCAGCACCGCCTCGGATGCGCTCAACGGCCTGGCCGCCACCGTGCTCGCCGACACCCCACCCCAGTGGAACACCAACCACGGCTTGCTCTCGCCGGCCAGGTCGGCTGAGCAGAGTTCCGACGCAGCGATCAAGCAGGGTCGGTCGGATGTGCAGGACATCGTCGGCGCCGCCACCGGCACCGCCGGCGTCGCCGCGACGACCACTACGACCGGCTGACATCGAGTTCGGAGGACCGGGCCCCCACCGGGTGCTGCGTGCGCTGCGGTCGGAGAGACGGCGCGACGGAGCGCCGTCGGTGGCGCGCCGGGTGGGGACGAGGCCTGCTGGCCCCGTCGAACGGGCTAGGACAGCAGCGAGGCCGTGTTGGCGTTCAGCCCGTTGGACGCCTTGGAGCGGTGCACCACCTGGAACTCGGAGAACTCGGCCAGGCCCCAGGGCCCGTTCTCGACGCCGATGCCGCTCCACTTGAAGCCGCCGAAGGGCTGTTGCGGGGCCAACGCCAGATGCGTGTTGACCCAGGCGGTCCCGCACTCGAGCTGCGCGGCCACGTCGGCGGCGCGGTCGGGGTCGGCGCTCCATACCGAGCCTGACAGGCCGAAGTGGGTGGCATTGGCCCGGTCGATGGCATCGCCCAGGTCTCGATACGGCACCACCGGCAGGGCCGGACCGAACTGCTCCTCGTCGACGATCCGCGTCCCGTCGGAGAGGCCCGTCAAGATGGTGGGCTCGAAGAAGTAGCCCGGGCGGTCCATCGCCCTGCCTCCCGTGACTGCGGTCGCGCCGTGGGCGAGGGCGTCGGCAACCAGCTCCTTGACGCGTTCGTACTGGGGTTCGTTGTTGATCGGCCCGAGCTTCACGCCCTCCTCGGTCCCCTCGCCGACCTTGATGGCGCGGGCATGCGTCGCCAGCCCCTCGACCACGTCGTCGTAGAGAGCTTCGGGGACGTAGACCCGCTTGATCGCCGAGCAGACCTGGCCGTTGTTGTTGAACGCACCGGCGAAGATGGCGGAGGCCACCGCAGCCGGGTCCGCGTCGTCGAGCACGATGGCCGGGTCGTTGCCGCCCAGCTCGAGGGTCACCCGCTTGAGGTCGGGCGCGGCCGACTGTGCGACCTTCTTTCCCGTCTCCACCGAGCCGGTGAAGCTGATCTTGCGCGGCACCGGGTGCGAGGTCATCCAGGCGCCGAGCTCGTCGCCGCCGCTCACGATGTTGACGACTCCCGGCGGGAAGACGTCGCGCAGCAGCTCGCCGACCTTGAGCGTGGTCAGCGGCGTGTAGGGGGAGGGCTTCAACACCAGCGTGTTGCCCGCCAGCAGCGCCGGTGCGATCTTCCAGAAGGCGAGCGTCAGCGGGAAATTCCACGGCGTGATGGCGGCGACGACACCAAGGGGCCGGCGGGCCAGCTCCACATGGGCCGAGTCGTCGTCCTGAATCACCTGGTTCGTCATCTCGAGCTTGGCGAAGTACTGGCTCCAGATGGCCGAGGCGAAGACCTCGATCCCTGCGTCGCTCAGTGGCTTGCCCTGCTCGGCCGTCAGGACCGGGGCCAGCTGGTCCCCCGAGGCCAGGAGCACGTCGGCCGCCCGGAGCAGCACGGCGCGACGCGCCGCCTCGTCGGCCTTCCAGTCCCGGGCAGCCTTGGCTGCGGCGTCGAAGGCGGCGTCGAGCTGCTGGCGGGTGCACTCGGGGGCTTGGGCGAAGACCTCGCCCGTGGCCGGGTTACGGACTCCGAAGGTTCCCTCGGTCGGCGCGGATTCTCCCACGATGGTCATGACGAACTCGGGCATGGCGCTCCTCGGTGTGTGCGCACCCGGAGGGAACCCCCACCAGCGGTGCGATCTGGTTCGGCCATCCTCCCACCTCGCCCGTCGCCGCTCAATCGGCCTCGGGCGCTCCCGGCACCGCGCCCGTGGCCTCAGCCGAAGAGCCTGCCGATGAAGGCGTCGACGGTGGCCCCGACCCGCGCCCGCAGAGCGCGGTCGTGGGGTGCGGCGGCGATGATGCCGCCGGCCTCGTTGAGCAAGCCGAGCAGCAGGGCCGCGGCGACGCCCGGATCCCCCGGTACCACCACCCCCTCGTCCTCGGCGCGGGCGAACGCGCCCTGCAGCAACGGGACGCAGGCGGCTGCATCGAGGGCGCGGCAAGCCTCGATCCCGAGCACCGCTGGTGCGTCGGCCAGGATCCGGGCCATGGTGGGGTCGGCACAGGCCTCGACGTAGGCCCGGCAACCCCGGAGCAGCTGCTCGCGGAGACCGCGGCCCTCGAGGGCGGCGGTCACGACGCGCTCGACCAGCTCGTCCTCGATCCCGGCGACCACGGCCGCCGCGACCTCGGTCTTCGAGGCGAAGTGGTGGTAGAGCGCGCCCCGGGTCACCCCGGCCGCTTCCGCGATCTCCTCGCGGCCGGTGTTGGCGAACCCCTTCTCGGCGAAGAGCCGCCGCGCCGAAGCCAGCAGCGCCGCCCGGGTGCGGGCCGAACGCTCCGCCTGGGTCTCCCGTGGTCGGGTGCTCGTCCTGGGTGGGGCCACCGCGCCTCCTCTTCCGGCATTTACATGCGGGCCGCACGCATGTTACCCTCGAACCCGGCCCGAGGAGGTGGCGCCGATGGCGAGCACGAGTGCGAGCAAGCCCGTCCTGCTAGAGGCGGACGTCTGCGTGGTGGGGGCCGGATTGGCCGGCCTAACGGCGGCGCGCCGGCTGTACCAGGCGGGCCGCTCCGTCGTCGTCGTCGAGGCCAGGGAACGGGTGGGCGGCCGGGTCTGGACCCGGACCTCGGGAGGCGGCGTCCCGGTCGACATGGGCGGGTGCTTCGTCGGGCCGAACCACGAGCGCATGCACACGCTGACGAAGGAGATGGGGGTCGGCACCTTCGCCACCTACGTGGAGGGCGACAACGTCCTCGCCACCGGGGGCAAGGTCCGTCGCTACCGCGGCGACATCCCGCGCATCAGCCCGGTGGCCCTCCTCAGCGCCGCACAGGGCATCGCCCGCATGAACGCCATGGCCAAGAAGGTCCCTGTGGACACGCCGTGGGACGCACCCGACGCGGCGCGCTGGGACGCCGTGTCGGTGCGGGCGTGGCTCAGCCGGGCCCGGGTGCCCACCCGTCTCGGTCGCGACCTCATCGAGGCGACGGTGCGCGCGTGCTTCGCGGCGGACCTCTCGGAGGTCTCGCTCCTCAACTGGCTCTTCCTGGCCCGCTCGGCCGTCGGGATCGAGGCGCTGATGACCATCGCGGGCGGCTACCAGGACTCGCAGTTCGAGGGTGGGGTGCAGCAGGTTCCCGACGCCATGGCGTCGGAGCTGGGCGACGCCGTGGTGCGCTCGTGTCCCGTCGAGGCCGTGACCCAGCACGACGACCGGGTCATCGTCCACGGCCCCGGGGCGACGGTGACGGCACGCCGTGCCGTCCTGGCGTTACCGAGGGCGCTGGCCGCCGGCATCCGTTTCGATCCCGTGCTGCCGGCCGACCACGCGCTGCTCATCCATCAGATCCCCGCCGGCACGGAACTGAAGATGGTGGCGATCTACGACGAGCCCTTCTGGCGTGCCGACGGCGTGTGCGGCGCCACGGTGGCGACCGACGACGCGATCGAGGTCACCCTCGACACGACGCAACCCGGCCATCCCGAGGGCGTCATCGCTGGCTACTCGGCGGGGCCTCGGGCCCGTGCCCTGGCCGGGCTCGGCGAACAGGAACGCCGGTCGGCCTTTCTCACCATGCTCACCACCCGCCTCGGCTCGAAGGCGGTTGCGCCGCTGGAGGTGATGGAGCAGAACTGGGCGGAAGAGCAGTGGACCCGGGGCTGCTCCATGGGCCACTTCCCGACGGGCGTGCTCACCCAGTACGGTCGCCGGCTGCGCGAGCCGGTCGGCCGGGTGCACTGGGCCGGCACCGAGACGGCGTCGACCTCCTACGGAGGCATGGACGGCGCGGTGCGCTCGGGCGAGCGCGTGTGCGGGGAGATCTTGGCGGCCAGCCGCTGAGCCCGTCCGTTCGTGACCGGTGAAACGAGGGTGCGCCGGCCGGAGGACACGTACGGCGGCTCTTGCCGCAGGTCGCCTGGCCTCTGGACGAGGCCATCGGGAACACACCCCTTTATGACCCGGCGCCCTCCGGTCGGGGCCCCGGCCCGGAGCCAACACCGAGCTTGTCCCGGAAGAAGGTCAATGTCTGGTCCAGTGCGGCCCGGGTCGGTGTGCCCTCCTTGTCGACCAGGTGCTCGGTCAACACCGAGTGCGCCTGCTTGGGATGCCCGTAGGGGTTGCCCGGCGCCGAATCGATCTCCACCGCGATGAAGGCGTCGCCGAGCTCGCGGCGGAGCGTCTCGAAGCGTTCCGCGAAGCAGAACGGGTCGTTGGTGAAGCGCAGCCCCAGCAGGCACGTGCCGGTGGCCGTGCGCTGCTTGACCCTGGCCAGGTCGGCCTCGGAGATCCCGATGTCGGCCTTGTACTTCTTGGTCAGGGGGAACGGCAGCGACGGCTGGCTCAACACGGGCGCCAGGACGACGTCGTCGACCATCATCGCCAGGGCGAACCCGCCGGTGAAGCACATCCCGACCACGCCCACCCCCGGGCCGCCACAGCGCTCGTGCTCCGACGCAGCCAGCTTGCGCAGCCAGACCGTGACCGGGCTGGTCTTCTTGAGGGCGAAGGCGGAGAACTCCCGCGAGATGCAGGCCGGCCCGAGTGAGGTCAGGGCGTAGCCCGCTGACGGTTCGCGCCCGGGCTCGCCGAAGAGGCTCGGCAGGACCGCCGTGCACCCGGCCGCGGCGACCCGGCGCCCGAACTGGGCCACCCCGGGTGTGATCCCCGGGATCTCGCTGATCACGATCACCGCCGGGCCCGAGCCCATGCGGTAGACGTCGCGCCGTTTGCCGTCGGTCTCGAAGAAGTCCTTGGTGAAGCCCGCGAGCGCGGCCTCCTTGCCTGCATCGCCCGTCGCCATTTCCGGACCGTAGCATCGGGCGTCGTGGCCGGACCCTCCCGATCCCTCGACCCGCGCCAACCCGTGCTCGTCGGTCTCGGCGCGGCGGGCGGCGGCGCTCCCGCCGCCGAGCTCATGACCGACGCCGTGCGGGCGGCCGCGGTGGACGCCGGTGCCCCGGCCCTCCTGACCTCCGTCGACTGCGTCGTCGTGCCCCAGGGCTCGTGGTCGCTGACCGATCCGGGGCGCACCGTCGCCCGGCGTATCGGGTCGCCCGGCGCGCGCACCGTCCAGTGCCAACTCGGCGTCTCCCAGCAGGAGGCGATCAATGGCGCGCTGGCCGCAGTGGCGGCCGGCCACGACGAGACGGTCGTGGTCGTCGGTGGCGAGGCGCGGGTCTGGGCCCGCGGCGGCGGGATCGAGTCCGACGAGGAGCGCCGCCAGCCCGACGAGGTGCTCATGCGCCCCCCGGAGATCGTGGCGCCCATTGAGCAGGCGGCGGGCATGGTCCTGCCACCGGTGCAGCAGTACGCGCTGATTGAGAATGCGTTGGGCGCGGCGGAGCACATGGGCGCCGACGAGCTAGCGCGACGAGATCGCCTCGCTGTGGGCGCGCTTCAATGCGGTGGCCGGCGACAACCCCGTTGCGGCCTTCCCCGAGCCCCGCAGCGCGGCCGAGATCGCCACGCCGGGGCCGCGCAACCGCCTGCTGGCCTATCCCTACAACCGCTGGCACGCCAGCCAGTGGACCGTCGACCAGTCGTCGGCGCTCGTGATCTGCTCGGCCGAACGGGCCCGCCGGGCCGGCGTCCCGGCGGAGCGCTGGCTCTTCCCCCATGTGGCACTCCACTGCTCCGGCGCCGTCACGCTCACGGCGCGGCGCCGCCTGTGGGCCTGGCCCGCCATGGCGGTGCTCGGCGCCGCAGCGGAGAGACACGTTGGTCGGCCGCTGCGCGAGCTGCACCTCGCGGAGGTGTACTCGTGCTTCCCTGCCGCGGTGCGGGTGCAGCAGCACGAGCTGGGCCTCCCGCGGTCGGGAACCCCCACGCTCACGGGCGGTATGACCTTTGCGGGGGGGCCGTTCAACCACTTCGTGCTGCAGTCGCTCCTCACGCTGGGGCGGCGGCTGCGCGACGAACCGGACGAGCTGGGCCTCGTGACCACGGTCTCGGGGATGCTCTCCAAGCCCGGCCTGGCCCTCTGGTCGGCGACACCGCCGAGCCCAGCCGACGGCACCCTCCTCGCCGACCTCGCCGCCGAGGCGGCGGCCGCAACCGAGATCGTCCCGGTCGTGAACGGGCCTCCGGCCGGTGCCACACCCGCCGTGGTGGCCTCCTTCACCGTGACCCCCGGCGCCGAGATGGGCCCCGAGCCGGTGCGAACGGCCATCGTGGCGGACCTGCCCGATGGGGTCCGCACCGCCGCCACCTGCGAAGATGCAGACACCGCCCGCCTCGCCGATCTCCGAGGGACTGATCGGGCGGTTGGTCGAGGTGAAGGACACGACATTCAGCCTGTGAGCGCCAGCCCCCCACGCCCGGGCCGACCTCGCCTGGTCGACCCGGAGCTCGCCGCCCGGGTGCCCGGTCTGCGGCGGGTCGCGGGGATCGCGCTTGGCGTCGGCGCACTGAGCGCGGTGATCGTCGTCGTCCAGGCCGTCGCCCTGGCCCACGTGGTCGACCGCTCGCTGCTCCACCACACGTCGCTCGGTGCCCTGGCGCCTGCCATCGTGATCGTGGGGCTGGCCATCGTCGCCCGCGCCGCACTCCACGTGGCGGGTGACCACTCGGCCCACGGTGCCGCCGATCGCGTCGTCTCCACGCTCCGAGGGGAAATGCTGCGCCACGCGCCTGGCGCTCGGGCCCGGCTGGCTGGCCGGGGAGCGGCCCGGCGAACTGTCTGTCACCGCCACCCGGGGGCTGCGCTCGCTCCACTCCTACTACCGCGCTATCTCCCCCAGGCCGCCGCCGCCGCGGTCATCCCGGTGATCCTGCTCGCGTGGGTGGCGACGCAGGACTGGCTGTCGTTCGCGGTCGTCGTCGCCCTGGTGATCGCCGTACCAATCACCATGATCGGCTTCGGGCGGGAGTCGACGAGGCGCTCGGAGCGCCAGTGGCGGCGGCTCGGTTCATTGGCCGGCCGGTTCCTCCAGCTCATCGAGGGCCTCCCGACACTGCGCGCCTTCGGGCGCGAGCACCACGGTCGCCGGGAGGTGGCGGCCGCCACCGAGGGAGTGCGGGCCGCCACCATGCGCACACTGCGGGTGGCCTTCCTCTCGGCCCTCTCCATGGACATGATCGCCGGGTTCGGGGTCGGCTTCGTCGCCATGGTCCTCGGCCTGCGCCTGCTGTGGGGGGAGTTGGGCCTGCAGACGGCCATGGCCGTCCTCCTGGTGGCGCCGGAGATCTTCATCCCGCTCCGCCGGGCTGGCGCCGAGTTCCACGCCAGCACCGAGGGGCAGGCCGCATCGGCGCGCGTCGTCGAGGTGCTGGCGACCGGGGTGCCGGCCGGCACCTTCGCCGCCGGCTCTGGCGCCGCGACGGCCCGACCGGCGCCGCGGCGAGACGGTCGTGGCGCGGCGCTCACCGTCGACTGGCTCCGGGTCGACTACGAGCACCGCGACCACCCTGCCCTGGCGTCTTTCTCCCTCCACGTGCCTCCGGGGACACGGCTGGCCCTCACGGGACCCTCGGGATGCGGCAAGTCGACGGTGCTGGCGGCACTGCTGCGCTTCGTGGAGCCTGCCGCGGGGACGATCGCGCTCGACGGCCGACCGTCGGGCGCGATCGACGCCGGAGCATGGCGGAGCTACTTCTCGTGGCTGCCCCAACGGCCCCACCTGTTCAACGCGACCCTCGCGGAGAACCTGCGGCTGGGCGCTCGCGACGCTCCGGACGCCGACCTGCAGAGCGTGCTCGCCGCCGTCGGCCTGTCCGAGCTGCTGGCCAACCTTCCCGCCGGACTCGGGACGGCGCTCGGCCACGACGGCCTCACGCTGAGCTCGGGCGAGCGCCAGCGTGTCGCTCTGGCTCGCGCCCTCCTGTGCCCCGCGCCCATCCTCCTGCTCGACGAGCCCACCGCATCGCTCGACCCTCCCACGGTGGCCCGGCTGGCGCCCGCCGTGGAGCCCTGGCTCGAGGGCCGAATGGTCATCGTGGCGGCCCACGAGCCTGTCCTGCTCCCCCGCTTCGACGCGATCGTGGCCGTGCCGGCGGCCGCGGGGCTCCCGCTGGTGGTCTCACCGTGACCCGCCCTCGGGGCGCGCTCCGCCGCGTCGTCGCCGAGCCCGGCACTCCCTACGGACGGCTCGCGCTCGCCGGGCTCCTCGGCCTGGCGGCGGCTGCCGCGACCATCGGCCTGCTGGCCGGCTCGGGGTACGTGGTGGGACGGGCCGCCCTGCGGCCCGGGCTCAACACGATCGTCGGCATCCTCGCCGCCGTCGAGGTGCTCGCCTTCTTGCGCGGACCGCTCCGCTACGCGGAGCGCCTGGTCGGTCACGATGCTGCCCTTCGCGCCCTCACGCGATGGCGGGTCTGGCTCTACGACTGCCTCACGCCGCGGGTGCCCGCCGCGCTGGCTGGGTGGCGGAGTGGCGACCTGCTCGTGCGGGCCATCGACGACGTCGACGCGCTGCAGGATCTCTACCTCCGCACACTGCTGCCGGTGGCCATCGCCGTTGGCGCCGGCGTGATCGGCACGGTGGCCGTCGGCGTCATCCTCCCGTGGGCCGCGCTCGCGCTCGGCCTCCCCCTCGCCCTCGCGTTGACCGTGCCGGCGCTCCTCACCTGGGGACGCAGCGGAGACGACGAGATCGCCGCTCTCTCCGGCGCACTGTCGGCCCAGGTGGTGGACGCGCTCGCTGGCGCGCCCGAGCTGTTGGCGTTCGGGGCCGGCGACGCCTCGCTCGGTGCCGTCGAGGAGCTCGGCGCCCGGCTGGACGCACTCGAGCGTCGCCACGCGCGGCTGGGCGCCGCCACGTCTCTGGTCATCGGCGTCTGCCTCGCCGCTGCGGTGACCGGGGTGCTCGCGGTCGGGGTGGGAGCGGTCCACGCCCACCACCTCGGTCAGGTGATGGTGGCGGTGCTGCCGCTGGCCGCGCTGGCGACGTTCGAGACGGTCGCCGGCGTGCCGGTCGCGGTGGCTCGCGCCCTGGCGGTGCGCGCCTCGGCCGAGCGGCTCTTCGCCCTCGAGGACGTGCCGGTCCCCATCACCGACCCGCCTTCTCCCACCACCCGCGCGCCCGGGGTCCCCGACGTGGCCTTCACCGACGCGGCGCTCCGCTACGGACCGGGGCTTCCCCGCGCGCTCGACCGGGTCAGCCTGCGCCTCCCAGCCGGGGGACGGTTGGCGGTCACCGGCTCGAGCGGTGCCGGCAAGTCGAGTCTCGTCGCCGCGCTCTTGCGCTACTGGCCGCTCGAGGACGGCGTGCTGTCGCTCGATGGGACCGACGTCGACCGCCTCACCCAGGGTGACACCCGGGGAGCGTGCGCGCTGGCCGACCAGCGGGCCCAGATGTTCGCCGGGACCGTGCGGTCCAACCTGACCCTGGCACGGCCCGATGCCAACGAGGACGCCATCGCCGACGCCCTGCGGGCCGCCCGCCTCGACCGGTGGGTGGCCACGCTGCCCGAGGGACTCGAGACCCCTGTCGGCGAGGAGGGCGTCGCGCTCTCGGGTGGCGAGCGGCGGCGCCTGGCCGTCGCCCGCGCACTGCTCGCCCCGGGGCCCGTCATCATCCTCGACGAACCAACCAGCGGCCTCGACCCGGGCCTGGCCGACGAGCTCGTCGACGCTGTGCTGCGTGCTGCCGCCGACCGGAGCGTCCTCATCATCACGCACCGGGACTCCGAGGCGGCGCGCTGCGACGCCACCGTGACCCTGGAGGCGGGCCGGGTCGTGGTTGGGAAGAGCTGAGCGGGAGCGACGAGCCCGACGACCCGCTCGAGAAGCTGGTCCTCCCGGGCGCGGACCGGCTGCAGGGAGGTCTGGCGGGGGTGAGGGCATCCTTGGTCACGAGAACTGGAGGGAGTTGAGCCCCCAGGCGCAAGAATCGAGCGGTCGTTGGATTCCCCCAGTGACAGGAAGGTGGAATCCAGTGACATCAGGCTCCTCCGAGTCCTCCGGCGGAGCGGGCGGCAGGGCCTCCGGCCTCGGCCTCGCCCTCGGCCTCGCCCGGCCCGAACTCGCCGTCGGCACGGACGCACCGCCGGGGCCCGCTGCCGCCCCTGCTGCCGGGGACAACGTCGTCGACGGGCGCCGCGCCCGGGGCCAGCGCACGCGGCACAACGTCGCCGAGGCGCTGACGGAACTGCTGCACGCTGGGCATCCCGAGCCGACTGCCCGCGCCGTCGCCGCGCGAGCCGGGGTGTCGCTGCGCCTCGTGTTCCACCACTTCGCCGACATGGACGACCTGTACGACTTCCTCGCCACACTCCAGCTGCGTCGCCAATGGTCCGCCATGCCGCAGATCTCCCCGAAACTCTCACTGAACACGCGTAGAGAGCGGACCGTGTCGCACCGGGCCGCCCTCTTCGAGGAGATCTCGCCCGTGCGACGCGCCCTGGTGCGCCGAACACCGTCGTCCCCTGGGGTGCGCGCGGACGTCGCCGCAGCCGACCGCCTTCTGCTCGAGAACCTCAAGGCCACCTTCGCACCGGAGCTGGCGCTCCTCTCGGCGGGCCCTCGGGCCGAGTACCTCGGGGGAATGGACACCGCGTCGTCGTGGGAGGCGTGGGAACACCTGCGCGCCACGTCCGGCAGCCCGGTGCGGGCCGCCCGGCGGGTGATGATCCGAATGCTGACCTCGCTCAGCGCGCCCGGCGCCGAGGGTGCCCGTGACGTGGGCTCGCCGGTCGCCCCGTCGAGGCGGTCCAGCGGTCAGCCGCCGGCGCCTTCGTCCTCTTGACCCATCCTGCGCCGCACCTCGACGGCGGTCGGCGCGGGGTACTCGAGCCGGCCCGGGCGCCAACCGGCCGCGATCTTCTGCGGCCCGGGTCCGTCCTCGGCCCAGACGTGGCACGTATTGGTGAGAAAGGCGAACCCGCCCTCGCGCAACGGATGCTCCTCGCCTCCGGTCTCGGCCTGGAAGGCCGCCGCCGAGGTCGTGCCCTGCACCACGACGGGGCCCAGGGCCCGGGCCAGGAACTCGAGGTGGCTGCACCCGCGCTCGCGGCCGAATCGCTCTTGGACCGCGCTGCTGTAACCCCGCATCACCGACAGGCCCGTCAGGTCGCTGAAGCTCGCCTCGATATCGGTGCATTCGGCGTGCGGGAACGTCTTCATGTCTGCCGCGGCGTCGACGATGGTCATGTCGGCACGGCGGACCACAAGGCCGAGCTCCATCACGTGTAGGTCGCGGGGCCCGTGGGTGCCGTCGGCCCAGGGCCGCTCGTCGTGCAGCGTCCCGATCACTGTGAAGTAGTCGCCGCGCTGGTAGACCTCCATCGAGATCGTCCGCCGGTGGACCGGATCCTCGTCCGAACCCGCAGACGGACGGAGTTCGGCGAGCGAGGGCGAGGGTTCAGGCACCCGGTGATTGTGCCGTCGCGTCGCCGGAAGGCGCCAACGCCACCTCGTTGAAGCCGTGGAGGATGGGTGCGTCACGGTTCCATCCGATGCGGGTCACCGAGGCCGTGCGCAGGTGCAGGCGCCAGTACAGGTCAGCCGTGCCCAGGGCCCAGGCGACGGCCGCCTTGATCGGCGAGACGTGGCTCACCACGACCACGTCGCCGTCGGCCCGGCGGGCACCGGCTCCGTCCGTTGCGAACAGCTCATCACAGGCACCGGCGATGCGCTGATCCACCTGGGCCAGGGTCTCCCCACCCTCGGGACGGAAGTGCCGGTCGCGGCGCCAGCGCTGCCACACCTCGGCGGGGATCCCGCGCAGGGGCTGACACTCGAACTCGCCGTAGTCGACCTCGATCCAGCGGTCGTCGACGGTCACCGGAAGGCCGAACGCCAGGAGCTCGGCCGTGTGCCGGGCGCGGCTGAGCGGGCTCGTGCGCACCTCGACGACCGGGCCCCGCAGCAACGAACGCGCCGCCACCGCCTGCGCCCGTCCCGCGTCGGTCAGCTCGGCGTCGGTCCGGCCGAGCAGCAGTCCCTGCGCGTTGGCCACCGATTCGCCGTGGCGCACCAGGATCAACACGGACCCGGCACCCGGTTCAGCCGGGGACGAGGATCCGCCCGCACTGCTCGCAGGTCGCGATCTCACCGGGCGAGAGGGCGCGTATCTTCTCGACCTCGACCGAGGACAGCTCGAGATGGCAGCCGTCACAGCGGTTGCCCACCAGCCGGGCGGCGCCCGTACCCCTGAGGCGTGACCGCAACGTCTCGTAGCGCTCCGACAGGTCCGACGGCAGCAGAGCAGCCTCGGCTGCCCGGGACCCGACGGCCGCGGCCAGCGCGGCATCGATCTCGAGTTCGTCCTTGGCCACCTGCGCCCGGAGCTCCTCGGCCCTCACCTCCAAGGGAGCGCCGCGCTCGCGCAGGCCGGCCAGCTCGGCATCGACGGGATCCTGATCGAGCATCGCCACCAGCTCGAGCTCCTCGAGCTCGGCCCGTCGCTCGGTGAGGTGTCGCACCTCGTCGTTCATGGCCTGCAGGTCGCGGCCCGACGAGCTGGTGGCCGCATACATCCGCTGCTCAATCCCGCTGCGCCGCTCGGTGATGCCCGCGATCTGTTCCTCGAGCGCCTTCTGGGTGGCGGTCAGCGCGGCTCGGCGCGGCGGTCGCGCCCGCCCGCTGGGCTTCGAGCTCGGCCAACTGGGCCTCCAGGGCCGCCAACCCCGACGTCTCGGCGAGGGCGTCGCGCCGGTGTTGGAGCTGGGTGATGGACGTGTCGAGGTCCTGGACGGCAAGCAGGCGGTGCATGACGTCCGTCACGGCAGGGCCTCGTACGCCGCGCGTGCCACGGGCAGCGCGTCGCACAACGCGGGATCGGCGATGGCCAGGGCCTCGCTCCAGTCGAACCAGCGTGCCTCGGGGCTCTCGTCGGGTGGAGGATGGGGCTCGGCGTCTCCCGCGACCAACAGGTAACGCAGATCGAGATGCGTGTGGCCGAGTGCTGCCTCATGGACGTCGAGGTGGATGAGGCTTGGGCCCGAGGCGGAGTGCTCGACCGCCAGACCCAGCTCCTCGGTCGCCTCGCGCCGCGCGGCGACGGGCGGGGTCTCGCCGGCGTCGATGTGGCCGCCGGGCTGCATCCAGATGCCGAGACGCTTGTGGAGGTGCAGGACCGTGCCACGCCGGCCCACGACGATGCCCGATGCGGTCACGTGGGTCGTGTCGGCGTGCTCGTCGCACGGCGCGGTCAGCCGGGCAAGCTCGGACAGGAAGCGCTCACGAGCCGCCACCTCTCGCGGCGACGCGGGCTGGTGGTTCCGGACCAGCGCCCGCAGGTCCTCCGTGGAGGCGCCCATGGCCGGACTCCCTAGCACAGCTGACCGGTGAGCACGGTCGTCGCGTGCCCGGCGATGTGCACCCGCGTGCCGTCGGGACGCACGTAGAGCACCCCACCACGCCGGGAGAGCTGGCGGGCGACGAGGGTGTCGCGCCCCAGCTCGGCCGCCCAGTACGGACCCGCCGAGCACTGAGCTGAGCCTGTGGCCGGGTCCTCGTCGATTCCCACGTTGGGCCCGAAAACACGCAGCACGTAGTCCGCACCCGAGTCGGATGGCGCCGCCGCGGTGAGCAGCAGGGCCTTGGACCCGGCGGCGGCGATGGCAGCGAGGTCGGGGGCGTACGCGCCCAGTTCCTCGGCCGAGGAGAGGACGACGAACGAGAAGAATTCCGTGTGGCCGCTGGCGACGACACCGAGCCACTGGTCCCGCAACGGGGCGGGCAGCGGGGCGGGCGTCACGGGGTCGGCGTGGAAGTCGAGCTCGATGCGGTCGCCGTCGAAGGCAGCTCGGAGCGGGCCGCTGCGGGTGTGGAAGGTCAGGGGCACCTTGCCGTCGACGACGCCGTCCGCGCGCAGCGCATGGGCGGAGGCCAAGGTGGCATGGCCGCACAGGTCGATCTCGGTCGCCGGTGAGAACCAGCGCAGGCCGAAGATGGTCGTGTCGTCCGTGGGGGTGAGGAAGGCCGTCTCGGCAATGCCGAGCTCGAAGGCGATGGACTGCATGCGCTCGTCGGTGAGCGGATCTCTCAGGAGGCACACGCCCGCGGGGTTCCCGCCGAAGGCGACCTCGCTGAAGGCGTCGACCCAGCTGATCGGGATGGTCATGGTGACCACGATGCTAAGCGGGCGAGCGCATCGCGCAGGACGGCATCGCGCTTGCAGAAGGCCCAGCGGACGAGCGTCCGGCCTGCCCCGGGATCGGCCGGGTCGTAGAAGACGGCGCTCGGGATGGCCACGACCCCGCAGCGCCCCGGGAGGGCGAGGCAGAAGTCCGAGCCGCTCAGGCCCGGTGCGACCGAGCCGATGTCGGTCGTGGCGAAGTAGGTGGCGTGCGGGCGGTACACCTCGAAACCGAGGAGGGTCAGCCCGTCGCACAGCAGGTCACGCTTGGCCGCCGAGCGCGGCGGCGAACCCGCGCAGGGACTCCGGAGGGAGCCCGAGGCCGTGGGCAATGGCGAGCTGGAACGGGGCCGGGCTGGTGTAGGTCAAGAACTGCTTGGCTGCGCGCACCGCGGCCACCAGTGGCGCCGGTCCGGACACCCACCCCACCTTCCATCCGGTGAAGGAGAACGTCTTTCCCCCGGAGGAGATCGTGAGGGTCCTGTCACGCATGCCGGGCAGCGTCGCCAGCGGAACATGGGACCCCTCGAAGACCAGGTGCTCGTAGACCTCGTCGGTCACCGCCAGGAGGTCGTGGGCCGTGCACAGGGCGGCGACCTGCGCCAGTTCGTCGCTCGAGAACACCTTGCCCGTCGGGTTGTGCGGCGAGTTGAGGAGCACCAGCTTCGCCCGCGGCGAGGCGGCCGCGATGGCGAGCTCGCTGGGATCGAAGGTCCAGTCGGGCGGGTGCAGGCGGACGGGACGGGGCACCGCGCCCGCCATGGCGGCACAGGCGGCGTAGGAGTCGTACGTCGGCTCGAACATGACAACCTCGTCGCCGGGCTCGCAGAGGGCGAGCAGGGTGGCCGCGATGGCTTCGGTGGCACCGACGGTGACCAGCACCTCGGACTCAGGATCGAGCTCGAGGCCGTACCAGGTGTGCTGGTGCCCGGCCACGGCGTGGCGCAGTTCGGGGATCCCGTTCCCCGGCGGGTACTGGTTGCGCCCCTCCCGGATGGCCGCCACCGCCACCTCGCGCAACTCGTCGGCACCGTCGGTGTCGGGGAAGCCCTGGCCCAGGTTGACCGAGCCCGTGGCGGCCGCCAGCTCGGACATGGTGGCGAAGATGGTGGTCGTGAACGGGCGCAGGCGTCGGGCCAGATACGCGTCCGCTGGCACCGCGACGATCGTAACAATGGTCATTGGGCGTCGCCTATCGTCGGGGCGGACCGTGCTCAGCATCGCCAACTACAACATGCACCTCGGGATGGACGGGTGGGGCAGGCCCTACGACTACGTGGCCGCGATCACCGCGCTGCAGGCAGACGTCATCGTGCTCGAGGAGGCATGGACGAGCGAAGGCGACGAGGCAGGGGGGCAGTCGGCGGCCGCCGCCGCCGCGCTCGGCTACCAGATCGTTGCCCACACGATCGGGCACGGGCGTCGCATCCGCCCCCAGCCCGGCGCCCCCGCTTCGTGGCGACCCCGGCCGGTCTGGGCGGAGCGCCACAAGGCCCTCTACCTGGACGGCGTGCGCCCGCAGCCCGAGAGCGTGCGGTCCATGGCACGCTGGCAGGAGGCCGAACTCGGGACGATGGGGATCGCCGTCCTGGTCCGACCGGAGATCCCGGTGGAGGCGACGCGTCTCGTCCACATGAGCGTGCTGCGGGCCGACCGAACGCTGCGGGCCGCGCTGGTGGTCGACCTCACCGTGGAGGGAACGCAGATCTCGGTGGTCGGCACCCACATGTCGCACCTCCTCTTCGGATCGCACCGCAACTGGGGCGAGCTGCGGCGCCAGCTCCGCACGGCGGCCCGGCCCGACGCGGTGCTGGTCGGGGACATGAATTCCTGGGGCCCGCTCGTCCGCGTGTTCATGCCGGGCTGGCGGCGGGCGGTCAAGGGCTCCACCTGGCCCACCTGGCGCCCGCACAGCCAGATCGACCACATCCTGGTGCGTGGCGCGCTCCGCCCCGTCCGGGGCGAGGTGCTCCCGCACGCCGGCTCGGACCACCGGCCCGTGCGGGCCGAGTTGGAGGTCGGCCAGGTGCGGCGGCTCTCCGACGCGTCCGTCGAACCCGGGTGAACGCATCCCCGAGTCCACCCGCGGCCGGCCCGGACGGGACCCCAGGGGCGCCGTAACGGGGCGAGCCGGGCCGCCTCAGGGCGGCGGCGGGGGTTCGGCCAACGCGCTGACCGCAGCATCGACGGTGGGATAGAAGTGGTCCTCGCCGATGCGGGCGGCGAGGCCGCTCCGGCGCAGGCTTGCGCGCAGGTGCACCCCGGCGCGGGCGATGCCGAAGGCGATGCGCTCACGCTCACAGAGGTCGAGGACCTGGCGCAGGGCGCGCGTCCCGGTGAAGTCGATGTCGGACATTCCGATGGTGTCGAGGACGAACACCCGCACCGGCTTCGGAGCATCCCGCAGGACGGCGTACACCTCGTCGCGGAAGTGCAGGGCGTTGGCGTACCAGATCGGCGTCGCAAAGAGCGCCGCCACGACGCCCGGCACCAACTCGGCGCTCGGCTCGAGCTCCCGGCGCTGCCAGCTGGTGGTGCCGGGGATACGCCCCATCCGGTGCAACTGCGGGCGGGCGCTGATACGGATGCGGTCGAGGATGGCCAGTCCGACGGCGACCCCGATGCCTTGCTCCACACCGACCAGCACGACGGTGACGAGCGTCACCGCGGCCAACCCGAACTCGAAGAGGTCGAAGCGGGCGATCGCGAGCAGCTCTCGCCCGTTGAAGAGGCGGGACGCGATGAAGATGAGGATGGCGGCCAGTGTCGCCAGTGGGAGGTCCTTCAAGATCCCCGAGAAGGGGATGAAGAGGATCACGCCTGCGGCGGCACCCAGCGCCCCTACCTGCGTACGGCCGCCTGCCGCCACGACCGCGCCCGTGCGGGGCGGGCTCGCGTTGACCGGGAAGGATCCCACGAGCCCGGACATCAGGCTGCCGGCACCGACGCCGAGGAAGTCGCGGCCCGCATCGACGTCGTAGCCGCCCTGGTCCGCAAAGGCCCGGGTGGTGGCGGCTGTCTGTGTCACCACCACGAGAGCCACCACGGCGGCCAGAGGCGCCAGGCTCGCCAGCACCGACCACGACAGACCGGTGACCCCGAAATGGGGTGGGCCCGACTTGACGGTGCCGAGGACGGCGACGCCGTGGGCCTGGAGGTCGAGCGCGGCCACCAGCGCCGTGGAAGCGACCATGCCGATCAACGCACCGGGAATGCGGCGGCCGATGCGGGTGCCGGCGACCATGACCCCGAGGACCCCGAGCCCGATGGCGAGCGACCACCCGTTGACCTGGCCGAGATGCGTCAGCACGTAGCCGAAGCGGTGCTGGTTCGAACCGCCGGTCGGGGGCAGGCCCAGGAGATCGGGCAGCTGATGGACGACGATGATGACAGCCACGCCGGACAGGAATCCCGTCAGGATCGGCGTCGAGAGGAATTCGGCGATCCACCCCAGGCGCAGGATGCTCACCAGCATCACCATGAGGCCGATCATCACGGCCAGGATCGCCACGAGGTCGACGTAGCGGGCCGATCCGGTGAGGGCAAGGGCGGAGACCCCGGCGGCGAAGAGCGGCGCGATGGTCGAATCCGCACCGACCGATATCTGAGGGTTCGAACCCAAGAAGGCGAAGAGGACCGTCCCGGCCACGAACGCGTAGAAGCCGGTGACGGGAGGCATGCCCGCGAGCCGGGACGTTGCGAGCTGCTCGGGCACCGCGATGACAAGGAGGGTCAGGCCCGCCACCAGGTCCGCGCTGGCCCACGCACGTTCGTAGCCGTGCAGCGAGGTGAACACCTGTGGCCGTCGCACGGCGACATCATCGCCCACCGGATCGCCCACCGGCGCGCCGCCGGATCGACCCAAATTGACCCGATTGAATAGTCTCGGGTCCGACGGTCCGGGCGCAGGCGCGGGCGCCCGTCACCGCCCGAAGGAGGCCCGCAACCATGAGCGACTATCCCTACGCCGACCGCTTCACCGTGAACAGATCACTGCCAGAACAGGGAACGAGCCGCGAGGAGGTGCTCGCCGAGCTGCACACCATGGCCACCGAGGAGGACGCGTTCTGGGAGACGGGCAAGTGCTCGGGGACGATGTACTGCGGGGACCACGATCACTACCGCTTCATGAACGAGGCCTTCGGCCTGTTCGCCCACGTGAACGTCCTGCAGCGCGACATGTGCCCGAGCGCGACGAAGTTCGAGGCGGAGATCATCGCCATGACCCTCGGCCTGCACGCGGGCGAGGCGGCAGTTGCCGCCGGTGACGACCCGTGCGGCCTCGTGACCACGGGAGGGACCGGCAGCATCCTCCATGCCGTCCTCGCCTACCGCGAGCACGCAGCCAAGGAGCGGGGCGTGGCGCGGCCGAACGTGATCAAGCCCGAGACCGCCCATCCTGCGTTCGACAAGGCGTGCCACCTCTTCGGCGTGGAGCTGCGTCGGGCGCCCATCGACCCCGTCACGACCCAGGTGGACGTGGACTGGGTGCGCGACCACGTGGACGACCAGACGGTGGCGCTCATCGGGTCGGCCTGCAACTACGGCTACGGGACTGTCGACCCGATCGGCGACCTGTCCGACGTCGCCCTCGAGCGTGGTGTGGGCCTCCACGTCGACGCATGCCTGGGCGGGTTCATCCTGCCCTTCGGCCGCGAGTTGGGCCACGACATCCCCGCGTTCGACTACTCGGTTCCGGGCGTCACCTCCATCTCGGCCGACACCCACAAGTACGGGTACGCCTTCAAGGGCTCATCCGTCCTCAGCTTCCGCTCCAAGGCGCTGCGCAATGCGCAGTACTTCTACCTGACCGACTGGAGCGGCGGGAAGTACACCTCGCCCGGCATGGAAGGCTCCCGATCTGGCGGGCTGATCGCCGCCACCTGGGCCTCCATGGTGCAACTGGGCCACGCCGGCTACCTCGGCTACGCGCGCCAGATCTTCGACACGTCGTTCGCCATGCAAGAAGCGGTGAAGTCGCACCCCGAGCTGCGCCTGGTCGGCCGGCCGACCTTCCTGTTCTCGTTCACCTCCGACGCGTTCGACATCTACCACGTGAACGACTTCATGCGCACCAGAGGGTGGCGCTTCAACGGGCAGCAGTACCCCAACGCACTCCACATGGCGGTGACGAGGCCGCAGACCCAGCCTCAGGTGGTGTCCGAGTTCACGGACGACCTCGACGATGCCGTGGCGTACGCCAAGGAGCGGGCGCACGAGGCGCCCCGGTCCGGAGCCATCTACGGCGGGGTGGCAGGCGGCATGACCGACGAGGCGGACGAGTTCATCCGCGCCGTCATGGCCGACATGCTCGACGGGCAGTCATCCATCCCCGCCAAGTGAGCCGGTCAGGCGGCGGGCCGCCCACCGGGTGGATCGAGGGGTGCTCGGTCGCCCAGGGCGCGCTCGGTGCCGCTCTCGAAGGCCTGAGCGATGCCGCGGCGCGAGGCCCGAGCCTCCTGCCCGGCTGGAGCGTCGGTCACCTGCTCAGCCACATCGCGCGCAACGCCGACAGTGTCGTGTGGCGGCTCGAGGGCGCGGCGCGCGGCGAGGTACGCGACCAGTACCCGGGCGGGATCGAGCAGCGGCGGGAGGACATTGAGGCGGGGGCCGGACGGACGGCCGCCGAGCTGGTTCGGGACGTGCTCCGGACGTCGGAGCGGGTGGAGCGCACCATGGCCGAGCTGCCGGCGGCCGCATGGGACGCCCGCTCCCGGACCTCGCGGTGTGGTCGAGACCTCCCGCGACGCGGTCCTGTCCCGTTGGCGCGAGGTGGTCGTGCACCACGGCGACCTCGGCCTCGGCGCGGTGGCGCTCCCGCCCGATCTGGTGCACGCCTGGTTGCCGCGGGAGCTGCCTCACCTGGCGGAGCGGACGGACCCCGCCCGGCTGTTGACGTGGCTCATCGGCCGGGGCGACCCGCCCGTCCTGGCGCCGTGGTAGCCCGCCGAGACCCGCCCCGTCCGGCTACGTCGAGACGAATGCGTTGCCGGACCGGTCGGCCGCGACGCAGTAGGTGGTGGTCGGGCACGAGACACTGGTCAGGGCGTGGCCGTTGTCGATGAGCGTGCCGGTGCTCCAGGTCGTCCCGTTCCAGCCGAACACCCGACCGATGGAGTCGACGGCACGGCAGAACGTGGGCGTCGGGCACGAGACAGCCGTGAGCCCGGACGCGTCGGTCCCGGTCAGCGGGGGCTCGGTGGCGATGGGGGCCGGAGGGGAGAAACCCAGGCCGTTCCAGGTCAGGACGCTGCCGCTGCTGTCCACCAGGACGCAGAAGGCGGCTGAGGCGCAGGACACGGCATTGAGCTGACCCTGGGTGTCGGCATTGTTGGGCTGGGTCCAGGTGTGCCCGTTCCACACCGAGGGCCCGCCCTCGGCCGCCACGCAGAACGAGGGTGAGGCGCACGAGATCTGGTTGGCGGCGCCCCACGCCCCGAGGTTGCCCGACCAGCCCGTACCGTTGAACGCGAACGAATTGCCCTCGCCGTCGATCGTGATGCAGAAGCTGGGACCGGTGCAATCGATCGCCGTGATGCCCTGGGCCGCACCGATGGTCGCGGGCGGCTGCCACGAGGTCCCGGTGAAGAACGCGACCTGGTTCAAGTTGGGTGCGGCGGCACAGAAGGAGCCGCTGGCACACGACAGGTACGAGACACCCTGGGGCGAGGGGGCGGGCACCGCGGGCCCGAGCGCGGTGACCTTGGCGAAGACGAGGCGGTACGTATGCCCCGTCGCCGAACCGAAGAAGCAGAGGTCGGCCGCCGGGCACGAGACGACGGACAGGCTCGCCCCCGCATCGATGGGAATCGCCTTCGACCAGGCACCGGCGGGCCCCGCCGTCGTGGTCGTCGTGGCGTGCGCGGTCGTCGTCGTGGCCGGGGTCCCCGGAGTCCCACTGCAGCCAGTGGCGATCAGTGCCAGGACGGCGACCGCCGACGCAGTCCCGAAGCGTCCGGCCCGCCTTCGCACTACGTGCGGGCGGGGAGGCCGTTCGCCTCGAGAGCCCGGTGGCGGGACCACGTGTCGAGCACGATGAGTGTCTTGGTACCGGTGACGCGGCCTCGGCGCCGCAACTGCTCGATCACCTGTCCGAGGCGCTCGACGTCGGGCACCTGGAGCCAGACGAGCGCGTCGGGGTCGCCCGCTGTCGTGAACACCGCCTGCACCTCGGAGAGCTGCATGGCCGTCTCCTTGATCTCCTGGAGGTCAGCCGTGCCGGCGAAGCGCACCTCGGTGAAGGCCTGGATCGGGCGCCCGGCCTTGCGATGGTCGACAACCACCGTGTAGCCCGCGATCACGCCGGTGCGCTCCAGGCGCTCGATGCGCCGGGTCACGGCCGAGGCGGACAGCGAGACCTGCTCACCGATGTCCGCCATGGTGCGGCGGGCGTTGTGCGACAGCAACTCGATGATGTGGTGATCGATCGGATCAAGCTCCTCTGTTCCCATGTCCGCAAGCCTAACGAAGGGCGATTCGATTGCATGTTCAGTGCAGAAAGGGACCCCGGAGTTGCTGCTCCGTTGCGTGGGTCCACCCGGACACGCGCTCAGACCTCCTTGCGGTGGACCGAGACGGCGTAGTGGTCACGTGGGCCGAAAGCTCGGCGATCCCAGGTCGACCACCGGTCCTCGAGCACGAGGCCCCAGCGGGCGGCCAGTGCGTCGTGCTCGGCCGGGCCGAAGCCGCCGGGCCGGAGGGAGTAGCCGGCGACCAGGCGGCCCCCGGGCGCCAGCCAGCGTGCCGCGTTGGCGATGACGCGGCCCTCGGTGCCGCTCGGGACGAAGATGAGCACGTTCCCGGCCATGACCACGACATCAAAGGTTCGGCCGAGATCGAGCCCGGGATCGGTCAGGTCTCCCTGCATCCAGGGCAGGCCGGGCGCCTTGGCGCGTGCAGCCCCGAGCATCGCCGGATCGACATCGACGCCGACGACGAGACGGCCGCGCCGGCTGAGCTCAATGGCCACGCGGCCGGTCCCGCAGCCCGCATCGAGGACCGCGCCGGGGCCGAAGGAGTCGACCAGCGCCGCTTCGCCGTGCATGTCCATGCCCTTGGCGGCCAAGTCCTCGAAGCGGCGGTCGTAGGCGGCGCCACGGGGGACGTCGCTCCCCTGCCACCGGTCGGTCATTGGTGGCCTACGGGATGGAGGCGCCCCCGGGCAGCGTCGCCGTGGTGGCTCCGGCGGGGAGGCTGAAGAGGCCGGCGGGCGGGTTGGACGAGTACTTCGTCAGCTCGAAATAGCTCGACGAGTTGGACGAGCCCGAGTACGACAGGATTCCCTGCTTCGTCACGCAGTACTTGCCACCACGGCCCCGCACGGTGACGGTGACACACGTGGATGGTTGCCCGGCGTAGGTGGCCGTCGAGGAAGACACCTTGATACCGAGGAGCCGCGAGACCAGGCCCTGCTTGGCCTCGGCGAGGGCTCCCAGGGTGGCGGCCGGGCTGAAGGCGGTCTCCAGACCGAGGAGCGGGTTGGAGCCCTTGACCGACAGGCAGTTCTGAGTCGCCGACTTGGACGTGGTGCTCGTCGTCGAGGTTGAGCCCGAATTCCCCGAATTCCCGAATTCCCGGAGTTCGACGTCGAACCGGTGTTCCCGGAATTGCCGCTTCCGGCGGAGTTCATCGAGCAGTAGTACGTGGTCTTGCCGTTGTTGATCACGCTCCCGCTCGAGCTCGTGAAGTTCGACTTGGGCGGCGATTGCGCGATGGTCACCGTCGTCTTCTGGCCGTTGCTGAACGACGTGTACTGGGCGAGATACGTCAGGTTCTTGGCGTGGTTGATGCTGTTCGTCAGAGCCTTGACGTTCAGCGGGGAATTCTTCGCCGCGGCCGGGAGCGCCGGCGACAGCGCGACGGCCCCGAGACCGAGGGCGGCGATGAGGGTGAGGGCACGGGTTCGCATGACCGAACGGTAGCCCTTGCCCGATCACTGGGGGTGCACCCGGGCAGGGCGGTGGGCGGAAGCGCCCGAACGCCTCGGTAGGGTGAGCCGGCATGTGCCTCCTCGTGGTCGCGTCGCAGGTGGTGGCCGGAGAGCCGCTCATCGTCGGCGCCAACCGCGACGAGATCCTGGAGAGGCCGTCCACCTCGGTCACCGTGCTCGACGAGGGGCCCCCTCGGATCCTCGGCGGGCGCGACCAGCTCTCCGGAGGCACCTGGCTGGCCGTGAACGAGCACGGCGTGTGCGCAGGACTCACGAACCAGCCGATGGGCGACGCCAAGGACCCGTCCAAGCGCTCGCGTGGCGAGCTGCCGCTCGCCCTGGCCCGCCACGCGACGGCGCCGGCGGCGGTCGAGGCCTTTCTGCGGAACTACCGCCCGGAGGACTTCAACGGCTCGTGGTTGCTCGTGGGGGACCGCACCTCCCTCTTCTACGTCGACTTCACCGGTCCGGGCCCAGCCTCCGCGGTCGCCCTCCCGCCCGGGATCCACGTGCTCGAGAACCGGGCGCCGGGTGAGCCCTCTTTGAAGGTCGACCTGGTGCGGGACACCCTCGGCCTCCCGACCCGAGGCGACGAGGTGGTGGAGGCCTTCCGTCGCGCTCTGGCCGATCACCGGATCCCCGAGGGTGAGGAACGGCCGAACGCGGCCAGCTGCGTGCACCTCGAATCGTTCGGGACGCGCTCGTCGTGCATCATCCGGTTGGCCGACGGCGTCGCCCCGCCAAGGATGTGGGTGGCCGACGGACCCCCTTGTGCCACGCCCTATGCGGAGGTGAGCGGGTTGTGGTCCGGGCGCGCCGCCCCGGGCCCGCCCGCTCAGTCGCGGACGAGCGGCTTGTAACGAAGGCGGTGGGGCTGATCGGCCTCGACCCCGAGGCGCTTGTGCCGGTCGGCCTCGTAGTCGCTGAAGTTGCCCTCCCACCACCGGACCTCGGACTCCCCCTCGAAGGCGAGCACGTGTGTCGCGATGCGGTCGAGGAACCAGCGGTCGTGGCTGATGACCACGGCGCAGCCCGGGAAGGCCAGCAGGGCATCCTCGAGGGCGCGCAGCGTGTCGACGTCCAGGTCGTTGGTCGGCTCGTCGAGGAGCAGGACGTTGCCACCGCTGCTCAGCACCTTGGCCAGGAGCACCCGGTTGCGCTCTCCGCCGGAGAGGTGGCCGACCTTCTTCTGCTGATCGCTGCCCTTGAAGCCGAACCCGGCCACGTAGGCGCGGCCGTGGATCTCGCGCCCGCCCACGACCAGGCGATCTGCTCCCCCGGTGATCTCCTCGAAGACCGTCGACCCGGCCGTCAGCGTCTCGCGCGACTGGTCGACGTAGGCCAGCTGGACGGACGCTCCGATGGTCAGGGTGCCTGCGTCGGGCTGCTCTTCCGCGACGATCATCCTGAAGAGAGTGGTCTTGCCCGCGCCGTTGGGCCCGATGATGCCGACGATGCCACCCGGAGGAAGGATGAACGTGAGCCCGTCGACCAGCAGGTGGTCGCCGAATGCCTTCACGACCCCGCTGGCCTCCACCACCTGATCACCGAGACGAGGCCCGGGCGGGATGACCAGCTCCACCTTGTCCGCCCGCCGCTCTGCGGCCTCAGCTTCGGCCACCAGGTCGTTGTAAGCGGTGATGCGGGCCTTCCCCTTGCTCTGACGCGCCCGGGGCGACATGCGGATCCACTCGAGCTCGCGCTGGAGCGAGGCCTGGCGGGAGCGGTCAGACCTCTCCTCCGCCGCGAGGCGCGCCTGTTTCTGCTCGAGCCAGGAGGAGTAGTTGCCCTCCCAGGGGATGCCGGCACCACGATCGAGCTCGAGGATCCAGCCGGCCACGTTGTCGAGGAAGTAGCGGTCGTGGGTCACCGCCACGACCGTGCCGGGGTACTCCTGCAGGGTTCGCTCGAGCCACGCGACCGACTCGGCGTCGAGGTGGTTGGTGGGCTCGTCGAGGAGGAGCAGGTCGGGCCTGGACAGGAGCAGCCGGCATAACGCGACCCGACGGCGCTCGCCGCCCGACAGGGTCCGCACGTCGGCTTCGCCCGGCGGGAGCCGGAGCGCGTCCATGGCGATCTCGAACGTGCGATCGAGCTCCCAGGCTCCGGCCGCATCGATCTTGGCCTGGAGGTCGGCCTGCTCAGCGAGGAGCGCGTCAATGTCGGCGTCGGGAGCACCAAAGGCGGCACACACCTCGTTGAAGCGGTCGACCAGCTGCTTCGTCTCGCTGACACCCTCCGCGACGTTGCCAGCGACGTCCTTGGACTCGTCGAGTTGCGGCTCCTGGGGCAGGTAGCCCACGGTGAACCCCGGCGTGAGCCGCGCCTCACCGCTGAACCCGTCGTCCTCGCCCGCCATGATTCGCAGCAGCGAGGACTTGCCGGACCCGTTCGACCCGATGACCCCGATCTTCGCCCCCGGATAGAAGGAGAGGTTGATGCCCTTGAGGACTTCGCGATCAGGTGGGTAGAAGCGCGTTAGACCGCGCATGGTGTAGATGAACTGAGGCGCCACGGCGACCAGTGTGCCTCAATGGGGGCCGGGCGGTCGGCAGCCGGGCGGCCGGGCGGCCGGGCGGTCGGCAGCCGGGCGGCCGGGGCGACAGTCTCCGCGAACTATCCACATGTTCGTTGACAGTTTTCAGACCCACTCGAGGCGGGTGGGTCGAAAGGATCCGGTGGGTGGTGGGTGAGACGAATGGACCCGGCGGGTGAGACGAGGCCGGCCAGGGCTCGGCGTCAGAACCCGGTGCCGGCGATGATGGAGCCGTTCAGGTGCGTCCCGGTCATCGACCCGTCGTTCGGCGCGTCCCCGTAGGTGAACACGGCACCGGCGGCCGAGGCGACCCAGTAGCCACCGCCTCCGGCGTCGGTGAACACGGCGGAGGCGGGGTCCGAGGGCCCGACGACCCCCGTCGGGCCACCGAGCGACACTGCGTCGCCGTAGCCGTCGACGGTGCCGTTGGCGAGCAACACGAAGTAGCCACGCCCGTCGGCGCTGCGCACCGCAGCGGTGATCGGCGAACCCTGCGGCCCCGGGGCCCCGAAGTAGGGCGCATCACCGAACGTGTAGACGTTCCCCGTCTGGGTCACCAGCCAGTAGCCCCCGCCCGTGGAGTCAGGTAGCACCGACACGGCTGCCCCCTTGCAGCCGCCGATGCCCGGGCACGACCCCGCGAACTGCGCGTCCCCGAAGGCGAACACGCCGCCGTCTGAGGCCACCATGAAGTAGCCACCGCCGTCGGCCGATGGCACCATGCCGACGATGGGCGCGTTCAGCGCGTTCGGGAGGCCCGAACCGGCAGGGCTCAGGCCGAGCCCAGGGATGGAGCCGTGGAATCCCGCGTCGCCGAAGGCGAAGATGCCGCCGTCGGAGGCCACCAGCCAGTACCCACCCTGGTCCGTCGTGGGTGTGATCCCCACGACCGGCCGCTGGAGCCGCAGGCTGCCGGTCGACCCGTGGAACGTGGCCGAGCCGAAGGTGAAGATGCCACCGTCGGATCCGACCAGCCAATAGCCGTGCGCGGGTGGAGACGGAGGTGGCGGGGGCCCGCCCATGACCGAGAAGCTGCCAGTGGCGTAGACGACGGTGTAGTCGGTCGCGGCCGGACCGCTGAGGGTCGCTCCGCCGCACGACGTGGGCACCAGGGAGTAGGTGCCGCCGGCCAGCGTGGGGGTGATGGCGGTCGATGGAGCAACCTGGTTGCACCTGATGCCCGTTGTGCTCACACCGGTCAGGCCGGAGGGCAGTGAGGTGGGCGGCGTCGCGGTGAAACCGGGTGACCCGCCGAAATTCTGGGACCCGACGACCGCTACCGGGATCGGAGCGGGTGTCACCGTGATCCCCCCGCTCACGTACGAGATGGCGTAGTTGGCGTCGGACGCGCCCGAACACGAGGAGGGGTAGGTCGGAGGGGAGGGCGTATTCGCGCTAGAGACCGGCGTGGAGCAAGTTGGCTGCGGGGTGAGGGAGGAGGCGCCGTCGCCGTTCTTGAAGCCGGTGTAGCCGGCGGTGATGGCCGGCGGCGCGCTGCCGTAGGTCATGGACCCGCTCGACGCCGTGATCGTAAGGGGAGCCATGTTGACCGTGACCGAGCCCGGAACGTAGGTGATGCTGTAGTTGGCGTCGACTGCTCCTGCGCACGACGAGGAGTACGGCGAACCGGCCACCGAGCTGGCGCTCGTCGCCGTCGTCGAGCAGGTGGGCTTCGTCGTCAGCGATGAGGCAGTGTCCGCGTTGACGAAGCCGCTGTAAGCAGGCGAGATCGTCGGCTGAGTGCCACCGTAGGTCATCGAACCGGCCGAGGCCGTGACCGTGAGTGGGACCGGGGTAATCGTGACCGAGCCCCGGACGTAGACGAACGAGTAGTTTGGGGCGACGGCTGCGGAGCACGACGAGGCGTACGGCGACCCCGCCACCGGGCTCGAGCTCGTCGCCGTGGTCGAGCAGGTCGGCGCAGTGGTCAGCGTCGAAGCCGAATCGCCGTTGACGAAACCGCCATACGCGGGGGTGATGATGGGCGGGGCACCGCCGTATGCCATCGACCCGCTCGAGGCGGTCACGGTGAGGGTGGCCCGGTTGATCGTGATGGCCCCCGACACGTACGAGACGGCGTAGTTGGGACTCGATGCCCCCGTGCACGTGGTCGGGTAGGTCGGGGGCGTTGCCGGGCTCGAGCTGGTGGCGGTGGTCGAGCAGGTCGCCTGGGAGGCCAGCGACGACGCGCTGTCACCGTTCTTGAAGCCGCCGTAGGCGGGCGTCACAGCCGGCGGTGCGCCGCCGTAGCTCATGGAGGCGCTCGAGGCGGTGACCGTGAGCGGGGCCTGGTTCACCGTCATGGAGCCCGGGAAGTAGGTGATGGTGTAGCTGGCGTCGACCGCTCCCGCGCACGAAGCGGAGTACGGCGATCCCGCCACCGGGCTGGCGCTCGTGGCCGTCGTCGTGCAGGTGGGCTTGGTCGTCAGCGAGGACGCGGTGTCGCCGTTGACGAAGCCGCCGTACACGGGCGTGATGGCGGGCGGCGCGCTGCCGTAGGTCATTGAGGTGTTGGGCGCCGTGATGGTGAGCGCGACCGGGGCCACCGTGACGGAACCCGGGACGTAGGCGAACGAGTAGTTGGGGTCGACGGCGCCCGTGCAGGACGAGGAATACGGAGAGCCTGCGACGGGGCTCGAGCTCGTGGCCGTGGTCGAGCAGGTCGGCGCAGTGGTCAGTGAGGACACAGTGTCGCCGTTGACGAAGCCGACGTAGCCCGGGACGATCGCCGGCGGTGTGCCCCCATAGGTCATGGAGCCGTTCGAGGCGGTGACGCTGAGCGCGGCCCGGTTGACCGTGATGGCCCCGGCCGAGTACGAGACGGCATAGTTTGGACTCGATGCGCCTGAGCAGGTCGCCGGGTACGTCGGCGGTGAGGCCGGGCTCGAGTTCGTCGCCGTGGTCGAACAGGTGGCCTGGGTGGTCAGCGCCGACGCGTTGTCGCCGTTGACGAATCCGGTGTAGGCGGGTATGACGGCTGGAGGCGAGCCACCGTAGGTCATGGACCCGCTCGAGGCCGCGACCGTGAGCGGTGCCTTCGTCACCGTCACCGCTCCAGGTCCGTACACGATGGCGTAGTTCGGGTCGACCGCCCCCGAGCAGGAGGAGGAGTAGGGCGAGCCGGCGACCGGGCTGGCGCTCGTCGCCGTCGTCGAGCAGCTGGGCTTGGTCGTCAGCGAGGACGCGGTGTCGCCGTTGACGAAGCCGCCGTAGACCGCCGTGATCGCGGGTGGCGTGCTCCCGTAGGTCATCGGGACGCTCGATGCCGTCACGGTGAGCGCGGCCTGGTTCACAGTGACGGAGCCTGGGACGTAGGCGAACGAGTAGTTGGGGTCGACGGCGCCCGTGCACGACGAGGAGTACGGCGAGCCCGAGACCGGACTGGCGCTCGTCGCCGTCGTCGAGCAGCTGGGCTTGGTCGTCAGCGAGGATGCGGTGTCGCCGTTGACGAAGCCGACGTAGCCCGGGACGATCGCCGGCGGTGTGCCCCCATAGGTCATGGAGCCGTTCGAGGCAGTGATGGTGAGCGCGGCGCGGTTGACCGTGATGGCCCCCGCCACGTACGACATGGCGTAGTTGGGACTCGATGCACCTGTGCAGGTGGCGGGGTACGTGGGGGGCGACGCCGCGCTGGAGCTCGTCGCCGTGGTCGAACAGGTGGCCTGCGTGGTCAGTGACGTCGTGTTGTCGCCGTTCACGAAGCCGCTGTAGGCGGGCGTGACGCCCGGCGGTGTGCCCCCGTAGGTCATGGAGGCGCTCGAGGCATCGACGGTCAGCGTCGCCTTGGTCACATTGACGGATCCGGCGACATACGCGACGGAGTAGTTGGGGTCGACGGCTCCCGAGCAAGACGAGGAATACGGCGAGCCCGACACCTGGCTCGAGCTGGTCGCCGTAGTCGAGCAAGTCGGCGGTGTCGTGAGGGATATTGCACTGTCCCCGTTGACGAACCCGGTGTAGATGGCCGTGATCACCGGAGGCGCGGCCCCGTAGGTCATGGACCCGCTCGCTGCCGTCACCGTGAGCGCGGCCGGAAACACGGTGACGGCTCCCGGAACGTAGCCAAAGGAGTAGTTCGTATCGACGGCACCCGAGCAAGACGAGGCGTACGGCGAGCCCGACACCGGGCTCGCGCTGGTGGCCGTCGTCGAGCAACTTGGCCTCGTCGTGAGCGAGGACGCGGTATCGCCGTTGACAAAACCGCTGTACCCCGGCGTGATCGTGGGGGGCGTGCCGCCGTAGGCCATTGACGCGTTCGACGCGCTGACGGTGAGGGCGGCCGGTGCGATCGTGAAGTCTCCTGCAGCGCTCGTGTAGACGACTGTGTAGTCGGCGGCGTTTGTTCCGCCCAATGTCGTACCGGTGCACGACCCCGGGAGCAGGGTTCGGCTGCCCGCGGCAAGTGCCGGGGTGATCACCCTCAAGGGTTGTAACTCCGTGCAGCTGAGGCCAGAGGTCGTGACCGTGATGCCCGAGGGCGGCGAGGACGTGCCCGAGAAGGTCGGCGTCCCGCCGTAGGTTTGCGAGCCGCTCACGGCGACGTTGACCGGAGCAGGCGCCACCGTGAAGTCGCCTGTCGCGCTCGTCAAGACGATCGCGTAGTCAGAGGCGTTGGCACCCGTGAGGCTCGCGCCGCCGCAGGACGACGTGAGGAGGGTGTAGCCAGTGGCGGGGAGCGAGGGTGAGATGGCAGTCGACGTCCCAACCTTGCTGCAACTGAAGCCGGCGGTACTCAGGGTGACTCCGAACGGTGGGCTGTTCGATCCCGCGAAATTGGCCGTCGCCGCGAAGGTAGGGGTCCCGCCGAAGACCTGGGAGCCCGAGACCGCGACGTCGAGAGGGATCACCGTGAGACCGGTCGCCAGGGCCGACGTGATGGGCGTCCCCAATCCCGTCGCCATGTCGTATCCGCTTCCGGCGCTGAATTGTGCGCTGTTGGCCGCGTTGTAGTCGTTGTTTCCCGTCGTCACGTCGTTGAAGTAGGTGCCCGGTGGCTTCTGCGCCAGCGTGTAGAGGATGGGGTTCATCGCACCGTAACCTCCGGTGTTCCCGTCGGCCGAAGCTGCGACCGCGAGCACCGCTGCCCATAGGGGTGCGGCCCCGCTCGTCCCCCCGATCGCGGTCCAACTCGGAGAACCGAAGTTGACGGAGTCATAGATGACGTAGCCGGTGCTCGGGTCCGCGTCGGCAGAGACGTCGGGGATCTCGCGGCAGTCACCGCTGGAATTGCCGCACGGCGTGCCGCTGCTGCCGGTGACCGTGCCCAGGGACTGCTGGAACGCCGGCATGACGAACCGTTGCGAAATGCCGCCACCGCCAGAGCCCTCGGCGTAGTGCAGTTGGTCGTTCCACGTCGTCTCCGTCGGCGCCGGTCCGAGAGCGCTCACGGACGTGCCGCCGACGGCTGTGACATAAGGCTGGCTCGCCGGGTCGGAGACGCCGAGATTCAGGTTCTGGACGACGTCGTCGGCGGCGCTGGCGTCGGTGACCCAGAGGTAATCGCGCGTGCCGTCGACGGCCAGCGCGCCCATCGTGTCCGCGCCCGTCTCGAGGTTGACCGTCGAGATGATCGCCTGGGTGGTCGGATTGATCGTCGCCAGGACGTCGCCCGGGAAGATCAGTCCGTCGAGCACCGCGAGGACGTGGTTGCCGCCCGGTGACGAGCGCGACCGAAACCGCGGAACCGGTACCGGCGATGCCACTGCCGCTCGTCGGGATCGTCGTGGTGAGGGTGTGCGAGCTCAGGCTCACCACCGAGATTCCGGCCGTTCCGGCGTTGGCGACATAGAGGCTTCCGGCGGCATCGTCGACCACCATGCTCACCGGGTGTTGAAAGAGCGAGACCGTAGCCGGCGTAGTGGAACAGCTCGTCGTGACGGTCGCGTTGCAGGTGGTGGCGTTGAAGTAGTCGATCCCGCTCACCGCTCCGGCGTCTCCGACGTACACGGCGCCGCCGGCGCCGTCGACGGCGAGCGCGGTCGGTGAACTCGACGGCGGAAGATTCACTGACGGTGACGAACGCGTTCGTGCTCGCGTTGTACACCGCGACGGTGCCGTTGGAGTTGGCGACGTAGAGCGTCGAACCGTTTACCGCGAGCGCTGTCGGTCCCGACAGGTGACCGTTCGAGGCGATCGGGGTCGGTGCAGCGCATCCGCTTGTCGTCGCCTGGTTGCATGTCCCCGTCGTGATCGCGGTCAGCGAGCTGGACCCGGCGTTCGCCACGAAGACCTTTCCGTCGGAGGTGTCGAGGGCGACCGCGTCGGGTCCGGACCCGGTCGAAACCGACGCTGCATTGACCGAGCTGGCAGGGTTGCCGCTGCTCCCCTCACTGTCCACGGTGACGTTGCCGCTGGATTTGTTGGCGATGTAGAGAGTGCCGGTGCTCGGGTCGGCAACCTGCGCCACAGGTTGGGAGTTCGTCGACGCCGCCACCACACCGTTGTAGTTGCAACCCTCCGCGCCCTGGTCCCCCGATGCGACGAAGATGGACTGGCCCTCGACGGCCGCCGTTTGAAAGAGAGTGTTCTCCGAGTTCTGGTAGGCCTGGGCGACGTACGCCTCGCAACCGTTCGTCCAGGACGCGCTCACGATCTTCGCCGTGTCGTCGCTGACGATGGCGTTGAACACGCTGTACATGTCCGCCGAAGGGCCCCCCTCGTAGACCTCGATGTTCGCCCTGGGGGCGAGGGAGAGCACTGTCTCGATGTCGAGCTCGGCCTCGACCGTGCCGCCTCCGGTGGCGCCGCCACCCGCCACCGTCTTCTGGGTGACTTGTTGGCCGCCCAGCGGGATGCCGTAACAGGTGGCGAACTGCCCGATGTCCGTGGGGCTGTACCCGGCTCCCGACATCTCGACCAGGGCCACCGTCGTCCCGGAGCCGTAGTTGCCCGACGAGTACAGCGGATCGAACGAGTACGCCTGTGCCAGCTGGACGGCGTCGAGGGCACCGTACAAGGTCTGGACCTGGTTGATGTTCGACGCGCAATTCCCGGCGGCCACCGGCGCTGGTTGGTTCGGCGCCAGGGCGGGCGTCACACCGAGCGCGCCGGCCCCAGGGACCGACGAGTTGGCCTGAGGAAGGGCGGTCGTCGGATGTGGCGGGCTCAAGGTGTCGAGGCCGAGGATCCCCTCAATCTGGGGCGCAACGGCCACCGGCACCTCGGGCGCCGCGCGGTTGTGGTACCCCGTCTTCCCCGACGAGAGACGGTAGCGGTCGATCGGTGTCGCGAAGGCCGACTGCACCTGCGCCACCGTCCCGGAAACGGGCAGCGACAGACCGGTGCTCGACGGCTGCCCCACCGTGAGACCGGACTGCTTCAGTTCCGCGGTCACCTGCGCGATGGTGGCGGGTGTCGGGCCGTAGCGTTGCGCGAACTGTCCGGGGGTCAGGAAGCGGTGGTAGTCGGGAGAGCTCGGGTCGGACACCGCGTGCGCCTCCGCGGCCAGCGCCGCTTGGTCGCGCGGCTGGAGTGTCACCACCAGCGGCAGCACGGCCGACGACGGCGCCGGACCGAGCAGGGTCGCACCGGGTGGAACCTGTGCCTGATGTCCATGGAGCGGCTCGAGCCGCGGCCCTGCCCCGAGGGCGGGATCCGTCCGGCCGGCGAAGCCCAGCAGCGCCGTCGCCGCCATGGCCAAGGGCGCGACGACGAGAGCCCAGGCCACGGCGCGGCGGGCCCCGCCGCCCCGCCGGTAGACATCGCGTGTCTCCTTGGCCATCCAGCCCCCCTCGGCCCGCGAAATTAGCCCTCAACAGGGGGTCGGTTGAACGCGCCGCCCGATTGAGCACTCAGGGGCGATCAAGCTGGGGACTATCTGGAGGGCCGCTTGGAGGGCCGCCCAGGCCGTTCTGCCGCCGACCAGCGGATTCGGGCCAGCCGACGGTCCCCCACCTGGCCGCTCTGGGCGAACCACCGGGCCGAGTCCTCGAGGGCCCGCACGGCCGGACGCGGCGCGTAGCCCAGCTCGTCCCGCGCCCGGGTGTCGTCGAAGGACATCTGTGCCGTCGACATCCTGGCCGCCTCCAGCGGGACGGACGGATGCCGGCGCAGCAGGTGTCCCTCCACCAACTCCGACAGGCCGGCCACGGCGAGCGACACCGACCTCGGCACCTTGATCCGGGGCACCGGCAAGCCGGTGAGCCTCGCGAGCTCTGCGAGCAGTTGCTGCAGGGTCAGGTTCTCCCCGCCGAGGATGTAGCTGCGCCCGTTGCGCCCGTTCTCGAGAGCCGAGACATGTCCGGCCGCGACATCGTCGACGTGCGCGACATTCAGCACTGTGTCCACATAGCCGGGCATCCGCCCGTTCAGGAAGTCGAGGACGAGTTTCCCGGTGGGAGTGGGTGCCCGATCGCCGGGCCCGAGCGGGAACGTCGGCAACACCAGCGAAGCCGGCAGGCCCTGTGCAATGGCGCGCAGCACCTCATGCTCGGCAACGTACTTGGAGCGCTTGTACGAGCCGTACAGGTGCCGGACATCGGGGAACGAGCGCTCGTCAGCCGAGTCCGATCCCGACACGTGCTCGAGTCCGAGCGTGCCGACGGTGCTCGTGTACACGAGACGCTCGACCCCGGCCTCCGACGCCGCCCCGAGGACGTTCCTCGTCCCCTCGACGTTGATCGCGTAGAAGGCGCTGGGGTCCTTCGCCCAAAAGCGGTAGAGCGCGGCCACGTGGAAGGCGGCCCGGCATCCGCTAATGGCCTTGCCCACGCTCTCGGCTCTTCTGAGGTCGCCGACCACCTGTTTGACGTCGAGTCCTTCGAGGTTCCCCGTGTCCGCCCCCGGTTCGACGAGCGCGACCACCTCCTGCTCGCGCGCCACGAGGTTGCGGGTCACCGCGGTGCCGATGAACCCGCTCGCCCCCGTGACGAGGACCCTGTCGCCGGATCCGAGGTTCACAGCCGGGCCCGGTGCAACGTGCCCTTCGCCATCGTCTTGCCGAATTCGAAGATCAGGCCGGAACCCTTCTGCGCGCTGGCCAGGACGTCGTCGAGGGCATCGGCGAAGAGCTCGACCTCGTCGTCACCCGCGATCAAGGGAGGGAGGAGCTTGACCACGTTCATGTTGTCGGCCGCCACCTGCGTGAGGATCCGGTGGCGGTGGAAGAGCGGGACCACGATCATCTGGGAGAACAGCGCGGGACGAATCGCCTCGATCATGCGGAACCGCCGGCGCAGGCCGGGCGTCGAGGGTTCGCCGAAGACCAACCCGATCATCAGGCCTCTCCCCCGCACCTCCTGTAGGAACTCGTAGCGTTCGACCAGTGGACCCAGGGCTTTGGTGAACGCCTTGCCGGTCCTCTGGACGCGGTCGAGGATGTCCTCGTCGTCGAACACCTGCAGTGTGGCCAGAGCGGCCACCATCGCCAGTTGGTTGGTGCTGAAGGTCGAGGAGTGGACGACCGCCCGGTCCATGGAGCTGAACACGCTGTCGCAGACCGCCGCCGAGCAGAGCATGGCCCCGACCGGGACGTACCCCCCGGAGAGCGCCTTCGAGACCGTGATGATGTCGGGCGTGATGCCGAACTGCTCGTGGCAGAAGAACGTCCCGCTCCGGCCGAGGCCGGCCTGCACTTCGTCGAGGACCATGAGCGCCCGGTGCCTGCGGCAGAGGGACTGCGCCTCCTGCCAGAACTCGTCGTTGGCGAGGTTGACCCCCTTGCCCTGAATCGGCTCCGCGATGAACGCCGCCACATCTCCTTTCCTGAGCTCTCGGGCCAGGGCGGAGGCGTCGCCGAACGGGATCATGTCGCACCCCGGGAGGAGGGGGCCGAACCCGCTGCGGAATTCTCGTCCTCCGTTCAGGGCGAGCGCCCCCGTCGTCAAGCCGTGAAAGGCATGGTCGCAATAGAGGATGCGGGTCCGCTTCGTGGCGACCCGGGCGAACTTGATCGCGCTCTCGACCGCCTCCGCGCCCGAGTTGGTGAAGACGACCCGCTCGATCCCCGGGTGCGAACGGGCCACCAGCTGCTCGGCCAGGATGCCGGGAAGCAGGGAACAGTCCATCTGCACGAGGTTCGGGAGGTCGGCGTCGAGGGCGTCGTGCAGGGCCTGGACGATGGCCGGATGTCCCCGTCCGAGTGCAAAGACCCCGAACCCGGACAGAAAATCGAGGTATCGGTCCCCTTTGTCGTCGACCAGATAGCAGCCCTCGCCCTTGACGTAGAAGCGGTCGAATTCCAGCGTTCCCAGCACCCGGGGCAATTGAGGGTTCACATACTTGGTGTGAAGGGTGAAGTTCTCGCCCTTGCGCTCGTCCAACACCTTGTTCAGATCAAACGGCATGCAGGGGCTCCAGGGTCGCGCTCCGAGTGGTCGCGACAGGTTAGTGGTGGCACCTGCGGTCATGGCGAACCGGACGTACTCTCCACGGGGCCGATTCGCGCGAAGATCCGTCGACGCCGATTGCCGGGCTCGCACGCCACACAGAAAGGGCACCGAGTGACCACCGCCCCCAACATTCTGCTCGTCATGTCGGATCAACACCGGGCCGACATGATGGGCTGTGCGGGAGACCCGAGCGTCCTGACGCCGTCCCTCGACGCCCTGGCCGCGGAAGGCGTGCGGTTCTCGCGGGTTTCGTGCCAGGGCCCGTTGTGCATGCCGTCACGGGCCTCCTTCATGACGGAGCGCTATGTGCGCGATCACGGCGTCTACACCAACTGGGCCGAGATACCGGGGGACAGCCCGACGTATGCCTGGGCCCTCCGGGAGGCGGGGTACCACACCTCGCTCTTGGGAAAGGCCCACCTGTACCTCGACGAGAACCTCACTGCGTCGCACATCGACGACCTGGCGGGACGTCTCGAAGTGCTCGGCTTCGCCGAGGTCTTCGAGACTGGTGACAAGTTCGTCAGCAAGATCCCGAGCCGTTACACCGACTACCTGTCGGAACGCCACCTCCTCGAGGCGTACCAGAAGTACATCGCGGACCGCAGCTACCAGGGCGAGAACGAAGACGGCCAGAACACGACGAAATGCGTGCCGATGTGGGACTCGACGCCCACACCCCTGCCTCTGGAGGCCTACGTCGACACGTGGCACGGCGCAGAGGCGGTGCGGTGGATCGAGCAGTACGACCGCGAGGAGCCCTTCTTCCTCTTCGTCGGCTTTCCGGGGCCGCACGACCCTTGGGACGCGCCGGCGGAGGCCGTGCAACGCTACCGGGACGTCGACATCTCCATGCCCCGCTCGACCCGGCGCCCAACGGTCGATGGCACGGGGCGCTACAGCGCGCTCCTGAACTCGTTCCTCTGGGTCTCGGACTCCGAGACGATGACCGACGACGCCATCCGTGGCATGCGGCGCTCCTACGCGGCGGACATCTCGGTGATCGACCATGCCGTCGGCGCCATGATCGACGCGCTCGAGGGCAAGGGGCTGCTGGACAACACGTGGGTCATCTACACCAGCGATCACGGGGAGATGGCGGGCAACCATGGGCTGATGTCCAAGTGCGTCCTCTACGAGCCCGCAGTGCGTGTCCCGCTCATCGTCCGCCCGCCGGGCGGTTGCCCGTCCCGGGTGGTCGACTCCCTGGTGGAGCACCTCGACGTGCCGGCCTCACTGCGCGAGATCGCCGGCGCTCCGGACCTGCCGGGCAGCGAGGGACGGTCGCTCCTTGCGAGCGTCCGCGGCGAACCCCCGGCACCGCGCTCGGTGACGGTCAGCGAGAACTGGGGTTTTGCGGCGTTCGAGACGGACCGCTACAAGCTCGTCGTCGACGAGGACGCGGTGGCCCCGTGCCAGCTCTTCGACCTCCACGATGACCCGGCCGAGGACCACGACCTGCTGCCGGACCCCCTGTCGGGGGCCGTCCTGGACGAGCTCATGGAGACCAGGGTGCGACCCTTCTTCCGCACCGGACCGGTGCGCCCGCACCCGAGCCTGTTCACAGGCGGCTACGACCAGTGACACGCTGGCCACGGCCTCGAAACGACACCCTGACGGTCGCCCGACGGGGGGAGCACCGCCGCCCCGGTCACCGCTCCTCACCCGCTGGTCGTTCCGTGACGTGCGGGTGGTCGGGTGCCCTCGACGATCTGCCGGTCCACCTGAGCACGACCAGGGGATAGATGAGCACCGACAGCATGCCCGCCGCAACCAGCGCGGCGGCATTCTGCGGCTTCATCTTGTGCTCGTCGACACCGAGCGTCGTGATCACGACGATGAGCGGCAAACCTGTCGCGGAGAGGACCGCGAGGGAGCGGGTCTCCACTTTCGTCATGACACGACGAAAGAACGCCCAGGTCGGCACGCCCCGGGTCACGAGGAAGATCGCCGTGAAGATGGGCACGAGCAGCAGGACCTTGGGCTGGTGGATCAGCGCGTGCAGGTCGAACGTGATTCCGCTCTCTATGAAGAAGACGGGTATCAGGAAACCGAACCCGATCGCCTCGAGCTTGCTCGCGATCGGCTCGCCGTCCTCCCCCGTGATGAACAGGCGGACGACGACCCCCGCGGCGAACGCCCCGAGCAGCACGTCGAGGCTGAGCTTGATCGCCAGGTACACCAACAGGATGACGAGCAGCACCGAAATCCGCACTGGCAGCTGTGCGGTCGAGTGCAGATGCCGGCGCATGAGGGCGATGAAGCGAGGCGGACGCACCTGCATGGCCAACAGCGCGGCGACGACTGCCACCGCGACGAAGACGATGAGGAGCAGGAAGGTCAGCTTGGCGTCGCGGTCCGTGAGCAAGACGGCAACCGCCACGATCGGGCCGAACTCCCCGATCGCACCGACCGACAGGATCGACGGACCCAGCGCCGTCCGAAGGACCCCCGCATCGCGCAGAATCGGCAGCAACGTTCCGAGCGCGGTCGTGGTCAGGCACAGCGCCACGACGACGGAGTCGAGGACCAGTCCGCTCGCGTGGAGTACGGCTCCCACGGCCAACGCCAGGAGCAGAGAGGCTCCCCAGGATCCGGTGGCCCGCCCGAGGTGCCCCTGGCGCATCGTCGCCAGATCGAGCTCCGTGCCCGCCAGGAACATGAGGAACGTCAGGCCGAAGTCGGACAGCGCCGTGACGATCACGTTGGTGTGCGCCCACCCGAGTACGTAGGGCCCCAGCATGATGCCGAGCAGGATCTGGATCACGACCTCGGGTACGGGAGCGAATCGCCGGAGCGCCTCGGCGATGATCGGCGCGAGCACCGCGGCCATGCCGATCAGCACCAGCGTGGGGATGGCGCCAGCGATCATGCGCCCCGGATTCGCCCTGTCGCCGCCCGTCGTGGCACGCCCCTCGCCACCTCCTGGCTCCACGCTACGCGCGACGCCTCGGCGAACGAGTGATCTCGAAGGGCGGCGCGGTTGACGCCCCTCTCGAGGTGGGGAAGCATGGCCCCGCCTTTTCCTGATGGGGGTTCGTCATGTGGTTGCTGCAAGTTCTTCCCACGCGTGCACCGGGCGCCCCGTGACGGGCCCGTTCGTCAATCCGTCCTGGATGCCCCATTCGGTCAGCGAGGCCGCCAGGGCCGGGGATGCCGGCGTGGACGACCTGGTGACGGGACGCGCGTGGTCCCATCTCCTCGACAGTCTGCGCAAGGCGTCCAGCGTCGTGTTGTCCGACGACGTGCCGCGCAACGCGGCCGACATGGCTGCGGGTTTTCGCCATCTGCTCGTGCTGCTCGGCACCGGCTTGGACCAGGCACTGCGGGCGGAGGCTGACCCAGTTCTCGCCGTGCGCCCCTCGGGAGTCGACGGGGTCTACAAGTGGGGCATGGACTGTCCTGACTGCATCTACACGGGCGCGCCGCTGCGAGGTGGCGAGATCTACCGTCTCTGGGGGAATCGTGGCTCGGCTCGTTACGTCGGGCTGCAGTCAATGGCGGGCATGGCATCGTCGGCGAACGTGCTGCTCGACGAGCTCGACCTCGGGCCTCACGGCGAAGTGGAGCTCATCCTGGCGGCGGACTCCCAGGAGGGAAATTGGTTGCCCATTGCCGGGAATGCGACCCAGCTGGTCGTGCGGCACTTCTTCTATGACTGGGACAAGGAGGTGGCGTCCTCGTTGTCCATCGAGCGCATCGGTTCGAAAGAGGGGAAGGCACCCCGTGCCGCGGTGGATCCGCGCGCAGCCATCGCCCGCCAACTGATCGCCCTGGGTGACTTCGTCGTCGGCAATCTCGATTTCTTCCTCCAGTTCTCCCGCCCGGAGGCGCCCAACACATTCCTCCCTCCCCTCGACGGGACGGCCATGGGCGGCGCGGCCGAGAACCGGCCCGTCATCGGGTCGTGGCAGCTCGGGCCGGACGAGGCGCTCCTGGTCGAGGTGGCACCTCCCGTGGGGCTCTATTGGAGCTTCTCGCTGGGCAATCCCTGGTGGGA
Organism: uncultured Acidimicrobiaceae bacterium; assembly: GCA_963726135.1. Lineage (GTDB taxonomy): Bacteria > Actinomycetota > Acidimicrobiia > Acidimicrobiales > RAAP-2 > Bog-473. The sequence continues at coordinate 1,661,552 of CAVSBE010000008.1, forward strand.
GACCATCGACTACGGCGGGCACCAGAGCAGCCTCAACGGGCACCAGGCTCAGGTGGACCAGGACGGGATGGTCCGAACCGTCATCGCCCATGAGGATCCCGGGGTCGCCAACTGGCTCGACACGGCCGGGCACAGCGCCGGACCCGTCATCCTGCGCTGTGTGCGGACCGAGACCGCGCCGATCCCGACCACACGGGTCATCCCCTTCTCCGACGTTGCGGGCTCGCTGCCGGCAGAGACCCGTCGCGTAACGCCCGAGGAGCGCCGAAGCACCATCGCAGCGCGTCGTCTCGCTGTGAGCAAGCGGTTCTGCCGGTGACGCTGCATGCGGAAGAGTTGGAGGCCGAGGCGAGGGCGCAGACTGGCCTGGACGACTTCGGGGAGGACGAGCACCGTGAGGGTCTCGAGCGCCTCGTGCGCTCCTTCAACGAGGAGGCCGACCTCACGGAGACGGGTGAGCTCATGCAGCGCATCAGGCTGGTGTCGCTGCTCTCGTCCCGGCTCCAGGTCGAGGAGACCTACCGCGCGCACTCGTCCATTGAGGCAGAGGAGGTCGAAGGACCGGTCTTCGTCATCGGCCTGCCCCGGACCGGCACCACGGCGCTCAGCCAGCTCGTTGCCGCCGATCCCCAGTTTCGCTCCCTCCGCCTGTGGGAGTCCTCCTCACCGTGCCCCCCTCCCGAATCGGCCACGGAACACACCGATCCGCGCATTGCCGACACTGAGGCGGGGCTGGCGATGATGAACCAGATGTTCCCGCTCATGCAGACGATGCACCACGAAGAAGCGACCACGGCGACGGAATGCCAGGACCTCCTGGGCATGAGCTTTCGCACGGTGCATTTCGACGGATTCGGACGGGTGCCGTCCTATCTGGAGTGGGTGACGGACTGCGACATGCGCGCGACGTACCGCTATCACCGACGAGTGCTACGTCTGCTGCAGTGGCATTGCCCGCCGCGGCTGTGGCACCTGAAGACCCCCGTGCACATGTTCGCGTTGGACGCCTTGCTCGAGGCGTATCCCAACGCGCGGTTCCTGTGGAGTCACCGTGACCCGGCCAAGGTGCTCGGCTCCGTATGCAGCCTGATCCACTATTGCCGAAGCTGGAGCAGCGACCGGGACGACGCTCTCGAGTTGGGTCCGGAACAGCTCGATCGTTGGTGGCTGGCCGTGTCGCGCGCCATGCAATTCCGGTCCCGGGTCGGTAATGGTCGCTTCGCCGACCTTGCCTTCGCCGACTTGCAGATGGACCCGGTCGCAGCGCTCGCTGCGGCCTTCGAGCAGATCGGGATCGCGTTCGACGAGTCGTCGCGCCAGGCGGTGGCCGGCTGGGCGACATCGCACCAGCCCGGCTCGCACGGGCAGCACACCTACGACTTGGCGGACTTCGGGCTGGAGCCCGACCAGGTTCGCAGGCGTTTTGCCCCCTACCTGGAAACCTACGATGCCGGCGCGTGATCACCTGATCGCCAACGGGATGGAGGAGGACGGAAGTGGATCTCGGACTGGCTGACGCGACGGCGGTCGTGACCGGCGGGAGCAAGGGGATGGGGCGGGCAGTGGCCGACATCCTCGCCACGGACGGGGCCCGGGTGGCGGTGATGGCCCGAGGTCGGGAGGCGCTCGACGACACCGCTGCTTCGCTCCGGGCCGCCGGGAGCCCGGACGCCGTGGGGATCAGCGTTGACATGACTGACCCGGGCTCCATCGCCGCCGGCTTCGACGAGGTGGCGGACCGGTGGGGTTCGCTCAACATCCTGGTGCACACGATCGGACCTGCCGCCGGGCGCTTCGAGGAACTCGACGACGCCGGCTGGGACGCGGCGATCACGCTCGGCACCATGTCCGCCGTGCGGACCGTGCGCTCCGCGCTGCCACTGCTGCGGGCGGCGGAGTGGGGCCGGATCGCCATCTTCTCGGCACATTCGATCCAGCGTCAGAGCCCGATCCTCGTCGCCTACACAGCGGCGAAGGCGGCCGTGACGAGCATCGCCAAGAACCTCTCCAAGTCACTGGCTCCCGACGGGATACTCGTCAATGCCGTGTGCCCCGGCTCCATCGTCACGGCCAGCTTCACCGAGAATCTGAAGGACGTCTTCGCCGCCGAGGGTCTCGATCCGGCGGATCCACACGACGTCATGGCGTGGATCGACAAGACGTTCCACCAGCCCGCCGACCTCGGGAGAGCCGGGCTCCCGGACGAGGTGGCCTCCCTGACGGCGTACCTCGTGTCGCGCCGGAACGGCTACGTGACCGGGGCCTGCGTCAACGCCGACGGAGGCTCAGACTTCGTCTGAGTGCGGCGACATGCACCCGGCGTCGACCCACGCCGGAGCGTCCACCCTGTTCGTCGAGCGATGACGCTCCGTCTCAGGAGGAGGCGATGGCCCACACGGGCGTGACGAGCCGGCTCGTATTCGGTGCTCCCAAGAACGCGGCGTCGCCGTAGGTGTAGACGGCGCCGTTCGCGCCCGCGAGCCAGTACCCCGAGCCGCTCGGGGTCCGGCTGATCCCGACGATCGGCGGCTGGCCCATGATGCCCTGACCCGGCACGGAACCCAGATAGGCGGCATCGCCGTAGGTGAACACGCCTCCGTCGGACCCCACCAGCCAGTAACCGCCGTCATCAGGCGTCGCGGCGATGCCGATCATGGGCGCGTTGAGGTGCAGGCCGCCGGCGGACCGGTAAAAGGGCGCGTCCCCGAAGTTGAAGACCCCGCCGTCAGATCCGACGAGCCAGTACCCACCACCGTCGGACGAAGCGGCCAGGCCCATGACGGGGGCGTTCAGGTGTTGGCCTCCCATGGAGCCGTAATAGCGCGCGCTGCCGAAGTTGAACACGCCGCCGTCACTGGCGACCAACCAGTAACCCCGACCGTCGGGGGCGGCCGCGATCCCGACGATGGGCTGATTGAGATGCCGGCCCCCCATGGACCCGAAGAAGGGCGCCGTGCCGAAGTTGAACACGCCTCCGTCACTGGCAACCAGCCAGTAGCCCCTGCCGTCCGATGTCTCCGCGATGCCTACGACCGGTGCGTTCAGGTGTTGCCCCGCCATGGAACCGGCGAACTGGGCGGTCCCGTAGTCGAAGACGCCACCGTCCCACGACGCGAGCACGATGCCCTGGCTCGATGCCGGGGGAAACGCGATCTGCTCGACCAGGGGTCGGAGACCTGGGTCGCTCCCCATCCCCTGCGTGACCGAGCTACCGACGGAGACGCACCCGACCGCCTGGACGCAGCTGATCGAGTTCAAGAAGCTGACGGCCGTCACGTTCGGGCTGGGTGCGATCGACCAGCTCGAGCCGTTCCAGTTCTCTATGAAGCTCTGCGGGCGGAAGTTGCTACCACCGCCGCCGCCGAACGTTCCCGAGGACCCGACGGCCCAGCACTGGGCCGTGCCGACGCACGAGATGCTGCTCAGAATCGCACCGGTCGCGGGGTTGGGTTCGGGAACCGACGACGAGATGTCGGTCCACGAGGAACCGTCCCAGTGCTGCATCAGTATCCCCGAGGCGCTCCCGCTGCTGTCCGTCGCAGCACCTGACGCCCAGCAATCGGTGGCGTCGGCACATTCGAGGCCGCTGAGGTATCCCCCACTCGGGCTCGGCTGCGTCACACTCGGCAGGACCGACCACGACGAGCCGTCCCAGTGCTCAATCAGGCCCTGGTCCCCCGGCGCCGCGCCGGGAAAGATGGGGAGGAAGTTGGAATTCTGCTGGGTCGGTCCGGCATTGCCGACCGCCCAGCAATCGTCGGTGACGAGGCAACGCACCGTCACCAGCTGATCGAAGGCCTGCCCCGTCGCGGCACCGGGGACGATGGACCAGGCCGTCCCGTTCCACTGCTCAACCAGAGCGTTCAGGTTTTGGCCGTTGCCATCCGTCGAGCTCCCGACGGCAACGCAGCTCGACGACGATGTGCAGCTGACGCTCTGGAGGATGGCACCGGCCGCGCCGTTGCCGGTCGGGGTCGGGCTCGGCACGATCGACCAGGCGGAGCCGTCCCAGTGCTCGGCGAGCGTCCCCGTTGGATTTCCGTTCCCGCCGGCCTGCTCGATGACGGCTCCAACGGCCCAGCAGTCCGACCCGCTGAGGCACGAGACGCCGAAGAGCCCTCCTCCGTCGTTGGCCGGGAGCGGCGGCGGTGCAGCCAGCGTCCATGTCGAACCGTTCCATGCTTCGGCGAGGGGGGTGAATCCGCCGCTTCCGTTGAACTGGATGGTGATGCCGACCGCCCAGCACTGGAGCGCATTGGCACAATTCGACCCGAGGACGACGTCATCCAAACCGGTGCCCGGGACCGTGGCAACGTACCAGCCCGCGGGAGCGGCCCCGCCGGCCGCCGGGGTCATGACGCCGACCGCGCCGAACACGGCGGCGAGGAGCGGCAGGACGACCGCCAGTCGCCCCGGCCGGCTTCGCCGGGGACGACCTGACGGCGCAAGTGCATGGCGCTGCGCGCGACCGCGCCGACCGTCCACTCAAACATGGTTGCACGCCAGGTTTCCCCATCAGTGGATGGTCGGCAGCGTTCTCTCGGCGATCTGCCGCATGATTGGGCGGTGGCAGATCCTTCGGTCGGCTTTCCCAAGGGCATCGGAGCCCCGGCTATTCGAGCACTCAATGCGGCCGGGTACAGCGGACTCGCACAGCTCGACAAGATCCCCGCCTCAGATTTGAGGAAGCTCCACGGAATGGGGCCCAAGGCGCTCCGAGTCCTGCAGGGAGCGCTCGAGGAGATGGGAATGTCACTCCGATAGTCGGTACCCGGTCGGCGTGCGAGGCGTCACGTCGTCACGGACACCGCGGTGGCGGCCTCGCGGGCGTGATAGCTCGACCGGGTGAGCGGCGAGGCCTCCACGTGGGCCACGCCCAGTGCGGCCCCGGCCTCTCGGAGTCGCTCGAACTCCTCGGGGGCCCAATAGCGAGATACGGGGAGGTGGTCACGGCTCGGGCGGAGGTACTGCCCGATGGTGACGATGGACACGCCCACGCCCCGCAGGTCGGCCATGGTGGCAACGACCTCGTCGGGGCGCTCGCCGAGCCCGACCATCAGGCCGGACTTGGTCACGAGTCCCGCCTGTCCGGCGCGGGCCAGCACGGCCAGGCTGCGGGCGTAGCCCGCCGAAGGACGCACCGCCCGCTGCAGCCTGGCCACCGTCTCGATGTTGTGGTTCAGGACGTCCGGACGGGCCTCGAAGATCGCATCGAGCGACGCGGCGTCGCCGCGGCAATCGGAGATCAGCACCTCCACCGTCGTGCCGGGCGTGCGGGCGCGGATGGCGCGGATCGTGTTGGCCATGGCGCCGGCACCACCGTCGGGGAGGTCGTCGCGGGCGACGCAGGTGACCACCGCGTGGCCAAGCCGCAGGCGCTCCACCGCCTGCGCCACCCGCTCGGGCTCGTCGAGCGAAAGGGGCAGTGGGTGGCGGGTGTCCACCTGGCAGAAGCCGCATGCACGCGTGCAGCGCTCGCCGTTGATCATGAACGTCGCCGTCCCGTCCGCCCAGCATTCGTAGATGTTCGGGCACCCCGCCTCCTCGCACACCGTGACGAGGCCGAGGTCGTGGATCGCTTCCCCCGACTCGCGGTAGCCCTTGCCGATGTGCACGGGCACCCGCAGCCAGGGTGGCTTGCGCTGGGCGAGGTCCAGGCCGTCTTCGGGCGCCACCCCGGCCTGGCGCAGGCGGCGCAGCAACGGCCGCTCGCCGCCGGGCCCCGTCGCCGGGCGAGCGCCGGTGGCTGCGAGTCCGGTCACGACGTCGTGGCGCTCCACGTCCCCGTCGCCGAACGCGGCCGCCGCGCGCGCCACGAAGGCATCGACCACGAGCTCCATCGGCCGTTCCACTCCTTCGGCCCGCATGGAGGTCACACTGCGGTCCGCAATGCCGCAGGGCACGATGTGCCCGAACATGTCGAGGTCGGACGTGACGTTCAGCGCCACCCCGTGGAGCGTGCGGCGGCGTCCGGGCGCGACCCTCATCGTCCGCACCCCGATTGCCGCGATCTTCCGCGGGTCGGGACCCCCTGCGCCCACCCACACTCCGGGGTACTCGTCAATGCTGCTCGCCCCCGCCAACCCGAGATCGGCCAGTGTCTCAATGACGATCTGCTCCAGGCGGTGCACGTGCAACGGGCCCGATGCCGGGTCGTCAGCCACGCTCACGATCGGGTACGCCACGAGCTGCCCCGGACCGTGGTAGGTGACGTCCCCGCCCCGGTCGGTGCGTTCGAGGCTCGCGCCGACGCGCGCCGGATCGACGAGGACGTGGCGCTCGTCGGCATGTGCCCCGAGCGTGTAGGTGTGCGGGTGCTGCAGGAGGAGCAGGTAGTCGTCTCGGGCCTCCGTGGCGAGGGCGTGCTGCAGCGCAAAGGCCTCGTGGTACGGGACCGTCCCCAGCGCCCGGACGCGCAGCACCGGCCTGGTCCTCAGAGCTCGGCGGCCCAGTCGCGGCTGCCCAGCAGCTCCGACACCCGCGCCAAGAACAGCGAGACGTAGGCGCCGTCGACGGCGCGGTGGTCCCAGCTGACGCCGAGGATTCCGGTCGAGTGGATGGCGATGGACTCGGACCCGTCGGGGTGCGTGACGACGACCGGCCGGCGCGCGATGCCGTCGGTAGCGAGGATCGCCACTTGCGGCTGGTTGATGATCGGGACGGTGAAGTAGGTGCCGAAGGGGCCGTCGTTGGTGATGGAGAACGTGCCGCCGGCGATGTCGTCGGCGTTCAACTGGCGACTCCGTGCTTTCTCGGCCAGGTCACGAATGCGCCGTGCCACTCCGCGCAGCGTGACCTCCTCGGCCCGGTGGATTACCGGCACGATCAAACCCTCGTGGGCGAGGTCCACCGCGATCCCCAGATTGATCTCTGAGTGCACGAGCAGCGAGTCGTCGACGACCGACGCATTCAGCAGCGGGAAGTCGCGCAGTGCCTCCACGGCGGCCCGGGCGACGAAGGGGAGGTACGTCAGCGTGAAACCCTCCTCCGCCTTGAAGCGCTCACCCCAGGCGGTGCGCACGCGTTCCACGCTCTCGAAGTCGACTTCGTTGGCGATGAAGGCGTGCGGGGAGGTGGCCTTCGATCGCACCATGTGCTCGGCGGTCCTCCGGCGCATGTTCGAGAAGGGCACCAGCTGGTCGCCGGCCGCGCGGAACGACGCCATGGAGACCGGCGGCGCGGCCGGCACACTGACCATCGGCGCTGCCGGTGCCGCCGGAGGTCGTGGCGGCGCAGGTGGTGGTGGCGGCGCAGGTGGTGGAGGTGGTGGAGGTGGTGCCGCCGCGGCCGGCGGTGGTGTCTGTTGGGCCGCCCGGCGGACCTCGACGACGCGCAGTGCGTCGTCGCGGGTGATGCGGCCGCCGGCACCGGTCCCGGTGACCTCGGTCTCGCTGATCCCGTTCTCCGCCAGGATCCTGCGCACCATCGGGGAGAGGAGGAGGGCGTCGCCGCCGCCGTCGGTCTCCGCCACCGATGCGGGCGCGGGGACGGGCCCTGCGGGAGCAGGTGGCGGGGTCGGTGCCGCCTGTGTGGTCGGGTGCAGCCGTCGTCTCGGTCGTCATTTCGTCGGGCGCGCCGCTCGATGCGGCGGCACCATCGCCGTCGCCGATCACCGCGAGCCTCACGCCCACTTCGACTGTCTCGCCCTCCGGCACGAGGATCTCGGTGAGGACGCCGGCCGCGGGCGAGGGCACTTCGGAGTCGACCTTGTCCGTCGATACCTCGAAGAGCGGTTCGTCGCGCTCGACGGCGTCGCCCACCCCCTTCATCCAGCGGGTGATCGTTCCCTCGGTCACGGTCTCGCCGAGCTGCGGCATCATCACGTCAGCCAACGTGCAGTCCCCTTCCGGTCAGCGCCAGCATGGTCTCGCCGAAGGTCTCGGAGAGTGACGGGTGCGGCTGGATGAACTGGGCGACCTCATCGGGAAAGGCCTCCCAGTTGACGGCCAGGTAGCCGGCCCCCAGCTGCTCGGTGACCCACGGCCCGCACAGGTGCACGCCCAGGATCCGCCCCGCCGTGCCGTCGGGCCGCTGCTCGGCGACGATCTTCACCACGCCCTCGGTGTCGCCGATGATCTGCGCCCGGCTGTTGCCGCCGAACGGGTCCTTCTTGGTCACCACGGGGATCCCCTCCGCCTTGGCCTGCGCCTCGGTCATGCCGCAGAAGGCAACTTCGGGGTGGCAGTAGATCGCCCAGGGCACCTTGGCGTTGTCCACCGGAACCACCGGCTCGCCCAGCATGCCCTTCACGGCGACGATGGCCTCGGCGAACCCGACATGGGCCAGCTGCGGCGTGCCCGCCACGAGGTCGCCGACGGCCCAGACGCCTTCCACACCGGTGCGCTGGTACTCGTCGGCCACCACGAAGCCGCGGTCGTTGATCTGGACGCCGACCCCGTCGGCCACCAACCCTTCGGTCCGGGGACGCCGGCCCACCGACACCACGATGGCCTCGACGTCGTAGGTCTGCTCCCCCGCCTTCACCGTCGTCCCGCTGCCCCCGGCCGACTGCGTGTGTCCCTCGACCTTCACGCCGGTCACGACCTCGATGCCGCGCTTCTTGAACGAGCGTCCGACCATGCGGACGATGTCGTCGTCGCAGCCGGCGAGGATGGAGTCGAGCGCCTCGAGGATCGTCACCTTGGTCCCGAGATCGGACAGGAGCGAGGCGAACTCACACCCGATGACGCCGCCGCCGATGACCGCCACCGATGCGGGGAGCTCCTTGAGGTCGAGGAACTCGTCCGATGTCATGACCCAGCGCCCGTCGACCTCGAATCCGGGCAGCGTCTGGGGCACCGACCCCGCCGCCAGGACGACGTTGCGGCCCACCACGACGCGGCCGGCATCCTCCCCGTCGACGACCTCGACGTGGCGGGAGGCCTTCAGGGTCCCCGTGCCCGTGAGCGTGGTGACCTTGCGTCCCTTGAGGAGGCCCGCCAACCCCTTGAACAGCTTGTCCACGACCGCGTTCTTGCGGTCCTGGCTGACCGCGAAGTCCAGGGAGACCCCGGAGACCTCGATCCCGAACTCCTTGGAGCCCTCGACGGTCCGGTGCACCGCTGCCGTCTCGAGGAACTCCTTGGCGGGGATGCAGCCACGGTGCAGGCAGGTCCCGCCCACCTTGTCCCGCTCGACGATGGCGACGGACAGTCCCGCCGCCGCGCCGTAGAGCGCGGTGGCGTAGCCGCCCGGCCCGCCGCCGATCACGACGATGTCGAACTCTTCCTCGGTGGCCATCGCCCGTCCTCTTCCTGTCCTTGCGAGGCTCGTCCGGCGCGTTCGGCCCCCCCGAGACGTCCCGATCGCACCGGGCGGACCCACTCCGCGTCGCGCGCGTGATGTGCGGGCAGCCTACCGGCCGCACCACCGGCCCCATATCGGAGGGGGCGCATCTGTTACCCCCTCGAGCCATGCCCCGAGTCGGCCGCCAGCGTTGCGAGCTCGTCCACGCGGTCGTTCCATCGGTCGCCCGAGTGACCCTTGACCCAGCGGAAGCTGACGTCGACGTCAGAGGACAGCGCGAGCTCAATCAGCGGCTCCCACAGGTCGCGGTTGGCCACCGGCTTGTTCTGCGAGTTCTTCCAGTCGCGCCGCAGCCATCCCCGCCACCAGCCGTCGGTGAAGCACTTGACGACGTACGTCGAGTCGCTCACCACTTCGATCGCCTCCGGGCTGCCGGGCACCAGGGCCCGGAGCGCCTCGAGCGCGGCCGTGATCTCCATCCGCTGGTTCGTGGTGTCGGGGTCGGCCCCGCTGGCGTAGGGCCCGTCGGGGACCGCCCAAGCCCACCCGCCGGGCCCGGGATTGCCCCGGCAGGCGCCGTCCGTGTACACGATGATCGGGGCGGCGTCGGCTGGCATGGGCCCTATGTGTAACACCCGAGACCAATGGTCCAGGTGTTCGGGTTCCTGCCGATACCGTGGGGTAGTGCTGTTCGACGGCATCAGCCACCAGGTTCCCGACACGGACCCTGGGGAGACGAAGGAGTGGCTCGACTCGTTCGACGCCATCGTCGACGCCCACGGTCGTGCCCGGGCGCGGTACCTGCTGATGAAGCTCCTTGAGCGGGCGCGCACCAAGCAGGTCGATTTCCCGGCCACGGTGTCGACACCGTACGTGAACACGATCCCGGCCGACGCCGAGCCGTGGTTCCCCGGAGACGAGTACCAGGAGCGCCGGATCCGCGCCTACATCCGCTGGAACGCCGCCGCCATGGTCACGCGGGCCAACACGCGCACCGAGGGCATCGGCGGGCACCTCTCCACCTACGCCAGCTCGGCGGCGCTCTACGAGGTCGGCTTCAACCACTTCTTCCGCGGCAAGGCAGACGGCGGCTTCGGCGACCAGGTCTTCTTCCAGGGGCACGCGTCGCCCGGCATCTACGCCCGGGCCTACGTCGAAGGGCGGCTGACCGAGCAGGAGCTGGACAACTACCGCCACGAGGTGGGCGGCGGCGGGCTACCCAGCTATCCCCACCCGCGCTCGCTACCCGACTTCTGGGAGTTCCCCACCGTATCGATGGGCCTAGGCCCGCTGGCGGCCGTCTACCAGGCCCACGTGAACCGCTACCTCGAGCTTCGTCGTCTCGTCGACACGAGCGGCAGCCGGGTCTGGTGCTTCGTGGGCGACGGCGAGATGGACGAACCCGAGTCCATTGGTGGCCTCGGCGTGGCCGGGCGCGAGCACCTCGACAACCTCATCTTCGTGGTCAACTGCAACCTGCAGCGGCTCGACGGCCCGGTGCGCGGCAACGGCAAGATCATCCAGGAGCTCGAGGCGGTGTTCCGCGGCGCGGGGTGGAACGTGATCAAGGTGATCTGGGGCTCGCGGTGGGACGCGCTGCTGGCCAAGGACGTCGACGGCGTGCTACTGGACCGCATGAACACGACGGTCGACGGCGAGTACCAGAAGCTGGCAGTCGAATCCGGCGCCTACATCCGGGAGCACTTCTTCGGCCCCGATCCCCGGTTGCGCAAAATGGTCGAGGACCTGAGCGACGACGAGCTGGTGTCGCTTCCCCGCGGCGGGCACGACTACCGCAAGCTCTACGCCGCCTACAAGCGCGCCACCGAGCAGCGGGGCGCTCCCACCGCCATCCTGGCCAAGACGATCAAGGGCTGGACGCTCGGTCCGGAGATCGAGGCCCGCAACGCGACGCACCAGATCAAGAAGATGAGCAAGGCGCAGCTGCGCACCCTGCGCGACCGGCTCTACCTGACCGAAGACATTCCCGACGCCGCGCTCGAGGGTGACCCGCCCTACATCCGGCCCGCCGAGGGCTCCGACGCCATGGAGTACCTGCGCGCCCGGGGGCGCGTCCTCGCCGGCCCGCTGCCCGTCCGGGTCGTGCGGCCCGTGCCGGCGCTCCGCCCCGACGCCAAGGTGTTCGAAGAGTTCGCGGCGGGCTCGGGCAAGCAGTCGGTGTCGACCACCATGGTCTTCGCCCGCCTGCTGCGGAACCTGGTGCGCGATCCCACCGTGGGGTCGCTGGTGGCGCCGATCGTCTCCGACGAGGCAAGGACGTTCGGGCTCGAACCGCTGATCGCCGAGGCCAAGATCTACGCGCCCGACGGGCAGAACTACGTGCCGGTCGACGCCGACCTGCCGCTCAACTACGCCGAGAGCTCGTCGGGGCATGTCCTCCAGGAGGGCATCACCGAAGCCGGTGCGCTGGCCACGTTCGTCGCGCTGTCGACCGCCTATGCGACCTGGGGGCAGCCGATGCTGCCGGTCTACCTCTTCTATTCCATGTTCGGCTTCCAGCGCGTCGGCGACCTGGCCTGGCTGCTGGGCGACATGAGGGGCCGGGGCATCCTCGCCGGCTGCACCGCGGGGCGGACGACCCTCATGGGCGAGGGCCTCCAGCACGACGACGGGCAGTCCCCGCTGCTGGCCTCCACCAACCCTGCGGCCCTGGTCTACGACGCCTCGTTCGCCTACGAGGTGGCGGCGATCATCGAGGCGGCTGCGACCGAGATGCTCGGCGACGAACCCAAGGACCGCTTCTGGTACCTCACGCTCTACAACGAGACGTACCCCATGCCGGCGCTGCCCGATGGTGCCGAGGGTGCGGCCATCCGCCGCGGCATCATCGACGGCGCCTATCGGTACGCGGCTGCGCCCGAGCTCCCCGGCCACCTGCGGGCGTCCCTGTGCTTCTCCGGCCCGATGTGGAGCGTCGCTCTCGAGGCCCAGCGTCTGCTGGCGGAGCGCTACGGCGTGGCAGCGGACACCTGGGCTGTGACGTCGTGGACCAACCTGCGCACCGAGGCACTCGCGGCGGAGCGGTGGAACCGGCTCCACCCCGACGCCGACCCACGCGTCCCCTATGTCACCGCCGCGCTCGGCACCGGACCCGATCCGGTGGTCGCCATCACCGACTACATGCGGAGCGTGCCCGACCAGGTGTCGCGCTTCGTGGAGCGGCCCTACACCTCGCTCGGGACCGACGGGTTCGGGCGCTCCGACGCGCGCGAGGCCCTGCGTGCGTACTTCGAGGTGGACGCTGCCCACCTCGTCGTCGCCGTCCTGCAACAGCTGGCACGCGGCGGGCGCCTCGACCCCGCGGTCGTGTCCGGAGCCATCGCAGACCTCGGCGTCGATCCCTCGGGGGCCGCTCCCTTCATCGTCGCCTGACCCGATGTGGGCCCGGGCGACTGCCGGCCCCCGGCGACCCCTCTTTGAAAACTCTCAACGAATCGGTTGACAGTTTTTGGAACATTGCCCCCGACGCCGGGACCGCCGCCCGGACCGCCGACTGCGACCGGCAAAGACCCCCAAGGGCAGCCTTCATGTGGCGAGCAGGGTCACGAAGGCCGCCAGAGCGTCCTCGGCGCCCTCGGGCACCGCGAGGACGAGGGTGCGCCGCTCCGCCTCAAGCTGGAGCGACACGTCGAAGAAGGCGCAGCACTGCTTCTCGCGCTGACCGAGGGACGCCGCCGTGGCGAGGGCCGACGGCGAGTCCGCCAGCACCATGCGCACCGTCGTGGCGTCCGCTTCGAGCGCCACGACCGACGACGTCACGAAGGACCGCCACTCGCCGGCCCGATCCGCCAGCGACCCCGCGTCGAGCGTGCACGCGATCGGGATCGGGGTGTCGTCTGGTGTCATCGCCGCTGGTCTGCCACCAGAGCGTCTCGCGTGATCTCCATTTGGCCGAGGTGCTGGAAGAGCTCCTCCAAGATGTGCAGCAGCACCGAGCCCTTGGCCTGCGCGTAGGGCACGGTCTCGTCGGGATCGGGACGGACACCGGCGGGTGGGGCGGAGGCGTCGAGGGCGGTAATGTCGTTGCGTAGGCGCCGGCGGGCCTGCTCGGTGCGCCACAGCAGCCCCGCGACGTCGCCCGTCGCCGAGAACTCCGCCGCCCGGTCCCGCTGAACGGGTCGCTCGGCCACCGTCGCGCCGCCCCAGTACTCCATGACGCCCAGGCAGTGGGTCAGGATCGCGTAGGGCGAGTTGGCGTCACGGAACGGGGGCCGCCGGTTGGCCAGCTCGTCACCGAGCTGTTTGACGATGCCGGCCATCTCGCTCAGCGCGAGGTCGACGAACCAGAGGTAGTCGGGCGCCGGGACATCGACCGACCCGGCTCCCGCGGCGTCAGTGGGCGACCCACGCATCGGGGTCCGTGACCAGCTTCTGGACGTGGGGAGGCAACCGGCCCGAGATGACATCGGTCAGAGTCACCTGCTCGAGCACCGAGCGGAGGCTTGCTCGCACCGCGACCCAGACCTGCTGGAGGTTCTCGGCGGCGCCGTCGTAGCTGGTGGCCTCGGGCCGGAACCCCCGCACCTCGGCCAGGGGCCCGTCGAGGGCACGGATCACGTCGGCGATGGTCACGGCGTCGGGATCGCGGGCGAGCCGGTACCCGCCCTCGGCGCCCCGCTGACTGGCGACGATCCCGGCACGCCGCAGGTCGGCCAGGATGGCGCCCAGGAAGCGCGGCGGCAGACCCTGTTCCCCCGCCAGGGACTCGGCTGTCTGTGGTACCCCGGCCGCCGCCAGGGCGAGTAGGGCACGGATGCCGTAGTCCACCTTGGCCGGGATGTGCATGGCGAGAGTCTGCCCGCGCTGCCACCCCCGGGGCACGTCCAGCACCTCCAGCACGTCCGCCGGCGCCCTGCAAAGATCTCGCCATGGCTCGCATCGCGCTCCATCTCTCCGGCGACGCCGAGGCGGATGCCCTCGTCAGCCGTGATCCGCTGGCCCTGCTCATCGGCATGGTGCTCGACCAGCAGGTGACGATCGAGAAGGCTTTCTCGTCGCCTGCCGAGTTGGCGAAGCGGCTCGGCGGCAGTGGCCCCCTCGAGCGCGGCGTCCATTGCCGCCATGGAGCCCGACGAGCTCGCCGCCGTCTTCAAGGAGCGTCCCGCCCTGCACCGCTACCCCGGGTCGATGGCCGGGCGGGTCCAGAACATCTGTCGCGCCGTTGTCGAACAGTACGGGGGCAAGGCCGACGACATCTGGAAGGGTGTGCGCAGCGGCGAGGAGTTGATGGCCCGCCTTCATGCCCTGCCGGGATTCGGCGAGCAAAAGGCGAGGATCTTCGCGGCGCTGCTCGGCAAGCAGCTCGGGGTGCGGCCCGAGGGTTGGCAGGAGGCCAGCTCCCCCTACGGCGATCCCGGGACCCACCTGTCGGTGGCCGACATCGTCGATGCCGAAAGCCTGGCGAAGGTCCGAGCCACCAAGAAGGCTGCGAAGGCCCGGGCCCGCGCCGGAGCGTGAGCGTCGGCCCCGACCTCTCGGGTCGCCGCCTCTACCTGTGCACGCCGGACCGGCCCGACTTGGCCGGCTTCCTCGCCGACTGCATTGCAGGCGGCGTGGACGTCGTCCAGCTCCGCGACAAGGACCTCGAGGCCAGGCCGCTGCTGGCTCGTGCCCGTGTCGCAGCGGCGGTCTGCCGCGAACACGGCGTGCCCTTCGTGCTCAACGACCGGCCCGATCTCGCGCTCGAGGCCGGGGCCGACGGGGTCCACGTGGGCCAGGACGACGCACCGGTCACGCTGGCCCGGCGCATCCTCGGCCCTGACGCCATCATCGGCCTCTCCACTCATGGGGCGGACGACCTGGCCGGCGCGGCGGGCGAGCCGGTGAGCTACATCTCGGCCGGTCCGGTGGAGGCGACGCCCACCAAACCGGGGCGGGCCGGGACCGGCACGGGCTATGTCACTCTGGCCAGCGAACGATCCAGTGTTCCCGTGTTCGTGACCGGTGGCGTGACGCCGGAGAGAATTCCCGTTCTTGCTGCTGCCGGCGTTCGCCATTTCGTGGTTGTCCGCTACCTGACCCGGGCGCCTGACGCCCGGAGCGCGGCGCGGGCCCTGAGCGATGCGATCGATCGAGCGTGGAGTAGCGACCGACCGCGAGCGTGACGTCGGCCGCGTCGGACGAACCCGCGGCCGGGTGGGGACCCGGGGCCGCGGCCTGGTGCGCCGGGGGGTCCGATGTCGCCAAGACCCCCTCACACAGCGTGGTCGTCCCGCCACCTGAAAGGTGCACGACCACGGCGAAGGGCGCAGCCCGCTCGCTCATGGCTAGTTCTCGGAACATGGGGTGCCCGCCTTGAGGCACCTCTCCGGCTGCGGAGTTCGCCGCCTAGTGGCGCCGCTCGAGCCACCCCACCAGGATGGCGATCACCCGGGGGTCGGCCCGCAGCCAGTGGCCCGCTCCGAAGACGACGTGCAGCTCGGAGGGCCCGCTCGCCGATTCGGCGAGGGCCCGGGCGTCGGACACGGGGACGTCGGGGTCGTCAGAACCGTGGACCATGAGGAGCGGCCTGCCCTTGAGGAGTGCCGCGTCCTCGGCCGGGTGGAGTACCGAGAGCTCCTTGGCCCAGGGGCCGGTCGAGGCCGGGAAGCCGGGTGTCGTGATGGCGCCGGTGCGCCGGCAGCGCGCGAGGAGGTCCTCGGGGTCCCGGGCCAGCGGGCCGAGGTCGGCCGGCGTGCCGAGGCAGGCCACGCCCGCCACCCGCTCGTCCCCGGCGGCCAGGTGCAGTGCGAGCACCCCGCCGAAGCCGAAGCCGACGACGAGGCGGGGCGACGTGTCGGGGATCTCGGTCTCGGCCAGGAAGCTCAGGTCGTCCAGCCAGCCCAACGCCGAGAAGTCACCAGCCGACTCGCCGGCACCACGCAGCGCCGCGGTGACCACACGCCAACCCGACTCGCGGGTCAGCCGGTCGGCCAGGGCGGGGTAGGTGAGGGCGACGTCGGCAGCGGTGCTCTTGGGCCGTGGCAGGTCGTGGCAGAGCAGCACGTGGCCCCGGACCGGCGCGCCCGGGGTGGTCGAACTGGCGTACGACGTCAGGTCGCCCGCCGGCCCGGGTAGGAGCCTGAATGGCCCCGGCACTCAGATCCCGATGCGCTGTGCCAGCAGCTCGCGGTGGTACGAGGGGTCGCCCAGGAGGAGTTCGGACGACTTGGCCCGCTTGAAGTAGAGGTGCGCCGGGTGCTCCCAGGTGAAGCCGATCCCACCGTGGATCTGGATGTTCTCCGCCGCGGCGTGGAAGTAGGCCTCGGAGCAGTACGACTTGGCCAGGCTGGCGACGACGGGCAGCTCGTCGGAGTCCTCGGCCGCCGCCCAGGCGGCGTAATAGGCGGCCGACTTGGCCGATTCCACCTCGAGCAGCATGTCGGCGCACTTGTGCTTGATCGCCTGGAAGCTACCGATGGGCCGCCCGAACTGGATACGGGTCTTGGCGTACTCCACGGACGCATCGAGCACGCGCTGCGCCCCGCCCACCTGCTCGGCCGCCAGCGCCACGGCGGCCAGGTCGAGGGTCTTGGACAGGCCGGGCTCGGCTCCCCCGTCGGTGCCGATCAGCGTGGCGGGAGTCGCGGAGAACTCGAGGCGGGCCTGCTTGCGCGTCTGGTCCATCGTCGGGAGCGGGGTGCACGTGAGCCCGGACGCGTCCCCGTGCACTGCGAAGAGGGAGACGCCTGCCGCGGTGCGGGCGGCCACGATGATCAGGTTGGCCACGTGCCCGTCGAGCACGAACATCTTGTGGCCGTTCAGCTGCCACCCGTCGCCCTTCTGCTCGGCCGCGCACTCGATCCCGCCGAGGTCCCACTTCCCGTTGTCCTCGGTGATGGCAAGGGTGGCGATGGTCTCCCCCGAGGCGATGCCGGGCAGGTAGCTCTTCTTGGCCTCGTCGTCGCCCGAGGTGAGCAGAGCGTTGGCGGCCAGCGCGACGGAGGAGAAGAAGGGTGCGCAGAGGAGGGCGGCGCCCATCTCTTCGAGCACCACGAGGAGCTCGACGTAGGTGAAGCCCGAACCCCCGAACTCCTCGGGGATGGTGAGCGACTGCAGGCCCAGCTGGTCGGCCATCTGGCTCCACACCGCCGGGTCGTAGCCGTCGGTGGTGTCCATGAGCCGGCGCACCTCGGACTCGGGTGATTTCTCCGACAGGAACCGGCGCACCGACGCACGCAGCTCCTCCTGCTCGTCACTGAAGGCGAAATTCATCCCTGGGCTCCTCTGCGTCTCCCCCCGGCAGGCCCCGCCGGTGGTGTGTCCCTTGGTTCACCAGGGTGTCTACCAGAACGGGAGCCGCTGCGACCAGACGCCTCCGCGCTGTGCCACGCTGGGACCATGGGACAGCTGGAGAAAGTCTGGAGCGACGCCGCGGCAGAGGTCCACCAGATCGTCGTGGGCCCGATGGACAACAACGTGTACGTCCTCCGTTGCCGTCGGACCGGCGACGCCATGCTCATCGATGCCGCCAACGAGCACGAGGCCCTGCTCGAGATCTGCCAGCGGCTCGGCGTGCGGCAGGTGGTCGAGACCCACGGTCACTGGGACCACATCCAGGCCGTGCCCGCCGTGCGCGACGCCGGCATCTCGGTGGCCGTGACCAGCGCCGACGCCGGCATGCTGCCGAGCTACGACCTCATCTTGGACGACGACGAGATCCTGCGGGTCGGTGACCTGCGCGTCAGGACCCTCACCACCCCGGGGCACACGCCCGGGTCCATCTGCTTCGCGGTCGAGGGCACGAACCTGCTGTTCACCGGCGACACCCTCTTCCCCGGCGGGCCGGGCAACACCTCGTTCGAGGGGGGCAGCTTCCCGACGATCATCGACTCCATCGAGCGGCGCATCATCGCCCCGTTCGCCCCCGACACGATGGTCCTGCCGGGCCACGGGCAGTCCACAACCGTGGGAGACGAGGCTCCTCACCTGCAGGAATGGGTCGACCGGGGTTGGTGACGACCACGTGCGGGAAAACCCGACCAAAAAGGTAAGCTTTTGGTGATGCCAACGACGCCCCCGCTACTCGAGATCCGGGACCTCCACGTGTCCGCAGAGGACGGTGCCATCCTCCGCGGGGTCGACCTCACGGTCGGGGCCGGGGAGATCCACGCCCTGATGGGCCCCAACGGCGCTGGCAAATCCACCCTGGCGGGTGCCCTGCTGGGTCATCCCGCCTACACCGTCACGGCAGGCAGCATCCTGCTCAACGGCGAGGACGTCACCGGCTGGCCCACCGACGTGCGGGCCAAGGCCGGGATCTTCCTCGCCTTCCAGTACCCCGAGTCGATCGAGGGTGTGTCGGTCACCCAGTTCCTGCGCCAGGCCATGGCCGAGCGTACCGGGAAGGAGGTGTCGGTCCTGGAGGTGCGGGTGCTCATGACCGAATGGATGGAGCGACTCGGGATGGACACGTCCTTCGCCAGCCGCCACCTGAACCAGGGCTTCAGCGGGGGCGAGAAGAAGCGGAACGAGATCCTCCAGATGGCGCTGCTCGAGCCCCTCGTCGCCGTCCTCGACGAGACGGACTCGGGTCTCGACATCGACGCGCTGCGCGTCGTCAGCCGCGGCGTGCGCGCGGTGCGCGAGGCCCGACCGGAGCTCGGCGTTCTCGCCATCACCCACTACCAGCGCCTGCTGCAAGAGCTGGTGCCCGACGTCGTGCACCTGCTCGTCGAAGGGCGCGTCGTGGCGAGCGGCGGCCCCGAGCTGGCCGC
The DNA here is from genome assembly GCA_963726135.1 of uncultured Acidimicrobiaceae bacterium. Taxonomy (GTDB): domain Bacteria; phylum Actinomycetota; class Acidimicrobiia; order Acidimicrobiales; family RAAP-2; genus Bog-473. Next base: position 1,680,514 of record CAVSBE010000008.1, read on the forward strand.
CCGGGTCGAGGCCGAGGGCTACGAGGCATGGCGATGACGCCGTCTCCCGCCGGCGCGGCCCCGCTCAACGTCGAGGCGCTGCGCAAGGACTTCCCGCTTCTGGAACGGACCGTCAACGGGCGGCCAATCGTGTATCTCGACGCCGCCGCCTCGGCGCTGCAGCCCCACGCGGTGATCAACGCCATGACGCGCTATTACGAGACCACGCACGCCAACGTCCACCGCGGCGTGTATGCCACGGCCGAGGAGGCGACCGCACTGTACGAGCGGGCCCGGGTGGTGGCGGGGCGCTTCATCGGCGCGCCGGACCCAGCCCACGAAGTCGTCTTCACCAAGAACACGACAGAGTCGCTCAACCTGGTGGCCCATGCGTGGGGACGGGCCAACCTGCGGGCCGGGGACGCCGTGTTGCTGACCGAGATGGAGCACCACGCCAACATCGTCCCCTGGATGATCCTCTCCGAGGAGCTGGGCGGGCTCGACCTCCGCTACATCCCGATCGACGACGACGGCCGCCTCGTGCTCGACGAGCTCGACCGATTGGTCGATGGTGTGAAGCTGGTCGGCGTCTCGGCCATGTCCAACGTGCTGGGCACGATCAACCCGGTGCGCCACATCGCCGAGGTGTCGCACGCGGCCGGCGCGCTGGTGATCGCCGACGGCGCGCAGCTCGTCCCGCACGCGCCGGTCGACGTCCGCGAACTCGGGGTCGACTTCATCGCCTTCTCGGCGCACAAGATGATGGGCCCGACCGGCATCGGCGTCCTCTGGGGCCGCGCCGAGCTGCTCGACGCCACGGGCCCATTTCTCGGTGGTGGCGGGATGATCCTCGACGTGAAGCTCGACTCCTTCCGCCCCGCCCCGCCACCGGCCCGCTTCGAAGCGGGCACGCCTCCGATCGCCGAGGCGGTCGGGCTCACCGCGGCCATCAGGTACCTGAACGACATCGGCATGGACCGCATCCGCGCCCACGAGCTCGCGCTGACGAACCACGCCTTGGCCAGGCTGGACGAGAAGCTGGGGACCGACTGTCGCGTCTTCGGGCCACCGGCCGGGGACGACCGCGGCGGCGTGCTGTCGCTGGCCTACCGCGACGTGCACGCACACGACCTGGCCCAGGTGCTCGACCAGTTCGGCGTGTGCGTGCGGCCGGGCCACCACTGCGCGAAGCCGCTGATGCGCAAGCTCGGTGTGCAGGCGACGGCACGGGCGTCGTTGTCCCTGTTCAGCGACGAGCACGACATAGAGGTACTGATCGAGGGATTGCTCGAAGCCGGTAGATTGTTCGGCTGATGGCCGACCTCGAAGAGCTGTACCGCGAGATCATCCTCGACCACTACCGCTCGCCGAGGAACCGCGGCGAGCTGGACTCGCCACCCGCCCACCGCGTGGAGGGGTTCAACCCCCTGTGCGGCGACGAGGTCGTGATCTCCATGGTGGTCGAGGACGGGAAGCTGGCCGACCTCAAGATCGGTGGCTCAGGCTGCTCGATCAGCCAGTCCTCGGCGTCCCTCATGTCCGCCGCCGTCAAGGGCAGGCCGCTGGAAGAGGTGCGCCGGCTCATCCACACGTTCAAGGGGATGATGTCGATCCACGAGGCTGCCCTCGAGCACGACGGTGACCGGGACGGGGCCGAGGCCCCGGAACCCGAGGAGATCGACCTCGACAAGCTCGGCGAGCTCGCCGCCCTCCAGGGCGTGGTGAAGTTCCCGGTGCGGATCAAGTGCGCGACGCTCAGCTGGAATGCCCTCGCCCAGGGCCTCGACGAAGTCGGGGCGGAGGCGTCCTAGCTCTCTGCCCCGTCTCTCCGGCGACACCGGCGACACCGGCTCACGCCGGCGACACCAGCTCACGCGGGCTCACGCAGGGCTGCAGTTAACCGGGTTGAACGAGGGCGGCGGGGTGGTCGCCGGCGTGGTGCTCACCGGGGCGGCGGTGCTCGAGCTGGCCGCCGCGACGGTCGACGGCGTGATGGTTGGTGGTGGGTTGGGGTTGCCCGACGCGTCAGGCGGCGGGTTGGTCGGCGTGACCAGGCTGGAGCCGAAGATGTTGACCAGCATCTGCTGCGCCGCCGGCTGGTCGACCGTCAGGACGTCGCCCAGGCTGCCGAATCCGTTGGCCGACACCGTGGGGAGGGTCTGCCCCACCAGACCCGCCGGGTTGTACGAGTGGTAGGCGAGGGCCAGTCCGATCAGCTCGTTGAAGCCGAAGCTGTCGTCGATCTGGACTCCCTGGTGCACCGAGCCGATGAAGGCGTTGATCGTGAGCGGGTTGACCTTCGACTTGGCCGCGCTCATGAGGGCCTTGATGAACACGTCCTGGCGCTGGATGCGCCCGAAGTCGCTCGTCCCGTCGTAGTGCCAGTAGCCGTTGGCGTAGTACTCGTAATGGCGCGCCCGTGCCACCGCGAGGGCCTGGGCCCCGTTGAGCAGCTGGCAGCCGGGCGTCGTGATGTTCAGGCCCGAGTAGGCGTCCTTGGCCGGGTAGGGGAAGTTGAGGTAGATGCCGCCCAGCGCGTTGACCGAGTTCTGAAAGCCGGAGAAGTCGACCTGGACGACGTGGTTGATCGGGATGCCGAGGTTGGCCGTGATGGTCTTCACCAATTGGTTGGCACCCGAATTGTAGGACGAGTTGATCCGGTTGTAGGTGCCGTACTGCGCGCTGTCGGGCGGGAGCATGGAGACGACCGTGTCGCGGGGGATCGAGACGATCTGAATCTGCTTGGTCGACGGCGTCACCCGCCACAACTGCACCACGTCGCTGCGCTGCCCGGTGACCTGCGAGGCGGACCCGAAGGCCTGGGCCGACGAGCTTGACTCACCGACACGCGAGTCCGAGCCGATGACCAACATCGTGAAAGGGCCGCCGTTCGCCGCCACCTCGGCGGCGACATGGATCTTGTCGATCTGGTTGAAGCGGTACCAGAGGTAGGCGTAGCCGCCGCCGATCACCGCCGCGAGGAGCACGACGACCGAGAGCAAGGCCACCACCGTCTTCTTTGCCCTGCTCCATTTCGGCGCCCCACTGCGCCGCATCGTCCGCTTGGGTCGCGGGCCGTCAGCGTCGATGCGCGCGCCGAGAGACCGCAGTCCCGACTCGTTGGCCACGCTCCCGCTCCCGGGGTCTGGCCCCGAGCGCATCTGGCGGCCGAGTGCGGCCAGCCCCTCCTGGTTCGCGGCCCGGCCAGCACTTCTTCGGGAGGAGCGACCCGACTCGTCGCCCGTCGGACGACCGTTCGCCATGACGATGAACGGTACCAAGCGCCATCGTCCGATTGGCGGCAGGCGAGGAGTGGGCGCACCGCGCGGTCAGCACCGCTGGTCAGCGGGCTTCTGTGTACCCGCTGTACCCGGTCTGTTCGAGCTGCAACGCCAGGGCGGCATCGCCCGTGGCAACGATGCGACCGCCGACCATGACGTGCACGAGGTCTGCCTCGAGCTGCACCAAGAACCGGTTGAAGTGCGTGATCGCGAGGATGCCCACGTCCCACTCCGTCGTCGCGTGCTGGAGGCGGCGCGCCACCTCGCCCAGCGCGTCGACGTCGAGCCCGGAGTCGACCTCGTCGAGGATGCACACGGCGGGTCGCAGCACGCCGAGCTGCACCATCTCTGTGCGCTTGCGCTCGCCACCCGACAGATCGACGTTGAGCGGACGGCGCAAGAGCCGGGGGTCGAGGCCGATCGCCTCGGCCTCCTCGAGCATGCGGTCATCGAGCGGACCGGCCGAGCGGACGCCGTCCTCTGCCGCCGCGGCCGAGAGCAACGCATGGAGGCCGACGCCGGGCACCTCGACCGGGTGTTGCAGCGCGAGGAAGAGACCGGCACGGGCCCGCTGCCAGGCCGGCAGCCCGGTCAACTGGCGCCCGTCCATGGTGATGCTGCCCTCCGTCACCTCGGTGCCGGGGCGACCCATGAGCGCGTGGGCCAGGGTGCTCTTACCCGAGCCGTTCGGGCCCATGATCACGTGGACTTCGCCGCTGCGCACCGTGAGGTCGATGCCGTGCAGCACTTCCCGGCCGCCCGCCGACGCGTGCAGCCCACGCACCTCGAAGACGTGGTCGGCACTCACGGCAGCACCACCGAGACGGTCGCGCCGTCGACCTTGACCTCATAGACGTGGACGGGCTGGGTTGCCGGCAGCGAGCAGGGCTCGCCCGTCAGGAGGTCGAAGGTGCTGCCGTGCCGGGGGCACTCAATCTGGCACTCGTCGGCCCACACCTCCCCCTCCGCCAAGGAGTAATCCTCGTGGCTGCACTCGTCGTCGACGGCGTGGAACGTGTCGTCGCCGCAGCGCACCAGCGCGATCCGACGGCCCTCCACGTCGAAGCGCCGCGCCTGGCCCGCGGCAAGCTCGTCGGTCGTGCAGAGCGCAACCACCGTCTCAGACACCGGCGGTCACCCGCCGGCCACCGAGTGCTGTGCGGAGGCGGGCGTGGACCTCGCGTTGGAGAAGCCGGGTCACCTCGGGCACCGGTCCCCGGTCGATGATGGCGTCGAAGAAGCCGCGCACGATGAGGCCCTCTGCCACCTCCGGGGCGACGCCGCGCGACTCGATGTAGTAGCGCTGGTCCTCGTCGATCGGTCCCACAGTCGACGCGTGGGAGCACTTCACGTCGTTCTCGAGGATGTCGAGGTTGGGCACCGAGTCGGCGTGCGCCCCCTCGTCGAGCACGAGGTTGTGGTTGGTCTGGCGGGCGTCGCTTCGGACCGCGCCCCGATGGACCCGGATCAGTCCGCTGTAGACCGAGCGCGACCGGCCGGCCACCGCACCCTGGCACAACAACTCGCTGGTCGTCCGCGGCGACTCGTGGTCCTGCAGGGTCCGGATGTCGTGCACCTGGGCCCCGTCGCCGAGATAGGCCGAGAGCACTTCGCAGGAGGCGTCCCGTCCGTCCAGGGCGACGTCGGCGCGCACCCGGCCGTAGGAGGCGCCGAGGCCGACGGTGAAGGTGCGCAACGAGGATCCGCTCGCCCCGCGCGCCGCCAGCCGGGCGATCGACCAGGCGGCCCCGCCGAGGATCTGAAGCGACACGTACGACAGGGACGCGCCCCCCGCCGATGCCAACTCCGTGACCGGTACCACCAACGAGCGTGCGCCGCCATCGGCGCCGGCGAAGACCTCTACCACGGACACGCTCGCCCCCTCGCCCGCGCGCACGACCGTGCGAGGAAAGGCGGCAGCACCCGGTTCGCACCAGTGGACGACGAGGAGCGGCCGCTCGACCGTGACCCCGGCGGGCACGTCGACGAACAGCGGGTCGGGAGTGAACGCATCGTTCAGAAGGACCAGCGCGTCCCCGCCGCGCTGCACCGACCCGAGGAGGTGACGCGACGCCGGCACCTCGCCGGCCCGCCCGAAGGCGAACGCCGGCTCCTGTCCGTGCGCCTGGGCGACGGGGCCGGGGAGTCCGTCGTGCACGAGCACGCTTCCCGCCGTCGAGCCCAGCTCCTCCCGGAGCGCGGCCAGCAGGTCCGCCCCCGCCGAACCCGCTGGAGGGCCGGGCAGGTCCGCCGGGCCGGGCACGAACTCCTCGAGAGCGAGGTCGTCGATCGGCGTGTAGCGCCAGACTTCCTCGCCTTCGGAGGGGAACGGCGTCGATGCGAAGGCCTCGTAGCCGGCTGCCCGCCGCTCGCGGAGCCAGTGGGGCCCGGCCAGGACCGCGGACGCCTCGGCGCTGAAGGTATGCAGGGTCAAATCCTCTTTCCGGTGCGAAGGCGCCAATGCACTCTAGTGGCCTCTGCCGGGGTCCCCACCAGGCGATTAGCCTGCGGGCCATGGGTGAGATGGCAGGATTTGAGTCGCCGGTCGTGAGCATCGAAGCGGACGAGGGCGTGGCCACCGTGTGGCTGGACCGGGCCGAGGCGCGCAACGCCATGGGCCAGGACCTGTGGCAGGACCTGCCGCGTGCCATGGCCGCCGTGGGAGGCGACCCAGCCGTGCGAGCAGTCGTCATCGCCGCCAAGGGCCCCCACTTCTCCGTGGGGCTCGACCTCAAGGCGATGGGCAACCTGCTCGCGGGCGGAGGCGACCGCGAGGGTGCGGGCACCAAGACGGCGGCTGCTTCCATGGCGGCCCGGGCCCGCGCCGGACGCACCGAGGTGCTCCACCTGCAGGACGCCATCACCGCCGTCGCCCGGTGTCCCAAGCCCGTCATCGCCGCCGTCCACGGTTACTGCATCGGCGGTGGCGTCGACCTCATCGCGGCCTGCGACATCCGGTTGGCCTCGGCCGACGCCGTCTTCTCCGTCCGAGAGGCCAAGATGGCGATCGTCGCCGACCTCGGCAGCCTGCAGCGCCTGCCGGCCATCATCGGCCCGGGCCACCTCGCCGAGCTGGCCTACACGGGCAAGGACATCTCCGCCGAACGGGCCAAGGAGATCGGCCTCGTCAACGAGGTCGCGACAGACGCCGACGGCGTGCTCAAGTCGGCGCGCGCCATGGCAGCGGAGATCGCGGCCAACTCCCCCATCGCGGTGCAGGGCACCAAGGCGGTCCTCATCGCCAACGAGGGGAAGACGGTGGCCGAGGGTCTCGACTATGTGGCCACGTGGAACGCGGGGATGCTGGCCTCCGACGACCTCACCGAGGCGGTCACGGCCTTCATGGAGAAGCGCAGGCCCACATTCACGGGGCGCTGAGGGAGCACGAGGTCGCCGAACTGGGGCGAGGCGTCACGAACCAGCCGCCGGGTCCTGACGGAACGGGCGTCAGCGCTTCCGGCGCCACCAGCGGCCGGCTGAGCGGTCCCGCCGGGCGTCCTCGGCGCGCACCTCCTCGAGCACGTCCGGGGCCACCTCGTTGACGATGTCCTCGGCGGACCCCAGGAGCTCCGCGACGTCCTGTCCTCCCGCTCCTGGCTCGTCCTCGAGTGCGGGCTCCACCAGGCTGCCATGGACCCAACCGACGTCGGCCATGCGCCGATGGTACGAGGGGCAATTGTCGGGGCAACGCCACGGTGCCTCGGGCGCGAGGTCCAGCACGCAGAAGCGCGCCGCCTCGCCAGAAGCGTATGTCCGGCTCTGGAAGTGGATGCATTCCTCGCGCATCGGCACGGCTCTATGGTGCCACGCCGCCAGCGGGGTCGTGCCCGGTCAGCCGACTGCGCCTTCCATCTGTAGCTCAATGAGGCGGCTCCACTCCACTGCGTACTCCATCGGCAGTGTCCGGGTCACCGGCTCAATGAATCCGTTCACGATCATGCCCATGGCCTGCTGCTCGGACAGGCCCCGGCTCATCAGGTAGAAGAGTTGGTCGTCGCCGACCTTCGAGACGGTGGCCTCGTGACCGATCCGGGCGTCGCGTTCCCCGACCTCCATGTAAGGCTTCGTCTCGGAGATCGACTCGTCGTCGAGCAGGAGTGCGTCGCAGCGGACGAAGGACTTGGACCCGCGGGCATCGGGGTCGACATGGACCTTGCCCCGGTACGTCGTGATGCCGCCATCCTTGGAGATCGACTTGGACAGGATCGTCGACGACGTCTCCGGGGCGATGTGGAACATCTTGGCGCCGGCGTCCTGGTGTTGGCCCGCCCCCGCGTACGCAACTGAGAGGACCTCGCCGCTCGCCTTGGGGCCCATCAGGTACACCGAGGGGTACTTCATGGTCAGGCGCGACCCGATGTTGCCGTCGATCCACTCGACGTGTGCCTCGGCTTCGGCACGCGCCCGCTTCGTCACGAGGTTGTAGACGTTGGTTGACCAGTTCTGAATGGTCGTGTACGTGATACGCGACCCCGGGAGGGCGACGAGCTCGACGACGGCCGAGTGCAGGGAGTCGGTGGAGTACACCGGGGCGGAGCAGCCCTCGATGTAGTGCACCTGGGACCCTTCGTCGGCGATGATCAGGGTCCGCTCGAACTGACCCATGTTCTCCGCGTTGATGCGGAAGTATGCCTGCAGCGGCATTTCCACCTTCACGCCAGGTGGGACGTAGATGAACGAGCCACCCGACCACACGGCAGAATTGAGGGCGGCGAACTTGTTGTCGTTGGGCGGGATGATCTTGCCGAACCACTTGCGCACGATGTCCGTGTACTCGCGCACGGCAGTGTCCATGTCGCAGAAGAGGACGCCCTGGGTCTCGAGATCCTCACGGTTGCGGTGGAAGACCACCTCGGACTCGTACTGCGCCGTGACGCCGGACAGGTACTTGCGCTCGGCTTCGGGGATCCCGAGCTTCTCGTACGTGTTCTTGATCGCGTCGGGCAGGTCCTCCCACTTGTCCACCTGCCCGCCCGTCGGCTTGATGTAATAGAAGATGTTGTCGAAGTCGAGATCGGGCATGCGATTGGCGAACCAGGGCGCCATCGGCTTGCGCTCGAAGTGCTTGAGGGCGCGCAGCCGGAAGTCCCGCATCCAGTCGGGTTCGCCCTTCATCTCGGACATCTCGCGCACGATGGACTCGTTCAGGCCCTTCTTGGGCTTGAAGACGTAGTCCTCCGCGTCGCTCCACCCGAGCTGGTAGCGACCGAGGTCGAGATCCGTTGTGGCCATGTGGCTCCTGAGGTCGGGGGAAGGGGGATTTCCCCTATGTAGATAGTAACAACTACCCGGGCCTGCCGAAACGCCCCTCAGGCTCCACCGCCGTGTCGCCGGCCGTGGCAGGCTCTGCTCCATGGCCCCGCCCCCGCGAGCCCCCCGGCGCCCCCACGTCGTCTCGGCCCATGGCGACGACCGGGAGGATCCGTGGTTCTGGCTGCGTGAGCGCGACGACCCCGAGGTCCTGGCCTATCTCGAGGCCGAGAACAGCTACACGGACCAGGAGACGGCGCGACTCGGCGATCTGCGCACCCACCTCTTCGAGGAGATGAAGGCCCGTATCAAGGAGACCGACATGTCGGTGCCGGCCCGGCGGGGCCCGTGGTGGTACTACACCCGCACCGAAGAGGGGAGGGACTACGGCATCCACTGCCGGCGGCCCGCCCGCAGCCGCGACGAGCTCCCGCCGGCCGGCGAGCCCGGAGGCGAGGAGCAGGTCCTGCTCGACGAGAACCAGCTCGCGGCGGGGTCGGACTACTTCGCGGTCGGAGGGGCCGTCGTCAGCCACGACCACCTCTGGCTCGCCTATTCGACGGACCGCACCGGCGACGAGAAGTACGAGTTGCGCTTCCTCCCGCTCGACGCCGAGACGGCCCCCGCGGCAGCCGCCGAGGCGGTGCCCGAGGTCGGGTACGGGCTGGCCTGGTCTGCCGGGGCGGAATACGTCTTCTACACGCGCCTCGACGAGGCACAACGCCCGTACCAGCTGTGGCGGCACCGCCTGGGCAGCGACCCCGCAGACGACAAGCTGATCTTGGAGGAGGGTGACCGCCGCTTCTCGCTCGGCACCGGCTCGACCCGCGACGCCGCGTTGGTGCTGATCGGCCTGCACAGCACCAACACCACCGAATGGCTGGCCATCCCCTCGGACACCCCGCTGGCCGCGCCGCAAGTGGTGCTCCCGCGCCGGGAGGGGGTCGAATACGCGGTGGACCACCTCACGCCCGCCACCGGCGGGACCGGCTGGTTCGTGGTCCTCACCAATGACGGGGCGCGCGATTTTCGCGTGGTCGCCGCGCCCGACGCTGCACCGGGCTCTGCGACGACCTGGCGCGAGGTCGTGGCTCACCGACCGGGGGTGCGCGTGGAGGACGCCGACGCGTTCGCGAGTGCGCTCGTCCTGAGCGAGCGCGCCGAGGCGCAGACCCAGGTCCGTGTGCTCCCGCTCCCCGAACGAGGCGATCCGTTTGCTGGCGACCTGCTCGGGTCGGGCTGGGTCGTCCCGTCCATCGACAGCCCCTCGTCGACCTGGCTGGGCGCCAACCCCGAGCCCGACGCGCCAGTCCTGCGTATCGGCCGCACCTCGCTCGTGACGCCGTCGAGCGTCCTGCAGGTCGCCCTGACCGGGCGGGAGGAAACGCTGCTCAAGCAGGAGCCCGTACTGGGAGACTTCGATGCCTCCCGCTACACCACATACCGGAGGTGGGCCGTCGCGCCCGACGGGACGAGGGTCCCGATCTCGGTGGTCCACCGGGCCGACCTCACCCTGCCCGCCCCAACCCTCCTGTACGGCTATGGCGCCTACGAGGTCAGCATCGACCCTTCGTTCTCGCACCATCGGCTGTCGCTCCTCGACCGCGGCGCCGTCTTCGCCATCGCACACGTACGCGGTGGCGGGGAAATGGGACGCGCCTGGTACGAGGGTGGCCGGATGGAGCACAAAGCCAACACGTTCTCGGACTTCATCACCAGTGCGCGCCACCTGACCGAGGCCGGGATCGCCCGCCCCGGCGCCCTGGCCGGCCGGGGCGCATCGGCCGGCGGCCTGCTCATCGGCGCCGTGGCCAACCAGGCGCCCGAGGTCTTCAAGGCGCTCGTGGCGCAGGTGCCCTTCGTGGACTGCGTCACGACGATGCTCGACGACTCGCTCCCGCTGACCGTCGGCGAGTGGGAGGAGTGGGGAAACCCCCTGGCCGACGAGTCGGCCTACCGCCGCATGCTCACCTACTCCCCCTACGACAACGTCACCGGCCAGAACACCGACGGGACTTCCCGCACCTATCCCGACCTGTTCGTGACCGCCGGGTTGAACGATCCCCGGGTCTCCTTCTGGGAGCCGGCGAAGTGGGTGGCCAAGCTGCGCGCCGTGACACCCCGCACGAAGGTGCTCCTGCGGACCGAACTCGGCGCGGGCCACGGTGGGCCCTCCGGCCGCTACGACGCCTGGAAGGAGGAGGCGCTGGTGCTGGCCTTTCTCCTCGATGCCCTGGGCCTGACCCGGGTGGCGGGCGGCGACTAGGCCGTCGCGCCGGTGCTCTGGAAGCTCAGCGTGAAGGGCGCCTGGTAGCCCGAGGGCAAGGAGACGGCCGTGCCGTCGACCGTGGCCGAGAAGGCGGCCGGCGCCCCCGCGATCACCGTGACGGGCCCGGTGGCGGCGATGGTGTGCGACTGCCCCGAGAACAGCGTCGCGGTGAAGAGCACGGAACCGGTTGCCGTGTTCGTGGCCTCGATCCAACACTCGCCCGTCGTGGCGGCGAGCGCGAGCGAGTAGCTGGTCGCAGCCACCTGGTAGATCGCGGTGTGCGCAGAACCGGCCTGCGGTGCCGAGACAGAGGGTGGAGCCGTCGACGTGGTCGTCGTCTGATGGCGTGGAGGTGTGCCCGAGCGCGGCTGGGACGTGGCCGTTGCTCGTGACTTGGCGTGATGCGCCGGAGAGTTCGAGTGAAGCCCGGTGACGATCAGCACCACGATGAGCACGGCCACGGCTGCGACCGCCGCCGCAGGCCCCGCGAGGCGACGAGGGCGGTTGTTGATGGAGCTGATGACCCTGTCCTCGGTTCCGCTCATGAAGGTCGGATGAACGACCTCCGAGCCGGCGTCGTCGAAGGTGACCGGTTCGGACGGGTTCGCCACGGGTGGCGGGGGGACGGGCGGGACGGGCGTCAACCCGGGCTCGGTCAGCCGCACGGCCGACGTTCCCGAGACCTTGAAGGCACTGGCGGGGAAGGCACCTTCGTCGTTGCCGTTCTGGGGCCCGGCGGCGGGGAGGTGGGCTCGCATCTCCTCGAGCGTGTGCAGCTGACGGTGGTAGTGCTCCACCGAGTGCACGTCGTCGTGGGAGCGCCGGCGCAGGAGGAAAGCCGCGGCGAGTCCCCCGAGGACGACGACACCGGCTATCGCACCGATCAGCACCAACTCATATTCAACAGGATCTGCCGGAGACAGAGTGCCGCGGCCTCCCTCAGCCGGTGAACGCTCCGCCGGGCGGGAGGAGCCGGCGCGATCGTGCCGGCCCTGCCTCAGGTGGCCAGGCGTGGGCGGATGTCGTCGGGGATGTCGCTGCGGAGCGGGTTGGCCTGGTCACGCGCAGAAAGGATGGGGACGCTGACACCCCAATCCGCCCCCACCGCGGGGTCGTTCCAGGCCAGCCCCAACTCGTCCGCCGGGTCGTAGTAGTCGTCGACCAGGTACGTGAGGAGGATGTCACTCAGCGCGGCGAAACCGTGCGCCACCCCCGGCGGGATGTAGACGCCCTGATCGACCTCGCCGTCGAGCTCAACGACCTGGGTCGCACCGTCGGTCCTGGAACCCACCCGCAGGTCGTGCAGCACGACCCGCAGCCGCCCCCGCAGGGCATACCAGTAGTCGGCCTGGTGGCGGTGGAAATGCAGCCCGACCAACGCTCCGGCCTGCTTCTCAGAACGGTTGCCCTGCACCATCTCGCGGCCGTTCGGAAACCAGCTGCGCCTGTAGGTCTCGACGAAGCGGCCTCGCTCGTCGCCGTGCACGTCGGGCCGGACCAGGACGACGTCGTCGATTACCTCGGAGGGGATGAGTTCTGGCATCGGGCGAACGGTAGCAAGTGCCGCGTCAGGGGTCGAACCGGCCGAAGCCGGAACGGTAGAACAGCAACGGGCCGCCCTTTCTTATGTCCATGGCCACCACGTGGCCGATGACGAGCTCGTGGTCACCCCCGTCGAAGATCTCGCCGAGCCGGCACTCGACCACGGCCAACGAGCCGTCGATCACCGGCGAACCGGTGATCCCGGACGACCATGCCACCCCGTCGAACTTGTCTCCTCCCGACACGGCGAAGGCCCGGCACAGCGCCTCTTGACGTTCCTCCAGGATGTTCACGCAGAACGCGCCGGCCTTTGCGATGCGGGGCCAGCTCGTCGAGCTCCGCGCCGGCGCGAGGAGCACCATCGGCGGGTCGAGGGACAAGGCGGCGAACGACTGGCACGTGAAGCCGACCGGCAGGCCCTCCTCGAGGGCGGTGACGATGGTGATGCCGGTGGCGAAGTGACCGAGTACTTCGCGGAACCGGGCCTGGTCGAGGCCCGACACGGCGCCTATGCCTTGCCGAGGTCGATTGACTGGGATTCGTGCGCGGAGGCCACGTCATCGACGCGTTTGGCCTCGGGAAGCCTGCGGGCCTGGTTGAGGATGCGGTCGAGCTCGCGGTCGGTGTGCGACGGGTCGTGGTGCGAGAGAAGCAATCGCCGTGCTCCTGTCTCAGCCGCCACGTGCACCGCGTAGGCGGCGGTGGAGTGGCCCCAGTCAGCCTTGTCCGAGAACTCGTCGTCGGTGTACTGGCCGTCGTGGATGAGGAGGTCCACCCCCGAGCAGAGCTCCAGAACGGCCTCGGGAATGACACGGCGGTCGAGCGGCGCCTGGTGGTCGGACATGTAGGCGACCGAGCGGCCCTCCGCCTCGATCCGGAAACCGAGCGTGACCCCACTGTGCGGGATCGGCCGGGCCATGACCTTGGCGGCGCCGATCGAGAAATCCTCCGCCCCGACGTCGACGGTGATCAGCTCGCCACGGAATTGCTCCATGTGGATGGGGAAAACCGGCGGCTGCACCGCGGCGTGCAACGCGTCCTTCAGGCTGCCCTTGGGCTGCGCCGGCCCGTAGACGGTGAGGCGGGCACCGGGATCGTGCAGCGGCCCGAAGAAGGGGATCCCCAGAATGTGGTCGAAATGGAGGTGGGTGAGGAGAGCCGTGGCGTGCATCGGTGTTCCGAGCGCGCGGACCTCCTTGTGCAGGACGTCACCCAGCGCTCGTAGGCCGGTTCCCAGGTCGACGATGAGCGGCTCGTCCCCCTCAATGTCGATGACGAGGCACGAGGTGTTCCCCCCGTAGCGGCGGTACCGATCCCCCGAACACGGGCACGACCCCCGCACGCCGTAGAACGTGACGTTCACCCACGCGACGTTAGCTTGCGAGGGGCAACTACGTTCTGCACGCATGATCGAGCGCACCATCTCCTGCAACGGCCTCGATTTCCTCTGCCTGACCGAGGGACCCGAGGACGGTCCGCTGGCCCTGTGCCTCCACGGATTCCCCGACACGGCCCACACCTGGCGCTACTTGCTCCCCGAGCTGGCGGCGGCCGGGTTCCACGCCGTGGCCCCCTTCGTGCGCGGCTACGCCCCGACAGCGCTTCCCGCCGACGGGCGCTACCAGGTGGGGGCGCTGGTGCGCGACGCCAACGCGCTGCACGAGGCGTGCGGCGGGGGGCCCGACGCTGTCATCGTGGGCCACGATTGGGGCGCGCTGACCGCCTACGGTGCCGTGGCGCACCAGCCCGGCCGCTGGCGCCGCGCCGTCACCGCGGCGGTCCCCCCGACGGCCTCCATCGGGATGTCGCTCTTCTCGTACGCCCAGCTCCAGCGCAGCTGGTACATGTTCTTCTTCCTGTCACCGCTGGCCGAGATGGCGCTGCCGCTCGAGGACTACTCGTTCATCGACCACCTGTGGCGTGACTGGTCACCCGCCTACGACGGCTCCTGGGACGTCGCCCGCGTCAAGGAGTCCATCGGGGACCCCGAGCGCATCGTGGCCGCGATCGGCACCTACCGCGCCCTCTACGACCCCTCGCTACGGGCGCCCGAGCTGGCCGAGGAGGAGGCCGCGGCACTGCAGCCCACGCCGAAGCCGACGCTGTACCTCCACGGGCGCGACGACGGCTGCATGCTGCTCTCGTCCATCGGGTCCCCGCTCGACTTCCTGGCCGACGGCTCCGAGATGGACGTCGTCGACGGCACCGGCCACTTCCTCCACCTGGAGCGACCTGACGTCGTGAACCGCCGCATCGTCGGCTTCCTGACCGCTCGGTAGCGCGTCACCCGAGCCGCAGGACCGGCTCTCCGCCGCCGGACCACCGCGCGAACCCCTCGGCCACCAGCGATCCGGCCACCTGCTGCGCCCGGGTGGGGTCGTCCGCCCAGCCGCATGCGCCGGCCAGCCGCGACGCGGGCACACCACCGCGCCGCAGCGCCTCGAGCAGCAGGCCCCTCCCCTGGCGATCCGACCCGGCGAACACGCTCTGGGGCCGCGCCGTCGGGCTCAGTCGCCACGGGTCGGGAGCCGTCGCGCCCCCACGGCGCCAGGCACACTGGCTGCGAAGAGGACAGCGCCCGCAGCTCGGGCGCGCCGCGGTGCACACGGTCGCACCGAGATCGAACACCGTCTGGTTGAACTCCCACGACAGCCCGGCGGGGACGAGGCGGTCGCCCAACCGCGTCGCCAGAGCGGGCGTCAAGGCGCTACCGGAGACGGCGCGGGCGAGTACCCGTATGGCGTTGGTGTCGACCGCCGCGACGTCCTCCCCGAACGCGAACGAGCGTACGGCTCGCGCCGTGTACGGCCCGACACCGGCCAGGGAGCGCAGCAATGCGTCCTCGCGCGGGACGTCGCCGCCATGGTCGGTGACGACCGCCGTGGCGGCCCGGTGCAGGTTCAGCGCGCGACGGTTGTACCCGAGGCCCGACCACTGACGCACCACCGTCGACGGGTCCGCCCGCGCGCAGGCAGCAGGCGTCGGGAACGCGGCGACGAAGCGCCGGTAATGCGGAAGGACTCGCTCGACCTGGGTCTGCTGGAGCATGACCTCGGAGACGAGGATCCGCCATGGGTCCCGCGTGCGGCGCCAGGGCAGGTCCCGGCGGTGCTCGGCCCCCCACTCGAGCACCCGGCGCCGGATGCGCTGCACCCGATCGGGCCGGGGGGCGGCGACCTCAGTCCCAGACGTCGTCGCCGTAGGGCCGCTGGCGCGCCGGGGCCGACGCTGACTTCCAGACCATCAGCTTGCGCCGGAAGTAGCAGACCTCCTCGCCGCGCTGGTTGAAGGCCTTGGTCTCGACCGTGACGATTCCCCGGTCGTCCTTCGACTTGGACGGAGTGGCGCCGAGCACCCGCGTCTCCGCGTAGACGGTGTCGCCATGGAAGGTGGGCGAGCGGTGCAGGAGGGACTCGACCTCGAGATTGGCGATGCACGAGCCGCTGACGTCGGGGACGCTCATGCCGAGCGCCAGGGAGTAGACGAGGTTGCCCACCACCACGTTCTTGCCCTGCACGGTCTCGTGCTCCGCGAACCACGCGTTGGTGTGCAGGGGATGGTGGTTCATCGTGATCATGCAGAAGAGGTGGTCGTCGTATTCGGTGATCGTCTTGCCGGGCCAGTGGCGGTAGATGTCCCCGGGGACGAAGTCCTCGAGGTAGCGGCCGAACGGACGGTCGTACACGGTCACTCGACCACCTCCGATTGGCGCGGGCGAGTGGTGAAGCCGAGTGACGCCCCGGGCAGCGACTCGCCGTCGATGGTCAACCTCCAGGCGTAGCGCGTCCCAGGTGCCAACGGGATGGGTCCGAGGTTCACCGCCAACGCCACGTCGATCGGAGAACCCTCGGGGATCCCCTGCGGCTGGCTTACCGTGAACTCGCCACGCACCTCCACCGGCTGGGACCCCTCCGCCGTCTCCATCATGACCGGACCGCCGTCGGCATCCTCTAGGAAGAGCTCCCAGTGGTGCGAGGTCTCCGCCTCGTGCCAGTCGACGTCGATCTTGAGCGCGACGGCCGAGGGCACGGGGTCCGGTCCCGTCATGCTCCATCCTCCCCCCAGGATGTACAGCTTGCCGTCGGCCACCTGGGCCGCGTCGCACAGCAGCATCGTCACTTTCACGGAGGAGGAGGTTATCGGCCGGCCCGGACGGACCGATAACAGGGGGTGCCACGTGTCTCGGTGTGGGCCGAACGACGGAGCGCGCCGGTGGTGGCGACGGTCGCGATGTTCATCCCCGTCTTGGCGTACAGCTTTCTGGGCCATTCCGGCCTGCACGGCGGTGATTTCGAGCTTGTCACCCCCAGCGACCTGTGGAGCCTCGCCGCCAGTGCGTGGGCGCTCGGCCACGGCCAGTTCGGGCATGTCTATGTCGCCAAGGGAGCCCTCACGTCGCCCCCGGCGTTCGAGGTCCTTCTCGCGCCGATCCTGCTCGCCGCCCAGGCCGTCGGCTTGGCGCCACACGTCCATGGTTCGGGCCAACCCCTGAGCCTCTGGTTGGTGCTCGGCCCGGCGGCACTCTTGGTGGCGTCGACCGCGCTCTTCTCGGTCGACGCCGTCGCCCGGTACTGGGGTCTCTCGAACCGCACCCGGCTCGTGCTGGCTCTGGTGGGCGCGGCCGCCGTCGCCAACGTCGCGGGACTGTGGGGACACCCCGAGGACTGTGCCGCCCTCGCCATGGTCGTGTGGGCCGCGCTGCTGCTCGAGCGGGACGGGAAACACTGCGGGGCCGCGCGCCGCCCTCCTCATCGGAGTCGGCATCGCGTTGCAGCCGCTGGCGATCCTCGGTGTCGCCCCGGTCCTGACCCGCATCGGATGGAGGGCGGCAGCACGGGTCTCGTGGCGCCTCGCGCTGCCGAGTTTGGCCGTCCTTGTGGCGCCGCTGATCGGCGAGCCCCACCGGACCATCTTCGTGCTCGTCCACCAGCCTTTCCTGCCCCACTACATCTCGTTCACCCCGCTCACCCACCTTGCCCCGGTGCTGGGCCCCGGCCTTGACGGCGGTGGACCGACCCGGCTCATCTCCACCCTGCTCTCTGCCGGCCTCGCCGTCGCCGTCTGCCGGCGCCGACACGACCTGGCCACGGTGTTGACGATGACGACGGTCGCCTGCCTCCTGCGCGTCCTCCTCGAGACGGAGCTGAACTGGTACTACGTGTGGCCCGTTGCCGCGCTGTGCCTGCTCCTCTCGGCGCGCCGTGGTGCAGCGCGGCTCTGCATCTGCAGCGCCGCCCTCGCGGTCAGCATGGTGCTGGGGAACCACGACGCAGTCCACGACATCACGCTCTGGTGGCCGGCGCTGATGGCGACGCTGGCCGTCATGTCTGGCGTGCGCCACCCTTCCCCGTCTCCGCCGGGTCGTCCCGACGAGCGCCCGGCACGCCGCCGCCGGTCCCACCCGACCCGTAGAGTGCGGGGCGATGATGGAGCCGGTGCGTGCGGGCCAACGAAGTGAGTGAGATCGGCCAGCTCAAGGGTCTGCGCGACGACGTCTATCGCCGCCCGCTGGCCACCGCCCTCTTGCGGCTGGGTCTCGGGGCGGGCTGGCGCTGCGCCGATGTTGGCGCCGGGGGTGGGGACGTATCGGTCGCACTCGCCGAGATGGTGGGACGGGACGGGCGCGTCTACGCCGTCGACAGCGACCCCCTCGCGCGCGACGAAGTCGCACGCGCCGCGGCGGCCCACGCGCAGGTCATCGCGCTGACCCAAGCCGGCGAGGATCTCTCGTTGCCCGAGGCGGTTGACCTCGCCTTCTGCCGCTTCCTGTTGCTCCACGTGCTCGAGCCCCTCGCCGTCGTGCGCATGATGGCGGGCGCCGTCCATCCCGGCGGTTGGGTGGTGGCCCAGGAGCCCGTCACCTCGGCCGGGCGGATCGCGGGCGCCCCGCTCTCCATGCCTGACGCCCGCCATCCCGACGTCGGGGCGCTGCTTCCGGCCCTCGTGCGCGACGCCGGACTCGAGGTCGTCGACGCCTGGGCCGAGGCGCCCGCCGGGGTCGGACCGGGACCGGTGGCGAGCTATCTCGAGTCCCTGACCGGGGTTGGACCCGGCGACGACCCGGTCGTCCTGCCTCCCCTGGTCACCGTGATCGGCCGCCGGTCCTGAGAACCTCGCCCGCCCGGCCGGACCGGAAAAGGACATCCGGACCAGCCGGGTAGGGTCGCACCCCGTGACGACGCCCTCCGCGCCCCTGCTTGACGGCGCCGCCGAGGCCGCCGACCTGGCCCAGCAGCTGGTCGACGCGGCGTGCGCCAGGGTCCGCCAGCACGGCGGCATCGAGGCCAACCAGGTGGTCGCGTACGACGTGGCGCACGCGGCCGCCGCGGTCACCACGGCGCGGGCGGCCCTCGAATACGGCGCGTGGGGGGAGGTCGAGGCCCGCATCGCCGCGGCGTTCGTAGCGGACGTGGTCGCTGACCTCGCCGGCAAGGTGGCCGGACGGGAGGCGCTGTGGGGTGTGGAGCCCGACTGGGCCGGGCCGGCGTCGCGGTTCCTCCAGGCACAGCGGGATCCGGAGGTGCTGGCCGGCCTGGCCGGCACTGAAGGGCCCCGGCACCTCGGAGAGGACTTCGAGCTGGTCCGGGACACCTTCCACCGCTTCGCCCAGGACAAGGTCAGGCCGCACGCCGAGCACGTGCACCGGGACAACGACGACATCCCCGAGGAAGTGATCGAGGGTCTTGCCGAACTGGGCGGCTTCGGCCTCTCGGTTCCCGAGGAGTACGGCGGCTTCGCATCCGGTGGGGAGAGCGACTACATGGGCATGGTCGTTGCCACCGAGGAACTGAGCTGGGGCTCGTTGGGTGTGGGCGGATCGCTCATTACAAGGCCCGAGATCCTGACCCGTGCCCTGGTCCACGGCGGCACGGAGGAGCAGAAGAAGCAATGGCTCCCCAAGCTGGCCTCGGCGGAGATCCTGGCCGCGGTGGCGGTGACCGAGCCCGACTACGGGTCCGACGTTGCCGGCATCGTCACCTCCGCCACTCCGGTGCGCGGCGGCTGGGTCGTCAACGGCGTCAAGACATGGTGCACGTTCGCCGCCCGGGCGGACGTGCTCATGTTGCTGGCGCGCACGGACCCCGACCGCTCATTGGCCCACCGCGGTCTCTCCATGTTCGTCGTCGAGAAGCCCCGTGGTGACGGCCACGGATTCGTCTTCGCGCAGGAGGACGCGCCCGGCCGCCCGGCCGACCTGGCGCCGGGACGACTCGAGGGTCGCCCCATCGACACGCTCGGCTATCGCGGCATGCACTCCTACGAACTGGCCTTCGAGAACTGGTTCGTGCCCGAGGCCAACCTCGTCGGCGGCACAGAAGGCCTGGGCAAGGGCTTCTACCTCCAGATGCAGGGCTTCGAGAACGGGCGGCTCCAGACGGCGGCGCGCGCGCTGGGGGTGATGCAGGCCGCCTACGAGGCTGCAGCGTCCTACGCAGCCGAGCGCAAGGTCTTCGGCTCCCCGATCGGCGACTACCAGTTGACCCGAGCCAAGCTCGGTCGCATGGCCGTCATCATCCAGGCGACGCGCCAGAGCTCGTACCACGTCGCCCGCCTGATGGCCCGCGGCGAGGGCGCGCTCGAGGCGTCGATGGTCAAGGCCTACGTGTGCCGTGCCGCCGAATGGGTGACGCGGGAGGCCATGCAAATTCACGGCGGCATGGGCTACGCGGAGGAGTTCGCGGTGAGCCGCTACTTCGTGGACGCGCGGGTGCTCTCCATCTTCGAGGGAGCCGACGAGACCCTTGCGCTCAAGGTGATCGCGCGCCGCCTCATCGGCTGAGACACACACACCGGCGGTCGCGACGTTCAGCCGGAGCTGCGCGTGAGACCGGCCCGCTCGCCGCGGCTCACGAACTTGATGGCCATCTTGCGGCTGGCCTCGTCGATCATTTCGTCGCCGAACATCACGGCGCCCTTGCGGTCGTCCTCGGTGGCCTTCTGGTAGGCGTCGAGAATGTCGAAGGCGCGGTCGAACTGCTCCTGCGTCGGTGAGAAGACCTCGTTGAGTGCGACGGCCTGGTCGGGGGTGAGGGCCCACTTGCCGTCGTAGCCGAGCATTCGGGATCGCATTGAGTACTCGCGGAGTGCGTCGAGCTCGCGCACCTTGAGGAACGGCCCGTCGATCACCTGCAGTCCGTTCGCCCGGCCCGCCATGAGGATCCGGCTGAAGACGTAGTGAAAGTGGTCGCCCGGGTACTCGGGGATGTCGACCCCGCCGGTCAGCACCGGCATCTCGATGCTCGCCGCGAAGTCCGCCGGGCCGAAGATGATCGTCTCGAGCCTCGGGGAGGCGGCGCAGATCTCGTCGACGTTGATCAGCCCGCGCGCCGTCTCGATCTGCGCCTCAATCCCGACATGCCCGACGGGCAGCCCCGACTTCTTCTCGACCTGGGTGAGCAACAGATCCAGCGCGACGACCTCCGCGGCGGACTGCACCTTGGGCAGCATGATCTCGTCGAGGCGTTCGCCGGCGTTGCCGACCACCTCGATCACGTCGCCGTAGGTCCACTCGGTGTCCCAGGCGTTCACGCGCACGCACAGCACCCGATCGTCCCAAGCGAGGTTCTTGATGGCGTCGACCACCTTGGGCCGGGCACTCTCCTTCTCGAGAGGCGCCACGGCGTCCTCGAGGTCGAGGAACGTCATGTCAGCGGGGACGGTCGGGGCCTTGGCCAGGAACTTCTCGTTCGAGCCGGGGGTGGAGAGGCAGGAGCGGCGTGGGAGGTCACGTGAACGTGCAGACATGAGTCGATGGTAACAAACGGGCCGCGCAGACCCTCCGGTCGCAACCCTCCGCCCTCCATCCTCACCAGCACCGCTGATCCGCGGATCAGCCGGCGTCGGCTCAGCTCAGCTCAGCTCAGATGCGAACGGAAGAACTCCACGGTGCGCTCCCACAGCGCGCGTGCGGCCTCCTCGTGGTACACCTCCGGCCGCGTGTCGTTGAAGAACGCATGGTCGGTGTCGGGGTAGACGACGATCTCGACCGACTTGCCCAGGCCCCGCAACTGCTCCGCCATCGCGTTGGCGTCCTCCGGGGTGAAGAAACTGTCGTTCGCGGCGTAGTGGCCGAGAACCGCGGCGGACATCGCCGCGTAGTCCGGCTGCGCGTCGGGCCACGGGATGATCCCGTAACACGGCACGACGGCCGCCACCGCGTCGGGACGCTGTGTCGCCAGCACGAGTGCGAGCCCGCCGCCCATGCAGAAGCCGATGACACCGACGTGATCACCCGAGCTCCGCCGCAACAGCTCGTCGACCGCCCCGCTCATGTCGCGGGCAGCCTGGTCCATCTTCATGGCCATCATCGCCTTGCCCGCCTCGTCCGGCTCGCCGGGCTGCACCTTCTGCCCGTGGTAGAGGTCAGGGGCCAGCGCCACGAAGCCCTCAGCCGCGAAACGGTCGCACACGTCCTCGATGTGGTCGACGAGTCCCCACCATTCCTGGATCACGATCACGCCCGAACCCGTGCCGCTCGCCGGCTGCGCCAGATAGCCGCCGGCCGTGGAACCGTTGCTCGCGAATTCGATCACTTCACCCATGCCCACCGACCGTAGTTCCCGATATCACGTTTCGTTCTCACCATCAGACTGCGAAAAGTCTCAAATTCTTGCTTGTGACGAACCACCTGCGCTTTCACACCAACGGTACGACCATACATAGGCATTTCGCACCGACGGTGTTTGAACCGTATGAGTGCTTGCTATAAGAATGGCCCGATCGTGACTGACGTAGAGCGGCTTATTGACCACTCCACGCCGCGGTCTCTGAGGAGCGCCCAGGTGCTCCAGCGGGTCGGCATTCCCGCGTTGACCGTCGTCACAGTGTTGGGGAGCACTGTGCTTGGTTTGGCGCGCCCGGCGGCCGGCGACGCCATCTCCGACGCCAAGGCCAAGGCAGCCGCCATCGAGGCGCAGCTGAGCCAGGCGCAGAACGAGATGTCTTCGTTGAGCCAGCAGTACGACGCGGCCAGCTATCACCTCACGCAGATCAATTCGAACATTGCGACGACCAAGGCCAACATCGCAGCCGATCAGACGCAGGTCGCGCAGGACAAGGCCACGCTCTCCAAGGCTGCCGTCGCCAACTACATCTCTGATGGAACGGCTGCCGCGCAAAACCCGATCTTCAGTGGCAACGAGCAGACGGTCGGCGCTACCACCACCTACAACAAGATCGCCGAGGGTGACATCTCACTCGCGGTCGACAACTTGCACACGGCGGAGAACTCGTTGAACGCTCAGGTCACCCAGCTCCAAGGTGAGCAGACGCAGGCGCAGGCCCAAGTGACGGCCGAACAGAACGCCGTGGCGCAGAACGCGCAGGCCGTCCAGCAGCAGAAGGACGCCCTGGCCCAGGAGCAGGGACAGATCGCGCAGCTGGTCCAACAGCAGCAGCAACAAGAGGCCGCTGCTGCCGCCCAGGCGGCCGCGCAACGCCAGGCGGCCGCCGCTGCCGCCGCTGCGGCCGCTGCTGCTGCCCCGGCCACCTCGGTCGGCGGGGGCGGGAACTCCGTCAGTTCCGCCAGCCTGGCCGGCCTCCAGCAAGCCGCCCCGCCGCCGACCGCAGCCGGAGGCGGCGGCGCCGTACAGGCGGCCGAGAGCCAGGTCGGCGTCCCGTACGTCTGGGGCGGCGAGTCCCCCAAGGGATCCGGCAATCCCGGGTTCGACTGCTCCGGGTTGACGGCCTGGTCGTGGGGCCAGGTCGGGGTGGGGCTGCCGCACTACTCGGGCGCCCAGATGGCCGACACGACGCCCGTCCCGATCAACGACCTCCAGCCCGGCGATCTCCTCTTCTACGGCGCGGGTGGCTCGGACCACGTCGCCATGTACGTCGGCCCCGGCCAGATGATCGAGGCGCCCTACACCGGGGCCTCGGTCTGGGTCACCTCCCTCCGCCTGGGCAGCGGCTTCGCCGGCGCCGGCCGGCCCTAGCACCGGGCTCCACCCTCCCGGCAACGCGCTCAGGTCCCGGATCCCCCCCGTCCGCTCGCCGGTCCTAACCTGGCGCCAGCCGTGCGATGAAACCGATCCCCGTCCAATTCCACATCGGGCCGCTCCAGGTCCACACCTACGGGATCGGGCTCGCGCTCACGTTCTGGTTCGGGTTCGCCTACTTCGAGCGGAGACTGCGGCGAAACGGCTACCGCACCGACTGGTTCGTGCCCGTGTTCCTCTGGATCATCCTCGCCGCGGTCCTCGGTGCCCGGGCCATGCACGTGCTCTCCAACCTGAGCTACTACACCCACAGCCCGGGCGACATCCTCGCCATCTGGCACGGCGGCCTCTCGTCCTTCGGCGGCCTGCTGGCGGCGGTGCCGGTCGGCATCATCCTCACCCGTCGCCGCTGCCCCGAGCTGCCGCTCGGGCGTGGCCTCGACCTGGTGGCTCCGGTCCTGATGGCCTGCTGGGCGATGGGTCGCCTGCTCGGGCCCCAGCTGATGGTGGCCGGGGGCGGACACCCGACGCACCAGTGGTTCGGGATGTACTACGCGGGACAGGTGGGCCGCAGGCTGCCCGTGCCGATCTTCCAGGCCCTCGAGGACTTCGCCGTGTACCTCGTCCTCATTGCCATCGAGCGGCAGCTCGACCGCTGGCCCGACGGCACCCATCGGGTCGGCTACCCCCCGGGGATCGTCCTCGGCACTGCCATGGTGCTGTGGGGGGTGGAGCGCTCCCTCGACGAGCATTTGTGGCTCGGCGAGGACGGCCGCCTCGGGTCAGACCTCGTCCAGCTGGCGGGCATCCTCCTCGTCGTCGGCGGCGCCGTCGTCCTCGTGCGCACGAGGGCGCGCTGGAAGGAGTGGCTGTGCACGCACCATGCGCCGGGCACCGCCGCGCCGATGGAGGGGGCGGACCAACCGGCTTGAGCGCGGCGGGCGAACGCCGGGACCTACTCCTCGGGCCGTTGGAACGCCCGTGCCCCGTGCTTGCGCCTGCGATCACCCTGGCGCTCGATGGCGAGCGCGTCACCGTCCTTGAAGATCCAACCGACCTCGCGCCCGGGTCGGATCTCGGGCAGCGCGTCGCAGCGATCTGCGCGGGGCCTCGATTGGCCGAGCCGAGTCTTCCTGTCGTTCCCCTCGTCGTCCACGTCCCGACCCGCCTCTCATAGGGGAACTGCGCTCGTTGCCTGCACCCGGCGCGGTGCTCAGGCTAGGAACTGGAGCGCTCGTGGTGGTGGATCCCCGCATTGCCGGGAGGGACCGCTTCCCGGCGCTCTCAAGGCCTCTTCCCCTAGTGCCGATACCGCGGGATGGGAGGAGGTGAGTGAGCGATGGCCACCGTCCAGCCACGGACACCGATCATGAGCGAGAAGATCTGGACCGAGGAGGAGAAGGAGGAGTGGTTCGCCGCCAACGGCGCCGAACCCACCCACGTGGTCACCTTCGAGCCCATGTACCAAATTGAGGTCTGCATCCCGCCCTGGGAGCACCCGGAGCGCCAAATCGCGCGCTCGGCGGTCGCGTGGGGCAGGAACATGGCCGGCGTCCTCGATCAGGAGCACCTCGGTGGGGCCGCCGTCGTCGCCGCGCACCATGAAGGAAATTCGCTCGAGGTCAACGCGACGGTGAAGCCCCGGCCCCGCCTGCACCGCCTCTGAACGCGGCTCGTCTGGCGCGCTAGGCGTTCGGCTTCTGGCCCGACGCGGCCGCCTGGCGCATCTGTTCGAGGCGGTCGATCAAGCCCATCCGCTCCTGCCCGACCGTGCTGTCGAGGCGCGCGGCAATCTGCTCGGGTGTCCAACGACCGTCGGCCCACATCGCCCGGACTTCGGCGGGCTGGTTCCACACGGCGATCTTCGAGCCCACCACGGTGTAGACCTGACCCGTCACGTGCTTGGCTTGATCGCTCAGCAAGTACACGACCATGGGCGCGACGTCCTCGGCGTCCCCCATCTCGGCCAGCTCCGAGGGCACGTTGGCCGACATGCGTGTCCGTGCGACAGGCGCAATCGCGTTGGCCGTGACGCCGTAGCGATACAGACCTGCGGCGGCCGACCGCACGAACGACACGATGCCCCCTTTGGCGGCGGCGTAATTCGCCTGCGCCACGCTCCCCGCGAATGCGCCCGACGTGAACCCGACGAGTGAGCCCCCGCCCTCTTGTTTGCGCATCACGGCCGCCGCGGCCCGGAAGACCGTGAAGTGACCCTTCAGATGCGTGGCGATCACGGCATCCCACTCGTCCTCGGACATGTTGAAGAGCATGCGCTCGCGCAGGATCCCGGCCACCGCCACGACACCGTCGATGCGGCCCCATTTCTCGACGGCGGTGTCGATCAAACGCTCACCCGACTCCATCTTCGAGATGTCGTCCGCCACCGCGATGGCCTCGCCGCCGTTCTCGGTGATCTCCGCGACGACGGCCTGGGCGACCTCACTCGTCGGGTCCTCGCCCGCCATGCCCACGCCGTAGTCGGCCACCAGGACCCTGGCTCCCTCGTCCGCGGCAGCACGCGCGACGGCCCGCCCGATACCGCCACCCCCGCCGGTGACCGCGACGACCTTGCCTGCGAGGAACGCTGCCATTGACGACTCTCCTGATCTCTCGGTGCCCGCCGACCGGGCCGCAAATTGCCCTAAGTTAGAACACGTTCTAGCCTGCCGTTGGCGAGGGCTGCCATCCGCGCCCCCGTCGCGATCTGCAAGGAGATGCTGATGGGTGACCTCGGCTTCTGGGCTCTGGCCCAGGAAGACCCCGATTACCTCGCCCTCGTGACGCCCGAGGGCGACGAGGTGAAGGCCGAGGAACTGCTGGGCCATGCCAACCAGCTCGTGCACGCCCTGCGGGCGCAGGGCTTCGCCGCGGGCGATGTGGTGGCCACTCTCCTGCCCAACTGCGCCGAGATGATCGAGGTCTACCTGGCGGCGCTCCAGGCGGGCTGGTACCTGGTGCCGATCAACCACCACCTGGTGGCGCCGGAGGTGGCCTACATCCTGAAGGACTCGGGGGCCAAGGCATTCGTCGCCCACGAGCGCTTCGCCAGTGCGGCCACCGCCGCCGCCGACGAGGTCGGTCTCGAACCCGGCGGCCGCCTCGGCCTCGGCGACATTCCCGGCTTCGCCTCCTACGTCGCCATCCGCGACGCCCAGCCGACCACGCTCCCCGAGGACCGGACCATCGGCGACGTCATGAACTACACGTCCGGCACCACGGGGAACCCCAAGGGGATCTACCGCAAGTTGCTGGGCGTCACGCCGGAGCAGGCGGCACTGGGGCTCTCGGGCCTGCTGTTCCTCTTCGGGATCCAGCCCCAGGACGAGAACGTCCACATCATCGGATCGCCGCTCTACCACACCGCGGTGCTGCGCTTCGGGAGCGCTTCGCTGCACCTCGGGCACACGATCGTGCTCATGGACAAGTGGCAGCCCGAAGAGATGCTGCGTCTCATCGAGGAGCGGCGGGTCACGACCTCGCACATGGTGCCCACCCAATTCCACCGCCTGCTCGCCCTGCCCGAGGACGTGCGTGAGAAATACGACGTGTCGTCGCTCCGTCACATGATCCACGCCGCCGCTCCCTGCCCGGTCGACGTGAAGCACAAGATGATCGCCTGGTGGGGCAACGCAGTCGACGAGTACTACGCCGCGAGCGAAGGTGGCGGCACGCTCGTCACGGCCGAGGAATGGCTGCAGAAGCCCGGCACCGTGGGCAAGCCATGGCCCATCTCGGAGATCGCCGTCTTCGACGACGACGGCAACCGCATCACCGAGCCCAACGTCATCGGCACCGTCTACATGGCCATGCAATCGGCAGACTTCGAGTACCGCGGCGACAGGGAGAAGACCCAGAAGAACCGCATCGGTGCCTTCTTCACGGTCGGTGACGTGGGTCTCATCGACGAGGACGGTTTCCTGTTCCTGCGGGACCGCAAGATCGACATGATCATCTCGGGTGGGGCCAACATCTACCCGGCCGAGATCGAGAGCGTCCTCCTCTCCCACCCGAAGGTGGGGGACGCCGCCGTCTTCGGGATCCCCAACGAGGACTGGGGCGAAGAGGTCAAGGCGGTCATCGAGCCGGCCGAGGGGATCGAGCCCGGTGACGAGCTCGCGGCCGAGATCTTGGCCCACTGTGCCGACAGGCTGGCCAGGTTCAAGACGCCGAAGACCGTCGATTTCACGACGGAGATGCCCCGTGACCCCAACGGCAAGCTCTACAAGCGCAAGCTGCGCGACCCGTACTGGGAAGGCGTGCAGCGGGCGCTCTGAGTCGACCCGCTCGTGGCGGCTGTTCGACACCGCGAACAGGGACCATGTCGAGGCTGTCGGAGGCATCGGTGCCGGTCAGGGCACGATTTGGGTCCTGTGTCCCCGCGGCCTGAGAACCACCGAGGCGGTGCGGACCCGTCATCTATCATCGGCGCCGGGTAGCGAAACACGAACATGGAAACGACGTCCGAAACCGTGGAGTCTTTGATCCTCGACCTCCTCGAGTGGGTCGGGCCCGTCCCCCGGCCCTACGCCGAAGTGCTCGATGCATGGCGGACATCCTGCCCGCGCCTGCCCGTGTGGGAGGACGCCAACGACCGTGGCTTCATCGCCCGTCGGTACACGCCGGGGCAGGGCGAGCTCGTGTCGGTCTCGACGGCTGGCGCGGAGCATCTCCGCTGCCATCGCTCTTCGTGGGCCTCGCAGCCCGTCACGTGAAGCCCCGGGAGAACCTGAGCACCGACCAGGAATACCTCCGGGAGACCCAGTACAAGGACCCGACCAATCTGAACGCGCGGCATCGCACTCCACTCCAAGTACGCCCGGGCCGACGAACCGTGGTACCCGTGGTTGGTGGGGCGGATCGACTGGCCTCCGGGCGCCGAGGTGCTCGAGGTCGGCTGTGGCACGGGAGCCCTGTGGGCCAATGTCGCGCCATTCCTCCCCGACCTGCGGCTCACCCTGACGGACCTGTCCGAGGGCATGCTCGCCGCGGCCGAACGGGCTGTTTCCCCGCTGGCCAACATCGAGCTGACCGGGATGCAAACGTGCGACGTCCAGGAGCTCCCGTTTGCCGATGGCGCGTTCGACGCTGCCGTGGCGAACCACATGCTGTACCACGTCCCCGATCCGCTCCTCGCGGCGGCCGAGCTGGCCCGGGTCCTCCGTCCCGGTGGTGTGCTCCTGGCGGCTACCAACGGACCGGGGCACCTCGAGGCAGTCGCCGATCTGTCGCGCCAGGCCCTCGGCTGGTCGCCGCTCGACTTCTCGGACCGTCGCTTCGGAAGGTCGACAGGGGCGGCGATCCTCGGGACCCGGTTCGGCTCTGTCCGCTGGTACCAGCACCCGAGCACCATGGTCTGCACGAACCCGGACGACGTCGTCGCCTTCATCGCCTCGGGCGCGGCCGGCCAGGAGGCCTCGCCCGACCAGCGTCGCGCTCTGGACGAGGCGGTCGCGGCCCGGTTTCACGAGAACGGCGGCGTGCTGCCCATCGGCACGGACACCGGCTGCTTCGTGGCCCGTGGACCGGAACACGGTTAGGCGGTTCCGCGGCCCGGATCGGCCGCCGACCCGGCCCGTTTGGCCATCATGCGCTGCCAGCTGGGGTCGACCAAGGGCGCCTCGGACCCCTTTGCGTTGCCGCTCACGATGTCGAGCATGCGGTCCGGCGGTACCTCGATGAAGATGCCCTCGGCCTCCGCGGTCAGCTCGCCCCGGTAGTAGATGCCGCCCCAGGCGAAGATCTTGCGACCCTCCTTGCCGGTGTTGCGGGCAGCCAACTCGAGCGGTGCCAGGAGGGGCGTCGGGCGCCGGTACCGGATCGTCAACGTCCCCGTCATTGCGCCCTGGCCGATCAGGAGGTTGGAGATGCCCAGCATCTCGTCGAAGACCTCGGCGATGACGCCGCCGTGGACACACGTCGGGGGACCCTCGTACGGGTAGCCGAAGGTGGCGCGGCCACGGAGCTCCCGCCGTCCGTCCTCACCCTCCACGGCCCACACTTCGATCGGTGGGGCGATGGGGTTGGCGAAGCCGACCATCGGGCTCGTCGGGAAGTAGTCCTGCGGGTGCACGCCGGGGATGCCGCCCGGCCCGGGCTCCTGACGGCGCCGCTTGGCCGCGGGCGCCGCCGACTCGAGCCGGTCGGCGAGCGCGGTGAGCTCCGCCGCCGCCTGCGCGATCTCCTCGTCCTCTATCGGCTGACCGACGGCAGCAGCGCCGATGCGCCGCATGGCGGCCGCCAGCCGGTTGCGCGGGCGCGTCGCCGGTCGAGGCCGGCGGGCCGTCCATGCCGGGAAAGCCTTGTCCTGCGCCGTGGGCCCCGCCCGGCTCGGGGCCACTCCCGCTCACGTGCGCGTGTACTTGGGCGGACGCTTCTCGGCGAACGCCTTCTGGCCCTCGGTGGCGTCGTCGGTGGAGAAGATGGGCCAGCCGATCTCGAGCTCGCGGGCGAGACCGTCCACCTCGGACATGCCCTCGGTCTCGCGCACGCTCCGCTTGATCGCCTCCACCGCCAGCGGGCCGTTCGCCCCGATCACCGACGCGATCTCGAGCGCCCTATCCAGTGCGGTGCCGTCCGGCACGACGTGCCCGATGAGCCCGATGCGGAGCGCCTCCTCGGCCGGCACCTCGCGTGCCGTCAAGAGGAGCTCCATGGCGAGCGTGTAGGGGATCTGGCGGCGCAACCGGACCGTCGAGCCCCCGAGGGGGAACAGCCCGCGCTTGGCCTCGAACACCCCGAAGACCGCGCTCTCGCCCGCCACCCTGATGTCGGTGGCCTGCAGGATCTCGGTCCCGCCGGCCACGGCCCACCCCTCGACCGCGGCGATCAGGGGCTTGCGCAGGTCGTAGTGGCGCAGCAGCGCCTTCCAGTGCAGGTCAGGGTCCTCCGCCATTCGTGGCCGGTACTTCTCGGCATCGGCGTTGCCCATGGCCTTGAGGTCCATGCCGGCGCAGAACGTCCCGCCCGCACCCGTGAGGATGGCGCAGCGGATGTCGTCGTTGGCGTCGATCTCCAACCAGGCGTCCTTCATGCCGACCAGCATGGGAAGGCTCAAGGCGTTCTTCGCCTCGGGGCGGTTCATCGTCACGATCGCTGTCGCGCCCTCGCGCTCGAACGTCAGGTGTTCGGTCGAAATGGATTCCACGGTCCCCTCCAGAGGTAGGCGCCGGAACGGAAAGGTCGAGTCGGGTGATTCCTACAGACGCTCGATGATGGTGCCCGTGGCCAGCGCGCCGCCACAGCACATCGACACCAGCCCGTAGGAGGCGTCGCGCCGCTCGAGCTCGTGCAGGATGGTGGTGATCAGGCGGCTGCCCGTCGCTCCCACCGGGTGCCCGATGGCGATGGCGCCGCCGTTCACGTTCACCTTGTCCAAGTCGGCGTCGTGCACCTTGGCCCAGCTCATGACGACCGACGCAAAGGCCTCGTTGACCTCGAAGAGGTCGATGTCCTTCATGGTCATGCCCGCCTTGGCCAAGACCTTCGTCGTCGCCGCGATGGGACCGTCGAGGTGGTAGTACGGGTCGGAGCCCACCAGCACCTGGGCCAGGACGCGGGCGCGGGGCCGGAAGCCCTCGGCCTTGGCGCGGTCCTCGGACATCCAGAGCACCGCGGCCGCGCCGTCGGAGATCTGCGACGAGTTCCCCGCCGTGTGCATGCCGTCGGGCAGCACCGGCTTCAGCTTGGCCAGTCCCTCGGCCGTCGTGTCACGCGGGCCCTGGTCCTTGCTCACGACGAGCTTCTCGCCGGTGTGCTCGCCCGCCGGCCCCTCCTCGCCCACGATCGGCGCCTCGATGGCGACGATCTCGCGGGCGAAGCGGTCCTCCGCCACCGCGACGGCAGCCTTCTTCTGCGACTCCAGGCCCAGCCAGTCCACGTCGGCGCGGCTGATGTCGTATTTCTTGGCGATGCGCTCGGCCGCCGTGAACTGGTCGGGCATGTCATAGGGCAGGTCCTCGGGGATGGCCCGGCCCACACCCGCCCGTGCGTTCGCACCGAGCGGCACCCTGCTCATGGCCTCGACACCGCACCCGATCGCAGTGTCCACGGCGCCCGCCGCGATCAGGTTGTTCACGAAGTGGTTGGCCTGCTGCGAGGACCCGCACTGGCAGTCCACCGTCGTCGCCGCGACCTCGTAGGGCATGCCGCTCAGCAGCCAGGCGGTCCGGGTCACGTTGAACCCCTGCTCGCCGGCCTGGGTCACGCACCCGCCGACGACCTGCTCGACCGATGCCGGGTCGATGCCGGCCCGCTTGACGACCTCGACCTGCGCGGCGCCGAGCAGGTCGGGGGCGCGGAGACCCGAGAGCCACCCGTTGCGCTTTCCGATCGGAGTACGGACCGCCTCGATGATCACCGGCTGCGCCATGACGGACGTTCCTCCTGCTGCCACCCCCGGCCCTTGGCCGGCTGCCCACGATGGGCGAGTTTTAGAACCTGTTCTAACTTACCATCCGCCCAATTCGGATGGTCCCCGCAGTCTGCCCGGGCCTGGTCGCCGGGCGCCAACCCTGTACCGCCGGACAGGGCCGCCTAGGAGACTGTTGAATAAATCGCGCTTTGGTGCTCGCGATTTGGCTGCCGATCGTCGAGAATTGGCAGGTGCAAGGACACAGCGATACGAATCGTGAGCTGCTCGACGCCGCCGCCCTGTGCCGCCAACTGGTGCCCGAAGGCAGCGTCGAGGCCTTCTTGGCCGATCACCGTCAGGAGCTGTTCCCTGATGAGATGTTCGAGGACCTGTTCCTCTCACGTCGTGGCCGTCCGTCGGTTCCGGCTGACGTGGTGGCGTCGGTCATGGTGCTCCAGGCCCTCGAAGGGCTCTCCGACCGAGATGCCGCCCGGGCGCTGCGTGACCGGATCAGCTGGAAGGTGGCCTGTGGACTGGCCCTCGACGACGAGGGCTTCGACTTCTCGGTCCTCACCGATTGGCGCACCCGGTTGCGCACCTCTGAGCGTCCCGAGCGCATCTTCGACGCTGTGCGCTCGGTCATCGATGCCACCGGAGTCTTGAAGGGCAAGACCCGCCGTGCCCTCGACTCGACACTGCTCGACGACGCGGTGGCCACCCAAGACACCGTGACCCAGCTGATCTCTGCTATCCGCCGGGTGCGACGCGTGGTCCCCGGTGCCGATCGTGTCCCTGTGTCCGCGCACGACTACGAGTCCTCGGGCAAGCCCCTCATCGCTTGGGACGACCCCGTCGCCAAAGCAGCGCTGGTCGACGGCCTGGTCCGCGACGCCCTCGCCCTGCTCGAGGGCTTGGACGGGCGCCAAAGCGATCCCGAGGGCGCCTCCGCACTCGGGCTCTTGGCGCTCGTGGCCGGCCAAGACGTCGAGCAAGACGAGGACGGGACTTGGAGGATCGCCCAGCGTGTGGCCCCCGACCGGATGATCTCGACCGTCGATCCCGAAGCCCGTCACATGCGCAAGTCCCGCTCCGAATACCGAGACGGCTACAAAGCCCACATCGCCATCGAGCCCGAGACCGGGCTCGTGACCAAGGCCATCTTGACCAAGGCGAACGTCGTCGATGGGCGCTGCGCCGTCGCGCTCGTCGCCGACGAAGACCCCGGACTGATGGTGCTCGGCGACACCGGGTACGCGTCGGGCGAGACGCTGGCGGCTCTCGAGGCGGCCCAGCACCAAACGGCCATCAAGCCCTGGCCGTTACACACCACAGTGCCTGGTGGCTTCGATCGAGACGACTTCGTCGTCGACCACGACGCCGGCACCGCCACCTGTCCCGCCGGGCACACGGTCAAGGTCACCCCCGGGCTCAATGCCATCTTCAAGCCTCACTGTGGTGGGTGCACGTTGCGGGAGCGCTGCACCACCGCCCAACAGGGTCGATCGCTCGTCCTCACTGCTCACGACAAAGAGCTAGTCGAGCGCAGAGCGTCGTGGCGTCGAGGTGAGGGCAAAGAGGACTATCGACGATTCCGCCCGATGGTCGAGCGTGCGATCGCGTGGTTGGTCGCCGATGCACATCGCCGGGTGCGCTTCCGCGGAGTCGAGAGGAACCATCTCGGGCTCTCACTTCGCATCGCCGCCCTCAACCTCAGGCGCCTGATCAACCTCGGCTTGGCTCACGACGGAGCCTGGACGCTCAGCACCACCTGATTCCGAGCGCGCAAGCCTGGGTCAGCAAAAGAGGGACCTCACCTACGGGCTCTGCCCCACCAGGGTGGCCAGCTTCAACCCTCTTCGTGCTGGCTCTTCGGTTCGGCCATACCCAGGCTTGCAGGACCGAAGCTACGTCCAGATCTGCCTTTGTTCAACAGTCTCCTAGACGTGCTTCAACAGCTCCCGGGCGATGACGACCCGCTGCACCTGGTTGGTGCCCTCGTAAATCTGTGTCACCTTGGCGTCGCGCAGGAAGCGCTCCACGGGAAAGTCCTTGGTGTAGCCGTAGCCGCCGAGGAGCTGCACCGCGTCCACGGTGATCGACATGGAGGCGTCGGAGGCGAATGCCTTGGCCATGGCGCCGAACATGGTGAGCTCGCCCCCGGGATCGTCGTCGACCAGGGCGCAGGCCCGGTACACGAGGGCGCGGGCGGCCTCGTTGCGCATCGCCATGTCGGCCAGCATGAAACGCAGCCCCTGCAGGTCCGAAATGGGACCGCCGAACGCATGGCGCTGCTTCATGTACGCCGCGGCGCAGTCGATGGCGCCCTCCGCGATCCCGATCGCCTGGGCCCCGATGGTGGGCCGGCTGCGGTCCAGCGTGTGCATGGCGACAGTGAAGCCCTGGCCCTCCTCACCGATGCGGTGCGACGCAGGGACGCGCACCTCGTCGAGCACGACTTCGCCGGTGGGGCTCCCCCGCATACCCAGCTTGTCCTCGTGCTTGGCGATGCGGACTCCCCACTCCTTCTCGACGAGGAAGCACGAGATGCCACGCGAGCCCGCGTCGGGGTCGGTCTTGGCGAAGACGATGTAGACGTCGGAGATCCCGGCGTTGGTGATCCAGTACTTCGAGCCGGTCAGGACGTAGTCGTCGCCGTCGCGCACCGCCCGGGTGCGCATGGAGGCCACGTCGCTCCCGGCGTCCGCCTCGGACAGGCAATAGCTGGCCTGGACCTCGCCCGTGGCCACCCGGGGCACGTAGGCGCGCTTCAGGTCCTCGGAGCCCCAGTTCATGACCGGCAGCATCCCGAGCTTGGAGATGAGGATGGTGAGTGAGGTCGAGGCGCAGGCTCGGGACAGCTCCTCGACCGCGATGGCCTGGGTCACGGTGTCGGCTCCCGCGCCTCCGTAGGCCTCGGGAAGGCCGAGCGCGGGCAGCTCCATCTCCTTGCAGGCTTCGAAGGACTTCCATGGGAACTCGGCATTGCGGTCGACTTCGGCCGCGTGCGGCGCCACCTTGTCCTCGCAGAAGGTGCGCAGGGTGGCGCGGAACTCTCGTTGGACGTCGGTCAGGGCGAAGGCGCTGGCGCTCACCGTGCCATTCTCGCAGGCCGCGCCGGACAGACGTTGCCCCTGGTCAGGATGCATCAGTGGGCCGAGAGATGGCGGATCAAGAGGTTGGAGAGCTCGACCGGCGCCATCTCGGGGATCCAGTGCGACACGTTCTCGAGGACCTCGAAGGTGTACGGACCGCGCACGCACGCGGCGGTGTCCTCGGCCGCGGCCCGCCCGAAGGCCTCGTCCCCAGTGGACCAGACGTACAAGGTCGGGACCATCACCGGCCCGAGGCCGATGAGTGCGGTGCTGTCCATGGCCCGGTACCAGTTCAGCGCGGCCGTCAGCGCCCCCGGTTCGGTGAGCGCCAACACGTACATCTTGGCGTCCTCGTCGTCGAGCCCCGTCTCGGCCAACAGCGTGGCCAGCCCGCGGCCGGAGCCGTCGGCACCGAGGAGCAGCCGCTCGGGGACCTCGGGCGCGCGGAAGGCATCCATGCCGGCGCCATAGGACGCCTGGGCGGGGTCTCCGCCGAGCAGCGAGTGCTGCAGGGCGAGCGGATGCGGTGTCGAGACAACGCTGAGCGAGCGGACGCGCGCCGGGTGCCGCGACGCCACGATCCATGCCAGCATGCCGCCCCAGTCGTGGCCCACCAGGTCGAACGTCTCCATCTCCATGGAATCGGCGAGCGCGAGGACATCACCCAGGAGGTGCTCCGTGGCGTACTCGCCCGCCGCGGCCGGGCGGGCACCGCAGCTGTAGCCACGAAGGTCGGGCGCGACCGCACGGTACCCGGCGCTGCCGAGGGCCCACAGCTCGTCGCGCCAGGACCACGAGGTCTGCGGGAAGCCGTGCAGGAGCAGGACACGACGCCCCGCCCGGGGGCCACAGGCCCGCCCGGTGAAGGTCAGGCCCCCGGCCTCGATCTCGAGCCGGTCGATGGCCCCCGTTGCGTCCACGAATGTCGGTGCCTGCCAGGCCTATGCGGCTGCGGCGGCACCCAGCGCGCGGGCACGCGCCTCGTCCGGGCTCAGCCGGAGGACCTCGTCTGGGACGGAGTCGACGAGTCGACGCTGCGCGACGTAGTCGTGGCAGATGGAGGAGAACATCGTGTGGCGGGACGCGACGAGCTCCTGGGGCGCCTCGTCGAGGAAGCCCCACACGTTGAGGGCGAGCTGCACGTCATAGATGCTCGGTGCGCGCCCGAAGAGGGCAGCCCGCTTGGCCGCCACCAGCGCCACGCCGAGCAGGACATCGTGCTCCGACTCGCCCCCGCCCAACTTCAGCTCGTGCTCGAAGCGCTTGGCCAACCGGATCGCGAAACCCGAATCGGGCCCGGGGGTCCCCAGGGAGGGGCCGCGGCGCTGAACGGGTCCGACCACCTCTGCCGGGCGCGACTGGGTCCAGGACCCCGGCACGTGCAGATGCCGGGCGGGCCGGACCTGATCCGGCTCGGCGATGGGCACGAACGTGGGCTGCGTCATGCGCGGGAGACTAGCCCAGGGTGTCCGCGGCACCGACTCCGCGCCCGCCGAGCGGCTCGTCTTGCAGGAGACGTACGACGGGCAGCGCGATCGACGAGGGCCGCGCCGAGTCGTGGAAGATCTCCTGGTCCGCCGAGCGCAGGTTGGCGCCTGTCGCCATCGGCTCGCCGGTTCCGGCGTTGCGACAGAACAAGGGGTGGGCGCCGCTCGACACCTGGAGGCGGATCCGGTGGCCGGTCCGGAACGTGTTCGCAGTGGGCCACATGGCGACGTCGAGCGTGAAGACGCCGTCCTCACCCTTCTCCACCGCGCCCGGTGTCAGCCGGACGACGCCGTCGCTCAGGTTCACGGATTTTCCCTTCTCCGAGACGTCGCAGAGACGGACGAAGAAGTCGGTGTGCTCGAGCGACGAGCGCAGGTACAGCCGGGCCGTGAGCGGACCGATGACCGTGAGATCCTCGGTCAGCACCGGGCTGGTGTAGGTCACGACGTCATGACGGTGCTCACGCCGGCGCTGGTCCTTCCGACCGGCCGACGAGACGTTGAGCGAGGGCCCACCCACGGCGGGCGTCGGATCGTGCGGGTTGTAGTGGAAACGGTCGGGCCCGCTGTCGACCGGCGGTTCGGGTCGCAACGTTCCCCACCGCCCGAGGAACCACCGCTGCGTCTCCCCCGCCGGCGGCCACAGGGAGAACTCCTGCCAGGTTCGCGACCCCATCACGAAGACGCGCACCGGTGCCCGGGACTCCATGCCCGGGCGTGCACCCAGCTGTTCGTCGAACCATCTGGGTCCGTCGCGCACCGTCTCGGCGAAGAGGCCCGGGCTGGCGTGGGTCCACGGGCCGACGGTGAGCCGAGCCGGCCGGCCGGCGCCCCGAAGGGCCTCGTAGTCGGCCACTTGGGCCGGCAGGAACAGGTCGTACCACCCGCCGACGAAGCTGGCCGGCGGCACCTTGTCCAGGTGCCGCCCGAAATCGACGGGGTCCCACCATGGGTCGCCCGGTGCGCTGTGCTCGAGCCACTCCTGATAGAAGGGCGCCGGCTCGCCGATCGTCGCGACGTCGCACCGGCCGAGCGGCACCACGTTGGTTGCGGTCGCGAGGAGCTTGCGGCTGCGCGCCTGGGTGCGCAGCACCGTCCGCCAGCCACGTTCCTGGTGCCTGACCTGGTACATCCACGCCAATGCCGTCTCGAGGGCAAACGATCCTCCCGGGAAGACGACGGCGTCACGGAACTTCGACGCGGTGACCTGGAAGCAGAGGGCCTTCACGAATTCGGGCGCGTCCTCGGCGATCGCCCACTGGGTCAGGCCGAGGTAGCTCCCGCCCCACATCACCAAGCGGCCGTCGAACCACGGCTGGGCCGCCACCCACTCGAGCGTCGCATGGCCGTCGGACTGCTCGTGACGGATGGGGGCCCAGTCGCCTTCGGAGCCGAACGTGCCACGGCAGCTCTGCACGACCACCTGGTACCCGCGCTCCGCGTACAGCCGGCCCAGCGGGCCCATGATGTGCCGCCCGTACGGGGTCCGGATGAGGACGGTCGGCCGGCTTCCCGGCTGCCGGCTCGGGAACCAGCGGTCGGCCCGCAGGACCGCTCCGTCAGGCATCTTGGCGGCCAGATCGCGCTCGACGGAGACGTCGGTGGTCTGCGGCGGCGGGAGCCCGACCAGCGATGCTGCAATGCGGCTCCACGCGGTCATCTACGACCCCCTGTGATCCCCCTCGTGACGGTGGGAGCTTCCCGACCTCCCTCAGGAGGCGTGGAGCAGCCCGAAGACGATCGAATCGTAGAGGGCCTGCCAGCTCGCCTCAATGATGTTCTCGGACACGCCGATGGTGGTCCAGGTGCGCTGCCCGTCGGTGGTGTCCACCAGCACCCGGGTGACCGCGCCGGTTCCCCGGCCGGTGTCGAGAACGCGGACCCGGTAGTCGGTGAGGTGGATGTGGTCCAGGGCGGGGAACTTGGCGCCGATGGCTCCCCGCAGGGCGCCGTCGAGCGCATTGACGGGTCCGTTGCCCTCGGCGACGGCGACGACGCGCTCCGGTCCCACGTGCACCTTGACCGTTGCCTCGGTCGTGACGCCACCCATCGCGTCGGCCGTGGGGGCCCCGGCCCCCCCTTGATCTCGCTCCGATCGCCGTGGTCGGTGATGACCCGGAAGGACTCCACCGCGAAGTAGTCCGCGACCCATCCGGTGGCGCGGCGGAGGAGAAGCTCCAGTGAGCCGTCCGCCACCTCGAAGTGGTAGCCCTCGTGCTCCAGGCGCTTCAGCTCGTCAAGGACGCGGCCGAGGACCTCGCCGTCGAGCTCGAGCCCCAGTTCGGCGGCCTTCATGGCCAGCGTGGAGCGTCCGGCCATCTCCGAGACGACCACCCGGGTGCCGTTTCCCACGAGGTTCGGTTCGACGTGCTCGTACAGATCTGCGCTGCGCGCCACGGCGCTGGCGTGCAGGCCGCCCTTGTGGGCGAACACCGAGTTCCCGACGTAGGGCTGCTGGGGGTCAGGCGCGATGTTGACCAGTTCGGCGATGTGGTGCGCCACCGGTGTCAGCCGCTCCAGGCGGTCGGCCGGGATGGTGCGGATGTTGAGTTTGAGCGACAGGGTGGGGATGGCAGCCGACAGGTCCGTGTTGCCGGCCCGCTCCCCGTAGCCGTTGATGCAGCCCTGCACCTGGGTGGCCCCGGCCTGCACCGCGACGAGCGAGTTGGCCACGGCGCAACCGGCGTCGTTGTGGCAATGGATCCCGAGCTGGGCGCCGGTGCGGGCGCGCACAGCGGCCGTCGCCCGCCCGACGTCGTCGGGCAGCGAGCCCCCGTTCGTGTCGCACAGGACGAGCGCCTCAGCACCCTCCTCCTCTGCCGCAGCGAGGACCGAGAGCGCGAAGTCGGGGTTGCCTCGATAGCCGTCGAAGAAGTGCTCCGCATCGAGAAAGACACGAAGGTCGTGCTGCCGCAGGTAGCGCACGGAGTCGGCCACCATCGCCACCGCCTCGTCGAGCGACGTGCGCAGCGCCTCGGCCACATGGCGGTCCCACGCCTTGGCGACGATGCAGGCGACCGGCGCTCCGGCCTCCACCAGGTTGGCCAACACCGCGTCGTGCTCCGGCTTGACCCCGGCCCGCCGCGTGGAGCCGAACGCGACCAGCGTGGCCGTCCCGAGCGTCAGCTCCTTCTTGGCGCGGGCAAAGAACTCGACGTCCTTTGGGTTGGCGCCGGGCCAGCCGCCCTCGATGTAGGTGACACCGAGGTGATCGAGCTGCTCCGCGACCCG
This sequence comes from uncultured Acidimicrobiaceae bacterium, assembly GCA_963726135.1. GTDB lineage: Bacteria > Actinomycetota > Acidimicrobiia > Acidimicrobiales > RAAP-2 > Bog-473. The sequence goes on from CAVSBE010000008.1 coordinate 1,719,935, forward strand.
CAGCTTGTCGTCGACCGTGAGCGAGAGACCCTCTTGCTGGCTGCCGTCGCGGAGGATTGTGTCGAAGATGTCGACCGCCTCGGGCAGGTGGGGTAGGGCATAGTCGTGCGCGTGCGCGCTGTGACCGTGCGAGTGCGTGTGGCGTACGCCGCCGTGGCTATGGGACTCGGAGCCGTCGGCGTCAGTCGACATGGTCGAGCCATTCCTTGTACTGGTCGACCTCGCCCCGCACCGTGGCGAAGTACGTCTGCTGAATCTCCTTCGTGATCCGGCCCGGGTGTCCGGGGCCGACCGGACGGTCGTCGACGGCGCAGATCGGCACGACCTCGGCCGCGGTGCCGGTGAGGAAGGCCTCGTCGGCCAGATAGAGGTCCGTCCGGATGAGCGACTGGTGGCGCAGCTCATAACCGAGGTCACGGGCGATCGTCTCGACCGAGTCCTGTGTGATGCCGTCGAGGGCGCCGGCGTCGGATGTGTTCGGAGTCAGGATGACGCCGTCACGCACGATGAAGACGTTCTCCCCCGTGCACTCGCTCACGGTGCCGTTGGGCGCGAGCAGGATCGCCTCGTCGTAGCCGGCCTTGATCGCCTCGACCTTGGCCAGTGACGAGTTCACGTACATCCCGGTGCCCTTGGCTGCCGTCGGCACTGCATTGGGGTCGTGACGCCGCCACGAGCTCACCTTGACGGAGACGCCGTTGGCGACGCCCTCGTCCCCGAGGTAGGTGCCCCAGGGCCACGCGGCCACCGAGACGTTCACCGGGCAGGGCAGTGGGTTGAGCCCCATTTCGCCGTAGCCGAGATAGACGAGGGGACGCAGGTAGCAGCCGTCGTGCAAGCCGTTCGCCCGCACCACGAGGCGCGTCGCCTCCATGATCTCTTCCACCGTGTAGGGGATGTCGATCATGAAGATCTTGGCCGAGGCGAAGAGTCGGCGGATGTGGTCGCCGAGGCGGAACACCGCCACGCCCCGGGTGGTCGGGTAGGCGCGGATGCCCTCGAAGACGCCGGACCCGTAGTGCATCGTGTGGGTGAGGACGTGCACCGTGGCGTCCGCCCAGTCGACGAGCTCGCCGTCCATCCAGATCTTCTCGGTGGGGGTGATGGGCATGGCGGCTACAGCCTTTCTGCGATGGCGTCGCCCACGGCGGTGGTGGACAGCTCTTGGGTGGACGTTGACATGGAATCGGCCTGGGTGGCGAGGGCCTTGAGGATGCGGCCGGCGGCATCGGGCTCGCCCAGGTGATCGAGCATGAGGGCGGCCGAGTGGATGGCGGCCAACGGGTTGGCGCGGCCGGTGCCCGCGATGTCGTGGGCGGCACCGTGCACCGGCTCGAAGAGTGACGGGCCCGTGCGGGCCGGGTTGAGATTGGCCGACGCGGCGAAGCCGATGCCGCCGGAGACCGCGCCGGCCAGGTCGGTGAGGATGTCGCCGAAGAGGTTGTCGGTCACAATCACGTCGTAGCGCTTCGGCTGCTCGACGAGGTAGATGCAGGCGGCGTCGACGTGGTTGTAGTCCCAGTCCACGTCGGGGTGCTCGGTTGCGACCTCGGTCACGGTGCGGTGCCACAGGTCGCCGGCGAAGGTCAACACGTTCGTCTTGTGCACCAGCGTGAGGTGGTGGGCCGGGCGGCGAGCGGCGAGCCCGAACGCGAAGCGGACGCATCGCTCGACGCCCATCCGGGTGTTGACCGATCCCTGGGTCGCCACCTCGTGTGGCGTGCCCTTGCGCAGGAGGCCGCCCTCACCGGCGTAGGTGCCCTCGGTGTTCTCCCGCACGACGGAGAAATCGGCACCCGCCGCGATCGACCCCGGCACCCCGGTGAACGGGCGCAGGTTCACGTAGAGGTCGAGTTCGAAACGGAGGCGCAGCAGCATGCCCCGCTCGAGGGTGCCCGGCGGGACAGTGGTATCACCGATGGGGGGGCCGACCGCTCCGAGGAGGATGGCGTCATAGCCGCGCAGCTCGGCCAGCGTCTCATCGGGCAGGACGACACCGTCGCGCTGGTACCGGGCAGCGCCCAGGTCGTAGTCCGTCGTGTCAAGGTCGACGCCGGACGCGGCCACCACCTTGAGCGCCTCGGCGCAGACCTCCGGCCCGATGCCGTCCCCGCCGATGACGGCCACGCGATGCCCGGTGCTCCCGGTGCTCACTGTCTCCTGGCTCCTCTCGTCTCGTCTCGTCTGCGTCTGCGGGCTTGCCCGTGCGCCGTGACATCCCCGGAATTGAAAAACCGCCCACTCCGTGGACGGTTCGACGGCGCGCGGTAATGGGGCGCGCCTAGTGAATAATGCCTACGGAGTGCTCGGGACGGCGCATGGTCTCACTAGTCTCTCGCAGTCCGACCCCGTCGTCAACAGAGGGTGCGCCCGGCGGCCGGCGAGCCGTCGAAGGCCGATTAGCCTTGTGGCCGCCGGCGCAGTGCACCGCACCGCCCGCACACCCGCCTCCCGGAGGACACGCCGTGACGAACGCTTCTACCAACCAGACTGAGACCACCAAATTGACCCAGGCCACCCACGACCGCCTGGTGGCCGAGCTCGAGGACCTGACCACCCGTGGCCGGGTGGAGATCGCCCAGCACATAGAGGCGGCGCGGGCGCTGGGCGACCTGAGCGAGAACGGTGACTACCACGCGGCCAAGGACGCCCAGGGAAAGATGGAATCGCGCGTCCGCCAGTTGCAGGCGATGCTCAAGAACGTCGAGATCGTCGACGAGGCCGGTCCAGAGGACGGGTCGGTGTCGCTGGGCAGCACGGTGGAGCTCCGCTACGACGGTGACGACGAGGAGGACACGCAGCGCTTCTTCGTAGGCTCCATCGAGGAGCGCCAGGGCGACCTGCCTGTGATCTCGCCCAGCTCACCTCTGGGTCAGGTGCTGGTTGGGCGCGGCGCGGGCGACACCGTGGAGTACCGGGCACCGGGCGGCACCCTCAAGGTCCAAATCGTCGAAGTCGCGCGCTGATGGCGCCACGCACGCTCAGCGAGAAGATCTGGGACGCCCACGTCGTCCATGCGGCCGATGGCGAGCCCGACCTGCTCTTCATCGACCTGCACCTGATCCACGAGGTCACGTCGCCCCAGGCCTTCGACGGGTTGCGGCTGGCCGGGCGCACCGTGCGGCGACCCGACCTGACCGTCGCGACGGCGGACCACAACGTCCCCACCACCGACGTCGACAAGCCGGTCGCCGATCCCGTCTCGGCCCAGCAGCTGCGCGTGCTCAACGACAACACGGCGGAGTTCGGCATCACCTGCTACCCGATGGGCGACGCCAACCAGGGCATCGTCCACATCATCGGGCCCGAGCAGGGCTGGACCCAGCCCGGCATGACCATCGTGTGCGGCGACAGCCACACCTCCACGCACGGCGCCTTCGGCGCGCTCGCCTTCGGCATCGGCACGAGCGAGGTGGAGCACGTGCTGGCCACCCAGACGCTGCCACAGGTGCGGCCCAAGACCATGGCGGTGACAGTCGACGGCGCACTCGCTCCCGGCGTAACGGCCAAGGACGTCGCGCTGGCCGTCATCGGTGCCATCGGGACCGGGGGCGGCATGGGGCACGTGATCGAGTACAGGGGATCGGCCATCCGCGCGCTCTCCATGGAGGGCCGCATGACGCTGTGCAACATGTCGATCGAGGGCGGGGCGCGAGCCGGCCTTGTGGCGCCCGACGAGACGACCTTCGAGTACGTGCAGGGCCGTGACCACGCGCCGACCGGCGAGGCCTGGGAGGCGGCGCTGTCCTCCTGGCGCAGCCTGCCCACCGACGAGGGCGCAACCTTCGACAAGGAAGTCGTGCTGCACGGGGCCGACATCGCTCCGCACGTCACGTGGGGCACCAATCCGGCCCAAGTGGTGCCGATCACCGGGACCGTTCCCGACCCCAGCGCCTTCGCGGACGCAGGCGACCGCGAAGCGGCCGAGCGCGCGCTGGCCTACATGGGGCTGCAGGCCGGGACGCCGCTACGGGAGATCAGCGTCGACACGGTGTTCCTGGGCAGCTGCACGAACGCACGCATCGAGGACTTCCGGGCAGCCGCCGCGGTGTTGAAGGGCAGGACCGTGCGCACCGGGCTGCGCGCGCTCGCCGTTCCCGGCTCGCACCGGGTGAAGGCCCAGGCCGAGGCGGAGGGACTCGACAAGGTCTTCGCCGCCGCTGGTTTCGAATGGCGTGAGCCGGGCTGCTCCATGTGCCTGGCGATGAACCCGGACAAGCTGGCCGTCGGCGAGCGCTGTGCGTCGACCTCGAACCGCAACTTCGAGGGTCGCCAGGGACGCGGCGGGCGCACCCACCTCGTCTCGCCCGTGGTCGCCGCCGCCACCGCCGTCGCGGGGACGTTCGCCACGCCTGAGGACCTCGACTGATGGACGCCGTCGTCGTCGTCACGGGACGCGCCGTGCCCCTCGACCGGACGGACGTGGACACCGACCAGATCATCCCGTCGGACTGGCTGAAGCGGGTGGAACGAACCGGGTTCGGAGCGGGCCTCTTCTCCGAATGGCGGGACGATCGTGACTTCGTGCTCAACGATCCGGAATTCGTGGGGGCCACGATCCTGGTGGCCGGCCACAACTTCGGAACCGGTTCCTCCCGCGAGCACGCCGTGTGGGCACTGATGGACTACGGGTTCCAGGCCGTCGTCTCGTCGCGTTTCGCCGACATCTTCCGCAACAACTGCACGAAGCAGGGCCTGCTCCCGGTCCAGGTCCCCGAGGAGCTGGACCGCGCCATGCTCGACGCCGTGGCACGGGACCCGTCGCTCGAGATCACCATCGACGTGGCGCGGGGGACGATCGAGGCGCCGGCGGCCGGGCTGGCCGGCACCTTCCCCCTGGACGAGTTCACGCGCCAGCGACTGCTCAACGGGTGGGACGACATCGGGCTCACTCTGCGCCACGTCGACGACATCACGGCCTTCGAGCGCCGGCGGCCCGCGTTCTTGCCCTCGGCCTGACGTCCATGGTGACGTTCCGCCAGATGACCGGGGCCGACGTCCCCGCGGCCGTGGCCGCGTTTGACAGTGGTTTGCTCTCCATGCTGGCCCGCCACGGACTCCCGGTGACCGGCAACTCCATACAGGACGAGCGGAGACGCCTCGATCGCACCCGCCATTTCCTCGGGACCGATCCCGACGGGTCGTGGGTGGCCGAGGATGGCGGCACGGTCGTCGGCATGTCCCAGTCCTTCGTCCGCGAGGGCTACTGGATGCTCTCCCAACTTGGCACGGTGCCGGGCCGGCAGGGCCGCGGCGTCGGCCGCGAGTTGCTCCGCCTCGCCCTCTCGTACGGCGACCCCGCCGGCCCGGGGACGATCCAGTGCTCACGGGACCCGAAGGCGATGGCGCTGTACACCAGCTTCGGGTTCGCCTTGCACCCCGTCGTGGCGGCCTGGGGCGCCATGCGCCCGGGGGCGGTCGAACGACCGGCCGACGTGCGGCGCCTCGAGCCCGACGAGGTCGGCCAGGTCGAGCTTGAGGCGGTCAGCGCCATCGACCGCGCGGTGCGCGGTTCGGCCCGCGCCGTCGACATCGTCGCCATGCTCGCCCAGCCCGGGTCCCGGCTCCTCCTCCATTCGGACCAGGGGTACGCAGTCGCCAAGGACGATCGGGTCGTGACCCTCGGCGCCCTCCAGGAGGAATCGGCCACGCTGGTACTGCGGGCCATGCTGGCGGAGGCGCCCCCGGGCGAGACCATCGAGATCAATTGGCTGACCTCAGCGCAGCAGTGGGCCATCTGCGAGGTGGTCCGGGCGGGCATCGAGCTGCAGCCCTACGGGCCGGTGATGGTGCGGGGCATGGATGGACCGCCGAGCCCCTACATCCCGAGCGGAGGCTTCGGCTAGATCCTCGCCGGGGTCACGGGCGCGTCCAGGAGCCGAGTCCGAGTCCCGATACCCGAGGGGGGTGGGAGGCGGTGGCCTCAACCCTCGGACCAGCGGTAGCGGGTCCAGCCCGCCATGGGCCGGGCACCGAGGCGCTGGTAGAAGTCCATGGCCAGGGCGTTCCACTCGAGCACCTCCCACTCCAGACGGCCATCGGTCAGGCCGCGCAGGTGGGTGAGCAGAGCAGCGCCGTAGCCCTTGCTGCGGTGCGCGGGACGGACGTAGAGGTCCTCGAGCCAGATGCCGGTCCTGCCCAGGAAGGTGGAGAAGGTCCGGTACCACAGCGCGTGACCGGCCAGACCGCCGTTGCCGTCCTCCACGACCGAGTCGTGGGCGATTGCGTCAGGCCCGAACAGTGCGCGGCCGAGGGCGTCCTCGTCGATCATCAGCTGGTCCGAGAGGTTCTCGAACTCGGCCAGCTCGCGGATCATGGCAACGAGCTCGGGGACGTCCTCCTCGACCGCGGGGCGGATCACCCCGTGCGGGCCCTGTTCGCGGCGGAGACCACCGCGCTCAGCGACGCATCGAGGATGGACGAGTCTCGTCCGACGCCCCACCATGTCGACCCGTCGGGCCCCGCACACTCGACGTACGCCACCGCCGAGGCACCAGAGCCCTCGGTGAGCGCATGCTCGGAGTAGTCCTTCACCTCCAGCACAATACCGAGATCGGCCTTGAGCGCGCCGACCAGAGCGTCGATCGGCCCGTTGCCCTCACCTTTCACGGTGCGGTGCTGACCGTCCACGAGCAGCTGCGCCGTCACCGTCGTGTGTCCTCGGCCGGTCGCCACCTCGCTCGTGATGAGGCGCAGGTCGGCTTCCTCGGGCAGGTAGATCTCCTCGAAGACATCGCGCATCTGGCCCGAGCCGATAACCGTCCCGCTCGCCTCGGTGATGGCCTGCACCCGTTTGGAGAACTCGATCTGCAGCCGCCGCGGCAGGTCCAGCCCGTGGTCGGTGTCCATCACGTAGGCGACGCCGCCCTTACCCGACTGGCTGTTCACCTGGATGATCGCCTCGTAGGTCCGCCCGGTGTGTTTGGGGTCGATGGGCAGGTAGGGCACCTCCCACTCGTCGTAGTCGTCCCCGATGGCGGCCATGCCCTTCTTGATCGCGTCCTGGTGCGAACCGGAGAAGGCCGTGTACACCAGGTCGCCGGCGTAGGGGTGACGGGGGTGGACCGGCATCCGTGTCGCGTACTCGGCCACGCGGCGCACCTTCTCGATGTCACCGAAGTCAAGCATCGGGTCGATGCCTTGCGAGAACAGGTTCATGGCCAGAGTCACGACGTCGACGTTCCCCGTGCGCTCGCCGTTCCCGAACAAGGTGCCCTCGACGCGGTCGGCGCCGGCGAGCACCGCCAGCTCGGCGGCCGCGACTGCCGTGCCCCGGTCGTTGTGCGGGTGCAGGCTGAGCACGATGGACTCGCGGTTCTTGATGGTACGGCCGAACCACTCGATCACGTCGGCGTACACGTTCGGGCTGTACATCTCCACGGTGGCGGGCAGGTTGAGGATCATCGGCCGCTCGGGAGACGGCTCCATCACGTCCATCACCGCCTCGCAGATCTCGACGGCGAAGTCCGGCTCGGTCCCGGTGAAGCTCTCTGGTGAGTACTCGTAGCGGATGGCTGTCCCCGGGACCTGCGCCTCGTACTTCTTGCACAGCTCGGCAGCCTTCACCGCGATGTCGACGATCCCCGGCTTGTCGAGCCCGAAGACGACGCGCCGCTGCAGCTCGGACACCGAGTTGTAGAAGTGCACGATCGCCCGTGGCACGCCGACCAGGGACTCGAAGGTCCGCTCAATCAGCTCCTGGCGGCACTGGACCAGCACCTGGATCTCGACGTCGGCTGGGACAAGACCTTCGTCGATGATGAGCCGCTGGAAGTCGTAGTCGGTCTGGGAGGCCGAGGGGAACCCCACCTCGATCTCCTTGAAGCCGACGTCGACCAGGGCCTGGAAGAGCGCCAGTTTGCGCTCCGAGTCCATGGGGTCGATGAGGGCCTGGTTCCCGTCCCGCAGGTCGACGCTGGCCCAGCGCGGCGCCCGCGTGAACTGACGGTCGGGCCAGGTCCGGTCGGACAGCACCAGCGGCACGTGCGAGCGGTACCTGTCGAACGGCATGGGTGACGGGTCGCAGGGCAGGGCCAGGTGACCCCGCTCCACGTCGCCACCACTCCCCTTCTGTCCCTCAACCATTTTCACCTGTCCCTCTCATCTCTCTCTCGGCCGAAACCGGTGCCGGCCCAACAAAAAACCCCCTGGCCGTTTGGCGCAGGAGGTTGCGAGCGAACGCGATGTGGCGTTCGCCGTCAGGTAAGCAGCAGGTCCCGGGTCGTTGCGTTCACGATCGGCAATTGTCCCATCCGGGCCGGTCCTGCGTCAAGGGCGCCGGAGCGGGGAGCCGAAGCGCAGGAGGTTGCCGTCGCCGTCCGTGTGCGCCGCCTCCCACACGCCGAAGCCGGGGTCGAACAGCTCGCTGGTCTCGCCGACGCCGGCCGCCACCCACTCCGCGTGCAAGGCGTCCGCATCGTCCACCGCGATGTAGGCCGCGCCTGCGCCCGCCGGCTCCGGCAGGGGTGGCAGGTCCGGCGTGTGGCGGAAGTGGATCCGCACCCCGTCGCGCTCCGCGGTGGCGTAGCCGCCCGCATGCACGCCGACGACGAAGCCCAGTGCCTCGTAGTGGGATTGCATCGCACGGAGGTCGGCGGTGGGGAAGATGGGTGCGATGCTGCGGAAGGTGGCCATGGCTGGTCACGCTACCGTGGGGGACATGCGCCGCCTCCTCTGGACCGCGATCCGCGCGGCTCTCGTCATCGCGGTGCTGGCGGTCGTGCGCGAGGTGCTGCTCGACCGCGCTCCGCGGCGCGCCCTGCACGGGAGCGAGCCCGTCATCGGCAGCCTCGACACCTGGCCTGCGGTGCCGCGCAAACCCGGGGCCTGAGGGCCCCCGGCGGGGCGCCGGCTCAGAGCGTCACGCGGTGGATGTCGAGGATCCCCTCGTCGCCACGCAATTGGTCCACCACGACGTCGGGCGCCGGAGTGGTCGTCGAGATCACCATCATGGCGGTGGCCGTCTCCGGGCTCGGCCCGACGGCCATGGACGAGATGGACACGCCCGCGGCACCGAGTGCGGTGCCGACGATGCCGATGACGCCGGGGCGGTCGTCGTTACGGACGACGAGCATGTGGGTCGAAGGCGGCACCTCCACGAGATGCTCGTCGACGATCACGATGCGCGGCTCGGTGCGGAGTCCGACCGTGATCAGGGTGCCGCCGACGGAGTGCGCGCCCGACCGGAGCGTGATCAGCGACTTGTAGTCGTGCGAGGTCGCGGTCGAGGACTCGCGCACCTGCAGTCCGCGCTGCTCCGCCAGCTGCGGCGCGTTCACGTAGGACACGGGCTCCTCCGTCGACCCCCCGAAGATCCCCTTCAGGACCGAGAGGGTGAGGATGCCCGTGCTCTCCCCCGCCAGCTCGCCCTGGTACTCGATGTCGATGGCGTCGGGCAGCCCGTCGTGCAGGCCGACGAAGAACTGGCCCAGCTGCTCGGCCAGGCCCATGAAGGTCCGCACGGTGTCGGAGACGTCCCGCGCCGCCACGTTCACGGCGTAGGGCACGAAGTCGCCGGCCAGGGCGAGCAGCACCTGCTCGGCGATGGTGACCCCGGCCTTGTCCTGTGCCTCCTCGGTGGACGCGCCGAGGTGGGGGGAGACGACCACTTGGGGCAGCTCGAAGAGGGGGACTCGGTGCAGGGCTCCGTGGCGAACACGTCGAGGCCGGCCCCCGCCACGATGCCGTCGCGAATGGCCTCGGCCAGCGCCTCCTCGTCGATGATGCCGCCGCGGGCGGTGTTGACGATGCGGATGCCGGGCTTGGCCTTGGCGAACAGGTCGGCGCCGAACAGCCCGATGGTCTCGGGGGTCTTGGGCGTGTGGATGGAGACGAAGTCGGCCTGGGCCACCAGCTCCTCGATGCTGACCAGTCGGACCCCCATGGCGCGAGCCCGCTCCTGGGAGACGAAGGGGTCGTAGCCGATCAGCTCCATGCCGAAGGCATGGGCGCGCTGCGCCACCAGTGAACCGGCCCGGCCGAGGCCGACGACGCCCAGCACCTTGCCGTGCAGCTCGACGCCCTCCCACTTGGAGCGCTCCCATCGCCCCGCCACCAGAGCGGCGTGAGCCTGGGGGATGTTGCGGGCCTGCGCCAACAGCAGCGCCATGGCCTGCTCGGCGACGGAGAGGATGTTCGACGTCGGGGCGTTGACCACCATGACGCCGCGGGCGGTGGCGGCATCCACGTCGACGTTGTCGAGACCGACGCCCGCCCGCCCGACCACCTGGAGCGAGGTCCCCGCGGCGAGCACGTCGCTCGTGACCTTCGTGGCCGACCGGATGATGAGCGCATGGGCCCCGGCGACGGCCTCGAGCAGCTGATCGGGCCCCAGCCCCTCCTGCACGTCGACGTCGTGCCCGGCGTTCGCCAGCAGGTCGAGCCCGCTCTGCGCGATCTTTTCGGTTACCAGTACCCGTGCCACCGCGGTGGTCTCCTTACTCCCCCGCCGATCGTGGGTCAGTCTTGCGCTTCGGCGAAGAGGGCGGCCAACCGGGAGACACCCTCGACCATGTCGTGGTCGGCCATGGCGTAGGACATGCGGAAGTAGCCCGGCGTGCCGAAGGCCTCCCCGGGCACCACCGCCACCTTGGCCTCGTTGATGCAGATCTCAGCCAGCTCCGCGCTGCTCGCCGGACGTTGTCCCCGGAGGCTCCGCCCGAGCAGCCCCTTGACCGACGGGTAGGCGTAGAACGCGCCCTCGGGCTCCGCGCACACGATCCCGTCGATTCCGTTGAGCATCGTCACGATCGTCCGACGGCGGCGGTCGAAGGCTTCCCGCATGCTGGCGACGTCCTCGAGACCGCCCGACACCGCGGCGAGCGCGGCGCGTTGAGCCACGTTGGACACGTTGGACGTCTCGTGGCTCTGGATGTTGGTCGCGGCCGTGATGGCGTCGGCCGGCCCGATCAGCCATCCCACCCGCCACCCCGTCATGGCGTAGGTCTTGGCGACGCCGTTGGCCACCAGGCAGCGGTCCGCCAGCTCCGGCACCAGCACCGGCATGGAGTGGTGCTCGGCGCCGCCGTAGACCAGGTGTTCGTAGATCTCGTCGGTGAGCACCCAGATGCCCTTGTCGAGCGCCCACCGGCCGATCGCCTCCATCTCGTGGCGGGGGTACACGGCCCCCGTCGGGTTGGACGGCGACACGAAGAGCAGGACCTTGGTGGCGGGCGTCCACGCCGCCTCGAGGTCCTCCACCGAAGAGCGGAAGCCGGTCGTCTCGTCCGAGGTGACGTACACGGGCGTCCCGCCGGCCAGGGCGATCGACTCGGGGTAGGTCGTCCAGTACGGGGCGAGCACGATGACCTCGTCGCCGGGGTCGCACAGGACGGCGAAGGCGTTGGCGACGGCCTGCTTGCCGCCGTTGGTCACCAGCACCTGGCTCCCCGTCACCTCGAAGCCCGAGTCGCGCATCGTCTTGGCTGCGATCGCCTCCCGCAGCGCCGGGATCCCGCCGGTCGGCGTGTAGTGGTGGTTGGCCGGGTCGCGACAGGCGGCGACCGCCGCCTCGACGATGTGGGCCGGGGTCGGGAAGTCCGGCTCGCCCGCTCCGAATCCGACGACGTGCTCCCCGGCCGCCTGGAGCGCCTTGGCCTTGGCATCGACCGCCAGGGTGGCGGAAGGCGCGACCGCGGCGGCGCGGCGCGAGATCCGGCGGAGCTCGGTCGGCGTGGAAGTGGGCGTCGTCACGGATGCCATGATTTCATACGTGCCAGCGACCCCCGACATCAGAATTCCATCCGAACTGCTCCCGTCCGACGGCCGGTTCGGTTCCGGGCCCTCGAAGGTCCGACCGGCGCAGGTCGAGGCCCTGGCGAAGGTGGCCACGACGTATCTCGGCACCAGTCACCGGCAGAAGACGGTCAAGTCGCAGGTGGGCCGCCTCCGAGACGGTTTCCGCCAGCTCTTCTCACTGCCCGAGGGTCACGAGGTCGTGCTCGGCAACGGGGGGACCACCTGCTTCTGGGACGCCGCGACCTTCGGCCTCATTCGAGAGCAGAGCCAGCACCTGAGTTTCGGCGAGTTCTCCTCCAAGTTCGCCGCCTGTGCCAAAGCGGCGCCGCACCTGAAGGACCCTCAGGTCATCGAGTCCGAGGTCGGCACGCACCCGCTCCCGCAGGCGGATGCCTCCGTCGACCTGTACGCCCTCACCCACAACGAGACCTCGACCGGCGTCTCCATGGCCATCCGGCGCCCGAAGGGCGCGGTGGAGCCCGCTGCCGGGGGCGGGCTGGTGGCGGTGGACGCCACCTCGGGGGCCGGCGGCCTCCGGGTCGACCCGGCCGAGTTCGACGTCTACTACCTCGCCCCCCAGAAGTGCTTCGCCGGTGACGGGGGGCTCTGGATCGCCCTCATGTCGCCCGCGGCGCTCGAACGGGTGGACCAGATCGCTGCCTCGGGGCGCTGGATCCCCACCTTCCTCGATCTCAAGACGGCGGTGGACAACTCGGTGCAGGACCAGACGTACAACACGCCGGCACTGGCCACGATCTTCCTACTGGCGGAGCAACTCGACTGGATGAACACCAACGGCGGGCTCGAGTGGACGGCGTCGCGCTGTGACCGCTCGGCCGAGATCCTCTACACGTGGGCGGAGGTGTCCGGCTTTGCCCGCCCCTTCGTCGAGAACCCGGCCGATCGCAGCCACGTCGTGGGCACCATCGACTTCGTCGACGCCGTCGACGCCGGGACGGTCGCCGCCGTGCTCCGGGCCAATGGCATCGTCGACACCGAGCCCTACCGCAAACTGGGTCGCAACCAGCTGCGCATTGCGATGTTCCCGGCCATCGAGCCGGACGACGTGGCCTCCCTGTGCGGGTGCATCACCCACGTCGTCGGCGCGCTGGCCGACTGAGGAAGGGCCGGAAGCCTCTGGCGCCACGTCCGTGCGGCGCGAACCTGGACGTGACCCCGTCCAGGAGGTGGCCCATGTTGAGGGGAGTCGCAAAGCTGCTCGGCGGCCTGTTGCTCGTGGTGGCGGCGCTGGCGGCCCTGTTCGTCATCGGGATGCGCAAGAAGTCGCCGGCGCTCCAAGATGCCGTCCGACGCTTCAACCGGGACGTCACCAACCCGCACGCGATGGAGACGGCCGGCGGGCCCGACGCGTGGGCATCGGTCATCCGCCATGTCGGCCGGACGACCGGCAAGCCCCGCGAGACGCCGGTCCGGGCCGCGGCCACCGACGACGGGTTCCTGATCGCCCTGCCCTACGGCACCCGGGCCGACTGGCTCAAGAACGTGCTGGCGAGCGGGACCGCGACCATCGTCGACGAGGGGACGGCTCACGAGGTCGACCGGCCCGAGATCGTCGCCATGGCCGACGTGTCCTCCCAGTTCCCGCCTTCGGATCGGCGGAACCTGTCACGCTTCGCCGTCGACCAGTGCCTGCGCGTACGGAGGGTGGCGGCGGCGGCCCCGCCTGCGGCCTCGTAGCCCCTGCCCCGAACGGCGCCGGCCGAGACGTGGCCGGCGGCGGACTTCGCCGCGGCGGCGGAGACACCGTTGACCGCCATCGTAGAAAGTGATATCACTTTGATAGCACTTTTGTTCGAAGGAGCACGCCATGAGCACCGTCGTGTCACCCACCAGCGCAGAACCCGTGGGACAGGAGGGAGCCCTGGTCGACATCGGCCAACGTGCCGCCCTGGGCACCAGCGGCGGGCTCGGCGTCCTGGTGCTGGCCGGATGCATCGCCGGTACCGTGGTGGCCGCCAAGGACGGCACCGGATGGCTCTGGCTGCCGCTGGTCGCCGCCGTGCTCGTGATCACCTCGCTCGTGGTGGTCAGCCCCGGGCAGACCTCGGTGATCCAGTTCTTCGGCCGCTACGTCGGCACCGTCGGCCGCCCCGGGTTCTGGTGGGTCGTGCCCCTCACGTTGAAGCGCAAGGTCAGCATCCGGGTCCGGAACTTCGAGACCAACCACCTGAAGGTCAACGACGCCGACGGCAACCCGGTCGAAATCGCCGCGATCGTGGTGTGGCAGGTCGCCGACACAGCGAAGGCGACGTATGCGGTCGACAGCTACGAGAACTTCGTCTCGGTGCAGTCCGAGTCGGCGCTGCGTCACGTTGCGACCAGTCACCCTTACGACGACACCACCGGGGCCGGGACGTCCCTGCGCGGCTCGACCGACATCGTCGCGGCCCAGCTGGCGCGCGAAGTCGCGGAACGTGTGGCCATCGCAGGGGTCGAGATCGTGGAGGTCCGCATCTCCCATCTGGCCTACTCACCGGAGATCGCGCAGGCGATGCTGCGTCGGCAACAGGCCAACGCCGTCGTGGCGGCGCGGTCGCGGATCGTGGAGGGCGCGGTGGGCATGGTGGAGATGGCGCTCGAAAAGCTGAACGAAGGCGGCGTGGTCTCTCTCGACGAAGAACGGACCGCGAGCATGGTGAGCAACTTGATGGTGGTGCTCTGCGGGGACCAGCCGCCGTCTCCGGTCGTGAACGCCGGTTCGCTCTATACGTGAGCGGTCGCCGGCAGGTCTTGTTCCGCGTCGACCCCGCCGTCCATGACGCGCTGACCCGATGGGCCAACGACGAGTTCCGCAGTCTCAACGCCCAGGTCGAACTCTTGCTGCGCCGGGCGCTCCGTGACGCGGGACGGATGCCCAGGCAGGCCGCCCCGCTGCCCCGTCGGGGACGACCCAAGAGCCCATCCGAGTCGCCGTGACGCGTCCCGCCGGGCCCGGGAGTGGGGTTAGCACCATGGCACCGCCACGACCCTCTTGTGTAGTATACCCAGTATATAGGGATGGCAGGCGAACGTCCGAGACAAGAAGGTGGAGGTCAGAGTCTGAGCATGGCAACATTGGCCGACGGGCTGACCAAGCGATTCGGCGAGAACATTGCCGTCAACGACGTCGAGTTCCTCGTCCCACGGGGCTGTGCCTTCGGCTACCTGGGGCCGAACGGCGCCGGCAAGACCACGCTGATCCGCGTGCTGCTAGGCCTGACGCACGCGGACGCCGCCACTATGTTCCTCCTCGGACACAGCGTCCCCCGCTACCGTGACCGGGCCCTGGCCCGGGTCGGGGCCATCGTGGACGAGCCGCGCTTCCACGGCCACCTGACCGGTCGCCAGAACCTGGCGATCCTCGCCGCCGCGCGTGAGGCGTCGGCCAAGGGCCGACTCGAGCCCGCACTCGAGCGGCGGATGATGACCAGGGACGCCTGACGACGCAGGGCTGCGGCGACCTCAGGGTGCCGCGAAGCCCACGAGAGCGAGCAGCCGCTCGCTCTCGTCCCACAGCCGCGCCGCTGCCTCATCGTTGCGGGCCTGCCGGCTCATGTGCCCGGGCTTGGAGCGGACCCAGTACATGCCGGTCTTCGCCGCGACCTCGGGCGACGTGGCCAGGTAGACCGAGGTCCTCGCACCGCGCCGGGGGGTGATCTGGAAAGGACGCATGATCCGGATGCCGAAGCCCATCGTCCCCGTCAGATCACCGTCCAGACCGAACCTGCTGCGGACCCAGCCGGGGTGGGCGGCGTTCGCCGTGACCCCGGAGCCCTCGAGCCGTTGCGCCAGCTGGCGGGTGAAGAGGACGTTGGCCAGCTTGGAGCGGCAGTAGGCCTCCATCGCCTCGTAGCCCTTCTCGCTCTGGAGGTCCTCGAAACGCATGCCGTGCCAGGCGGCGTGGTGCCCGACGGAGGTCACGGTGACGATCCGCGCCGGCGCGCCGGCCCGTAGCCGACCGAGGAGCAAGTTCGTCAGGTAGAAGTGGCCCAGATGATTGACTCCGAACGTGTGCTCGAACCCCTGCGCCGTCAAGCTTCGCTGCGACCACGTCCCGCCGGCGTTGTTGACGAGGACGTCGAGACGCTCCCAGCAGTTGAGGACCTCCTCGGCTGCCTTGCGGACCGACGCCAGGTCGGCGAGATCGAGCTGGACAACGTGCACGTCGTCGTTCCAGGTGCGCTGCGTGACCTCCCGCGCGGCGGCCTCGGCCTTCGCCGTGTTGCGGCAGGCGAGCACCGTGGTGGCTCCGAGCGCGGCCACCCCCACCGCCGTCTCGAGACCGATGCCGACGTTGGCGCCCGTGACAACCACGACCTTGCCCTGCATGCTCATGGGGAATCCGTTCTCGACGCGGGTGTGGGAGCTCCCGGCCCTGTCGCCGACGATCACACGTGCGGCGCCTGCGCCGGTGCACGCGCCGTCCGGACTGGAATATAGGTGCCCGCGACGCCTGCGTCGGCCAGTCTACGGAAGGCGGCGTCGGTTCACGAGAGGGCCCCGGCCCGCCGTCCTGCTCGTCCCGCCCGCCGCGTCGTCCCTCACCCGCCGTCGTTCGGAGCTCCGTGGACCCGCTCCCACTCCTCGGGTGGCCCCAGCGCCGACGCCTCGGGGCCGAAGCGCTCCACGTAGTCCCCGTGGGCGGCCCGCCAGCGATCGGGCGGCTGCCAGGGCGGGTCGGTGTCATTGCAGGCGAACGCCAGCTGCTCCAGGCAGACGTGCCATCCGGCCCCGTCACGTGCCGCCTTGCCGTCCTCGGGGAACGTCACCGTCAGGTGCAGCACGCACCCCGGCCCGTCCGGCTCCAGTTCGAAGCGGAGGACGTCATCGGCCCATCGCAGCTCCATCAGGGACGGTGGCACGAAGAGCAGCATCTCGCCGTCGAAGGGCTCGCCCTCGGACTCGCGGAAGGAGAAATGCAGGGGTGCTCCCGCGTGGCGCTCCCCCTCAATCGTCGTCGGGAACCACGCGGCGAGGTGTGCGTCCTCGGTCAGAGCGCTCCACACCTTCTGCTGGGGATGGGCCAGCCGGCGGCGATAACGCAGGACGGACCCATCGGCCGCGCGTTCGAGCGTGCCGTACTCGCGAGAGCCCGCGACGACGTCCTCGGGCCGGCTCATGCCCAGGGCTCCCCGTCGCCGTCCCCCATGATCTCGAGATGGCGCTCGAGGGCGCTTAGGTGCGCGGCCCACCGCCGCCGGTACGGCCCGAGCCACTCGTCGACCTCCCGGAGCGGGCCGGGCCGCACGCCGTAGATCCTGCGCTGCGCGTCGGTGCGGGACTCGACCAAACCCGCCGAGCGCAGGACTTTGAGGTGCTTGGATACCGACGGCTGGCTGAGGCCGAGGAGCCCGACCAGCTCCCCGACCGGCCGTTCCTCCTCCACCAGCAGATCGAGGATACGGCGGCGGCTGTCTTCGGCCAGGACCTCGAACGTACTGATCACACAGTTATATTCCAACAGAGGAATATAACTGTCAAGGGATATTCAGGCTCAGGTGGCCTTGGCGGCGATCCGGCGCAGCGGTGGCAGGGTCGGCGGGGGCTGGCGGCGCGGCGGCAGGGTGGCCAGCAGCGCCGCTGTCGCCTTCGTGACCTGGGTCACGGCTCGCTCGAACGCTTCCTCGGTCTGCGGTGTCGTCGACTGCACGCCGCTGACCTTGCGGACGTACTGGCGGGCCGCCGCCTCGATCTCCTCTGTCGTCGCTGCGGGCTCGAGGCCGCGCAGCGTGGTGATGTTCCGGCACATGCGGCCACCCTATGCCCCGGTCCCGGTCTTCCTCTCATTCCTGCAGTGTCCAGGCGTCACCGTGACCGTGACGCGGTGGCCCGACGCGGCGTTCTCCACCTCCAACAGGTCGCTGCCCTCCGCCGATCCCACGCGGGCACCTGAGACGCGTGCGCAGTAGCCGTGTGGGTAGCGGATCCCGGTCGGGACGAAGACCACGGTGGGCGCATGGACGCGGTGGTCGGGCACGTAGGAGAGGTGGAACGTGCCCGACGCCGGGGAGTAACCGAACGCGAGCGGAACGCCGGCGACCGCCTCGGGGTAGGCGCGGCTCAGGACGCTGGCGGTGGAGCGCAGACGGCCGTCGGCCATCACCAGCGATTCGGCCTTGCTCCCCGTCGGATCGCCGTAGTACTTCCATGCCCAGTAGACCCATCCCACCTGCCGCGCGTCCATCAGATCGGTGATGGACGCGACGAGGGCCGCGCTCTTGGTGGCGCCGAATTCGGTGACGAGCCACGCCGGTCCTCCGGGTTGGGGTCCCGAGGACATCTCGGAGCGGTCCTCGGTCCGCACCCCGAGCGAGTGTGCGTCCTGCGCCGCGCAGAGTGCCAGATCGGTGGGGTTGCCCGTGACCGGACTGCGCGCGCCACAGTAGATGTGGACGTTGAAGACGAGGTTGCGCAGGTTCATGGGCCCGAGATACGTCGGGAAGCCGCGGCTCCCGTAGTTGTCCGGTTCGTCGAAGATCAGATGGGTGGGATCGCCGGCCAGGATCGTCGGGACGACCCCGTTGGGTGGGTCGCCGGGCGGGCACGTGAGCGCCGGCGCGTTGTGGAGCGGGGCGCCGATGTGACGGCTGCCGGTGTAGAAACACTCGAGCTGGGCATCGAAGTGTTCGTCACCGAAGAGGACCAGCGACCGGGAGAAGGGCTCGTTGAAGACGTCGTAACCAAGGATCCACTGGTTCCCCCGGAAGGCGCGCGCCACGTCGCCCCAGACCCGGTCGTACTCGCCCTGGAGGTCTCCCCGGACGTCGTTCCTCCAGAAGTGGGCGAAGGCGGCACCGGTCGCGGGCGTTCCGTACTCGAGCGACCAGCGGCCGGGCCGGTCGACGTTGGTGCGTCCATTGGTGCACACGGCCCATTTGGGGGCGCCTTCACCGTCGAACATCTCGTTGTACACGTCCTGGTGCATGTCCAGGATCGTGTAGATGTGGAAGCGTCCCAACAGGGCCACCGTCTCCCGCACCCGGTTGACGTAGCCGTCGAACACGGCCTGGTTGAACTGGTGCGGATCCCCCGGGGCCCCGTGGTCGCAGATGGCCGGGTCGTTGGCCGGAGCCGTCCCGGGCTCCAGCCCGCTCCAGGTGATCCCGAGGCGCACCACGTTGAAGCCCAGCCTGGCCATCAGCGAGGCGTCTGCGACGGAGAAGTCCCAGGGCTTCCCGGGGTCGGCGTAGAGCACGAAGGGCGGATGCTTGTACACGGCGTTGACGCCGTGGAAGAAGACGATGCGTCCGTGGCGGTCGTAGAGATACGGGCCACCGGGCGCCCTGATCGGGCCAGAGACGGCCGGCGGGCCGCTCACGTCGGCGCCGCTGAACGTCGGCGACCGCAACGTCGGCAGGGCCGAGCTCGTCGACCCCGATCCGATGCCGGGACTGACGCCTATCGCGAGGGCGGCTACAACCAGCAGCAGGGTCGGTACGAGTCGGGACAGTCGACATCGCACGGCAGACAGTTTGGCCGCGGACTCGGGCCATCTGTCCGCGCCCGCCGACTATGGCCGGGGCGCCTCGCCGGGCAGGTTGGGGCGCAGGGGATAGTCGGCGATGATGGCCCGGCTGGCCCCGACCGGGCGGACCGAATGCGGGGTGTCGCGTGGCACCACCGCCACGCAGCCCGCACCGAGCACCTGCTCCTCGCCGGCGATGGTCAGGGCCACCTCCCCGTCGACGATGTGCCACACCTCCTCCTGCTCGTGCTGGTGCTCGTGCAAGGGCGCCGCGCCGGCCGCGATGTCGTAATGCGCGAACGTCATGTTCGCGGAATGGAGGAACCGGCCGGTCCACCCCGGAAGGGGCTCGCCGGCCAGCATGTCGAAGGGCCGGAGGAACGGCACGTCAGTAGCCGAGGCCCGCGTACCAGTCCCCTCTGCCCTGTGGCGTGAGATCCAAGAGGTGCCACAACGGCGAGAGCAGGTCGATGCCCCGCTCAGGGATGTCGTCGGCCATACGGGGGTGGGCGCTGTAGAAGTGACGTGGGGAGCCGTCCTCGTCGAGCGTGAAGACAGAGATGGTCGAGTCCTGCTCCCCCTCCTCGTCCTCGGCCCCCAGGTCGTACTGGAACGTGTTGTCGCCGCAGCTCAAGAGGCGGACGTTGCCCCACCCACGGTTGCGGGCGTGGGCGCGCAACGTTGCGGGGTCGGCGGCGGCGGCCACCACGAAGTCGGCGTGCTGCCCGATGTGACGGACGACCCCGTTCAGGCCGTCGATCCACAACGTGCACATCGGGCACGGCGACGACTGGCGCTTGCCGTACATGACGTGCTGGACCACGAGCGCCCGCTCCGGTGATGTGAAGAGCTGGCTCAGCCGCACCGTGGTGACGGGCTCGTCGCCGGACGACAGGAGCCGAGGCCCCTCGAGGAACTCGTAGTCCTCGACGGCTGCACCGGGCGGTAGCTGTCGGCGGAGCGAGGCCACCTTCTCCCGCTGCTGCATCAGCTCGACTTCGGCTTCCCGCAGCTCCTCGCGGCGCTTGACGTACTCTTCCGGTTCGTCGAGGCGGGTCAGCTTCACCGATACCTCCTCTGATCGATCCCGAATGTAGCGGGGCCCCGGCCGAGGTGCGCCGCCCGCTGGAGCCAAGGGAGGATGAGAGGGTGCTGGGCCATCTCGGTGTCAACGTCCCCGACCTGGGGCGGGCGGGCGCCTACTACGGGCCGCTCATGCCGCTCCTCGGCTACGAGCCCTTCGTCACGGACGAGGACGCGATCGCCTTCATGCCTGCCGGCGGGAGGCCGGGCGCCTACCTGTTCTTGTACGAGGCGACGGAGGACGGCGGCTATGCGCGGGAGCGCACCGGTCTGCAGCACCTGGCCTTCACGGTCCGCACCCGGGGCTCGGTGCACCAGGTCCACGCCCACGTGCGCCGGGCCGGCTCCACGGTCCTGCACGCCCCGCAGGACTGGCCGCAATACCCGCCTCCCTATTTCGCCACGTTCTGGCTCGATCCCTTCGGGATCATGCTCGAAGCCGTCTGCCACCACGACCGCGATTGAGTGGACGGCGCCTTCCGGCAGCACCCTGGGGCCGCCCGGGGCCGCAGCTCCGGCGGGCCCGTGGACGTTCAGGCGACCTGCTCGAGAGCCCGGGCGATGTCGACGTTGCCCGACACGCTGCGCACGCTGAGCTCCACCCGGTTCTCACGACGCCCCGTTCCCGGGGCGTCGTCGAGCGGGATCTCAGAGCTGACGGATCCGGACATCGTCTCCACGTCGACATGGAGGTCGACCTCGCTGGCCACGCCCACCGACACGTCCCCCGACACCGAGCGGACGTGCAGGGCGCCCCGATCGACGGAGAGGACGCGCACGTCGCCCGACACGTTCATGATCCTGGCCCCGTGCGACAGCTCGCCCAGGCGGACCCTTCCAGACGTCCCCTTCACGTCCACCCGGCTGCTCGCCGCTCCGAGCTCGACGTCGCCCGTTGCCGTGGCGAACAATGCGGTCCCGGCCACGCTCGAGCAGCGCAGGTCCCCTGACGCCGTGTGGACGCGCAGGCTGCCGCCGACCGTGCCCAGCGTGATGCCGCCGCTGCCCGACTTGGCCGTCACGTCGCCCGCCACGTCGTCGGTGGAGACGTCGCCGCTCGACGTGCTGACGTCGACGCTGCCGACGGAACCCATGATCTCGACGTCGGCGGAGCCGGCCGTCACCTTGACATCGCTTCCCTCGGGGACCTGGACCCGTACGGTGACTGCGTTGCGCCGCACGAAGCGCATCCCGTTGCGGCGCGAGACCTTGACGGCCACGACGTGACCGTCTGGTATCGACCGACACTCGACCGCGGCGCGCTCGATCAGCTCCTCCGCGTCGGGTGTGGCGGGCTCGAGCGAGACGATCGTGGACCCGGCCTGGCGCGCCGTGATGGCGATCAGACCCACCTCGTTCTCCACGTAGAGGCGGACCGCCCCGGGTGTCTCGAAAGTCTTCTCCATGTCAGTTGCTCCTTCAGGTCGTGCCGTACCCGTGCAGGCGGTTCCCCCCGCGCCGGGTCCGGCTCCGGTTGGTCGATGTGCCCCGTTCGAGCGTGCGCATGATGTACGAGTTCACCGAGATTCCCTCGCCCGCCGCGCCCTCTTCGACCCTGGCCTTGAGGCTCTCGCTCAGTCGCAGGGTGATGCGGGCGGACAGGTCGCTGTCGCTGTCGACCGCCGGGATGTCCTCGTCCTCGACGTAGGCGAGGCGCACGTCGTCACCGGCCACCCGGATCTCCACCCGCCCGTCGGGCAGCTCGGCCGACAGCTCGGCCGCCACCTCCGAGAGCAGGTCGAGGATGCGGGCGGGCAGGGAACGGCCGAGCAGGGTCGCGATGCGCTCGGCCACCTCGGCCACCGCCTCGTCGCCGAGCTCGCCCACGCTGATCGCGTCAGAACGCAGCCCGTCGACCACCAGTGACATCTTCATGATGTCATGATGACATCATGAAGATGTCACTGTCAAGTGCCCCCAGGGGGCGACCCGTATGAAATCCCTGGTCAGCCCCCTGATGCGTCCTGCACCTTGGTCTTGCCGGCCGAGATGAAGGGCATCATCGCGCGCAGTTCCTGGCCGACCGACTCGATCTGATGGGCCTTCCCCTGCTCGCGCAGCTCCTGGAAGCGGGGCCGGCCCGCCCTGTTCTCGGCGATCCACTCCTCGGCGAAGGCGCCGCTGCGGATGTCGTCGAGGATCGCCTGCATCTCGGCCCGGACGGCGTCGTTGATGACACGGGGGCCCCGGGTCAGATCGCCGTACTCGGCCGTGTCGGAGATGGAGTAGCGCATGCCGGCGATGCCCTGCTCGTACATCAGGTCCACGATGAGCTTCAGCTCGTGGAGGCACTCGAAGTAGGCCGACTCCGGCTGGTAGCCGGCGTTGACCAGCGTCTCGAAACCCGCCGTCACGAGCGCCGTGAGGCCGCCGCACAGCACCACCTGCTCGCCGAAGAGGTCGGTCTCGGTCTCCTCGTCGAACGTGGTGTCGAGCACGCCGGCCCTCGTCGCCCCGATGGCGTGCGCGTAGGAAAGGGCGAGTTCACGCGCCTTTCCCGTGGCGTCCTGGTGCACGGCGATGAGCGACGGCACGCCGCCGCCCTCTGTATAGGTGCGGCGGACCAGGTGGCCTGGGCCTTTGGGGGCTACCATCGTCACGTCGACGCCGGGGGGCGGCACGATCTGCCCGAAGCGGATGTTGAACCCGTGGGCGAACATCAGGCAGTCGCCGTCGTTGAGGTGCGGAGCGACGAACTCGTCGTAGGCCGCCTTCTGTTCGGTGTCGGGGAGGAGGATCATGATCACGTCGGCCTCCGCCGCGGCGTCAGCGAGGGACGTCACGCGCAAGCCGGCCTCCTCGGCCTTGCGCCTGCTCGCGCTCCCCTCGCGCAGGGCGACCCGCACGTCCACCCCGGACTCCCTGAGGTTCTGCGCGTGGGCGTGGCCCTGGGAGCCGTACCCCAGGATGGCGACCTTGCGGCCGGCGATCAGGGCGGGGTCAGCGTCGGACTCGTAGTACAGCGTGGCCATGGCGTCAGCTCTTTCTCTCTTCGGGTTCTTCGCGGTGCAGGGGCGTTCCAGATTCAGTGGCGATCCAGCTTAGGCAGTGCGATCCGGCCCGTCCGCTGGAGCTCCACGACCGTGTAGTGCTCCAGCAGGCCCTCGAAGTCGTCGATCTTCTCGGGCCGGCCGGCCAGCATCACGGTCAGGCGGTCGGCGCCGACGCTGACCACCTCGCCGCCGAAGACACCCACGAGCTGGATAACCTGCGAGCGCTCGGTCGGTCCGACCGCCACGGTCACCAGCACGAGCTCGCGCTCGACCGCCTCGGCCGGCGAGAGCTCACCGATGGACACCACGTTGACGAGCTTGTCGAGTTGCATGATGACCTGCTCCAGCGGCGCCGACTCCACGTCCACCACGATGGTGATGCGGCTGAAGCGCTCGTCCTCGTCGGTCGGGGCCACCGCGAGCGAGAAGATGTTGAAGCCCCGGCGGCTGAAGAGCCCGGCCACCCGGGCCAGCACCCCGGCCTTGTTCTCCACCAGGACGGACAGGATGTGGTGGCGCGGCGCTGGGGACTTCCCGCCCTCGAGCGCGCTCAGGTAGGCCGGCGTCACCGCGGCGCCGCCTGATCCGGGTGCACGACGATGTCGTCGTTGGAGGCGCCGGCCGGCACCATGGGGAACACCTTCTCGAAGGCGTCGGTGCGGAAGTCGACCACGACGGGACGGTCGTCGATGGAATTCGCCTTCTCAATCACGGGCCCGACGTCCTCGGGCGACTCCGCCCGGATGCCGACGCAGCCCATCGCCTCGGCCCACTTCACGTAGTCGGGCAGGTCTGGTGAGAGGTACACCTCGGAGTAGCGCTCCTCGTAGAACATCTCCTGCCATTGGCGGACCATGCCCAGGTACGCGTTGTTGAGGATCGCGATCTTGACGGGGATCTGCTCCGAGCTCGCGGTCACCAGCTCCTGTGCCGTCATCTGGAAGCAGCCGTCGCCGTCGATGGCCCAGACCGTGCGGTCCGGTCGCCCCACCTTGGCCCCGATGGCCGCCGGGACGGCAAAGCCCATGGTCCCCGCGCCGCCGGAGTTGACCCAGGTGTAGGGGTACTCGAAGTTCCAGTACTGCGAGGCCCACATCTGGTGCTGCCCCACGCCGGCCACGACCACGGTGTCGACGGGCGCGGCGTCGCGCAGCTGCTCGACGACGTTCTGCGGCTTTATCGCGCCGCCCTCGGCGTCGGCGTAGTGGAGCGGGAAGCGCTCCCGCCACTCGTTGATCTGCCGCCACCACGGATCGAGGTCCTGGACCACCGGCCGGTCGATACGGGCATCCATCGCGAGCAGCAGCTCCTCGATGACGCGGCGGCAGTCCCCCGCGATGCCGACGTCGGGAATCCGCACCTTGCCCAGCTCGGCGGGATCGATGTCGACGTGGACGATCTTGGCCTCGGGAGCGAAGGCGCTGATCTTGCCGGTGACGCGGTCGTCGAAGCGAGCCCCGAGGCTGATGAGGAGGTCGCTCTTCTGCATGGCCGTCACTGCGGTGTAGTGGCCGTGCATGCCCGGCATGCCCAGCGCCTGGGGGTGCGAGTCGGGGAAGGCCCCGCGGGCCATCAGCGTCGTCACGACGGGGATCCCGGTGCGCTCGGCCAACGCGCGCAGCGCGTCGGCCGCCCGCGCCTTGAGGACGCCGCCCCCGACGTACAGCACGGGGCGATGGGCGGCTGCCATGAGCTCGGCCGCCTGGCCGACCAGCACGGGGTCGCCGAAGGTGAGGGGGTGGTAGCCCGGGAGGTCGAGGTCGTCGACCGATGAGGGCCAGTACCACTCCATGGTCGCGTTGGAGATGTCCTTGGGCAGGTCGATGAGGACCGGGCCGGGCCGTCCCGTCGTGGCCACATGGAAGGCGGCCGCCACCACGCGTGGGATGTCGTCCACGTTCTTGATCAGCCAGTTGTGCTTGGTGATGCCCATGGTGACCCCGGTGATGTCGCACTCCTGGAAGGCGTCGGTGCCGATGGAACCGGTCGCCACCTGGCCCGTCACGACGACCAGGGGGGTCGAGTCCATGTAGGCGTTGGCCAGGGGCGTGACGATGTTGGTCGCCCCCGGGCCGCTGGTCACGATGGCGACGCCCGGCCGGCCCGTCACCATGGCGTATCCCTCGGCCATGTGGCCGGCGCCCTGCTCGTGGCGAACCAGGATGTGGCGGATGGAGGAGTCGATGATGGGGTCGTAGACGGGCAGGATGGCGCCGCCGGGCAGGCCGAACATGACGTCGACCCCCTGCATCTCGAGGCTCTTGATGAGGGCCTGCGCCCCTGTCAGCTTCATGTCTTCCCCTGTTCCCCTGCTTTGCCTTGTCGGTCGAATCGGTCCGGAAATTGAAACGACCCCCCGGAGCGGGAGGTCGAGAGGCGCGCGTTGCGTATGTGGGCGCGCGCCTACGTTACGAGTACCAGGATCTCGGGTCGGGAGCTACGTGCGTCCATGAGACGCCCATTGTGGCACGCCGCCGGGTCTGGTACAACCCCTGTCCCGCCCGGCGGGCTCCCACCCCGGCGACCGGACCGGATCACGCAGCGGACGCGGTCGGACGGTCAGGCGGGCGGCGGCGGCGGCGAGGGCGTTGCCATGCCCCCGCCGAGGAGGGCGGGGAGTGCCGTCGCTCGCATCCGCGCCAAGACCCGGTCCGTCACCGGCGTGACGTCCGGGTGGACGCCGCCGTTGCCCTCGACCGCCGCCCGCCACGCCTCGGCTCGTCGCTCGAAGACGCCTGGATCGTCGAATTGCGACGCAGCCGAGGCGATCCGTTGCCAGGTCGACCACGATGGTGTCTCCGTCCTCGACCAGGGCGATCGGTCCCCCGAGGAGGGCCTCGGGGGCGACGTGGCCGATGACCAAACCGACCGATCCCCCGGAGAAGCGTGCATCGGTCATCAGCGCGATGGTGATGTGCCGCTGGCGGCACAGGGTCGTGATCCGCGAGGTCGGATCGAGGAGTTCCGGCATGCCCGGAGCGCCTCGGGGCCCCTCGTAGCGGATCACCACCATGTCGTTGTCCTCGAAGCTGTCGGGGTGCTCGTCTAGGGCCTCGATGAGTGGGCCTTCGCCGTTGAACACGCGGGCGCGCCCGGTGAACACCCCGTCCTTCACACCTCCCTCGACGCCGGCGACCTTGAGGATCGCACCACCCTCAGGCGCGAGGTTGCCGCGGAGCAGGCGAAGTCCGCCGGTGTCCTTGAAGGGCTTCTCGACGGAGTAGATCACCTCCTGATCCGGGGCCGGAGGGGCGAGCCGGCGGAGCTGTTCGGACAGCGTCTCGCCCGTGCAGGTCATCGCGTCACCGTCGAGGAAGCCCGCCTCGAGGAGCTCGTTGGCGATGACCTGCAATCCACCTTTCTCGTCCACGTCCACCATCGAGTAGTCACCGAACGGCCGCATGTTGACCAGCACCGGCAATCGACGGGCCAGCTGGTTGAAGTCGTCTTGGCTGAGCACGTCGCCCCACAGGTCGATCCCCGCGGCGCGGGCGATCTCGACGCTGTGCAGCAGCACGTTGGTGGAACCACCCATGGCGATGGTGACGGTCAAGGCGTTGCGCAGCGACGAGGGCGTGACGATGTCTCGCGGCCGGATGCCCCGGCTCGTCATGGCGAGCAGGCAGTCGACCATCTGATCGGGGAACTCCATCAGCCGGCGCGGGTCATCCGACGGAGCGGACACCATGTGCAGTGGTTCGAGGCCGAGCACGGCGATGAAGGTCTGCATCGTGTTGTAGGTGAACATGCCCCCGCAGCTGCCTTGACCGGGGCAGGCGTGCAGTGCGAACCGGGCACGCACCTCGGCGTCCTGGTCGACCGCCTGGAAGGCCGACACGAGATCGATCCGGGCGCCCGTCTCCGGATCGATCCCGGGCCTGATGGGGCCGTCAGAAAGGATGACCGCGGGTGTGTTGTTCTCGAGCACGGCGGCGACGGTCCCGACCGGGGGTTTGTCGCAGGCGACGACGGCGACCAGCCCGGCGACACTGTTCGCCGCCAGGTGCACATCAGCGACGTCGTGGACGAGCTCGCGACCGACCAGGGAGAACCGCATTTGCGGCGTGCCGTTGAGCTGGCCGTCCGAGACACCCAGCGTGTACGCGGGCGGTATCAAACGGACCGCCAGGTCGTCCTCGGCGATGCGGCGCGACAGGGCCGCCTGGACGGCCTGCACCTTCTGGGGGACGCCCAGATAGCACTGGCTGTCTCCGAGGTTGCCGATCACCGCCCACACCGGGTCGTGGATCTTCTGGACGTCCTCACCGAGGAAGGCAGCCGTGCCGACCCTCTGCACGTCGCGACCGGGGTTGAGGGACACGAACGTGGCCACCGGCTCCGCTTCGTTCTGCACGGATCCAAACTAGCGGGAGCTTTCGTGACCCGATGGGGGGCGACGACGCCAATCGCCTCAGACGGGTGCGGGAGTCGGCACCTTCTCGGGAGAGACCTCCACCCCGATGGTGGGGACGGAGCGCTGGAGGAACTTCGGCATCCACCAGTTGACCGGCCCCAGCAGCTCCATGATGGACGGCACGAGCACCATGCGGACCAGGGTCACGTCGATCAGCACGGCGACCGCCAGCCCGAGGCCGAACACCTTGAGGATGTGCAGCGGGTCGTTGATCACGAACGAGCCGAAGACGCAGAACATGATCGCCGCCGCGGCGGTGATGATGCGGCCCGTGACCGACAGGCCGTCGGCGACGGCCGTCGAGTTGTCGGCGGTGCGCAGCCACTCCTCCCGGATGCGCGAGAGCAGGAACACCTCATAGTCCATGGAGAGCCCGAAGAGGATGGTGAACATCGTGACCGGGATCCAGGGGTCGATGGGGCCCTTCTCGCCGATCCCGATCACGCTGCCCGCCCAGCCCCACTGGAACACGGCGGTCATGACTCCGTAGGCCGCGCCCACGCTGAGCAGGTTCATGATCACCGCCTTGAGCGGGAGCACGACGGACCGGAACACAGTCATCAACAGCAGGAAGGACAGCACGAGTACGGCGCCGATGACAAGGAAGAGCCGGCTCCCGAGGAAGTTGGCCGCGTCGATCCCTCCGGCCGTCTGGCCGCCCACCAGCGCCCGCACGCCGGTCCCGTCGACCGCCGAGGGAATGACGTTCGTCCGCAGGGTGCCGACGAGGGCTTCGGTCTCCGCTGACTGGGGTGAGGTCTTGGGGATGACGGCGATGACGGCGCCGGTGTCCGCCGCGTTGAACTGGGGCGGCGCGGTGAATGCGACATCGGGCACTCCGGCCCGCAGCGCGCTGTCGAGCTTGGCCACGGTGGTGCGGTCCGCCGGCCCGTGCATGTCGACCGCCACCACCAGGGGCCCGTTGAAACCCGGGCCGAAGCCCTGGGCCAGGAGGTCGTAGGCCTGCCGGGTGGTCTGGGAGGTGGGGTCGTTGCCGGCGTCGGTGAAGGCCAGCCGCATGGAGAACATGGGGAGGGCGAGCAGGACGAGCACGACCACGGCCAGGATCCCTGTCAACAGGGCGCGCCGCTGGATGAAGCGGCTCCAGCGGTACCAGAAGCCGTTGGGCGGCGGAGGCCCTCCGCTCTGGAGCAGACCGGGGATGTGCAGCTTGTCGATGGCTCCGCCCGCGAATCCGAGCATGGCGGGCAACAGCGTCAGGGCCGAGATGAGCACCATCAGGACGGCGGCGATGCAGGCGGTGGCGAGCCCGATCATGTAGGGCTGGCCGATGAGGAAGAGACCGAACAGCGAGATGACGACCGTCCCGCCGGCGAAGAGCACTGAGCGGCCCGAGGTCATGAGCGACATCACGACCGCGTTGCGGGGATCCCGGCCCTCGAAGATGCCCTGTCGGTACCGGGTGACGATGAACAGCGCGTAGTCGATGCCGACACCGATGCCGATCATGGCCGCCATCTCGGGCGAGAAGTTGGGCACGACGAGGAAGTGGGTCACCAGCTCGAGCAGCGCCACACCGATACCGAGCCCGAACAGAGCGGTCATTATGGGGAGGCCCATGGCGACAACCGACCCGAAGGCCAGCAGCATGATGATGATCGCGGCCGTGATGCCGATGCCCTCGCTCGCCCCGGGGGAGATCTTGGCCACCGACGAGATCGGGTAGCCGCCCAGCACGACGTCGAAGCCGGGCCGCTGAGCCGCTTCCGCCGTGTGGATCACGGCGTTGATGGTGCCGGGCTGGAGGTTCGACGTGATGTTGTCGAACTGCACCTCGGCGTACGCGATGTTGCCGTGCTGGGAGATCTGGTGCGCGCCGGCGGGCGAGAGCGGGCTGGTCACGCTCACGACATGGGCCAGCGGCCGCAATGAGGAGACGACACGGTTGATGGACGCCTCGTTGTCGGCGATCGGCGTCGCCGTGTGGAAAACCACGTCGGCGGTGTCCCCCGCCTTGGCCGGGAAGCGCGCCGTGAGGAGATCGGCGGCCTGCTGTGATTCCGTGCTGCCGGCGGTGAACTTGTTCTGGAAGCGGGTCCCCACCACCTGGGCCACCACCGTGATGCCGATGAGGGCCAGGATCCACAGTACGAGCACGGTGCGGCGCCGGTCGTAGCACCGTCCGGCCAGGCGGCCGAGGCCGGTGACCTCCGTGGTGCCGCTCTGCGGCCCGGGCGACCCCGCGTTCACCGCCGCCACCTCCTATAATTCATCACTGGTGAGTTTTACCATAGACTCTGCGGCCGGTGAATACCCCGTGTCATGCCTTTTCAGGCGGGGCCGGCGATGAGTGCCGTCCTCGGCCGGCGGCCCGGTCATGCCGACACCCGGGGTGACATCGTCGACGCCGCGAAGCGCGTCTTCGCCGGAAAAGGCTACGACGGGGCGAGCCTCCGTGCTATCGCCCGGGAAGCCGGAGTCGACCCAGCGCTGGTCCACCACTACTTCGACGGCAAGGCGAGTCTCTTCGTCGCCGCGATGGCCCTGCCCTTCGACCCGCGCCATGTCAGGGAGCAGTCGTCGTCGCCCTCGTCAGTTGGCGCCGGGATCATCTTGGGATTCCTCACCATGTGGGACCGGGCGGAGGGGACGGGCTCTTCCTTCGCGTTCTGCGTGGCGGCCATGGCAGCGTCGACCAATGTCGCCGATGCCATGCGCGAGTTCGTCGCCGACAGGGTTTGGAAGAACAACCCGACCCACCTCGGTGAGAGAGCGAACCTGACGCATCGGCGCCGTGCCCTCGTCTCCTCGCAGCTGATGGGGCTGGCGTTCACCCGTTACATCCTGCGCGTGCCACCCGTCTCCACGGCGACGCCCCGACAGATTGCGTGCTGGGCGGGCCCGACCCTCGACCGCTACATCTCGGGGGTCATCGACGAAGAGTGATCGGGCTCCGGACCGACAACCTCGCCTGAGGGCGACCGTTCTGTCCCCGATGCTCGACACCGTAGCCGGAGTGGATGGAGCTGCCGTCGGTCACAACGCCGTCGGCGCGGCCGGGGCGCTCACCAACGAGGAGATCGTGGAACGTCTTGACCGGCTCTTCCGCGAGAAGGCCACCGTCGAGGGCGCCATCCTGGTGTTGCTCGGCGAGGTCGACCGCCGGCAGGCGTATCGAGACGACGGCGCGACCTCCTCGGAGACGTGGGCCGTGGAGCGGTTCGGAGTCTCGACGCCCACCGCACGTGCCTATACGCGCCTGGCCGTGAAGGCATGGGAGATGCCGCACCTGATGGGCGCGCTCTGCGCCGGTGACCTGACCTTCGACAAGGTCCGCGCCGTCGCGGACGTCGCGACTCCTGAGAGCGACCACGAGCTGCGTGAGCAGGCGCAGGAGTGCTCGGTCCGCCAGCTCGCCGAGCTCGCCCGCACCGTGGCGCCGATGCCGACCACCGAGACCCGTGGCCGGTCGAGCCATGATCGTCGCTTCCTCCGCTTCAACGACCAGTGCCGCACCATGACGGTGCAGTTGCCGTCGGAGTCGTTCGCCGAGATCCGCGCCTGCCTCGAGGCCCGCGCTCGGAGGATCCCCTCGGACGGCGAGACGCCTTGGGACCAGCGCCTTTGCGACGCCTTTGTGGAGACGACCCGCTTGTCGTCGGCCCGGGGCTCTGGCGTACCGGGCACCACCTCGAGCCCCTTCTTCGTTGTTCTCCACGTGCCCCTGGCCGCCCTCGTCGACGGCTCGGGCAAGGACACCGTACTGTCGGGCGAGCTGGAGCGAGGGGGCTTCATCAGCTGCGAGACGGTCCGGCGGATCGCCTGCGACGCCACGATCGCCATAGGCGTCGACGACGATGTCGGCCACACGATGTACGAGGGCCGGGCCCGTCGGGAACCGACGGACGCCCAGCGCCGGGAGGTGATGCGCCGTGATCGACACTGCCGCTTTCCCGGGTGCACGAACGCGACGTTCACCAACACGCACCACGTCGCGCCCTGGAAGCCGGACGGCCCCACCGACCTGGACAACCTGGCGCTCCTGTGCCTCCACCACCATCACCTGGTTCACAGCGGGCGGTGGACCATGACCGGCAACGCGAACACGGAGCTGAGGTTCGTGGGCCCGACGGGACGCGTCATGGTGTCGCGGCCGTCGCCGCTGTGGACGGCTGTCACCGGCCGCCGGCTTCCGAGTTAGCCGCGGCGGCGCAGCAGCTCGACCGCGATCTCCTTGCCGTTGGCCTTGCCTGCCGTCGCCTTCATCACGGCACCGGTGAAGAACCCAGTCAGCTTCTTCGCCTCCGCGTCGTCACCGCCGACGAAGCGGGCCCACTCGTCGGGGTGTGAGTCGACGACCTCGTCGAGGACGGCACCGAGGCTGTCGGAGCTGAGGGCCTCGAATCCCATCTCCTTGGCCAGCGCTGCCGGGTCGCCCCCGCCCCGTTCGAGCAGCACGCCAAGCACGGCCTTGGACTGCGTCGCCGATAGCTGGCCGCCGGACTCGAGCGCGAGCAAGGTGGCGAACGACCCCGTATCAAGCCGCGCCGCTGCCTCGCTGTGGGCGGCCACCTCGTTGGCGGCCCGGGCCAGCGCCAGCGCCGTCGGTGCCCCCGCCTCGGCCGCCGCGCTGACCAGGGAGTCGAGGCCCAGGTCGACCACTGCGCGGATCTGGTCCGTTTCGGCGTCGCTCGGCGCACCACCCAGGGCGGCGGCCAGCAACGCCCGCCGGTCCGCCGGCATCGGCCCCAGGTCCTGGCGCACCTGCTCCTGCCACGCAGCCGCGGGCGCCAACGGCACCAGGTCGGGCTCGGGGAAGTAGCGGTAGTCGTTGGCCTCCTCCTTGGAGCGCATCGATTCCGTGCGGGCCGCCGACTCGTCCCAGTGCCGCGTCTCCTGGTCCACCGAGCCCCCCGCCTCGAGGATCGCGATCTGCCGCGCCTCCTCGTACTCGATGGCGCGGCTGAGCGAGCGCAGCGAGTTGAGGTTCTTGATCTCGCAGCGTGTGCCGAACGCGCCCGAGCCGGCCGTCCGCACAGACACGTTGGCGTCGACGCGCATGGAGCCCTCCTCCATCCGCCCGTCCGACGCACCGGTCGCCACCAGGATCCCCCGCAGCTCGGCGGCATAGGCCCGGGCGTGGGCCACCGAGCGGATGTCGGGCTCGCTCACGATCTCGACCAGAGGCACGCCCGAGCGGTTGTAGTCAACCAGCGCGTGGTCGGCCGCGTTGATCCGTCCGCTCGCGCCGACGTGGGTGAGCTTGCCGGTGTCCTCCTCCATGTGGGCCCGCGTCACGCCGACCCGGAAGCCGTCGGGGAGCTCCAGCCAGCCACCGGTGTTCAGGGGCTTGTCGTACTGACTGATCTGGTAGTCCTTGGCCTGGTCCGGGTAGAAGTAGTTCTTCCGGGCGAACTCCGACGCGCGGATGTCGCAGTGCAACGCCGCGCCTATCCGCATGGCCAGCTCGACGGCGTGCTCGTTGAGGACGGGTAGCGAGCCGGGCAGCCCGAGGCAGACGGGGCAGATGTTCACGTTGGGCTCGTCACCGAAGGCGTTGCGACACCCGCAGAACAGCTTGGTCGCCGTCGCCAGCTCGGAGTGCACCTCGAGCCCGACGACCAGTTCCCAGTGCGTGCTCACGATCCCGGTCCCTGCGGCGCATGGGCCTCGACGACGCGGGCCACACGGAACAGGATTGCCTCTCCCAGCGCCGGCGCCAGCACCTGGACGCCGACGGGCAGGCCATCGTTGCCGCTGCCGAATGGCACCGAGAGCGCCGGATGCCCCGACAAATTGGACGGGATGGTACATACGTCGTTCATGTACATCGCCATGGGGTCGTCTACTTTGGCGCCGAGGTCGAAGGCCGTTGTCGGCGCAGTGGCGCCGAGCAATACGTCGACCGACTCGTATGCCCGGTCGAACGCACGCATCACGAGCGTGCGCACCCGCTGGGCCTGGGCGTAGTACGCGTCGTAATACCCGGCGGAAAGAGCGTAGGTGCCGAGCATCACCCGGCGCTTGACCTCGGCGCCGAACCCGGCCGTGCGCGTGGCCGTGTTCATGACCTCTGCATCCTCGCCATCGACCCGCAGCCCGTAGCGAACCCCGTCGTAGCGGGCCAGGTTGGAGGACGCCTCCGCCGGCGCAATGAGGTAGTAGGCCGATAGCCCGTACGCGAACTCGGGTACCGAGATCTCCTCCACCTTTGCCCCGGCGTCGGCCAGCGCGTCGGCCGCCTCCACCACCCGCGCCACGACGTCCAGGTCGCAGCCATCCACCAGGTCGCGGCAGAGCCCGACCCTGATGCCCTCTGCCCCCTCGTACAACGTCGCCAACGTGGGCTCGGGCACGGAGGGCAGCGATGTGCTGTCGCACGGGTCGTGTCCCGCCACGACGTCGAACATGATCGCGGCGTCTTCCACCGTCGTCGCGATGGGCCCGATCTGGTCGAGCGAGGACGCAAAGGCGACCAGGCCGTAGCGCGAGACGCGCCCGTAGGTCGGTTTCATGCCGACCACCCCGCACAGCGCGGCCGGCTGGCGGATCGACCCTCCGGTGTCGGAGCCGAGACCGAGCGGGACGAAGCCGGCCGCCACGGCGGCCGCCGAGCCGCCGCTGCTACCACCAGGAACCTTGCCCAGGTGGCGCGGATTGCGGGTCGGCCCGAACGCCGAGTTCTCGGTCGAGCTCCCCATGGCGAACTCGTCCATGTTCGTCTTCCCCAAGGCGATCGCCCCGGCCTGGCGGAGCGCCTTGACGACGGTGGCGTCGTAGGGCGGCCGCCAGCCTTCGAGGATCTTCGAGCCGCAGGTCGTCGCGGTGCCCCGCGTGCACAAGTTGTCCTTCAGCGCGACGGGTACACCCGCCAGCGGTCCCGGGTCGCGCCCGGCGGCCACCGCTGCATCGACCTGATCGGCCTGGGCCCTCGCCTCGTCGCCGAGGACGGTGAGGAACGCGTTGAGCTCGCCGTTGCCGGCCGCCACGGCGGCGAGCGCCTCCTCCACCACCTCGTGGGCCGATCGCCGCCCGGATCGGACCTCGGCGGCTAACGCCAATGCGGTACCCGCGGGGCTCACCGTGCCGCGCCGCCGATCCGCGGCACCCTGAAGCGGTCGTCCTCCACCGCGGGCGCAGCAGCCAGGACCTCCCCGCGGTCCAGGCTCGGCCTCGGCTCATCGGGCCGCAGGATGTTCTGCAGGACGATGGGGTGGGACGACGGCTCCAGGTGCGCGAGGTCCAGCTCCGCCACATCGGCCGCATGGTCCAGCACGGTGCGCAGCTGCTCGGTGAACAGCTCGACCTCGGCGTCATTCAGGGCCAATCGGGCCAGGCGGGCCACGTGGACGACGTCGTCGCGAGTGAGCGTCACGGGAGCCGGCTCCCGATGGCGCGGCCCGCTCACCGGCGCGGCGCGGGGAGCAGGCCGGTCACGAACTCGACCGTGCGCACCTCGATCTCGTCCTTGTCGTAGTCGAGGGTGGCCACGTGGAAGCTGCGCTCCAGCACGACCTGCTCGACTGGGCTCTTGGACCGCGCCACCAGGAGCTCGCTCGACCTCGGGTCGACGACGTGGTCCTGCGCGCTGGTGAAGACGAGCACAGGACAGGTGACCGACTCGAGCTCGGCCTCCACCTCGGCGGCCGCAGCAAAGAGCGAGAGCACGGGTCGTAGCGGCAGCCCGGGATAGGCCGACTCGACCGCACCCTCCATGGCGATGTCCGAACCGATGCCCGGTGCCACCTCGTCGCCGCCCTCGATCATCGCCTCGATGAACGACACGGTGGCCTCGTCCGGAGGCGAGAGCAGCGGATTGACGACGGCCAGCCCCGCGATCTCCAGGTGGTGCTCGGCCAGCCACACGGCGAGCATCCCCCCCATGGAGAGGCCCACGACCACGACGGCGTCGCTGCGCGCCGCGAGCTCGGTGTAGGCCGCCTCGGCCGCGGCGGACCAGTCCTCCCACCGCGTCTCGAGCATGTCGGAGATGTCCGTCCCGTGCCCGGGGAGCAGGGGCATCTCCACCGTGAAGCCCGCGTCGGCCAGCGCGAACGCGAGCCCGCGCATGGACTGGGGGTTGCCGGTGAATCCGTGAAGGACCAGCGCGCCGCGGCCGTCTCCGACAGCGGAATAGGGCTCTGCATCGGGGAGGATGGGTGCGGTCACGGACCGGCAGCCTACCGGCGAGGGGAGTAGGGTTCCGGCGGCCACATGACTCTGGGCGGGGCATCGAGGTCCAGCGCCGCGACCGAGACCGAAGACGAAGGAGCACCGCAATGCCGTCGTACCCGTTCCTCAGCGACGAATGGCTCGAGGAGGCCCGAAAGATCCGCGCCGAGTACGAGGGCAAGACCCCCCCGATCCCCCACGTGGTGCGTATGAACCTCGTGGTGACGGCCGTCCCCTTCTCGGCGGACGACATCCACGCCCACATGGACACCTCGAGCGGGGAACTGGTCCTCGACGTGGGCCACCTCGAGGTTCAGGACCTCAAGGTCACCGTCGACTACGACACGGCCAAGGCGATCCTTGTCGAGGGCAATCCGCAGGCGGGGATGCAGGCCTTCATGGCGGGCAAGGTGCGGGTCGAGGGCGACATGGCCAAGTTGATGGCGCTCCAGGCCACGCCGGCCGCCAGCGACCCGAACGCGGCCGAACTCGCCACCCGGTTGCGCGACATCACCGAGTAGCGCGGCCCGCCGACCGCGCTCAGGTCGCGTCGGCCATCAGTTGCGCGCTGCGCGTGTGCCGCGGCAGGGGCCGGATGAACAGTGCGCACACGACCGCCAGAGCAGCCACGCCGGCGCCGACCCAGAACGGAACGCTGAAGCTGTGGAGCAGTGCCGTGCTGTGGTGCACGTTGCCCAGGCCCGAGCGCTTCGCGATCGACTCCTGAATGGTGAGCACGGCCTGGATGCCCGCCACCTCTCCCACCTGAGTTGCCATCAGCTGCGCCGCGCTCATGACGCCGTACTCCGACTCGGCGAGCTCGTTCGACATGGTGGCCGAGGTGGCGGGCATGGAGACGCCCATGCCGAGACCGGACAGGCCGAGCGCGACCAAGATCACGACGAGCCCCGACGACGGGCCGAGCGTGGCGAACAAGACCATGGAGAGGAAGAGGGCGACGGTGCCGAAGAGCGTCGCGTTCCGCTCTCCCGTTCGCACCGCCATGTAGCCCGCGATCGGTGCGCTCACGGCGAAGAGGAGGGGGCGGGCTACCGAGAGGAAGCCGACCTGTGCGACGCTGTAGCCGTACACCTGCTCCATAAGCAGCGGGAACAGGAAGAAGCCGCCGAAGTAGGCGAAGCTCGAGAAGCTCTTGGTCCCCATGGGGAACATGAAGTTCCGGCGCCGCAAGTAGGTCGTCGGCACCAGCGGGGTGGCGAAGGTGGCTTCTCGCCAGACGAACACGCCGGCAAGCGCGGCGGCCGCGACGCCCGCCGCGATGACACCGGGCGACGTCCAGCCCGCCAGCGGGCCGATGCTAAGGACGAGCATGGCCGCGGTGACGGAGCCGGCCAGGCTCCAGGTCCCCACCCAGTCCATGCCCTCCCACACACGGGAGCGCCCTCGGCGAGACTCGGCGGGAGGATCGCCGGAGTCTTGAACAGAACCCTTTGTAGATGCGGAAGACACCTCCCATGGGCGGTCACCATCGAGGTCGGCACCCCCGCTGGCCCGCGCCCGCCGACCGGACGGCAGCAGCACGGCGACCACCACCGAGGCGATGATCAGCAGGACCAGCTGGCCCCAGAACAGCGTCCGCCATCCGAAGAACTGGATCACCGGCGAGCCAAGTGTCACGCCGAGGACGGGCCCGCCGGCGCCGACGAGCGACCACCACCCGAGCGCCTTGACGCGGTCAGCGGGCGCGAAGAGCTCGAGGATGATCGCCATCGATGCCGTGCCGGTGGCGGCGCCCTGCACGCCGTCGAGGGCTCGCGCGAACAGCAGCATCCCCACGTCGGGTGCCGTCGCGGTGAGGATCGCGCTGACCATCGCGCCGAGTAGGCCGAACTGGTACAGCCGGCGGTGGCCGAAGAGGTCCCCCGCCTTGCCGAAGAACGGCGCGGCGACGCCGAAGGCCAGGAGGGGCCCGGTCGAGGCCCAGGCCAGCACCGAGAAGTTCGTGTGGAAATCGGCCTTGACCGTGGGCAGGGCAACCACGAAGACCGTGAAGGTGATGTTGAGCGACAGCAACCCCGCTAGCAGCGCGACAAGGGCCCACCATTGGTAGCGGGGGCTGCGCATCGGCGCGGGCCGCAACGCGGCGGTGTAGCAGGACGAACCAGTTCGTCTCGACCGATCCGTCGCCCAGCGTGCCCATGGCGCCGCCGCCGGGGTCGGAGACGGGGTCGAGCAGCGCGTCGGAGCGCTCGACCGGGGAAGCCTCCATTTCGCCCACCCTACCGGGGGCCCTTTTTGGCTCTTTCGTCGCCGCGCGACGCGTCGGTGAGCCAGAGACTGAGTCAGCGCATGCCGCGCAGGCGGTACCACCAGTCGGGGTCCCGCCCATGCGCGTGGAAGTGATTGGGGATCTGCCGCATGACGCGGTCCACCGACCACTCGCCCGCGCCGAAGCGGGCGTCGGCCACCCGGGTCAACTGAGCCAGCATGTGCTCGATGTCGCCTTCGGGCGGCGTGGGGCCGTGGTGCTTCCACACCACCATGGGCACCCCGCACACCTCGCAGTCGGCCACCCAGCACACGTCGTCCTCGTGGTGCCACTCCGACAGGCGCGCCGCCTCGCAGAGGTCGCAGGCTCGGGTCGAACGTCAACGCCACCGCGGCGGTTACTTGGTGAACAGCTGAATCGACGAACCGACCGGCACCGTCGAGCCGATGGAGGGCTGGGTGCCGACGACCTTATTGTTCGGGCTGCCCGATACACCGGAGACGGTGAGGCCGTCGTTCTGCAGGGCCGTCGTGGCTTGGGAGACGGTGTCCTGCAGGACGTTGGGCACCGTCGTCGTCGGCGGCCCCGTCGAGACGTTGAC
The DNA here is from genome assembly GCA_963726135.1 of uncultured Acidimicrobiaceae bacterium. Lineage (GTDB taxonomy): Bacteria > Actinomycetota > Acidimicrobiia > Acidimicrobiales > RAAP-2 > Bog-473. The sequence continues at coordinate 1,758,590 of CAVSBE010000008.1, forward strand.
CGTCACCGCCGAGCCGTAGGGCGCCTGGGCCCCGCTGGCGGGGTTGGTGGTGATCACCTGCCCCGACGGCACCGTCGTGCTCGACTGCGGGTTCTGGGTCGCCGTCAGCCCGACCGCCTGCAGCGCGGCCTGGGCCTGGTCGAACGTGTAGCTGGTCGGGATGCTCGGGACCGTCGCCGGCTCGTGGCCCAACGAGGGGACAAGCGTGATGGTGCTCCCGTAGGGCGCCTTCGTCGGGTTCTGCGTGGAGTTGATGGACCACAGGTCCAGCACGCCGGCCGGGATGTTGTTGTTGTAGGCCCCCGGCGCGCAGACAGATACGAAGTGCACGGACTGCAGTGTGGCCGCGGCCTGGGCGCAGGTCATGCCGGTGAGGGGGGGCACGGTGACGTCGGGCTTCCCTCCCGAGAGCACGACGGTGACCGTCGAGCCCTCCTTCTGGGACACCCCGGGCTTGGGGTGCTGGTACACCACCGCGCCGGTCGCCACCGTGATCGATTTCACCGGCGGCCCCTCCCTCAGGACCATGTGGACCCTGGCCACGTCGGCCTGGGCCTTGGCCAGCTGGAGGTCGACGAGTCCCGGCGTCGGGTGCGACGGCGTGAACACCTTCGACTCATAGGCGGCCACCAGCCCCGCCGCCACGATCATCGCCACGGCGATCGCCGCCACGATCCACCACGTGCGCCGGCGCCGCATCCAGGTCCGCTTGGGGCCGGTCGGCGCTTTGCGGCCTGCCGCCTTGCCAAAGGGCTCGGCGTCGAAGATCTCACCCGGCCCGGCCTTGGTGCCGACCGGCGGAGCCGCCGCCGCGATGCCCGGCGCGATCGCCGTCGAGGCCGTGGCGCCACCGACGGCGACCATCCCCGAGTCGGTGAGTTCGGACACGCCGGGTGCCCGGAAACCGGGGATCGGCGCCGCGGCCTCGAGATGCGGGATGACGAGCGGCAGCGGGGCGGGCGTGGGCAGCGCCGCGGCCAGCGCGCCCAGCCGGGCTGCCAGCCCTGCGGCGTCGAGGCGTGCCGACACGTCGGGCGCCGCGGCGCGGGCCAGCACGTCGTCGAGCGGACCCAGGGCGGCGTCGTGCGGCAGCGGCTGCCCGATCCGCGCCGCCAGCGTGCCCATGGTCGTGTCGGTGACGAAGGGGACCGTGCCCGTGACCGCCTCGTACAGGACGAGCGCCAGCGAGTAGACGTCGGCCCGGCCGTCGACGGGTTTGCCCTCGGCCGCCTCGGGCGAGATGTAACGCGCCGTCCCCACCATCGCACCGGCCGGCTCGGTCCAGGCCGCCTCGGCCAGCGCACGGGCAACGCCGAAGTCGGCGACCCGCACTCGACCCTCCTCGTCGAAGAGCAGGTTGGCCGGCTTGATGTCCCGGTGCACCAGCCCCCGGACGTGGGCGTAGGCCAGTCCCTGGGCCACCTCGGTCCCCAACTGGGCCGCCTGGGAATACGAGAGCCTCACGTCGCGGTCGAGCAGGTCGCGCAGCGAGCCCCCGCCGAGATACTCCAGCACCAGATAGGGCCCATCAGTGTCCTCGCCCCAGTCGAAGACGCGCAGCACGTGCGGATGGTTGAGCGAGGCGACCGAGCGCGCCTCGGCCCGGAAGCGCTTGAGGAACGCCTCGTCGGTTGCCAGGGCGGGTTGGAGGACCTTGACCGCGACGTGGCGTTGCAGCGACACGTCCTCGGCCAGGAAGACGTGAGCAGAAGCGCCGGTGCCCAGAGCGGAGAGCAGCCGGTACCGCTTCCCAAGGACCCGGCCGATGGAGTCAGAAATCAGGGGCATCGGGGCGCACTCAGGCTACCGATCCCGGGCCCACATCCGGTGGACACCTCCCGACCAGCAACGGTCCTGCTCATTCGGGCAACTCGCCCGTCTCGAGTAGGGACTCGAAGGACGCCGCATCGATCGTCGGAACGCCGAGCTCGTCCGCTCTCTTGAGCTTGCTGGCGCCCGGCGCGTCGCCGACCACCAGGGCAAAGGTCTTCTTGGACACGCTCCCGGGTGACGTGCCGCCCCGCGCCACGATGGCCTCCTCGGCCCCCTCCCGCGTGTGGCCGGGCACGGCCCCGGTGACCACCACCGCCTTGCCCGCCAATGTCTGCTCTCGGGTCGCCGCCCCGGCTCCCCCTCCATCCGATCCGGCGGCGACAGGCTCCGCCATGGTGAGCGCGGCCCCACGAAGCCGTCCGATCACGGCCACGTTCCCCTCCCCGGAAAGGAACTCGGCCAGGCTCGCCGCGATGATGCCGCCCACGCCGTCGACGGCGGCCAGCTCCTCGATCGTGGCCGCCTCGATCGCGTCGAGCGTTCCGAAGGCGCGGGCCACGGCGCGGGCCACGGTCGGGCCGACGTGGCGGATGCCGAGCGCGACGAGCAGCCGGCTCAGCGGCTGTGCCCGCGACGCGTCGATGGCCGCCACCAGGTTTGCCGCCGACAGTGCGCCGAAGCGTTCCAGGGAGACGAGCTGCTCGACCGTCAGTTCGTACAGGTCTGCGGCGTCGTCGATGAACCCCGCTCCGACGAGCTGGAGCACGCGCTCCTCACCCAGCCCCTCGATGTCCATGGCGGAGCGCGACGCGTAGTGCGAGATGCGCTGCACGCGCTGGGCCGGACAGTCGATGTTGGTGCAGTAGGTGTCGCTCTCCCCGGGCAGACGGACCAGCGGTTCACCGCAGGACGGGCAGGACGCGGGGAACTTCCACCTCGGCTTGCGCCGCGCCGGTACCCCGGGGCCTTCCCGCACGGGTCCGACGACCTCGGGGATGACATCACCCGCCTTGCGCACGATGACGAGGTCGCGCGGACGGACGTCCTTCGCCGCCACCTGGTCCTCGTTGTGCAGCGTCGCCACCCCCACCGTCGAGCCGCCGACGAAGACCGGCTCGAGGCGGGCGAAGGGTGTCGCCCGCCCCGTCCGTCCGATGGAGACCATGATGTCGATGAGCCTGGTCGTGCGCTCTTCGGGCGGGAACTTGAAGGCGACGGCCCACCGGGGTGCCCGCGAGGTGGCGCCCAGGACCTGGTGGAGGGCCAGCTCGTCCACCTTGACCACCACACCGTCGATCTCGTAGGCCAGTTCGTGGCGTTCCTCGGCCAGCTCCCGGCAGCGGTCGACGACCGCGGCCATCCCCTTGATCCGGCGGGCGTCGGGGCTGACCGGGAAACCCGCCTTGGCCAGCTGCGCCAGGGTGGCGGTCTGCGTGGCCGCGGGCCACCGGCTCTTGGCCGGCGCTCGTTCCACGACGCCGACCTGGTACGCCCAGAAATGCAGCGGCCGGGTGGCGGTGACGCCCGGGTCCTTCTGGCGCAGCGCGCCGGCCGCCGAGTTGCGGGGGTTGACGAAGAGGCGCTCGCCCGCGTCCGCCTGCCGCTTGTTCATGGCTTCGAACTCGGCCACCGGCATGTAGACCTCGCCCCGCACCTCGAGGATGTCCGGGTAGGGGCCGCCGGCCTTGGCCAGCTCCTTGGGGACGTCGTTGACGGTCGCCACGTTCGCCGTCACGTCCTCTCCGGTGACGCCGTCACCCCGCGTCGCCGCCTGCGCGAACCTCCCTCGCTCGTAGGTCAGCGACATGGCGACGCCGTCGACCTTCGGCTCACACGAGAACGGCAGGGACTCAAGGTCGAGAGCCGGGTCCTGGCGCCGCATCCGCTCCGCCCACGCCCGCAACTCGGCTTCGTCGAACGCGTTGTCCAGGCTCATCATGGGTACCCGGTGGCGGACCTCGGCGAAGAGGCCCGACGGGGGCCCGCCCACCGTGTTCGTCGGCGAGTCGGGCGTGGCCAGCTCGGGATGGTCCGCCTCGAGTTGACGGAGCTCGACGACGAGGCTGTCGTACTCGGCGTCGGGGATCTCCGGCGCGTCGAGCGTGTGGTACAGCTCGTTGTGGTGGACGATCAGGGCCCGCAGCTCGGCAGCCCGCGCCAACACCTCGGGCGGTACCCGCGTCTGCCGTTCTTGCCGTCGCCGCTGGCGGCCACGATCAGGCGGCGATGCCCGCGCCGACCACGGCGTCGGGGTCGAGCGCGTCGTAGAGCGCCACCGTCTGGCCCGGGGCCACCGGTCGCTGTGGGGAATCGAAGCGCACGCGTAGGCCGGCGTCGTCGTGCTCGAGGATGCAGGGCACCGGGCGCCCGTGGGCGCTGACCTGCGCCACTGCCCGCGCGCCGGGAGCGAGCGGACCCCCCACCCAGGTGAGCGATGCCTCCGGAAGCAGGACCGAGGCGCGCAGCGCGTCCGCCGCGCTCCCGACGGTGACCCGTCGCGTTAGCACGTCGACGTGGGTCACGTAGCGTCGCTGACCATCGTTCCCGTGGCCCATGCCGCGCCGCTGCCCCACCGTGACGAGCTCGACGGCCTCCACCGTGCCGGCCGCCCGGCCCTCGCCGTCTACCACTGCGCCCGCGTGCAGCTCCATGCGCCGCGACAAGAACCCGTGCCGCCCCTCGGCGCTCCCGATGAAGCACACGTCCTGGCTGTCGGGCTTCTCTGCCGTGCGCAGCCCGAGGCGGCGGGCGCAGGCCCGCACCTCGTCCTTGGTCATCTCGCCCACCGGGAAGAGGACGCGGGCCAGCGCGTCCTGGTCGAGGATGGAGAGCACGTAGGACTGGTCCTTCGCGGCGTCCGCGCCGCGCCGCAGGCGCCGCGCCGTCTCGCCTGTGACCCGGGCGTGGTGCCCCGTCGCCAGGCGGGCGAAGCCGAGGCGTTCGGCCCGGCGCAGCAGGCGATCGAACTTCATGGAGCGGTTGCACTCGATACAGGGGTTCGGTGTCCTGCCCCGCGCGTGCTCGCCGATATAGGGCGTGACGACGCTGCGGTCGAACTCCTCGGTCAGGTTGAACACGTGGTGGGCGATGCCGAGCTGCTGGGCCACCCGTCGAGCGTCGTCGACGTCGGCCACCGAACAACAGCCCGAGTCCGAGGGGCCGCCCCACAGCTTGAGGGTGGCTCCGACAACGTCATGACCCTGCTCCACCAGGAGCGCCGCCGCGACCGAGGAGTCGACGCCTCCCGACATGGCCACCAGCACCCGCATGTGAACAGTGTGCCACCGGGTGTCACACCCCTCGGCGCAGCGCGTCCACCACGCCCGGCACGGCGTCGAGCGCACGATCGACGTCCGCATCGGTGGTGCCGTACCCCAGCGTGAAACGGACGGCACCTGCGGCCAGCTCGGGCGCAACGCCCATGGCGGCGAGGACGTGGCTGGGCTCGAGCGCACCGCTGGCACACGACGAGCCGCCGGAGACGCAGATCCCTCGTTGGCCGAGGGCCACCAGCAGCTCCTCCCGCTCGACCCCCGCCACGCACAGGTGCAGGTGCCCGGGCAGGACAGCGACACCGTCCGGCACGGTACGGCGCGCGTCGGGTACCGACGCCAGCAGCCCCTCGCGGAGCCGGTCCCGCAGCGCGGCCACCCTCGGCGCCGCCTCGGCGCGCTCGCCCTCGACGAGGCGGAGCGCCGTCGCCAGCCCGACCGCACCCGCCACGTCCTGGGTGCCGCTCCGCCGCTCGCGCTCCTGCCCACCACCGTGCTGGCGCGCCGCCAGGGCCACCCGCGGGCCTACGGCCAGTGCACCGGTGCCGACCGGCCCCCCCACCTTGTGGGCGCTGAGCGACACGAGGTCGGCGGCAGCGGCGGCCTCGGCGAGGTCGAGAAAGGGCGCGGCCTGCACCGCGTCGGTGAAGACGAGCGCCTGCGGGGCCCGACGCCGCACGGCGGCGATGACCTCGCCCAACGGCTGCACGACGCCGGTCTCGTTGTTCGCCGTCATCACGGCTACGAGCGTGCAGCGGGGGGACAGCGTGCAGGCCAGGGCGTCGAGGTCGAGCAGTCCGGAACCGTCGACGGGCAGCACGCGGCTGTCCGCGCCGGCGTGTGCCGCGGCCCGTGCCGACTCGCGTACCGCAGGGTGCTCCACGGCGGAGCACACCAGCACCGCCTCACCCCGCTCGCACCGCGCCGCCTCGACCGTCCCCAGCACGGCCAGGTTGGCCGCCTCCGTCCCGCCGGAGGTGAAGACGATCTCGCGCGGGTCACGCCCGAGGAAGGAGGCCACCTCGTCACGCGCCTCCTCGAGCAGGCGCCGTGCCCTCTGTGCCGGCGGATGGCTGCCGGTCGGGTTCCCGAGGGGCGCGGTGTGGACCTCGGCTATGGCGGCGGCCACCTCGGGCCGCAACGGCGTGGTCGCGCCGTGGTCGAGATAGGTCGTCATCGCCGACAAGGCCGCCCGGTCAGGCGATCCACACCGTCTTCGGATTGGCGAACTCCTTCAGACCCAGCTCGGACAACTCGCGCCCGAAGCCCGATCGCTTGATGCCACCGAAGGGCAGCTCCGGCGTCGACGCGACCATGGCGTTGACGAACACGGCGCCCGCCTCGATCTCCTCGATGCACCGGGCGGTCTCCTCGTCGTCGTCGGTCCACACGCTCGAGCCGAGGCCGAAGGTGGTGGCATTGGCGGCCTCGATGGCCGCGCTCAGGTCGGGCACCCGCAGCACCATGCCCACCGGGCCGAAGATCTCCTCCTGGGCGACGGGCATGTCCATGGTCACACCGGACAGGACGGTCGGCGGGAACCACCAGCCGCCGCCGTCGGGGACCTTGGCCGCGGCGTGCACCGTGGCACCCTGGCGCCGCGCCGACTCGACCTGTCCGACCAGCTCGTCGCGCTGGGCCTCGGTGACGATCGGGCCGATGTCGGTCGCGGGCTCGAAGGGGTCACCGACCACCAAGGCATCCATCGCTCTGATGAAGCGCTCCTCGAACTCGTCGGCGATGCCGCCCACCGTGATGAACCGCTTGGCTGCGATGCAGGACTGTCCGTTGTTCTGCACCCGGGCCGTGACGGCGGTGCGCACGCAGGCCTCGAGGTCGGCCGACGGCGTCACGATGAAGGGGTCGGAGCCGCCGAGCTCGAGCACGCTCTTCTTGAGCGCACGTCCCGCGGCCGACGCCACCGAGATGCCGGCCCGTTCGCTGCCGGTCAGCGTGACCGCCGCGATGCGCGGGTCCTGAATCAGTTCCGCGATGTCCTTGGACTCGACGAAGAGGTTGGTGAAGGCGCCGTCGGGCAGGCCGGCCCGGCGGAACAGGTCCTCGATGGCCAGAGCCGTCTGGGGCACGTTCGACGCGTGCTTGAGCAGGCCCACGTTGCCGACCATGAGCGCCGGGGCGGCGAAGCGGATCACCTGCCACATCGGGAAATTCCAGGGCATGACCGCCAGCACGGGCCCGAGCGGCTGGTAGTGCACATAGGACCGCGTGGCCGCGGACGGGACGGGCTCGTCGGCCAGGAGCGCTTCGGCGTTGTCGGCGAACCAGCGCAGGCCAACGGCGCACTTGGAGACCTCGCCCTTGGCCGCGGCGAACGTCTTGCCCATCTCGGTGGTGAGGATGCGGGCGATGTCGGGCACCTCGCCCTCGAGCAGCTCGGCCGCCGTGGTCAGGTGGCGGGCCCGCTCGGCGTACGTCGTCGCCTTGTAGTCGGCGAACGCGGTCGCGGCGCGGGCGAGGAGCGCCTCGACCTGGTCGGGGGTATGGGCCGGGAACTCCTTCTCGACCTTCCCGGTGGCGGGGTTGGTGGTGGCGAAGGGCATAGCGCAGTCTTACCCGCTCAGGGCCGTGGTTCGCGCGCCAGACCGAGATGCGCGGGCACGGCCCGGCGCACGAGCTTGCCGGTGGCCGTGTGCGGGAGGTCCGCCGCGGCGACATAGGTCTTGGGCCGCTTGTAGGGGGCAAGGCGGGCCGATGCGGCGGCCCGCAGGGCGCCCTCGACGTCGGCGCCGTCGGCGACGTAGGCGACGCAGACGCGCTGGCCCCACTGTTCGTCGGGCAGGCCGAACACGGCGATCTCGCGTACCCCTTGCACAGCGGCCAACACGTTCTCGACCTCGGCCGGATAGACGTTGACGCCGCCGCTGATGATGAGGTCGTGGCGCCGGCCCGTGAGGTAGAGGTAGCCGTCGGGATCGAGCCGGCCCAGGTCGCCGATCGTGCACGCCGAACCGCTCCACGCCGCCTGCGTGGCCTCGGGGTCGCCCCAGTAGCTGAAGCGCGCGAAGGCGGGCATCTCGCACCAGATGGTCCCGCCAGGGGGGTCGGCGGCAGCGGCGTCGGATGCCTCCTCCGCCACGGGCTCGACCGAGAGCCGTCGCCCCGGCCGGGCCCGGCCGACGGTGCCGGGCCGTTCGAGCCACTCGTCGGGCGAGCAGACGGTGAACTGTGCCTCGGTCGAGCCGTAGAACTCCCAGACGCCCCCGTGGCCCACACGCGCCATCGTGGCGCGCTTCACCGACTCGGGGCAGGGCGCGCCGGCGTGGGCCAGGAGGCGCAGCGAATCGAAGTGCTCGTCGCTGCCCAAGTCGGGGCACTGCAGGATTCGCTGTAGGTGGGTCGGGACGAGGAACGCCGTTGTCGGGCGCTCGCGTCGCAGGACACGCAGCGCCGTCGCGGCGTCGAAGCGGCTCAAGATGGCGAGAGCCCCTCCGGAGAGCAGCGTCCCCGTGCAGAAGCGGACCGAGACGGTGTGGTACATCGGCGAGCAGACCAGGTGCAGGTCGCTCCGGTCGAATTGCCAGACCGACGCCTCGTCCTCGAAGACGGCGCGGGCCGTCGCCTCGTCCCAGACGCCCGTCGTGACACCCTTGGGTCGGCCGGTCGTGCCCGACGTGTAGTGCATCGGCCTGGTGAGCGGGAGCGGGGCCAGCTCGACGGGCGGGCCCTCGGACAGCCCTGCCAGCTCGGCCGCGCTGAAGATCCGCAATTTCGGCTCGGCGTCGTCGACCAGGAGGTCGCGCTCGACCGGGGTCAGCGTTGCGTTCAGCAACACCGGGATGAGGCCGACACGAGCCGCCCCCAGCACCGCGCAGATCAGGTCGGCCGACGACCCGAGTGCGAAGGCCACCCGATCGCCCCGGCCGCAGCCTCGCGCGAGCAGGGCTCCGGCCGCCCGGCGCTGGCGGTCCTCGGCGTCGGCGGCCTCCAGGAGCTCGACTGTGGGGGCGTCCCCGGGCATCGAGGCAGCGTAGGCCGTGCCACGATTGCGCCTGCCATGGAGACCGACGACGCACTACTACCGGCCGCGGAGATCGCCCGCGCCCGGGCGTTGCTCGAGCGAGCCCGCCGCGTCGTCGTGCTGACCGGCGCCGGCATCTCGACGGACTCGGGCATCCCTGACTTCCGGGGGCCCCAGGGGGTCTGGACCAAGAACCCGGCGGCCGAGAAGGCGGCGACGCTCCAGGCCTACGTGGCTGACCCCGATCTGCGGAAGCGCGCCTGGCAGAACCGCCTCGCCTCGCCGATGTGGGACTCGCAACCCAACGCAGGGCACCGCGCCCTGGTCGAGCTGGAGCGCTCCGGCCGCCTCGACGTGCTCGTGACCCAGAACATCGACGGGCTGCACCAGAAGGCGGGCACGGACCCGGCGCGGATCGTCGAGATCCACGGCTCCGCGCTCGAGGTCGTGTGCCTGCGCTGCGGGGACCGCCAGCCGGCCGAGCCGGTCCACGCGCGAGTGCGGGCCGGCGAGGCGGACCCGACGTGCACGGTGGCCATGTCCGACGCCGGCGCCGAGGCCGAGGCCGAGGGCACAAGATGCGGCGGGATCCTGAAGTCGGCGACAATCAGCTTCGGCCAGAGTCTGGTAGCCGACGACCTCTCCCGGGCCGAGGAGGCCGCAGCGGCGTGCGACCTGCTACTGGCGGTGGGCTCCACGCTGGCCGTGTTCCCCGCCGCGGGCGTGGTGCCTGTCGCCGTGCGCCACGGCGCGGTGCTCGTCATCGTGAACGGCGGCCCGACCGAGATGGACTCGCTGGCCGACGTCGTCGTCCAGGGTCCGATCGGCGCCTGCCTGCCTGCTCTCGTGGGCGGGCTGCCGCCGGCCGGGTGATCCGGCGGCGGGTTACTATTTCCCGTTCGAGTTCGCGCCTCCCTTGGCCTTGCGACGGGGCTTGAGCGCAAACCACCAGATGCTGGCGATCGTCGCCAGCGTGACGGCGGCCGCGGCCACCGGCTTGACCACCTTGCGGGCACCGCTGCTGGGCATGGCCGCAGACATTATCCGGCGAGGCCGGAGACGGCCTGATCCGGGATGCGCAGGGTCACCGTCTCGGGTCGCTGCCGCCCGAACGCGATGGCGAGGATGTGCTCGCCCACCCATGCCGGGGAGTTGAACCGGTCCTCCGCCGCTGCACGACGGAAGCGCTCCACCTCGGGAAACAACATCTCGTCGGTGGCCCGGATGGTCGCCTGCATGTCCGTGTCCACCAGGCCTGGTGCCACCGAATAGGCCCGCAGGCCATGGTCAGCTTCCTCCAGCGCCACCACACGGGTGAGCTGGTCCACCGCCGCCTTGGACGCGCAGTAAGCGGCCCAGCCCGCGTAGGGCTTCGTCCCGGCGCCCGACGAGATGTTGACGAGCACGCCCGAACCGGGCCGTGAGCGCACGTGCGCGGCAAACGCGGCCGTCCCGTTGAGGGCGCCGGTGACGTTGACGTCGACGCTGCGGGCCAGCTCCGCCGGGTCGGCCTCTCTCAGCGGCCCGATCGGGCCGAGCAGGCCGGCGCTGTTCACCCACAGGTCGATGCGGCCGAACCGGACGACCACCTCCGCGGTGAAGCGGTCCAACGCTGCCCGGTCGGTCACGTCGACTGCGGAGAGGACCGGCCGCTCGGACGCGACGATGTGGCCGTCGTGAGCGGTGGGCCGCGTACGCGCGGCCAGACTGGGCCGGTGGCGGGCGCACAGCCCGAGATGCATGCCCGACCCGGCGAAGTGCACGGCCAAACCAGCCCCGAGACCGCTGCTGGCGCAGGTGACGACAGCGACCCGGCCGGCCACCGCGGGGGTCAAGGGCTCGGGCACCGCTGGGTCATGCGCTCCTGCGCACCGACCGCTCGTCCCGGTAGTCGCGCGCCGCGCGCACCAGCGCGTCGAAGGGCCGTTGGTCCCACTCCTCCTCGGGGTGCCACTGCACCGCGAGAACGAAGCGGGCGGACGGCAGCTCGACCGCCTCGACGACGCCGTCGGTGGTACTGGCGGTCGCGACCAGGCCGCGACCGAGGTCGTCGATCGCCTGGTGGTGAGAGCAGCGCACGGTGGGCGTGTCCCCGAACACGTCCGCCGCGATGGATCCCGGCCGGGTCTGGACCTCGACGTCGCCGAAGACGTAGGGCGCGCTGCGGTGAGCGAGGTGGCCCACCACGTCGGGCAGGTGCTGGTGCAGCGTGCCGCCGAGCTCGACGTTGAGGACCTGGCAGCCGCGGCAGATGGCGAGCACCGGCATGTCCGCCCGGAGCGCAGCGGCGAGCAGGGCGCGCTCGCTGGCGTCGCGGTTGGGGTTGACGCCGGACACCTCGGGCACGGGCTCCTCGCCGTAGGCGAGCGGGTCCACGTCGCCTCCTCCGGTGAGCACGAGGCCATCGAGCACCTCGACCACCTCGTCGGCCCCGGCCTCGGGGCCGCCCGGTGCGCTTCTCGGCGGGGGGAGCAACAAGGGCCGCCCGCCCGCGGCGGCGACCAGCTCGAAGTAGGACTCTGGCAGCACGGCAGCGTGCCGCTCCCACGAGCCCCAGCGGGCGTCGGCCACGTACGTGGAGACGCCGATGAGCGGAATCACGGGGCCGATCCGGACCCAGCGAGGACGAATTTCACCGGCCCAGCGTACCTACGGGTTGGACGATCGTCAGCCGTAGGGTCAACATGGCGCATGCCAGGACGCCAGCTCATAGACGACGGTATTGCCGACGGTTCCATCGATACGGTCGTGGTGGCGTTCCCCGACATGCACGGACGCCCCGTCGGCAAACGGGTCACGGCGGACTTCTTCGCCTCGCACGTCGCCGAGCATGGGATCGAGGCCTGCGACTACCTCCTCGCGGTGGACGTCGACATGAACCCCCTACCCGGCTACCACTTCACCAACTGGGACACCGGCTACGGCGACTTCGTGTGCCGCCCGGACTACGCCAGCGCCCGGCGCATTCCCTGGCTGGAAGGAACAGCGCTGGTCGTGTGCGATCTGACCGCCGAGGATGGCTCACCCGTCGAGGTGTCGCCGCGGCAGATCCTGCGGCGCCAGCTCGAACGGGCCGCCGAGCGCGGACTGCGGGTCTGCAGCGCGACCGAGCTCGAGTTCTTCCTCTTCCGCGATTCCTACGAGGAGGCCGACGCAATGGGCTGGAAGGGGCTGACGCCCCACACCTCGACCATTGAGGACTACCAGCTGCTGCAGACGACACGGGAGGAGTACGTCCTGCGGCGCATCCGCAACGAGATGCGGGGCGCCGGCATCCCAGTCGAATTCTCCAAGGGCGAGGCGGGGCGGGGGCAGCACGAGGTCAACGTCACCTACGACGAGGCGCTCGTCACGGCCGACCACCACCTCGTGTTCAAGAACGGGATCAAGGAGATCGCCGCCCAGGAAGGCCGCGCCGCGACGTTCATGGCCAAGTGGACCATGGACGACGTGGGTTCGTCCTGCCACGTGCACACGAGCCTGTGGGACGCCGCGAGCGGCGACCCACTGATGGCGGACCCGTCCCACCCGAGCGGGCTGTCCGTGGTCGGACGCCGGTTCCTCGCCGGCCAGCTCCACGCGGCGCGCGAGTTGGCCTGGTGCGCCGCGCCCACGGTCAACTCCTACCGGCGGTACGTGCCCGGCAGCTGGGCTCCCACCGCGGCGGTCTGGGGTGAGGACAACCGTACGTGCGGTTTCCGATTGGTCGGGCATGGAGCCGGGCGGCGGGTGGAGTCGCGCATCCCCGGGGCCGACGTGAACCCGTACCTCGTGCTGGCCGCCTCCATCGCCGCCGGCCTCTACGGCATCGATCACGAGCTCGACCCCGGTGACCCCTACCCGCGCAACGCCTACGAGGCGACCGACGTGCCCCGCATCCCATCGACCCTGGTGGAGGCGATCACCGAGCTGCGCGATTCCCGGGTGGCACTCGAGGCCTTCGGGCCCGACGTCCACCACCACCTGCTCAACACGGCCGAGCAGGAGTGGCTGGCCAGCAACCGCCATGTATCCGACTGGGAGCTGGCTCGGAACTTCGAGCGGATGTAGCGCACCGGCGTCGCCCTCGACTTCCTGTCCGAGATGACCGTCGGACCATCTCGTCCTGGGCCTCCTTCGGATCCTTGGACGCACCGATGCGTGACCCACCACGTTCTCGCACGGCCGCGCGGGGCGGCGGGCGACCCAGGCTCGCCCTTCCCACCTGGTCGCCGCCGGTAAGGTCGGCCGGTCATGCTGCGCTCGCAACTGTGCTCGGTCGAGTCGCTCCGTTCCCCCCAATTGGTGGCCTGGGCTCAGCGCCTCCGCCCGATGTGGGCGACGACGGAGGATGACCCCCGCAACGTCCTGCTCCACCGCAAGATGTGGGAGTGGCTCTTTATCGCCGAAGCGCTGCGCGAACGTGGCCTCCTCGGGCCCGGGAGGTCCGGCCTCGGCTTCGGCGTGGGGCAGGAACCCCTGGTCGCCCTGTTCGCGGCCCAGGGCTGCGAGCTCGTTGCCACCGACCAGCCCCACGAATTGGCGGTGTCGACGGGCTGGACCGACTCCGCGGTCGAGTGGGCCGGCGGGCTGCAGGACCTGAACTCGTTCGGACTGTGTCCGGAAGACGACTTCGTGCGCCGCGTGCGCTACTGCGACGTCGACATGAACGCCATACCGAGCGACCTACGCGCCTTCGACTTCACATGGTCCTCGTGCGCCCTCGAGCACCTGGGCACGTTGGCCGCCGGAATGGATTTCGTCATCAACCAGATGGAGTGCCTCGCGCCGGGAGGGACGGCCGTGCACACCACGGAGTACCTCGTCTCATCCAACGACGTGACCGTCGAGTCGGGCGGCACCGTCTTCTACCGGCGCCGTGACATCGAGGCCGTGATCGACCGCCTGCGGCTGGCCGGACATGGGGTCGACATCGACTACCGCGAAGGCACCACTCCCGAAGACCTGCATGTCGACGTGCCGCCATACACCGACGTCCACCTCCGCACCCAACTGGGTGGCTACGTGACCACCTCACTGGCCCTGATCGTCACCAAGGGCTCTTCGGGACCGCGGCGGACCCGCTCATTGCTGCGACGCGCCCGCCGGGACTGAACGAAAGGCGACCGGTGGTCAGCCGACGGGCGACGCCTCATGCAACCGGCGCCCGTTGAGCCGCTTGTGGATGGCCTTCGTCTTCTCGTAGAAGTTGACGAACTCCTTCAACAGCCCGGCGTAGAGCTCCGATGTTTCTGCGTCGGGTAAGTAGGTTGCCTTCACCTCGACCGTGCCTGGGATGTCGGCGAGCGTCATGTGGCCCAGGGCCAGCAGGGTCAGGAGCCCAGCTCCGCGTACGTTGGCCAGCACCGGATCGGCGATCTGGCGGATGGTCCGGCCCGTAGCGTCGGCGTGCATCTGGGACCACAGGTCCGAGTTGGCGCCACCGCCGACGAAGGCCAGTGAGTCGAGGCGCCGCTTGCAGAACTTCTCCACCGCGCCGAGCAACCAGGCCGAGTTCAGGGCCACGCCTTCGAAGACGGCACGAACCATGTCGGAGCGGGTCGAGGAGAGCGAGATGTTGTGGAACCCGCCGCGGATGGTGTGGTCGTCGACGGGCGAGCGCTCCCCGTTGAGCCATGGGGTGAACAGCACACCGTGCGCGCCCGCCGGCACTGAGGCCACCATGTCGTTGAGCGTGCCGAAGAAGTCGTCGGGCGCACCTCCTGCCGCCAGCGCGTCACCGGGAAAGAGCAGGTTGTCGCGCAGCCAGGTGAGGCAGGCGCCGCCCGTCTCGTGTTCGTCCGCCAGGAGGTAGCGGCCGGGGATCCCCGACGGTATGGAAGCGATGTTGGTCAGGGCGTCGGTCTTCTTGAACGGGACGTGGCAGCTGATCCAGCTCGAGGTGCCGATGTAGAGGTGCGCGTCGAAGTCCGCCACGGCTCCGGAGCCGACGGCGGCCGAGTGCAGGTCCCCGGTGCCAGCGACGACGGGGGTCCCGGGGCACAAGCCGAGCTCACCCGCGGCGTCGGGCGCCAGCCCACCGAGCACGCTGCCCGTCGGCACCAGATCGGGCAGGGTTGACCGCTCGAGGCCGGCCAAGTCCACGAGGGCGTCGTCGTAGGCGACGGCACCGATGTCACGGTTGTCTGTCACCCAGTGCACGGTGATGGAGTCGTGCGACGCGCGAGCCAGACCGGTCAGGCGGAGGTTGAGGTAGTCGACGGGCTCGAGGAACATCGCCGTCGCCGCGTAGACGTCGGGGCGTTGCTCACGCAGGAAGTGGATGTGGCCCACCGGGTCTTTGCCCGAGAGGCTCGGGATCCCGCCCGTGCGCCGCACCCAGCGGGCGAGCTTGGAAGCGGAGTACCCCTGGACGTTGAGCGCTCCACGGACGGTCTGGCGCACGGCGCGAGCCCCGCGCGAGTCCATCCAGATGATGGCCGGTCCGATGGACTCCCCCGCTTCGTCGACGGGAACCGTGCCCGACCACTGCGAGGTGCATCCCACGCCGACGATCCGTTCCGGTTCCACGCCACTGTCGGAGAGCGCGCGCCGAGCCGAGGACACGATGGCGTTCCACCACGCCCGCGGGGACTGTTCGGCACCGCCGTCCTCGGTCAGGTCGACACCCACGGCCTCGAACGAATGCGCCACGATGCGGCCCGTCGCAGAGAGCACGGCGACCTTGGGCCCGCCGGTCCCGAGGTCCACCGCGAGGACATAGGTCTCCTCGCGGCCGGCTTGGGTGATTGGGCGGAGGTCGGTGGCCGGCACGGCCCGCAGGCCCGCCGCCGGTGGTGTGGGCATGGCGGGGAAGCGTACCCAGCGGCGCCGGCCCCCTTTCGGGCCGGCCACCGCTCCGCTCGAGGTCAGTCGGTCAGGCCGGCCTCGGTCTCGATCTCGATCACGACCTTGTTGCCCACCACGACGCTGCCGTCGAGCAACGAATGGTTGAAGCTGACGCCGAAGTCGCGTCGGTCGATCTCACCCCGGGCTGAGAACGCCACGACGGTCTTGCCCTCCTGCATCGATGCACCCTCGCCCAGGAACTCCAGGTCGAACTCGACGGGCCTGGTGACGCCCCGGATGGTGAGGTCGCCGGTCATCACCCAGTGGGTGTCGTCGACCCGCTTCAGCCCGGTGCCCTTGAGGGTGAGCGTCGGATAGTTCGGGACGTCGAGGAAGTCGTTCGTCCGCAGGTGGTCGTCGCGCTGGACCTGGCCGGTGTGGATGCTGGCCGCCTGTGCGACCGCCTCCAGCGTCGACTCCTCGGGGTTCGCGGCCACGGTGAAGGTGCCGGAAACGTCCGCAAAGCGGCCCCGTACCTTGGTGCCGATGAGGTGGCGGGCGATGAAGCCGACCTCGGTGTGGGCCGGGTCGATGGTGTAGGTCCCTGCCTTGGGAAGCGTTGCGATACTGGTCGTGGTGCTCATTTTCTGGTCTCCTTGGTTGATCGGATGACTGTTGTGAGTATAGTATCTGACTATACAGATACTTGTCAAGCAGCGAAACTGGGGCTGCGGGTCGATTTCGGGAGAGACTGAGCGGTATGGGAACGGCGACCATTCCAACCAAGGGCGGAGACGAGGGGCGGACCGGGCCGACTCCCGACGAGGGCACCTGCGGGGTCCTCGGCCAGATTGATGACGAGCGCATCCAGCTGATGGGGCTCATCATCCGCACCAACCGCCGCCTCACCGAGACCCTCGGCCGCGAGCTGGAGCAGTCCGTCGGGATCCCACTGGTCTTCTTCGACGTGCTCATCCATGTGGGGGCAGCGCCGGAGACCCGCCTGACCATGAGCCGGCTCAGCACCGACGTTGCACTCACCACCGGTGGCGTCACCCGGTTGGTCGACCGAATGGTCGACGCCGGGCTGGTGGAACGGCAGAACTGCCCGAGCGACCGGCGCAGCATCCACGTCGTCCTGACACCCGAGGGTCGGGCGGTCCTCGACCGTGCTGTGGCCGCCCATGTCGACGGCATCGAACGCCACCTGATGGCTCATCTGGACGTGAGCGACCGCGCCGACCTGGTGCGGCTGCTCTCGAAGGTGCTCGACGCCGGCTGCTAGCCGGATTCGCCCTCCACCTTCTCGATCCAGATGCGGACCGGCTCCGAGAGCAGGTCGTCGTCGGGCTCTAACACCGTTTCCTCGGTGTCGTCGGGTCCGGGGCCTGCCACGACCTCGACGGCCAGCACCTCCCGCGCGATGTAGTCGAAGTGCTCGGCCACGGCGTCGAGTCCCTCCACGTACACCTTGATCCGGTCGGACACCTCCAACCCGCTTGTCTTGCGCAGGTCCTGCACGATGCGGACGACCTCGCGGGCTGTTCCCCGCTTGCGCAGCTGGTCGTCGAGGGCCAGATCGAGAGCAAGGACCTCGCCGCCCTCGCGTGAGACGGCGTATCCCGGCTGCCCGCGGACGCGCAGCGTCACGTCCTCGGGTGAGAGCTCGACCGGTTCGCCGCCGAGGGTCACGGTCAGTGAGTGGCCCTCCTCGAGTGCGGAGGCCGCAGCGACCCCGTCGAGTGCGGCCAGGGCGGGCTTGAGCTCCTGGCCTTTTTTCCCGAGCCTCGGCCCGAGGGTGCGGAAGTTCGCCGCCAGCTCGAACGTCAGCACGTCACTCAGCTCGTTGCCCGCGTCGATCTCGTCGACGTTCAGCTCGTCGGCCACGATGTCGCGCAGGATCCCCGGCGCGTCGGGGGGAGGAACACCAGCGCGCGTGCGAGCGGTTGGCGCACCTTGACCCCGGCCTCGCTGCGCGCGGCACGACCGAGCGAGGTGAGCCTTCGGGCCAACGCCATCTGCGCCTCGAGCTCGGGGTCGACCAGGGCCGTCTCGGCGACCGGCCAGTCGGCCAGGTGCACCGATCCGTCCTCCGCTGCGCCGGTGAGGTCGCGCCACATCGTGTCGGAGACGAAAGGGCACAGCGGCGCCAACATGAGCGACAACGTGGTCAGGACCGAGTGCAGCGTCGCCTGGGCGGCCAGGGTGTCGCCTGCCGGCGCGTCGGGATCGGTGCGCCAGAACCGACGGCGGCTGCGCCGCACGTACCAGTTGGACAGGTCGTCCACGAGGGAGGCGAGGGCCGACGCCGCGTTCAGTGGCTCATAGGTCTCGAGCGCGATGGTCACCGCCGCCGTGGTGCTGGCGAGCCGTGAGAGGATCCAACGATCGAGCGGGCCCCGCTCTGCGGGAGCGGGGACCGTCGGGTCGTCCGGGTCGAACTCGTTCAACGAGGCGTAGGTCATAAAGAAGCTGAACGTGTTCCACAGCGTCAGCAGCATGTCGCGCATGGCCGTGTCGATGGCCCCGAGGGTGGCCCGAGTCGGCGTCCAGGGCGAGCCCTGGCTGAACATCCACCAGCGCATCGCGTCGGCACCCCTCGTGTCGAGGATCTGCCACGGATCGATGATGTTGCCAAGCGATTTGGACATCTTGCGACCGTCGGCGTCGACGATGTGGCCGAGGCAGACGACATGGCGGTAGGGGCTCTCGCCGAACACGATCACGTTGATGGCCAAGAGTGAGTAGAACCAGCCTCGGGTCTGGTCGATGGCCTCGGAGATGAAGTCGGCCGGGAAGGTGAAGGCCTCCGCCGAGCCCGGCGAGTGCGGGTACCCCACCTGGGCGGCGGGCATGGAGCCCGAATCGAACCAGGCGTCGATCACCGGCTCGACGCGGCGCGCCACGGCGAGCTCGTCATCGTTCCCCTCGGCTGTACAGGTGGAGCAGAGGAACGTCACATCGTCGATGGCGGGCCGGTGGGGGTCGATCCCGGTGACGTCGCGACCGCACAGGTCTGAGAGGTCCGCCAGCGACCCGACGCAGCGCAAGTGGCCCCGACCGCAACGCCAGATCGGCAGCGGGGTCCCCCAGTACCGGTCACGTGACAGCGCCCAGTCGACGTTGTTGGCCAGCCACTCGCCGAAGCGCCCGTCCCGGATGTACGGAGGATGCCAATCCACGGTGGCGTTCGCCGCCAGGAGGTCGCCCTTGCGGGTCGAGGTGGCGATGTACCAGCTCGGCTTGCCCCAGTAGATGAGCGGCGTGCGGCAGCGCCAGCAATGGGGGTACGAGTGTACGTACGGGGCGCGCCGGATGAGGAGGCCGGCCGCTTCCAGGCGGTCGTTGATGTCGTGATTGGCCTCCCTGACGTCGCGTCCCGCCAGCCATTCGATGTCGGCCGTGAAGCGGCCGTCCGGACCGACCGGGTTGAGGGACGGGAGGCCGTTGGTCCGGCCGATCTGCCGGTCTACCTCGCCGAAGGCCGGGGCGAGATGCACGAGGCCGGTGCCCTCCTCGGTCGTGACGTAGTCGGCCGGCACCACCCTCCACCCGTCGGCGCCGTGCGGCGCGTCGAGGTCGGAGAACGGGCGCTCGTAGTGCAAACCGACCAGCGCCGTCCCCGGCACGTGCGTCGTGACCCGCGTCGGGCGCCCTCACCCAGGACCGCGTCGACCAGCTCGTCGGCCACAAGCGTCCGGTCGACCACGGCATAGCTCAGCTCGGGGTTCACGGCGACCCCGGTGTTGGACAGCAGGGTCCAAGGCGTGGTGGTCCACACCGCAAGCCACTGCGCCTCACCGATGGCGTCCGGGTCCGGGTCGACAAGTCTTAGTCGGACGTAGGCCGACTCGTCCTCCTCGTCGCGGTACACGTCGGCCTGGCCCAGCTCGTGGCTCGACAGTGCCGTGCCACAGCGCGGGCAGTAGGGCACGACCTTGAAGTCCTCGTAGAGCAGCCCCTGATCGAAGATCTGTTGGAGGTGCCACCACACCGACTCGATGTAGGTCGGGTCGAGCGTCCAGTAGGCCTTGTCCATGTCGACCCAGTAACCGATGCGGGTGGTCAGGCGGCGCGAACTCGTCTACGTATGAGTACACCGACTCGCGGCAGAGCCGTGTGAACTCGGCGATGCCGACCTGCTCCTCGATCTGCTGTTTGCTCGTGATGCCGAGTTTCTTCTCGACCTCGACCTCCACCGGAAGCCCATGGGTGTCCCACCCGGCCCGGCGGGCCACGTAGGCCCCGTCCATGGTGCGGAAGCGGCAGAACAGGTCCTTGTAGACCCGGGCCCAGACGTGGTGCAGGCCCGGCATCCCGTTGGCGGTGGGCGGGCCCTCGAAGAACACCCAGGGAGGAGCGCCCACGCGCCGCTCAATGGAGCGCTCGAAGACGCGGTGCGCCGACCAGCGAGCCAGCTCGGCCTGCTCGAGGGCGACGAAGTCGATATCGGGGGGTACGGGTGAGAACACGGGAAGGAGGTGGTCGGGGGCGGGAACTGGCGCCCCGACCATGTCGGAAAGGATAGAGGGTGTGACCCGAACACCCTCCGCCCTTCCGCCCGGGGTCGCCGTGCGACCAGAGGCGTACGGCGGCGACGGCCCTTCCTGGGTGGTGATGCGGGCCGAAGCGGAGCTCGTTGAGCGCTACGGCTACCTCGACGAGAGCGAGCGGGGCCTCACCGACGCCATGTTCGAGCCGCCCATGGGGGTCTTCCTCGTCGCTCGTTCGCAGGACGGCCCTCGCCCGGTCGGCGGCGTAGGCGTGCGCGGCGTCGGACCGCCGAGCACCGGCGAGGTGAAGCGCCTGTGGGTCGACCCCGCCTGGCGGGGCCGCGGCCTGGGCCGGCGTCTCATGGGTGACCTCGAGGACGCGGGGCGCAGCCTGGGTCTCGAAGTCCTGCAGCTCGGCACCGGCGACGGCCAGCCCGAGGCCGTCGCGCTCTACGAGTCGGCGCGGTGGGAGCGTCTCCTCGTCGACGCCCACGGGCGCCCGCTGCCAATCGGCCACATCCGCTTCAGCAAGCGCCTCAGCAACCCGCCAGCCTTGTGATCTGGCTCCCGTCGAGCGGTGTGGCCTAGCTGTTCGTGGTGGCGAAGGGACGAGCCAGGTCGTCGAGGGCGGGCCCATCGACCTCGAGCAGCGAGCCGACCACGAGGTCGGCCAATCCGAAGGCGGGATGGTCGCCCTCGCCGTCCTCGGGCACCGCGATGCACGCCATGGTGGCCGCCTTGGCCGCCAGTACCCCGGCGGGAGCGTCCTCCCAGACAAGGCAACGTCGCGCCGGTGCGTCGAGTTGCGCGGCCGTGGTGAGGAACACCGCGGGATGCGGCTTGCCGTAAGCCTCGTCCTCTGCCGAGTGCACCAGCGCAAAGCGGCGACGCAGGTCGAAGTGTTCGAGCGCGGCGTCGATCAGGCGGTACTCCGAGGACGACGCGACGGCGAGCGGGAGGCCGCGCTCCTCGCAGAGATCGATGGCATGCTCGGCCCCCGGCTTGAGCTCACCTTTGGCCAGGATCAGCTCGATCACGCGATCGACGATCGTGACCGCCACCTCCGCGGGCGTCGCGCCCGACCACGGATGGAGACGGTGCCAGTGTGCGGTGACCTCGCCGACGAACATGCCCTTCGTCGTGCGGCACCCCTCTGCGGCCAGCGGCACGCCGAGGCCGCCCAGGATCTCGATCTCGGCCTCGTGCCAGAGGATCTCGGAGTCGATGAGGAGGCCGTCCATGTCGAAGATGGACGCGCTGAACCCCGCCGGGGCGGGAGCAGTCGGGCTCAAGCCGTCAGCTGCGCCTCGATGTCGCCCAATATGGCCGGGTCCTCGGGCTCCACTTGCGGCCGGTACCGGGCCACAACGTCACCCCTGGGCGACACGAGGAACTTCTCGAAGTTCCACGTGATGTCGCCGGCCTTGCCCTCGGCGTCCTGCTTCTGCGTCAGCTCGTCGTACACGGGGTGACGACCGTCACCGTTCACCTCGATCTTCTCCATCAGCGGGAACGTCACGCCGTAGGTAGCCGAGCAGAATTGCGCGATCTCCTCCGCCGTGCCGGGCTCCTGGCCCATGAACTGGTTGCACGGGAATCCGATGACGCTGAAGCCGCGGTCGCCGTAGGTCTTCTGCAGGCGCTCGAGGCCCTCGTATTGCGGGGTCAGGCCGCACTTGGACGCCACGTTGACCAGCAACAGCGTCTTGCCGGCGTAGTCGCTCAGCTTGGCGTCGTCGCCCTGGAGGGTGTGAATGGGGATGTCGTACAGAGCCATGACCCGACCCTACCGGGCACCGACGATCGGCCGCTCGGGCCCGCCTAGGGTGGCCGGTCGTGCACGCCGTCGTCATACGCGACAACCTGCTCCATTGGGAGGAGCGGGACGACCCCCGACCAGGTGACACCGAATTGCTCGTGGCGGTGCGGGCGGCCGGGTTGAACTCGGCGGACCTGGTGCAGCGGGCGGGCTTCTACCCGGCTCCTCCCGGCTCACCGCCGGACATCCCCGGCATGGAGCTGGCGGGCGAGGTCGTAGGCGTCGGGCGCCAGGTCACGCTCTTCGCTCCCGGCGACCGCGTCATGGCCGTGGTCGGAGGCGGGGCCCAGGCGACCCTGGCCGTCGTCGACGAGACCCATGCGTTGCCCGTGCCCGACTCCCTGCCCTGGCCCGAGGCGGGCGGGTTCCCCGAGGTCTTCTCGACCGCCTTCGACGCCCTGTTCACGCAGGCCGGTCTCCAGATCGGCGAACGGGTGCTGGTGAGCGGCGCCGCCGGCGGCGTCGGCACCGCGGGCGTGCAGCTGGCCGCGGCCGCCGGTGCAACGGTGACGGCCTCCGTGCGCGACCCGGACCGCTGGGACGCGGTCGCCGCCCTCGGCGCCGCCGCCGTCATCGCGCCCGGCACCGAGGGCCGGCACGGGCCCTATGACGTCCTGCTCGAACTGGTCGGCGCACCCAACCTGTCTGCCGTCCTGCCCCATCTGGCCACCTGGGCCCGGGTCGTGGTCGTCGGCGTCGGCGCCGGCGGCCAGATGGAGCTCGATCTCATGCACCTCATGGTGCAGCGCCTCCGGATCGGCGCCTCCACCCTGCGCTCCCGGAGCCGGCGGGAGAAGGCCAACGTGGCGGCCGGCGTGGCCGCGCACGTCCTCCCGCTCCTCGCGGCGGAGCGCATCACCGTTCCGGTGTGCGACACCTTCCCCCTGGCCGACGCGGAGGCCGCCTACGAGCGCTTCGCCCAGGGTGCCAAGCTGGGCAAGGTGGTGCTGGTCACCTGATGCCGAGGTGATCGAGGCCGTCCTCTTCGACGGGGACCAGACACTGTGGGACTTCCAACGCGTCATGCGCGAAGCGCTGGTCGCCGTCGTGGACGAGTTCCGCACTGCCCGGCCGGGTGCGTTCGGCGACGCGCTCCGCTGGCAGGACCTCGAGCGCGACAGAACCGCCGTCGGCGTGGAGCTGGACGGGATCGAGTGGTCCATGGCCGCGCTCAGGGTCCACGGCTTCGGGCGCACCTTGCAACGTCGGCGCGACATGGAGGGGGGCGACGCGGCGGCGGACGCAGCGCTGGCCGAACGGCTCAGCGCGTCGTACTTCCATCACCGCGACCGTGACCCGGCGCTCTTCCCGGACACGTTGCCCTGCCTCGACGCACTACGTGCCCGCTACCGGCTGGGCCTGCTCTCCAACGGCAGCCGGCTCCCCGAGAAGGTCGGGCTCGCCCGCTACTTCGAATCGGTCGTGTTCGCCCAGGACCACCGGGTGGCCAAACCCGACAAGGGCATCTTCGAGGTGGTCGAGCGCGAGCTCGGAGTGGGGCCACACGCCTGCCTGCTCGTGGGCGACCACCCCCTTAACGACGTGGCGGGGGCGAAGCGCGCCGGCTGGCTCGCCGTCTGGATCGATCGGGACGGAGGTGGGGCCTTCGACCCCCGTCCGGGCTGCGAGGAGCGCCCCGATGCGGTCGTGACGACGCTCTCCGACTTGCCGGGCACACTCGAGGCGCTGGCGGCCCACACCACGGGCTAGCGGGTCAGAACCACGACTCCGGCGTTGGCCCCGCGACCCACGGTGTGGGAGAGCGCGACACGGGCGCCGTCGACCTGGCGGGGACCGCCCTCCCCGCGGAGCTGGCGCACCAGCTCCACCACCTGACCGAGCGCGGAGGCGCCCAGGGGCTCACCCTTGGAGAGGAGGCCACCGCTCGGGTTGACGGGGAGACGGCCACCCAGGGCGGTGGCGCCCGAGTCGAGCAACGCCGCCGACCCGCCCGGCTCGCACAACCCGAGCTCCTCACACGACAACAGCTCGCGGGCGGCATCGGTGTCCTGGCACTCGACGACGTCGAGGTCCTGTGGGCCCAGTCCGGCCTGCTCGTAGGCATCGGTCGCGGCGAGTGTCGTCGGCGCGGGGACCGACTCGTCGGCCAGGCCGGCGAGCGGCGTGGACTCGCTGAGGACCGGGCCCGGGACATGCGAGCGCAGCACCGCAGCGGCGAGCGTCACCGGTCCGGCCGCCGCGGGGAGGTCATCGCGGCGGAGTACGAGCGCGGCCGCGCCCTCGTTGGGCGAGCACAGCATGAACAGGTGGAGCGGCTCGCACACGACACGCGACGAGAGGACGTCGTCCACCGTCGTCTCCTTCTGGTACATGGCGTCCGGATTGGCAGCCCCGTGACGCCGGTTCTTCACCACGACGCGTGCCAGGTGGTCCTTGGTGACACCCGACGTCTGGCACAGACGCTGCGCCCGTAGTCCGAAGAACGCCGGCGTCGCCGCCAGGCCCGCCTCCTCCTGCCAAGGCTCGAAGAACGAAGACCGGATGATGCCCCTCGGCATCTTCTCGGTGCCGAACACGACCACGGTGTCGTACTGGCCGGCCCGGATGGCGGCGGCGGCCAGCATGAGGGCGGCACTGCCGCTGGCGCAGCCGGCCTCGACGTCGACGATGGGCATGCCCGTCAGACCGAGCCGGCTAAGGACCTTGTGACCCGTCGCCACCCCGCCGTAGGCCGTCCCGCAGAACGCGGCCTGGAACCCGCCCTTGCCGACGCCGGCCTCGCGGAGCGCGGCCCGGACGGCGACGACCCCCATGTCGGTCGTCGACGCACCCTCGAAGCGGCCGAAGGGGTGCAAGCCGACGCCACTGACGACGACGCCGGTCACGGCGCGACGCTCCGCCTCCGCCTCCGCCTCCGCCTCCGCCGACGCGAAGGCATAGGTCACGACGTCGTTGCCGTCCCCGTCACGATGCAGGGGCACGACCCGCAGCTCCATCGCCTGGCCTGGCGCCAACGCACCGGGATCACCTTCGGTCAGCCGCGTGATCACCCGCACGCCCTCGGGCAGCTCGACGACACCCATGCCGTAGGGGACGTCGCCGTGATAGCCGGGTGGCGGCGCGGTCACGGCCGTCCACGCCCAGAGCGTGCCGCGTTGGGACAGCTCGACCGGTTCGGGTCCTTCGGCAGCGCAGTACGGGCACGTGTCCGCACGAGGGAAGTGGGCGGACCCGCAGACGCCACAGCGGCTGCCCAGGAGCGCCGGGGGGTCGGCGTCGGTGAACAGCCCCTCGCGGACCATCACGCGCATCGCGGTCAACCCTCGAGCTCCACCAGCTCCAGCGCGTCGAACTCCCAGAACGCCCTGAGCGCGGCCAGCTTCCCGGCCCCATTGCTCCGATAGGTGTAGACGCCGCGCACGACGGCCTGGTGGGTCGCCCCGGCCAGCGTCGTGCGGATGACGCCCACGTCGGCCACCTCGTCGCCACAGAGATAGGACTCGCTGATCTCGAAGGTGATGGCTTCGCTCGGCCCGATGACGGTATCGTAGAAGGCGGCGATCGCGTCGCGCCCATGGTGTCCCTTCCCATCGGGATCGAAGGGCGAAGGGCCGATCGGGTCCTGCACCACCGCATCGTCGGCGAAGAGATCGAGCCAGGCGTCACGGTCGCGGGCGTGGACCGCGGCCCGGGACCGGATGCCGAGCTCGCGGGCGGTGAGCGTCTCGTCAGCCATGTGGTGTTCCCTCCCTCTCAGCGGACCTTGGCGATGACGTCGTCGGCAAAGCGACGCAGGTTGTCGATCTTCGTCTGCAGGACCTCGGTGTCCTGCTCAATTCCGTAGGGCCAACGGAAGCCGACGATGGCGTCGGTGACGCCGAGATCCTCGAGCCGCTTGACGCCGTCGGGGACGTAGGCGTCGAGTGATATGACGTGGATCTCGAACGGCTTGGTGTCGGTGCCGTGCTCCCGTCGCAGTGCGGCCAGCCGTTCCAAGAGGCCGGGGAGGTCGGCGGGGTCGCCGCCGCCGTGCAACCAGCCGTCGCCGTCGAGGGCGGCCCGCCGGAGGGCGGCCTCGTGGTGGCCGCCGATCAGGATCGGTACGGGAGCGCTCGGCGTCGGACACATCTTTATGGAGGGCACGTCGAAGACCTCGCCGTGGAACTCGAAGTACCCGCCGGCCATGAGGCCCCGCATGATGGCGATCTCCTCGTCCATGCGCTTGCCTCTCCGTTCCCAGGGGACGCCGCAGATGGCGTAGTCCTCGGGCCACGGGCTCGTGCCCACCCCGAGCACGAGGCGGTTGCCCGTCAGCACGGCGGTCGAGCTGACCTGTTTGGCGATGAGCACGGGCTGGCGGATGGGGAGCTTGATGACGAAGGTCACGAAGCGGATGCGCTCGGTCACCGCCCCCATGGCGGGGATCAGCGAGAACGGCTCGAGGAAGGGCTTGTCCTCGAGGAACTCCCGGGTGCCGTCGGGGTTGAACGGGTAGGTGGTGTCGGACACCTCGGGGTAGCAGATGCTGTCGGGGACGACCATGGAGTCGTATCCAGCCTCCTCGGCCGCCCGCGCCAGTGGGAGGTAGTACGACGGCTCCGTCATCGACTCCGCATAGGAGAATCGCACTGCACCTCCGCTCCGCGACGAGTGGGTTGTCGGCACGGGCGCCGCCTACCATGCGCCTCGTGCCCGCTCATCCTGCCAGGACCGGCACCTCGGGGCACAACCCCGGGCCGGGCAGCCAGACCGCGCGCGGTCCGGCGCCCCTGGTCACCGACATCTCGCTCGAGGACCTCGAGCGAGACGCCCGCCATGCCATCGGGGAGATGGCCTACGCCTACTACGCGGGCGGGGCCGACGACGAGCGCCTGCTCGAGGGCAACGTGGCGGCCTGGGGCCATTGGCAGCTCCATCCGCACGTGGTGGCCGGCATCGCCGAGGTGTCGCCGGCCACCACGCTCCTCGGGACCCCTGTGGCGTCCCCGGTCGCCGATCGCGCCCACGGCGATCCAGGGACTGGCCCACCCCGACGGCGAGGCGGCCACCGCGCGGGGCGCCGCTGCGGCCGGCGCACTGATGATCCTCTCGTCGCTCGCGACGTGCCCGCTCGAGGAGGTGGCGGCCGCGGCGCCGGACGCGGCGCGCTGGATGCAGGTCTACATCTTGCGGGAGCGGTCGCGCACGGCGGAGCTCGTGAGCCGAGCCGTCGCCCATGGCTACGGTGCGCTCGTCCTCACCGTCGACGCACCGGTTTCGGGCCTCCGCCTGCGCGAATGGCGGACGGGCGTGCGCCTACCCGACGACCTGGCGTTGCCCAACCTGGCCGGAGACAGCACCGACAGCGCCCGCGAGGGCGGGTTCATGGCCGTGGTCACCCGCGAATTCGAGCCGGCGCTCACGCCCGACGACATCGCGCTGGCTGGCCGGGCTGAGCTCGCTCCCGGTGGTGGCCAAGGGCGTGCAGCGGGCGGACGACGCCGTGCGGTGCATCGAGGCGGGGGCCACGGCCGTCGTCGTGTCGAACCATGGCGCGCGCCAGCTGGCCGACGCCCCGGCCACGGCCGACATCCTGGCCGAGATCGTCGACGAGGTCGCCGGCCGGGCCGAGGTGTACGTCGACGGCGGTGTGCGCCGCGGGCCCGACGTCGTCAAGGCATTGGCGCTGGGGGCGCGGGCCACGCTGGTCGGGCGCCCCGCCCTGTGGGCGCTCGCCACCGGAGGGGCCGATGGCGTGGCGGCGCTGCTGCACTGGTACGAATCGGAGCTGCGACGGGCCATGGCCCTGTGCGGCGCGGCGACGGTCGGCGCCATCGACCGCGACCTGGTGCGGCGGACGCCGGGCTGGGCGCTCGAGGGCATGCCGTCATGACCACGGTGGCCACCATGGTCGCCGCACGTGCGGAGGACGACCGCACCGGCGTCATGGACGCCTCCGGGCGGTGGACCTGGCGCGAGGCCGTGCGAGAGGGGGCGGCGCGGGGCGCACTCGCCCGGTCGCTGTTCGGCGCGGGCACGCCCCACGTCGGCCTGCTCCTGCCCAACGGGCCCGAGTACCTGTTCTGGCTGAACGGCGCCGCGCTGGCGGGGGCGGCGATCGTCGGGATCAACCCGACCAGACGGGGCGAGGCCCTCGCCGCCGACGTGCGGGCCACCGACTGCGCCGTGATCGTCACCGACCCCGAAGGGGCCGCACTGCTCGAAGGGCTGTCGCTCGGTGTGGCCGACGACAAGGTGCTGGTCACCGGGAGCCCGCGCTACGAGAGGTTGTTGGACGAGTTCGCCGGCTCGGCGGCCGCCGGGGCGCTCGTCGACCGGGCGGGTGGCATCGACGACGACTCGCTGTACCTCTTGATCTTCACGTCGGGGACGACTGGCGTCCCCAAGGCCGTCCGGTGCACCCAGGGCAGGCTGGCCGGCATCGCCGAAGTGGCGGCACCGGGCTACGGGTACGCCGCCGACGACGTCTGCTACTGCCCCATGCCGCTGTTCCACGGCAACGCTCTCATGGCGTTGTGGGGGCCGGCGGTCATGGTCGGGGCCGCCATCGCCGTGCGGCCCCGGTTCAGCGCCTCTGCCTTCCTCGACGACGTGCGCCTCTTCGGTGCCACCAAGTTCAGCTACGTGGGCAAGGCGATCGCGTACATCCTCGCCACTCCCGAGCGGCCCGACGACGCCGACAACACGCTGAAGAGCGCCTTCGGGACCGAGGCCTCCGTGCGCGACCGGGACCGGTTCCGGAAGCGCTTCGGGTGCTACCTCATCGAAGGCTACGGACAGAGCGAGGGCGGTGCGGCGATCAACCCGGTGCTTGGCATGCCCAAGGGCGCGCTGGGCAGGCCGGTCGACGGGATCGACCTGGCGGTGATCAGCCCCGACACAGGCGAGGTTTGTCCGCCCGCCGCGTTCGACGACGAGGGAAGGCTCCTCAACGCGGGCCAGGCCATCGGCGAGATCGTCAACCGCAGCGGGAGAGGGAAGTTCGAGGGGTACTACCGGCGCGACGACGCCGAGCAGGACCGGTTGCGGCGCGGCTGGTACTGGACCGGGGACCTCGGATACGTCGACGTCGACGGCTTCTTCTACTTCGCCGGTCGGACGGGCGACTGGCTCCGCGTCGACTCCGAGAACTTCGCGGCCGGTCCGGTCGAGGCGATCCTCTCGCGCCACCCCGACCTCGCCGTCGTGGCGGTGTACCCAGTCCCCGACACGGCGTCAGGCGCAGGTGACCAGGTCATGGTGGCGCTCGAAACGGCGCCGGGACACGCCTTCGATCCCGACGCATTCGCCGCCTGGCTCACGGTGCAGCCGGACCTGGGTCCCAAGTGGCTGCCGCGCTTCGTGAGGGTCTCGACGTCGCTCCCCCAGACCGCCACGGGAAAGGTGACCAAGGTGGACCTGCGGACCGAGGCTTGGGCGTGTGACGATCCCGTCTGGTGGCGCCCGCTCGGCAGCACGGACGTCCGGTTCATGAAGTTGCGCGCCGGCGACCGGGCCACACTGGCCGCCGGATTGGTGCAGAACGGCCGCCCGCCGGTCGGCTGAGGCGAGCTGGAGACGTCGACGCATGGGGACCACACCGTCCCCACATGGAGCCTCTCGTCACGTCCCGGCGATCGTGGGCGGCGGCAGCCCGAGGAGCTCGAGGACGCCGGTCAACTCCTGTACACGGTGGTCGCCCGGCTCGAGCGCCGGGGCGAGCTGCCCCTTCCGCTCCTGTGCCCGCCAGACGTGCACGGCAGCCATGCCCCGGCGACGCGGCCCCCGGACGTCGGCCTCCCACGAGTCACCCACGAAGAGGACCTGCCGCGGGTCGACGTCGAGCGACTCGACGGCCACGGCGTAGATGCGGGGATGGGGCTTGCGCGCGCCCGCCCGCGCCGAGGTGATGCCTGCGTCGACCAGATGCAGGAGGCCCACCTCGCGGAGGAAGGCGTCGAGCTCCCATCCCCAGTTGGAGCAAACGCCGACGGCCAGGCCCGCCTCGCGCACCGAGGTCAGGGTCGCCGCCGCCTCGGGATAGGCCACCATGCCCCCCCGGTCGGACTCGCGCAGCGCGTCGATCACACGCTGGGCCTGCCGGCCATCGACCCCGCAGGCAGCGGTGAGATCGCCCAGACGCGTCCTGACCCACGACTCATAGGCCTCCTCGCTCACGGAGTGCTCGGCATGGTCGACCCCTTCGTACCGGGACAAGTACTCCTGGAGGACGGCCGGGTCGAGGGTGTAGCCGTGGGCGGAGAAGACCGCGTCGTAGTTGTGGCCCTGGTCGCCGGCCCAGTGGGCCAAGGTGCCGTAGAAATCGAAGATGACGGCGCTGACCACGGCCCAATCCTGCCCCGAGGGCGTGACACCCCCCGTGCCGGCGCAGTCGACGGGCCGGGCTGCACCGACCGGGTAATACTTCTCGGGCCATGCACGCCGACGACCAGCCGGCCGACGCGCCGACCCCGACGGCGGGCCAGCAACGCCACGCCCCCGATCCGGAACGGTCGAATCGCTGGATCGTCGAGTTGCTCGGCGTCGTCGTCGTCGCCGTCGTCATCGCCGTCCTCCTCCGCGCTTTCGTCGTCGCCACCTATTCGATCCCGTCGGGATCGATGGAGCCGACCCTGCAGATCGGGGACCGGATCGTGGTGGACAAGCTGAGCTACCACTTTCACGGTGTCGACCGCGCCAACATCGTCGTGTTCTCCACACCTCCCAACGAGAACTGCGCGGGGCCACCCGTGTCGGACCTCGTCAAGCGCGTGATCGGCCTGCCCGGCGAGACCATTTCGCTGTCGGGTGGCCGGGTGGTCATCAACGGGCACGTCCTCCCCGAACCATGGCTACCGCCCGCCACGAGGTCCGCGACCACCACCGGGCCGTCCGCCGCGCCGTACGCGCTGCATCGCCCCTACCGGATTCCGTCGGGGGACGTCTACGTGATGGGCGACAATCGCACCCAATCCTGCGACAGCCGCTACTGGGGCCCGATACCCGAGTCGACGATCGTCGGCAAGGTCGACCTTCGGATCTGGCCTCTCTCACGGTTCACCTTCTTTTAGGCGCGCCTCAAGCCCTCCGGTCGCGTCGCCACACGACGCGCAGGCCGGACCACGTCTCGTCGATGGCGCACACCTTGTTGTCCACCAGTCCGAGCGGCAACGCGACCTCTCGCACCACGCCCTCGTGCATGGTGGTCTCGACCCCCGACGTGCGTTTGGGCCACGCGACCCAGAGGCCGCCGGAGGGGAAGATCATCCGGGCCAGGGCGCCGATACGGCGTTCGAACGCACGGCGTTGGGTGAAGAATGCGACCACGACGTCGGCCGGTCCACGGGCACTGCGCTTCACGGTGACGGCGGGCGGCAGCCCGCCGATCACCCCGGGCGGCGCTTCGATGAGGGCAACGGTCGACCCTTCCGTGATCCCAAGCTTCTTCGGCAGCGGCGTCCCGCTGTACCCGGCCACGGTCACCGTGGATAGCACACGCGGGGCGTACCGCTACGTGTTGACGGCCTCGTAGACCGTGAAGGCCACCGGGAAGTCAAAGGCGTCCGGCCCGACAGCGAACTGGGCGAGATGGCGTTCGACCACGCCCAACGCCTCGCCCTCGTCCTCGGGCGAGACCCCCATGAACGGGAGCAAGGCCCGGTCGACGACAGCGTCGGCCGGGGCGCGCACCGTCCTCTCGTGGGGCGTGCCCTCGACCGAGCCGAACCCCGCTCCGCTGAGCAGGTCGCGCACGTATTCGTCGTCACCGAGGACGAAGGGCCCGGCGGGACTCTTCCCCGGTGCGGGAACCGGCGGCGGCGGGAGCAACGGTCGCAGGGCGGTGGCCACGTGCCACGGGTTGCGCTCCACACCCTGCCAGCAGGCGAACACGAAGCGACCGCCGGCAGCCAGCAGGCGTCGGATGGCACCGAACGCTGCCAGTGGCTCGTCGAAGAACATGACGCCGAACTGGCTCACCGCCAGATCGAAGGGCTCCTCCCCGAGTGGGGTCGTCTGCACGTCCACCTGCACGAATCGTGCGTTGGTCGCGCCCGCCTGCTCGGCGCGGCGCCGTGCCAGCTGGACGAGGGGCGAGGAGATGTCGATCCCGACCGCCTGCCCGTCCGGCGCCACCGCCTGGGCCAGCGCGAGAGTCAGGGCGCCGCCGCCACACCCGATGTCGCACACCCGCCGGCCCGGGCGGGCGCCGGCGACTTCGAGAAGGTCGCCGGACACCGCGTCGGTCAGCCGCTCCCGCTTGGGCCATGACCCCGCCCATCGCTCGTCGTTCCATCGCTTGGACTGGGCTTCGTTGGCCACGGCGACAAGGTACCCGTCCCGGGTAGGTTCAGCGGGTGCGCGTCGGCCTCGTCATTCTGCCCACCGACCGGTGGGCCGAGGCCCGACGCCAATGGCAATGGGCCGACGGGGCGGGCTTCGCCACGGCGTGGACGTACGACCACATCCGTTGGGGCGGCATGCCAGACGGGCCCTGGCACGCCGCGGTGCCCGTGCTGGCCGCCGCGGCCGGGACGACACGGCGCATCCGGCTGGGCACGCTCGTCGCGACGCCCAACTTCCGCCATCCCGTCACGCTCGCCCGGGAGGCAATCGCACTCGACGACGTGAGCGGCGGCCGCCTCGACCTCGGGCTGGGTCCGGGGACGGAGGGCTTCGACGCGTCGGCCCTCGGTCAGGAACCGTGGGCGGCGGCGGAGCGCCTGGCGCGCTTCGAGGAGTTCCTTCAGGTGCTGCGCACCATCACCGACGGGGAGCCGACCGCACGCACGTCCATGCGGACAGAGCGCTACACCGCAGACGAGGCGCCGAGCACGCCGGGCACCCTGCAGCGCCCCCTTCCGCTGACCGTCGCCGCCGGGGGGCCGAAGGGCTTGCGGCTCGCCGCCCTCCATGGGCGTCACTGGGTCACCATCGGGCCAACCGGGCGGGGCGAGCGCACCCCGGACGCCCTGCTCGCGGCGGTGCGGCGACAGCTCCCGCTCCTCGAGGAGGCCTGCAGGTCGGCGGGCCGGAAGCCGGCGAGCATCGGCAAGGTTCTGCTGTGGACACCCACCGAGCCGGTGCTCGACTCACCGGACCAGTTCGACGAGCTGGCCGCCCCCTACCTCGAACTGGGCTTCGACCAATTCGTCCTCCACCATCCGGCGCAGACCGGCCCCTACGGCGGCAACGTCGCGGCGTTCGAGCGGATCGCCGAGCGCTACGCCGAGGACTGACGCCGCCGTTCGCCTGCGGTGCCCCGTCGGACCCCGATGAACCTGCCGGATGCGCGACCCCCCGGACCCCCCGGGCGACTCGTACGCTGGCCGCGTGCCCCGGGTCTGCGCCGCCGCCGTCGTCGTCGGTGCCTTCGTGCTGTTGACGGGGTGCGGCGCGTCCGCGGCCACACCGCGGGTGCGAACAACGACGGCGGCGGCGAAGAACATGTCCGCGCCCGTCCGAGGAGGCCCGAGCACGACGACGACGGTGGTGGTGTCGACCACGACGACCTCTCCGGCCGGATCGCCGCCGTGGACGGTCGTCAGCAGGGACGCGGGCGGCGTGGCCGTGGAGGAACAGACGTTCTCCGCACTCTCGGGGCGGCCGGTGACACTGGTGCGCTTCGATGCCGGTTCGGTCGTCTTCGACCTCCACATCGGGACCTCGGACCCGCCCGCCAACCTCGCCGCCCTCCCGCCGGACCGCGGTCCGGCGCTCGCCGCCGACGAGACACCGTTCCTCCTGGCGGCGTTCAACGGCGGCTTCAAGGCGAACGCGGGGCCGGGCGGCGTGCAAGTGCAGGGACAGGCTGTGACCCCCCTCGTCGCGGGCAAGGCGAGCTTCGTCATCGACGTCAACGGCACCGCCCATGTCGGAGTGTGGGGCACCGAGCTGCCGACGCCGGGTGAGCAGGTGGCGAGCGTTCGGCAGAACCTTGCGCCACTGATCTCGAACGGGGTGCCCAATCCGACCGTCGACACTCCCGCCGACTGGGGCGCCACGGTGAACAAGTCCATGGTGGTCGCCCGCAGCGCCGTGGGTCAGGACGCAGCCGGCAACGTGATCTATGCCGGCGGGAGCGCGCTCCTGCCGTCGGATCTCTCGGCCGCACTGCTCGGCGCCGGTGCCGTCAACGCCATGCAGCTCGACATCAATCCCGAGTGGGTGCAGCTCGACGCCACGGGGTCGGCCGGGGGGCCGCTGGTCGCGCTGGTCCCGGGTCAGAACAGGCCGGCCAGCCAATACCTGTCCGGTTGGACCCGCGACTTCTTCGCGGTGATGGGGCTGACCTTCGTGCCTCGCCTGCGGCCACGGTAGCCGAGGCGCCTTCAGGCCGGATCGTCGAGGGCGCGCGTCAGCGCCACGGATGACGACGCTGGCTCGACACGCTCGACCGTGACTCGCGTGCACCCGACCCACGTCGCTGCCTCGGTGAGCGCGAGCGCCACCTGCGGCGAGCTGTCGGGGTCCAGCAGGGTCACCTGCCTGGCCACGAGCGCGTCTCCGACCCGGGCGGGGTCGACAAGGCCGACGATCCGCGTGCCCGCTAACACGGGCATGGCGAAATAGCCGAAGATCCGCTTTGCCTTGGGGGTGTAGGCCTCGAGCCGATGGCGCAGGCCGAAGAGGCGCTCGACCCGCTCCCGGTACCAGAGCAAGGAGTCGAAGGGGGACAGCATGACGTTCCGCCCCCGCGCCCGCGTGCCGATCGCCCCGAGCGCATCGGGGTCGGCGAACGCGTCGTTGGCCCAACCCTCGACGGCCACGGGGACCAGGGAGGTGTTCGGCAGCACGTGGCGGACGAGTGCCCGCGGCAGGCCGTGGTACACCGCCAGGTCCGCTTCGGTCGCCACCCCGAGCGAGTGTCCGGCCGCCGTGACGAGGCGCAGTGCGCAGCGCTCGTCGGACCATTCCTGTGACCGAAGATCGGGCGGGATGGCGCGCTCGGCCAGGTCGTAGACGCGGGCGAAGCCGCGCCGTTCCCGGCAGGCGAGCTCCCCGATGTCGAGAAGCCATTCGGCGGCGATCTTGGTCTCGGACCAGTCCCACCAGGGGCCGCCCTTCTTGGCGCCACCGAGCTCGTTCGCGGTCAGTGGGCCCTCGGCCCGCAGGCGCGCCAGCACGTCGGCACAGCTCTTGTCGTGGTCCTCGAGCACGTGCCAGCGCCTGCCCCTGGCCCGCCGGGACCGGCGCGTCACGCCGTAGGCCGGCCAGTCCTCGAGCGGTAGCACGCACGCTGCGTGGGACCAGTACTCGAAGGTGGAGCTCCCTCTCCCCCAGTAGGCCCGCTCGACCCGGGTGCGTCCGACGGCTCCGAGGCGGGCGTACGCCACCAGCTCGTGGGACCGGGCCAGCACCGAGATCGTGTCGAGCTGCACCGCACCGAGCCTGCGCAGCATCGCCGGGACGCTCCCGCCCGCCCGTGGCCCGCGCAGACCTTGGGCGAGAAGAACGATCCGCCGCGCCTCCTCGATGCTGAGGGTCTCGCTCGTCCCGGGCATGAGTGCTGCAACCTACGTCCCCGGTGCGTCGCGGCAAAGCCGCGCTGGTCCCGCGCCCTGCTCGCCGGGCCCGATGGTCCCGCGGTCAGTCGAGCAGGGCGCCCGCCACCGCGTTCTCGAGGGTGCGGTCGTCGGCCCACATCAGCTGCTGCTGTTTGGCCCGGCGGAAGTAGAGCTGGATGTCGAAGTCCAGCGTGAATCCGATTCCCCCGAAGATCTGCTGGGCCACCGCCGTGATGTCGCGGAACGTCGCACAGGCGAACAGCTTGGCCATCGGCGCCAGCGACGTCAGGGGCTGCCCGTTCGCCCCGGCCCAGGCCGCCTCGTGGACGAGCTGCTCGGCCCCGTCGAGCGTGGTGACGGCATCGGCCAGGTAGTGCGCCAGCGACTGGAAGGCGCCAAGTGGCTTGTCGAACTGCCATCGGTCCTTGGCGTACTGGGTGGTGATCTCGAGCGCGTAGCGCGCACCGCCCACGGCCTGGGCCGCCAGGAGCACCAGGCCGGGCTCGAGGACCTGCTGCCAGGTGACCCAGCCGCTGCCCGAGGGCCCGATGCGGTCTTCGTCGCCCACCGCGACGCCGGACAGCGCGACCTCGTACTGGGTGTCGGAGGCGAGGCTGAACTGCTGGCGCAGGCTCACCCCGGGCGCGGCGGGATCGACGAGGAAGAGATCGACGGCGGCGGCGGCCTCTCCGGTACGCGCGAGGACGACGAGCCGGTCCGCTGCCGCGGCGAAGGCGACGTGGCGCTTGAGTCCGGAGAGCCGGAACCCGGAGCCCTCGGCCACGGCGCGGGTCTCGACGCCGCGGGGTGTGAAGCCGTTCTCGGGCTCGAGCCAGGCCGGCGTCAGGATGGCCTCCCCGGCGGCGACCGGGCGGAGCCAGCGGTCCTTTTGGGCAGCACTCCCAGCGGCGGTCAGCACACCACCACTCATGACGGCGCTCACGAAATGGGGCGTCGGGGCCAGCGTCCGGCCGAGCTCCTCGTAGAGGGCGACTCCCTCCACGAGTGACATGGCCGAGCCCCCGTATTCGTCGGGGAGGAGCAATCCGATCAGGTCGAGCTCGCCCAGCTGCGCCCACAGCGGCGCCGGATAGCCGACGCGGTCGTCCTCCATCTGCCGGACAACCGTCGGTGGGCAATGGCGCGCCAGCACGTCGCGCACGGTCTGGCGCAACAGCTCCTGCTCCTGATCGAATTCAAGGTCGAGCACTGAGCTCCTCTTTCGTGATCGCAGGGTGTCGGGGTCGGAGTGTCACGAGGCCACAGGCGAGGCTCGCCACCGGTCGCCGCGGCGCGCCCAGGGATTGTCACCGTCGCTCCGGGGAAGTGCGATGCGGGCGGTGCAGGTCGTCTTGGCATCGCCGTCGACGGACAAGGTGACCGCCACGGTGGCGAACCCGCAGCCCACGGCGTCGACCTCGGTCAACTCGACCACGCCGCGCAGCGACATGGTGTCGCCCGGGAAGACCGATCCCTTCATCCGGAAGGTGACCCGGGCGAGCCGGCCGTGCGGCCCGCTCCAGTCGGTGAGGTAGCGCTCGAACCAGGCGGCCTGATTCGGCGTGTTCAAGAAGATGTCCCGGGTTCCGTTGCGGAGGACGGCGAAGTCCTTGTCGTGGTGCATGGGACGCCAGTCGCGCGTGGCCAGGGCGCCCAGCACCACGGTCGTGGCGCTCACCTCGTAGTCGAGCGCGGGCAACTCGTCGCCCGCGGTCACGTCGTCGAGCAGACGCCGGGGGGCCACGGCGACTGTCACGGGGCATCGCCCCGCCGGTAGCCGAACCCGGTGTAGGACTCGACGGCCACCAACTCGCCCGTCGCATTGGTGTAGACGACCTCGATGACCCAGAACCGGCCCGTGCCCAGCTTCGTCGTCTTGACGTCGCTGATGGAGCGCAGCACCTGATGCGTCCGCAGCACGTCGCCCATTCGGACGGGGGCGTGGAACTCAATGGTGTTGTCGGTCATGACGGCCTCGGGGAGACCGAAACGCTCCTTCAGGTCGAAGTGCACCTGTAGCGGCAGGGCCTGTTCGGTACGACCCGGCGCCCAGTGGTGCGGGCGGAACCAGACCGAGACCATCGACGGCGGCGCGATGGGGCCGCCCGTGAGCGCGTCCGCGACCTCGTCGTCCCAGAAGAGCGGGTTGCCGTTCTCCACCGAAGCGCACGACGTCCACACATAGCCGCGTTCGACCGGGAACTCCCCCACCTCGTGGTACTGCTCCTTGCCGATGAGTTCGCGGGCCTCGGCCAGTGCGTCAGCCGGCGTCATGCCACCACCTTCCGGGACACCCAGAGCGTGACGGTCTCGCCATCGACACCGGCCTCCTTCAAGAGATGCTCGGAGTCGGTCTGCGCCATGTCGGGCAGCGACACGGGAACAGGAGGCCGCTCCATGCCGGCCAGGAGCGGTGCGAGCTGCCGCAGCTCACCCTCCGTCGGGTGCGTCGCGGTGATGACCGCACCGCGGGCCGAGACCTGCGGGTGGTCTGCAACCTCGGCGATCTCAAGGACCGGGGCCACGCAGGTGTCGGCTCCGGCCAGCGCGTCTACCCACGCATCGCGGCTGCGGGTGGCGAAGGCGGCGGCGAAGGCGGCCCGAATGGCGGGCTGAGCCTCGTCGTCGAGCTGGGAACCGGCCAACTCCGGGCGCCCGAGCGCGGCGCAGAGGTTGGCGAAGAACTTGGACTCGATGGCACCGACCGCGAGCCACTTGCCGTCGCCGGCCCGGTAGGTGGCGTAGCAGGCGTAGCGGCCCGTGAGGATGTCGTGCCCCGGGTGGATGTCCCCACCGCGGGCCAGCTGCTCGTCGACGAGGAGGGACATCAGCCAGAGCACTCCGTCGGCCACGGCCACGTCGAGGTAGGTCCCCCGCCCAGAGACGGCGCGTCCAGCGAGGGCCGCCGTGATGGCGAGTGCCGCCTGCATGCCCCCGGCGGCGGCATCGGCCACCGTGGCACCGGGCAGCGGCGGCGCGCCCTGCGGGCCCGGTGTGCTCATCGCCAGGTACCCGCCCACAGCCAGGTAGTCGACGTCATGGCCCGCCCACTGCGCGTGCGGTCCCTCCTGGCCGTAGCCGCTTGTCGAGCAGTACACGATGCGGTGATTGCGTGCGGACACGGCGTCGTAGCCGATGCCGAGCCGGTCGACGACGCCGGGACGGAAGCTCTCGACCACCACGTCGGCCGCGGCGGCCAGAGCGAGGAAGGCCTCCCTTCCCTCGCCGTCCTTGAGGTCGAGGAGGACGCGCCGCATGCCGCGGTGACCGCTGTAGGCGAAGTACGGCGGCTGAATCGGCGTGGCGTCGGCGGACGGGACGGGCCCGACCTTGACGACGAGCGCGCCGTAGTCCGCCAGGAGGCGGGTGCAGCGCGCCGCCGGCCCCACCGTCGAGAGGTCCAGCACGGTGATCCCCTCGAGCGGTCCCGTGGACGCGGGTGCGGCCGTCATCTCAGAAGTTCTTCGGCAGACCGAGCTTGCGCCGGGCGATGATGTTCTTCTGGATTTCGGAGGCTCCGCCGCCGATGGTGTCGATGACCGTGTAGCGGTACGTCGACTCGGCCCGACCCGCCATGGGCGCCTCTTCGGTCTTGACACGCAGTTGGCTGCCGGGCCCCGCGATGTCCATGGAGGCATTGGCGAGGCGCTTCGAGAGCTCGGTGGCGAAGAGCTTGTACTCGGATGCCTCCGCGGTGGGGGCGGCGCCGCCCTTGGACGACTCGAAGACGAATTTCAGTCCCATGACCCGCGCCACCTCCAATTGGGTGGCGAGCTGGGCCAGGCGCTGCCGGATGACCGGATCGTCCTTCAAGGGCACGCCATCACGCACGGTCGTGCGCACGTACTCGACGAGCAGTTCGAAGCGCTGGGCGATTGGCGCGAACGTGAACATCGTGAAGCGCTCGAGATCGAGCGCTTCGGAGATGTACTGGAAGCCGCGGTTCACCTCGCCCACGACGTAGTCGTCGGGAACGAAGACGTCGTTGAGAAACACCTCGTTGGTCCGCTCGTCGCCCATCGTCCAGATGGCATTGACCGTGATGTTGGGCTGGTCGATGGGGACGAGGAAGAGCGTGATCCCGGCGTGCTTGGGCGCCTCGGGGTCCGTCCGGCCCCCGACCCAGTACCACTCGGCGAAGTGGGCGGATGTGGTCCAGGTCTTTTGCCCGTTGAGGACCCAGCCGCCGTCGTCGCGGGTCGCCTTGAGCTGCATGGAGGCCGCGTCGGAGCCGGCGTTGGGCTCCGAGTACCCGACGGCGAATTCGACCTCGTTGCGCAGGATCTTGGGCAGGAACTCGGCCTTCAGCTTCTCGTTCCCGTGGCGGATGAGCGTCTTGCCGATGATCCCGACGCCCTTGCCGATCTGGGGTCCGCCCCGGCCGGCCAGCTGCTCGTTCAACAGGTACTCGTAGACACCCTCGCCCTCGGTGCCCCCGTATTCCGTGGGCCAGGTCATGCCGAGCCACCCCCGCCGGCCGAGCGAGGCCATGAAGGCCCGGCGCTTCGGGGTGTCCACGATCTGGGCCATGTTCTCTCGGGTCAGGTCGAACACCTCCGGGTCGTCGTTGGCGTCGAGAAAGGCCTCGACCTCCTTGACGAACGCGACCTGCTCCTCCGAGAATTCGAAGTCCATCGTGCGGGTGACCTCCGGAGCGCGATGCGGCCGGCCGAACCCGGGGCCGCAAAACTGACGGGTCGTCAGATTAGCCGATGCGGGCTGGCAGCTCCGATTGGGCGGACGGCTCCCTGGGCTCTACCCGGAAGACCCGGACAGGCCCCGGCACGTCGCGCCGGTCGACCGGCTCGAGCTCTTCGACCTCCCACCGCTCCGGCGGCAACTCCTTGACCGCCGCCTGGGTCGCGACGAGCTCACCCGGACCGCCGACCTTGGTCAGCCGCGACAGAAGATTCACGAGCGGTCCGAAGTAGTCGCCTTCTCTCGGGATGGCGGGCCCCACGCCCACGACCCCCCGGGCGGGCGGCAGCGCAGGGTCATCGTCTGCGGCCTGGCAGACCTCGGTCCCGATCCGGCAGGCCGCTTCGACGTTCGGAGCGGTGAAGAACACCTCGTCGCCGATCATCTTGACGACGCGCCCGCCCGCGAGGACCGCACTCGACCAGGCGGCGGACTCGAAGCGGGTCAACGCGAGGTTCTGGTCCCGCAAGCTCTGAGTCTCCGCCCACGCCGTCGACCCGATGAGATCCACGAAGCCCAATGCGACCGTCTCGGCGGGGCCGTCGTCCTCGCTGCGAACGGCAGGCGCAGCCCAGACGCGGGCCAGCTGGGCCCGTCGCTGTGAGCGCTCAAACTGGTCCATGACGGCCTGGGCCATGACGTCCGGGACGGCCGTGAACGCCGTCGTGGCGGCTTCGGAGAGGCCGGCCCGAGCCAACTCGTCCGGCCCCTCGCGGATGGTCCCCGGCCCGAACTCCGCGAAGAACAGCGCCACCGCCGCCTCGGCGATGTTCATGGCTGACGCGCCGAGGACCCGCGTGAAAGCCAGGACGGCGTCCTCACCCAAGAGCGCCCTGCCCTGCTCGAACGCCGCCATCAGGCGCACGAGCTCCTCCGACAGCTCGGTCTGGGGCGTGGCCGGGATGCCTGCGGCGAGAAGCACGCGTAGAACGCGCTCGACTGGGACGCCACTGCGCTCTGCGATCTCCGTGACCGGGACGAGGTGGCTCCTCCCCTGGGTGACGAGGTCGCCGGCGACGCCCGGCAGCGTGCCCTGGCGGTGCGCCTCCACCATCTGCTCGATGGTGGCCCCCCGTTCGCTCAGGTACTCCAGGAGGGCGAGACGCTCGGCCTCGTTGGGTTCGCTCGGATCGTAGAGCCCAGCCTTCTGCCACGCCTCGGTGTCCACCGGCTCACTGCGCCCAGGCCAGGGTGGCGGAGTGTTGGGCCCGCGTCATGCCCTTCAGATGGGTCTCCCGATGGCCGGCGAAGGTGAACTCGCCCGAGCCCTGGACGAGTTGCTCGGACAGCGAGGAGACCAGGATCTCTCCCGGTCCCGCTGCATCGGCGAGCCGGCTGGCCACAATGACGGTCAGGCCGAGGAAGTCGTCACCTTCGGCCACCGCGTCGCCGGTGTGCACACCGATGTGCACGGCGATGGTCTCGCCACTGGCACGGTGAACGTAGGCGCTGATGGCGCGCTGGATATCGACCGCGCATCGCAGGGCCCGCGCCACGCCACCGAAAGCGAGCATGAAGCCGTCGCCCTGCACGTTGATTTCGCGACCGTTGTGCTGGGCGAGGGCGTCGCGCACGATGCGGTGGTGGTCGTGCAGCAGCTGCCGGGACACCTGGTCGCCCAGGCGCTCGGTCATCCCGGCATAGTCGACCATGTCGCAGAAAAGGATGGTCACGGTGCCGTCGGTGCCGAAGGGTGCGGGTGCGGAGGACGCGGCCGGAGCTGGGTGTGCGTGCGAAGCGGCCGGAGCGGCGTGGTCGCGGGGCGCAGCCGCAACGGGGGACCCAGGGTGAGCGGGCAGGCGGGGCGGGGCGGGGCGGGGGCCGTGTCGAGTGCTGCGGTGTTGCTCGCGGATCTCGCGCCTGATGTCCCTGCCGAGCGCGGCGAGATCGATCGGGTTCGCCCCCGAACCAGATCGGGCGTCGATTTCGTCCGCGATGCTGCGCATGCCCTCGGAGACGGTGCGGGCCGCCCGCCGGCCGGACGGGCTCGAGCGACTGACCACGCCGATGCTCCCCATGACCGCGAATCCGCGGATGACTATCCGAGGGGAGCCCCGGACGATCGGCACGTCGCGCAGCCGGAGGCTGCGACCCCCCATGAAGGAAAAGCCCCGCAGCTCCACGTCGAAGCCCTCCGGCACGATGACCTTGATCCCGCCCCAGAAGGCCACGGCCGTGATCTCGACCTCGGGCCCGTCTATCTCGGCACGCCGCAGGTCCAGGTCGCAGCCGCCCATCACGGCCACCGCGCTGGTCTTGCCGCTGATGCGCCAGCGACCCCTCGTGCTGTGGCCACTCATGACGGCGACGTGCCAGCGCCGGCCCGTGCGGGCGCCAGCGCTCGACTCAGGCAGCCCGGCCCGGGCCTCGGGGAGATCGGCCATGACTGCGTCGAGGTCACCTCGGGTCGTGGCCTGGAGCGCCCGTCCCGTCCGCTCGGAGAACTCGTCGAGCGTGAGACGGCCGTCGACGACGTGCTCGCGCAACAGCAGCACCGTGCGGTCGCGATCGGCGTCCGCTACGCGCTCGGTGGGCCCCTCCGCCTCCTGGGCTGTCGGATATCGCTCGTCCTCGGGCGTGGGCAGGTCCGCCATGAAGACAAGTCTGCCTTCTCCATCCGGGGCGGCGACGACCTGACGGTTCCGGCACATCGCTGGTCGTCGCCGGCATCCGGCCGGGAAGCTCAGTCCATGAGCTCGCTCAGTGGC
Organism: uncultured Acidimicrobiaceae bacterium; assembly: GCA_963726135.1. Taxonomy (GTDB): domain Bacteria; phylum Actinomycetota; class Acidimicrobiia; order Acidimicrobiales; family RAAP-2; genus Bog-473. The sequence goes on from CAVSBE010000008.1 coordinate 1,801,545, forward strand.
GAGTACGCCATGCCGTGGGCCTCGGCCACCGGCCGGTACACGACCCGGCCCTCCGCCACGTTCACGCCCTCGGCCAGAGCGGGGTTCGCTCGCACGGCGCCCTTCCACCCCTTGTTCGCGACGCTGAGCGTGTAGGGGAGGGTGGCGTTGGCCAACGCGTGGGTGGATGTATGGGGGACGGCGCCGGGCATGTTGGCCACGCAGTAGAAGACCGACCCGTGCACCTCGAACGTGGGGTCCGAATGCGTCGTCGGACGGGTCGACTCGAAACAGCCGCCCTGGTCGACCGAGATGTCGACGAGCACCGATCCCCGCCGCATCTGCTCGACCAGCGCATCGGACACCAGGCGCGGCGCCCGGGCGCCCACGACCAGGACGGCTCCAATCACGATGTCAGCCTCCAGGCAGACCTCCTCAATGGCGTGCTCCGACGAGGCGACCGTCTCGAGCGCGCCCCGAAAGTGGTGATCCACCTCACGCAGCTTGTCGAGGTTGCGATCGAGGATGAACACCTCGGAGTGCATGCCGACGGCCATCGTGGCCGCCGCCATCCCCGCCACCCCGGCTCCCAGGATCACCACGCGCGCCGAGCGCACTCCCGGGACGCCGCACACCAGCACTCCCCTGCCCCCACCGGGCCGCATGAGGTGATGGGCTCCCATCAAGGGGGCCATCCTCCCGGCCACTTCGCTCATGGGCGCGAGCAGGGGAAGGGTGTTGTCCTCCGAGCGCACCGTCTCGTAGGCGATGGCCACGTTGCCGGCGGCGACGAGCGCGTCGGTGCACTCGCGTGATGCGGCAAGATGCAGGTAGGTGAAGAGCGTCTGACCGGGTCGGCGCCCCAGGAGCGGGTACTCCTCCGGCACCGGCTCCTTCACCTTGCAGACGAGGTCGGCCGCGGCCCACACGTCGTCTGCGGAGTCGACGATCTTCGCCCCGGTCCGGACGAACTCGGCGTCGGGCATGGACGAACCGTCACCAGCCCCCTGCTCCACGTAGACCGCATGGCCGGCCGAGGTCAGCTCACGCACGCCCGCCGGCGTCAGCGCCACCCGGTACTCGTCTGCCTTCACCTCACTGGGGACCCCGATGATCATGGGCTACTCCTCGATGTTGCTCATGACGTGCTTGATCCGGGTGTAGTCCTCGAACCCGTACGCCGAGAGGTCCTTGCCGTAGCCGGAGCGCTTGAATCCGCCGTGCGGCATCTCGGCGACTAGCGGGATGTGCGTGTTGATCCACACGCAACCGAAGTCGAGATCGCGGGCCATGCGCATGGCCCGGCCGTGATCGCGGGTCCACACCGAGGACGCGAGCCCGTACTGCACCCCGTTGGCCCACTCGAGCGCCTCCGCCTCGTCGCTGAACTCCTGCACCGTGATGACGGGCCCGAACACCTCGGATTGCACCATCTCGTCCTCCTGGCGCAGGCCGGCGACGACCGTCGGCGCAAAGCAGAAACCGCGATCGCCCACCGGGGACCCGCCCGTCACGACCGACGCGTGGGCGGGGGCGCGCTCCAGGAAGCCGCGGACCCGCTCCAGCTGCGTGGCGTTGTTGAGCGGGCCGTAGTCGGCCTCCTCGTTGTCGGTGCCCCCGACCGTGGTCCCCTCGGCGTGCTCGACCAATGCTGCCAACAGAGCCCCGTGGACCCGGGGCCCCGCCAGGACGCGCGTGGCCGCCGTGCAATCCTGGCCCGCGTTGAAGTAACCGGCACCGGCGATCCCCTCCGCGGCCGCGGCAGGGTCCGCGTCGTCGAAGACGATGACCGGTGCCTTGCCGCCGAGCTCGAGGTGGACGCGTTTGAGGGTGGGTGCCGCCGCCGCCGCGACCTCCATGCCGGCCCGGACAGATCCGGTCACCGACACCATGGCGGGTGTGTCGTGCACCACCAGAGCCCGACCGGTGTCACGGTCGCCGCAGACGACGTTGAAGACGCCTGGCGGAAGGTGCTCGGCCATGATCTCGGCCATGAGCAGCGCCGTGACCGGTGTCGTGTCCGACGGCTTCAGCACCATCGTGTTCCCCGCTGCCAAGGCCGGGGCGAACTTCCACACCGCCATCATCATCGGGTAGTTCCATGGCGTCACGGCACCGCACACGCCGAGCGGTTCCCGGCGGATGAACGACGTATGGCCCGCCAAGTACTCCGCCGCAGCCAGTCCCTCGAGGTGCCTGGCCGCCCCCGCAAAGAAACGGATCTGGTCGACCATCGGCGGGATCTCCTCGTCCATGGTCAGCTGGTACGGCTTTCCAGTGTTCTCGCATTCGGCCCGTACCAGATCGTCGGCCCTGGCCTCGAGCGCGTCGGCAATCCGGATCAGCGCCAGGCTCCGCTCCGAGGGCGTCGTGCGGCGCCACGAGGCGAACGCGTCGGCGGCGACGCGCAGCGCGTGATCCACGTCGGCCGGCCCCGAGACCGGCGCCTCGGCGAACGGCTCGCCCGTGCTGGGATCGACGAGGGGGGCCGTAGGCCCGTCTTCGGCGTCTCGACGGGTCCCCCCGACGAAGTTCTGCAACTTGCGCATCCCGCTCCCTTCACCACGTGGCACGTTGACTACAGGATCACAGATGATCCCGCTCTCAACAAGCGATTCCGCAAGATATGGACCAGAATGTGACTAATTCTGCTTGACTGAGGCAGGTGATATGACACAATTCTGCATATCGGGGCCTCGGCCCCGCGATGCTCACGGAGCGAAACGAGGTGCGTGATGCCCGACACCGACGATGCGGTGGACTCGGGTCTCCAGAACGATGCTGGACAGGCCTCGAGCACCCTCCTCGACGCGCCCAACCGGGCCATCATCGAGGCGCTGCAACGCGACGGGCGCCAGCCCTACGGGGCGATCGCCGAAGCAGTCGGGTTGTCCGAGGCCGCCGTGCGCCGCCGTGTCCAGCGTCTGCGCGAGTCGGGGATCATGCAGATCGTGGCGGTCACGGACCCGCTGCAGCTCGGCTTCACCCGCCAGGCCATGATCGGCATCTCGGTGGAAGGGGACGTGCGGCACGTGGCCGAGAAGCTCTCTGCGATGCACGAGGTCGACTACGTGGTGATGTGCGCCGGCCGGTTCGACATCCTGGCCGAGATCGTCTGCGAGGACGACGAGCGGCTGCTGCACGTCCTCAACGACTCGGTGCGGTCCATCCCCGGCGTGCGCGCCACCGAGACCTTCTTGTACTTGAAACTGGCCAAGCAGACCTACACGTGGGGCACGCGGTGAGCGGTCCCATCCCCCGAGCGGAGGAACGATGAGCACGCCCAATCCCGAGAACTCCGACCTGAGCAATCAGGCGCGGCGCCACCTGTGGATGCACTTCAGCCGGATGGGGTCCTACGAGGACCACGAAGTGCCCGTGATCGTTCGGGGCGAGGGCGCTTACGTGTGGGACCAGCACGGGAAGCGCTACCTCGACGGCCTGGCCGGACTGTTTACCTCGCAGATCGGCCACGGCCGCACCGAGCTCGCCGAGGCGGGCGCCAAGCAGGCCGAGACGCTCGCCTACTTCCCCCTGTGGACGTACGCGCACCCCCGGGCCATCGAGCTCGCCGAGCGGGTGGCGAATTACGCGCCGGGCGACCTCAACCGCGTGTTCTTCACGACGGGTGGCTCCGAGGCGGTCGAATCCGCCTGGAAGCTCGCCCGGCAGTACTTCCGCCTCGTGGGGCAACCGCAGCGCACCAAGGTCATTAGCCGCTACATCGCGTACCACGGCACGACCATGGGCGCGCTCTCGATCACGGGCATCCCGGATCTCCGTATCCCGTTCGAGCCATTGGTGCCCGGCGCGATCAAGGTGCCGAACACGAACTTCTACCGCTCGAACACGACGTTCACATTGGGAAGGACCCGCGGTTCCGACCAGCAGGGGCTGGCACCGGGGACCAACACCGAGCTCTTCCATGACGACGAGGTCGCGTTCGGCCGTTGGGCGGCCGACGAAATTGAGCGAGCCATCCTCCAGGAGGGGCCGGAGAGCGTCGCAGCGGTGTACCTGGAGCCGGTGCAGAACGCCGGCGGGTGCTTCCCGCCGCCGCCCGGGTACTTCCAGCGAGTGCGCGAGATCTGCGACCGCCACGGGGTGCTGCTCGTTTCCGACGAAGTCATCTGTGCCTTCGGACGCCTCGGCCACTGGTTCGGTGCGCTGCGCTACGACTACCAGCCCGACATCATCACGGTGGCCAAAGGGCTCACCTCGGGCTACGCGCCCCTCGGCGCGATGATCGCCTCGGACCGCCTCATGGAGCCTTTCCTTGGACCCGGTGCGTCATTCCTGCACGGGTTCACCTTCGCCGGCCACCCCGTGAGCTGCGCCGTGGCCATGGCCAACCTCGACATCTTGGAGGGCGAGCAGATCCTGCAGCACGTGCAGGCGACCGAAGCGGCCTTCCGCAGCGCGCTCGAGGGGCTCTACGACTTGCCCATCGTCGGCGACGTGCGCGGCGCCGGCTACTTCTGGGGCATTGAGCTGGTGAAGGACAAGGAGACGCGCCTCTCCTTCGACGACGAGGAGTCCGAGCGGCTCCTGCGCGGCTACTTGTCGGGGGCGCTGTTCGAAGCGGGCTTGATCTGCCGGGCGGACGACCGGGGGGACCCGGTGGTGCAGCTCTCCCCTCCGCTCATCTGCGGCCAGGAGGAGATCGACTTCATTGCCTCCACGCTGCGCGAGGTGCTCTCCGAGGCGTGGCGCAGGATGTAGCGCCGGAGGCCGTCTCGGGCTACCAGCGTGTCTCCTTGTGGTGGGAGGCCGTACCGGAGCCCCTGCCGTCGCGTCCGGCCCTGACCCAGGACCTCCAGGTCGACGTGTGCATCGTCGGCGGAGGCTTCACGGGCCTGTGGACGGCCCACTCGCTCGCGCGGGCCGATCCCGCGCTGACGCGTCGCCGTCGTCGAACGCGAGGTGGCTGGCTACGGCGCATCGGGCCGTAACGGCGGCTGGTGCTCCGCGCTGTTCGCCACGTCTGACGCCGCGCTCGCCCGTCTGCACGGTGCCGACGCCATGCACGCCATGCGGCGGGCACTGCAGCAGACCGTCGACGTGGTCGGCGCCAGCGCTGCGGCTGAGGGGATCGAGTGCCACTTCGCCAAGGGCGGGTCCGTGGACCTCGTGCGCAGCGAGGCTCAGCGGGCGCGGGCCCTGGCCGCGGTCGACCAGGCGCGTGCGCTCGGCATCCATGAGGAAGATCTGCGCTGGCTCGGTTCGGAGGAGACGCGGCAGCTGATCGGGGCCGCGGGAGCGCTCGGTGCGACGTTCACGCCGCATTGCGCGGCACTGCAGCCGGCCCTCCTCGCCCGGGGACTGGCGGAAGCAGTCGAGCGACGAGGGGTCCGGGTCTACGAGCACACCGAGGCGCTCGACATACGGCCGGGCTCACCCGGGGCCGGCCCGTCAGTCTTGACCCGGGGTGGCACCGTGCACGCCGACGTCGTCGTCCGCGCCACTGAAGCCTGGACGCCGACGCTACCCGGCTACCACCGGGACATCGTCCCGGTGTACTCCCTCATGGTGGCGACCGAGCCCCTCGACGAGAATTTCTGGTCCTCGGCCGGCCTGGGGGGCCGCGCCACCTTCGCCGACCACCGCCACATGATCATCTACGGACAACGCACGGCCGACGGCCGCATCGCGTTCGGTGGGCGAGGCGCGCCCTACCACTACGGCTCGAGCGTGCGGGCCACCTTCGACACGGAGCCGAGGGTCCACGCGCTCCTGCGGCGCACGCTGACCGAGTTGTTCCCCGCCCTCGGGGAGACCCGCTTCACGCATGCGTGGGGTGGCCCCCTCGGGATCTCGCGCGACTGGCACTCCTCGGTCGGCTTCGACCGCGGCACGGGGCTGGCCTGGGCGGGGGGATACGTGGGCGACGGGGTCGCCACCACCAACCTGGCGGGTCGCACGCTGGCCGACCTCATCACCGGCGCCGACACGCGGCTGACGGGTCTCCCCTGGGTGGGACACCGGTCACCGCGCTGGGAGCCCGAGCCACTGCGCTGGCTGGGCGTCAACGCCGGCCTCTGGACCATGAAGCTGGCGGACCGCAGCGAGGCACGGCACGGGCGCCCGAGCCGCATGGCGGGCGCCCTGGGCCGGCTCCTCGGGCAGTGATCGGTGTCACAATCTCCGCGTGCACGAGACAGCCGCCGAGGCGATCACGAAGCTGGTCTACACGTACGCCGAGCGGATCGACACCGGCGACTTCGCCGGCGTGGGTGAGCTCCTGGACCACGCCACCCTCACCTTCGAGGGATTCGGCGACGCGGTGGCGGGCCGGGAGTCCATCGAGGGCCTGTACACGCGGACCACGCGGCGCTACGAGGACGGGACGCCCCGGACGAAGCACCTGATGACGAACGTGATCGTCGACGTGGCCGACGACGGCGCGGCAGCATCGAGCCGCTCGTACTTCACCGTGCTCCAGGCGGTGCCTGGTTCGCTCGCCCTGCAGCCGGTGATCGCCGGCCGCTACCGACACACCTACGAGCGGGTCGGGGACCACTGGCGGGTGGCGACGATGCACATCACGATCGACCTCACCGGCGACCTCACGCATCACCTGCTCTTCGACCTCGCGCCATGAAGCTGTCCCTCGTCTACGGCTGGGACTGTGCTCCCGAGACGTTCTGGGCCCTCTACTTCGACCCGGACTTCGCCGTCCGGCTCCATCTCGAGGCCCTCGGCTCGACGTCTGCCGTCGTGGTGTCCCAGGAGGGCGATCTCTCGAGCGGCCTGGTCCGGACTCTTCGTTACGGCCAGCGCCCCAACATGCCGGGCCCGGTCCGCAAAATCTTCGGGGAAGAGATCTCGACGACGGAGGTCACCACCTTCGATCCGGTGGCCTCGAAGGCGACCTTCACCATGACGCCGGGCACGATGGCCGACAAGACGAAGATCGAGGGCTCCATCGCGCTCTCCCGCGAAGACGGCAGCACCGTCGAGACGTTCTCGCTCGACGCCCGGGTCAAGATCTTCGGGGCCGGCCCGGTCGTCGAACGGTTCATCGAGCACCAGGCGCGTGCGATGCAGGATGCCGCGGTGGCGTTCATGCGCCCCGAACTGGAGCGCTGACCGACCCTTTCTCCATCATCCGCCACGGCCGTTCCGTACAGCCCCGGACTTCCCCGAGTCCGAAGAGGTTCCGCAGACCATGAGCGCTCCGTTGACGGACCGTGTTCTACTCGACCGTCGTCGGCACGCACCGCCCGACGGACACTTGACCAGGTGGCCCGTCAGCCCACAAGCTGCGGTCGGCCATCCCAGGGTCGGGCCGCGGAGAGCGTCCATGATGTCTCCGCAGAGGCGCACAACGAGGGAGGTACATGCGGTGGCGATCGCCGAGGATCTCGCGATCATTCACGATTCAGAGGTCCACGGGGCACTCCACGTCGAGCAACACGGGATCGACTACATCCCCGCGAGCGAGCGCTGGGCCACCCCGAGGGACATTGGCGCGATGTGGGCCGGCGCGAGCGTGCAGGTCGAGTACTTCATCTACGGGGCCATCCTGATGACCTTCGGGCTGACCTTCGCCCAGGTCCTGATCGTCATCGTCCTCGGCAACCTGTCCTACTTCCTGCTCGGGCTGTGCTCGCTGCAGGGGCCCAACGCCGGCACGACCGTCTTTGCGATCAACCGGGCCCCTTTCGGGCCCAACGGCTCGAGACCGATCTCGGTCTTCAACTGGCTCACGCAGATCGGTTTCGAGGTCGAGGGGCTCATCCTCATCGTCGGCGCCGGTCTCGTCCTCATGATCAAGGCGGGGTACCTGCCCGGCGACCCAGCCAAGGTGATCCTCGTCATCGGGGCCGTGCTGGTGCAGGGCATCCTGCCCTTCCTCGGCCACGCCGCCATCGTGAAGACACTGCGCCTGCTCGTGCTCCCCTTTGTCGTCCTGTTCGCCGTCATGTTGGGCTTCGCGATCCCGCACGCCAATCTGCACGTCGTCAAGAACAGCGGGGACTGGCAGGCCTTCACCGAGGCGCTCGCCTTTACCATCGCCCTGAGCGGCCTGGGCTGGACCGAGAACGGCAACGACTACACCCGCTACTGCCCGTCGGACACGTCCAAGAAGGGCATCGTCGGCTGGGTCTTCCTCGGCACGGCCGTACCGGAGATCCTCATCATGACGCTCGGCGCGGTGGTGGGCACCTTCGTCCTGAACATCGGCACGGGGGCCGGTGGGTTCCTCCCCTTTGCCCACCAGCACGCAATCCCGTCCTGGTTCGTCGTGGTGTTCCTCGTCTTCGCAGCGGTGCAGATCTTCGGCGTCAACAGCCTTGACATGTACTCCTCCGGCGTCACGCTCCAGGCCATCGGGGCCCCGGTCAAGCGCTATCACGCGGTGCTCATCGACTGCGTCATCGCCCTCGGCATCACCATGTGGGCCATCTTCAGCGGCTCCTTCACCGAGTACCTGTCCGACTTCGTCGACCTCGTGATCGTCTGGATCGCGCCCTGGAGCGCCATCTTCCTCGTCGACTGGGCCCTCCGGCGCTACCGCTACGTGCCCAGCGAGCTGCAGAAGACGGGCCGGGAATCGCTGTACTGGCGCAGGGGCGGCGTCAACTGGGCGGCCGTCGTCGCCCAGGTGGTCGGCATGTACGCCGCCATCTCGGCGCTCTACGTCAACCCGACCTACTACTTCCGCGTCCCGCGCTGGGTGAACGAGGTGACCGACCACACGCAGGACGCCTACCACTACGGGGGGGACTTCAGCATCTTCCTCGGCATGGGGGTGGCCGCGCTGGCCTACCTCGTGCTGGCCTCACGCACGGTGCGGCGGGAGGCCGACGCGCAGGACGCCCTGCTGAAAGCGGAAGGGTTGCCCGTGGCCTGACGTGGTCCGTGCGGCAGGTGCGGCGTGATCGAGGTGCGAGGCGACCCAGGGGTCTGGACCGTTTCAAGAACTCTCCACAGATCTGTTGAGAGTTTTGAAAACAACGGCCGGGGCCGGCCCTGGCAATCAGGCAATGCCGGTCGGACGGCCCGGACGAGCCGAGCCGCTTCAGCCCCAGTCCTCGACCAGGCCTCCGTCGCCGTCGGGGTGGAACAGGGGCATGGCACCGAGGGTGCGGACCAGGGACGCGTCCTCGCCCAGCGCCGTTCTCCAGGCGCCGCCCTCGGTCATGAGCGTCCCGATGACCACTGGCTGGGCGTCCATGCGGCGCACGAGGCGCAGGGCGGAAGACAGCGAGGCCCCGGTGGAGATGACGTCGTCGACGACGGCGACCCGCCGGCCCCGTACGGCGTCGACGCGCGCCGGGTCCACACGGAGGCGCTGCGGCTTGTCGGTGGTGATGGAGTACACCGGTTCGGACCACGTCTCGCCCAGGTGGATCTTGGGCGTCTTGTGCAGGATCACGTAGTCGTCCAGCCCGAGAGCACGGCTGGCCTCGATGGCGAGCGGGATCCCCATCGTCGCGACGGACACGACGATCTCGGGCTCGGCCGATCGCATCAGCTCGGCCAGCTCGCGGCCCGCCGTCTCGGCGAAGGCGACACCCAGGTCCACACAGATGAGCAGGGCGATGGTCAGCTCGTCGGAGAGCGGGACGAGCGGGAGCTCCATCGTCTGGCTCCCGACGGTGGTCGTGTAGGTGCGATCGCCAGGCGTGGACATCACGTCCCCGCCAGCTTACGTCTCTGGGCTGAAGACATCGGCGCCCTGATGAGGTGATCTTCTTCCTGCGCGCCGACGACGCCATCCTGAACATGGTCGTCCTGCCAGGGGCGTCGGAGCACCCCGGCGGCGACACCATCCATCTCGACGTGCTCAACGGCGCGGCCAAGCGGGTATTCGCACAGCTCCGCGTACTCGGCATCGTGGAGCGTGGATCCGTCTTCGCTGAGACGGTGGACACCTGGCTCGATCCTGATCGTCGTCGGGATGATCATGCTCGTCGTCCAGAAGCGGATCTGGGACCACGTGACGCCGGCCTGATCACCCTGCTGGGGTGATCACATCTTGCAGTTGGCTGAGTGGAGAATCAGAGGCCCGGGCTGCTCTGCATGATCCCGCCGTCGGCGAAGATGGTCGTCGCCGTGACGTAGCTGGCGCCGTCACCGGCCAGAAAGGCCACCACCGAAGCGATCTCCTCGGGCTCGGCCATGCGGCCGATCGGGATGGCGCTGTTCAACTTGGCCAGCGCCGCGGGGTCGTTGATCGTCTGCGCATTGATCGGCGTGTTCACGGCACCAGGCCCGACACCGACGACGCAGATGTTGTGGGGGGCGAGTTCCACACCGGCGGTCCTCGTCAGCATGCGCATGCCGCCCTTGGAGAGGCAGTAGGGGGTGTTGCCCGGCATGGGCCAGTCCTCGTGGACCGACGTCATGTTGATGATGCGGCCCCCGCCGCCCTGGGCGATCATCTGCTTGGCCGCCAGCTGGGTGCCGAAGAACGCGCTCTTCAGGTTCACCGCGATGACCTTCTCGAACTGCCCCTCAGTGGTGTCGAGCACCGAGGTGCGCGTCTCGATCCCGGCGTTGTTGACCATGACGTCGAGCCGGCCGAAGTTGGACACCGCGGTATCGATCATGCGCTGGAGGTCCTCGATCTTGGAGACGTCGGCTTCGACCCCGACCGCCGTGTCCCCCAGGCTGGCGATCTTGCGCTCCAGCTCCTCCTCCGCCTCCTCGTTGGCGACGTAGTCGATCACGACCCTGGCCCCCTGCTCGGCCAGGGCCAGCACCACCGCCGCACCGATGCCGGTGTTCCCACCGGTCACGATTGCGACCTTGCCGTCCAGGTTCTCTGCCATGGCATACCTCCGTGCGCCCGGGGCGGGGCGTGTCTTGAGTGATGATCGCACGCTAGCGACTCGGGCGACTTCCTAGACGGGTCGAAATTCACCCAGGCGTCGATGCTGAGCGTTCGGCGTTCATTCGTTCGTCACCCTCCGAGGGTGATTTGCGCGTGGAGCCCTATTCATCGTCTGTCGTCTTCGTTAACGTCGACGGCATGACCGCGGACACTGCCGCCCCAGGGGAGGCTGAGATCTTCCCCCCAATTGCCGACTACGGGTTCATCTCGGACTGCGAGAACAGCTGTCTCGTGGCTCCAGACGGCTCCGTCGAGTGGTTGTGCCTCCCGCGGCCGGACTCACCGAGCGTCTTCGGCGCCCTCCTGGACCGCACGGCCGGCAACTTCCGCTTCGGTCCCACCGGCACCCTCGTGCCGCACCAGCGCCGCTATGTGCCCGGGACCATGGTGCTGGAGACGACCTGGCACACCCCGACGGGGTGGCTGCTCGTCGAGGACCTCCTCGTGGTGCAGCCCGTGACGGACGGGTCCCGGCGACCGGACTACCGCCGCGCCCCGGGCGACGCCGCAGCAACGGGCACCCTCCTGCGACTGGCGACGTGCATCGAGGGTCACGTCGAGGTCGTGGCCAACGTGGTCCCCATCTTCGAGTACGGGGTCCAGACCGGGATGTGGGACTACGAGGGCGACGGCTACGAGACCATGACCGTCCGCCCCCCGGTCGGCGACCCCGTTCTCACCGTGAGCTCGACCATCCGCCTCGGCGCCGTCGGGGCCCGCTGCTACGGGCGCTCCACGCTGGAGAAGGGTCAGTCGGCCTTCGTCGCGCTGTCGTGGTCCGGCCACCGACCCACCGACATCGACCAAGCTCAGCAGCAGCTTGCCGCAACCGTCACGTACTGGCGGGACTGGCTCTCCAACGGCACGTTCCCCGACCATCCCTGGCGCAGCTACTTGGAGCGTAGCGCCCTGACGCTCAAGGGACTGAGCTACGCGCCGACCGGCGCCGTCATGGCGGCCTCGACAACCTCGCTGCCCGAGACGCCCGGCGGCGCGCGCAACTGGGACTACCGCTTCACCTGGATCCGCGACTCGTCCTTCATGCTGCGCTCGCTGTACCGGCTCGGATTCGACTGGGAAGCCCTCGAGTACTTCGCCTTCATTATCGACGCGCTGGCCGGAGGGAGCGGCGAATTCGAGCTGCAGATCATGTACGGCATCGACGGTCGAAAGGACCTGACCGAGCAGACCCTCGACCATCTGTCGGGCTGGCGGAACTCGCGACCGGTCCGCGTGGGCAACGGCGCCTGGGACCAACACCAGAACGACGTCTGGGGCATGCTCCTCGACGCGGTGGACATCCACCTCAAGCAGGGTGCGGCCCAGATCGTCAAACCGATGTGGGAGGGCCTGGCCAAGATGGTGGAGGCGGCCATCGCGCACGCGGGGGACCCCGACCAGGGCATCTGGGAGATCCGGGGCGACCCCGAGCACTTCACGGCGTCCAAGGTCCTGTGCTGGGTGGCCATGGACCGCGGCGCCGACATGGCCCGCATCCGCCAGGAACCCGACCGTGTCGAGGCGTGGCGCAAGGCGGCCGACGAGTTGAAGGCCGAGATCCTCGACCAGGGCGTCGACTCGAAGGGCCGGTTCCGTCAGGCCTACGGCAACGAGGAGCTCGACGCCTCGCTCCTCTTGATCCCGATCCTGGGCTTCCTGCCGCCCGACGACGAGCGGGTGCGGGCCACCGTGCTCGCCATCGCCGACGAGCTGACCGAGGACGGGCTGGTGCTGCGCTACAAGGTCGACACGACCGACACCGGGTTCGAGGGCAAGGAAGGAACCTTCACCATCTGCTCGTTCTGGCTCGTCACCGCGCTGGCCATGATCGGCGAGGCAGAGCGTGCCCGGGCCCTGTGCCAGAAGCTGCTCGCCTTCGCCGGGCCACTGCAGCTCTACGCCGAGGAGATCGACGCGGCCACGGGCGAGCATCTGGGCAATTTCCCCCAGGCTTTCACCCACCTGGCGCTGATCGACGCGGTCGGCCGGCTCATCGAGGCCGAGCGTGGCAACGCGCCGGTCTAGTGAGCGCCGGAACTCACCCCTGAGTAATCGAGCAGAGTAACCGAGCACATCCGTCGCCCTGGACGAAACTGCGTGAGGAGGTCCTTCCATGGCCGAGCACTACGACGTCATCATCATCGGAACAGGTGCGGGCGGGGGAACCCTGGCCCACACACTGGCCCCCTCGGGCAAGCGGATCCTGCTGCTCGAGCGGGGCGACTTCCTCCCGCGGGAGAAGGAGAACTGGGAGCCCGACGCGGTCTTCGTCCAGGGCCGCTACACCTCGACTGACTCGTGGAAGGACAAGGACGGCAAGGCGTTCCAGCCCGGGGTCCACTACTACGTCGGGGGCGCCACGAAGCTCTACGGCGCGGCGCTCTACCGCTTGCGCCCGGGCGACTTCGGCGAGCTCAAGCACGCCGACGGCGTCTCTCCCGCCTGGCCGCTCAGCTACGGGGACTTGGAGCCCTGGTACACCAAGGCCGAGTGGCTCTACCAGGTCCACGGCAACCATGGCGCCGACCCGACCGAGGGCGCATGGAGCCGCCAGTACCCCTGGCCGCCCGTCAGCCACGAGCCCCGCATCCAGAAGATCCACGACGACCTGGAGAAAGCGGGCTACCACCCCTTCAACGCGCCCTGCGGCATCCTGCTCGACGAGGCCAATCCCCCGACCAGCACCTGCATCCGCTGCACCTGGTGCGACGGCTACCCGTGCCTCGTGCAGGCCAAGGCCGATGCGGAGACCATTGCCGTCCTCCCGGCCCTGCAGCACCCGAACGTCACCCTGCTGGTGGACACCGAGGTGACACGCCTGCGGACCGACGCCGCAGGCCGGACGGTCACCGGCGTGATCACCCAACACGGGAGCGCCGAGGAGGTTTTCACCGCCGACATCGTGGTGGTCTCGGCCGGGGCCACCAACAGCGCCCGGTTGCTGCTGTCCTCGACCAGTGACGCCCATCCCAACGGGCTGGCCAACGGATCGGACCAGGTCGGGCGCAACTACATGTTCCACAACTCCAAGGCCGTCGTGGCGCTGGGCAAAGAGCCCAACGAGACCGCCTTCCAGAAGACGCTCGGGCTGAATGACTTCTACTTCGGCGGCCCCGACTTCGACTACCCGTTGGGCAACATCCAGATGGTCGGCAAGTCCAACGCAGAGGCCATGAAGGGGGAGGAGCCTCACCTCACCCTGCTGGCGCCCCACTGGAGCCTGGCCGACGTCGCAGCCCACGCCGTGGACTTCTGGCTGACCACCGAGGACCTCCCGACGCCCGAGAACCGTGTCACGCTCGACAGCGATGGCGACGTACGGCTGGCCTACACGTCGACCAACGACAAGGAGGCCGAGCGCCTCTACGGCGAGCTGAAGAAGATCTTGAACCACGTGGGCATGGCCCAGCACCACGTGCTCAACAAGAACTTCTACATGTCGATGGACATCCCGGTCGCCGGGGTGGCGCATCAGGCCGGCACGTGCCGCTTCGGCGACGATCCGCAGACCTCCGTGCTCGATGTGAACTGCAAGGCCCACGAGGTGGACAACCTCTACGTCGTCGACACGAGCTTCTTCCCCAGCATCGGTGCGGTCAACCCCGCACTGACCGCCATGGCGAATGCCATCCGTGTCGGCGAGCACCTCACCGAGCGGTTGGCCTGAGCCCGACCGCGGGCAGGAGCCCGATGGGGGCGCGGGCCGAGACCACAACCGTCTACGCGGCCGGGCTCGTCCAGGGCATCGCCCTCGTCACATTCCCGGCCGCGAGCACCATCTTCACCAGCCCCTCGCACTACGGTCTGTCGAGCACGCAGTACGGCTCCATGTTCCTGCCCCAGGTGGTGACGGCCATCATCGCCTCCCTCCTGAGCTCGCGCCTGGCCCGGAGGTTCAGCCTGAAGCGCGTCTTCTTGGGCGGCCTGCTGGCCGACCTGGCCTCGATGTGCCTGCTCGTTACCAGCCAGTTCTTCACGAGCACGCAGGCGCTGGCCTACGGCCTGCTCCTGGCGGCCACCGCCGCCCTGGGTATCGGCTTCGGCCTCGTGGTGCCCGCCCTCAACACGCTCACCGCCGCCTTCCATCCCGACGGCGTCGACAAGGCGGTCCTCACCCTCAACGCCCTGCTCGGCCTCGGGACCGCCTTGGCACCGATGTTCGTCGCCCTCTTCGTCGGGGTCGGTGCCTGGTGGGGCCTGCCTGTCATGTCGGCTGTCCTCCTCGCTGCTCTCTTCGTGGTGAGCGCACGGCTGCCCCTCCACCCCGCGGGCACCGAGGCGTCAGCGCGAACGGCCGCGAAGCAGCCGCCGCTCCACCTCCCTCGGCGCTTCTGGCTCTTCGCCGGCTTCGCCGTCCTCTACGGCATCTGCGAGACCATGAACGGGAACTGGTCCGAGCCGCTGATGTCGCACCTCGGCGCCTCGGCCACGACGGCCTCGATCGCCCTCACCACGTTCTGGGTCATGGTCACAGCGGGCCGCGTGCTCTTCGCCCTCGTGCAGAGGGTGTTCCCGACGCGGCGCACGTACCACCTGCTCCCATTCGTACTCGCCGGCGCCTTCGTGCTCGTCGCCCTCCTCCCCAAGGGATCGACGGCGCTCGGTGTGGTGGCCTTCGGCGTCGCCGGTCTGGGCTGTTCGGCGCTCCTCCCGCTCACGATCAGCTTCAGCCTAGGAACAGCTCGTCGCGCTGTCGTCCATGGTGGCCGGCGCCATCATCGCCTTTTACCAGCTGGGCTACGGGATCGCCGCCTTCGGCGCCGGGCCGCTGCAGGCTGCGGGCGTCAGCCTCTCGACCATCTTCGGCGTGACGGGGGTGTTCGCGCTCGCCATGGGCGGACTGTCCTTCGTCCTGGCCCGGCGCCACCACCGGGTGTCGCACCTCCACCCGCGCCCGTCCCTCGCCGCCGGTTGATGTCGACGTTCTACCCTGGTGGCGCAGCCGTCGTTCCCCGCCTCCGCTACGAAAGGAGTCATCGTGAGCGTAACCCCAGGCCACCGCGTCGTCGTCGTGGGTGGCGGCTTCGGCGGGCTGCCGGCCACCCGGCTCCTCGCCCGCTCGCGCGATGTGGAGGTGACCCTGATCGACCGGCGGAACCACCACCTGTTCCAGCCGCTGCTCTACCAGGTGGCCACTGGGATCCTCTCCCCCGGGCAGATCTCCCCGGTGCTGCGCCATATGTTGCGGCGCCGCAAGAACGTGCGGGTCGTCCTGTCCACGGTGACGGGCTTCGACCTGGAGGGGCGGGTGGTGCACGCCGCGTCGGTGCCGGGGCACACCGACGAGTACCCCTATGACAGCCTCATCGTGGCCGCCGGGGCGGGTCAGTCGTATTTCGGTCACGACGAGTTCGCCCTCGTCGCCCCGGGTATGAAGACGATCGACGACGCCATGGAGCTGCGGCGCCGGGTCTACGGCGCCCTCGAGGTCGCCGAGACGATGACCGACCCGGCCCTGCAGCGGTTCTGGATGACGTTCGCCGTCGTCGGCGCCGGGCCGACCGGCGTGGAGCTGGCGGGGCAGATCCGCGAGCTCGCCTGCCGGAGCCTCACCCACGACTTCCGCACGATCGACCCGGCGTCGGTGCGGGTCATCCTGATCGACGGTGGGAAGGAGCCGCTGGCGAACTTCGGCGACCAGCTCTCCGGGCGGGCCAGGGCAGAACTCGAAGAGATGGGCGTCGAGCTGCAGATGGGCCTCCGCGTCGTGGGCGTGGACGCCTTCGGCGTCGACACCGAGGGCGGGGTCGGGGGCAAGGGCCGCTTCGAGTGCGCGACGACGATATGGGCGGCCGGGGTGCAGGCGTCACCACTGGCCGCCAAGCTGGCCGAGGCGACGGGCGCCACGACCGACCGGGCCGGGCGGATCGAGGTGCTCCCCGACCTGAGCCTGCCCGGGCACCCCGAGGTGTTCGCCCTGGGGGACATGGCGTCGATCAACCAGCTCCCGGGGGTCTGTGAGGTCGCCATGCAGGGCGGGCTCCACGCCGCCAACACCATCACGCGGAGCCGGCAAGGCAAGGAAGCGGTCCCGTTCAAGTACCGCGACCTCGGCAGCGCGGCATCCATCGGCCGCTTCAAGGCCATCGTGAGCATGCGCCGCCTGCACCTGAGCGGGTTCCCCGGCTGGGTGGTCTGGTTCTTCGTCCACATCGGTTTCCTGAACGGGTTCGGCAATCGCTTCAGCACGATGATCCGGTGGTTCCGGGCCATGGTCGGGCGCGCCCGCCCGGAACGGGTCTTCAGCGTTGGGCACACGGGCGGCGACCTGAGCCTGCCCGACGACGTGAAGGCCAAGATCATGCCCAACCCGTTCCCGGTCGTCGACGCCACGGAGGGGTGGGCCCGGCGCGTCGCCGGGGTGGAAGGTGGCCGGCAGACAGAGGCGACCGGGACGGAGGCGGCAAGCGGTGGGGCTGCCGCTGAGGGGCGGCCCGCCTCGGCCTGACCCCCGGAGCGGCGCCGGGGGCGACCAACTACATTCGCCCGATGATCCTCGACCGATTCCTCGTCACCGACCAGGTCGCCATCGTCACGGCCAGCGGACGCGGCATCGGCGCCGCGACGGCCATCGCGCTCGCGCAGGCGGGCGCCGATGTCGTCCTGGCTGCCCGCACGGAGGACCAGCTGCGCGACGTGGCCAAGCAGGTGGAGGCGGCCGGCCGGCGGGCCATCGTCGTGCCGGGCGACCTGACCGACTTCGAGCTCATGGCCTCGCTGGCCGAGACGGCCTTCACCGAGCTGGGCCGCCTCGACATCGTCGTCAACAACATGGGCGGGACCATGCCCCGGCCCCTCCTCGACACGTCGCCGCGGTTCTTGGAGGAGGCCTTCCGGTTCAACGTCTCGGCCGGGCACGCGCTGATCCGGGCGGCCGTCCCGCGCATGCTCGAAGGCGACCACCCGGGCGGTGCCATCGTGAGCGTGTCGTCGGTGATGGGCCACGTGGCGGGCCGCGGCTACCTCGGCTACGGGACCGTGAAGGGCGCTCTCGAGCAGTACACCCGGCTCGCCTCGCGCGACCTGGCACCTCGTATCCGGGTCAACGCGATCGGCGTCGGGTCGACCGCCACGTCGGCCCTCGACATCGTCATGTCGAGCGACGAGCTGCGCACCGCCATGGAGGACGCCACCCCGCTCAAGCGCCTCGGTCACGTCGACGACATCGCGTCGGCCATCCTCTACCTCGCCTCTCCGGCGGGGTCCTATGTCACGGGGAAGATCCTCGAGGTCGACGGTGGCCTCCAGTCACCCAACCTCGAATTCCCGCTCCCCGACCTCTGAGCCTCAAGGAGGCCCACATGCCGTACCGAATCGTGCAGTGGAGTACCGGCAACGTCGGGCGCCATTCCATCGCCGGGATCGACGCCCAGCCCGAGCTCGAGCTGGTCGGCCTGTTCGTGTCCAACCCCGACAAGGTGGGACTCGACGCGGGAGAGCTGGCCGGCCTCGGCCGCACGCTCGGCGTGACGGGAACGAGCGACGTCGACGCCCTCCTCGCCCTGGAGCCGGACTGCATCGTGCACACCGCCATGGCCGACGACCGCATCGTCGAGGCACTGGGTGACCTCGAACGCTTCCTCGGCGCCGGGATCAACGTCGTGTCCTCGAGTCCCGTCTTCCTCCAGTACCCCGAGCCAGGCGACCCGATGGCGGCCCCGCTCATCGCGGCGGCGACCAAGGCCGGCGTCTCCCTCTTCGTCAACGGCGTCGACCCGGGCTTTGCCAACGACGCGCTCCCGCTCGTCCTCACGGGCATCTGCGAGCGCATTGAGGAAGTGCGCTGCTCCGAGGTGCTCAACTACAACACCTATAACCAGCCCATGGTGCTGTTCGACATCATGGGTTTCGGCCGTGACCTGCACGACATGCCCATGTTGCTGGCGCCCGGCGTGCTGACCATGGCCTGGGGCAGCGTGGTGCGCCAGATCGCGGCGGGGCTCGGCGTCACCCTCTCCGGCGTCACCGAGTGGTACGAGCGCGAGCCGGCGCCCGAGGATTTCGACATCCCCGCCGGCACCATCAAGGCCGGCACCGCGGCCGCACTGCACTTCGAGGTCCGCGGCATGGTCGGGGACAAGCCGGTCGTCGTGATCGAGCACGTCACCAGGCTGCGCGACGACCTGGGCGCGGCCTGGCCACAACCCACCGGGCACGGTTGCTACCGGGTCCAGGTCAGCGGCGAGCCGAATTACACCCTCGATCTGCAGCTCATGGGGTCCGACGGCGATCACAACACCGCTGGCCTCAAGGCGACAGCGATGCGCCTGGTCAACGCCGTGCCGGCCGTGGTGGCGGCAGAGCCGGGTCTCGTGACGGCTCTCGACCTCCCACTCGTCACCGGGCGTGGACTCGTCGTCACCTAGGCGCCGGCAAAATTCTGCGACACCGTGTCGAGACGGCGTCGCCGGCTCCGACACCCTGGTGAGCGGTGCCGACGGGGCGCCGGGACCGGAAGGATGGAAGCGATGCGCTACATGTTGTTGCAGAACTACGGGGGCGTGGAGTCCGACTGCGCACCCATGTACGAATGGAGCCCGGCGGAGGTCCGGGCCCACGTCGAGTTCCAACTGGCGCTGAACCGCCAGCTGGAGGAGCTCGGCGAGCTGGTCGACGCCCAGGGGCTGGCGGGTCCCGACGACGCTCGGTTCGTCGTCTCCGACGGCGCCTCGGCACCCGTGGTGACCGACGGCCCGTTCCCGGAGTTCAAGGAGCTCCTGGCCGGCTATCGGGTCATCGAGGTCGACACCCCGGAGCGAGCGGTTGAGATCGCCGCCCGGATCTCCGCGGCGCCCGGCCAGGGCGGCGCGCCGATCCGGCAGCGGATAGAGGTCCGCCAGATCCTGAGCGCCCCCGATCCAGAGGTGTGACGGACCGCATCGGCGTCGAGGACCTGTTGCGCGAGCTGGCGCCACGGGCGCTCGGCGCCGTCGTCCGCCGCCACGGCCACTTTGCCGATGCCGAGGACGCTGTGCAGGAGGCACTGGTGGCCGCGGCCGCCGCCTGGCCGGCCCGAGGCCTCCCCGAAAACCCGCTCGGCTGGCTCGTACGAGTGGCCTCGCGTCGCATGGCCGACCTGTACCGCAGCGACGAGGCCAGGCGCCGGCGCGAGGATCTCGCCGCCTCGTGGTCGCGGCAGCCGGCCGCGCCGGCGCCGGCCCGCGACGACACCCTGGTCCTGTTCTTCATGTGCTGCCACCCCGCTCTTTCACCGGCCTCCGGCGTGGCGCTCACGCTGCGGGCGCTCGGCGGGCTGACGACGAGGGAGATCGCGGCCGCCTTCTTGGTCCCCGAGGCGACCATGGCGCAGCGCATCAGCCGGGCCAAGCGCACGGTGGCCGACTGCGATGAAGCGTTCGCGCTCCCCGAGCCCGGGGAGCGCGACCACCGGCTCGCCCTGGTCCTGCGCGTGGTCTACCTGATCTTCAACGAGGGGTACGCGTCCAGTGGTGGCACCGACCTCGACCGCACCGATCTCGCGTCGGAGGCCATCCGTCTCGGCCGCCTGCTTCACGAGCTGACACCGGGCGAGCCGGAGCCGGCGGGGCTCCTCGCGCTCATGTTGCTCACCGAGGCGCGACGTCCGGCCCGCACGACCGGCGAGGGCACGCTCGTCCCGCTGGCCGAGCAGGACCGGGCCCGCTGGGATCGCGGGCTCATCGCGGATGGCACGGCTCTGGCCACCGCGGCACTCGGGGGCGGGCCGATGGGCGAGTACGGAATCCAGGCGGCGATCGCCGCGCTGCACGATGCGGCGCCCAGCCATGCAGGCACCGACTGGCCCCGCATCGCCTCGCTCTACGGGGTGCTCGAAGAGATGACCGCCAGCCCGGTGGTGCGGCTGAACCGGGCCGTCGCCGTGGCCATGGTCGAGGGCCCCGACGCCGGGCTCTCCCTCGTCGATTCCCTGACGAGCTCGGGACGGCTGGAACACTCGCACCGCGTCCGCGCTGTGCGCGCCCACCTGCTCGAGGAGAAGGGCGACACGGTGGGTGCGCATGCGGAGTACGTCGCCGCCGCAGCGGGCACCGACAACCTGCGCGAGCGGGCCTACCTCACGATGAAGGCGGCGGCGCTGGCCCCGTCACGCTGAGGCCGCGGCTCGGCCGAGGGTCGGCCAGGCCGACCGGGGGTCGGCCGCCGGGTCAGTCGCCCGTCGAGGGATCGATGACCGTGGACACCATCGTGACCTTGTCGGCGGGGAAGCCACCGCAGCGGGCGTGCTCAAAGATGATGTCTTCGTCCGGTGCCACGTAGACGCAGTAGATCTTGTCGTCGGTGACGTAGCTCTGCAGCCATTTGATCTCCGGACCGAGGCTGGCGATGACCTTGTTCGACTGGGCGCTGATGTCGTGCAGCTCGCCGGCGCTGAGTTTTCCCGCTCCTGGGAGCTCGCGCTCAATCACGTACTTCGGCATGGTCGGCACCTCCGGCTGATAGCGTACTAACAGTATCTCTGCCACATACGATTGGTACGTATTCTGCATACTCAAGGTATGGATGTCAAGGACCGGCGCATCGCGCAGGGCGATGCCACCAGGGCCAACCTGGTGGCGGCCGCCCGCGAGCTCTTCGGCGAGCACGGCTACGCGGACACCTCGATCGACGAGGTGGTGGCCCGGGCCGGCCTGACGAAGGGAGCGGTCTACCACCACTTCGAGGGCAAAGAGGGGCTGTTTCGTGCCGTCTTCGAGCAGGTGTACCGCGAGGTCACCGATCAGGCCGCGGCGGAGTTCCTCGGACCCGACTCCTGGCAGGCGCTGCTGACGGGTTGCGCCCTCTGGATCGACGCCCACCTCGATCCCGCCGTCCGGCGCATCGTGCTGCAGGACGCACGGGCCGTCCTCGGCTGGGATGAGGTGCGCACCATTGAGAACCGCTTCGGAGCGGTCGCGCTGCGGGGTGCGCTGCGCAAGGCGATGCACGCCGGGGTGCTCGAGCGCCAGCCCCTGCGCCCCCTCGCCCTGCTGTTGAGCGGCGCCCTCGGTGAGGGTTGCCTCTACATCACCGAGGCGGACGACCCCGCGCTGGCCCGGACCGAGGTGCTGGCTCTGATCGAACGGATGCTCTCGGCCTTCCGGTCCGGGTTCGGGGTCGCGCCCGGGTCGGGCTAGCGGAAGTCCCGGCTCGCCGGGACCACCGTCCCCACGACCAGCGCCTCCACCCGTTCGGCGTCGAAGCTGACCGCCCCCTGGCCCTTGCGCACGCGCCCGCGGATCAGCAGCACGGGCGCGTGGCGGGCCACGTGCTTCCAGCGCGCCCAGGCGCCGCGGGAGAAGACGACGTTGACGTGCCCGGTCTCGTCCTCGAGGTTGACGAAGACCGCGCCGCGCGCCGTCTCGGGGTGTTGGCGGTGGGTCACCACGCCCGCCACGGTGGCCCGGTCACCGTCGGCCAGTGCTTCCAGCGCCACGGCGGTCACTACGCCCATCGCCTCGAGCCGCTCGCGGGCGAGATGCATCGCCGTCCGCTCCGGCGCCAACCCGAGGGACCACAGGTCGTCGCCCACCGCGTCGTAGAGGCTGGGCTCGGGCAGCGGCGGTGCCTCGGCCCCGACCACGATCCCTGGCAGGCGGTCCGGCGTCCCCTGCGCCGCCGCCCCGGCCGCCCACAGCAGCCGGCGCCGGGTGGCCGTCGTCCCCCGGACCTCGCCGTCCTCGTTCCCGGGGCCGGGGCCTTCGGGGTCGAGCGCGCCAGCGGCGGCCAGCGTCTCGAGTTGGGCCTGGGTGACGCCGGCCCGGCGCACCAGGTCCTCGCCGCCGCGCCAGGGGCGGCCCGCCACGATACGCTCCGCCGTCGCCTCCCCCACCCCGCGCACCGACCCCAACCCCAGCCGAAGCACGGGGTCCGGCGAGGGCCCCTCGAGCGACGCCCCCACCTCGGAGCGGTTCACGTGGGGCCGGCGCACGCGCACCCCGTGCCGGCGCGCGTCGGCCACGAGCGATTGGGGCGACCAGAAGCCCATCGGCTGCGAGTTGAGCAATCCCGCGGTGAACGCCGCCGGGTAGTGCAGCTTCAACCAGGCGGAGGAGTACACGAGGTGCGCGAACGACACCGAGTGCGACTCGGGGAAGCCGAAGTTGGCGAAGGCGGCCAGCGCCTCGAAGACCTGGTCGGCCACCGCGCCCGTCACGCCGCGCGCCGCCATCCCCTCATAGAGCCGGGCGCGCATCTTCTCCATGCGCAGAGCCGAGCGTTTGGCCGCCATGGCCTGGCGCAGCTCGTCGGCGTCGGCGGCGCTGAAGCCGGCGATGGCCACGGCCATCTCCATCAGCTGCTCCTGGAAGAGCGGGACCCCGAGCGTGCGCTCGAGGATCGGCTCGAGCAGCGGGTGCAGGTAGGTGACGGGCTCCTCGCCCCGGCGGCGCCGGATGTAGGGGTTCACCGCATGGCCCTGAATGGGGCCGGGACGGATGAGCGCGACCTCAATGGCGATGTCGTAGAAGGTGCGCGGCCGCACCCGGGGCAAGGTCCCCATCTGGGCCCGGCTCTCGACCTGGAAGACCCCGACCGTGTCGGCCCGGCACAACAGGTCGTAGACCTCGCCCTCCTGGGGCAGCTGCCCCAGGTCGACCTCGTCCCCGTGGAAGTCGTGCACCAGGTCGACCATGCGGTGCAGCGCCTCGAGCATGCCGAGGCCGAGCAGGTCGAACTTCACCAGCCCGATGGCGGCACAGTCGTCCTTGTCCCACTGCAGCACGCTGCGCCCGGGCATACGGCCCCACTCCACCGGGCACACCTCGACCACTGGCCGGTCGCACAGCACCATGCCGGCCGAGTGGATGCCGAGGTGGCGCGGCCGGTCCAGCACCTCGGCCGCCAGCTCGGCCACCAGCGCCGGCACGCCACCACCCGACCACCGACCACCCGACCCACCCGACCCACCCGACCCGTCGTCGACCGCCTCGTGCACCGCCGCCGCCGACGACGGACCTCGCCCGTGGCCGGCGTCGATGCCGGCCGCCCAGGTGTCCACCTGCTCGGGGGTGAAGCCGAGCGCCTTGCCGACGTCGCGCACGGCCGAGCGCGGCCGGTAGGTGATGACGTTGGCCACCTGCGCGGCATGGCGCCGGCCGTAGCGTTCGTAGACGTACTGAATCACCTCCTCGCGCCGCTCCGACTCGATGTCCACGTCGATGTCCGGTGGCCCGTCACGCGCCGGTGAGAGGAACCGCTCGAAGAGCAGCCCGAGGTCGACCGCGTCCACGTTGGTGACGCCGAGGGCGTAGCAGACGGCCGAGTTGGCCGCCGAGCCGCGTCCTTGGCAGTAGATGTCGAGCCGGCGGCACACCTGCGCGATGTCCCACACGACGAGGAAGTAGCCGGCGAAGCCCAGCTGGTCGATCACGTCGAGCTCGTGCCGAATCTGCTCCCACGCGCCCGGCACACGCTCGGCCTCCGGCGGCCCGTAGCGCGCCACCGCCCCCTCGGTCACCAGCTGGCGCAGGTAGCCCTGCTCGTCCATCCCCGCGGGGACGGGGAAGTCGGGCAGGCGCGGCGCCACGAGGCGCAGGTCGAAGGCGCAGGCGCGCCCCAGCTCGGCGGCCCGCTCGACGACGCCGGGCCAGCGGGCGAAGCGCCGGGACTGCTCGGCCGCGCCGCGCAGGCAGGCCGACGGGGCCGACGGCAACCAGCCCTCGAGCTCGGCCAGGGGACGGCGCGCCCGCACGGCGGCGAGCGTGGTGGCGAGCCGGAACCCGTGCGGCGTGGCGTAGTGCACGTTGTTGGTGGCCACGGCGTCGACGCCCCACTCGACGGCGAGATGCGCCAGTGCGTCGTTGCGAGCCGTGTCGAGTGGGTCCCCGTGGTCCCACAGCTCCAGCGCCACGTTGGCGCGCCCGAACGCGTCGACGAGGCGTCCCACCTCCCGGGAGGCCGCCCGGGGCCCGGCATCCATCAGCGCGGCGGGGACCGCCCCCTTACGGCAGCCGCTCAGCACCAGCCAGTGGCCGCCCGCGGCGCCGGCCAGCGCGTCGAGGGTGAAGAGTGGCCGCCCCTTCTCCCCACCCTCGAGGTGCGCGTCGGCCAGCACCGTCGAGAGTCGCGCGTAGCCGTCGGGGTCGCGGGCGAGCACGACGAGGTGCGCCCCGGTGGGGTCGGGCTCGCCGGTGCGCGGGCTCGCCGGTGCGAGCGTCACCTCGGTGCCGAAGACCGTCGGCAACCCGCACGCCCGCGCCGCCTCGGCGAAGCGGACCACCCCGTAGAAACCGTGGTGGTCCGTCAGCGCCAGCGCGGCCAGCCCGAGCCGGTCCGCCTCGGCCACCAACTCCTCGGGGTCGCTGCTGCCGTCGAGGAAGCTGAACCCCGAGTGCGCGTGGAGTTCGGCGTACTCAGCCATCTTCAGTCATAGAGCGCCTCGACCCACCACTCCCCGCGCTCGCTGCACAGCAGGCGGGCGACCCCGTCCGCGGTGACCACCTGCAGGCGGGCCCGGCGCCGGCGCACCGACCACCAGCGTTCCGTCACCGGCCAGGGGCCCGCCCAGCCGACGACCGGCTGCCAGGGGCCGCCGTCGACCGACAGCCGCTCGATCCCCGCGGTGAGCAACCCCCGCCCGCTGACTTCGACGGCGCCTCCGCCGGCGTCGACCACCTCGGCGCGGATCCGGACCCGCAGCACGTCACTGGGCGCGGGTGGCGGCAACCGCCCCGGCCACGGCGCCCCCGACGGGGCGGCGTCCGCCTCGGGGCTGCCCCAGGGCACCAGCACCGACTGGCCGGCCGGATCCCGCCCGCTCTGCACCCGCCCCATCAGCACGGCCTCGATCCCCAGGCGCTCCTGCACCCGGACGAAGGAGCGGGCCGCCCGGGCGTCGGCCTCCGACGCGCCACCGAAGAAGCCGGGCTGGAAGGGCGGGGGCGGGGTGTCGGCCCCCCGGTCGGGATCCTCGCCCCGGGCCACCCGCAGCCGCGGTTCGATGGAGCGGTCGCGCAGACCGGCCAGCTCACCGCTCTCGCCCCGGGCCACCGCATGACAGGCGGCCGCGTCCGCCCCGAAGCGGTCCGAGATGCTCGCCGCGGGCAGCGCGGCGAATTGCCCCAGTGTGGTGACCCCCAGCCGCTGCAGGGTGACGGCCAGGTCGGGCCGCGCCAGTGTGGCCACCGACCAGGGGCCGAGGAAGTCCGCCGTCCCGCCGGGCGGGACGATCAGCGCCGAGCGGGCGGCCAGCACCGAGGCGAAGAGCCCGTCGGCCACGCCCACCCCCGCCTCCTCGCCCACGGTCTCGGCCAGGCGGGACACCACCGTCTCCTCCCCGCCGAAGAAGCGGGCAGGGCCGCGGGCCGGGAGCGCGCCGACCCCGAGCCGGACGGGGTGCACCCAGGGACAGAGCTCGCCGGCCCGCGCCAGCACCCGGGCGAAGCGCCGCGCCTCTTCGCCCCTCGCCCCTTCCTCGAGGAGCTCCGGACACCAGATGACGACCAAACGTTCCACGCCTTCTTCTCCACCGCGCCGCTCAGGCCGCCTCCGGCCCGTCGTCGGGGCCGGAGGCGTCCGGCTCCGTGCTGTCTCTCGCGTCCTCTGCCGCCGCCACCGCGCCCGAGCCGGCGGGGAGCCACAGCGAGCACTCGGCGACCCGGCCGGCGGCGCGGCGGCCGCTGACGCGCACCTCGGCCCGCCGACGCTGCAGGTGCCCGTGGCCCCGGCCGACGCCCTCCCACTCGACCGCCCCCACCGACAGCGCCAGGTCGCCGCCCTCGGGCCAGGCCCCGGCGCCCTCGAGCAACACCACCAGTGCCGCCTGGCGCTCGCGGGCCCGGGCGGTCAGGTGGCGCGCCGCGGTCAGGCGGGCCCGGCCGGGCGGGCGCACCAGGACGGCGTCGACGCCGGAGAGAAGGTCGCCGGCCGCCTCGGCCCACCCGGTACCGGGGTGCGGCACGAAGACGACCCGGCGCAGATCGAGCCCGAGCCCGGCGGCCGCCACCACCCCCGGGTCGGGCAGGCCGACGGCGGCACACCAACTCCCGGCCGTCGACGCCGCGGCCAGGAGCGCCAGCGCCAGCGTGGTCGCGCCGTGGCCGGGTTGCCCCACCACGGTCGTGGTCGTCCCCCGGCGCAGGGCGCCGCCAGGGAAGAGGGGGGCCAGCGGCGGGGGCACCGGCAGGGTCCGCCCGGCCACCGGCGTGGCGGGCCGGGCCCGGTCAGCAAGCCCGGTGGGGAGCTCCCGGGAACGAGGGGACGGCGGATCCCCGGCGTGTGAAGCGAACATATGTTCGTACCATAGCGAGGTCGTGTGTCGCCTGCTCGGGGAGGCAAAAGGCCAGTTCAGAGGCCGTAATACACGGAACGGGTCCCGTCACGTCACAATGCAGCCCGCATGTGCGGACGCTTCGCCCTCTTCACGCCTCCGGCGCGGATGGCCCGTTACTTCGGGGCCTCCCTGGCTGACGGTGTCGACCCCGAATTCCACCCGAGCTGGAACGTCGCCCCGACCGACCAGGTCCTCGGCGTCCGAGACCGCCCCGCCCGGCCGGAGACCGGGGAGGAGCCCGAGCGGGTGCTCATGTCCTTCCGCTGGGGCCTCATCCCGTGGTGGTCCAAGGACGCGAAGTCCGGCAGCCGGCTCTTCAACGCGCGCAGCGAGACGGTGGCCACCAAGGCATCCTTCCGCGACGCGTTCCGGGAGCGGCGCATCATCGTCCCCGCCGACGGCTTCTACGAGTGGGACAAGACCACGGCCGGGGCCACGCAACCGCACTACTTCACCCGGGCCGACGGCGTGCCGCTGGCCTTCGCCGGCCTGGCCGAGCGCTGGCGCGCCAAGGGTGCGCCGAAGGACGCGCCCTACGTCCGCAGCTGCACCGTCATCACCGCGCCCGGCGGCGCGGACATGGAGGGCATCCACGACCGCATGCCGGTGATCCTCGACCCGTCCACGTTCGACCTCTGGCTCGACCCGGCCAACGAGGACACCGAAGAGCTGCGGGCCCTGCTGCACCCGCCGCAGGCGGGCACGATGGTGCACCATCCGGTCGGACCCCGGATCGGCAATGTCGCCAACAACGACCCCACCCTGATCGAGGCGGTGTGACGCCGGACCCGTCGCCCAGGCGCACCGGCGCGGCGCGCTTCGACCGGCGCACCTTCGTCGCGGCCGCCCTGGCGGCCGGTGGCGCCGGGGTGCTGGCCGCCATGAGCCGGTCCGGCGGGGCGGGGCGGCGGCCATGGCCAGAGCCGCTTCGGCGACGCCCCCCGCCGGCTCGGACCTCGGGGCCATCGACCACGTCGTCTTCCTCATGCAGGAGAACCGCTCCTTCGACCACTACTACGGCACCTACCGCGCGGTGC
The DNA here is from genome assembly GCA_963726135.1 of uncultured Acidimicrobiaceae bacterium. Lineage (GTDB taxonomy): Bacteria > Actinomycetota > Acidimicrobiia > Acidimicrobiales > RAAP-2 > Bog-473. Next base: position 1,829,653 of record CAVSBE010000008.1, read on the forward strand.
GGGGCTTCGACGACCATCCGTCGGGCTCACTCGGGGTGTTCGCGCAGGCGTGGCCGGGCGGACGGGACCGGACTCTGCTGCCGTTCCACCTCGACACGGCGTCGGGCATCGGCGAGTGCACCACCGATCTCGACCACAGCTGGCAGGGTGAGCACCTCAGCCGGGGCAAGGGCAACAACGGCGCGTTCGTCGCGACGCACACGCGGGCGGAGTTCGAGGGGCCGGACCAGGGCGTGCTCACGATGGGCTACTACCGGCGGGCCGACCTGCCCTACTACTACGCGCTGGCCGATGCGTTCACGATCTGCGACAACTACCACTGCTCCGTCCTCGGGCCGACACATCCCAACCGGCTGCTGTCGCTGTCGGGCACGCTCGATCCGTCCGGCCACGCCGGCGGGCCCGTCCTGATCACCAGCCACTCGCCCGACGCGGTGTACAGCGTGTCGTGGGACACCATGCCCGAGGTCCTGGAGGACGCCGGCGTCTCCTGGAAGGTGTACAACCCGCAGGGGGTGATTTATGCGCCGGCCTTCATCGAGAAGAACGGCATGATCGCCACCGACGCCATCCTCCCCTGGTTCCGCCAATACAGCGATCCCCGCTCGGCGCTCTACCAGAAGGCGTTCCTGCCGCAGTACCCGAGCGACTTCGTGACGGACATCACGACGGGTCAACTCCCCGCCGTCAGCTGGATCCTCCCGCCGGCGGGCTACGACGAGCACCCGTCATCACCTCCGGCCCTGGGCGAGTGGTTCACCAGCCAGGTCCTCGGCGCGCTGGTGTCCAATCCGGCGGTGTGGTCCAAGACGGTGCTGTTCCACATGTACGACGAGAACGACGGGTTCTTCGACCACGTGCCGCCGCCGGTGCCACCGGCGGGCACGGCGGGCGAGTTCCTCACCGGCGCGCTGCCGATCGACGCCAACGCCATCCGCGGGCCGGTCGGCATGGGCTTCCGCGTCCCCATGCTCGTGCTCTCGCCGTTCAGCCGCGGTGGGCACGTGGCGTCGGAGGTGTTCGACCACACGTCGCAGCTCCGCTTCTTGGAGGAGCGCTTCGGTGTACGCGCACCCAACATCTCGGCCTGGCGCCGCCGCACCGCCGGCGACCTCACGTCGGCGCTGCACATGGGCCGCTCGGACCGTTCGGTGCCGCCGCTGCCCAGCACCGCCCACGACCAGATGGCGGACATGGCCGCCCTGGGCTGCTCCCAGGTGGACATCCTCGACCTCAACGCCGACCTGCCGCGCTACCCCGTCCCGCTCCACCAGTCGATGCCGCGCCAGGAGGCCTCGTCGGGGTAGCGGGCCCACGAAGGCGGCGCGCGCATGCCCGACGCAGCGTCTTACGCCTGGGTCATGTGCAAGAGCACTTCGCCGTCGGCGCGCAGGCGATCACCGGCCCCGTGCTGGTCGGGTCGGGCGCGGCCGCCCGCGGCCAGGGCGTGCTCACAGCGGGCGATGTACGCCAGGTTCCACACCGCCGCTGCGCCGGCGGCCCGGACCTGCGCGTTGCTCAACGCCGAGCCGGCGGCCCTCTCGTAGTCCTCGAGGAACGCCGCGACCCCGGCGGCCGAGGGGAACCGGGATCCACCGGGTTCCGACGTCACGGACCAGGTGACGGCCGCCTGGCCGAGTGCGGTGCTCTCCCGCACCCGGGCCACGCTGTCCCAGTCGTAGACCGCCACGACGTCGCCGCCGTACAGGCGGACGTTCCGGGCCGACCAGTCGGTGTGGGCGACGACCGTCATGCCTTCTTGTTCGCGGTCCCGTATCTCGGCGGCCCGCTCGGCGAAGTCGTCGATCCACCGCGGCGGACTCCGCCTCCAGCTCGAAGTCGAAGAGCGGGCTATGGGGCTCGGGGTAGAGCCCGATAGCGGGACGGCGGAGGGGATGCTGTTCGAGCCCGCGCAGCCCCCGCAGGTCGCGGCAGAGGCCGATCTGGCGGGCCAGTCCCCCCGCGGAGGCGCGCCGCGACTGCGCCGAGCGGTACGCGGTCATGCCGGGGTCGGGGAGCCACGACTCCGCCATGACCAGGTTCGGTCGGTCCGCCTGGAGTGGGGCCGGCCCGCCGAGGGGCCGGGCGCAGGGGTACCCGAGAGCCCCGAGATGTTCTTGGACCACCCGCACCGCTTCCAAGAAGGGGTGGGTCCAGCGATCCTGGTACGCCTTGAGGACGACCCGGCGCCCCGAGGCGAGGCCCACGCCCGTCACGCATCCGGCCGAGGAGCGGTAGAACAGGCCCGCCACAGGGCGTTCCCCGAGGTAGGACTCGCAGAAGCGGGCGATGATCCGGTCGATCTCGGCCGGGTCGTCGCTGCCGAAGACGGCCCGCTCCACGTCGGACACGCCCCAGCGGGACAGCTCCGCGGCGACGATCTCGGAGACAGAGCCCACGCTCCCATGATGCTGTGCCGCGGGTGGGCCGCGCCGGGCCCGAGACGACAGCGACCCGGCATCTATCGTTGTCGGCGGGCCGGGTCCGGAAAGGAGCAGAGCAATGCGCTTCAACCACATGGAGCTGACGTTCCCCGTCGGGACGCTGACCGCCGAGTTCCGCGAGGAGGTCGACGCGTTCTACGGCTCGGTCTTCGGCTGGTCGGCGCTCGACGCCGATGTCGTGGGGCAGTCGTGCCACCTGCTGATGCCCGATCCCGATCAGTTCCTCCTGCTGGCCGAGAGCGAGAAGCCGATGGCATCGCCCGGCTACGACCATCTCGGCCTGCTGCAGGACTCCCGGGAAGAGGTCGACAGCCTGTTGGAGGCCTGCGACCGGTACGCGGAGAAGGACGACCGGGTGAAGATCCGGCGTTACGAGGATCTCGCCTATCCCGGGGTCACGGTGCACGCCTTCTACGTCAAGTACCTCCTTCCGATCTACTTCGACGTGCAGAGCATGGAGCGCCACTAGCCGGCGATCGGGGAAGCCGGGCCGGGGCGGGCGGGCGGTCGGTGGGTGAGCGAAGGTCCCTTAATTTCGCGCAGTCGCGTCGGTACGGTGGTGCCGTGGCTGATGGATCGCTCCGCAACCGCGACGACTCGGTTGCGTGGGGCATCGAGTCACCGGGTGAGGCCCGTTGGCCGGCCCTGTTGGCCGTCGTCGCAGCGGCCGCCTTGCAGTTCATTCTGCCGCAGACCCTCATCCAGGGACTCGGGTACCGAGGCTTGATACCGGGCCTCGAGGTGGCGTTGCTCGTCGTGCTCCTCATCGCCAATCCGGGGCATATCTCCAAGGAGGAGTCGCGCCTCCGCATGGTCGGCATTGCCTTGATCGCACTCATCACGATCGCCAATGTGGTGTCCTTGCTCGAGCTGATCAACGCCCTCCTCTATCCCTCCGGAGCCAAAGGGGGAGGACGCCCGATCGTGTACGCGTCCGTGCCGATTTGGATCACCAACGTCATCGCGTTCGGGCTCTGGTACTGGGAGCTCGATCGGGGCGGCCCTGCCTCCCGCCAGCAACCGACGCACAGCAAACCCGACTTCCTGTTCCCGCAGATGTCGACGCCCGGCAGTGCTCCAGGCTGGGTGCCCAATTTCTTGGACTATCTCTACACGTCGTTCACCAACGCAACCGCGTTCAGCCCCACCGACACGATGCCGTTGACACCCTGGGCCAAGTTCTTGATGATGCTCCAGTCACTGGCCTCGCTGGTGACGGTCGCCGTGGTCGTGTCCCGGGCGGTCAACATCCTGAGCTGAGGGACGTCGCCTCTCCCACAGCGATCCACGCCGGGGAACGTCATGCTGGTGGTCTGCCCTACGACCCGACGATCTGCTCGCCGCGGCTCGAGAGCGTCCTCACGGTGAGCTCGCCCTCGACGACGTCCCGACGAGGGCGACGGTGCGCCCGAGGGTCTTGCGGTCCGCCATGGACTGGAGGGCCCGCGGCAGGTCCTCGAAGGCGACCTCGCTGCCGATGACCGGTCGCACCCTGCCCTGCAGAACGAGGTCCAGGATGCGGGCGTGCACCCGCTCGCCGTCAGCGTGCGACGGGAAGTTGTACCCGGTGGCACCCTTGAGGGCGACGGGGTCGTCGACGTAGGCATGACACACCCCGCACAGGGAGAAGTTCCCGAAGAGGACCGGCCGCGGCACGATCCCCTCGTCCTCGGCCTCGATGCCCGACGCGAAGCCGACCAGGAGATGACGACCGTTGAACGCCATGCAGCCGAACGTCTTGGTCGTCACCTCGCCACCGACCGAGTCGAAGGCCACATCGACCCCACGGCCGTCTGTCGCATGGAGCACCGCCGGAACGAAGTCGGTGTCGAGGTAATTGATCGCCAGGTCGGCGCCAAGAGACCGGCAGAACTCGACCTTCGCGGCCGTCCCGGCCGTCGCGATCACCCGTGCGCCCGCCAGCGTGGCCAGTTGCACGGCCGCTGAGCCGACCCCGCCGGCAGCGGCATGAACCAACACCGTCTCGCTCGCCCGGATCTGCGCACGCTCGTGCAGGGCCAGCCACGACAAGTGGAACGGGAAGTAGACGGCCGCGGCCGGCGAGTCTGCCAGCTCGGACTCCGGCGGCATCTCGAACGCCATCGCAGCAGGGCCGACGGCTTGCTCGGCATATCCCCCGAAGGCGCCACTCGGCACGGCGACCACCCGCTTTCCGAGCCAGCCCTCGGCGCCCGCCCCCGCCCCCTCGACGTCGCCGAGCACCTCCATGCCGGGCGTGTACGGGAGAGGCGGGCAGACGGTTCGGTAGCGGCCTCGCACGCCGTCGACGTCGTTGAAGTTGAGGGTCGCCGCCGCGACACGCACCAGCAGCTCGCCTGGCCCCGCCATCGGCGCCGCCACCTCCTCGAGCCGTAGGACGTCCTCCGGCTCGCCGTAGTGGTGGATTCGCCACGCCTTCACGTCGGAGCACTGTTGCACAACTACGAGACGCCAGCCCGCCTCGCGACGATGACGTCGGTCTCGCCCATGGCGGCTCCGAGGCACACCCGCCGTCCGGCCCAGCCGGTGTGGTCGAGCGCTCGGTCGAAGTACCGCCTGTCGAAACCCAGCTCGAGCCAGCCGTACGTCCGACTCGACCAGACCGAGAGCCCGTCGAGCCGCGGCCCCCACGGGTAATCGAGACGCTGCACCGGCTCGGCGGCGAAGAGGACGGCCCCGCCCGGGCGCACGATGTCGTGCAGGCGGCGCAGCATCGCCACGTGATCGGCACAGTGATGGAAGCTCTCGAAGAACACCGCGGCATCGAAGGGCTCCTCGGTGGTGAAGGCGAGCATGTCGCCCTGCACGACCGTGACACGACCCGGCCCGTCGCAGCGCCCGCCGATGAGGGTGCAGAATTTCTCGTCCAGCTCGACCGCAGTGACATCGAGCCCCGTGGCCACCATGTCGCGCGGTCAGGTTCCCCCATCCCGGGCCGAATTCGACAATGCGTCGTGTCGCCGCACCGGACGGCACCACCTCGGCCAGGCACTCGAGCAGGTGGCCGCGGGCGACCAGATCGCGTCCGACGAGGGTGAGCGAACCGGTCTGGTAGGGGAACGGCCGCACCAGGGCGGCCGGGAGGTCGAACGGGGAGGTCTCGTGCGTGGTGTCGTAGGCCGCATGCCCCGAGATCCGGCGGTAGAGCTCCCAGGTCCAGTCGCGATAGGCGGTGGAGAACGGGTCGTCGGGCGGTGGCGCCGGGAGCACCACCTCGAGCCGCTCGAGCAGGGCACGGGCCTCGTCCGGCGCGGACCTCATCAGTTCGGTCGCCCGCACCAACTCCGCGTCCAGCCTCTCCAGTGGCACCTGGCGCGGCGCCGGCCTCCCGAGCGCGGCCCGCACCCGCCGGCGGAGCCGCGGCGGGAGCGCATCGACGGCCCGGGCCCCGAGCTGCACGGCAGCACCCGTCGACCGGCCCATGGGACCTCGACGCTACCGGTCGTTCAACCCGCCGCGGGCTGCTCGCTCCCGTCGGCCGGGGAGGCCACGAACATGCTGGCCGTCGCCCCGGTGATGCGGCTGAGGTTCCGCTCGCCGAAGACGACCTCGTGCGGCTCGGCGAGGTGTGCGTCCAGGAGCTCCTGGGTCTCCCAGCACTCGAAGAAGCGGAACGTGTTGGGGGCCTCGAGATCCTCCGCCCACGAGTATTCGACGCACCCGGCGTCGTTTCGGCTCGCCTCCGTGACCTCAGCCAGGCTCGCGAGCACGTCGGTGCGGTCGGAAGGATCGAACGTGAGCGAGCCGGCGATGATGATCATGGGGCGAGGGTACCGCCGCCTCCGGTCGTGCCCGATCGGGGCAGCTCGTCTTTGATCAAGGTGCCGCCCTTCATGATCGCCAGAAGCCTGGCCTGGTCCTGCAGGATGGCGATGTCGTGCAGGGGGTCGCCGTCGACCACTATCAGGTCGGCCAGGTAGCCCTCCTTCACCGAGCCGAGCTCGTGGCCGCGGCCCATGAGCTCGGCTCCGTGCCGCGTGGCCCAGCGGATCACGTCGAGCGGCTCGATTCCCGCCTCCTTGACATAGAACTCGAGCTCGTCGGCGTAGCGGCCATGGGGCAGGCTGATCGCGCCATAGTCGTCACCGCAGAGCAGCCTGACCCCGGCGGCGTTGGCCGCGGGCAGGACCTGGAGCGCCCGCTCGATGTCCGCCGCCATGCCCGCGCCGAAGCCGAGGCCACCCCGGCCGATCATCTCTGAGAAGCGGGCGGGGAAGAGCTGGCTGGGAACGAGATAGGTGCCGAGCTCGGCCATCCGCTCGATCGCTGCGTCGTCGAGCCCGTCGCCGTGGTCGATGACGTCGATACCGGCGTCGAGCGACATGTGGATGGCTTCGCGGTTGGCGATGTGGCCGCGCACGAGTGCACCGCGCTCATGGGCCGCCTCGATGCCGGCCGCGAGCTCCGCGCGGCTCATCTCCGTGCGCTCGCTCGGGGCGACCGTGCCGTGCCCGCCGGTGACGAACATCTTGATGATCTCGGCGCCCTGCTTGATCTCCTCGCGCACCGCCCGCCGGAATTCGTCGGGACCGTCGGAACGGTTGATGGCCCCGCGGGCGCCCACGTCCCAGTACCACGGGAAGCTCTTGTCACCCGCGTGCCCGGTCGTGCTGACATCGCGGCTGCCGGCGATGAAGCGGGGGCCCGGGAACAGGCCCTCGGCGATGGCCGCCTTCATAGAGGCGTCAATGGCGAACGGTGCGCCCGCGCTGACCGCTCCGGTGAAGCCGCTGCGCAGCAACAGCTCGAGGTGATGGGCCGCTCGCACGGCCTGCAGGGCCGGGGGCTCCTCGAGTCCGAAGGGCGCCGTCTTGGAGCCGAGCTCGTTGTAGGTGGCATGGAAGTGACTGCTCACCATGCCGGGCATGACGGTGCGCCCCGCGACGTCGACCACCCGGTCCTCGGGCCCCGTCTCGACCGCCGGCCCGGCGCGGACTGCCGTGATGCGCCGGTCCTCTATGACCAGGGTCGTGCCCGGGCGGGCGCCCTCGGCGTCGAGCACCGTGGCGTCGCGCAGGACGAGCCTAGGCACCGGAATCGACGATTTTGGGGGCTGCGGCGGGGGCACCCGTTCCCTTCTCGGACACGGAGGCAACCATACCGATCACACCGCAGGGATCGTGGAGCCCAGGGGCCTCGAAGGTGGCCGAGCCCTCGTCGGCCCGGCTCGGGTGACGCCCGTCAGCGGGGTCGGCGGCGCAGGCTCGTGTCCGCGATGGCGGCGGGCACCCAGCCGACGTCGGTGTCGTTGAGGTCGGTGCCCGGGGCGACGATCTCGTCGATGCGATCGAGCACGTCGGTGCCGAGACGGAGTTCCAGCGCGGGGAGCTGTGACTCGAGGTGCTCCATGGTGCGGGGCCCGATGATGGGTGAGGTGACTGCCGGGTGCTCGAGCACGAATCCCAGTGCGAGCTGAATGAGGCTCAGCCCGGCGCCGTCGGCCAGCTCGGTGAGCTTCGTGACGGCGTCGAGCTTCTGCTGGTTCCCCGGCACCGACATGTCGTAGTGATGGGGCAGCATGGCCGAGCGGCGGCTCGCGTTCTCCTTGCCCGGCCCGAATGCACCGGACAACCACCCGCCGGCCAACGGGCTCCACGAGAGGACGCCCATGCCGTACTTCTGGCACGTGGGCAGCACATCCTTCTCGATCGAGCGCACCAGGACCGAATAAGGGGGCTGCTCGGTGACGAAGCGCTCGCGCGCCCGACGCTCCGCCACCCACTGCGCTTCGACGATTTCGTGCGCGGGGAAGGTCGAGCTGCCGAAGTAGCGGATCTTGCCGGCGCGCACGAGGTCGGTCAGCGCACCGAGCGTCTCGTCGATGTCGGTCTCGGGAGAGGGCCGGTGGATCTGGTACAGGTCGATGTAGTCGGTGCCGAGCCGGCGCAGGCTGTTGTCGCACTCGGCGATGATCCAGCGCCGGGAGTTCCCCTGGGCATTGGGGTCCCGCCCCATCTGCCCGTGCACCTTGGTGGCGAGCACGACTTTGTGCCGCTTGGTCCGGGCCAGAGCCTTGCCCACGATCTCCTCTGACTCGCCGAACGAGTAGACGTCGGCGGTGTCGACGAAGTTGATCCCGGCGTCGAGCGCGGCGTGAATGATCCGAATCGATTCATCGTGATCCGGGGTGCCCCAGGCGCCGAACATCATGGCCCCCAGGCACAACGGGCTGACCTTTATGCCGGTCCGGCCGAGCGTGCGGTACTCCATGGAACCGAATCTAGCCATGGCAACGGCGGCGTGTCCCCGCAGGGACCCGGCTCAACCCCCGAAACGCTCGCACGCGTCCGCGGCCGCCACGAGGAGAAGAGGGTCTCCGTTGCGCTCGTAGCTGCGCAGCGCGGCCTCGGCCAGCTTTATCGCATGCTCGTCGCCCGATGCCAGGGCGCGGTCGACGAGAGCGTCGACCGAAGGGACGATCCCGGCCGAGACCGGGGCGAGCCGGTCCTCGTCGTAGGCCACGTGCAACGCCGCCACCGCCTGCCAGACGTAGCCGAGGGCGGCGTCGCGGTCCTCCTGGGCCATCCAGGGCAGCAGCATCTCGCACGCCAGGGGCGACGTGATGGCGTGCAGGAGGCCGATTGCCCCGCCGGCGTCGGCGTTGCGCAGGTAGGCCAGGGCGCCCCCCGCGGCCAACTCGTCCAGAAGCTCCGTGGCCCCGGCCGTCCAGCCCAGCGAGGCGACCGCCTGCTCGAACTCGTCCGCGATGTCGACGACGCACGCCACCCGGTCGCTGATCAGGACCTGACGGGGCGCCTCCTCCGGGAGATAGGGCAGGTCGGCCAGCGCTTCGGGCACCCGCTCGTGACCGATGAGCAGCGGCGGCCCCGGAAGCTCCTGGTAGCTCGAGGCCCAGAACGCGAGCGCGATGGCGAGCTCGAGGCGCCGCGGTGGCGTGTCGGCCGCGGACAGTGCGCGCACGGCGTGGCCCGTGCGGATGAGCCCGTGCGTGGCCGCCCCGATCGCACCCGGCAGCAGACGTGGGGCCCATTCGCCCACAACGGCAGAGGCGGGCCGGTCGGCGACTTCCCTCTCGAAGAGCGCCAGCCATTCGGGGTACCGGCCGGCCTCCCCGAGCGCGGCGGGCCAGTCCGCTTCGGTCAACGGCCGGTCCGCCGGCGGCGGGGCCTCGTCGAGGCGCACCCGGTACCGCCCGACCCAGCCCGCGATGGCGTCGTCCCGCCCCAGGCGCACCAGCGCCTCCGCGGCCATCGGGCCGTGATTGGCCAGTCCGAGCGAGCCATAGCGCGGAGCCGTTCCCGCGAAGACGGTCAGCGCGTCGTCCAGAGCCTGCGTCTCCATCGCCCCAGTATGGCGAGGTCCGCCGCCGGGCGCCCGCGGCCGCGGCCGCTACGATCCGGCCTTCGACACCGGGAGGTCCGATGGCGACGACGCCACCGCTGCACGGCATGAGGATCATCGAGTGCTCCGCCCTGGGGCCGGCCGCCATCACCACGGCCCTGGTCGACCTCGGCGCGGACGTGATCAAGGTGGAACCCCCTGCAGGCGACTACATCCGCGAGATGACCTGGCCGATTGTCGAGGGGACCTCGCTCATGCACCTCCACCTCAACCGCGGCAAGCGGTCGCTGGTGCTCGACCTGCGCACCGATGCGGGCGTCGCCATCTTCAAGGAGCTCGCCGCCGACGCCGACGTCGTCGTCGAGGCCATGCGGCCCGGCTCGCTGGCCCGGCGCGGGGTCGGGTTCGAGGACCTGCGCGCCATGAACCCGAAGCTCGTCTTCTGCACCATCTCCGGGTACGGCATGACGGGCCCCTACCGCGACTACCCGAGCCACGGGATCGCCTACGACACCTGGGCCGGCATCGTGAAGGTCGCCACCGACGACGAGGGCTTCACGTACATACCCGAGCACGTGTCCATCGGGATCAACGCCGGGCCGCTGTTCGGCGCTCTCGGCATCCTCGCCGCGGTGATCCGGGCCCGCGCCACGGGCGAGGGCTCCCACATCGACGTGGCCCAGTCCGACGCGGCGGCGGCCCTCGATTGGTACCGGAGCGAGACGTGGAAGTCCTACGAGCGACCGGAATCGGAGGTCACCGGCAACAAGGCGGACGGCTACGAACGGCGCGCACCCGGGACCGCCGGGATGGTGGAAGGGGTTCGCTACCAGGTCTACAAGACGTCCGACGGCCAGCACGTCCTCTTCATGGCCTCCGAGCAAGCCTTTTGGAAGAACTTCTGCGAGGCCCTCGACCGCATGGACCTCTTCGAGCGCTGGCCCGGCTCGAAGTACGCCGACCACGCACGCGGCAACCGCGAGCTCCAGAGCGAGCTACGGGCCATCTTCGCGACGAAGTCCGCCGAGGAATGGCTCGATTTCGGCGGCCGTGTCAACACGCCGATCGCGCCGGTCAACACGCCCAAGACCTTGCTGGACGACCCGCAATTCGCCGATCGCTTCCACCTCTTGCCGGCCGCCGAAGTGGGAGCGGACCAGCTCTTCACCCCGCTGCACTTCGTCGGCGAGGACCTGCCGCACCCGGCCAAGGCACCCACCGTCGGCCAGCACACAGAGGCGGTCTTGCGCTCCGTGCTCGGCTATGACGACAATCGGATCGCTGCCGCCCGCGACGGAGGGGCATTCGGAACCGATGCGTTGGCCGGTCGCGCGGCACCAGGGAGGACGTGATGGAGAGGGTCCGTTTGGGCGGTGCTGGGCGCGGGCAACATCGCGGCCATGAACGTGCGGGGCTATCTCGAGGATCCTCGATGCGACGTGGTCGCCGTCTGTGACTCCGACGAGGAGGTGGGCCGCCAGGCCGCCAAGGAATGGGGGGTCGAGTCGTTCCACGCCACCCTGTCCGACCTGCTGGCCGACGATTCGATCGACGCCGTGGAGGTGCTGACACCCACCCACCTGCACCACGACCACGTCATCGCCGCACTCGAGGCGGGAAAGCACGTGTCCGTCCAGAAGCCGGTGGCCAACTCGGTGGAGGACGCCCTCGAGATGCAGGCGGTGGCCGATCGGGTCGGCCGCACCCTGCGCATCAGCGAGTGCTTCGTCCACTACCCTCCGCTCGAGTTGGCCAAGCGTCTGGTGGCCGACGGGGCGATCGGGAAGCCGACCTCGCTGCGCATCCGCACGCTGGTGGGCCAGACCGACTCCGCGTTCCAGGCCGCGCTTCGCCCCGAAGGCTATGGCTGGCGCCTCGACAAGCGGAGCCCGGGCGGCCACCTCTTCGACGACATGGTGCACAAGTACGCCATGGCGCTGTGGCTGCTCGACCTCGACATCACCTCGGTGCAGGCGGTCGTTCGTCGGCGCGACTTCTTCTTCGAGCCATGTGCGGTGATCTTCGAGTACGAAGACCCCGACGTGCTGGGCATGATGGAGGTGCAGTACTCGCCGAATTTCTACATGCGCTCTTCGTACTACGGCGCCGACGAGTTCTTCGAGATCACGGGCGACGAGGGGCAGATCTGGGTGACGCGTGCCACCGGAGAGATGCTCGACCTCGCCCCCGTCATGCTGTTCACCGGCACCCCGCATGAGCGCAAGACGACCGAGTTCACCGACCTGGACGCCGATTGGGGTGCCGGCTTCGTGCGCTCCTCACAGCACTTCGTCGACGCACTCCTGCACGGGAGCCCTGCCGCCATGACGGCCTCCGAGGCGACCGACGTCCTGCGGCTGTGCTTTGCGGTCTACCAGGCGGGCCAGACCCGGTCGCCGGTCGACCCCCGCACCGTCACCGGGACCGTCAGCCCGCCGGGCTGGGGGGAGTGGTAGCAGGACGAACCACTCACTCCCAGGGAGGCGACGCGACCTCAATGCGCTCGAGAGCGGACCGAACGGTGCCGAAGCGACCGTCGTCGGCCGACCACTGGCGCCGGGCCTCGGACACCTCCTCGCGGGTGCGGGCGACGAAGTTCCACCACATGAGGACGGGCTCGGGGAAGGGCACCCCGCCCAGCAGCAGGGCGCGGGCGGGGCCTGCGACATCGAGACGGCACTCACTGCGCCCGGTGCCGAGGTAGCCGAGGACTCCGGGCTCCACGGCGTGCCCGTCCACCGAGACCGTGCCCTCGAGCACGACGAGGGCGTGCTCGAGGTCGGATGCGAGCGGGAGCAACAGGCCCGGCCGTTCCAGCGTGAGCTCGACACCCAGGTGCTCCGTGTCGCGCCGTGCCGGCGACTCGAGCCCGTTGAACGCACCGACGAAGACGGTGGCGCGCGCTCCATCGAGCTCGAAACGAGGCAGGTCCGCATGGTGCTCGAATGCCGGGGCACCGTGGCGTGTCGCCGCCGGTTGTGCGACCCAGAGCTGCACCGCGTGCAGCTCACCCCCTGCGAGGCCGGGGTCCTCCTCGGCGTGGGCGACGCCATTCCCGGCCGTCATGAGATTCAGCTGCCCGGGCCGGATGAGCTGCTCCGAACCGAGACTGTCACGGTGGAGCAGCCCACCGGCCACGACCCAGGTGACCGTCTGCAGTCCCATGTGCGGATGAGGCCCGATGCCGACCGCGCCGACCTCACGCACGGGAACGGGGCCGACGTGGTCGGCGAAGCACCAGGCCCCGACCGTGCGCCTCGGTCGGTGCGGCAGCACGCGGCGCACAGGAAGGGGACCGACCCGCGTCACCCGTCCCGGTTCGAGTTCCACCACCGGACCGGTCGCCGGGGCCGGCACGGCCTGTGCGGGGGGTGCATCGTCGGTGGCGACCGGGCCGCTCATGTCCTCCTTCTACACCCCTAGGGTGGGCCGTGACGACGACCCCGGAGGTTCTCGATGACCACTTCGGCCGACGACGTGGAGGTCGTCGACGTACCCGCCGAGAGCCGGTTTGTCGTGCGGGACAACGGGGCCGAAGCCGAGTTGGTCTACCACCGTCAAGGCGACCGGCTGGTACTCATCCATACCGAGGTCCCCGACGAGATGAGCGGACGGGGAATAGGTGGTCACCTGGTGCGGGCGGCAGTCCGTCGCGCCGAATCGGACGGTGTGACGATCGTGCCCTGGTGCCCGTTCGCCCGTCGCTGGCTGAAGGAGCACCGGGACGCGGTGGCCGGCGTGACCATCGACTGGGACGCGCAGCCTCCAGGGTCGGAGTGACGGGTCCTGGGCGCCACATCGTCACGCACTATGTTCGGCTTTTCGAAGAAGTGCAACCGATTCCCCGGGAGTTCCAGTGCCGAAAGCCGACGAGAACCGCGCCGCGATCGAGGGGTTCTGGGACGACCTCTACCGACAGGATCTCGCCGCCGCGGCGGCCCGCTTCAGTCCCGACGGCGAGTACACCGATATCTCGACCCCCGAGGACGACGTCGCCCGTGGTCCCGACGAGATCACCAGGCGGCTGACGCTGGCCTTCAGCAAACTGACCAAGCTGTTCGACGAGCGGCGGCACCTCGTGGCCGGCGACGAAGCCGTCATGACCGAGCACATCGAGCACTGGGAATGGCCGACCGGAGAGTCCATGGCGCTCCCCGTGGCGTCGGTGCACGAATTGCGCGACGGCACGATCACGAGGTGGTGCGACTACTGGGACATGAGCGTGCTGACGGCAGCGGCTCCGCCGTGGTGGTTCGAGCACGTCATGCAGGGGTGGAAATGATCGCCATGCGGGACCGCCGTGCGAGCCCTCAATGGCGCTCCGGCGGGGGCTCACCGCTACCGTGGTGCCATGCCGGGTCCCTCTGTCGTCGAGACGTGGGGATCGTCTGCCGCTGAGCGTGGCGCTGCCTACCCGTGTGACGGGCTCATCACGCAGCCAGACCTCGTGTTGTTCCGGGCGGTGGATGTCGCCGCTCCGCCCCCGCTCGTATTCCGCTGGTTGTGCCAGCTTCGCGTCGCGCCGTACAGCTACGACCTCATCGATAATCGCGGTCGCCGCAGTCCCCGGTCATTGACGCCGGGGCTCGGCGCGCTCGAGGTGGGGCAGCGATTCATGATCTTCCGCCTGGTGTCGTTCGAGGAGGGTTCGTCGATCACTCTCGATTCGACGACGAGACTGTTCGGCCGGGTCGCCGTGACCTACCGGGTCTCACCCGGCTCGGGCGCCGCCAATCGCCTGGTCGCCAAGCTCGTCGTGGCCGTGCCTCGGGGCCCACTCGGACTGGTCAACCGGCACCTCTTGCCGGCCGGCGACCTCATCATGATGCGAAAACAGCTGCGCACCCTCAAGGAGCTGGCAGAGCGGGATGCCTCGGCGGACCAGCCCGTCGAACGCCTGTCCTGACTCAGTGATCGAGGAGCCGAAAGGCGAGGCGCCGCCCTCGACCTTGCTTCACCGCCAGTGCGATCCACAGTTGGAACAGGTTGTCGATGAGGAGCTCCTGATCCTCCCCGACGTAGACGGGACGCAGCCCCACATCCTCGATAACGGCCTCGACGGTGGTGCGGTCCGCCTCCGGCGCCGAGAAGAACATGTCGGCCTTCCCGTCGGCGAAGTCGGGATCGGCCATGTTCTCACCCCCGAGCGTGTTGAAGGCACGGGCGTAGCGAACGGTCGTCGGGAGGTTGGCGCGGGCGTTCGCCACCTCCGCGCCCATCCGGTTCGTCGCGTCAATGACGAGCATGCCGTCGAGGGCGTCGCGGTGAGACGACGTGAGCGCTGCCACGGCGGATCCCGGGAGGGCGAGGATAACCACCTCTGCCTTCGCCAGGGCCTCGCCGATGGGAGCCGCCGCCGGTAACCCGCCGAGGTCGGTCTCACCGGGATGGCGTGATCCGAAGGTCACGCGGTGGCCGGCCCCTGCGAGCGCCCGCCCGAGAGTCGTGCCGATGAAGCCGGTTCCGATGATGGCAATGTTCATCTGATTCCTCTCGTGGAGTCGGGCGGTCGGGCAGGTCGGGCAGGTCGGGCAAGAAGCTGAAGCGCACGCGGCGACGAGGGTTGTCCGGGTTGAGATCCACCAGGACGAGGGACTGCCACGTGCCCAGCACGACCCGACCCTTGAGCGCGGGCACCATGATGGACGGGCTCACCAGGACGGGCAGGAGGTGATCCGCCCCGTGACCGGGAGCGCCGTGGGCATGCCGGTAGCGGCTGTCGCGGGGCAGCAGCCGCTCGAGTGCCTCGAGCAGATCGGCTTCGGACCCCGAGCCCATCTCCATCAGGGCCAGGCCGGCCGTGGCGTGTGGCACGAACGCGTTGACCAGTCCGTCCCCGCGTCCGCGGCAGAACCTCTCCAGGTCCGGCGTCAGATCGACGAGCCGGTCCGTGGACGTGTCGATGTCGATCTCGACGGACTGCATCGCCCACCCAGTCTGCCTGTTGGGCAGAGCGGTCAGGGCCGCTCCGTGGCGGTCACCCCCGCGAAGGCGGTGCCCAGACCCGGGCCGAGCCCGACGGGGTTCCGGTCGATCCCCAGAGCCCAGCGCAACTGCGCCGTCACCGCCTGGTTGATGAGGGGCCAGGCCCTGGGCGGCGAGACGTCGGGTGCGCTGCACCCGTCGACGGCGATCGCCAAGAAGGAGGGCGGCAGGTTCAGCTTCTTGACGAACTTCACCAGTCCGCCCTGGGCGGCCCCGATGGTGCACGCGTCGGCAAAGACGTTGTGCCCGGCCCTGTGCACCAGGATGAGCCGCTTGGGTGACGGGAGCCGCGCGAACAATTTGAGCGTGTCGGCCGGATGGACCACCTTGTCGGACGTGCCCTGCATGATCATGCCGGGCTTGGCGGGAGGCGGGGTGCCCGAGGCCGGCGCCAGGCCGATGTACGCGCGTACGTCGCTGTCACCGGCGAAAGTGATGGCGGCGCCGCCTCCGGCCGAATGGCCGAGCGAGGCAACCCGGTGCAGATCGAGCTTGCCGCTCAGGAGGCCGTCGGGGGCGGCGCTCATGAAGCGGGCGAGGCCCAGCGCCTGGCGCAGGTCCGTGACGTCGTCCGGTCCCTCGCCGGTGGTCCCGCCGATGACGGCTTTGAGGTCGCGGGAACGGTGATCGGGTGCCACCACGACGAACCCCCAGGTGGCCAAATGGTCCGTGAGGAACGTCGACTGCTCGGGGTAGCCGCCGTAGCCGTGGCTGAAGACGACGACCGGGAACGGGCCGGCCCCGGAAATTGGCACGCCCTGATACGAATCGGTGGGCAACGTGGTGGGAAGGTTCGACGGGAGCCCCGCCGGGATGGGCGCCGTCGGAGAACCGGTGAACCAGCGCAGGAGGTTCACTGTGTAAGTGGATTTGCCGACCACGGCCGCCGGGTCGACCGGATAGGTAAAGACGACCGTGTCGCCCTCTGGGGTGGCCGCGAAGGCGACGCCCGCCTTGTAGGGGCCGTTCCGTGCGAATGCCGTATCGGGGTTGCCGCGTGGCACCGGCGGTTGGTTGTCCGGCAGGCCGCGTGTCGCTGCGCCGGCGCCGGCCGGCGCCGCCAGCAGGCCGGCCAGCACCGTGGCCGTCATGGCGAGGCTCCAGACGCTGCGCCATTGACGTCTTCGCTCCAATTGAGCCTCCCCTGCCGCTCCGAGCTGCCGCGTGAAGATAGGCCATAATCGCGGTTCGGGCCGGGACTCGACTCCGGGTGTCAGAACCGGGCGAAGAACTCGAGCAGGTGTCGCGCGACCTCGTTGGCGTGCGTGAGGATGCCGATGTGCCCGGCTCCCGCGACCTCGCGGTAGTCGCACCCCGGGATGGCCTCGGCCGCCTGGCGGGCATAGCGGGGTGGCGAGTCGACGTCGTGCTCGAAGGCGAGCACGAGGCAGGGTACCCGCACCTCGGGCCAACGGGTGGTTCGCACCGGGTCGCTCGACCACGCGAGAGCGGCCTCGTATTGGCCGAGGCGCCCGGGGTTGGGCCAGACCGGCAGCTCTCCTATCAGCGACAGCCAGGTGCTCACGACCTCGGAGTCCTGAATGTCGGCGATGGGCAGATAGCGCAGGGTCTCGGTGGCGTAATAGAGGGGTGGCAGGTCGTAGTCCAGCCGTGCGAGATCCCGCTCGACGGTCGTGATGGCGATCTCCCAGGCAGTCGGCCGGTTGGCGCTGCCCATGAGCGCGGCGGCCCGGACGCGCTCGGCATGGTCGAGCACCAGCATCTCGGCGATCCATCCGCCCATGGAGTGCCCCGCGATGCGGACCGGCTCTTCCCAGCCGAGGTGGTTGAGCAGGGCGATAGCATCGGCCACCATCTCGCCCACCGTGTAGGGGGCGGGCGGCGAGGACGACGGCGCCACCCCACGGTTGTCGAAGGTGGCCACGGAGTACCCCGCGCCTGCGAGCGCCGGAGCGAGCGACAGGTGCCATGCCGCGGCGGGCTGGCCGCAGCCGGCGATGAGCAGGAGCGGCGCGCCGTCGCCGACCACCTCGTAGGTGATCGTGGCCCCGTTGGCACCGATCTCAGGAATGGAGCACCTCCGAGAGAAGCTTGGGCGCAACGTTGCGTCCGGTGAGCAGCACCACAGTTTCCTGGCCGTCCGCATCGGGGACCACCACTCCGGCCCGGAGCGCGGCGACGCCCACGGCGCCCGCGCCCTCGAGCACCAGGCCCATCTTGGTGGCAGAGAAGGCCATGGCCGAGCGGATGTCGGCCTCGCTCACGGTGAGCACCTCCACATTGTGCGCGAGCGCGATGTCGACGGTCACCGCACCGGGTTCGAGATTGCCGGCCAACCCGTCGGCCACGGTGGGCTCGACGTCGATCGGCACGATGGCACCCGCCGACAGGGCAGTGCTCATTGAGGGCGACGCCTCGGACTCGACCCCGACGATGCGCACATCTGTCCCCTCCAGCCCGAGGATGACACCGGACAGCAGGCCGCCACCCCCGCACGGTACGACCACCGTGCCGAGATTCGGTACCTGCTCCAGCAGCTCTCGGGCGACCGTCGACTGGCCGGCGATCACGTCGGGGTCGTTGTAGGGCGAGACGTAGCGGCTCCCGTCGACCGCCGCCAACTCGAGCGCGTGCGTCTCCGCGTCGCGGTAGCCCTCGCCGTGGAGGACCAGCCGCAGGTCGAATTGCTGGAGCGCCGAGATCTTGGCCGCTGAGGCGCCCGTGGGCACGACGACGGTCACCTGGGCGCCGAGCTTCGACGCCGCATAGGCGAGGCCGAGCCCGTGATTGCCAGCCGAGGACGCCACCACGGCGCGACCGGGTTCGGCCTCCAACGTGGCCGAGACCGCCGCCAGGCCGCCGCGCACCTTGAACGAGCCCGTGGGATGGAGCGTCTCCACCTTGACCGAGACCGCCGAGCCCAGTTGCGGGGCGCCGACCACAGGCGTCACCGCCAGAAAGCGGCGCGCCGCCTTCCACGCCATCTCCATGTGGGCCGGGCCGGGGACATCCACCTCACGCACCGGCCCAGTCTGGCTGAGGCGCGCCTGGCATGCTGATCGCCGTGTGGACCGGGTCGAGGACGGTGGACGGTGCGACGGTGCACGTCCATGCTGACGCCGCCGCCATGGCCCGGGCGGCCGCGGACGAGGCGCTCGACATCATGGGGGCGGCTGTGCGGGCCCGCGGCGTTGCCCATGTGATGTTCGCCACGGGGAACTCCCAGCTGGCCTTCGTGAGGGCGCTGGTGGAGGAGACCGCCGGGGTGCCTTGGGGCGAGACGGTCGTCTTCCACATGGACGAGTACATCGGGGTCGGGCCCCAGCACCCGGCCGGGTTCCAGCGCTGGATCCGCGAGCGCATCGTCGAGCCCGCCCGCCCGAGAGCCGCCTACTACGTCGAGGGATTGGGCGACGCCGAGGCAGAGTGCGGCCGCTACAGCGAGCTCTTGCAGCGCCATCCGCTCGACCTGTGCTGTCTCGGGATCGGGGAGAACGGGCATCTCGCGTTCAACGACCCGCCGGTGGCAGACTTCGCCGATCCGCGGGATGTCAAGGTTGTGGAGCTCGAGGCCGCATGCCGCCTGCAACAGGTCCACGAGGGCCACTTCACGGACCTGGCGGCTGTCCCGACACACGCCATCACCGTCACCATTCCGGCGCTCCTTCGGGCCGGCCGGGTGCTCGCGATCGTGCCCGAGGCGCGCAAGGCCGCACCAGTGCGAAACGCACTGACGGGACCGATCGGACCATCGTGCCCCGCATCCGCGCTGCGGACGATCTCTCGCGCCACCATCCACCTCGAGCCCGACTCGGCGCGACTGCTGCCCGACTGAGCGGCGCTGCGGAGTCAGCCGGCCCGTTCGCCGGTGACGTCGTAGAGATGGTGGACCGGATCGTGGATCATGTACCGGGCGAAGCTGCCGACAGTGAAGGAGGCGCCGTCGGTGCGGCGACCCCGCCGCTGCCACTGCTCGCCCCGGACCGCGCCAAAGGAATCGGCCAGCCGGGCTGCGGCCTCCGACAGTTGCGCAGCCACCGCGGCGGGCTCCTGTCCGAGGTAGCCGTCCTCGACCGCCGTCACGTCCTGGTCCCAATTCGGATAGAGCGGATCGTCCTCGCGCAACATCAGCCCGAGGCGCTCTTGGTACAACACGCAGACGTCGCGCACATGGCAGGCGTACTCCAGAGGCGACCACCGGTCGTCGGATGGCTGGCGCCGGAGCTCCGCTTCCGGCCTGCGTAGGACGCCGACCCACGCGTCCGCGTTGGCGCGTAACAGCGGCGCGACCGACACGAGGGGCAGCGACGACGCGTCGAACCCGCACTCGGGGCACGGGCGCTCCAGCACCCAGGTCCAGTCCTTGTCGTCGGGCACGATGGGCATGACGGGCACGATCATGCCTCCTGGTCGCGGTGGAGCCAGGCGAGCAGGTCGGCCGGCGCCATGGTGGCGACGCGGGCCCGGTAGCGGGCGAGCTCGTCGGCGCTGAGGAGCGCCCGGCCCTCGCCCGAGACACCCCGACGGAAGAACGCCGCCGGATCCTTCAAGACGCCGAGGCCTTCTGGCGCGTTCGCACCATCCCGCATCGCCTCGAACGTCGCCGCGTGGACCAGCTCTGGCCAACGAGCCTCGTCGACGGGGATCCCGAGCATTCCGGACAGCCGGCGCATGGCGCTGTCGAGGTCGGAGAGGAGCTCGTCGTAGTGCACGAGCACGACGTTGGGCCGGTGGCGACGGGCCCAGGCGTCGGAGAGATGGAGCATCGCGCCGGGCAGGGTGTCGAGCCACGCCCGGGGGTCGCCGTCCCAACCGACGAAGCCAAGCAGCCACTCGTGGAGTGGGGGACGGGCAGCCCGCGGCGCCTCGGGCTGGCCGGTGAGCTCGGCCATGCGCCTGCGATCGATGTTGTCGCTGTGGTGATAGAGCGAGACCGCAACGTCGAGGGGGTGGCGTCCCACGACGACGTAGGTGGTCCTCTGGTCGAGGGGCACGCCGTCGAGGGGGGTGTGGGTCTTGATGACGCGACGGTGCGTCTGCGCGGCGAGGCGCGCGAACACCTCCTGCTTGGAAAGCACCTGGAAGTCGAGCCAGGGCGAGAGCCCGGCCAGGCGTCCGGGCAGGTCGGGGCTCTGGAACACGAGGAGGAGGCAGATCATCTGGACCCATGTCGTGCCCGACTTCGACCGGGTGCTGACCACGATGTCACCCGGTCGGAATGGGAAATCCCACCAGCGGGCGCTGTCCTCGTCGGGCGACGTGTAGTGGAACAGTTGTGCGGCTACGGTGGCCGGGCCCGGCCGTTGGTCTGGCCCCTCTCTCATGCCCACAGCATCGCGGACCGTCCCCGCCCCTCTGCGAAGCTACGGCAACCACATCGAACCCGTCGGGCAACGACCAGGCAATGACGGATCCGTAGGTTTCGGGCACGGAGGTTCTGGGGGCGCCGGGCCGAGTGCCGGGTGCCCGACGGAGGGGATTTGACGATCGCGATCGCTACAGGGGAGCTGCATCCGCGCAAGGCACCCCGGTCGCGACGCAGGCGGATCCTCAAGCGCACCCTGATCATCGCCGGATCCACCATCCTGGCCCTACTCGCGTTGGCCGCGTCGTGGCTCGGGATCAGCCTCTACCGGATCGACCATGCCGTCCACCACGTCGGTGTGCCGGCATCGCTGCTGGCGAAGGGCAAGAACGACCTCCTGGCCATCGTCAAGGGCCCCAACCACAGCGAGCAGATCTTCGTGTTCCACGACTCGGGTGGGCACACGAACGTCTTGAAGATCCCGAACTCGCTGGGGCTGCCCGTTGCCGGCGGGGACACGGTCCCGATTCGGACGCTCAGTGTCCATAGGGCCGCCACGATCATCGCCGGGCTCTCCCGCCTCGGCATACCCGTGAGCCACTACGTCGGCGTGGACCTGCACATGGTCGACCCGGCCTCGAGCCTCGGCCAGCTGGCCACGGGGAAGCTGTCGGTCACCTCCATGATCTCGGACCCGACGGGCACCACCGGGCTGCTCGAGCAGGTGGCCTCGCACATCTATCTCGGACCCGGGACCCCGGTCTCTGCTGTCCTCTCGCTGATGAACGTCCCCACGGCCAACCCCGTTTCGGTCCCCACGGCCAAGGACGGGCACGGGACGGTCGTGCTCGCGTCGGCCTTCACCACGATCCTGCGCGGTTTTCTGTAGCGGCCATGGGACACCAGCGGGGCGGGGGACGGCGCGGGTGGGGTCGAATTCGGCGCGCGCTCGCACCCGAGTACCACGACCCCGAGCCTGACCCCGCGACCGACGCCGAGACTCCGGCCCCGGAGCCGGGAAGCGCCGGCCAGGAGACCCAGGCCTCACTCGACCAGGTCCTGCGGCACGCCGCCCAGGCCCGGGACATGCCCCACGGCGACAACGCCTGAGGACCGTCCGGCGTCCTCGGTCAGTCTCAGCTGACGGAGCCCTCGTGGCCGAGCCAGCGATCGAGGAAGGGCAGGGCTTCGGTGCCGTGCCACTGGTGCCCGCCCTCGAAGACATCGTGCTCGAGGCGATCGGCGGCGTCGTGGCGCTCATAGACGAGGCGGGTGCGCCGCACCGACTCGGTCGCCGCGGCGACCGGGAACAAGTCGTCCCCGGTGCCGGTCTCGACGAGCATCGGCCTCGGCGCGACGAGGGCACCGAGGTCTTCGTGCTCCAGCCGGCCGAGCATGCCGAACATGATCTGAGAGCCGCACATGTTCCACGGCATCTTGTGGCTCTCGGCCCATGACGAGAAGTAACCGCTCACCACCGACGCGGCCACCCGGCGGTCGACGGCTGCGGTGAACAGGGTGACGGTCCCGCCGTAGGAGATGCCGACCATGCCGAGGCGGCCGGGGTCGACGAGCGGGTGCCGTTCCAGCAAGTCCAGGCAGCGACGCAGGTCCCAGATGTTCTGGGCCAGCGGGTTCCAGCCCGCCATGGCGGCATGGACGAGATTGGTGTCGCACGCATAATGGTCCTCGGGGTTCCAGTCGAGGCGCTCTCCGAAACAGCGCAGGTCGGGCGCGAGCACGACGTAGCCCCTGCGGGCCAGCTGGAGGGCGTAGTCGGCGTTCGGCATGTCGGTGTGCTCCAACCCGACCACCTGGGACTTGCCCGGCCCATGGCCGTGGCAGGCGAGGACAGCCGCGCCCGGTTCCGCGCCGGTACGCCCATCAGGGACCAGGAGATAGGCCGGCACCGACATGGTGTCCTCGGTGTCGAAGACGACCTTGTCCCGCCGATAGCCGTCGCACTCCACCGACTCGAGGGTCTCGGCGTTCAGCGCGACGGGTGCCGGCTCCGGCCCGAGGAGCTCGGTCAGGCGGGCACCGCAGCGCTCCACCCAGGCACCGAGGGCGGAAGGGTCCCCCTCTGGCAGCGGGTCCTCATGGGTCGTGGTCGCCAGTCGTGTCATCCACTGGTACCAGGGCGAATAATTCCGGGCCGGCGGGGTGAGTACGAAGCCCCCGGTGTCATCGCTCATAGACGGCCCTTTCTTGCAGAGTGACCGGTGGCGGTCGGTCGCCGTGGCAGGTGTCTGTGCTGGGCCAATGTAGGCGGGCTCCGGGCCGAGATTCGGGGGCGGGCATCGGATTGGGGTCTTCGCCCTCTCCTCTTGGTGCCTGCCGGGACTGTTCTCCAATCCTCTGGGTGCCTGCCGGGACTGTTCTCCAATCCTCTGGGTGCCTGCCGGGACTGTTCTCCAAAACTATCAACGAATACGTTGATAGTTTTGAGAGAGGTCACCGCCGCCTGTTGGGCAGCTCGGCGGCTCGGCGGCTCGGCCGTCCCGGCTGGTGGGTCGGCGCCCCGCATCACACTCGGGCACAATTGCGGGCGTGACTGTCGCCACCTCCGTCAGCGTCCACCCGATCTCCCCCACGATCGGGGCAGAGATCTCGGGCGTGGACATCTCCGAGCCGCTCGCCCTCGCCGTCGTGCAGGCCATACGCGAGGCGCTGAACACCCATCACGTCATCTTCTTCCGGGAGCAGGCGCTGACGGCCGAGCAGCAAGCCGACTTCGCCCGCCAGTTCGGCACCGTCACCGAGGCGCACCCGGTGCTGCCCTCCATCGACGAGAGCCCCGAGGTGCTGGCCATCGACGGCAAAGTGGACCGTGCGAGTTGGTGGCACACCGATGTGACCTTCTTGGACACCCCGGCCATGGGCTCCATCCTCTATATGCTTGAGGCGCCTGAGGTGGGCGGCGACACCATGTGGGCGAGCCTGCAGGACGCCTATGACGGGCTGGCTGCGCCGGTGCGAGCCATGTGCGACCAACTGATCGCGATTCACCACGATCCGTGGTTCGCGGCCGATGTGGCCGAGCGGGGCGGCTACGAATGGGACAGCACCTGGCGGGACAAGCTTCTCCCAGCTCTGCACCCCGTCGTGCGCACCCACCCGGAGTCGGGGCGCAACGGCCTCTTCGTCAACCGCCAGTTCACCCGCACCATCTTCGGGCTCTCGGACAACGAGAGCAGCGCCATCCTCGAGATGCTCTACAACCACTGCATCAAGCCCGAGTACACCTGCCGCTTCCGTTGGCGGCCGGGATCCGTCGCGTTCTGGGACAACCGGGCCACGCTGCACTACGCGCTCGACGATTACGGGGACGCCCCCCGCTTTGCGCACCGGGTGACCCTCCGGGGCGACAAGCCCTACGGGCCGGCGATGCCGTTGCCCGCCGGCTGACGGACCCGTTGGCGGCGGCCGGCCTCGGGGCCGACCTCGGTGTCGCCGCGGCGGCGTTCGTCGGCACCAACATCGACAACGGCCTGGTGACCATGGCCATGGTGGCGGGCGCGCCTCTCGAGCGGGCCCACCGCATCGCCGCGGGCCAGGTGCTCGGTTTCGCACTGCTCGTCGCGGTGGCTGCCGCGGCGGCAGCCGTGCTGTTCGAAATCTCGGCCGCGGTGGTGGGGCTCCTCGGCCTGGTCCCACTGGCCATCGGCGTCCGGGGCCTCCTCGGGTTGCGGTGGCACCGCGTGAACCCGGAGTTGGGAGCGGCAGACGCCGGGCGGCATCGCGGGCGGCCGGCCAACCGGGCGGTCGGGCGGAGCCTGACCGCGGCCGCACTGGTCACGATCGGGGCGGGCGGCGACAACCTCGCCGCGTACATCCCGCTCTTCAGGGTCGGCGGTCTCACGAATTCCGCGGCCATCGCAGTCGTCTTCGTCATCGGGGAGGCCGCGGTGACCGCACTCATCCTGACCGGCGGTCGCCACCCGAAGGCTCGCGGCATGATGACGGGTCTGGGCACCGTGGCCGTTCCCGTCCTGCTGTGCGCCATCGGCGTGCTCGTCATGGTCCAGGCCGGGACGTTCTCGCTGCTCTGAATCCGAGCCAGCTGGCCTGTGCCCCTAGCCTGACGCCATGTCCGCACCGTTCGACGGGGTGGTACGAAGCGCCGAGCAGCGCGACGCCGAACAGCTCTTCGAGATCGCCCACGGCATGGCGACCTCTTTCGCGCCTTCCTATCCCACCTTCAAGGAGAGCGTGCGCGACCTCGTCGGGCAGCACGACGCGCGCCTGCTCGTCGCGGAGAATGGATCGGCTGGCATCGAGGGCTACCTCCTGGGTTTCGTCCACCTCACCTTCTTCGCGGATGGTCCGGTGGCGTGGGTCGAAGAGCTGGCCGTCCGGCCGGAGCAGCGTCGTCAGGGCCTGGGTCGTGCACTCACCGCGGCCTTCGAAGAATGGGCGCTCGGACGGGGCGCGCGGCTGGTGGCCCTGGCGACGAGGCGCGCGGGCGGGTTCTACTCGGCGCTCGGGTACGAGGAGTCCGCGGTCTACTTCCGGAAGGTGCTCCGATACTGAGGCACTCTCTCCCGGAGCAATCGAGAACCGGCTGATCGCTCGCTGCCCGCCCTCGTGATGGCGCCCCGCTTTCCGGAGAGAATCCTCTCGGAAGTGTCGATTCGGGAATGTCCCGTTCGTATAGGTCGTGACAGCCCGCCACGAGGTCGGGATGACGACCAATGGAGGTAAGACGATGAGCAAAATTGTGGTCACCGAGTTCGTGTCGCTCGACGGCGTCATCGAAGAGCCACGGTGGACATTCGACTTCGACCGGGCGGCCGAGGGTGACAGCTTCAAGTACGAGGAGTTGTTCGAGGCCGAGGCACTCCTGCTCGGACGTGTCACCTACGAGGGCTTCGCCTCCGCCTGGCCCGACATGGGGCACGACGAGTTCGGGCAGCGGATGAACAACATCGAGAAGTATGTCGTCTCGTCCACGCTCGCCGACGAGGACGCGACGTGGGGCAAGACCACCGTGCTGCGGGGCGACGTCGTGGCCGAGATCACCCGGCTCAAGGAACAGCCCGGCGGAAACCTGCTCGTCGAGGGCAGCGCGCAGCTGGTGCAGACCCTCGTGGCACACGACCTGGTGGACGAGTACCGCCTGATGATCTTCCCGATCGTCCTCGGTGCGGGCAAACGCATGTTCCCGCCGTCCATGCCCCAACCCTCGACTTTGGCCGTGACGAACTCGCAGACGGTCGGGTCGGGTGTCATGCTCCTGAACCTCGCAGCGCATGCCGACGCTGCGCGGTAACTCTGGAAACGCAGGCGTCAGGGCCGCTTCACGGGCGCATGCCTTCGGCGACGGCCACCGGTTCGGCGCCTGGCGGTTTGGTCCGGCATGCCGGCGCCGCTGTCCCGGGGCACCGCACCGTGCTTGACTTTGATGGCGCCACGAGAGACGAGGTGAGGAAGGGGCCGCATGGAGGACCTGAGGGGCAAAGTGGCCGTGATCACGGGCGGAGCCAGTGGGATCGGCAAGGCGGTGGCCGGGCGGGCGGCGGCCGAGGGCATGAAGGTCGTCATCGGCGACATCGAGGAGGGCCCGCTCAAGGAGGCCGAGGACGAACTGTCCGGCCGGGGAGCCGAGGCTATGGGCGTGCTGACCGACGTCTCCGATGCCGCGTCGGTGTGCATGCTCCGCGACAAGGCACTCGACCGCTTCGGGGCCGTGCACCTCGTGCACAACAACGCCGGCGTCGGGTTGGGCGGCCCCATCTGGGAGGTCAGCGAGGAGGACTGGCGCTGGATCCTCGGTGTCAACCTCTTGGGTGTGGTCCACGGGATCTCCACGTTCGTGCCACTGCTGCTCGAGCAGGGCGAGGGGCACGTGGTGAACACGGCGTCGATCGCCGGTCTTGCCACGGCGCCCTTCCTCGGGCCCTACAACGCCACGAAGCAGGCCGTCGTCGCCATCTCCGAGACCCTGTTCAAGGAACTCCAGTCCGTCGGAGCGCCGGGGGTCGGGGTCTCGGTTCTTTGCCCCGGCTTCGTGCAGACCCGCATCGCCGAATCCGACCGCAACCGGCCTGCCTGGGCGGCTGAACGAGAGTCCGAGGGTGCGGAGGAGCTGCGGGGCGCGATCCAGAACATGGTCGACGGAGGAATCCCGCCCGCGGTCGTCGGCGACCGCGTGATCGATGCCGTCCGCACGAACACCTTCTACATACTCACCCACCCCGAGCTGACGCCGGCGCTCCAGACGCGCTTCGACGACATCGTGCAGGGTCGCCCTCCCACACCGACCACCATCGTCTGAGTCCCGGGCGCCCATCGCGGGCGCGCCCTTCGCTCAGGAGGCCGGCAACGGCTTGAACGGCTCAACGGTCACCCAGCAGGTGCCCTGCGGCTTGTGGTTCGTCTTGAGCTTGCACTGCGGGGACGGGGGCACGTTGTTGTGGATCTTGACGACCTGGTACTGGGTCGGACCGTAGAACTTGGTCGGGCCGAACGTCCAGACAGGTGACAGGGTGCCCGGGTAGTTGGTGATCTTCGACATGGCCTCGGCGAAGCTCTTCGGGTTCAGGTTGGCCCCTGCGTTCTTGGCTGCCGTTGCGAACAGCCGAATGGACCCGCACCACGCCTGAATGGGACCCTGCTCCTCGATGTAGAAGTTCTCCGTGCCCGGGATCGGCTTCGGGTGGTAGGAGTGCCACGTCTGGAAGCACGAGCGCACACCCGGGTCGTACCCGCCCTGACTCTGGGGCCGGGCGTCGTCGAAGCCACCGAGGGTTTCGGTCGTGACGCCCTCCTGTCCGTTGAGCGCGGTCTCGTAGGGCACCGGGATCAGTCCGAGCGCGACCTCAATGGTGGATTGGTAGTCGCTTAGAAGCAGTCGTGGGTAGTACTGCTGTGCGTTCTCTGCGGCCAGGTAGGGGAAGAACGCGTTCTCCGGTAACAGCGGGAAGACGGACTGCACGCCTGCCGCCTTGAACCGCTCCACGGCGAGTTGCGCTTGTGAGCTGGTGCTCGCCGACTGGTCCGGGTTACCGGCGACAGTGGCGACCTGGGGCGTGATGCCCGCCTGCTTGAGGTCCGGGATCAGGTAGGAATTGAGCGCGGCCTGGTCGCCCGCCTGGTCCGAGACGACGACCCCCACCTTCTTGCCGTGGCCCAGTCGGCCCGAGCTCAGGCCCCACTGCACGGTGGCAGCCAGTACCGGCGACTGGTCCGGTCCTGTCCACCACAGGTAGGGCGATCCCATCTGCGTCCAGTTCGTGGTGGTGGACCACGCGCTGATCAGCGGGGTATGGCCCTGCTCGGTGACGCAGAGTTGGTTGTCCCCCGTCCAGGTCCCGATGCCGTCGATGACGGCGAACACGGGTGGGTTCCCCTGCGTCCACTGCTGGCAGAGCGACTGCATTTTGGCGTTGTTCGCCGGGTCGAAGCTGACGATCATCGGGTTGATCTTGCGGCCGTTGATGCCACCGGAGTGGTTGATCTGGTTGACGTAGAGGTTGATGGCCGCCGTCTGCTCGTTGTACTCCTTGTCCGTCGAGAACCCGAACCGACCCGCTTCGCTGTTGACCGCGACGACGGGGAACACGATGTTGATGGTGTTGCCGCTGACCCCGCGTGTGCTCGTGCTGGCCGCGCTGATGGGCGTGCCTCCGGTGGGGGGGGTGCTCGCCACTTCAGCGGCGCCCGCGCTCCCCGCGCCACCCGGTGTGCCCGACGGCGCCAGGACGAGCCAGGCCACCAGCCCGAGGACGATGGCGATGACGATGGCGACGGTGCGCAGCTGCATCGCTAGGGGGCGACGGCGCAGCCGCCGCCAGGACCGGCCCAATGGCGCCAGGGGGTTGAGCGCCCCCCGCTGCGCAGAGACTTCCATGCTCGCTTCCATCGTCACCCTCCTTCGTGGCGGCTTGTGCCACCATCCTCCCCGATCGGTCCCGATGCCAGAAGGGCCTCGTCGCTCGCACCAAGGTAGGCGGCCAGGGCCTTCGGGTCAGCGCGGACGACGTCCGGCGCTCCTGCGGCCACCACGTGGCCCAGCTCCATGACGACGACGGTCGAGCAGAGCTCGAAGACGAGGGGCACGTCGTGCTCCACGAGGACGATCGTCGTGTCGGCAACCTGGTGCAGCCGCCGCAACAACGGGATGAACGCTTCGGCCTCCCGCTGCGCGATTCCCGCCGTCGGTTCGTCGAGGAGCAGGAGTCGGGGCCGGGCCAGCACGATCGAGGCAAGGTCCACGACCCGCCGCGTCCCGGTGGACAGTTCCGCCGTCCGGTGGTGGCGGAAGCGATCGAGCCCGAAGGCGGTGATGACCTGGTCGACCGCCTCGAGCTTGCGCCGCTCCGCCCGACGGGCCCAGGGCAGGCGGAGTGTGGTCGGGAGCACGGCGACCTCGTGGCGCGCGTCCTCGCTGAGGAGCAGCACGTCGAGCACGGTCAACTC
The DNA here is from genome assembly GCA_963726135.1 of uncultured Acidimicrobiaceae bacterium. Taxonomy (GTDB): domain Bacteria; phylum Actinomycetota; class Acidimicrobiia; order Acidimicrobiales; family RAAP-2; genus Bog-473. The sequence goes on from CAVSBE010000008.1 coordinate 1,859,071, forward strand.
CGGGAAGAGGCGGCAGTCCTGGAAGGAGCGGACCATCCCCACCCCGAGGCGCTCCTCGGGGAGGTACTCGGCCAAGTCGACGCCGTCGATGTGCACGGTGCCCGATTGCGGCGTCACCAGACCCGAGATGACGTCGAGCGTCGTCGTCTTTCCCGAGCCGTTGGCTCCGATGAGGCCGACGATCGCACCCGGCGCGGCGTCGAATGTGACACCGTCGAGCGCGCGCACGCCACCGAATTGCACGCTCACCCCGTCCACACTGAGGTGGGCCGGGTGACCGGACGGGGCCGGCGCTGCGCTGCGGGCGACGGCTGTCATTGCTCTGCTCCGTCTGCGGCCAACGAGGACGAGACCGGGGGGTCGGCACGGCGCTGCACCAAGCGCTCCAGCGCGGTCCGGATCCCCATCGTCACGAGGTCGCCGAAGCGGCGCAGCAACTCGGCCAGGCCGCCGGGCAGGTACAGGATGAAGGCGATCAGGCCCAGGCCGCTCGTGATGAACTGGATCGTCTGGTTGGAGCCGAAGATCGCCGGCAGGCCCTCGAGGTACAGGGCGCCCAGGATCGCGCCCGAGATGGAGCCGAGGCCGCCGATGACCACCATTGAGATGATGACGAACGACGTCGTCGGGTCGAACGTGAGGTCCGTGTTGTTCAGCTGCTGGGTGGCGAAGGCGAAGCAGACGCCCGCGTACCCGGCCATGAATCCGGACAGCCCGAAGGCCAGGAGCTTCGTCCGCAGGACCGGTATGCCCATCGCGGCAGCCCCGAGCTCGTTGTCGCGCACGGCGACCAGGCGCCGCGCCACGCCCTTGTCGCGCCAGATCCTCACCATGTAGACGGACAGCAACAAGACGCCCAGGGAGAACCAGGCGAAGGACCGCTGCGAGCTCAGGCTGATGCCGAACAAAGACGGGCGGCCGATGAACGTGTAACCCGGGTTGGGCAGCCCGGTGCACAGCGTCTTGTCGATTCCGGGCACAGTGATGCAGGGAGTGGCCAGCACCGCGTTCTGCATGAAGATGGCGAAGGCCAGCGTCGTGACGGCGAGGAACAGCCCGGGCATGCGGAGTGCGGGCAGCCCGACGATGATCGCGACCAGCGCGGTCACCGCTCCGCCATAGACCATCACGACAGGCAGCGGCAGCGAGGTTCCCAGGTGGACCGCGACCAGCGCGCCCACCGCCACCAGCCCGAACTGCCCCAGCGACACCTGCCCGCCCCACCCGGTGAGCATGGTCAAGGACAGGGCGACGACGGCGTAGATGCATATCTGGCTGAACAGGACGTTGTTGCCGACCGACAGGACGAAGGGCAACAGGACCGACGCCACGACGATGAACCAGACACCCGACGTCGACACCCGGCGGCGCAGCTGGTCGACCGTCCGCATGGTCGTCGCCGCACCGTGCTGCCACGTGCTCCTCTCCCCCGTCCTGGCGCCCTTCCGCAGGGCGCCGACCCGCACCAGCAGGACGGCCATCACGACGATGAAGACCACCAGCTGCTGCTTGGCCGGTGACGGGACGTTCCACGCCAGCACCTCGAGGAAGACCCCCATCCCGACGCCGGCGATGAAGGCCACGGTGAGGTTGACCATGGCTCCGATGAGCGCCGCCGTGAGCGCGTAGAGCAGGAGGTCCGGCGACAGCGCCTGGGTGAGGGCACTGGTCTGGTTGGGGGCGTTGAGGATGGCCGTGAACGCCGACAGCGCGCCGGCCACCGTCCAGGTCAGGGTCGAGGTGCGGCGGATCCACACACCCGACAGCCGGGCCGAGTCGGCGTTCTCCGACATGGCGCGCATGGCCAGTCCCCACGATGTGAACCGGACCGCCAGCACCAGAGCGGCGGTGACGATGGGCGCCACGATCAGCGTGAGCACCTCGGTGGGCGTGATGATGAACGGGCCGAGCGAGAAGGACAGGTCGAAAGGCACCGGCACGGGCTTGTAGAGGTTCGACGGTCGGATGAACGGCAGGGCGGTGAGGGCGAGCAGCACGTAGCTGAGCCCGATGGTGGCCACCATGACGAGCACCCGCGGGCGCGTGAAGAGGCGCCGCAGCACGAGTTCCGACCCGGCGCCGACAGCGGCGGCCAGCCCGACCGAGAGAACAAGGGAGAACCAGTAGTTGAACTTGAAGTCGGCCGTGAGCTTGACCAGGAACACCGCTGCGATCACGCCGATCTGGCCCTGGGCGAAATTGAGCACCCGGTTCGTGCGGTACACGAGCACCAGGCCCAGAGCCAGCAAGCCGTAGCCCAGGCCGTAGAAGACGCCCTGGACGAGGACGAAGTCGGGTGCCGAAAGGGCGAGCAACGGCGCCTAACCCAGGCCGGCGGCCGCGGCGCCGAGGAAGACGGGGCGCAAAAGGTCGTCGCGGGCCATGAGCTCCGTCGTCGGGCCGTCGAAGCGGATCTCGCCGCGCTCCATGAAGAAGCACCGCTGCGCCAGGCTGAGGGCGCGGTTGAGGCTCTGCTCGACCAGGATCACAGTGGTCCCCGCGTCGTTGATCCGGCGCACCATGCCCATGAGGCGCTCGACGGTCATGGGAGCCAGACCGAGCGCCAGCTCGTCGATCATCAACAGGCGCGGGCCGGTCATCATCGACGCGGGAGAGTGCGAGCATCTGCTGCTCCCCGCCCGAGAGCGTGCCGGCGGCCTGGTCCAACCGGGTCGCCAGCTCCGGGAAGGCTCCGAGTGCCTCCTCCTGGGCCCGGCTGGCACGGGCGCGGTCTCGCCGCAAAATGTGGCCTCCGATACGGAGGTTGTCGCGCACGCTGAGACCGGGGAAGGTCATCTTCCCCCCCACGAGGAGAGCGACGCCCTCGTCGATGATCTGTTCGGGCTCGAGGTAGGTCGAGTTCATGCCGAAAATGCGGATGACGCCCCGATGGGGGTGTGAAAGGCCCGAGACGGCGCGCAGCAGCGTCGACTTACCGGCTCCGTTCGTCCCGAGCAAGGCCACCATCTCCCCCTCGCCGATCTCGAGGTTGACGTCGAAGAGGACCTGGTTGGTGTCGTAGAAGAAGTCAAGGTTGTGGATCTGCAGAGCCGGGATGTCCCCCCCCGCCTGACGCCGCTTGCCTTCCGTGTAGCGCTCTATCACGTCCTCGATCACGAGCGTGATGTCCCGGCGCACGAAGTGCGAGCCGACGAGGAGGAGGACCCCGCCGATGGCGCAGACGGGGAAGATCAAGGTGAGCGACACGATGATGCCATGCAGGCCCCCGATGGCGTCGGACAATGCGCCGAGAACGACCGACCCGACGAAGCCGCCGAAGACGAGCGAGTAGACGCCGAACATGGCGAAGCAGATCGTGCGCATCTCGGGTGGCGCGGTGGCGGCCAGCGTGAGGAAGATGCAGATGGCCAGCGGCGACACCGCCGCGGTGGACAGGAACTGCAGGGTCACGCACAGCCAGAGCTGGGGCACGTAGAGAGACAGCACGAAGAGCCCCCCATAGGCCGTGATGCAGATGCCGGCGATGACGAGCGGCCGCTGGGGGGCGCGACGGAAATAGCGGTCGCCGAACACGTAGGCGATGGGGAGCCCCAGGAAGGCGGCCAGGCCGATGATCGCGTAGATCTCGCCGCGCGATGCAATGTCGAGGTGGAACTTGTCGATGAAGAACAGGTTGCCGAACAGCGGTGCGCCCGTGCCGGCGAAGCCCAGGATGGCGACCGCCACCAGCTCGTAGTACAGCGAGCGGATCCGCAACAGCCGGGTCACCGCGGAGCCCAGAAGGACCCGGGGTGCCTTCTCCTGCTGGGCGTGCAGGTCCATGCCCGAGGCTTTGAGGATGTGGCTGCTCTCGTTGGCCCCCTTCTCCGGCTCGCGCAGGGTGAACAGGGCGAAGCCCAGGGGGATTCCGGCCAACGCGACCAGCAACCCGTAGCGCCAGTTGTGGGCGATCGTCACGACGAAGCTGAAGATGAGGATGCCGACCGTCTGCGACAGCGGATCCGACAGGTTGTGCCAGCTGAAGACCCGTCCCCTCCCCTCCGTCGGATAGGCGTCGGACAGATACGAGTTGTGCACCGTGTTGTTGACCCCGGTGCCCACCGAGGCCGCGAGGTACAAGAGGGCGAACCACCACACGTTGGGCGAGATCGCCATGAGGCTGCCGAAACCGGCGAAGATGAGCAGCGCCACGGCCGCCACCACCTTGCGGCTGCCGCGGTCGGCCCAGACCGCCAGCGGCACCGCCCACAGCAGCTGCGAAACCTGGGCGATGAAGGCCACCGCGCCGAGCGACGCGTTGGACATGTGGAACGACGTCTTGAGGTTGGCGCCAATGAGGTTGATGCCGTTGCCGAAGGTGCCCGGCACGAGGGCCGCGGCGGTCAGGAGGACGAGGGGGGCGTAGCCATAGCGGTGGAGGATGCCGGTGAGTGGTGGCGGCTTGCCTTCGCCGGTGCCGGGCATGACCGCGAGATCGGCGACGACGTCGGGGTCTCGTGCGTGCGCCACCGCCTCCTGCAGCAGATCCTGCGGGACCGCGAAGTCGAACAGCGGATCGTTTGCCACTGCCGGGGGACTCTATCCCTGACATGGGCGTCAGGTCGGCGCAGTCGAAGTCACACGCAGGGGCGGACCGTCGCCACCGTGAGCGGGCCCTGGGGGATCACGGCCACCCGCGCCCCCGGACCCAGGCGGCCCAGTGCGGTCGCGACGGCGCCGTCGAGATCGGGGGCCGGCACGAGCAGCGCGTCCTCGATTTCCTCCATGCGGAGGCCCGCACCGTGAAAGTGCACCTCGGCCCGGGCGAGAACCCGGCCCAGGACCTGGGCCTGCCAGCGGTCGAGCTCGGGCCCGCCGGCGGCCCCGGCGAGCTGGGCCGGGGTGGCGGCATCACGCAGGAGACGTGCGAACGCGCCGCCGGCCGGCACGCCGTCCTCGCAGGCGGCCGCCATGACCACGATCCCTCCGTCGCGCACGATCCGCTCGGCGGCGGCCATGCCCTTGACGGCCTGGTAGAGGTTTCGGTCGAGCGGGTACCCGCCGTTGGTCGAGACCACGACGTCGAAGGCCGAGTCGACCTCGCGCACCGCCGAGGACTGCACATGTGCACACGCGGCGTCGTGTGCGTCGGGCAGCGGTCCGGCGAAGACGGCGGTCACCCGGCGTGCCCGGTTGATGGCGACGTCGAGTGACAGGTCGGGGGATGCCAGGGCCGTGGCGGAGCGTACGAAGTCGTGCACCGGATTGCCGGCGCGGGTGACGAAGGTGGCGCGAGGATCCGCGATCCGGCGGGGATGGTGCGCCTCCAGGACCGTCTCGGTGGCGGCCAGCCCAGGGCACACACCCTTGGGTCCGCCGCTGAAGCCGGCGAAGAAGTGCGGCTCGACGAACCCGGTGAGGATGCGGACGTCCGCCTCCACGTACTCGCGCTGGAGCAGGACGGGCGTCCCGTCCACCTCGCCGACCAGCACGTGCGCGTCGCTTGACGCGTCGTGATCGACCACGGTGTAGCGGGCGACGACGTCAGCGCCGACGAGCTCCGCCATCTCCGCCGGGGTGGCCTGACGGTGCGTCCCGGTGGCGCACAGGAGCGTGATGCGACCGTCGGCCACGCCCGCGCGCGGCCAGCTCTCCCAGGAGTGGAGGCAGGACGGTGCGGTTCGGCATGGGACGGGTCAGGTCGGGGAACACCACGGCCACCCGTCCGGCGCGCCGCAGCAGCGCACCGAGCGGCGGCCCGGCCAGCGGATGCTGCAGGGCGTCGGTGATGGCCGACGCCTCGTCGTCGAGTCCCGGCGCCTCAACCGGCGCGACGACCTCCGCACCGTCGGGTACCTCGACGGTGGTCCCGTGCCGGCCATAGGCGAGCGGGACGCGCACGGGTCAGAACGGGTAGTCGGACTCGGGAATGGAGTCCGTCGCGGTCAGCACGGCCTCGGCGACGTGATCGACGCGCGGCCGGAGGCCGAGGTAGACCTCGACTGCCGCGGGATCCGGCTCGATCACAGCCTCCACGGGATCGAGTTGGTCGAGGGTGAGTCCCATGCCGAGCGCCTTCCCGGCCAGCAGCGCCGCGCCGGCGGAGGCCGCTTCCCCCGACCGGTGGCGCAGCGCCGGGACCCCAAGGACGGACGTGAGGACCTCGACCCACACCGGCAACCCCGAGCCGACCCCGCCCAGCGTCACGCCCGCCGCGGTCGAGCCGCCCAGGCGCCCGACCGTCACCACCTCCATGACGCGCAGGACGTCCCAGGCCACCGCCTCCATCACTGCCCGGGCCAGGTCGCTGGCCCCGTGGGCGGCGCCCAGACCCAGGAATCCCGCCCGCGCGTCGTCGCGCCACCACGGGGCGCGGGCACCGTCGAGCCAGGGCACGGCGACCACGCCGCGCGCGCCGGGCGGGCTCTCGCCGGCGAGGCGCGCCAGCTCGTCCGGCGTGCGGTCGATCAGCCGCCCCAACCAGGCCAGGAAGGACCCGGCCGCTGACAGGCCGCCTTCGAGCAGCCAGCCCCCGTCCGCCGCCCGGGTGACGACCGCGCCCGCCGGCGAGGGAACCGGGCGCTCGTGCACCGGCACCGACACGTTGCCGGTGGTGCCCCAGCTGACCATCGGGTGATCCTCCGAGGAGCCCGAGCCCAGCACCTCGCACTGGCGGTCGCCCGCGCCGATGACCACCGGGATGCCGGGACGCAGACCGAGCTCGGCGCCCGGCACCGACTTGAGGTTGCCGACCACCGTGTCGGAGGCCACGACGCTCGGGAGCTTGCCCAGCGCCGGGCCGGCCAATTCACGCACGGCGTTGCCGTCGAAGTCGTACAGCCCGCTGCGCGAGGCGAACGTGGCGTCCGTGACGATCTGGTCCGTCATGCGGTACACGATCAGGTCCCGGGGCGAGAGGATGACGCCTGCCGCCTCCATGCGATCTGGCTCGTTCTCGGCCAGCCACGCGAGCTTGGCCGCCACCGCGCCGGCATCGAGCGGGATCCCCGTGCGAGCCCGGTTGATGTCGTCACCCCCCATGCGCTCGGCGAGCGCCCGTGCCGCCGCCGCCCCGCGGTGGTCCGACCACAGGATGCCCTTGCCGATCGGGTCGCCCTGCCCGCTGACCGGGACGAAGGTTTGGCGGGCGCCCGAGCACGCCACGACCTCGACCTCGGTGAACGCCCGCGGTGCCTGGGCCCTGGTCTCAGCGCAGGCGATGACCAGCGTGGTCCACCAGCGCAATGGGTCCTGCTCGGCCCAGCCGACCTGGGGCCGCGTCGTGGTCAGCTCGGAACGTGCGAGTGCGACCAGGCCGTCTTCGCCCCACAACGCGACCTTGGTGACGGTCGTGCCGAAGTCGATGGTGAGGATCACGACCCGCGCACCAGCGCGCCGACGAGGCCGGCCATCTCGGCCGGGTCGGGGTCCTGGTACAGGGTGCGCCCCATGGCCATGCCGGCCCCACCGCCCTCCATCACGTCGCGCACCTCGTCGAGCACGCGGTCGCGACCGGCCTCCACGCGCGGTCCGCCGAGAAAGAGTACGGGTACACCGACGCTCGCCACCACCCGGGCCACCGCCTGCTGGCGCTCGGCACCAGGGCTCGCGGCTGGCACCGGAACCTTGATGACGGGTGCACCCAGGTCGTGGGCGATGACGGCCGCCAGCACGACGGCGTCGGTGTCGCGGCGGATCCGGCCCTCCTGCCACAGCAGCGGCTCGATGAGCGCCTCGAGCCCCGCCGCACGCGATTCCTCGAGCACCTGACCCAGCAGCTCCAGGGCGGCCGCCGTCACGGGGTCCTCGAAGTCGATGCGCGTCATGTGCTTGATCCCCGTCCATCCCTCCGACGCGGCCCGGCCGACGCTTGCCACGAGGCGATCGTCGAGCTCGAAGACGGAGCCGGCCAGTCCCGTCCGGTTGATCGACAGGTAGGTGCGGTGCCGCGCGGCGAGGTGGCCCCCTTCGGCGAGGGCGCTCAGAGGCTGGGCCGTGGCCAGGATCCCGTCACAGCTCGGCAGCGCCTGGGTCAAGGACCCGAAGAACTCGGACCAGTTCTCCGTCGTCAGGACGGCGCGAGCACGGTGGTCGGCTGCGAGGATCAGGGTCGGGGTGGGCAACGGCCCCGCGAAGGTCATTCCGCACCGGCCAGCGCCCGGACCACCTTGGCCACGGCGGAGAAGTCCTCCCGCCCGTAACCGGCCGTGCTTGCCGCCGTGAGCAGTTGGCGCGCCGCTGCCGTCGTGGCGACGGGAACGCCGGAGCGGACGGCGTAGGCCATGGCCAGGTCGAGGTCCTTGGCCATGAGGTCGGTCATGAACCCGGGCTGCCAACCGTTCGATGCCGGGCTCTCCGGGACGACACCGGGTACCGGCAGGCGGGTTCGAACGGCGACACAGTCGCCGGTCGCGTGCGTCAGGACCTCGTAGAGCTTCTCCATGTCGACGCCGGACTTGACGGCCATGGCCGTGGCCTCCGCCGTCGCCGTCATCTGCGCCGCGTAGATCACCTGGTTGCACAGCTTGACCACCTGGCCCATCCCCGGGCCCCCGACGTGGACGACCAGACCCGAAAACGGCTCGAGCGCCGGCATGGTGTCGGCAAGGACGCCGGCGTCGCCGCCGACCATCAAGGTGAGCGTTCCCTTGTGCGCCCCCGCCGTGCCACCGGAAAGGGGTGCATCGAGGTAGCGCGCCCGCGCCGCGACGACCCGCTCGTGCTGGGCCCGCTCCACCTCGGGGTCGATGGTGGAGCAGTCGACAACCGTCTTCCCCGGCCCGAGGACCGGCAGCATGGCGTCCACCACCTCGACCACCTCGGGCGAGTTGGGGACGCACAGCACGATCACCTCCGACGCCTCGGCCACGCCTGCTGGCGAGCCTCCGTCCTCGGCTCCCTTGGACAGTGCGGCGTCGATCGGTCCGCGGCTGCGCGACGCGACGGTGACCTCATGCCCGGCCGCGACGAGATGACCCGCCATCGGCAGCCCCATGGCGCCGAGCCCGATGAATCCGATCCGCATCCGTGTTCCCTCCAGACCTCTCGGCCGCGTCAGGCGAATTTGGGGCAGCCACTCCGCCGTGCCGGCGAGGAGCTCGCCGACCATGGCGTCCATGGAGCGGAGGTCGCCCCGCCCGGCGAGCGGGTCGAGAGCGAAGGCCTCACCTGCCAGCACGCGGTCTCCCGCGAGCGCGGCCTCGATGGTGAGCTCCTGGGTGGCGACGTGGCGCCGCACGATCTCGTCGTAGGGCGGGGGCAGCACCGTGCGGTCGCGGCCGCGGATGCCGTCACCGTCTATGACGCAGATCGATTCCACCACCACGTCGGGAGGCAGGCCGACGGCCTGGCCCGCATTGGGGATGTTGGCCGGGCCCTCGAACGGTTCGCCGGTGAGCATGGCCTGGATCATCGGCGACGGCAGCTCGCCGGACTGCCAGGTCTGGAGATCCTTGGTACCCGCCAGCCAGGCGTCGACGTCCGCCACGTACTCCGCCTGGTGCTGCTCCCGCCTGGAAATCGGGCTGAGCCCGATGTTGTAGGCCGCACCCCACTCGGATTCAGGGGTCAGGGCGAACGGCACGAACTCGGCGATGTGCCGGTCACCGGCCGCCGGGAAACTACCCCAGCGGTCGAGCAGGGTGAGCTTGAAGACATGGCGCTGGGCGAAGTCGAGCTTGGAGAACGGCTCGGCCTCGGGCCGTCCCGGGTACGGCGCCAGTGACTCCAGGCCGCCCACCTCGTCGAGCAGCTTGCGCAGCAGGTCGAACCCGTCCGCGCCGTCGATCTCGAGCGAGGTCAGCACGGGGAAGTGGTTGACGCCGGTCACCGACACCGAGACCGCCTCGAGCGGGCGGCCGAACGCGATGGCCAGGTCCATGCAGAAGTTGCCGACCTCGTGGCAGAGCCCGACGGTCTTGATTCGGGTCTCGCGGCACACCGAACGGGTCAGGGCGGTCATCGGGTTCGTGATGTTGAAGAGCCACGCATCGGGGCAGCACTCCTCCATCGCCTTGCCGATGCCGACCAGAACGGGGATGTTGCGCAGCGCTCGATTGATGCCGCCGGGCCCGACGGTGTCACCGACTGTCTGCGTGATGCCGTGGGCTGCGGGCACGTCCAGGTCGACCGCCATGGAGCGAAAACCCCCGGTCGAGATACAGACGATGACGAAGTCGGCGCCGTCGAGGGCCGCCCGGAGGTCCGTCGTCGTGGCAACGGTGGCCTTGGCTCCCATTTTTTCGTTCAGCTTGTGGGCGAGCGCCTCCATCTTGGGCAGCGGTGCCGGGTCGATGTCCTCGAGCACGAGGTGCAGGCCGGCCAGCGCCGGTGTCCCGAACAGGTCGGCCATCAGCTCCGGCGCCCACTGGTAGCTCCCGCCGCCGACGATCGTCACTTGGGTGCTCACGCCGCCACAGTACAGTGCCGGTCGTGAGGAGCATCCGGCTTCGTGCTCCGCTGGTGCTGGCCGCGGTCTTCATGGCCAGCGGCATCGTGCATCTGGTACGCCCTCGGGCCTTCGCGGCGATCATGCCGCGCGCGATACCGGAGGAGCGGCACACGACTCTCATTTATGTGAGCGGGCTGGCCGAGCTGGCCTGCGCCGCCGGGCTGGTCCGCCGCACCCGGTGGGCGGCCGCGGCCAGCGTGGCGGTGTTGGCGGCTGTCTTCCCCGCCAACGTCCAGATGGCGCTCGACTCCGGGACCGGCCGCAACGACGGCCCGGCGGACAGTCGCGTCGCTGGCATGGGGTCGGCTGCCGCTGCAGCTCGCGCTGGCATGGGCCGCGCTGCAGGCGCGCGCCCGCGCCCGTTGACGCCGATGGAGATCCGGGTACTCCGCCGCGGTGATGACGGACTCGTCGCGGCGGCCGAACATCTCTTCGACGGCCCGGCACGGCCCGGTGCGACAGCGAGGTTCCTCGACGAGGACGGCCATCACCTGCTCGTCGCCTATGAGGATGATCGGGCCGTCGGGTTCGTCAGCGGCGTCGAGGTCACCCATCCCGACAAGGGCACCGAGATGTTCCTCTACGAGCTGGCGGTCGGCGAGCCCGCCAGGCGCCGCGGCATCGGGCGGGCGCTGGTCGAACGGCTGGCCGCGGTGGCCCGCGACCGGGGCTGCTACGGCATGTGGGTCGTCACCGACCACGACAACGAGGTCGCTCGGGCCACCTACGAGCGGGCCGGCGCCGCTCCCGAGATCGGCCAGGTCGTCGAGGTCTGGACCTTCTGAGCGCGGGGACGGCCCCGGCGCTCCTGGGCCGTCCCCGCGCTCGGTCTTCAGGCCAGCCGCTTCTCTCCCCAGAAGCAGGCGAACGGGTTGTCGTTGTACGGCGGTACCCCCTCGTAGCCGGCCGAACGGTAGAGCCGCAACGCGTGGACCTGCTTCGGCCCCGTGTCGAGCCGTGCGCACGTGTAACCGAATGCGCGCGCAGCGTCCTCGAGTGCGGCGAGGAGCGCGGCGGCGACTCCTCGCGAGCGCGCCGAGGGGCGGACGTACATGCGCTTGATCTCCGCCACGCCTTGTGCGAGTCGGCGTAGTCCTCCCCCGGCCACCGCCTCTTCGCCTTCGTAGCCCACGACATAGGCCCCGCCGGGGGCGCGCAGCTCGGCCGGCGCCAGGGGCGGGTTGTCCAGCCGGCTGAACGTCTCGTAGGCGTCGTTCAACTCGGCCCGCATGGCGGCCAGGAGCTCGCAGGCCGGTGGCCGCTCGGGGTCGCACGGCTCGAAGCGGACCGCGGTCACGTCACCCGGTCGGGGTGCAGTGCCTTTGCCATGCGCCGCATGCCGTCGCGCCAGGGGACGGTCGTCCGCCCCGCCAGGTCGTGCATGCGCGTCGTGTCGATCTGCACGCTGTCGATGGTGTGCTCGGTCGGGTCGAACCGGGCTTCCACGCCCGCCAGGCCGGCCAGGTAGGCGCACCATTCCTCGATGCTGACGGGCTCGCTCCCGCCCCAGTTGACGGTCACCGCCGGGACCGCTGCAGCGGCGAGCAGGCGCGGCACCATGGTGAGGATGTCGTCGGCGTGCAGGGGGTGGTAGACGCTGGGCGCGTCGACGTGGACCGGCACGGCATGGCCCGACAGCATCATGTGGAGGTGGATGGCCGGCCATCCGCCGTTGTCGCCGTAGGGGACGGAGAGCCGGGCAATCGTGGTCGGGAGCCCGTACCGCTCAGCCCCCCAGCGAGCCGTTCCCTCCGCCGCGATCTTGCAGATGCTGTAGGTACGCAAGAACCGCCACACGCCGTGGTTGTCACCGAGCGGTCCGTCCTCGGCGAAGACCCGGTGCCCCTCGGGCTTGTAGACGGCGGTTGAAGAACAATGCAGGAAAGCGCGCGCACGCTGATGGTGCTCCATGAGGTATGCCAGGCCGCCGCTGTTGGCCGCCAAGTCCTGCTCCCAGTCGTTGGTCTTCGCCACCGCGAAGTTGAGGACGTAGTCCGCGTCCTGAGGCAGCCTGCCGACATCACCCGCCACCAGGTCGATCGGCACGCACTCGACGCCGGCGCCCTCCAACTCCGCCTTGGCTGCCGCGTCGGAGAAACGCGCTGCACCGATGACCCGGTTGCGAACGGCCAACGCAGCCGCCAGCGGGCGGGCGACCTGCCCGGTCACGCCGGTGACCACGATGGTGCTGTCGTGCAGTTCCCCATTATTCATGGGTCCATTCGTACTCGCTACGCTGCCCGCGTGCACCTCTTTGCGGCCTTCCTGGGGGGAGACTTGAGCAGCGGCCGCATGGGCGAGGACCACGAGGTCGTGTTCGTGGTGGCCGAGGACATGCTGTCGGCGCGCCGGGCGGCCAAGGCCAAGTGGGGCGGCGACGGACGGCCGCACGTCGACGCGCTCACCCGGATCGACATGATCGACGGCTACACCGTCGGGCTCGAGCAGGCGGGGGCCGGAGACGTCACCGAGACTCAGGGCGACAACAGCGAGCCGTCAGACGGCGGGTGAGAGCCCGCCATCGAGGTTGATGGCGGTGCCGGTCAGGTAGGAGGCGCGGGCGGAGAGCAGGAAGCACCCGAGATCCGCGAACTCCTCGGCCCGCCCGAACCGCCCGAGCGGGATCCCGGCGTCCTTGGCGAAGCGCGCGTAGAACTCCTCCAGCGCCGCGCCGCTGGCCGCGGCGCCCCGGACCCACTGCCCGCTCTCGATGAGCCCGATCAGCACGGCGTTCACCCGGATGCCGTCAGGCGCCAGCTCCTTGGAGAGCGCCTTCATGAGCGCCATGCCGGCCGCCCGTGTGACCGAGCTCGGTTCGCTGGCCGCGCCGGGTGCCTTGGCCGCCATGGCCAGGGTGAACAGCACGGCGCCCTTCGCAACCCGGAGATGGGGCAGCGCCTGACGGGTCAACCGCACGGCGGCCATCAACTTGAGCTGAATGTCACTCTCCCAGGTGGCGTCGTCGATCGACTCGATGGGGCCCGCCGAGGCACGACCCGCGTTGTGGACGACGCCGTCGATCCGCCCCCAGCGGGCCACCGCACTGTCGACGAACGCCTCGACATCCGCGGCCCGGGAGACGTCGGCCCGCTGAGCCAGCACGTCGCCGCCCTCCTCCCGCAGGCTCGCCCCGGCCGCGCGCAGCCGTTCCTCGTCTCGACCGCAGACGGCGACGGAGGCACCCTCGCGAGCCAGCCGCCGCGCCAGGGCGAGTCCCAGGCCGTCGCTCCCTCCGGTGACGAGCACCGCCTTGCCTGCCAACTCGAGGTCCATGATCATTCCTCCTTCATGATCCCGGACGATACGCCGGCCACCAACGCATCCGCCTCCCCCTGCGTGCGCAGCCGCACGAAGTTCAGGTCCGCCCAGCGCGGGTCGCGCTGGGCGTCGGCGTAGCGACGCCGGTAGACCCGGTGCCGCGTTGCGGCCCAGGCGATGATCGACTTCTCCGGCTTCAACGACCAGAGGTTCGAGAGCGGCTCCTTGTTGCCGTTCCACAGCTCCGCACGCGTCAGAGTCCGCCGGACCGTCCGCCGTACCGTCCGGGCCAGAACAGTCGCATAGGGCAGATCGAACCAGACGACCGTGTCCGCCCTGCCCCAGACGATCTGGTGCACCACCGAATAGTTGCCGTCGACAACCCAGCGGGCCGGTGCGATCGCCGCGGCGACCCGGGCACGGAACTCCTCGTCACCGAGCGGCGTCCATCCCGGTTGGTGATAGATCGAGTCGAGCTCCACGTGGGGAACGCCCAGAGCCGCGGCGAGCGCAACGGCCAGGGTCGTCTTGCCCGACCCCGAGCACCCGACGACGGCGATCCGTTCGATCTCAGCGCTCCTGTTCGGTCGGGCGGATCAGGATCTCGTTCACGGCGACCCGCCTCGGCTGTGTCACCGCGTAGCGGATGCTCTCGGCGATGTCCTCTGCCCGCATGATCTCGATGCCCCCGAAGGTCTGGGCCATGCCCTCCAGGATCTCCGGCCGGTTGTGGAAGGCCAGCTCTGTTGCCGTCGCGCCGGGCTCAATGAGGGTCACCCTGACGTGGCGAGCCGTGACCTCCTGACGGAGCGCCTCGCTGAAGGCGCCCACACCGTGCTTGGTGGCGTTGTAAACGCCGCTGTTGAGGCGCGCCACCCGTCCCGCGACGGAACTGATGTTCACGACGTCCGACACCGAACGAGGCTCCATCTCCGCCGAGACAAGGAGGTGCTGCAGCGCGGCGTGCGTGCAATACAGCAGCCCCAGCAGGTTGAGGTTCACCATGCGCTGCCACTCCTCGATGGGCGCGCCGACGATCGGCCCGAGCAGCATGACGCCGGCGTTGTTGACCAATGTGTCCAGCCGTCCGAGCTCGTTCACCGCGGTCGTGACGGCGCGCTCCGCCTCGGCCGGATCCGTGACGTCAGCCTCTATCACCAGGGCCCTGCCCGAAGCGCCGATGCGCTCGGCGAGGGCCTCGAGCCGATCGCGGCGCCGGGCCACCAAGGCCACGGCCGCGCCCTCCTCGGCGAGCACCACCGACGCGGCCTCGCCGATGCCGCTGCTCGCACCGGTCACGAGAGCGACCGTGCCTTCGAGTCTCTTCGTCATGCGCCTCCACCTCGTCTCCACGCGGCAGGGGACCAGCCGCCACCACGGTCTAGCGGTCCTGGGCGCGTCCCGGTTCACAGAGCAACCGGACCCGGCGTGGAGCTACCCCGAGGTCGACTCCGGCTCGGGTTCCTTCGGCGCCTCGGCTCCTTCGGCACCGTCGAACGGCTCGATTCCGAACAGCCCGACCGGCGTCCCGATTTCTTCGGGTACCCGTGTGGGCGTGTCCCGGTTGAGCACCTCGCCCCGGAAGTAGGCGGGCCGGAGGCTTCGGTACACGAACATCAAAACGATGCCCAGGACGACCGCTCCGGCGTCGAGCAGGAAGACGCCGCCGATCGTCCAGTGCGGCGAGAACGGGAGCGTCCACGACGTGTAGCTGTTGACAGGGTTCCAGTAGTGCCAGAAGGCCCAGACCATGCAGCCCCAGAGGATGAGGCCCCCGGCAAGCGGGATGACACCACGCACCCAGAAGTTCCGAGGGCTCTCGCGCAGGGTGTCCTTGTAGTACCAGACGCAGGAGAATCCCGTGAGCCCGTAGTAGAAGGCGATCATCGCACCCAGGGCGGACACCGAGTCCACGATCACGCTGTTGCCCGACGACAGGGAGTTCATGACCACGTAGAGGATGATGGAGACGAGGCCCATAGCGACGGTCGATACCGTCGGGGTCAAGAACCGCTTATGGATCCGGCTGAAGGCCGCCGGGAAGGCCTTGTACACCGACATCGACAAGGTCGTGCGGGCCGTCGGCAGGATGGTGGTCTGAGTGGAGGCGGCGGCCGAGCTGAGCACCATCAGCAGGAGCAGGTGGCTCATGAAGCTGCCGAAACCGGACGTGCCGAAGATGGAGGAGCCGAGCACCGAGAGGACGTCGCCGGCGTGGTTCGGGTTCTGGAGCCCGATGCCCTTCGTTCCGATCCCGGCGTAGGCCTGGGTCGACATCACCACCAGGCCATAGGTGGCCAGGAGAATGAGCGTCGACAGGACGGCAGCCCGGCCGGGCGTGCGGTGGGAGTCCTCAGTCTCCTCGTTGACAGAGACAGCGGTGTCCCAGCCCCAGTAGATGAACAACATGAGCGTGAAACCGGCCATGAAGCCCGAAGCGGAGAAGTGGTCGAACGGGTTGAACCAGGACGCGCTCGGGGTGAGGTGGCCAGGAGGCGCGGTGCCGTTGCCGACCTTGACCAGCGCGACGACCGAGAGGATGAGCAGCATCGTGAGCTCAATCCCGAGCAGAACCTTCTGAAAGTTGGCCGAGATCTCGATCCCGACGTAGCAGATGCCCGTCATGAGGACGATCCACAGGATCCCGATCAAGAGGACCCAGCCGCTGTTGGCGTCGTTCCCGATGCCGTTGGCATTGAACAACAAGAAGACGTACTGGCCGGCGATCTGGGCGAGGCTGGCCATGACGAGGAGGTCGGCCGCCACGATGCCCCAACCGCCGAGCCAGCCCGTCTTGGGGCCGAATGCCCTCGCGCCCCAGGTGAAGGTCGTGCCGCAGTCGGGATCGGCGTAATTCATCTCCTTGTATGCGTAGGAGACGAAGAACATCGGGATGAAGGCCAGGATCGTGATGATCGGTGCCTGCAAGCCGTTGATTGCGATGACGACGAAACCGAGCGTCGCCGCCAGGCTGTAGGCGGGGGCGGTCGACGCGACCCCGACCACCACCGACGAGATCAGCCCCAGCGCTCCC
The DNA here is from genome assembly GCA_963726135.1 of uncultured Acidimicrobiaceae bacterium. Classification (GTDB taxonomy): domain Bacteria; phylum Actinomycetota; class Acidimicrobiia; order Acidimicrobiales; family RAAP-2; genus Bog-473. The sequence continues at coordinate 1,875,753 of CAVSBE010000008.1, forward strand.
CCCTTCAGCCCTTTCTCGCCGGGGTCAGCTTCCCGGGCCCGTGCTGCATCGAGATGAACCATGTGCGCCCCCCGTTTCTCAGAGGTTTTGGCGTGCACCATACTCAACCAGCACCAGAATTGCGCCTCTTTTTTGTTCGAGGTTCGCTGATCCCGTCTGCCAATCAGGTTCGCACAACCGTTTCCGGGGGTGATCTTCCTCTCCGGAGCCTGAAATCGTCGTCCAACTAGCTCGGCTCGGCCTCCACGTGCCCGATGCCCTCGCGCAGTTTCTGCAGGCTCGACGACAGGAGCCGGGAGACGTGCATCTGGCTCACGCCGACGGCCACCGCGATTTCGGACTGGGTGAGTCCGTCGACGAAGCGCATCCGCACGATCGACTGCTCCCGGGGCGGCAGCGTGGCCAACGCCGGTCCGAGCAGGGCGCGATCCTCCACCGAGGCGTAGTTGCCGTCGTGCGCACCGAGCCGCGCCGAGAGCGGGTCGTCCTCGCTCTCCGACGCATCGATGGATGCGGCGCGATACCCCTGGCCGGCCTCGATGGCCTCGATGACGGCCTCCTCGCTCGCTCCGGTCGCCTCCGCCAGCTCGGCCACGGTCGGGTTGCGGCCGAACTGCTGGACCAGCGAGGCGGTCGCGTGCCCGAGCTCGAGATACAGCTCCTGCACTCTCCTGCTGGCCCGCACGGCCCATCCCTTGTCGCGGAAGTGGCGCTTGAGCTCGCCGATGATCGTCCGGGTCGCGAACGCCGCGAAGTCGACACCCCGCGAAGGGTCGAAGCGGTCGACCGACTTGACGAGTGCCACCGACGCCACCTGGACCAGGTCCTCCAGCGGCTCGCCACGATGCAAGAAGCGCCGTGCGAGCTGGTGGGCCAGTCCGAGATTGGAGGTGATCAGCTCCTCGCGTGCCTCGGCGTCGAGTGGTGGGTGCTCAGTCCTCGCGGCGTCGGACGTCGGCCCGGGATCGTGTTCCCGGCACTCGGTCACTCCCCATGCCCCCCCCGGCGCTTCCGCAGCCACGCACGCACCGACCCATCCTGGCTCTCCCTCCCGTGCTCGTCCACCAGGGCGCCCAGGATCTGCTCGCTCAACCGGGCGATCTCGTCATTCTCGGGTCCTGCGACATCAGCGGGCGCCGCCCGCTCCAGTGTGCACTCCACCCCGAGCACGTCGCCGAGCACATTCAGCTCCAGGCAGAGGTCCCCCGTCCGGGCGTCGCTGCCCTGCAGGGTCAGCAGGCAAAGCTCGCCCACGGCCAACCGGAGATCCTCAAGCTCCTCGATGTCGAACCCGGCGCGGGCCGAGACAGCGCTGGTCACCAGCCTGGCCAGCACGATCAGGTCGCCCCGGGCCGGGAACCTCAGCTCAATCCGATCGCCGGTGTCGAGCAGGTCCCCGGTCATGACGCGCCGGCGGCTTGCAGGGAATCGGCGATCGTGAACACGCTGGTCAACCCGGTGATCTCGAAGATCTTCACGATGCGCGGGTCCGCCACGACGACGTGCAGATCCCCACCCAGCTCCCGGCAGCGTTTGAGCGCGCCGACCAGCACGCCCAACGCCGTGGAGTCCAAGAACGTCACCCCCAGGAGGTCCAGGACGACCGTTGTCTCGCCCTGGGCAATGACGCGGTGCAGGCACTCCCGCAGTTGCGGTGCTGTGGCGACGTCGATCTCCCCCGACACCGCGACCACGGGCGGCGAGGTCCCTGCACGCTCCTCTATGTGAAACTCCTGATCCACTCCGTGCTCCTGTCTTTCCTGGCGAGCGCCCGATTTGCAATGGCGATTGGCCAGAGCGTTCTATAGCCCCTGGACACAGACCCTAAACCTCCAGGCGAGCACTCAGGTTTCCGCTCCTCGACACTGGGTAGGGACCAGCGGCACAACCCCGGTGAAGGGCGCGGGGCGGCCGCTCTCGACCCGCACCTGGAATAGCGTTTGACGGCAAGCCGGGGCCGCGACCGGGGGGAGAGAACCGTGCCCGAACCAGGAGACGAGGAGCTTCCGGCCACCCCCCGTAGCGACCGTGCCGATCATGCCGAAGCGATCGCGACCATCGTCGCGCTCCTCTGGGTCTCGGTGGTCGCCATCGTGTTCGCCATCTACGGGGGGAACGTCTCGTTGGTCGGGCTCCTGGCCATTGCGCCGTTCATCGCCGCTGCCTTCGCACGGCCATCACGGGTGGCGCTTGTCGGTCTCCTGGCCGCCTTCTTCGCCCTCATCATCAGCAGCCCGCCGCACAGCTACGGCGAGTTGAACCACACGCTCCGCGTCGTGACGCAGTTGGCTGCCACCGCATTGGCGATGTGGATCTCGCATCTGCGTGGCCAACGCAACGTGCAGCTCTGGACCGCCCGGTCAGAGACGCGAAACGAGCGGCGGCGCCGGGTGGCGGCCGAGACGGCGCAACGGATGCAGGCCATGGCGCGGGCGCTGACGACGGCGGCCGATCCGGCGCAGGTCGCCGACGCCGTGTTCGCGGCCCTGCGCGACGAGTTGCACGTTGACGCGGCAACCTTTGCCCTCATCGGCGACCGCGGGCTGCTCCGGACGCTGCGCCGCTTCGGCTATGACTCCCAAGAGCCGAGCGACGGGTTGCTCGTTTCGCTGCGGCCGGATGGCCCGGTGCTACGCCCGAACGGTGCCCTCTTCGCCGAATCGCGCGAAGACCTCCGGCGCCAACGCCCGGACATCTTCGCCTCACTGGCAGCGAGCCGGTTCCACGCGTTGGCCATCGTGCCCCTGGTCGTGTCCGATCACACCATCGGCGCGGTCGTCGTGCACTGGGACGACGACCGCGGGATCACCGACCCCGACCGGAGCTTCTTGTTCACCATCACGGGCGCGGCGGCTCAGGCCGTCGAGCGGGCGCGCCTGACGCTCACCGAATTCGTCAATTTGGAACGGAGCCAGCATCTGCACCAGCTCAGTTCCGCGCTGGCCGCCGCCGCCACGCCGGGCGACGTGGCACATGCAGCGATCGCCGCTGGTCGACGGGCGCTGGGAGCACAGTCCGCCGTCGTGCGGGTACCCGCCGCCGGCGAGCGAGCGCTGTCCTGCCTCGCCAGCAGCGGGCATCCGGCTCTCCTCTCGCGCGGGATGGTGCCCGTGGACGGCAGCACAGCGGGCTCATGCTTCGAACGCGGTCGCACGGTCATGCTCACCATCGGCCATGACGGGGATGAGCCCGGCCGAGAGGTGGCAGCCGAGCTCGTGCCGCGGGTGTTGCACGAGCTGGCCCAGCCGGTGACCATCGTGACCGAGCCACTCGTCGGGAGCGTGGGCCCGCTGGGCGTGCTCTCGCTCGCGTTCGTCGCCAAGCCGGAGCCGAGCGAGCCCGACCTCCGATTCTTGTCCACCCTGGCCGGGCTCACCGCGCAGGCGCTCGAGCGCGCCCAGCTGTTCGAGCACGAGCGGGAGGCGCTGCGCGCCGCCGAGGCCGGCCGCGAACGCCTGTCCCTCCTCTCGGAGGTGACCAGGCTCCTGAGCTCGAGCCTCGAGCCCACGACGGTCATCCGCCGGACGATGAGCCTGGTCGAAGGGAGGTTGGCCGACTCGTGCATCGTCCTCGTGCCGGGCGACAACGGGCTCCTCCGCCTCGACGTGGACGAGCCCGGGGCCGCCCCCTTCCAACCGGTCGCGAGCGGCACGCCCAAGGAAAGCGTTTCCTTCGGCTCCGATACGCCGGCCGCCGTCGCCTACCGGACGGGACGGACACAGCTGGCCCCGCTGGACGCCGGCGAAGACACACTGAACACGGACAACCTTTCCACGGCACTCGCCGTCCCGTTGACGGCCAACGGCGAGGTCATCGGCGTGATGACGTTCATCGACGGGCCGGGCCGGCTCTTCGAGGCGGACGACGTGTCGCTGGCCACCGAGGTGGCCAGCCGGACCGGGGTCGCGCTCTCGAACGCAACGCGCTTTCAGCGCGAGCACGTCGTCGCCGAGGTGCTCCAGCGAGCGGTGCTGCCCGACTCGCTGCCGGTCGTGGACGCCCTCGTGCTCGATGCCGAGTACCGGGCCGGCGCAGCCGGCACCTACGTCGGGGGCGACTGGTACGACGTGTTCGAGTTGGACGAGGACTCAGTCTTCTTCAGCGTGGGTGACGTCATGGGCAAGGGAGCCCAGGCGGCGGCGCTGATGGGACAGGTGCGCAGTGCCATCCGCGCCTACGCGGTGTCCGGACTGTCGCCGACCGAAGTGCTCGCGTCGCTCGACAGCCTCTTCGACGCCCTCATTGAGGACAGGGTCGTCACCGCGGTGGTGGGGACGATCACACCGTCCACCGGCCGCGTCGTCCTGAGCAACGCAGGCCATCCTCCGCCGCTCGTGGTGCGCGCCGACGGCAGCGCCACCTTCTGTCCGATGCAGCGCTCACTGCTCATCGCGGCTGGGCTGAGCGGCTCGCCGCGACCCCGTGACGAGCTCGTGTTGGGCCGGGGCGATTCGCTAATCATGTACTCGGACGGGCTGATCGAGCGCCGGGGCGAGGTCATCACCGACGGCATGGAGCGTCTGGCGAACACCGCAACGGTTATTGCCCGAGCGGGCTGGCCCGACAGGCCGGCCGTGACTCTTGCGTCCATGCTGAGTGCCGAGGAGCGCACCGACGACGTCGTCGTGCTCTGCCTCAACTACACCGGTCACACCCAAGAGCGCATATCCGCCCAGCCAGTGGGTACGACTCGTGATGGTATGTCGACGTTGCACCTCGAACCCGTGGTGGAGAGCACCCCGGTGGCCCGCCACTGGATCGCCGCGCATCTCCGCGAGCTGCCGTCCGACGTCACCGGGTGCGCAGCGCTGCTCACCTCAGAGCTGGTGACCAATGCCGTGCTCCACGCCGCGACCCCCATGTGCGTCACCCTCCACATCCTCCCGGACCGCATCCGCGTGGACGTGGCCGACGGCAACCCGCACTTCCCCTCCATCAAGGAATACGGGAAGGATGCCGCAACTGGGCGCGGCTTGACTCTCTTCAACACGTTGGCGGCCAACTGGGGAGTGCAGGCGGTGGACGGGGGCAAGATTGTTTGGTTCGAGCTGTCGGTCGACTTCCCGGTCTCACCGATCAGTGTCTCCGACGGGAGCTTCCGCTTCGATCTGACGGGGATCGCCCACTCGGACCTGCACGGCGATCAGGACGAATCGCCATCGCTATGGGCGTCCATCCGGCTGATCGGGATCCCGGTGACACTGCTGCAGAAGTCGAGCGAGGAATACGAGGCCCTGTTCCGCGAACTGCGCCTCATGAAGGAGCGGGCCGACAGCTCGCCCGACGCGCCCGCCCTCCCCGACCGCCTCTCGGTGCTGGTCACGGAGATGGGCTCGCGCTTCCACGGCCTGGGGCCCGGCATGGACGAGATGTGGCAGGGGGCGGTCGACAACCAGATCGCTTCCTTCGACTGGACGTTCGATCTACCCCAGTCCGCCGTCCTGGCGTGCGAGTTCTACAACGCGCTGCTCGACGAGGCCGACGAATTCGGGCTCTCGCAACGGCTCCTCACGCTGCCTGCGTCCCCCGCCAGCGTGAGTGTGCGCCGCTGGTTTCTCTCCGAACTCATCGGCCAGCTCCACGGAAAAGCGCCGGTGGCCTGGATCGACAGCCGCTTCCACGCCGAGTTGGGAGTTGCTCCGGCCCGTTAGGGTCGGCCCGTTCCGCCTCAGCGGCGCCTGGTGACCACCTTCTTGAGCACCTTCTCGTAGTGCTCCAGGCCCTCCCTCGACAGGCCAGCCGCGGGTCCGCTGGCGATGGAGACGCGTTCGGGTACGACGCCCCACACCGGCACCTTCAACTCGGCCCACCATTCGACGGTGGCCTCCAGGTCGTTCGTGCCCAGCCGGGCCGAGCAGATGACGACGCCTGCCGGGATGTTCCGGGGCGTCATCTCCAGGGTCGCGACGACCCGGTTGGGTTCGACGCCGCCGGCACGGGTCGGGATGACGACGGCGTCGGCACGAGCCAGCGCCGCCTGGACCACGTTCCCCTCACCGGGCGGGGTGTCGACGACGACCAGGCCGTCCTCCTGGTTCATGGCCTTGGTCACGGTCCGGACGCTGGGTCCTTCGACCAGCTCGACGCCTTCCAACGGGTCGGCGTCGTACCACTCTGCGGTCGAACCCTGGGGGTCGGCGTCGACCAGGAGGACGGGTCCTTGGCCCCGGCGTGCCGCTACCGCAGCCAGGTAGACGGCAGTGGTCGTCTTGCCCACCCCGCCCTTGACGTTGCTCACCACGATGTTCATTGCGTCGGGTCCCTCTTCGTTCGGAAATGCGGCACCACGGTACTGGTCGCCCGGGTCGGTCGACTACGGCAGAAGCAGCGCACCAAGACGTCGCCGGGTGATGACGACCCCCGCGACCGCCATGATCACCAGGTAGGCGATATGGCCCGGCAGGGTCCAGCTCCAGATACCCAGGTCGGCGGCGCGGCAGAGCACCACTCCCTGGTAGAGGGGGGTGCAGCGCACCACGGCCTGCAACCACCCCGGGTACACGGTGAGCGGGTAGAAGGTGGCCGAGAACAGGAACAGGGGGATGAAGGCCAGCGAGACCATGTCGAAGTCCTGCCAGGTCCGCATGTAGGTGGTGCCGGCCATGCCGGCGGAGGCGAAGGCCAGGCTGATCAGCACCGCGGCCGGCCAGCAGAGGACGGCCCACGGCGTGACGGTGTAGCCGAGGATCGCCATGATGGCCAGGAAGGCCCCCGAGTACAGCGCGCCCCGCAGGACGCACCAGCTGAGCTCCCCGATCGCAACGTCGCCCACACCGAGCGGCGTCGAAAGCATGGCGTCGTAGGTCTTGGCGATCTTGAGCTTGAAGAAGACGAGGAAGGTCGAGTCCAGCATGGCCCCGTTCATCGCCGACGAGGCCAGCAAGCCCGGCGCCACGAAGGCGGTGTACGGAACGAGCCGGCCGTCGACGTTGATCGGCCCGACGAGATGGGACAGGCCGATCCCAATGGAGAGGAGGTAGAACAGCGGCTCGAAGAAGCCGGAGACGATGAAGATCCACGAGCGCCGGTACACCAGGATGTTGCGCTCGAGCACCCTCGAGGCATGGCGCCCGCCCAGGATCGCCAGGGGTGTGATCCGCAACGCGACGCCGGGCGGCCGCCTGTCGGCGACCGCGGCCGCGTCTGTCGTGCTCACCGCCACCGGCTCACACCACCAACCGCTTGGCAAAGGTCCGCCGGCCTGCCGCGTAGCCGAGGGCGACGCACGCGCCCAGGTAGGCCGCGTGCCCGAGATCCGCCCACCCGACCTGGCCGAGCGTGAGGTCGCGGCACAGTGTGACCCCGTGGTAGAGCGGCGTGACGTAGGCCACGACCTGGAGCCACGCCGGCAACTGCGAGATCGGGAAGAAGGTGCCCGAGAACAGGAACATCGGGATGATGGCGAAGCGATACAGCGTGGAGAACGACGAATCCTTGTCCTGGGTGGCCGCGAAGGCGCTCACCGGGGCGGCGAAGGCCGCACCGGTCAGTACGCCGGCCGGAAGCGCGAGCAGCGCCCACGGCGAGTACACGACCCCGAAGGCGGCCATGACGGCGAGGTAGATGGAGACCACGATGGCGAGCCGCGCGGCGATCCAGGCGAGGTGACCGAGCAGCACGTCGTAGACGTCGAGCGGCGCCGCCAGTTGGGCCATATAGGTACGCACCCACTTGATCGCCCCCATCACCGGGTAGGTGGCGTCGTTGGTGCCGATCTGCATGCAGGTACCGGCGAGCAGGCCCGGAGCCAGGTAGGCGACGTAGGTCACGCCGTCGACCCCGTGGGAGTGCTTGTCGATGAGCGAGCCCAGGGCGACCCCCATGGCGGCCAGGTAGAGCACCGGGATGAGGAAGCTCGTCACCACCGAGCTGCGCCAGGTCCGCTTGTACTGATAGCCCCAGTAACCGGCCGCACGCAGCCACATCGGCGTCGCGATACGGCGAGCCGGGACCTCGTCGCCGTGCCGGAACAGCGCCGCGCCACCCGGTACGCCCGTGCCGCTCACCGCCGTCACGGGTCAGTCCACCAGGGAGCGGCCGGTGAGGCGGAGGAACACATCTTCGAGCGTGGAGCGGCGCACCAGCGTGCTCTCGGCGACATGACCCATCCGGGCCACCTCGGCCAGCGCGGCGTCGCCGTCGTCGGTGTACAAGAGGATGCGGTCAGGCAACACCTCCTGGCGCTCGGCCAGCTCGGCCAGCGACGGCGCCACCTCCTCGTGCCGACCCGGCGCGAACCGCAGCTCGACCACTTCCTTCGTCGAGAACTCCTCAATGAGCTGGCGCGGCGTACCTTCGGCGGCGAACCGGCCCTTGTCCATCACGACGAGGCGGTCGCAGAGCTGCTCGGCTTCGTCCATGTAGTGGGTCGTGATCACGAGGGTCACCCCGTCCTGCTTCAGACGGTACAGACGGTCCCAGAGCAGGTGGCGAGCCTGGGGGTCGAGACCGGTCGTCGGCTCGTCCAGGATCAGCAGGTCCGGGTCGGAGATGAGCGCCCGCGCAATGGTGAGCCTTCGCTTCATGCCGCCCGACAGCGGGTCGACCCTGTCGTGGGCGCGCTCGGTCAGTTGGGCGAAGTCGAGCAACTGGTCGGCGCGCTCGCGGATCACCTTCTTGGGCATGTCGAAATAGCGCCCGTAGATCATGAGGTTGTCGAGCACCGTGAGCTCCAGGTCCAGCGAGTCCTCCTGCGGCACGAGGCCCATCCGGGCGCGGATCCGCGCCCCCTGGGTCGCCGGGTCCATCCCGAGCACCCGCAGCGTGCCCCCGCTCAGTGGGCTGATGCACGAGATCATCCGCATTGTCGACGTCTTCCCCGCCCCGTTGGGCCCGAGGAACCCGAACGACTCACCTTTGGCGATGCTGAAGTCGACGTGGTCCACCGCCACGAAGTCGCCGAACCGCTTCACGAGCCCGTGCGCCTCCACCATCGGGACGGGCGCGGCGTCCCCGTCGGGCCCGGCAACCGGCGCGTCGGTTGGCGCCCGCTCCGAATCGGGGACGTGGGTCGTCGGCGGGGAATGTGACGCCATCGTCAGGGAACGATACCGTGCCGCCCAGGGACCCAACGCAAGCGGGGAGGCGCGCCGATGGCTGGGACGGGAGGGCGACGGGAATTCCCCGAGGGCTTCAGGTGGGGCGCGGCCACGGCGGCCCACCAAATTGAGGGCGGCAACACCAACAACGACTGGTGGGCCTTCGAGCACACCCCCGGATCGGGGTGTGCCGAGCCCTCAGGCGACGCCTGCGACTCGTGGAACCGCTGGGAGGTCGATGCGGACCTCGTCGCCGGCCTCGGGCTCGACAACCACCGTTTCTCGGTGGAGTGGAGCCGCATTGAGCCGGCCGAGGGCGAGTTCTCCCGGGCGGCACTCGCGCACTATCTGCGCCAGTGCGTCGGATTGCGCGCGCGGGGCATCGATCCGGTCGTGACCTTCCATCACTTCACGACGCCGATCTGGCTCACGGCCCAAGGGGGCTGGGAGAGCGATCTCGCTGTCGAGCGATTCGGGCGGTTCTGCTCGGTCGTCGCCGAGGCGTTGGGCGACCAGATGACGTGCGCCTGCACGATCAACGAGCCCAACATAGTGGCGACCATGGGCTGGCACGCCGGGATGTTCCCGCCCGGCAAGAGCGACGTGGCACTGGCTCGCACGGTGTCGGCACGCTTGGCCGACGCGCACCGCGTGGCAGTCGACGCCATCCGGGCGAAAGCCCCAGGGGTCCCCGTCGGCCTGACCCTCTCGATGACCGACTACCAGCCGGCCCCCGGGGGGCAAGAGAAGCTCGACAGCATCCGGCACCATGCCGAGGACGTGTTCCTCGACGCAGTCAAGGGCGACGACTTCGTGGGCGTCCAGGTCTACACCCGTATGCTCATCGGTCCCGACGGCTGGGCCGGCTACGAGGACGGGGTGCCCGTGCTCGACATGGGCTACGAGTTCTATCCGGCCGCGCTCGGCAACTGCCTCCGGCGAGCGTGGGACTACACCGGCGGCTCCATCCCTCTGCTCGTCACCGAGAACGGGATCGGGACGACGGACGACGAACAGCGCATCGACTACGTGCGCCAGGCGCTGGAAGCCACCCTCGACGCGATCGCGGACGGGGTGGACGTGCGGGGTTACACCTACTGGTCGCTGCTCGACAACTTCGAATGGGCGCTCGGCTACCGCCCCAAGTTCGGCATCGTGAGCGTCGACCGCGAGACATTCGCCCGGACGGCCAAGCCCAGCGCGGCCTGGCTGGCGTCGGTGGCGGCGGCCAACGCAGTCGACGCCTAGGAGGTTCAGACTGAGGCGAGCTCGGCGTTGGAGACGATGGCGTCGGTGATCTGACCCCACAGCTCCTCGGGCAGATCGTGTCCCATGCCCGGAATCGTCATCAGTTTCGAGCCCGGTACCGCGGCGGCTGTCGCCTGGCCACCGCTCAAGGTAACCAGTGGGTCCGCCTCCCCGTGAATGACGAGGAAGGGCAGCCGCACGCCGTGCAGCCCTTCCGTGCGGTCGCTCGAGGCGAGAACGGCGGCCAGCTGGCGCGCCGTGCCCTCGGGGCAATAGCAGCGGTCGAACGCAGCCGCAGCCCGGGTGCGCAGCACTCCCTCGTCCGCCGGGTACGCCGGCGAACCGATCGCTCTAGCTTCCGGCCAGGCTGGCCTCAATGGCTTCCTCACGGCTCGTCGCCACCGGCCGCAGCAACGCGCTCATCGCCTCGCCGGTCGGGGCACCCACCGACCGGTCGCCCGTGGTCGACATGATGGAGCAGGCGGACAGGAAACGATCCGGATGGTGGACCACCAGAGCCTGGGTGATCATGCCTCCCATGGACGCTCCGACCACGTGCGCCCGCGCGATGCCGAGCTCGGTGAGCAGAGCGGCCGCGTCGTCCGCCATGTCCTCCACCCTGTAGGGGGCAGAGGATGTGTCGCCGCTGAACAGCGCCGTGATTTCGGGCAGGCCCTCGAACTTGGTCGATAGTCCGCAGTCACGGTTGTCGAAGCGGATGACGAAGAAGCCGCGGTCGCGCAGACCGTCGACGAAATCTTGCGGCCAGGTGATCAGCTGAGCCCCGAGTCCCATGACGAGCAGCAGGGCTGGGTCGGCCCGGTCACCCTCTGTGACGTATGCGATGTCGATGCCATTGACGTGGGCGCTGGGCACGGCACTCTCCCTTCGGCTCGTCCTTCCCAGCTGGTTCTAGCAGCCGGGCGTTGCCGGTGCCCTATCGGGGTGAGGGTGAGGCCGGTGTGGACAGCGATGCGGGGCGGTGCCGGGCGCGGCGCCAGCGCGGCCCGGGTTCCAGGCCCACCAGGACGACCTCGACCGACGCGATGCACACGATGAAGATCGGGAAGGCCGCCACCTCGAAGGTCCAGTCCTGGACCGTGAGGAGGAGGATCACCATGGAGACGACCGCACCGATGTATGAGTACACGGTCTCGGTCTCGGGGTGCGTCCAGCTCTTCATGATCGTGGGCACTCCGGCCAGGAAGTCGGCGGCGATGGCGGCCGTGATGGCGACGACTCCGTTGCGGGTCACGAGCCAGGTCACGGTCCCGATGACGGACATCGCGCCGCATGCGTAGTCGATGCGGCGGATCCTCCACACCGCATCGGGATTGTGGTACGTGGCGGCGAAGACCAGCAGAGGCATGAACCCCACCATGAAGGTGGGCATGGCGCGCAGGCCCACGCCCTCGTTGAGCTCGACTGCGGCAGCCAACAAGGGCGCGACGGCCCACAACAGCCACGTCACCCGGTTGGGCCTCGTGGTGCCCCGCAGGGTGTCTCGTAGGTAGACGGCCGTGCCGAGCGCGCCGATTGCCGTCCCGAGGAAGATCCAGTTGACGTTGATCACTGACGGACAGTCTGCTGTGCGCCGGGCCAGCCGTCATGCCTCGGGGCGACGCCTATCGCAGGCCGAGGACCAGTAGCTTCATCACCAGAGGGGCGTCCCGAAGGAGCAGCGCCGGTGCAGCCTGGCCGTTTGCCACAGAGCGATCTCCATGGGTGAGTTGCTCCTCGTCGCGTTCCTCGGCGGGCTGATAACCGGCATCTCACCCTGCATCGTCCCCGTGATCCCGGTGGTCATGGCTGGGGGCTCCGCGGGAACAAGCCGCATCCGGCCCTACGTCATCATCGCCGGCCTGGTGGTGAGCTTCAGCCTGTCCGTCCTCTTCGCCTCGTCGCTGCTCAGCTTCCTGCACCTCCCCCAAGACCTCTTGTTCTGGCTCGGCGTGGCCATGCTCGGGCTGCTGTCGGTCGGGCTCCTCGTGCCGAGGGTGGGCGAGGTCATTGAGCGTCCCTTCGCCCGGCTCGGTGCCTCTCGCTACGCCACTGAAGGGGGAGGCTTCGTCCTGGGGTTGAGTCTCGGCCTGGTGTTCGTGCCCTGCGCCGGCCCGGTGTTGACAGCGATCTCGGTGGCGGCGGCCCATCACCGGGTTGGCGCGACCTCGCTCCTGGTCACCGTCTTCTACGCGCTCGGTGTCACCGTGCCACTGTTGGTCCTGGCCGTGGCGGCTCAGCGCGCCACGACGTCCTGGTCCTCGTTGCGCAACCACCTGCCCACGGTCCGCACGGTGGCGGGCGTCATCCTCGGCGTCACGACCCTGGCCATCGCCTTCAACTGGCTCGGTGCACTGCAGCGGGACGTCCCCGGGTACACGACCGCCCTCGAGGATCACGTTGAGTCGACCAACTCCGCGTGCGGCCAACTGCGACAACTCAGCGGTGAGCACCAGAACCAGTTCGCGGCGGCCAACGCCAAATTGGAGGGAAAGAAGGCGACGTGTGCGGCCACCGATGTGGGCAACTCACAGAGCACTCGCCTGGCGGCTGGCACGACGACCACAACCACCTCTCCGCGAGCGACCTCCACTTCACCCCAGAAGCCCGCAGTGTTCATGGCGAGCAAGACGAACCTGCCCAACCTCGGCCGCGCCCCAGACTTCACGGGCATCACGGCGTGGTTCAACACGTCTGGCAACCAGCCCCTGACGCTCAATCAGCTGCGCGGCAAAGTGGTACTGGTTGACTTCTGGACGTACTCGTGCATCAACTGCCAGCGCGCGCTGCCCCACGTGGAGGGCTGGTACAACGACTACAAGAAGGACGGCTTGGTGGTCGTGGGAGTCTCGGCCCCCGAGTTCGCCTTCGAACACGTGGTGTCCAACGTGGAGAGCGCCGCAGGCAACCTCGGCATCGACTACCCCGTCGCTGTGGACGACAACCTGGCCACTTGGGACGCCTACAACAACCAATACTGGCCGGCGGATTACCTCATCGACCCGACGGGCGTCGTGCGGGCCTACAACTTCGGGGAGGGCGGCTATGGGAACACCGAGGACAACATCAGGATGCTGCTCACGGCGAACGGGGTCACCAACCTGCCACCGCGGACCGACGTTCCGGACAAGACGCCGACCAACGCCGCCCTGACCCCCGAGAGCTACGTCGGGTACAGCCGCCTGAGCAACGAGGTCGGCACGTCTGTCGTACCGGACAAGACGATCGCGTACCACGCGCCGTCGACGATCGCGTCCAACAGCCTCGCCTTTGGCGGCACATGGACTGTCCACAGCGAGGGGGCGACAGCCGGGTCGAACGCCTCCCTGGGAATCCAATTCACCGCGAGCGACGTCTACCTCGTCATGAGCGGCCAGGGCACCGTCGGCGTCACGTTCAACGGTCGCCACCTCACCACGCTGAGCGTCGGCGGTGTCCCCAAGCTCTACACGTTGCTGTCGGGCAGCGTGCTGCAAACCGGCGTGCTCACGTTGACGGTGTCCCCCGGCGTGGAGGCGTACGACTTCACGTTCGGCTAGTCGTCGTTCCTCTCCATTCCGATTGGGTGCTCGTGTTCCTGGGGGCATCGAACCCAGATCACTCATCGTCGATAGCGGTGTTCAGTTGATCGACCGCTGCTTCCCGGTCCAGTAGGGCGCCCGTAGCTCGCGCTTGAGGATCTTGCCTGATGGGTTGCGCGGCAGGGCATCGGCCGTGTCGACCGAGGTGGGGCACTTGTAGTGCGCCAGAGTCCGCCGGCAATGGTCGATGATGTCGGCTTCGTCGAGAGTCGCCGCCGGCGCCAGCACGACGATTGCCTTGACCGTCTCTCCCCACTTCTCGTCGGGCACGCCGATCACGGCGGCGTCGACGACGGCCGGGTGGGCGAGCAGCACGTTCTCGACCTCGGCCGGGTAGATGTTCTCGCCCCCGCTCACGACCATGTCCTTGATCCGGTCGTGCAGGTAGAGGTAGCCCTCGTCATCGAAGTACCCGGCGTCGCCGGTGCGTAGCCACCCATCGGCGTCGATCGTCCTCGACGTCTCGTCCTGCTTCCCCCAGTATCCGGCCATGTTGTACGGAGAGCGCGTCCAGACCTCTCCGACGTCGCCGACATCGGCGTCCTTCCCGGTGTCGGGGTCGACGATCCGCAGCTCCACGCTCTCGTGCGGCTTCCCGGCTGAGCGCAGGAGACCCTGCCGGGGACCGTCGGGGTCGTGGTCGTCGAACGGCAGCGCCGTGATGGCACCGGTCGTCTCGGTCATCCCGTACACCTGGCAGAAGCCGCAGCCGAACGCGGCCATGCACTTCACGAGCACGTCCTCGGAGATGGGGGACGCGCCGTAGAAGATCAGCCGCAGGCTCGAGAGGTCGGTGGTGGCGAGGGAGGGGGTGGCAAGCAGCAGCATCAGCACGGCCGGGACGATGAACATCTCGGTGATGCGTTCCCCGGCGATGAGCTCGAGCAAGCGGGCGGGATCAACGTCACGCAGGATGATCGACCTCCCGCCGCGCGACATGGCGCACAGCGCCCAGCCAGAACCGCCGATATGGAACAGCGGCATGGCGACCAGGCTCACCGTGTCGCTTCGGATGCTGAAGGTCTCGCCCGCCTCCCCCACCGCGGTCGACAGGTTGGAGTTGGTCAACATGACGCCCTTCGGCAGTCCCGTCGTGCCGGAGGTGTAGAGCTGCATGCTCACCTCGTCGGGCGCTCCGACGTGACCCGGGTCCACGGCGGGGCACCCATCGACCCACGCCTCGTAGGAAAGGGCGCGGGGATCTGGACCGGATTCGCCGCCCGGCCCGATCACGACGATGCGCTCGACCGCCGGCAGACCACTCTGCATGTCGGACAGGGCCGGGAGGTAGTCCGTGTGGATCGCCAGGACGCGCGCACCGGAGTCGTCGATGACGGCCGCCATCTCGGAGGGCGAGAGGCGCCAGTTGACGGCCACGTTGACCGCGCCGAGCAACGAGCCCCCGAAGAGGAAGTCGAAGTAGGCGATTCCGTTGCGGTCGAGGAAGGCGATCCGATCGCCGACCCCGAGCCCATCGCGCGTTGCCGCCTGCGCGACGCGGCACGCAGCGTCGAGCTCGTCGGCCCAAGTGCGCCGTTCGGTACCGAGCACCAGCATCTCGTCGTCGGGCTGGACCCGCGCCAGGTGGCGGATCAGCCCCGCCACGGTGTAGCGGTCGCGTTGCGGTGACTGTGACGTTCGATGGCACCCGGGACCTCCTCGCCGTGCCGTTTCGGCTCGGGACCCTAGGCAGCACGGTCCGCCGCCGCACGGGCGGATCGGACGTTGACCGTCCCTTAGAGCGATGAGATTGCGCCACTGGTCAGAGCGTATTTTTCGAAATTGAGAACAAATTTACGCGGATTATTGACTCAAATAGACCCTGTCGACCAGGGGGTTTGTGAAATTCATCACAAGGTCTATGACTAAAGCCGCAGTTCAAAGGGTAGTTTGAGGGCGAACGCTGGTTCCGTTGAGGCTCCTGCTACATTGATCGCCACAAAGCCAGATCGGCCTTTCAGTTGCAAGCCGTGCGCACAGTCCCGGCTGCATTGAGAAAGTACAGAGCCGATCGGGTTCGCTCAGACCAATCAAGGTCTCGACGCGCCTGCCCGCAGGCCGCCGGGACGACGAATCGAGGACGACCACCCAGGACCAACCCAGGGCTGTACACAACCGGCCGCACACCCTGCGGCGACAAGCCAGAACGGACGATGCCTTCCCGCTCTCCGTTCGGGGCGCGAATGCAATGGCCGGAGCCCGCCTACACCGAGCAGAGCCTGGCGCTTCAACGCGCCCGACGAAGGGAGGTGCCGTGCGGATCCGCATTGCACTCACGACGGCGGTGGCCGTCATAGCCACACCAGTAGTCCTTTTCGCGTTGTTCAGCAGTACCCCCGCCGCTTCGGCGCGGGTGACCCGCCAAGAGGCCATCAGCCAACACAGGGCGGTCAAGATCGACCTGAAGTTGATGTCGTACGCGGAGGCGCGAGAAGGTCGCCAAGCTGGCGACCTTCTACAACGCCGTGACGGCGCATCAGGAGGCGAGCTACTTCGCCGACCTCGCGTTCTTCAAGGCGGTTGCGCTCCAGCAGCAACAGCAGGCAACCGCTGCCGCGGCCGCCCGGGCCCAAGCCGCTGCTGCTCCGGCTGCTGCTCCGGCAGCCGCTCCGGCAGCCGCTCCGGTTCCCGCCGCGGCTCCAACCGGCGCCGCGTCCGATGCGACGAGCACCAACACGGCCGACTGGGCCTGCATCCGCCAGCACGAGTCCGGAGGCAACTACGGAGAGGGTGGCGGCGGCGCGTACCAGTTCGGAGACGGGACGTGGACTGGTGTGACCGGCTTGCCGGGTCCGGCCCAGTCATACCCTGCGGCGACGCAGGACGCGGCTGCATTGACGTTGTACGCGGAGCGCGGCTGGGCGCCCTGGACCACCCGCTACGTCTGCGGGGTGTGAGGACCGAACCGTAGATCCCAAACAACTCAAAAGGGCTTTACACAACCGGCCGCACACCCTGCGGCGACCAGCCAGAACGCGACGCCTTCCCGCTCGCTGTTCGGGGCGCCAATGCACTGGCCGGGAGCCCGCCAACACCGAGCAAAGCAACGCGTGCGCCGAGCGCGCGCCCAACGAAGGGAGGTGCCGTGCGGATCCGCATTGCACTCGCGACGGCGGTGGCCGTCATGGTTGTTGCCGTTTCAGCTGTACTCGTGTCGCTGTTCAGCAGCGATCCCGGCTGGGCACAGGCGACCCGCCACCAGGCGGTCAGCTCGCGCCAGGGTGCCGACATGCACCAGGCAGTGCGCATCAACGAAAAGTTGATGTCCTACTCCCAGGCGCGCCAGGTCGCCAAGATGGCGACCTACGCCAACGCGGTCCAGGCGGCCCAGCAGGCCTCCGCCTACTTCAAGGCCCTCGCCTTCTTCCAGGCGGTCGCTGCCCAGGAGCAGACCATCCCGGCCGCATGGTTGGCGACGGCCATCTGCGAGGAGGGGGGTCGCAACGACCCGTACGCCGGCTACTTCGGGATCCTCGAGTGGCACCACTTCGACGGCTACCCGACCGCAGGCAGCGCCCGCTGTCGGTGCAGCTGGCCTGGGAAGCGCAGAACGTCGGAGGACCGCCGGACGCACCGGGGCACTGCCACAGCTACTGAGCAGCAGCATGAGCCGCCTGCGGTCTGAGCAGACTGTGACGCCCGGCGGCTACCCCGCTTCGAACATGGCGGTCACCTGCGCCATGTCGAAGTAGTCCCGCCATGCGGTGATCTTCCCGTCCGCGACGTGGAAGGCACCCATGACGGGCAGGGGGGCGGTCTTCCCCTTGATGGTGAAGCGGTCGGTCCGCTCGGTCAGCACGGTCGACCCGTCGCTGGCCAGGTGGTGCACCTCGAACTCCAGGCCATCGCACATGCCCAGGAACATGTCGATGACAGCCATGGCGGCCTCGATGCCCTCGGCCGGCTCCATCGGGATGTTGTGGTACACGACATCGTCGGAGAAGAAGGCGCGCAGCACCTGGGAATCTCGCGTGCTGGCCGCGGCGCAGAAGTCACGGACGACCTGTTCGGCACTGGGCATGGGCTCTCCTCTCCTCCCGGTGGGCGCTGGCAGCACACGCTAGCGAAGGATCCGCCATGATGAAGGGGTGACCGCGCCGAGCAAGCGGGTGGCCGTCCTCGCCCCCATGCAGCCCGAGCTCAAGGCGATCGTCAAGTCCTTCGGACTGCAGCCGACGACGGACGACCCCGTCTTCTCGCACACGGGCACTGCGGGCGTCTGGTCCGTGGCCTCGCTCGTGACCGGGATGGGGCCGGCCCTGGCCGGGGAAGCCACGCGGAAGGCGCTCGCCACGGGGCCCTTCGACCACGTCATGGTCATCGGGATCGCCGGCGGGCTCGACCCGGAGCTCCCCGTCGGCTCGCTCATGGTCCCCGAGCCGCGTGCAGCTCTATCCCGACGGCCCCGTGTACCGCACCCACCCCATCCCTCCCCGGGAGGCCGCCGGAGGGCTCATGACCACGGACGGGCTGTTCGACGACGACGACATCTGGCGGCCGATCCTCGAGCGGGGCTTCGGCGCGGTCGACATGGAGGCGGCCGGGGTGGCCGAGGTCTGCGAGGAAGCGGGCATCGCACTGGTCGGTCTACCGCGGCATCAGCGACCGGCCCGACGAGCACATCGTCGACCAGGCCGTCTTCAAGCTGAGCAAGCCGGACGGCTCCGCCGACCCGGTGGCGCTGGCCAAGTACCTGGCGCGCGACCCGCGGCGGGCCAAGGCGCTGGCGCACCTCAACCGCTGTATGCAGGCGGCCGCAAGCCAGGCCGCCGATGCCGCGTTCGCCGACCTCGCCGGGCGCTAGCCCTCTTCCGGCTCGACGAGCCGCTCGTCGGAGCCGTCGCGGCGGGCGATTACGTGGAGGTCGATGTCGTTCTCGGAGGCCATGCGGAGGATCTGCTGAATCACCGAGCCCCGGGTCACGGATTGCCACCTCGTCAGGCGTGAGGTCCCGACGACGATCTGGGTGATCTGCTGGTCGACCGCCGCGCCGAAGATGGTCTTGGCCACGTCGTCGCCCTCGAGCGTCTGCCACCGGCCTCCCACCGCCATGACCAGTTCCTCGAGCTCCTTCGTGCTGGCCCGTGACGCGTCGTCCCCCGAGATCACGTGCACGGCGATGAGGTCGGCCTTGATGCGAGCCGCGATACGTGCCGCCCGCCGGATCACCGACGCGTTCCCAGGAGCGCCCGTCACGGCCACCATGATCCGCTCCGTGGTCTCCCAGAGCTCCCCGGCCGCGCCCTTCGTGCGCAGATACTCGAGGAGCTCCTCCTCGGTCTCGTCCGCCACGAAGCGCAGCGACAGCTCGCGGAGCGCCACGAGGTTCTCGGCCCGGAAGAACCCGCTGAGCGCCGATGGCACCTTGTTTTCCGGGTAGATGTTGCCGTGCAGCATGCGGCGGCGCAGCTGGTCGGCCGAGGAGTCGATCAGCTCGAGCTGGTCGGCCCGCCGCACCACCCAGTCGGGCACCCGCTCGCGCACACCGACACCGGTGATCCGCTCGACGGCGTCGGCGAGGGACTCGATGTGCTGGACGTTGACGGTCGAGATCACAGCAATCCCCGCATCGAGGATCTCGAGCACGTCCTCCCAGCGTTTCTCGTGGCGCCCGGATCCCGGCACGTTCGTGTGGGCCAGCTCGTCGATCAGCACGACCTCGGGCTTGCGGGCGATGACGGCGTCGACGTCCATCTCCTCCCAGGCGGAGTTCCGGTACTCCACCTCCTTGCGCGGGACGACGGGCAGGTCGCGGATCTGTTCCATCGTGTAGGGACGCTTGTGCGTCTCCACGAACCCGACCACGACGTCGGCCCCGCGCTGGAACCGGCGCCACCCCTCGTCGAGCATGGCGCAGGTCTTGCCGACGCCGGCCGCCGCGCCGAGGTACACACGGAAGCGGCCGGTGGGCCGGACTCCCTCGTCTTCGCCGCTCTTGCTCATCTTGGCCTTTCGCCGGGTCCCATCAGTGCGTCGGTACACTCGGAGAGCCCTCCGAGGGACGGAAAGTAGTGACGTAGGTGAGACGAAGCGGGCTGGTTACCAAGGCAACGTACCAGCGTACGGCGTTGGGGATCGTCGTCACACTGGCCGGCCTGGGCGGGCTTCTGGCCCTGCTGCTCCCCTTCCGGTCCCACCTGAGTATCGCCATCCCGGCGCTGGCGTTCGTGCTGCCGGCACTGGCGGGCGTGGTCATCGGCGGCTTCGTCCCCGGCGTCGTCGGCGCGCTCGCCGGCTTCGTCGTCTACGACTACTTCTTCCTCCCGCCATACAACACCCTGACGGTGCGCTCCCCATCCAACTGGTTCGCGCTGGCCGTCTACGTCGTCGTGGTGCTCGTCGTCGCCCAGGTCGTCGCCAGCCAGCGCAGTGCTCGAGAGGAGGCGCTGCGACGGACCGAGGAGTCGGAGCGCCTGTTCGAGCTGTCGCAAGCGCTGATCGGCGACCTCACCCTCTCGCAACTCCTGACGCACATCGTCGGCACCGTGCAGAGCGTCTTCGTGCCGCGCTGGACGGCCCTCGTGCTGCCCGAAGGAGAACGCGACGCCACGGGATCCGCCGAAGTGCTGCGGGTCGCCTCGGCGGCGGGCCAGGACCTCACGGAAGAGGACGTCGACTCCCTGACGTCGGGCGGAGGCAAGGCCCGCTCCCTCGGGCTGGTCGACGACTCCGGGCCTCGCCGGGTGTCGGTGGCGCTGGTGGTGAGCCACCGGCCCGTCGGCATACTCGTGCTCCAGGACGTGCAGCTGGCGGAACGGGAGAGGAACCTGCTCGGCACTTTCGCCAACCAGGCGGCGCTCACCGTCGACCGGGCCCAGCTCCGCGAGCAGGCGCTCCGGACGCGTCTCCTCGAGGAGATCGACCGCTGGCGCAGAGCGCTGATGGGCGCGGCATCGCACGACCTGCGGACGCCGCTCGCCTCCATTAAGACCGCCGTGTCGAGCCTGCGCCAGGCCGACGCCCACCTGGGACCGGAGGACCGGGCCGAGCTCCTGGAGCTCATCGAGCTGCAGGCGGACCGCCTGGCCCGGCTCGTGACCAACCTGCTCGACATGACCCGCATCGAGGCCGGGGCGCTCGAACTGCGGCCGACGACCGTCGCCTTCGACGAACTCGTCGCGGAGGCGGTGGCTACGCTGGGCGGCCTGGTGGCGCCCGGCCGCATCAGGGTCGACGCACCGGACGACTTGCCGCTGCTGCGCCTCGATCACGTCCTCATGAGCCAGGTCCTGGCGAACGTGCTGGAGAACGCGGAACGGCTGTCCCCCGACGACAGCATCATCCGTGTGGCGGCGCGGACCGCCCCGGGCAGCGCGGCCACACGGGTCGAGATCGCCGTGAGCGACGACGGCCCCGGCATCGCACAGGAGGAGCGGGAGCGCGTCTTCGAGATGTTCAGCCAGAACGGCGGTGGGGGCAGGGCCGGCCTCGGCTTGGCCATCGCCAAGGCCTTCGTGGAGGCGCACGGCGGGCTCATCTGGATCGACCCCGACGTCGCCCGGGGAGCAAGGGTCGTCTTCACGGTGCCGTGCGAAACGCGCGTCACGGCGTCGGTCTGAGCGCGCCATGACCAAGGTCCTGATTGTCGACGACGATCCGTCGCTGCTCAAGGCCCTCCGGATCGGCCTGACCGCACGCGGGGACGAGGTGCTCACCGCACACTCGGGAACGGAGGCCGTCAACCAGGTCGCCCTGGGCGGGCCGGACCTGGTGATCCTCGACCTCGGCCTGCCCGACGTCGACGGCCTGGAGGTGTGCCGCCACATCCGCGAGTTCTCCGACGTGCCCATCGTGGTGCTGTCCGCCTACGGCGATGAGCGCCGAAAGGTGGAGGCTCTCGACAGCGGGGCCGACGACTTCGTGACCAAGCCGTTCGGCATGGCCGAGCTCGAGGCCCGCCTCCGGGTGGCCCTGCGCCACGCCGCCGCCCGCCAGCGTGAGGCCGCCGACCACCCCACCACACTGGAGGTGGGGGATCTCGACATCGACCTGGTGCACCGCATGGCGACACTGGCGGGAACGCCGCTCCAGCTCACGGCGAAGGAGTTCGAGCTCCTGGCCTACCTCGCCCGCCACGCCGGCAAGGTGTGCACCCACCACATGATCCTCAAGGACGTATGGGGTCCTGGCTACGGCGCCGAGTCCAACTACGTGCGGGTCTACACGCACCGTTTGCGCAAGAAGATGGGGGACGAGGAGGGCCTGCTGCTCAAGACCGTGCCCGGCATCGGCTACCAGCTCGTCCCCGACACTCGCTCCTCCTTGACGAACGAGTAGAGCGGGTTGCGCATCAATAGCACGCCGTCCTCCAGCGCCGGGGTGCCCTTGGCGATGAGGCGGCGCCCCGCAGCGATCCCGGGCACAGCGACTCGACCCATGAAGCGCAGTACCAGCGTCCCGGTGCCGTCATCGAGGACAGCATCAGTGCCGACCCAGGGTCGTCGCTCTGTGGAAAGGACCGACTCGACCTCGCCGGCCACCACAGCCCGCCGACGCGGCACCAACGCCGCAATGACGGTGGTGCCGCTCACGTCTTGAGGTTGGCGAGCGCCTCGTTCAGCTGCAGCACGTTCACGAAGGGCGAGCCCAAGAAGCCGAGCGGCATGCCTTGTGTCTGCTGGTTGATCAGGCTCCGTAGGCGGGACGGCGAGATCCCCGTCGCCCGCGAGACCATCGGGATCTCGGCGTACGCGTCCTGTGGCGTGATGTCGGGGTCCAGACCGCTCCCCGACGTGGTCACCAGGTCGGGCGTGGGATTGACGCCGCCGCGCCTTCCAGTAGGCGATCAGCTTTTGGGTGTTCTGCAGCAAGGTTTCCGAGCGAGGACCGAGGTTCGTCGTCGCCGAAGAGCCACTGTTCAAGACGCCTGGCTTGCCGGGGATGTTGTTGGCCTCCAGCGGGTTATCCCCTCCACCGGCAGCCGGGCTCGCTGACCCGGCATACGGCCCCAGGTTGTCGGGACGACCCTGGAACACGCAGCTGCCCAGGGGATGACCGGGGCAACGCGTCTGCGACCAGTCCTGGCCGATGAGCCTCGAACCGTTCGCCGTGATGGAGCCGTCTGCCTGGCCCCGGAAGAAGGCTTCGGCGACCCCGGTGCCTGCGAAGGCGTACAGGAAGCCGAAGAAGAAGGTGAAGACGATGACCGTGATGATGGAGCGACGGAGATGATTGATCATGTGAGGCTCGCTATCAGTAGGCGTGGAGGGCGACCAGAATGAGGTCGATGAGCTTGATGAAGATGAACGGCACGATGATTCCGCCCACGCCGTAGATAAAGACGTTTCGGCGAAGGATCGCCTCTGCGGACGCCGGCCTGAACTTCACTCCTCGCAGGGCGAGCGGAATGAGCGCCACGATGACGAGGGCGTTGAAGATCACAGCAGAGAGCACCGCACTCTCCGGGCTGTGCAATTTCATGATGTTGAGCGCGTTGAGCTGCGGGTAGGTGGCCACGAACAGCGCCGGGATGATGGCGAAGTACTTGGCGATGTCGTTGGCGATGGAGAAGGTCGTGAGCGATCCGCGGGTGATCAGCAGCTGCTTGCCGATTTCGACGACGTCGATCAGCTTGGTGGGGTTGGAATCGAGGTCGACCATGTTGCCGGCCTCTTTGGCCGCGGTGGTCCCCGTGTTCATCGCCACGCCCACGTCAGCCTGGGCCAGTGCGGGCGCGTCATTGGTGCCGTCGCCGGTCATGGCGACGAGCTTCCCGCCCTCCTGCTCGTTCCGGATCAGCTCCAACTTGGCCTCGGGAGTCGCCTCGGCCAAGAAGTCGTCGACGCCTGCCTCTTGGGCAATGGCGGCTGCGGTCAGCGGATTGTCGCCGGTGATCATGACCGTCTTGATCCCCATCTGGCGCATCTCGGCGAACTTCTCCTGGATCCCGGTCTTCACCACGTCCTTGAGCTCGATCACCCCGAGAATGACCGGACCGTCCGCCACGACCAGCGGGGTGGATCCGGCCCGGGCGATGCGATCGACGATCTCTTGGAGCCCCTCGGGCGGCGTGCCCCCCTGCTCCACCGCCCAGGTCCGTACCGAATCGGCCGCACCCTTGCGGATCTGGCGGCCATCGACGTCGAGTCCCGACATCCGGGTGGTCGCCGAGAACGGGACGAACTCGTGCGAACCGATGGGCAGCTCCCGCTCGCGGATGCCGAAGCGCTCCTTTGCCAGGACCACGATGGACCTACCCTCGGGAGTCTCGTCGGCCAGCGACGCCAGCTGGGCGGCGTCGGCCACCTCCTCTTCCGTGTGTCCGTGCGCCGGGAAGAAGTTTGACGCCATGCGGTTCCCGAGCGTGATCGTCCCGGTCTTGTCCAGCAGCAGCGTCTGCACGTCGCCCGCCGCCTCGACGGCGCGTCCGCTCATGGCGAGAACGTTTCGCTGGACGAGGCGGTCCATGCCGGCGATGCCGATGGCTGAGAGGAGCGCGCCGATGGTGGTCGGGATGAGGCACACGAGCAACGACACCAAGATGACGACCGACACCGTCGCGCCCGAGTACTTCCCGAAGGCTTGCAGGGTGACCACGACGGGGATGAAGACGATGGTCAGCACGGCCAGGAGGATGGTGAGGGCAATCTCGTTCGGGGTCCGCTGCCGGTTGGCCCCTTCGACCAGGGTGATCATGCGGTCGAGGAAGGTCTGACCGCGCTCGGCGGTGATGCGCACCACGATGCGGTCGGAGAGCACGCGTGTCCCGCCCGTGACCGCAGAGCGATCACCTCCAGACTCACGGATGACGGGTGCCGACTCCCCAGTGATGGCCGACTCGTCCACCGAGGCGATGCCCTCGACGATCTCGCCGTCCGAGGGGATGAGGTCGCCCGCCTCGCACACCACGAGGTCCCCCTTAGCCAGATCCGCGGCGGCGACCCGCTCCTCAGAGCCGGCCGGTGTGAGACGGCGCGCCTCGGTCTCGGCGCGCATGCGACGCAAGGTGTCGGCCTGAGCCTTGCCCCGCCCTTCCGCCATCGCTTCGGCGAAGTTGGCGAACATCACCGTCAGGAAGAGCCACACAGTGATGGACCAGTCGAACACGCTGGGATGCGCGATCGACTCGATGAAGGTCACGACCGTGCCGACCAGCACGACGAACATGACCGGGTTCTTGATCTGCACCCGAGGGTCGAGCTTCTTGAAGGCATCGACCAGGGCTCGGCCCATGATCTCGCGGTCGAACAGGCTCCGAGAACCCGCAACGCCGTGGGGCAGGTCGCTTGGCTGGGATTGCGGTGGTGTCATCACTGTGGTCATTAGAAGAACTTTCCGTGACTGAGCTGCTCGACGATCGGGCCGAGCGAGACGGCAGGGAAGAAGGTGAGGCCGCCGATGATGATGATGACGCCGATGGTCAGCCCGACGAACATGCCATTGTCCGTGCGGAAGGTCCCGAGCGAGGCTGGGACGGTGTTCTTGGCGGCCAGGACACCTCCCAGCGCCAGAGCCGGGATCATGATTCCGAAGCGGCCGATCAGCATGTCGATGGCGCCGATGGTGTTGTAGAAGGCGGTGTTGCCGGTGAGTCCGGCCATGGCCGACCCGTTGTTGTTCCCTTGCGAGGTGAGGCCATAGAGGATCTCGGAGAATCCGTGGGGACCGGCGTTCAGCGGGCCGGCCCGCCCGGCATGGAGCGACACCGCGATGGCCGTCAACGCCAGGACGGTGACCGGCATCACCACCGCGGCCAGGCCGGCCAGCTTCACCTCCCGGGCCTGGATCTTCTTGCCCAGGTACTCGGGTGTTCGCCCGATCATGAGGCCGCCAAT
This sequence comes from uncultured Acidimicrobiaceae bacterium, assembly GCA_963726135.1. Taxonomy (GTDB): domain Bacteria; phylum Actinomycetota; class Acidimicrobiia; order Acidimicrobiales; family RAAP-2; genus Bog-473. The sequence continues at coordinate 1,901,394 of CAVSBE010000008.1, forward strand.
GAAGACCGCGATGACGGCGTAGATGAGGATGGTGTACAGACCGCTGCCGGTTCCACCAGGGGTCACCTCGCCCAGCATCATGCCGGTCATCGGCCCGAAGCCGCCCATCGGGTTGTACGAGTCGGTGGCGCTGTCCACGGCACCGTCGGAGGTCTGGGTCATCGACACGTTGAACAGCGCACTCGTCGTGTCGCCGAAATAGGAATTCTTCCCTTCGGTGTTGCCCACCGTGGAGTGCACGCCGGCCGTAGCGATGGCTGGGTTGTTCTGGTGCTCGGCGTAGGCCGTGAAGCCGACCCAGGTGCCGAAGATCAGCATCATGGCGACCAGTAGGGCAGCGCCGTGGCGGATGCTCCCGACCATCTTGCCGAAGGTGTATGTCAGCGCGAACGGGATCGACAGCGTGAGCCAGATGTAGATGAAGTTGGTGATCGCCGTGGGATTCTCGAAGGGATGGCCCAGGTCGACGTTGAAGAACCCACCGCCATTGGTCCCCAGCTGCATGATCGGCCCCATGAAGCCGGCAGGGCCCCGCGGGATGGTCTGCGTGACACCGTTCATCGCGTTGTGGATCGTCACGGGCCCGGCCAGGGTCTGGACCGCGCCCGAGGCGACCATCACGATGCCGGCCAGGAAGGCGATGGGCAGTAGGATGTACAAGCTGCACCGGGTCATGTCGATCCAGAAGTTGCCGATGGTGGGCGAGTTCCGCCGCGAGAAGCCCCGGGTCACGGCGATCGCCACGGCGATCCCCACGGCGGCGCTTACGAACTGCTGCACGGTGAGCACACCGATCTGCGAGAAGTACGACATGGTCGTCTCGCCGCCGTAGTTCTGCCAGTTCGTGTTCGTCATGAACGACACGATCGTGTTGAAAGTGAGCGCCTGCGGCGGCCCCCCGAAGTGCTGGGGGTTGAGCGGCAGCGACCCCTGGATCCGCATGAGGAAGTAGCCGACGACGAGGAACACGCCGGAGAAGATCACCGTCGAGCCGGCGTAGCGCTGCCAGGACTGCTCCCTGTCGGGGCTGGTCCCGAGGAGCCGGTAGAACGGTCGTTCCAGCCACGCAAGGTAGGTGACGCGGCCGTCGAAGACGGCGGCCATGTACGAACCCAGGTACCGCCAGGCGAGACCGAGGGTGACGACCAGCAGGACGATGGTCCAGAAGAAGCCCATGTCAGGTCAGAACCACTCGGGCTTGAACATGGCGATGCCCAAGTAGATGAACATCACGATTGAGATGCCGAGGAGGAGTCCCTGAACCCAGGTCATACCCGCTCCAGACACCAGATGAGGCCCATGAACACCGCGACGAACGCCACGAAGCCCAGCACTGCAAGGAAGTCAGCCATGGGCGCCATGCTGCCGGTACCCCTGTCAACGCGACGTGAACAGCGGCAATTACCGTGTCAATAATTCGTCAATGGCCGTTCGGCGCCGGCTGTGCGTAAGGTGAGCCGGGGACGGACCGGTGCGTCCGACCAGGACCGAAAGTGGGGTTGACAATGGCCTTGGACCTGGAGGGTTGCCGGACTTTGGTGACGGGCGCCTCGTCGGGCATCGGCGAGGGGCTGGCCGAGGCGCTGGCCGCGCGGGGGGCCGTGGTCGGCCTTTGCGCCCGCCGGGCCGACCGGCTCACCGAGGTGGTGGGGCGCTGCATGGAGCACTCCCCGGACAGCCGGATGTGGGTGGTCAACCTGGCCGACCCCGACGCGGTCGACAAACTCGCCGTGGACGTGATGGACGCGTTCGGCGGGGTCGACCTGCTGGTCAACAACGCCGGGATCCCCAAGCGCCGCCATACCACGGCGCTCGACATCGACACCGTCACAGCGGTCATGCACGTCAACTACCTCTCACCGATGCGCCTCACGTTGGACCTGCTGCCCCAGATGCTGGCGCGCGGGTCGGGCACCATCGTCAACATCTCGTCGGTCGCCGCCACCCTGAGCGCCCCGGGCGAGGCGGCCTACGACGCCTCCAAGGCGGCGCTCACCGCCTTCTCCGAGGCGATGGCGGTCGACCTGTGGGAGACCGGGATCAAGGTCATGGTGGTGTACCCGGGTGTGATCGACACCGACCTGTTCACCATGCCCGACAACGACGTGCCCGACCTGCCGGTGCAGGCCGAGCCGGTGTCGGTGTGCGTGGACGCCATCTTGAGCGGGCTCGAGACGGGAGCCGCGCAGGTCTACGTCCCCGAGTGGTTCCACGGCATCGCCGCCTCCAAGGCCCAGGACGTCGGCAAGTTCCTCGAGGGCACGGCTGCCTACCTGCGCGAGCAGAAGCAGAAGCAGAGCCAGAAGGCCTGAGGGAGGACGCATGAAGATCGAGCCCGATGCGGCCGGCATGAGCGCGGAGCGCCTGGAGCGCATCACCGAGCATTTCGGCACCCGTTACGTCGACCAGGGCAAGATCGCCGGCTGCCAGATCACCGTCGTGCGCGGCGGGCACGTCGCCTACCAGCGCTCGCTCGGGCTCATGGACCGGGAGCGGCAGATCCCGATGGCGGACGACACCATCTTCCGCATCTTCTCCATGACCAAGCCCATCGCCTCGGTCGCGCTCATGCAGCTCTACGAGCGGGGCTTGTTCCAACTGCTCGACCCGGTGTACCGCTACATCCCCGAGTGGCGGGGCCAGCAGGTGGGCGGGGTGCAGGACGACGGCTCCGTCACGCTGGTGAAGCCGGAGCGCGCGATGAACATGCGCGACGTCCTGATGCACATGACGGGACTGCCCGGCGGGCTGTACCCCGGCAACCCCATCGACGACGCCTTCGGTAAGGCCCGGGCTGCGCTGGGCGCCGGGCAGACGCTCGAGAGCGTCACCGCGCTGCTGGCCGAGCACCCGCTCAAGTTCCACCCGGGCACGCATTGGAACTACGGCATCTCCACCGACATCGTGGGGCGGCTCGTCGAGATCCTCTCGGGGCTGCCCTTCGACGAGTACCTCCGCCGCGAAATCTTCGGACCGCTCGGCATGGTCGACACCGCGTTCTTCGTCCCCGAAGCATCGCTGCCCCGGTTCGCCGCCTGCTACGAGTACCGCCCGGCCAACACCCCGCGCCTCTTGGAGAACTCCTTCTTCAACGGGTTCGTGCGCCCCCGCAGCTACCTCAGCGGTGCCGGCGGGCTCGTCTCCACGACCCACGACTACGTGACCTTCTGCCAGATGTTGGCCAACGGTGGCCATCTCGACGGCCGCCGCGTGCTGGGTCGCAAGACGCTGGAGCTGATGACCGTCAACCACCTGCCGGGCGGCGCCACGCTGCAGGACATGGCGATCGGGGGCTTCGGCGAGGCCGGCTTCGAGGGCGTGGGCTTCGGCCTGGGCTTCGCCGTCGGCCTCGGCCCTGCGGCCACGACGATGGCCGGCTCCCCGGGCGACTTCTACTGGGGCGGGGCAGCCAGCACCGCCTTCTGGGTCGATCCCGCCGAGGACCTCTTCGCCGTGTTCATGACGCAGCTCTTCCCCTCCATCGCCTACCCCTTCCGCGCCCAGCTGCGCGCACTCGCCTACCAGGCCATCGACGACTGATGGCCGGCGGCCAGGAGCCCGTCGGTCCGACCGACGCCACCGCCGTCCCCCGCTTCGCCGGCATCGGCACGTTCGCCCGGCTGCCTACCGTGGCCGAGGTGCCGGGCTGGGACATCGCGGTAGTCGGCGTCCCCTTCGACGGCGGCACCAGCTACCGCCCCGGTGCCCGCTTCGGCCCGGCGGCCGTGCGCCAGGGCTCGCGCCTGTTGCGGCCGTACAACCCGGCCCAGGACGCCCTGCCCTTCGCGCTGACCCAGGTGGTCGACGCCGGCGACATCGCCTGCACGCCGTTCGGCACCGAGGAGGCGGTCCCCCAGATTGAGGCGGCAGCCGACGCGCTCCTCGAAAGCGGCGGCCGCCTGGTGGCGATCGGCGGGGACCACACCATCGCCCTGCCGCTGTTGCGCGCCACGGCGCGGCGGCACGGGCCGCTCGCCCTTGTCCATTTCGACGCGCATCTCGACACCTGGGACACGTACTTCGGGCAGCGCTTCACCCACGGCACACCCTTCCGCCGCGCCTGGGAGGAGGGCCTGTTGCGGACGGACCGGAGCATCCACGTGGGGTTGCGGGGCCCGCTGTACTCCGACGCCGACCTGTCCGACGACAGCGGCATGGGCTTCGCGCAGGTGACGACCGACGACGTCGCCACCCGCGGCGTCGTCGCCGTGGCGCAGCAGGTGTTGGCCCGGGTGGGCGACGCACCGGTCTACGTGTCGGTCGACATCGACGTGCTCGACCCGGCGCACGCACCGGGCACCGGCACGCCCGAGGCGGGCGGCCTGACGAGCCGTGAGCTGCTGTCCCTGGTGCGCGCCCTCGAGCCGGCGTCCATCGCCGGGGCCGACGTCGTGGAGGTCTCGCCCGCCTACGACCAGTCCGAGATCACCGCGGTCGCGGCGGCGCACGTGCTCTACGACCTGCTCACCCTCATGGCACGTCGCCCGGCAGCGGCGTGACGCGCTGGGCGCCGTCGCGCCGCTGGTCGTAGGTCATCCCCCGTTTGGCCCCCGGCACGCCGCGCGGCACAAGGAGGGGCCCGGGCGCTGCGCTTGTAACAGTGCATTCACGCGCGGGAAACGATCCCTGAACGTTGCAACCGTATGGTGGCCCGGGGGAAGACGAGAAAGAACGGGGATCCGGACCGGGTGTCGACGTGAAGCGGGACCTGCTGGTTGGCGTGGCGCAGTGGCTCGCGGTCCCGGGCGAGCCGCGGCAGAACCTCAGCGTCGCGCTGGGAATGGTCGACGACGCCGCTGGCCGGGGCGTCGAGCTCCTCGTGCTGCCCGAGTTGTGGTGCTGCGGCTACGACCCCGAGACCCTGCCGGAAGACGCCGCCGCGAGCGCGGAACCGCTCGACGGGCCCCGCAGTGAGCGGCTGGCCGAGGCGGCCCGCGGCCACGACATGTGGCTGGCGGCGGGGAGCGTCCCCGAGCTCGGCGAGGACGGCAGGCTCTACGACACGGCCATCGTCTTCAACCCGCGGGGCGAGCTGTCGGCCTGGCACCGCAAGGCCCACCTCTATCCCCCCACCCGGGAGACCGCGGTCTTCTCGCCCGGTGACCGCCTCACCACCTTTGAGGACCCGTCGCTCGGCATCGTCGGGCTGGTCGTCTGCTTCGACGGCGACTTTCCCGAGGTGGCTCGGACGCTCGCACTGCGCGGGGCGAGGCTGATCGTGGCCCCGTCGGCCTACGAGGTCGAGGGCGCCACGGCGTGGGACCTGCTGTACCCGGCGCTGGCCCTGACCAACAGCCAGTGGTGGGTCCAGTCCAACCAGGTGGGCTCCCACTCGACCTCGACCCTGCTCGGGGCCAGCCGCATCGTCGCCCCCACCGGGACGGTGGTGGCCGAGGCCAGCCGCGCCGTCCCCGGGCGCGTGGGCAAGGCCGAGCTGCTCGTGCACCGAATCGACCTGCACCTGGCCTACCAGCGCGAGGGTCTCGCCGCGCTGCTCGAGGACGAACGCCACCCCGCCCTCTACTTCGACCGGGTGCCAGCGGGCTCCTGAGCCTGCGGCCCGAGTCGAGCTGCCCCCCACGTCCCGGCCTTCGGCACGGCGGCGGCCATTGGTAGGGTCGCCGCCGTGGCAGGAGCCGGAACCGTCAGCGATGGCAACGCCGGAGTCTCCCTCTACGAGGGCCTGATCTCCACCCGGGCTATACGGCGCTACACCGATGAGCCGGTCCCCGAGGAGGCCCTGCGCGACATCCTCTTTGCCGCGACGCGTGCCCCGAGCGGGTCCAACCGCCAACCCTTCCGCTTCGTCGTCCTCACCGACGGGCCGGTGGCCCAGGAGGCCAAGCGGCTGATCGGCGAGGGGGCGCGCCGCTTCTGGGCCGTCAAGCGGGAGGCGGACGGTTACGACGAAGGATCGGGTGCCGACGCCGCCTCGCCCAAGGCGCGCATGGCGCGCACCATGCAGCACTACGTCGACACGTACGAGTCGGTGCCCGTGTTGGTTCTGGCCTGCTTCGTGCCCTACCGCCACACCAGTTACAGCGACGGGGCGTCGGTCTTCCCTGCCTGCCAGAACCTGCTGCTGGCCGCCCGCGCCCTCGGCTACGGCGGGGTCCTGACCAACTGGCAGTTCACCGCTGACGCCGAGCTCCGCGCGCTGCTGCACATCCCCGAGGGGGTGGAGATCATGGCGACCATCACCCTGGGCCGCCCCCAGGGGCATCACGGCCCGGTGCGGAGGCGCCCGCTCCCCGAGCTGGTGTACGGGGAGCGGTGGGAGGAGCCTCCCGCCTGGGCGATCGACCCGGTGGGTGCCACGCACACGGCGGCGGGGCCACCGACGCGAACCCAATAGAGTCTGGGTGTTGCGCACGCCGCTCGCGGAAGGCTGACCATGCCCGCTTTGGACTCGCCCGTCTTCGACGCCGACAACCACTACTACGAGGCGCTCGATGCCTTCACCCGCCACCTCGACCCTGGGCTGGGGCCACGGGTGATCGAGTGGGTCGAGATCGGCGGGCGGCGCTACCACGCGCTGGGCGGCCTCGTCAGCCGCGCCGTGACCAACCCGACGTTCAACCCGATCGCGCCGGCCGGAGCGCTGGTCGACTACTTCCGGGGGAACCCCGACGGTCGTCCCATGCACGAGCTCATGGGGACGCCCGAGCCCATCCGCCCCGAGTACCGCGACCGTGAAGCCAGGCTCGCCACGATGGACGCGCAGGGGCTGGCCAAGATCTGGCTCTTCCCCACCCTCGGCATGCTCTACGAGGAGGCCCTGAAGAACGACCCGGGCGCTGTGGTGCTCCTGTTCCGGGCCTTCAACCGCTGGCTGGCCGAGGACTGGGGCATGGCCTACCGGGAGCGCATCTTTGCCGCCCCCTACATCTCGTTGGCCGACGTCGACGACGCGGTGCGCGAGCTCGAGTGGGCGCTGGACCAGGATGCACGGGCCGTCGTGATGCGGGCGGCCGCCCCGACGACAGCGGGCGGACCGCTTTCGCCGGCCGCCGCCGAGTTCGACCCCTTCTGGGCCCGGGTCAACGAGGCGGGCATCACGGTCGTCGTGCACGCCGGCGACGCCGGACTGTCCTCCAACGGCTACGCCGTCGACGGCTTCTCGGCTTCCTTCCGCGCCGGGGCGGGGCGCCCGAGCATCAAGATGTTCGCCATTGAGCGGGCGGCCCACGACTTCCTGGCCACCCTCATCCTCGAGAAGCTCTTCGACCGTTTTCCCAACGTCCGCGTCGGCCTCCGTCGAGAACGGTTCGGAGTTTCTCGCTCCCCTGTTCCGCAAACTGCGGGCCACGACACGGCGCATGCCGGGGTACTTCGCCGAGGACCCGGTCGTCACGTTCCGGCGCCACGTGTGGATCAACCCGTTCTGGGAAGACGACGTCGACGAGATCGTCGATCTCATGGGGGACGACCGGGTGATCTTCGGGTCCGACTGGCCCCACATCGAGGGACTGCCCCAGCCCACCGACTGGGTGACCGAGCTGCAGAAGCTGCCACCGGAGTCGCTGCCGAAGATCATGGGATCCAACGTGTCCGAGCTCAACGAGCGGCGGCCGGCAACATGACCGAGGTCGTCGACCGCAGCGAGACGGTGGCCTCGACCGCTCCCGCGGCCCAGATCGAGCCGCATGTCATCGTCCTCTTCGGGGCGACGGGCGATCTGGCAGCGCGCAAGCTGCTGCCCGGGCTGCTCCACCTCTCCATGACCGGGATGATGCCCGAGTACCGGATCGTCGGGAGTTCCACCAGCGACCTGAGCGACGAGGATTTCCGGCACCTCGCCCGCCACGCCTGCGATCAGTTCGCCACGGGCAAGATCTCGTTGCTGCACTGGGCCAACTTCGAGAAGCGGCTGACTTTCGTGTCCACCGCCGCCGGGCCGGAGACCCTGGCCGATGCCGTCCACAAGGCGGAGGACGGCATCGGCGGAGAGCCGCGCCGGCTGCACTATCTCAGCATCCCGCCCGCAGCGGACCGCGCCGTGATTCAGATGCTGGCCGACGCCAAGCTCGTCGAGCGGTCGCGGGTGATCATGGAGAAGCCGTTCGGCACCGACATGGCCAGCGCGGTCGCCCTCAACGACATGTTGCACCAGTACTTCGACGAGGACCAGATCTTCCGCATCGACCACTTCCTCGGGAAGGAGGCGGCGCAGAACATCTTGGCCTTCCGCTTCGCCAACGGCCTCTTCGAGCCGATCTGGAACCGGGACCACATCGACCACGTGCAGATCGACGTGCCCGAGACGCTCGGCGTCGACGACCGGGTCAAGTTCTACGAGGCCACCGGCGCGTTCAAGGACATGGTGGTCACGCACCTGTTCCAGATCCTCGGCTTCATGGCGATGGAGCCACCGACGGAGCTCTCGGCGGGGCCCATCAACGAGGAGAAGAACAAGGTCTTCCGCTCCATGCGACCTCTCGATCCGTCCCAGGTCAAGCGCGGCCAGTACGAGGGCTACCGCGACATCCCCGGCGTGGCCCCCGATTCCGACACCGAGACCTTCGTCGCGCTGCGCTGCGACATCGACAATTGGCGCTGGGCGGGCGTGCCCTTCTTCCTGCGCACCGGCAAGGAGCTCGGCGGCGGCGAGCGGATCATCTCAATCGCCTTCCGCGAGCCCCCCAAGTCGATGTTCCCCGACGACTCGGGCATGGGCAGCCAGGGACCCGACCACCTCACCTTCGACCTGGCCGACTCCTCGAAGCTGTCGCTCTCCTTCTACGGGAAGAGGCCGGGGCCGGGGATGAAGCTCGAGAAGCTCAGCCTGCAGTTCGCGCTGCACGAGACCGGGCAGGACGCCGACGTGCTCGAAGCCTACGAGCGGCTCATCCACGACGCCATGGTCGGCGACCACACGCTGTTCAACACCGCCGAGGGCATCGAGCGCCTGTGGGAGATCTCGACGCCGTTGCTCGAGGACCCGCCCCCCGCGCAGTCCTACCCCAAGGGGGCTGGGGGCCGCCCGCCATCAACGACCTCATCGCGCCCCGCACCTGGCGCCTGCCCTTCGAGCGCCGCTGGCGCAGCTCGACGCCCTCCTGAGTCGGGCCGGCCTCAGGGGACCAGCAGCACGCGGCCGAAGGCCTGCCGGCTCTCGATGTAGGCGTGGGCTCCCGCCGCGTCCGAGAGCGGGAAGGTGCGGTCGATCACCACCTTGAGCTCCCCCCTGGCGATGGCGTCGAGGTGGCGGGCGATCATGGCATGGGCGCGCGGGAACAGCAGCAACTCAGCCCCCAGGAAGTAGCCCGACAACGTCTGGTTGTTGGGACGCATGCCCGAGATGTCGAGGTGCTCGGCGGCGGCCCGGCCCGCGTCGCCCACCGAGACGCACCGGCCGCGGTAGGCGAGGACGTTGACGCTTCCCTGCAGCGTGACGCCGCCGACCGAGTCCACCACGACGTCGACGCCACGGCCGTCCGTCAGCCGGCGCGCCTCGGCCACGAAGTCGTGGGTCCGGTAATTGATGCCCTCGTCGAGGCCCAGACCCCGCAGACGCTCCAAGCGGTCGTCGCTCGAGGCGGTGGCGAGGACCCGCGCGCCCGCCCGCTTCGCCATCTGGATCGCCGCGATGCCCACCCCGCCCGCGCCGGCATGGATCAGCGCCGTCTCGCCCGCCCGCAGGTGGCCGAATTCGAAGAGGCAGTCGTCAGCCGTGCCGAACGGAACCGGCACGCAGGCCGCCTCGTCGGTCGGAAGGCCGTCGGGGATCTTCCACGCGAAGCCCTCAGGCACGGCCCTGCGCTCGGCATGCGAGCCGTCGAGGCCCACCGTCACGGCACGATCGCCCACAGCGAAGCCTCGCACGTCAGCACCCAGCTCGACCACGGTGCCCGCGCACTGGTAGCCCACCACGTGCGGCGTCCTGGCCAGTTCACCACCGAGCCGGTTGAGCGTGTCGCCGCCCTCGATGCTGACCGCCTCGACGTCGACCAGGATGTCACCCGCTCCGGGCACGGGGTCGGGCACGTCCTCGTACCGGAACACGTCGGGTGAACCCGTCTCGTAGTACACCGCTGCCTTCATGACCGCACATACTCTCGCATGCGGAAGCGCCGCGTCCTCTGGGCGTGCCACCTGGACGTCTGTGGCAGCTGGGTGGCGATTTAGCCGTTGGCATTCTTGAAGTAGCCCTGGCAGCCGTCGCTCCATGGTCCCGTCGGCGGGATGAGGCCGAGATTCTGTCACCGCCGGGCGGGTACGGTCTCGCCGGTCGGGAACGAAGGGAGGCGCATGAGCGACGGAACCGAACCGCTCGCACTGGTCATCGGGGCCGGATCGGGTATCGGAAACGCCCTGGCCTCCTCCTACCGGGCTCAGGGCACGAGCCTCGTGACCTGGGACATCGCCGGGTCCCACGACATCACCTGCGACGTGACGGAACCCGGCGCCATCGAGGAGGCCGTGGGCGAGACGCGGACGCGCTTCGGCGTGCCGACCAGCGTGACCGTCACCGCCGGCGTCGGGCATTCGGGCCTGCTGGCCGACGCCGACGCGGACGATTTCGACCGGGTCATGCGGGTCAACGCCCGCGGACCCTGGCTCTGCATGCGGGCCTGGGCCCGCGTGGCGCAGGAACAGGGCATGGCCACGTCGTTCGTCGCCGTCTCGAGCATCAGCGCGCGCCTGGTCGATCGCAGCATGGGCATCTACTGCGCGTCCAAGGCGGCGCTGTCGATGCTGGTCAAGGTGGCCGCCGCCGAATGGGGTGCGACGGGCCTCCGCGTCAACGCGGTGGCCCCGGGGGTGACGCGCACGCCGATGCTCGGGCGCGGGCCGTCGGCGACGGTGACCGGCTCTCCCTGGCTCGCAGGGGTGGCGGAGCGTACGGCTCTGGGCCGGCTTGGCGAGGCCGACGACATCGCCGAGGTCATCGTGGCTCTCCATGCCATGGGGTGGGTCACCGGGCAGGTGGTCGAGTGCGACGGCGGACTCTCGTTGCGCAGCCCGATCGACCCCCTCGCCGCGGTGCTGCGACGGCACGGCCCGGGCACGTGACGGCGCGGCCGGCGCCGCAGTGTGCTCAGGCCGCGCCCTGCGGCCGGAGCCCGTCGCAGACGATGGCCAGCAGGTCGCAGGCGGGTGCCCCGACGGAGTGCGACGCCGCCTGACAGGTGGCGCCGACGAGAGACATGACCATGGCCGCCGTCACGTCCGGGCGCACGGCGCCGGCGGCCTGCGCACGCTCCAGGAGCACGCCGATCGCCTCCCGCAGCCCGTCCTTGACCTCGGCGGCCGCCACTTCGAACTCCAGACCGGCGCCCATGACGGCGACGAGGAGGTCCCGCTTCGCCGCACCCTCCTCGACGATGTGCTCGAGAAAGCCGAAGAACGCGGCGGCGGGATCCGGGACGTCGGCCAAGGCCTGCGCGTCCACCGTGAGGGCGGTGAGCCGGTCCAGCAGGATCGCCTCGCACAGCTTCTCCTTGGTCGGGAAGTGCCGATAGAGGGTCCCCACCCCGACCCCCGCCTTCTCGGCGATCGTGTCGACGGGTACCTCGATCCCCTCTGCCGCGAACACCACCTCCGCCGCTTCGAGGATGCGTGTGCGGTTGCGCTGGGCGTCGGCCCGCTGGGGTCGCACGGTGGCGCCGATCGACTCGTCACACCCGCCCGGTAGCTTCGACTTCGGGTCCACGGAAATCCCTCCCTCCCCGGTTGACAAACGGAGTCACTGTTCCGTATAGTCTAAGTGGAACCAATACTCCGATTCCGATTGTAGGCCATCCGAGCCCCCGTGACCAGACCCCTCCCAGGTAGGGGCCACGACGGCAGCGGCCGAGCCGATCGGATTCGGCCTTCCAGGAGACGGAGACGCCATGACATCGACCATCGACCGCCCGGACCAGACGGCCGGACCCCAGCCGGACCTCGACCCCAAGCGCTTCCGGGCATTGGCCATCATCGCCGTGGCCCAGCTCATGGTCGTGCTCGACGCCTCTGTCGTGATCATCGCCCTCCCGTCCGCGCAGCGAGCCCTGCACATCTCGACGGCCAACCGCCAGTGGATGCTGACCGCCTACACCCTGTCCTTCGCCGGGCTGCTGCTCCTCGGCGGCCGCATTGCGGACTACTTCGGGCGGAAGCGGATGTTCGTGATCAGCCTGATCGGCTTCGCCGCGGCCTCCACAGTCGGGGGCCTGGCTCAGAATTCGGCCATGCTCTTCAGCGCCCGCGCCCTCCAGGGTGCCTTCGCCGCGGTGATGGCCCCCGCAGCCCTCTCGCTGCTCACGGTGGCCTTCACCGAGCCCAAGGAACGAGCGAGGGCATTCGCCGTCTACGGCGGCATCGCCGGCGGCGGCGCAGCCATCGGGCTCATCCTCGGCGGCCTGCTGACGGAATACGCGTCCTGGCGCTGGACGCTCCTCATCAACGTGCCCATCGCCATCGCCGCTGCCGTGGCCGCGTTCCGCTACGTGTCGGAGAGCCGGGCATCGGCCAACCACGGTTATGACCTCCCGGGCGCCGCGACGGTGACCGGGGGTCTGCTTGCGCTCGTCTACGGGTTCACCAAGGCGGGCACCGACGGCTGGGGCTCCTCCGTCACGGTCTCCTTGTTCGGCGCGGCGGCGGTGCTCCTGGTGGCCTTCGTCCTCATCGAGCAGCGCGCCGAACACCCGCTCCTCCCGCTGCGGATCGTCCTCGACCGCAACCGGGGCGGGTCGTTCCTGGCCTCGCTGCTGGTCGGCACTGCCATCCTCGGCACCTTCCTCTCACTCACGTACTACTTCCAGGGCGTGCTGCACTACTCCGCCCTCAAGTCGGGGTTCGCGTTCGTGCCGTTCTCGCTCGGCATCATCACCGGCGCCACCGGCGCCAGCCGGCTGCTGCCTCGCTTCGGGCCCCGGGCCCTGCTGACGGGCGGCCTGTTGATGGCCGTGGCCGGCCTGGCCCTCTTCAGCACCCTCGACGTGAACTCCGCCTACGTCAGCGTCGTGCTCCCGGCCGAAGTGATCGTGAGCCTCGGCATGGGCCTGTCGTTCGTGGCCATGAGCAGCACGGCGCTGATCGGCGTGAGCGAGCAGGACGCCGGCGTGGCGAGCGCGCTGGTCAACGCGACCCAGCAGACCGGGGGCACGATGGGCGCGGCCCTGATCAACACGATCGCCACCAGCGCCACCGTGTCCTACATCGCGGTCCACGGCACGTCGCCCGAGGCGCGGGCCGCAGGCGCCATCCACGGCTACACGACGGCGTTCACCTTCAGCGCCATCGTGCTGGCCCTCGCGGCCACGGCAGCCTTCACCCTCATCAGGCGCCGGGCCCGGACAGCCGAGGCGATGGCCGAGGGTGACGGCGAGACCCTGGCGCTGGCCGCCGCATGACCGTCGCCCAGCGACGCCCACGGGCCGCCGCTGGTGACGGCCGTCTACTCGCTGATGATCTCGATGGCGTACTCGGGGCAGTTGGCCACGGCCAGCCGGGCCTTCTCCTCGAGTTCGGAAGGCACCTCGTCGAGGATGACCGAGGCCTGCCCGTAGTCGTCGACGTCGAAGATCTCGGGCGCCAGGCCGTAACAGCGGGCATGGCCCTGGCACTTGTCTGGGTCGACCCGGATCTTCATCCGAACACCACAGGGAGGATGCGCGGCCCGTGGACCTGGCCGCCGGCCCAGGTGATCTCGGAGCCATCGGCGACCGAGAAGTCGGGGATGCGCTCGAGCCATTCCTCGAGCGCCACCTGCAGCTCCATGCGGGCGAGGTTCGACCCGGCGCAGCGGTGGATCCCGGAGCCGAACGCGACGTGCCGATTGAGGGCCCGGTCCAACTGGACGATCTCGGGGTGCTCGAAGGCTTCGGGGTCGCGGTTGGCGGCCGGGAAGTTCATGAGCACCTTGTCCCCGGCCTTCATCGGGCAGCCGGAGTATTCGAAGTCCTGGGTGACCTCGCGCGCCATGGTCACCGGCGAGTAGGCCCGGAGCAACTCCTCAATGGCCGTCGGCCAGAGCTCCGGCTCGGCCACCATGCGCTTGCGGTCGTCGGGATGCGTGGCCAGGTGCCACAGCGAGGAACCGATGGCGCTCCAGGTCGTGTCGACCCCGGCGATCAGGACGAGCGCCGCCATGCCGAGGACGATGCCGTCGTCGACGGGCTGCCCCTCCACCTCGGTCCGCAGGAGCTCGCTCAACAGGTCGTCCCCCGGGTTGTGGCGGCAGTACTCGAGCTGCTCGATGAAGTAATTCAGGAGACCCTCTGCGCCGCGCTCGGCGACGCTCCGCATCGTCGGCGAACTCCAACACGTCGCGCACCCATCCGGTGAAGGTGTCGGACAGGTCCGGCGAGACGCCGAGGATGTGCGCGATCACCCGGACCGGGATCTGCTGCGCATAGTCCGCGGCGGCATCGGCCTGGCCGTTGTCCGCGAAGCCGTCGAGGAGCCGGCGGCACAGCTCGCGGGTGAGGGGTACGTAGCTCTCGACGCGCGTGTGCGAGAACCACGGCAGCAGCAGTCGCCGGGTCCAGGTGTGCAGCGGTGGGTCCGAGGAGATCGGGGGCAGCCCGTACTCGAGGTTTGGGCCCTCGAAGTTCGCCGGGTCCTCGTCCTCGTCGCCCGGGATCACCGCCACCTTGAGCGAGCTGAAGTGCTCGATGTCATGTGCGATGGCGGTGACGTCGTCGTAGCGGAGGGGCATCCAGCTGCTCTTGCGCCGGTCGGTGTGGACGATGGGGCAGGTCTGGCGCAGCTCGTCCCAGATGCTGAAGGGATCCTCGAGGTAGCGCGGATCCATCACGTCGAAGTCGGTCGCCCAGTCCCGCACGGGCGCGGTGTGTGTCATGGGAACCCCCTTGGTCCGGTCTCGGCCGCCCGGCCTCACCCTAGTGCGGACCGGCGGGGGTGACGGGTCGAGCCGCGATTCTGACCGGGTCCTCAGCGGTCGCGCAGGGAGACCACACGTGTGGCGCGCACTGTGCAGGCACGGCAGATCGCCGGGTGACACAGAGCAGGGCGCAGGAGGACGTACGTCATGATGCCGAACCGCTTCTCAGACCAACCGAGGGCTGGCACCGAGCTCCCGCAACCGCGGTCCGGTGCGCGCTGGCGCTGGTCGACGCAGGGCGCGACGCCCGGTGCGGGCGGCGACGATCCCGCCCCGAAGATCACCTCGACACGGGGGAAGGGGCGTCAGGCCGGCCCGGCGGCATGGGCGGTGTCCCCCGCCAGCTCGTCGACGAGGCCGAGCTCGGCCAGCCGGCGCACCGTGCGCCACACGTCCTCCGTGATCTCGTCGATGTCGCCCGGGTGCGACGACACCAGGCCGGCCACGATCTCGTCGAAGGCCGCAACGCCGTCACAACGCATCCAGACCGCCGCCGCCGCGACGTTCAGCAGGATCAGGAGGTGCCCGACGTCGTCGTAGACGGCAAGGTTGTCGTCCAACGGCACGACCGACGAGCCGTCCCGGCGGCGGGGCCGTGACCCTCGCTCTGGCCATTCATTTCGCACTCCCGGGCCTCCGCGACGTCCCGTCGGGTCGGAAGGCCCGACAGCAGCTGCCGCACGACCTCGACCGCCTCGTCGAGGTCCGACATCGTCAGCGCGACGCACTCGCATCGCGTCACCAGTTGTCCCAGGGCTCGGGCGCCGTCGGACCCGTGTTCGACGAAGTTGACCGCGTTCACCGCCAGCGCCACGAACGCCTCGGTCTCTGACAAGGGCTTCAGCTGCGTCGCGTGGCCGGGCTGGTACCGAGGCACGACGACCAGCTCGGGGACGCATGCTGCGCCGACCGGCCGGCCGGCGTCGTCACCGACGGCAAGCAGCCATTCCTCGCCCGCTCTGAGGTCGTTCGCACCGATTGGCGGCGGCCCCATGTGACGCAGCGCGTCGGCGCCGCCGGGCTTCAGTGTCATTGGCTTGGCGTAGGGCAGCAGGCGCCCTCCGTCGATCTCGAGGGCCATCAGCTCGTCGGAGAGGTACGCGAGACCGGCTCGCACCAGTCCAGCCGCCAGCGTGGACTTGCCAGCGCCCGTCGCGCCCGGTATCAGGACGCCCGCGTCGCCGTCTTGGAGGCCCGCGGCGTGGAAGAGCAGGTGGTTGCGTCCCGCTTGGGCTGCGCCGCGGTTGACGTCCCACACGAGCCATCCGACCGCTTCACCGGGCCGCTGCGCCTGCGCCACGGGCTCGCCGTCGCGTGCGACATCGATGGTGCCGTCGGCGTTCGCCGTCAACGAGTACCAGTGCTCGACCGGCGCGGTTGGGCCTGCGCCCGCCTCGTGCAGACCTGCCAGCAATGACTGGACGCACCGCCCCAACCGCCCGTCGTTGCTGCGGACCGCAAAGCGGTACGAGAGCCCGTTCATGGCGGGCGTGCGGTAACCCCAGAGGCAGTCTTCGGGGCCCACGAGTCAGGCGGGGCGTCCCGGGCGTCCCGCCTTGCCCTCGGCGGCGGCCCTCGTCGCCGCCGGCGGCACCCGGCTGGCCCACCGGTGCAACACCCAGCCGACGGCGATCATGGTCGCCCCGATCTCCGCGTCGCGCTCGAGGTCGAGGCCCGTCGTGGCCAGGCTCGACAAGGTCGAGGGCGCTCCGGCGCCAGACGCCGCTGTCGGGGTGAAGGCCGGGGTTCCGGTGGTACCCGCCAAGGTGACCGGCGAGGTGGCCGGCGAGCCCGAAAGCGTGGCGCCCGCCGCCGGCTTGGCCGTCAGGATCTGGGGGATCATCCAGGCAGTCGTCCCGACGGCCGCACCCGTCGAGAGCCCACCCAGGACCGCCCGCCTCGACATCCGGGGTTGCCCAGCGCTGGCAATGCTCCCGTCGTGCTGGGAGTCGGGACACCCCAGTCCGATGTCTTCACTACGCATTCGACTGCCGCCTTCAGTTGAGCGAGCAAGTCAGACGCCCCTCAGAATCCGGGGTTGCCACCCCTGTTTCGCCGTATCGCTACTGTACAGTCAAGAGGTCGGCCCTGTGTAGGGCAGAAAGGCACCACTTACGGAACCGCCTCGTAGCCACGATTCGAGCGGTCGTCCGGGTGCACGGCGATTCAACCAGGGGTGCGTTGTGGCATGGCTGATCAGGCGATGAGCGGCCAGCGGCCTGACACCGCCACCGTGCAGTCGGCGAGGCTGCTCTGGCAGTCTTGCCGTCCCGAGCCCGATCCGGCCGGCGATCCGACGTGCCCTCGATGGCGGCGCCGATCTGTCCCTGACCGTCGCCGCGGCCGCCGAGCACCGCCTCGTGCCGTTGCTGTGGCGCACACTCGGAGTGGCGGGGGCCCTCGACCGCCTGGGCGCCGAGCGCGACGACCTCGCGGCAGCTGCCGACGCGTTCCACATGGAGGCGCTCATCTTGATCCCCCGGGCAGTGGCGCTGGCAATCCGCCCGCTCACCGATGCCGGACTGGAGCCGGTCGTGCTCAAAGGACCGGAGGTGGCCAGCCGGTACCCCGCGATCGGACTGAGGCCGATGGAGGACATCGACGTGTTGCTGCCACCGACCGAGCACGTCCGGGCCCTCGACGCCTTGCGGGGAGCCGGCTGGCAGGTCGCCCGCGCCGCCGGGATCGACCTCTACGACACGGTGCTCATCCACCCACAAGTGCCCTCTCTCTTCTTGGAGCTGCACTACGGGCTCGAGCGCACCACCCAGCGCGTCACCGCGCTCGACCCCTTGGCGCTGTGGGAGAGGCGGCAGCCCATGGAGTGCGCGGGCACGCCCGCCTTCCGTCTGCCCCTGACCGAGGAGCTCGTCGTGCTGGCGGCGCACGCCGGCAAGCCCCACCACCGGTTCGTCCGGCTGATCTGGATCGCGGACCTCGCCATGACCGCGAGCGATGCCGCCGAACGGGCCACCCCGGTCGACTGGGACGCGGTGCGCGGGTTCGCCCGCGAGGCCCGCTGTGTCACTGTCGTCGGCAGTCGCCCTGGCGATGGCGAAGCGGGCGGGCGTCGAGGTACCCCCCGGCCTGTTCACGCTGCCGACGCGTGGCTGGCGCGGCGAGACGATGCGGCGGCTGCTGTCGGAGACCCGGCCGCTCACGAACGGCGGGCTCCCCGGCTACCGGCTCGACTACGCGCTGGGCACGACCGACGGCACGGCACGGCGCATGAGGGTGCTCCTCGTCCGGCTCGCGTCGGGCCATGGCATCCGGGGCCGGATCCGCCGTGTCACGGAGTTACCGCGGCGCGTGCGCAGCCGGCTCGAGCACCCCTAGCGCTCGAGCCGCTCGCCCCGGCGCAGCACCTCGTACTGCCGGGACTCGTCGTCAGCGGCGATGCGCGTCGCCATTCCGCCGGGGTCGCTCCGGATCACCGTGGCGCCGGTCGGCGCGAACTGCACGATGTACGCCTTGCGGACGCCGCCGGTCCGGTTTGGCCCGGTCGAGTGGGGCGTCAGCGACGAGAACACGACGATGCTCCCGGCGGACGCCGGCACCGGCACCGCGTCCCCCGGGTCTTGCAGGCAGACGAAGCCGATGTCGGAATACTCGTGGGCCAGCGTGCCGAGACGGTGCAGGCCCGGCACCACCCACGGGCACCCGTTCTCCTCGGTGGCATCGGTGAGCGCCACCCAGCACGTCAGGTACTGCTGAGGTTCGACGAACGCATACCCGTTGTCCTGGTGCCACGGGAACGGTGACTCGGTCCCCGGCTTCTTGTACACGGCCTGGTCCCAGTACAGGCGCACGTCGGGCCCGATGAGATCGGCGCACGAGGTCGGCGAAGAGCGCCGACGAGGTGAAACTGCGCAGCGGCGCGGAGCGCAGCACGAGATGCGTGGTGAAGGTGATCTCGTCCGGCGCGGGCGATGAAGAAGCGCCCGCCCTCCATGGAGCGCAACGCCTCCTCCTGATGCGCCTCGAACGGATCGATGGCCGCGGTCAGCGCGTCCACCTCCGAGGGCCCGAGCGCGCCCTCGAGCACGAAGTACCCCCGCTCGTCGTAGTGGCGCGCCTGCTCTCGTGTGACCGTGCGGAACGGCCCGCCGTGGTCGGCCCACGAGAAGGACGTGTTCAGCTCGTGGGCCACCGGCCCTGACGCTGTCATGCTCATGTCCCGCTGAAGCGGGGATCCCTGCGCTCGGCCGCGGCACGAACTCCCTCCGCGAAGTCGGCCGTGTCGCGCAACACGAGCTGCTCGGCACACTCGTGAGCCATGGCGAGCCGGGCGTCTTCGACCAGGTCCCGACGCAGCGTGGCCCGGATGGAGCGCACGGCGAGCGGGCCCGCGGCCGCCAATTCGCCGGCGTAGGCCAGGGCCTGCGCCAGCAGGTCACCGTCGCCGGCCAGGCGGTCGCACAGGCCCAGCACCAGTGCCTCCTCCCCGCCGACGCGCCGCCCGGTCAGCAACAGGTCGGCTGCGGCTTGGCGGCCGACGACCGCCGGCAGCGTGACGCTCAGCGCGAAGCCGTGGTGGAAGCCGAGCCGGGAGAAGTTCGCGCTGAAACGTGTGCGCGGCGTGGCCACCCGGAAGTCGGCCGACAGCGCCAGCCCGCAGCCGCCGCCGATCGCCGCGCCCTGCACCGCGGCGACCACGGGGAGCGGGGCCGCAAAGAGGCGAAGGGCGGCACTGTACAGGGCCGCGATGTCCTGGCCGGCGTTGGCTGCGAAGTCGAGGCCCGCGCAGAAATGACGGCCCTCCGACGCAAGGACGATGGCGCGGCACCACCCCGAGCCGTTCAGCTCGTCGTAGGCCGTGGCCACGGCGTCGATCAGGGCGGTGTCGAAGTAGTTGTTCGGCGGCCGGTGCAGGCACACGACGGCGACGTGCGCACCCCGCTGCTCCACCGTGACGTCGCCGCCGCTCACGACTCCATGTCCGCCAGGCTGCGCCAGTAGATCACGGCGTCCTCACCGTCTACGGCGGCCGGCAACCGCCCCACTTCCTTGAAGCCGAGGCGCTCGTACATGGAGCGGGCGGGGTTGGACTCGAAGACGAGGTTGAAGATCATGGCGTCGAACCCGAGGCGCCGTGCCTCGCGCAGCGAGTGCTCCACCAGCGTCCGCCCCACCCCCGTGCCGCGGTAGGGGGCGAGCACGAAGTAGCCGGCGTTGGCGATATGCGCCGCCCGTCCGACGAAATTGGGCTTGACGTAGTAGGCGCCGATGAGCGTGCTCTCGAACCGGGCGACGAACAGGGCCGACGAATGCGCGACCCAGTAGTCGTCGAAGTCCCCGCGCGTCAGCGGAGGGAGATGCGGGAAGCCCTCGCGGGCGCCCACGATGCGGCTGAAGGCGCGGAACAGCTCGTCGTGGTCGTCCACGTTGGCCACTCGGATGTCCACCGGCACGCCACCACGGTAGTTGTGCGGCGCGAACGGAACCATCGCACGGGGGCTGCACCGGACTGCGTGCACTACGTGCCGACGGCGAAACCGGTCGAGCCCGTACCGGGCCGCACTGCCTCAATGGGATCGCGCAGGTCGTCGATGTAGCCCAGCGCGTAAGCCCCGCGGTCGTAGCCCATCAGGCGGAGCAGGTCGGTGGGCAGTGTCTCTGCCACCTCCCGTGGCACGGAAAGGTACTGGTTCTCTTCTTGGCGCAGCCAGGCCACGTTGTAGGTGATGTTCAACCCGATACGGGTCGTGTCGGAGCGGTTGGCCCCGCCGCCGTGGTAGACGCTGCCCGAGTAGAAGAGAACCGAGCCCCGCGCCATCTCGGCGGGCTCGGTGTCATCGGGGCCGAACGACAGCTTGTCCTCTCGCAGGTTGCTGCCCACGACTATGCGGGTGGCGCCGTTCTCCTCGGTGAAGTCACTGAGGGCCCAGATGGTGTTGCACTGGACCTCGTAGCCCGGTGGGAACGGGAAGAAGTCGAACGCCCACTGATCCCGGTGGATCGGCTGTGGGGTCTCCCCGGGGCCGATGGCGATGGCCTGGGTCAGGTGCAGCTGGATGTTCGTGGCGTGAGCGAGGAAAGCGCGCGCCGTACCCAGGGCGAGCGGCTGCATGACCAGCTCCCGGCACGAGGGCGAGCGGGCAATCAGCGAGCCCGTCCGCCGGGTGCGGTTCCCACTGAAGTCGTCGGGCCCGGTCGGCGTCGCGTCCAGATAGGGGCGCAACTCGGACTCGATGCGGTCCAGCAACTGCGCCGGGGCGACCCCCTCGACGATCGCGGCGCCGTCGCGCCCGATGGCTGCCGCCACCTCGGCCGGGCTCGCATCGCTCGCCAACTGAACGATGGACACGGCCCCATCCTCCACAACCGCCGGCCGGACGGCAACTCCCCTACGCCCGAGCGCTCGCCCCCCTCAGCCCTCCAGCTCCACACCCACCCCGGAGGCCGCGTCGGTCACCAGCCCGAGATCGGCCAGCTTGCGCACCGTCTGCCGGACGTCCTCGCCGATCACACTCGATTCGTCCGGGTGCGCGGCGGCAAGCCGGCGTACCATGTCGTCGACGGTCGTCGTGCCGTCGCAGAGCTCCCAGACCGCCGCCGCGCTGACGTTGAGGAGGATGAGGAGCTGGCCGACCTCGTCGTAGAGGGCAATGTTGTCGTCCAGCGGGACGGCCGAGGCTCCCTCGCGTCGAACCGGTATCGACCACTCGTGTGGCCACTCATCGTGCACAGCAGGCTCCTTCCAGCGGCACCTTGGACGCCTGGTCCGCCATGAGATCCTTTACCAGCCGGCACGCCTCGTCGAGGTCCGACATGGTGACAACGACATGACCGGCGTCGTTGCCGCCGCTCGGGTGCCCGACTGTGCCTGACTAGATCCCTGGGAAGACGGTACGCAGCAAGTCGAGCAGCGCGGCCCCGCCGCCGACCGCAGGCGTGTGCTCCGGGTCCAGCCGCCCGTAAACGAGCCGGCACAATGCCTCGGACGGCAGCACCAGATCGGGCTCGGGGCCGCCTTCGCCTGAGGCGGCGAGCTCGGCGCCGCCCGCAACCAGATGCAGCGCGAACAGGCGGTCGGGACCGGTCGTGCGCAGATGGATCGTTCGCTCCGCACCGGTGGGTCGCGCTGCGAAGCGCGTAATCAACTCGAGATGGTCGACCACGACAGCGGCTGCGTCGAGGGGGAGCCGGGCACCGTCGTCGAAGACGACTTCGATGTCCCACGTGTGCAGGGCGTGCTCGTTGAGCCGAAACCCGACGGCGTCGTCGAAGCTGACTCTCAGCGGCCCGAAGGGGTAAGTGACGCGAACCCGGTCGGATTCGTCCACTGCCTCGAGTGCCTCGAGCAGGCCTTCGTCGGCGGCGAGCGCGTCATCCACCTTGGAAGGGGACGACTTCGCGTTCCACTGGTCCCACACCGATGGTGCGAAGTCCTCCGGAGCGGAGCGCCCGGCGAGCGCATCCTCGAGGTTCCTCTGCATGATGACGGCGGCCGAACCCAGATGCGACAGCACCCCCGCAATCGTCCAGTCGCGGCAGTAGGACGGCGCGTCGAGCTGCACCGTCGTCCATGCCTCGGCACAGCTCGTGCAGGCGGCCGACCGAGGCGCGCAGCGCCCAAAGCGGGTCGTCCACGAGGCTTCCTCCTTCGTCGCCGGTAACGCCGTGGCCCCCAATGCGGGAGCCGGCGGGACAAGCCCCGGTCTACCCGTCCGCAGCCCGGGCCGTCGCGAGCGCCCGCATCCACCAGGCCAGGTCGTCGGCCAACATGGCGAGCCGCGGCTCGAGCGGCGCAAAGAGGGACGGGTCGGCGGGGTCGGGCGCCGTCAGCACCGCCCGGAGCACGTCGGGCAACACGTGGACAGCGTGGCGCAGGGGCGCCATCTCGAACTCCACCGCGACCGCGCGCAACTGCTCGACGGCCCGCGCCCCGCCGGTGTTGCCCCATGCCACGAATGCGACCGGCTTGCGTCGCCACTCGACGAAAGTGGAGTCGAGGGCATTCTTCAACACCGCGGGGTAACCGTGGTTGTACTCGGCCGTGAGGATCACGTAGCCGTCGGCCCGGTCGATGACGCGGCCGAAGCGGACCACCTCCTCGTCGGCATAGTCACGCCCGGTCCGCGCCGGCGGGGCGCCGTCGAAGAAGGCCAAGGGGTGGTCCCGCAGGTCCACGAGCTCGACCTCGAAAGCGTCATGCTGCGCCAGATGGCCCGTCACCCAGGCCGCCACCGGCTCGCTGAACCGACCTTGCCGGGTGGTGCCCGTGATGACCTGCACCAGCACGACCTGCACCTTTCCTCGACGCTGGCGTGTGCCAGCGCCAAAAAAAAAGGCTAGCAGAAGCCGGGAGTTAGTTAACTTGACAGCTAACTAACTCCTTGGTTAAATAATGACTCGTGACGACCACCACGAGTGAGCGGCTCGACTCGGCCTTCGCTGCGCTTGCGGACCCGACCCGGCGCGCCATCCTGAGCCGCCTGGCCCGCGGCGACGCCACTGTCGGCGAGCTCGCTGCCCCGTTCGACATGTCGCTGCCGGGGATCTCCAAGCATCTCAAGGTCCTGGAGCGCAGCGGCCTGATCTCGCGGGGACGCGACGCCCAGTTCCGGCCCTGCCACCTCGAGCCCGAGGCGCTCGACGGCGCGCTGGACTGGATCGCCACCCACCGGCGCCTCTGGGGCGAGCGCTTCGACAAGCTCGACGCGCTGCTGGCCGACCTGCAGGGCGCGCCGGCGGGGACGGCAAAGAGAAGCTAGTGAGAAGGGCAAAGGAGACACGCGTGGGCACGGATGAGAGCGGAAGCACCGGGGACCCGCCCAACCAGCTGCGGTTCAGCCGGGTTTTCGCCGCGCCGCGCGAGCTGGTCTTCCGCTGCATGATCGACCCGGACCACCTCGCCCACTTCTGGGGACCGGCGGGCGTGTCCGCGCCGCGCGAGCGGATCAAGGTCGACGCCCGGCCTGGTGGCGTGTTCGAGACGTTGATGGTCAACGATGCCGACGGCAGCGAGTACCCGACGCATGCGGTGTACGACGACGTGCGCGAGCCCGAGCTCCTGACCTGGACCGAAACCCACTCGGGCATGCGCGTCCGTACCGAGTTCGTCGCACTCGGCCCCGATCGCACCGAGGTGCGGATCCACCAGACCTACGTGCCCAAGGCGTTCTTGGCTCCCGAGGCCCAGGCTGGGTTCATGACCTCGCTCGACCGCTTCGACGCCTATCTCGGCCGGGTGGCCCGGTCGTACCCACATGACACCGAGCCCGACAGGAGGGACGACTATGACACCTGAGCACACAACCGCCTACGACACCGACACCGACCTCGGCGCTGCCATCGCCGACGAGTACGTCGCGCTGGCCGACCTGCTGGAGGCCTCCGACCCGGCGGTGTGGGACGCGCCGTCGCTGTGCGAGGGCTGGCGCACTCGCGAGGTGGTGGCGCACATGACGATGCCCGCACGCTATTCGGGTCCCGAGTTCATGGCGGAGTTGGAGGCGGCCGGCGGCGACTTCGCCTCGTTGTCCGACACCATCGCGGCGAGGGACGGCGCGCTGCCAGCCGCCACCTTGCTGTCGGGACTCCGCTCCGAGGTGCTGCACGACTGGCAGCCGCCCGGCGGTGGGATGGAGGGTGCCCTGACGCATTGCGTCATCCACGAGCTCGACATCACTGAAGCGGTCCCGCTGCAGCGCCGGGTGCCGGGCCCACGCATCGCCCGGGTGCTGGCCATCGTCGCCGGCCCGGGCTCGCCCAACATCTTCGGTGTTGACCTCTCAGACGTGCATCTGCGGGCCGATGACCTGGACTGGTCCACGGGGTCCGGGGCGCTCGTCACGGGACCGGCGCAGGCGCTGGCCCTCGTGGCGTGCGGACGGCAATTGCCCCCGGGCCGCCTCGGCGGCGATGAGGCAGGCCGCTTCACGCGGGCTGAGGCCCGGACCGATCGCCGTTGGGCGGCGGCCATGGGACAAGATTGCGGCGATGGACCGGTGTAATGGGCATGAGGGCTCCAGCCGGCTGAAGGGTGTCCCCGCTGACGAACGTCATGGGCCCCGCCCCGAGCGAAGACCAGAGGTTGCGCTGCTCCCCGCCCACCGGTGTGCACACCCCGTGGCGCCAGCGCGAGGTCGTAGCTCCTCGGCCTGTCGGTGGGGGCGTACCCTCGTCCCCCGGGGGGCCTCCTCTCCGTGTCCGATCGCCGGCACCAGGACCAGCCGTGAACTGGTTCACAAACGACGGGCGGCCGCTGCGGTGGGTCCGTCCCACTTCAGACGCTGCCGTCGGCGGCCGGCGGCGTGAGCCGGGCCCTGCCGGGGGAAGATGGGGCCATGCAGATCGGCCTCCATGCACTGGGCATCGGGCCCGGCGCCCATCCGGGCGTGATCCGCGCGGTCGGACGGACGGCCGAGCAGTGCGGATTCGCCACGCTGTGGGCAGGCGAACACGTCGTCATGGTCGATCGACAGGACTCGCGCTATCCGTACGCGGACGACGGGCGCATCGCGGTTCCGAGTGATGCGGACTGGCTCGACCCCTTGGCGCTCTTCGCCTTCCTGGCCGCCACGACGTCGCGTATCCGGCTCGCCACCGGGGTCCTGCTCCTGCCCGAGCACAACCCTCTGATCATGGCCAAGCATGCGGCGAGCGTCGACGTCTTGTCGGGGGGACGGCTCACGCTCGGGGTCGGCATCGGCTGGTCCGCCGAGGAGTACGCGGCACTTGGCGTCCCGTTCCGAGGTCGCGGGGCGCGGAATCGGGAGTACGTCGAGGCGATGCGGTCCCTCTGGAGCGACGATCCTTCCTCCTACGCCGGCGAGTACGTCCGCTTCGAGCAGGTCCGGTGCTACCCGAAGCCCATCCAGCAAGCGATCCCCGTCGTGCTCGGCGGGAACAGCGAGCGGGCGCTCGATCGCGTCGCACGCTACGGCGATGGCTGGTACGGCTTCAACCTGACGCTCGACGAGCTGCCGGCGCGCCTGGAGATGCTGTGGTCGGCGTGCCAGAGGCACGGCCGGACCACCACGTCGGTACGAACCGCCGCCTTCGTCAGCGACGCCACGCCGTCGGACCTCCCCAGCCTCGCCGCTCTCGGAGTGAGCGAGCTCGTCCTCGTCGACTCCCCGCCCGCGGCGGCCGAAGAGGCCTCGGCATGGGTGGAGGAGCTGGCCCGCCTGTGGGGTGTCGACGCCCGAACCTCGTCCTGACGACCCGCCTCAGACGACGGTGAGCGCCACCTCGATGTTGCCACGAGTCGCATTGCTGTACGGGCACACCTCGTGGGCAGCCTCGACGACCTTTTCGGCCGCGTCGCGGTCGACACCGGGGAGCGCAACCTCGAGCTCGACGGCAAGCCCGTAGGCGCCACCCTCGATCGTGCCCAAGGTCACCCGCGCCGTGACGGTGGATGCGCTGGTGTCGACTCCGAGGCGGCGGCCAACGACACCCATGGCGCTCTGGAAGCAGGCGCCGTACCCGAGCGCGAAGAGCTGTTCGGGGTTCGTGCCGACGCTCGTGCCTCCCAGTTCCGCCGGCGGCCGGACATCGAGGTCGAGGACGCCGTCGGACGAGCGGCCGTGACCGTCACGACCACCTTGGACACTGGCTTCGGCGGTGTAGAGCTTCTTCAGCAGTTGAGAGGTCATACCCATATCAGCCGCCGTCGACCGCGAATATTCCGCGCCGGTCGTCAAGGTGCGCGGACGTCCGCTGTCCAGGCGACGACAACCGCGACGGCGACAAAGGATCGGGGGGTCGGCCTCAACGCTTCTCGGTGTGGCCGAACTCGTCGGGGACCCAGCTGGGAGAGCGCTTCTCCATGAACGCCCGCATGCCTTCGCGGGGCTCCTCCGATTCTTCCAAGGCCCAGAACATCGTCTGGTAGTCGATGATGCCGTAGCGCTCGTTGAGCATCCGCTTCACCTGCATACGGGCCATGGGAGGGGTCTGCAGGATCTCCCGAACGGCCTGGAGCGCCGCCTCCCGTAGCTGGTCGTGCGGCACCACCCGGGAGATCACTCCAAGCCGTTGCGCCTCGGCGGCATCGAAGCGACGCGCCGACAGCAGCAGGTCGCGGGCGACCGCGAGGCCGACATGGGCCGGCAGCACTGCGGCATAGGTGGCGTCGGGGATGCCCCGCAACAGCTCGGGCACGCGGAAGGTGGCCCGGTCACTGGCAACGGCGATGTCGGCCAGCATGGCGATCAGCAGCCCGCCGGCCTGGCAGATGCCGTTCACCGCCGCCACGACCGGTGCCCGGCTGTCGCGGATGGCGAGGAAGGGCAGGATGTCCTGGCCGATGTCCGGCGGCTCCGAGTCGCCCTGCTCGGCCCTCCCGCCGAGATCACCTCCGGGCGCGAACACGTCACCGGTACCGGTGATGATCAGCGCGGCCAGGTCGGGGTCCTGGTTCACCAGGCGGACGGCCCTCTTCAGGCCGAAGTACATGGCAGATGTGAGCGCGTTCCTCGCCTCCGGCCGGTCGATGGTGCACCAGGCCACCACGCCGTCGCGCTCGAACCGCAACCCGGCTGCGCCGAGATCATCCGACACGCTGCACTCCCTCTTCTCGTTCCGGTGGGGACGGACACTACCGGGCACCCCCTCCTCCGGCCTGTTACCCTCCGGCTGGTCCCGTTGCGTCGAGCGGCGTGGCGGCACCGCTGGGGAGGCGTCGCAGTGGCGACCTACGTGCTCGTCCATGGTGGCGGCCATGGTGGATGGTGCTATCGAGCGCGTCGCACGCATTCTGCGGTCGCCCGGGCACGAGGTCTACACGCCGACCATGACCGGGCTGGGCGAGCGGGCCCACCTCCTCGACCACAGCGTCGACCTGAAGCGTCACATCGAGGACGTGGCCGCGGTGCTGCACTACGAGGACCTCCGTGACGTGATCCTGGTGGGACACAGCTACGGCGGCATGGTGATCACGGGTGTGGCCGACCGCGTCGCCGACCGGATCGGCCGGCTCGTGTATCTCGACGCGGCCACACCGGTCAACGGCCAGTCGCTGCACGACGTCGCCGGACCGGTCATCGAGGCGGTCCGTCCCTTCGGCGAGACAGTCGACGGAATGGAACTCGTACTCCTCCCCGCGCCCGACGCCGGTCTGCTGTACGGGGTGAACGACCCCGCCGACCTGGCCTGGATGGCCGAGCGCCTGACCCCTCACCCCTGGCAGTGCTTCACGCAGCCACTCGAGCTCACCAACGAGGCGGCGCTATGGGCCATCCCGAGGTACCACATCGTCTGCACCTCGACCCTGTCCTCCCGGGATCCCGACCTGATGGCCCGGGCCAGCGCCGAAGGCCGCCTGTGGGACATCGACACCGGCCACGACCTGATGATCACCGAACCGGAGCAGGTGGCCGAGGCATTGGTCCAGGTCGCAGGCCGGTGAACGCACATTGAATGCTCGGTTCTGCATAATGTCGCACAACCGAAACAAAAGGGGGGCCACCATGGCCAGAGTCTCCGGTCGCAGCGCGAGGATCGCATTGGCGACGTTGCTGCTCGCGGGCATCATCGACGTCGCCGGTTCGCTGGCGGCGACCGCAGGCGCCGCGACATCGGCCGCACCGATCACCCTCGCCATGATCACCTCGCTCACCGGGCCCGGATCCTCCGAGTTCAGCCAGGCACCCGCCGGGTTCAACGCCCGCATCGCCCTGCAGAACGCCGAGGGCGGCGTCAACGGCCACAAGCTCACGGGCATGGTCCTCGACGACCAGACCAGCCCGACCGCGATTTCCTCCGCCGTCCAGGATGCCCTCTCCAAGGGCGCCTTCGGCCTCGTGTCGACGAGCCCGCTGTTCTTCCTCGCCGACAAGTACCCGAACCAGCAGGGCGTGCCCGTCACCGGCGGGTTCTTCGACGGGCCCGAGTGGGGCACCCCGCCCTTCAACACCAACATGTTCGCCTCCGATGTCGGGAGCGTCGACCCCAAGTACCCGGTCAACACCGGGATCGGTGCCTTCATGAAGGCTCACGGCGGCACCGTGATCTGTTCCTACGGGTACAGCATCTCTCCTTCGTCGACCCGTTCGGCCGTCGGCACGGTGGACTCCTTCGTGCATGCCGGGGGGAAGCAAGGCGAGCTCGACACCACCATCCCCTTCGGCAGCGTCGACATGACCACGGTGGCGCTCGTGGCCAAGCAGAAGGGCTGCAACGCCTTCTACGCCGGCCTCGACGACAACTCCAACTTCGCCCTCGCCACCGCGCTCAAGCAGGCCGGGGTGAAGGCGAAGGTCGTCGTCTTCCCGACGGGGTACGAACCGAGCATCGTCGGCTCCCCGGCCTGGAGTTCGGTGCAGGGCGGGTACTTCGACACCACGTTCCGCCCGTTCCAGCTGCCGAATGCGGGGACGCAGCAGATGCAGGCGGCGCTCCAGAAGTACGAGCATTTCAAGCCCGGTGCGTTCCCGAACTTCAGCCAGTACGAGTCGTGGCTCGGCGCGGACCTCATGATCAAAGGCCTGCAGATGGCCGGCAAGAACCCCACCCATGCCGGCGTCATCTCAGCGCTGCGCGGCCTCACGAACTACACCGGGAACGGCATCCTCGCTCAGTCGATCAACTACTCGAACGACTTCGGCCACGACCTTGCGAAGTCGTGCGGGTGGTACATGATCGCCGAGAAGAACGGGTTCGTCCCGTCCTCGAGCCAACCCTTCTGCGGGACCGACCTGCCCGGCACGACGACCGTCTCGGGGTGACCCCGGGGCCGTGGGCTCGCTAAGAGGGTTGCTCGTCGGCGGGAGCCGCCGATCGGTCCCCCTCGAGCCGGCGTATGAACCGCTCGACGAAGGCGACCGTCTCGTCGTGCCCGCTCGACATGCCCAAGGCCGCGTGCTCGATGCCGAGGAACCGCGAGATGCTCGACAGCAAGACGGTGCAGACGATGGGCGGGAATGCTTCGGGGTCGACGCCGTGCTGCCGGAGCACACTCTGGAACCCGTTCAGCTGCTCGGCGCGTAGCCGTTCGGCGGAGCCGGCGATTTCGGCTCTGATGGCCTTGCGGTGGTTCGCCAGCGCGATGAATTCCATCGTCAGCGCGGTGCCCCGGGGATCACGGCTGTAGTCCCACAGCGCCCAGAGCGGCTGGTCCGACGCCAGGGCTCGGGCCTGACGTTCCATGCCCTCGGCGGCCCTTCTTTGGTGGATCGCCAGGAACAGGTCGTCCATGGTGCGGAAGTAGTAGTGGACGAGCTGTGGCTTGAGGTTGGCCTTGGCGGCGACTCTTCGCGAGGTCACTGCGGCATAGCCCTCTTCGAGCATGAGCTCTTCGGCCGCGTCGAGCAGGACGGCGCGAGTCTTCGAGGTCTCGGTGCCGATGCGGCGGGTCGAGCTCAGATGTACATGCCTCCGTTGACGCCGATCAACTGGCCCGTGATGTAGCCGGCCTGTTCGGAGCACAGGAAGCGAACACGCGGCCGCGATGTCCTCTGAGGTACCGGCGCGTCCGAGCGGCACCATCTTGCCCATCTGCTCGATGCTCGGGACGTTCCCGAGCGCCTCGGCATGCCTCGCCATGGGCGTGTCGACGATCGTCGGTGGAATGGTGTTGACCGTGATGCCATGGCGCGCGAACTCTCGTGCGAACGCTTTCGTCAGGCCGATGACTCCTCCCTTGGACGCGACGTAGTGGGCCATGTTGGGAGCCCCCGACTGCGCACTGGAAGATGAGATGGTCACGATCCGGCCCCAGCCGGCCTCGATCATGTCCGGCAGCGCAAGCTGCATGCAGGTGAAGGTGCCGGTCAGGTTGACCGCGAGGATCCGGTCCCACTTCTCGGGGGAGATGTCGAGCGCCGGGTCGAAGGCTTCGACGCCGGCGCTGGTGACCAGCATCATGATCGGTCCCAGCGTGTCACGCACCGAGGCGAACACACGCTCGAGGGTGCCCCGGTCGGCGACATCGACCTCGAACGGCACCACGGTGTGCCCACGCCCGGAGAGCCCTGCGGCGGCATCCCGAAGTCCCGCACCATCGAGATCGAGCATGGCCACCGCATGCCCGTCCTCAGCCAATTGCCGGGTGATGCCGAGACCCATGCCCGAGGCCGCACCGGTCACGACCGCCACCCGGGCGCTCACGCCGACCCCTCGACGGGGGTGAACTCGATGTGCAGGTCGTGCAGGCCCCGCAAGACCCACGTGGGCTCGTACGTGAAGTGCCGGGAGCCCGGCGGGCCGTGATGCTCGTCGGAGAGCCGGATGTCGCGCATCCGGTCGAGGATGCGCTCGATGCTGACTCGACCCTCGACGCGAGCCA
Organism: uncultured Acidimicrobiaceae bacterium; assembly: GCA_963726135.1. Classification (GTDB taxonomy): domain Bacteria; phylum Actinomycetota; class Acidimicrobiia; order Acidimicrobiales; family RAAP-2; genus Bog-473. The sequence continues at coordinate 1,932,467 of CAVSBE010000008.1, forward strand.
GCGGCCCTCCCGGGCAGGAGTGGGCCCCACGACCGAAGGCCATGTGCTCTTTGGCGTTGCCCCGGTCCAGTCGGAACTCTTCTGGACACTCGAACCGTCGCGGGTCGCGGTTCGCCGCCCCGTTGAGAATCATCACCGGCGTTCCCGGTGCGATCTCCACTCCGCCGATCGACGCCGCGCGCCGGGCCAGCCGGAAGTCGGCCTTCACGGGGCTCTCGATGCGGAGCGCCTCCTCAATGAAGTCCGGGATACGGTCGCGGTGGGCCCTGAGCTCACCTTGGAGCTCCGGGTACTCGCAGAGGTACTTCAAGCCGACGGCGAGGAGTCGGGCCGTCGTCTCCTGACCGGCCGCGAAGAGGAACGTCGCCGTCCGCACGACGGCCGTGATCTCGGGAGTGGAGCCATCGGGGTAGGTCCCGAGCGCCAGCTGGGTCAGCACGTCGGCCTGCGGCTCGCGCCGGCGGTCCTCGATGTAGACGGCGAACCAGTCGTCGAGCCATCCGAGCGCGTTGCCGTGGACCTGCTCACCGGCGATGGCGCCCGGGTTCCCGCTCAGCCCGAAGCCCTGGCGGAACCGCTCGTGATCGGCCTCGGGCACGCCCAGCACGTCGGCGACGGTCAGCATGGCGAAGGGCTGGGCGTAGGCGGTGATGAACTCGCAGCGGCCGCTGTTCACGAACTCGTCGAGCTGTCTGTCTGCGAGGCGCCACATGAACGCCTCGTTGTCCTTCAGCCGCTTCGGCGTCAACAAGCGCATGATCAACGCCCGTTCACGGGTGTGGCCGGGGGGGTCCATCGTCACCATGTGCTCGTGCATCGGGAGCTGATCGCGGTAGCGGTCGATGATGCCGCTGATGTCGTCGCCCTCGAGCGGCACCGGGAAGGTCGCGAACGGGCCGATCACCGAGTTGCACGAGGAGAACGTCTCGACATCTCGATAGATGTCCGACGCCTCGTCGTATCCCGACACGGCCACCACCCCGTAGTGGTCGGTGGGCAGGACGGGGCTTTGCGCCCGCAGGTGGTCGAAGTACGGATAGGGGTCCTCAATCAGCGACTGGTCGGTGAAGAAATCAACAGTGTCGTAGTTCGCCACGGCAGCTCCGATCCTGGACCTCAAATGCTGTGCAGATGCTTAGCATTGGGTCGCCACCCAGGTCAAGAGCGCAAAAGGCGCTGCCCGTCGGAGCGACCCCGGTGCGGGGCCGCGGGACCTCAGTCCACGATGGAGATGGCGCGTTTCGGGCAGGTCCGCACCGCGGCCTCGACCTTCCCGCGGAGCGCCTCGGGAGGGTTCTCGTCGAGCACATAGAGGAGGTCGTCGTCGCGAACCTCGAAGACCTCGGGGGCAGCCGCCATGCAGAGGGCGTTGCTCTCGCATAGGTCGAAATCGACGACGACACGCATCAGCTGTTCCTCCTGGCCCGATGAGCGCTGGGGCCCAATGCTATGGCAGAGCCCGCGGTGCGGCCCGGATTCGGGTCGGCGGCCTGCGCGTCCACGCACGCGTCGCCGAGCACGCCGCGGCGCATGGTGCGCGCCGCCTCCAACGCCCCGACCTCATCCACGGGTGCCCTCGAGGCCCTTGTAGACCTGGCCGTCCTTCATGACGAAGCGCACGTCCTTGGTCACCTTGATGTCCTCGGACGGATCGCCCGGCACCGCGATGACGTCGGCCAGGTAGCCGGGGGCGAGGCGGCCGAGGTCGTGCGCGCGCTCGATGAGCTCGGCGCTGGTCACCGTCGCCGCCTGCAGCGCCTGCATGGGAGACATGCCACGGTCGACCATGGCGACGAGCTCGTCGGCCTGGGTGCCGTGCGGGATGGCCGGCGCGTCGGAGCCGCAGGCGATCTTCACCCCGGCCGCCAGCGCCTTGCCGAACATCCGCCGGGCCTGGGGGAAGATCTCGGCCGCCTTCTTCTGCAGGATCGGGTGGATGCGGTCGACCGCCATGTGGTCCGCCAGGGCGGTGGTGCCCACGAGGAAGGTCCCGTTGTCCGCCATCAGTGTGATCGTGTCTTCACTGGCCAGCGACCCGTGCTCGATGCAGTCGACCCCGGCCCGGATGCAGGCCCGGATGCCGGCGTCGCCGTGGGCGTGCGCCGCCACCCGCAGGCCGTTGCGGTGGGCCTCGTCGACGATGGCGGCGAGCTCCTCGTCCGAGTACTGCTGGGCCCCGGCCGCACTGCTGAACGACATGACCCCTCCCGACGCGGAGATCTTGATCAGCTTCGCGCCGTACTTCATCTGGTAGCGGACCGCCTTGCGGACCTCGGCGATGCCGTTGGCGATGCCCTGCTCGACGCTCTGGGGCATGATGCCGGGCGCCAGCCCCTGGAACATCGTCGGGTCGAGGTGACCGCCTGTCGGGGTGATGGCATGGCCGGCCGGGAAGATGCGCGGACCCGGAAACCATCCCTGGTCGACGGCGCGGGCCAGGTCGACGTCGAGCAGGAACCCGGCCGTGTAGACCATCAGGCCCAGGTTGCGCACGGTCGTGAAGCCCGCCATCAAGGTGGTGTTGCAATTCACGACACCACGCAGGGTGCGGTACACGGGCGAGTCCTTCACCCCGTGCATCGGGTCGGGCAGCCCGTCGGGCCCGCCCGGCCCGCCGATGAGCATGTTGAGCTCCATGTCCATGAGGCCCGGCAGCAGCGTGACATCGCCCAGGTCGACCTCGGTGGCTCCGGTCGGGGGCTCCGCCGGGTTCACGTCGACGATCCGGTTGCCCTCGACGACGACCGTCGCCGGGGACCGCACCTCCCCGGCCTCGACGTCGACCCACCGGTCGGCACGCAGGATGGTCACGTCACTCATGGAGCGAGCTCCTCTCGGATCGGGCTAGCGGATCGGCTCGTCACCGCTCATGGTGGTGCGGTGCATCTCGCGGGCCGAGGAAGGGTCGTAGGGGCAGGCGCGGTGCATGACGCCGGTGTTGTCCCAGATCACGAGGTCGCCGACGGCCCACTCGTGACGGTAGACACGGTCTGGCGTCGTTGCCCGTTCCAGCAGGTCTTGGAGCAGCGCCTTCCCCTCGTCCATCTCCATCCCGACGACGTGCGACGCCGTGACGCCGATGACCAGAGAGCGCCTCCCGGAGCGGTGCCGCCACACGAGTGGATGCTCCCGGTCGGGCTTCTCCCGCCAGCGGGCCAGCTCCTCGGGCGAGGGGTCCGGGTTCACCAGGCGCTGCGACGCCTCGAAAGCATGGAGGACCCGGAACCCTGCATACCGCTCCTTCTCCTCGCCTGTGAGGTCCTCGTACGCCGCGTAGGTGCTGGCGAACTCCGTCTCGCCTCCGGTGGCGGCGACCGCGTGTGCACTCAGCACCGTGGCCTTGGTCGGGACGTCGTCCTGGGCGCCGTCGATGTGCCAGTGGAACGTCCCCCGGGTGTATGCGGCCGTGGCGCTCTTCGCGGGATCGAGGGACACCATGTAGGGGTGGGGCGGTTCGGCCGGCTCGGCCCTTCCGACGTTGTCGAGCAGGTTGGAGAACGCCACCTGGGTCTCGTCGTCGATGGCCAGTTCGCGGAAGACCAGGACGCCGTACTGCCCGAGCGCCTCCATGCAGTTCGCCGGCAGGGTGCCGTCCCGGAGCAAGCGTTCCCGCTCGACGCCGAGCACCGCCGCGCCGACGCTGCCGAGTTCCTCGGTCGTGATTGTCACAGGTACCACCCACCGTTGACGTTGATCTGCTGGCCCGTGATGTAGCCGGCCTCCTCGCTGCACAAGAAGCCGCAGGCCGAGGCGATGTCGTCCGGCGTGCCGGCGCGGCCCAACGGTGCCCGGGCGAGCACCTGTTCCATACTGGCCATCTGGCCCGACTCGATTGGCCGCCGCATCATGGGGGTGTCGATGACACCGGGCGGGATCGTGTTCACGGTGATGCCGTCGGGGGCGAGGTCGAGTGCCAGCGCCTTGGTCAGTGCGATCACACCGCCCTTCGACGCGACGTAGTGCGCCATCCGCCGTGTCCCCGACTGTGCGGACGACGACGAGATGGTGACGATGCGCCCCCATCCGGCCTCGATCATGTCGGGCACGACCGCCTGCAGGCAGTGGAACGTGCCCGAGAGGTTGACCGCCATCATCCGGTCCCACGCCTCGGGCGTGATGTCGAGGAACGACTCGAACCCCTCCATCCCGGCGCTGGTGACCATGATCCCGGCGGGGCCGAGCGTGGCGCGGACCGATTCCAGCGCAGCGAAGACCGCTGAGCGCTCGCTGACGTCCACCCCGGCTCCCAGGGCGGGGGCGCCGTCGGCCCGGAGCTCCGTGGCCACCTCGTTCGCCGCGTCGCCGTTGATGTCGAGCACCGCGACCTTGTGCCCCCGCGCGGCGAGGTGGCGGCAGATCGCCGCGCCCATTCCGGACCCGCCGCCGGTGACGATGGCAACCCGGCTCTCGTCTTGACCCCCCACGCGCACCTCTCACTCTCGACGGGTCCTGTCTCGCCTTCGGCAGTCCGGCGCGGCCCTCTCGCGGCGCCGTGCCGGAGAGCTCGGCGTCGCAGAAACCTGCCGACAAGGTGGGCAAATGCTATTGATGGTGCGCTGGTCCGTCAAGTGCCCTAGCAGTTGGCGATAGCAGCATGTACTGTATTTGAGAAGGGCATTTCCCAGCGGGAAAGGAGACCTCAGCATGCGGATCGGTCTTCAGGTGAGCGCGGATCGCGGCCGCTACGCGACCAAGGTGGAGAAGCTCCGCGCCGACGCCCGGTGGGCCGACGAGGCCGGTCTGGACTCCATCTGGACGCCGCAGATCCCGGACGAATTCGACGCCATGACGGCGGCCACGGTCCTCGGTGCGGCCACGTCGAGGATCGAGATCGGGACGGCCATCGTGCCGATCCAACCCCGCCACCCCATTGCGCTGGCCCAGCAGGCCCTGTCCACCCAGGCCGTGTGCGAGGGCCGGTTCGTCCTCGGGCTGGGCGTCTCGCACCACTGGATCATCCGGGACATGCTCGGTCTTCCCTACGAGCGCCAGGCGGTGACCATGCGCTGCTACCTCGACGTGCTGGACCAGGCGCTGGCCGGCCCGGGCCTGGTCGAGGTGGAGAACGAGCTGTTCCACATCCGCAACCCACTCGACGTCACCGACATCACCCCCACGCCCGTGATGATCGCCGCCCTCGGCCCGGTGATGCTCAAGCTGGCCGGGGAGCGGGCGGCGGGCACCAGCTTGTGGCTGGCCGACGAGCGCACCATCGGGTCACACGTCGTCCCGACCATCAGCAAGGCAGCGGAGGATGCGGGACGGCCGGCGCCCCGCATCCTTGCCGGCGTCCCCGTGTGCCTGTGCCGCGACGACGAGATCGACGCCGCCCGCGAGCGGACGAACCGCGTCCTGAGCGAGGTCGTTGACTCGCCGAACTACCAGAGGCTCATGGAGCACGGCGACGCCCGGGCCATCGGTGACGTCCTCGTCTGCGGCAGCGAGGCGACCATGGAGAAGCGGATGCGCAGCTTCGCCAACGCCGGGGTGACCGACTTCAACGCGCGCATCGTGCCCTTGGGCGAGGATCGCGACGCGGTGCGGACCTCGGCCCAGCGCACCCGTGAGTACCTGGCCTCGGTCGCACCCGCGCTGCGGGCGTGATGATCCGAACCCTCCGGTCGATCAGCCTGCGGGGCCGGTCACGATGCCACCCGAGACGAATTCCCAGATCTTCTTGGCATCGCGCTCGCCGTCGCGCGGCTCCTCGCGTGCCGCTGATGGTCGACGCGTAGGCCGCGTTGAACATGATGGTCGACAGGATCACGCCCGCCACGTCCGCATGCAGCAGGCCGGGGCGGACGGCGCCGGCGTCCGCCGCATCGTCGAGCACCTTCTCGAGCAAGGAGACCAGCGGCACGAATGCCCTCGATGCCTCGGTCTGATGCGATGTCAGGAGCTGGTGGCAGAACTCGGCCATCACAGGAGTTGGGTTGTTCTTCGAGGGCCGCCCCTTTGGTGCGGGCAGGCACATGCGGTAGTACTCGACAACGAAACGGTGCAGCCGGTCGAGAGCCTCGTCCTCGAGGGCGATCTGCTCCTCGAGTCGCTCCGCCGTGGCGCGGATCGCCTCGTCGAAGAGGGCCAGGAGCAGCTCGTGCTTGCCCGCGAAGTACTGGTAGAAGCTGCGCAGGGACTGCCCCGAACGGTCGACGACCTCCTGGACGGTGAATTCCTTGCCGGACTCGGCGCGGGCAAGCAGCTCGAACCCTGCATCCAGGAACCGCTGCACCCGACCCTCGCTCCGCAACCGGGCCGAGTCGAGCGACCTGGCCACTGCGAGGTCGCGGCGGCGCAGTGGTGCGTCCGCGGGCGCCGACGAGCCCGCCCCAGGGGTCTCCGCTGACATCCCACCAGCCTATACCGCATTGTCGATATCTGAGAGCATCGCTCTCCCCACGACCCGCCGCGGTGGGAAGAAAATCTGCAATGTCACTTCCGGAGCGCACGCTATCGTGGCCGCCCGGGATCCTCCCCGGAGTGGGCCCGGACGCGTCACGCTCCGCAGACTGGAGGGCTGATCAATGGACGAGACGCCGGTCGCCGACATCATCGAGATCGAACAGCTGCTCGCGCGGTACGCCACCGGAATGACCCAGGACGACATCGAGACCGTCATGGACGTCTTCACGCCCGATGGCACCTACAGCGCCTTCGGGACGACCTATGCCCTCGGTGACTTCCCAGCCCTGGTGGGGGCGGCGCCGAAGGGCCTCTTCCTCACGGGCACCCCGGTTCTGGACCTGGACGGAGACTCCGGGACGGGACACCAGACCCTGTGCTTCGTGGCGCAGCTCACCCACGAGATGCGCATCGGCTGGTACACGGACTCCTACCGCCGGACCGAACACGGCTGGAGGCTCCAGGCCCGGGCGATGACGTTCTTGCGCAAGAGCGGCGCCCGTGACTCGGGCCGGCCGCACGACCCGACCCGGCCGCAACCGTCCGCCGACTCTGCCCGTTAGAGAGCCCTGATGGAGCTCGAAGCCTTCAAGGTGGCGTTGGACGACTGGCTCGGCAAGCACGCGAGCGAGCTGGCACCCGCCTATGGCGACAGCGGAACCTTGGACCAGCAGATGGACCACCTCAACGAGGTCAAGCGGTTGACCTTCGACGCGGGCTTCATGCGGATGGGCTGGCCCGAGCGCGTGGGCGGGCTCGGCGGGTCCCCGCTCCTGCGGGCCTACCTCGGCGAGGCTCTCACGGCCCGCGGCTTCGTGGAGCCCGGCATCTACTCCATGCCCGAGGTGCTGGCGCCGACGATGATCGACTACGCGCCTGCTGCGCTTGCGGCCGCCATGGTGCCGCGGCTGCTGCGCGGCGACGAAGTCTGGTGCCAGGGCTTCTCGGAGCCGGATACGGGGAGCAACCTGGGCTCCCTCATGTGCCGCGCCACCCAGACCGACGACAGCTGGAGGGTCAAGGGTCAGAAGGTCTGGACGAGCCTGGCCCAGTACGCCCAACGCTGCGTCCTCTTGACGCGGACCGGGACGCCGGAATCAGCCCACCGCGGGATCACCGCGCTCTTCGTCGACATGGACAGTCCCGGCATCACCGTGCGTCCGATCGAGACGATGCACGGTGCGGAGGAGTTCTGCGAGGTCTTCTTCGACGACGTGAAGGTTCCGCTCGACCGGCTGCTCGGCGAGGTGGACGGCGGCTGGTCCATCGCCATGGACCTGCTGCCCTATGAGCGGAGCACGGCGCTGTGGCACCGGGCGGCATATCTGCAGCGGCGGTTGCAACAGCTGGTCTCGGCCGTGCCCGAGGGGGTGCTCAGCCCGAGCACGGTCGGCGAGGTCACCGAGCTGTTGTGGGCCTTCCGGGCCCGGTCGCGCTCGACGCAACGGCGGCTCGCGGTCGGCGACAAGCTCGGTCCCGAGACCTCCATCGACAAGGTCCTGGTCGCCACGGCCGAGCAAGCCGTGTTCGACCTCGTCGCCGAGGGTCTCGGTGCGGAACTGGCGAGCGGGGACGACGGCGTGAGCCGGCGCTGGCGTTCGGAGTTCTTGTACTCGCCGCGCCGCGACCATCTACGGCGGGAGCGCGGAGATCCAGCGCAACATCATCGCCCGGCGGCTGCTCGACCTCGGGGAAGATCGCTGATGGAGGGCGCCGAGCTCGAGCTCTTCGACCGTGGCATCCGCCAGGCCACGGAGACCAGCAGCGGTGCGGCGCTGGACGCCGCGCTCGTCCGACCTCGGTTGGGGCGACGCACTGGCGGAGGACCCTCGGACCGCCGTCTCACTGCTCTTCGAGCGCCAGGGTGCGGCACACGCCACCTCTTCGGCGCTCAGCCAGCTCCTGGCCGTGGGACTCGGTCTCGAGGACCGCCCGACGACCGTGCTGCTGCCCCCGCTGCGGACGCGCAGCGTGCCCGGGCGGCTGCGTGGTGCGCGCTGCGTGGTGCGCGGCCTCGCGGCGTCCGACCTCGGGCGGTCAGAGACCATCCTCGTTGTCGCCGCAGCCGACCACGGGCTCACCGCCATCGCGGCGCCGTCGTCGGAGCTCTCGTGTCGACGGGTTGGCGGTATCGATCCTGCGCTCGCGATGCTCGAGGTGACCGGTGACGTGGCGGTGGAGAGCGCGGTGACGGGTGGAACTGTCGACTGGACCGCGGCGATGGCCCTCGGGCACCGCGCGCTGGGCCACGAGCTGGTGGGCGCCGCGCGGGCGATGCTGGACCTGGCCCGCGCCCACGCGATGGAGCGCGTGCAGTTCGGGCGGCCGATCGGCACCTTTCAGGCGGTCCGCCATCGGCTGGCCGACAGCCTGGTTGCCATCGAGGCGGCCGCCGCGCTCCTGGCCGCCTCCTGGGATGATCCGTCACCACTGAACGCGTCGATCGCCAAGTCCTCCGCCGGCCGGGGAGCGCGCACCGTCGCCCGGCACTGCCAGCAGGTGCTGGCCGGCATCGGGTTCACGACCGAACACCCCTTTCACCGCTACTACCGGCGGACGATGGTGCTCGACCAGCTCCTCGGCGCGGGGACGGTCCTGACGGCCGAGCTCGGTGCCGAGGTGCTCCGGACCGGCACGCTCCCGCCCGCCCTGCCGCTGTGACGGGCAGGATGAGCGGTGTCGCTGCGCCCGGAAGCGCCACCTCGATTATGATTATCACACTTTTTGATAATCCGATTTCCGGCAGGTGAGAGACCCTCCCCGGAGCGAGACGGAGCGAGAGGGAGTGACTGTGACGACAGGGGCTGACCACGAGTCGAGGATGCTCGTCGACGGCGAGCTCGTCGAGGCGGCCTCGGGCAAGACGTTCGACAACGTCAACCCCGCGACCGAGGCCGTGATCGGACAGGTCGCCGACGCGTCCAGCGCCGAGATGCAACGGGCCATCGATGCCGCCCGGCGGGCCTTCGACGAGAGCGACTGGTCCACCAACCGCGCCCGGCGCAAGGACTGCCTGACCCAGCTCCAAGAGGCACTCGAACGGGAGCGGGAGGCGCTGCGCGAGGAGCTCATCCTCGAGGTCGGGTGCCCCCGCATGACCACCCACGCGAACCAATTGGACATCCCGTTGGACGGCGCGCTCCGTTACCCGACGAAGCTCATCGACGATTTCGAGTGGCGGACCGAACTCCCCCGGATCGTTGACCGCCGGGGGACACAGAACACGCGGCAGATCTGGAAGGAACCGGTCGGCGTCGTCGGTGCCATCGTGCCGTGGAACTTCCCCGTGGAGGTGACGCTGAACAAGCTCGGGCAGGCCCTCGCCACCGGCAACACCGTGGTGCTCAAGCCGGCGCCCGACACGCCGTGGAACGCCACCCGCCTCGGCCGCCTCGTCGCCGAGCAGACCGAGTTCCCTCCCGGTGTCCTCAACGTCGTGACATCGGCCGATCACCTCGTGGGGGAGGAACTGACTCTTTCGCCCAAGGTCGACCTGATCTCGTTCACCGGATCGACGGCCGTCGGCAAGCGGATCATGGAAAAGGGTGCGGCGACCCTCAAGCGCGTCTTCCTCGAACTCGGTGGCAAGTCGGCCACGATCGTGCTCGACGATGCCGACTTCGCGACGTCCGTCCCATCGGGGATCCAGGTGTGCTTCCACGGCGGCCAGGGGTGTGCCATTCAGACGCGGATGCTCCTCCCCCGGTCCCGCTACGAGGAGGGCGTGGAGATCCTCCGGGCCACCCTGTCGTCGGTGGCCTACGGGGACCCTCAGCGTCCGGACGTCCTGATGGGCCCCCTCATCTCCGCCAAGCAACGGGACCGCGTGCTCGGCTACATCGAGAAGGGCGTGCAGGAGGGGGCGACGCTGGCGTTGGGCGGCGGCCGCCCGGCCGACCTCCAGAAGGGCTGGTTCGTCGAGCCGACGCTCTTCACCGACGTGGACAGCTCCATGACGATCGCCCAGGAGGAGATCTTCGGGCCCGTCCTCGTCGCCATCCCCTTCGACGACGACGAGGACGCCATCGGCATCGCCAACGACAGCGTCTACGGGCTCTCCGGTGGCGTGTTCTCCGGCTCGCTCGACCGCTCGCTGCGGGTGGCCGAGCGCGTCCGCACGGGAACCTTCGCCGTCAACGGAGGCATGCCGATCGGCCAGGCCGACATCCCCTTCGGCGGCTACAAGCAGAGCGGCATCGGCCGGCAGAACGGGCTCGCCGGGTTCGACCAGTACCTCGAGATGAAGTCGGTGGCCTGGCCGACGCCTGCCTAGGCCGCCCGACGCCGTGAGCGACCACGAGCCGGTTCTGCGGGACCACGGCTACCACACGCTCCGTGTCAAGCAGGTCGTGCGGGAGACACACGACGCCAGCTCGTTCGTCCTCGACATCCCCGGGCCCCTGGCGGAGACCTTCCGTTACCGCCCCGGGCAGTTCTGCACCTTCCGTGTGCATGTCGACGGCGACGAGCAGGTGCGCTCGTACTCCATGTCGAGCACCCCCGAGACCGAGCGCGACCTGAGCGTCACGGTGAAGCGTGTGGCGGGCGGGCTGGTCTCCAACTGGTTCCTCGACCACGTCTCCGAGGGAGACACCCTCGAGGTGACCAAGCCGGCCGGCGTGTTCTGCCCCCAGGACTCCGAGCGCTCCGTGCTGGGCCTGTGCGGTGGCAGCGGCATCACGCCCGTCATGTCCATCACGAAGCACCTGCTCGCGACCACGCGGCGCTCCGTGCGACTGCTCTACGCCAACCGCGATCGCGACTCGGTGATCTTCGACGACGCACTCTCCAGCCTGTGCTCCCGCCACCGCGGCCGGCTGGAGGTCGTCCGTCACTTCGACTCCGAGGGCGGGTTCCCGACCGCGGCGTCCATCGACGCCTTCCTGGCGGGCGAGCTCGAGGCCGACTTCTACATCTGCGGACCGGGTCCGTTCATGCATCTCGCGGAGTCGACACTGCGGGGCCTCGGCGTCGAGCAGGACCGCGTTTTCATCGAGCGCTTCCTGGTCGAGCAGCAGGAGAAGGACTCGCCGGCAGCGGCGGTCGCGCCGGCCGACGCCCCGGAGGAGGTGCCGGCCGAGGTGACGGTGATCCTCGGGGGCAAGACGGTGGCAGTGGCCTATCAGCGGGGGGACACGGTGCTCGAGACGGCACGGCGGGGTGGTCTGCGGCCGCCCTTCTCCTGCGAGGCCGGCAACTGCGCGACCTGCATGGCGTTCGTGAAGGAGGGGGACGCCACCATGCGGGTGAACAACGCGTTGACGCCCGAGGAGGTCGAGGAGGGCTGGATCCTCACCTGCCAGGGCCTCCCCCGTGGTGAGGCCGTGACCGTCGAGTACGAGGCGATGTGAGCTGGTCGAGCCCGCTCAGGGGCCGGGCTCGACCAGGAGGTCCAGATACGCGGCGCCGGTGTCGGGGACGCGGGGTTGTCCCCAGCACTCCACGGGGAACGACACCATGACCATGGAGTACAACAGGTGCAGCAGGTTCTGCGCCGGCGCCGGCATGTCGTCGAGCGCGAACGTGTCGCAGTAGTTCATCGCCTCCTCGGCCCGTGGCGTGATGGCGTCGTAGAAGGCCTGCATCTCCTCCATGCTGCTCGCCATCCGCTTGGCGAACCTGTCGGGCTCGCTGGCGAGGCACCAGATGGCGGCAAACGGCTCCAGGTCGGAGAAGTCGGGGGGCAGCAGGGTCTCGGCCATGGGCGTCATGCCTCCGCGTGCTGCTTCTTGTAGTCGTCCACCCAGTCCGCCGCCACCCGGTGCAGGTGGCGGCACAGCACCTCCTGGTCGTTCAGCGGGAACCGCTCGAGCACGCGTGACTCGAGCATCGTCTGCGTCGCCTCGAGCGTGTTCGCGTCCTGGAGGCCGTACTCCTTGAACGAGACGGCTGCGATCTCCTGCGCAACGCGGGCACGTGCGTTCTCGGGCGGGACGAAGTAGAGCGTTCCCTCGAAGACGTGGGTGTTGTGCGACGTCGGCCAGTAGTGGTACGTGAGATACCAGCTCTGGCCCCAGACGAGGATGACGAAGTTCGGGAAGATCTGGAATGAGTCGAGCCCCCACGGGTCGCACCCGGCCGGGTTGATGCCCGCGTCCTTCTGCTCGAAACCAAGATCGGGCGCGTCCCAAGGCCCGAAGAGTCCGCTCCGCGTGATCAGCTCCATGGGCTTGAGCATGTTGGGCTCCAGGTTCCACGGGTGGACGCCGGCGGTGCTCACGACGCGGTGCGGACCATCGATCGTGTAGGCGGGCGCCTCGAACCCCGCCTGCTGCGCGGCGATCGACCAGTCCGGGGGCGTCTGCTTCGCGTGCAGGACAGGTGCGTGGTAGAACTCCTGGAAGGCGTCCATGTAGAGCTTCCAATTGCTCCTCACCGTGGCGCGGTAGAACCTCCGCTCGCTCTGCAGGTGGAAGGGGTAGTTCTCGAGCCTGGTGATCATCGGTCCGAGGAAGTCCCGCAGGCTCTGCTCAGGCTCCTTCGCCAGGTGGACGAAGATGAAGCCCGCCCACACGTCGCAGTGCACCGGGACCAGCCCGTAGTCTTCCTTGTCGAGGTTGAAGAACTCCTGCTCCTGCTGGACGAACGACAACGAGCCGTCGAGGTCGTAGCGCCACCCGTGGTACTTGCACACGAACTGGCGGCACACACCGCTCGTCTCCTCCTGCGGGTAGTCGGTCCACACGAGCTTGTTCCCGCGGTGGCGGCAGACGTTGTGGAAGGCCCGTACCTGACCCTCCTTGTCGCGCACGATCACGACGGAGGTCCGCGCCACGGCCAGCTCCTTCGTGAAATAGCTGCCGTTGCGCGGGAGCTGCTCCACCCGGCCCACGTTCAACCAGGCTCGCTTGAAGATGGCCTCGCGCTCGAGCTCGTAGAACTCGGGCGAGATGGAGTCCTCGTAGGAGATGGGCTCGGTGCCGAGCCCGAAGTGCTCGGTCCAGCTCCCTTCGGGTGGCTTGGGCCAACGTGCCATGACCACGTCCTCTCATCGCTGGGGTCGTCGACGCGCCCGATGATATCACTACTCTCATGAAATGAGAAGATCGTTTCCGCCACAGCGCGCCGGGCCGGAGTGCCCAGGCGGCCCCGCGACCGGACTCAGCCGATCGGGGTGAACTCCAGGTGCAGCCGCTGCAGGCCGCGCAATATGTAGGTCGGCGCGTATTCGTAGTGGCGGTCGTCGGCCGGCCCGTGCTTCGACTCCGAGATCCTGATGTCCCCCAGCCGCGCCAGGAGCCGCTCGATGCTGATGCGCGCCTCGGCACGGGCGAGCGGCCCGCCGGGGCAGGCATGGGGCCCGCGCCCGAAGGCCAGGTGCTCCTTGGCGTTCTCCCGGTCCACACGGAACTCGGCCGGGTCCTCGAACCGCCGCGGGTCCCGCCCGGCGGCGCCGTTCACGACCATGAGCGTCGTGCCGGCCGGGATCTCCACTCCCCCCACGCGGGTCGCGGTGCGGCTGAGCCTGAAGTCGCCCTTGACGGGGCCCTCCATGCGCAGGACCTCCTCGACGAAGCCCGGGATACGGGCGCGATCCTCCCGCAGCAGTTGCTGCAGGTCCGGACGCTCACCGAGCAGTTGGAAGGCCGCCGCGAGGAGCCGGACCGTCGTCTCCTGCCCGGCCGAGAACAGATTGGCCGCCACCCGCACCACGTCGATCACCTCGGGCGTCGACCCGTCGGGGAAGGTGGCCGCCGCCAGCCCCGTCATGACGTCGCCGCGTGGCTCGCGCCGGCGGTCCTCGATGTAGGTCGTCAGCCGGTCGTAGAGGAATTCCAAGGGCGTGTGGCTGAGTGAACCCGACCCCGTGCTGCCGAGACCCTGGGTTTCGGGGCGGTGGCCGCCCTGGAGCTCCTGGCGGAACCACTCGTGGTCGGACTCGGGCACGCCGAGAAGGTCGGCGATCACGTACAGCGTGAAGGGTCCGGCGTAGGCCCGGATGAACTCGCACTCCCCACTCGCCGCGAACTCGTCGATCTGGCGGTCCGCGTACCGCCACATGAAGTCCTCGTTCTCCTTCAGCCGCTTTGGCGTGATGAGGCGCATCAGCATGCCTCGGTGCGCCTTGTGCTTGGGCGGGTCCATCACCGTGAGCTGGTCGCTGAAGGGCAACTCGTCGCGGTGCTGCTCAATCAGGTCGCTCACGTCGTCGCCCACGAGCGGCACGGGGAAGCCGGGGAACGGTCCCGTGACCGCGTTGCACGACGAGAACGTCGTGGCGTCCGTGTAGACCGAGACCGCCTCGTCGTAACCGGTCACCATCACGACGCCGTGGTGGGGCTCTCGTTGCACCGGGCACTGTGCGCGGAGATGGTCGAAGTAGGGGTAGGGGTCGGCAACCAGCTCGTTCCCCCGGAAGAAGTCGATGCCTTCGAAGTCGCTCATGGGTGCTCCTCCCGCATTGCGATCCCCAGACCCTCGAGCGAGGTGGAGAACTACATTCTCATGTTGGAGAATACTTGACCCGAACCCCGTCCTCAAGAGGGCGACGGGGGCGGCGCCCGGTCCGAGACCCTCCTGCGGTGGCGCCGGACCCTACGCCTGGGGACCGGAGAGACCGCCCGCCAGCGACGCCTTGTGCAGCGTGTTCGCCGCGAGCCGCATGTGGGCCGCGTCGACGAGCGTGCCGTCGCGCCCGATGGCCCCGACGCCACCGGCCTCGGCCTCGCGGTAGCTCTCCATCGACTGCCGGGCATCCTCGATCTCCTCGGCCGTGGGTGAGAACACCTCGTTGGCGATCGGCACCTGGCCGGGGTGGATGGCCCACTTGCCGTCGTACCCCAGTGCGCTCGCCTGGAGTGCCGCCTGCCGGTACCCCTCGGGGTCCTGGTAGGCGGGATAGGGCGCGTCGATGGCGTCGATCATGGCGGCCCGCGCCGCGGCGAGCACCTGGACGCGGGCGAAGTGCCAGAAGTCGCCCGGATAGGGGACGACGGGGTCGAAGTTGCCGTCGACGCGTGCGTGCAGCGATGCCGAGAGGTCGCCGGCTCCGAAGATGAGTGCCTCGAGTCGTGGGCTCGCCCGGGCGATCTCGAGCGCGTTGGCCAGCCCCTCGGCTTCCTCGATCAAGACCTCCAGGCCGATCGGACGCGCCAGCCCGAGTTTCGCCTCGAGCTGGCCGAGCAGCACGTCGACCCACCACACGTCGCGAGCGGTCCGCACCTTGGGCACGATCAACACGTCGAGCGCGTCCCGTGCGCCGGTGACCACCTCGATGATGTCGCCGTGGCACCACGGAGTCTCGATGCCGTTGATCCGCACGGCCCGCACCGTCCGCCCCCAGTCCAGCCCCGTGAGCGCCCCGACGGCGGTCGCTCGGGCCGACTCCTTCGCCGCCGGCGCGCAGGCGTCCTCGAGGTCGAGGAACACGAGGTCAGACCCCGCCGACGGCGCCTTCTCGCACATGCGCTCGCTGCTCGCCGGCGTGGCCAGCTCGGAGCGCCGGGCTCGAGGTGCGCGCACGATGCCTCCTTGGTCCTGGGTCAGATGGTGCCGGCCGCCCGCAGCGCGTCCAGTCGCTCGGCGTCCAGACCGAGGAGGCCACCGTAGACGGCGTCGTTGTCCGCGCCGAGAGCACGACCCAGATGATCGATGCCGCCCGGTGTCTCGCTCAGGATGGCCACGGGCGCCTGGACCGTCATGGTCCCGAAGTCGGGGTCGTCCATCTCGACGAAGGAACCCCGCGCCCGCAGGTGCTCGTCGGCGAGCAGCTGCTGCGCGTCGTAGACGGGGGCCGCCGCCACCTCGGCCCGCTCGAACGCCGCCATCACGTCGTCCAGTGTCCGCGCGCCGATCCACCCGGCGACGATCGCGTCGATCTCGTGCGCGCGGGCCTGGCGCGGTACCGGGTCCACGTAGTCCGGAGTTCTCCGCCAGGTCCGGCCGGTTGATGGCACGGTAGAGGCGCACCGCGATGTTCGGAGACGCGCTGGAGATGGCCACCCACCTGGCGTCCGCGGTCTGGTACGCGTTGCGCGGCGCGCTGGCCGGGAGGAGGTTGCCGACGCGGCCGGGCACGATGCCGAGTTGGCTGTAGGACAGGGTGGCCGTCTCGATGAGCCGGGCGAGCGGCTCCACGAGATTGACGTCAACCAGCTGGCCGCCGCCGCCATGGAGGTCGCGGTGGTACAGCGCCATCATCACCGCGAAGGTGGCGGATTGGGCCGCGACGCCGTCGGCCAGGAAGAAGGGTGGGAGCGTCGGGGGGCCGTCCGGCTGTCCGGTGACATGGGCGAACCCGCTCATGGCCTCGGCCAGGGTGCCGAACCCCGGGCGGTCGCTGGCGGGGCCGCCGCGGCCGTAGCCGCTGACATGGAGCATCACGAGGCGGGGATGGGCCTCGTGCACCGACTCGAAGTCGAGGCACCACTTGGCCAGGGCGCTGGGGCGGTTGTTCACGACGACCACGTCGCTGACGTCGAGCAACCGGTGGAACACCTCCTGGCCGTCGGGGACTCTGAGGTCGAGCGTGACACAGCGCTTGTTGCGGCTCATGCTCTTCCAAAAGAGGCCGATGCCGTCCTTGAGATCGCCCCAGGTGCGCAAGGGGTCGCCGACGCCCGGCTGCTCGACCTTGATGACGTCGGCGCCGAACTCGCCCAGCGCCGTGGCCACCATCGGTCCCGCGGCCAGCGTGGCGGCGTCGATCACCCGGATGCCCTCGCAGGGGGCGGCGTGGCTCAGCCACCGTGTGCGGACGGGGGGCGCCCGAGCCCCAGGTGCTCGCGCAGCGTTGCCCCGCTGTAGCGGGTCCGGAACAGGCCGCGCCGCTGGAGCTCGGGCACGACGAGGCGGACCACGTCCTCATAGGCACCCGGCGAGTGGGTGGCCGCGATGACGAAGCCGTCGCACGCACCGCTGTCGAACCAGGCTTCCATCTGGTCGGCGATATCGGGTCCCGGTCCCGACGAAACGGGGGCCTTGCAACAGTGTGGCCCGGTGCCCGGCCAGGTCGGCCAGCGTCACCGTGTCGCCGCCGATGTGGGTCCGGATGTTCTGGACGAGGCCCCGGATGCCGGACACCGACTCGATGAGCTCGTCACTGATCGGTGCGTCCAGTGCCATGCCCGAGAAGTCGTAGTTCATGAGCTCGGAGAGCAGCGTGAGCGACGCCATCGGGTCGACCAGGTCATTGAGGAACAGCTCTTCGCGCTCTTCCGCGTGGCCCCTGGACTCCCCGACCACGGTGTAGGCCATGGGCAGCATCTTGACCGAGGCGGGCTCGCGGCCGCCCTCTCCGATGCGCTCCTTCTGGTCCTTGTAGTGCGAGCGGGCGATGTCGATGTCCGGGTCCCCG
Organism: uncultured Acidimicrobiaceae bacterium; assembly: GCA_963726135.1. GTDB lineage: Bacteria > Actinomycetota > Acidimicrobiia > Acidimicrobiales > RAAP-2 > Bog-473. The sequence goes on from CAVSBE010000008.1 coordinate 1,950,165, forward strand.
GTGAAGATCAGCTCCGCCCAACGGGCGGCGAAGTCGCGACCCCGGCCCGACGACCCCGCCTGGAGGAGGACCGGCCGGCCCTGCGGGCAGCGGGGGACGGTCAAGGGCCCTCGGACCGAGAACCACTCGCCGTCGTAGTCGAGCTCGTGCACCTTGGCGGGATCGGCAAAGAGGGGCGTCGCCCGGTCGAGCACCAGCGCGTCGTCGTCCCAGGTGTCCCACAGGCCCGTCGTCGCCTCGAGGAATTCGTCGGCCCGGTCGTAGCGCTTGTCGTGGGCCAGGTGCTGCTTCACGCCGTAGTTCTGGGCCTCACTGTCGTTGACCGACGTCACCACGTTCCAGGCCGCCCGGCCGCCCGAGAGGTGGTCGAGCGTGGCGAAGGTGCGCGCGACGTGGAAGGGCGAGTAGTAGGTCGTCGAGTAGGTGGCGCCCAGCCCGATGTGCCGTGTCGCGGCCGCCACGATTCCGAGCACCACGCTCAGGTCGAGTTTCACCGGGCGGGCGCCCGTGCGGACCGCCTCCGCCACCGACCCGCCGTAGATGCCCGGCATGGCGAGGCGGTCGTCGAAGAACATGAGGTCGAAGAAGCCGTCCTCGAGCGTCCGGCCGAGCTTCTGGTAGTAGCCCGCCGTCAGGAACCCGTGTTCGGTGGCGGGGTGACGCCACGAGCCGGCGTACACGGTCGCGTTCCCCGCCTGCATGAACCCGACCAGGGCCATCTGCCGTTTCGTCGTCTCGGCCATCACTCCCCTTCCGGGACACCGGCGAATCTAATATGTAATATGTCAGGTATCAAACTGATCAGCATCACCGTCCGGGCCCAGGCGGCCAGCGAGCTGCGCGATCGGATCCTGACCGGCCGCCTGCAGCCCGGCGACCGCCTCGATCTCGACCAGCTCACCGCGGAGTTCGGGATCAGCCGGACGCCGGTCCGCGAGGCCCTGCTCCAGCTCTCCTACGAGGGGCTGGTCGACATCACCCCCCGCAGCGGCATGACCGTGGTGGGGATCACCCCCGAAGACGCGGTGGACAGCTTCGCCATCCTCGCCGCGCTCGCGGGCAAGGCGGCCGAGATGGCCACGGCTCGGATCACGCCGGCCGAGCTCGCCCAGCTCCGGGAGCTGGCCGATGCCATCCACCGGTCCGACGACGTCGTCGGGGCCAACCGCCGCTTCCACCGTGCACTGAACCATTCGGCCCGTTCGCCGCGCCTGCTCACCCACTTGCGCCAGGCGGTCAGGGTCGTGCCGGGGAATTACTTCGAGCTCTTCCCCGAACAGGAGCAGCGGAGCCGCCGCGAGCACGCCGCACTGCTCGACGCGCTGGCGAGCGGTGACGGCCAGGCCGCCCGCTCGCTCGCGGAGGACCACGTGCTCAGGGCCGGCCAGGCCCTCGGCGGGTGGCTGGCGGACCGGGCGGGACAGCGGAACGACCAACCCGCCGCGCGTTGAGCCGGGGGCCCCGGCCGGCCGTCACTCCTCCGGGCGGCGGTCGGACTTGAGCAGCCGGTCCAGGTTGGCCCGGAGCTCGGGCGTCGTGAACGACCGGTCCTCCGCGCTCAGCGCGAAGTCCAGCGAGGCCAGGACGGCGCGTTCGAGCTGGATGTTGATCACCCGCTTGGTGTCCTCGACCGCCCCCTTCGGCAGCCGTGCGATGCGATGGGCACAGGCCATGGCCTCGTCGCAGCACCTCTTCGTCCGCGACACACGTGGTTGACGAGACCGATCTCGGCCGCCCGGCGGGCTGGAATGCGGTCTCCCGTCAACGCGTACTCCTTGGCCAGCTGCAGACTCGTGAGCAGGGGCCACACGACGGGCCCGCCGTCGGCGGCCACGAGCCCGACCAGCACGTGAGGATCGGCGAGATGCGCGCTCTCCGCCATGAAGACGATGTCGGAGAGGGCGACGAGGCTGCAGCCGAGCCCGACCGCCGGACCGTTCACGGCGGCGACGATCGGCAGCCTGCACCGCATCATCCCCGTCACGATCTGGCGGCCGTGGGCGAGCGACGTGTGGCGGAGGGCGGCATCGCTCGCCAGCTCGTCGATGTAGCCGAAGTCGCCCCCGGCCGAGAAGGCCCGGCCCGAGCCGGTGATGACGGCGACCCGGGCGTCCTCGTCGGCATCGAGCTGGGGGAACAACCCGGCCAGGGCGCCGTGGAGCACGTGGTTGGTCGCGTTGAGGTGCCCGGGCCGGTTCAGCGTGATCACGCGCACCGGTCCGTCCTCTCGGACCTGCAACTCGTCGGGAAGGTCGTACGTGCTCATGAGGTGGGGAGCTCCAGGATCCGGCTCGCGATGAGGTTGCGCTGAATCTGCGATGTCCCGCCCATGACGCTCTGGGCCCGACTGTAGAGGTACACCCGCAGCCAGGTGTCGACCCCGGCCGGGTCGGACACGCCGCCGATGGAGAGGGCGGCGTGCCCCACCGTCTGCTCGGTCGCGGTCATGAGGAGCTTGTCGACTGAGCCCTCGGGCCCGTGCGAGAGCCCGTCGAACCGGTCCGACAGCCGGCGGCTCACGTGGCACCGCAGCATCTCGGCCTCGACGATCGCCCACGCCAGGTCTCGCTGCTGCCTCCGACCCGAACGCGCCGGGGCCCTCCTTGACGGCACCGACCAGCCCGTTGACGAGCTTGCCGTAGCGGGCGACATAGCCGAGCTCGCCCGGCTCGCGCTCGTGGCTGACCACGGTCATGGCGAGCCGCCAGCCCTCGCCCGCTTCTCCGATCATGTTCGCCGCGTCCACCCGGGCGCCGTCGAAGAGGACCTCGCCGAACTCCCGCGTGATCCCGTTGATCATCTTGAGCGGCCGCTGCTCGATGCCCGGCTGGCGCATCGGGACGACGAAGGCGGAGATCCCCCGGTGCTTGGGCACGTCGGGATCGGTGCGGGCGAGCACCAGGCACCAGTCGGCCACGTCCGAGTAGCTGGTCCACACCTTGTGGCCGGTGATCACGTACTCGTTGCCGTGGCGCACGGCGCGTGTGCGGAGCGACGGCGAGGTCCGAGCCGGCATCGGGTTCGCTGAACCCCTGGCACCAGCGCTCCCGCCCGCTCACCAGCCCCGGCAGGAAACGGCGCTGCACGTCGTCGCTGCCGTGGCGCAGGATGCCCTGCACCAGGTATCCGACGCTCGGCCGGGGTGGCGCGCCGGCCGTGGTCAGCTCCTCGTCGAGGATGACCTCGTAGACACTGGGGAGCTCGTGGCCCCCGATCTCGCTCGGCCACGACAGTCCGAAGAACCCGGCGTCGTAGAGCGTCCGGTGCCAGGCGGCCTGCCCGGCCCAGTACTCGTCGGCCGTCGACGACGGCGGCAGGCCCGGATTGTTGTCAGCGAGCCAGTCGCGCAACCGCAGGCGGAAGGCGAGCTCTTCGTCGGAGTCAGCGAAGTCCATCGCCGACCTCGACGCCGTGGGCGGCCAGCACGCGGGCCAGGTTGTCCCCGACACCGCCGAGCACCTCGGCGGACAGGAGGGCCCGCCGCAGGAAGACATGGGCGAGGCAGTCCCAGGTGTTGCCGATGCCGCCGTGCACCTGAACGGCGGTCTCGCAGACCGCGCGGGCCGCCCGCGGCGCAGTAGGCCTTGGCCGCCGAGGCCGCGGCCAAGGCCTCGGAGCCCGGCAGGGCGTCGACCGCCCATGCCGCGTGCAGTGCAATGCTGCGCGATCCCTCGGTGGCGACGAACGCGTCCGCCAGGAGGTGCTGGACGGCCTGGAACGAGCCGATGGCGGCCCCGAACTGCCGGCGTTCGCGCGCGTAGTCGCACGCCAGCGCGAGCGCCCCGCGCATGGTGCCGACGAGATCGGCGCACGCCGACGGCCAGGCCGAGGCTCCGCCAGGCGGCGACCTCGCTCTCGTCGACGGCGGCGCGTCTGTGCCGACGATCGCGGTGGCCGGCGGCCGTGAGGCGCGCCAACGGCCGGGTCAGGTCGGCCACGGTCACGACATCGGCGATCGGGACCTCACTGATCGCGTACCCGTCCGGTCCGGCCACGAGCACCAGCGCCGACGTCGCGGCCTCCGCGTCGATCGCCACTGCTCCGGTCGCCACGAGGCCGTCAACCGCACAGGCGGGCTCTGCGAGGTCGGCCGTCGAGCGCGACCGTCTCGCGACCGGTCGCGGCCGGGGCGCCGCTCAGGCGGCGGAGGTCCGCCGCCAGTGTGGGGCCCAGGAAGGCGACGTCGGCCAGACCCCGGCCGAGCTCCTCGGCGACGATCGCGACCTCGACCGCCGATGCCCACGGACCGCCGTCCTCTGCGGGCGTCCGCAGCTCCCGCCAGCCGGAGGCGTCCACCGCCGCGTCGAGCTTGGCGGCCCGCTCGCGGTCATGGAGGTGCGCGACGGCGTGTACGCCGAGGCGCTCGACCACCTGCACCGCGGAGTCACGCAGCGCGCCCTGCTCCGCTGAGAGCCGGACGTCCACTACGTCACCGCGTCGTCGGGCGAAGGTCGGCGCCCACTCGTCGCGGAGGGTGCGACGGAGCACCTTGCCCGACGGTGTCCGGGGGATGGCGTCGACGATCACGACCTGGCGCAGGCGCTTGTAGGTGGCGAGCGCCTCGCCGACGAGGTCCTGAAGTTCCCGCGCCGTGACGGTGGAGCCGGATGCCGAGCTGGACGGCGGCGACCGGGACCTCGCCGGCACGCTCGTCGGCGACTCCGAAGACCGCGCAGTCGACCACGCCGGGGTGGCCGAGGAGGACGGCCTCGATCTCGGCCGGGGCGACCTGGAAGCCGCTGACCTTGATCATCTCCTTGCAGCGGTCGGTCAGGTGCACCCAGCCTTCGGGCTCGAGCCACCCCACGTCACCCGTGCGGTACCACCCGTCGTCGAAGGCGGCGGCGGTGTCATCCTCGGGCAGGTACCCGGCCATGGCCGAGGGGCTCCGCACCTCGATCTCGCCGACAGCGCCCGGCGCCAGCACCGCTCCCGTGTCGAGGTCGACGGCACGCAGCGCGACGTCCGCCGGCGGCAGCCCCGCCGAGTCCAACCGCCAGGCGTCGGGCTCGGCGACGGGGTTGGCCGCGATGACCGGGACCTCGCTGGCCCCGTAGGCCGGCAGCCAGCGGACGCCCGTGCGCGCGGTCACCGTCTCGGCGACGCTCGCCGTGACGGGGGTGGCGCCCCACATGATGTAGCGCAGGGACGAGAGGTCGTAGCGCTCGAGGTCCGGGTGGTTCGCCATGGACAGCGCGATCGGGGCGACGGCCATCTCGATCGTCATGCGCTCCGACTCGATCCGTCGGAGCTCCTCGTCGAGGTCGAAGCGGCGGTGCAGGCGGACCGTTGCCCCCGCCGCCGCGGCCGCCAGCAGGTTCAGGAGGCCGAGGATGTGCGACGGCGGCGTGGCCACCTGGAACCGGTCGTCGGGACCCAGACCGAGCGCGACGACCCAGTGCTCGGTGCCCCGGCCGATGGACCGGTGCGTGTGGCGCACCGCCTTCGGGCCGGTCGGTCGTCCCGGAGCTGAAGACGAGGACGCAGTCGTCGCTCTCCCGCACGGTTGCCGCGGGCGGAGGTGCGGTGCTGTTCGGGTCCATCGTCCCGGACGTCTCGGGCGCCGTCGAGGTCGAGGACGCGGCGCCGCGCCCAGGCGATCGGTCAGCACCTGAGCCGCCGGCCCGTCCGCGACGCCGTAGCAGGGGGAGGTCAGGCCCACGGCGTGTTCGACCTCGAGGGACTTCCACGCGGGGTTCAGCAAGACGGCGGCCGCCCCGAGCTTGCTTACGGCGTGGACGGCGACCACGAACTCGGGGCGGTTCGACGTCATGACGGCGACACGGTCGCCGGCGCCGACACCCTGGGCGGCGAGGTGCCGGGCAAGGCCGTTGCCCGGCCCGGTCCAGGTCCCCGAAGGTCCAGACGTCCTCATCGGCCAGGACAGCCGGTCGTTCCGGGAAGCGGGCGGCGGCCGACTCGAGCCCGAGATGCATGAGGCCCGAAGCCATGGGGAAACATTCTTCTCCGAATTGAGATCGACGTCAACATCAGCGAAGGGTATGGTTATCGCCGTGAGCACGCCTCTCGGGGAGCAGCACGGCCGCGCCGACGCGGCCGTGCGCCGGGTCGGGGCACGCAGGTGACGGAGCCGGTCGGAGTGGACGACTCCGTCCGGTCCGAAATCATCGGGACCGTCCGCACGTTCGTCCGGCGCGAGGTCATCCCGGTCGCGGCGGAGCTCGAGCGGACCGACACCTTTCCCACCGACATCGTCGAGCAGATGCGCGACCTCGGCCTCTTCGGCGTCACCATCCCCGAGGAGTACGGCGGGCTCGGGCTCGACCTCTTGACCTACATCGGCGTGATCGAGGAGCTGTCCTACGGCTGGATGAGCTTGACCGGCATCGTGAACACCCACACCATGGCCGCCATCTTGATCCTCACCCACGGCGACGAGCAGCAGAAGCGTCGCTGGCTGCCGCGATGGCCACCGGGGAACGCCGCGGCGCCCTGTCCCTCTCGGAGCCCGATGCCGGCAGCGACACCCGCAACCTCTCCTGCCGCGCCCTTCGGGACGGCGACGAGTACGTCGTCAACGGCACCAAGGCCTGGGTCACCAACGGGGAGCGCGCCGCCATCGTCGCCCTGGCCGCCCGCTCCGAGGAGGGCATCTCCGCCTTCATCGTCGAGAAGGAGCCCGGACAGAGGTTCGAGGGGATCTCGGTGAGCAAGCACGTGGGCAAGCTGGGCTACCGAGGCGTCGAGACGGTCGAGATGGCCTACGCCGACCACCGCATCCCCGCCGCCAACCTGATCGGGGAGCCGGGACGCGGCCTGCCCCAGATCCTCGGCGTGCTCGAGGTCGGTCGCATCAACATCGCCGCCCGTGCGGTCGGTGTGGCGCGGGCGGCGTTCGACGCCGCGCTCGACCTACGCCCAGCAGCGCGAGACCATGGGCAAGATCATCGGCGAGCACCAGGCCATCCAGCTGAAGCTGGCGGACATGGCGACGCGCCTCGAGGCGGCGCGGCTGCTCACCCGCAACGCGGCGGAACGGCGGCAGCAGGGGCTGCGCTGCGACGTCGAAGCCGGGATGGCCAAGCTGTTCGCCAGCGAGACGGCGCTCGAGCTCAGCATGGAGGCGATGCGCATCCACGGCGGGGTGGGCTTCACGACGGACCTGCCCGTGGAGCGCTACTACCGCGACGCCCCTCTCATGGTGATCGGCGAGGGGACCAACGAGATCCAGCGGCTCGTCATCGCCCGGGGCCTGCTGGCCCGGGCCCGGGCTCAGGGCTGACCGTCCCCCGCTGACGGGCGTCGCCGGGCCAGTTCGGAGAACACCTCGTCGGTGTGCTGCCCGAGCTCGGGCGCGGGCGGCGCCGGCCGCAGCGGGAGATCCGAGAAGCTGACCGGACCGTTGACCGAGCGCCCGGTCTCGCCGCCGGCCGCGTCCCGCGCTGGAGAGGAAGCCGTCGTTCGCCGCCAGCTGCGGATCCTCGAGGACGTCCGCCGGCCCTTGCGCCGGGGCCCACCACACACCTTCGCGGTCGAAGCGCTCGGCCCAGACGTCGAGGGACTGCCCCGCGATGACCTCGTCCAGCACGGCGATGACCTCGGTGCGGTTGCGGCGGATGGCGGTCGCATCGGCGAAGCGAGGGTCCGAGAGCAGATCCGGGCGGCCGAGGGCCCGGCACACACTGGCGATGTGCCGGTCCGCTTCCAAGCCCGTGAAGAAGAACCAGCGGCCGTCGGCGGTCCGGTAGGAGTTCATGAGCGGCGTCTGGTTCGAGTGGCGCGCCTCGGCCCGTGCGACCTTGCCCAAGGTGGCCTGGAGGCTCAGGTCCCAGCCGAGGACGTAGGTCCCGGTCCGCAGGAGCGACACCTCGACGACGCGGTCCGCGGCCGGTGTGGCGCTGCTCGAGCACGGCGGCCAGCAGCCCGGCCAGCGCGGCCAGTCCGCTGATGTGGTCGCCGATGCCGCCCCGCGCGTTGAGCGGCACGCCTTCGCGGATTGGCCAGCTGGACCGAAAGGCCCGATCGGGCCCAGAAGGCGCCGATGTCGTAGGCCGGCCGGTTCCGGTCGGGTCCCCGCAGCCCGTACCCGCTGACGCTGCAGTAGACGAGGCGGGGATGCCGGTCCACCGTGCTCGCCGGCTCCAGGTCGAGCGCGTCGAGCGCGTCCGGGCGCAGGTTGGTGAGGAAGACATCCGCCGTGGCGAGCAGCTCCTCGAACCTGGCCCGGTCCGCCGGCTCACGGAGGTCGAGGACCACGCTGCGCTTCCCGCGGTTGTCCTGCGCGAAGGCGGGATTCGGGAAGTCCACGGCGATCCCCAACGATCCGAAGGCGTGGCGCATCGGATCGCCGGCCGGCGGCTCGACCTTGATCACGTCCGCGCCCCAATCCGCCAGGAGGGCGGACGCCGCCGGCGCGGCGACCCAGACGCCGAGCTCCACGACGCGCAGGTCGGCCAGTGCGGCGAGACCGTCCGGGTCGGGCCCGGTCACGTGGGCGCCCCGCGGCGATCACGTGCGGCCCGCTCGCGGAGCGTCTCCTTCATCACCTTCCCGGTCGCGTTCAGCGGCAGCTCGTCCATGATGGCGACGGCGCGTGGCACCTTGTAGTTCGCCATCTGCGCGCGGCTCCACTCGATGATCTCGGACTCGGTCACGGGCTCCGCGCCCCACGACGACGAAGGCCATGCCGACCTCGCCGAGGCGCTCGTCCGGGATGCCGATCACCGCCGCCTGCCGGACGGCGGGGTGGCGGAGCAGCGCGTTCTCGATCTCCGCCGGATACGCGTTGAAGCCGCCGACGATGAACATGTCCTTGACCCGTCCGACGATGCGCAGGCGACCGGCGTCGTCGACGACGCCGAGGTCACCGGTGCGCAGCCAGCCCTCCGGAGAGAGGACCTTCGCCGTCTCGTCGGGGTCGTCCAGATAGCCCACCATGACGCTGTCGCCCCGGATCAGCACCTCGCCGGCCTGCCCGGCCCGCGACGTCGGCGCCGGCGTCGTCGACGCACGCGCACCGTGAATCCCGGCCGGGGCCGGCCGACCGTGGTGGCGATGGCCTCGGCGTCGTCGTCCTCGGACGTCGCGCAGGCGGTGCCGCCCTCGGTGAGCCCGTAGCCGGTGACGATCTTGGAGAACGGGAGCTCCTGGTGGACGCGGCGTATCAGCTTGACCGGGATGTCGGCCGCTCCGGTCACCGCGACCCGCAGGCTCGACAGATCGTGGCCGGCACGACCGGGGTGGTCGAGGATCGCCTGGTACAGCGTCGGGGGGCCCGGCAGTACGGTCACCCGCTCGGCGGCCACACGGGAGAGCACGCGGTCCACGTCGAACATCGCCTCGGGCAACATCGTGGCGCCGCTCACGACCGAGGCCAGGATCCCGGCCTTGAGCCCGAACATGTGGAAGTAGGGATTGACCATCAGATAGACGTCCCCGGCCCTGAGCCCCGTCATGGCGACCCAGTCCGTGGCGACGCGGAGGCTACGGCCGTGCGTCATCACGACGCCCTTCGGGACGCCGGTCGTCCCAGAGGTGAAGAGGATGTCGGACGGGTCGTCGGGCCCGAGCGCGGCGCAGCGGCCCTCGACCTCGCTCAGGGTCTCCGGCGTGGCCCGGGCGAGGAAACCGTGCCAATCCGTGGCGCGCCCTGGGGCGCGACCTCGGGCGACGACCGCCGCCTCCAGGTCCGGCAGGTCCGTCCCGGTGGCCTCGAGCATGGACAGGTAGTCGTTGCCGAGGAAGTCCGTCACGGTGACCAGGACACGGGCCCGGCAGCGCAACAGCAGATCGGCGGCCTCGGCTCCCTTGAACCTGGTGTTCACCGGGACCAGCACCCCGCCGGCCGAGAAGATCCCGAGAGCGGCGACGACCCACTCGGCGCTGTTGGGCGACCAGATCGCCACCCGGTCACCCGGCTGCAGGCCGGAGGCAGCCAGTGCGGCGGCGAAGGCACGGCCGGCGCCGAGGAGCTCTGCGTACGTGAGGCTCGTGGTGCCGTCATAAATGGCGACGGCGTCACCGTGGCGTTCGGCAGTGGCGCCGAGCGTCGCCGGAATGGTCGCCGGCGCGGCGCCGGCACCAGTGCCCGGCCCGGACTCGCCGTCGGCGCCCCGCCGCTTTGAGAATGGCCCTCTTGCCATACAATAATGTTACTTTCACGGGGCCCCGGCACAAGAGAGCCCTGGCGCTGCTCCTACGAGTGATCCGACCCGACCGCGGCGCGCAATCGGGGTGCGGCCTCGACCAACCAGTTTCCGATCACGTCATCGAGGTCTCCCAGCTGTGCTTCGGTGACGTAGAGGCCGCGGGTCGGCAGCGTCGCCCCGATCTCCACCAGGACCGGGCGCAGGTGGACCTCGACGGCGAGCGCGTGCTGCGGGCCAGCGCCGACCATGACCGGGATCACCGTGACACCGCCGAGGCCGGTGCTGGTGAACCAGTCCAGGTACGACTTGAGAAGGCCGGTGTAGCTCGCCTTGTACGTGGGCGAGGCGACGACGGCCAACGGGCAGGAGGCGATGGCGTCCACCGCGTCTTTGACCCGGGTCGACGACCGGTCGAAGAGGTGTGGCCCCAGGTCGGCCAGATCGACGACGATCCGCTCGGCGTCGGCGTATCCAGCCGCCGCGGCCGCGGCGGTCCCCACGGCCTCGGCGACGTCGAGCGTCCGTGAACGGGGCTTCGGGTTGCCCACCACGATCCCGATCGATCCCATGTGCGACGCCTTCGGCTCTCTCCGGGGCCCGCGGTCAGCCGAGCCGCGCGACGATCTGGGGCAGGTCGGTGATCGTGCGGATGCCGGGCTCGGCGGCGCAGACGTAGGGGATCGCGTTGACCGGACGATGGGCCGTCACCCCGGGCGACGTGGCGGCCCACTCGTCGGGGGGCACCGGGAACCGGATGTCGATATCGAGGGGAAGGTCACCCTCGACCGTCAGGTGCCAGCCCGTCTCGCGGAGGTCCCACCCTGGTTCGACGTCTGTGGTCAGGTACCAGTTGGCGCTGAAGGTCAAGAGCGGCCGCCCCTGTCGCATGCCGGTCACGTTCATCCGCTGCGCCCCGATCGTCCCGGCCTCGATCCTTCCGGCAGCGATGTCCACCCTCCGGCGGGCGACGGCAACCTCCCCGGTGGCAACGACCCCGTCCAGTGGCAGGGCCAGGGCGTCGGCGACCACCCCGAGCGATCCCCCGAACGCAGCGGCTCCGTGGAGCTCGACCCCCAGGGGGTCGAAGGTCGAGGGATCGCGCCCGAAGCCCATGAGGTCGAAGATCAGCTCCGGCGAGTCACGCGACGACATGTCCGCGAATTCCTCGATGGTCAGACGATGGAGCCGCCGCTGCACCGAAGACAACACCAGCGGCATCGCCTCGGTGATGAACCCGGGGCTCGAGCCCGTGCTGTGCAGGGAGGCGCCGCCCCGGCGGCACGCCGACTCAATCCGCTCACGGACTGCCGGGTCCATGCTGGCTGGTCGGTGAAACTCGCTCCGCGTCGTCACGACGTTCGCCCCGGACTCCAGCAGCCGGCAGAGGACGTCGGTGTCAGCCCGGTCCGCCATGTAGAGAACGCAGTCCGGCTTCGACGCCAGGACGTCCTCGACGTCACGGGTCGCGAGCACCCCCGTCCGCGCCACACCGCACAGGTCGCCGGCATCCCGTCCCGCCTTGGCGTCGGAGTAGACGTAGACGCCGACCAATTCGAGGTCGGGGTGCTCAATCACGGCTCGCAACGAGCGGAGCCCGATGTTGCCGGTGGCCCACTGGACCACCCGATACGGAGCCGATGGTGGTGGCTGTGCAGCCATGGCGCATACTGCCCGACATTTGCGTATCCTCGCCAGCGCCACCATGCACCCGTGCTGCCCTTCCATGCGTCCACCCATCGTCGTCCTCGCAGACACCCTCAAGGGTCGATGACGCCGCCGACCGAGCCGCGGCTGGCTCCACTCCCCTTCGCGGAGTGGGACGACGAAGCGCGATCGGTGCTGTTGCCGCATCTGCGGCGGCCCGAGCTCTACCTGTCGGGGGCCCCCGAGGCACCCCCGATGCCCATCGTGCTCGAGCTGCTCGCCCAGAACCTCCCCCTCAGCGGCGCGTGGCTCCCGTTCACCGACATGCTCGCCGGCGGTGACGCGACGCTGAAGCCGGAGCACCGTGAGCTCGTGATCCTCAGGGTCGCATGGCAAGCGCGCTCCGGCTACGAGTGGACCCAGCATGTCCGCAGCGGGCGCGAGACGGGGCTCACGGACGCACAGATCGATGCCATCGGCCAAGGAGCCGCCGCGGCGGTGTGGACGCCCCTCGAGCGCGCGCTGCTGAGGGCGGTGGACGAGATGATCGAGGGCTTTGCCGTCGGGGAGGAGACATGGGGAACGCTGGCCGCTTCCTTCGACAGTGCCCAGATGCTCGAGCTGCTCTTCGTGATCGGGGGATACGTCTGTCTCGCCTGCGTCCTCAACAGCGTCGGCTTGCAGCCCGGACTGCCCGGCGGACCCGAGATCCGGAAGCCCGACGCGTGAGGAGGGCGTGACGTGAAGGCTGTGCGCAGCGTGGAGGGTGGAGTGGCCGTCGTCGATCTGGACGAGCCGCCCGGGACAGGTGAGCTCCTCTCCATGAAGGCGACGAGCATCTGCGGCTCGGACCTGAGCTACATCCGGTTCGGCAGCCGGGCGATCCTGGGACACGAGCTCGCCGGCATGCGGGGGGACGGGACGCCCGTCGTCGTCGAGGCGATCTACGGGTGCATGGAGTGCGATCAGTGCGTGCGCGGCGCGTACAACCTGTGCCCGACGCACGGACAGCGCGCGCCTCGGCATCAGCGCGGACGGCGGGATCGCGGAGCAGTTCCGGGTGCCGGAGGCCCGGCAGGTCCCGCTCCCGGTCGGTCTGGACCTGGCCGACGCCTCCATCGTCGAGCCCGCTGCCGTGTCCTGGCACGCCCTCGGCCTGGCCGGGACGCGTCCCGACGACCGGGTCGCCGTGGTCGGCGCGGGCGCCCTGGGCCTGCTCGCGGTGGCGGGGGCCCGCCGGCGCGGCTGCGACAGCGTGACCCTCGAGGCACGGCATCCGCACCAGAAGGAGGCCGGAGAGCGGCTGGGCGCCGACATCGGCGCACGGGGACTCTACGACGTCGTCGTCGAGGCGGCGGGGACGGCGGAGAGCCTGGCCCGCTGCGGCGAGATCGTCGCGCCCGGCGGCACCATCGTCGTGCTCGGAGTGCACTTCGGGCCGGTGCAGCTCGATTGGATGCCGCTCTTCCACCGCGAGGCCCGTGTGATTCCCTCTCTCGGCTACTGCGCGCACGACGGTGTCCGGGAGATGGACGAGGCTGCGGCGATGCTGGCGGAGGATCCCGGGATCGCCCGCACGATCATCACCCACCGCTTCCCGATTGAAGACGCCGTCGAGGCGTTCCGGCTGGCGTCGGACAGGACCGCCGGCGCGATTCGCGTCGTGATAGCGCCTTCGTGATCGCGGCCGACCAGTTCCATGTCGGCATCGTGGTGGACGACCTCGACTCCGCTCGGGCAGAGCTCACCGAGTTGTTCGGCTATCAGTGGTGTCCCGAGATGTCGGTGCGCACACCGGTCTTGCTCGCCACCGGCGAGACCGAGCTGGACCTGCGCTTCACGTACTCGGTGTCGGTCCCCAGGGTCGAGGTGATCCAAAGCATCCCGGGCACGCCCTGGATCCCGGCACAGGGATCACACATCCATCACCTCGGCTACTGGTCCGACGACGTGGCGGCCGACGCCGTCCGCCTGGCCGAGCGGGGCTACGTCGAAGAGGCCACCGGCGTCCGCCCTGACGGAGCGCCCGTCTGGGCGTACCACAAGAGCCCGAGCGGTCCCCGCATCGAGCTGGTGAGCCGGCTGATTCAGCCGGCACTCGAGCAGTATTGGGGGTCAGCTCCCGCGTTGCCGAGCCGGTGACTCCCGGATAAAGGGCTGCGCCGCCGAGGGCGGCGTCAGCTCGGTCCCACGCTCCCGGCGGCAGCGCGCACCGTGGCGACGACCTCTTCATTGGATGCGCCGGGGCCGAGCACGGCGGCCACGCCCTCGGCGAGCAGCAACTCGACGTCGGCCGGCGGAACGATGCCGCCGATCACAACCGGTGTCTCGAGGCCCGCGGCACGGAGTGCGGCGACCACCGCGGGCGCGAGCGTCAGGTGCGCCCCGTTGTGCATGGAGACACCCACCACGTCGACGTCCTCTTGGGCCGTCATGGCGGCAATCGTCTCGGGCGACTGGCGCAGTCCGGCATAGACCACCTCGCAGCCGGCGTCGCGCAGGATCCGCGCCACCACCCTCAGCCCCCGGTCGTGCCCGTCCAGGCCGACCTTGGCCATCAGCACGCGCGGCGGTCGCTCGTCGGCTCCCGGAGGCGCCATGCTCAGGCGACGTGGCGCTCGTAGTAGAGGCCGAAGACAGTCTCCATGGCGCCCATGGCCTCTCCCACGGAGACGTGGTGCCGGGCCGCCTCGATGAGTGCCGGCATCAGGTTGACGCCGGGGTCGGCGGCGTCGGTGGCGATGCGGGCCAAGGAGCGCCGGACCGCGTCGTCGTCCCGGGCCTGCTTGACGCCGGCCAGCCTGTCGAGCTGGGCCGACTCGACCGCCGGATCGATGGCCAGCGTGGACGGCGCCACCCCGTCGTCTTCGACGTATCCGTTCACCCCCACCTGGATCCAGTCGCCCCGGGCGATCTTGGACTGGAAGGAGTAGGCGGCGTCCGCGATCTCGCTGACGAACCATCCGTCGTCGATGCAGGCCAGCACACCCTCGAGGATGGAGCCCGACCCGGTGTCTTCGAGGTGGTCGAAGACCTGCTCGGCCTGGCGTTCCAACTCGTCGGTGAGCTCCTCGACGAACCACGACCCCCCGAGTGGGTCCGCCACATGGACGACGCCGGACTCCTCGGCGATGACCTGCTGCGTGCGCAGGGCGAGGCGGGCGGCATGCTCGGTGGGTAGGGCGAGCGCTTCATCGAAGGCGTCGGTGTGCAGGCTCTGGGTGCCGCCGAGCACCCCGGCGAGGGCTTCGATGGCGACGCGGACCAGGTTCACCTCGGGCTGTTGGGCCGTGAGCGAAACCCCGGCCGTCTGGGTGTGGAAACGCAGCTGGCACGAGCGGGGCAGCTGCGCGCGATAGCGCTCGCGCATCCAGCGTGCCCAGATGCGCCGGGCGGCCCGGTACTTTGCGATCTCCTCGAAGAAGTCGCTGTGGGCATTGAAGAAGAAGCTGAGGCGCGGCGCGAAGTCATCGACGTCGAGCCCGGTGTCCATCGCCGCCTCGACATAGGCGAAGCCGTTCGCCAGCGTGAAGGCGAGCTCTTGGGCGGCGGTGGATCCGGCCTCGCGGATGTGGTACCCCGAGACCGAGACCGGGTGCCAGCGTGGCAGCTCCGCGGTGCAGAAGCGCATCACGTCGGTGACCAGGCGCACGGAGTGACGCGGCGGGAAGACGTACTCCTTCTGGGCTTGATACTCCTTCAAGATGTCGTTCTGGAGAGTGCCCGACAGCGCCCGGCGCTCGACGCCGGTCTTGTCGGCCACGCCCACGTACATGGCCAAGATGGGCGCGGCGGGCGAGTTGATGGTCATGGAGGTCGAGACCCTCCCGAGGTCGATGCCGGCGAAGAGCGTCTCCATGTCCGCCAAGGTGTCGACGGCGACACCGGCCCGTCCCACCTCGCCCTTGGCGAGGGGGTCGTCGGAGTCACGCCCGAGCAGCGTGGGCATGTCGAAGGCGGTGGAGAGCCCGTCGCCACCGGCACGGAGCAGCTCCTTGAAGCGGCCGTTGGTGTCCTCTGCCGAGCCGAACCCGGCGAACTGACGCATCGTCCAGAGCCGCGAGCGGTACATCGACGCGTAGGGCCCCCGGGTGTAGGGGTACGAGCCGGGAAGCTCGGCTCCCTCGGGTCCGTAGACCGGGTCGAGGGGCACCCCCGACATCGTCTCGAAGCGGGCGCCGCGCCTCGGCGAGCCGTCAAAGGCCTCCTGCCACTCCTGTCGGTCGGACACCGACACCCATATTACTTTGATGTCAAAATAACCCGCAACAGCTACCTGAAATCCCCCGCAGCGTGCCTGAGCTCTGCCAAGAGAGCGAACAGGCGGCGGAGCTTCGGCTCTGTCACGCCGACGTCACGAAAGAGCTGCTGGTTGATCGCACGCGTCGCCTCGAGCGCGGTGCGGCGTCCAGCGGGAGTCAAACGGGCGAGCGTCACCCGGCCGTCATCGGGATCCGACTGCCGGGTGACCAGCTCGTCGGCCTCGAGACGATCGACGGCATTTGTGACACTGGCCGCGTTGACCTGCAGGCGCTCACCGATCTTGCCGAGCGGCAGCGCGCCCTGCCGGGAGAAGGACAACAACATGAGCACCTCGTAGCGCGCGAAGGTGAGGGCGAGCGGCCGCAAGATGGCATCGGCGCGGGCCAGAAAGACCTGCTGGAGCCTCATGACCGACGTCACCACCGCCATCGCGTCCGCCTGATCAGGCCAGCCGTGGGTGGCCCATTGCCGCCGCGCCTCGTCGATCGGATCGAAGGTCAGCCGTCGGGCTTCGGCCACAGCGGCACGCTAGACCCTCGAGACCGGAAGGTGACGCGCCACTGCGCGTGAGCGCGACCCCGGGCTCTGTCGCCCCTCCCGGGCCCTGCTTCCCCCGGATAAGGGGGTCCCGAACGCGTCTAACGTAGGACCTCGGCACGTCGTGGGGAGGATCTCAGTTTGCGGACCGTCGTCGTTGGCGCTTCGAGCGGACTCGGGCGCTGTATCGGGATAGGCCTGGCGCGGCGTGGCGCGCGGACGGCACTGCTGGCGCGGCGGCAGGAGCGACTGCAGACCGCCGCCGCGGAGGCCGGCGGCGGTGCGGTGGCGATCCGGTGCGACGTGACGGACGCCGACTCGTGCCGCTCGGCCATCGCCGAGGCGGTCGAGAAACTGGGCGGACTGGACGCTCTCGTCTACACCCCGGCGATCGGCCCCCTGGCCGGGCTGATCGACACGGACGCCGAGACCTGGAGGCGGGTGTTCGACACCAATGTGATCGGGGCGTCGCTGCTGACCGCGGCCGCCATGCCCCACCTGACCGAGTCGTCCGGAACGGCCATCTACCTTTCCTCCGTGAGCGCCTCGCACACGCCGCCATGGCCCGGGCTGGGCGCGTACGCGGTCAGCAAGGCGGCGTTGGACAAGCTCGTCGAGGCGTGGAGGGTCGAGCATCCCACGGTCGGATTCACCCGGCTCGTCGTCGGGGAGTGCGTCGGTGGTGAGGGCGAGTCGATGACCGGATTCTCCGATGGCTGGGACCCGGAGCGGGCGGCGGAGTTCGGACCCCAGTGGATGGCTCATATGAGCGGCGCGTTCGTCGACGTCGAGGATCTGGTCACGATCGTCGACTCGCTCCTCCGTCATGGTGGAGCGGTCTCCATGCACTCGGTCACCGTCGCCCCGCGTCCCGTTGGCACTCGTTGACCGGCCCACTGGGGGCACCCGAGCCCCCGTGACGGCTTCCGGCCGGAGGCGGAGGGGCGCCCGGCGACGCCTCGTCGTACGGCTCGGAGGACAGAGCGCCTCCGACGGTCCGGCAGGCGCATGAAAATCGACGGACTATCCCTACCGGGCCCGCGGCGTGGTGGGGGCAGACGATGGTCGCGCAGTCTGACTCGTGCCTCTGCGTCGACGATGAGGGGCGACCGGCCACGCTCTATTTCCCACGCGGCGCGACCTTCGCGGCGAGCTGTTCCATGGGGAGGGAGAGCACGTCACGTGCCCCGAGAAAGGTCAGATCGAACTCCTGAACATCGACGGGCGCGGCGTCCTGTCGATCCTGACCCGGCCCACCGCTGCGTTTCGTCCCGCTCGCCGGATTTGGCGCCTTCGACCAGGAGAGAATCCGCATTGAGGTCGTCGACGGCCGCGAAGGGGACGAGGACCGCGACGTGACGCTCAAGCGGTTTCCCACCTGGGGTGACGCCGCCCATCTGATCGAACTGCTCGACGTCCGCCACGATCGGGACCTGTCCTTCGTGAGCGTCGCCCGCAGTGACGGCCGACGACCGGTGGTCGAGGGAAGCCAGATGCTCGGGCAGGCGATCGTTGCCGCCGGGCGTCACGCACCCGGGCGCCGCGTGGCGTCGGCCAACATGATCTTCCTCCGGCCTGCCGACGCGCGCCGCCCGCTCTGGTTCGAGCTCGACGAGGTGAGCGCCGGGAAGAGCTTCTCGAGCCTGACCGTGCGGGTCCGCCAGGAGGGCCGGTGCTGCGCGCTCGGCACGCTGCTCCTCAATGTCGCCAGCCCGCACGTCATCCGCCATGCCGTCGACCGCCCCGCGGTGGCGGGACCCTACGAGAGCCCGCCCTTCGACATGGGAGTCACCGGTCGCGACATCCGCATCGTCGAGGGGGCCTACACCAACGATCCCGACGCGCCGATCGGGCCGCCGACCCTCGACGTCTGGGTCCGCTTCCGTGACGTCCCGCGTGATCCGGCACTGCATGCGGGACTCCTGGCGCAGTGCACCGGGCATTTCTCGCTTGCCGCCGCGCTCCGGCCCCACCAGGGCATCGGGCAAGACCAGGCGCATCGGAGCCTCTCCATGGCGGTCAACGCGATCAGCCTCTCGCTGCATGGCGACGTGCGCGCCGACAACTGGCTGCTGTACCACCACCATTCGACCTTTGCCGGAGATGGCATGACACACGCGGAATGTCGGGTCCACGACGAAGGCGGTGACCTCGTCGCGTCCTTCACGGTCGAGGCCATGGTGCGCCCGGTCCCCGCCGGCGCCGGCACTCTCGACGAGCGGACAGCCCTGTGAGCCTGACCACGGGGAAAGGACCCCTGAGCGGGCGTCCAGCAGGACGATTCACTGCTCCCATGCCTGATCGCGTCACCTACATCGAGCCTTTCCGCCGTCGTGTCAGGGCGACCCGCGAGGGTGCCACCGTGATCGACAGCGAACGGGTCCTCCTGGTCCACCGGCCCGGGCGGCCCCCGACCTACTCCTTTCCCGCCGGCGACGTCGCGGGCCTCGCCACCGAACCCGAGGTCGATGCCCCCGGCTATGTGCGGGTGGGATGGGACGCCGTGGACTCGTGGTTCGAAGAGGACGAACAGGTGTTCGGGCATCCCCGCAATCCCTACCACCGGGTCGACTGCCTCCGTTCACGACGCCGGCTCCGCGTGGAGGCAGCAGGCCTCACCCTGGTCGACGCGGCGGACACGGTCGCCGTGTACGAGACGGCTTTGGAGCCGCGTCTCTACGTCGACCCGCAGCACGTCCGCATGGATCTCTTGGTCGAGAGCGCCTCGCAGACGTACTGCCCTTACAAGGGAACCGCGAGCTATTGGTCCGCCCGCATCGGCGGGGCCGTCCTGGAAGACATCGCGTGGAGCTATGAAGAACCTCTTCCCGAGTCCCTACGCTCTGCAGCACCTCTTGAGCTTCGACGAAGACCGCGTCAGCGTCCACCACGATCTGCCGCCGGCCGAGTGACACCCTGAGAGCACGACAAGGGTGCCGCTAGTGTGGTCGGAGGCGGACTTTCGTCGGCGCAAAGGGGGCCTGAGTGGATTCGTTCGAGACACTTCTGTACGAGGAGGATGACGGCGTCGCCGTCGTCACCCTCAACCGCCCGGAGGTGCACAACGCGTTCGACCAGAGGATGCAGGACGAGCTGCGGGAGCTGTGGAGGGGCCTGCGGAGGAACGACGACGTCCGGGCCATCATCCTGACCGGATCGGGCGAGAAGGCCTTCTGCACGGGCATCGACCGGGAGGAGTCGATCGGCGCGGGGTATCTGGTCAACGAGGAAAAACGACTGAAGATGCAGAACCAGACGGGCCCGGTGTCCACACCGTTCCAGTACAACGATCCCGGCGCGAAGATCAACCCGAAGCAGAACGACCTGTGGAAGCCCGTCATTGCGGCGGTCAACGGGATGGCCTGCGGTGGCGCGCTCTACATGCTCGGCGAAGCCGACATCATCATCGCGGCGGAGCACGCAACGTTCTTCGATCCCCACGTCACCTACGGCATGGTGGCGGGATTCGAATCGCTCCATCTCCTGCAGAAGCTGCCGCTGGGCGAAACGCTGCGCCTGGCGTTGCTGGGCGCCCACGAGAGGATGTCCGCCGCGCGGGCCCACCAGATGGGGCTGGTCTCCGAGGTGGTGCCGGCCGCGGAGCTGCGGGAGCGCGCCATGTGGGTGGCACGGGCCATCGCCTCGGCACCGGTGTACGCCATTCAGGGCACGGTGAGGGCGATCTGGATGGCCCACGAGCTCTCCCGACGCGAAGCAATCGCGCAGGTGTCATCGTTCGTCTCGCTGGGGACCCAGTTCGAGAACATCGCCGGCGGCCAGGAGACGTTTCAGATGTCGCGGCCCGAGTGGCGGCTCCGCTGACCTTGACGGTGTCGTCTCCCTGAGGACGCCCTGCCCCTCGCCGCCCGACCGCGGTGGGAACTAGCCCGCGGTCGAGGTTCCGGGGAGATCCGTCCCGCACGTCGGCTTCGACGACACGGCGACGAAGCCCGTCTTCTCGGCCTGCATGACCCAGGCGCACGTTTGCGGACCGTCGTGGCCGAAGATCGTCGAATAGTTGATGGGGTTCGGAAGGAGCCCGTTGGCGGTGTAGGACTTCACTCCCCGGAGGTCCTTGATGACCGCGGCCTGGGTGGGGTTCGAGCCCGCCATCAGCAGGCCCTGGATCATGAGATCGGCCCCGACCCACGATTCGTACTGGCCGAAGTTCGGGAACTGGGTCTTGGTGAAGTTGGCGTACTTCTCCATGGCGGCCTGCATCTGCTGCGTGCCGGCGTTGGCCAGAGGCCAGGGACGGAACGGTGAGAAGAAGTAGTCACCCTGGAGTGTGCTCCAGGCGGGGGAGTTGATCACGTCGGGCTCGTATCCGGTCGCGAACAGGGTGGCCTTGAGCTTCACCCCTGCCTGCTTGAGCGCGGTCGCCAATGCGTAGTTCGAGTTGGCGTCCATGGCAGGCACCATGGCGTTGATGTTGTTCTGTTTGGCGACGAGGGCGGCCGCAGTGAAGTTCACGCCACCGAAGGGAATGCTGGTGTCGAGGACACCCGACTTGCCGCCGGCGTGCTCGAACGACTTCGTCGTGGCGATGGCTGCCCTGCTCGAAGAAGGTGAGATCCCGTACCCATAGGCACCCAGCACCGTTCCGCCGTGCGCCTTCAGGAAGTTGCCGATCTGCGTGTTGACCGGATACTTCGGATCGACGCTGCCTTCGTCCGACGCGAACATGTTCGTGAACGGCTGGGTGCCCCACTCGGGCCCGTCGTCGTAGGTCCCCGTGACGGGCACGCCCGCCTGGTTGGGGTACTTGTCGGCCAGGAAGAAGAGGGGGCTCTGCGAGACGATGCCAAACGCCTTGGAGTCAGCCTGCTGCACCGCGGTCGCGATCGCCGAGGGACTGGTCTGGTCGTCGATGACGAGGCCAACCAGCTTGTGGCCGTGCACGCCCCCTTCCGCATTCTGCATCGCGATCCGGGCGTTGAACCCGGCCGCCGACGTCCCGTTCTCGGACGAACCCGGCCCGGTGAGATCGGTGATATAGGCGATGGTGATGGGAGCCGGGGATGCCGTCGCGGTCGTCGCTGACGCTCCGACCATGACGATCGGCAGGATGAAGACCGACGCCAGCAAAGCCTTGCTCATCGTCCGGTGTGCGCGCATTCTTCCTCCATCGTGAGTGGGCATTTGCCGGGGCCAGGTCGGGTGACCACTGCGTCGGCGACCGGCATTGCAAATCGCTGCACTGTAGATGTGCCCTCCCCCAGATCTAGGTCGCCTCACCTGCTCTGATCTGTACTGACCGTTCGGTACTATACCCCACCAACCGCCAAATTGGCGGTCGCGTGCTCTGCCTCTCCCAGATAGCGGTCGATGACCTCTTGACCGGCCTCCGAGGCGGGTCCGGACCAGCCCGCTCGGCCGCGCGTCAGGATCACGCAGGCGTCGGCCATGGAGAGCGCGCGGTGCACGAACTGCTCGATCAGCACGATGGTGATGCCCGAACGCCGAGCATCTTCGAGCCCTTCGAAGACCGACTCGGCCATGAGCGGTGCGAGGCCGAGCGACATCTCGTCCGCGATGATCAACGTGGGCGAGACGGCAAGGGCGCGGGCGAGCGCCAGCATCTGCTGTTCACCTCCCGACAGGCTTCCGGCGCGTTGCGCGCCGCGCTTGCCGAGCACCGGAAAATGGTCGACGGCACGGGCGATGGCGGCCGTGCGGTCGGAGCGCCGCTCCTGCGCCACGGCCATCCGTAGGTTCTCGAGCACGGAGAGGCCGGGAAAGATCCCACGCCCCTCCGGGATGTAGGTCAGCCCAAGCCGGCGGATGCGATGGGCGGGGAGCCCGGTGATGTCCTTCCCGGCGAACGTCACCCGACCCCCAGTCGGCCGCACCAGACCCGAGACGGCTCGCGCCAGCGTGCTCTTGCCCGCTCCGTTGACGCCCAGGACGGCCAGGACGGTCCCCGGAGCGACATCGAACGAGATTCCGAACAGTGCCTGTGACGGCCCGTACCGAACGTCGAGGTCGTGCACGCCGAGCAGGGGGTCGGTCATGGGCCCGATCCGTCTGCTGGTACGCGGGTACCCTGCCCGGCGGGCTGCGGGGCGGCCGAGCGTTGCGGCGGTTCGCTGTCCCCCAGGTAGGCGGCCCGGACAACCGGGTCGTTTCGGATGTGCTCCGGGCTGCCTGCGGCAATCCGCTCTCCGAAGTCGAGCACGAAGACCGTGTTCGACAAGGCCAGGACCGCTGCGACGTCGTGTTCGACGATGATGATCGAGAGACCGTGGTCGTTCTGTTCAACGATGCCCCGGAAGACCGAGAGCAAGTTCTCCGACGCCTTCATGTCCAGCCCGGAGAGCGGTTCGTCCAGAAGGAGGACATGCGGATCGCTGGCGAGGGCGCGGCCAACTTCGACGAGACGGACGACGCCCAACGGCAATGCGGCCACAGGGGCCCTGGCCACCTTCGTGAGCCGGAGGGCTTCGAGCAGCCCGTCGACCCGCTCGTTCTCCTCCGACGATGGCGGCAGCAGGCAACGCGGATCGAACATGTCGCGCCACAGCCGAGTGCGCGCGACGCGGGCACGGTAGGCCAGGACCAGGTGCTCACGCACCGTCAACCCGAGGAACATCTCGGGCTGTTGGAATGTCCGGGCCAGTCCCTGCGTGGCACGGGCCCGCGCGGACGATCTCGTCACGTCCTCGCCGCGCAGCCAGACCCGTCCCGAGTTCGGCCGCAGGAGTCCCGATAGCACGGCAAGCAGCGTGGACTTGCCGGCGCCGTTCGGCCCGACCAGACCGGCGATGCTCCCCGGCCCGATCTCGAGTGACACGTCTGACAGCGCCATCAGTCCCCCGAAGCGGACACAGATGTCCTTCGCCACCAGCGCAGGCTTGTCGGCCCCCGTCACACCACCCAGGCGCGCTGCATCGGCCGTCGCCGGCATCACGAGACGTGCTCCGCGACCCGCGGCGCTGCCTCGACGGGACCGACGTCGCTCGGGCGCAGGCTGAGGTCGTCAGCGAGCAGTGTCGCTCCCCGCCGGCCCGGCGTGAGGTGGAGCACCAGTCGCCGCAGTCGCCGGCTTTGCTCGGCGATGGCACCATCGGGGTACTTGGCCGCCGAAATGGCGCCCAGGCCGAAGAACACCGGTAAGAGGTTCGCCGTCCAGGTCGGCAAGTAGGCCTGCGTGAGCGCCGGCAGCATGACGAAGGAGAGCCCTGCGATCAGTGCTGCCGCGTTCGAGCGCACGCCGATCGTCACCAGCACCGCGAGCCAGACGACGCCGGCGAAGGTGGCGAATTCGCTGGGTTGGAAGGACGTCTGCGCCAAGGCGAGCAGCCCACCCCCAATGCCCGCGATGAGGGCTGCCAAGCCCCCGGCGATCACCTTCATCTGCAGCACGCTGATGCCCGACGTCCGGGCACCGGCCTCGCTCCACCGGGCGGCGTTGAGCGCGAGCCCCGTGGTCGATCGTCGGAAGTTCACGATGAAGAGTGCGATGATGATGAACGCGGCGAGGCACAGGTAGGCGTACGAGAGGTCGGTCGTGGCGAAGCTCGGTCGATTCAGGTTCAGCCCGAGGCCCTGGTTCACGAAGCTCGGCAAGCGTGAACACGAGGTTCTCCATGAGGAGCCCGAACGTGAGCGTGACGAGAGCGACATAGAGGTCACCCAGGCGGATGCTCAGGAGCCCGACGATGACGCCCATGACGAGGGCGACGATGCCACCGGCGACCACGGCGGCGAGCACGGGCCACCCATGGTTGTTGGCCAGCTGCGCGGTCGTCAGCGCTCCGACCCCGGCGAAGGTGATCTGGCACAACCACAGCATGCCGCCTTCTCCGGTGACGATCGTCCACGACAAGAAGATGACGCCGTACGCAAAGGCCTCGGCCATCAGCCCCACCCAGTAGCCCTGCACGATGAGAGGTAGCGCGGCAACCACGGCGATCAGGAGCACGGGGCCGGCGTACTTGCCAAAGAAGTTCAGGGAGGCCTCTTCGACCACACTGTCGGTTGATCCGCCGAGCCGGCTCTCTCCCTGCGGCATGATGGCCCGGTCCAGCGCGCCGCCCCAACCCTCGGTGTCCCCCACCCGTCCCCGGCGCACGAGGTTGTAGACGAGCACCACCGCGATCACCATGAAGGGCACGGCATCGATGATCTCCGTGGTCCAATTGCTCGCCGGCGGCAGGTAGCGCTGGAAGAGGGATGTGGCGACCCCCATTAGGAGACCGACCGCGACGGCGATCGGCAGGCTCCGAAGCCTCGCCGCGATGACAGCCGCGAACGACGCCGCGATGAGCAGCGTGAAGTTGTTCGGGTCGAGTCCGATGATGGGGGCCGCGAGCACGCCGCACAGACCCGCGAAGAAGGTGCTGACGGCCCACACGCCGATCGAAATCGTCGTCGGATTGGTGCCGGAGAGATCCGTCATCGCCGGCGAGTCGACCATCGCCCTCACCTTGAGACCGACGTCGGTGTACCGCAGCACCACGGCGCCGACGGCGACCGTGAGGACGACGCAGATGTACACGATGATCTGGTCCAGCGTCACCGGGACGCCCAGGAACTGGTACACGTGGACCGGCTCGGGTGCCAATCCGGGGGCCGCCTGAATCGCCTCGTTGCCGAAGATCAGTGTCGCCAGGGACGGGATGGCCACGAGGAGACCGATGGTCGCCACCACCTTGATCAGCGGTGAGGACAGCCGCAGGTGGCGGAAAAGCACGACGTAGAGCAGCACCCCGAGCGCCGGCGCCGCGATCCCGATCGAGACGACGGCGGACGGGACGATGCCCCAGCTCTCCTGGGTGTGCAGGTAGTAGTAGAAGCGGGCGATGAAGTACGCCAGTGCGCCGAAGGCGAAGTTGAGGATCCCCGACGACGTGTACGTGATGACCAGACCGGCGGAGGCGATCGCGTAGATCCCCCCCAACACCAGTCCGGCGATCACGAATTGCAGCATCCTGCGGACCCACCCCTTCGCCGGCCCCAGCCGGTTTCTGACGTCGACGTCGATTCTGATACTACCCAGGCCCGCCCAGCCGTGCAGGGTAGCTAAATAGGGCGCTGACCTGGAGTGGAATCAACATTCTCAAATTGCGGATGCTCCATTATCGACCACGATCCCCGCGCGGTTCAACTCCCCTGTCGGCCGCGCCTCGAGCTGGTCCACCGCACTGGCGCGGCACGGGTCCGCCGTTCCCGCCGGTGCGGCCGGCGCCTCCGGCCGGACGCGCGCCTACTGGTCGGCCCGGACCTTGTCCTTGACGGCGGGCACGATCGGCGGCGCCTGCTTCCAGTTGGGGATGCCGGAGTCCTCCTTCGCCACCGGATACCCGTCGTCGTTCACCTGCGCCCAGTGCGAGTGGTTCAGCTCGTGCAGCGTGAAGCAGGCATTGAGCGCGTTGTAGAAGCCCATGTTGTCGACGGTCTGGTTGACCGACTCTTTGATCAGCAGCGCCGACATCGTGGGCAGCTGGGCGATCCGTCGTGCGTACTCGAGCGTCCTTTCGGCGAGCTCGTCGGGGGGGAAGACCTTGCTCACCATGCCGAGCCCATAGGCCTCGTCGGCGTCGATGGAGTCGCCCGTGAGCAGCAGCTCCTTCGCCCTGCGCGGCCCGAACTCCCACGGGTGGGCGAAATACTCCACGCCGCACATCCCCAGCCGCGTCCCGACGACGTCGGCGAAGCGAGTCCCCTCGCCGCAGACGATGAGGTCGCAGGCCCACAGGAGCATGAGGCCGGCCGCGTACACGTCACCGTGCGCCTGCCCGATGGTGATTTTGCGCAGATTCCGCCACCGGCGCGTGTTCTCGAAGAAGTAGTGCCATTCCTGCAGCATGAGGCTCTCCGCGCCCTTGCGCGTGGCGCCGTTGATCTGGCGTGTCGGGTGCTGGCCCGGACCCGGCATCCCTTCCTCCATGGAGACCTTGGAGCCCATGTCGTGCCCAGACGAGAACATCGGCCCCATGCCACCGAGGATCACGACGCGCACCTCGTCGTCCGCCTCCGCATGCAAGAACGCGTCATGCAGGTCGACGAGGAGCCCACGATTCTGCGCGTTCCGCGCCTCGGGCCGGTTGAGCATGATCCGGACGATCCTGCCCGAGTCGAGCGTCTCGTACTGCACGAACTTGTAGTCAGGCATCTCCGGCTCCCTCTGGGCAGGCGCTACTCGTTGTGGGGTGACACTACGTGAGAAAGCGGGCGACGGCCGTGGCTGAGCCCCCATCCCAACTCCTCATCCGGGCCGAACGGTGCCGGTGGGTGGCGCCACCGTGGATCGCTACTTCGACGCACCCACGGGAGCCTCGACTCGCATGATCCGGGCCAGGTTGCCGCCCATGATCTTCTCGACGTCTTCGTCCGCCAGCCCGGGTGGCAGGTGGTCCACGTAGCTGCACGGTTCCGCCAGCCCTTCGGGGTGGGGGTAGTCGGATCCGAACAGCACGTGGTCGGCCCCGATGGTGTCGATGAGCACCCCGAGGTTGTCCTCGTGGAACGGGCTGACGTACACGTGCTTCTTGAACTGGTCGACCGGGTCGCCGTCGAAGGCGTGGGGCATCTTCCGATGGACGTCGGCCAGGTGCGCGACGAAGCCGGCCACCCAGTCGCCCCCACTCTCAATGGACGCGACACGGAGCTCGGGGAAGCGGGCGAACACGCCGTGGCAGCAGAAGGCAGTCATGGTGTCCTCCATCGGCCGCTTGCCGACGCTCATCATCCGGAAGGGGTCCAGCCGGAAGGGCAGCATCTCGCTCGGGCCGGTCCACTCGTTCTGGTAGCGCGTGTACCCGCTGTCGGAGGAATGCATGGACACGAGGATGTCCGCGTCCTGCACAGCCTTCCAGAAGGGGTCGAACTCGGGGTAGCCGAACGAGCGTGAGCCGCGGTATCCGGGCACGGGCGCAGGTCGTATCAGGACGGTCTTCGCACCCCGCTCGAGCACCCAGGCGAGCTCATCGAGCGCCTTCTCCACTATCGGGAGCGTGATGACCGGCGTCGCGAAGATGCGGTTCTCGTAATTGAACGTCCATTCCTCGTACATCCACTCGTTCAGCGCGTGGATGGCCGCGTGCGTCAGTTCGGGATCGTCCCGCATGCGCTCCTCGAGCAGGCTGGCGAGCGTGGGGAACATGAGCGCGCGGTCGACCCCCAGCTCATCCATCAGCACCAGGCGGGGTGCCGGCTCCCGGAAGGCCGGGAGGCTGCGCATCGGCTCGCCGATGAGCTCGCGGTACGACTTGCCCTCGGGGTTCCCGTTGCGGAAGTACTCCTCCTGGGCACCGGGTCGGGCCACGACGTTGAACGTCGGGTTGGGGATGTAGTCGCTGACCGTGCCCCGGATCATGATCTTGGTGCGGCCGCGCAGATCGACATAGTCGATGGCGCCCTTGTAGTGGTCCGGCAGGTGACGGGTGAAGGACTCCGTCGTCTCGTAGAAGTGGTTGTCCGCGTCGAAGACAGGGAAGTCGCAGGTTTTCGGCATGGGAATGAGGCTAGTCAATATTGACTACGACGTCAATATCAGAGAACGGGCGCCGACGCACCGTCAAACCGTCCCTGACCAGGGATCCTCGGCCAGGGTGGCGCTTGTCCCGACGAGGACCCCGGATCAGCGGTTCGTCGGGAAGTGCAGCTCGACCGCGCCCGGGCCGGGGTCGGGCCAACGCGACGTCACGACCTTGGGCCGGGTGTAGAAGCGGACCCCGTCCGGGCCGTAGATGGACGAGTCCCCGAAGATGGAGGCCTTCCAGCCGCCGAACGAGTGCGACGCCACGGGAACGGGGATGGGCACGTTGATCCCGACCATCCCGACGTGGACCTCACGCTCGAACCGGCGCGCCGACCCGCCGTCGCCGGTGAAGAGCGCCGTGCCGTTTCCGTACGGGTTTTCGTTCACCAGGGCGAGCGCGTCGTCGAGGGTCGGGACGCGCACCACGCTCAGCACGGGGCCGAAGATCTCGTCGTCGTAGACCCGCATCCCGGGCTTGACGTCGTCGAGCAGGGAGCATCCTGTGAAGAAGCCCGTTCCACGCAGCATGCCCGACCCGTCCACCACCACCGTGGCGCCCTCACCGGCGGCCTGCTCCACGTAGGACTGCACACGGTCGCGGTGCTCCCGGGTGACGAGTGGTCCCATCATCGACGCCGGGTCAGCGCCGTCACCGATGACGACGTCGGGGATGCGGGCCGCGATGGCCTCGACCAGCTGATCGGCGACCGACCCCACCGCCACGACGACGGAGATCGCCATGCACCGCTCGCCGGCCGACCCGTAGGCCGCCGACACCGCGGCGTCCGCTGCGGCGTCGAGATCGGCGTCGGGCAGGACCACCATGTGGTTCTTCGCGCCGCCCAGCGCCTGCACGCGCTTACCGTGGCGCGCGCCGGTCTCGTACACGTGCCGTGCCACCGGTGTGCTCCCGACGAAGGAGACCGCAGCGACGTCGCGATGCGCCAACAGGGCGTCCACCGCCTCGCCGTCACCCTGCACGACACTGAAGACCCCGTCGGGAAAGCCGGCCCGCTGCACCAGGTCCGCCAGGAGGAGCGAGGCGGACGGGTCCTTCTCGGAGGGCTTCAGCAGGAAGCAATTGCCGCACGCAATGGCGTTGGCCATCATCCAGAGGGGGACCATGACCGGGAAGTTGAACGGCGTGATGCCGGCCACCACGCCGAGGGGCTCGAGCACCGTGCGGATGTCGACGCCCGTGGAGATCTCCGAATTGGACGAGCCCTTCAGATGGCTCGGGATGCCGCATGCGAACTCGACGTTCTCGATGCCGCGGGCGATCTCGCCCCGTGCGTCCTCGAGCACCTTTCCGTGCTCGCGGGTCACGGCTGCCGCGAGCTCACTCCGGTTGGCGTCGAGCAGCTCGCGTAGGCGGAACAGGAAGCCGGTCCGCCGGGTGAGAGAAGAGGAACCCCATTCACGCGACGCCTCGATCGCCGACTTCACCGCCGTGTCGACCTCCGCGGCCGATGCCAGAGCGACCTCGGCCGTCTGGACGCCGAGGGCCGGGTCGTAGACGGGTGCGGTCCGACCTGACGACCCCGGGACCGACGCCCCCGCGATCCAGTGCCCGATCGGTGTCACCGGGGAGGCCGCCGCCTCAGAGCCTGTAGAGCTTGCGCGCATTCTCGCCGAAGATCTTACGGCGAGCCTCCGGAGCGAGCGTCTCCATCTTCGCCGCCACGCTCTGCAGCGGGCTCGGGTAGAGACAGGTCGGGTGGGGGAAGTCGGTCTCGAAGAGGATCCTGTCGTCTCCGACCGCCTCGACCAGGTCAGGGAGCTTGTTGCGGTTGTTCTCGAACCAGAACGTCGCGTACAGGTTGCTCTTGAAGTACTCGGAAGGCAGCTTGCCCATCTGGGAGAGCTCCTGCGGGGCGTTCTCCGACATCTCGTAGTCGAGCGCCTCGAGGATGAAGGGGATCCAGCCGACGCCGCTCTCGACCGACACCATCTCGAGGTCCGGGTACCGGTCGAACATCCCCGAGAGGATCAGGTTCGTCACGACGCGGGCGTTGCCGATGAACAGCAGCGTGCCGCCGATGGCGAGCTTCGTGTTGTCGGGGTGGGACTCCCACGGGTATTGCCCGTAGAACGTCATCCCCGTCACGCTGGCGCCGATGTGGAAGTGCACCGGTAGCTCCAGCCCCGAGCAGGCCTCCCAGAACGGATCCCATGCCCGGTTGGCCAGGTCGGGCGCGCCGAGGTCCTGCGGATCCGACGTCATGTTGACGCCGCGTGCCCCCAAGCCGGCCACCCGCTTCGCCTCCCGCACGCACTCGTCGACCTCCCAGGCCGGCATCAGCGGCAGGGGCAGGAGGCGGTTGCCCGAGTCGGCCTGGATCTCAGCCATGGCGTCGTTGTAGATCTCAATGGCGAGCCGTCGCAGCTCGGGGTCGTCGAGCTGCTCCGAGATCCTGGCCACCGAGCCCGATCGTGCTGGGGAAGATGATCTGCGCGTCGATACCGCACTCGTCGAGCACGCCGAGTCGGACCTCGGGGTCCCACGCACCGAGGTGCACGTCGTCGTGGCTCCATTCGAAGAGGGCACGGTGCGCGCTCTCCTTCAGGCCGTCCCTCCCGATGACGCCGCCGGCGCTGAAGCGCCCGACCGGATGGCCGTCGAAGACCCACATGGACTGCCCGTCGACCTCCTCGACCCGTGGGACCCGGTCCCGGAACGCCGCGGGAGCCCGCTTGGTGAACAGGTCGGGCGCCTCGCACCAGTGCGAATCAGCGTCGACCACGAGCATGTCGTTCAACATTGACGTCGATGTTAGAATGGTGGTGGTTCGATTGCAACGAGCGATCTCCTCCGGAGGGCCCGGGCCCGCCGGGGCGGAGCGCCTAACATGTCCGCAGTGTTCGATAACGACGTCGAAATCAATACTGGGCATGGCCCGTCCACGGCGCTGCGCTGCGGAATCGTCGTCGCCGGCGGCATCGTGACGAGGCCGGCATGAGACCGCTCCCCGAGCTCACACCGGTGAACGAGTGGTTCTGGACCTCCGGCGCCGACGGGGTCCTGCGCATTCAGGGCTGCACCGACTGCGGCCAACTCGTCCATCCTCCGGTGCCGATCTGCCCCTACTGCCGGGGCCGGTCTGCGAAGCCGGCGCCCGTGTCGGGCCGGGGCACGGTCGTGGGCTTCACGGTGAACTCCCACCGCTGGCTTCCCGACTTCGACCCACCGTACGTCGTCGCCAACGTCGCGCTGGCCGAGGACTCCCGGGTGCACCTGACGACGAACATCGTCGGGTGCGAACCCTCGGACGTCCGCGTCGGCCAGGAGGTCACCGTCCGCTTCGAGCAGCACGAGGACGTCTGGCTGCCGCTGTTCGAGCCGACCGGATCAGTCGACCCGGTCGACCGGGTGGCGCCACCCGAGCGTCCCGTCCCCCGCGCGCCGCTCGGCAGCGAGCGCTTCGAGCACCGCGCCGTTCTCAGCGGCATCGGGCGATCGAAGATCGGGCGGCGGCTCATGGTCGACCCGCTCTCGCTGACCGTCGACGCGTGCCTCGAGGCCGTCGCCGACGCCGGGCTGACGCTCGAGGACATCGACGGGTTGTCCACCTACCCCGGCGCCGCCGGCCTGGGAATGAGCGAGGGCGGCCCGACCGCCGTCGAGGAAGCCCTTCGGATCCATCCGACCTGGATCAACGGCGGCGGCGACCTGCCCGGACCCGGAGGGGCGGTCATCGCAGCCGCCATGGCGGTCGCCTCGGGCCTCTGCCGCCACGTGCTGTGCTTCCGCACGGTGTGGGAGTCGACCTACGCGACGCTCGCAGCCCGTCGCCCGGGCAGCGCAGGGAGCGGGGACGGAAACCGGGTCTCGGGCCCGCTCCGCGAGTGGCGCGCGCCCTTCGGCGCCATGTCGGCGGCGAATTGGATCGGCATGAACGCCAACCAGTACCTGCACCGATACGGTGCGCCCCGTGAGATGCTCGGGCTGATCGCCGTCAACGCACGGACCAACGCCGCGTTGAACCCGGTCGCCATCTATCGCGAGCCGATGACGATGGACGACTACCTGTCCGCACGTCCCATCACCTCCCCGTTCGGGCTCTACGACTGCGACGTGCCCTGCGACGGATCCATCGCCGTGATCGTCTCGGATGCGTCCGTTGCCGGCGACCTCCCCCGGACGGCCGTGCGGATCGAAGCAGTCGGCACCCAGATCCTCGAACGGGTCTCGTGGGACCAGGGCACGCTCACGCACGAGCCCCAGGTCCTGGGCCAGGCGGCACACTTGTGGACGAGGACCGACGTGCGTTCGTCCGAGGTCGACCTGGCGCTGGTCTACGACGGCTTCACCTTCAACGCCATCTCGTGGATCGAGGGCCTTGGGTTCTGCGGGTTCGGGGAGTCCTGGGACTGGCTCGATGGTGGTCGCCGCATCGCCCTCGACGGCGAGCTCCCGGTCAACCCGCACGGCGGACAACTGTCCGAGGGACGCACGCACGGGTTCGGGTTCATCTATGAAGCCGTGCTCCAGTTGCGACGCGAGGCCGGCGAGCGTCAGGTCGGTGCTGCGACGACGGCCGTGGTCACCTCCGGTGGTGGCACCCCCTCGGGCGTGCTCCTTCTGCAGCGAGCCGGGGCGTGACCGCGATGGTCGGGCGACCCGACGTCCGCCTCCACCCGGACCGCTCACGGGTACATTTGTGACCCAACCGAACCCGCACACCGCGCAGAAAGAGAACGACGTGCCGACAACCCCGCCGCTCACGAGCGAAAAGCCGAGCGGGCCGCGCTCGCGCAAGGGTGTCGAGACACGTTCGCGCCTGGTGAGCGCGGCGAAGGAGATCTTCGAGAGGGATGGCTTCCTCGACGCCCGCATCTCCGACATCGCAGAGCGAGCCGGGCTCTCGCACGGTTCCTTCTACCATTACTTCGAGTCCAAGGAAGAGGTCTTCCGAGAGGTCGCGGCGGAGGTCGACGAGCGCCTGAGCGCTCCTCTCAACAACGTCATTCTCGATTCGACGTCGTCGGCGACCCCGCACGAGAGGATCCACGAGGCGATCCGTCTCCACTTGGAGAGCTACCGCGACGAGGCACGGATCATGGGTGTGATTGAGCAGGTGTGGCGCTTCGACGAGCAGTTCAACGCGATACGCGCCGAACGACATCGCCGCTACACCGCCCAGATCGCGGACTCCATCCTTCGCCTGCAGCGCCGCGGGCTCGCCGACCGACAACTCAATCCGTCGATCGCCGCCGACGGCCTCGGGGCAATGACCTACCGGTTCCCCGAGATGTGGTTCGTGCAGGGCTTCCTCGATTGTGACTTCGACGAAGGGGTCGATCAGTTGACGAGGTTGTTCGTCAACGCGCTGGGGCTGCGCGACCGGCCCGGGGACGACGCGTAGCGGCTCCCGCCAGGACGACGTTCACGCACCAGGACGACGTTCACGCCAGGGCTTCGCCCTGCCATTCAAGGAGGGTAGGTGCCAGCAGCGGCCAGCGGGCGAACAGGCCTTCGTCCCGCGCTCCCTGGCGTTCGAGCCACTCGCGATCGCCCCACGGCGGCTCGACGAGCCGGGCGCTCGGCAGCAACCCGGCGAGTGCTTCCGACGTGGCGCGGGTGTGGTGGACGTCGCTGGCCCCGCTGCGGAAGACGAGCGCGGGGATGTCCAGCGCCCGCGCATCGGAGTCGGAGAGGCCGGGCACGAGCTCGTCGTCGCGGGGGCAGTAGGCCAGCATCCACCGCTCCATGGTGGTGATGAACTCCGCCGGGTGCTGGGCCAGGAACCGCTCCCGGTTCGAGGGGTTCCGCTCCAGCACCTCCTCCCACTCGGGCAGGGCCGCCACCGCTTCCATGTCCTCCGTCCAGGCCGCGGCGAGCGAGCCTCCGCAATAGTGCATGGCCAGCGACAAGAGGCCGAACACGCCGCCACTGATCCACCAGATGGCCAGGCCGGCGGCGTCCGCCGGGTGGCGCGACGCGGTGAGCAGCGACACCCGGGCACCACCCGATCCTCCGGCGATGACGGCCGGCACCATGTCGAGGTGTTCGAGCAGCGCGGCCAGCGCATCGGCCTGCATCGCGGACTCCGATGGCCCTTCGAAGCACACATCGGACCCACCGCAGTTGGGCCGGTCCCAGATGAGCACCCGGTTGCCCTGGTCGGCCAGGGCGACGGCCAGCTCGCGAACCCCCGGCGACTCCTTGGTGAACCGACCCCCGGGAGTGATCACCCAGGGGCGCCCCGCACCGATCGTCTCATAGGCCAGCGACAGCCCGTTGACCTTCGCTCTCGCCATGTTCGGAACCTCACTCCTCGCGCCCTCGCGTTCCCTCGGCGCAGACTATGTGCCGGCGGACCGGCTGCGCGGAACGTCGCGGAACGGGACGTCGCGGTCCAGCGTGCGCTCGCGTGGCATGGAGAGCACCCGCTCGCTGATCACGTTGCGCGCCATCTCCACCGTTCCGCCTCCGATGCTCCCCGCCTGGCGCATGAGGAAGTTGGTCGCACTCATGGAGGCGGCGCTGTCGTCCGTCCATGCCGCCCCCGAGACGCCGGCTGCCTCGAAGGCGAGCGTGGCGATGCGGGCCTGCATGGTGCCTTTGAACAGCCGGCCCACCGCTGCCACCTGATCGGACATGCGTCCCGACCGGATCGTCTCGCTCACCCGCTTCATCAGTTCCTGGCCGACCAGTTCGAGCATGCGCGCCTCTCCGACCAGCTCGCGGACTGCCGGGTCGTCCATGCGGCCGAGCTCGCGGGCGATGCCCAGCACCGCAGCGGTGTCGCTTCTGCCGTGGGTCGTCCCCGCCGGCTCGGTGACGTACGACGACGTGTACAGCATGCGCTCGTGGAACATCCACCGGGTCCCCACCGTCCAACCGTCGTCGACGTCGCCGACCCGGTCGGAGTCGGGGACGATCACATCGGTCATGAATTCCTGGCAGA
Source organism: uncultured Acidimicrobiaceae bacterium (assembly GCA_963726135.1). Taxonomy (GTDB): domain Bacteria; phylum Actinomycetota; class Acidimicrobiia; order Acidimicrobiales; family RAAP-2; genus Bog-473. The sequence continues at coordinate 1,985,114 of CAVSBE010000008.1, forward strand.
ACTCCCGCGAACCGTTGAGCATCTCAATCCGGTGCACCTCGACACCGGGTTGGTGGATCGGCAGCATGAACACGGTGAGCCCGCGGTGCTTCGGAACGTCCCAGTTGGTCCGCGCCAGGCACAGGCCCCAGTCGGACCACCAGGCACCAGAGGTCCACACCTTCGACCCGTTCAACACCCACTGGTCCCCGTCGCGCACGGCCGTGGTCAGGGCGCCGGCGACATCCGAACCACCGCTCGGCTCGGACAGGAACTGCATCCAGAGCTCCTCGCCCCGCAGGATGGCGGGGAGGTGCCGGACCTTCTGCTCCTCGGTGCCGAAGTCGAGGAGGACGGTCGCGCACGGCGACAGAGTCGGCACCTGCAGCCGGGCCGGATACTCGTGACCCGCGAGCTCCTCGTTCAGCACCCTCTGGTGCGCCGGCGTCAGGCCCTGGCCGCCGTAGGCACGCGGGAAGCAGATTCCCGCCAGGCCGGCGTCGAAGAGCATGCGCTGTATCTCCCGCTCGCGTGCGATGCCGGCCAGCTCGGACTCCTCGTCCCCCGTCCCGTGCCAGATCACGTGGTCCGGCGCGACCTGCCGAAGGTTGGCCCGGATGAAGTCCCGCGCCCGGTGCCGGAAGCTTTCGAGGTCCTCCACCTCGTCGGTGCCCTCCACCCGCTCGGTCCGCAACGCGCTCACGCCGCCTCCCCATCGCGATCGCCCAGCATCGCCGCGAGGCGCTGGCGATGCTCGGCCGGCGTCCCGGCCAAGGCGCGGTCAACCGCGAATCGCCGCAGGTACAGGTGGAGGTCGTGCTCGAAGGTGACGCCGATGCCCCCGTGCATCTGCACGCAGTCCTGCAAGAGCTCGGTGCCGTACTGGCCGATGTACGCCTTGGCGGCGCTCAGCAGCTCTGCCGCATGCGCCGCGCCCTCCTCGACGGCGACACAGGCGGCGTCGCCGATCGCGTGACTCGCCTCGAGCCACATCAACATGTCGGCGAACCGGTGCTTGAGCGCCTGGTACGACGCCAGGGGCCGCCCGAAGGAGTACCGGTCGAAGGCCCATTCGACCGTCATGTCGAATCCGGTCTGCATCGCCCCGACCGACTCCGCGTTGAGCATCACCAACGAGTTCTGGAGCTGGCCGTCCACGTCGGCCGCCGCCCCACCCAGGGGCCCGACGACAGTGGCCGAGGCGGGGAGGGCGGCGTCGTCGAACGTGACGATGCCGAAGCGGCGGGTCACGTCGGCGGTCTGCATGGCGGCGCGGCTGACGCCGGGCGTCGCCGCCGGGACGAGCACCTGGGTGACTCCGGCATCGTGGCCACACGTGACGAGGAAGTGGCCCGCCTGTTGGCTCGATTCCACCACGCGGGCCTCGCCGCGCAGGACGATGCCGGGCCCCTCGCTGCGGGCCTGCACCGTCGGCCGCCACCCGTCGGGTCCCACGACCGGGGCGCACCACGACGCGATTCCCTCCCCGGACAGCAGGCCGGCCAGCACGTCGGGGGCGGCACCGTGCGCGCTGAGGGTTGCCGCGACCACATTGACGGCGAGGAGCGGTCCGGGCGCGGCGTGGCGGCCGAACTCGTACGCGACGAGACTGAGGTCGACCAGCCCGGCACCGCTGATCGTCCCGCCGCCGTGCGCCTCGCTCACCAGCAACGACGTCCACCCGAGCTCGGCGCCGCGCCGCCAGTAGGCCCGGTCGAATCCGGCCGGGTCACCGCGCAGGGCGCGGAGCGCGTCGGGCGGCACCTGCTCCACCAGGAAGCGGGCGGTGGTTTCGCGGAAGAACTCCTGATCGTCGCTCAGACCGAGCAGCATGGGGTCCCCACCTGACGGCCGGCCTCCGCGTGCGTGGATCGCATGGCGGCGAGTGTGTCGTGCATCATCCTGGCGGCGCAATTTCGGGTCAGACGGAGGCGACGACACCGATGCCGGCGGCCTCGTTCCGCTCGCGCCACTTCTCACGCGACATGCGCGTGACGTCGACGTCCCGTGCGGTGGCCCGCAGGCTGCCGACGGTCGCCTGCCCCTCGCGCGTGTGGGCGAACGGGTCCCAGCCGTAGAACCGGCAGGCATTCCCCCACGTGATCTTGTGGATCTCCGCGTCGCTGACCCCGGCGTCCTGGAACTCCTTCCAGGAGAACTCGGGCGACTCGGGCCAGGTGGTGTCGGTGTGCGGGTAGTCGCACTCCCAGGCGATGTTGTCGAGGCCGATGCGGTCCCGCAGCAGGAGGCCGGAGGGGTCGGTGATGTAACAGGCCAGGATGTGGTCGCGGAAGACCTCCGAGGGAAGCTTGCCGCCGAAGTCACCGTGCAGCCATTCCTGGTTGTGGAAGTGGCGGTCGATGCGGTCGAAGTAGAAGGGGATCCAGCCGATCCCGCCCTCGGACAGGGCGACCTTGAGGTCCGGGAACCGTCGCAGCGTGGGGCCGAACAGGAGATCCTGCGCGGTGATGGCGCTGATCTGACAGGCCAGGACCATAAGGTGGTCGACCGGCGCCTCCTCAGGCCGCTTGATGACCTGGAACCCGGCACCGATGTGGAGGGAGAGCACCATGTTCTCCTCGCTCAGCGCGGCGAACATCGGGTCCCAGTAGCCCGAGAGGAAGCTCGGGAACCCCTGCACGTGCGGCGTCTCGAGGAAGCTGATCGACCGGCAGCCCTTCTTGGCGATGCGGCGCACCTCGGCCACGGCCGCGTCGACGTCCCACATGGGGACGATCCCGAGCGGGATGAATCGGCCCGGATAGGCGCCGCACCACTCGTCGATGGCCCAGTCGTTGTACGCCTGGAGCATGACGAGGGCGACCTCCTTGTCGCGTGACTCGGCGAAGGTCCGCGCGTTCCACCCGGCCATCGTCGGGAAGCACATGGAGCCGAGCACGCCGTTGGCGTTCATGTCCCGCACGCGCTCGTGCACGTCGAAGCATCCGGGCCGGAGCTCGGTGTAGGTGCCCGGATTGAAGCCCCACTCCTCGGACGGCCAGCCCACCGTGGCGGCCATGCCGAACGACGTACTGGTCCTCTCGCCCTGGAAGACCCACTGGTCGACACCTCCATCGTGGACAACCCTCGGCGCGTCGCTGAGCCACTTCTTGGGCACGTGGTTCTCGAACATGTCCGGGGGCTCGATCATGTGGTCGTCGATGCTGACCAAAATCATGTCGTCGAGGTTCATAGCGTGCTCCTCTCCTGCTGATCCTGGGACCGCGCGGGCCGACTCACGACGTCGTGGTTCGCACCGGGAGAGTCTCCCAACCCCGCACCGTCGAGGCGTGGGCGCGCTGGGCCCTGTCGTAGTCGACCTCCCAATCGGGGAAGCGACGCAGCACCTCGCCGAGCGCGATCCGGCCCTCCAGCCGCGCCAGTGCGGCGCCCAGGCAGAGGTGGATGCCGTAGCCGAAGGAGAGGTGCCGGCCGACGTCACGGTGGATGTCGAAGCTGTCCCCGTCCGGGTAGTGGCGCTCGTCGCGGTTGGCCGAGCCATTGAGGATGACCATGATGCTGCCCTCGGGCACCTTCTGGCCGTGGAGCTCGACGTCATGCTGGACGTAACGGGCCTGCACGGGCGAAGGCGCCTCGTATCGCAGGAGCTCCTCAATGGCGTTTGGGATGAGCGAGGAGTCCGCCGCCAGCTCGCGACGCTGGTCGGGGTGGCGGCCCAGGACCTCCCCGGTGAAGCCGATGAGCCGAGCCGTCGTCTCGTTCCCCGCCCCCGCCAACAGTCCGACGTAGGTGAGGATCTCGTCGTGCGCCAGGGTGCGCGTCGTCCCCGTCTCGTCTTCGAACTCGGCGTTGATCAGCTCGGTCATGAGGTCGTCCGAAGGGTGTTCGGCGCGCCACGTGATGTAGTCGGAGAACACCTGCGCCGACTCGACGGCGTCGTAGTCCGATTCCGGCTCGGTGCCCTCCTCGAGGCGCAAGCTCTCGTCGAGTTGCTCGCGAATCGCGACCTGGTCCTGCTCGGGGATGCCGAGCAGCATGCCGATGACCCGCATGGGCATGAACTTTCCCAGGTCCTCAATGAAGTCGAAGCCGCCGCCGCCGACGAGCGGGTCAAGGACCTCGGCGCAGAAGGCACGCACGCTGGGCTCGAGTGCCAGCATCTTCTTGGGCGTGAAGACCCGCGAGAGCAGCGAGCGGTGGCCGCTGTGCACCGGCGGATCCTCCATGAGGATCACGCCCGACGGGATCTCGACGTTGGCCCGGATCATCTCGAGGATGGAGCCGCGGCCGGAGCGGTAGGTGTCCCAGTCGAGCATCACCGCCTCGACGTCGGCCCAACGGCTCAGCGCGAAGAACTCGTACTTCTCGTTCCAGTAGAGCGGCGCCTCGTCGCGCATCCGTCTCCACAGCGGGTACGGGTCGGCATCGATGTCGAAGTCGTACGGGTCGTAGTAGATCTCCGGGTCCGTGGCCGCAGTCATGAGCTGTACCCCTGTGGCACCTAGGCCGCCGGCCAGGCCAACGACTTGACTTCGAGATACTGCTCGAACCCGGCCACACCGTTCTGACGCCCGATGCCACTGTGCTTGTAGCCCCCGAAAGGCAGGTCCGGCCCGTAGGGGGCGCCGCCGTTGATGCTGAGTCCGCCTGTGCGGACGCGCCGGGCCACGGCGAGCGAGTGGTCGACCGACGCCGAGAAGACGCCGCCCGACAGCCCGTACTTGGAGTCGTTGGCGATGCGAACCGCGTCGTCCTCGTCCTCGAAGGGGATGACGACCAGCACCGGGCCGAAGATCTCCTGCTGGGCGATGGTCATTGAGTTGTCGACGTCGGTGAAGAGCGTCGGCTCTACCCACCAGCCTCTGGCGAACTCGTCGCCTGAGGGGCGGCCGCCTCCCACGGCCAGCGTGGCGCCCTCGGCCTTTCCCTTCTCAATCAGGCCGAGGACACGCTCACGCTGCTTGGCAGAGATCACCGGGCCCATGATCACGTCGGGCCGCTGAGGGTCGCCATAGGGCACGGCGGCGAAGAGACCCGTGAGCATCTCGACGCCTTCGTCATAACGGGAACGGGGCAGGAGCATCCGGGTCTGGATGGCGCAACCCTGCCCGGCGTGGAAGCAGGCGCCCATGCCCATCAGCGTGGCGAAGCCGAGGTCGGCATCCTCCAGAACGATCGTCGCCGACTTGCCGCCCAGCTCGAGGAAGCTGCGCTTCATGGTGGCGGCGCCCTTCTCCATGATGCGCTGCCCCACGGCGGTCGAGCCGGTGAACGAGATCATGTCGACCTTGGGCGAGAGCGTGAGCTCCTCGCCGATGAGGTGATCAGATGAGGTCACGACGTTGACGACGCCCGCCGGGATATCGGTCTTCTCGGCGATCAGGCGGCCCAGGAAGGTGGCGTTCCACGGCGTGTCCGGCGCCGGCTTCAGCACCACGGTGTTGCCAGTGGCCAGGGCCTGCCCCAGCTTGTGCGAGGTCACCTCGAAGGGGAAGTTCCACGGCACGATGGCGCCCACGACGCCCACGGGCTCGCGCCAGATCCGCCGCGAGTCGACCGAACCCTGGATGTTGGTGGCGTCCGGCAGCACGGTCTCCCACTCGTACTCCTCGATGAGCTTGGCCGGCCAGGCCAGCGCCTCGGAGAGCGGGGCGTCGAGCTGGGGACCGTTCGTCGTCATGCGGGGGCAGCCGACCTCGAGGATCAACTGCTCGCGCAGCTCCTCCTGTTCGGCCTGGAGTGCCTCGTGCAGCTGTTCGAGACAACGCTTGCGGAAGGCATGGTTCGTCGACCAGTCAGTCTCGTCGAAAGCGAGTCTGGCGGCATCGATGGCCCGGTGCATCTCGGCCGTCGACGCATCGGCCACCTGTCCGATCACCTCTTCGGTTGCCGGGTTGATGTTGTCGAAGGTTCGTCCCGTGTCGGCATCGACCAACTTTCCGTCGACGAGCATCCTCGATTCCGGGTTGACCTTCACTGCCTCGGCCACGACACTCTTCCTCTCGTCTCCAACCATGCACATGGCGACGGCCTGGCGCGTCGGTCGCAGCACGGAACGCAGGCACATTCGCCGGGATACCCCAGGTCGGGAGGGTATCTGACTTTGACGTCGTCGTCAAAAATCCCGGTAGGATACCCCTGCTTCCGGGGTTGCAGAGCTGTCTCGCCCATGATCCGGGATGCGTCGGGCCGACCGGCCCCGGCGAAGGAAGGAAGACCATGAAGCTCGACGGCGCCGTGCGCTGTCCTCCAAAGTAGGGCCGATGTTCACCATTGACGCGCTCCTCCAGGCCCTGTCCCTCGAGCCGGCCGGCGCCGATCGCTATCGCGCCACCAATCTCCGGTCCGACCACGGCGTCGTCTTCGGTGGGCAGCTCCTGGCTCAATCCGTGATGGCGGGGTTGGCCGACCAGGACGGCAAAACGGTCAAGACCATCCACACCGTCTTTGCTCGGGGCGCGTCACCGGAGGCCCCACTCGACATTGCGGTCGAGCGCATGCACAGCGGCCGGTCCGTTGCCAGCAGCACGGTCACCATCAGCCAGGGCGACCGGTTGTGCACCCGCTCGCTCGTCCTGCTCAGCGCGGCGGAAGACGACGTGATCCGGCACGCAGACAGGCCCAGCCTGCCGTCGAGCCCGGAAGAAGATGCCGGGGAGATCCGTCGTGCCGGAGATTGGGAGCTCTGTGTGGTGGGTGGGGTCGATCTCAACGATCCCGAGCAGGTGGGACCGCCCGAGCTCGACGTCTGGGTCCGCTTCGTGGGGGCACCCGACGACGACGCCATCGACCAGTCACTCGTCTCCTACTCGACGGACGGCTTCCTGATCGGGACGGCCATGCGGCCCCACGCGGGCGTGGGCCAGGCGCAGGCCCACCAGACGCTCTCGACCGGGGTGCTGAGCCACACCATGACATTTCATGAGCCGTGTCCCGCCTCCCAGTGGCACCTGCTCTCACACTGGAGCCCCTACGCCGGTCACGGTCGCAGCTACGGGCGGGGTGACATCTTCCGGACCGACGGACAGCTTGCGGCGTCATTCGTCCAAGACGCCATGATCCGCGCCCGGTCCGGCGGAGCCGGCGCGCTCTGAGCTGTCGGAGCGACGGGCGGGCGACGGCGCGTCAGGAGTCGCGGAGCCGAGCGAGCTGGCGGGACAGCCAGCCGTCCATGTCGCGCATGGCCTGCTGCACGGCCACCGCTCCGGGCACGAGCAGATACGCGTGGGGCAAGGCCCGCGATGACATGGAGCTCGCAGGGCACGCCGGCTTGGTTGAGCCGCTGCGCGTAGTCGATGTCCTCGTCGCGGAAGCCGTCGATGGAACCGACGATCACGCAGGTCGGCGGTAGGCCGGCGAGCTCGGTGGCCCGGGCCGCGGCAGCGTAAGGCGGGACGTCGTCGGTCCCGTACAGCCCGCCGAGGTAGGCGCGCCAGCCGAACTCGTTGGACGCCGAGCTCCAGACGTACAGGCCGCCGGCCCGGATCGACGGCGTCGTCTGGCGATCGTCGAGCATCGGGCAGTCGAGCAGCTGGAACGCGAGCGGGACCTCGGCCCGGTCGCGGGCGAGGAGCACGAGTGCTGCGGCCAGGCCGCCGCCGGCGCTCAGCCCGTAGACCCCGATGCGCTCCCGATCGACGCCGAGCTCCTCGGCATTGTCGTACGCCCAGCGCAATGCGGCGTAGCAGTCATCGAGCGGCCCCGGATAGGGGGTTTCGGGAGCGAGCCGGTAGTCAACCGAGATGCCGACGATCCCGAGCTCCGGGCACCAGCGGTCGAGCAGCGGGTCGTCCATGTCGTAGGAGCCGATGACGTAGCCACCTCCGTGAATGGTGACGATCGCCGGAAGGTTTCCCTCGGCACCGGCGGGCCGGTGCACCCGCACTCGGACCGGTGGGTCGCCCGGCACCAGGTGATCGACGCGCGTCACCTTGTCGGAGAGGTCCGGTGATTCGAAGGATACGTCCCTCATGGCCGCGATCCCGTCGCGGTCGAGGGGTGGGAGCTCGAACGAGTCCAGCACCGTGCGCAGCTCGGGATCGAGCAGTCCCCTCACGTCCCCGTCGCCAGTCATGTCAGCGAGGTCCCACCGCTGCGGAAGGCCGCAATGACGCCCCCATCGACCGCAAGATCGATCCCCGTGACGAAACTGGCCTCGTCGGACAGGAGGAACGCTGCCCCGGCCGCCACCTCCTCGGGATTGCCCTTGCGGCCGAACGGTGAGAGCTGCACGAGCATGTCGTCGGTGTCCGGGCGGGCCTCGGCCTCCTGCCGGCCCATCAGGGTGTCGATCATGCCTGGCGTGACCGAGCAGATACGGGCGCCCGCGCGCCCGTAGCGCGCGGACTCGCGCCGAACCATTCGGTGCACTCCTCGTTTCGCCCAGGTGTAGGCCATCCCCGGGTCCTCGATGTCGGGTCCGACGGCTTCCCGGATGCGATCGAGGAACGCATCGTGGAGCGGGTCGTCGAGCACCGCGTCTGGTTCATGGTCGGCCTCACCGAGTGCGAGCAGCGGCGCAATCGACGCAAAGCACACGACGGCCGTCCCCGCGGACGCCAGGCGGAAGCAGGCGTCGACGAGCAGCGCCGTCCCGACGAGGTCGACCGCGAGGATCTCCCGCCAGTCGGCCATGGTCGGGGACACGCCGGCGACGTGGGCGACGGCCCGCAGCCGGCCCAGCTCCGATGCCCGCGTCGCCAGTCGGGCGATGCCGTCGCGGTCCTTGACGTCGAGCCCGAACGACTCGACCTTTGCCGGGGCGCTGCCCGATGCGAGGGTCTGTGCCGTCTCGGCCAGGATCAGTTCGTCGCGGTCGACCAGCAACAGGACGTCGACCATGTGAGCAACTCGTTCGGCACAGGCCCGTCCCATCCCTCGGGCCGCCCCTGTCACGATGCCCACGTCCATGCGCCGCTCCTTCCCGCCACGTGGGCTTCTCGGTTCGCCGATCTGCGGCGTGACCTTTTCCAACGCTGACGTCGACGTCGTGCTAGCAGCCGCGCGGGCGTCGGGTCAACGGGGCAGCGCCGTCCGCCGGTATCGGTCCGGATCGCCCGGGGCGGTCGCGCCGCAGCTTCGTCAGTCCTGCCGCCGGACAGCCGCGAGGCAGAAGTCGACGACGCGGTCGACCTCAGAAGGAGTCGGGGGCACGCCCTGCCAGAGGTAGTCGGAGAGCCTCCCGAGCGTGGCGTGCGAAGCGAGCGCGGCGTCGAGCTCGGGTGCATCGCTGCCCAGCGCCGAGAACGGGTCGTGCAGGAGGGAGGCCAGGGGGGCGCTGGCGAAGTGCCGGCCCGCCGCCAACCCACCGCCCACGCTCCCCCCGTTCCACAGCACGGCCAACGTGGTGACGGCGATGTCGCCGCTCGCCTGCGCCAGCACGCCCTCGACCCAGCGCCGGACCTGCGCCTCGGGGGTCGGCTCCTTCGCCAGTTGGTGAGCGAGGTAGCTGCGCAGGCGCTCGCCACCGTCTTCGAGGATCGCGGTGACCAGGGCGTCCTTGGACCGGAAGTGCCGGTAGAAGGCCTCGTTGGACAGGCCGGCCGCGGCCACGATGTCGGCCACCCGTGGGCGCGACGACGTGCCGCACCGCCCCATGACCTCGAGGGCGGCGTCGAGCAGCCGGCGAACCTCGCCCGCGTACTCGGTCTCCCTTTTGGCCAACGTGCGGCGGACGATCCGTCCGGCGACGCCGGTCTCGGGTTCTGGTATTGCATTCTTGATAGCCAGAATCATATTCTGATCACCGACCGAGGGAGGGCGCACATGGCGTGGGACTTCGAGACCGATCCGGACTACCAGAAGAAGCTGGACTGGGTGGACGAGTTCGTCCGGGAGGAGGTCGAGCCGCTCGACCTCGTGTTCCCGCACCAGCAATTCGTGCCCCTCGAGGGGAAGCGGCGCGAGGCCATCGACCCGCTGAAGGAAGAGGTGCGGCGCCAAGGCCTCTGGGCCACCCACCTCGGGCCCGAGCTGGGCGGCCAGGGATTCGGCCAGCTCAAATTGGCACTGTTGAACGAGATCCTCGGGCGCTCGCAATGGGCGTCGGTCGTGTTCGGCTGCCAGGCCCCCGACACGGGCAACGCCGAGATCATCGCCCACTACGGAACCCCCGGGCAGAAGGAGCGTTACCTGCAGCCGCTGCTCAACGGCGAGTGCTTCTCGAGCTACTCCATGACCGAGCCGCACGCCGGCGCCGACCCGACGCTCTTCAAGACGCGCGCCGACAAGGACGGAGACGAGTGGGTGATCAACGGATGGAAGTACTTCTCGTCCAACGCCAAGACGGCCTCGTTCCTCATCGTCATGGCGGTCACGAACCCTGACGTGAGCCCCTACAAGGGGATGTCGATGTTCCTGGTGCCGACCGACACGCCCGGCGTGCACATTGAGCGCAACGTGGGCCTGTACGGGGAGCACCTGAACGAGGGGTCCCACGCCCTCATCCACTACGAGGACGTCCGGGTCCCCGCCGAGGCACTGCTCGGAGGCGAGGGTCAGGCGTTCGTGATCGCCCAGACCCGCCTCGGCGGGGGGCGTATCCACCACGCCATGCGGACCATCGGCATGGCGCAGAAGGCGATCGACATGATGTGCGAGCGTGCCCTCAGCCGGGAGACCGCGGGCAGCCTGCTCGCCGACAAGCAGTTCGTGCAGGGCTACATCGCCGACTCCTACGCCCAGCTGATCCAGTTCCGGCTCTTCGTCCTCTACACGGCGTGGGAGATCGACAAGTACAACGACTACAAGCGGGTCCGCAAGGACATTGCGACGGCCAAGGTCGTCATGCCCACGGTGCTGCACGACATCGCCTGGCGGGCCATGCAGGTGCACGGCGCACTGGGCACGACCAACGAGATGCCGTTCTTCGGGATGATCCACGGCGCCGGCGTGATGGGCCTCGCCGACGGGCCGACGGAGGTCCACAAGGTGACGGTCGCCCGCCAGGTGCTCCGCGACTACTCCCCGAGCGACGACGTCTGGCCCACCCAATGGCTGCCGAAGAGACAGGAGGCCGCCAAGGCCAAGTTCGCCGAATACCTGGAGCTGGAAGTGGGGAACCTGTGAGCGACACCGCCGAGTCAACGGCAACACCCACGATTGCCGACGTCGAGAAGCTGACCACCTGGCTAGATGCCCGGGGGCTCGGGGTCGGCGCGCCGCTCGAGCACAGCTACATCTCGGGCGGCAGCCAGAACGAGATCTACGAGCTTCGCCGCGGCGACCTGCACTGCGCCATGCGCATCCCCCCACCGAGCGCGCCGGCGCCGCGTGACGATGGCATCCTCCGCGAGTGGCGGATCATCGAAGCCCTCGACGGCACCGACGTGCCGCACACGGAGGCCATCGCCGTGTGCACCGACCAGTCGGTACTCGGCCGCACCTTCTACCTGATGGGCTTCGTCGACGGGTGGTCGCCAATGTCCACCAGGCGCGCCTGGCCGGCACCGTTCGACACAGACCTGCAAGAGCGCCGCGGCCTCGGCTTCCAGCTCGTCGAGGGCATCGCTCTGCTCTCGCAGGTGGACTGGCGGGCCAAGGGACTGCAGGACCTGGGCCGACCTGAGGGCTTCCACGAACGCCAGGTCGACCGCTGGACCGCGTTCCTCGAGCGGATCAAGGGCCGCGACGTTACCGGGGTTCGACGAGGCGGCCGCGTGGCTGAGGGCACACCGGCCCATCGACTACGTCCCCGGGCCTCATGCACGGCGACTACCAGTTCGCCAACGTCATGTTCAAGCACGGTGCGCCGGCTCGCCTGGCCGCCATCGTTGACTGGGAGATGGGCACCGTCGGCGACCCGAAGCTGGACCTCGGCTGGGTCGTGCACTCCTGGCCCGACGACACCGCCAAGGACGAGGACAGGACCGGCGGCTACGTCGACATGGCGGGCATGCCGACGCGGGGCGAGATCCTTGCGCACTACGCCAAGACATCGGGCCGGCAGGTCGACGACATCGACTACTACTGCGTGCTGGCCAAGTGGAAGCTCGCCGTCGTCCTGGAGCAGGGCTACCAGCGCGCCGGCGACGACGAGAAGCTCCAGGCGTTCGGCCCCGTGGTGCTCGACCTCATGCAGTCGGCGGGCGAGCTGGCCGCGACGACCGACTACTCGGTTCTGGCCACGCCGGGCGCCGCGTGAACCCTGCCGGTCGCCGGCCGGCGCGGACCTGACGCGACGTGCGAGCCGCGCTGGCCCGCACCCACGGAGACCCCGGCGTGGTCGAGCTTGCCGAGGTCCCGGCGCCCGAGCTCGAGGCGGGGCGGGTCAGGGTCCGGGTGCACCTCGCAGCGGTGAATTTCCCCGACGTGCTTCTCGTCGCGGACACCTACCAGATGTCGGTGCCGACACCGTTCATCCCGGGCAGCGAATTCGCCGGCGTGGTCACCGAGGTCGGCGGCGGTGAGGTCGTCGCCGTCGGGGACAGGGTCTTCGGCTCGACCCTCGTCGGCGCGTTCGCCGAAGAGGTGGTCGTCCCGGCCAGCTCGCTGACGCGGATCCCGGCCGGGGTGGACGACACGACGGCGGCGGCCTTCGGCGTGGCCTACCGGACCGCGTACCACGTGCTGCGGTCAGTTGCGGCACTTTGTCCGGGCGAGGAGTTGGTCGTCCTGGGAGCTGGAGGCGGGGTGGGCACGGCGGCCGTGCAGCTCGGCGCGGTGCTGGGGGCCACGGTGACCGCGGTCGCCTCCACGCCCGAGAAGCTGGACGCGGCGCGCACCTGCGGTGCGCGGCGCCTCATCGACCACCACGCCGGCGACCTGCGCCAGGCCCTGCGCGACGCCCTCCCGCACGGCGCCGATGTGGTCATCGACCCGGTCGGGGGTGAGCTGGCCGAGCCCGCACTTCGCTCGCTGCGCTGGGGCGGGCGCTTCGTGACCGTGGGCTACGCGTCCGGGACGATCCCTCGTATCCCGCTCAATCTGGTGCTGCTGAAGGGTGTCCACGTCCTGGGGTTCCAGTTCCGCGACTTCGCCTTGCACGCGCCCGAGGAACTGGCGCGCAACGACGGGGAGCTGCTCCATCTGTTGACCCAGGGCCGCGCCATCCCGCTCATCGGGGCCACCTTCGACCTCTCGCAGGCCGCGGCGGCGCTCCACCACGTCGCCGAGGGCCACGCCGTCGGCAAGGTCCTGGTGCGGGTGGCCCCCGCGACGACGGGCGTGGCAGCGTGACGACGCCCCGGAACCGGCGGGACCTGGTGCTTGGGGCGTGGTTAGTATCGACGTCGATGTCAGAGTCAGATTCGAGGCCGTGCCGGCCGCCCGCCGGGGCCACGGCCAGGACGCACGGAGGCTGCCGGTGACGAGAGTGATGGAGGGCGTCCGCGTCCTCGAGGTGGCGGAGCACACCTTCGTGCCGGCGGCGTCGGCGCTGCTGTCCGACTGGGGTGCGGAGGTCATCAAGATCGAGCCGGCCGAGCGCGGCGACGCCATGCGCGGCCTGGCATCGACCGGCGTCGTCACCATCACCGGTGACGTCCACGCGCTGTTGGAGCATTCGAACCGGGGCAAGCGCAGCCTTGCCCTCGACCTCACCACCCCCGACGGTCTCGACATTCTCTACAGGCTGGCCGGGACGGCGGACGTCTTCCTCACCAACAAACTGCCGCGCGTGCGCAAGAAGCTCAAGATCGAACTCGAGGACATCCGCGCCCACAACCCGCAGATCATCTACGTCGCGGGGACCGGACACGGCGAGCGCGGCCCGGACGCCGACAAGGGCTCCTACGACTCACTGGCGTTCTGGCAACGGGCCGGGGTGGCGCTCGGCGGCAAGCCAGCCGACATGGAGCGCCTCCCCCTTCCTCCCGCGCCCGGTTTCGGCGACTCCATCGGCGCCATGACCATCGCCGGCGGGATCATGGGCGCCCTCTACCACCGTGAGCGGACAGGTGAGGCGACGACGGTCGACGTCTCGCTGCTCGCGACGGGGATGTGGGCCATGGGCCAGGCGTTCGCACTGTCGCTCATCAGCAACGTCCCCTGGCAAGGCCCTCCGGCGAACATGATGCGGCAGAACCCCTTGGTGAACACCTACCTGACGAAGGACGAGCGCTACCTGTCCTTCTGCTGCTTGCAGGCTGGCAAGTACTGGCCGCCCCTCTGCGAGATCCTCGGGCGACCCGAACTGGCGCGGGACGCGCGCTTCGCCGATCACGCCTCGCTCCTCGAGAACACGGCCGACGTCCAGGAGATCCTGCGCACCGCGTTCGCGGAGTACACGGTGGCCGAGTGGCGCGAGAAGCTGGCGGACTTCACGGGACAGTGGTGCGTCGTCCAGGACACCCTCGAGGCAGCCGAAGACCCCCAGACGCTGGCCAACGGATACGTGCAGGAGTGCCACACGGCGGGGGGGACCCCGTTCAATCTCGTGGCGGCACCCGTGCAGTTCGGCGGCGAGCCGGCGCCGGCCGGGCGGGCGCCGGAGTTCAACGAACACGGCGATGCCGTCCTCGAGGAGCTCGGCATCGACTGGGATACCATCGTGGACCTCAAGGTCCGCTCCGTCGTCGGCTAGCACCGACTCGTACATCAGGAGGACGCACATGGGTGTATTCGACGCATTTGGCTACGACGGGAAGCGGGTCCTGGTCGTCGGCGGCGCGACCGGCATGGGCGCGGCCACGGCGGAGCTGGTGCAGGACGCCGGCGCCGAGGTGGTCGTCATGGACTTCGCCGAGGTGACGCTTCCCGGGGCCAAGGCCATCCATGTCAACCTGGCCGACAAGGCCTCGATCGAGGCCGCCGTGGACGAGTGTGGCGGCCCGGTGCACGCGCTGTTCTCGTGCGCCGGTGTGGCCGACGGCACACCGGGAATCGAGAGGATCAACTTCGTCGGGCACCGGCACCTCATCAACCGGATGCTCGCGGGCGGCATGCTGTCCCGTGGTTCGGCCATCGGCTTCATCTCCTCCGCCGCCGGCCTCGGTTGGGAGTCCAACCTCGAGACGTTGAAGGAATACATGGACACGGCCGACTTCGACGCGGCGGCCGCCTGGGCGGTCGAGCACGGCTTCGCCGACTACTTCCATTCCAAGCAGGCCGTCTGCGCTTACGTCGCCCGGGAAGCGTTCCCCCTACTCAAGCAGGGGATCCGGATCAACGCGATCTGCCCGGGGCCGACCGACACCCCGCTCGCCCAGGCGAACAAGGAGATGTGGCTGGGTTTCGGCGCCGACTACCGCGGGGAGGTCGGCATCGAGGCCTCGACGCCGCTCGAGCAGGCCTACCCGCTCGTCTTCCTGTGCAGCGACGCGGCGGTGGCCATCACCGGCATCACCATGATCACCGACGTCGGCTACGTCAGTTCGGGGATCACCGGCTCGTTCCCGCCGGCCACGGACGTCGCCGGCTTCCTCCTGGGGCGGTTGGGGTAGCCCTCCCTCCCGCGCCTCCGCCGGCGCCGTCGGCGGAGGAGTCAGCCCGTCGCTGAAGCCGTCTTCTTCTCGGGGCGCCAATAGGCGGCCAGCAGCAGTGCGGCGCCGAGCGCGCCACCGCCGAGGGAGATGCCAAGGCCGGGCCAGCCCCACAAGTCCGAGAGGGCCGTGACGTGGCCGTCGATGCTCCATTGGCCGGGCCCGAGCGTCCCGACGACCACACCCACCATGGTCAGGGTCATGACGTACTCCCAGCCCTCGCCCGGCCGGAAGATGAAGAACCCGTTCTTCAGGTGGTTGGTGATCCAGGCCACCAACATGACGCCCACGACGCCCGCTCCGGCGACCGGCGTCAGGAGGCCGAGGACCAGCAGGACACCGGCACCGACCTCGGTGAGGCTGGCCATCCAGGCGTGGAGGATCCCGGGACGCATGCCCAGCGACTCGAACCAGCGGGCCGTGCCCGCGATCTTCCCCCCGCCGATGATGTGGTTGATCCCATGGGCGAGGAAGACGCCCGCCAGGACGATCCGCGCCACCAAGAGCGCGAAGTTCACGGAGGATGGGCTCAGGTTGCCCAGGATCAAGTGCGTCAAGTGCGGACCTCGCTCGCCGTCGGATTCATGTGGCCGGACGCAGCATAGAGAGCGGCGGAACTTCGGGGCGGCGATGACCCGGATTCACTCCCCCATCCGCCCATTTCAGGCCGCAAACGGCAACTTCATGACCTCGGCGAGGTTGCCGCCCATCACCCGGGCGATGTCCTCGTGCGGCAAGCCCTCGAGCTCGTCGACATAGGAGAGCGGGTCGGACATCCCTTCGATGTGCGGGTAGTCGGACCCGAAGACGATGCGGTCGGCGCCGACGAGCTCAATGAGGCCTCGCGGGTCCTCCTCGTGGAAGGGATGGATCCAGACGTTGCGCTTGAACACCATCAGGGGCTCCTCGGGCCACTGCGACGGGTTCTTCGCGTACGACTCTTCGAGGGCACCGACGAGCGGCCGCACCCACGCGGAGCCGTTCTCCACCGGCAGGATCCGCAGCGACGGGAAGCGGGACAGCAGCCCGTGGCCGAGCAACGAGGCCACCGTGTCGAAGATCCCTCGACCCTGCGTGTGCATGATGTCGAGGAAGGCGGAGAACCCGGCGAAGGGAAGGTGCTCCCCGTCGGGTTGGCCCTCCCAGAGGTTGTAGTAACGGGTCAGCCCATCATCGGAGGAGTGCATGCCGACGGTGACGTCGAGCTCGGTGACCCTCTGCCAGAAGGGGTCGAATTCAGGGAGGGCGAACGATCGGAACCCCCGGTACCCGGGAACCGGAGCCGGACGGATGAGGATGAGCTTGGCGCCCCGCTCGACCACCCACTCCAGCTCCTTGATCGCCTCGTCCACGATCGGCAGCGTGATGACGGGCGACGCGAAGATCCGGCCCTCGTAGTTGAAAGTCCAGTGTTCGTGCATCCACTGGTTCAGCGCGTGGACGACGGCGTGGGTGGCCTTCGGGTCCGTCTGGAGCCGCTCCTCGAGCAAGCTCGCCAGCGTCGGCCACATGAGCGCGCGGTCGAGGCCGAGCTCGTCCATGAGCGCGAGGCGGGGCCCGGGTGAGAAGAACGCGTCAGGGGACCGGATCGGCTTGCCGATCATCTCGCGGCGCGAAATCCCCTCCGGGTTGCCGTGCTTGAAGAACTCCTCGGACGCCCCGGGCCGCCCGACCACCTCGAACGTCGGGTTCGGGATGTACTCGGAGATCACGTTGCGCACGGCGATCTTCGTGCGCCCGTTGACCTGCACGTACTTGATCAGGCCGTCGTATTCCTTCGGAAGGAACTTCGTGAAGGCGTCCGTTGTCTCGTACATGTGATTGTCCGCGTCGAAAACTGGAAAGTCGACAATGGTCTTTGGCATGGCCACACCTCCGCATCTCGTCGAGCCGCTACAGCAGTGGAGTACGACGGGAAGGCGGGCCGCGACCCGGGACCACGCCCTCTCCCTGTCCGGTCAGGGTATCGATTATCGACTTCGACGTCAATATTACGAACATTGCCCCTGTGCGAGAAGGAGCTCAGTTGCGCAGGTCGTCGTCGAGCTCGATCTCGAAGGTGCGGAGCGCCAACGCGAGGAGGTCGTAGGCGCCGACGGTGAACACGACGTCCATGAGGTGCTGGGTGTCGAGGTGGGCGGCGAGCGTCGCCCAGGTCGCGTCGGCGATGCGCCCGGTCAGCACGAGCTCATCGGCGGCACTCAGCAGCCCGGCATCGAGAGGCGACCACCCGTCGGCGGCGGGGCCCGCTGCGGCCCGCTCCACCTCGGAACCGGTGATGCCCGCGTCAGCCGCCGACTCGGCGTGCTGCGCCCACAGATACGTGGAGTCCCGGAGCGTCGCCACCCGAAGGACGAGCAGCTCGCGCTGACGGGGAGTGAGCGTCGAGGCGTAGAGCAGATGCCCGATCAGCTGGTTGTATGCGGCGGTCAGCGCGGGGTGGTGGGCTTGGAGGCCGAGCAGGTTCAGGCCCTTGGGCCGGGAAGGGTCCCGGGGAGTCGGCGGGGTCAGCGGGGCGAGGGCCTCGCGCATCTCGGGCGGCCACTCCCGGGGCGGGATCGGATCGACGCGGCCCACGTCAGGTCTTGCGCCCGCCGTTGACGCCGAAGACCTGGCCGGTGACGTACGACGCCTCCTCGCTCACGAGAAACGCGGTGGCGGCCGCGACGTCCTCGGGGCGGCCGATCCGCCGGACCGGGGTGCGTTCCACGTGCTCGTCGACCCCGCCGCCGAGAAGGCCCTTCGATTCCTGCTTGCGCAGCATCGGCGTGTCGATGAACCCCGGAGGGATCGTGTTGACGGTGATGCCCTTGGGGCCGAACTCGAGGGCGAGCGCCTGGGTGAGCCCGATGACGCCGGCTTTCGACGACACGTAGGCGGCCATGAAGGGCTGGCCGCCCTGGGCGCTGGACGAGGAGATGTTGACGATGCGGCCCCAGCCGGCCTCGAGCATGTGCGGGAGCACGACCTGGCAGCAGTGGTACGTGCCGTTGAGGTTGACGTCGAGCACCCGCCCCCACGTATCGGGATCGATCCTCAGGAACGGGCCAAAGAGATGGAGCCCAGCGTTGTTGACCAGGATCGTGGGAGCACCCAGGCGGCCGAAGGCATCGGCGACGGCGGCCTCGACACCGGATCGGTCCGTGACATCGGCCTCGAGCCCGATCGCCGCTCCACCACCAGAGGTGATCGCGGCGGCCGCCTCCTCCGCCGAGGCGGCGTCGCGATCGAGAACGGCAACGGCTGCGCCGTCGGCGGCAAGCCGCGTGCTGACGGCCAGCCCGATGCCCGACCCGCCACCGGTGACGATGGCGACCTTGCCCAAGAGAGGACGCCCGGTCGTCGGCTCAGTCATACGTTTCGCGTGATCGGCCAACCGGCTACGTGACGAACTCTGCAGCGCGACGGTGGAAGCGCCACCTGCCTCCGGCGTGGTGAAGGACATCGCGGTAGCGCCCGACGAGCTGGATCGACCAACCCTCCTCCCCCTTCAAGATGAAGATCACGTCGCTGGTCGCGCACGCTTCGTCCGCGCTCCAGTCGGTGACGTGGGTATTGACGACGAGATGACGCTGCGGGCGCCTCGGCTTCCAGCCGGCGAAGGCCTCGCGGAGGGCGTCGTGGCCCGCATGGCTGCCCATCCCCGGGATCTCGCAGACGCCGTCGGGGCAGAAGGTGGCGACGATGTCGTCGGTCCGGCCGTCGTCCAGGGCCTGGGCGTACTCGGCCATGGTGGCGCGCACGCCCTCGACGATCTGTGCGTAGGTCGCGGGCGGGCTCACCTGCGGCATGGACACGCCCTCAGAACCCGACGTCGACAACCGGCCGCTCGAGCGGGTTCAGATTGATGGCGTGGAGGGCGGGGAGCAGCTTGTCGTACCGAAGCCCGGCGAGAAACCCGTCGACGGTGCGCTCGAAGTTCGCGACACCTCCTTCGACGCCCTCGGACAGGCGCATGTACTCGAAACCCTTGGCGTGCAGGCCCTTCTGCTGCCGGGGCAGGTTCGAGAAGTCTTGCGTTGGGATCGGCGGCACCCGAGGATCGTCGTACTCCCACGGCTCGGGTGGCGTGGGAGGCACCGGTGGACGCCCTTCGGGGAACCGCGTGAGCGACCAGATCTCCATCAACGTCTCTTCGGGACCCAGCGGGCGGAAGCGGTAGGAGGACGCGCTGCTGTACATGGGCAACACGAAGTAGTGCGGGAAGCAGTAGAACATGGACTCGTTCAATCCGTGCGCGTCGAGCTCGTTGAGGTCCGGGATGTCCGAACCCTGGGCTCGGTGCCACCCAACGACGGCATCGTTGAGCGCGCGGTGCCAGGCGGGGATGGCCAGTGCGGGGTCATCGGGCAGTTCCAAGTCCCGCAGGCCTTCGGCGACACGCACGTCGTTGGCATGGACCATCCCGTCCATGCCGTCGCTCATCACGTGGAGGTAGTGAAGCTCGGCATCGACGAACACCTGCGGGTCGAACACCCCGGGGTCACGGGGTGGGAACCTCCCGGGGATGACGAGCTCGGGATGCGTCTCGATCACGTGATACTGCTCGAGGAATGCCTCTTCGGCGAGCTTCCAGTTCACGGGGAGACGGAACGCGCACCACCACTCGGCGCGCATGGACTCCACCTTCCACGCATCCATGATGGTGGCGAACGGCTCGATGCACTCTCGCAGCGGCGGTGCGCCGGCGTCGAGGTTGATGAAGGCGCACCCGCCCCAGACTTCGCATCGCACCGGCGTGAGGTCGATGTCCCCCGGCTGCAGGTTGTGCTCGGCGAAGGACTTCGCCTTGGAGACGAAGGTGTTCTGGCCGTCGAGGCCGTAGCACCAGCCGTGGAAGGGGCAGGTGAAGCCGGTCTTCAGCTTCCCACGGCCCTCGACGACCCGTACGCCCCGATGCCGGCAGGCATTCTGGAATGCTCGCACCCCCAGGTCGTCGTCGCGCAGCACGATGATCGACTGGTCGAGGATCTCGTACTCGACGAAGTCCCGCGCCTCGGGGATCTCCTCGAGCCGGCACGCCATCTGCCAGACGCGCGGCCAGAGCAGCTCGACCTCCATTTGATAGAAGTCGGGATCGAAGTAGCGCTCCTTCGGGACCCGGTCGGGGAACTCCATCGCGTACGGCACCGGGAGCGCCGACCGCTTCTGATCCACAATCGCCATGTGGCCCATGACCCCTTCCGTGCGCCGACGTATACTAACCGGTCGGTACAATATCTAGCCGGTTCACCCGCTGAGGCGAGCCGCGGATGACACGGTATCCCAGGCAATTCGCGGCTCCATGACGAATCCTCCCCGACCTGACGAGAGTCCGCACCAGCGCAGGACCGACACCGACGTGCTGGTCATCGGCGCGGGCATCACAGGGATCTACCAGCTCTATCGCGCTCGTGAGGCGGGCTTCTCCGCGCAGTTGGTCGAAGCGGGCGGCGGCGTGGGTGGCACCTGGTACTGGAATCGCTACCCCGGGGCGCGGTTCGATTCGGAGAGCTACACGTACGGCTACCTGTTCTCGCAGGTCCTGTTCGACGAGTGGGAGTGGCAGGAGCACTTCGCCGAGCAACCAGAGACCGAGCGCTACCTCAACCATGTCGTCGATCGGTTCGATCTCCGGCGCCTCATGCGGTTCGACACCAGGGTGACCTCGGCGGTCTACGACGAGGCCTCCGGGACGTGGACCGTGGCGACCGACGCCGGCTCGGAGCTCCGGGCACGGTTCCTCGTGGCGGCGACCGGCGTTCTCTCGGTGCCGTACTTCCCGGACGTGCCGGGCCGTGAGGACTTCTTGGGCGAGTCGTACCACACGGGGCTCTGGCCGGCGACGCCGGTCGACTTCGCCAGCAAGCACGTGGCCGTCATCGGCACCGGATCGAGCGGTGTGCAGATCGTCCCCGCCATTGCAGAAGAGGTTGCCTCGCTGACGGTATACCAACGCAGCGCCAACTGGTGCACGCCGCTGAACAACGCACCGATCACGCCTGACGAACAGAGGGAGCTCAGGGCCGGGTTCCGGGCGATGTGCGAGGTGCTGAACACGTCGATCGCCGGGTTCCTGCACCCCCCGGGTGACCGGACTGCCTTCGAAGACTCCGAAGAGGAGCGGCGGACCTTCTTCGAGAGGATGTGGAACAGTCCAGGATTCTCGAAGCTCAGCAGCAACTACACCGACCTGCTGTTCAACGAGCGCGCCAACGCCGAGTGGTGCGAGTTCATCGCCCGGAAGATCCGGGGCATCGTCAAGGATCCCGAGGTGGCGGAGATGCTCGTCCCGAAGGACCATCGCTTCGGCGAGAAGCGCCCCCCCTTCGTCACCGGCTACTACGAGACATTCAACCGGTCCAATGTCTCGCTCGTGGACCTCAAGCAGACGCCCATCATCCGTGTGACGAGGGCCGGGATCGAGACCGACGACGGCGAGCGAACGTTCGACATCGTGGTGTGGGCGACCGGTTTCGACTTCGGCACCGGGGCCCTCACCCGCATGGGGATCCGGGGCCGGCACGGACTGGCGCTCGAGGAATACTGGGCCGATGGACCGCGGACGTTCCTCGGTGTCCAGGCAACCGGCTTTCCCAACTTCTTCTTCCCGGGTGGTCCGCACGCTGCGGCCGGCAACAACCCGCGGTACAACGGCGACCAGGTCAACTTCATCACCGACGTGATCACGTACGTGCGCGACAACGGCTACGACACGATTGAGGTGGACGCCGAAGCCGAGGAAAGGTGGACCGCCATGGTGGACCGGGGTGCCACCGACGCCCCCTTCGGCGAGAGCAGCTACTTCTTCGGTACCAACATCCCGGGGAAGCCCCGCAAATACCTCCTCAACTCGGGAGGCCGACCGAAGCTCTTCAAGGAGATCGACAAGGTCGTCGACAGCGACTACAAGTCGTTCCGGCTGGCCCGCTCTTCAGACGGTGGCCACCGGCGTCAGGGGTGAGCCCACCACACCGGGCAGCCGGAGCGGTGGTGCGGTAAGCAGGAACCGGCTGCGGCCGTGCTGGCGCAGCCACGAGGCCAGCTCGTGGAGGTACCACATCTCACCGAGGGGAACGCCCAGCTTGAACAGGCAGAGATGGTGGATGGGGAGGAGCGAGTGCCGGCTCGGGTCGCGATCCCGGCCGACCAGCCCTTCGACGGCGTAGTTGTCGGCCACCAGCGCCGAGATCTGCGACTCGGCGATCCACTCCAGCAGCGACTCGTCGCGCGCATCGAGGTAGGTGCACATCGTGTGGATCTTCACCGGGTCGGGGTCCCGGTTCCACTCGAGGACCTTGGTGGCGAACCCGGTGTGCAACAGGAGCATGTCACCAGGCTCGACGACCACGCCGTCTGCCGACATGATCTCCTCGAGCGTCTGGCGGTCGACCCCACGCCAGTCGTGCCCGAGATGATGAACCAGGTCGACGAGGACGCCGCGCCCCTGCACACCGTGATAGGCCATGTGCTCCAATCCGAGGTGGTGGGCGAAACAGCGGTGATCGCCGCCGTCACCCGCAGCGTCGGTCGCCGGCCCGACAAGGTCGACCCCGGCGCGGTACCCGTTGTAGTAGACCGCCTCCTCGGCTCCGTCGCCGTCGGCGTCGAACTCGGCACCGACATGGGCGAGGGAGTCCCATTGGGTCGAGTACTGCAACGAGAGGGTGACCACGTCGTCGGCCCACACGTCCACGAAGCGAGGGCCCCCTTCGTCCATCTCGCTCATGTGGACGTTGTAGAAGGTGGCCGGGATGCCCCGCATGTCCTCGGTCGGCGCCAGGACCGGGGGGTACCGTCTCTGGTTGAGGGCGGTCCCACCGGGGTAGTCGAGCGGCAGGCTCAGGCAGAAGCTGACGCCGTCTCGCACCTCCTCGACGCCCTGGAGGACCTTGTCCGGCGTGAGCAGGTTGATGCGGCCGAGCTCGTCGTCGTCGCCCCAATCGCCCCAGGTGGAGCCCGGTGGGCGTTGCGTCCAGCGCTTCGTCATTGTCTTGCTCCTTCCGGCCGCGCGGGCCCGGGTCGCATGGGGACCTGCATTGAAATGTACCGACCGGTTGGTCTATCCTGCGAACGCCCCTCGCGCAGTCCGCGAAGATGTGTTCCGGGCTCGACGAGGGATTCGAGTCCAGCGCTGGGAGGTCGCCACGGTGACACAGAAGGATTTTGTCGTTTCGGCCGACGGCCACCTCCTGGAGCCCACGGACCTCTTCCTCACCCGGCTCCCGAAGCACCTGCGGGACCGCGCGGTCTGGGAGGAGGACTTCGAGATAGAGCCGCTGGTAGAGGGGGGCGCTCGGATCTTCCGGCGCTTGCACACGCCCGGTTTCGAGGGCTGGACGATCTCGCGGTACCGCCAGACGGGCGGCCGGATGCCAGAGGGCGACCCTGAGCAGATCCTGGACGACATGGCCCTCGACGGGGTCGACGTCCAGGTGATGCATCCAAACCTGTCGTTGTTCGGCCTCTACTCCGATGACCACGAGCTCTCCCTGGCGCACGCACAGGTGTACAACGATTACGTCGTCGAACGGTTCACGCCGTACTTCTCTCGCATGGTTCCGACAGCTCCCGTGCCGCTCACCGACATAGAGGATGCCGTGGCCGAGATCGAACGGGTCGCCGCGGCCGGTTTCCGCGCCATTCTCCTCCCGGCGGTGCCACCAAAGCCGTACTACTCGCGGGAGTTCGACCCGGTGTGGGCTGCGGCGCAGGCCAATGGCGTGCACGTGTTCATCCATACCCAGACGGGCGGCGTGAAGGTCAACGACCCCGCCTCGACGACGCTCAAGGTCGTCATGGAGTCGGCCGCGCAGGTCAACCAGCCGCTGACGGAGAGGTCGGCGTCGAAGCGGATGATCACGCAGTGTGTCTACGCCCCGATCATCCCGCAGCAGGTCATCTGCGAGCTGATCGGCGGCGGCGTTCCCGAGCGCTACCCGGAGCTCCACTTCGCCCTGATCGAGTTCAATGCAAACTGGCTCGCGTCGTTGGTGGGCGCCATGGACAAGTGTTGGGTCACCGGGATCGGCCAGGACGCCGACTGGTGGCTCGGATACTGGGACGAGAACCGTCCCGCCGACGACCAGCCCAGCATGGCGCAGCTGTTCCGTCTGAACGAGAAGTGGCCGTACCCGCTGCTGCCGAGCGAGTACCTCCGGCGCCAGTTCCACATCTCCTTCCAGGACGACCCCGTGGCGATCGCCTGCAGGCACATCACCGGGCTTTCGACCATCGTGTGGGGTAATGACTACCCGCACGCCGAGGGGACGTTTCGCGGCAGCAGGGAGCTGATCGCGAAGCAGCTCGGTGATCTCCCGGCCGATGAGCGCGCCGCCATCGTGGGCGGCACGCTGGCCCGGCTCCTGGGCTTCGAGGCCTCGGTGGCCGCCTGAGCGAGCTCGGCTTCGAGGGACGCGTCGCGATCGTCACCGGCGCGGGACGCGGCATCGGCCGCGCCTATGCGTTGTTGCTCGCCGAGCGGGGTGCCCGAGTCGTCGTCAACGACCTCGGCGGGACCATGGGTGGCGACGGCGCTGATGCCGAGCCGGCTGCCGCGGCCGCCGCCGAGATCGTCGGCGCTGGCGGCGAGGCCGTGGCCGACAACCATGACGTGGCCACCGAATCCGGGGCACAGGCGCTCGTGGACGGGGCGGTCGGGCGGTACGGACGCCTCGACGCCCTGATCAACAACGCCGGCATCATCAGGTGGGCCGGTTTCCCCGCGGCCGACGCGGACAACCTCGCGAGGCACCTGGCCGTTCATGTGGGGGGCTCGTTCAACACTGCCCGCGCCGCATGGCCCCACATGGTCGAACGGGCCTACGGCCGCATCGTGATGACGACGTCCACCGGTCTCCTCGGACTGCCCACCAACACGTCCTACGCCGCCGCAAAGGCCGCCGTGATCGGGCTGACGCGAAGCCTGACGACCGCCGGCGCCCCCCACGGCATCAAGGTCAACCTCATTGCGCCGGCCGCGATGACGCGCATGGCAGGCCAGGGATCGGGCACCGGGGACATGTCGCCCGGACTGGTCGCGCCGATGGCGGCCTTCCTCGCCCATGAGGCCTGTCCCGTCAGCGGCGAGATGTACGCCGCTGGCGCCGGCCGCTTCGCCGCGCATGTTCATCGCGTCGACGCCCGGGTATGTGCACCCCGGGCCGGAGCCCACGATGGAGGACGTCGCCCGCCATTGGGCGACCATCAACGACGAGACCGGCTATTACGTCCCGGCCGACCTCGTCGACTGGTCAGCCTCGTTCATGGCCCATCTCGGCCAGAACGGCTCCGCCTCCGGAGACTGAGGGGCCGGCGAACTACTCGTCGAGCAGGTCGGGCTGTTGGACGACGATCCAGTCGTAGAGCGGCTGGAACTGGCGCCACCCGACGTTGTGCCCTCCTGTCTGACCGGCCGTCTTCTGGGCCACATCCGGGTCGATGAGGACCGGTGTGCCCGCCGCCTCGGCCAGCAGCTGCACCTGACACGTGCGCTCCATCGTGATGAACCACCATGCCGCCTCGTCCACGGTACGCCCGACGGTGAGAAGGCCGTGGTTCGAGAGGATGGCGGCCTTGCAGCCGCCGAGGGCGTGGGCGATGCGCTTGCCCTCCTCGGGGTCCAACACGGCTCCGGTGTAGTCGTCGAACACCACATGGTCTTCGTAGAAGGCACAGGCGTCCTGCGTCAATGGATCGAGAGGGCGGCGCAGCGACGACCACGCCTTTCCATGTGTGGAGTGCGCGTGGGCGGCGGACACGACGTCGGGGCGCGCGGCGTGGATCTGCGAGTGGATCACGAAGGCCGCCGTGTTGAGCGGCCAGTTACCCTCGACGACCTCGCCCTCGGCGTTCACGAGCAGAATGTCCCTGACGCGGATCTGCTTGAAGTTCATGCCGAGCGGGTTGACCCAGAAGTGGTCGTGGAGCTCGGGGTCGCGCGCGGTGATATGTCCGGCCGCACCCTCGTCGAAGCCGAAGTGACCGAACAGGCGGAACGATGCCGCGAGGCGCTGCCTGCGGTACCGACGCTCCTCTTCGACGTTGCCGAACTGGGGGTACACGTGCGGTGTGCGGTCAGACGGCATCACCCCAATCCTACAACTTTGTACCACTCAGTCCAATAGGATCGGCTGATGGATTTCTCGCTGAGCGAACCAGAACGCGAGTTGGCCGCGCTCTGCCGCGACTTCGCGCAGAGGGAGATCGCGCCGCGAGCGCCGGGCGCGTGGGACGAGGGCCGGTGCCCGACGGATCTGCTCCGGGAGATGGGCGGCCTCGGCCTCCTCGGCATCCTCGTCCCCGAGCAGTGGGGCGGGATCGGCATGTCGACAATCGGCTTCGTCGCCGCGATGGAAGAGCTCGGACAGGCGGACCAGTCGGTGGCGGCGGCGTGGCAGGCCCACGTGACCATCGGCTCCTTGCCGTTGCTCCTCTTCGGCACCGACGCGCAGCGCGAGCGTTGGCTCCGCCCGCTCGCAGAGGGCCGTGCGCTGGGCGCGTTCGGGTTGACCGAACCCGATGCTGGTTCCGACGCACGCGGGATCCGTACGCGGGCGAACCGTCTGGACGGGGGCTGGTTGATCAACGGTCGTAAGACGTTCATCTCCAATGCCGGGACCGACATGTCGTTCGGGGTGACGTTGCTGGCCCGCACCGAGACCAGGGAGGGGCAAGAACCGGGGTTCGCCACCTTCGTCGTCGAAAAGGAAACCGCCGGCTTCACCATGGGCCAAAAGATGCGCGGCATCGGGTGGCGGGGACTCGATACCCGTGAGCTCTACTTCGACGACGTCTGGGTTCCCGACGAACACCTCGTCGGCCATGAAGACCTCGGACTCAGTCAATTCCTTCAGACGCTCGAGGTCGGGCGCATCTCCATCGCGGCCCTGTCGCTCAGCCTCACGCGAGCCGTTCTCGACATGGCCACCCAGTATGCCCTCCAGCGCGTGCAGTTCGGGCAGCCGATCGCGAAGTTCCAGGCTGTGCAATTCAAACTTGCGGACATCGCCACCGAGCTCGAGGCGGCGCGCTGGCTGACGTACCGTGCCGCCTTCCTCCGTGATGCGGGTCAGCCCTTCCAGAAGGAGGCGGCGATGGCCAAGCTGAAGGCCAGTCGCGTGGCGACCTGGGCGGCCTCGGAGGCGCTGCAGATCCACGGTGGCCTCGGGTACATGCTCGAGACGCCGGTCGCCCGCTTCTACTGCGACTCCAAGGTGCTCGAGATCGGTGAGGGCACGAACGAGATCCAACACCTCGTGATCGCCCGCTCGTTGGGCTGTTGATCAGACCGCAGCGAGGCGGCGGACGGACTCAGTGATGTCGTCGCGATCAGGGAGCCAGGCGCGTTCGAGCTCGGGAGCGTACGGGGGCGGAGTCGCCGCGGCGCCGACCCGCTCGATCGGCGCATCGAGGTCCCAGAACGCCTCGCGGGCGACGGTGGCCGCGATCTCGGCGCCGATGCCGAACGGAACGACGGCCTCGTGGGCGATGAGGATCCGGCTCGTCTTGCAGACCGAGTCGAGGATGGGACCCATGTCGAGGGGGGCCACGGTGCGCAGGTCGATGACCTCGACCGAGATCCTCTCGTCCGCCAGACGTTCTGCGGCGGCCACAGCCTCGTGGACCATCCGGGAGACCGACACGACCGTCACGTCGTTTCCTGGGCGGACCACCGTGGAGGAGCCGATCGGGAGGATGTAGTCGGGCGGCGGCTGTGGTCCCTTCATGCCGTAGAGCAGCCTGTTCTCAATGAAAACCACCGGATTCGGGTCCTGGATCGCGGCGCGCAACAGGCCGTACGTGTCAGCCGGTGTCGACGGCATGACGACGCTGAGGCCGGGAATGTGCGCAAGGAGGGCTTCGAGGCTCTGCGAGTGCTGGCTGCCCGATGATCGCCCGGCGCCGAACTGCGTCCGCACGGTCAGCGCCATCTGGGCTGCGCCTCCGGTCATGAACGGCAACTTGGCGGCTTGGTTCAGCAGCTGGTCGAAGCAGACGCCGAGGAAATCGACGTACATGAGCTCGACGACGGGCCGCATTCCGGCCATGGCTGCGCCGACGCCGAGACCGACGATCGCAGTCTCCGAGATCGGAGTGTCGCGCACCCGGTCGCCGAACTGATCGCGCAGACCTCGCGTCAGCCCGAAGACGTTTCCCCCCTCCCCGACGTCGATGCCGGCGACAAAGACCCGGTCGTCGCTGGCCAGCTCGGCCTCGAGTGCCCCATGAATTGCGTCCATGGTGCGGAACACGGGTGCGTCGTCGGGTGGCGGTGGCGGTTCCGCCCGCGCCGGCCTGGCGTGAAAGACGAACTGGCCCAAGAGGGAAGGGTCCGGGCTGAAGAGCCGTCGTGCTGCTTCGAGAGCGCTGTCCAGCTCGTCACCCACCGCTGACTCGAGCGCCTTGATCTCGTCGCCACCGATTCCGGAATTCCGGAGTCGGCCTTCGTGCGCGGCAAGCGGATCGCGCGCCTCCCATTCATGGATCTCCTCCGCTGAACGGTACCGCTGTGGATCGCCTTCGTAGTGCCCGTGCCAGCGGTACGTGGCAGCTTCGATCACGGCGGGCCCGCCTCCATCACGGGCGGTCGCAACCAGCGATTCCATCGCCCCCGCCGTGGCGACGACGTCGTTCCCGTCGACCT
The DNA here is from genome assembly GCA_963726135.1 of uncultured Acidimicrobiaceae bacterium. Classification (GTDB taxonomy): domain Bacteria; phylum Actinomycetota; class Acidimicrobiia; order Acidimicrobiales; family RAAP-2; genus Bog-473. The sequence goes on from CAVSBE010000008.1 coordinate 2,014,097, forward strand.
TGACGTAGCGGATGCCGTAACCCGCGGCGCGCCGCTTGAGAGACTTCCGGTGCTGCGTCGACGTGGCCGAAAACTCGGCATAGCCGTTGTTCTCGCAAAAGAAGATCGCCGGGAGCTCCCACACGGCGGCGAGGTTCAGCGCTTCGTGGAAAGCACCCTGCGCGGGTGCGCCGTCACCGAAGAACGCCACGGCGACCCCGCCGTCGCGTCGTAGCTGCGCCGCCGCCGCCGCTCCGGCCGCGATGGGGAGGCCCGCTGCCACGATCCCGTTGGCGCCGAAGACCCCGAGCTTCGGGTCGGCGATGTGCATCGAGCCGCCGCACCCACGGTTGGTGCCCTGGTCCTTGGCCATCAACTCGGCGAACATCCCCAGCGGGTCCATGCCCTTGGCCAGGCAGTGACCGTGGCCGCGGTGGGTGGACGTGATCACGTCAGTGGGTCGCAGCGGCCAGCACGCCCCGACCGCCGCGGCCTCCTGCCCGATGGACAGGTGGACGAACCCGGGGACCTCGCCGTCGCGGTAGAGGGCGGCCACCCGCTGCTCGAAGCCCCGGATGAGAAGCATCCGGCGGTGCATCCCGACGAGCTCGGCCTTCTGGAAGAGAGGTGAGGAGGGCCGGCTGGCTGGCACGAAACTGTAGTGTACTGGTCGGTACAAAGTGGAACCACCAACGACCGAGCAGATCGAGATCCCCGAGTCATTCCCCAGCCCCGGTGCAGTCACCGGGAAGCGGGTGGTGATCACGGGCGCCAGCCGCGGCCTCGGCGTGCTGCTCGCGCACTCGTTCTCGCAGTCCGGTGCATCCGTCGCGCTCGGTGGCGCGCACCGAGAAGGACCTCAAGGCGGTCGCCGAGGCCCTTCCCGGGCCATCGCTGGTGCTCAGTGGCGATGTGACGGACGATGACTTCAACGAAGCGGTGGCCGACGCGACGGTCGCCGAATGGGGCGGTGTCGACGTGTGGATCTGCAACGCGGGGATCTCGCCGATCGTGGCCGACCCCCGCCAGACGGGCGCCGTGGTCTGGCGGCGGGTCATGGAGGTGAACCTCACGGGCGCGTTCCTCGGGGCCCGGGCCGCGTCCCGCGTGATGCGGGAGGGCGGCCGGCTGATCTTCACGGGCTCGGTCCTGGGCGAGCGTCCGCGCCGGGGGCTCAGCGCGTACAGCGCCTCGAAGGCCGGGGTGGTCGGCCTGGCCAAGGCCCTCGCGCTCGATCTGGCTCCCGCGGGGATCTCGGTGAATGTCGTCGCTCCGGGGTGGTTCGACTCGCCCCTGTCGAACGGGTGGAAGAGAAACCCCGAGCTCTCGGCCGCGATCACGGGCCACACGGCACAACGGCGCTGGGGCATGCCCGCGGACCTCGCCGGGGCCTACCAGTTCCTGGCGTCGGACGCCTCTGCGTTCGTGACCGGCACCGTCATCAGCGTGGACGGTGGGTACCTACTGGTATGACGCCGCCACGGCGGGTGGTCGCCATCACAGGAGCGGGCGGCGCGCTCGGCGCTGCGGTGTCGCACCAGCTGGCGAGCGAGCCCCTCACCGACCTGGTGTTGAGCGACATCAGTGCGTCGTCGCTCGAGGAGACCGTGGCGGGACTCCCCGAATCAGACGGGGCTCTCGAAACGAGGCGCGCGGACGTCAGCGATATCGCCCAGGTCGAGTCCGTGGTCGCCCTGGCCGTCGAGTGCTTCGGCCGGCTCGACGTTCTGATCAGCAACGCCGGGATCCTCTCGCCCAACGGTCGGATCCACAATCTGGCGACCGAGGTGTGGGAGGACGCGTTCCGGATCAACCTCCTCGGCGCCGTCAACGGCATCCGCGCCGCGGTGCCCGTCATGCGTGCGCAGAAGTCAGGCTCCATCGTGCTGACGGCGTCGGTGTCCGGTCTCACGGCATGGTCCCACGCCGCTCCCTATTGCGCGACGAAGGCGGCCGTGATTGAGCTCGCCAAGGTCGCTGCGGTCGAGTACGCCCGCGACGGGATCCGCGTCAATTGCGTCTGCCCCGGGACGTTTCGCTCCGGCATGCACGACGATCTTCCGCCCGAGGCGCTCGAGGCGATAGCGGCGCGGCATCCCCTGGGGCTCGGATCGGCCACCGACATCGCCGGGGCATACTCGTACCTCGCGAGCGACACCTCACGTTGGACCACCGGGTCCGCCATCGTCGTCGACGGCGGATACTCGGCACCCTGAGAGCCGCTATATGCGTCCCTCGGCCGTGCTGACGATCCCTCTCATGAAGATCTCCGCGAACGGCTTCGCGACGTCTCGAGCCGACAACGGACCCCCTGCCTTCAGCCACAGGTACGTGTAGTTGTGCATCCCGAGCCAGGCCATCGCCGTCAGCCTTGGATCGAGTTGGCGAAACTCGCCGGATTCGACCCCAGCCAGGAGGACCGCCTCGACACGCCGCTCGTATACCCTGCGCCGGCCTCTGAATTGCTCGGCCCTTTCGCCCGTGAGCGCAGGGAACTCGTGCAGAAAGACCCATACATGATCCGGATAGCGGTGGATCACATCGAGCAGCTCGTCACCAAGCATGGCCAGCTGCTGCGAGGGCGAGCCACCCGCCTCGGCAACGCGATCCGCGCCGGCCATCACCTCGTCCATCACTCGATCGTGGATCGCGGCAAGGAGCTCCTCCTTGGAGCCGATGTAGTGATAGAGCGCGCCCTTGCCGAGATCGTTCGCGGTGCAGAGCTCCGTGATACCCGTGGCATGGTACCCGCGTTGGGCGAAGATGGTTGCTGACGTGTCGATGATGGCTTGGCGGCGCGTGAGCCACTTGGCGCTGCGTCGAGACTCAGTGGTCGCATCGGCGGGGGGCATCGATGGTGACAATAGCGGGCCGTCCCCCGGGTTCACCGACTCCGCGAAGCGCAGTGAGACCCGGGGGCAACTCGACCCGGCCGGAATACGGATCCGCACCATGGCCGCATTGGAGCACCTGTCCGAGACTTCAATGGGCGAGCCCGCAATCGAACGTCGCGCGTCCGAGCACGGGCCAACATTCACGAGCGAGCGCGTACTGTTCCTCGAGGTGGTCTCGCGGTGACACCGGCGGATCCGATGCAGCAGGCCGACATGAACTGGTTCGCCGTCCTCGACCACCATGCCACCCGGACGCCGGACAAGGCAATGACGGTATTCGAAGGCCAAACGATCACATACGGGGAGATGGCTGGGCGCGCCGTCGGACTGGCCGGAGGTCTGCACGACCGATCCGTCGGTCGCGGCGACGTCGTCGCTATCCTGACCTACAACTGCCCCGAGTTCATTCAGTCGATCTTCGCCGCCAATTACCTCGGCGCGATCGCCATGCCGATCAACTGGAGGCTCGCCGCACCCGAGGTGCGGTACATCCTCGAACACTCCCAAGCCCGTGTACTCGTGTGTGACGAATCACTCATGGACCTTGCGAATGCAGCGACAGACGGCATTGAGACTGCGCTCGTGCGTGTTTGCTCCTCGCCGACACGCTTCGACGGATGGCTTCCGCTCAGCGACCTGGCCGCCGGCCCGGGGACCTCCCCGAGAACGGCAACGACGGCCGACGACGTCCACCGACTGATGTACACGTCGGGAACCACCGGACGCCCGAAGGGCGTCATGATCACTCATGCCAACTTGGCGTGGAAGAACCTGGCGCACATCATTGAATTCGGGTTCACGAGCACCGACATCGGGCTGGCTTGCGGGCCGCTGTACCATGTCGGCGCGCTCGATCTGACGACCACCTCGCTGATCGCCGCGGGCGCGACGACGATCATCCATCACTCGTTCAAGGCATCCGACGTCGTCGACGAACTCGAGCGATCTCGGGTAACCACTGTGTGGCTCGCGCCGGCCATGGTCAACGCGATCATGGCGCTGCCCGACGTCGAACAGCGTGATCTCTCCTCGGTGCGCCTGATCATCAACGGCGGCGAGAAGATGCCGATCCCGCTGATCGAACGCCTCCAGCGCGCGTTTCCCTCGGCATGGTTCGCCGACGCGTACGGACTGACCGAGACGGTCTCCGGAGACACCTTCCTTGACCGTGACAGCATCGTCACCAAGCTTGGCAGCGTCGGCCGACCGTGCCTGTACCTCGACCTTGACCTCTGGGACGAGGAAGGTCGATCCGTGTTCGCCGGAGCGCCCGGAGAGATCGTTCTTCGTGGACCCAAGGTGTTCAAGGGTTACTGGCGGGACCCTGAAGCGACCGCGGTTGCCTTCGCTGGCGGCTGGTTCCACACGGGGGACATCGGTGTCCGCGACGACGACGGCTATCTCTTCATTGTCGATCGTCTCAAAGACATGATCGTGTCAGGGGGCGAGAACATCGCCAGTTCGGAGGTCGAGCGTGTGCTCTACGAACACGAATCGGTGCTCGAGGCCGCGGTGGTCGGTCGGGCAGATGCTCGGTGGGGCGAGGTGCCGGTGGCGTTCGTCGTCTTGCTCCCCGATGCCGTCGTGACCGAGGACGCCCTCGTGCAGCATTGCCGGGCCCGACTGGCGCGCTACAAGGTCCCGAATGCTGTGACGTTCCTGCAAGCGTTGCCGCGTAACCCATCAGGCAAAGTGCTCAAACGCGAGCTCCGGGACGGATGAGCGGGCTGTCGACGAGAACTCTTCCGGACGTGACCATCTACCACCCCAAGGAGGCCGAATGATCTTCAACGTCGTCAAACAGCCGGTTCGCCCTGAATACGCGGATGACTGGGCCGACCTGGTCCACGACTACACCGTGGCGAGCAGGGCCGAGCCCGGATGCATCTTCTTCGACTGGTACCGAAGCCTCGACGACCCCAATGTCTTCGTTCTCGTCGAGGCGTTTCGCGACGCGGCAGCCGGAGAGGCGCACGTCGGATCGGACCATTTCAGAGCCGCGACCGCACAACTCCCGAAATGGCTCGCCGCCGTTCCCGAGATCGTCCACGTCGAAGACGCTCCCGGCGACGGGTGGTCGCGCTTCACCTGAGTCCCCGCGCGTTTGCGCCCGGGGGGCCACGAAAACAGGCCCTCGCCGGCCTTGACGCCCCCTTTTTCATGTCGTACTCTGACACGAACTCTGACACCCATGGGCCCCGTGGAGGCAAGCGTGAGCGACGTCTACTACGACCAGTACAGCGTCGAGATCAACGCTGACCCGTATCCCGTGTATCGGCGACTGCGTGAAGGGGCGCCGATCTACTACAACGACAGGTACGACTTCTTCGCCGTCAGCCGCTTCGAGGACGTCGAGAAGGGCCTGCTCGACGCCCAGACCTACATCTCGGGAAGAGGTGCCATCCTCGAGGTGATCAAGGCGGACATCGAGATCCCCCCGGGTGTGATCATCTTTGAGGACCCTCCGACTCACACCATTCATCGCCGCCTGTTGTCGCGTGCCTTCACCCCCCGACGCGTCGCCGAGCTCGAGCCCAAGATCCGAGAGTTCTGCGCCCGCAGCCTCGACCCTCTCGTCGGATCCGACCGGTTCGATTTCATCGCCGACTTGGGTGCCCAGATGCCGATGCGAGTGATCGGCATGCTCCTCGGGATCCCCGAGAGTGACCAGGAGGCGGTCCGCGATCACGTCGACGCCAACCTTCGAACCAACGAAGGCGAGCCCATGAAGGTCACGGAGAACTTCGTGACAGGTGAGATGTTCGCGGACTATGTCGATTGGCGAGCCAAGCATCCCTCGGACGACATCATGACGGAGCTACTCACCATCGAATTCGCCGATGAGACCGGAACCGTGCGAAACCTGACCCGGAGCGAGCTGCTGACCTACATCGAGGTGCTCGCGGGCGCCGGGAACGAGACGACAACTCGTCTCATCGGATGGACCGCCAAGGTGCTGGCGGACCATCCGGACCAGCAGGCCCAGCTCGTCGAGGACCGCTCGCTGCTCGCGAGCGCCATCGAGGAGATCCTGCGCTTTGAGTCGCCCGCGCCCCACGTGGGGAGGTGTGTCGCCCGCGAAGACCTCGTGGTCGACGGGACAAAGGTTCCAGCGGGCAGTGTGATGCTCTTTCTCATCGGCTCGGCGAACAGGGACGACCGTCGCTTTCCCAACGGGGACACGTTCGACATTCGGCGAAACGACGGCCGACATCTGACGTTTGGCAACGGGATTCACCTCTGCATGGGGTCAGCTCTGGCCCGCATGGAGGGGTGCATCGCCCTCGACGAACTGCTGTCACGCTTTCCCAGGTGGGAGATCGACATCGAGAATGCCCGGCTGTCCCCGACATCGACCGTTCGCGGCTGGGAGACTCTTCCGGCATTTGTCGGATAGGGCGTCGGTGACCTCGGGGGCATCACCCATGCCCGCCTCGCGCCAATACGACAGCCCGCTACGCCGACGACAAGCTGTCGAGACCCGAGAACGCATCGTGGCAGCGGGCTGCACGATCCTTCGGAAATCCTCCATCCGGGACTGGCGGGCGCTGACGATCCGCGGCGTCGCCGAACAGGCAGGGGTGAACGAACGAACGGTCTACCGCCACTTCGGGAACGAGCGGGGCCTCCGGGACGCGGTCATGCACCGGTTGGAGCAGAAGGCTGGAATCGACCTCGAGGGGATGCGCCTCGAGGACATCGCCGAGATTGCAGCGAGAATCTTCACCCACGTGTCGTCATATCCGCTCAGATCGCAGCCGCCCCTGGACCCGACGCTCACCGACGCGAACCTCCGCCAAAGAGCCGCTCTTTTCGGCGCTCTCGGCGAGTGGACCGCCGAATGGCCTCAACAGGACCGCATCTCCGCCGCCGCCCTGCTCGATGTGCTGTGGAGTGTGGCGACCTACGAACGACTCGTCTCGGACTGGGAAATGGATCGCGACCGGGCGATCCGCACGGTCACCTGGGCGATCGCCTTGGTCCAAGAGGCGCTGCGCGATGGGCGGCGACCGGCATAGCTCCCCGATGTCCTACGCCAGTTCGAAACGACTCTTCCGTCCGTTCCGCCCGCTCTTGCGCGCCTGACGGGACCCGACCTCGTCGATGACTTCGTTGGAGTGCTCGACGTCGAACTCGTTCCCGCTGACTCGAAGCTCGGCAAGGAGATCGAGGAGCTGGCCCCGTTTCTTCTCGGAGAGACCGATGCGTTCGTACACCGTTGAGTTCAGGTCCCGTGTCGCATCGGTGGCGACCCTCCGGCCGCGAGGCGTGATCACGGCGAGCGTGGTCCGGGCATCCGACGGATGCGGGACACGTCGTACCAGCTTCTTGTCCTCGAGCCGGTCGATGATGTTCGTGACCGTGGCCGGCGGAATGCGAAGTGTCTTGCTGATCCAGCTGAGGGTCAGAGAAGACTCCGGGTCCATGGCCAGCCACGCGAGCACCTCGTACCGGGCGAACGTCATCTCGTGGCTCCTCATCACCTGGTTCACCTGGTCGTTGAGGAGTTGGTAAGAGCGGAGAATCGCGGTGAACACGGCCATCCCCGAGGCGGCCTCCGGATCCCAGCGCTCCAACCATACGCGGCGGGAGGCCTCCACGACATCGAAGGGAGCTGCCTCGAAACCCATCCCGGAAGGATACGACGCCCGCATCGGACCGTTAGGCGTCCCGGACCAGGGAGCCACCGATGATCCCCTCCGCTTCGAGCTCGTCCAGCTCCGACCGGGTGATACCCAGACCGCCCAGAAGCTCCTCGTTGTGCTCTCCCAACAGCGGGGCGTGCCGATCGTGGAGCCGCTCCGGCCCACGCGAGAACCTCATCGGAAGGGTGCTGTAGCGAGAGCGTCCGGTGACGGGATGTTGCACCTCCTCGAAGAAGTGGCGGGACACGAGCTGCGGCAGCTCGGGCTGTCGATGCGGCTGCACAACCTTGCCGACGGGCACGCCGGCATCCCACAAGCGCTCCACCACCTCGTCGGCCGGACGGGAGCGGCACCACTCCTGCAGGAATAAGTCGATCCGGTCGTGCTCCTGTAACCGGCCCGCCGCGGTCGCCAGCGCGGGGCGGCGGCCCATTCCGGTTCACCCAACGCACGGCGGAGCGAAACCCATTGCTCGTCCGTGGCAACCGCAATCGCCACCCAGCAGTCGTCGCGGCCGTACTCGTCTGGGCCCGCGACCTGATAGAGGTTCTGGGGCGCCGCACACGGCCCGCGGTTGCCATCTCGGCCGAGAAGCGCTCCGTAGGCAGAGAACTCAATGGCCTGCTCCGCGGTGACGTTCACTGCGGCATCGACCATCGCAGCCTCCACGAGGCCTCCTTCGCCGGTCCTCTCGCGGTGCTCGAGCGCCAGCATCAGGCCAAACAGCGCGTGGAGCCCGGCGTTGGGGTCACCGACGCAGTAGGGCTCGAACGGGAGGAGATCGCGGTGCCCTGTGAGCCAGGTGAGCCCGGATGCGTCCTCGATCACGAACGCGAAAGCCGAGAGCTCGCGCCATGGCCCGTCGAGCCCGAAACCCGGCATGCGCAACATGACAAGATCGGGTCGATCCGCTCGCAACGTCTCGTAATCCAAGCCGAGCTGCTCCAGGACACGCGGCGTATAGTTCTCGACCACCACATCACACGTGGCAATGAATCGGCGTACCAGATCGATTCCGCGCCGGTTGCGGAAGTCAATTGTCAGGCTCTTCTTATTGGTGTTGAGAGCGGCGAATATCGGTCCCCGCTCCCAGAACCGATCCTCCGTCTGTGGCACACCGCCGACCAGACGCGCTCCATCAGGGCGTGTCGCCGATTCGAGGTGGATCACTTCCGCTCCGAGCAGCGCGAGAAGGTGGCCCGTCAGCGGTCCCGCCCAGTAGGCCGTCATATCCAGGACACGCAACCCGTGAAATGGAAGCGCGGGTGACCCCGACGTCGTGGTCGCGCGATCACGCGGTTCGCGCCGTCTGGCCACGCTGATCGAGTGCTCGCCGAGCCGAGGTGCCCGTCCGGGCGGCCGGAGGCGAGCTGCTCCGAGCCGAAAGGGTGGCCGCGGATTCGCCGAGCCGTCCCGCGGGTTCGCAACGTACGTCCCTCGTGCGCGGAAGTGCTCGAACGTCGTGACATTGGAGCCGTTCGCGATCGGTGCGTTGGGGATCCGGAAGGCCGATGCCTGGTCGAGCACGTCGTCGACGGTGTGCTCGGAGATCCACGCCTCGATCGTCGGCGCCAGTGCCGTGCGGTCCAAGAAGAGCTTCGGATCCTCCATCCACTCGGGGTGTCCGACCATTGCACAGAAGTCGAGCCACTGCTGCCCGGTCCCGCACCCGAGCCCGACGAGCCCGTCCCTTGCCGCGCCGACGCCCGGGGTCGGGACGAATCGGCGCCGCCGCATCGGTCGTCCGAGTTGGTCGTGGAACGTCACGGGGTAGTACGTGAGGCACATCGCCAACGATTCGAGCATGGACACGTCAATGAGCTCGCCGTCCGCAGTCGCCCGCCGACGCGCCGCCAGGGTCCCAATCGCCCCGAAAACGCCGGACAGCCACTCTCCGATCTGGCCACCGACGAACACTGGTGCCCGGTCAGGCTTTCCACGGGCCAGCCCGATAATCCCTCCCGACCAGGCTTGCAGCGTGAACTCGGTGGCGGCCTTGGCGTGCCAGGGGCCCTCGAGACCGAAGGGAGTGATCGACGTGACCGTCAGGTGGGGATGCGCGCGCAGGATCTCACTCGGCGCGTGCGACTCGCCCTCTGCTACAGCCGAGCCGCGGGACCACACGACCGCGTCTGCCGAGTCAAGCAGGACTTGGAGTCGTGCCACTTCGTCCGCACTCTCGGGATCGACCACGACGCTGTGCTTGGAAGTATTGAGGAAGTTGAAGAGGGCGCCGTCACCATCGGGCGGAATTCGCGCTCCCGAGGCCGACCATCGGCGCAGAGGATCACCGCCGGGCGGCTCGACCTTGATCACCTCCGCGCCGCCGTCGGCGAGCAGCTTCGTGCAGTACGCGCCCCCGATCCCCGTCGAGAGATCTATCACCCGGAGCCCGCTGAGCGGTGGTGCTGCCGGCGTGTCGTCCGGCACGTCCGCGTAAGGCTGCGCCACCGTCAGTCAGTTTCGGGCCGCCGGCGACCGGACCTGCTCAATCTCCACTCGGGGGGGAACCCGGCGTCGTTGTCCTTGACCGCAAGGTTCAGGCCGGCGTCCATCGTCTCCTTGCTCAGCGTGGCCCGGCTGCCGTCGTCGTCCTCTCGGAGCATCCCGCCCATCGATTCGAGCCACGCACTCAGAAGGCTGCCCATGTACTCACCCTGGTGTTGCTTCATCACCTCGAAGAACACCTTCTGCATGAACACCGTGTCGGTCGGCCGAGTGCGAGCGCATGCGACGGCGTACTTCTCTACCTCCGCCTCGAGTTGGTCGCGCGGTACGACGCTGTTCACGAAGTTGCAGTCGTACATCTCCTCGGCTGTGAACGGACGGCCGGTGAACACCATCTCTTGGAACTTACGCAGCCCCATCATCATCGCCCACTGCCACATGCGCGGCGCGTAACCGACATAGCGGAAGGCCGGATGCCCGAACAACGCATCATCGGAGGAGATCACCAGGTCGGCGTCTGCGGCCTGGTAGAAATGCCAGCCGTAGCAGTAGCCCTTGACCTCGAGGATACTGATCTTCTTGAAATCCTGGAGGCTCCGGCAGCCCGATCTCGTGTTGCCGTACCAGTGGAGAAGCGATGCCCCGGCGCGGTAAGAGCGCGAGCTTGGCATTGTCACGTCATCGTCGTCGTCGAACCCGAATTCCTCTTGCAGCGCGACGCCCGCAGCCCTCTTCGCCATCAGCTCGTCCAGGTCCGCTCCCGTCCCGAGATGATCGCCTACTCCGCGCACCACGAGGACTTTGACGTCGTCATCGATGCTCGCCCTGAACAGAAGGTCCGCGTATCGCTTGCGGGCTGCGATCGTCGGGATGTTGAGCTGATCCGGCCGGTTGAGGGTGATCGTCGCGATGCGCGTGCTCGGATCCTTCTCGTAGAGGATAATTTCGTCCGGCGCTGGGATATCGGTTTCGGTCACGTCGTCGAGCTCCTTGCCTCACGGATCGGGTTCGTCGAGAGCAGCTCCGGCCCGGAGGCTGTAACGACGACGGGTTCTTGACCGTAGACGGCGCCGATGCCCTCCTTCCAGACGTAGGCGGTCAGCGCCAGCACCATGCCGGGTTCGACGTGCTGCTCGCCGGCCGTGCGCGGGAGCGTGTGCGACACGAGCGGAAGGTCGAACCCGAGCCCCAGTCCCCGGGCGACCGGCATGGGCGGCGGCGGTAGCCCCGCGGCCTCGTACGTGTCGAGGAGATCGGTCAGCGGCGCTCCGACTCGGCACGCGCCGAGGAGCCGATCCCACAACTCTTCCCAGCTCCGGGTCAGTTGACGATGGGTGGCGACTTCTCGCTTCACCGAATACGTCCGGCCGAGCTCCCCGGCGTACCCACCCAGAATCACTCCGGCGTCGAACGCCACCAGATCCCCTGGCTCGACCTGCAGGTCGCGGTTCGCACGATGCCATGGATGTTGGCGCGAGGTGATCCACGCGACGTCCTGCGTGGCAGGAGTCGTGACGCCAGCCGAAGCCATCGCCTCCATGAATACGCCCGTGAGCTGCCGCTCGGTGACGCCCGGGGCGAGCGCTGCCACCGTTTCGCCCAGCGACCGCTCGGCAACGCGGACCGAGGCACGAATGGCGTCGATCTCCTCGGGGGCCTTCACGCGCCGAACCCGGCGTAGCAGGGGTTCGCCGTCGATCAGCTCGGCCGACGGGAATGCTGTCGGCAGGAGCCGCGCTGACGATGGTGTGAGAGCGTCGGTCGCAACGGTCCGAGCGGTCGCGGCGCCTTCGATCCTCTGAAGCGCCTTGACGAAATTCATCGCATTGAACGAGATGCCATAGAGGTTCTCGTGGGGTATGTCGTCGGGTATCCCTTCGTCCCACGTGCTGAGCAGATGGACGGAGCCGGTCGCGCGTACGAGAACACAACCCGGACCGAACGCGCGTGAGCCGGCGGTCCAGAGCCGCGGCGCTCCCGACACGTAGCGGGCATTCCCCTCGCGCCCGACGACGAGCACGTCGATGTCGGCCGCTTCCATCTCCGCGAGCACGCGCTCCCGGCGCGCACGTCGCAGGGTCGCATCATCGGGGCGAACTTCAGTGACTGTCACCAAGTGCTCAGAAAGGATCGTAGGGGTAGTCGGTCATTGGCTCCCATCCGCCCTCGGTGATGAGCAGAACCTCCTCGGAGCGATACCCGGCAGCACCGTCCTCCCATACGATCGGTTCGAGCACCAGGACCATCCCATCGGCAAGGACCAGCGTTGCGTCGAACGCCTCGCCGATGTCACTTCCGACATAGGGCATTTCGGCACTGTCGATGCCGAGACCGTGACCGAGGTAGAAATGAGGCATCCAGGGTTTGACGCCACCGGCCGCGCTGATCGCGGCCCCCGTCAGCTCCGCTGCGGTGGAACCGGCCCGGGTGACGTCGAGAACGGCGTCCATGATCCCTCGCCACCGTTCGAACTGCGCGCGCTGCCGGGCATCTGGCTCGCGGCCCACGATCCAGGTGCGCCCGAAGTCGGAGTGGAACCCTGCGTAGCTGATGCCGGTGTCGACCCACAGGACGTCACCCTCGGTGAGCTCGCGTTCGGTTGAGAGGAGCGGGCACGCCAGGTCACCGGTCGTCGTCCATGGCCCGTCCGCGATCCGGGAGGGCATGACCTGCCAGATCGGGTCCAGGATGTTGGCGTCTGCGCCCGCTTCGAAGATCGTGCGCAGGAAGGTAGCGGTGAGGTCGGTCTGACGGACACCGGGCGCGAGGCGCGCCTGCACCTCGGCTGCGGCCCGTTCGGTGATCCGCAGGCCCTCGCGCATGCAAGACAGCTCGTCGGGGGTCTTGGTCGCCTTGGCCCCGCTGATCACCCGTCCCCCGTCGACCGGTGCGTCGGGCGCGAACAGGAGGGAACGCTCACGGCGCAATGCGTTGGTCCATTCGTCGATGGCGATCACGGCACCAGCCGGCACGAGACCAGCGAGCTGCGACGCGAACAGCTCCACGCCTTCGTCGAAGTCGAGGTACACCGGGCCGTGGAGGTGATCGGACGGCAGCTCCACGTGGATCTGATCGTCCTCTCGTACCGGAGAGAAGAGGTGCGGCCACTCGTCGTCCACGAGGACCACGGCGACGGGTTGCTCGAAATTCGCCCGACCCGAGTCGGCAAGCGGCCAGATGGCGCCGGTCGCGTAGACGACGTTGGTATTGCCGAGCAACACGAGCACGTCGATGCCCTGTTCACGCATCACCGCACGGACGCGTCGCGCTCGCTCACGGTGCATGCGATGGAGATCTGCCCTCGGCGGGATCCGGGTCGGTGCGGCGGAAGCCATAAGACCAGCTGGCATCAGCCGTCCAACCCGAGGTAGCGCCTGATGTTGCCGCCGACGATCGCTACCGCGGCCTCGGCACCGACCGCTTCCACCACGGCCGCCAGTGACTCGTTGCTGTACCCGTACGTGCTCTCGTTGTGCGGGAAGTCGGTGGACCACATCACCCGTTCGACGCCGATGCGGGCGACGAGCGCGAGCCCCAATGGATCGACCATGAACGAGGCGCACATGTGATTGTCCCAATAGTGCTGCGGCTCGTGCTGCACCTTCAGATTGGCGAGGTGCTGAAACGACGCCATGATGTGATCCGCGTCCTGAATTGCCGATGGCACCCAGTTGATCCCGCCCTCGAACCACCCCACCCGTAGCCCGGGGTGACGGTCGAGTATGCCGCCGAAGATGTACTTGCCGAACGTGTCGCGGAACGGCGCCACGGACTGGAGCATCCCGATGCTGACGGCGTTGTATTCGTTCGGCGTCGCCGGCGGGTTCTCACCGATATGGTGCGAGACCGGGATTTGCGCGTCTTCGATCGCCTCCCACACTCCATCCATCGCGGTGCTCGCGTAGTCGATCGGGCGCTTCTCGGCGTCCTTGCCGGGCGAAAGGGGCATCAGGAAGGTCTTCAAGCCGAGCGCCTTCAACTCGTTGACCGTCCGGCGAGCGCCGTCCGCGTCCCACCAGTTGATCAGACCTACGCCCAAGATGCGGTTGTCCGAACGCTCCTGAACCTCCGCGATGTGCTCGTTGTAGATGCGGAAGCAGAGCTCGCGGACCTCTCTGTCCGGCCATCCGAACAACGCGAGAACCGAGTTGGGGAACGCGAGCTCCTTGGACACACCCTCCGACTCGAGCGCTGCGAGCCGTGCTTCGACGTCGCCCGTATGCGACCCTGGCACAGGGTCGTACTGCGTGAGCACCTCGATGAACTCGGGCACGAGGATGGACTTCCCGTCTACTCCGATCACCCACCCTCCACCGACGTTCATGACGCGGGGCGCACGTTCCTTCATGCTTTCTGGGAAGCGCTCGTAGAAGATGTCTTCTGCCAGCGAGATATGGTCGTCAGCCGAGAAGACCTCGGTACCGGCAGGGAGTCCGAGGTCGACGACCGGACCCGGGCGACGATCCTTCGGCGCGCCCAAGCCCTCCGGCGGGTACGTCAGCGTCCTTGAGTTACCGATCATCTCCCCCGCTCTGCTGTCCAAACGGATGATGGCAGATTACTTCGGTTCCGTAGCAATCGTCAATGAACCCTGCTAATTTGCTTCGGCTGAAGAAGTTGGTTGGGAGGTCAGAGAGGGCGTGACATGACGACGTGGGACTCCACCGTTGACCTCGTGATCGTCGGATCGGGCGGTGGTGGCATGGTCGCGGCGCTGGCCGCCGCCGACGCCGGAGCGAGCGCGTTGGTGCTCGAGAAGTTGGATCGGGTCGGCGGATCGACCGCGATGTCCGGCGGCATCGTCTGGGTCCCGAACAACCCGGTGATGCGAGCCGACGGGGTTCCGGACTGTTACGAAGACGCTATGGCCCACTTCGAGGCAGTCGTGGGTGACGTCGGCCCGGCCTCCTCGTTCGAACGTCGGCACGCATTCCTGACGGCGGGGCCGGAGATGGTTTCCTTCCTGCAGGAGCGCGGCGTTCGCTTCGTGCATTGCCCCGGTTATAGCGACTACTACTCGAGCGTCAAGGGCGGCCACGAGAATGGGCGCGGAATCGAGCCCATACCATTCGACGGTCGGGTGCTGGGCGAATGGCTCGAGAAGCTGCAGCCCGGGCTGGCGAAGAGCCTCGGCCTGGCGGTGATGACGAACGAAGCCCGCTTCCTCTCCCACTACAACCGCAGCGCGAGAGCTTTCGCTGTCTCTGCACACGTCGTGCTCAGGACCTACACGGC
This sequence comes from uncultured Acidimicrobiaceae bacterium, assembly GCA_963726135.1. Classification (GTDB taxonomy): domain Bacteria; phylum Actinomycetota; class Acidimicrobiia; order Acidimicrobiales; family RAAP-2; genus Bog-473. The sequence goes on from CAVSBE010000008.1 coordinate 2,029,299, forward strand.
TCGGCTGCGAGGTCAGGCCCTGTTGACGAACGGCGCATCCCTGATCGCGCAGATGTTGCATATAGCGATCGGTCGTGGAGTCACGGTCTGGACCGAAGCCCCGCTCGAGGACCTCATCGTCGAGGACGGTCGCGTCGTCGGCGTTCGTACAGTTCGCGCGGGAACTCCGGTGATAATCCGGGCCCGCCGCGGTGTCTTGCTGGCCGCAGGCGGGTTCGCCCACAACCCCGAGATGCGGCAGGAGCACGGAGGTGATCAACCGAACCGGGCCAGATGGTCGATTGCGAACCCCGGCGATACCGGCGAGGCGATCCGGACCGCGATGAGACTCGGTGCGAAGACCGACTTCATGGACGAGGCATGGTGGCTACCGTCACCGCGAACGGGCAGGTTCGGGCAATCGACGCTCGACCAGGCGCGCCAGCGGCCGCGCACGATCTACGTCGACGCCGACGGACAACGCTTCGTGAACGAGTCGAACTCGTACATGGAAGTGGGCAAGGCGATGTACGCCCGCGACAAGTCGAGCCGGGCAGTGCCGTGCTGGTTGATATTCGACGATCGCTACCGCAAGCGCTATGCGCACCAGCGATCGCGCCCCGGTCGGTTCCCGCGCACACTCCTCGAGAGCGGGATGCTGAAGCAGGCGTGGACACTCGACGATCTCGCCCGCATGTGCGGCATCGACCAGGCCGGACTGGCCGACACCGTCGACCGATTCAATCGGAACGCCGAGCTGGGTCTCGACCCCGACTACGGGCGGGGTGAGTCCGCCTACAACCGGGCGCTGGGTGATCCGAACCCCAGGGTGCATCCCTGTCTCGGCCCGATCGACGAACCCCCGTACTACGCGGTCCAGGTCGTACCGGGTGACATCGGCACCTGCGGCGGGCTCCTCACCGACGACCACGCGCGAGTTGTCGATCAGGACGGTCGACCGATGGAGGGCCTGTATGCCACCGGCAACGGTACCGCCACTGTCATGGGCCGGCACTACCTCGGACCCGGCGCGAGCATCGCCAACACCATGGTCTTCGGATATGTGGCGGCACGACACGCCACGGGCGAGCAGCGAACCGTTTCATGATGATGTTCAGACCAGCTTCATGTCATCCCGTCGAACAGTGATGGCGTGGGTTGGGCATTTCCGCGCCGTGGCGAGGACCTTGTCCTCTGCCGCTCCGGCGGCATCGACGACAATGGCAACGCTCTCGTCGTCAAGGTCGAACACGCCCGGCGCATCGAACACGCAGTTGCCAGAGCCCATGCACACTTCGCGGTCGATCTCGATTTCGAGGCCCATGGAGCGATCGTAGGCACACGGACGCAAGGAGAGGGTGAGCATGGAGTTCGAGAAGGTCAATTTCTTCACCGACCGGGCCGTCCAAGACGACCCATACCCGTACTTCGACTGGGTGCGAGAACAGTCCCCCGTTTGGCAAGAGCCTCGCTACGGCATGTTCATGATCACGGGTCACCACGAGGCGATGGCCGTCTACGGCGATCCGGCGTCGTTTCCGCCGAATGGCACGCCATCGGGGACCTACTCATCGTGCAACGTGGTGTGTGGGTCGTTCGTGAAGTTTTCCGCGCCGGCCGAGGGCGACGATATCAGCGACATCATCGTGAAGTACCGGTACGAGCTGCCCTTCAGCGACCAGCTCCCTTCTTTCGACCCGCCGACGCACACATCGCATCGCCACCTGCTGACGCGGCTCATCACGCCGAAGAGACTCAAAGAGAACGAGGATTTCATGTGGCGGTTCGCCGACTGCCTCATCGACGGGTTCGTCGATGAGGGATCGTGTGAGATGGTCAGCGCCTATGCGGAACCCTTCACTCTCACTGTGATCGCCGACCTCGAGGGCGTACCCGAGTCCGATCACTCCCTCTTCCGGGAGCGGCTCTCGACGGTTCACCAGGAGGTGGCACACAAGCCGCTCGAGTTCCTCTATGAGCGATTCAGCGAGTACATCGAGGATCGCCGCCAGAACCCTCGAGTTGACGTCCTCACCGGCTTGGCCACGGCGACGTTCCCGGACGGCTCGACTCCCGAAGTCAGGGACGCCGCGCTCATCGCCGCCAACCTCTTCGCCGGCGGTCAGGAGACGACGGTGCGGTTACTGTCCTTCGCACTCCGGATGCTCGGCGAGCGGCCCGACTTGCAAAACCTCGTCCGTGGCGAACGTGACCGCATCCCCAACTTCATTGAGGAGACACTCCGGCTCGAGAGCCCTCTCCGGACCCAGTTCCGGATGGCACGCGTCCGCACCACCCTCGCCGGCGTTGACATCCCCGCAGGCGGAACGATCATGCTGGTGCCGGGTGCCTGTAACCGTGACCCTCGAATGTTCGAGAACCCATATGAGTTCGACATCGGCCGTGCCAATGCCCGGCAGCACATCGCCTTCGGACACGGCATCCACACGTGTGCGGGAGCGCCGCTGGCCAGGGCCGAGGGCCGGGTGACGATCAACCGGTTCCTCGATCGCACATCCGACATCACCATCTCCGAGGATAAGCACGGTCCGGCGGGCGCCCGGCACTACGACTATCTCCCGACCTTCTTCCTCCGCGGCCTCGAACGCCTGAACCTCGATTTCACGCCCGTGAGCTGATTACGCCGTCGGGGGCCCGACGTCACGATGGCGCCGCCGGAGCCCCCTCCGAGGGCTTCGCCGTCGCCATGATCAGCTTTGTCTGAGCATACGGTGGGCCTGCGGTCGTGCCACCGTCGATCGGGAACACGACTCCAGTCACCTGCGCGGCACGCTCGCTGGAGAGGAACACCACGGCGTTGGCGACGTCTTCGGGCTGCGCCTCTCGTTCGAGGGGTTGCATATAGCGCAGCACCGGACCCATTTCATAGGTTGTGATCCCCGTACGGATGTGGGCGGGTGTGAGGCAGTTGACCCGGATGCCGTACGGCGCGAGGTCGATGGCCATGCACTTGGTGACGTGCGCCACCGCGGCCTTCGAGGCCCGGTAGGACATCATCCCGGCGCCCGCGTTGACAGCCGCGATCGAGGCGTTGTTGATGATCGAGCCACCGCCGTTGTCCTTCATGTACCGAGCCGCACGCTGGGCGCCGACGATGACCCCGAAGAGGTTCACACTCATGATTCGGGAGAAGTCCTCGAGGTCATCGGGCAGGAACCGCTTGAGCGGGCTCCCGATCCCCGCGTTGTTGAACATGATGTCCAGGCCGGCGAAGCGGTCGACAGTGAAGTCGACCAGTGCCTGCACCTGCTCTGCATCACTCACGTCGGTCTGCTGGAAGGCGACCGCCTCACCGATCCCCGCCGCGACCTCTTGACCCCGATCGACCTCGACATCGGCGATCACGACGCGCGCTCCCTCGGCGACAAGCAGCTCGGCGGTCGCCCGACCGATACCGCCGGCACCCCCCGTCACGATCGCCACCTTCCCCGCAAGCTCCTGCAGCTTCATGCCGCGACCATACGGTCTCGCAGCCGGCGCTGCAGGGATCACGGCAGACGTTCCGTGCCGCGCCCCATGGCCGCCGGCCCGAGGTGACTGCAGTTGTCGCGATCGGCCCAGCTATTCTCCTCGGGTGTCTGAGCCCGACGATGTCGAATGGCGACGGCTCGCCAGTATGACGCTGCAGCTCATCGGTTGGCTGATCATCGCCGGCCTGGGGCTGGTCGTTGTGGCTCGCGTCGTGGCGTGGGACGAGTGGCGATTGTTCGCGGACATGGATGCCGCCACTGAGGTTCTCTTTCTGCCCGCGTGGCTCGTCCTGGCGGGAGCCCTCCTCGGCAAGAGATGGTGGATGGCCGGAGTTGCGGCACTTCTCTGTGCGGCCCAGATCATCTACGTGGCTCCGGAGGTGCTCGCCTCTACCCCAATTCCAGCGGACGTCCGTTCCGAGCCAACGATCCGTCTCTTCGACGCCAACGTCCAGCAGGACAACTACTCCATGTCGGGCTACATCGCACAACTGAGAAGCTACCGACCCGACCTCGTCACGCTCGAGGAAACGGCAGCGTGGGACTACGGTCAGTTCATGTCTTCGGGTGTCTTTGACCACCTCCCCTACCGGTACACGGTGACGGACACCGGATCGAGGGGATTCATCATCGCCAGTCGCTATCCACTGGCGCATCCAACCGTGCTCTACGTGCACGGTCTCGCCTACATGGTTCGCCTTGGCTTGGCGTTTCACGGGCGGACCATGCCGCTCTGGGTCGTGCACACCACCGCTCCCGTCAACCCCGATTGGAACAACTGGAATCTCGAACTCGACGGGGTCGACTCGGCACTGAAGGCGGCTCATCCCAGGCCACTGTTGATGGTCGGTGACTTCAACGCCTCCTGGGGAAACCGCGGCTTCCGGGCCATTCTCTCGACGGGCCTCACGGACGCGGCGGCGGCGCGCGGGCAACCCTTTGCGTTCACCTGGAATCAGCGTCTGCCCGTTCTGCCTCCGTTCATACGAATCGATCATGTCCTCACAGCCGGCGCCCTCACGGTCACGACGATAGGCACCCACGACGGTCCCGGAAGTCAACATAGGGACATCACGGCGACGGTCGCCGTCGGAAGATGAGCTCGATGCACGGCCCTCCCCCTCAGCCCGCCGTCGGCGCGCGGGGGCTGCTCTTGTCCCGCGTTGCACAGCTGCTACGTTCCCCGCGATCAGTACGTTCGCCCACCCAATCGCGCCTCGCCGTGACACGGGCACCCGATCAACGGTGCCCGTCGAACTGAGGTGGCGATGAGCACGCCCGCCGCCTCTCGTCGACGCCCAGTGCATCGCCTGCTCCGGGCCGCGGGGCTGCTCCTTGCCGGTCTGAGCCTGCTGCTGGCAGGCTGTTCGTCGGGATCGGCTAGTCCCCTCACCACGCCGCAAAACTCCAAGCGCCCCGTCCCAGCGGGGCCGGTGCCGTCGGGGATCGCCAAGATGGTGTGCTCGCCGAAGGCACGTGTGGAGATCGCCCAGACCCTTGGGGTCCGGGCCTCGGTCTCCACACCGACCTGGATCCACCAGGCCTACTCATGTCGGTACCGATACCTCGACGGTGACTTCGTGCTCACGGTCAAGGAGCTGTCGAGCTGGCGCCAGACCCTTTCCTACTTCGCCGCCCTCGGGCGGGAACAGGGCAGGACCGCCACTGTCCCCAACCTGGGCCAGGGAGCGTTCCAGACGGACAACGGGTCGACCGTCGTCCGCAAGGACTGGAAGATCCTCACCGTCGACATCTCTGGCTTGCCCGCCCAGTTCGGCAAACCCCCGACGAGCCGTGGGGAAGTCGCGGTCACCGTGGCCGACCTCATCCTGGCCTGTTGGGCCGGGGACTGAGTTACTGCCTCAGAACGAGATGGCGCCGCCGTCGACCCGCGACGGCCAGCCGATGGCACCCGGTGAACTGGCCGGCGGGACGGTCATCACCAGCCCCAGGCACATCTCGTCGGACGAGCCGTCTCCCCACGTCACGAAGCGGGCGGGCAGGTTGCGCAAGGTCGGCAGCTCCTGGCGCAGGACGGGGTCGTACGTACACGACACCTGGATCTTGTCGCCGGGCACGACAGCGATGGGTTGCGAAAGGTCGTAGGCCTTCTGGTAGTGGAAGTTGTAGTTGGGAACGTTCAGGATCGTCTTCTGGGTGGGCGTCCCCGGGTTCAGGGTGATCTGCATGCTCTGCCCGAGCAGGTGCATGTGCGCCCCGGTCCGCACGATTGTTCCGGCTTGCATGACCGGCCACGTGCACGACGTGGTGTCCCCAGCCGGAGGGTCGCTCGGGTTACGGCCGCAGACAGCTTCGATGGTGTTCACGAACCCGACGGCACTTTGGCCGAAACGCTGCCCCAGATCCGCCAGCGAGGCGGTGCGGTTGCACATCGGCCCGGTCACCCCGGTCGGGCACGGGATGTCAGGTGGGGCCGGCATCAAGGCCAGGCTCATCGGTCGCAGCGGCGTCGACGCGGGCACGGTGTTGAGGACCAGCTTGGCGCGAACCGGCTTGTCGCCCAGGAGCAGGTTGTAGTGGATCTGCATGACGACGAGGCTGCCCGCCGGAAGTGGTTGCCCGACGCCGGCAGGCAGCACGTCCAATCCGTGACCCGGCGCCCAGGCCGACAACCATGGCGTCTCGCCGAGGTGGGCCAGCGACGCTCCGGGCAGTGCCGTCTCGCCGAAGCAGGTCCAGCCCTTCCCGCCGACGTCGTTCGCTTCCGCCGTGGCGGCGAGCGCCGGCGGCACCAGGAACAAGATGGCGTGGTGGACCTCGATGCTGTTGGGGAAGAACTGGCTGGAGGTGATGAAGGAATTCTGCGTGACGTGCGGGTTGACCAGGGTGCAGTGGTAGTCGTCGGTTCCGCCGTTCGGCGGGTGCGGCGTGTACGCGGTTGGCGCCTGCAAGTCGATCGTGGTCACCGGCGGGGCGCTCTGGGCTCCCGCCGGCGCGCTCCCGACGACCATGGTCCCGGCAACGAGAAGGAGAGCCGCCAGTCGAAGTAGGTACCCACCCCTCACGCACAGGGACTGTAGTCGGCTGGCCCCTCGTCTGTCTCGACGGGCCAGCCCGCGTCGTCGACCAGCGGTTACGGCGAGACCTTGCGTGTCACGCCGAACGAAACCGGCCTGTGCACGAGGCTGGTTGTCACCGAGAAATGCCACGTCCCGGGGGCGAGGACCACGAAGTCGACGTAGTGACCCGGGCTCAGCGCGAACTGGCGGAGGCGCTGCGCCGCCGCACCCTCGTGGGACGCAGTGACGCGGGGAGCGGCTGACGGCACCGACGGCAGGATCAGATGGAGCTCATTGGGACCCGGCGATCCCGGGTCCAGGTACAGCTGAGCCTGGCCACCGGTCGACAGGGGCACGTCGACGATGTCCGGCAAGGTGGGCAGCAGGCTCTGGCCCCTGGCCGGTGACACGAGCTGAGCGCCGACGGTGATCCCGGCGAACAACAGGACGGGGAGGGCAATGGCGGCGACGAGGGCCCGCCGCCCGCGGGTGAGGCGGGGCGGGCGCACGGTAGCCGGCCCGCCGCGTCCGAGCCGGGTGAGGCGCAGGCTGTTCGCTACGACAAGAAGGCTTGAGAGCCCCATGGCGACCGCTGCCACGAGCGGGTCGAGGAGGCCGGCGGCGGCGAGAGGTAGAGCGGACACGTTGTACCCCATGGCCCAGCCGAAGTTCTCGAGGATCACCGCATAGGTAGCCGACGCCACGCCCAACGCGGCCGGGACGCCCTGGAGGTCGTTGCCGACGAGCGCGACGTCGCTCGTGGTGAGGGCCGCCTCCGAGCCGCTGCCGATGGCGATGGCGACATCGGCCGCGGCCAGCGCCGGGGTGTCGTTCATGCCGTCGCCCACCATGACCACCCCGGCAGAGCCCGTGCGCAGCCGTCCGAGAGCCGCGAGCTTCTGCTCGGGGTCCAGCCCGCCGCGGGCGGTGTCTATGGACAGCGTGCGCGCGACCGTCGCGACGGCTTCCTCACTGTCGCCGCTCAGAATGGCGGTCCGTATCCCGAGCTCGTGCAGCCGGCCGATTGCACCGACAGCCTCCTGGCGTAGCGGAGTGGAGATGGCGAGGATGCCGATGGGCCGATCATCGACCACGACGGCGACCGCCGTGTCGCCCCGGCGTCGGAACTCCTCGGCGCCCGCCTCCAGCTCGGCCGGAAGCAGGTCCTCGTGCACCCGAACCACACGTACGGCCCTATCGCCGACCCGGCCGGCCACGCCGACGCCGGGAAGGATGGCCACGTCGAGGGCGCGGTGCCGTGGCCGATGGGCGGCGCAGATGGCTCTTGCGATCGGATGCTCAATGTCGGCTTCCACCGCGGCCGACAGGTCCAGGACGTCCTCGGTGGAGCTTCCATCGGCCGGCTCCACCGCCACCACGGTGGCGATCCCCATGGTGAGGGTGCCGGTCTTGTCGAACGCCACGGTGTCCACGCTGGCCAGCCGCTCGAGGGCGTCGCCGTTGCGAATGAGGATGCCGAGGGCGGACGCGCGCCCGCAGCCCACCATCATCGCCACTGGTGTGGCCAGACCCATGGCACACGGACAGGCCACGAGGAGGACGGCGATCGCGCTGAGCACGCCCGTGCCGAGGTTCGAGCCGAGGAGCCACCAGCCCAGGAACGTGGCGGCGGCCACGCACAGCACGACCGGCACGAACACCGCGCTCACCCGGTCGGCGAGGCGTTCGAGCGGCGCCTTCTGACGCAAGGCGTCGTCGACAACGTGCTGGAGCCGGGCCAGCACCGACTCGGCGACCACCGCCCGCACTTCGACGACGAGGATTCCGGCTCCATTGCGCGTGCCCCCCGTGACGAAGCTTCCTGGCCCGTGCTCGACGGGCAGGGGTTCGCCCGTCAACATCGACTCGTCGACCGCCGACCAGCCCTGGACGACCTCGCCGTCCAGCGGGACGGTCTCACCGGGCAGGACTCGGACCCGAGCCCCGACCGGGACCGACTCGGGTGGCACGATCCGGTCGGCGTCGCCTTCTCGACCCCCGGTGGCGACCAGACGTGCCGTCGGTGGCCGGAGCGCCAGCAGGGAGTGCAGTGCCCGAGCAGCCCGCGCCCGCGCCCGCGCCTCGATGGCTCGACCGGTGACGAGGACGGCGATTATCAGCGGCGCCATGGCGCCGTGGAGCCTGGCGGCGAAGGCCCCGCTCCCGCCGAGGTGCAGGTGCCGACCTCCGAGGGCGACCGCCTCCACCGCGCTCACGGCCAGCGCCGCCAATGTGCCCAGCGAGATGAGGGTGTCCATGCTCGTCGCACCGTGACGCAGCAGACGGACGCTCGAGCGGAGGAAGGGCCAACCGCCGACGATCTCCACGGCAATGGCCAACAACAGGACGATCCAACCACTGGCGGTGTTCTGGGGCCCGACGAGGGCAACCAAGAGCGCAGCCAATGCCAACGGCCATGAAGCGACGGCCCGCCATCGCCAGCCGTCGCGATCGACCGGCTTGTCGCCGACCGAGAGCTCCTCAGGTGCAGGCTCGGCCGAATATCCGCCGGCGGCGACCGCTTCGCACAGTTGGTCGGTCGAGCTGGCGGCAGGATCGAAGGTGACGTAGGCGCGCTCGGTTGCGAGGTTCACCGCGACGCTGGCCACGGCCGGGACGGCACGCAGCGACCGCTGCACCCGCTGGGCGCACGAGGCGCAGTGCATGCCGCCGATGGCCAACTCCGACGTGGCGAACCGGTTCGCGACGTCGGACCCGATTTCCTCACGGGACCGGGGGTCAGCTGACGGAAGCGCGGTTGTCACGGCGTGGGCGGGGAGGTGGCGTCCCCGACCGTGGACGAACCGTAACCGAGCTCCGCGATGACCGACTGGACCGCCGCGAGCTCGGTGACGTCTTCGTCGAAGGTCACCTCGGCACGCTCGGTCACCAGGTCCACGTGGGCTGCCAGCAGGCCCTCCTGCTCGGCCAGCACCTCCTCGATGAGCGCCGCGCAAGATGCACAGTGCATGCCGCTCACGCTGAGCTCCACCGTGGTCACGACCCGCGGTCTCCGGGGCCGCGGACGGATCCGCCGGCTCTGATCCTGATCGGAGAACAGGCGAGGCGGCGCATCGCGATCACGGACGTTTCGTGATGACGCGGCCCTGGGGGGTGATCACGTACCACTTGCCACCTAGGTTGTTCAGGTCCTGGCCGGTCACGTCACCGGGTGCCGAGTCGACCACCCACAGGTAAAGCGGCCATTTGTCGTAGGTGACCTGGATGGTGCCGTCGGCGCGCTTCGTCACTCCCAGCAGTGCCGTCCGGACACCGGAGCCGGTGGGCGCCTGGTTCACCCCGTTCGGCAGAACCAGCGGCGGCCACGCATTGGCGCACTTGTCGTAGCACTTCGACGTGCCGGAGCGCTTGTCCGGGGCGAACACGTAGAGCGTGAAGCCCTGCCCATCGACCAAGACCCTGCCCAGCCCGCGGACGACACCCGTCTTCACCTCGTACACGGGCGCCGGTCCCGACGACGTCGTGGCGGAGGCCGCAGCGAGAGTCGACATCGTGCCCGCGGCCATCCGGGGCGACCTGATTGTCGCGGTCTTCGCCGCCGCCGGGCGGGCGCTGACCGGGGGTCCCCAACCGGCCGTGAGAGCGGCGGCCGCGACGGCTCCCGGCACGATGGCCACGGCGAGTCGGCGACCCGGCCCTTCCCCCTTCGACGCCTCTTCCTGCTGCCGTCGCACTCTTCCTCCGTTCAACGTCGATCACCCCCGTTTTCCGTGTCGATCACTGCGGCCCGACCAGCACGAACTCTTGCCAAGGTACCAGTCGACCCAGGTCCCGGATCAGTCACCGCCGCTCAGATCATCAGGATCAACATGAGTCCCATACCGACGCACATGATCACGTGGGAAGCATCCAACAGGCTCGGCGACCCGACGACGCCGATGACCCCGGTCATCGCGGGTGCGGCCTCACCGGAGGGGCCGTCAGGCGCCAGAGCTCGGACCATGCCGCCGCAGTGGGTGCCGAAGTGGGTGGCTCCCTTGTTGGGCGACGCGATCGTGAAGACGGCCGAGCCGAAGAGGATGAAGGCCAACAAGAACGCCAGACCAGGGTCGATCCTGGCTCCACGCCCCAGTGCTGTCATCGACATGGCGTGGGCGCCCGCGTGGCCGTTGGACGCAAGTAGACGCTGACGGCCACCAGGATGCAGAGCGATGCGAACAGCACGGCCACTGCCGTTCCGTCGTGCAAGAGGACCGCGGCGGACCACCGGTCAATGCGCAGGAGCCACCGCGGTTGCCCGTGCTCAATCGGGTCACGATGTCGTGCAGGGCCTGAGGGGACCGGCCATTGCCGACCAACGTGAGAAGGGCGAGCAACAGCCACAGTGTGGTCCAAACGGCGCGGGCAGCGGTTTTCCCCACCGTCCGTGCGGCAACGAACGGCCTTTGGGCCCCGGCGAGGGCCAGAGCAATACGGCGAGAACGGCATAGAAGAGGACGGCACCGGGTCCGCCCCCGAGCGGAGTGCCGGCACCGTTGAAGAGGCCGCCAAGACCCTCACCGAACCACCACACGGCAAACGCCCACGCGATCGAGAGCGCCAGCGCGGGGCGGCATGTCCGACGCCATGCGATCCCCAACGCGAGGAGGAACTGGATGCTCGCGAAGATCGCATTGGTGAGCACGGGCTGGTGGTAGACGATCGATGCGTTCCAGGTGATCGTGTGGGAGATCCACGAGGGATTCCCGGGGGCCATTCCGTGCAACATCCCGCTGAACCCGTCGGGGCCCTTGGTGAACATGAACGGCTGAAGTTGGAGAGCGGCATCCATGAGCCACACCGTGGCGAGGAGCAACCGAAATATCTCTTGGAGGTCACGTCCCCCCTTCTGCCGCGCCAGCGGGCGTTGTCGGCTCACCGCCGCTGCGAGCGGTCCGGCATCTCGCGAGGACGTCATCCGCCCTCTCGTCTCGGCGGCCGGTCGTTCACGACCCCGCGCTTCGTCCGCAACGCCCCCGGTCCCCTTCGTCGCGTGCCGTCGGTCCGTGAGCGGGCCAGCCAGGGCGCCGGATGCAACGCGCATGTTCCCTCACGGACTGCGGGATTTCCCCCGTCCATCGTCAGAATGTACCGAATCGGCACAGGTGCAGCCCGACGCGATGGGAACCGCGTCGCGGAATTGGACGGGGAGGACGACAAAGAGCTGCAATCTCGTCATTCGGGCTGCGGGACCCCGTCCGCAGCGGCCCTACTGGCGCCTCAGCTCGGTCAGAAGACGAAGGAGTGACGCCCGCAGGGGTGCGGTCGTGTACCTCGAGCTCCAGGGGTACGTGTTGCGCCCTACCGTCGAGCTCCTGAGTCAGTTCGACATCGAAGATGTCAACACGACGGTACGAACTCTGCGGGCGATCACTGAGCTCGCAGCAGCGGGAGTCGGATTCACCAGCTCGTAGCGCGAGCCGCGGCCTGATGGGTGCGGACATCGATCAGACTGCCCGCGGTCGCGCGGCATGTCACGCGGCACCGACCCTGCGGGTCCCCGCCCGCCGGCGTTGGCATCCTTATGATCGCGAAATGAACGACTTCGGGCACGGACGGATTGCCAAGTTCATCTGCGCGCTGAGTATCGGCGTATGCGGTCTCTTCGCGACGGGCTCCGTCGTCTCGATGGGCGTCACTCCAGCCGGGGCTGCGATCGTCGTTCCAGACAAGTGCACAAAATTCCCGAACCCGGCGATGCCGCCATCGACTGGAACCGAGACGCCGGCAGGCTTCTCGATCGAGATGCCCGGTGCCGTCCTTGCTCCCGCCTCCCAGGCGAACACATTGGCCTTCGCCTACTCCGAGTGGAACGACATGACGTGCTCCGAGTACACGCACCACTACCAGTGGCAGCCGCCCAAGTACTACTACTACGACTGTGTCGGCTTCACCGGCTATACGACCAGCAAGGCCGACCCCACGGCGTGGCAGTCGGTCTCCCAGATACTCCACATTGCTCCCGGCTATGTCCCGACGCCGCTCCACTTCGAGGAGTTCCTAAACACGCTTGGCGCAACACCTGAGCCCGGCTGGCAAGCGGTCCCCAATGTGGCGGCGATCCGTCCCGGCGACATCCTCGCCTGGCAGCCGGCCCTGGCCAATGGCCAGCCGAATCTCCAGGGCGTCGGCCACTCCGTGATGCCCCTCGTCGCCCCGCAACCGATCCCGGGATCGAACAACATGCGCTGGGAGGTGGTGATCATGGACTCGACGGCAGGAGGCCACGGTCCCGACGACACTCGCAAGCCCTACACCTCGCTCTACGAACGCAACGCTCCGATCCTGACACGCTCAGACGTGGTCGAGCCGTCCGGGCTCGGTATCGGGACAATCGCCCTCGACACAACCCCTTCGGGTGGCGTGACCGGTGTCGAGTGGAACGTCGGTGACGCGCCCGAGCCGATCGTCTTTGGCGCCGGGCACCCACTGAACGACCCCGTTCCCTCCCCACCCGGTCCCGGACCTCAACCCGTCCCGGCCAGCTACGACCTGACCGATGCTGCCGGCCAGGTGTCCTCCTTCGGCGCCGCTTACAACTACGGTCCCACATCGCCCCTCACGCTCAACAAGCCCGTCGTGGGACTTGCCACGACCACTGACGGCAACGGTTATTGGGAGGCGGCCGGAGACGGCGGGGTCTTCACCTTCGGGACGGCACCCTTTCGGGGCTCCATGGGGGGTCGGTCCCTGAACGCTCCGGTCGTGGGCATCGCCGGGACCGAGGACCAGAGCGGCTACTGGGAGGCCGCGGCTGACGGTGGGATCTTTGCCTTCGGATCGGCACCCTATGCGGGATCAATGGGTGGCCGTCCCGTCAACTCACCCATCGTCGGGATCGTCAAGGCGCCAACGGGCGCCGGCTACTGGGAGGTCGGCGCGGACGGCGGCGTCTATGCCTTCGGCGGGGCGGGCTACTTCGGATCGATGGGTGGCAAGCCCCTCAACGCTCCGATCGTCGGCATGGCGTCCTCGCCCGATGCGGAGGGCTACTGGCTCGTCGCAAGAGACGGTGGCGTCTTTGCCTTCGGCGACGCCGGCTTCTCCGGGTCGATAGGCGGCCAGCCGCTCAACGCCCCCGTGGTCTCCATCGGCGTGCCATCCGACGGAGGTGGGTACTGGGAGTTCGCTGCCGACGGGGGTGTGTTCGCATACGGGTCCGCTACTTTCGCCGGCTCGCTCGGCAAACCGCCGGTACCCCCACCGGTCGTGGCGGGGGCCGACGCCTGACGCTTCAATCGGATCTCGAGCGGCGAGGCCCCGGTGCGGAAGGCTCGTCGCGAGCGCGGGTGTCGGTCAACCGTCTGCTGAGTCGGTTGGCATCTCGTCGCTGATCGGTTGCCAACGCGTGGCTTGTCGAGCGGACGCGACAGATCTGACAAAAGTCCTTGCCGGTCGGCCGGCGACCCCCGATGATTCATCAGGGGTACCGCGGCGCGTGGAGCTTCGAGCGACGCCGGTGGCAACCCTGGTTCAACAAGATGGGGGGGGCGAGTGGCGGAGCAGAGCGAGTTGGACGGGCCATCGGATCGTCACTGGAGCACGGAAGATCCAACGGTGCAGATGACGCGTGACGCCGCCGGTGTCATCACGTCCGTGGATGGGGCTGTATTCGAGTTGCTCGCATGGCGGCCCGACCAGTTGGTGGGATCCCCTTCGACCGCCTTGATCCACCCTTTCGACCAGCCGGGAGCAGTAGCCGCATGGATGGGCATGATCACGGAGCCGGGACACACGGGTATCTGGCGCGGTCGATATCGAACAGGAAACAGCACGTGGAAGTGGGTCGAAACAGAGAACCGGTACCACGAAGGCGACGTGCCCACGGTCGTGACCTCCATGAGAGAGGTGAGCCCGGACCAAGTCAGTTTTGAAGAGCGGTTCCAAGAGCGAGAGCAGCTCTTGAATCAGCTGTCGGATGCACTGCCGGTAGGGGTCTTCCAGGTTGACCTGGAGGGTCACGTCACCCTCACCAACAAGAGTTTCCATCTGATCGTCGGCGTCGCGCCGCAGGAATCTTTCGAAGCTCAATTCTCAACCGTTCTGTCTGATGACCTGCCTGCGCTGGGTGCAGCGCTGGCCGAAGCCTTCGGGTGCCGCTCTGTCGACGGGGTCGAGATTCGCCTTCGCGTTCCGACGAGCGAGTCTCCACCGGCGGCGACTCAGGACCGGGTATGTCTGCTCGCACTTCGCCCACTCACCGACGGCGCTGGCACGGTGAGCGGAGCCATCGGGTGCCTCAGTGACGTGACAGATCGCGCTCGACTCCACGACGAGTTGGAGATCCGGGCGTCGATTGACCAGTTGACGTCGTGTTTCAACAGGTCTGCAACGATCGAACTCGTCGACCGCACCGTAAACGGGCAGCACGACGGACTAGGCCGTGCGGTGATCTTCGTCGACCTCGATGGGCTCAAGGCAGTCAACGACAAGCTGGGCCATTTTGCGGGTGACCAGGTCATCGTGGCAGCAGCCGACCGGATTCGGAGCACGCTGCGGACAGAAGACTCCGTCGGTCGCATCGGTGGAGATGAGTTCCTCGTCATCTGCCCCAGAGTTGTGAGCTCTGCACAGGCCATGCGGATCGCACGCCGGATCTCGGCCGCTTTGACGACGACGGTCGACCTTGAATCCGAGACCATCGAGATGAGAGCGAGTGTCGGCGTGGTATGGACCATGGAGGGACTCGACACCGACACTTTGATTGCACGAGCCGATAAGGCAATGTACGAATCGAAGCGGCTGGGCGACCACGGAGTGACGCTCTTCGCCGAAGTCGACATGAGCGGTGGGGCGGAGTCGGTTGCCCGCCGTCCGGGGAAACCGAGTCGAAATGTGTCCCACACGGCGACGCCGGAGACCTTGAGTACGCCAGGAGCGCTGGAACCGTGATGTCAGTGTCGGATTTTGTTGTGGCTCCACCTGACCCCGTAGGCGTGACCACCGCGACGCCAAGCGGACTGGACGCGAGGAGGCATGGACGTCTCGCCCGGCTCTCGAGCATAAGCCCCACGGCTCTGGGGTATCTCATTGGTCCCGTCGCCTTCGTGGTCGTTCTGCTGCTGATGCGTTTCGACTTGGTGGTGCGCAGACCTACCTGGCAGTGGGTCGCCGTCTTCGCGGTCATACCTCTCACCAGCCTCCTCGTCGACAGCCTCTATCGACGCAGACCGTCAGACAGGTACATGCAGCTTCGGGTGGCCCAGAATGCAGCTGCGGTGACCGCTGTCATCTATCTCAGTGGATGGGGTCCCGTGCTCGTCCTAGCCTTCGCCTTTGTCGCGCTGGAAAACATGTCCCGTGACGGATCGCGGGTGTGGCGAGTCGCACTCCTCTGGAGCCTGCTGGGCATCGCTTCTGGTCAGATCGCCATCTCCCAGGGATGGGCGCCCTCAGTCCTGTCATCCAACAAGGCGAACATATCGGCTCTCATGGGTGCGTTCGCCCTTTTCTTTGTAATCCGGATGGCGGCAGCCGTGATGGAGCAGAAGGAGGTCGCGGAATCGTCGGTGAGTGAGAGCGAGGACCGCTTCCGTTCGTTGATCCAGAACTCGTCCGATGTCACCCTGGTCGTCGACAGCGGTGGGGTCTGCACCTATGTCAGCCCGTCTGTCAGGCTGCTGCTCGGTTTCGATCCGCACGAAGTCGTCGGACGGCCTGCAGCCGACTTCGTGCCCGCCGGCGACAAAGAACTCGTCAGCAATCGCCTGAGATCGGCTCCAGCCAATATCTCGAACTCGATCTCGGTTCAATTTCGCATGAACACGCGGGATGGCGGGTTCCGCCTTGTCGAGGCCGTCGTCGCGGACCAAAGGAAACGACCCTCGGTGGGAGGGTACGTCGCCAGCATACGCGACATCACCGAACGGACCAAAGCGGCCCAGGATCTGCAACGCTCCAAGGAGAGCTTCCAAGTTCTCTTCGAGCAGCATCCCCACCCCATGTGGGTCTTCGACATGGAGACACTTCGCTTTCTCGAAGTCAACCAGTGCGCCACCGAGAAGTACGGGTACACGCGCGACGAGTTCCTCTCCATGCGGATAACTGATATTCGGCCCGATGACGCTGCCCGAAGGTTGGTGAACTACCTGCGGGTCGAGCGTCCGCGCCTGGACTACTCGGGAGTCTGGCGCCATCGAATCAAGTCGGGCGAGATCATTGAGGTAGAGGTCACAACGCATGCGCTCGACTTCCGGGGTCGCAGGGGCGAGTTGGTGATGGCGCAGGACGTCACCGAGCGTGTCCAGCTGGAGCAGCAACTTCGGGAAAATGCGCTCCACGACCCCTTGACGGGGCTGCCGAATCGTGCGCTTCTTCTCGATCGGCTCAACCGTCTGAATGCCCAGGCCAAGGCATCAGATTCTGTCGCGACGGTGGTGTGCCTGGACCTCGACAATTTCAAGCTGATCAACGAGGCCTACGGTCACGACGTCGGTGATGGTCTCATCCGTGCGGTGGGAGAACGTCTGGAGGGCTCGGTCCGCGAGGTCGACACCGTCGGCCGCATTGCGGCCGACGAGTTCGTCATCCTCGTGACGTGCCCTGGGGAGCGAGCCACAGAACCGCAAGATCTGGGACAGGAGATCCACGATCTCATCAGTTCCGAGCCGTTCTACGTTGGCGGGAACCAACTGAACGTCACGACAAGCGTCGGGATCATTTCCGCCATCGGCGATGACGCTGAGGAACTGATGCAAAACGCGGCTATCGCACTCGGACTGGCCAAAGCAGAGGGTGGCAACCGGAGCATTGTGTTCGTCCAAGACATGCAGACGGCAGTCGATGAGCGAATCAAGCTCACGATGGATCTTCGTGAAGCCGTCTCCAACGGACAGTTTCAGAACTTCTACCAGCCAGTGGTCAAACTGAAGGATCAGGGGATCAGCGGTGTGGAGGCACTGATTCGCTGGTGCCATCCCTCAATCGGGTTGATCCCGCCGGAACGATTCATCTCCTTGGCAGAAGAGACGGGCCTGATCAGAGAGATCGGAAAGATGGTGCTCCGCCAAGCGTGTGAAGACGCGAGGCTGTGGCAACGTGACCACAAGAAGCTAACGGTTGCCGTCAACGTCAGCGTGTTTCAGCTCAGATCAGACGAGTTCGTCTCCGACGTGCGCGACGCGCTCGAGTCAAGCGGGCTCAACCCGACAAGCCTCGTTCTCGAGGTCACCGAGAGCATCTTGATCAACAACCCCGAGACGGCACTCAAGCGGCTCGGAGCGCTCAAGGAGCTCGGGGTCAGGCTCGCTATTGACGATTTCGGAACCGGCTACTCGTCTTTGAGCTATCTCCGACAGTTTCCCTTCGACATCATGAAGATCGATCAGTCCTTCGTCGCCGCGATGGCGGGCTCGCCGGAGGCGGTAGTGATGGTGCGAACCATGATCCAGTTGGGCCGGCAACTGAAGCTCGAGGTTGTCGCCGAAGGCGTCGAGGATGGCCACCAGCTTGACATCTTGAGGCGGTTGCACTGTCAACAAGCCCAGGGACATCTCTGGTCACCCGCTGTCAACGCCCGGGCTCTTGGCTCACTCTTGACGGAGTGGGTAGTCGATAGCGCGTTAAAGCCACAGGACGCCTCAGCCGCAACCTTGTGTGGCGTGCAAGGAGTGTCTCCGATCGCCGCGCCACCATGTGCACGAAAGTTGCCGCGCCCTGCCTGACGGTGTGACTTCAATTCGTTCGGCCTGTATCGCGTGACGTCCGACGATTCAGTGTCTCCTCACATTTTCGTGGCGGAGGACCGAAGGACGGGACGAACGGATGACGACTTCGACAGTCCCATTCCGCCTGGTAGGGCTTCTTGCTCGGGGCGAGCCTCGTCGGGAGTTTCGTCGGTCTCGACGGCTCGGCGCTCCGGCACCTGACTCGCATTTGCCCCCGACCGTGTCAACGACCAGCTGCTGCAGCCTCCTCGATGTACGGCGCCAGGATCTGGGCCAGCAGGCGCCGATGCCGCTGGCTGCGGTCCTGCTTCGGCGCCAACGTGTCGTAAGCCATGGAGTCGAGAAGCTGTTGGCTGAAGGCGAAACCGCGGATGACGAGAAAGACGGTCGTCGCCAGCTCGGACTTGTTGGCCGCCGGCCCGAGGGCTTCGCGCAGCAGCCGGCGGACGTGGGCATTGGACCGCTCCGCGACCTCGAGCATTGTCTTACGGACTTCGGCGCTGGTGCGGGGGTCGTGATCCATGTTGAGCAGCACCTGAAGGCTGGCCAAATAGTCGGGGCGGGCATAGTGAGCCGAGAACACGTCGATCAGCTGTGACATCCGCTCCACCACGGTGGGTCCGTCTATGCGTGCCTCTTCGACGGTCGCAACCATGTGACTCGCGCCCTCTTCCAACACTGCGAGCATCAGGCCCTCGCGGTTGCCGAAGTACCACTGGATCACCCCCCACGTCACCCCCGCTCTGCGAGCGATCTCATTGGTACTGGATCCTCGGTAAAAGCCCAGGTCAATGATGCATTCAACCGCTGCCTGGATCACCCGGGCACGGGTATCGACATCCCCGCTGCCGACCGTCCGCTCGCGGCGCGGACCGCGATCGGCCTTGGTCCGGTCTGGCTTGATCGTCACGACGGCAACTCTAGGGTCCCCTTGTCGGCCGAAAGGGCCTATGTTACCTTCGACATTGTAGCTACTATGTCGTTGACCCGGGTGTCCGCTGTGTCACGGCGGATCCTCCCGATTCACTGTCCGAGGAGGGCGCATGACGACCCGGCTGATATCCGTCGATTCTCACGTCAAGGTGAGGCCCGAACAGCTCAGGGACCTGATGCCGGCCAAGTACCACGCCGCCTGGGACGCGGCCGTTGCAGCCGAACACGAGGAGCACCTGAGAGAGATGGGAGGCCTGGATCCCTCTGTCATGGTGGCCGGGTTCAGCCACGAGGCCTTCTCGAATCCCGGCTACTACGACTCCGCCGAGCGGCTCAAAGCCATGGACCGTGACGGGGTGGACGCGGAGATCCTCTACAGCGAAGTCAGCGCCTTTCGGCATTACCCCCACATGAAGGAGGGCTGGAAGGAAGCGTCGGAGGCCTTCAATCGATTCATGCTCGATTTCGCCTCAGAGGATCCGGCACGCCTCGTGCCGGCCTATCAGGTACCCCTGATGGACATCGACTTCGCCGTCAAGCAGATCGAAGGGTTGGTCGTCGAAGGGGCAAAGGCCGTCCACATTCCGACCTTCCCGGCCGAGGTCGGCCTGCCCGAGTACCACGACGCCCGGTACGACCCCGTCTGGGCGACGATCGCGGAGTCCGGAATGTCGATCAGCCAGCATCTCGGGCTCGTCGAGTCGTTGTGGGATCTCTTCCGGAGGGACCCCACACCCCAAAAGGCAATTTTCACGTCGCAGCCGGCGATGCGATTGGCGGAGACGATCGCATTCTGGATCCTGCCAGGAGTGCTGGCCCGTTTCCCGAAGCTGAAGATCGTTCTGGTCGAGCCGAGCTTGGGCTGGGTGCCCTTCTACCTCGATCTCTTGGATTCGATGGCCGAGGGCCCCTACGAATTCCCTGCACTGGACGACAAGCCGAGCAGCTACTTCCACCGCCAGATGTACCTCACCTTTGTGGACGACCCGCGGGGACTCGAGCACCGTCACGCGCTCGGCGTCGACCGGATCATGTGGTCCACCGATTTTCCCCATCCGGCCACCTCGTGGCCGAACTCGCGGGGCATCGTCGAGAAGAACTTCCAAGGCATCCCCGTTGACGAGCGCGATCTGATCGTGGCCGGCAACGCGGCCCGCGTGTACGGGCTCTAGGAAGGCCAACGAAAGCCGGGTGGTCTCGATCCTCGAGGCTCACCGATTCCTCCCCGACTACGGCAGCATCGGCCCCTAGTTGGCACCCAACGCGACTGATCACTGCGTCACCGATTCCGCCCACCGTGCGACTCGGTCCCAGAGGAGTCGACGATTGGTCGCCACGTTGTGGTTATGGCCGGCCCCCTCGAGGAGGAAGAGCGTCAAATCGCCACACGCAGGGAGTTGGCTCGGCAGAACGTCGAGTGTGCCGCCGAGATCGTGCTCACCGAGAGCGGCAAAGATGGGGATTCGGAGCTCGTCGAGCTCGGGCTGCACCGACCCGGGCACGATGGCGGTCATGCCCACCAGCGCCAACAGCCGGGAACTCGCTGCCTCGAGGGCCAGATCAACTTGACTGGCGACGGCGCTCGGTTCGAGGTCCCCCGCGCTGGTGTTCGACCATTCCGGGAGCGGATCACCAAAGCGTGCCTTCGTGAGAGTTCCGACAACCTCGGCGAATTCCTGCGGGCTGCCCGCATAACGGAGCTCTTCCTCGGTGAGGACCCCCGGAAGGCCAGAGGCAGAGAATCCGAGCAACGCCACGAGATCGTAGGAACTGTGGCGAGCCTGCTGAAGAGCGACAAGGAGTCCTCCGGCGGAATGTCCCAGCCCCACTGTCGCTTTCGGAGCGACGCGGCCGAGCTTCGCCCCCCTGATCCCGTCACGCCCGAGATCATGCTGCAGCTTTTCGACCGCGGCAGCCAGGACGTCGGCAACCACGTGGGGCGTCAGGGTGTACCCGTCGTCCGGTGCGTCGCTCTCTCCGACGCCCGGCGGGTCGACCGTCACGACGAGATCGCCTCCCGTCGCCAGATGCCTGGCCATGCTGAAGGCGCCGGCCTGGCCCGCGACACCGAGGTCGAAATACTGACGGTTGATGCCACCACCGGGGACGCACACCCACAACAAGGGCCTCGGACCGAAACGCTCGGGCACGAAGATATCGACGGCAATCCGATTGCAGCCTGCCGGCGCGACGGCACTGACGTCCACATCGACGGCCGATCTGCGTACGCTCATCCGCGTCGAATAAGACCGCTTTGGTTCGGGGTCACACCCGTCACGGTCGTCTGAGGATCACACCGGTTCGGCCTGAGCTGACGAGCGCGGTCGTTGGATCGACCAGCTGATTGGCCGATGTGCCGCGGAGTTGCCGCACAGCTTCGGTCGTGAGGTTCAGTCCGTGGATGTAACCCTCTCCGATCAAGCCTCCGTTCGTATTGCAAGGGAGGTCGCCGTCCGGGCCAAGGTTGCCGGCTGCAATGAAGTCCTTGGCCTCACCGGGACCGCAAAATCCGAGAGCCTCGAGTTGCATCAGAAACATCGGGGAGAAGGCGTCATAGATCAACGCGACGTCAATATCGGAGCGGCTGAATCCGTACCCGTCGAAGAGGCGCTCGGCCATGGCCGCACAGCCCTCCATGGTCGCAATGTCCCTCGTGTAGTGGTTGCTGGCAATCTCCTCTTCGAACTGGCCGGCGTTCGCTGCGGCAGCGATGAGCACCGGCTGGTCGCTGGCGGATCCACGGTCGGCGGAGGTGATCACCAGGGCTACAGAGCCGTCGGTCTCCTGACAGCAATCAAAGAGCCGGATGGCTGGTTCGGCGATCCATCGGGAGCCCTGGTGCTCCTCCAACGTGATCGGCTTCTTGTAGAAGTGGGCATTGGGGTTGTTGGCGGCGTACTCCCTGAATTGCACGACTGCACGACCGAAGTCCTCGCTCGAAACGCCGTACGTGTGCATGTAACGGACCGAATTGAGCGACATCCATGACGCGGGCGTGAGGACGCCATACGGAGTGCACCACTGCATCGCGGTCGAGCCGGAATGGGACGACGTGCCTCTGCTCCCGACCGCCGCTCGGCCGAAACGCTCGCCCGACCTCGCCTTGATTGATCGATAGCCGATCACCACGTCAGCGACGCCCGACGCCACCGCCGAGGCCGCGTGCAGGAGCACGCCCTGAGACCCGCCGCCCCCGTAGGGAACCCGGCTGGAGAAATTGATCTCCGGGATTCCGAGGGCCCGGACGAGCTCGGTCTCTTCAACGGGGTCGATCGTGTAGCTGACCAGCCCGTTGACGTCGGCCGAGGTGAGTCCCGCGTCGGCGAGCGCCGCCACGATCGCTTCGGCAGCGAGTTGTGTCTCGCTGCGACCGGCCGCCTTCGAGAACTCAGTCTGCCCGATGCCCACGATGGCGGTTGCGTCGTGCAGACGCCTATCCATCGATGGCCCCCTTCGGCTTGAAGACCGGGACCGCGCCATCATCCTGCGTCGGCCGGAAGTCAACGGTCACCGGCATCCCGACGTCGATGTCGCTCGGGTCGATATCGACCAAGTTCGACAACACCCGGACGCCCTCCTCGAGGTCGATGAGGGCGGCCAGCACCGGGTAGTCGAACGCCGGGTTCTGAGGGTGATGAAGGATGGCGTAGCTGTACACGACACCATCCCCGGCGAGGTCGATGATCTCGAAGTCGAGCGAGTGGCACGCCGGGCACATGGGGCGGGGGGGGTGGCGCAACCGGCCACATTGCTGGCATTTCTGTGTGACGAGCCGGCCCTCCCGGGCCGCGTCCCAATAGAAGTGGTTGTCGTCATTGAGGAGCGGAGCTGGCCGGGAGACCTCGCCCGCGTCGTTCATTTGGCACCATCGAGGACGACACGACCATTTACCATGGCCTTGACCTCGGCGTCGGTGAATCCCAGTTCCTTCAAGATGTCACCCGTGTGCTCCCCGCAAGCGCACGGACCGCGTTGGATGACCGGCTCGGCGGGGCTTATGTTGACGAGTAGTCCGGGGTCTTCGAATCGACCCACGCTGCTCGACGAGGTCTCACTGACCAGGCGCAATCGCCTTGCCTCGGGATCGTCGAAGAGGTTCCGGCAGAAGAGTTCGTCGACCAGCTCGATCGGCACCCCCCCGCCATCGAGAGCAGCGAAGGCCTCCGTCGCCACGGCGCTCTCGAAATACGAACCGAGCCAGGCGGCTGCCGACTCGTCATCGTCGGCTGTGGGTGCGCCGGGAAGCAGGCTCCTCAGCTTCTCCCGCGCCTCCCCGGTGACAGCGGCAAGAAAGACCCATTCGCCGTGCGCGCACCGATAGAGGCGGTAATAAGGAGAGAGCCCGAACTGATCGCCGTCCACCTGCCCCCAGTCGGACGCCGTGCCGTCCGAATGGATCCATGCGTAGGACGTGTGCAACAGACCCGCGTTGACGATCGAGGTGCTCACCGCCTGGGCTTCCCCGGTCCTGTCCCGGTGGTAGAGGGCGCTCGTGATGGCGATGGCCGCCAGAAGGGCATTGCCGGTGTCCCCCATGTTGGACCGGCTCCAGAGCGGGGGGTTGCCGGAGCCGCACGCCCCGTCCTCCCACTCGGTCCCCGTCATCGCGGCGGCGTTCTGGTCGGTGCCGGGCAGATCGGATCTGGGACCCTTCTCGTACCCCCGAGTATTGCAGTAGACCAGCCTCGGATAGCGCTCCCGGAGGGTCTCGTAGTCGAGCCCCAACCGGGCGGCCGCCCCCGGCCTCCAGTTCAGCGTGATCACGTCAGAGCGCTGCAGCAACTTCTCGAGCACCTCCATGCCGGCGGGGTCCTTGAGATTGACCGCGACGCTGCGCTTTCCGCGGTTCGTGCCGAGACCCATGTGCGTGCCGCTCCAGTAGGTGTCGTGCAACGCGTTGATCTTGATGACGTCGGCTCCGAGGTCGGCGAGGACGCGCCCCGTGAACGGTCCCGCCACACCAATTCCGAGGTCGAGGACCCGAATACCGGCCAACGGATGTGCGAGCGACTCATCGGACCCAAGAGCAGGACTGGGTCGCGCCACACCGGATCGGTTCTCTGCGAGCACCTCGTCGGTATGTTGGCCTGAGCGGGGCGCCGGCCCAGTGACGGCGCCCGGCGTCGCCGAGAACTCCAGCAGGGGTCCGGCATGGTGAATCGGTCCCAGCTCAGGATCGTCGACCTCGACCACACAGCCATCGGCGAGGAACGACTTGTCCGCTAAAGCCTCTCCGGGCGGCCGGACGGTCGTGATCCCAAGACCCGCCTCCTCGGCCGCTCGGACCCACTCGTGGGCTGGGAACTTCTTGAACGCCTCCGCCAGTTGCGGGTGGAGAAAGATACCTACCAACATCCCATCAGGCTCCATCGGTACCCGGTCAGGATCGTCCCGGTACGACGTGTCCATCGTGACACTCGTGAGCTCGTCCCCCTCCGCAGCGGCGAGCACCCATCGGGGACGGAGAGTCCAGTGATGGATCCATTTGCCGTCCGCACATTCGTAGAGCCCCTCGATCGACCTCGAGTCGACGGGCCACATCCAGTACAGCGGCGCATCTGGGTCCTCGACCCGCTGCCAATTCAGGCACGACGCGGCGAGGGCGCCCTGCAGCAGCGATGTCGTGACGTGCTGGCCCAGGCCACTGACCTGTCGAGCGCGTAGGGCCGCGGCGATACCGAGCGTGGCGAAGTAGGTCGCGCCGATGCTCGGCCACGGGGTGCGCGGGAAGATGGGGCCGTCCCGATCGGCCCCCCGAACGAGTCCCTCGGGCGCGCCGAACTCGGGGTACGGTCCGGTTCGGCCGTTGATGAACTCCATGGCTGTCCCTCGTCGACCCTTCTGGTCATACAGAAGGCCGGTCCGGGCAGCGACGAGCCCGTCGTAGCCGGGACGGTCGCAGTGTGCGGGGTGCTCTCCGTAGGCGGTGATCGAACAGGTGATAATCCGGGGATTGAGAGCACTGAGGGCGTCGTGGTCGATGCCGAGCCGCGTTGTCGTCCCAAACGAGAAGCCGTCGACGACGACATCCGATGTCCGTACGAGCTCGTCGAACTGCCGCCGTCCCTCAGCGCTGTGCAGGTCGAGGCAGGCACTCCGCTTGCCCCGATTCCAGACCCGGTAGCCGGTTTGGTGCGCAAATGGATCGCCCGATGGCGACTCGATCCGTATGACGTCAGCACCGTTGTCGGCAAGGAACATGGTGGTCATGGGGCCCGCCATGCCCCAGGACAGATCAAGGACTCGCAGATCTTCGAATGCTCCAGCCATACAACTCCACCCCCTTCACATTCGGGTGACTCCACCATAGTATTTACTATGTCACAGGCCCTCCGTTGCAGCGTGCGCCGGCTCCTACGGCGCTGGCGGGTCCGAGAAGTCCCGCTTGAGCTGCACCTTTTCGATCTTTCCCGCCACGGAGCGGGGCAGGAAATCGACGATCTCGACCTGCTCGGGCCACGCATGAGGGCGGAGTCCAAGGCCCCCGAGATACGCACCGGTGGCGCTGACGTCGAGGTCGATCGCGCCGGGCGCCAACTCGAGCACGGCGCAGACTCGCTCCCCCGTCCGGCCGTCAGGCAGTCCTATGACCGCGACGTCGGCGACGGACGGATGACGTCGTAACAGCTCTTCGACCTCCGCCGTCCCGATGTTCTCGCCGTTGCGGATGACGACGTCTTTGATACGGCCGGTGATGCGCACGTACCCCTCGGCGTCGATCGTCCCCAAATCCCCGGTTCTGAAGCACCCCTCGTCATCGAAAGCCGCTGCGTCCAACGACGCGTCCACATACCCCAGCATCAGCTGGGGGGCGCGGGCGCGCAGCTCACCGGGCTCCCCCGCCGCGAGCACGTCTTCCTCGGGTGAAACGACCCGGAGCTGGACGCCGGGCAGGGGGCGTCCTTCCGTCTCCGAGAGCTTGCTGTCAGGATCGGTCGGCCTCCCCATGGTCAGCACCGGAGCCTCGGTCAGTCCCCACCCGGAGATGATCCCCCGGCCGCCGAGCTCGCGTCGGACCGTCTCATGAAGTCCAGGGGGCTTGGGAGCGCCGCCGCCCGGGCAACAGCGCAACGCGGGGAACAGGCGACCGGTGGGCTTCGTGCGCTGCGCATAGAGATAGCCAACATGGAACGCGGTACCCGAGCCCGCCATCGTGACGCCCTCTCGGGCGAGCACCGCCGACGAGGTGACGGGGTCGAACATCTCGATGAGAATGAGTGAGGCCCCCGACAGCAGGCTCGCCATCAAGTTGATGGGCCCTCCGACATGGGCAATCGGAAAGGCAATCCCGTTGCGATCGCTCTCCGTCAACATCAGGTGATCGGCCATGCCACGTGCCACCACGGACAACGTGGCGTCCGTGTGCCGGACACCCTTGGGGAGCCCGGTGGATCCCGAGGTGTAGAAGAGCCATTGCGATGCCCCCAGGGTCTCGTGCGCCCCCGCCTGGATGTCCCCTTCCGTGGGAGACGAGCCCTCCATGA
This sequence comes from uncultured Acidimicrobiaceae bacterium, assembly GCA_963726135.1. Lineage (GTDB taxonomy): Bacteria > Actinomycetota > Acidimicrobiia > Acidimicrobiales > RAAP-2 > Bog-473. Next base: position 2,055,872 of record CAVSBE010000008.1, read on the forward strand.
CGTCCTCGAGAGTGAGGATGCTCGGCCGGCCCGCCCGCTCAGTGGCCAGGTCGTCGACGATGCTCAGGTAGTCGACGCCGCGCCAGTGCGGCGTGACGATGATTGCGTCTACAGACGCCTCGTCGACGATGTGCCCGATCTCTCGAGCTCGATAGATCGGCACGATCGGGTTCTGCACAGCGCCAAGCCGGGACAGCGCGGCCATGACCAGGAGCGTGTCGATGCGGGTGGGCAAGATCCACGACACCACGGTGCGGGCACCGATGCCAGACGCGCCGAGGTCGACCGCCACTCGGCGCGACGCGTCTCGGAATTCACCACATGTCACCCGCCGGTCCTCCTCGTCGACGAGAAGCAGATGGTCGGGTGTCGCGTCGGCCCTCGCATCCACGAGGTCGCTCAGCGACGCGCTGTTCGCCGAACGAGGATTCATGTCTGCCCCTTTTGAGACGCCCCGGGGCATCGCTACGACGGAGGGAACGTGACCAAGGGAGACGTACTCAGCCACGTGGGGTCGGGGGTGTACGCCTCGACCAACCAACGCGCACCGCGTCGTGGCGCGGCCGTCCTTGCCGGCGGGTACAAGGTGATCGTCTCGGAATCGTGGGCCCCGAGCGCTGCCAGCCCTCGATCGGACGGCGTCCAGAATCCGTCAGAATTCCGACTGGTCGCCGTGTTCACGAGGAAGTGCGGCACGAGTCTTTCGGGCGTCCGGTTGACGACCGAGACCGTCACCGCATCGAGCTCCGTGCCGGCGTGGGACGTGATGACGCTGCGCACCGACAGCTGCAGAGGCGGGCCGCTGAAGGCCATGAACGAGCGCGATGACGACGCCGACGCACGAGACGACGACCACCAGCACCGACGGGCGAGCCAGCTGACCTCGCCACGCCGCGCGATCCTCGGGCGCGTTGCGGGGCACGCCGTCGACGGAGAGAGCTGCGACGAGGGCAACTGGAAAGAGGTCGACGAGGTAGCTCGAGAGGCTGCGCGGCGAAAAGAAAAAGGGGATCGTCAGGAGCAAGGGCCAGATCCGCTTGAGCTGTGGGTACCATGTGACGAACGCAGCGACGCCGCCGACCATGGCCAGAGCTCCTGCCACGCTGAGCATCGTCAGGTTCACGCCACCTGTCAGACCGTGCGTGGCGAGCGTGACGAACCCTTGGCCATCGGCGACCAGCCCACCGGTCAAGGGGATGAGCGTGCCGTGCAGCCATGCCCCCGGGTGCCATACGAGAAAGGGGAGGTTCACCGCGGCGAACACCGCAAGAACGGTGACCACGTAGCGCAGACACAAGCGGATTGGAGCCCACCCGCTCCGACGCGCTTCGAGCCAGATACCGGTGACCAACATGGGGACGGCGAACCACGGAGTCTGCTTGACGGCGCACGCGACGCCGAGCGAGATTGGTCCGATCCATCGCGCGAGTCCTGGCTCGCTGGAGCGGCCGTACCTGTCCCAACGCCAGACGGCCACCACAAGGAACGGCAGGAACATCGCATCGGTGCCTCCCGATGTGAACGAACCGAGGAAGAAGGGCGTCAGGCCGAGCAACGCCGCCAGCCACCGCAGTGGTGGGGGGACCATCCTGAACAAGAGCACGATCGTGGCGAGCCAGGCGGCGAGGTCCGTCCAATCGACGGCCATGTGCACGCCGAGTGCCGTGGCCGGGAGGCTGAGCAGGAACGAACCCGCGGGGTAGGAGAAGTGGGTGACGTGACCGCCATCGACGGTGTAGGTCCAAAAGCGTGACGGAACGTCCAGAAGACGAGCGACGCCCGACAGTGAGGCGATGTACGGATCGGCGCCGTGCACCAGTGCACGCGCCGCCACCTGGTCGAATGCCGCAGAGTCGGTCGTATAGAACGAGCGGGTGCTGATCTCGATCGACTGCGGAAACAGTGCAGTCACGATCACTGCTCCGAGAGTGACGCCCTGGAAGAGAGGTGAGCGAGGGTCCCCGACCAGCCAGCAGGACGCCACACCGACGAGGCCGCCGATGATCATCAACGGAGCCAGGGCGATGACCGCGGGTGACCACCACCAGAAGCCCCAGAGGTTCACACCGCCGGTGACAACGGCTAACCACACGAGACTCCACGCTCCTCGCTCGGCCAGGAGCGTGCGTCGGTCGAACGGCGAAGGGAGTCGTGCAAGGTCCGGATCGAGGTGGGGTGCCTCGGCCGGGCCGGCGCCGGGAGCGGTCAGCACCCGTCAAGTATGGCCAGGAAGGGGGGGTGGAGCCAGAGTACGGCGAAGAGCGGTTCGGTAACGTTGGAGTCGTGCTCCGCGACCGCGATCTGCCAGACCGGCAGCTCACCCCTCGATCCCGGTGAGCGTCACCGGGACACGGGCCGCAGCGCCCACACGCTCGCCCACCCTTGGGGGCAACCGGACCTCCGCGGCGGATGGCACTGGCCGCGAGCACCACGGATCTCGCTTGGTCGTGCCAGCGACCGCCGTGGGCGGTTTCCTCGTCCTGGTGGCGATCCTGTACGTGTCGGCGCGTCACGCGTTCGCCGGAGACTCGGACGGAGCCACCGTTGTATTGCAGGGGCACGCCATGGGTGCCGGCAATTTCACACTCGACGGTTGGGCGCTCTCGCTCGACTCCTTCTGGACGGTAGATGCCGTCGTCTACATGTTTGTCGAGCTGGTGACGGGCATGCGAGGCATGCTCCTGTTCCTCGTCCCGGCGATCATCGCCGCATCTGTCGTCGTGGTGGGCGCATTGCTTGCCCGCGATGGTCGGCGTGGGGTCGCTGGTGTCGCTGCGGCGACGACGGTCGTGGTCGTCCTGGGGCTGCCGAGCCACGTACTGGCCAACGTCTTCCTCCGCGGGCCGCTCCACGTCGGTACGGCGTTACTGTGCCTGTGCGCATTTGCTGGGCTGCGCTCGGGGTGCATCGGATGGGGCTGGGTCACGGCGGTCCTGTGCCTGGCGGCCGGCGTGCTCGGTGATTTCCAGATGGCGGCGCTCGGCATCGGGTCGGTGTGCACAGCCGGTGTCGTTGCCATGCTGCGAATGCGCGACTGGCGTTCTGGAGTACCCGAGGTGGGCGCAGGTGTGGCCGGTCTGGTCCTTGCTGCATCGGTTCGGGCCGCGTCCGACGTGGTGGGCACGTTCTCGGTGAATGCCGGCCACCCCCGGGCCTCGGGGCCGCAGATGGTCACCAACCTCCACCATCTCCCCTCGTGGGGCGCCAACATGCTCGGCGTCGGAGGTGGGCAGCTCGGCAACGGTGGTGTCCCAGTGGCCTTCGGGGCGGTGCACCTGATCAGCCTGCTCGTCGTGACCGGGGGCATCATTGCGGGCGCCGTGGCGATGGTCGGCGGGGCGATTCGTGGGCGGACGTCGCCGGTGGAGGCGAGCGGGGGCTGGAGGTTGGACGACCTTCTCGTCCTGGCCGTGTTCGCCGACTGTGTCGTCTTCGTCGTGCTCACCACTTCTGACGATCCCGGGTTCTTGCGCTATCTGACGGCAGCCGTCATCTTTGGAACCGTCCTCGCTGGACGCTGGGTGGGGCGACTCGCCGCGTCGTTACCGTCCGCACTGCTCGTGACGAGGGGTGCGGGAGCGGTCTGCCTCGCCGTCGTGGCCGCCTTCACCGCCGCCTTCGGATACACCCTGGCCGCCCCGGTACCCAAGCAACCTGTTGCCCAGCTCGACAGATTCCTCGAGTCTCGCCAACTTGTCGTGGGGATAGGCGATTACTGGAGTGCGTCGATCACGACAGTGGCCACCGGCGGCGCCGTGACCGTGCGTCCGGTCATCAGCACACCTGCCGGGCGCGTCGTGCGCTACCGGCGACAGTCCGCTGTGGTCTGGTACACGAATCAGTCTTTCGAATTCCTCGTCTACGACACCTCCAGGCCGTGGGGAGGTGTCGACGCAACCACGGCCTCCTCGACGTTCGGCCCTGTAGCCCGGACCTACGCGGTCGGCCCCTACCGGGTACTCGTGTGGGGGCACCCGCTCTCAGTGCCGGGCACGGCCTTCGCTCGCGTGTCTATGCCCTCCGACGCTGCTGTCCACCGCGCCGGCTAGGCCTTCCCCCACGCGCGTGATCTCACCGTCTTGGGCCACTCGCCAGATTCTGTACGCTCCGTGCTGTGGCTGAAGGATCACGGCGTGCCGCTGAACTCCTCGTCCAGTGCCTCGAGCACGAGGGTGTCGCGTGTGTGTACGGCATCCCCGGAGAAGAGAACATCTATCTGACCGATGCGCTGTCCCGGTCCAGCATTCGCTACATTTTGGTCCGTCACGAGCAAGCAGCCTCGTTCATGGCCGAGATCCACGGCCGACTTACAGGAAGAGCCGGAGTCTGCTCGGCCACCCTCGGGCCCGGTGCGATCAACCTCCTCCTGGGAACCGCCGACGCCTATACCAACAGCACACCTGTGTTGGCTCTGTCGGCCCAAGTGGGAGTGAACCGGATCTACAAGGAATCGCATCAGAGCGTCGACCTTGTGTCCATGTTCACCCCGGTGACCAAGTGGTCCGACCTGATTCTCACCCCCGAATCGATCCCCGAGATGGTCCGCAAGGCGTTCAAGCTCGCACAGACCGAGCGGCCGGGATCCGTGTATCTCGGTGTTCCAGAAGACGTTGAGGCCGCCTTCGTCCCCGACCGGTTGGTGCCGCTCGACGTCAATACACCCCGGCCCGATGAGCCGTCGCCCTCGCAGATTGCGCGGGCGGCCGCAGTGCTCGATTCGAGCCAGAGACCCATCATCCTGGCCGGGCACGGAGCCGCGCGTTCGGGAGCGGCCGACGCACTGCTGCGTTTCTCCGAGCTGCTGGGCCTCCCTGTGGCGACCACCTTCCACGGCAAGGGCGTGTTTCCCGACGATCACCCGCACTCCCTCGGTGCAGTCGGGTTCATGAGTCACGACTACGTCAACTTCGGCTTCGACGACGCAGACGTGATCGTCAGCGTCGGGTACGAATTGCAGGAGTTCGATCCCGTTCGGATCAACCCCGGCGGGGACAAGCAAATCATCCATCTGAGCCGGGTGCCGGCAGAGGTGGACGCCCGTTACGACGTCGAGGTGGGGATCCAGGCCGACATCGGGAGCACGCTGACCGCCCTCGGTGCAGCAACCACTCGCCGATTCGCCCAGGGAACGAGAGGAGAGAGGATCCGGCAGCTCCTGGCCGACGAATTGGCCCAGGGGGCAGCCGACGACAGCTTTCCGCTCAAGCCTCAGCGAGTGGTTGCGGACACCCGAGCGGCCCTCCGCCGCTCCGACATCGTCCTCGCCGACACCGGTGCAGTGAAGATGTGGATGGCCCGCCTCTACCCCACCTTCGAGCCCAATACGTGTCTGATTTCCAATGGGCTCTCGACGATGGCCTTCGCCCTACCCGGCGCCATCGCCGCCTCTCTGGCGGCACCGGGGTGCAAGGTTCTGGCCGCGCTCGGCGACGGGGCGTTTCTCATGAACTCCCAGGAGTTGGAGACCGCCCTCCGAGAGCACATCCCCTTGGTCGTCCTGATCTGGGAAGACGATGCCTACGGCCTGATCCGTTGGAAGATGGACCTCGAACTCGGTCATCACGTGCAGGTCGAGTTCTCCAACCCCGACTTTGTCGCCTACGCCGAGAGTTTCGGGGCGCGGGGCTACAGAGTGGGTGCCCCGGCTGATCTTCTCCCGATGCTGAACGAGGCCCTAGCCGCTGACACCGTGTCGGTGATCACCTGCCCGGTCGACTACACGGAGAATCTCCGTCTCACCGATGCCCTGGGCGAGCTCTCGGGACCGTTCTGACACTTCGTCTTTTGTGGCGGGATCGATGGACAACGGGGATGGACAACAGCTACTTAGGCGATTCGACTTCGAATCACGCGGGGCCAACTCGTGGGGCGGCGCAAAGCGACGAAGACCGCGGAAGTGGGATCGGAAAAGGACCGGCGATCAACGATCTTGCCGTGCTCGATCACGAATCGATCGCACACCGAGAATTGGAAGGGATTGTTGCCCAGCGTGCCGATGCACTCGGACTCGATGAACACGGTGTCGTCGAATACAGCGGACCGCAGCGGCCGCGCTCCTAGATCCGGGAAGAGAGCGAAGAGACGCCGGAACATTCGCTCAACGTCGTCGCGTCCGTGTGCATCGCGGAACATGGGTTGAGAGAAGGTGGCCTCCTGGTGGATGAGCGGCCGGAAGAAGCCCAGGATTTAGCCCGGTTTGGGCAACGCCCAGCCGTCGGCGAACATCGCCGGAAAGTCTTGAGGCCTCACGAGCGGTCCGGGAATCCGTAGGCTCTGAGGAATACCGCAACGCCTTCGTCCGCGTATCTGTTGAGGGCAGCTTCGGTGAATGAGATTTCGTCTCCAAGGAGCATCGCTTGGTTCAGGGGGATTGAAAGGATCAGGCACAGCAGGTGCTCGGCGGCAAGCTCAGGATCTTCCAAAGGCAGGCCTTGCCGGGCAGCCGCTTCGCCGAGAACGAGTGCCAGCTGCTCAGCGGCTCTCTTGGGACCGAGGTCATAAAACGATTGCCCGAGCTCTGGGAATCGCGCTGCCTCGCCGATCACCAACCTTCGCAGCTTGAGGACATTGGGTTGCATCACACCCTTCAAGAAGTAGCGGGCGAAGGAGCCAAGCCGCTCTCCGACTGATCCCGCGCCTGTCGAGAGCAGATCCGCGGTGATCCCACCGTCTCTGGCCCGCAAGACGTTCGTGACGACCTCCCGGAACAATGCCTCCTTGTCGCTGAAGTGCTTGTAGACGGTCTGCTTCGACACGGCCGCTGTGGCTGCCACCTGATCCATGCTGGCCCCAACGAAGCCATTCGCGAAGAACACCTGCTGGGCCGCCTCGAGGATCGCCGCTCTCTTGCGAGCTCCGCGGGACCAACCTTCCGCATTGTCGGCCGCGACCGAGGGAGCCATGGGGACGAATAGTACTAGACAGTTCCGTACTAGGTCATATATGGTACGGAACCGTCTAGTACTACTGGAGGCTGACAAATGAAGATCGTCGTCGTGAACAACGTGACACTCGACGGTGTGATGCAGGCGCCCGGGAGGGCGGACGAGGACACTCGGGGAGGCTTCGCCTACGGCGGGTGGGCGTCGCACAACATCGATGAACCAGACCCCGAGATCGGAGCGGCGATGGGCGTGCGGATGTCTCAAAGCGATGGGCTGCTGCTCGGGAGGCGTACCTACGAGGACTTGCTCACGACCTGGAACAGCCGCGGTGGGATGTTCAAGGACGCGCTCAACGCGGCGCCGAAGTACGTGGTGTCGCAAACCCTGACCGATCCGTTGCCTTGGCCGAATTCCACGCTTGTGGCCGGCAATGTGGTCGACGGGGTGACTGAGCTCAGGTCACGGCCGGGACAGGAGCTCCACATCATGGGAAGCGGGCAGCTCATCGAGACGCTCGTCGCTCATCAACTCGTGGACGAGTTCTTGTTGATGATCTTTCCTGTGGTTCTCGGATGTGGTCGGCATCTCTTCTCGGGTGACACCTACATGGGGCTGGACTTGGTCGATGCCAAGGCGACTCGTTCGGGAGTGGTGATTGCCACATTCCTAAGAGAAACAGTCAGTGCTTGAAGTCAGCTTGACCGTCACAATGAGAATAGGGCCAAGTATGGCCCCATCCTTGGACACTCGGATGGGCAAACGGGCCCAAGGGCACTGACTCACCCATGCGGTTGACTCGGACTCCCGCGCCTCGGAGGGGGATTCTCAATCCCACTGGGCGGTGTACGTCAAAATGTTGGTGATGGAGCGTCGACTCATGTGGTACGCCTCGTACGGCTCCAACCTCAATGCAGAACGATTCGCCTGCTACATCACTGGTGGCCGCCCTCTCGGAGCGACGCGGACACACGTGGGGGCCCGCGACAGAACGCCGCCGCTTGACGCGGTCGCCCGCGAGATGTCGTACCAACTGTACTTCTCCGGCGAGTCGCGGATCTGGGGTGGCAGCCCCGCCTTTATCGACGCGGAACCCGTCGACGGGGTTGTGGGCCTTGCCCGGGCATACCTCATCGGGTGGGACCAGTTTGAGGACGTGGTGGCCCAGGAGAACGGTCGGCCGTCAACACCTATCGAGATCGATGACCACGACTTGGTCCCGGGCTTCTCTCGGCAGATTGGGTCCGGGCCATACGAGAACCTTCTTTGCACTGAGCGCCTCAACGACATGCCGGTTGTCACCTTCACTGCGCCCTGGTCCATGAGTGACGTGACGCCGGCGGCCCCGTCGGCGGGCTACCTCGCAATGTTGATCGCCGGACTTCGCGAGGCGCACGATCTGAGCGACGAGGAACTGACGAGCTACCTCGGCTCGGCCCCTGGCTGCACCCGGGACGCGGTGATGGACGCACTCAAGTTGGTCCCTCGAGGCGGGGGAAGAATTTGAACCTCCGACCTTCGGGCTTATGGGCCGACGGCCGAATCCGCATTGGCAGCGAGCTCGACCGCCCGCCCAAGCAGCGTCGCGACCCGATCGGAAGGAGAGCCACTTTCAGCTGGCATGGCGCTTCACCTCGTTTGTAGTCGGGTGATTACACCATTACAATTTCTCTCTTCAGTGGGTCGAGCCGATACCAATTGCCTTGACACGCACGCTACGTAAGCTCATACTTACCGTAAGTGACAGCTTACGGTATCGCATTGAGCGCCATCGGCGACCCGACCCGCAGGGCCATCTTGGAACATCTCGCCGAACACCCTGCAGCAGTCGTCGATCTCGCGGCGATGGTTCCTGTGAGCCGGCCAGCAGTGTCCCAGCACCTCAAGGTCTTGAAGGAAGCGGGCCTCGTGCGCGACATGCCGGTGGGGACTCGTCGGGTCTACAGCCTCGACCCTGCGGGCCTGGCCGGCCTGCGCGACTACCTCGAACGCTTCTGGAATACGGCCCTGCACTCGTTCAAGCAAAGAGTCGAGCAACAACCCCCACAAGAGGAAGGCAGCGATGACTGACACCCAGGCGACGGCGGTGACCACGTCGATCGTGGTCGACGCACCGGTGGACAAGGCGTTCGCCGTCTTTACCCGGGACATGGGCGGCTGGTGGCCGCCCGAACACCACATCATTGAGGCGCCCCTGGCCGAAATGGTGCTTGAGCCACGGGTGGGCGGCCGGATCTACGACGTGGGCACCGACGGGAGCGAGTGCCAATGGGCGCGCGTGCTCGCCTTCGATCCGCCGCGCCGATTCGTGTTCAGCTGGGACATCTCGTTGCAGTGGCAGGTCGAGACCGATCACGCCAAGGCGAGCGAGGTCGAAGTTCGTTTCATCGCCGAGGAACCGAACCGCACCAGGGTCGAGCTCGAGCACCGCCACCTCGATCGCCACGGCGACGGGTGGCAGGCCATGCGCGACGGTATCGGGTCGCCCGACGGTTGGGGTTCCGGACTGCGCAGGTTCGCCCACTGGGTCGCTGGCGATTCCAGCTCGCCGGGCGGGGCCGGCGTCACTGCCTCTGCTGGCTGACGACGCCGAACCAGAGCGGGCCGTCGACCTCGACCACCGTCATTGGCGAAGGGCCGATACGAGCACACTCAGGCAGCGCTCCCACCCCTCCCGATGGGAGGGTTCGCGGTCCGGCGGGAGGTCGCTGTGGGTGAGGTTCACGATCGTGTCGGTGCCGTCGGCGACGAGCACCACCTCCACCGTGCTGCTCCCGGGCGGCATGGTGGCGTCCTCGGGTATCCCCCAGGTGAAGACCACACGGTGGGGCGGCTCCACCTCGACGTAGCTGCCGCGGGCGGCCGTCCCGCCGAAGTCGACGGCGAACGTCCCGCCCGACCGGGCGTCGAGATCGGCGCGCTCACCGATCCAGGTGACCAGCAGCTTGGGGTCGGTGAAGTAGGGGAACACGATCTCGGGGGGTGCGGCGATGCGCACGCTGGCGCTGATCATGTCGGTCTTCTCCTCTGCGTTCGGGGGTGGGCTCGCTCCACGGACTGCTTGAGGCGGCCGAGGGCGTCCGGCCAGAACTCGTCGATCAAGGTGCGCAACGGCTGGAGCGACTCGGAGCGCAAAGAGTAGAGCCGGCGGGTACCGTCCCGGCGTTCGGCCAACAGCCCTGCCCGCTTGAGCACGGTGAGATGCTGGCTGATGGCCTGCTGGGTGAGCTCGAAGTGGGCGGCAATCTGCCCGGCGGGAAGTTCCACGTACTGAACGAGCCGCAGGATCTGGCGCCGGTGTGGATCGGCGAGCGCCCGCAGGACCGCGTCGGGTCCCGCGGGCGCTACCGATTCCTCGGGTTCGAACGTCACCGGTGTTTCCTAGTGGAGTGTGACCTCCGCCGTCCACGCGTGCTCAGTTGGCGGCGTGCTCGACGCGCCAGGCAGCGAACCGCTCGACGTCGGCGGGCGGGTTCGGGCTGCCGGCACCTCGGTCCACGTAGTCGACGAGGCTGGCCAGGAAGTGCGTCCACCCGGCATGGCACTGTTCGAAGCACTCGAGGCCTGGATTAAGGCCCTGGTGGTGGAAGCGCAGCTCGGTGCCCGTGCCGACCGGCTCGAGGTCGAAGATGATCGAGGTCCCGACCCAATCGGTGGCGGGCTCGCAGACGAGCACACCCCAACGGACCCGCGACGGCCGCTGGGCCTCCTCGACCTGCATCACGACCTCCTGGTCGCCCATCAAGAAGCGCAGCGTCTCGCCGGTGTCCACTCCGCCGGCGGCGGGCGTCCACCAGCCGGTCAGGGCGTCGATGTCGGTCAGTGCCGAGAACACGGCGTCGGGCGCGGTCGCGAACGTCTTCGTCGAGCGGAAGTCCTCGGTGGTGATGTGAGTGGAAGTGGTCATAGTTGGTCCTTTCTCAAGTTTTCGATTGTACAAGTAACTACTTGTACAGTAGCCCTCGCTCGGGCGTGTGTCAAGCGGGGCGACTCCGAGCCGAGTCGTCGGACACTCGACTTGGCGCAGCTCTTCCGGCATCGCTCGGAACCTGCCGCGGGCGCATAACGCCGCCGCCCCACCAACAACCTGATGAAAACGATCAGCGATCGAAAGGATCAAAGGAAATCGGCTCCGGATTCCGCTCCTTCACCTGCTACAGAACCCGAGTCATCTCCTAGACAAACCAATCTGTTGTGAGAGAGCGGTCCTGTATGTCCACCATGTACCGGGCAGCGTTGTGAGTCCGGTCAGGTAAGGGCGTCTGCTCGACATCGGGGTAGTCAGGTCAAGTCAACGGGTGATGGTCATCTGCGACCTTTGACGGAGCGGGAAGGGGCCTTCGTTGTGCAACCCAGATTCTGACGAGAGCCAAGAGCATGGGACTTGACCTGCGAGCGGGATTGCACACTGGCGATGTCGAAGTGCGCAGAAGTGACAGGCGGTCTCGCTGTGAGCATCGCAAGACCGGTGTGGGCATAGCCACTCCAGAGAGTGCTCGTGAGCGAACCCGTTAAGACTCTGTTGACGGGCTCTGGGCTCGCATCTACCGAGAAAGGCTAATACGAACTGAAAGGTGTCCCGGGGTCGCGGCGCCATTATCGACTGGTTCCATGACCCAGATGAACGAAGAGAGCTGGTTTAGCCCGGTGGCTGCCATCCGGCCGTCAGCTCGAGCTGAATGTTGTCCGGGTCCCGTAGAACAATGAGCGGGCCTGCGCGCTCTCCACGAGCGTCTTGAACGCCAGAGTGCAACACACCCATCGCATCGAGATGTGAAGCCCAGTTATCAAGGGTGACGAGATCGCCTACATGGAGCGCACTTGATCAAGTTCCGCCCTCCGTTCGTCGAAGACGCTGGACTCTGCATTGTCATGCGTGACCGCTGTGACCGCTAACCCGTTTGGGTGCAGCATCGTCCACCCTCGAAGGCGATGTGTTCCCATTTCGCGAGGAGCTTGAATCCCATCACCTTCTCCCACCACTGGGCGCTCCGGTCACCATCGGTCACAGTGAAGTCCAGTGCCCCAACCCAACAATGCCCGGGGATTCCATCATGGAGATGATTCTGAGCAGCGAAGTTGGGACCCGGTGGGCCGCCAAGGACATTCCGTACCGGATCCCAACTCGCTCAATCGCTTAGCGGCGCAGCGACCTGCGACTGGCGCCTTCACCTCGACTGAGAGCGAAGCTGGCGACCCACACCACGGCGAGCACCACGGCCGCAATCCACAACAGGTGGACGGCAAATCCTGCACCGAAAAGAACAACTACCAAAAGAGCCAACAAGATTATGAGCATGATGTCTTCCTCTTCCTGAGTGCCCAGATCGGACACGATTTTGGAGTCCAGCTAACGGATTGCCGCCTTGGTCTCAATTCGGCAAGGCAAACAAGTGGCCATACCTACTTCCCGAGGGCGTCCTTGATCTTCTCTCCGGCCTGCTTCACGTTGCCAGCGGCCTTGTCCTTCTTGCCCTTCGCCTCCAAGGACCGGTCGTTCGTGGCCTTGCCGGCGGCCTCTTTGGCATGACCCTTCGCTTCTTGAGCCTTGTTCTTGACTTTGTCTACCGATGACATTTCGTCTCCTTTCGTGTGGGTGAGCGGGTCGAACCAGGCCGACCCGGCTCGACGCATTGTCTTGGTTAGTAGGTGGAATCAGCCTGACGTACGACATTCCCCTGCCCGTCGTCAACGATCATCCGATGGCGGCGCGAGTTGCCCACCAGCATGGCCATCAAGGAGAGCACCGCTCCGACCGCGCCAACGATCATCAAGATCACGCCCACCTTGTTCACGTTGAACCCGTGTTGATCGGGGTTCACAGTCACGGCGAAATCCAAAATGGCACCTACCGCAAAGGCGATGATGCTTGCGACAAGCCCTCCAGCTCCAACCATTGCAACCTCCCATTAGGTTGAGATGGCAATACCCACGCGGAAACGAGCAAAACCCAAGCTGCGAATGTCACAGAAAACCAGCGTTTCGAAGTAACCACGTTTGATTTAGAAGCACCACGTTTGCACCAATTATCGGGAAGACCCTTGCTACTTTGTGGAGCCGTTCAAACGTAGTGCACCGCTTCAATTACTGGTTCGAGGAGGAGGATCCATGGGGGCGAATTTGGCCTGAACTAGATAGCGCCGAGTGGGTGTGCGGAAGTACACCCATGTGATATCCCTGGCTACGGCAGGTCAAGTGGACCACTCAGGTGCTCACAGCGAACTGTTAGACGGAATACCCGAGGTTGAGGACCATCTTTTGCCCAATAAACGCCACCTTGAAGTCCGTCTGAGCTTTGTAAGATTGCTGGGTGGAGAAGTTCCTTGAAGAGGATGAGCCGATACCTCAACGGCGCCGTATCAAGTACAGGACCTCGCAGCTCCCGGTATGGAGCCGCATCCTGTACAAGATCGAGCACTACACCGTCCTGCCAGCAGTCGCACTTGTTGTCACCGCCACTGTCATTTCTTTCGTCACAGCAATTGCGATTCTCGATTTTCCAACGAATTGGGTGGCAGCTTTCGAGCTCTCGGCTTCGTCCGCCACTCTCATCATGGTCTTCGCCATCCAACACACGCAGGGTCGAGAGCAAGCGGCAACTCAGCGCAAGCTGGACGAACTGATTCGAGCTTTCCCCGGCGCGAACGAGTCTCTGATGATGCTCGAGGAGGCACCACGCGAGTTCATGCTCGATGTTGAGGATGAGCAGAGGGAGGTTCGATCGAAGTCGCCGGACACCGACCACGAGTAGCAACAAGGAGCCTCTCCGTGGTCTTGGGTGGAGGTGCCCCAGTACGCCAGGGTCTGGGCCGGTTCCCACGACCATCACCGTGGAACGAGCTACGCCTGGCCGGCCCGGTGCCGAATGAGACAGCTGGACAGCGACAGACGTTCGAGCGTATCAACAAGGTGGGTTGGATATTGATGATCGTCGGCGTGGTCGGCGCCGTGTTGTCAATCATCGTCATGGTTGCGGCCAACGCCCGTCGGCGGAGCACGGTCGTAGATGATGGACGGGGGAACGTTGTTCGTCGCGTCGATTCGACGTACTAGGTAACGGGGTACGCCCGGAGCTAGGGGCTTAGGCTGAGGAAGGTTTGATCGATGGTATTGATTCTCGCGTTGTTGCTTGTCTTGGTTCTCTTTGGGGCTGGATTCGCTGTTCATCTTTTGTGGATTGCCGCAGCGATCTTTCTCGTCGTATGGATCATCGGTTTCGCAATTGGTCGGGGTGAGAGCGCAGGCACTCACCGGTTCTATCGGTGGTAGTCCCTTGGCATAGGTAGAGCGGTAGACGGCGCCACGATTCGGCCCCCCCTCGGGGGTCGTTTCGTGTCATTGCTCGGTGATCGGGTCTGGGCCGGCCGGGACGACCTCGAAAGGGGTTATCGCCGCTCACGACCAGACCCCACACTGGGACAATTAGATCGTTGCAAGGTCGCACCTATGCTGAGACGGTATGCAGGTCGTGGTCACGGGATCGAGCGGCCCCATCGGCAACGCACTGTGTTCCCACCTCGCCAGTTCCGGCCACCACGTCGTCAGGGTCGTGCGCCGCCTGGTTCGACCGGGTGAGGTCGCCCTTGCTTGGGACCCAGAGGCAGGCACGATCGATGCCCGTGGCCTCGAAGGAGTTGACTCGGTGGTCCACTTGGCCGGGGCGGGTATAGGCGATAGCCGCTGGAGCGAGGCCCGCAAGCGAGTTCTCGTCGAGAGCCGTACCCGCTCCACTGCCCTGCTGGCGAGTGCCTTGGCTGGTCTGGATCACCGGCCTCGGGTGCTGGTGAGCGCATCGGCTATCGGGTTCTACGGTGACCGAAGCGACGAGATCCTCACTGAGAAGAGCCAACCGGGTGACGACTTCCTTGCGTCACTATGCGTCCGCTGGGAGGCTGAAGCTGCCCCCGCCGCAGAGGCCGGCATCAGGGTTGTTTGCGCTCGCACCGGCCTTGTCTTGAGCAGGGAGGGTGGCGCGCTCCCCAAGCTGTTGCCGCTGTTCAAGCTCGGCCTGGGCGGGAGGTTCGGATCCGGTGCCCAGTGGTGGAGCTGGATCACCCTCGACGACGAGATCCGGGCGATTGCGTGGCTGCTGGAGAACGACATACGCGGGCCGGTGAACTTGACGGCGCCGAATCCCGTCACCAACCGCGAGTTCACCCGGATTCTCGGCGCGGTGCTGTCCCGACCGGCCCGGTTACCTGTGCCCAGGTTCGGCCCGAGGTTGCTGCTGGGGTCCGCGCTCGCCGACGCCCTGTTATTTACCAGCGCCCGAGTGCAGCCCGCAGTCCTTGAATCGAGCGGGTTCGCCTTCTCCCACTCCGAACTGGAGGTGGGTCTAAGAAGCATGCTGAATCCGCCATCATCGTGAGGCATGCTTGCCAACAACTGGTGATGCGCCGCCTACTCTGCGGCCATACCTAAACCCCGGCAAGCAAGGTGGGCTGTGACCAGGTACAACTTGAGCAGCCCCAACGGGATTCGAACCCGTGTCGCCACCTTGAGAGAGCACCAGGCATGTCCAGCGTGAGGGCCTGAGTCGCACCAAGCATGGTTCGGTACTTGGGTCGGTTCCGGGAGATCCGCCGTTGTCTGCCCAATTCTTCCGAATGGATGGACAAAAGGATGGACAACTCCGGCCACCACCGGCTTCCTTGTAGAAGAGTCGCACCGGCATCCACTGGTGGGGCGCTCACGGCCCGCCCACTCGATCCAACGCCTTTCCAGACGGACCCCGTACGCCGTCGTTTGCGCGCAACTGGGGTTTCGTGTCAGGCTTCGGTGAGTCCACGCTCCACGCGAGGCACGGAGATCCGGCTGTTGTTGTTCCCATCCGCCCAGGCTGGTCGCCGGGGCTGATGTCTTGAGATCCGAGGTGACATGGCGTCAGCCACCGAAAACGTCACCGTGCTTTTCACGGACCTGGTTGGGTCGACACAGCTCGCCACTTCGCTGACGCCCGACGTCGCCGACGCTGTCCGCCGGGAGCACTTCTCCACGTTACGACGGGCGATAACGGAAACCAGGGGGAGCGAGGTCAAAAACACCGGAGATGGACTCATGGTGGTCTTCTCGACCGCTTCGGCTGCACTGGCGTGCGCTGTCGCTATGCAACAAGCCGTCCATGGCCACAACGAGGCGTCGGGACGCAATCTCGGCTTGCGCATCGGGTTGAGCAGCGGTGAGGTGACACCTGACGACGGCGACTACTTCGGCGACTCGGTGATCGAAGCAGCGCGCCTCTGCGCCTTCGCACTTGGTGGCCAGATTCTGGCGGCCGAACTGACCAGGAGCACGGCCGGCCGCCGTGCCCCGCACTCGTTCCGGTATGTGGGCGAATTGGAACTCAAGGGCCTGCCGGAAGCACTTCCCACCACAGAGGTTGGCTGGGAGCCACCTGCGCCCGGCGACGTCGAGGCGGAGAGCGCACTCCTTCCCGCTCGATTGGCGCTGGAGCCCGAGGTCGGAGTGGTCGGGCGTCGGGAGGAACTCGACGTCCTCTACACCGCCTTGAAGCGCGTCTCCGCCGGAGACGGGCGTGAGGTGGTCCTGATCGCGGGCGAGGCCGGTTTGGGAAAGACGACGATTGCCGCCGAGTTCGCTCGTGGCGCCCACGAGCAGGGTGCGTGTGTCCTCTTCGGACACTGCCAGGAGGAGACGGGCGCCCCGTATCAGCCGTTCCGCGAGACCCTCGGCCACTATGTCACCCACGCACCCGACACGATCTTGACGACCCACGTGGAATTTGCCGGTCCAAATCTGGGGCTGATGGTCCCCGCTCTGGGCTCTCGGCTCGGGTTCACACCCTCCTCCACAACCGCGGAACCCGAAGCAGAGCGCTACCTGCTCTTCGCCGCCGTCATCGACCTTCTCGTCCGGGCGTCCGAGGATCAGGTGGTCGTTGTCGTGCTCGACGACCTGCAGTGGGCCGACAAGCCAAGCCTGCAGTTGCTCCGACACGTCGTCACCAGCATCGAACCGGTGCGCGCGTTAATCGTCGTCACCTACCGCAACACGGACTTGTCGCAGTCCGATCCCCTGGTGGAGACCCTTGCTGCACTTCACAGGGAGCCCGGAGTGACCCGGATCGACCTCAAGGGCCTCGACGACGCAGACGTGGTCGCCTTTCTCGAACGCACCAAGGGCACGGAGCTGAGCGAGCCAGAGCTGGGCCTCGCTCAGGCCCTCTACCGGGAGACCGACGGGAATCCCTTCTTCGTCACCGAGGTCCTCCACCATCTGGCGGAAACCGGTCAACTCGCAGCCGACAACCCCGAGAGCGCAACCGCGGAGCACACTGGGGAGGCCTGGCTCCTGCCCGACAGTGTGCGCGAGGTCGTGGGGGCCCGGGTCGGCCGGCTGGGCGATCCGGCCAAGCAAGTGCTCGCATTGGCCGCCGTGATCGGACGCGACTTCGACCTCGAGGTCCTGGCCTCGGTCTCCAACCGGACCGAGGACGAGGTGCTCGACATCCTCGATGCGGCCTACGCCGCGGCCCTGGTCCGGGAGGTCAGCGACGTACCCGGTCACTACGTCTTCACCCATGCGCTTATTCGTCGCACCCTCTACGACGACCTGGGCGTGACTCGCCGCGCCCGTGCCCACCGGGCCATTGCTGAGATCCTCGAGGACCAGAGACGAGTTCCTTCCGCCGCGGCCGTGCGCGACCTGGCGTACCACTGGGTCCACGCCACCCAACCCGTTGACGTGTCAAAGGCGATCGAGTACTCGCAGCGCGCCGCTGAGTCCGCCCTCGAGGCACTGGCGCCCGACGAGGCCCTGCGCTACTACGGACAGGCGCTCCAGCTCCACGCCCAATTGCCGCATCCGGACCCTCTCCTTGGGGTAGATCTGCACATCGGATGGGGAACTGCCCAACGCCAGGTCGGGGCCGGCGACTATCGGACCACGCTCCTGGCCGCCGCCGCCGAGGCCGAGCGCATTGGTGCCACCGACCGCGTGGTTGCTGCCGCGCTGGCCAACAGTCGCGGCTTCTTCAGCGCCGTCGGCGGCCTCGATCAGGTGCGGATCGGGCAGCTTGAGCGGGCCCTCGGCGCTCTCGGCGAGGAGCAAAGCCCAACCCGGGCCCGACTCTTGGCCCTGCTCGCACAGGAGCTGGCGCCGGGGGGTGAGCTCCAGCGGCGGCTGGCACTGAGCGAAGAAGCCGTAGGAATCGCGCGAGCGCTTGGCGATCCTCAGGTGTTGGTCGAGGTCCTGAACCTCCGCTTCAACGCCATTCTGGGTCCCGAGATGCTGCCGGAGCGGCTAGAGACCGTACGGGAGGCGAGCGCCCTTGCGGAGGAACTGCACGACCCGGTCGCTCGGCTGTTCGCAGCCATGTTCACCGTGTTCGCCAACCTCGACGCCGGCAATCGAAGAGAGATCGACCGGGCCTCCGAGGCCGCCATCACCCTGGCCGATCAAATCGGTCAGCCGACCCTCCGCTGGATCGCAACGTGGACCCGCGTCCTGCGGAGCTGGCTCGACGGTGACCTCGATGCCGCCGAGGGACAGACCAACGATGCGTTCGCCCTCGGGTTCGAGACCGAACAGCCCGATGCCGCCGTCGTTCCAGGGGTGCTGCTCATGTTCCTGCGCTGGGCCCAGGGCCGCGCCGAGGAGATCGAGCCGGTGCTGACGCAGATGCTGGCCGACGACGTACAGCTGCCCGGCCTGAAGGCCGGCCTGGCCACCATGCACTGCGAGAACGGCAACCTCGACGAGGCGCGCGCCATGACGGCCGGTGAGGTGGCGGCGCAGTTCGCCAGCATCGAGAACGATCCCTACCAGCTGAACAGCGTCGTGCTGTGGTGCCACGCCGTCGCCGATCTCCGCCATCACGAGGCGGCCCGCGCCTTGCTGCCACGATTGGTGTCCCATCCGCACGACGTGGGCGCGGCGTCCGTCCTGACAGCGGGCACGGTGGCGACGGCCACGGGCCAGCTCCAGACCGTTCTGGGCCAGCCCTCGGAAGCAGTGGCGTCGTTCCGAGCGGGTCTCGATTCCTCCGAGCGACTGGGCGCACCATTCCTGGTAGCAACGACCCACTACTGGTGGGCCCGATGCCTCCTCGACGCCGGCGACGCCATGCTGGGCGACCCCGAGGACCACCTCTCGGCGGCTCTGGCGCTGGCACGGACCTACGGGTACCAGGGGGTCGAGCGGCGGATCGCCCGTCTGCGGGCATCGTGCGCGTCTTAGGAGCCCAGATCTCAGGGTCGGCTCGGAACCATATGGTTCAGGCACATCAATCCCGCTTCGCCGAGCAGGGGCGTCAATCAGTGGCTCATCTGCATCGAGCCCAGCTGAGCGATTCCATCAGATGGGAGAGTCGCCCAGATCATGCATCTGAACTGAATATTTGAACCAGCCCTAGTCCTGGGCCCTCTGAAACTGACAGACATCGCAGCCCCAACGGGATTCGAACCCGTGTCGCCACCTTGAGAGGGTGGCCGAGGATCCAAGAGCTACCTGCTGACTTGCCAGTTGACCTGCAAATCAGGGCTTCGTCGTTACCCGTCAGTGTGCATTGTTTTTCGGGCTCTGACGGACAAGGACGGACAAAAAGATACCGACGGACTCCATCCCGCTTGGAGGCCGGCTTCCCGCGCCGAAGCTGGCGAGCACGTCAGCGGAAGGGTACTGAGGGGTGCCCCCGTCCGGCACATCGGGGATAGGGGCAACGGTGACCCGGAGGCAGCCCAATACTGGTGAGAGTGCGGCCCACTGGTGGGCGATTAGCTATGCAATGGCGTTCCCAACGCCAACAGAGTTCGACAGATTCCTACCACGATTGACCGGGTAGGAGGCGGGCCTGTTCGGGCCAAGTATCGACGACGAATAGACAAGTGAGATCGGAATTATCCGTAGCTCACCGTTCCCGTGCCGTTCACCTGTCCGAGCTCTGCACCGGGACTGGCATTGCTGTTCAGATTGCACTTGCCCTTGGTCAACGGAAGGCTGACGGCATACGAAATGGTCACGTTTAGCGTCCCCGTGATTCCGACATACGCTTTGGTCCCATTGATGGCAGTGGCTGGCTCGGTCACCACGAACGTCGCTGAGCACGTCGTGTTGTTCAGTGTGGTGGGCGGAGTGCTGTTGTTGGCCTCCGCTGCATCAATCTTCTGCGTGTTGAAGAAGATCGTGCCCTTCTTCAGGATGAAGAGGCGGTAGCCAGAATTTTGCTTCTGGGTCGGCTTGCCGTTCGCTGTCGCTCCCACTGATGTGCCGTGGTCCCCGATCGCCCCGGTGAAGATGACCTTGAACGGACCGCCGCTTGTCAGCGACGCCCACAGCTGTGTTGGGCCGCTCACGGGCGTCGCTGCATCGGCTGCACTACCGATGAGCACCCCTCCAGCCAGTACCAGTCCCGCCACTGCGGCCGTGATCAATCGATTCATCGCCACCTCCCGTTGGTGGTTGGTGATTACTTGACGTGCGTCGACCGAACGTACAGGAGATCCGAAGCGGAAGCAATGGGCGTTTCATCTCGCCCATGACGAGAGGCCCGACGAACAGTCGGCGGTGCCCCCATCCGCCGGGAAGGTGAGGCAGTTCGGCACATCGGGGGCAGCGAATTCATGGCGGCGACCGCCCTGTAATGACGGTCCGGAGCAATCCCAGTCCGATTTCCGACCGTGCGGTCGATGTGAACTCCGGTTCTAGCGCAGCTCTACAACGAGGAGCTCGCGATAGCTGTCGCCACCGAAGGCGACACCTCGTGCGGTAGCTTCCTCGCGGCGAGCTAGGGCCCCGGCAGCGGCGGCCTTCATCGCTTCTTGATCCCGCCACACCGAGCCAACGATGCCTTCGCCGCTCTCACGGTTGATCATGTTCCGAAGGGCCTGGAAGCCATCGTTGGCCTTGATCCGCGGCAGCACCTCGCTCTTGAAGAACTCGAGGTTCGCGCCGATCTTGGCCGGCTCCATGCTGATCCGAGTGACCATGAGGGCAGAACCGACCGCTGGCACCTCGCTGATGTCGGTGACGAGTTCCTCGAACGATTCGATTGTCATCTCGGCACCGGTGATTTCGACCCCTCGCTCACGAGCCTTCGCCAACGCGCCGAAACTCGCCTCCCGATCCGCCGCGGTGTCCCACAAAGACAGGACTCCAAGAACACCGCCGGATCGGTCCGCGCTTACAGTGGTGCCCCGATAGCCCTCCTGCTCGTTGAGCACGGGGAGCACCTCGTCGCGCACCAAGGCGATCCCGCCCTCGAAGTCCTTCACGCCGGTAAAAGTCACGACACGGGTGTGCATCGCAGGCCCCTTCCTATTCGAATGGACCCCACCATAGATCCGGGTAGGACGCTCGCAAAGTGCCGATACCGAGGGTGCCCCATACCGCCGGGACTGGGTGCCACCGTGCGGCACAACGGAGGCACCCAGTGGAGCGTCGAGCGTCACACCACAGGAAATGCGGCGTGATGGCCAACGATTCGCTTAAGCGGGGGTTTCGCGCCTAGTCCCGGCATCTACCAGCTCCCTAACTAGAACACCTCATTCCGCTTCGGTTACCGTCCACGGAGGCGGAATCACCGATTCCATAGCGAATGCCCAGGGGACTCACCATGGAGAAGCGCATCCACTACGCGGCGACGTTCGCCGTACTGGCCACGGCGGCGCTGGCGTTCAGCCTCCTGCAGTCACTCATCATCCCCGCCATCCCGCTACTCGAGAACACGTTCCACACCACGACTACTGGGGCCACCTGGCTGCTCACGGGGTACCTGCTGAGCGCGGCGATTGCGACGCCGATCCTCGGACGCATGGGCGACATGGTCGGCAAGGAGAAGATGATCGTGGTCGTGCTGGTCACGCTGTCGGTGGGGACCCTGATCAGCGCCTTGGCCACCACCTTCCCGATCATGTTGGCGGGGCGAATCGTCCAAGGGGCGGGCGGGGCGATCTTCCCACTGTCCTTCGGGATCATCCGCGACGAGTTCCCGCCCAAGAAGGTGGCCGGGGCGATCGGGGTGCTCTCGGCCATCCTCGGAGTGGGCGTGGGGGCCGGGATCGTACTCTCGGGTCCGATCGTCGAGCACCTCTCCTACCACTGGTTGTTCTGGATCCCCATGATCCTGTCGCTCGGAGCAATGGTGACCACGTTCCTCTACGTGCCAGAGTCACCGATCCGAGCTTCTGGTCGGATGAATTGGGTCGGTGCCTCGATCATGTCGGCCTGGCTGGTATCCGGGCTACTGGCGATCTCCTATGGGCCAATCTGGGGGTGGAAGAGCGCCTCGGTTCTCGGACTTCTCGCTGCCACCGCCGCGTTGATCCCGTGCTGGATCCGATCGGAGATGCGCTCGGACACTCCGATGGTCGACATGAAGATGATGAGGATCCCCGCCGTGTGGAGTACCAACCTGGCCGCTTTGCTGTTCGGGTTCGGCATGTTCTCGATGTTCATCATCGTGCCCGAGTTCGCTCAGACCCCCGCCCGCGTTGGGTACGGCTTCAGTGCGTCGGTCACCCAGTCAGGTCTGTATCTCCTGCCTTTCGCGGTGGCCATGCTGGTGATCGCTCCGCTGACCGGCCGCCTGACCGTCCTCATCGGCTCCAAGCCCCTGTTGATCATCGGGGCTCTGTTCGGTGGTGCGAGCTACGGCTTCCTGGCGCTCGCGCATAGTCAGCCGTGGAACCTCTACGTGGCTGCAGGGTTGCTGGGCATCAGTGTCGCATTCGGTTTCGCTTCGATGTCGAATCTGATCGTTGAGGCGGTACCGCCCACTCAGACCGGGGTCGCCACGGGCATGAACACCAACATCCGGAACATTGGTGCAGCTCTGGGCAGCGGAGTAGCCACCAGCCTGATCGTGAGCGGCTCGTTGGTCCACGGATACCCCAAGGAGCACGGCTACGTGCTGGCTTTCGTCGTGTGCGGCGGGGCATTGGCGGTGGCAGCGATCGCCGCGCTCATGATCCCGACGCGCGGTGGGCCCTCGGTCGTGATCAGCGAATCGCATCCCGGCCTGACCGGCGAAGCCGAGGTTGTTGTCGGAGCAATCGGCTATGTCGACGAGCATTGACATGGGACGGCGGAGCGCCCACGAGGCAAAGAGACGCAGAACGCCAAGCCATTGTGCCGAGACGCTGAGCTCAACCTGGCTCGAATCCTCCTCGCGGCCCAGGAAGTATTTGGCGAGCAGGGCTATGAAGCATGGATGGAACAGGTTGCCGCGCGGGCCGAGGTCGGGGTCGGGGTCCTGTACCGCCGCTTCCCGAACAAGGCAGACCTGCCAGATAGCCCGTGAAGTCCTCGCAGAGGTTGCCCTTGCGACGCCGTGTTCGAGTTCGTACGGCGCTGTGTGGACGCGCCGAGCAGTTGGCGCGTCGCAACCTCGAGACGCCCGTGGAGCGGCGTAGGGGCCGACCGGGCCCTGACCGAGTTGATGCCTCTCATCGAGCCCATCCTCGAGGCAAGCCAGCGGGCGGGCACAGTCCGATCCGATATCGTCCCCACTGATCTGGTGGTCACCCCTGATGTCCGTCCGAGCGATAGGCGACCTCTGTGACGCCGATGTTCCACGAACTTCCCGGCGGTTCCTCCACATCGCTCTTGACGACCTTCGGCCCGGGCACAAGACGCCGGATCAGTTCCCGATGTCCGTCAAGCAGCTGGGGCGCGTGCTCACCGAGCGATGAGCAGCGTGACCTGATCGATCGAATAGCCACAGACAAAGGCCCCTGATCTCGGGACCGAACCGCCACGATTGAGCAGAACTTCATCAGGCTCAGCACGCCGGAATGACGTAATCGTTACGACGTTCCGGTTTCGTTCGTGTTGGGGTGCCCCCGTTCGCCGGGACTGGGGCCTCAGTTAGCGCGGCGACTGGTGCTGCCAGATAGCTTTTACTCCCCGAGAGTTGCCAGCCAAAGAGGTAGCATTCGCTGCGTCCACGAGGTGCGAAGGGGAGAAAAGAGATGCCTGAGTTCCCTGCGATTACTCACGTGGCGCTAACGGTTACGAGCCTTGAACGGAGTGTGCCTTGGTACAAGGATCTGTTCGGCTCGGACCCAATCCTTGACGAGGACACAGGTCCGTTCCAGCGCGTCGCTTGGCTTACCGGCGGCACAATCGTTGGCGTAACTCAGTTCCCTGACTTGGACAGCACTGAGCCGTTCAACGAGCGGCGGCCGGGGCTCGATCATCTGGCTTTCGGCTGTGCCAACCGCGATGAGTTAAAGGCATGGGAAATCCGTCTGAACGAACTCGGCATCCCCAACGGTGGGATCGCGGACACGCCTTACTACTCGGCATTGTCGTTTCGAGATCCCGACAACATCGCACTTGAGTTCTTCGCACCCCGGGGCTAAGACCGGCGGAGTATCCGACTGCTTATAGGCCATCCCATACCGCCGGTCTTGGGATGGCCCACCCGAGCTGCCCGGTCCGTATGAAGGCTGCTCCTTCCCCGCCGCCACATGACGTGGTTCGTCGCCACAGCCGTGTCCCATCATCGACAGGCCCCGGTAACCTCCACGCCGTGGATGAGGTCGCAATCGCCTATTCCGACGAGCCAAGCAAGCGGGCGGTGGTGATTGCCGCCGCGATCGCACTGGTTACGGATGTCGTCGTCACCACTCAGGTTCACCCAGCATTGCTTCGCAGAGCCGTGCGGCTGGCGATCCCAGTTGTCCTCACACGGCCGGTCGCCGGGATTCTCACCCGACTCGGCGTTCTAGACGGCCTGTTACCAGCGGTCGACGGCTCGACATCCCTCGGCTCGGTCGAGAGAGACCGTCATCCGGGTTACCTACCCCGGATGGAGTCGCCAAGGATCGCGCTGGGTGTCCCAGTTCGCCGGGATGGGGTGCCACCATGCCGCACTTCGGGGATTGTGGTCAGGATCGGCGAGACTCTGCTCGTGCGACATCGCCGATCGTCGCTACCGTGGCGGGTACCAGCCCATAGCCGCGAGGAGGAGTTCAGGGGAGGTGCCGATGTCTCAGGATGAAAGCAGACCTCTACCAGCGGTGGTAGACCGCACGACGTTCCACAGGCAACTGGAGGTGCTGCGCGCGAAGGAGAAGGCACATACCCATGAAGGGGACGCGATCGCCGCCGCCCGCCGCCGGCTGCCAATGGTCGAGGTCGCCGCAGACAGCCCGCTGCTCGGGCCGCACGGACCAGTGACGTTGCTCGAAGCGTTCGAAGGCCGGCGTCAGCTCATTGCCTACTACTTCATGTGGTGGCCAGGCCGACCTGCGGCCGAGCAGTGCGAAGGCTGTTCGTGGGTAATGAGTCATGTGGGCGAGCTTGCCTACCTGCACTCTCGCGACATCACCTTCGCAGTGCTGTGCCAGGGGCAGAACACCGCCTACGGCCCTGGCGATGCGCAGAAGTCATACGACGAGAGCCTCCGCTACCGCACTTTCATGGGCTGGGACATGCCGTGGTACTCGGCCCAGCCCTCACTTGACACGCTCCTCGTCGAGCGAGAGCACGGCCTGTTCCACCTGGTGTGCTACTTCCGCGATGGCAATCAGGTCTTCGAGACGTACTGGACCAAGCGCCGTGGTGCCGAGGTGCTGGACTACAGCTACGCGCTTATGGACCTCACCGTGTTCGGCAGGCAGGAGGAATGGGAGGACTCACCAGTGGGCTGGCCGCGGCGCGGGCACGCGACCCGGACGCTGAGCGGGGCTCCCAAGTGGCTGCCCCTGTGGGAGTGGCCAGGTGGTCGTCCCACCTCGCAATGGCCACGGCTCGAAGCCGGGTACTCCGACGATCTGGGATCCGCCACGGACGCGGGTGCAGCACTCCCTCCGGATCACTGCCACTGATGGGTCTTGCCGTCGCCGAAAATCTTCCCCAAACGCCGGACTTGCGACACCACCTAGAATCGTTTCACAGCGATACCCTCTCGCTTCGTGAGGGTCCGTAGCGCTAGGCCATTTTGGACAGGCTAGTGAAGGCCGTAGTGCACGACGGAGTCGAAGAGAGTCTGCTGAAATTCCTTAAGTCGTACCTCGGCGAAGAGACGCTGGACTATCGGGTGCGACCTCGTCGCTTCGCACAAGGGATGTTCTCCGACGTGCGCTGCTTCACCCTGAACAAGGGACCCAAGGGGTGGACGACTCCGTTGGTGCTTCGAATGCTGCCATTCGACGCCGATCCGGAACAGCCTTCTCTTGAGACAGCCGTACACAATGGGTTGGCACGGGTCGGAATGCCAACCCCAGTCGTGCTGCTCAGCCATGATCGGGTTGAGGTACTCGGTCGCATGTTCATGGTGATGGAACTGCGGCCCGGTCGGCCGAGTCTCAAGGGTGTTCGTTGGGACGTCTTTGCGAGAGCCCTCCCGAAGCTATTGGTCAGTTGGCCTGCCGCCGTTGCCCAAATTGCCAGAGACCTCCATTCGCGCCAAGCAAGCTCGGTGCTCGACGAAGCCGAGGCCCTTGGGATCAAGCAGAGCAGACTTGCTGTGGAGCGCCATTTGCTCTTCGTCGAGGATCGTCTCTCGCGCTTCGGTGGGCAAGGAATGACCCCAGCCCTCGAATGGCTTCGTGATCACCTGCCTGCAGCCCCGGAACGCCCCTCAGTCCTCCACGGTGACTTGTGGCCAGCCAATGTCTTGCGGCATCGTGGGCATCTGACGGGACTCGTCGACTGGGAGCGTGCAGCGATCGGTGATCCCGCACTCGACATTGGCTTCGCCAAGGTGGGACTGTCGCTTCTTCCGGCTCCCGTTCAGGTACCAACTCCGATCCGCCAAGGCATCAATGCCGCGGGACGATCAATGGCCGCTCGACTCGAGGACCAGTACAACAGTCGAAGTCCGGTGTCTCCAGAACGAGTCAGGTACTACGAAGCCCTGCGTTGCGCCGTGGAGTTGGCGATCGTCGCCAGCCGACGCGGCTCGGACGAGCCAGGGTTCGCCAGATCAGGGTGGTATCACGGACAAGACGCTCTCACCCGGCACTTCGCTGAAGTCACCGGAACTCCGATACCACGGTTGTATCCATCCCCTTGAGCCTGCGACGGACGAATGCCGGACAAGGTTCTGGAACGTCACGCGCCACGGCGACGAAAGTGGGCGGTGACCAGGTCCAACTTGAGCAGCCCCAACGGGATTCGAACCCGTGTCGCCACCTTGAGAGAGCGAGCGGGTATGTCCAGCACGTTCGCTCCAATACCATTGTGCCTGGTCATCGCCCTCCAAGGGTCCAGGGATGAGGCCCTTGTCCAGCCAATCAAACTGAATGGATGGGCAAAGAGATGGTCAGTGAGTTCCCTAAATACGACCGTCCTGCGGACGGAGGATTGGCGAATCCGTCGTCTTCACCTTGCTCGGGCTTCGCGCCGTCTTATCGAGCGGGAAGCCCAGCGATGCGTAGGCCGGGAGGCGCTTCGCCTGCATCCGGGCCAAGACCGGCACGTTGATGTCGACGTAGTCGTGCACCTCGACCTTCGATTTTCCTGCCGTTGGCCGAAGTACTCGCCCCACGTATTGAACGATGCGGCCCTTGAACGCCAAGGGAAACGCGAGGAACAGCGTGTCGAGCTGCGGAAGGTCGAATCCCTCTCCCAGGAAACTTCCCGTCGCCAGTAGAGCGAGGCCACCAGCGGAGGCCTGTACCTGCATCTCGGCCGAGGCGCTCGCCCGGGCCTTCTTGCTCATCCCACCTCGCATCACGATCGCTTCGATCCCGAGCCGATGGAGTTCGCCAGACAGTGCTTCGAGGTGCTCCGTCCATTGCGTGAGCACGAGGCAATTTCGCTGGACCTCGATGGCAGCAGCGACGTCACCGCAGATCTGTCGCGAGCGCTCATCGTCTTCGACGAGGCCCCGAAATACGGCTTGAATGCTCAGCTCCTCATCACCGGACTGCTCATGGCCGGTGGGGTGCGTCACCAGTACTCGCTCGACCCGGAGGTTCTCATCGTGGTCCGGTGTCATCCGGTGTCGCTCAGCTCCGCAGTACATCGTGATGAGCTTTTCGAGATGATCTCGTCGGTAGGGGGTCGCGGTCAGACCGAGCCAGTGTCGCACCGGCATCTCACGCACGACACGCTCGAAGGTGACCGCGGGGACGTGATGGCACTCATCGACAATGACGAGGCCATACGCCTTCGCGATCTCCCCTAGGTCCTCCCGTCGAGCGAGGCTTTGTGCCATCGCGATATCGATGGCGCCCTTCGCCTTGTTGCGGCCGCCGCCAAGTTGACCGATCTCCTTGGTGGCCATCCCGAGGTGCTCTCCGAGACGGTCTCGCCACTGCTCGACCAGGGGCTGCCGATCGACCACTATGAGTGTGGGGAGCCTTCGATGCGCGATGACTCCGCAGGCGATCACCGTCTTGCCCGAGCCTGGGGGTGCCACGAGTACACCGAGATGATGTGGAATCAGCGCGTCCAATGCGCTCCGTTGACGATCTGAGAGCTCGGCCCGTAGGGTCACGTCGATTGACGTGGGCAACGAACATGCGTCGGTAACTTCGAGATTGCTTCCGGCCTCTCCGACCATGCGGGCGGCCTGGTCTGCAATTCCCCGGGGGAGCAGGAGCTCACCGATGGTCTCTCGGTAACACCGTAAGAACCGGGGCGTGTTCCACGTGGAGAAGCGAAGCCGCTCCTTTTCGTAGTACTCCGGATTGTGCAACGAGGCCAGATGCTTGAGCGCGGCCACGAGCGCTGGGGGCACCCCGATGCGGTCAATGGCCAACATGGCACCAGAGACGGCCCGGATCACCTCCGGCGGCTTCTGAGGTGTCCCGCGCGGCAGGTTGTGGTCGGTATTTCGTGTCATCTGGCCCGGCTACAACCGGCGCCAGCGTCTTTTCCAGTGCCGCCACGGCTTCGGGAGACATGCGTGGAATCGACGCCAGGAACGTCCACTGGTCCTCATAGGGTTCAAGGCTGGCGGGATCGAGAAACACGGTGTTTCCTTGTCGCCGACACTCTCCCTGGAGAGGAAGAGCGATCAGATTTCCGAAGGATCCCTTCGGAACGAAGTCCTGGGTGGGGAACAAGCGGTCGTAACTCGAGAGATCGAGCTCGGCCCGGAGCTCCATTGCCTGCCGGAGGATGTGCACTCCCAGGCGTCGAGCCGCAGAGGCCGGTACCGGCCCGGAAAAGAATGTCCAGGTGTGCGCCCCTTCGCCTGAGCGTGATCGCTCGAGCGCGACAGGAACCCCAATCGCGGCAGCGGCGTCGAGATAGGCCAGCGCATCGAGCACCCAACCCTTTCCGTCGAAATCACAGGCCAAGAGTCGACACTCGTCGCCGCGGCGCAGAGGGTAGAGACCGAGGTGACTCTCACCAGCGAGGTGCGACTCCACCACTCCTTCGTCAAGAGGCAGATAGGCACGACCTGGTTTCTTGACGTTCGCCCAGCCACCCACGACGGCGGGACTCCATCCGGTCTTTCCGGTCCTCGCACTCTCCCAACGAAGGGCGTACACATCCTCGCGACCGGCGAATAGGAGGCGGAACAGGGCGATCTTGGCTTCAGCCGGCGAATCCGCACTGACGTCACTCTTGAGGTCCTGCCGGTCCGAGTCAACGAACAGGGTGGGCTCCCAGGGTGCGGCGACTTCGTGGCGGCTCGGCTCGTCAAGGCCAAGGAGCGATCGCAGGCGCTGATTCTCGACCCGTAACGCATGGACCTCATCGACCAATGCCTCGATGTCCTCGGGTCCCATATCGCTCACCGACATCTACTTCGGGTCGGTGTCCACCGGGCTCTTGACCCAGCTGACGGAATGCGGATCCCAGTGACCGGACTCGACAGATCCGCCCAGGAGCGGATCAATGAACGCCGCCACCAGATTGATGGCATCGGGGTAACTGCTCGGTACGAGCCCCTCCAGGCCGGCGCTGGCGATGAACGTGGACCACGCCTGCTGGCGCTCGTTCCCCAGACCGCCGAGGAGAGCAGCCAGCGGACGCAGAACAACCTGTCGGTGCTCGGCCGTTGCGTTCATAGCCGCCAGGAGCTCGGATGCCGCAATCTGATAGCGCCCAGAGAGGACCGCGACGTCTGCGAAATCACGCTCACGAGTTGTCGCAACCCCTCGCTCGATCATCGTGACGATCTTTTCCGCCAGGACGGTGGCCAATGGATACCCGAGCAAGTGGAACGGGCCGTCGAGCAGGGCCGGATACTCGACGTCGACCGGATGGGGCGTCACAGGATCTCCGACATTGACATCGAGGCGGAGAACCACCTTCGCGCGCCCGATGCGGGAGGGAACGCTAAGCCGCACTCCGGAATAGAGCGCAGCGTCACGAATAACCTGCGTTGTCATGGCGTCCACCTCGTAGGTGACGCCGTCGTCAACCGTGACCGACAACACTGTACGAACGACATCGGCGATTGCTTCCACATCGTTGTCGATGGCGCGGGCCAAGAGGTCGATGTCACCCGTGGGTCGCCGGCTGCCCAGGACCGCGAGCAGCATTCCCCCCTTGAGGATCAACCGGTCGCGATAGGCGGACCTCGACAGCCGAAAAAGGAACCGCTCGAGTACATATGTCAGCAACAGTTCTTGGGTCGGTCGACCGCGCCGATGTGCCATCTGCTGGAGGTCGAGGTAGGCGCGCCCGGCAGTCGAGTCTCGTTGGACCGGGCTCATTCCTGCAGCACCCGCATCGCTTCGAGGATCGGCGTGCGAACTCGCAGCTCCTCGGCCAGCTCGAGGACACGGCCTGGTTGGGCGCGCGGGCGGCGAAGGTACCTGCGTAGACCGGCGACGGCGAGGTCAACCCCAAGGCGGTGTCGCTGTCGGAAACAATCAACGACGGTTCGTTCGGGGTCAGTGATGCGAAAGCCGAGGTCGTGGCCCACCGGCACCTCGATCCGGCCAAGGCTGAAGTTCCTCGCTGCAAAGACGTGGACGCGTGTGGGTGGGTGGTCGATGCGCGGGCGGTGGGTCCCTGCCGGAACGGCCAGGTCCACCCGGGTCGGGGTTTCGTCGCTCAGATCCCAATGGGCGAGAGCGGAGCCCAAACAGACCATGCCCTGGGGGGCGCGGGCGCAGACCACCACGAAGTCGATCTGGTCGATCCCAGCCGCCTCCTGCAACTGGAAGAGTCCGCGGGACACCTCGATGAGGAGGCCCGAGTCGCGTGCTTGATAGAGATCACGCCACGAGATCCCGTGCCCGATGGCGTCCCGGGCCCGAAAGATGGCTCCGAGGGGCCGGAGCCTGTCGATGACCGTCGAATCGGTAGGCATGCGTATGAAATTCTACTACGACAGGTATTAGCTCTGTAGATTTTCATACCGGCCGCCACCGCACGTGCTTACGCTCTGGCCGATCGGAGTGGACCTGTCGCCACTCTTTTTCGGTGGAGACATCGAGATCGGCACACCCTGTGTCATCAGTGGCTCTTCGAGCACCCTGCCCATCGACTCCACGGCACGATGGGCAGTTGGATGGACACAGTGGAATCGAGCTGCGAAACGCAACTCTCTGACCAGGAGAGTGAAGCAGCCCCAACGGGATTCGAACCCGTGTCGCCACCTTGAGAGGGTGGTGTCCTAGGCCTCTAGACGATGGGGCCGAGCGGAGGTCTCCATCACGGAGATGGACGCCGCCGGTGCTCGGGGGGAAGGACTCGAACCCTCAATAACTGGACCAGAACCAGTCGTGTTGCCGATTACACCACCCCCGAATGGGTGGACGTTCAGATTAGCCGAGCCGGATTCGGCGCCCGGTCGGCGGCATGACCAGGGACGGGGCGCGTTGAATCCGGGGTTTCCGAATGGAATGATGCTGCGTCCGGGGTCCCCCGGGGCGGACCCGGGTTCGGAGGTTCCTGCATGCATCCCTGGTCGCCGGTCGCGGTCGTCGCGGCCGGTCTCGTCGGCCTTGCGGTCCTGGCCGCCTGCGCTGCGCTGGCCATGCCTGTCCAGGCCGCCTCCTCAGGTCTCGTGGTCAAGGTGTCGCCCAGCCAGGGGCTCGTCGACCGGCAGACCGTCACCATCACCGGCCGCGGCGTAGCGACGACCGGGGGCGGGAGCACCCGGACCTGGTTCGTCGCCGAGTGCACGGGTGCCGTCCGGGGCCGGATGAACCCCGCCACCGACACGCCCCATTGCGACCTCACCGAGGCCCAGCCGCTGCACGTCACCCGCGACGGAACCTTCTCGGCCCGCTACCGCGTCCGGACCGGGATCGTCGGCGATGGCTACTGCGGCACCGCCGGGCACGCAACCTGCGTCCTCGGCATTGGGACGGCCCAGGGCCTCGGAACCGTCGTGCGCATCACGTTCAAAGCGGCCCCGCCTGCCGCCGCGACGGCCACCACGACGACGGTCGGTTGACCACCTCGGTGCCGTTCAGGCCGCGTGCAGCCACTCCAGGTGGTTGTAGCCGATGATGCGCCCCAGCCCCACGCCGACCGCCTCTTTCACGAAGTAGGGCACCGTCGACCAGCCCGTGATGGGCGACGTCTGCGTCGGCGTCGGCGACGGGGAGAGCGAGAGGTCCGATGCGATCGCCATGGAGCGGTCCTCGTGGAACGGATCGGTCGTCACCAGGATCACCTTGACCTTGCGCGCCGACAACTTCGCCTGCGCGTCGGCGATGTTCTCGTAGGTGTTGTCACCCCCCGCCTGAATGATGTCGGCCTGCGGCACCTTCTTGTTCTCCAGGTACATCGCTCCCGACTGTGCTTCGGTGCACTTGTCACCCGGCTGCTTGTTGCCGGTCACCACGATGAGGTGCGCGTATCCCTGCTGGTAGAGCGTCAACGCCTGGTCGAGCCGCGCCCGCAGGTCGGGCGACGGCACGCAGTCGTACTGGGCCGCCCCCATGACCAGGATGGCGCCCGCCGGGTGGGGGTCGTACTGGCGCGAGGTCAGCCACACCTGCACGAGCGTCACGGCGAAGTAGAGAACGACCACCGACACGACGAACACCGCGACGCGCAGCGCCCAGCGGAGCGGTGCGAACAGCATCAACTGGTGGCCGGCAGCCGGGCGAGTGCGGCAGCGATGCGCCGGCGCGTCTCGTGGCGGCCCAGCACCGCCAGCGAGTCGAACAGCGGGAGGCCGCGTGTCCGCCCCATCACGGCCACCCGGATCGGCGCCTGGGCCTTGCCCAGCTTGCGGTCCACGGACTCCGCGATGGCGAGCGTCACCTCGTGCAACGATTCCGTGTCCCACGGGACCCGCTCGTAGGCGGCCAGCGCCTCGCTCAGGATCCGCGGTGCCAGCTCGTCGCCGGCGACGGCCTTCTGCCAGCTCTCAGGGTCGTCCGGTGCGTCCTCCAGGAAGAGGAAGTCGACCAGCTCGGGCACCTCGCCGAGCACCGTGACCCGCTCTTGGATCACCTCGGACAGCGCGGCAAAGACTCCGGCGTCGAAGCGCTCGGGCGGCCACGGCGGGGCCTCGACGACCGGCGCGCCGGTGTCGGGGTCGAGCCAGGCCCCCGGCACCCACTCCCCCGGCACGGGATCGATCCACGGGCGCGCCGCTGCCGCGAAGTCGTCGACGGGCAGCGCACGGATGTAGACACCGTCGATGTGCGAGAGCTTCTTGGTGTCGAAGAAGGCCGGCGAGCGCTGCACGTCCTCCAGCCGGAAGCGCTCGATGATCTCATCGACCGGCACGATCTCCTCGTCGCCGGGGCTCCAACCCAGGAGGGCGAGATAATTGCGGAAGGCTGACGGCAGGTAGCCCTGTTCCCGGTACATCTCGACGGCGACCGGATCCCGCCGCTTCGAGAGCTTCTTCCCCGCCTCGTTGACCAGCAGCGGTAGGTGGGCGTAGGCGGGCAGGCCGAGGTCCCGTCCCTCCGCCCCGTTGAGCGCGGTCCACAGCATGATCTGCCGCGGCGTGCTGGGCAGGAGATCCTCGCCGCGGATCACGTGGGTCATGGCCATGGTGCGATCGTCCACCACGTTGGCCAGGACGAAGAGGGGCTTCCCGTCCCCTCTCACGCAGATGAAGTCCTCGAGCGCGCGCTGCGGGAACTCGACCTCGCCGCGCACCAGGTCCACCACCCGCACCACACCCTCGTCGGGCGTGCGGAAACGCAGGGCGCGACCATCGCCACGCGGGAGCCCCAGGTCGCGGCAATGCCCGTCGTAGCCCGGCGTGGGATCGCCGGCGGCCGCACGTCGCCTCGTCCGCTCGTCAATCTCCTCCCGCGTGCAGGCGCAGGCGTAGAGCGCACCGCTGGCCCAGAGCGCCTCGATCGCGCCGGTGTGCGCCTCTCCCTGCGCCGACTGGAAAAACGGGCCCTCGTCGGGGGACATGCCCAGCCACTCGAGCGCCGAGACGATCCCGTCGGTCCATTCGGGGCGGTTCCGCACCTCGTCGGTGTCCTCGATGCGCAGGATGAACGTCCCCCCGAGGCGGCGGGCGAAGAGCCAGTTGAACAGCGCCGCCCGCGCGCTGCCCACGTGGAAGTACCCGGTCGGCGAGGGGGCGAAGCGGACGCGGGGCGAGGTGGCGAGTTCTGTCATGCGTGACGTCGGCGCAGCCACGGCGCCGGCGGGATGCAGGGGGAACGGCGGGGCGTCAGTCTTCCTCTATGGAGATGGCGCCCGTGGGGCAGCCGTTGACCGCCTCGCGCAGGCGCTCGCGGAACTCCTCGGGTGGGTGCTCGTTGAGGACGTAGAGGTATCCGTCGTCACGGACCTCGAAGACCTCGGGCAGGATGCCCATGCACACGGCGTTGCTGGCACACTCGTCGAAGTCCACGACGACCTTCACGGAGACCTCCTGTTCAGGGGCGGGGTTGGCTGCGCCGAGCATATCGGCCGGGCCTCGTGCCTCATGGCTTGTCGGCGGAGACCACCCACATGGCGAAGAACTGCGAGCCACCACCGTAGGCCTGCCCGAGGGCCCGCCGGGCGTCGGCCACCTGGTGCTCCCCTGCGAGACCCCGCACCTGAAGGGCGGTCTCGAGGAAGCGGAGCATGCCCGAGGCGCCGATGGGGTTGGAGGACAGCACGCCGCCCGAGCAGTTCCACGGGATGTCGCCCCCCTCGATCATCGACGTCGCCCCGGCCTGCGTGAGCTTCCAGCCGTCGCCCTCGTCGCAGAAGCCGAGGTTCTCGAGCCACATCGGCTCGTACCAGCTGAAGGGCACGTAGACCTCGGCCATGTCGAAGTCGGCCCGCGGGTTGGTGATGCCGGCCTGGCGGTAAAGGTCGGCGGCGCAGTCACGACCGGCCTGAGGGTTGACCTGGTCCCGGCCGGCGAACATCGTCGGCTCCGAGCGCATCGCCATGCCGTGGATCCACGCCGCCGGTCGTCCTGTCGCCGCCGTGGCCGCACCCGCCGCCTTCTCCGACCCGATGACCATGGCGGCGGCCCCGTCGGAGGACGGGCATGACTCGAGGTAGTGCAGCGGGTCCCACAGCATGATCGAGTCCTCCACCATCTTCATGGAGATGTCGGGCAGGTGCAGGTGCGCGTACGGATTCTTGAGCGCGTGCAGCCGGTCCTTGACGGCCACCATCATGCCGATGTCGCGTGGTGCGCCGGAGCGGTACATGTAGGCCCGGATGATCGGTGCGAAGTACCCGCCGGCGCCGGCCAGCAGGGGCGCCGAGAACGGTTGGGGCACCGAGAGCGCCCACATGGCGTCCGAGTCGCTCTGCTTCTCGAAGGCCACGGTGAGCACCCGTTGGTGCACGCCCGACGCCACGAGGTGCGCCGCCACGATCGCCGTTGACCCGCCCACCGACCCCGCGGTGTGGACGCGGAACATCGGCTTGCCCACGGCACCCAGCGCCGGCGCGAGGTACAGCTCGGGCATCATGACGCCCTCGAACATGTCGGGCGCCTTGCCGATCACGACCGCGTCGATGTCGGCGAACCCGAGGCCGGCGTCCTCGAGCGCCGCCAGCGCGGCCTCGCGCACCAGGCCTGCGATCGAGACGTCCTCCCGCTTCGACTTGGCCACCGTCTGGCCGATCCCGATGACCGCGCAGCGCTCCGCCATCAGTGCACCCCCTCGAGGACGCACACCAGGTTCTGCTGCAGGCACGGCCCCGAGGTGGCGTGCGCGACGGCCCGGTCGGCCTGGCCGGCCCAGATGGCCCGGGCCGACTCGCCGATGCGGATGAGACCGGCCGACATCATCGGGTTGGCCGCCAGGGCGCCCCCGGAGGGGTTCACGGCGACACCGTCGCCCAGCCTCAGCGCATCGACCAGGATCATCTCCTGGTGGGCGAACGGCGCGTGCAGTTCGGCCAGGTCGACCTTGTTGCCGGCCACCCCGGCCTTCTCCCCCGCCAGCTTCGTCGAGGGCGACACGGTCAGGTCGCGGGCGCCGACCGAGTGCGTCTCGATCCGGTGGTCGATGCCGGTGATGAAGGCCGGCCGCTCGCACAGCTCGTAGGCGCGTTCGCCGGCGGCCAGGACGACCGCGGCGCAGCCGTCGGTCAGCGGCGGCAGCGCGTGCCTCCGCAGCGGTGCCACTTCGTAGTCCTCGGCCAACAGCTCTTCGGGCGACCGGTCGTACGCCACCTGCGCCTTGGGATTCGCCAGCGCCGAGCGCCGGGACCGGCTGGCGATGGCGGCGAAGTCCGCCTCCGAGGCGGTTCCCTTGTCGATCAGAGCCTGCGCCTGCAGCGCGGCGAGCGACGTGGGATCCGGCCAGAGCGGCGCCATGTAGTACGGGTCGAGCTGCACGGCAAGGATCTCGCTCAGGTCGCCCGGAGACGACCGCCCGAAGCAGTAGACGAGAGCAGCATCGATCTCTCCCTCCTGGAGCAGCACCCAGGCCTCGTAGAGGGCCCAGGCCCCGTCCATCTCGACATGGGACTCGGCCCGGGGCGGCCAGACGCCGACGGCGTCGAGCGCCGTCACGAACGAGAAGGGGCCGCCGATGAGGTAGTCGGACGACCCCGAGCAGATGAAGCCGACGTCGTCCTTGGTGATGCCGATGCTGCCGAACACCTCGGCCACCACGGGCATCAGCATCTCGACTTCGTTGCGCGCGCCCTCCCGCCGCACATTGTCGTACTGGGCGAAGGACACCACGCCCACGGGGCGGCGACCCGAGACCAGCTCGGGGAAGTCGCTCACAGGTACTCCTTGTAGGTCTCGTAGGCGGCGTCGGGCTCGCCGTTGGGCCGGAAGTACTTGACCGAAGCCAACGTCGGACCGAGCTCCTCTGCATCGACCCAGACGGCCTCGACCCGCATGCCCATGCGAATCTCGTCCGTCGGGATCTCCTGAATGAGCCCCATGAACGAGAGGTTGGCGCCGTCGAGGAGGATCTGAGCGCAGATGTAGGGGATCTCAATCGACTGGCCCGCGAAGGGTACGTTGACGACGCAGTATGTCGTCACCGTCCCTGTGTTGGCGAGCTCGACGATCTCATCGGTGGGCACGCCGTCGGTCGGGCACGACCCGCGAGATGGCGTGTAGACCTTCTTGCACTTGGGGCAGCGCTGGCCGATGAACTTGCCCTGCTCCAGCCCGTGCAGGAACTTGCTCTGCGCCTCGCCCGCCGTGAACACATAGTCGAGTTTGGTGCTCGCCTCCATCATCGTCACCGGCTCACGCTCGCTCACGTCGCACCGCCGACGGCGACGAAGTGGGCGATGTCCTTGACGTGCCCGACGCGTTCGTCCTCGGGCGAGAACTCCGGACGCACGCGCATGCCGGTCGAGACCTCGTCGGGGCTTGCTGCTGGGAGCACGTGCAGGAACGAGGTGTCAGCCCCGTCGAAGCGGACCAGCACCCAGGCGAAGGGCGTCTGCAGCGGGTGCTTGGGCCGCGGCCGTGGCACCCAGGACCACCCGGTGACCGTGCCCTCCGGGCCGACGTCGACGACCCCGGACGTTGTCTCCCCGGTCTCGGGGTCGTACTCGGTCGGCGGCACGATGACGCGGCCCCCGCTCCCCCTCGTCCCGACGACCTTGCCGTCCCGCAACCCGGTGAGGAACGCGCCCACCACCGGCCCGACGGAGCGCACGAAGGGATACTCGAGGACGTGGTCGGCCGTGAAGAACACCGGCTCGTCTGCCATCACACCTCCCCAGTTCCGGACCCGGCCCGGGCCCCGGACGAAACTAGAACAGATTCCAGTTCTGTGCCAGGTCGCGCACGCCCTCAGGCCAGGCTCGATACGTCGACGCCGGCGAGCAGTTGCTCCAGGAAAGCCCGGTCGTGGAGGATCGGCACCTCGGAGACGAACATCCGGCCGTAGCGCTCGAAGTACATCAGCTGCTTGGCCAGCAGGAACGTGCCACGGTCGAAGTCCGACATCAGGCCGCCCGCCTCGTCGGCCATGCGGCGCACCCTGCGCTGGGTGCGCAGGCGGCGCACGATCGCCCGGATGCTGCGCTGGTGGGCCTCGGTGCCCTGCGCCTTGGCCATCTGGAGCTGAATCGCCTGCATGATGCCGGCGAGGCTCACCTCGCCGAAAGGCCGGGTGAGCGCCGGCTCGACTATGGAGCGGAAGAACTGCGTGAGCTCGTCGCCGGACAGCCCGACCGCTTCGCCGATTGCCGGGCCGTAGACATCGGTGATGTGCTTGGTGACCACGGGCCACGCCGACTCGTTGCCGAGACCGGCTGATAGCAGCGCGATGAAGAACCGGTGCGTCGACGGGTCGAGGCGCCCGACGATGCCCCAGTCGATCACGCCGATCCGCCCGTCGCGCAGCAACATCATGTTGCCGGCGTGCACGTCTCCGTGGAACGCCCCCCAGCGGACCGTCGTGAGGAAGAAGGCCCGCATGACCTCCTGGACCAACGGGGTGGGATCGAAGCCGAGCTCTGCCACGCGGGCCAGATCGTCGATCGGCACGCCGTCGAAGAACTCCATCGTCAGCACGTTGCGGCCGGAGAGCTCGACATAGGGCTCGGGCACGGCCATCAACGCCAGGTCGAACTCGTTCTGGAGCCGCCGGAAGTGGACGAGCGAACGCGCCTCGTTGCGCAGATCCATCTCCTCGCCGATCTGCACCCGGAAGCCGTCGAGCAGCTGCAAGGTGGAGCCGGCCATCTGGTCCCCGGTCTGGCGGACCAGTATCTCGAGCAGTGGCTGCATGAGATCGAGGTCGGTGGCGACGACGTGCTCGATCTCGGGTCGCAGCACCTTGACGGCCACCACGCGCCCGTCGAGAAGGCGCGCCCGGTGGACGACGGCGATGGAGGCCGTGCCGATCGGATCGTGATCGAAGTCGGCGAAGGCGTCGCGCAGCGAGCGCCCGAGATCCTCCTCCACCCGCTGGCGCACATCGGGAAAGGGCACCGCGGGACCCGTGTCGAGGCAGGCTCGGAACTCGTCGGCGACGTCGTCGCCGAACATCCCGGGCGAGGAGGCGATGATCTGGCCGAACTTCATGAACGTCCCGCCGAGGTCCTGGAAGCTCTTGCGCAGCGGCCGCGCCAGCTGGGCCGCCGGCAGCGCGCCCTGGCGGATCGTGCGCAGCTGGCGGATGGCGGTGGGCGTGAAGTGGACCGCCACCACCTTGGCGATGGTGCGGCCCCGGCGCACGAGCTCCCGGCCCGAGGGGTCCGGGAGGCGGCGCGGATAGATGCGCGGGACGTCCTCGGTGAGCGGCAGCACGGGTGTCTGCGACTGCACCCGGGGTGTTGCGCCGACCGGTGCGTCCGCCGGCGCCAGGGTTCACGGGGATCAGGGTAGGCGAGCGCTCACCGCGCCCACCCATCCCCCCGGTTGGGCCCTAGGCGAACGACCCCGCCAACGTGGCCAAGGCCGCCTTGTAGGTGTCGCCGAAGATGGGAGCCATCTCGTCGGGGGTCACGTTGTAGGCCCAGATCACCTTTGACCCGTCTCCGTCGGGCTCGACCGAGATGGTGGCAGTGTGGCTCTCGATGGGCACGCCGCCGACCACCGAGTAGGTGATGACGCGGCTTTCGTCGTCGCGCGCCAGCAGGCGCTCGCGGATCTCCATGCCGAACATGCCGAGGATGCGGTCGTCGCCCTCGAGGCGGAACGACTCGATGGCGGGGAACAACTCGCCCGCGCCGCCGAAGTTGCCCACCTTCTTCCAGACCTCGTCGGGGGGGGCTGCCACCGTCGTGTCCACTGCGCCCGTCGCCATCGTTGCCTCCTCACACTTCCTGTGGATTGCCCACCGGAAACCGCCGTACAGTACTGCTGACCCGGAGCGCCCGCTCGGGGCGGCGCACGGGGAGGAGATCGCCGATGGAGATGCGCACGATCGGCTCGCTCAAGGTGAGCGTCGTCGGGTTGGGTTGCAACAACTTCGGCATGCGCATCGGGCGCAAGGAAACGGCCGCGGTGGTGGACGCCGCGCTGCATGCCGGCATCAATTTCTTCGACACGGCCGACATCTACGGCGGCACCAAGAGCGAGACATATCTCGGTGCTGCGCTGGGCGCCCGGCGGGACGACATCGTGCTGGCCACCAAGTTCGGCGCCGCCTACGAGGGCCACGAGGGTGGGGCGTCGGCGGCCTACATCCGCCGGGCGGTGGAGGACAGCCTCACCCGTCTCGGGACCGATCACATCGACCTCTATCAGCAGCACGTGCCCGACCCGAAGACCCCGATCGCCGAGACGATCGGTGCGCTGGGCGAGCTCGTCGCCGAGGGGAAGGTCAGGGAGTTCGGTTGCTCCAATTTCACCGTCGACATGCTGGCCGAGGCAGCCGCCGCCACTCCTCCGGGGAGCCCCGGCTACGTGAGCGTGCAGAACCAGTACAACATCCTGTACCGCGAGCCCGAGGACGGGGTTCTCGAGTACTGCGAACGCACCGGGATGGGCTTCCTGCCCTACTTCCCCCTGGCCAGCGGGCTCCTGAGCGGGAAGTACCGTGCTGGCGAGCCGCCGCCCGAGGGGACCCGCCTCGCCGCGATGGGTGACAGCGCGGCCGGCCAGCTCACCGACGAGCGGCTCGCGACCGTGGCCGCACTCGATGCCCTGGCCGGGCGCCACGGCCACGGCGTGTTGGAACTCGCGTTCGGTTGGCTGCTGTCGCGCCCCGCCGTCGCCTCGGTCATCGCCGGTGCCACGCGGCCCGCGCAGGTCGCCGCCAACGTCGCCGCCGGCGAGTGGCGACCGGGCGAAGACGTCCTCGCCGACGTCGACGCGTTGGCGCCCCGGTAGCTACGCGGCGCTGGTCTCGCTGCGGGTCCGCCCGGCACGCCGTGCCCGCCGCCCCGCCCTCGCCCGCACGGGCGCCAGGTGGACCAGCAGGTTGTAGGTGATCAGGGCGATCGCCACGTGCATCGCCATGAGGACGGCCACGGCCTGGGCCGATTGGCCCTGGAGCCAGATGTACACGTCGGGCAGGAAGAGGACCAGCGTCACGGCGAGGGCCAGCCGGAAGAAGACCCACCTCGGTGCCGAGCTGATGCGCACCACGACGGGCCAGGCGGCACCGGCGATGAGCACCCCGATGACGGTCAGCTTGGCGTAATCGACGAATCCGAAGTGCACGTAGCCCTTCGTGGCGGGGAACACGTGGGCTCCAATGGCCACCAGCACCGCGTCGGCGACCAGGGAGCCCACGATGGAGAGGACCGTGGCCATTGCCACGCGCCACCACTCGGGTGGCCGGTGCGGGGGCGAGAAATCGATGCGCATCCAGGACAGGAGGCGCTCGGTGACGTCGGGGGAAGTCGCCATGTCCGAAGGCTACGGAAGGCGGGGGCCCGGCGG
Organism: uncultured Acidimicrobiaceae bacterium; assembly: GCA_963726135.1. Classification (GTDB taxonomy): domain Bacteria; phylum Actinomycetota; class Acidimicrobiia; order Acidimicrobiales; family RAAP-2; genus Bog-473. Next base: position 2,097,332 of record CAVSBE010000008.1, read on the forward strand.
CTCACCCGCAAGGTGGAATCTCGCGGCGCCGCATCATCCTTTCGGTGCAGACCTAGCCGGCGCTCGATTGCATGATGGCTGCCTCGACGACCTGGATGTCGGGCGGCTGGATCGCCAGCGGCCCACCGGCCACTGGGACCTGCCACACCATCGACACGTACGGCGTCGGCTGCACGACCGAGCCCGCCGGGCACGGCGGGAAGCCGGTGATGGCGAGCGGCAGGGCGGCGGTGGCGGTGGCGGTCCCGGTGCCGCAGACCTGGGTGCGGCGGTGCCACTGCACCAGCGCGCCGTACGGCATCGGGACGGTCGTCTCGCTGGCCGGGAGGATGTACACGGCGGCGGCGAGGATCTGTGCGCCTGAAGGCGTGGTGGCATAGGCCAGCCCGTCCACGTGCCGAGGGCTCAGGGTCCGTTGCGCCGCCGCGTTCGCCGCCACGATGGACGGGTTCACGTAGTAGGCGACCGGGTAGTCAGTGGGCGAGACGGCGACGTAGCCGGCCGCCTCGGCCTCGGCCGGGCTCGTGTACTTGGAGACGGCTGCGCTGGTCGACTGCACGTACTGCGCGGCGCCGATTTCCTCGGCGGCGGTCAGCCGGGCCGCGCAGCCGCTCTGCGCCATGTGGATGTCGATGGGCCCGTTGTTGCCGTTCGCCAGCAATGCCTGCGCCTCGGGCTGCGGGAGGGCGGGCCCCGTGTAGTGCCAGTTGGGCGTCGTCGTGTTGAAGCCGGCGGCGGCGCTGGCGTCCGCGCCGTTCATGTCCATGCCGTTGGTCCCGTGCATGATCATGTAGGGCGTGTTGGCCAGGTCGAGCCCGGCGATCTGGAGGCCGACCTGGTGCCGGACACAGGTGCTCGCGGTGGCCGACTGGGTCGCGGCATCGCTCGCCCCGCTCGAACCGCTCGAACCGTTGCCCCCCATCACCATGCCCGCCATGGCGGCGGTGCTCGACTCCGCCGGGGCCGGGGGGTAGCTGGCACTCAGCGCGAGCGCCGCACCGAGACCCGCCAGGCCCAGGGCGGCGGCCGCCGGGCTCCGCCGCAGCAACTCGCCGGCGGGGGACCGCCATTCCGCCTTCGACGCGGTGACCGTGGGCACCATGGCCGCGGCCAGCAGGATGATCAGCGGCCCGGTATTGGGATCGGTCGTCGGGCCGGTGAAGACGTTGCCGATGAGCCCCTGCCCCGAGATCCAGAGCAGGAAGGCGAAGAGCGAGCCGGCGACGAGGAACCACCCGGGCCGGCGCGCCACCAGCGGCCCGAGGCCGACCACGACGGACACGAGGGCCAGGATCCACACGGTCTGGGTGCCGGTGGTCGAGAACAGGTTGCCCAGACTGGTGAGGAAGTGCGAGTACCAGCCGGGCTGTCCCGAGGCCATGCCCACGATGGCGCTGGTGACCGAGGTGCGCGTCCTGTTGTCGGGCAGCAGGAACAGGACGGCGGCCAGTGACCAGTAGCCGGCCCAGACCGCGAGCGGCGTGATGGCGCCGCCGATGCCCTGCGCCGCGGCCGACGAGGCAACGCCGACGGGCCGGTCGCTCCAGTCAACGTCGCGCCGACGCCGCCGGGGCCAGGCCATCAGCCCCAACATCGCGTAGAGGAACACGGAACCGGGCGCGCCGGTCAGCGCGCTGGCCCGGCCCGTCAGGACCATGCCCATGCCCTCGCCGATGACCCAGACGCCCAGTGCCCAGGCGAAGGACACGGCCAGGGCCGGGCGCACCGAGCGCCGGAACATCAGGCCCACGCCGATGAAGAGCTGGACCAGCGCGAAGAAGGTGTTCCACACCGCGATGTCGGGCGCGACGAAGTTCCCGATGTGGGTGATGAGGTCGCCGATGACGAAAGGCTGGCCGGAGGCGTTGCCCAGGATGAAGGTGTCGACGAAGCCCCGGCCGAACATGTAGGGCTGGAACTGCAGGGCCGCATCGAGGACCCAAAAGAGGCCGAGCACGACCTGGAGGACCCGCTGGGACCGCACGACGACCGGGACACGGCTGGTATCGGTCTCCGGCGTCCTCCCGTCGTGGCCCATGCCCTGGCTAACGCTACCGGCGGCCGGCGCGATGGCGGCGGCGCGTCAGGGCAGCTGGAAGTCCTGGGCGATGCAGTTGGTCGGTCGGACCGCCTCGGCCACCCTCTTGCCACTCTCTCCCGCGAGGTGCTAAACGGACCAGTTGATAGTTCTGAAAACCATCCCCGCCCAGGGGCGACCTGGCGGACCCGGCGGACCCGGCGGACCCGGCGGACCCGGCGGACCCGGCGGACCCGGAGGACTCTGAGGACCCGAGAGGGCCCTCAGGCGTCGGCCACCGCCGCCACGAGCTTTTGCAGCGTGTCCTTGGCGTCGCCGAAGAGCATGGTGGTCTTGGGGTCGTAGAGCAGGTCGTTGTCGATGCCGGCGAAGCCGGGGCGCATGGAGCGCTTGAGGAAGATGATGTTCTCGGCCTCGTCCGCGTTGATGATGGGCATGCCGTAGATCGGGCTGCCCGGCGTCGACTTGGCCGCAGGATTCACGGTGTCGTTGGCGCCGACCACGAGCGCCACGTCGGCCGTGGCCATTTCGGGGTTGGCCTCGTCCATCTCCTTCAAGTCCTCGTAGGGGACGTTGGCCTCAGCCAGCAGCACGTTCATGTGGCCGGGCATACGGCCCGCCACGGGGTGGATGGCGAAGAAGGTCTCGACGCCACGGGCCTTGAGAGCCTCCTCGAGCTCGCGCGCCGTGTGCTGCGCCTGCGCCACGGCCAGGCCGTAGCCCGGGATGATCACGACCTTGCGTGCGTACGCCAGCAGCACGCCCACGTCCTCGGGCGTTCCCGACCGCACCGGCCGCGCCGCATCGCCCGCCTCACCGCCCGTCGCCGTGATGACCGAGCCGAACGCGCTGAAGAGGATGTTGGGCAGCGAGCGGCCCATGGCCGAGCTCATGAGGCGGGTGAGGATGATGCCCGAGGCGCCGACGAGGGTGCCCGCCACGATCAGCAGGGCATTGTCCAGCACGAAGCCCGACGCCGCCACCGCCAAGCCGGTGAACGAGTTCAACAGTGAGATCAGCACCGGCACGTCCGCCCCCCCGATGGGGAGCACGAAGATGACACCCAGCACGAGCGACAGGCCCAGGATGATCCAGACGAAGGCGATGTTCCCGGTCACGAGCGCCAGCACGATCATCACCGCGATGGCGATGGCGACCAGCGCGTTGATCACCTGCTGGCCGGGGTAAGTGATCGGCCGGCCGGTGATCAGCTCCTGCAGCTTGATGAACGCGACCGCACTCCCCGAGAAGGACACCGACCCGATCAGCACGCCGAGCAGCACCTCGGCCGTGACGTAGACGGCGGGCGACAGGCCCAGCGAGTGCAGGTGCAGCAGCTCGACGATGGAGATCAGCGCCGCCGCGCCGCCACCCACGCCGTTGAAGATTGCCACCAGCTGGGGCATCGCGGTCATCTTCACGAAGCGGGCCACGGGCACCGCGATGGCGGCACCGAGCACCATGGCGATAATCGTCAGCGTGAGGTTCCAACCCGAGTGCCGCAGCGTCGGGAGGGTGAACGTCATTGCGATGGCGAGGGTCGCCGCGGCCGCGCCGACCAGTTCGCCCCGGCGTGCGTGCTTGGGCGAGCTCAAGCCCTTCAGGGCGAAGATGAAGCCGGCGATGGCGACGAGGTAGGCCAGGTCCCGCGCGGTGGCCAGCGTGAAGGAGACGGCCAGCATCAGGCGGCGCCGCCGGAGGGCTCATCCGGTCCGGCATCCTCGGCCTTCGCCACCGGCGCCTGCTCCCGGGTGCGGTCGCCGGGCCGGCCCCTGAACATCTCGAGCATGCGATCGGTCACGACGAAGCCGCCGACGACGTTCAACGTGGCCAGGAAGACGGCGAGGAAGCCGAGGGTGACCTCAGCCGCCCCGTGGGCCTCTCCCATGATGGTCATCGCGCCGACCACGACGATGCCGTGGATCGCGTTCGATCCCGACATGAGCGGCGTGTGCAGGATGCTCGGCACCTTCGAGACGACCTCGATCCCGACGAACGCCGCCAGGACGAAGATGGTCAGGTAGGCGACGATCCCCGTGCTGGACCCGCCGCCGGCAGTGGGGGCCGACTGCAGCATGAACGCGATCACGATGTCGCTCCTCCCGATCGGCCGAGCAGTTCGACCGCCGCCGGCGCCATGGCCGTGCCCTCGCGCAGCACGCACATGCCGGTGACAATCTCGTCGTCCCAGTCGGGCGCAAGCGTGCCCTCGGGCCCCATCAGCCCGAGCACGTTGGCCACGTTGCGCGAGAAGAGAAAACTTGCGTGGGTGGGCATGCCGGACGGCGGGTTGGCCATGCCCACGATGTGGACACCCTGGTGCTCCACCACCTCGCCCGCCGTAGTCAACTCGCAGTTGCCGCCTTGGTCCGCCGCCATGTCCACGACGACGGCACCCTCGGACATGCCCTCGACCATCGACGTCGTCAGCAGCACCGGGGCCCTGCGGCCCGGCACGGCCGCGGTCGTGATGACGACGTCGGACCGCCCGACCTCCTCGGCCAGCGCTACGCGCTGACGGTCGAGCTCCTCGGGTGTGAGCTCGCGGGCGTAGCCACCCGTCCCCTCGGCCGTGACGCCGGTGTCGAGGAAGGTGGCGCCGAGGCTCTCGGCCTCCTCTTTGGCCGCGGCCCGCACGTCGTAGGCCTTGACCATGGCGCCGAGACGCCGCGCCGTGGCGATGGACTGCAGGCCGGCGACCCCGACGCCCATGACCAGCACCTTGGCCGGGGGCACGGTCCCGGCCGCGGTCATGAACATGGGGAAGAATTTGGCCAGGTGCTCGGCGGCCAGCAGGCCGGCCCGGTAACCCGACACGGTGGCCTGCGAGCTCAGTGCGTCCATGCCCTGGGCCCGGCTGATGCGGGGCAGCAGATCGAAGCTGAAGACGGTGGTCCCTCTGGCGGCCAGGGCGCGCACGGCATCTTCCGACGGCCCCACGCTGAGGAAGCTCAGGAGTGCGACGCCCTGGGGCAGACCTGCCACCTCGTGCGCGCTCGGCGCGTTCACGCGCACGACGAGGCCCGCGCCCGAGTGCGTGCTGGCGGCGTCGGGTGCAACCGTCGCGCCGGCATCCTCGTAGGCGGCGTCGCTGAAAGCAGCCTCACGACCGGCCCCGGCCTGGACGCACACATCCCAGCCCGCGCCGGCCAGCTTCTTGACCACGTCCGGCACGAGGGCCACACGGCGCTCTCCGGGACGGGTCTCGGTGGGGACCGCCAATTTCACGGTCGCTCTGTTTAGCAGCTGACCGCCCGTTTACCCCTAATCGGCGAGTTCACGAGGCACGCCCGAACGGGCGCTGGGGGCTAGGTCTCGCCCTGCGCCCGCAGGTACTCCGGCAGCTCCCCGCCGCCGTGGAGCACGAGATTTGTGCCCGAGACATAGGAGGCAGCCGGGCTGGCCAGGAACAAGCAGGCCCGGGCGACGTCGTCGGGCGTGCCCATCCGCCCGAGCGGCACGGTGGCGGCGATCTTCTCGAGGCCGCCCGGGCCTCCGTAGAACTCGTCGCCGGCGCCAGTGTCGAGCAGCCCGGCGCTCACGCAGTTGACCCGCACGAGCGGGGCCCACTCGACGGCGAGGGTCGCCGTCAGGTTGATGAGACCGGCCTTTGCGGCGCCGTAGGCCGAGGCGCCCGGGGACGGGCGCAGACCCGACACACTCGAGACGTTGACGATGGACCCGCCGTCCTCCTGCACCGCCATCACCTTGTGGGCCGACATCGCGCACCACAAGGGGGCCAGCAGGTTCAGGTTCACGACTGCCTCCACGAAACGCGGCGACGCCTCGGCCGCCATGGCGTGGGGAGCGCCGCCGGCGTTGTTGACCAGCACGTCGAGTCGGCCGAACCGCTCGACAGCCTTTGCGACGACCCGCTCGGCGTCGGCCGGCTTGCGCACGTCGGCCGTCATGAAGACCGCATCCTCGACGGTCGCCTCGTGCCGCCCGCAGGTGACGACGTGCGCCCCCGCCTCGGCGAAGGCGGCCACGACCCCGGCCCCGACCCCCCGCGATCCGCCCGTGACCACGACCACGCGCTCGCTGAAGTCGAAGACCGGCTGACTCACGGGCCAAACCCTACGGCACCTCCCGCCCGACCGGCCCCGGCCGTGTTGGCCCGGCCCAGCGTGCTGGCCTAAGTTCCCTGCGGCTTTCTGACGCGGCGTCAGGGCCATGACCGAGGAGAATCCGGCGCCCCATGCCCATCGACGTGGTCCAGGAGCACGACGGGATCGCCGAGGTGGTCATCGACCACCCTCCGGTCAATGCGCTCGACGTGGCGGGCTGGTTCGCCCTGGCCGATGCGCTGGTCGCGGCGGGCCGGGTGCCCACCAACCGGGTCGTCGTCCTGCGAGCGACCGGGCGCGGCTTCTGCGCCGGCGTCGACATCAAGGAGATCAACGACAAGGGGGACGAGGCGCTCGTCGGCGTGAACCGCGGCTGCGCCGCCGCCTTCGCCGCCGTCTACGACTGCGAGGTGCCTGTGATCGCGGCGGTGCAGGGCTTCTGCCTCGGGGGTGGTATCGGCCTGGTCGGCAACGCGGACATGGTGATCGCGTCCGAGGACGCCACCTTCGGGCTGCCCGAGGTGGACCGGGGAGCGCTCGGCGCCGCCACGCACCTCGCTCGGCTCGTCCCCCAGCACGCCATGCGCAAGATGGTCTACACGGCCAAGCCCGTCACCGCGGCCGAGCTGGCCGCCTTCGGCTCGGTTGCCGCCGTCGTACCACCGGACCGCCTGCGCGCGGCAGCGCTCGAGCTGGCCCGCGACATCGCGGCCAAGAGCCCGACCATCATCCGCCGGGCCAAGGAGTCGCTGAACGGGATCGATCCCGTCGACGTCAAGCGCAGCTACCGCTTCGAGCAGGGCTTCACCTACGAGCTCCACGTGCGCGGCGTGGCCGACGAGCAGCGAGCCGCCTTCGTCGAGAAGCGCGACGCCGACACGTCGCAGTGAGCGACAAGCGCGTGACCGTCGAGGACATCGTCGGCGAGCTCCGCTCGGGGATGACGATCGGCATCGGCGGGTGGGGCTCGCGCCGCAAGCCCATGGCCGTGGTCCGCGCGCTCTGCCGCTCCGACCTCACCGACCTGACCATCGTCGCCTACGGTGGACCCGACGTGGGCCTGCTGTGCGCCACGGGCAAGGTGCGCAAGGTGGTCTGCGGGTTCGTCACCCTCGACTCCATCGCGCTCGATCCCCACTGGCGCGCCGCGCGCCAGCACGGCCGGGTCGAGGTGATGGAAGTGGACGAAGGGATGTTCTTCCTGGGCCTCCAGGCCGCGGCGTGGCGGGTCCCGTTCCTCCCGACCCGCGCCGGTCTCGGCTCCGACGTCCTCACCATCAACCCCGGCCTGCGTCTCGTCCGCTCGCCCTACGGCGCCGACAGCCCCCACCTCGCCGACCGGGCCGATGCCGACGTCGAGCTGGTCGCCATGCCCGCCCTCCACCTCGATGCGGCCATCGTCCACACCAACCGGGCCGACACCGCCGGCAACGGTCAGGTCCTGAGCCCCGACCCGTTCTTCGATCCGCTGTTCCTCGGAGCCGCCGAGCGCCGCTTCATGACGACCGAGCGCATCGTCGAGAACGGTGCACTGGCGACGGGAGCCCACCCCCTCTCCACCGTCCCGATCCACCGCATGCTCACCGACGGCGTCGCCGAAACACGTGGCGGCGCGCACTTCACGGCAAACCCGCCCGACTACGGCCGTGACGAGGCGTTTCAGAAGGAGTACGCAGCTGCGGCCACCGACCCGGCCGCATGGGAGACCTTCGCCAATCGCTACGTCCTCGCCGACGAGGCCGAGTACCAGGCCCGGGTCAAGGAGCGCCAGGCCCAGTGAGCGACGTCGGCGTCACCCGAGCGGAGTTCTGCGTGATCGCCTGCGCCGACGCGTGGCGCGACGCCGGCGAGGTCATGGCCAGCCCGTTCGGCACCGTCCCCTCACTCGGGGCCCGGCTGGCCAAGCTCACCTTCGCCCCCGACCTCGTCCTCACCGACGGTGAGGCCGCCCTGATGGTGGGCGGGCCACCCATCGCGACGGGGCCGGCGGAGCTGGTGCGCGAGGCGCCCATGCCGTACCGCAGCGTGTTCGACGTGGTGTGGTCGGGGCGGCGCCACATCATGATGATGGCGAGCCAGATCGACCGCTCGGGCAACCAGAACATCTCGGCCGTCGGACCGCACGAGAAGCCCAAGGTGCAGCTTGTCGGCGTGCGGGGCGCGCCCGGCAACTCGGTCAATCATCCCACCAGCTACTGGGTCCCCGACCACAGCGTGCGCACCTTCGTCGAGCACGTCGACGTCGTCAGCGGCGTCGGGTACGCCCGGGCCGCCGCAGCGGGTCCCGGGGCGACGCGCTTCCACGACATCCGCCGCGTCGTATCCAACCTCGGCGTGTTCGACTTCGAGACACCGGACCGCAGCATGCGGCTTCGCTCGCACCATCCCGGAGTGACGGTCGACGACATCGTGGCCGCCACCGGATTTGAACTCGCCGTCCCCGCCGACGTCGCGCCGACACGCCTGCCCACGCCCGAGGAGCTCGACCTCGTGCGGGTCGTACTGGACCCGGGCTCGCTGCGGGATCGTGAGGTGCGGAGCTGACCGCCGTCCCCGGCTCGCCGCAGCACTCGCCGCAGCACCCGGCGCTGCGCACCGAGCTGTGCGAACGGGTCGGCGTGCGCTTCCCCCTCGTGCAGACCGGCATGGGCTGGGTGGCCGGCCCCCGCCTGGTTGCGGCCACCTGTGAGGCCGGCGGCCTCGGCATCCTGGCCTCGGCCACCATGACGCTCGACGAGCTCTCCCGCGCGATCGCCGAGGTGCGCGGGCGCACGCAGGCTCCCTTCGGGGTCAACCTGCGCACCGATGCGGCGGACGTGCACGAGCGCATCGAACTGATGATCGAGACCGGCGCCCGCGTGGCCAGCTTCGCGCAGGCGCCGAACGCGGCGCTCGTGGCCCGGTGCAAGGAGGCGGGGCTCTTCGTCATGCCGACGGTCGGCGCCCGGCGCCACGCCGAGAAAGTGGCCGAATGGGGCGTGGACGCCGTCATCGCCCAGGGGGCCGAGGGCGGCGGGCACACCGGAAGCGTGCCGACGACCCTCCTCCTCCCCCAGGTCGTCGAGGCCGTGGGCGACCGCGTCCTTGTCCTTGGCGCCGGTGGCTTCTTCAGCGGGCGGGGGCTCGTCGCCGCACTGGCCTACGGTGCAGCCGGCGTCGCCATGGGCACCCGGTTCCTGCTCTCCGCCGAGAGCCGGGTTCCCGGCGCCGTCAAGGACGTCTACCTCGAGACCCCGGTGACGGGCACCGTCGTGACCACCAAGGTGGATGGCGCACCACAACGTGTCGTGCGCACCGAGCTGGTGGGCCGCCTCGACTCCCAGTCATGGCTGCGTGCCCTCCCGCGCGCTGCGCAGTGCCTACCTGTTCCGCCGGGAGACGGGCGCCACCGTCTCCTCGCTCCTGCGCGAGGGGCGCGCCATGAAGGAGGGCAACGAGCTCACGTGGACCCAGGTCGTCATGGCGGCCAACGCGCCGGTCATGACGAAGGCCGCGCTGGTCGAGGGGCGCACGGACGTGGGCGTGCTCCCCACAGGTCAGGTGGTTGGAGTGCTGAGCTCGTTGCCGAGTGTGGCTGACATCGTCGGCGACATCATGGCGGAGGCCGATGCCGTGCTCCGCGGTTGGTGCGGCTGAGACCGGTCTAGGCGCCGTTGCCGCTCGCGGCGTTGCCCTGCGCCACCCGGCGCAGCAGGTTCGACACGCGCTGGTGCGTCACACCGAAGAGATGAGCGATGCTCGGGATGCTTTGCCCCTCGGCGCGCAACGCCACGACCAGGGACCGGCGCAGGTACCCGCTTGCCTCGGACTGCCGGCGCAGGATCGCGCTCACCAGCTGGACGGTCCCCGGCTCGTCTTCGTCCCCGAGGATCGCCTTCCACTCCCGACCGTTCTGACGCGCCAAGCGCACCTCGGCGATGCGCCTCGAGAGGAGCCGCTCGCTCTCCGCGTTGTCCCGCAGCACGGCATCCAGCTCGTCGAGTGCCTTAAGCACGTCGTCCGACCCGGGCCCGCTCCGGTCGTCAGTCTGGTCCGGCATTGAGATATCTGCTCCTCTTTGCTGCTCCTCATCATGACGCAGCTCGATCGCATCAGTGGCCAACATGCATGTTCCTCCAATCACAGCGTCGTTCCGCGCCGACCCCGAATTAGACGACTCACGCGTCCGCCAGCCTAAGCAGCCCACGACCACGATTGACGTCATTGCGGTGTATACCCCGATCGCGTGGGATCACACACGAAGCGACCCTCCGGGCCGAACTGCCTCACTACCAGGGTTTCAGCGGCTGAGGAGCACCGAGGAACCGTGACCGAACAGACCTTGGTTGGCCGTGACGGCCACCGTTGCTCCCTCCACCTGGTGCCCGGTGGCGTCGCCACGGAGCTGCCAGACGCACTCGCACACCTGGGCGATCGCCTGGGCGGGGATGGCCTCGCCGAAGCAGGAGAGCCCGCCCGAGGGGTTGACCGGCACCCGCCCGCCGAGGGCGGTGGCGCCGTCTCGCAGCAGCTTCTCCGCCTCGCCCTCGCCGCACAGGCCGATGTCCTCGTACCAGTCGAGCTCGAGCGCGGAGGAGAGGTCGTAGACCTCGGCCAGGCTGACGTCCTCGGGGCCGATGCCGGCCTCGGCGTAGGCCGCCGAGGCGATGGAGGGCCGGAAGCCTGCCGCCGCCGACCCGGCGTGGGTCACGCCGTCGAGCGCGGCGGCGGAGTCGGTCGAGAAGTTCGGCATCTCAATCACGGTGTTGGGGAACGTGGGGGTTACGGTCGAGACCGCGTCGATGGTCACCATTGATCCGGCGCCGGCGTGGCGCCGCGCGAACTCCATGCTCGAGAGGACGAGGGCGGCCCCGCCGTCGGACGTGGCGCAGATCTCGAGCAGGCGCAGGGGGTCCGCCACCATGGGCGAGGCGAGCACCTCGTCGACCGTGACCTCCTTGCGGTAGCGCGCGCGTAGGGGTTCGCAAGCCCGTGGCGGGCGTTCTTGACCTTGACCTGTGCGAAGTCCTCCTCGGTCGCACCGAAGCGCTCCATGCGGCGGCACGCGTACAGCGCGAAATAGGTCGGGTTGGTCGCGCCCATGAGATGGAAGCGCAGCCAGTCCGGATCGTCCTTGCGCTCGCCGCCCACCGGAGTGAAGAAGCCTTTGGGCGTGGTGTCGGCACCGACCACGAGGGCCACATCGCACAAACCGGCCAGGATCTGCGCCCGCGCGTTGGCGATCGCCACCGCACCCGAGGCGCACGCGGCGTAGACGCTCGACACCCGCGCCCCCGTCCACCCGAGTGCCTGGGCGAACGTCGCGCCGGACACGAAGCCCGGGTAGCCGTTGCGGATGGTGTCGGCGCCCGACACGAATTGCATGTCACGCCACCCCAGTCCCGCGTCGTCCAGCACGTCACGCGCCGCCGCGAGCCCGTACTCGACGAAGGGACGCCCCCACTTGCCCCACTCGTGCATGCCGGCGCCGAGCACTGCCACCTTCTTGTCCCCGGGCACGGTCAGGCCTCCCCGCCGGACGCCCCGGCACCGAGCGGCCGCCACTTCCACACCAGGTAGTCGCAGCCGTCCTCCGAATAGAGCGTGTCCACCACCAGCTCGACCTCGTCGCCCACCCCCAGGTCGTCGACCGTCACCCCGCCCACGACCTGGCCCATGACCACGAGCTTCTCGGCGGCCAGCTCCACGGCGGCCAGGCAGAACGGGACGTAGGGCTCCGCCGCCACATAGGGGTGCGGAGGCTGGTAGCGGGCGTCCGTGTAGGACCAGATACGACCCCGCCGCGAGAGCTCAACCGTCTCGAAGGACGTCGAGGCACAGTCTGGGTTCCTGCAATAGCTGGCTTCCGCCGGAAAGGCGAACGTCCCACAACCCTCGCAGCGCGACCCCAGCAGCGCCGGGGCGGCGCCCTCGTCGCCCGTGGTGAACCAGCCCTCCACGGCGGGCACCCGAGTCGGACCAGCCATCAACCGAGCCGCTCGATGATCGTTGCGTTCGCCTGCCCGCCACCCTCGCACATGGTCTGGAGCCCGTAGCGGGCTCCCGTCCGCTCCAGCTCGTTGAGCAGCGTCGCCATGAGGCGCGCGCCCGAGCAACCGGTGGGGTGCCCGATGGCGATGGCTCCCCCGCTGGGGTTCACCCTCTCCATGTCGGCGCGGTACTCGCGCTCCCAGGCGAGCACGACGGATGCAAAGGCCTCGTTGATCTCGATCACGTCCATGTCGTCCAGCGACAGCTTGGCCTTGGCCAGCACCAGCTCGGTGGCCGGGATGGGGGCCGTCAACATGATCTGGGGGTCGTTGGCTGCAACGGCGAAGGTGTGGAAGCGCGCCCGGGGTCGCAACCCCAACGACGACGCCGCGCTCTTCGCTCATGATCAAGACGGCGGCTGCGCCGTCGGAGATCTGCGAGGAGGTCCCGGCCGTCACGGTGCCGGTCTCCGAGAACGCCGGTTTCAACGCGGCCAGCTTTTCGAGCGACGTGTCGCGGCGGACGCCCTCGTCAGCCTCGAGCAACCCGCTCACCTCGGCCGCCCCGGGGACGTCGGGGTGGACCCGAGCGTCCAACGCCACGATCTCGTTGGCGAAGTGGCCCTCGTCGCCTGCCCGTGCCGCCCTCTGGTGCGAGCGCAACGCGAACGCGTCCATCTCCTCGCGCGAGATCTTCCAGCGCCGCGCGATCTCCTCCGCGCATTCGCCTTGGTGGATCAGTTCGAAGCGTTGCGTGTAAAGAGGGCCGTACGGCTCGCCCGGTCCGGGCTCGGTCGTCGAGCCGATGGGGACGCGGCTCATCGACTCCACGCCCGCCCCGATGGCGACGTCCATGGCGCCGGCCATCACCGCCTGGGCCGCGAAGTGGATTGCCTGCTGCGCCGAGCCGCACTGGCGGTCGACTGTCGTCCCCGGGACCGATTCGGGGAACCCCGCCGCCAAGGCGGCATTGCGAGCGATGTTCATCGCCTGCTCCCCGACGGTCATGGTGCAGCCCATCACCACGTCCTCGACTAACGCGGGATCCAGGTCGTTGCGGACGAGCAGGGCGGCCAGGGGCTGCGCCGCCAAGTCGGTGGCATGCCATCCCGAGAGCCGCCCCCCGCGGCGCCCAACGGGGGTGCGGACGGCATCGACGATCACGGCGTTGGGCATAAGAGCGCCAATTCTGACGCCGAATCAGATCGGGCGCCAGACGCGGGCACTCCGTCGTTCCCGAGCTGATGGACCAACATGAGCCCGTGCGCAGAGGTTTCGCCGCCGCAACCGCCTGTGCGCCGGCCGTGACCACCCTGGTCGCCTGCTCTGTCAGCTGCTCTTCGCCGGCCCCGCGCCGCCCGCTGCGACCTCGCGGACCGCCACGCTTCCGGCGGCGCCGGCCCTGGCCCCGGGCCAGGTGGCCACGGTCCGATACTGCGACCACGCGCGGGCCCGGATCACCGAGCCCGCCACCCTGCACGGCCCGGCCCCGGCCGCCGTCTACGTCCACGGAGGCTCGTGGGTCTCGGGACCGCCGCCTTGGCACGGCGCAGGTGGCTGTGCGAGATTCGCAGCGCCATGGACCTGACCTTCTGCCCCGAGCACGAGGCGTTCCGGGCCGAGGCCCGGGACTGGCTGGCCTCGCACGTCCCGCCCGAGCCACTCCCCTCGCTCGATACGGCCCCGGGCTTCGAGGCGCACCGCCGCTGGGAACGCACCATGTTCGAGGACCGCTGGTCCGTCGTGAGCTGGCCAACCGAGTATGGCGGGCGCGATGTCGGGATCTTCGAGTGGCTCGTGTTCGAAGAGGAGTACTACCGCGCCCGCGCCCCAAGCGCGTGAGCCAGAACGGCATCTTCCTCCTCGCCCCCACCATGCTCGAGTACGGCACGGAGGCCCAGAAGGCGCGCTTCCTGCCACCGATGGCCGCCGGCGACGAGATCTGGTGCCAGGGCTGGTCCGAGCCCGACGCCGGCAGCGACCTGGCCGGCATCCGCTCGCGCGCGGCACGCCATCCGGCCGGTGACGGCTGGGTGCTCAACGGTCAGAAGACATGGGCCAGCCGGGGTGCGTTCGCCGAGTGGTGCTTCGGCATCTTCCGCACCGACCCCGAGGCCGAGCGCCACCGCGGCCTGACCTACTTCCTCGTCGCCATGGACTCGCCCGGCGTCACCGTCCGCCCCATCCCCCAGATCGACGGCGAAACCGGCTTCGCCGAGATCTTCTTCGACAACGTCGAGGTCCGCGACGACCAGGTCCTCGGGGAGGTCGGCGCCGGCTGGTCCGTGGCGATGGCCACAGCCGGATCCGAACGCGGGCTCTCGTTGCGCAGCCCTGCGCGCTACACCGAGGCAGCCGACCGCCTCGTGCAGCTCTTCGACGGGCGCGGCGGCCCGACCGCTTCCGCAGACGCCGTGGCGCAGGCGCACATGGACGCCGAGGCGTACCGGCTGCACACCTACTGGACGGCGACCAGGGTCGCGCGGGGCCATCCGGTCGGCCCGGAGGCCAGCTGCAACAAGATCTTCTGGTCCGAGACCGACGTCGCCATCCACACGGCGGCCCTCGATCTCCTCGGCCCCGAGGCGGAGCTGCTGGCGGCGGGCGAGCCCGGCGAGTGGCTCGACGGGTACCTCTTCTCGCTGGCCGGGCCGATCTACGCCGGGACGAACGAGATACAGCGCAACGTGGTCGCCGAGCGCCTGCTCGGGCTGCCGCGCGGCTGAGGGGCGACGGCAATGGACTTCGCGTTCTCCGAGGAGCAGGAGGAGCTGCGCCGGGGTGTGCGCACGGTCCTCGACACGGAGTGCACGGTCGACGCACTGCGGGCGTTCGCGTTGGCCGACGAGGCCGTCCGCGCCGAGCTCTCCCAGAATCGCTGGGGTGTGCTGGCCGAGCTCGGGGCGCCGGGGCTCGTCGTGCCGGAAGCGGCCCGCGGTCTCGGCCTGAGCGACGTCGACCTGGTGGGCGTGCTCGAGGAGGCGGGGTGGGCCTGCCTGCCCGAGCCACTGCTCGAGACGGCCGCGCTCGCCGCGCCGACGCTCGCCGCGCTGCTGCCCGACCCGGCGGCGGCGTCCGCCCTCGCCGCACTGGTCGAGGACGACGCCAGCTTCGCGATCGGTGGCATCGACGTGTCCCCCGGCGGGATCCGGTCACCCACCGAGGTGACGGCGGACGGCACGCTGCGCACACCCCGAGTCGTCGGCGCTCGAGACGCGGCCGTTTTGCTCCTCGCCTGCCGCGACACCGAGTCGGGCTGGCAGCTGCACGCGGTGCCGGCGGCCTCGTGCCGCGCGCGGGCCACGCCGGCGCTCAGTTCGTCGCGCGATCTCTCGACCGTGCAGTGGCCCCTCGCCTCCGACACGCTGCTCGCGTACGGCGTGGCGGCCGAGGCGGCGGCGGCGTTGCTCGCCGACCGGGCCGCCGCGGGCACGGCCGCGCTCCTGATCGGGCTGGCCGACCGCATGCTCATGATGGCGGCCGCGTACGCCAAGGAGCGCCACCAGTTCGGCAAGCCGATCGGCAGCTTCCAAGCCGTGAAGCACCTCCTGGCCAACGCGCGGGTGGCGCTCGAGTTCGCCCGCCCCGCCACATACCGTGCCGCCTGGTCGCTGGCGTCCGCGCAGCCGACGCTCTCGCACGACGCGTCGATGGCGAAGGCGATGGCTTCCGACGCGGCCGACCTGGCGGCCCAGGTGGCCCTGCAGGTCCACGGCGCCATCGGCTACACGTGGGAGTGCGACCTCCACTTCTTCTTGAAGCGGACCTGGGCGCTCTCGCGGGCCTGGGGCGACGCCGCCACCCATCGCCGCCTCCTGCTGGCCCACGTCAGGGGGACCGCGACGGCCGTGTCCGATTTCCGCCAGTAATTGTCACGCGGGCGTGCCACGCTGGCACCCGTGATCGAGGACCCAGACCGCTGCTACCAGGCGGCGCAGAGCAAGGACCCCCGCTTCGACGGCTGGTTCTTCTGTGCCGTCACCTCGACCGGGATCTACTGCCGTCCGAGCTGCCCGGCCCGCACGCCCAAGCGCCAGAACGTCCGCTTCTACCCGACGGCCGCCGCCGCCCAGCAGGCCGGCTTTCGCGCCTGCCTGCGCTGTCGGCCCGACGCCACGCCGGGCTCGCCGGAGTGGAACGTCCGGGCCGACGTCGTGGCCCGGGCGATGCGGCTCATCAGGGACGGCGTCGTCGACCGCGAAGGGGTCGAGGGGCTCGCAGGGCGCCTCGGGTACAGCAGCCGCCAACTAAATCGGCTCATCACGGCGGAGGTGGGAACGGGGCCACTCACGCTGGCCCGCGCCCAGCGCGGCCAGACGGCGCGCCTCCTGCTCGAGACGACGGACCTGCCCGTTGCCCATGTCGCCTTCGCCGCGGGCTTCGCCAGCGTGCGCCAGTGCAACGACACCGTGCGCCGGATCTTCGCCGACACGCCGAGCGGGCTGCGGGCCCGGGCCGCCCGGGCCGGGCACGGCCGGAGCGACGTCACGCACGCGGGCGTGCCACAAGCGATACGGCTCCGCCTCCCGTGCCGGCAGCCGTTCAGTCCGCTGTCGGCGCTCGAGTTCCTGGGGCTCCGTGCGCTGCCAGGCGTGGAGTCCCTCGACGGCGCGTCCTACCGGCGGAGCCTGCGCCTTCCCCACGGCCACGCGGTCGTCACGCTTGCCCCGCCCGGGCCCCCCGGCGACCGGCGTGGAGCGGCAACGGGTGGCCCGTCCTATGTCCTGGGCGAGCTGGTGCTCTCCGACTTGCGCGACCTGACGACCGCGGTGTCGCGCTGCCGCCAGTTGCTCGACCTGGACGCTGACCCCGTCGCCGTCTGGGAGGCCCTGCGCGGCGACGCGCATCTGGGACCCTTGGTCCAGCAGGATCCGGGACGGCGGGTGCCGGGCGCCGCCGATGGCTTCGAGCTCGCGGTGCGCGCCGTCATCGGCCAGCAGGTCTCGGTCTCCGGGGCCCGGACCGTCGCCGGCAGGCTCGTGCAGGAGGCGGGGGACCCGCTCCCCGCGCCTGACGGCACGATCACGCATCTCTTCCCGACGCCGGCGGCGCTGGCCGACCTTGTCCGCCACGACCCGGCTGCATTCGCCATGCCGGCGGGACGCCGGCGGGCCCTCGGCGCGCTGGCCGACGCCGTGGAGCGCGGCGACGTCGTGATCGACGCCGGCGCCGACCCGATGGAGCTGCGCCAATCGCTGGTCGGGCTCCCGGGCATCGGCCCCTGGACGGCCGAGTACGTGGCGATGCGTGCCCTCCGCGACCCGGACGCCTTCATGCCCACCGACCTCGGCATCCGTCGGGCGGCGCGAGCCATCGGCCTGCCCGACGACCCGGCCCAACTCGTTGCCGCCGGCGACGGCTGGCGGCCGTGGCGGAGCTACGCCATGGCGCACCTGTGGTCGCTGCCCGCGCCGGCCACCGCGATCCCGACCACACCGATGAAAGGACGTGCAGCATGACGACCAACCCGACCAGCACCATGCCAATCGACACGCCGATCGGCCGCCTCGTCCTCGAGTGCGACGGGGACGTGCTCGTCGGCGTGTGGTTGCCGCACGAGCGGCGGCACGGACGCCGCGACATCGACGACGTCCCGCCCGTCCTCAAGGAGACGGCGACACAGCTCGAGTCGTACTTCGCCGGCGAGCGCACCGGGTTCGACGTCCCGATGGAGCTCGACGGCACCCCCTTTCAGCGCGAGGTGTGGCACGAACTGACCCGCATTCCCTACGGCGAGATCATCAGCTACGGCGAGCTGGCCCGACGCGTCGGGCGACCGAACGGACCTCGGGCCGTGGGCCAGGCCAACGGCCGGAACCCCATCCCCATCATCGTCCCGTGCCACCGTGTGCTGGCGAGCAACGGGATCGGCGGCTATGGCGGGGGGCTCAAGCTCAAGCGTGCGCTGCTCGCTTTAGAGGGTGTGACCGCGTAAGGGCACAACGACCCTGGCCCGCACGCCGCGACGGTTGCACGATCGTGGCATGAGGACCTACGGCGACTACCTGCTCTGGCTGTACAGGGGCGGGCGGCCGAACCGCTTCGCCCGGTGGCAGAACCGATTGTCCGCGGTTGCGTTCTCGGCGGGCGTGATGCCCTCTCGCGCCGGGATGCTCGAGGTGCGCGGGCGCTGCAGCGGCAAACCCGTCACGCTCCCGGTGGTGATTGCCGACTACGAGGGCGAGCGCTACCTGGTCTCCATGCTGGGACCGTCGGCGAACTGGGTGCGGAACCTCGAGGCCGACGGCGGCCAAGCCGAACTGCGCCACGGTCGACGCGAGAAGGTGCGCCTGGTGGCAGTCGATCCGGCCGAGCGGGCGCCCATCCTTCGCCGCTACCTCGCGCTGGCCCCCGGGGCGCGGCCCCACATCCCGGTCGACCGGGCCGCACCGCTGACCGAGTTCGAGCGCGTTGCGGCCGACTACCCCGTCTACCGGCTCGAGCCCAGGTGGGACGCAGCCTGAAGACATGCGCCCGGCGCGCGTAAGGTGCGCCGGTGGAAACCGCTCAGAGTGTGCACGCCGCGTTCGACCTGACGGGCCGGGTGGCCCTCGTCACCGGGGCCGGCAGCGGCATCGGGCGCACAACGGCCGAGGTCCTGGCCGCCGCCGGTGCGACCGTCGTCTGCGCCGACATCAACGACGCCGCGGCGGGCGAGACGGCGAGCGGCATCCTGGGCCAGGGTGGGAGAGCGGAGAGCGCGCAGCTCGACGTGTCAGCCCGCGGAGCGGCGGCGACACTCGTCGGCCACGTCACGGCGCGCCACGGCGGACTGCATGTCATGTGCAACATCGCCGGGATCATGATCGACAGCTCCATCATCGACGTCGACCCGGACGAGTTCGACCGCATCCTGTCGGTGAACCTCAAGGGCGTGCTCTACGGCTGCCAGGCTGCAGGGAAGGCGATGGTGGCCCAGCGTGGCGGCTCCATCATCAACATGGCCTCGGCGGCGGTGCTGACGCCGTCGCCCGGCATCGGTCCCTACGCGATCTGCAAGGCCGGCGTGGCCCAGCTGACGCAGTCGATGGCGGTCGAGGTCGGCGAGCACGGCGTGCGGGTCAACTCGGTGGCCCCGGGCTTCGTCCCGACCAACATGACGGCGCGCTACTACACGAACCCCGACGGCACGGTGAACGAGGACGCCAAAGCCGCCACGCTGGCGCCGATGGCGCGGTTCGCCCCAATGCGCCGGGTGGGGGTGACAGCCGACGTGGCGTACTGCGTGTTGTATCTCGCCTCCGACGCCAGCACCTTCGTGACGGGGCAGCTGCTCAGCCCCAACGGCGGCGTCGCCATGCACTATTGAGCGAAGCTAGGACAGCCGGACGAGGTCGAACTGGCCCGTCGAGGTGTCGGAGACGATGACGGCCGGACCGGGGCCAATGAGGACGACGGCCGATCCCACCCCGACCGCATCGCCCACGGCGCCGTGCTGATCGATACGGAAGACGCACGATGTCGGGCTCTGCGCGGCCTGCGGGCACGCCGCGTTGACACCGGCGGGCTCGAGCACGAGCGGTCCGGCGGCCGAGTCCTCGACGCTGCTCGTCACCGTGCCGCTGTAGGTCCCGACCAGGCGCAGAGTGGTGGCATCGTAGGTGGTGAACGCAGCATCGAGGCCCTGCCCCGCAGGCTCGCTGATCCACACCGCACCGCCCGCGACGACGTCGACGTACTGCACGCCGCCGCCGAGGCCGTTGGGCGTCGCCGCCAGCGCGGGCCCGGTGGTGACAGCCCCGTTCGGGCGCCGCACGGACAGCTGGTGGCCGGCACTCTCGTAGTAGATGGAGCCGTCGGACCCGACGGCGTCGCCCAGGCCGCGCACGAGAAGGCGCGGTCCCGCCGATGACGCCGGGTCGATGCGGTACACACTGACGACGTTGCCCTGGGTGACGGACACCAGCACGCCACCGCCGGCGGCCGCCAGTGCGACCAGGTCGTTGTTGGAGCTGTTCGCTGCGTTCACGGCCGGCATGGTCCACTGCCCGTCCTGGTTGCCGCTGGCCCGGGCGTAGGCGAACACGGTGGAGTAGGTCGCGACGTAGAAGTTGTTGCTGTCGGACGCCAGCGCGGCGATCCCGATCGGGACGTGCTCGGCAATGGCGGCCGGACCGTTGCCGTCCACCACCCAGGCCATGGAGGGCGACGGGCTGGTCGGATCCTGGGGCGCGGCGAACACGGCGCCGTCGGGGCTCTCGGCTGCGGTCACACGGTCGGCCGAGAAGGGAAGGGGAATCGGCGAACCCGGCTGTAACGGCCCAGAGGTCGACACCGGCGGCAACGTGGAAGCCGGCGTCGCGGTCGTCGTCGTGGTCGTCGACGTGGGCGCGGCGGCCCCGTGGTGCGTCGTAGTGGTGGCGGCCTGCGGCGTCGAGGGTCCAGAGCTGCACGACGCGAGTACCAGCGTGGCCCCCGCGAGCGCGGCCGCCACGGCCGGGAACCCCAATTGCACTCTTGGGGAGGGTTTCCCGGGCATGGGAGCCAGTATGGCGTGGGACCGCTGCGCCACCGCGGCGCGGTAGGTCGACCGTGCCCGGCGATGAACGGCGCGAGGGCGGGTACCGTGCGGCCCATGGTCACCACCCGCGAGATCTCGTATCAGGCCGACGGCCGCACCATGGTCGGCACCATCGCCTTGCCCGACGGCACCGACCGTCGACCCGGCGTCCTCGTCTGCCACGAAGGGCCGGGACTCGACGACCATGCCCGCTCCCGGGCCATCCGGCTGGCGGACGAGCTCGGCTACGTCGCCTTCGCCCTCGATTACCACGGCGATGGCCGGCCGCTGGCCGACCGGGGACAGATGATGGAACGGTTGGGCGAGCTCAGGGAAGACCCGCAGCGGGCCCGCGCCATCGGCACCGCCGGGCTCGACGTGCTGCGGAGCGAGGGGCGCACAGACGGCGATCGCCTCGCCGCCATCGGGTACTGCTTCGGCGGCACCCTCTGCCTGGAGCTGGCGAGGGGCGGCGCCGACCTCAAGGCGATCGTGGGATTCCACTCCGGGCTGGCCCCGGCCCGGCCCGAGGACGCCCGCAACATCCGCGGCAAGGTGCTGATGCTGATCGGGGCCGACGACCCCATCGTCGACAACGCTCAGCGACGCGGCTTCGAGGAGGAGATGCGTGGGGCCGGGGTCGACTGGCAGCTGCACGTCTACGGCGGCGCGGTGCATTCGTTCACGAACCCGCGCGCGTCCAAGGTCGACCTGCCCGGCATCGACTATCACGCGCCGACCGACCGGCGCTCGTGGCAGGCCATGCTGAACCTCTTCGAAGAGACCTTCGCCTGAGACGCGGCCGGCCCGCCACGTCAGGCCGCCGTGCGGGCACGGGACGGCAGGGCGCGGGGACTCCGAAAACTATAAATGGTCCCGTTTAGAGTTTCCCCGGAAGATCGACGCGTCCCGCGCCGTCGCCCCGTTTCTGACGCCCCGTCAGGTGCGGGCTACGCTCGATGCCCATGCCTGAGCCCCTGCCGATGATCATCTCGGTGGACGACCACGTCGTCGAGCCGCCCAACGTGTGGCAGGACCGTCTCCCTTCCAAGTACGCCGAGGTCGGGCCGCGCATCGTGCGGGCGCCCATGCCCGAGGTGGAGTTCCGGGGCGGGCAGCTGAAGGTCAAGCCCGGCGCCAAGGGCGTACCGGTCGATTGGTGGTACTACGAGGACCTCAAGCGGCCACTGCTGCGAGTCGACTCCGCGGTGGGCGTGCCGCGCGAGGAAGTGACCATGAAGGGCGTCACCTACGAGGACATGCGCCCGGGCTCCTACGAGGTGAAGCCCCGGCTCGACGACATGGACGCCAACCACATTGAGGCAGCGCTGTGCTTCCCCACGTTCCCCCGCTTCTGCGGTCAGACCTTCACTGAGGCCGCGGACAAGGACCTGGGGCTGCTCTGCGTGAAGGCCTACAACGACTGGATGGTCGAGGAGTGGTGCGGGGACTCGGACGGACGGCTCATCCCACTCTGCCTCATCCCGCTGTGGGACGTGGAGCTGGCCGAAGCCGAAGTGCGACGCAACGCGGCGCGGGGCGTCCGCGCCGTCTGCTTCAGCGAGATCCCGCCCTTCTTGGGCCTGCCGAGCGTGCACGACCCCGACCACTACTGGGACCCCTTCTTCCGGGCCTGCGCCGAGACGCAGACGATCATCAACATGCACATCGGCAGCTCGTCGAAGATGCCGTCGACCTCGGCCGACGCACCCCCGGCGGTGGGGTCGACGCTCACGCACACCAATGCCACCTTCTCGCTGGTCGACTTCCTCTTCAGCGGCGTCTTCGTCCGCTTCCCCGACCTGAGGGTCGCCTACTCCGAGGGCCAGATCGGCTGGATCCCCTACATCCTGGAGCGGGCGGACACGGTCTGGCTCGAGAACCGCGGGTGGGGCGGCGTCGCCGACATCGTGCCCGAAAAGCCATCGAGCTACTTCAAGGACCACGTGTGGGGTTGTTTCTTCGACGACGCGCACGGGCTGAAGTCGGTCGATGAGATCGGCGAGGACAACATCACCTATGAGTCGGACTACCCGCACTCGGACTCGACCTGGCCGAACACGCTGGAGATCGCCGAGAAGCAGATGGCGGACCTCACCGACACCCAGCGCCGCAAGATCGTGCGGGGCAACGCGATCAAGCTGTTCGGCCTCGACCTCGTCGGCTGAGCCGGCCCGTCTGCAGCCCCTGACGCATGGACCTCCGCTACACCGCGTCCGAGCAGGGGTTCCGCGCCGAGCTGCGCGGCTGGCTGGCCGCCACCCTGCCGGCCGTCGGCGAGGCGCCGCCCCATGATGACTGGCCCGCCCGGCGGGCCTTCGACCTGCGCTGGCAGCACCTCCTCTTCGAGGCGGGCTACGCCGGCGTCGACTGGCCGGTCGAGGGTGGCGGGCGCGGCGCCTCCCCCGTGGAGCAGCTGATCTTCAAGGAGGAGTGCGAGCGGGCGGGGGCGCCCTACGTCGGGGTGAACTTCGTCGGGCTGCTGCACGCGGGGCCGACGGTCATCGCCGAGGGCACGCGCCCGCAGAAGGAGCGCTACCTCCCGGCCATCCTGCGGGGCGAAGAGGTGTGGTGCCAGGGCTTCAGCGAGCCCGATGCGGGGAGCGACCTGGCCTCGCTGCGCACCCGGGCGGTGCGCGACGGCGACCACTACGTCGTCACCGGCTCGAAGATCTGGACGTCCTATGCGTTCGTGGCCGACTTCTGCGAATTGCTCGTGCGCACGGGGGACGACGGCAACCGTGGCATCACCTGGCTCATCATGCCCATGGACTTGCCCGGGATTGAGATCCGGCCGCTGCGCACCATCGCCGGCACGCTCGAATTCGCCGAGCTGTTCCTCAACGAGGTTCGGGTGCCGGCGGTCAACCGCGTCGGCGAGGAGAACGACGGGTGGCGCGTCACCATGGTCACCCTGTCCTTCGAGCGCGGGACCGCCTTCGTCGGCGAGCTCCTCGAGTGCGTGCGGCTGCTCCGCGAGCTGCGCCGCGTCGCGGAGCGTCTCGGATTGCTGGAGGACGCCGGCCTGGCCCGGCGCATCGGCCACCTGGTGGCGGCCTTCGACGCGCTGTGGGCGCTGACCAAACGCAATGTCTCGGAGGCCACCCAGACTGGCGTCCCGGGCATCGGCGGCTCGGTGTTCAAGCTCTCGTTCTCCGAGCACTCGCAGGCCTTGGGCGACCTGGCCATGGAGGTCCTGGACCGGGCCGCACTGTGCGCCGACCCGCTGGTCGGCAACGACGGGTCGCCACTCGGCAACGACGAGCAACTGGCGGCCTGGTTCAAGTCCATCTCGTCGACCATCGCCGCCGGCACCTCGCAGGTGCAGCGCAACATCGTGGGCGAGCGCATCCTCGGGCTGCCCAGGTCACGCTGATGGACTTCCGCGTCGGTGACGACCAGCGCGAGCTCGCCGAGGGCATCCGGGCCATGGTGGCCGGACGGCTGCCTCTCGACCGCCTGCGCGCCCGGGAAGGCGACGACCACGCCGTGGGTGACGACGACTGGGCCGCGCTGGCCGAGACGGGTGTGTTCGCGCTGACCCTGCCCGAGCCGGCCGGCACCGGGCTCGGCATGGCCGACACCGTCGTCGTCTTCGAGGAGCTGGGTCGGGCGCTCGTGCCGGGTCCCCTCGTGGGGACGTTCCTCGCCGCGAGCGCCGGCTTGGTGAGCGGTGCGGCAGAGGGCGGGGCCAAGGTGGGCGTATACAGCGCCGGCGCGGGCCCGATCCTGGTGGAGCACCTGGCCTCGCTGGACGGGCTCCTCGTCTTCGGGACCGGCGACGGGCGGGGCACACGCCTGGTGGCGCCCGCCCCGGACCCGGCGGGGGCGGAACGACTGCGGGCCCCGCTCGACCCGTTGACGCCGTTGTGGCGGCTCGAGGCGCTTCCCGACGGCGAGCCCGTGGCGGACCCCGAGGAGCGCCTGGCGCGCCACGGTGCGCTGCTCACGGCGGCGCTCCAGGTCGGACACGCGACCGAGGCACTCGACCTCGCCGTGGCGTACGCCAAGGAGCGTCACCAGTTCGGCAAGCCGATCGGCAGCTTCCAGGCCATCAAGCACATGTGCGCCGACATGCTCGTGCGCGCCGAGGTGGCGCGGGCCGGGGTGCACGCAGCGGCCTGCCTGGCCGACCAGCCCGATGTCGTCGCGTCGGAGGCTCATGCCGCGGGCTGTTCGCGGGGCGATTTCTTCGAGCGGGCGGTCCGGGGCGCCAAGCTGCTCGCCGACGAGGCCGCACTCGGGAACGCCCGAGGTGCGATCCAGGTGCACGGCGGGATGGGGTTCACCTGGGAGGTACCCCTGCACCTCCACCTCAAGAGGGCGCGCGTCCTGTCGACCACGTTCGGCACGCCGACCGACCAGGCGGCCGCCATGGCCGCATACGCGTGAGCGAACCCGTGCACTCTCCCGCCCGACTGGAGCGCCACCCATGACAGACCCGTCCCTCATTCCCGCTGACGTCGTCCGCACCGTCCCCGAAGGCGAGGTCGTCTACGGGATGCAGCTGCCCATTCAGTCCCAGTCGACGCTGTACGTCGCCGACTGGGAGAAGGAGGCCGGGCCCTCGGAGCTGGCTCATATCGCACGGGTGGCCGACGAGGCCGGGTTCTTCTACCTCGGCGTGTGCGACCACACCGCCATCCCGCGCCGACTGGCCGAGGCCATGGGCACCATCTGGTACGACACGACGGCGACGCTGGGCTGGCTGGCGGCGCTGACCAGACGGACGCACCTGCTCTCACATGTGCTGATCCTCGCCCAGCGCCACCCGCTGCGCGCGGCCAAGGAGCTCTCGACGCTCGACCATCTCTCGGGCGGGCGCCTCATCGTGGGCGTCGGCGCCGGCCACGTGCCCGAGGAGTACGAGCTGTTGACCGGCGACTTCGAGGGGCGCGGTCGCCACACCGACGAGGCGGTCTCGGCCCTCGCCCGCTGTTTCACCGAGGAGTTCCCGGACCTGCCCGGCCCGCGCTTCCCTGCCCGCGACCTGGGGCAGGGGCCGCGCCCGGCGCGCCAACCCCGCCCACCCATCTGGATCGGCGGCTCCTCCGCGGCCGCCATCCGGCGCACGGCGGCCTTCGGCGACGGCTGGCTCCCCCAGGGAACACGGCGACGCGACCTGCCGGGCCAGATCGCCCGGTTGCGCGAGCTGCGAGCCGAGCTGCGTGGCGGCGCGCCGCTCGACATCGGCACCATCGTCGAACCGATCTACCTGAGCGCCGGCGGTTCGGGGTGGGACCTGCCGAACTGGGTCCTCACGGGTGGTGCCGAGGAGGTGGCCGAGTCACTGCGCGAGCTGGTGGGAATGGGCGTCAACCACCTGCAGGTGCGCTTCATGGCCCGGAGCTCCGAGGAGTTCTGCGAGCAGACGGCGCGCTTCGGCGTCGAGGTCGGGCCCCTGCTGAACCACTGAGCGGTTTGCCGCCATAGGGTGGAGACCGGATGTCGTTCTTCTCGTACGCGCTCGGTGTGGTCCTGCTCGTCTTCGTGCTGCTGCGCCAGGTCAGGGTCGTCCCAGTGCCCCGGGTGTACCACCCGCGCCTGCCGCTGGTCCTGGGCGTCATCGGGCTCTTGGAGCTGTTCTCGTACGCCGGCGGCCACCACGTGACCACGGGTGCCTGGCTCTGGGTGCTGGCCACCATGGTCGTCGGCGCCGTCGGTCTGGGCGCACTGCGCGGCCTCTCCATGCGGGTGTGGGCGGGCAACGGCTGGGTGCTCCGCCAGGGCAACGCGGTCACCATGGCGCTGTGGCTGGTGTCACTGCTGGTGCACTTCTCGGTCGACAGCGGGAGCAACCGTTCGGGCGGGACGGGCCTGGAGGCGGCGAGCTTCCTCCTCTATCTGGGCCTGACACTCGGCGTGCAGTACTACGTCGTGTTCCGCCGGGCACTACCACTGTGGGAGCGGCTCGGGCCTGACGCGGGCCGGCCGCTGCAGGTGCACTTCGCCCAGGGGCCGGGTGCGTTCTTCGCCACCTTCCGTGCGGACGGCGGCGGTCCGGCAGGGTGGGGGCCGGGCAGCGGAGGCGCGCCCACGCGGTACGACCCCGACGTGATTGACGCGGAGGTCGTGGAGGACGACGACGATCACGGGCCACCCGAGCTCCACGCGCCGCGCTGATCCTTCCTACACTCGGCGTCCGTGACGGCGCCCCGCAGCTTCAGCCAGAGGCCCTACGTCGGCCCGCCCGGCTCGACCGAGCTGCTGCTGGTCCGCCACGGCGCATCAGCCGACTCGGTTGAGGGCGAGTCCTTCGAGCTCGTCGAGGGCCAGGGCGACCCGCCGCTGTCCGAGGCGGGCCGGCATCAGGCCGAGCAGGTCGCGTTGCGCCTGGCCCACGAGCCCATCGACGGCGTGTACGTCAGCTCTCTGCGCCGCACGGCCCAGACCGCGGCGCCGCTCGTGGACCGGACCGGCATCTTCCCCGTCGTCGACGCGGACCTGCGTGAGGTCTACCTCGGCGAGTGGGAGGGAGGCCTCCTGCGCCAAAAGGCGGTCGACCGTGATCCATTGTTCGAAGCGGTGCTGCGCGAGCAGCGCTGGGACGTCGTCCCCGGTGCCGAGTCTCGCGCCGTGTTCGGGGGGCGCCTGCGGGCGGCCGTCGAGCGCATCGCAGCCTCGCATCCCGGTGGGCGTGTCGTCGTGTTCAGCCACGGCGCCGCCATCGGCGAGATCGTCGCCCAGGCCAGCGGCTCCACCCCCTTCGCGTTCATCAACGCCGACAACGCGTCGCTTTCGAGGATCGTGGTGACGCCCGAGCGCTGGATCGTCCGGGGCTACAACGACACGGCGCACCTCAGAGAGTGAGGCCCCCCGGCGCGACGCCCGGCGCGGCAAGTCCGGGACCACTCGGTGTTCGTCCGTCGTCGGTCATGGTCTGGCACTAGGGTGCGGCTTCACGGCGCGAACGGAGGACCAACATGTGGGCACAGCTGATCACAACCCACCTCAAGCCAGGCAAGGAAGACGGACTGAGCACGCTGATCGAGCAGTTGAATGCCACCGAGCAACCGAACACGGGGCTGGTGCGGTCGACCGCGATGCGGGACCAGCACGACCCGCTCAAGGTCTACATGATGGTCGTGTTCGACAGCGAAGAGAGCGCCCGCGCCCGTGAACAGGACCCTCGGCGTGAAGAAGGGCTGCGAGCGGCGAGGGCGACGATGGCCGAGATCTTCGACGAGCCCCCGACGTTCACCGACCTGCTCGTTGTCGGCGAGTCGGCGTACTAAGCGGCGCCAGCCCTCAGGTGTTGCCGTCCCGAGCGGCGTCGGATCTGGTCAACGGCATGCAGCAAGTCGGGGCTGCCCTGGGCCTGGCCGTCCTGGTGACCGTCTTGGACGACACCGCGGGCCGCTCGCAGCTCCGAGCAGGGGTCGGCTCAGCGGCGTCCCTCGTCCACGGGCTCGACGTGACCTTCGCCGTCGCCGCCCTCTTCGCCTTGGCCGCCATGGTCATGGTCGCCACCTTGGTCAAACTCCCGGCGCCACGACTCCGTTTGGCCCAGGCGTCGGGCGAGGCGGAGGCACTAGGGGTGGAGCTCGTCGACGAGGAGGGCTTCGAGTGGGCCGACCCGGAGCTGGTGGCCTGAGGGGCGGGCCACCTTCGGGAGGTTCATCTTCTCGGCACTCCCTTCGAGCCCGCGCCAGACTCGCGTCATGAGCCCGGGCTCGAAGGCCAGGCGGCCGCGCAAGCCGAAGCAGAAGCTGCCGCCGGTGCCCGACTACGTCCGCTACACCGGCGGTGGCAGGCGCTACTGGCGGCTGGGCGGCCCGCTCACCCGCGACCGCGAGGCCGAGGCGCTGGCCGCGCAGCGGAAGCGACCACCGGGCCGGTTGGGGCGGCTCGTGCTGCGCGTGCTCGGCGGTGGCAGGTCGCAGTCGTCCCCGTGATCCCTCAGTGGCGCAGCGGATGGGCCGCGAAGAAGGCCCACATGATCCGGTCGGCCGAGATCGCCATCGTGGTGTAGCCGACGACGGACGCAATCGACTTGGTCGCCGCGCTGCCGGGCCAAGCGTGGCCCCCGCCGTCGACGCGGTAGAGCTCCACGTCGTTGCCCTGCGGGCAGGAGTAGCTGATGAGCGTCACGCCGCTCGCGACACTCCGGTTGGTGGGCCCGGACGTGCAGCCGTTTCGCTTGGCCCACGCTGCAGTGTTGGCCGGGATCGTGGATCCCTTGAACTTGGCCGCCTTCTTGCCGAGGGCCTGGCCGAGCGTGCGCTGCGACCCGTCGGCAGCCGGCAATTTCAGGGCGGCCGGTCCGACGCCACCGTTGTAGGGCACGAACGGGTCGGCGGTGCCATGGAAGGCGACGACCGGCACGGGGCGCGAGGGGCGGCAACCGGCCGGGTTCTGTATCCCAGCCACCGGGGCCACGGCGGCGATCTGGCCGGCGTAGACGCACGCAAGCGTGGACGTGAGGAACGCCCCGTAGGAATAGCCGGTGACGTAGACGCGGTTGCGATCGACGCACAGGGTCGTGTCGATGGTGTGCAGGAGTCCGCCGACGAAGGCGACGTCCGTCCCGGAGAACCCGAGCTTCCAGACCTGAGCGGGTTCGGCGACCTGCGGGGTGACCGTGATGAACTG
This sequence comes from uncultured Acidimicrobiaceae bacterium, assembly GCA_963726135.1. Taxonomy (GTDB): domain Bacteria; phylum Actinomycetota; class Acidimicrobiia; order Acidimicrobiales; family RAAP-2; genus Bog-473. Next base: position 2,126,498 of record CAVSBE010000008.1, read on the forward strand.
GTGCGCGACGCCGTAGGTGCCGAGCTGGGAAACCTGGACCTGGAAGGCGGCGGGCTCGCTCCATCCGTGCAGGTCGATGACCACCGGCAGCGGCATCCGGCCCGTATAGGACGGCGGGACCTCGCGCACGAAGCCGCCCTGATCACCCCCTGCGGCGAGCAGTTGGTTCGTCGTTCCGGGCGTGACCGGCTGAGCGAGGGCGCAACCCGCCGAGGGCCGGGCCGCGACAGTCGAGGCACCCGAGGCGGCAGCCTCGGCGCCGTGGGGGACCAGGGGGGCGATCGCGCTCAGCCCTGCGAGCACGCTGGCGCCGAGCGCGACCAACCCGCGGGCGACCATGTGTCCAGACTGCCCCATGCCATCGCCCCTCTTGCTCTCGGCTCGCCCCGAAAGGTAGCCGGGGAAGGGAGGGTACGTCAGGCGCGCCCTCCGGCAGACGAGGAGGGGCGCAGCTCGGCGATCACGGAGGGCCTCGATGCCTCGTCCAAGGCCGATTCGATCACCTCGGTGATCTCCGCACCGACCAACTCGTCCCGTTCGAGCAACGCGTCGCGCAAGCCCTCCACGACGTCGGGGTGGGCCTCGACGATGGCCTTGGCCGCGTCACACGAACCCATCAGCAACGCATCGAGCTCTGCTCGGGCAGCCTTGTCGCCGAGCACCTTGTCGACCAGGCTCCCCTCGAAGTAGCCGCTCCCCGCCGCGGCCACGGAAATCAGGGAGTTGCCCATGCCGCAGGCCCCGATCATCTGGGCGCCGATGGTGGTGGCGGCGGCCAGGTCAGAGGCCGGGCCGGTGGAGACCTCGTCGAACCAGTGCTCCTCGGCCACCATGCCGCCCATGGCGATCTGCAGCAGGGCGCGCAGCTCCTCGCTGCTCTTGGTGAAGCGCTCCTCGGTGTCGGAGTGCTGCAGCAACCCGAGCGAATCGCGGCGCTTGACGATGGAGAGCACGTCGAGCTGGCGGGTCTGGCCCACGAAATAGGCCACCGTCGCGTGGCCGGCCTCGTGGGTTGCGACCCGGGTCCGCTCGTCGGGCGTGTAGATGGTCTCGTCGGTCACGCCGAGCTCGACGAGCATCTTGGCCTCGGCGACGTCCGGCATGGTCATGGCGGTACGGCCGTGGGTGAGGGCGATCACGAGCGCCTCGTCCATGAGCCGCTCCAGCGAGGCAGGTGAGTACCCGAAGGTCATGCCGGCCACCACGTCAACAGCACCGTGCTCGTCGAGGTCGGCGGCGTGGGCCTTCTTGCCGAGGTAGTAGGCGATGATGTCGGCGCGGGCCCGGCGCCCGGGCAGCCCGAAGTAGATCGTGCGGTCGAACCGGCCCGGCCGGATCAGCGCCGGGTCGAGGTCGTCCTTGCGATTGGTGGCGCCGACGACGAGCACGTTGGCGGGCACCACGGCCGGCTTGCTCAGCTTCCCGCCGTCGGGCAGGTAGCGGTTGAGGAGGTCGATCCAGGCCGAGGAGAAGCGCTGCCCCCGGGTCGGGTGGTCGAAGGACTGCAGCTGAACCAGCAGCTCGTTGACGACGCCGGACACGCCTTCGGTCCCGCCGCCACTGCCCATGCCGCGCCGCGTGGCGCCGATGGCGTCGATCTCCTCGATGAAGCCGATGGCGCCACCCTCTCTGTGGGCGTACTTACGCAGCTGCTTGAAGTAGGAGCGGATCTTGCGGTTCGTCTGGCCGTAGTACATCGACTGGAAGGCCGAGGCGGAGACGAAGAGGAAGGGGACGTTGGCCTCCTTGGCCATGGCCTTGGCAACGAAGGTCTTGCCCGTGCCGGGGGGCCCCTCGAAGAGGATGCCGCGGCGCGCCGAGCCGCCCATCTTGTCGCGGAACGTCTGGTGGGCGAGGAACAGGTTGATGGAGCGCACCACCTCGGCCTTGATGCCATCGATGCCGACGAGATCCTCCAGGCCCACCTCGGTCTCGCCGGGTCGGACGAGCGTGTGCGGCGAGCGCCCAGCCCCGACGAGCGGTATCAGCATGACCGCCCCGAGCATCAGGCAGATCAGCATGATGGGGAGCGCGCCGCCCAGCCAGTGCGGCGGGTGGACCGTCGGGAAGATGCTGTGCCCGGTCAGGCCGCGCACGACGATCCAGCCCCACACGAGTGCGCCGACGGCGACGAGGCGCCGGAGCCGGATCTGGCGGCGGCGTTCCCGGGCACGAGTCACGTCGGCGCTGCCGAGGATGGACTGCCCAACGATCCCGGCCACGGAGTCGCCGGAGTCGGCACCGGTCACGGGGCGCGGTTCGACAGGGACCATATCGGCGGGCCGACTCATGATCAGACTCCGTTCACTCCCCCGAGGACTCTTTCCAATCTAGAGAATCGCACAGATCTTGTGACCTTGCGAAGGGCAAAAAGTCATATATGGCCGGAACAAAGTCACGGGTGGACGGGAGAGATCCCCCTCAGAAGCCGGGTTCGCGCACCCACTGGGGGAGGTGGACGAGGGTGCCGTCGGGCCGGGGGCGGGCGGTGAAGACGGCCCGCACCGGCTCGCCGATCGCGATACCGGCGGGGTCGACGCCGTTGATGTCGCCGCCCGGACCCGTGACCAGGTTGCCGACCATGCGCAGGCTGGGCTTCTCGGCCAGCGTGACGGTGATCACCGGAAAGGGGGTGTAGGGGGCGTAGGCGGGCAGCACCGGGGGGTGCACCACGACGAAGGACCAGATGACGCCCCGGCCCGAGACGGGCACCCAGGAGCGCTCGGTCGACTGGCACTCGGGGCACATGACACGCGGCGGGAACCGCAACGCGCCGCAGTCGTCGCAAGCCTGGACCCTGAGCTCGCCCGCGGCGGTGCCCGCCCAGAACCCCTCGGACTCCTCGTCGCCCAGCGGTAAGAGGAAGGTGTCCGCTCCCGCTGGCGCCGCGTCGTTTGTCACTCGCCCAGTCTCGCCCCGGGGCGGTTGCCCGTGCCAGCGGGCGAGCTGCCGCTTTGGCGGCGGGAGGCGGGGCGGGGTTGAATGTGACGCGCCGTCAGATCCGCCGGCGAACGCCGACCAGGGAGCACCACATGGCCGAGACCAGCACGCGCGAAGAGCACCAGCTCCTCATCGGGGGCAAATGGGTCGACGCGTCCGAGGGCACCTACGAGATCGTCAACCCGGCAACCGAGACCGTCGTGGGTCTGGCCCCCAACGCGAGCGCCGCCGACGCCGACGCCGCCGCCGCCGCCGCCAAGGAGGCGCAACCGGGCTGGGCGGCCTGGTCGGCCGATGAGCGCGGTGCGCTCATGCGCGAGGCGGCGGAGGCCATCCGGGCCAAGTCGTCCGAGCTGCTGCCTCTCGTCATCGCCGAGACAGGGGCGACGGCGACGGTCGGCTCGCGCATGCAGGTTCCCGTGGCGGCCGATCGCTTCGAGCGCTACGCGCCGCGATCCGCGCGCCGTGCTCCAGACGCCGCTGCTGCCCCAGCCCGCACAGGCCACGCCGCTGGCCCCGGGCGGGATCATCGGCGGCATGGTGAACCGTCAGCCGCTCGGCGTCGTCGCCTGCATCACGTCGTACAACTTCCCCATGGTGAACATGGCCGGCAAGGTGGCGCCCGCGTTGGCGGCGGGCAATACGGTCGTCGTCAAGCCGGCGCCCCAGGACCCACTCGCCATCGTGGAGCTCGCGCGCATCCTCAACGACGTCGGATTCCCACCTGGTGTCGTGAACCTGGTCAACGGCAACGGTCCGGCCTCCTCCGCCGCCCTGGTGGAGGCCGACGAGGTGGACTGCGTCAGCTTCACGGGGTCCACCCAGGTCGGCGTCACCATCGCCGAGAAGGCGGCGCGCACCATGAAGCGCACGCTGCTCGAGCTCGGCGGAAAGGGCGCCTGCGTCGTCCTCGACGATGCCGACGTCAAGGCGGCCGTCGGCTGCATCGGCTCGACCTGGTCCTTCCACTCGGGGCAGATCTGCACCGCACCGACACGGGCCGTGGTGCACCGCAGCCTGTTCGACCAGGTACGCGACGGCCTGGTGCAGATGGCCGGGTACCTCAAGGTGGGCGACCCCACCGACACCGCCACCATCGTGGGCCCCGTGATCTCGGCGGCGCAGCGGGCGCGCATCGAGGCGCACGTCGCCACGGCCAGGGAGGACGGCGGCGAGGTCGTGATCGGCGGCGAACGGCCGGCCGACCTGCCGACCGGATACTACGTGGCGCCCACGCTCATCAGCGGCGACAACACCATGCGCGTGGCTCGGGAGGAGATCTTCGGTCCCGTGATCACGATGATCCCCTTCGACGACGAGGAGGAGGCCATCGCCATCGCCAACGACTCGGACTTCGGGCTCTACGACTACGTGTTCTCGAAGGACGGCGCCCGGGCCCTGCGCGTGGCCAGGCGCCTGCAGGCCGGCCACGTCGGCATCAACACAGCCCAGCGCAACCACGACGCACCCTTCGGCGGCTTCAAGATGTCGGGGGTCGGGCGCGACGGGGGCGACTACGGGCTGCTGGCCTACACGGAGCCGCAGTCGATCATCTGGAGCTCATAGGGGCGGCGCACCGGGGGATCCGCCGTCGCCGATGAACCGCTCGGCGAACGTCCCCATCGCGTCGAGCACCTCGGCGGACCGCCGCCACGGCGACACGATGACGCGGTCGACGCCGGACGCCGCCCAGGCTGCTGCGTCCTCCTCGGACGTGCACTGGCCGCCCACCGTGACCTCGAACGGCCGGTCGAGCCGACCTGCCTCCGCGCGGTGTCCCCGGATCGTCGCCACCGCGGCCGCGGCGGAATCGGGGGTGTGGGCCATGCCGATCCAGCCGTCGCCGAGACGACCGGCCCTGCGCAGCGCCGGCGCGGACTCGCCGCCGATGAAGATGGGGATCGGCTGCTGCACCGGCTTGGGCTCGAAGGCGACCTCGGCGAAGGGGAAGTAGGGCCCGTCGTGGGAGATCGTGGCTTCGGTCCACAACCGGCGGCAGACGCAGATCGCCTCGTCGAGCCGATCCGCCCGGGAAGCGGGGTCGATGCCGAGCGCCTCCCACTCGGAACGCAGCCACCCCGCGCCGGCGCCGATCACGGCGCGCCCGCCCGAGACCCAGTCCAGCGTGGCGAAGGCGCGGGCCGTGATGAAGGGGTGGCGCAGGCCGAGCAGGTAGACGTAGGTGCCGAGGCGGAGCGAGGTCGTGTGGGCGGCAACGAAGGACAGCAGCGAAGCCGGGTCGAAGAGCTGGGTCGTGGGCGGCACGGGAGGGTGCTCGGCCCCGGCATGGGGCGAGCCGGCCATGGCGACGGGCAACACGAGATGCTCCGGCAGCCAGGCCGACTCGAAGCCGAGCCGGTCGGCCGTCTCGGCGGCGTCGACCCAGAGGCGTGGGTGCATGCGCCCGAAGGTGACGGCGAACTTCACGCGGATCCCCCGGACACGGCGGCCAAGGTATCCCACGACTGCGGTGCCGGCTCAGATCCGTCGAGACCAGAGCCGGGCGCCGACTCAGCCCATCGACCTGCCGCCATCGATGGTCTCCCGGATGATGTCGGCGTGGCCGGCGTGCTGGGAGGACTCGGCGATGATGTGCAGCAGCGCACGCCGCGCTGACCACGACGCGCCGCCTTCGAACCACGGAGCGTCGGGGAGCGGGTGGGCCAGGTCGAGCGAGGGCAACGACACGATCAGCTCGTCGGTCGAGCGGGCCGCAGCATCGTAGAGCTCGAGCAACTCCGCCACCGTCTCGTCCTCGGTCATCTCGAAGCTGGCCTGGTGGGCGGCGAAGGCCGCCGCATCGGCCCGGCCGATCGCCGAGGTGCCCTGCGTGATGAAGTTCGTCCAGTTCTGCTCGACCCTTGTCACGTGCTTGATGATTCCCCCGAGGCACAGAGCGCTGACCGTCGGGCGCAGGCGCGCCTGCTCGTCGGACAGCCCGGTGACCGTGTGCCTCAGCAGCCCCCGATGCTCGGCCAGGGTTCCGATCAGGTCCCGGCGCTCTGCGTTGTCGAAGGTGTTCTCGTCAGCCATGACACCCACCGTACGCGGCCGGTGCTCGCGTCGACGAGCCGCCACACCCAGGACCGGCCCCGTGGAGTAAGAACACGTCGTGGACGCCTTCCCGCATACGCCGATGCCCGAAGAGGGCCTGCCCCGCCACGAGGTCATGCAGCGGCTGATCGCCATGAAGCAGGACGACCAGGACTGGAGGGGCGGGCGTGTCTTCAGCCTGGTCTACTCGGCCGGGGACGAAGTGCACGAGCTGTTGTCCGACGCCCTCGCGCTCTACAGCGCCGAGAACGGCCTGAACGTCCTGGCCTTCCCGAGCATCGGCACCATGCAACACGACATCGTGTGCAATACCGCCACGCTGCTGGGCGCCGACGACCCCGCCTCGGGCGGCGCGGTGGAGGGCTACCTCACCTCCGGCGGCACCGAAAGCCTCCTGCAGGCGGTGAAAACCGCGCGCGACGTCGGACGCGAGCGCGGGATCGCCAGACCCGTCGTCGTCGCCGCCGAGAGCGCGCACGCCGCCTTCACGAAGGCGGCCGACTATTTCGACGTCGACCTGGTCCGCGTCCCGGTCGGAGCCGACTTCCGCGCCAGCGCGGACACCCTGGCGGACGCCTGTTCCGACGACACGATCATGGTCGTGGGCTCGGCGCCGACCTACCCGCAGGGGGTGATCGACCCGATCACCGACATCGCCTCGCTCGCCAGGGAGCGGGGCATCCTGTGCCACGTCGACGCGTGCATGGGCGGGTTCCTCCTCCCATTCCTCTCCCAGCTGGGCCGGCTGGACGAACCATTCGATTTCCGCGTCCCGGGCGTGACCTCCATGTCGGCGGACGCGCACAAGTACGGGTACGCGTCGAAGGGTGTCTCGTTGATCCTGTACCGGACCCACGAACTCGCCCGCAAGCAGCTCTTCGTGACCACCGACTGGCTGGGCGGCTTCTACGCCTCGACGGCGATGGCCGGGACACGGCCGGCCGGGCCCGTCGCCGCCGCGTGGGCGGCCATGATGCACCTCGGCCGGAGCGGCTATCTCGAGCTGACCCGCACGGCCCACGACGCGGCGCGCCAGCTGCGCGCCGGCATCGAGTCCATCGACGGCCTCGCGCTGCGCGGCGACCCGCCGGCCACGGTCATGGCGTTCGGCGCCCGCGACGCCGAGCACATGGACATCTTCGCCGTCGGCGAGCGCCTGAGCGCCCAGGGTTGGTACCTGGACCGGCAGAACCGCCCCGACTCGCTCCACGCCACCGTGCACGCCGGCAGCGCCGCCACGGTGCCGATGCTCGTCGATGATCTGCGGCGTGCCGTCGCCGCCGTCGGCACGACCCGGGTCGAGCGGCGCGACACGACCTACGGGCAGGGCACCTGACGGGCGATCAGCCCGGCTCCATGACGATCTCGTCGACGTAGCACCAGATCCAGTCCTCGCCGGGTTGGAACGACTGCACCAGCGGGTGACCGGACGCGTGGAAGTGCTTCGTGGCGTGCTTGTTGGGCGACGAGTCACAGCAATTCACCTCGCCGCACGACAGGCACAGGCGGAGATGCACCCAGGTGGCGCCCATGGCCATGCACGCGCCGCAGCCCTGCGGCGTCTGCGGCTCCACGTCCGCGATCTGGTCCAGATGTGTGCACTCGGCCATGGCGGCCTCCTGTTCTCTCTTACACCTCTCTCTTACGACGTCATGCCGCCGTCGACGGGGAGTGCCGCCCCGGTCACGGCACCCGAGTCCGGGCCGCACAGCCACGCGATGAGCGCCGCCGGTTCGGCTGGCTCGAGCAGGCGCTCGACCAACTGGTGAGCGGCGAACTCCTCGGCGGAGGCGAGCCCGTAGACGTCGGCCGACGCATCGAGCATGGCGCCCCGGGTGGAGCCCGGGCAGACCGCGTTGGCGGTGATGCCGGTGCCGGCCAGGTCGGCCGCCAAGGACCGCATCAGGCCGATGACGGCGTGCTTGGACGCACTGTAGGCGCTCAGGCGCCGCAACCCCAGGAGGCCCGCCGCCGAAGCGACCGCGACCACCCGCCCCCGGCGCGGCGCCGGCTCACCGAGCAGCGCCGGCACGGCGGCGCTGGCGAGATGGCGCACCCCGTTGACGTTGACGTCGAAGAGGACGTCCCACTGGGCGTCGGGCGCCTCCCACAGCGGGGGGCCGCCGCTGATCACGCCGGCCACGGCGACGGCCGCCTGCAGGCCCCCGAAATGGACGACGGCCTCCTCCACCGCGGCTCGCATGTCCGATGGGCTGCGGACGTCGCCCACCACCGGGCGCACCGAAGCACCGTGACGGCCGGCCACCGCCTCGAGGTCGGACCGGCCGGCGAGGGGGTAGTCCAGCGCGGGATCGTCCGCGCAGCGGTCGACCGCCACCACCTGCCAGCCGGCGGACACGAGTGCGTCCACCGTCGCCGCGCCGATGCCCCGCGCCGCCCCCGTGACGACGGCACAGGGGCTCACCGGGCGGCCCAGCGCGCGTCCACGGCGGCGACCAGGTCCGTGACCAAGGCGCCGAGGAGCGCCACGCCCTCTTCGGCGCTCGCACCCGCGGGGTCGCCCAGCACGCCGTTGGACGATACCGGCCGCACCCCTTCCGAGCGCAGGCGGGGCAGCATGGTCCCGAGGGGCTCGGTGCACCCGGGCTCGGCCAACTCGCTGCGCACGGACCCGGGATCGAGGGCGAGCATCAGCGACGTCTCCGTCCGGCCTGCGTGCGCGTCGCCTCCCGGCGTGACGGCGCGCCACACCAGCACGTCGTCGCCATCGGCGGCGCAGCGGCTGCTCGCCGCTGTCAGCGCGTCCTCGTTCCCCCCGTGCGCACTGGCCAGGACGACGCCGGCGAACGAGGCGCGGGCCGACCGCACCAGCTCGACGAGGAGCAGGCCGAGGACGTCGTGGCCGATCAGGAGCGTGCCGGGGAAGCCGGCGTGCTCGCCGCTGGCCCCGTAGGCGAGGGCCGGCGCCACGGCGACCCCCCTCCGGCGTGCCGCCAACCCCGCTGTCACCGCCACCGCGATCCGCGTGTCCGTGTCGAGCGGGAGGTGCGGCCCGTGCTGTTCGAGCGATCCGAGCGGCACCGCCAGGATGCTCCGCTCCCGAGGTCGCCTCCACCTGGGGCCAGGTGGCACCGGCGAGGTCCACGACCTCAGGTGCGCACCGGCGAGCGAAAGCGGACGGGGGTGGGCACCGGCAACGGCGCGCCGTCGCGGTCGACCTTCGAGTGGCCGACGACCGAGCGCGGCCGGTCGTCCCGTGCCGCCAGCGCCGCCTCACCGTGCCCGTGCACGCATTCGGGGTCCGGGCCGTCGAGTGGCAGGCCGGTGAAGAACTTGGCCGCCATGCAGCCCCCGCGGCAGGAGTCGAACGATCCGCAGGAGGCGCAGGCCCCTGCGCTCTGGGGCTCGCGCAGCGAGGTGAACAGCGCAGACTCACGCCAGACGGCGGGGAAGCCCCCGGGGCCGCGGACGTTGCCGGCCAGGAATTGGCTGTCGATGACGAAGGGGCAGGCATACACGTCACCGACCGGGTCGATGAGGCAGACCACCCGTCCGGCCCCGCACAGGTTCAACCCGTCGAGCGGGTCACCCAGGGCGGAGAGGTGGAAGAAGGAGTCGCCGGTCAGCACGCCGGGCCGCGCGACCAGCCAGTGGTAGAGCGTGCGCTGCTGGGCGGCCGTCGGGTGCAGCACATCCCAGCTGTCGACGGCACGGCCCGAGGGTCGGAGACGCGTCAGCCGCAGCTGGGCGCCGTAGGAGTCGGCGACCGCCGCCAACGCGTCGAGCTCTTCCATGTTCTGGCGGGTCACGACGACGCTGATCTTGAAGGGGCCGAAGCCGGCGGCGGCGAGATTGTCCATGGCACGACGTGCCGCGGCGAAGGAGCCCTCGCCGCGGACGGCGTCGTTGGTGGCGGCGGTGGCGCCGTCGATGCTGATCTGCACGTCGAGGTAGTCGAGGGCCGCCAGCTGCCGGGCCCGCTCGGCCGTGAGCCTGGTCCCGTTGGTCGAGAACTTCACCCCGACCCGGCGCTCGACGGCGTAGGAGACGAGGTCGAAGAAGTCCGGCCGCAGCATGGGCTCTCCCCCGCCGATGTTGACGTAGAAGACCTTCATGTCCACCAGGTCGTCCACGATGCGGCGGGCCTCGGCGGGCGCCAGCTCGGCCGGGTCGCGCCGGCCCGACGAGCTCAGGCAGTGCACGCAGGCCAGGTTGCAGGCGTAGGTCAGCTCCCAGGTGAGGCAGATCGGCGCGTCGAGGCCTCGGGTGAATTGCTCTCTGAGCGGCAGCGGGGCCAGGTCAGCGGGCACCGATCACCCCGGAGTCGGCCAGCCGGGCGAGGGCCCGCCGGTAGGCGGCGCGCTCCGCCGCGGGGACGAGCGCATCAACGGCCTCCGCCGCGCTCGGGTACTCGCGCAGCGAAGTCACCAGGTCGACCAACCGGCGCGACTTGAGGAACACGAGCCGCCGGGTTCCGTAGTGGTAGGCGAGCGCGCCGAACGCCTCGTCGCGCAGCGCGACCTGTGGGTTCAGCTGCCAGGCCTTCTCGAATGCAAACGTGCTCCCCGCGGGGCGCGCCTCGGTGACGCTCAATAGACGCCGCACATCCCGTCGATGGAGACCTCCTCCACCAGCAGCTCGTCGAGGTCCTCCTCGGACAGCTCCTCGACGTCCTGGGTGTCTTGGTCCTCAGCCAGCATCCCGACCTCCTCTGGGCAGGGACCCAGCCTATCGCCGGCCCCGGACTGCCAAGATTGAGCGGTGCCTCACACCCGCGCACCCGGGACGCCTGCGCCGCTCCACCAGGCGCCGCCCCGGGCTTCGACGCCGCTCCCCGGATCGTTCACGCTGATGGAGGACCCGACGACGCTGGGCTTCGACGGGGGGACCGTGCTCCTCGGCGGCAGCCCCCTGCGCCTGTTCCGGCTGTCGGCGCGGGCCCGGGAGATCGCGACCCGCTGGCGGAGCGGAGCCCCCGTCGGCCCGAGCCGGGCGGCACAGCTGCTGGCGCGCCGCCTCGTGTCGTCCGGCGCGTTCGTGCCGCGGCCGGCGGCGCCAACATTCGGTCCCGACGACGTGACGGTGGTGGTGCCGGTGCGCGACCGACCGGCGCAGCTGGACCGTCTCCTCGGCGCGCTGCACGGCCTGGCATGCATCGTGGTCGACGATGCCTCCGCGGACGCCGGCGAGAGCAAGGAGATCGCCGAACGCCACGGCGCCCGGTTCGTCGGGCTGGCGTCGAACGTGGGGCCGGCGGGCGCCCGCAACGCGGGGGTGGAGCGCGTGCACAGCGCCCTCGTCGCATTCGTGGACTCCGACTGCGTGCCCTCCGAGGGATGGCTCGGTCCGCTCCTGGGCCACTTCGACGATCCGCTGGTGGCCGCCGTGGCGCCACGGATCAGGCCGAGCGCGGTGCGCCGGGCGAGCGCCGCTCGCCCGCTACGAGGCGGCACGTTCGTCGCTCGACCGGGGCCCTCGGGAGGGTCCCGTACGGCCGGGCAGCCCCATCCCGTTCGTGCCGAGCGCGGCGCTCGTCGTACGGGCAGGCGTGGTGACGGGCCCCGAGCTCTTCGATGCCACCCTGCGGGGTGGCGAGGACGTGGACCTCGTGTGGCGCCTCGACGAGGCGGGATGGGACGTCCGCTACGTGCCGGCGAGCACCGTCGAGCACGACGGGCCGCCGGCACTCGGATCCTTCTTGGCGCGCCGTGCTTTCTACGGGACGACGGCCGCACCCCTGGCCCGACGCCACATCGGCTCGCTGGCGCCCGCCCATGTCTCGGGATGGTCGCTGGCGGTGTGGACGCTGGTGCTGGCCCGACGACCCCTCCTCGCGCTCGCAACGCTGGTGGCGTCCATCGTCATCCTGGCCCGGCGCCTGGCGGGACTCGTGCGGGATCCCGTCGCGGTGGGGACCCGCATCGCCGGCGGCGGCACCGGCGCGTGCCGCGCTGCCGGCGCTCGCCGGCGTAACCCGAGCCTGGTCCCCGGCGCTCCTCCTCGGGTTGGCATTCCGGCGCACCCGCAAGGCGGCGGCGCTCGCCCTGGTGCTGCCGGCGCTGGGCGACTGGGTCCCCGACCGCGGTGCGCTCGACCCGCTGCGCTTCGCCGCCCTCCACGTCGCCGACGACGCGGCCTACGGCGCCGGTGTCTGGGCCGGTTGTGCCAGAGAGCGGACGGTCACCCCGTTGCTACCCCGCATCTCCTGGCGCTCGCGCGCCTGGTCCTCGCGGACCTTGCGGGAGGGGCTGGAGCCCGCGAGGGCACCGGTCTGAGTCGCGGCGTGGCGCCGCGTGCCCGCGCCACCGGGCAGGTCCGGGTCAGCGCGTCGGTGTCGCCGGAGGTGCCGCGGCTCCCCAGGTGTAGCGACGCTGTTCGGGCTGGTGGTCCCAGTTCGTCGCCTCCCAGAAGGCAACCGCCCTCGCATCGGTCCCCACGACGATCGCGTGCAACCGGCGCGCCCCCAGTTCGACCAGACGATCCTCGGCGGCGTGCAGCAGCCTCCCCCCGATCCCGTGGCGACGATGGGTGCGCGCCACCGCGAGCCGGTAGATGGACCCTCGCCAACCGTCCCAGCCCGCGATCACGGACCCGACGATCGGGCCGGCCGGGCCGGCCGGGCCGGCCACGATGAGCGCGCCCGGATCGCGTCGGAGGAGCCCGGTGAGGGCGGCGGCCGTGTCGGTCGAGGTGGACGCCGCCGATTCACGCCACAAGGCGAGCACTCCGGAGATGTCTGCGGGCACCGCCGGGCGGAGTTCCGTGTCCATCGGGTCATGTTAGGGACGGTCGTCGGGCGTCCCGGATCCGAGCCCGGCATCGCAGCGTCGCTCTCCTCCCCACCCGGTCGCACGGGGGCGGGCCTCCCGGGCCGGGGCGCGTAGAGTCTCCGGTCGCCGACGCCCCGGAGCGTGTGGGACCGGCACGGCGTCACGAGAGGTCCGGTATGGCTAACAAGTGGTTCGAGACGGTGGCCGAGGCGCAGCGGCGGTCCAAGAAGCGCCTGCCCAAGTCGGTGTACGGGGCGCTGGTCGCCGGCTCCGAGCGCGGGATCACCGTCGAGGACAACGTCGCCGCGTTCGCCGAGCTCGGCTTCGCCCCGCACGTGGCCGGGCTGGCCAACAGCAGGGACCTGGCCACCAAGGTCATGGGGCAGGAGATCTCCTTCCCCGTCCTCATCTCGCCGACCGGTGTCCAGGCCGTCCACCCCGAGGGCGAGGTCGCCGTCGCCCGGGCCGCCGCCGCCCGGGGTACCGCCATGGGCCTCAGCTCGTTCGCCAGCATGCCCATCGAGGAGGTCGTGGCGGCCTGCCCCCAGACGTTCTTCCAGATCTACTGGATCGGCACGAGGGACCAGATCCTCGCCCGTGTCGAGCGGGCGCGCGCCGCGGGGGCCGTCGGTCTGATCGCGACCTTGGACTGGTCGTTCTCCCACGGTCGGGACTGGGGCAGCCCGACCATCCCCGAAACGGTGAACCTACGGGCGATGTTGCGCTTCGCCCCCGAAGCCCTGGGCAACCCGCGCTGGTTCCTCTCCTTCGCCCGGACCGGGAAGCGGCCGGACCTGACGACACCCAACATGGTGGAGAAGGGCGCGAAGGGACCGACCTTCTTCGGTGCCTACGGCGAGTGGATGCAGACGCCGCCGCCGAGTTGGGACGACGTCGCCTGGCTGCGCGAGCAGTGGGGTGGCCCCTTCATGCTCAAGGGGGTGACCCGCGTCGACGACGCCAAGCGGGCGGTCGACGCGGGTGTGAGCGCCATCTCGGTGTCGAACCACGGTGGCAACAACCTCGACGGGACACCGGCGACCATCCGGGCTCTCCCGTCCATCGCCGAGGCGGTCGGCGACCAGGTCGAGGTCCTCCTGGACGGGGGCGTGCGGCGCGGCAGCGACGCAGTCAAGGCCATCGCGCTCGGCGCCAAGGCCGTGATGATCGGCCGCGCCTATCTCTGGGGCCTCGCGGCCAATGGGCAGGCAGGGGTGGAGAACGTCCTCGACATCATGCGCGGAGGCATGGAGTCCGCGCTGCTGGGGCTCGGCCACGCCTCCATCCACCAGCTGAACGCCGACGACCTCGTGATCCCCGACGGGTTCACGCGGCACCTCGGCCCGTAGCGCCGCCGCGGCGCGTCAGCTGTCGAACTTGACGACGCCCCGGACGATCGTCCCGGCCGCCTGGTCCTCGTAGCCCTGCTGCACCTGGTCGAGCGTGTACTCCTGGGTGATCAACTCGTCGATCTGGAGTTGGCCCGCCGCGTACAGATTGAGCATGTTCGGCACCTGCACCCGCGGGCTCTGGGACCCGAAGACCGTCCCCAGGACCGCCTGGTTGAACATCGCCAGGTTGAACAGGTTGAGCTGGACATCCATCTGGCTGAAGGGCGCGATAGCCGTGACCACGATGCGAGCGTCCTTCGACCCGCACGCGCATGCCTCGGCGATCATCTCTCCCTTGAGCACGCCCGGCGTGAGGATCACCACGTCGGCGTTGCGTCCCATCGTGAGCTCGGGCAGCATCATCTGCGCGTCGAAGAGCGAGGCGGCGGTGTGGGTGGCACCGATCTCCTTGGCCCGTTCGAGCTTGAAGGGCACGGGGTCCACCGCGATGATGTGGCGCGCGCCGGCCAGGCGGGCGCCCTGGATGGCGCCCGAGCCGACACCGCCGCACCCGGCGACGACGACGGTCTCACCGGGCTTCACCTTGGCCCGGTCGACCGCCGAGCCGAACCCCGTGGCGAGGCCGCAGCTGATCAGCGCGGCCGCCTTCATGCTCTCCCAGGGGTTGATGCGCACGAGCGAGTTCTCGTGCACCACCATCTCCTCTGCGAACGTACCCAGCTGCGTCATGCGGTTGAGGTTCTCGCCCCCCAGGTGGTAGCGGTAGGTGCCGTCGCTGATCATGCCGCCGGCCAGCGTCGTCATCCCGAGGTCACAGAGGTTCTGCCGTCCCGACGCACACCAGAAGCACGTGCCGCACGAGGGGATGAAGGCGACGGCGACGTGGTCGCCTTCGGCCACCTGGGTCACATTGGGGCCCACCTCGGTGACGATGCCCGCGCCCTCGTGGCCGCCCACGATCGGGAACATGGACTTGACCCCGATCATCTCGAGGACCTCGGCGGGTGCGCTGATGTCACCGGTGCGCAGATGCTCGTCCGAGTGGCACATGCCCGACCAGACCATCTGCACCCGCACCTCGCGGTTGCGCGGAGCGTCGATCTCGATCTCTTCCGTCTTCCAAGGCTCGTGGAGCCCCGTGCACACCGCCGCCCGTACTGTCGTCATGGCAATCCCTCCCTGGGGTACGCGATCCTGTCCGCGCCCTCAGTATCGCCCCTCGGCCGGTGCCCGACAACCGAGCCGATGACCGTCGGCCCTCGCCCCACGGACGGGGCTCGGCGGTAGTGTGCGCGCGATGTCAGTTCCCGTCACGTTCACCGAGGTGGCCGCCCGGGTGCGCAACTGGGGACGATGGGGGCCCGACGACGAGCTCGGGACCCTCAACTTCATCGACGACGGCGCCCGCCGCCGCGCCGCCGCCTCCGTCAAGTCGGGCCGGGCCTTCCCCCTCGGGCTGCCCCTCTCGGAGGCCGAGGGCATCCAGATGGGCTTCGTGGAGGGTCGGGTCAACCCGAGCCGCACCATGGTCCAGGTCAACCACCCGCTGAGCCCCGACCCCGACTGGATCTGCGCGAGCGAGGACATCGTGACCATGGCCACCCAGTGCGCGACCCACTGGGACGCGCTGGCCCATTGCAGCTACGGCGGGGTGATCTACAACGGCTACCCGGCCGCGGCCGTCACGGCCGACGGTGCGGCGCGCTGCGGCATCCACCGGCTCACCACCGTGGTGAGCCGCGGCGTCCTCCTCGACGTGGCCCGCGCGCTCGGCCGCGACGTCCTCGAGCCGGGCCATCCCATCTCCCCGGACGACCTCGATGCGGCGTGCGACCTGGCGCAGGTGAGCATCGAGGCCGGCGACATCCTCCTGGTGCGCACGGGTCAGATGGTGCACCTGGTGCCCGGCTCGCGCGACCTGGTCGCCTACACCTGGCCCTCGCCCGGGCTGACCGTCGAGACGGCAGCGTGGTTCCACGCGCACGACGTGGCGGCGGTCGCCACCGACACGCTCGTGTTCGAGGTCTTCCCGAGCCCGCACGAGGACCTGTACCTCCCCGTCCATCTGCTGCACCTCGTGGAGATGGGCATGACCCAGGGACAGAACTGGGTTCTCAACCCACTGGCGGAGGACTGTGCGTCGGACGGCCGCTACACCTTCCTGCTCGACGCCACGCCGCTGCCACTGACCGGAGGGCTCGGGTCGCCGCTCAACCCGGTGGCCCTCAAGTGACGCCGTGCCGCCGTGGCGCCGTGGCGCCGCCCAGCACCGGTCCGGTGCGCGGCCTCGTCGCCTCGCGCGGCGGGAGCCGGGCCGCGGGCGCCGCCCGACCGGTGACGGCCCAGTGCAACATGCGGGCCTGGGACTCGATCAGATTCCGGGTGCGGATGCCCCAGAACTCGAAGCCGTAGCGGTGGGCCGACACGCTGGCGAACATGGCCACCAGGGTTCCCGCCACGGCCATCGGGTCGGTGCCCGCCGGCGAGCACGTCGCGCCGCCCGGCCCTCCTTCGGCTGAGGGGGAGGCGGCGCAGATGACCTGGGCCAGCGCGACGGTGACGGCGTTGAGCGCCCGGACCCGAACGCCGCGCAGCTGCGCATCGCCCTCCTCGGTGGCCAGGTCCACCACACGGAAGACGGCGCGGTTGTCCTCCCAGTAGGCCAGGAAGCCTTCGCTCACGGCCAGCGCGGTGTCCCAGCTCCGCTCCTCGGACCAGTCGCCCCCCACCAGCTCGGCCAGCTGCGCGGCCTGGTCGACCATCTCCTCGGCCAACACGTTGATGGCCTGCTCCACGTTGCCGAAATATTGGTAGAAGGTCGCGGGCGACGTCCGCGCCCGCCGCGCGATGTCGGTGACCTTCACCGACCGCCACGAGGTGGTCGTCAAGAGCTCGACCGTGGCAGTGAGCAGCCGCTGGCGGGTCTGCCGGCCCCGCTCCCCGGGGACCCGCCCGTCGGTGGTCGCCACCGGCCCGGCCCGGGCGTCGAGAGGCACGACGACGGCCGCTCGCCCTGGGCGCTGTCCTGGCATGGAAGGCCAGCGTAGTGGCCCCGTTCCCGAAGACCCAGGTGACGGTGCGGATACGCTGTCGGGATGGAGCAGACGGTGACCCGCCCGCTCACCCGCGCGCAGCAGGCCCGGCGCCAGCGCGTGATCGACGCCGCAATGGCGCTGGGGCTCGATGGCGGCTACGAGGCGGTCCAGATGCGCGACGTCGCCGCACGAGCCGACGTGGCCATGGGCACGGTGTACCGCTACTTCACGAGCAAGGACCACCTGCTGGCGGCCACGCTCGTGCACTGGGTCGAGATGCTCGACACCCGCATGGTCCAGCATCCGCCGCGCGAGGAACACCCCGCCGACCGCGTGCTCGACGTCCTCGACCGGGCGCTGCGGGCGATGGGCCGCCAGCCCAAGCTCGTCGCCGCCGTCTTCACCTCGCTCTCCTCACCCGACCCTGCCGCGGTCGGCTGCCAGCAGCAGATCACGCTGCTGATGGAGGGGATCATCTCGCGTGCGATGGGTGAGCCGGACATCCCCGACATGTCGGACCGGGCACGCATGATCGGCCACGTCTGGTACTCGGCGCTCATCGGATGGATCAACGGGTGGTCCACCATGGCGCGGGTCTACGACGAGTTGGCCGTGTCGGTGCGGCTCCTCCTGCCCGACGAGCTCGTCGAGCAGGACACGACCGCCTGACACCACCGGGCCGCCCGGGAGACCCGCGCTAGGGTCGCCGCAGTGACCGTCGGCGCTCCCACCCGCGGCCGTCCCATCGAGATCAGCGGGCTGTCCAAGAATTTCGGCACGGTGCGCGCGGTCGACGACCTGTCTTTCACCGTGGAGCCCGGCCGTGTCACCGGCTTCCTCGGGCCCAACGGGTCGGGAAAGACGACCACCCTGCGCATACTGCTCGGCCTGGTCCGTCCCTCGGCCGGCACGGCCACCATCGGAGGACGCGACTATCGGGAGCTCGAGAACCCGTCGGGCACCGTCGGCGCCGTCTTGGAGGCGACCAGCTTCCACCCGGCGCGTCGGGCGCGCACCCACCTGCGCATGGCCGCCCGCGCCGGCGGTCACGACGAGAAGCGCGCCGACGAAGTGCTCGGTCTGGTCGGCCTGACGGCGGACGCCAAGCGCAAGGTGGGCGGCTTCTCCATGGGCATGCGGCAGCGGCTCGAACTCGCCACCGCCCTCCTCGGCGATCCCGACGTCCTCATCCTCGACGAGCCGTCCAACGGCCTCGACCCACAGGGAATCGCGTGGCTGCGGGACTTCATGCGCTACCTCGCCGGGGAGGGCCGCACCGTGCTGGTGTCGTCGCACCTGCTCGCCGAGATGGCCCAGACCATCGATGACGCCGTGATCGTCTCCTTCGGCCAGTTGAAGGCGAAGGGCACGCTGGAGCAGATCACTGCGGGCATCACGGGCATGGTCATGCGCGCCCGCACGCCGGAGGCCGACCGACTCTGCGCGGTGCTGACCGGGTCCGACATCGCCTTCCGCCGCCTCACGGGCGACGAGGTGGCGATGGACGGCGTGACGCCGGAGCAGGTCGGTCCCCTCCTCGCCGAGAACCGGATCGTCCTTTACGAGCTCGTCCAGGAGGGCGGCGACCTCGAGTCGGTCTTCCTCTCCCTCACCGCCGGCCTCGGGTTCGGGGAGGTGGCGGCGCACGCATGATGAACGCCTTCCGCTCCGAGCTGATCAAGATGCGCTCCATGCCCGGAGTCTGGGTGTGCTTCGCGCTCGCCTTCCCGCTGTCGGTCCTCGTCTGCATCGGGGTACTCGCCTCGGCGGGTGGCTTCCCGGGCCACACGTTCTATTACGTGCAGACGTTGCACCAGCGCCGCCAGCTGCTCGGCGCGGGCTATTTCGGGATTGAGATCCTCGCCCCCATCGTCGGTGTGCTCTGCGTGACCGGCGAGTACCGGCACAAGACGATCACAACGACGCTCGTGCTGACCCCGAACCGGACCCGCGTGCTCGGGGCCAAGGTCCTCGTCACCGCGACCTGGGCCATCCTCATCGCGCTGTTGACGCTCGTGGCCGTGGCCGCCGTGGGCCTGCCCTGGAACGCCGCGCTGGGCGGGGCGACGTCACAGGTGACGGACCAGATCGGCGCTGTCGTTCCCGGTCTGCTGGTGTCCGCGGTCCTGTTGGGCCTCTTCGGACTCGGCTTCGGCACCCTGGTCAAGAACCAGGTGGCGGCAATCCTGCTCACCATCGGCGGCACGCTCATCCTGGAGGGCCTGCTGATCGCCCTGGCCCGGGCCATCTTCCACTACGACCTGAACTGGCTCCCCAACGCCGCTGGCGCGGCGCTGGCCGGTGACATCGCCCGCGGCTTCGCCGGCGGCGGTCACGGCGAGGGGTTCCGCCTCCTCACCTGGTGGCAAGGCGGGCTGGCAATGCTCCTGTGGGGTCTCATCCCCCTCACCGTCGGCTACTACACCACGTTCCGCCGCGACGTCACATAGCTCGTAGACGGGCGCACACGGACGGAGATGGACGTACACGGGCGGACATGGGACCTTCTCCAGGGACTGTAAACGAACCCCTTTACAGTCCCTGGAAAGACCTCGGGTTACAGACCCAACCAAGACCCCGGGTTACCCGACCCGGGAAGACGCCCTCAGGCGGCTCCCCGCCAGCGGCTCGCAGCGGGACAGCGTCAGCCGCGCAGCACGACGCCCGGCCGCGCGTCGAGACCGTCCCGGTCCGGCGCGCCGTCGACGCGGATGGGGACCCCGTTCACCAACGTGTGCGTCATCCCCACGGGCGCATCGGCGGTGAGGCGCTCGCCGTCGGCAGGGAAGTCGCGCAGGCGGCGTAGCGGCCCGGGGGCCACCGTGTCGGGGTCGAAGACGCACAGGTCGGCCGCATTGCCCACCTCGATCGTCCCCCGGCCGGCCAGCCCGAAGACGGCGGCCGGCTCCCCGGTGAGCTTGTAGATCGCGCGCTCAAGCGGCATGACGCCCCGCTCGCGTACCCAATTACCCAGCAGGTCCGTCGAGAAACAGGCGTCGCAGAGCTGGGACACGTGCGCTCCCGAGTCCGCCAGGCCAAGCAGCACGTTGTCTCGCGGCAGCAACCAGGCAATGGCGTCGGGATCGTCGTTGGCCAGGACCGACCAGAACCGCGCCTCGAGGTCGTCGTCGAGCGAGACGTCGAGCATCACGTCGAGGGGCGTGCAGCCCCGCTCCTCGGCCAGCACCGCCACCGGGTGGTCTGCGAGCTCGGGGTGGGAGCGCGACTCGGCCACCGAAATGGAGGCCCAATTGAGCGGGAAACCGCCCGCCTTGCCGCTGACGTCATCCCATGCCGCGGCGCGCCAGGCCGGGTCCCGGTAGGCGGCGACGCGTTCCTCCTTCGACTTGCCCATCAGCTTGGCGAACGTGGGGCGCATGTTGAGGGTGAAGGGCTCGGACAGATTCATCTGGAACACGAGGGGCCGACACGACACCTGCGGCCACACCTCGACCCCGTCGGCCCAGGCGGCGTCGTGCTCCGCGATCACCTTCTCGTGGTAGGGGTAGCCCTTGACGGTGAGCAACGCCGTCCAGGTGAACGGGCGCCCCACCTCGCGTTGGAGGCGGAAGACCTCCTGGTTGGGGAACACGCCTCCGGGCAGCAGCGCCACCACCCCGCGCCCGCACTGCTTGAGCGGCTCGAGCAGGGCGCGCAGCTCAGCCAGGTCGGCCACCCGGGACGGCACCGGTCGGCCGCTGTCGCCGTTGTGGGTCGGCGACGCGCTCGAGGCGAACCCCGCCGCTCCGCCCGCCATGGCGTCGGCGACCACCGACTGCATGAGGGCGATCTCGTCCGCGGTGGCGGCGCGCTCGTACGCGTCGTCGCCCATGACGTAGAGCCGTACCGCCGTGTGTCCCACGTAACATCCGTAGTTGAGCGCCGTCCCCCGCGCCGCCACGGCGTCGAGGTACTGGGGGAAGGTTTCGAACTCGTTCCAGGGCACACCGGCCGCCAGCGTGTCGAAGCTCATGTCCTCGACGTGCTGCAGCGTCCGCGCCAGGAGCGACACGCCGTCGGCGCGGATCGGCGCGATGGAGAAGCCGCAGTTGCCGGCGATGACCGTCGTCACCCCGTGGAACGAGGAGGGGGTCAGGTCCGGGTCCCAGAACACCTGCGCGTCGTAATGCGTGTGGATGTCGACGAAGCCCGGCGACACGACCTGGCCCCGGGCGTCGAGCACGCGCGCACCTTCCAGCTGCTTCCCGATGTCGCTGATTCGTCCGCCTGTGACTGCGACGTCGGCGGGCCTGCAGGGGGCGCCCGTGCCGTCCACCACGGTGCCGCCCCGGATGACGATGTCGGCGGTCATGCAACCATCGTCGCAGCCCTGGCCGCCCCGTGCACGCGGAGTTGCCGGCGGGCGGCCGGAGTCGGATACCGTGGGTTCGGAGGGCCCGGCCGTTCTCGGGTCGCGGTGAATAACGCGCCAGGTGAGCGCTGGAGGAGTGTGGCATGGCGGTTCGGTTTTTCAGGTCGAAGGATGTGCCGCCGCCGCAGCCCGACGACACCCTCCAGATCTCCGGCGCCATCGTGGCCCCCTCGGACGGCCCCTCCCCCGTCCAGCTGGTCGACGCCGGCCACCCCGCCCTCGGGCTGGGCGTCGTGCGGGACCAGTACGCCCGCAAGGTCCGCAAGTCCCCGACCATCAGGATGGTCCCGAGCTCGGTGATGGTGGAGGGCCGGCGCTTGCGCTTCGCCGTCTCCGACAACGCCGACGCCCACGGGCCCGAAGGCCCCGGGTCACCACCCATCTGGGCGGTGAACATCCACGGCTACTTCGCCGGTGGCGGCATGTACTGGCGTGAGAGCGCGCGCCTGGCGGAACAGATGGGTTGGCGCGTCATCAACCCGAGCCTGCCCGGGTTCGGCGGCAGCGACCCGCTGGAGTGGCAAGACGTCTCCATGGAGAGCCTGGCCAACCAGATCATGGCCATCGTGCACAAGGTCGATGCCGGACCAGCCGTCCTGCTCGGCCACTCGATGGGCGGGGCGGTCGCCGTGCAGTTCGCGCACGACCACCCGCGGCGCACCATCGGTGTGATCTACCGCGACGGCGTGAGCACGCCGGCCTGGAAGGAGCGCAACGGCATCATCCCGACCCTGCTCTCGCCCTTCCTCCCCGACGTCGCTCCTATGGTCGACATGATCGCTGCCGTCGTGTTCGACCTGCCCGACCTCGCGATGGGCCGCATGTATTCCACCGTGCGGGCCGTGCTGCCCGACATGCGTCAGAACATCCGCACGATGTCGCAGACCCTGCCCGTCGGCAGCATGCTCATGGGCGTGGACCAGCGCAGTGAGGTGCGCCACCTCGTCGCCCAGCAGATCCCCATCCTCAACGAATGGGGTTGCTTCGACCGCATCACACCGGGGCATACGGCATCGGAATTCGCCGCCATCGCGCGCTCACCGGTGCTGTGGGTGCCGGGGGGCCACAGCTGGATGCTGGCCCGTCCCCAAGGCCAGGCCGACATCCTCACCCATCTCGCCCGGGGACGGGACTTCATGGCGCAGGTGGAGACCCGCTGGCGGCAGCTCACCCCGCGCGAATACACGCTGCGCGCCGTCAACTGACGATCCCCGTGTGACGGGCCAGCCGCTCCGCGCTCCGTCGCTGGGGACCGAGGACACTCCGTGATCAGCCGGCTGCTGCAACCGTTGCTCTCGCTCCACGGGTGGCAGGCCTACACGCTGATCGGACTGCTGGTCTTCGCCGAGGATGCCGTGATGCTCGGCTTCGTGTTCCCGGGCGAGACGGCCGCCATCCTCGGCGGCGTGCTCGCCTCCCGCGGTGGCGTCAGCCTGAGCGGCATCGTCATCACCGTGGTGCTGTGTGCCATCGTCGGCGACTCCGTGGGCTACGAGGTGGGCACGCGCTGGGGGCGCAAGCTCCTGGAGTTCGGCCCGCTGCGCAAGCGTCAGAAGGGCGTGCAGACGGCGCTGGACCTGCTGAACCGGCGCGGCCCGCTCGCGGTGTTCGTCGCCCGTTTCTCCGCCTTCCTGCGCGCCGTGGTCCCGGGCCTGGCCGGCATGTCCGACATGCGCTATCCGGTCTTCCTCGCCTCCAACGCCATCGGCGGCATCTGCTGGGGGATCCTCTACGTCCTCCTGGGCTACTTCGTCGGGCAAAAGGTGGAGCAGGCGAGCGGCATTGCGTCCTACGTCCTCCTCGCTCTCATCGCCCTCGTCGTCGTGGTCGTCTACGTGCGCCACCGGCGTAGGAGCAAGGAGGAGATCGAGGGGCCCGCCGACGAGCCCGCCCCGGGGAACGACGGGGCGGGCTGAGCTTCCCCGCTCAGGGCGGCGGGTCGATGACCGAGCGATCTCCCGCACGCAGGCCCGCCAGCACGCGGGCGAACTCCCCAGCCGCGTCGTCGCCCTGGGCGTCGGTGTCCATCCACCGCACGGCGGACGGGTCGGAGCGGTCCATGCCGTAGAGGCCGAAGCGGGGCTCGTAGGTGCCCCATTCGTAGTTGTCGGCCAACGACCAGTGCAGGTAGGCGCGCACGGGAATCCCGGCCGCGACGGCATCGGCAACGGCCCCGAGGTGCTCCCGCACGTAGCGGGGCCGGTCCATGCCGTCCTGGCGGGCGACCGGGCGACCGTCGCGCACCTGCGTCGACATCCCGTTCTCGACGATCCACAGGGGAAGCCCGGGGCGCAGCGCCGCCTCGGTGGCGCACCACGAGCGTAGGGCCTCGGGATGGGGCTCGACGTCCCACAGGGCCCGCCCGAAGGACCAGTCGAGCCCGCCGTCGGGCCTCCGGCGTCCCGGGAGACGGAGGGCGTGACTGGCGACGGGGTCGTACCAGTCGAAGCCCACGGCATCGAGCGTGCGCTCCCGGGACGACGCGTGCCCGGCGGAGACCACCCGGCGCGGGGCCCGGCGGCGGGCCAGGCCACGCAGCCGCGCCCAGGTGGGCCCGCGACCGGGCTCGTGCACCGTGCCGTAGGGCGACACCGCGGCGAAGAAGCGGCGGATGGCCGCCTCGCCGGTATGGCGTGGGGGGAAGGCGGCGTCGTGGACCGCACGGCGTTCGTCCACGTAGCCGTCGACGTCGCTCGGGTCCACCCCGGTCGCACGGAGCTCGAGCAGGTCGAGCAGCATGCGATCGAGTTCGTAGACCGACGACGAGCTCGTGTTGATCGTGAGCTCGGCGCCGGGTTGCACGGCAGCGACGGCATCGGCCGCCAAGACGTGTGCTGTCAGGAGGTTGTCGAGGACGCAGAAGGCGTCGGAGACGGCCATGCGCCGTCCGGGCGGGCACCCCCCCTCGATCCACCCCATGAGCATCACGATGTTGGGCTCGTTGACCGTCACCCAGCGCCGGCAATGGGGCGCGAGCGCCGGCACGACGCGCGCGACGTGGCGGGCGAACACGTCGGGCGAGCCCGGTCGCAGCCAGAACTCCTCGCCCAACCACCACGGATGGGTGAAGTGGTGCAGCGTGACCATGGGCTCCATCCCCCGCGCCGCGCACAACGAGAGGATCTCGGCATAGCGCTCCAGCGCCGCCGCGTCGTACGTACCGGGTGCGGGCTCGAGCCGCGCCCACTCCACCGAGAGCCGGAAGGCGTTGCACCCGAGTGCGGCCGCACGGTCCAACGCTTCCTCCGGGTGGCGCCAGAAGTCGCACGCCAGTCCCGAGCGGGCGACCCGGCCCGTGTTCTCCCAGCCGGACCAGTTGTTGTGCGGTTCATCGTCCCCGTTGAACCCGCCCTCCACCTGGTAACCCGAGGTCGCCACGCCGACGGCGAATTCCTCGCCCAGCAGGCTCGCCGCTTCAGGTCGCCGGGAGCGCGCCCGCGTCCGGGTCGGCGCGCCTTTTCGAGGCGGCGCGGCTTTTCGGGGCGGCGTGGCTGCAGGCACTCGTCCAGCTTGGCAGGCGCAGCGAGCGGCCCGTGCCGCCCGGGCCCGACCTCAGTGCGGTTGCGCCACCGAGCGCATGCGCGACAACGCGGCCGACACGATGTCGACCTCGTCGCGTGCCTGGCGGACCAGAGAGCGCACCTGTGGCTCGGTGGCGTCGCTCCCGGCGCGCAGCGCCGCCGCCTGCACGTCCCGCGCCGCGCCGATGACCTCCGACACTTGGAGCCGGACGGCGTCCGAGCGGCTCGCGCCCTTCGGCAAACGCCGCTCCAGGCGCATGAGCCCGTCAAGCTCTCCGGCGACCGTGCGCAGCGAGCGGCAGACCGCCGGAAGTTCGGCCACCGGGGCATCGTGCGCGTCGGCGTGGGCGACGGCGGCCTCGGCGTCCTCGATGGCCACCCACATTCGGCGGCGGACCCGCGCCGCGGTGCCCTGGCTCAGCTCTTCGGGCGTTGCCCGCGCCACGTAGCGTTCACGGCCGGCCGACAGGAGGGTGAGCGTCGCGAGGACGCCGCGGGTGGCGACGTGACCCCGCACGAGTCGCCAGTGCCGCCGCACGTAGCTGCGTGCGACGACGAAGGCGGCAGCCAACCCGAGCGCCGCAACGAAACCGGCGATCAGCAGGAACTCGACCACGTGGGCCACGAAGGTCACCCCCGCTATCCTACGCGGCCGAAAAGCGCACCTTACGGCGGTACACTCTGCCCATGGATCCGGAGGTACCGGCGGGTACGCGGGGACCGTCGCCCGGGCCGGAGTGGCGGCCCGGGATCCCCACCATCCGCGAGCACCTGCCCAGCCTGGTCTGGGGCGCCGCCCTGCCCATCGCGGTCTACTTCCTGGTGCGTCACCACGTGCACACCGACGCCCAGGCTCTCATCGTCGCCGGCGGGTTCTCGGGCGGCTGGGTCGTCCTGCAGTTCGCGCGCCGGCGCCAGGTGGACCTCGTCGGCGCCGCCGTCCTCCTCGGCTTCGCGGTGGGAGTCGTCAGCTCGGTCCTGCTCGGCGGCAACACGTACGTGCTCAAGATCAGGGACGCCGCCCTCACCGCGGTGTTCGGCGTCGTGTGCGTCGTCACGCTCTTCACCCACGATCGCCCTGCCTTCTTCTACGTCACCCGGTACCTGTCTGCGGGATCCGACCCCACCAGGGTGGCCGCCTTCGACCAGCTGCACGAGGTCGCCACGGGCCGGCACACGTTCCGCGTCCTCTCGGTGGTCTGGGGCATCGGTCTGGTCGTCGAGGCGGGTACGCGGATGCTGCTGGCGGTGCTGCTACCCACCGGGACCTTTCTGGCCGTGTCGCCCTTCATCACGGCGACCATCATCGGCAGCCTCTTCGCCTTCACCGTCGTCTACGGCAAGCGCGCGCAGCTCGAGGCGGCCACCTTCGTCCCGGGCCTCGTGCCCGACGATTCCGAGCCCGTCCTCCAGGGGGAGGGCGCTCCCCGGGTTCCCCTCCCCTGACCGTCGCCGGTAGCCTCGGCGGCGCACCGGCGCCGGCCCACGGCGCAACCAGGAAAGGGAGCACCATGGCAGACGAAGTGCTGCGGGAACGCCGCGGGAACGTGGAGATCCTGACCATCAACCGTCCCGAGGCGCGCAACGCCATCAACGGCGCGGTGAGCAAGGCGATGTCCGCCGCCATGGACGAGCTGACCGAGGACCCCGGCTGCTGGGTCGTCGTCGTCACCGGCAGTGGCGACAAGGCGTTCAGCGCCGGCATGGACCTCAAGGCCTTCAGCAGCGGCGAGGGCGGGGACATCATGGGGGCGAGCGGCGGCTTCGGCGGGCTGACCCAGCGCGACTTCCCCAAGCCGACCATCGCTGCCGTCAACGGCTCGGCGCTGGCCGGGGGCTTCGAGATCATGCTCTCGTGCGACCTCGTCGTCGCGGCCGAGCACGCCACCTTCGGCATACCCGAAGCCAAGCGAGGGCTGATCGCCGGCGCCGGCGGCCTGATCCGGATGCCCAAGCGGCTGCCGATGGCGGTCGCGCTCGAGCTGGCCATGACCGGCGATCCCATCGACGCGGAGCGGGCCTACGCCCTGGGCCTCGTCAACAAGGTGGTGGCCGCCGACGTGCTGCTCGCCGAGACCGTCGCGCTCGCGGAGCGGATCGCGGCCAACGCGCCGCTGGCCGTGCGCTACTCGAAGGACGTGATGAAGCGCGCCGCCGAGGTGCCCGAGTCGGAGGGATGGGCGATCAACGCGGAGGCCGTGCGCGTCGTCTTCTCGTCGGCCGACGCGATGGAGGGGCCCGTCGCCTTCGCCGAGAAGCGCGCCCCGAACTGGCAGGGCAAATAGCGAAGTGCTCGCTCCGGCGCTCGACACCGTCCGGCTCACCCTCCACGTCCTGGGCGCCACGGTGTGGGTCGGCGGGCAGATCGTGATGACGGGCCTGGTGGGCCCCTCCCGCGAGCTCGGCGGCGACGCGCCCAAGGTGCTGGCCCGGGCCTTCGCCCGCATGGCCTGGCCGGCCTACTTCCTCCTGCTCGTGACCGGGATCTGGAACGTCACCGCTGTCCACTACTCCTCCCAGGGCTCGGCGTGGAAGGCGGTGCTGATGGCCAAGATCGTCGTCGTGATCGTGGCCGGCGTCGCCGTCTACCTGCACCAGCGGGCCACCGGGAAGGCCCAGCTCGCCCTATGGGGCTCAGTCGGTGGCCTGGCCAGCGTGGCTGCGCTGGTCATGGGCATCCTCCTGGCCGGCTGACTCCGAATACCCCGGCACGCCGCGGCGTGCGGATATGTGGCACGGGAATGGGTCTAACCTGGGTTTCCTGGGTTCCCGTTCACCGCCACGTGGACCCGGGTGAAGGAGAACCTCATGCTGGCAGACATTTTCGGTCCCGACCTGCTCATCGTGGCCATCGTCCTCGTCGTGCTCCTCTTCGGCGGCGCGGCCATCCCCAAGCTCGCCCGCAACCTCGGCTCCGCCAAGAACCAGTTCGAGAAGGGACTCGAGGAGGGGAAGGCGGAGGGCGCCGCCCAGAACGGCACTGCCGCGGCGGCCGACACCCCCGCCCCACCGGCCCAGGAGAAGTCACCCGGCGCCTGAGCCAGGCGGCGGCCGCTGGCGTCGCGTCCTAGGCTGCGACCGCCGGCGTCGTCGAAACGGGCGATTGCATCCGCTCTAGGGGGCCCATTGCCATCTGACGTCCTGTCCGTCGCCGACCGCCTCTGGAACGGCGAGATCTCGACCTCCACCTTCCACCCCGTCGACCACATGGGCGGCTTCGTCGAGATCACCGACGGCGTCGGCTTCTGCCCCTCGTTCGCCAACGTCTCCGCGTTCTCCACCGAGGACGGACTCGTCCTCGTCGACACCGGCAGCGCGCCCTTGGCCAAGGTCGTCCACGACGACATCCGCACCTGGAGCCCCGCCCGCCTCAACACCGCCGTCTACTCCCACGGGCACATCGACCACGTCTTCGGTGTGCCGGTATGGGAGGCGGAGGCGGCGGCGCAGGGCTGGGCCGCACCCGAGGTCATCGCCCACCACGCCCTGCCGGCCCGCTTCGACCGCTACATCTTCACCGCCGGGTACAACACCATCATCAACCGCCGCCAGTTCGGGTTCACCGACCTGAACTGGCCCACCGACTACCGGTATCCCGACCGGACCTACCACGACACCCTCGACGTCTCGGTCGGCGGCGTCGAGTTCGCGCTCCGTCACGAGAAGGGTGAGACCGACGATCACACCGTCACGTGGCAGGCGCAGACGCGGGTGCTCTGCTGCGGCGACCTGTTCATCTGGGCCTCGCCAAATGCCGGCAACCCGCAGAAGGTGCAGCGCTACCCGAGGGAGTGGGCCGCCGCGCTCCGCCGCATGCTCCAGCTCGACGCCGAGTTCCTCCTGCCCGGGCACGGGTTCCCCGTCATGGGAGCCGACCGGGTCCGCCAGGCTCTGACCGACACGGCGGACCTGCTCGACTCCCTCGTCGACCAGACGCTGGCCGTCATGAACGCCGGCGGCCGCCTGGACGAGGCCATCCACACCGTGCGCCCTCCGGCCGAGCTCGAGGCGCGGCCCTATCTGCGACCGGTCTACGACGAGCCCGAGTTCATCGTCCACACGGTGTGGCGCCAGTACGGCGGGTGGTGGGACGGCAACCCCGCCACGCTGAAGCCGGCCGGCGAACGGGCTTTGGCGGCCGAGTTGGCCGCGCTGGCCGGCGGGCCCGCTGTCCTGGCCGACCGCGCCCTCGAGCTGCTGAGCGAGGCGACGGGCGCGCCCGAGTCCGAGTCCGAGGCGGCCGAGCGGGCGCTGCGCATCGCGGGCCATCTGGCCGAGCACGCCTGGCTGGCCGACCCCGGGGACGAGGGTGTTCAACGCGCGCGCCAGCAGGTCTTCGCCGCCCGCGCCGGCCGCGCCACCTCCACCATGGCCCGGGGCGTCTTCACCTGGGCCTCCAACGAGTCCGTGGCGCCGCCGCACCCGCACTGACGCCGGGAGCGCACGCCGCTGTGCTGCCAATTCCAGTTTTTTTGCGGGGTTCGATAGTGTCAGCGTCGTGGACTCGTCGTTGACCAGCCCCCCTCTCGATCTCCCCGAAACCCCAGGTCCCAGGCGCAAAAGGCCACGCCGGCAGGCCGCGGCCGCGGTGGCTCTCGGTGCCCTCCTCCTCACGGGATGCCAGCTCCCGACCTTCGGCGCCTATAAGGGCGCCACCTCCCAGGCTCGCTCCACCTTCCACCTGTGGCAGGGCTTCTTCCTCGCCGGGATCATCGTCGGCGGGTTCGTCCTCATACTCATCCTCTGGGTCATCTTCCGCTACCGGCGGCGGTCCGACGAGATGCCGCGCCAGACCCAGTACCACACGCTGACCGAGATCAGCTACACGGTGGTCCCGATCCTGATCGTGATCGGGCTGTTCGTGGCCACCGTGGTGGTGGAGAACAAGGTCACCGCGGTGGAGCCGAACCCGCCCGCCAAGATCGACGTCTACGCCTTCCAGTGGGGATGGGAGTTCTCCTACCCCAACGGGGTCAAGGTCATCGGCCAGACCACCGACGCGCCGACCATGATGGTCCCGACCGGCCAGACCGTGCGCATCACGCTGCGCTCCTACGACGTGCTGCACGGCTTCTACGTGCCCGAGTTCAACTTCAGCCGGTACGCCAGCCCCGGCTACTACACGCAGTTCGACTTCAACGTCCTGCACGACGGCGTCTACCGGGGCCAGTGCACCCAGCTCTGCGGCCTCTACCACTCCTTGATGTTCTTCAACGTCCGTTCCGTGTCCCCGTCCGCCTACCAGACGTGGCTGCGGGTGACCGGCGCCTACCAGCGGACGCACCCCAGCTCCATCGGGCAGCTCCCAGCCGACCTGCACGCCAACATCAACGGGACCGTGCCCAGCTACTCTGGCAATTCGGGCAACTCGGGGAACTCGGGCAGCGGGAACACAGGAAACTCAGGAGGTGCGCTCTCCGGTGACTGACGTCATCGCCCCACCGGGCACACACGAGCCGACGGAGCTCCACCTCCCGCCCCGGGTTCCCGGCGACGGCCACGAGCCCCACGGCGGCCACGAGGACCACGGCCCCACCGGCATCCTCAAGTGGCTGACGTCCACCGACCACAAGGTCATCGGGCTGAGCTACATGATCACGGCCATCGTGATCTTCTACATCTCGGGGATCATGGCGCTCTTCATGCGGCTGCAGCTGTCCTCGCCGCACTCGTCGCTGCTCAGCTTCTCGCAGTTCAACGCGCTGTTCACGATGCACGGCAGCCTCATGCTGTACCTGTTCGCGGGACCCTTCGCCTTCGGCGGCCTGGCCAACTACATCGTGCCGCTGCAGGTCGGCGCGCCCGACATGGCGTTCCCCCGTCTCAACGCGCTGAGCTACTGGCTGTACCTCACCGGCTCCATCACCATGATGATGGGCTTCCTGGTCGCCGGTGGCGCCGCGCAGTTCGGGTGGGTCGCCTACGCCCCGCTCTCGAGTGTCACCAGTTCACCCGGAGCGGGACCCGACCTGTGGTTGATGGGGATCGCGCTCACGGGGTTCTCCGCCATCTTCACCGGCGTCAACCTGTGCGGCACCATCTTCTACCTGCGCGCCCCCGGGATGACCATGTTCCGCATGCCCATCTTCACCTGGAACATGTTGGTGACCGGGATCCTCATCCTGATCGCCTTCCCGGTCCTCACCGCAGCGGTGGTGATGCTGTTCTGCGACCGCCACTTCGGCACCCACATCTACACCGCCACCGGATGCCATCTGGCCAACGGCCACGCCATGGTGTCGTGCGGCTCACCGCTGTTGTGGCAGAACCTGTTCTGGTTCTTCGGCCATCCCGAGGTCTACATCCTCGCCCTGCCGTTCTTCGGCATCGTGACCGAGATCCTGCCCGTCTTCTCGCGCCGCCCGGTCTTCGGCTACAAGGGCATGGTCTTCGCCACCATGGCCATCGCGGCGCTGTCCACGGGCGTGTGGGCGCACCACATGTTCACCACGGGCGCCGTGCTGCTGCCCTTCTTCTCCTTCTTGAGCCTGTTGATCGCCGTGCCGACGGGCATCAAGTTCTTCAACTGGATCGGGACCATGTGGCACGGGCAGCTCACGTTCACCACGCCCATGCTCTTCTCCATCGGCTTCCTCTTCGCCTTCCTGATGGGTGGCGTGACCGGGATCATGCTGGCTTCGCCCCCCATCGACTTCGCCACCCACGACACCTACTTCGTGGTGGCCCACTTCCACCAGGTCCTCTTCGGGACGGCCGTGTTCGCCGGGTTCGCCGGCGTCTACTACTGGTATCCCAAGATGTTCGGCCGCATGCTGCGCGAGAGCCTGGGCAAGTGGCACTTCTGGCTGATGTTCATCGGCTTCTGGATCACCTTCATGCCCCAGTACGTGGTCGGCCTGCTCGGCATGCCCCGGCGGGTGGCCAGCTACCCGTCCAACCTCGGGTGGCAGAGCTACAACATCGTCTCGACCGTCGGCGCCTTCATCATCGCCGCCTCGTTCGCCTTCTTGCTGGTGAACTTCGTCGTGTCGTGGCGGAACCCGATCCCGGCCGGGGACAACCCCTGGGATGCCCACACGCTGGAGTGGTTCACGACGTCGCCGCCGCCGCACCACAACTACACGCACTTGCCGCCCATCCGCTCGGAACGCCCGACCTGGGACTACAACCACCCCGACGCGTTGACGGTGCACCACGGCAAGCAGCCCCACGCCAACGGAAAGGTCACGACGACTGTATGAAGGTCTCGGCGATCCTCTTGATCTTCCTCGGGGCCTTCTTCGGGCTCGTCGGCCTCGTCTACTGGTTCTGGAGCTACGAGGACGGCGGCGGCATGATGCTGCTGGGCGTCACGTTGCTCGGCTTCCTGCCCGGCCTGTACTACTTCTTCTGGTACCGGCGCTTCCACGGCCACAAGTACTTCTTCTGGGGCAAGGTCCCCGCAGTGGGTGACCGCCCGTCGGATCGCGAGGACGCGGAGATGGCCGACGGCGCCGGGACCGTCGACGCGTTCCCCGGCTCCTCCATCTGGCCCTTCGTGCTCGGCATGGGCGCCTTCACGACGGTGCTGGCCATGGTCTTCGGCGTCTGGCTCGCCTTCATCGGCGTGCCCCTGATCCTGACCGCGCTCACGGGCGTCACGGCCGAGAGCCGGCGCGGCGGTACCGTCTGAACCTGACCCACTCCCCGTCGCCCCCGCCCCCGGGGCCGAGCCAGGCCGGAGGGCGCCCGGTACCCTGATTCGGTGGCCGGGGCGAGCACGAACACCGGGAGCGGCGAGCCGACCGGGCTGTCACGGGGCCTCGTGGTCCTCATCGCGGTGGCCACCGGCGCGGTCGTCGCCAACCTGTATTACGCGCAGCCCGTCCTGCACCAGGTGGCGCGCACCTTTCACAGCGGACCGGGCGCCACGTCCTCGATCATCACCGCCACCCAGATCGGTTACGCGGCCGGCCTGCTGCTGGTCGTCCCCCTCGGCGACCTCCATCCGCGCCGGGCACTGGTGACCCGGATGTTCTGTGTGGCCGCCGCCGCCCTCGTGGCCTGTGCGCTCGCTCCCGACCTCTGGTTCTTCGCCGTGGCCTCGGTCGCCGTGGGCGGTGCTTCGGTGGCCGGGCAGATCATGATCCCCTTCGCCGCGGACCTGGCGCCCGAGGAACGCCGGGGTCGGGTGGTGGCCCGCATCATGACGGGGCTGCTGCTCGGCATCCTCCTCGCCCGCACGGTGTCGGGGCTGGTCGCCCAGGCGGCTGGATGGCGGGCCATCTACTGGCTGTCGGCCGCGCTGATGCTGGGCTTCGCGGTCGTCCTGTGGCGGGCGCTGCCGGCCGAGCGGCCGCGCCCGCACCGGAGCTACGCCGAGCTGGTCGGCTCGTCGCTCCGCCTCCTCGCCCAGGAGCCCGTGTTACGGAGGAGAGCCTGGCACGGGGCCTGCGCCTTCGCCGCCTTCAGCGTGCTGTGGACCACCATCGCCTTCCTTCTCTCGGGAAACCCCTACCACTACTCCAACGCGGTGATCGGGCTCTTCGGGCTCGTCGGTGCCGGAGGCATCGTCGCCGCCAACCTCGCCGGCAAGCTGGCCGACTCCGCCCGGGTGACGGCGACGACCATCGGCACCGGAGTGCTCCTGGCCGGTTCCTTCGCCCTGCTGTGGGACGGCCGCACCTCGCTGGCCGCGCTCATCGTGGGCATCGTGGTGCTCGACATGGGCACACAGGGCATGCAGATCACCAATCAGGCGGTTATCTACGCGCTGCGTCCGGACGCCCGGAGTCGGATCAACAGCGCGTACATGGTCTGTTACTTCCTGGGCGGTGCCCTGGGCTCCCTCGCCGCCGGCGCGCTCTACGGAACCCACGGCTGGGCGGGCGTCTGCCTGCTGGGCGCCGGCTTCGGTGTCCTCACCCTGGCCCTGTCGGCCATCGAGACCCTGCACTTCGGGGTGGCGAGCGCCGTCCAGAAGCGGCGGCCCCCCGCACAGGAACGAATCGTGGCCGGGGACTCCGCGCGGGACCCGTCCTGAGCCGAGGATCGCCCGTTCAGGGCTCCAGGCGCTCTCGCAGCACGACTGTCACCTCGTCTCCGACGTCCTTCGCGATCTGCTTCCGGAGCTCCGCCTTGATGGGGAGCTTGTGGGTGCCGTCACCCATCGCCATGAAGGAGCTGCGGAACGGCCGGCCGTCGACGGCCCCCCTGACCTTGACGAGTCCACGGGTGCCGAAGAAAGCAACGGAGTCGGGAAGCACCACGTACGCCCAGCCTCCCTTGCCGGGTTCCTTCTCGATCCGTGCGTCGAACCGCTTGTCCAACCTCATTCCGGGGCCTCCATGATCTTCAGCTGATTCCCATCGAGGTCGCGGAACGCGAACATGATGGGGACGCCCGGCCAGAGCAGCAGCTCGTCAGCGTCGACACCGCTGCCGACCAGTGTGGCGTGGTCGGCTCTCGCATCCGACGTCGCCAACGTGATCCCGGTGTCCATGCCCACGCGGATCGCGCCCTTGACGGGCACGAGGGCGATCGGCACCCTGCCTCCGGGGGCCACGACCTGCAACCAACGTCCGCCGTCCCTCGTCGGCACGTCGAGCCGAACCTCGAACCCCAATGTGTCGACGTAGAACCGGAGGGCCTGATCCTGGTCCGAGACCGGTACGGCGACTCCTCCGACATCCACGACGTTCGTCTGGTGCGCCTGCATCATTCTCCCTTTCGCTTCGTTGCGCCCGCGGCGCAGCCGAGCTCCGGTGCTTGGAGACAGCGGTGGCGCCGTCAGGCGTACATGAGCGAGCCGGGAGTCGTGAGCAGCTCGCCCGACTCGAGCCACGTCTTGAGACCCGAGAGGATCATCGGCCAGCCGCCGAAGATCTGGCTGTTGGCACCCTCGCTCATCTCGTCGTGGGTGAGGGTCAGGTGGCACGAGTCACCCACCTGGCGGATCTCCCACGTCACCCGCGTCGACCCCTCCGCCCGGACGTCGTCGTCCCAGAGGCACTCCATGGTGTGGACGAGCCGCCGGGGCGGATCGAACTCGAGCACCTCGCCCTCGCCCAGGTGCACATCGTGCTTGGCGACGTCGACGCTGATCGGCGAACCCACCTTCCAGTCGGAGTTCACCGCCGCACCGAAGTTGTACTTGGCCCGGGTCTCGGGATCGATGATCGCGTCCCACAGGCGCTCGGGGGTCGTCTTGATGAAGATCTCGTACACCTTTTCCATCTTCTTCTCCAGTCTCTCTTTGATCTCGCTCAGCCCTGCCACCCAGGGCTCCGAGTACTTGCTGACCCAGCGGTCGTGGATGAGCCGGATCGGCACGGGGTTGAGGAAGTGGAGCTTCTCGCGCCCCCGCCGCCTCGTCACCACCAGTCCGGCCCCTTCGAGTTGCTTGAGGTGCTTCATGACGCCGAAGCGGGACATGGAGAACCTCTCCTCCAACATGCTCAGGGTTTGCCCGTCATCCCGGAACAGCTCGTCGAGCAAGCTGCGCCTGGTGGGATCGGCCAGGGCCTTGAACACCTCGTCCACCTCTGCATCATATGTGACCTTTTAGTCACATGTCAAGACCGGGCCGCCGCCACCGGGCCGCTACGGGCGGGCCTCGAAGACCTCCCACTCGCCGGGGATCCCCTTGAGCTGCGCCTTCCCCTGGTCCTCGAACGCGATCCCCGACCCGGTGCAAGCGTCCCGAACGGCCGCCGACACCAGCACCTGCCCGCCGCGAGCCCTGGCGCACAGCCGCTGGGCGAAGTGGACGGCCAGACCGGACAGATCGCTCCTGTCCATGCGGGCGACCTCGCCGACGTGCACGCCGGCGCGCAGGGACAGGCCGAGGTCCTCGACGGCCGCCATCGACGCCAGTGCGCAGCGGATGGCCGGCGGGGTCTCGTCGAACGCAGCCAGGAACCCGTCGCCGGTGCTCTTGAGTGCGTGCCCCCCCTGCGCGACGACCTGTCGGCGCACGCGGACGTTGTGCTCGTCGATCAGCGTGCTCCACTCCTCGTCGCCGAGCTCGGCGGCCAAGGGAGTGGAGTCCACGATGTCGGTGAACAACATCGTCGTCACCATGCGGTCGGAGAACGCGGTGAGCCGGCCGGTGACGAACCGCTCCACCTCGTCGATGACCGGCGTCGCGTAGTTGCGCAGGAAGACATGGTCCGAGCCGGGGACGAGGACGAGGCGCGCCCCGGGGATTTGGTTCGCGATGAACACCCCGTGGGCGGGCGGGACGTTGGCGTTGTCCTCGAGGTGGATCACGAGAGTGGGCACACCGATGGTCTCGAGCAGGTGACGGATGTCGTAGGACCGGTTGATCCGGAAGATGGCCACGAGCTGGTTCTGGCTCGTCGAGGCGAGCTCCGCCTGCCCGGTCGGCTCGTCGCCCCGGCGGGGGGCGAACTGGTTGTAGATCCGCCCCTTGCCCCACTCGGTCTGGTAGCGCTGCTCGAGGTGGTCGAGCACCCGGTCGCTGAAGCCGATGGGGAAGTCGTCGGCCGCCCGGAGGCGGGCCCACGTATTGCACAGGACCAACTGCCGCACCGGGTACGCGGTGGCGTACACCGCCGCGACGGCGCCGCCGTTGTGGGTGCCGAAGAGGATGGGATCCCTGACACCCGCCGCCTCGATCACCATCGCCAGGTCGTCCACCAGGTCGTCCAGCGTCGGCGCGGCCGACGGATCGAAGCGGTCCGAGAACCCCGTCCCCCGCTGGTCGTAGGTGACCAGCCGTGAGAAGCTGGCCAGCCGCCGGAAGCCCTT
The DNA here is from genome assembly GCA_963726135.1 of uncultured Acidimicrobiaceae bacterium. Lineage (GTDB taxonomy): Bacteria > Actinomycetota > Acidimicrobiia > Acidimicrobiales > RAAP-2 > Bog-473. Next base: position 2,163,215 of record CAVSBE010000008.1, read on the forward strand.
CGCCGTGATGGGATCGTCCCAGCCGAGGGTGGTCGCCATGGAGCCACCCACGAAGACGATGTCGGGCGGTCCCTGCCCCTCGACCTGGTAGGCGAGGTGGGTCCCGTTCCGCACGGCGAACTCGATGCGGGGCGGGGCGAGCATGGCGTCAGCTGGCTTCGACCCGATAGTGCCGGCCCATCCATGCAGTGTGGCACCTGCGATTGCGCGAGCGGAAATGTCCGCCGGCTCGGACCGGCCGCACGGGCACGTCACATGCCCATTGGGTAAGGTCGGTCCATGGTCGGGCTGATGATGGAGACGAAGATCAACCAGCTGCTCGCTCGTGAGGACCTCGGTGCCTACCGCAATGGCCAAGAGGCCGTCTCGGGAGCCGCCTCGGTGCGTCAAGCCGTCGAGCGGGCGAACATCCTCGACGGCTTCACCGCGGAAGAGGCCGTCGAGGCCCGGGCCGTGCTCGACGCCCTGCCCCGTGCCGTCGACACCGCCATCCTGGCGGCACTCGGCGCGGCCTTCGCGCGCGACGCCCCGGGGCGATTCGAATGGCACGAGGGTGCGTTCATTGAGCTCCGCGTGTGGGAGGAGCCCACCGGCGGTCGGGTCCGCATCGTGCTCGTCTCGCCCCAGGGCCAGACGTTCGTCTGAGCGAGACTCCGGCGGGCCCGCCACCCGCCGCTCGGTGGCGTCAGTTCCGGCGCGCGGTGGCGTGGCGGCGCGGGCGACGGCCGGGCCGCTGCAGGCCCGTCTGGGTCTCCGGCAGCGACGGCTCCCATATGGCGGCGCGGTTGCCGCCGGCGCGCTTGGCCACGTAGAGCGCCTCGTCGGCGCGGCGGAGCAGTGCGTCGGGCCCGTCGTTCGCCCCCAACCAGGTGCTCACCCCCAGGCTGGCCGTGACCGAGTCCGAGCCGGTCACCGCCTGCAGGGCCTCGTTGAGCCGGGTGGCCGCGACGAGCGCCGCACCCTGGTCGGTGTCGGGCAGCAACATGGCGAATTCGTCCCCGCCCAGACGTCCCACCACATCGGTCTCCCGGGCCGCCGCGCACAAGACGCCGGCCAGCAGACGGAGTGCTCGATCCCCCGAATGATGACCGCTGGAGTCGTTGATCGCCTTGAGGTTGTCGACGTCAGCCACGACGAGGCTGAAGCTCGAATGGTGCAGCCGGGCTCGCCTCGCCTCGTGTTCGAGCAGCTCCTGGAAGGCACCGCGACTCAGGCATCCCGTCAGGGCGTCCTTACTGGCTGCCTCCATGAGCTTGCCCATCAGGCGATCGCGGGTCAGCGCGGCCGCCGCCGTGATCACGCCGGCGATGACCATCGCCACAGCCAGGAACGCCGCCGCGGACCAGCTGCGATGAGGCGTGAGGATCCCGACGACCAGCGTCGTCAGCACCCCGAACGCGGCCAGCAGTGAGACCGTCCCCGCCGAGTAGGCCAGACCGGCGAAGAGCATCGGCAACACCAAGAAGTAGGAGATGGGGCTGCGCACGCCACCGTCGAGCACGGCGCCCATGGCGATGAAGACGAATGTGGACGCGGCCCACGACGTGAAGAAGACCTTGGACCACCGTGTCGACACCAGACGCAGCCCGGCCCATCGGAACGGGCCGATGGACGCGGCGAGGCTGGCGAAACCGAGGATCACGATTGCCTGCCGGTGCGGGCCGGGCGTCGTCAGCGCGTACACCACGACGGCCAGAGCCCCCATGCTGTAAGTCAGGACGCCTATGTGGACGTAACTCCGCCAGAAGTTCGCCAAGTTGGAAGACATGGTCTGCACTGGGGAAGGCATGCCAGGTTCGAAACTCCCCTTCTGTCGGCGCAACCAGTATCGGCACGTTTCGAACGATCGTTGAGCGCCAATTTCGGGCAAACGGGCAGGCGCGGTCCCACGCTTGCGCAGGCTGCATTAGACGGCCGCAGGCCAACCGGGGGTGTCCGCCCGCCAGCGGAAGACTCGGACGGCTGTGTCAGCTCGGGCTCGTCCGCGCCGGCCGTCGACGCCAGGTGTCGACGCAGCCGGGGGAGCAGAAGAGCACGACCGAGCCCCGTACGTCGTGCGCGATCTCCTCGGCGGTGTCGTTGGTGAGCGGCAGCCCACAGATCGGGTCGCGGGAGGCGTCGGAGCCGCCCTGGGCCATCTTGATGCTCGACGCCGGCACCGGCTTCTCGACCCCCTTCAACGTGACGTGGGCCTCCGCCGCCGTGAAGCCCCAGCCGGGCAGGTGCCCGACCACCGCCGGCGCCGCCAGGGCCTCACCCGCCTCCGCCTGGTCGCACAGCCGTGCGGCCACGTTGACGCAGTGGCCGACGTAGTCGTCCCCTTCCATCAGGATGACCTCGCCTGCCGTGACGCCCGAGCGGATGGAGACGGTCGCGACGGGGCCCGAGACCTCGCCCACCACGTAGTGCAGCTCGAGGATGGTCTCGAGCAGCGGGCGGGTGGTGACGCACACGAGCATGACGCCGTCACCGAGCCACTTGGCGATCCGGACCCCGCGGCGTGCGCAGATGTCACGCAGCAGGGTGCGGAAGGCGGTCAACACGTCGACGGCGCGCTCGTCCCCTTGGAGCTCCGTCAGCGCGGTGAACCCGGACACGTCCACGAAGGCGAAGGTGCGATGGACTCTCACGCGAAGATGCTGCCATGCCCCCTGACCGTCGTCCCAATCGGGGAGAGCCGCCGGCCGGGAAGAAACCCAGGTGGTGGGCCTCCCCCGTCGCTCCTACGATGTCCCGATGACGTTCGAGCACCGCGGCGGACCCGGCTCGGGTCGCAGCCACTGAGGTGGGACAGCTCGACGGCAAGGTGGTGCTCTTGAGCGGGGGGGCCTCCCCGATCGGTCGCGCCACCGCCCTCCGACTGAGTGGCGAGGGCGCCGCGGTGGTGGTCGGCGACGTGGCGGAGGAGGCAGCGGAGGCGGTTGCCCGGCAGGTCGCCGTGGCGGGGGGTCACGCCGTCGGTCTCCGCTGTGACGTGCGCAGCGAAGAGTCTGTGGCCTCGTTCGTCGAACGCGCCGTGGCCGAGTTCGGCGGCGTCGACGCCGTCGACCACAACGCTGCCTGGAGCCACCCCCGCCTCGACACGGATGCCGTCGGGGTGGACCTCGGGGTCTGGGAGCGGGTGCTCCAGACGATCACCCGGGGCGCCCTGCTCCTGGCCCGTCACGTCATCCCGGTGATGGCGGCGCGCGGCGGCGGCTCCATCGTCACCATCTCATCGGGGACGAGCACGATCGGCGAGTCGACCCGCGTGGCCTACGGCGTGTCCAAGGCGGCCCTCAACCAGCTCACACGCCACCTTGCCGTCCGTTACGGCCGGGACGGGATCAGGGCCAACGCGATCGCTCCGGGCTTCATCCTCACCGAGACCGCGGTGGCCAACGTGCCCACCGACGTCCAGCTTCGCCTGGCCGAGGCCAACCCGATGCGCCGCCTCGGGACCCCCGACGACATCGCGCGGGTGGTGGTCTTCCTGTGCAGCGACGCCTCCGCCTACGTCAACGGCCAGCTGCTCCACGTCGACGGTGGGCATCAGATCGCCGGGATGATGTAGGTGCGCGTTGGCTGAGGCCAGCAGGGTGGCACTCGTCACGGGCGCGAGCCGCGGCATCGGCCGCTGCGCTGCGGTGGCCCTGGCCCGGCGCGGCTTCGACGTCGCCATCACCGCGCGCACGGTGCACGAGGGCGACGGCCGTGCCCACTCTTCGAGCGTGCTGGCGCGCGACGAGCCCCTGCCCATTGCGGGGAGCCTCGACGCCACGGCGGCGCTGATCGAGGCTCTCGGGCGCACCTGCCTCCCGGTGCCGATGGACCTCATGGACCGCGCCTCGGTCGAGCGGGCGGCGGAGGTGACCCTGGCCGCCATGGGCCGGGTCGACGTGCTGGTCAACAACGCCATCTACCAGGGGCCGGGCACGATGGACCGGATCCTGGACCTGCCCCTCGAGTTGGCCGAGCGCTGTCTGGTCGGCGACTACCTCCATCCTTTGCTCCTGACGCAGCTCGTCGTGCCCGGCATGCTCGAACGTGGGCGGGGCCGCCTCGTCAACATGCTCTCGGAGGCCGCCTTCACCACGCCACCTGCGCCCGCCGGTGCCGGTGGCTGGGGCGTGGCCTACGCCGCCGCCAAAGCGGCCTTCCACCGCGTGACCGACATGTGCCACGTGGAGTTCGCGGCGCGGGGCATCTGGGCCTTCTCCATCGCCCCGGGTCTCACCCTCACCGAGTCGATGCGGGCGTCCGGCATGGACAAGGTGCTCGTGGGCGCGGGCCACGTGCCGGCACCGCCGGAGGTGGCCGGCGAGGTGGCCGCCTGGCTCGGGGACGACTCCGGGGCCGGCCGCTACGCCGGGCAGATGGTCTCGTCGCGTCCGCTGTGCAAGGAGCTCGGGCTGGTGGCGGGCTGGCCGCCGCCCCGGCGGCCCGCGTGAGGCGCCGGCGGGAGATCACGGAGTGGCGACCTGGTCGAGGCAGGCCAGCACCGCGGGAAAGGCGGCACCGCCCGGGTCGATCATCTCCATGTGCGTGACCCCTGGGAGGGGCAGGTAGCGGGCATCGCCGCCCCGGCCGCGCACGAGGTCGACGTAGTCCCTGCTGAGAGTGTGCGGCACCGTCGTGTCGTCGAGGCCGTGCAGGAGGAGTTGTCGGGTGTCGGACGGCACGAGTTGGGCGGGAGAGCCGAGCGCGTAGCGATCGGGGACCTCGTCCGGGGCCCCGCCCATCAGGTCCACCACGGCATCTCCCCCGATCCGGCGGCGGGCCGCTGCGGCAAGGTCGACCACGCCGGCGAGGGAGATCGCCGTGTGGACACGCACCCCTCCCGATCGGGCCCGCGGCCCGGTACCGCTCGACCGCGTCGAGGCCGACCACAGGGCGAGGTGGCCGCCCGCCGAGTGGCCGCAGGTGACGATGCGCCGCCGATCGATCCCCTCCACTCCGGCCAGCGCGTCGAGGGCGCCCACGACGTCGTCGAATGTCTCGGGCCAGCCGCCGCCGCCGAGGCGGCCGACACGGCGGTACTCGATGTTGTAGGCCACCCATCCGTACGCGGCGATCGCCCGGGCCATGCGGTGCATGAGCCGTTTGGTGTAGGGCTGCCGCCAGAAGCCGCCGTGGATGAGGACGACTGCCGGGCAGACCGACACCACCCCCGGGGGGCGCCAGATTTCGGCCACCTGGGCGTGGTGGGGCCCGTACCTGACCAGTTCCCGCCTCATGGCGCGCCGGCGACCGCCCGCACGCCGTCGACGACCCTCCTGCGCTCGGCGAGCACTGCGTCGAGGGCGCCGCCACGACGCCGCGTGACCGTTCGGTACCCCTCGACCACGCCGCCGATCCGCTTGGCCCGCTCGGCCAGCCACACGGCGGTCCAGCCGCTGAATGGAGCCAGGACCGCTGCCGCCAAGCCGGCCCATGGTCCGATGAAGTGACCGACGGTGACACCCAGGGCGACATAGACCACCGAGAACAAGACGGTGCAACCCAAGAGCTTGACGGTCGCCTTGATCCCCTCGTTGGTCGGCCGCCTGGCCAGCCGCTTGACGATCTGGAACGGCACCACGTGCACGATCACCCCGACCGCTGCGACGGGGACGGCACACGCGACCTTGCCCAAGGACCACACGAGGGACCTGCGCAGTCGCGCCGGCGGGTACGCGGCCACCACCTGGGCGTCGTCGAGTCCCAGGAGCTCGAGGTCCCTCTCGTAGGTTGCGAAGTCCTCCAGGAGGGTCTCCACGGTCGGGATGGCCGCACCGTTGTGCTCGGCCGACGACAGCCGCTCGGCGAGCGCCACCTGATCCGCCATGGCGCCGGGCGGGGGCGGCCGTTCCTCGGGCGTGCGGACCGCAATCTCGGCGATCCGTGCCAGCAGGTGGGCCTTGGCCCACGACGGGTACGAGGGGCTCACATGGGCGAGCTGCGCGGCCAGATCGCACGTGAGCTGCCGCACCGCCTCGCGGCTGTCGAACTCATAGGTCTCGGCCCAGCGGGCGACGTGCGCGGGCTGACCGACGCGGACGAGGGCCCGCGACCGGAACCGGGCCTTCGCGTCGTAGACGAGACCCACGGCCAGCGTCACCACGCCTTCGACGCCTGCATCGAAGGCCGCCTCGAGCCCGATGCGCGCCGCGCCGGTCCGGAGCGGTTGCAACGACACCTCGTCGTGGCTGATCCCCTCCGGGAAGACCGCAACGACGCCATTGCGGGACAGGATCTGCCGCGAGACGGCGAAGGCGGAGAGGTTGTGGTCTCCTTGGGCCCCATCGATGGCCCGGTACACCGGGATGACGCCGGCCAGCTTCAAGAAGGGCCACAACGGTGGGATCCGGAAGAGCGTCGACTTGCCCAAGAAGCGTGGGTACCGGGTGAGCGTCGCCATGAGGAGGAGCCCGTCGACCAGTCCGTTGACGTGGTTCGCCACGAGGACCACCGGACCTGTCGGTGGCAGGTTGTCGCCGTGCTCGACCTCGATGCTGCGGAAGAAGACGCGCACCAAGAGCCGGGCCAACCACCCCATGGCGCGATCAGAAGGCCGGCGCATGCGCCGCTCCGCAACGCCCCGCGACCCTACGCAGCCACCTCGAGCCGTGAGAACCTCGACACCGCCGTGCCGAGCAGATGGAGGTGAGCCTGGCCCGGGAGCCGGTCCACCCGCCGGTCGATGCGCGAGGTGAACTGCTGGCCCTCGTCCCCGTCGAAGAGGTAATTCACCAAGAACCCCACCTCCTCCCGGGGCATGACCCCCGAGCCGACCGGGCGCCAGAGGTGTTTGAGGGCGAACCGGGTGAGCCGCTGGGCTCTCGGGCTCTCCGAGAGCCGGCGGGTCGCCTCCGAGGCGTAGAAGTCGATGTGCCCACCCTCTTGCTTCATGATGCGCTTGAGCAGCTCGCGCAGGGTCGGGTGGTCCGACTTGTCCGACAACCGGGCGTAGCCGGCCTGCGTCGTCCATTCGTTGATCGCTCCCCACGCCATGTGCAGTGCGGTGAAGGCGCTGCCGGCGAAGGCGGCCGAGCCGATTGTGCTGAACGTCGAAAAGGCCTCCTTGCGACGGCGCCTGCGGCGAAGCGTGGCGATGCGGGGAGCGCCTGCCTCTTCGCCGTGCGCCTCGAGCACCCGGCCGATGGCCTCGCCGTGCCACATCTCCTCGAACACCCAGCAGGCGAGGAAGGAGGTGATCTCGGGGTCGCGGTGCGCCGGGGTGAGCAGCAGATCGCGGAGGTAGCAGACCGTGTGGTGCTCGACGTCGTGCATGTAGCGCAGCGACCGGAGTGACTCGGGCGCCAAGGGGCGGTCCTTGAAGTCGTCGAAGTCGATGCCGTCCAGGCTGAGACGGCCTGCCCGCTGCTTGTAGGACTCAATGGTGGTACGCATGGCGCCGGGTATTCGGGACGACGGGACGTTCCGGATGTCGGGCGGGACGTGCATCCCGACGCCTCACCGCACGCGGGGCAGCCCCATCGGGTTGGGGAACGGCACCAGTCCCGAGGCGGCCACACCGGCGGCACACCCCGAGAGCGCACCATGGAGCTCCTCGAGGGCACCGTCACTCAGGCCGGCGTACGCGGCCTCGGCCAACCGGTCGGTCAGGTCCTCCACCCGGCCGTGCAGCGTGCGCCCGCTGTCGGTGGCGCGCCCGTCGGCGTGGAGCAGGCCCCGGGCCGCCAGCGACGCCGTGGCCGCGTCCCATTCCCCCTCGCTCCAGCCCCGGTTGTCCCGCAACACCTCGACGGGCACCCCTTTGGTGCCGGCGGCGAGCAGGTGGGCCTCGACGCCGCCGACCCCGTTGGCCAGGAGTGCGGCCACGTGCCCGTCCCCGCGGTGCTCGCGCAGGGTCGTGCAGGCCTGCCAGGACTCACCCAGCCCGCCCGTGCCCAGGGCCGGCGCGATGACCGGCCACAGCGGCCTGTTGGCGGCGGCCATCATGCGGCCGGCAGCGTCGCAACCCGCCACGGCCCGCCGCAACAACGGCAGGGCGGCCACGAGCGCCGACCGGGCCTCGACGCCGCAGACCTCGTTCAGCGCCTCTGCCGCCGCGATGGCGCGCACGCGCCACAGCGTCTCGGGCGCCACCACGTCCCAGCACCCCGGGACGGAGGCGGCCACCATGCGCGGGTGGAAGTTGTAGAACGCGGCGGTCACCGGCCCGCGGCCGACACGCCCGAGCGGGGCGGCGCGGGCGGCAAAGTAGCCGGACCAGAACCGGCGCAGCCCGGCCTCCCGCAACGCGGCGCGGCAGCCGGGGGCGAAGTAGGTGACTGCGTGGACCGATTCGGCTGCGACCCACAGGTCGCGGGCGGTGACCCGTCCCTGCCGCTGGCTCAGCGGGTGACCTGGCGCACGCCGGTGGGGGAGCTCACGGGCTCCGGGGTGCCACCGTTGCTCAACGGCTCGATGTCGATACGCACCGGGACCGGCTCGGGCTCCATCTCGACCCGCTCGTCGTCAGGGCGCAGGGGCGTCGGGACCGTCCGGTACTCGCCCACGGCCGAACGCTCCACGATCACGGCCCGCTTGCGCTTGCCGATGCCGTGCACGCCCTGCATCTCGCGGCACAGCTGGTAGGCGACGAGGCCCGCGACGATCGGGATGACGATGACTGCGATCCGGAAGAACCAGAGCACCGCGTTGAGCGAGACGTGGAAGAAGTTGGCGAGGACGTCGGTCGAGCTCGCGCCGAACAGCGTGAACAGGAGGGCGAACATGGCCACGCCGGCGGCCGTGCGCTTTGGTCTGTCCCGTGGCCGGTCCAGCAGGTTGTGCAGCTCGTCGTCACCCGTCACCCGGCGTTCGATGGCCGGCCACAGCATGCAGATGGTGAAGATCAGACCCGGGAAGACCACGGCGGGCAGGAAGACCTCGAGGGGCACGGTGTGCCCGAATCCGGTCAACTCCCACGACGGCATGATGCGCAACGCGCCGTCCAGCCAGCCCATGTACCAGTCCGGCTGCACCGCGTAAGAGATCTTCGACGCGTCGTAGGAACCGAACTGCCAGATGGGGTTGATCTGGGCGAAAGCCCCCAACAGCGCTGTGGCAGCCGTCACCATGAAGAGGAAGCCGGTGGTCTTGGCCATGAAGGTCGGGAACATCGGAGAACCCACCACGTTGTCCTCGGTGCGCCCCTCACCCGCGAACTGCGTGTGCTTCTGGCGGACGAGCAGACCGAGGTGTGCCGAGAGCAGCCCTATCAACACCAGCGGGATGATCAGGACGTGGATGATGTAGAAGCGCGGAATGATGATGTCGCCCGGGAAGCGCCCTCCCCACAGGAACGACACGAGGTAGCTCCCGACGAGCGGGATCGACTCGGCGATGGAGTAGCCGATGCGCAGACCCGTGCCCGAGATCAGGTCGTCGGGCAGCGAGTACCCGATGAATCCCTCGAAGATGGCAAGGATCAGCATGGTGATGCCGATGAGCCAGTTCAGCTCGCGCGGCTTGCGGAACGCCCCGGTGAGGAAGATGCGACCCATGTGCACCACGATCGAGGCGGTGAAGATGTCGGCCGCCCAGTGGTGCATCTGACGGACGAGCAAGCCGCCCCGCACGTCGAAGGAGATGCTCACCGTGGACTTGTAGGCGTCCGACACCCACTGGCCGTCCAGCGGCTTGTAGCTGCCGTGGTAGATGGACTGCGCGGTCGACGGCACGAAGAAGAGCGACAGGAAGACACCGGTGGCCAGCAGCACCACGAACGAGTACAGCGAGATCTCACCGAGCATGAAGGACCAGTGGTCCGGGAATATCTTGTCCAGGAAGACGCGCCCGCCCTTGGCCACCCCGAGGCGGTCGTCGAGCTCCCCGACGACCTTGCCGACCTGGCCGTAGGGGCCCATCGCCGCCTTGGTGCTGCGCTTGGTCTTGGCCGCAGTGGCACTCATGTGGTCCGCTCCCAGAAGCCGGGCCCGACGGCCTGATCATAGGGCGCCACGGAGATGAGCTGGCCCTGGTCGTTGTAACCGAGCTGCATCTGGGGCAGCGGCCGGGGGGCCGGGCCGAACTGCGGCACGGCGCCGTTGCGGACGTTGAACATCGACTGGTGGCACGGGCACACCAGGAGCTCGAGCTCCTGCTCGTAGAGGCCGACCGGGCACCCGAGGTGGGTGCACAGCTTCGAGTAGGCCACGTACCCGTCCGGGGTCCAATTTTCGCGCCCAGGTACCGTCGTGAAGGGCTGATCGGACAACCTGATCAGGATCGTCTGGTCGACGGCCTGCCCGTTCTCCGTGATGAAGCCGTTGACTGGGTTGACCGTCGCCCGCGGGTACACCGTCATGACGCCGCCGACCACCAGCGTGTCCTTGTTGATCGGCCGGCCATTGGCGTCGACGAGCACCGTGCCGTTGCGCCAGTCGGTGACCTCGAACGAGTCACCGGGCAACGGCCCGAGTGAGCGGATGAGCGGGAAGGCGGCGACGATCCCAAAGATGCCGGCTCCCAGCGCGAAGAGGCCGCCCAGCATCTTGCGCCGCTTGACCACGACGGCCGAGCGCTCCACCAGCGCGGCGGACATGGCGTCGCGCTCTTCCGTCGTCGAGGCCAGCCGGTGGCGCTCCTCGACGAAGGGACCCTGCGGCATCAGGTACTTGCCCCAGGCGGTGAGCCCGAAGCCGAGAAAGAACAGGCCGGCGCCGATGGCACCGCCGAGTTCCCACGGGGTCCAGTTCTGCCAGTACGCGGCGCCGAAGAGGGCCAGGAACACGATGCCCAGGACGAAGATGACGGCGATGATCTTCTCGACGCGGGCGGGATGCTTCGCGGCGTCGCCCATGTGCGGGTCGCTCAGGGCGGCGACCGGCATCGGCACCCGGGTGCGCGAGGGCTGGTGGTCCGCGTTGCTCACGAGCGCTCTCCGATCCAGAAGCAGATGAGGGCGAGCCCGCCCACGCCGATGAGCAGCGCAACGAAGCCCTCGGCCACCGGACCGACGCCGCCGAGGCCGAAGCCGCCGGGGTTGGTCGGGTGCTGGATGCGCCCGGTGACGTACGAGACGAGGTCGGCCACCTGCTGGTCGGTCAGGTTGCCCGAGAAACGGGGCATATTGGCCGGTCCGGTGCGGATCGCCTCGGCCACCTGCTGGGCGGTGATGGAGCGGACCTGCAGCGACGGCGCGTTGGTGCCGGAGGCGAGCGCGTCACCGGCACCGGTGATCGTGTGGCAGGCCGCGCAATTGAGGGAGAAGAGGTCGGCGCCCACCGACTGGTCCGCCCCCTTGAGGTGCGGGTAGGGCACGGCGGGCACGGCGGGGTCGAGCGAGTTGACCCATGCCGCGAGCTCCAGCGCCTGCAGGGGTGTGAGCCGGGTCGGGCGCCGCTCGGCCTCGACTGCCTTCACGTCGGCGGCCGGCATGCGTCCCGAGCTGACCCAGAAGTCGATCGTGGCGGCGCCGACCCCCTGCAGGTTCGGCCCGATCGCGGCCAGGCCGTTCTGGCCGACCCCGTTGGCTTCGTTGCCGTGGCAGCTCGAGCACGTCTGCGCGAACAGCAGACGCCCGGCGTCGATGAACGACTGCGGCGGGTTGGCGTAGGTGATGTAGGAGCTGCCGTACGAGATGAGGTGGCCGTTCAGGCAGAACCGCGAGCTGCTCTTGAACGGGTTCCCCGCGTTGTGCACCGTCGCGGTCACGCCCTTGACGTTGACCGTGCCGCAAGACCGAGTCGTGACGTGCACGTTGGGGATATGGGGCGACTGCGCTGTGTCCGAGTGGCCGCTGGCGCCTGCCTCGGTGCCGGGGAAGAGCATCGCCAAGGACGCCAGCGTGGCGACGGCGAGGAGGCCGGCCGGCAGCAGGAGCTGGCTGCGCAGTGTTCCCCTACGTGGTGCGCGCACGCCTCGCATGGCTACTTGAGGAGGAACAGGCAACTGTAGAGCCCGACCCAGACGATGTCGACAAAGTGCCAGTAGTACGAGATGCCCTGCATCGCTGACAGCTCCCCGGGGTCACCGCCGATGTCGCCGCGCATACGACCGAGGAAGAAGGTCATGGCCAGCAGCCCGATGAAGACGTGGAGGCCGTGCAGGCCGGACATGATATAGAAGAGCGAGCCGTAGGAGTTCGTGTACCAGCGGGTGGGGCTGAACAGCCATTCGAACGCCTGGTTCCCGAGGAAGGCCATCCCGAGGATGATGGTGGCGACGACCCAGAGGCGAGCAGAGCGTCGTCGTCGCCATTCAGCCTGGTAGACGGCGTACTGCATCGTGAAGCTCGACGACACCAGGACGAGCGTGAAGATACCGGCCCGCACCACGTCGAGCTCGGTGCCGGCGGGCGGCCAGGGGCCGATGGTGTTGGCCCGGATGGTGAAGAACGCCGCGAAGAGCCCGCTGAAGAACATCAGCTCGGACCCCAACCAGATCATGACGCCGATCGCCAACATGGGTGGGCGGTCGTGGACGATCTTTCCCTGTGGCGCGGGGACCTCCGCCGAGACAGCCTGGGTCACAGCGCAATTTCTAGTCGACCGGGAGCCGGAAGCGCCAACCAGCAGGTAGGGGATCGCGCCCCTGGTGGGGACGCTGAACGCCCTGGTCAGTGCAGGTGGATCGGGAGCGGCTCCGCGTGCACGACGGTCAGCCGTTTGGTGGGCCTGGTGAAGGCGACGTAGAGGGTCCGCAAGCCCCGTGTCGTGGCGACCGGCGGGCCCTCGCCTCCGGTGTCGTCGCCCACCGCCGCGACGAGCGACGGCTCCACGACGATCACCGAGTCGAACTCGAGACCGTTGGTCTCGTCGGCGGGCAGCACGACCAGGCCCGCCGCGAGGCCGTCGCCCGACGGATCGCGCGGATCGATGGGGTCGAGGCCCGCCTCGTCGAGCGCCCGCGTCAGCTCGGGGAGCATCACGGCCGGGCCCAGCACGGCCACCCTCCCGGGTGCGACGGCAGCCGTCTCCGCGCGGGCGAGCTCGACCAGCGTGCTCGGCAACCCGGCGCGCCTGACCGGGACGAGGCGCGGCGTCGAGCCCGACTGACGGACGGGTCGAGGCGGCGCGATGCCAGGTGCCGCGACGGCGAGGACCTGTGCAGCCAGCGCCACGACCTCCGCCGGCGTGCGGTAGCTGACGGTGAGCTCCACCAGGCGCGGCGGGCGCTGCGGGCTCAGGTGGCGTGTGATGTCGTCCCAGCTCTCCGGCGCCCATGGGCCGGTCGCCTGCGCAATGTCGCCCACGACCGTCATGGAGCCCGAGAGCGATCGCCGTGCCAGCATGCGCAGCTGCATCGGGGAGAGATCCTGCACCTCGTCGACCACGATGTGGCCGAAGGAGCGGAGCTCCTCTTCGCCGCCGGTGCTCGGACTGGCCGCCGGGGCCGGTGAGGCCGACAAACCCTGGGGCCAGAACCCGACGTCTTGCGCAAGCGCCTCCTCGTTGCGCTGCGCCCTGGCCCGTCCCGGCCGGGGGGCCCGACGGGGGCCCAAAAGGGTGCGGGACTCGTCGATGAGCGCCGTGTCGGCCACGGTCCACTGCACGGCGGGGAGCGCGGCGCTGCGCTGACGGTGGAGACGCTGGACCTCCGCCGTAGTGAGGATCCCCTTCCCGGCCGCGGCCAGCAGCGGACGGGCGCCGAGGAGGTCGTGGAGGAACTCGTGCGGGGAGAGACGCGGCCACATCCGGTCCAGGATCTCGGCCACCTCGGGCAACCGGCGCAGCCGCTGCGCCAGGTCGTGCTGCTCTTCGGGAGTGGGAGGCTCGTCGGCCGTCGCCGCCTCCGAAGCGGACACACCGCTCCGGCTCAACCGCGTCCGGTACTCGTCGGCCAGCGCGCGCAGCACCTGCGTCTCCACGAAGCGCCGGCGGGCGTTGTGCGTGCCCGGCCTGCGGCGCGCGTGCGCGACGATGTCCTCGGTCGTCTGGGCGCGCAGCCGCAGCACACCCGCCCCGAACGGCACCTCGGCGTCGTCCCGCAATGGGCGCTGGCGGGTGCGCACGGCCCGTGCCAGCACCTTGACCATCCGTGCGTCGCCTTTCAGCTTGGCGACGGCCGGGTCGTCGGCACCGCGCACGCGCACCTCGGGCACGAGGCCCGCCACCGTCGAGAGGCTCACCCCGGTCTCGCCCAGCGACGGCAGGACCTGCTCGATGTAGCGCAGGAACAGCGGGTTCGGCCCGACGACCAGCACGCCCTGGCGCTCGAGTGGGAAGCGGTGCGTGTAGAGGAGGTAGGCGGCGCGGTGCAGCGCCACCGCCGTCTTGCCCGTTCCGGGACCACCCTGGACCACGAGCACGCCGGTGAGTGGCGAGCGGATGATCTCGTCCTGCTCGCGCTGGATGGTGCCGATGATGTCGCCCATGTGGCCCGTGCGGGCCTGGCCCAGGGCGGAGAGGAGCGCACCCGGGCCACCGAGGACCAGCCCGTCGGAGAGCAGGCGTTCACCACCGTCGCGGGCCGACGGCTGACCGGCCTCGGGCGGCGCCAGCGCGTGCCCGTCGGGGTCGACGAAGTACTCGTCCTCCAGACCGAGCACGATCCGGCCACGCACCGCCAGATGCCGGCGCCGTGCCAGCCCTTGGGGATCGAGACCGGTCGCCCGGTAGAAGGGCTCGGCCACCGGGGCGCGCCAGTCGACGACGAGCGGTTCGTGGTCCGGCCCCGAGACTGCCAGGCGGCCGATGTGGAACGACTCGCCCAGCGCCGGGCCGTCGGAGCCGGCCGCCGGCCCGGCCCCCGGTTCGGGGAGGCGGTCGATCCGGCCGAAGTAGAGGGCCTGGTCGCCGACGTCGAGTTGTTCCAGCCGGGCCAGGCTGGTGCGGACCACGATGTCGCGCTCGGTGCGCGACTGGAAGGTGCCGCCACGGCCGAGGTCGAGCACGCCCTGCAGCATCTGGCGCGCCTCGCCCCGCATGAACTCCAACCCGTCGTAGGCACGGTTGAGGAATTCCTGCTCATCCTGCAGATCCGGATGTCCGGGCACCTCTCCCCTTTCTCCCCTGGCCCACGGGGAAACGGTTCAGTCTAGACGCCCCGCGACGCCGGGGAGGCCGGGGTGGTGACGCCTACGATGAGCCCGACCGAAAGGATTGCCATGTTGATTTCGACCATGAACGACGTGCCGGGCTGCAAGGTGACGTCGGTGCTGGGCGAGGTCTTCGGCCTCACCGTCCGCTCGCGCAACGTCGGCTCCCAGTTCGGCGCGGCCTTCAAGTCGCTGGCCGGGGGCGAGCTCAAGGGGATGACGAAGAACCTGCAGTTGAGCCGAGAGGACGTCGTGAACCGCATGGTGGCCGAGGCGGAGGCCCGGGGTGGCAACGCAGTGCTGGCCATGCGGTTCGACACGTCGGAGATGGGTGGGAACTGGACGGAGATCTGCGCGTACGGCACGGCTGTCGTCATAGAGCCGATCGAGTGAGCCCGGCGGCAGATGCCCGCACGGATCTCGTGCGCGCCTGCTTCCGGGAACCGGTGACTCGCACGCCAGTGTGGTTCATGCGCCAGGCCGGTCGCTCGCTGCCCGAATACCGGGCGGCGCGGGGGGAGGGCTCCATCCTCGGAGCCATCGCGGACGCGGCCCTGGCCGCCGAGCTGACGCTCCAGCCGGTGCGGCGCTATGGCGTCGACGCCGCCATCTTGTTCTCGGACATCGTCGTGCCCGTGCAGGCCATCGGCTTCGGGGTCGATGTGGAGCCCGGCCGGGGGCCCGTGGTGGAAGAGCCGTTTCGCAGCAGCGCAGACCTGGCCCGGCTCCGGGCGTTCGAGCCCGGGGCGGATGCCCCCTACGTCGCCGAGACGGTGCACCTGGTGCGCAGGGAGCTCGAGGGATCGGGGGTGGCCCTCATCGGCTTCGCCGGCGCGCCGTTCACCGTGGCCAGCTATCTCGTAGAGGGCGGCCCGACGCGCACCTTCGCCCGGGTCAAGGCGCTGATGCACGGGGACCCGGCGCTGTGGGAGCAGCTGACGGACCGGCTGGTCTCCATCGCGGTCGCCTCGCTGCGGGACCAGATCATGGCGGGCGCCCAGGCCGTGCAGCTCTTCGACAGCTGGGCCGGCTCGCTCTCGCCCACCGAATACTTGCGCTTCGCCCTCCCGGCCACCTGTGCGGTGCTGGAGGGAATCGCCGACCTCGCGGTGCCGTCGATCCTCTTCGGCGTAGGCACCGGCGAGCTGCTCGGGCTGATGGGCTCGGCGGGCTCCGACGTGGTCGGCGTCGATTGGCGGGTCCCCCTCGACGAGGCGCGCCGTCGCGTCGGGCCGCGGCGCGCGCTGCAGGGCAATCTCGATCCCGCGCTGTGCCTGGCCCCGTGGCCCGTGGTCGAGGCGGCCGCGCGGGCGGTGCTCGCGGACGGCGCCGACGGGACCGGCACGGGCCATGTCTTCAACCTCGGCCACGGTGTCCTGCCCGAGACGGACCCGGCCATCCTGGCCGCCGTCGTCGACCTCGTGCACGCGGAGACCGCTGCCACATGACGTCGGGCGTCCTGCTCATGGCCCACGGCACGCCGTCGAGCACCGAGGAGATCGCCCCTTTCTACACGCGCATCCGCCGCGGCCGGCCGCCCGAGCCGGCGCAGCTGGCCGAGCTCGAAGGCCGGTACCGCGCCATCGGTGGCGTGTCGCCGCTCGCGGCGCGCACCGCCGCACAGGTCGACGCCGTCCGCCGCCGCGCTCGATGCCCGGGCGCCGGGCAAATTCGTCGTGGCGTTCGGCGCCAAGCACACGGACCCGCTCATCGAAGCAGCGGCGGCCACGCTGGACACGGCGGGCCTGGAACGGGTCGTCGGCCTCGTCCTCACACCCCACGGATCGTCCATGGGCTCGCAGGAGTATCTCGACCGGGCCGCCGCAACGCTTCGGGAAACCCGTCTCGTGGCGGTGCCGCCCTGGTACGCCGAGCCCGCGTTGGTCGCCCTGCTCGCCGCACACGTCGAGGGCGCGCTCAGGGCGGTGCCGGGTCGGGCCCATGTGGTCTTCACCGCGCATTCCCTCCCCGAGCGCATCCGGCTGCGGGGCGACACCTACCCCGAGCAACTCGCCGAGTCGGCCCGATTGGTGGCCGAGGCGCTGGGCCTCGACGAGTGGACCGTGGCCTGGCAGAGCGCGGGTCGCACCCCCGAGCCCTGGTTGGGGCCCGACGTGCGCGACGTCGTGCGCCGCCTCGCCGCCGACGGATGCGCCGACGCTGTCGTCGTGTGCCCCATCGGTTTCGTGGCGGACCACCTCGAGGTGCTCTACGACCTCGACGTCGAGCTGGCGGCGGTCGCCGCGTCCTGCGGCCTGGCCTTCGCCCGAACCGCATCGCTCAACGACGACCCGTCCTTCATCTCCGTGCTGGCCGACGTGATCATCGCCGCGGACGGCGCCCTCTGACATGACGCCGCGTCGGGTGGTCGTCGTCGGCGGAGGAATCAGCGGCCTGGCCGCGGCCTGGGCGCTGACCGGAGGGTCCGAGCGCCGGAGCGACGCGCCCTCCGTGGTGGTGCTCGAGGCATCCTCGAGGCTCGGCGGCCCGCTGCGCAGCGATGCCCTCGAAGGACGCGCCGTCGACATGGGCCCCGACGGTTTCCTCGGACGCCGGCCCGAGGCGATCGAGCTCTGCCGCGAAGTCGGGCTGGCCGGCGCACTGGTGCCCATCGGGGCCCGGGGCGCGTCCGTGTGGGCCCGCGGGCGCCTGCGCGCGCTCCCAGAGGGTCACGCGATGGGCATCCCCACCCGGTTCTGGCCGACGGCGCGCAGCGGTGTCCTCGGTGTGCCGGGGCTTCTCGGCCTGGCACGCGACGCGGTGCTGCCCCGCCCCGACGTCCGGGGGCCGATCGGCGATCGCTCCATCGGCCCCCTCGTCGCGCGCAAGTTGGGCCACCAGGTCGTCGACGTCCTGGTCGACCCCCTCATCGGCGGCATCCACGCCGGTTCGGTCGACGACATGTCCGCCGCCGCGACGTTCCCGGCGCTCCTGGCCGCCGCACAGCGCCGCGGTGGTCTCATGCGGGCGCTCCGCGCCGAGGTCCCCGCGCCGGACCCCGACGGGCCGCCGCTCTTCTGGTCGCTCGAGGGGGGCATGGCATCGCTCGTGCAGACGCTCGCGTCGAGCCTGCGAGAGCGGGGCGTCGACGTGCGGCTCTCGGCTCCGGCCGGATGCCTCGAGCGGGCCGGCGGCGGGTGGTCGGTCTCGTCTGCCGGCCAGGCGGTCGAGGGCGACGCCGTGGTGCTGGCCACGCCGGCACCCGCCACCGCCGACCTCTTGCAACCCCACGACGACGATGCTGCCGGTCTCCTCCGGGCGATCGACTACTCCTCGGTCGTGCTGACCACGTTCCGCGTCGGGGCCGACGACGTCGCGTCACCTCTGCACGGGACCGGGTTCCTGGTGCCTCGTCGCAGCCCCCACAAGGGACGCGACCCCTGGGCGGTGACCGCCTGCACCTTCCTGGACCACAAGTGGCCCCACCTGGCCCGCGCGGGGGAGGTCCTCTTGCGGGCCTCTCTCGGCCGCACCGACGACGTCCGCCCGGGCGGGTGGAGTGACGAGGAGGTCGCCGACCGGGCCTGGGAGGAGCTGGGCGCGCTCATGGGCGTCACCGGACGGCCGAGGGGGGCGGTCGTGGTGCGCCACCCCCAGGCCCTCCCGCAGTACCGGGTGCACCACCTGCTGCGGATGGCCGGGGTCGAGGCCGCCGTGGCCCGCCTCGGTGGCGTGGCCCTCGCCGGCGCGGCGTACCACGGCGTCGGCATCCCGGCCTGCGTCGCCAGCGGCCGGGCCGCGGCACGCGCCCTCTTGTGAGCCGGCCGCCCCAACGCGGCCGCGTGGCCGTCGCATCCCTCGTGGCCGGTGTCCTGCTCGCGCTGTCGCTCCCACCCTGGGGGTGGTGGCCCCTCGGCCTGCTGGGAGCGGCGTTGCTCTACTGGCGGCTGAGCGGACTCTCCCTACGGACACGGCTGTGGTCGGGGTGGCTGGCCGGGATCGGCTGCTACGCCATCGGTCTGGCCTGGGCCCGCTCCTTCAACTGGTACGGCGCCGTCGTCCTCGTGCTCGTCGAGGCGCTCTTCTTCGCCGCGGCCGCCGCCGCGACCCCGCCCGATCGCGGTCGTGCGCCTGCCTTCGTCGCGGCGTGCACGCTGGCCGAGGCGCTCCGCATGACCTGGCCCTTCGGCGGGCTCCCCCTCGGAGGCGTGTTCCTCGGCCAGGCCGACGGGCCGCTCGTGGAGCTGGCCCGGCTCGGCGGTCCCCTGCTGATCACCGCGGGCGTCTGGGGCGGCGGTGTCGCCATCGCCACGCTCGTCGCCCGGCTGGCGGCACGACGAGCCCACCGCGCCGGGCCGTTCGTCGCCGGCGCGGCCGCCGTCGCCGCCGGGATCGTCGCCCTGGCCGTGGCCGGCACCGTGGCGCCCGACGGCGGGCCCGCCGTCGGGAGGTTGCGGGTGGCGCTGGTCCAAGGGGGCGGGCAGCGCGGGCTGAGCAAGGAGCAGGTCGCGCCCGCCTCCGTCTACGAGGCGCAGCTCGCGGCAACGCACGAGGTCCTCTCCGTCCGCCCATCCCCTGCGCTCGTGCTGTGGCCCGAGGACGTGGTGGCCCTCGACCGCCCGTTGGCCGGCTCCCCGCAGGCTGCGCAGCTCGGACGCCTCGCCGCTGAGCTCGGGTCGACGCTCCTCGTCGGTGTCACCCAGCCGGCGTCGCCCACCACCTTCCTCAACCAGATCGTGGCCTGGGGCCCCCGGGGACACGTCGTCGGAGTGTTCGAGAAGGTGCACCGCGTGCCCTTCGGTGAGTACGTGCCCGACCGCTCCTTCTTCTCACATCTGGCCGACGTGTCCGGCGTGCCGACCGACGCCGTCCCCGGACACGGCACCGGCCTGATGCGCACCCCCGCCGGCCCGCTCGGCCTCCTGGTGTCGTTCGAGATCTTCTACGCCGGGCGCAGCCATGCTTCGGTGCGAGCGGGCGCAGAGTTGCTGGCGGTGCCCACCAACACGTCGTCGTACAGCACGTCCCAGGTCCCGTCCCAGGAGATCGCGGCCGCGGTCGTCCAGGCGGTCGAGACGGGCCGCGACCTCGTCCAGGCCGCCCCCACGGGCTACAGCGCAGTGGTGACCCAAAGGGGGATCGTCGTCGCGCGCAGCGTCCTCGGCGAGCGGCAGGTGCTCGCGGCCACCGTCGCGCTCCACCGCGGCATGACTCCCTACGACCACTGGGGCGACCTGCCGGTGCTGCTCCTGGCGGTGGTCGCACTTGGCGTCGGTTGGGCCCGCCAGCTGCGCTACTCGTAGTAGCCCGAGTGGATGTAGACGCAGGGGACCCCGGCTGCCACGTACATCGCATGGTTGGACGGGTCGTCCTCGAAGGCCAGCCGCAGGTCGAACCCGTGGGCCCGGAGGTCCTCCACGACCGTCTGCTTGAATTCGGTGACCTGCGCGTAGTCGCCCCGCGAGCGCATGACCAGGAGGTCCCAGCGCAGGCCGTAGCGTTTCAACCAGGCCAACGTCTGGGGCTGGACGCGGTGGGGCCTCCCCGTGAGCAGGATTACGGCCAGCGAGGCGTCGAGGAGCTCGAGGAGCCGGGCGATCTCCTCGATCACGGGATCGTCGCCGCAGGCCTCGAAGAAGGCGGTCCAGTCCCGCCGACCTCGCTCGATGAAGTGCTGGCGGCCGGCAGCGTCGGAGAGCACGCCGTCGATGTCGAAGACAACGGCGGGGCCGCGGGGACGTGGCGCGCCGTCGCCGGAGCGCCACGTCCAGTTGGTCCGACCGGCGTCTGGGCTGGCTCCGGGCACGAAAAACCAGCCTACCGGGGGCCAACTCCTCCCTTCGGGGGAGCAGTTCCTCCCATGGGAGGAGGGGCTCACCCTGCCGAAGGTGACACGATGGGACGCGGAATGAGAAGCGACGTCGACACGGGGGTGGTGAGGACGCTGGCCACCGAGCCTGACACCGGCCGCACCGTCCACGTTGCCCTCGGCCGCCGGGTCGAGGTCATCGGCGACCTCCTGCTGCCGTCCGAGCCCACCGACTGCTCCCGCGCTGCCTGCCGCGACATCGCCCGCCGGCTCGATGAGTGGCAGGGCCCGGGCATCGTCATCCTCTGCGGTCGTCTCGTCGCTCCCAGCTGCCCGGTCGGCGAGGGATCGGCCGGCGCGCTACGCAGCCACCCGGAGCTCACCGAGGCGCTGCGCGCGTTCGCTGCGCGCGAAGACTCGCAGGTCATCGTCGTCATGGCCGGCGCCGAGAAGGACCCCGAACTCGAGCGGGCCCTGCGGCGCTGTGGCCTCACGGTGCGCGATGCGGTCGACCTCGCGTGCGAGACGGGCGCGGGCACCCGGATGGTGCTGGTGCGGGCCGGCTCCGTCCATCCCGACGCCAGCCCTCCCGTCGACGCTGCGCCGACCGAGGACCGGCCCTGGCTGGCCGGCATGGAGCGCCTCGATGACCCGCGGCTGGCGCGTCGCTTCGTCACCTCGCGCCTGCTCTACCGCCGGCTGCGCCGCTATCTGTGGGCCCCGCCGCTGCTGCTCGCCGCGATCGCGCTCCTGCTGCGCGTCGACTTCGTCGTCGACGCGCTGGGCCGCGTGTTCCGTTCGCCCCGCCAGCAGAGTGCGCTCCAGCGGGCCTACGCCGCCACGTGGTTCTCCCGTTTCCTCGTGACCGTGGTGATCGCGCTCGCGTTGCTCGCGGTGCTGGCCCTGGTGGTGGCCGTCACCTCGCGGGGCATTTGGCGGGCGCTCGGCGGCGAAGGCCTGCCGACCCCCTGGGCCGGTGGCCCCTCGGGCACCCGCCCCATCGCCCACGCCCAGCTCGAGATCGACGGGAAGGACGCCCTCGACGCGACCCGCGCGGCCGTCGAGAGCGGCGCTTCTGGCGTCATCGCCGGCGGAGCGCTCGTCCCCGAGCTGACGCATCTCGACGCGGGGTTCTTCGCCTGCCCGGGCGCCACCTCCGAAGTGGTGCACGAGCACCGCGGGCGGCTGGGGCTCCCGCCGACGTTCCTGCACCACCGTCAGGAGGCGACCCTCGAGATAGAGACCGGTGCGGACCTGCACGTCCGCCTGCTCCTGGCCGAGGCCGACCTCCCCATGGCGACCATGGGCGAGCGGCTGGTCACCTCCGACGTCGTGATCAAGGGTCGATCCAAGGCGGCGGACGTCCACGCCGAGATGGCGGCCGGCTGGCCGACCGGGTCGTCGTGGCCACCCGCGCCCGAGGTGGCGGCGGACCGGATCCGCGTGCGACGGTTCCGGCGCCTCGCCGCCGTCTCGCTGTTCGTGGCGGGTGCGATCGACCTGCTCTCCTCGGTGACGACCCCGCTGCGGATGCACTTGCATCTCATTGCGACCTACCTGCCTGTCGCCGTCGTCCAGGCCGCCGGGGCTCTGACGGCCATCGCCGGCATCGGCATGATCATGCTCTCCCGCGGCATCCTCAAAGGCCAGCGGCGCTCCTGGCTGGTGGCCGTCGCGCTGCTCGTCGCCTCGCTCGCCCTCCACCTCGTCCACGCCGCCGGCTTCGGCTCCCTGCTCGTGTGCGCCGGGGTCCTCACCTTGCTGATCGTCCAGCGCGAGCTCTTCCGGGCCCAGACCGAGTCCGCGACGCTCGTCACGGCCTTCGCGATCCTCGCGCTCGGCGGGCTGATCGCCACCCTCGGCGGCTTCGTCGCGGTCGAGGTGGCGGGACGGGTCCACCATCACCCGCTCCCCGATTGGCCACACGTGCTGCTCGGCTCGGCCGAACGGCTCGTCGGCGTGCAATGGGTGGAATTCCCCGCCACCATCGACCGCTACGTCTCCATCAGCCTGCTGGCCGTGGGCATCAGCCTCATCGTGGTGGCGCTCTACCTCCTGACGCGACCGGTGGTCGACCGGCGCCTGTCGTCCGGGCGGGCCGCCCTCGGCCGGCGCGCCGCCGAGCTGCGGGCGCGTGACATCGTGCGCCGGCATGGGACGGGGACCCTCGACTACTTCGCGCTGCGCGACGACAAGCACTGGTTCTTCCATCGGGACTCGCTCGTCGCCTACGCGGTCTTCGGCGGCGTCTGCCTGGTCTCCCCGGACCCGATCGGCCCCTTCTCGGAGCGGGCTCACGTCTGGGACTCGTTCCGCCGCTACGTGGACCGCAACGGGTGGGGCCTCGGTGTCATGGGCGCGGGCGAGGAGTGGCTCCCGACCTACCAGGCGTCGGGCATGCGGTTCCTCTACATCGGGGACGAGGCCGTCGTCGACCCGAGGGAATTCTCGCTCGAGGGCGGGAAGATGAAGGGCCTGCGCCAGGCGGTCAACCGTGTGGCCCGTTACGGCTACACGGTGCGTTTCTTGGACCCGGCCCACCTCGATCCACACGACGCGGCGTGCATGGCCGACCTCATGGCGAAGAGCCGTCGGGGTGAACAGGAACGGGGCTTCTCCATGATGCTCGGCCGCCTGTTCGATCCGCGCGACACCGGCCTGCTGCTCACGCTCGTCGAGGGACCGGACGGGACGCCCGTGGCCATGTGCCAGTTCGTCCCGTCACCCGCGATCGGCGGGTACTCGCTCGACCTGATGCGGCGCGACCCGGGCGAGCACCCCAACGGCCTCCTCGACTTCGCGCTGTGCTCGACCATCACCCGCCTCAAGGAGATGGGCATGAAGGGGCTCAGCCTGAACTTCGCCGCCATGCGATCGATCCTCGAGGGTGAGTCGGGGGACGGCGTCACCCAGCGCGTGGAGCGCTGGGCGCTGCGGCGCCTGTCCGGCGTCCTGCAGATTGAGACGCTGTGGCGTTTCAACGCGAAGTACGAGCCCCGGTGGCTGCCCCGTTACATCGTCTTCGACTCGGCCGAGCAGTTCGTCCCCGTGGCAGTGCAGATCATGCGGGCCGAGTCGTTGACCGAGGTGCCCGTCATCGGCCGTCTCTTGACGACGGGCGTGGCCAAGCGGGCTGGACCGTCTGTGCCCGATGAGGTCCTGGCCGCCATGGAGCAGCCGGAGAACGGCGCCGCCGGCCAGCACCAGCCCGAAACGGCCGGACCCAGGTCGTGAGCGACCTCACCTGCCCCAGCTGTGGGCATCCCGGCCTCCACCGCACCCGCGGGGACGGAGGCCCCTGTGAAGGCTGCGACCGGTGCTGGGCCGAGCAGCAGCGCCGCGATCGCCCTCCGCACCACACGGCGGGGAGCGCTGACCCTTGAGCCTGGCCATGACCCGGATGGAGCGGGAGGAGTTCCTCGCCGGCGTGCACGTGGGCGTCCTGAGCGTCGAGGACCCGGGTCGTGGACCGCTGACGGTGCCCGTGTGGTACGCCTACGCACCGGGGGCGACGCTGGACGTGATCACCGGCGCGGACAGCGCCAAGACGCACCTCTTGCGCTCTGCCGGGCGCTTCTCGTTGTGCGCGCAGACCGAGGAACCTCCGTACCGCTACGTGAGCGTGGAAGGTCCGATCACTGTGAGCGGCGGCGCGGTCAGCGACGAGGAGCGCCGCGCCCTCGCCTATCGCTACTTGGGCGCCGAGATCGGAGACCTCTATCTGGCGGCCACCGCTGCCGACGCCCCGCACAGCGTCATGTTCCGCATGACACCGGAGCGCTGGCGCACGACGGACTACGCCAAGCAGTTCGGCTAGCCCACGCCGTCAGGAGCGGGCGCGGGCGCGTCCGAACCGCGGGTCAGTTGCACAGGATGATGATGCACGTCGTCGTGGTCGTCGTCGGAAGGGGTCGCGGTGACACCCGGGTCGCGCTCACCCTGGGTGGGGAGCCTCAGACCGGGCCCACCGGGGGCGACGATGACGAGGACGGCGAGCAGGAGACCGACGACCGCCAGGCCGGCCAACATGCCGGCACGGTGGGAGCGGGCAAGCCGCTCGGACGCCGGATCGGCGCTGGTCGGGCTAACGAACCAATCGGACCCGCCACGCCTCCTCACACGGCCATTGGCGCGCCCAGGCCGGGGTGACGAAGGGGTACCCGGTCGCTGCATCTTCTCCCGGCCGCAGCTCGACGAGGTCCAGGACCTCGAAGCCGTTGGCGCGCAGCAGGCGGATCCAGTCGCCATGGCCGAGGTAGAAGTTGACGGTGCCGTCCGACCAGTCGGCCCGGTGCAGCCCGAACTGGGGACGGAGCAGGCGGTCGGTGGCGGCCTCGTCGTCTTCGTCGGGCATGCACAGGATCATCAGGGTGCTGTTGCCGAAGAAGACCAGCTCCCCACCGGGCCGGAGCACCCGGGCCGCCTCGGGGATCCACCGGTACGGATCCGCCCAGATGGCGGCGCCGTACTCGCTGATGGCGAAGTCGAAGGCGTCGTCGCGCAGCGGCAGGTCCTCCGCCGCGGCGCGCGTCAACGGGAAGCCGAGGCCGAACTCGGCCTGGAGCGACGCGGCGATGTGGAGCTGGCTGGGTGTGGGGTCGATCGCCACGGGGCGCGCGCCCGGCGGGCGAGCCACGACGAGACATACGCCGTGCCGCAGCCGAGCTCGACGGTGCGCAGGCCGTCGAGGTCGTCTGGCAGCAGACCGACCACGGACTCGGCGATCCCGAAGATGCCCCATCTCGGATCGCTCCCCCAGGCCCGGCGCCCCGTGACGAGCTGGCGGTCGGCTTGGCTCTCCCACTGCGCGACATTGGCGGCCAGGTAGTCGGGTGCGAGCCGCTCCACCGCGCCGACTATAGAGTCACGTGCCCGGAGCCAGAGAGGAAGAACCGTGAGCCAGACCCCCCTCGCGGCATCAACACCCGTCGCTGCCAAGCACGACCTGGCGGCCACCTCTACAGAGCGCCGCGAGACGGGACGCCAGGCGCGGGTCCTGGCCCCACGCGCCGGCATCGGCGAGTGGGGCGAAGGGTCCCGCGGGCACGACGCCCTCGAGACCCTGATGGCCCAGGACGCGCTCCGCCTGCCCGAGCTCCTCCCGCTGCGCTACCGGCGTATGGCGCTCACACCGTGGAACTACTATCGGGGTGCGGCCGCGGTGATGGCGGCCGACTTGGCGTCCCGACCGCACAGCCGGCTCGAAGTGCAGCTGTGCGGCGATGCCCACGTGCTGAACTTCGGTTTGTGGGCCACCCCCGAGCGCAACCTCAACTTCGACCTGCGCGACTTCGACGAGACGCTGCCCGGTCCTTTCGAGTGGGACGTGGCGCGTCTGGCGGCCAGCCTGGTCGTGGCCGCCCAGCAGAACGCCATCAAGCCGGCCCGGGCCGACGCGGCGGTGACCGCGGCTGTCGATGCCTACCGGCGCGAGATGCGGCGCTACGCCACGCTGCCACTGCTCGACATCTGGTACGAGGGCACCCGGGTCGACCGCTTCATCGACTTCTTCGAACCCGCGGACCGCGGCGAGGTGAAGGTCCAGATTGAGAAGGGGAGGCAGAAACGGACGAGCCGGGGGGCCTACGCCAAGTTGACCACGGAGCGCCGCGGGCGGCCCCGGATCACTGCGGAGCCACCGCTGCGGGTGACGCTCGACGACGCCGAACAGGGCGACATCGTCGATCACCTGATCGCCAGCTATCGCCTGACGCTCCAGGAGGACCGCCGGAGACTGTTCGACCGCTTCATCCTCGTTGACGTCGTGCGTCAGGTCGTGGGGGTGGGCAGCGTCGGCATGGTGGTGTACCTCGTCTTGTTCGAGGGCAGCGCCCGCGGCGATCCGCTCTTCTTGCAGTGCAAGCAGGCCGGCCCCTCGGTCTACGAGGCTCACACCTACTCGAGCGGGCACGACAACCACGGGGCCCGGGTGATCGCCGGCAAGCGGATGGTGCAGAGCGCGACGGACATCTTCGTCGGCTGGGGTTCGCTCGGTGAACGTGACTTCTACGTGCGCCAGTTCCGCGACATGAAGCTGATCCCGACCACCGACCTGATCGCGCCCGTTCTCGTCCAGTTCGCCACTGCGTGCGGCAACTCGCTGGCCCGGGCACACGCCCGATCGGGGGACCCGGCCGCCATTGACGCCTACATGGGCAAGAGCGAGGAGTTCACCAAGGCGATGCGCCGGTTCGCTCGCCGCTACGCCGACCAGAACGAACGTGACCACGCCCGGCTGGTGTCCGCCATCGCCAAGGGGGCGGTGGAGGCAGCTCCGGACTGAGTCCCTACTTGGGCAGGAACAGCAGCGTGGCGTGGTTGGCGAAATCGATCAGCGGCTGGGGCCAGACGCCGAAGAGCACGGTCACGCCGGTGCACAGCCCGATGGCCACGCCGCAGAGCACCGGCACCGGAGCGGCCTCGGGAGCCCCGCCCCCCGCCTCGGTCTCCTCATCGGCCAACAGGATCTGCTCGTTGAGCGTGGTCACGGCGCCCGCCACCGACCCGGGTGTGGCCCACTCGGGAGCTGCGGCCGAGCCGTCCGCGGCCGTTCCGGCGGCCTCGATGGTGCCGCCGCCCACCATGCCGCCGCCCGCCCCCAGCGCGGCCGAGCCGCCCGTGCCCCCTTCGGCCTCGCCCAGCCCGCCGCCGGCGTACATCAGCACCGCCACCCGCAGGTAGAAGTAGGCCGCCACCACGGCGCTCACCATGGCGATCACGCCCAGGGGTACGTCGCCCGCCTGCACGGCCGCGAAGACCACCTGCACCTTGGCCCACAGGCCGGTCGTGAAGGGCGCGCCCGCCTGGGCGAGTAGCAGCACCGCGAGGGCCAGTGCCAACACAGGCTGGCGACCAGCCAGGCCGCGGTAACGAGCCAGGTCGTGGTCGGCGTCGCCCTCCCGGCCGAGCACGGTCACGATGGCGAAGCTGCCGATCGCCATGAACATGTACACGAAGAGGTAATAGAGCGACGCGCTGGCGCCGCGGGCCGTCCCGGCCACGACGCCGAGCAAGATGAACCCGGCGTGGTTGATGGACGAGTAGGCGAGCATCCGCTTCACGTCGCGCTGGCGCAGCGCCACGAAAGCGCCGAGGACGAGGGAGAGCACGGCCAGGCCGTAGACGATCGGCCGCCAGTCGGTCGACACGACGCCGAAGGACGAGAAGAGCACCCGCAGCATGGCGGCGAACGCGCCCGCCTTGGCGACGGCGGACATGAAGCCGGTCACGGGTGAGGGGGCCCCTTGGTACACGTCCGGCGTCCACATGTGGAAGGGCACGGCGGCCACCTTGAACGCGAAGCCGACCAGCAGGAGTGCGAGCCCGGCCAACAACAGGCCGTTGGACAGCACCACGTTCTTGGACAAGAAGTCGGAGATCTGGGTCAGGTTCGTCGAGCCGGTGGCCCCGTAGGTCAGCGCTATTCCGTAGACGAAGATGGCCGAGGAGAAGCCGCCGAGGATGAAGTACTTGAGGGCCGCTTCGCCCGACGCGGCGCGGCGGTAGTTGAAGGCGGTGAGGACGTAGAGCGCGATGGAGAGGATCTCGAGGCCGAGGAAGACGATGATCAGGTCGTTCGCCATCGCCATCAACATGGCGCCCGACGCGGACACCATGGCGAGGACGTGGAACTCTGCCCCGAGCACGCCCTCCCGGCGCAGGTAGCCGTCGGCCACCAGGGCGGTCAACAGCATGGCGATCGCCACCAGCATCGTGACGAGGACGCTGAAGCCGTCCATCACGACCGCCTGCTTGATATAGGTGTGTGGTCCGTGGTCCTGCACGTCGGACCACTGCCAGAGCGCGACGCCGAGCGCGCCGCCCGAGATGACGACGGTGGCGATGGTGCTGACCGGCACGCGCAACGGCCGGCTGACCAGCGAGGCCACCCCGAGGAGCACCACCGCGCCGCCGATCATGATGATGGGCGGCAGGATGGCGAGCCAGCGGATGGAGGGTACGGGGATACCCTGCGAGGCCGCGTGGGCGGCGGCGTGGGCGGCAGCGAGGAGGGCGATCACTTCACTCCCTCCACTCCCTTGACGGCCACCGACGGCTGATACTGCCCCGTGTGCGACTCCACGTGCGCGATCAGCTCGTTCACCGAGGGGTTGATGCGGTCCAGCACCGGCTTGGGGTACACCCCCAGGAAGACGATGAGGATGATCAGCGGCGCCATCACGAGGCGCTCCAGCAGCGCCAGGTCACGAGTCTTCTCGTCGGCCTCACGCGGCTGCCCGTGAAAGACCTGCTGGTAGGCCCACAGGAGGTAGACGGCGGCGACGATCACGCCCAGCACGGCCACGACGGCCCACCAGCGGTGGGTGATGAACGTGCCCGACAGCACGAGGAATTCGCTCACGAACCCGTTGAGCCCCGGCACGCCGATGGAGGCCATCATCACGACGGTGAACACGCCCGCCAGGACGGGCGCCGCCTTCTGCAGCCCGCGCATCTCGCCCGCCTGCCACGTCCCCCGCCGCTGGTAGATGAAGCCGATGAGGATGAACAGCGCAGCCACGATCAGCCCGTGGTTGAGCATCAGGAGGACGCCGCCGGCCAAGCCCTGCGTGCTGAGGGCGATCGTGCCGAGCGCGATGAAGCCGATCTGGGCCAGCGACGAGTAGGTCACCAGCCGCTTCAGGTCGCGCTGGGCGCAGGCGACGATGGCACCGTAGACGATGCCGATGACCGCCAGGGTGAGCAGCAGCGGCGCGAGGGTCTTCGTGGCCTGCGGGAACAGGCTGAGGTCGAAGCGGATGATCCCGTAGGTACCCAGCTTGGCCAGCACGCCCGAGAGCAGGACCGAGCCCTCCTCGGGCGCTTCGGTGTAGGCGTCGGGTGACCACGTGTGCAGCGGGAAGAGTGGCGCCTTGACCGCGAAGGCCGCGGTGAAGGACAGGAAGAGAAGGATCTCCGTCGACGACGACAGGTGCGTCTGCATCAGCGGTCCGAGCGAGAAGGTGAGGTAGTGGTACTGCGACTCGTGGATGAAGGCGAGCGCCAGGATCCCGACGAGCAGGAAGGCCGAGCCGAGGAACGTGTAGAGGAAGAACTTGATCGCGGCGTAGGCCCGCCGCTGGTGCCCCCACCCCGCGATGATGAAGTAGGAGGGCACGAGCGTCAGCTCGAACATGAAGAAGAACACGAGGAGGTCGAGCGACAGGAAGCTCCCCATCACGGCAGCCTCGAGCAGGAGGATCCAGGCGAAGTAGGCCCGGCTGTTCTCGCGGTTGCGTCCGAGGACGATGGCCAGCGGGAAGAGCACGGCGGTGAGCAGCACCAGGAAGACGGAGATGCCGTCCACCCCGAGGTACCAGTGCACCCCGAGGCTGCTGCCGGTGTACTCGTGGTCCGAGACGAGCTGGAACCCGCCGTCGTGCACCTTCATGGCCACCATGGCCGAGACGGCGATGACCAGGGTGACGACCGAGACGATCAGGGCGAGCGCGTAGGGGATCTCGCGGTGCAGGTTGCGGTCGAGACCGAGCAGCCCGAGCGCGCCGGCGCCCACCGCGGGCAGCAGGACGAGCAACGTGAGGAAGGGAACGGAATGCGTCATCCCCACCACGTCCGGCTCAGCATGAAGGCGATGATCAGGGCCATGCCGAGGGCGATCCCGAGGGCGTAGTTACGGGCGTAGCCGGTCTGCAGCTTGCGGGCCGCCGTGCCGGTCACCTTGGCCAGGTGTGCCGTGCCGTTGACCGCCCCGTCGATCACGCGGGCGTCGACCACCCAGGCGCAGAACGTGGCCAGTCGCTGGCCCGGCCGCCCGATGATCGTGTCGTAGAAGTCGTCCCAGTACCAGACCCGCTGCAGGAACGCCGGCTCCAGGGCGGGCTTGTCGACCTGGGCGCCCCGCCAGAGCCACGCCGCCACGATGACGCCGACCACCGCGGCGGCGATGTCGGTGAGGGCGAGCGCCCACTCGGCACCCTGCGGTGAGGTTGTCGTTGTAGAGGGTGCCGTTGAACACCGGCGCCAGCCAGCTCTCGAGGTTGTGGGTGTGCACCCAGGGCAGGTCGAGCACCCCGCCGAAGAAGGCGAAGAACGCCAGGACCACGAGGGGCAGGCGCATGACCCAGGGCGACTCGTGCGGCGTGTGCAGGGGCGGCTCGCCGTGGGGGCCGGGCTTGTCGAAGCGGGGCTCGCCGCCGAAGGCCAGGATCTCCAGCCGGCTCATGTAGTACGCCGTGAGCACGGCGGTCACGAGCCCGATGACCCACAGCGGCTTGTAGTGGGCGAAGGCGTTGTCCAGCACGTCGCCCTTGGCCCAGAAGCCCGACAGCGGCGGGATGCCGGCGATGGCCAGGTAGCCGATGGTGAAGGTCACGGTCGTCCACTTCATGTAGCGGCGGAGCGCGCCCATCCGCTTGAGGTCCTGCTCGTCCTCGAGCCCGTGGATGACCGAGCCGGCGCCGAGGAAGAGCAGGCCCTTGAAGAAGGCGTGGCAGACCATGAGGAAGATGGCCGCGATGTAGGCGCCCGAGCCGACGGCCAGCACCATGTAGCCGATCTGCGACACCGTCGAGAAGGCCAGGACCTTCTTGATGTCCTGCTGCGCGCAGGCGATCGTCGCCGCCACGAAGGCGGTCACCGCGCCGATGGTGGCGATCACCTCGGTGCCCGGCGTGCGTGAGGTGGAGCAACGGGTTCATCCGGCACAGCAGGTAGACCCCGGCCGTGACCATGGTGGCGGCGTGGATGAGGGCGGACACCGGGGTCGGGCCCTCCATGGCGTCGGGCAGCCAGTTGAAGAGGGGGATCTGGGCCGACTTGCCCGTGGCGGCCAGGAACAGGAGCAGCACGGCGGCCGTGGCCGTGCCACCGCCCAGGTGCGAGAGCTGCCCGAAGATGCCGCCGC
This sequence comes from uncultured Acidimicrobiaceae bacterium, assembly GCA_963726135.1. Classification (GTDB taxonomy): domain Bacteria; phylum Actinomycetota; class Acidimicrobiia; order Acidimicrobiales; family RAAP-2; genus Bog-473. The sequence goes on from CAVSBE010000008.1 coordinate 2,194,778, forward strand.
CCGGCCCGCTCTCGTACTGGATCGTCCCGGTCTTCTCGAAGATCAAGAAGATGGCGAGCAGGAAGCCGACGTCGCCGATGCGGTTGTAGATGAAGGCCTTCTTGCCCGCCGAGGCGGCCGACTCGCGCTGGAACCAGAAGGCGACCAGCCAGTAGGAGCAGACGCCCACGCCCTCCCAGCCGACGAACGTGAGCAGCAGGTTGTTCGCGAGCACCAGCAGCAGCATGGAGAAGACGAACAGGTTCAGGTAGATGAAGAACTTCGAGTAGTCCCGGTCGCTCTTCATGTAGCCGATGGAGTAGAGGTGGATGAGCGCGCTGACCCCGGTGACGAACATGCACATGGTCATCGACAGCGGGTCGACCAGCGTGCCGACGGGCACCGAGAGGCCTCCGGAGCTGAACCAGGTGAAGTAGTTGTGGACGACGACGCGGTGGTCCGCGGGTAATCCGATGAGGCCGGCCAGCACGATGCAGGCCACGACGAAGGCCGCGGTCACGGCGATCGTCCCCACCCAGCCCGCCACGGGGTCGCCGATGCGGCGGCCGAACGCGACCAGGAAGAGGAACCCCGCGAGGGGGAACAGCAGCATGAGGTACGCGGCGTGGACCACGGTTCAGCCCTTCAGCGAGTCCAGGTCGTCCGCCACCGTGGTGGCGCGGCGGCGGAAGTTCGTCACCACGATGCCGAGGCCGACCACGACCTCGGCCGCCGCCACCACGAGCACGAAGAAGACGACGGCCTGCCCGCCGATGTCGTGGAGCATGCGGGCGAACGTGACGAAGGTGAGGTTGGCCGCGTTGAGCATCAGCTCGATGCACATGAACATGATCAGGACGTTGCGCCGCACCAGGAGGCCGATGGCGCCGATGGTGAAGACGATGGCGGCGAGGCCGAGGTACCAGGCTCCCGAGAGGCTCACGCCGGCAGCTCGCTCTCGGTGCTGTCTTCCTGGTCCGGCGTGGACGGTCGGCGGGCGGCGGGCCAGCACGACGGCGCCCACCACCGCGATGACGAGGAGGGCGGCCGTGGCCTCGAAGGCGAACAGGTAGGTGGTGAAGAGCTGCTTGCCCAGCTGGGCCGGCTCGCCTGCCGGCGAGTTCGGGCCCGGCCACGTGGCCCTGGATCGGCCCGACCACCTGCTGGGCGCCGGTGACCCAGTGCGCGGTGGCGGCCATGGCCAGCACGCCGCCCAGGGTGATGGCCGAGAAGACGAAGGCCAGCGGGCGCTGGCCGATCAGCGGCTCGACGTTGATGTCCTCCGCCCGGTCGACGCCGAGGAACATGATGACGAAGAGGAAGAGGACGACGATGGCGCCGGCGTAGACGATGATCTGGACGGCGGCCAGGAAGTCGGCCTGCTGCTCGATGAAGAGCACCGCGACGCCGAAGAGGGTCATCACGAGGCTCAGCGCGGCGTGCACGGGGTTGCGGGAGGTGACGACGCCCACGGCGCCGACCAGGATCACCGCCGCTGCGGCGGCGAAGACCAGGATGTCGGGCCAGGTCGGGCGCGTGGCAGCCAGGAGCAGGGCAAGCGTGGAGCATCGGTCAGTCGCTCCCCTCGGTGCCGTCGTCCCCTGACCCGGTGGCGTCACCGACGCCGCTGCGCGTCGACGCCGCCTTGGCCTCGGCCTTGGCCGCCTTGCGCGTCGCCCGCAGCTCCTTCATGCGGGCCCGGGTCGCCTCCATCTTCTTGCGGTTGCGCGCCGCGCCCTCTTTGGCCCGCCAGATGCGTCCCTGCATGCCGCGGTGGGCCAGCGGGATGTCCTCGTCGAGCAGATGGCGCTCGAGCACCTCGCGCAGCGGCTTGGTGCCCGTGGCCTCGTCGTCGCGCCGGCCCGACTGGCCGCCCTCGGGCGGGCGCACGCCGTAGCCGAGCTCGCCCGACCACTGCACCTCGCCCTCGTAGGCGGCGCTGCCGGACGGGGAGGTGGCGCGCATCCAGCCGCTCGTCATCAGGTCGTCGCCCTCCCGCCAGTCCTCCCAGGGGAGCTTCTTGGGCTGGCCGTCGTCGCCGACGAGCAGCTCGTCCTTCGTGTAGATGGCGTCGGAGCGGTTGGTGAAGGAGAACTCGAAGAGCTTGGACTCGGTGATGGCCTCGGTGGGGCAGGCCTCGACGCACATGTCGCAGTGGATGCAGCGCAGGAAGTTGATCTCGTAGACGAAGCCGTACCGCTCGCCCGGCGAGACCGGGTGGTCGGGCGGGTTGTCGAGCCCGCGCACGTAGATGCAGTCGGCCGGGCACACCCCGGCGCACAGCTCGCAGCCGATGCACTTCTCCATGCCGTCCTCGTAGCGGTTGAGGACGTGACGGCCGTGCTGGCGCGGCTGCTTGGGCTTCTTGTCCTCCGGGTACATCGTGGTGACCCGGGGACGGGTCAGGTGCTGGAAGGTCAGCTTGAACCCGCCGAGGAACGAGAGCTGGTCCTTGACCTCGTCACCGGCGCTCACGACGCCTCCCCTCCGGGCGTGGGCTCGGCCGGCACCAGCCGCGGCGCCGGCGTCACCCGGCTTCCGATGACCGGGATGATCACGTCCTCCTCGCTGCGGCCCATGCCGAGGTGGTTGGCCCGCAGGAGCAGGGTGGTGGCGAGCAGGACCACCGGCACCAGGATCAAGCCGGCCCAGCCCCAGGCGATGATGGCGGCCACCAGCAGGAGCCACCCCAGCGTCAGCGGGATGAGGCGCTTCCAGCCCAGGTCCATCAGCTGGTCGTAGCGGAGCCGCGGCAGGGCGGCCCGGAACCAGACGTAAATGAAGCAGAACGCCACCGTCTTGAGGAGGAAGTAGATGATCGGCATGTAGATGGTCGCCCCCGGGATGTGGAAGATGTAGCCGTTGGGGCCGCCGAAGAACAGCGTCACGACGATGGCGGACATCGTGATGGTGTTCATGAACTCGGCCAGGAAGAACAGGCCGAAGCGGATGGAGGAGTACTCGGTGTGGAACCCGCCGACCAGCTCCTGTTCCGCCTCGGTCAGGTCGAAGGGCGGGCGGGTGAGCTCCGCCGTGATGGCGATCATGAAGAAGATGAAAGGGAGGAACCCGAGCCGGATCAGGTTCCAGTTCCAGAAGCCGTTGGACTGCGACGCCACGATGGCCCGGGTGGAGAGCGAGTGGCTGACCAGCACGACCATCACCGTGGTCATGCCGAGCGCGGCCTCGTAGGAGATCACCTGCGCCGAGGCGCGCACCGACCCCAAGAGGGGGTACTTCGAACCCGAGGACCACCCGGCGAGCATGACGCCGTAGACGGCGATGCCCGACATGGCGAGCACGAGCAGGATCCCCATCGGCGGGTCCGCCACCTGGAGCTCGAAGGTGTGGCCGCCGATGGTGATGATGCCGCCGACGGGGACGACGGTGAAGATCAGCACAGCCGGGATGACCGACAGGTACGGCGCCAGCTTGAAGACGAAGCTGTCGGCGCGGTTGGGCAGCAGGTCCTCCTTGAAGACGAGCTTGGTCCCGTCGGCCAGCGTCTGCAGGAGACCCCAGGGACCCGCACGATTCGGCCCGACCCGGCTCTGCATGTCCGAGATGACCTTGCGCTCGAACCAGATCATCATCGCCGTGGCGACCAACAGCGCGACGAACGCCACCAGGCACTTGATGATCGTGATGAGCCAGACCTGCCAGTTGAGGCCGAAGTAGTAGAGCGGGTCGCCGTTCCCGTTGTCCGCACTGTGCGTCAGCACCGGCGCGCCGGCGAGGGCGAGCAGGTGGGCGATCACACCGACTCCAGACGAACGTCGGTCACCAACTGGCGACTGTCGATGAGCGTGGCCACCGCGTTACCGGGCGCACTCTCGCCGTCGGGGACGTTGAAGTCGATGGCGACGACGCCCCGGGCCACGCCCTCGTCGCCCTGGGCGGGCAGGATCAGCTCGCCCCTGGCCGAGCGCACCTTCACGCGGTCCCCGGTCGACGCGCCGAGGCGATCGAGGTCGTAGGGATTGGCGCGGGCGACCAGGGCGGGGACCAGCGGCGTGAGCGAGGGCGAGCCGGTCATGGAGCTGCCGGTGTCGTAGAGGCGCCGCCCTGCCACGAGACGCAAGGAGTAGTTGTCGGCCTTGGGGACGCGCAACGGCTCGGTGCCCCCGGGACCGGGCCCCGAGAGCAGGGGTGGTGGTGGGCCCAACTCGGCGGTGCGCGCGATGGCGGGCGTGCGGCGGCCGGTGCCGACGCGGGGCGGCGCGCCCTGGCGCTCCACCGATTCGACGCCCGGCAGCGCCATGGGGTCGATCGGCTCCACCTCCTCGTGGTCGTCGCCATCGGCGAGCGGGACCACGACCCCGTCGTGCGCCGCGTGGAAGTGCAGCATCTCCTGGCTCAGGCCGGCATAGGCCGGCGCGGTCAGGGCGACCTCGTCGACCAGGTCGCTCAGGCGGGTCACCCCGAGGTCGGCGCCGAGGGCCGCGGCGAGCTCGGTGGCGATCACCCAGTCGGGCCAGGCGAAGCCGGGCGCCGTGATCTTGGGACCGAGTCGGGTCACCCGTCCCTCGAGGTTGGTGGTGGTGCCCGGCCGCTCGTGGGACACGGCGCAGGGCAGCACGACGTCGGCGTGCGCGTCGACCGACTCGGACGGGTGGCCCGTCACGGCGACGACGAAGTGCCCGGCCGAGAGTGCCTTCTCGGCCACGGCGCGATCGGGGAAGTCGTTGAGCGGGTCGGCTCCCAGCAGCACCAGGGCCCGCACCTGGGCGCCGGCGTCGCGCTCCCCGGCCATGGAGGCCAGGATGTCGGCCGTCGAGAGGCCGGCCTCGGCGGGCACCGAACCCCAGGCCGCCGTGAAGCGGTCCCGCCCTGCCGTGAGGCTGACCCGGCCCGGCAGGATCCCCGGGGCCAGCCCCATGTCGAGGGCGCCGAACACGTTGCCCCGGCGCAGAGCCGGGAGGAACCTCGCCTCGGGCAGCGCGTCAGCGAGGGCGCGCAGCGCGTCGGCCGCCACCTCGCCGGACTCGGCGTAGGAGGGCCGGCCGGCCACGATCACCACGCCGGCGCCACCGGGGTGGTCGGCCAGCAGCCGGCGAGCGGTCTCCAGCTCGCCCTGGGTCAGGGCGGCACCCTGGTGGTGGGAGCCAAGAGCAACCGCCGCGGCGTCGTCGCCCGCCAGCGCCCGGGCCATGGCCGGCGCGTCGCCCGGGCGGACGCGCAACGTGGCGGTCGCCAGCGCGCTGAGCGCGGTCGGGGCGGCCGCGATCTCGATGAGCGAGGTGGTGCCGCCGCGCACCGCCTCGCGCAGGCGGAGGAACAGAACGGGGAGCTCCTCGCGCAGGTCGCCGGCGAGCGTGACGAGGACGGGTGCCGCGCAGGCCTCGTCGATCGTGGCCCGGGGCAGCCCGAGCACCAACTCGGCGGGCAGTCCGTCGCCGAGCTGCGCGTCGACCGAGTCGGTGCCGATGATGCCCTTGGCCAGCTTGGCCCAGGCGAAGGCCGACTCGTTGGTGAGGCGGGCCCCGCCGATCAGCGCGACGGCGCCGGCACCACCGGAGTCCTTGGCGCCGCCGATGCCGGCGGCCGCGGCGGCGATGGCCTCGCCCCAGCTGACCGGGACGAGTTCGCCCTCCTTGCGGATGCAGGGCTCGACGAGGCGCCCGTGCTCGTAGCGTCCCGTCTCGCGGGCCTCGCCGAGGAACTGGCCGCGGCTCACGCCGAGACTGACGACCTGGGAGGCGGTGGCCGGCGCCACGTCGACCGCCTCGTCCGCCAACTCGACCGGCAGTGGGCCGGCGTCGATCTCGTCGCCGTTGACCGACTCGTAGGTGAAGCGGCCCTTGTCGCAGAGCCAACCGTGGTTGACCGGATCCGAGTCGATGCCGAGCAGCCGGGTCAGGCGGTTCTGCGACGACTGCACGGCGACCCGGCAGCCGACCGAGCAGGCTGTGCAGGTCGACTCGACCTGATCGAGGTCCCAGGGTCGCGCGGTGAAGCGATAGGGCGTCGCCGTCAGCGCGCCCACCGGGCAGATCTGCACCGTGTTCCCGCTGAAGTAGGACTCGAACGGCTGGGTTGGGAAGGTGGCGACCTCGACCGCCTCGCCGCGGCCCGCGAAGTCGATCTGCGCCTCGCCGGCCACCTCGGCCGCGAAGCGGGTGCAGCGGGCGCACTGGATGCAGCGCTCCCGGTCGAGCAGGACGAGGTCGGAGATGGCGATGGGCTTCTCGAAGTGCCTCTTCTCCTCGACGAAACGGCTCTCGCCCGGGCCGTAGGCCAGCGTCTGGTCCTGCAGCGGGCACTCGCCGCCTTTGTCGCAGACGGGGCAGTCGAGCGGGTGGTTGGCGAGCAGGAACTCGAGCACGCCGTCCTGGGCCTTCTTGACCCGGTCGTTGGCGGTGTCGACGACCATGCCGTCGGTGACCGTGACGAAGCAGGCCGGGGTCAGGGTCGCGCCACGAGGGCCCTCGACGTCGACCAGGCACATGCGGCACATGCCCACGGGGTCCATGCGCGGGTGGTAGCAGAAGCGCGGGATGTAGGTGCCGGCGCGCTCAGCCGCCGCGATGAGCAGCTCGCCCTTCTTCGCCTTCGCCGGGCGCCCGTCGAGGGTGAACGCGAGCTCCGCCGAGTCCTGCTCGGTCTTCGCCGTGTCAGTCAAAGGGGCACCCCCCCTCTTTCACGTGCACGAGGAACTCGTCGCGGAACATGCGGATGCCCGAGGCGATGGACGACGGGATGGAGGGCCCGAGCACGCAGATCGTGGTCTGCTGGGGCGGCCAGGCCACGCCGGGCGAGATGTTGTCGCACAGGTCCATGAGGAGGTCCAGATCTTCCTCGCGGCCGGCGCCGTTCTCAATTCGGTACATGATGCGCTCGAGCCAGCCCGAGCCCTCCCGGCACGGCGTGCACTGCCCGCACGACTCGCGGGCGAAGAACTTGGTGATGCGCCAGGCGGCCCGCACCATGCAGGTGGTCGAGTCCATGACGACGACCGAGCCGGAGCCGAGCATGGAGCCGGCGTCGCCCACCTCGTCCTGGCCGAGGGGCAGGTCCACGTGGTCGGGACCGAACCATGGGGCGGACACGCCGCCAGGGATGAACGCCTTGAGGGTGTTGGAACCGCGGATGCCCCCGCCGAGCACCGGCGCGTAAATGAGGTCTCGGAAGGTGGTCTTCACCATCTCGAGCTCGTAGTTGCCCGGCTTGCGCACGTGGCCGGCCAGCGCGAACAGCCGCGTCCCGGTCGAGCGGCCCGCGCCCAGCGCGGCGAAGGCGGCGCCGCCGTTCCTGACGATCCATGGGATGTTGGCCATCGTCTCGACGTTGTTGACCACGGTGGGCTCGCCGTAGAGGCCGATGGCGGCGGGGAAGTAGGGCGGCTTGATGCGGGGGAAGCCGCGCTTGCCCTCGAGTGACTCGAGGAGCGCCGTCTCCTCCCCACAGATGTAGGCGCCGGCGCCGGGGTGCACCACGACGTCGATGGAGAAGCCCGAGCCGAAGATGTCGGCCCCCACCGCACGGTGGGCGTAGGCCTCGTTCAGGGCCGCCTGCAGACGCTCCAACCCGAGCGCGAACTCGCCGCGCAGGTAGATGAAGGCCTGGCTCACCTGCAGGGCGTAGGCCGAGATGAGCACGCCCTCGAGGATCTGGTGCGGGTCGCACTCAATGAGCAGGTGGTCCTTGAAGGTGGCGGGCTCGGACTCGTCGCCGTTGACGACGAGGTAGGTGAGCGGGTTCTTGCGCAGCATCGACCATTTCCGCCCGGCCGGGAAGCCGGCACCGCCCCGCCCGAGGAGGCTGGCCGCGTCGACCTCGGCCGCGACCGCCTCGGGCGTCATGGTCAGCGCCTTGCGCAGACCCTCGTAGCCGCCGGTCGCCAGGTAGCGCTCCAGCGTGTACGAGTCCTCGAAGCCCAGGCGCGACGTGATGATCTTGGGGGCGTCGGTGATGGCCATCAGGCCTTCACCTCCCCGGAGTCGCCCGCTGCGGCGCGGACGGCCTGCGCTTCGGCCATCCGCGCCCGCTCGGCGACGATGACGGACCGGTCGGCCTGCAGGCCGACGCTGCGCCGCACCCGCACCAGGGTGCCGTGTGCGGGCACCGTCTCGGACAGCGCACCGGAGCGCAGCTCACCGAGCAGCGCGTCGAAGGACTCCGGCGTCTGCGCGCCGACGTAACGGTGGTTGACCTGGACGCAAGGGGTGCGGTCGCAGTCAGCCAGGCACTCGGCCTCGTGGAGGGTGAAGACGCCGTCGGGCGTCGTCCCCCCGGCGCGCACCCCAAGGGCCGATTCGGCGTGCTCGAGCAGCTCGAGTGCGCCGCCGAGAAGGCAGGCGATATTGGTGCACACCGACAGCACATAGGTACCGACCGGCTCGGTGTGCAACATGTCATAGAAGCTGGCGGTTCCCCGCACCTCGGCCGCGGTCACGCCGCACAGCTCGGCGATGTCGCACATGGCCTCGTCGCGCAGCCAGCCGTCCTGCTCCTGGGCCAGGTGGCACAGCGGGATCAGCGCCGAGCGCGGCTCGGGGTAGAGCGCGACGAGCTCCTGGGCGCGCTGGCGGGTGTCGGCGCTGAGGTGGCTCACCGGTCCACTTCGCCCATGACGGGGTCGACGGAGGAGATCACAGCGACGGCGTCGGCCATCAGGCCCCCCCGCAGCAGCAGCGGCAGGGCTTGCAGGTTGACGAAGCTCGGACCGCGGATGTGCATCCGATACGGCTTCGACGTCCCATCCGAGACGAGGTAGCACCCGAGCTCACCCCGGGGGACTCGATCGCCACGTAGACCTCGCCCTCGGGCACCCGGAAGCCCTCGGTGAAGATCTTGAAGTGGTGGATGAGCGCCTCCATGCTCTCGTCGATCCGCGCCCGCGGCGGCGGGGTGACCTTGCGGTCCTGCACGCGGTAGTCGCCGGGCGGCATCATCTCGGCGATCTGGCGGATCATCTTGATCGACTCGCGGATCTCGTTGAGGCGGACGGAGTAGCGGTCAAAGTTGTCGCCGTAGCTACCGATGATGACGTCGAAGTCGAGCTTGTCGTAGGCGAGGTACGGCATGGTCCGGCGCAGGTCCCACGGCACGCCCGTCGAGCGGAGGATGGGCCCGGTCACGGAGAGTGCGAGGGCCTCCTCGGCCGAGATGTTGCCGACCGCCTCGGTGCGCTCCCGGAAGATGGGCTGGCCGGTCAGGAGCTCGTCGTACTCGTAGCTGCGGGCGAGGATCGTCTCGCAGATGATCTCGATGTCGTCCTCCCACCCGTCGGGCAGGTCCGCCGCCACGCCACCCGGCCGGATGTAGTTGTGGTTCATGCGCAGGCCGGTCGTCTTCTCGAAGAACGTCAGCACCATCTCGCGCTCGCGGAAGCCGTAGATCATCATGGACGTGGATCCGAGGTCCATGCCGTTGGTGGCCATCCACATCAGGTGTGACGACACCCGGTTGAGCTCGGCCATCAGCATGCGGATCCAGATGGCGCGTGGCGGCAGCTCCACGTCCAGCAGTGCCTCGGTGGCCAGCGAGAAGACCAGCTCGTTGTGCAACGGGGAGAGGTAGTCCATGCGGGTGACGTTGGTGGACCCCTGGACGTAGGTGAGCTCCTCCCCCGTCTTCTCCATGCCGGTGTGGAGGTAGCCGATGATCGGCTTGGTGCGCAGCACCGTCTCCCCGTCCAGCTCGAGCATCAGCCGCAGCACGCCGTGGGTGGAGGGGTGCTGGGGCCCCATGTTGATGATCATCGTCTGGTCGTCGCGGCGCTCGATGTCGATGTCGCCCGGGTCCACGAAGCCGCCCTCGGGCAGGCGCAGGACCGCGCCGACCTCTTGCCGGAGCTCCCCGGCCGTGGTCGTGCCCCGGGGCATGAGCTCCTGGGCGCCCTCCGAGGTCTCGGCGACGAAGGCCCGCTGCTCGGCCAGCAGGTGGCCGGCCTCGGTCGACTCGAACCCCAATTCCTGGTCGTCGGGCGATGCCCCGGACCCGGTGGCGGGTTCGTGCTCGTTCTCGTGCTCGTGCTCGGTCACCGCGGCCCGGGCGCTTCCTTGAACTGCACCGGCACCCGCCCCACGCCGTAGTCCTTGCGCAGCGGGTGGCCCTCCCAGTCCTCGGGCATCAGGATGCGGGTCATGTCGGGGTGGCCGCTGAAGACGACTCCCACCAGGTCGTATGCCTCGCGCTCCATGGCGTCGACCCCCGGATAGACGTCGACCAGGCTGTCGAGCGAGGGATCGGACTCGGGCACCTGCACCCGGATGCGCACCCGCTGGCGCTTCGAGAGCGACAGCAGGTTGACAACGACCTCGAAGCGCTCGGGACCGACCCCCTCGGGCAGCGTCCGACCGGGGTGCGTGAGGTAGTCGACGGCGCAGAGGTCCGAGCAGGTCTCGAAGCCGGCGTCGCGGAAGGCGGCCGCCATCGGCTTGTACGTGTCGCGTGAGGGAAAGGCGATCTGGTCCATCAGGCGGTCGCTCAGGCGCGGCACCTCTGGGAGGACCACGGTCGCCGGCGCCGGCTCGCTCGTGGTTGTCTCGCTCACCGCGGCGTGGCCACCCGCACGGCGTCCGGCATGGTGGGCACCCAGCCGCCCGTCGCCTGCTCGCCCGCGGGGACCGAGCTCCCGGGGCGGCGCGTGATCTCGCCGGTGCGAATCTTCTCGTGCAGCGTGAGGATGGCATGCAGGAGCGTCTCGGGTGACGGGGGGCAGCCCGGTGCGTAGACATCGACCGGCACGATCTGGTCGACCCCCTGCACGATGGCGTAGTTGTTGAACATGCCGCCGGTCGACGCGCACACCCCCATGGAGATGACCCACTTGGGCTCCATCATCTGGTCGTAGACCTGCCGCAGGACGGGGGCCATTTTCTGGGAGACCCGCCCAGCCACGATCATGAGGTCCGCCTGGCGCGGCGAGGCCCGGAAGACTTCCATGCCGAGGCGGCTGATGTCGTAGTCGGCCGCGCCGACCGACATCATCTCAATGGCGCAACAGGCGAGCCCGAAGGTGGCCGGCCACACGCTGTTGCGCCGGGCCCACTTGACCAGGTCCTCGATGCGGCCGGTCAGGAAGTTGTGTTGGAGGTCCTCGAACCCCATGCGTCAGGCCGCCTCACCTGGGGTCGGGCGCGCCGCGCTGATACGCGTGATGGTCGACTCCGAGGTGCGGCTCGGCATGCCCGGCTGCAGCGTCTTGGGCGGACCCCAGGTCAGGGCGCCGTTCGAGATCAGGTAGACGAACGACACGAAGACCACGGCGGCGAACACGATGACCTCTATGAGGCCGAACGTCGCGATCTGGTGGAACACGACCGCCCAGGGGTAGAGGAAGACGATCTCGATGTCGAAGATGATGAAGATCATGGAGACCAGGTAGAAGCGCACCGGGAAGCGTTGGGGCGGCTCGACGTTGGGGACGATGCCGCACTCGTAGGGGGCCAGCTTGGCCGCGGTGGGCTTCTTCCTCGGCGCGAGCATGGCCGACGAGACGAGCGAGAAGACGGTGAAGGCGAGGCCGAGCAGCCCCAGGATGAGGATCGGGAGGTACTGGTCCACGGTGATCCGTTTCTACCATGCGACCCCTTCGCCAGGCACATCCGCAGCGCTGGTCAGAGGCCCCGGCGGCGGACCTACGATGCTCCCGTGACCCCTCCCGACGAGACCCTCCCAGGCGACGCCCCGAAGGACTCGGCGAGGACGGCGAAGACCCCGGAGAAGACGCCGGCGAAGACCCCGGCGACGAAGCAGGCTGGGGCCAAGAAGGCGACGGCCACTCCCGCTGCCGCCAAGAAGACGACGACCAAGAAGACGACGACAAAGAAGGCAGCGACCACGAAAGGGTCGACCTCGAAGGCGGCGCCCACGAAGGCAGCGGCCAAGAAGGCGGCGGCCACGAAGTCGGCCGCCAAGAAGACGGCCTCTGCCATCCCTACCGGGGCGGAGGGGGCGGCCAAGGCACGCCGGCCGTCCCGCGGGACGGCGAAGAACGCGGCAGCACGGAGCCGGAGGTCCGAGCGCGTGCACGATGTGGTGGTCGTCGGCGCCGGACCGGCGGGTGCCTCGTGCGGTTACTGGCTGGCCGACGCCGGGTGGGACGTCGTGATGGTGGAGAAGAAGGAGTTCCCGCGGGAGAAGACCTGCGGCGACGGGCTCACGCCTCGGGCCGTGCGCCAGTTGGCCGACATGGGCCTCGAGGACGCCTTGGCGGGCTCGCACCGCCACACGGGCCTGCGCGCCTTCGGCTTCGGCCACTCCATTGAGATGCAGTGGCCCGAGCATCCGAACTTTCCCAACTACGGCTACACCATCACCCGCCACGACCTCGACGGTCTGGTGGCCGCCCGGGCCACTGACGCGGGGGCGACGCTGCTCCAGGGTACCGAGGTGGTGGCACCGATCGTCGACGAATCGGCTGCGCCGACAGCGCCCCTGCCGACCCTCGCCGGCGTCACCGTCAAGGAGAAGGGAACCGGTAGTTCCCGTGAGATCAGGGCCCGGTACGTCGTGGTGGCGGACGGGTCCAACTCCCGGCTGGGCCGGATGCTCGGCACCTCGAGGCGCCGTGACCTGCCGCTCGGCATGGCCCTGCGCGGCTATTACCGCTCGGAGCGACACGACGATCCCTTCATAGAGTCGCACCTCGACATCCGCGACGCGGAAGGCAACGTGGTGCCCGGGTACGGGTGGATCTTCCCCATGGGCGACGGGCGGGTGAACGTGGGTGTCGGGCTGCTCTCGACCGAGCAGCGCTGGAAAGGCATGAACACGACGCGCCTCATGGACGCCTTCGTCGGCTACGCGCCGACGTCATGGGGTCTCAGCCCCGAGACAAGCCTTGGTCCGCCGGTCGGCGGCAAGCTGCCAATGGGGCTCTCGGTGGGCCCCCGTGCGGGTGGAAACGTGCTGATCGCCGGTGACGCAGTTGGGGTGATCAACCCCTTCAACGGCGAGGGGATCGCGTACGCGTACGAGACCGGGCGCCTGGCTGCCGGCGCGCTCGGCCACGCGTTGACCGGAGAGGGCACGTCGGCCCTGTCCGGTTACGACAGCGAGATCACTGCAGCCTACGGCCCGTATTACAAGGTGGCACGGGCCTTCGTGCATCTCATCTCGAACCCTGAGGCGATGCGACTGTGCGTCGGCCTCGGCCTGCGCTCGGAGCTGCTCATGAACCAGCTGCTGCGCATCATGGCGAACCTGATGCGGCCCGACAGCACCGGGCCGGCCGAGCTGGGCTTTCGGGCCATGGAGCTGGTGTCTCGCCTCCTCCCCGACGCTGACCGGCTCGAAAACTCAGCCGCCTGAGGCCGGGTCCTCCTCCCCTGCGGCAAGGGGCCCACCTCGTTTCTGGGCTCTGAATGGATCGATCTATCCAGTCCCGACTTCAAAATGGTATCCATCCCCCGCCTCATGAGCTTCAAGGTATCGATCCCCTGCCCGAGCCCCCATCGGGTCAGCGGGAGAGCTGCTTCGCCCCGCTGGCCACCTCGAGCAGCCAATCCGCCTCGGCGCCGCGAAAGCCCTCGCCGAGGCGCGCCGCGGCGGCAACGCGGATCCAGGCATCGAGGGTGTCGTCGCTGAGGCCGCGGTCGGCCCGGCCGATCCGGCGCACGGCACGCCGAAAGGTCACAAGTGGCTCGGTCGACCACTGTCCGAGCAGGACGAGCGTGCGGGCCAGGTCGGCCGCCGGCGGCCCCGCCGCGACGGTGAGCCAGTCGATGACGACCCAGCCTTCCGGTCCGACCAGGACATTGAGGGGATGGAAGTCGTAGTGGCAGACGCCGTGACGGCCGTCGTCGAGCTCGGTCAGCATCGACAGGAGCTCGGTGCGCAACGGCACGTCCGAGACGCTCGCCTCGATCTCGCCGCGCAGCCGCGGCAACAGGTCGGGAAGACCGCTGACCGCTCGTGTGTTCAGGTCCAGTTGCACGGCGGCGAAGTGCCGCGCCGGCTCGTCGGCCTCCAGCACGCTCGACCCGGTCAACACCTCCAGGAGTGAGGGACCGTCGACCCGGCTGAGCACGACGCCGCTGCGCCCGTCCACCGTCACGGTGCCGTGCGGGACAGCTACTGCGATCCCCGCCTCGGCTAATCCCTCGAGCACCGTCGCCTCGAAGACCGAGAGGCCGTTCCAGTCGGGCCGGTCGAGCTTGAGCACGAGGCCCTCGCCGTACGCGAAGACCTCAGCGGTGCGGCCCTCGGCCAGCAGTTCCACGCGGGGAGCGTAACAACGACCGCCTTCGATCCCGATGTGTGCGGCTCAGCGCTCCAAACGGTCGCGTAGCACGGCAGCCTCGGCCCGCAGCTCGGCGTCCCCGATGGCCGGGGTGACGGACACGTCGAATGCGTCGGACTCCAGGGGGATACCAGCCCGGGCGTCGTCGTGCGGTCGAGGCACCAGGTGCACGTGCAGGTGCGGCACGCCGTTGCCGAGGTGGAACCAATTCATCTTGGCCGGCTCGTACCGGTCCTCGAGCGCCCCTGCCACCCGCGCCACCTCCGACCAGAAGCCGGCTGCTTCCTCGGCAGACAACTCACCCGGCTCCGCGGCGTGCCGTCCCTTCCAGATCACATAGGCATAGCCGGTTCGGACGGGGTGGCGCCCCAGGTAGCCATCCGCCCATTCACCCTCGAACACCCGCACGCCATGGGGCGTCTCGTCGGCACCTCCCTCACACATGGGGCACGCTTCGCCTCGGCGCAGGGCGGCATAGTTCTGCGGCCACGTGTTCTCGGACATCACGCGTCAGTCTGCCAAGGTCGAGCCGGGTCGGCTCGTGGCGACAGGGCGGGCACTCGGAGTCTGCCCGGCCCGGCGGCCCTGCCTAGTGCTCTGACGCCGTTCCCGCGCCGGTCACCGGCGTTGTCAACCCGGCCGCCTCGTCCGAAGTGGCCGGCCCACTTCGCGGCCGGCCGGGGAGCAGGAACATGACGACGAGCGCGGCGGCGGCAACGACGACCGTCGCCACGGCCAGCCCGAGGTCCATCCCGGACACGAACCCGTGCCGCGCCGCCGCGGTAAGGGGGACGCCGTAGCGCGCCGGGAGATGGCCCGCCACGGCGAGCGCACCCCCGAGCGACCCCTCGATCAGTGACGCGATGCTCGGTGGTACCGGCTGGTGAGCCAGCAGCGGGGCGATCGTGTCGTGGAATCGGATGTTGAGGGCCGTGCCGAGTACCGCCACTCCCAGCGCACCGCCGACCTGCATGGAGGTGTCACTGGTGGCCGAACCCACGCCGGCCTCCTGCCTGGGCAGGGAGCCCATGATCGACTCCGTCGACGGGGCGAGCGCGAGACCGACACCGAGGCCGATCAGCGCCAGGAAGGGCAACGCCTGGCGATACGTGTCGTGCACCGCCGTGCCGGCAAGGAGACCGGTACCGAGTGCAATGAGCAGCATGCCGCTCGCCACGACTGCCTTCGTCCCCAATCGCCGGACCAAGAAGATGGATGACGGCGCCGCAACGAGGATGACGAGGGCGAGCGGACCGATCGCCAGCCCGGTCTGCAGCGGGCTGAAGCCGAGGAAGAACTGCAGGTACTGCGTCACAAGGAAGAACATGCCGAGCAGCGCGAACAGCACCATGGCGAGCGCGCCGATTGCGGCGCTGTAGCGCGGGTTGCGAAAGAAGCGCAACGGCAGCATCGGGTGGGCGCTGTGTCGCTCCCACACGACGAAGGCGACGAGGAAGATCGCTGAGGCGGCGAAGGCGCCCAAGATGAGCGGTGACGTCCACGTCCGGTTTGGTGCCTCGATGATCCCCCACAGCAGCAGGCCGAAGCCCGCGATGGACAAGGCCGACCCCATGGGGTCCGACCTGCCGGCCGACGGGTTCTTCGAGTTCGGGACCAAGAAGACGGTGGCAACGAGCCCGACGGCGGCGATGGGCACGTTGATGAGAAAGACGGATCCCCACCAGTAGCGCACGAGGAGGAAACCGCCGAGGATCGGCCCGATGGCCACACCGAGGCCGGCGGTCCCCGACCAGATGCCGATGGCGGTGGCCCGCTCCCGGTCACCGGAAAAGGTGTTGGTGAGTATCGACAAGGTGCACGGCATCAGCGCGGCGGCCCCCACCCCCATGACCGCCCGAGCCGCGGTCAGCCGATCCGGAGTGCCAGAGAACGCCGCCAGGGCGGAACCCGCCCCGAAGACGACAAGACCTGCCATGAACACCCACTTGCGGCCGAGCCGGTCGCCGAGCGCGCCGAGCGTGAGCAACAGTCCCGCGAACACCACGGCGTAGGCGTCGACGATCCACTGCAGCTGGCTCGATGTCGCGTGCAGATCCCGGACGATGGAGGGCAGCGCAACGTTCAAGATGGTGGTGTCGAGGCTGATGAGCAACAGCGTGACGCACAGGACTGAGAGGGTCGCCCATCGCCAGGCCCCGTGTGTCCGCGCCACTGCCCCCCTCAGCGGCGCAGTGGTGACATTCACGCGTGCCCGACCAACGACGTCAGCGTGAAGACTCCGGATTGCGTGTACGTCGAGCTCCCGAAGGGGGTGTCCGTCGTCACCTCGACGTCCTGACGCAGCCGGAGCGGCAGACCAGTGGCATCGTCGAGCCACACCTCGGCGCGCTCGGCGCCGCGCTGCGCGCCCGTGTCTGTGCGTTGCCGGAGGAACTCGGCGGCGCGCAGCGGGCGGCCGCCGACCGACAGCGTCGTGAGACCGACAAAGTGGTACTTGCCTCGGCTGAGTGTCCTCCCCTTGACCGCAGTGTTGGTCCCGCTGCAGCTGCCCTCCCACCACTGGCCGGGTTCCGCCGCGGCCGGCAGCGACATCGTGCGGGGTGTACACGAGAAGGTGCTGAGGTTCGTCTCGTTCAGCGGCCCGATCGCCCAGAGCTGCCACGTCTGACCACCGGCCTCCCAGGTGTCGCCGCCGTGGCGGCAGTACTGCCACGTCTGCCAGTGGTGCGAGCTGTAGTCGACCCGGAACGTCCAGCAGTTCGTCCCCTGCAGGGTCACCGTCCCCGGAATGGTGGGTCCTTCGCTCTGGGAGAGGGGCGGGAGCGTGAGGTGTTCGGTGCCCGATCCGGTGTACCGGTAGACGCCGAGGGCGGGCCGGGTGCCCGCCCTCCCCCCGCCCTGGTGACCCAGGCGCTGCTCGGCCTGCGCCATGCTCACCTGGTGCGCGCGGTTCGCGGTCAGCTCGACGACGGCCACCCCCGCCCCCAGGAGGACGAGCAGGCCGCCCACGACCCAGGGCCACCGCCGTGGCCGATGCCGCCGCCCTCGCTCCTCTTGCCGCTGCTCCACCCCACCCAGTATCGGGAGCGAGGAGCAACCCCCCTAGGGCACATGGACCCAAGACCCCCGAAGAACTCCCTCGCTGCTCCGAGGACCAAGCGGTGCGATCCCGGGTCAGCCAAGCGCCCGGCTGACCTCGCCCGCCGCCCCTGCCGCTGCCTCGAGCACCCGGGCCAAGACGGCGTCGTCATGCGTCATGCCGGGGAACATCACCTCGTAGGGTCCGGGGGCGAGAGCCACGCCCCGCCGGAGCATGGCGTGGAAGAAGCGCCCGTAGGCGCCGTTGCCGGCGAGCGCTCGCGCCCCCACGTAGTCGGTCGGCGGGACGATCGGCGCTGCGTCCCCCGGGCCGATGAACAGGCCGACCAGCGGCCCGACCACCGGCACCGACGCCGCCAGGCCGGCCACGGAGAGCACCGACTCGAGGTCCTTGGCGAACACCGCGGCGCGGCCGCCCAGCGCCTCGTAGTCGGCCGCGCCGACCTCGCCGAGCACGGCCAGCCCCGCCGCGGTGGCGAGCGGGTTCCCCGACAAGGTGCCGGCCTGGTACACCGGACCGGCCGGCGCCAGCTCGGCCATCAGGTCGCGGCCGCCGCCGAACGCACCGACAGGCAGCCCGCCGCCGATCACCTTGCCGAAGCACCACAGGTCGGGCGTCACGCCGGACCATCCGGTCGCGCCGGCCTCGCCCAGGCGGAAGCCGGTGATGACCTCGTCGAAAACCAGGAGGGCGCCGGCGGCATCGCATGCGGCGCGCAGTCCTTCGAGAAACCCGGGCGCCGGCGCGACCAGGTTCATGTTCGCCGCCACCGGCTCGACGATGACACAGGCCACCTGTTCGTCGAGGGCCGGCACCACGTTGTAGGGGACGACTTCGGTGTCGGCCACCGCGCCGACGGAGACTCCCACCGAGCCCGGGAGGCCGAGCATGGCCACGCCGCTGCCGCCACCGGCCAGCAATCCGTCGGAATGACCGTGATAGCAGCCATCGAACTTGACGACACGGTCGCGCCCCGTCGCACCGCGGGCGAGGCGCACTGCGCTCATCGCCGCCTCTGTCCCCGAGGACACCAGGCGCACCTGCTCGCAGCCGGGCACCCGCGCGCACATCGCCTCCGCCAGGAGGACCTCGCCGGGCGTCGGCGCGCCGAACGTCGTCCCGCGCGCCGCCGCCGCCGCAATGGCGGAGGTGACGGCCGGGTGCGCATGGCCGAGGAGCACCGCGCCGTAGGACTGCACGAGGTCGATGTATTGGTTCCCCTCGACGTCGCGCACGTAGGGGCCCTCACCCGAGACGACGGTGTAGGGCGTGCCCCCCACCGAGGCGAACGACCGCACGGGCGAGTCCACCCCGCCCGGGATGGCGCGCTCGGCCCGGGCGAACCACTCGGCGTTCGACGCCGAGGTCGCGTCAGCCACCGAGCGCCTCGGCCACCTCTGCGGCGAAGTAGGTCAGGACGAAGTCGGCGCCAGCCCGCTTGAGCACGGTCAGCTGCTCCAAGGCCACCGCGGGCCCGTCGATC
Organism: uncultured Acidimicrobiaceae bacterium; assembly: GCA_963726135.1. Taxonomy (GTDB): domain Bacteria; phylum Actinomycetota; class Acidimicrobiia; order Acidimicrobiales; family RAAP-2; genus Bog-473. The sequence goes on from CAVSBE010000008.1 coordinate 2,213,492, forward strand.
CAGCCTGCCGCTGCGGCAGCCTTGACCATGGCGAACTCGCCGCTCACGTGATAGGCGGCGAGCGGGACGTCCACGCGGCTGCGAGCTGCCGCGAGGACGTCGAGCGAGGTCATGGCGGGCTTGACCATGATCATGTCGGCGCCCTCACGCAGGTCGAGTGCGATCTCGGCCAGCGCCTCGCGCCCGTTGCGAGGGTCCTGCTGGTAGCCCCGGCGGTCACCGCCCCCGGCGATGGTGACGTCGACCGCGTTGCGGAAGGGCCCGTAGAGGGCGGAGGCGTACTTGGCGGCGTAGGCCAGGATGGCGGTCTGATCGTGGCCCGCCCCGTCCAGCGCGGCGCGGATCGCCCCCACCTGGCCGTCCATCATGCCGCTCGGCGCGACCACATCGGCCCCCGCTCCGGCCTGCGCGAGTGCGATCCGCTGGTAGAGCTCGAGCGTCTGGTCGTTGAGCACCTGGCCCGAGGGGGAGAGCACACCGCAGTGCCCGTGGTCCGTGTACTCGTCGAGACAGAGGTCCGCCATGAGGACCAGCTCGTCTCCGACCGCGTCGCGCAACGCGCGCAGCGCCACCTGCACCACGCCCTCGGGATCCCAGGCCGCGCTCCCCTGCGCATCCTTGCGGGCGGGCACGCCGAACAGGATGAGACCGGGAATGCCGAGCGAGACCAGCCGTTTGGCCTCGACGACCACCGAGTCGACTGTGTGCTGCACCTCGCCGGGCATGGACGCGATGGGGGTTGGTTCCTTCGTCCCCTCGCGCACGAACAGGGGCGCCACGAGGTCGTCCACCCCAAGACGCGCCTCGGCCACCAGTCGCCGCAGCGCGGGCGTGCGGCGGAGCCGGCGGAGCCGGCGGGTGGCGAAGGCTGACGCGTCGGGCGTTGTGAGGGCCTCGGCCATGGGCGCCAGCCTACGGTGCGTCGTCCGCACCGGAGCCGAGGAGCTCCACCAGCGCGGCGACGATGGCGCCGGGCGAGGCGTCCGGGGCCTCGTGCACGCCGCCGAGGCCGGCCGCCCGCGCCGCCGCCGCGGTCGAGGGCCCGATGCAGACGACGAGGCCGGGGGGTGGCACCGACGCGCCCTCCGGCGTGCGCAGCGCCAGGAATGCCCGCACCGACGAAGCCGCGCTGAAGGTCAGCGCGTCGCCTGCCGAGACGGCGCCGACCAGTGCCGGGTCAGGCGCGCCCAGCGGCACGGTGCGGTACGCCTCCACCCGGCGCACGTCCCAGCCCAGCCGTCCGAGACCTTCGGTGACGGTATCCGCCGCCAGGTCGGCGCTGGGGAAGAGGACCCGTTGCGCGCCCGATCCACCCGGGGACGGGAACACGTCGACGAGCCCCTGCGCGCTGTGCCGGGCGGGCACGAGGTCGGGTTCCACGCCCGCCCGCCGGAGCGCGTCGGCCGTGGCCGGGCCGACCGCCGCGACCTGCACGTCGCCCAGGGCGCGGGCGTCGCGCAGTACGGCCATGAAGCGCTCGGCGGCGTTGACCGAGGTCAGCACGACCCAGCGGCTTCCCCGCACGCCCGCCGCGGCGGCCTGCAGCGCGGCACCGCCGTCGGACGGGTCGACCTGGCGTGTCAAGGGCAACTCGAGCGTGGCGGCGCCGGCACCCTCGAGCGCGTCGACCAGGGCCCGGGCGCTCCGGCCCGAACGTGTCACCACCACTGTGCGCCCGGCCAAGGGCCCGGCGTCGTGACCGTGGGGTGCCGCATCGGCACCCAGCGCCGCCACCCGGCCGACGACGATGACGGCAGGCGGGCGCAGCTCGACCCCGGCCAGACCGGCCAACGACGTGCGCACCACCCGCTGCGCGGCCGTGGTCCCCCGCGCGATGACCGCGACCGGCGTGTCGGGCGCGCGGCCGCCGCGCACCAGGGCGTCGGCGATGGCGGCCCGCGTGGTGATGCCCATGAGGATCACGAGGGTCCCGCCCGCACGGGCCAGCGCCTCCCAGTCGGCCCCACCCTCCCCGTCGGCCCTGCCCACCCGGCCCGTCACCACGGTGACCGATGAGGCCAGCCCGCGCTGGGTGACAGGGATGCCGGCCGCGGCGGGGACGCCAAAGGCGGACGTGACCCCCGGGACCACCTCCCAGGAGATGCCGGCCTGCGCCAGCACGTCGATCTCCTCGCCCCCTCGCCCGAAGAGGAACGGGTCACCCCCCTTGAGCCGGACGACCACGGCGGACGCGCGCCCGTGCTCGACCAGCAGCCGCGCGATCTGGTCCTGGCGCCCGCCGCTCCCACCCGACGCGTCGGGGTCCTTGCCGACGTCGATCAACCGCGCCGTTGGGGGCACCAGATCGAGGACCCCGGGGCTGACCAGCCGGTCGTGCAGGACGACGTCGGCCCTGGCGAGAAGCTCGGCACCCCGGCGGGTGAGGAGCCCCGGGTCTCCCGGACCGGCCCCCACCAGGTAGACCGTCACGGCGCGGCGTAGGTGGCCGCCGCTGTGCCCGCGTCGAACCCGTCGATCGCCGCCCCGCCCCCCGTGAGCAGTGCGCGCGCCACGGCCGCGCCGACTGCCTCGGGGTCGACACCGCGCCGCGCCATGCGGATCAGCGTGCGCCCGTCGCCGCTGGCCACCAGGCCCGACACCCGCAGCACGGCGCCACCTCCGGCGTCCTCATCCAGCTCGGCAAACGCTCCGACCGGCACGGTGCAGCTCCCGCCGAGTGCGGCGAGCACGGCCCGCTCGGCGCGCACGGCTCGGTGGCTCGCCTCGTGGTCGATCGCCGCCAACCGCCGGCGCGTGCCGTCGTCGTCGGCCCGGCACTGGACGGCGATGGCGCCCTGGCCGGCCTGGGGCAGCAGGTCCATCGGATCGAGCACATCGCTCAGCCGGCCCTCCCAGCCCAGTCGCTCCATGGCGGCGACCGCCACGACCACCGCGGAGGCGGCGCCGTCCTCGCCGATGGCCACCCGCCGGGCCATGTTGCCCCGCAGGTCGGTGAAGACGAGGTCCGGCCGGAGGTAGGCCAGCTGGGCCCGGCGCCGCGCCGACCCGGTCGCGACGAGCCCACCGGCCGGAAGCGCGGCCAGCGTGCACCCGACCAGGCCGTCGCGCGCGTCGCCCCGCGGGGGCACCGCTGCGAGTGCGAGGTGGTCGGACATGGTCGAGGGCATGTCCTTGGCGGAATGCACCGCGGCGTCGGCCCGGCCGTCAGACACCGCCGCCTCCACCTCGGTGACGAAGACACCCTGGCCGCCGATCCGGTCGAGCGAGGAGGCGGCGTCCCGGTCGCCCTGCGTGCGGACGACGACCGGCTCGACCTCGAGACCGGGGTGCGCCAGGCGGAGGAGCTCGGCCACCATCTCGGTCTGGCGCAGCGCGAGGGGTGAGCCGCGAGTGGCCAGGCGGACGGTTCCCATGGCCCGACTATCCCATTTGCCGCGACTAAAGGTCGAAGAGGATCCGCAGTGCCTCGACGAGTCGCTCGCCGCGCGGCGTCCCGGCGGTCTCCTTGAGGAGCATCGTGGGCTCGTGCAGCATCTTGGCGAGGGCAGCCTTCGTGGCGGCGTCCACGTGGTCCCACTCCTCCTCGCTCAGGTCGGCCAGCTGCGCACGGCGGCGCTCGAGCTCGGCTACCCGGAGGGACTCCAGCCGTGCCCGCAGCGAGGAGATGACCGGTGCCGCGCCGCGCTGGCGGCTGGCGGTGCGGTATCGCTCCACCTCGCCCGCGATGATGCCCCGCGCCGCCACGGACTCCTTCTCGCGATCGCCCGAGCGCGCGGGCCACCGACGCGCTCAACCTGTCCATGTCGAGCAGTGTGATGCCGGCCAGCGATGCCACCGCCGGATCGACGTTGCGCGGGACGCCGAGGTCGATCACCAGCAGGGGCCCGGCCACCTCGGCGAAGTCAGCCACCTCGAGCACGTGGGACTCGGCCGCCACGGCGCTCAGCACGACGTCGGCGTCGCCGAGCTCCGCCGCCACGTGATCCAGCGGCGTCGCCCGCATCTCGAAGGGCCCGCCCGCGGCGTGCGTCACGAGGTCGCGCGCCCGCGCCGCCGACCGGTTGACAACGACCACGCGCTGGGGGGCGTCGGTGGGCGCGATGTCGGAGAGGGCGCGGCACACGCCGAGGCCCATCTCACCCGCGCCGACCACGACGACCCGTGCGCCGCGCAGGCCGGCCATGTCCTCGCCCGCGGGCCACGGTGACCGCGGCATACGCGAAGGACGTCGTCCCCTTGGAGATGCCCGTCTCGGTCCGCACCCGCTTGCCCGTCTGCAACGCGTGGCGGAAGAGCGCCGAGAGCACCGGGCCGCAGGCTCCTTCCTCCTGCGCCCGCTCGAAGGCCCGCCGGACCTGGCCGACGACCTCGGTCTCTCCGGTGACCATCGACTCGAGACCCGACGTCACCGAGAAGAGGTGGGACGTGACATCGTCGTCGAAGCGGATGGTTGCATGGGCCGACAGCTCCTCCACGGAGCGGGCCGAATGCTCCGACAGGACGTCGTAGATCTCCGCCACGGCGTCGTGGAAGCGGTCCACGACCGCGTAGACCTCGGTCCGCAGGCAGGTGGAGAGCACGACCGTCTCCTGCACGTTGCGGCAGTGGCGCAGCTCGCCGAGCATCTTGTGCAGGTCGCCGTCGGCCACGGCGGTCGCCTCGAGCAACGGCAGCGGGGCCTGCGTGTGCTGGAGACCTACGACGACGACGGACACTCGGTTCCCTCCTGGGTCGGCTCACAATTGTGCCGGTCCCGCTCCACAGCCTGCCAGTCGCGGCGAGGTGGCCGGTCCGCGGGGGACCGTCAGTCCAGTTCCGAACCCTGGGAGAGACCCACCGAGCGGATGACGGCGCCCCGGTCGCTGCCGGCGACCCCGGTGCCCTCCAGCTCCTCTTGGCGGGCCCGGTAGAAGCCGAGGACCTGCAGCTCAATCGACAGGTCGACGTAGCGCAGGTGGACCGCGGGCGGGACCGTGAGGACCCGCGGCGCAAAGTTGAGCAGCGAGGTCACCCCGGCCCGCACCAGCAGGTCGGCCACCCCCTGGGCGGCCCAGCCCGGCGTCGTGATCACACCGATGTCGGGTCGATCCGCGGCGCGCAGCGTGGCGATCTCGTCCATGTGGCGCACCTTCAAGCCGCGGATCTCCTCGCCTACGACGGCCGGGTCGACATCGAAGAGCGCCGTGACCTGGCAGCCCCTCGAGGCGAACGCGGCCGAGTTGGTGAGGGCCCGGCCCAGGTTCCCGATGCCCACGATGGCCACCGACCAGTTCTCGTCCACCCCCAGGGCGCGGTCGATCTGCGCGATGAGGAACCCCGGGTCGTAGCCTGAGCCACGGGTGCCGAACGAGCCCAGCAGCGAGAGGTCCTTGCGCACCTTGGCCGCGTTGACGCGCGCCAGCTCGGCCAGCTGCTCCGACGAGACGGTCAAGGCACCGGCACGCACCAGCTCGGCCAGGATGCGCTGGTACACCGGCAGGCGCAGCACGGTGGCCTCGGGGATCCGCTTGGGCTGCACGGGCGTGTTCGGCCTCTGCACGTCGGGTTGGTGGTCGCTCACCGGCTCGGATGGTACCGAGGAGGCCGTAGGCGGCACCAAACCGCCGCTCGCTCACCAGGCCAGGACGAGAAGCTCCCCCGCGACCACGTTGAGCCAGTGGGCGGCCGATGCCTCACCGGCGACGACGGCCAAGTGCCCGTTGGCGTCGGCCATGAGGCCGAACTCCCCTTGTCCCAGCTCGCCGAAGGCCTCGATGCAGCGCAGCCGCACCCCCTCGGGGACGAGGGACTGCGGCAGCCCGTCGAGGTACTCGTGACCCGACTCGATGCGGGCCGCCAGCTCGATGCTCCCGACCGTGGGGATGCCGGCCACCCGCGCGTCGGCCACGGTCGCCGCCAGCTGCAGGTTGCCGAAATGGTCGACCCAGGTCACCTCCGCCCGCAGGCACGTCCGGCCGTCGTGCAAGCGGCCCTGCTCGACGACGCCGCCCACGAGCCGCGCCAGCGATGCCGCAGCGACCAGCTCCCCCAGTTGCTCGAGGGGTGTGCCCGCGCACAGCGCGGCCGCCACCGGCGCGAAGACGTCGCGCCCGTCGAAGGTGGCGCCGCGGTCGGGCGGCGCCGGGTCGCGGACCAGCTCGACCACCCGGGTGACGGGCGCCTCACCGGCCGCCTCGGCCGCCGCCACCAGGAGCCCGTTGTCGGGTCCCACGAAGTACATCGTGCCGCCCGACGGGAGCGCCACCTCCATGCAGATGCCCCGACGCGACGTGCCGACCCCGGGGTCCACCACGCCGAGCACGACCCCGCTGCCGAGATGCGGCACCGCCCGCACCAGCGTGTGGCTGCCCGCCCGGACGTCGAAAGCGGGGATGTGGTGCGTGAGGTCGATGACCGTCGTGCCGGGGGCACGTGCGGCGATGACTGCGTGGACCACGCCGGCGAACTCGTCCTGCGACCCGAAGTCCGAGAGGAAGAAGACGGTGCGGACGGGTTCGCTCGTCATGGCACCGAGGTCAGCGCTGCAGGTTGCGCGACCGCTCCGTCGCTGCCGCCACCGCCTCCATGAAGGCCGAGCGCACGGCCCGCGACTCGAGCGTCCGGATGCCCGCCGCGGTGGTTCCGGCCGGCGAGGTGACCATGGACCGCAGCGCCTCAGGGTCCCGGCCGGTCTCCTTCAGGAGCGCCGCCGACCCTGCCATGGTCTCGACCACGAGGGTCCGGCTGACGTCGCGGGTCAGGCCCATCTGCACGCCTGCTTCGAGGAGCGCCTCGGCGACGAGGAAGAAGTAGGCCGGACCGGACCCCGAGAGCCCGGTGACGGCATCGAGCAGCCGCTCGGGCAGGCGGACGACGGTCCCGACGGCCGACAGCACGTCCTCAGCCCACGCCAGGTCGTGGGAGGTGGCGAAGGACCCCCCCGAGATCGCCGTCACGCCGGCCCCGACCAGGGCGGGCGTGTTGGGCATGGCCCGCACCACGGCCGGCTCGCCGCCCAGCGCGACCTCGAGGCGCGTGCAGGGCACCCCGGCCACGACGGAGAGCAGCCGGGTCACCCCGGTCACGCCGAGGGCGCGGCACGCCGCCTCCGCCGCATCGGGCTTCACCGCCAGCACGGCGCCGCCGATCCGCTCCCCGGCACCGTCGAGCAGCCCGGGCTCGGGCGCCGCCACGGCGCGCAGGCCCGGGTGCTCCGCCTCCAGCTCGTCCCGGCGCTCGGCGACCGGCTCGATCACGGTGACGTCGTCGATGCGGGCCCATCCCGAGCGCAGGAGCCCACCCAGCAGGGCGCCACCCATCTTCCCGCCGCCGACGATGACCAGGCTCGACACCCGCGCGACGATACAGAGCGCGGCGCGGGGCACTGCCCCTCTCCGGCGGGCCCCTAGCGCCGGGGGCGCCGGCGGTAGGTCGAGGGATGGGCCATCGTCATGGCGGTCGGGAAGTGCTCGTCGGTGTAGAGCACCGAGGAGCCGGCGATGCGATCGAGCTCGTCTTCGTCGACCAGCCGTGCCGGCACCCGGCCCACCAGGTAGACGGCGTCCTCGGGTCCGAGCGCGAACCACATGCCGAAGAGGTGGGCGTTGCGGCGCAGCAGGTAGGCGTACACGTCGGCGTGGTTCGTCTCGGGCGCCGGCATGAACTGGGCCTCGAAGTGCAGCGTCCGCTGCTTCAGCGTGAACCAGACGGTGATGAAGTCCTTCTCGTCCCCCTTGAAGCGCAGGTACCAGCGGTACGACGCCGTGCGGTCGGTGACCTCCTGGCGCTCGGCCGCCACGAGGAAGCCGTCGGCGGCCAGCTCGCGTTCGGGCCCAGGCGTCGATGCAGCCGACCGCGGCGGCCATCTCCTCCTCTTCGGGGAGATCGACGACGGGCATGCTCGACGTGGGGGCCGGTGCCGGGCTCAGCCGCACTCGACGAGGCAGCCCGAGGCCAGCTCGTCGTGCAGATCCACCAGCGTCCGTGCCGCCGCGCGCCAGGTGTAGCGGCGAGCCCGCAGCACCGAGGCGGTGGAGAGACGCTCGGCCGCCAGCGGCTGGGCGAAGACCCGGCGCACGGCGGCGGCGTATGCGCCCGGGTCGGGGTCCTCGACGAGGAAGCCGGTGCGGCCGTGGTCGACCAGGGTCGTCAGCCCACCGACCGCCGAGGCCACCACCGGCGTCCCGCAGGCCGCCGCTTCGAGCGCGACCAGGCCGAAGGACTCCGAGCGGCTCGGGACGAGGCAGACGTCGGCTGCCCGGTAGTACGACGACAGCAGCTCGTGGGGCTGGGGCTCGATGAAGTGGACGTGGTCGCGCACACCCCGCCCGTCGGCCACGTCGTGGAGCCGCTGGAGCGACTTCTCGCCGTACGGGCCGCTGGGGCCGCCCACCACCACGAGGCGGTAGGGCTCGCGCCCGGACCCGAGCAGCTCGGCCAGGGTCTCGATGGCCACGTCGGCGCACTTGAGCGGCTGGATCCGACCGACGAACAGGAGGAGGCGTCCGTCGAGCGGCAGGCCCAGGGCGCGCCGGGCCTGGGGCCGGTGGCCGGGGCCGAAGAACGCGTGGTCGACCCCGGGCGGCACGATACGGATGCGCGTCGGCTCGCCGCCGTAGAGCGAGGCGATCTGCTCCGCCTCGACCGTGCACGAGGCGAGCACCGCATCGGAGCAGTCGATGACGGACGCCTCGGCCTCGGCCCGCCGGTGGGGCATGTCGGCCTCCACCTCCTCGGGCATCGACTCGGCCTTCACCCGGTCGAGCGTGTGGAACGTGCACACGAGCGGCAGGTTCAGCTCGTGCTTGATCACGTGGCCGGACAGCCCGGACAGCCAGTAGTTCGGCGTGCACCGAGGTATAGGGCAGGCCGCCGCCCCCGTCCCCGCCGGACATCGGCGCGGCGGCCATCCGCTCGAGCACGCCGGCCGTGAACTCGTCGACCACCGCGGGCAGGGACTCCTTGGGCAGGACGTCGAGCGGTCCGGCCGGGACGTGGTGGACCCGCAGGCCCGGTTCGACCTCGACGACCGGGGGGAGGTCGGCCGACCAGGCCCTCGTGAACACGTCGCAGGTGACGCCGGAACGGGCCAGGGCGGCCGTGAGCTCGCGCACGTACACGTTCATGCCGCCGCCGTCACCCGTGCCGGGCTGGGCCAACGGCGAGGTGTGCAGGGAAAGGACGGCGAGGCGGCGCATGGCGGTCAGATCCTACCGGTGGTCAGCAAGACGCCTCCGGGACGGATCGCCAGGGCGCTCAGGCGCTGGCGACGCGGCCGGCCGGGCCCGGCGGGTCCGCCGCGCCGGAGGGAGCCGCGGCAGGCGTGACCTCGGCCTTCGCCCCGGGGCGGGGCGCGGGCGGGGCGCCCGGGCCGGGTTCGCCGCGCTCGTCCTCGTAGTCGCGGCGGAAGGAGAGGTAGATGCGGACGAGGGCCTGTTTCTGCTCCTCGCTGATCGCCTGGTCGGCCAGGATGGCGCGGGTGAGGTCGGGCGACCCGGTCGGCGCTTCGAGGATCCCGGCCTGCACGTAGAGCGTCTCGGCGGAGATGCGCAGCGCCTTGGCGATCTGCTGGAGGATCTCGGCCGAGGGCCGGCGCAGCCCGCGCTCGATCTGGCTCAGGTAGGGGTTGGAGATCCCGGCCAGCTCGGACAGCCGGCGCAGCGAGAGCCGGGCCGATCCCCGCTGCTCACGGATGAAGGACCCGAGGTCGTGCCAGCGGTCTTTCGGGTCGGTGCTCACTGTTGCAAGCGTACCGCCGCAGGACGTGCTCGGGCCGACGCCGAGACGGCGCCGTTCCTTGCGCGCATGCAGGTCGGACCCCGGTTGGGATCCTCCCCCCTTCGGGTATGGTCCAGCACGCACCACCACGACGACAACTGAGGAGACCGCCATGGCCGAGTACAGCCTCCCCGATCTGCCCTACGACTACGCCGCGCTCGAGCCCCACGTGTCGGGCCAGATCATGGAGCTCCACCACGACAAGCACCATGCCGCCTACGTGACCGGCGCCAACCAGACCCTCGAGAAGCTGGCCGGCGCCCGTGACAAGGACGACTTCGGCGCCATCGTCGGGCTCGAGAAGACGCTCGCCTTCCACATCTCGGGCCACGTGCTGCACTCCATCTTCTGGAAGAACCTGAGCCCCGACGGCGGCGACAAGCCCGACGGCGCGCTCAGCCACGGCCATCGACGAGAACTTCGGCTCGTTCGACAAGTTCAAGGCCCACCTGACGCAGGCGACCTCGACGATCCAGGGCTCGGGCTGGGGTGCGCTGGCCTACGAGCCGCTGGGCGGCCGGCTCATCGTCGAGCAGGTCTACGACCACCAGGGCAACGTCGGCAACGGGTCCATCCCGCTGCTCGTCTTCGACGCCTGGGAGCACGCCTTCTACCTGCAGTACAAGAACGTGAAGGCAGACTTCTTCAAGGCGCTGTGGAACATCGTCAACTGGTCCGACGTGGCGGCTCGCCTCGACTCGGCCAAGGGGCTGAAGGTCGCCGGCTGACGGCCGGGCCGGAGGCGGCGGCCGCGGGCCGGGAGGTGACCTACCCGGGCACAGGTGCTGCTCGCACACCCGCCGGGCTGGGTCTCGCTCGAGGTCGGCATCGAGGACGGGTGCCCGCAGGTCTCGCACTGCCCGTAGGTGCCGTCGCTCAGGAGCTCGAGCGCGCGGTCGACGCCGTCGAGCACGGCGGCCGACCGGGCCAATTCGGACTCGTAGCGCTCCTCCACGAAGGGCAGGGTAGCGCCGGGGCGCCGGTCCCCGGTGCCCACCCGGTGCCCGACCGGGCCCCGGTGGCGAGGTCGGCGTCGCCCCGGGGTGGCGCGGCACGGGCAGAAGCGCGGCAGGTGGGTGTCCGAACCCCGGCCCAGGGCGCGGCCGAACCCCAGCACTTCGTAGTGTGACGGCGTGACAACGGAGGCCGAACTCGCGCCGCTCGTCGGTTCCCACGCCCCGGTGCCCTGCCTCGACGGTGTCGACCGGCCCTATCGCGATCTCGACTGCGCCGCATCGACCCCGGCCCTGCAGGCCGTGGCCGACAGCGTCAACGAGTTCCTGCCCTGGTACTCGAGCGTGCACCGGGGGGCGGGTTACAAGTCTCGCCGCGCCACCGCGGAGTACGAGGCCGCCCGCGACGCCGTGCACCGCTTCGCGGGGCGACCGGTGGGCGGCGACGACGTGGTCGTCCTGGTCCGCAACACCACCGAAGCCATCAACCACCTGGCCTACCGCCTCCGGCTGGGGCCCGACGATGTCGTGGCCACCACCGTCGTCGAGCACCACGCCAACCTGCTTCCCTGGGCCAGGGTGGCGTCACGGCGCTGGGTCGAGTGTGGCGCCGACGGCACCTTCGGCGCCGGCGACGTCGTCGCGGGTGCTCGACGATGGTCGCCCCCCGGCGCTGCTGGCATTGACGGGGGCGTCGAACGTGACCGGGTGGCTGCCCCCGGTCGACGAGATCTGCCAGGAGGCGCACGCGCGTGGCATCCCGGTGCTGCTCGACGCCGCGCAGCTCGCACCGCACCGACCGCTGCCGGCGGGACCGGACTTCGTGGCCTTCAGCGGCCACAAGCTCTACGCGCCCTTCGGAGCCGGCGCCTTGATCGCACCGAGGCGGACGTTCGAGACCGGCGACCCCTTTCTCGCCGGCGGCGGCGCCGTCGACCTGGTCGACCTCGACGAGGTCATCTGGACCGAGCCCCCCGAGCGCGAGGAGGCGGGGTCCCCCAACGTCGTCGGCGCCGTTGCCTTCGGCACGGCCATGGGCGAGCTGGAGCGGATCGGCTGGGACGCCATCGGGGAGCACGAGACCGCGCTCTCGTCGCGGTTGCACGACGGGCTCCGTGCCATCGACGGTGTCCACGTACTGGGGCCGCGCGGCCGCGACGACGGTCCCGGCGCCGGAGACGGGCTCGCCGTCGCCGCGTTCACGGTCGAGGGCATGCACCACGCGCTGGTGGCGGCCCGTCTGAGCGCGGAGTTCGGCATCGGCGTGCGACACGGGTGCTTCTGCGCTCACCCCTACCTGATCCGGCTGCTCGGTGTCGGCCGCGAGGGCGTGGACCGGGCCCGTGCGGCCGTGCGACGCGGCGAGCGCGGCGCCATCCCCGGCGCAGTCCGCGCCAGCTGCGGGCTGGGCACCACGGCGGAGGACGTCGAGGCCTTGCTGGGCGCGCTGCGCATGCTCGCGGCCGGGGAGCCGGCGCCGGTTCCGTACGTGCAGGACGACGTGACCGGCGACTTCTGGCCCGAGGGCGATGCCAGCGGGTGGAGCGTGGCCGACCGCCCCGCCGGCGCCGCGTGCGCCCGCGGCTGAGCGCGGCGTGAAGCTCCGCCGGGCCGTGCCCCTCGCGCTCGTCGCCGTGCTGCCGACACTGGCAGCCTGTTCCAAGCCCGTGGGGAGCACGTCGGTGCGCGACGTCGCCTGGGTCACGACCAGCGCATCGGTGGCGCTTCCAGGCATGGACGTCACCCCGGTCAACCTGGCCCGGCACCGCGTCGGGGCCCGCGTGCCGGTGGGCAGCCTTCCGTCGGCGCTGGCCTACACGCCGGGCGGCGCGGGCCTGCTGGTCGTGACGCGGGGGGACGACCAGCTGCACGAGGTCGACACCGCGACCCATGCCGTGGTGCACACGGCGCCGGTCGGCCTCGAGCCCGACGCGGTGGCGGTGGCGCCGGGCGGGACTGGAGGCAGGGGCATCGCCCTGGTGGCCAACCTCGATTCGAACACCGTCACCCCGGTCGATCTGGGTTCGTGGCGAGCCGGTCCCGCCGTGGCCGTGGGCAACGAGCCCGTGGCCATCGCGGTCTTCGTGGGGACGACGGGGACTGCGACGGCGTTCGTCGCCGACTTCGGGAGCAACACGGTGACACCGATCGACGTCTCGACCATGCAGTCGGGCGCCGCCATTCCGGTCGGTCCGGGTCCGCAGGCGATCGCCGAGGCGGCCGGAGAGGTGCTGGTGGGGAACTTCTCCAACCGCTCGCTCACCGCGATCAACGCGGTGACACTGCATGCGGGCGGTTCCATCGCTCTCCCGCTCAACCCGACCGGCATCGCGGTGGCGCCCTCGGGCAACACCGCCTATGTGTGCGGCGGACAGGCTGTCGTGCCGGTCACGACCCTCGGGCTCGTCCTTGGTGCACCGATCAACCTGCCCGACGTCGCGCAGGGGATCGCGCTCAGCGCCGACGGCGCGACGGCGTGGGTGACGGGGCACGCCGGGTCGTTGGTCCCGGTCACGCTGGCGAGCGGCACGGTGGGCCCCCCGATCCGTCTCGGCGGACACCCGTCTGCCATCGTCGTCGGAGCCGGCTGAGCTCGCTCGCCGGCAGCGCAGGCCGCTAGCCGAGCTCCGCCGGGACGACGTCGACGTCGAGCACGGCGCCACCGCGCAGGACGCGCAGGCGAACGGTGCGTCCGATCATGTCGGAGACGAGGGCGCGCTGCAGTCCACCTGCGTCCTCGGTGGCCACGCCCTCCACGGCCAGAATGGTGTCAGTCGGCCGCAGGCCGGCGCGTTCGGCTGGGCTGCCCGACGCGATCTCCACCACACCGACGCCGTGCCGCTGGCCGAGCTCTTCGGCGCGGCGGGGCGCGAGCGGGCGTCCGCCGCCGACGACGCCCAGGTACGCCCGGCGCACGCGCCCGTCGCGCATGAGCGTGGCGACGAGCTCGAGCGTCGTGCCGTTGACCGGGACGGCCAGGCCGAGCCCGACACCGGCCAACGCCGTGTTGACGCCGACCAGGCGTGCCCTCGAGTCCACCAGGGCACCGCCCGAGTTCCCCGGGTTGAGTGCGGCATCGGTCTGGATGACGTTCTCGACGAGCCTCCCGCCGGACGGCAGCGACCGGCCCAGGGCGCTCACGACGCCGGCGGTGACGGAGCCCGCGAAGCCGTGGGGATTGCCGACTGCGACGACGAGCTGGCCCACGCGGAGTTGGTCGGCGTCGCCCAGGTCGACCTGGACCAGATCCGTCGCACCGGCGCGCAGGACGGCGAGATCGGAGAGCGGGTCGCGACCGACGACGTCGAACTCCACTTCCCTCCCGTCAGGGAACGTCGCCCGGCCCCGCTCCGCTCCCGCCACGACGTGCGCCGACGTCAGGACGTAACCGTCGGCGGTGAGCACGACGCCACTCCCCGCCCCTTGGCGACCTCCCGAGGCGACGCTCAACGCGGCGACCGACGGCACGACGCGCTCGGCGACCGTCACCACCGTCGTCGAGTACGCATCGAGCGCGGCCGTGTCGTCCGCGTCCTCGTGCTGGTTCGTGTCCACGAGCACACCCGTCATACGAGGGTCGGCCCCCCGCTCCGGACCGCCTGGACGCCGGTGAGCGCCTCGCGCAGCTCGTCCAACCATTCGTGCTCGTGGCGAGCCACCAACTTGACGCACCAGGCGAGGGCTTCGCTGCGGCTGCGCGCCACGCCGGCATCGATGAGGGTGTCGAGCACGGCTCGCTCGCGGAGGCGCAGGCGTGACATGACCGGAGTGCTCTGGGTCGTGAACAGCGTCGTGGCGCCCTCGCGGGTCACGCCCCAGGACACCTTGCGGCCGAAGTGCGCCTCGGCCTCGGCGGCGATCGACATGCGCTCGGCGCGGGTCGACTCGCGGAAGGCGTCGGCGTCGCCCGCGGCCGGGAGCGCGCCGGTGCACAGGATCTCCTCGTCGTCCCACTCCACGGCCGGCTCGCCCTCGAACCAGCCCTCGGGCACCTTCTCGGTGAAGAACTGCGTGATCTGGGTCATGATTACGAGATTACAGGATTACGTCCGACTGTCGTCCGCCCGGCGCCGGCGTCGGGCTCGGCACCGACCAGGACCGCCGTTGCCTCGGTCAGACGCTGTAGACCGCCCGGGCCCGGAAGCGCAGGGGACGCTCGGTCAGCTCCTCGAGGTAGTGGGCGCACCACCCCGCCACCCGGGCCACGGCGAAGATCGTGCGCCCGGTGTCGGGTGGCATGCCCGTGCCCCAGCTCAGGGCGGCCAACGCGAGGTCGCAGTTGGGCAGGGGGACATCATGGGCGGCGGCCAGCGCCATGACCTCGCGCACGAGGGCGCGCCGGTCCTCGCGGAACAGCGGCTCCGCGACCGCCAGGAGCGCGGTGAAGCGTGGATCACCGCTCTTGTACACCGAGTGGCCGAATCCGGGCAGCCGTCCCTGCTCGCGCAGAGCGTCGTTGAGGGCGCGCCCCGCACCGTCCCGCTCCGCGACCACGAGCATCTCGTAGGCCTGCTGGCTGGCTCCCCCGTGCAACGGGCCGGCCAACGTGGCCAGCCCGGCCGCCAAGGCGTCATAGAGATCGGCGCGCACCGAAGCCGCGACGCGCACGGCCATGGTCGAGGTGGCGAGTTCGTGATCCGCCATGAGGACCAGGGCGGCGTTGACGGCGGCGGCCGGGACCACGGCGGCTGCGGTGAGGCGGGCGGCGAGGCGCGACGCGATGGAGGCGCCGGTCCTTTCCGCGGACGATGGCGCTTCCGCGACGACATCGGTGAGCGCGGCGGCGCAGCGGCGGGCAGCGCGGGTGATGGCCGCGGGGCGCAGGTCGGAGCGGAGGGGGTCGGTGGCCCCGCACAGGACGAGCGCCCAACGCATCCGGTCGAGGGTGTCGCTGAGAGGGCAGGCACCGAGGTCGGGGGCGGACCAGTCACCGCCGTCCTCCTGCCACAACAGCTCTGCGACCTCCTCGAAGCTCGAGTCCGCGGCCAGCTCGGTGGCGAGCCGCCCGCGGTAGATCGGGCCGAGATGCTGGTCGAGCTGGGTGACCCCGGTCGTGATGGTGGCGAGCCGGGTCGCCGTCTGGCGCCCGCCCCGGCTGCGGGCCGCCAACCCCTCGATGTCGGACAGGTCGAAGAGGCTGCCCCGCCGGGTCGGGTCCCGGTGGGACTCGAGCAGGCCGCGGCTGACGTAGGCGTACAGGGTCGGTACCTTGACGCCCAGCCGGCGGGCTGCCTCCTCGGTCGTGAGCATCCGATCCATTTTCGGGGAGGCTACATTGACTTGATCAACGTTTACAAGAGCTGGGATCCAGCGTCATAGTGGGACTCATGGAAACCATTGTGCGCGATCTCATGACTTCCCCGGCCGTGACGTGCGCCGCCGACGACAGCCTGGCGGTGGCGGCCCGGACGATGCAGGGTGCTGACACCGGCTCGGTCGTCGTCACCGACGACGGCAAGGTCGTCGGCATCCTCACCGAACGTGACCTTCTGCGGGCCGCCGCCTCGGCCGGCGGACCCGACCGGGAACCGGTCCGGCTCTGGATGACCTCGCGGCCCGACGTGCTCGGCCCCGACGAACGGGTCGACGCGGCATGGGCGAGCCTGACCTCGCACTCCTACCGCCATCTGCCGGTGGTCGAAGGGGACCGCTGCGTGGGCGTCGTCTCGCTGCGCGACCTGATGGGCGTGGCCCGCATCCGGCCCGCCACCGAGACGAGCGGGGATGTCCCGGCCGGCCTGGAGGGCGTGGTGGTGGCCGAGACGACCATCGGCGACGTGCGCGGGAAGGAGGGCTTCTTCCACTACCGGCAGTACTCGGCCGTGGACCTGGCCGAGACCCGCTCGTTGGAGGACGTGTGGCACCTCTTGTTCCGCGGCGAGCTCCCCGACGCGGCAACCTCGGCCGCCTTCGCCGAGGAGGTGCGGCGGCGGCGCTCGCTGCCGCCAGGCCTGAGCACACTGCTGCCGGCACTGTCCCGCCGGGGCGCACCGCTCGATGTGCTCCGTACGGCAGTCTCGGTGCTCGGTGCGGAGCTCGGCTGGCGACCGACGCACGACATCGACGCCGACGAGCTCGCCGACCAGGCGGTCGGCCTGTGCGCCGTCGTTCCGACGATCCTGGCGGCGGTGTACCGCCTCCGCCAGGGTCACGAGCCCGTGGAGCCGAGAGACGACCTGGGCTTCGCGGCCAACTACCTGAACATGTTGACGGGCGAGGAGCCGGGTCCGCTCGCACGCCCGAGCCATTGAGCAGTACATGATCCTGACGATCGACCACGGCTTCAACGCGTCGACCTTCACGGCGCGCGTCGTGACCTCGACCGGGGCCGACCTCGGTGCGGCCATCGTGGCCGCCATCGGGGCGCTCTCGGGACCTCTGCACGGTGGGGCGCCGAGCCGGGCGCTCGACATGCTCGATGCCATCGGCACGCCCGACCGCGCGGAGCCCTACATCCGAGACGGCCGTCGAGAACGGCGAGCGCATCATGGGCTTCGGCCATCGCGTCTACAAGACCGACGACCCGCGATCCCTCCTGCTCCGTTCGGTGACCGAACGGCTCGGTGGCCCGCTCGTGGAGTTCTCGCAGTCGGTCGAGCGCACGACGGTCGGCGTGCTGGCCGAGCTGAAGCCCGGTCGCCAGCTCTACACGAACGTCGAGTTCTACGCCGGCGTGGTCATGCACACGTGCGGCATCCCCCGCGAGATGTTCACCCCGACCTTCGCGGCGGGGCGCACCATCGGGTGGTGTACCCACGTCATGGAGCAGGCCTCGCACAACCGCCTGATCCGCCCCGCGGCGCGCTACGTCGGCCCGCCCCCGCCGCAGCCCGTGCCGCCGGCCGAGGCCTGACCGCCCCGATGGCGCCGAGGCCCGGACCCGGCCGGGCGCCGGCCTGCTCCGCCCGACCGTGCACCGCCCCCGGCCGGCCACGTGCGGTCAAAACCCGACTAAACTGGTCATGGTTCGCCATTTCCCACGAAGGAGCAGGTCATGGGCACCAGCCTCGCCACCCACACGGAGCACAGCCGGGTACGGGCGCTCTTCTCGTTCCCCGACCCGGTGAACGAGATCTCCGCCCGATTGGTGGCCGCCGGCGTCGTCGTCATGTGCGTGCTGACCCTCGCCTTCGACCTCGAATGGGCCACCGTGGTCATCGCCTACGGCTTCGTGGCCCGGGTGCTCACGGGACCCACGCTCAGCCCGCTCGGCCAGCTCGTCACTCGGGTCGTCACGCCGAGGCTCGGGGTCCCCGGGCGACCGGTGCCGGGCCCGCCCAAGCGCTTCGCCCAGGGGATGGGTGTCGCCTTCTCGGTGACCGCCCTCGTGCTCACCGGCCTCGGCTACTGGACCGCGGCCGAGGTCATGCTGGGCCTGCTGGCGAGCGCCGCCCTCTTGGAGTCGGCCTTCGGGCTGTGCCTGGGTTGCAAGGTGTTCGCCGTCCTCATGCGCGTCGGCGTGGTTCCAGAGGAGGTCTGCGAGCGCTGCAACAACATCTGGGCCGCGCCCGGCGCGGCCGTGTGAGCCTCTGCGCCTAGCTGTCGTAGAGCAGGACGCCACGGATGTTCTTGCCGTCGCGCATGTCCTGGTAGCCCTGGTTGATGTCACCGAGCTTGTAGGTGCTCGTGATCATTGAGTCGAGGTCGAGCTGCCCTTCGCGGTAGAGCTTGAGCAGCTTCGGGATGTCGGAGTGGATGTTGGCCGAGCCGAAGATGCTCCCCACGACCTGCTTCTCGAGAATCGTCAGGTACATGAGGTTCATCGTCACATTCGTCTCCTCCATGGGGTGGATGTTGGTGACGACGACGCGTCCTCGCTTGGCGGTGAGACCGAGAATGGACTCCATCATCGCCCCCGAACCGACGCCCATGGCGCAGATGACCTTGTCGCACATCCGACCCCAGGTCTCCTGCTGGACGAGCGCGAACGCCTCGTCGACCGACGCGGCCACGTGGGTCGCCCCGAAGGTCGGGGCCAGGGTGCGCTTGAGCTCGACGGGATCGATGGCGAAGATCATCTCGGCACCAGCCAGACGCGCGCCCTGGATCGCCGAGGCGCCGATCCCACCGACACCGATCACGGCGACGCTGTCCCCCGGGCGTACCTCGGCGGCGTAGACGGCTGAACCCCAGCCGGTGGTCACGCCACACCCGACCAGGCAGGCTTTGTCGAGCGGGATGTCCGGCAGGATCTTCACGCACGACGCCTGGTTCACCACCGTGTAGGGCGCGAACGTGCCGAGGCAGACCATGGTGGCAACGTCCTGCCCGCGTGCGTGATGGCGCAGGGTGCCATCCATCTGCCGCCCGGCCATGAGCACGCCGCCCACGTCGCAGAGATTGGAGTGCCCGGTGGCGCAGGACGGGCATTTCCCGCACGCCGGTACGAAGCCGAGGACCACATGGTCCCCGGGCGCCAGCCCGGTCACGCCGGGCCCGACCTCCTCGACGACCCCGGCGCCCTCGTGGCCGCCGATGATGGGAAGCGGAACCGGCATGTCGCCGGTCACGAGGTGCTCGTCCGAATGGCACATGCCCGACGCGGCAAGCCGTATCAGGACCTCGCCCTCTTTCGGCGGGTCGAGCTCAATGGGCTCGACGCTCCAGCCGGCGTGGCGCTCCCACAGGACAGCGGCTTCGGTTTCCATTTTCCCTCCCTCGGGACGACGTCACTCACGCTACAGGTCGCCATCTCTGCCGCGCCGGGCCTGGACCCAGGTGAAAGTCCGTCCGACGGACGGACCCGTGACACCGGGAATGGCGCCTCTGCAGTGACCAGGCCGGTCGGGAATGCGATCACGACGGGTTGTGTGCGATACCGGGCGTCGAGCTTGGCCAACGTCCGACTGACATGGGTCTTGGCGCCGGCGATGCTCAGCTGGAACGTCGAAGGCCGTACTCGTCAAGTGGTCAGCGGGCCGCCCGCCGCTCCGTCCAGAAGAGAGGCGCCCCTGGCGGGCCCTCCGCCTCCCGCGTGGCCGTCCGACCGCCGTGTCCGTCTGCTCCCGCCCTTCTTCCGTGGGCTGGGACGACAATTTTTGCTCAACGAACGACACGCTCAGGCCGACAAGAGAACCGGCCGTTGTCATTTCTCGTTCACGCCTACTTCCGACCCCGAGTGGTTTCGATCCACAAAGAACCTGGTAGGTCGACGATCCGAGCACGGCTTTCACACATTTGCAACCGAGCGAGGGAGTCCCGGATGTCAGGCAGACGGAAGCGACGATTCAGCACTGGGCTGGCGCTGGTCGGGGGGCTCTGTGCATCTTTGGCGGCGGTTGGCTTGCCTTCTCCAGCATCCGCCTCACCGGGCATCACCCCTGTCTCGATCTCCGTGGGCTCGTCGGCCAACCCGTCCCATTTCGGCCAGGACGTCACCTACACCGCGACGTTGACGACCTCGGACTCGGGCACCCTCGATCCGAGCGACACAATCGAGTTCCAGGACAACGGGAACGACATCTTCAACTGCAACCTCCAAGCTCTGCTGAGCACCCCGACGACAGGAACCTACACGGCGACGTGTGACGAGCCCACGAACTCCCTCTCGGTCGGTGCGCACCCGATCACAGCAATCTTCCACGGTGATTCGACCTATTCACCGGCGACCGGGCTGCTGCCCACCCAGACGGTCGATCCGGCGACGACGACGACGACGATCACCACTCCCTCCCCGGGAACGTCGATCACCTACGGCAACGAGTCGCAACTCTCCTTCGGCGTGACGGTCTCCGGTCCACCCGGCGCCAATCAAGCTCCCTCCGGTGGCGTCAATTTGTACGACGGCGCGCCAGGACCCGACACCTTCGTGTGCTCGGCATTCATTGGTGGGGGCGGGAGCCAGTCGAATGGGAACTGCTACATGAACGACACTCAGTTGAACGCGGGACCCTATGTGATCACCGCTGTGTACGGAGGCGACAACAACTACACCGGGTCTTCCTCTGCGCCCCAGGACCTCACGATCGAACCGGTGATAACGCAGATGCAGGTCTTTCCCGTTCCGGGCTATGCACTGTACGGCGCGGAGAGCGGCAACTTCTTCATCGTCGGCGTGGGCGGGAACAGCAACAACGGCCACGCCACCGGTTCGGTCTCCGTCACCGCAAATGGGGTGAACCTGGTCGCTCCCGGCTCGTGTTCGGCCAACAACGGCGGCGCGAATCCCTGCTACATCGACTCTGCCACCGCCCTCCCAGTCTCCACCACCCCCTATAGCGTTGTGGCGAGCTACCCCGGTGATGCCAACTTCCTCCCGGCATCGTCGACCGTCCCTCTGACGATCTACCCGGCGACGAGTTCAGCTTCACTGACTGTCTCGCCCTCCTCCACCTCGTATGGCGGTGAGGACTCGGTCATCATTTCGGCCACCGTCACCTCGGGAACTACCGGCTCGCCGACCGGCTCGGTCACCGTGCAAGACGGGGGTAACACCGTCTGCACCATCGCCCTCAAGCCGGCGCTTCCGAACACAGCGGGAGGAAGCTGCCCCCCGCTCAGCGGCACCCAACTGCCGCCCGGCAATTACGCCCTGACTGCGAACTACCCAGGTGACGGGAACTTTCAAAGTTCGGTATCGTCCGCGCAGCCTCTCACCATTGCCAATCAAGCCACGCAAGGCTATTGGGAAGCGGGTTCCGATGGCGGCATCTTCCCGTTCGGAACGGCGCACTTCTTCGGGTCGATGGGAGGACAACCCTTGATCGCCCCGATCGTGGGTATTGCCTCGACACCCGATGGTGAGGGCTATTGGCTGGTGGCCAAGGACGGTGGTGTGTTCGCGTTCGGCGACGCGCAGTTCTACGGGTCGATGGGCAGCAGACCGCTCAATCAGCCGATCGTCGCCATCGCCTCGACACCCGATGGTGAGGGCTATTGGCTCGTGGCCAAAGACGGCGGGATGTTCGCGTTCGGCGACGCGCACTTCTACGGATCGATGGGAGGCAGAGCGCTCAACAAGCCGATAGTGGGCGCTGCCGTCGATCCGACAACCGGCGGCTACTGGGAGGTGGCGAGTGACGGCGGCACCTTCGCCTTCCACGCTCCATTCCTGGGCGCGACGGGGAGTCTTCACTTGGCCGCACCAATCGTCGGCATGGCGTCAGCCAATGGCGGTGGGGGCTACTGGGAGGTTGCCTCCGACGGTGGCCTCTTTGCCCAAGGTGACTCACCGTTCCTCGGCTCCGTGGGGGCTCAGGCGTTGAACAAGCCGATCGCGGGAATGGCGGCAACGTCAGACGGTGACGGATACAGGATGGTTGCGTCCGACGGTGGGATATTTGCCTTCGGAGACGCTGAATACGACGGCTCCATGGCGGCTCAACCACTCAATGCGCCGATTGTCGGGATCGCCAGCTCACAGTAGGCGGGAAGCATCGGCCGCTCTCGCGGGGTGCATCGACCGGAACGGTGTGAAGCACCAGCCGGAACTTGGCCCAGGATCGCCCGGAACGCACAAATCTGCTCACATCTCCGAGAAGATCGTCGGATCGAAGGCAATCCGCGTCGGTCCAGGGTTGGTTGGGCCGGGCGCCGGCGAAGGACTCCACGGGGGTCACGATCGCCCCTTCGGCTTCCGTCCCGACGCATCTCCGGTTGCAAACCGTCTACCCTGGCGCCAGCAGAGCGAAAACGGAGGAGGGAGCCTTGGCGGTCACCGAGACCATCACGGTCCTATTCACCGACCTGGTCGGTTCGACCGAGATCAGCTACGCGATCAGTCCGGACGCCGCGGACGAGCTGCTCCGGGCCCACTTCTCGGTGCTGCGTCGAGCCATTGCCGGCTCCGGAGGGGTCGAGGTGAAGGGCCTCGGCGACGGGGTCATGGTCGTGTTCCGCAGCACCTCTGCCGCCCTGTCGTGCGCCGTGGCGATGCAGCAAGCCGTCCACCGTGACAACGTCGGCGCCCGCCATCAGCTGGGGCTGCGCATAGGACTCAGCGGCGGAGAGGCGACGATGGAGTCCAACGACTACTACGGCGACCCGGTGATAGAGGCGGCTCGGCTCTGTGCCCACGCCGATGCCGGCCAGATCCTGGCCACGGACGCCGTCCGGGTGATGGGCGGCCGGCGCAGCCCTTACCTCTTCGAGCGGCTCGGTGCGCTCGAGTTGAAGGGCCTCCCGGAGCCCGTGGAGGTCCTCGACGTCCGTTGGGAGCCGCTCGATGAAGTTGCGTGCCGAGAACGGCGTGCCGCTCCCGGCGCGCCTGACGCACGTGCCGCTCACCGGAGTCGTCGCCCGCGAGACCGAGGCGGCACTGCTGACCGACGCCTACAAGCGAGCGGCGGCCGGAGAAGGGCGTGCCGTGGTCCTCGTGTCGGGTGACGCCGGCGTCGGGAAGACGACACTGGTCGCCGAGGCCGCCCGGCGCGCCGCCAAGGAGGGCGCCTGCGTGCTCCTGGGACGTTGCCAGGAAGACGTCAGCGCGTCGTATTCGCCCTTCGCCGAGGCGCTGCACCATTACGTGGCGCATGCGCCCGAGTCACGTGCTTCGAACCCACGTCGAGGCCCACGGCGGCGACATCGCATCGATGGTCCCCGCGCTCGGTCAACGACTGGGGGCAGTTCCGGCACCGACGAGGACGGATCCCGACACCGAGCGCTACCTCCTCTACGGGGCGGTGGCGGGCCTTCTGACGGCCGCCTCCACGCTCCAACCAACCGTGCTCGTGCTCGACGACATGCAATGGTCGGACAGTCAAAGCCTCCGACTCCTGCGTCATGTCGTCACCACCGTCGAGTCGGCACGGCTACTCGTGCTCGGGACGTTTCGGGACACCGAGCTCTCGCCTTCCAACCCGCTCCGCGATCTCCTCGGTGCCCTGCAACGCGAACCAAATATCAGCCGGATCGAGTTGAAGGGCTTCGATGACACCGGCGTGCTCGCATTCATGGAGGCTGCAGCCGGGCAACGCCTCGAGGAGGCCGCGACGGATCTCGCCCATGCGCTCTGCCTCGAGACCGAAGGCAACCCGTTCTTCGTCGGAGAGGTGTTGCGGAGTCTCATGGAGACCGGCGCCATCTACCAGGACGATCGTGGCCGTTGGACGGCGGCAGGGGAAATGTCCGAGATGGTGCTGCCCAACAGCGTGCGAGAAGTCATCTCCGCCCGCGTCGGCCGGCTCGGTGCACAAGCAGGTCGGGTCCTTTCCATGGCAGCGGTCATCGGACGGGACTTCGACTTCGACCTGCTCGACGCCGTGACCGACCTCGGCCAGGAGGAGTTGCTCGACCTCCTCGACGCTGCGACCGGCGCCGCCCTCGTGCGCGAGGTTCCTGACGTACCGGGGCGCTACAGCTTCTCGCACGCTTTGACGCAGCACACGTTGTACCAGGGCCTGCCGAAGGTCCGGCGAACCCGGGCCCATCGGCAGGTGGCCGAGGCCATCGAGGCGACCGTCGGCCAAACGCCGGGGGCGCGGGTGGGTGAACTGGCCCACCACTGGCTCAGCGCCAGCCAACCAGCCAACGCGACCAAGGCCATCGGCTACGCCCGGCAGGCAGGCGAGGCCGCCTTGGCCGCCCTGGCCCCCGACGACGCGGTCCGGTACTTCTCCCGGGCGCTCCACCTCGCGGAGATGGCGCCGGAGGACGACCCCCTGGTCGGCTGTGACCTGCGTCTGGCCTTGGGCGAGGCACAACGCCAGGCCGGGTTGCCGGGCTTCCGGGAGACGTTCCTCGACGCCGCACACCGAGCCCAAGAGCTCGACGCAACGGACCGCCTGGTGGCCGCCGCATTAGGGAACAGCCGCGGCTTCTTCAGTTCGATCGGGGTCATCGACGCCGACAAGGTCGCGGTGCTGGAGTCCGCGCTCGATGCCCTGGGCGATGACGACGGACGCGAGCGGGCGCTCCTCCTGGCCACGCTGTGCAGCGAGCTCGCCTTGGGCACGACGCTGGACCGGCGCCAGGAATTGGCCGACGCCGCCAGGGCGATGGCGCGGCGGTTGGGGGATCCGGACACCGTCATCCGCACCCTGAACTTGGTCTGCGACCCGCTCCAGGTCCCTTCCACCCTCAACGAGCGGATGGTCGATGCAAAGGAAGCCCTGGAGCTGTCGGAGCTCCTGGGGGACCCCGACCTGCTCTTCTGGACCGGCGCCTACAGCCGGTTGGCCGCAGTGCAAGCCGGTGACTTCGAAATGGCGCGTCGGTGCCTCGCAACCATGCGCGCCGTGATCAGCGGACTCCGCCAGCCGACGATGATGTGGGTCACCCTATTCAACGACGCCGCCGATGCGCTCTTGACCGGGGATCCCGATCGAGCCGAACAGCTCGCCACGGCTGCGTTGGAGATCGGCACGGAGAGCGGACAGCCCGATGCCTTCGGCTTCTACGGGGCCGAGATGATCGGCGTCCGCCGCCAACAGGGGCGCTACGGCGAGCTCGTCCCGTTGATCGAGCAGATCGCGGCCGAGAACCCGGCACTCCCGGTGTTCCGTGCGACGCTGGCCGAAGGACATATGGAAGCCGGCAACGTCGACACCGCTCGCCAGATGCTCGAAGCTGCGGCCGCGGACCTCACCTCATTGCCCTACGACGTCGTCTGGATCTTCGCGGTGGCCTCGTACGCCGACGTTGCCACCGAACTGCGCGCCGAGGCACCCGCTCGGCTGCTCCTGGATCTGCTCGCGCCTTTCGACGACCAGGTTCTCTTCATCGGGGCGACGGCCGGAAGCCCGGTGGCGTATTACTGCGGCAGCCTGGAGTCGGTGCTCGGCCGCTACGACGAGGCCGAAACGCACTTCGCCAAAGCAGCCGAGCTCAACGCCAGGGGTCAGTTGGAGTTCGCTGCCGCCGTCACCCACCTGCGGTGGGGCCGCATGCTCTCGGCCCGCGGCGGCCCAGGCGATCTCGAACGAGCCCGCGATCTCCTGACCCAAGCCCACGACGCAGCCGTGAGCCGCGGGTACGCCAGCGTCGCCCGGCGAGCCACCGCGGCGTTGTCGGAACTGGGCTAACGGGCGCGGGACTGGCGTTTCGTAGCGATGCGGGACAGCCTCCGCGAGTTAGATGTGACCCGGTGGGCCGCCCGGGTCTCAATCCCGGCACCTTGAGATTAGAAGAATGGCCGCGTTCGTCCCGAGCATTCGGCTGCGTCCATCGGCCCTCTTCGAGTCGGGTGCCCGAGTCCAGAGAGCCCGCTCACGTGGTCTCAGATGCGGGCAAATTGGTAGCAAGTCAGTAGCAAGACGGGCGGCCCCAGTAGGCCCGATGATCCCTACGCTCGCAACCGTTAGAGGGCGTGCACGGAACACGGCACGCCGTGGCAGACGGGCTGGACGCGCCACGCCGTCAGCTCATTGCGAGGCCAAGATGGCTGCCACCTCTGCCACGGGGTCGTGCTCCACCGGGCCGGTGACGCTGACCTCGGCTCGGAGAATGGTGCCGAGGAAGGGAAATGGCGCCTCGTAGTCGCCTCCGATCGACGGGCCCCACTCGTAGCCGCACGTGAGCCCAATACCGACCTCGTTGAACGCGACGGGGGTGAACCGCTCCACCTCGGCCTCCCCCACCCCCCGACCGTCCATGAACAACGCGGCCAGCCCACCGGCGCCCTCCTTCTTTTCGAACCGGAACTCGAGGTGGTGCCGACCCGGTCCGAGCCTGGTGTCGGCGGCGACCTCGTACAGCCGGAGTCCGTGCAGGTTGTGGACGTAGCGCAACCGGCCGTCGAGCACGTGCAACGACCACCCTCCCAGCGCGCAACCGAGCGCGAGCAGGGTGCCCGACGGGACGACAGCAGGTGGGACCTCGACGGTCACCGACATCGCGTGCGACCGGTTTCGAACATCCGCCGCCACCCATTCCGGCACCTGGGCGCCGCCCTGGAAGTAGCGGTACGTCTGCTGGTGGCGCTGTCGGTCGTGCTTGTGGACGACCGCCTCGAGTACCCGGTTATCGAGTGGGAGGACGTCGTTACGCCTCGCCTCCTCCCACCACAACGTGACCAGCTCGGCAACCTTCTCAGGGAACTCAGCGGCACGGTCATGCACCTCCGACACGTCCTCCGCCACGTGATACAGCTCCCAGACGTCGTCGTCGAAGGGCGCGCTCGCTCGCAGGCCGTCGTCGTAGAGCGGACCGACCGGATGGAAGGTGACCGCCTTCCATCCGTCGTGGTACAGGGCCCGCGACCCCAGCATCTCGAAGTGCTGGGTCCGGTGGCGGTCGGACTCGAGCTGTCCTCCCTCCCCGAGCACGTAGCCGAAGCTGATGCCGTCGAGATGCGACTGGGCGGTCCCGTCGATCTCGGTGGGCGGATCGACGCCGGCCAACTCGAGCACGGTCGGGAGGACGTCGATCGCGTGGGCGTACTGCCGGCGGACCACTCCGGTGGCGGACCGCAGTCGCGAGGGCATCCGGACGATGCAAGGGTCGGCAACACCTCCCTCGTGGACCTCGCGCTTCCAGCGCTTGAACGGCGTGTTCCCGGCCATGGTCCATCCCCAGGGGTAGTTGTTGTGGCTCAGCGGCCCGCCGATCTCGTCGATGCGCCGATACATCTCACCCACGCTGGCGCCTTCGAAGTTCGACAACCGACCCTCGTTGATGGTGCCCTCCTTGCCACCCTCGGAGCTGGCGCCATTGTCCGAGACGACGATCACCAACGTGTCGTCGGCGTCGCCGACATCTGCAATGAAGTCGAGCACACGCCCGATCTGCTGGTCCGTGTACGACAGGTAGGCGGCGAAGCACTCCATGAAGCGCTCAGCGAGCGCCCGCTGCCGGTCGTCGAGGCTGTCCCAGCTCGGGACCCAAGGTGGGCGTGGTGAGAGTTCCGTCGCCTCGGGAACGATTCCGAGCGCGCGCTGCCGCTCGAATGTCTGGTCGCGCCAGCAATCCCACCCCTGTGCAAATCGACCCTCGTAGTGCCGAATCCACTCGGCTGGCGCGTGGTGGGGCGAATGGCACGCCCCCGTGGCGAAGTAGAGGAAGAAGGGCATCTCGGAGTCGACTGCCCGCAGGTCCCCGAGGAACTCGATGGCGCGGTCGGCAATGTCGGTGCTCAGGTGGTACCCGTCCGCCATCGCACGCGGCGGCCGGACGGCGTGGTTGTCGTGATCGAGCGCGGGCACGAACTGGTGCGTCTCCCCGCCGTGGAACCCGTACCAGCGGTCGAACCCGCGTGCGAGGGGCCACGTCGCACGCGAGGCGGCCATGTTGGTCTCGCCTTCCGGGCTGAGGTGCCACTTCCCGACGGCATAGGTGGCGTACCCGCTTGCGCTTAGGATCTCGGAGAGGAAACCGTTCTCCCGGGGCGGCCTGCCCCAGTACCCGGGGAAGCCGATCGCCAGGTCGGCGACGCGGCCCATGCCACTGCGGTGGTGGTTCCGGCCCGTGAGGAGACAGGCGCGAGTCGGCGAGCACAGCGCCGTCGTGTGGAAGTTTGTGAGCCGGACTCCCTCGGCAGCCACACCGTCGATCACGGGAGTGTCGATGTCGGACCCGTAGCAGCCGAGCTGTGCGAACCCCACGTCATCGAGCACCACCAGCATGATGTTGGGCGCGCCGTCAGGAGGCGTGGCGACGGGAGGCCACCACGGCTCCGATGTGCGCCAGTCGTCGCCGATCTTTCCACCGAACACCGTCTTTGCCATGACGAACCCCCCGGGAGTCTCGAACGTGACGAGAGCATTGCACCGACGGCCGGCTCAAGCCTGGCCAGAAGTGGCCTGGCTGTCTTGACGCTCAGGTAGCCGGGCAAGGGGCCCCCTGCGGATGACCCGCAGTCGCGGCGTTCGGCTGAGCGAGCAAGTCCCGTCGCCAATGGAGTGCATGACGGTGGGCGATGGGGGGACAGAAACGTGTTCCGTCGGACGACTACATGACCGACGCCGCGATTTCCCGCTTCAGGGTCTCACCGGTCACCATACCGTCGCGCATTTCTACGACACGGTGGGCGTGAGCGGCGACCTCGCCATCGTGAGTGACCATCGCGATGGTCATTCCCTGGCTGCCGAGGCGACCGAGAAGGTCCAAGAACCGTTCCGTGGATGCCGAGTCGAGGCTCCCAGTGGGCTCGTCAGCCAACAGGATCTGCGGTTCGTTCGCCAGGGCTCGGGCGATCGCCACACGCTGGCGCTCGCCGCCAGAGAGCTCCGTGGGTAGGCGACTCTCGCACTGACCAAGGTCGACCTCAGCAAGGAGGTCACGCGCCCGGGTCCGCCTCTGACGCTTCGACAGCCCCGTGCCGAACATGGGGAGTTCGACGTTAGCTACTGCGGAAAGCTGCGGTAGAAGGTTGTGGAACTGGAAGACAAGACCGACGACTTGGCGGCGGTACTTGCTCAGGTCGTGGACGTGAGCCAGGTCTTGACCGGCGACGGTCACCGAACCCGAGGTCGGTGAATCGATGCCGGCGAGCAGATGGAGCAAGGTGGACTTCCCGCAGCCCGACGGTCCAGTTATGGCCACCATCTCGCCGTACCTCACGGTTAGGTCCAGCCCGGCCAGTGCGGTGACCTGGCCGGGGTAGAGCCGGGTCACACCCTGCACCTCCACGGCCAGACGGTCATTGCTCCGTTCACTCATGGCTGAGGGCCTTCAATGGTGAGAGCACGGCGGCACGGGTGATCGGATAGAACGCTCCGATCAGCGTCATAGCGAGTGCAGTGAAGAGCGCCCGCCAGAACGCGCCCTGCGTGAAGTCGGCATGCAGGATGCCCTTGAGAACCGGGAGGTTCTCGAGCAGGTTGACAATGACGAAGGACAAAGCAACACCCAGGGCAGCACCAAGGACAGCGAGGAGCAGGCTCTCGCTGAGCAGGAGGGTCACCGTCCGGCGTCTGGTCCAGCCGACAGCCCGCATCAGACCGAACTCCCGGATGCGCTCGAAGAGCGACAACAGCATTGTGTTGCCGATGATCACCGCTCCGATGAGTACGGCCAGCACCGTGCTCCCGTTTACCGCCGCCTGCAGATAGACCAGAGTGCGGTCCGCTCTCCCGAACTGGGTGGCCGTGCGGATCGTGGTCAGCTGAGGCTGGGCGTAGTCGACTCGAGCGGCGACCGCCGCTGAGGAGGCGCCGGGCGACACCTTGACGAAGGCCAGGGTGACGATTCCCGGGAGCCGGTTGTACCCTTGAATGGCAGGCAGCGGCAACATAGCGCCGGCGTCGCCAAAGGAATTCCCGGTCGAAAAGATGCCCGTGACGGTGTTCCAGGTGCCGTTAGCGTTGAAGCGGTCCCCTACCTTCAGGCCCAAATTGGCGGCTGCCCGCCATCCGAGCATCACCTCGTGGGCTGCCGTCGGGGCATAAGGCTCTCCCGCAACGACAGAGACACCGAACGACGACAGATCTCCAGGGTTGATCCCGATCTCTATGAAGACCGGGTTGTCGGCGTTGAGGTGCTCGGTCTCGACCAGGACACCGACGACGCTGGCGACCCCTGGCGTTGCCCGCAGATGGGCTATCTCCTGTTGGTCGATGGTGCTCGAGAGCGTGTCCGACGCCCCCTTCTGCGCCACCGTGAAATCAGCCTTACCCACCGAGATGATCGCTGCCGCCGACTTCTCGAGGCCACTGCTCGTGACATCGAGGGTAACGACCGCCATCACGGCAATTGCGACAGCGAAGGCCAACCCGATGGAGCGGGCCTTCTTGGACCAGAGGTTGCGCAAGATGAAATCAAAGAAACTCACGGTCGTCTGCCACGAACAGACGGTCGCCCGACAACTCCGGCTGCCATAGTTCCGTCGACCGTCCTGGGCCCAATGATGACCAACGGGCATTGAGCCTGGCGCGCGCAGTCCTGGCTCACCGAACCCAGAGTGAACTCCTTGAAGAGTCCGAGACCGCGTGATCCGACCACCAGTAGGTCCGCGTCCTTGCTGACGTTGACCAGGGCATTGGCTGCTGGTGGATCAGCCACTCGTGCGACGACATTGATGCCGGGCGCTAGGGCCATTGCCTTCGCAACGGCCTCGTCGAGGATCGCCGACTCGCGTGCTTTCAGCGCTGCCGCAGCATCAAGTTCCATGGCGTCTTGGTGCAAGAACGTCGCGTGCACCACCTCGAGGGTGGCGCAGCGCAAACACGCCTCTCGGGCTGCCCAATCGAGCGCACGAAGCGAGGTCGGCGATCCGTCGACGCCCACGACGATCCTTGGCTGCGCCGCCTCCTTCGAGCCCGGACCCTCCCCTTCTCTGCCCATCTGACCTTTCCTTGGGTGGTCTCCGCGCCAGTGTCACCGTCCTTGACCGATTTGAACAGGGCAATTGGTCCCCTCGCCGCAACTGCAGTCGCGACTTCGATTGGGGAACTTGGGACCCTTGGGCTGCTCCCGGATCGCTCCGCACAATTGGTGAGGTGATATCCAGAGAAGATTGGCGTTCAACCGATCCGAATCCGACGAGCGCTGTGAACTCAAGTCCCTGGGAGTGCCGGCAGGTAATCGACCTGTGTCGGACGTTTAGATCTAGCGCGTCTACCCTCATTTTTAGGTTCTGACATCGTGCACGGGAGGCCATTCAGCAAGATCCCGAGGTCACCGACACTGACACCGACCCCCGTCCGGCACGTGCGTTCTCGACGAGGAGGACTTCGCTACCCGGCTTGGAGGTCACACTTCCGCCGGAAACCCGGGCGCAGTACCCGCTCGGGTAGTGGACCTGGGTCGGGACGAATATCGCCGTTGGGGCCTGCACTGCGTGATCCGGAACGTAAGCAAGATGAAACGCCCCGCTCGTCGGATCGAAGGACAGTGACGTCGGGATTCCGGCGATTGCTTGCGGATACGTGCGCGAGAGCACCGAAGCGGTCGATCGGAGTGATCCGTTCGCCGCGACGAGACCCTCGGCGGAGCTCCCGGTCGGGTCGGCATAGAACTTCCAGGACCAATAGGCCCAGCCGACAAGGCTCTTGTCGGCCTCGGCCGTCAATCGACTGAGCAACGTGGGACTCGAGGTGGCACCGAACTCGCTCAGGAACCACGCCGGTCCCTGGGGCTGGGCAGGCGTGCTGAGGTCGGTGCGGTCCTCCGAGCGCGTCGTGAGGGAGTGCTGCTCTTGGGCCGCGCAGGCGGCGATGTCGGTCGGGTTCCCCGTCTTGCCGCTCCGCTGCCCGCAGTAGACGTGCACGTTGAAGACCAGGTTGGCGAATGGCATGGGCCCGACGAAGTTTGGCGAACCACGGCTGCTGAAGATGTCGGGCTCATAGAAGACCAGAGCACCCCGATCCGCCGTTTGAATCGCCGGGATCACGCCGAAGGCCGGAACACCGGGGGAGCACGTGATCGGTGCTGCCCCGCGTGAAGGAGCGCCCATGAACGACCGGCCTGTGTAGAAGCATTCCAACTGGCCGTCGAACTTCTCATCCCCGGAGGCGACCAGCGAGGTCGAGAACGGTTCGTTGAAGGGGTCGTACCCGAGGACCCAGGGATCGCCGCGGAAGTAGGTCGCCACGGCGGCCCACACCCGGTCGTACTCGCCCTGGAGGTCGCCGACGACGTCGTTAGTCCAGAAATGGCGGTACGCCGCGCCCGCCGCGGCGGTCCCATAGTTCTGAGACCACCGGCCAGGTGGCTCGGTATTCGGCGATCCGCCGGTGCAGACAGCCCAGTTCGGCGCCCCTTCCCCGTCGAATAGCTCGTTGTAGACGTCTTGGTGCATGTCGAGCAGCGTGTAGATGTGGAAACGACCGAGGAGGTCGACCGTCTCTTTCACCTTGCCGAGGTATGCCTCGAGAACCGCCTGACTGAACTGGCCCGGATCGTGGGCCGCACCGGGCGTGCAGATGGCTGGGTCGTTGGTCGGGGCGGTTCCAGGTTCCAGGCCCTTCCAGGTCACGCCGATCCGGACGACGTTAAACCCGAGCCTCGCCATCAGCGACGCGTCGGCGACGCCGAGGTCCCACGGCTTGCCGGGGGCGGGGTAGACCTCGTAGGGAGGGTGCTTGTAGACCGCGTTCACCCCGTGGAAGAAGACGACCCGGCCCTTTTGGTCGTACAGGAATGGACCACCAGGCGAGTGGATCTGGCCCTCGATGACGGCACTCGACGGGAACCGGATCGGGGAATGCAAGCTCGGAAGCGTCACGGACGTCTCGCTGCCGCACTCGCTCAGGAGGATCGTCATGATGAGAAAGGCAGACAGGAACGCAAGAATGTTGAGTCGATTGGATCGAGTGGCACTCTGTCCGGCTCGTTGCACACGGGGAGGCAATAGTCGAGCGCCCATCTCTCCACTGCGGGGTCTGGGCGATTCAGCACTGCCCATTCGGCGTCGAAATGTCGCTTGGTCAGGGCCAGACGCCATAGCGGTCAATATTCGAGAATCTCGACTCAGCGTGCAGGGCCGAAGGTCCCCCTCCGGGTCGCGGCGACGACGGGGGACTGCGGCATCTCACGCACCACCCACGTGCCGACCTGGAAGCAATTCGTCACGATGCTCGGCCCAGGGTGTGTGTTGCCGCCTACACCAATCATGCGGCGAAGGATTTCACGATACGTGGTCCGACCGAATTCGAGGTTGCCTTCCAGTGTACGGTTGGATCAAAGAGACTGGGATCGACATGCTGCTTGTTGTTTTCGGTAATCGAGAACAGGGAGTTGATCAAGGTGTCGCTCAGGTTATGAGGAGCCAATCCTAGATCGATCAACTGCGAATGAACGGCGTTGTAGTAGTGCTCGGCTGCCTCGACCCGGGGGTTCTCGATCCGAGTGATGTGAACGTTCCCGCTGTACGTGTCACGGATCATCTCGGCCAGTTGGAGGACGGAAAACTGCTCCGTAAACTGATTGAACACCCGGAACTCTCCCGGCTCCGCAGGGTTCTCTGCAGCGATCCGGATGCATTCGACTGTGTCCCGGATGTCGAGCATCCCTCGAATCTGATGCCCACTCCCGTAGACCGTGAGCGGGTGCCCGCACACGGCCTGGACGATTAGCCGGTTAAGGACCGTGCCGAAGACCGCGTCATAGTCGAACCTGGTTGCCAAGGCGGAGTCCAGTCCCGTGAGTTCGGTCTCTTGGCCGTAGACGATCCCCTGGTTGAGATCGGTGGCCCGCATGTTCCACGCCCGGCATGCGAATTCGATGTTGTGGCTGTCGTGGACTTTCGAGAGGTGGTAGAAGGATCCGGGCCGCTTCGGGTACAAGACGGTGTCGGTTCGGCCCTTGTGTGTGACCTCGAGCCAGCCCTCCTCGATGTCGATGTTCGGCGTCCCGTATTCACCCATGCTGCCGAGCTTCACCAGATGAATCGTCGGGTCGATGTCCGCGATGGCGTAGAGCACGTTCAGCGTGCCCACGACATTATTCACCTGTGTGTACACCGCGTGTGGCTGGTCGATCATCGAATACGGCGCCGAGCGCTGCTCAGCGAAGTGGACGATGGTCTCCGGGCGGACCTCATCAATCAGTGAGGTCGTGAACGAGGCGTCAGTGAGATCACCGACGAATGTCGTGATTCGGCGATTCGAGACGTCGTGCCATACCCTGACCCTTTCGTCGAGCGATGCGATGGGCACCAGGCTCGTTGCTCCCAACTCCCGGTCGTAGCCACGCCGCGCAAAGTTGTCCGCGATGGCCACGTCGTGGCCTGCCGCTGAGAGATGGAGAGCCGTCGGCCAACCCAGATATCCGTCCCCTCCCAACACCAAGATTCTCATGGCTCCTCCAGATCGAGCCCCGAGCCCGTGATTCCAATTTCGTTGTATTCCGAAGCCGACTTCGCTCGTAGGGTCCAATGTCACTGATTTGCCGGGTCAATCGTCCGGTCGCGAGCCGAATCTGAATCTCCACTGGGCCTGCGCTGTGTCTGAGCTAAGTCTTCGACCAGCGGGTCTTCGAAGGTGACCAAAGCCCCTATCAGGTGATCAATCCCGCTGCCACGTTTGACGTGACGGACCAAAGAACATTCGGGGCACCCGGAGGTCAGATGTGACACTCACTACGCCTCGGCAGTCTCGAGGAGAGGTTGCCTCTCCTGCGGGGGCGGCTTGGACTGGTCCACGTGATGGCCCCGGCACCCATGAGGGGCACTGTGGCACCGAAGGCTGGGTCGATACTCTTCCGCCGTCGGGTGTTGATCTTGTCGCACTCAACGCAGGCTTCGAACTTGCCCCGTCCGAGGAGGTTTTCGCATGGGCCTTCAGCGAGTTCCGGCCTGCAATCTCGGTCGTGTCCTCATTCCAGAACTGCGTCCTGGTAGATCTCGCCGTTCGCACCGACCCCCGTGCCGAGATCATCTTTCTCGATACGGGCTCTCACTTTGCAGAAACGCTCAGCTTCGTCGAGCAGGTCCGCCAACTCTATGGCCTCAATCTGAGAATTATCCGACCCTGTGCAGATGCCAAGCCGTGGCCGTGCGGTTCCGAGCGCTGCTGCGAGCTGCGAAAGGTCGTTCCTCTGGCGAGGGCGCTCAGAGAACGCTGCGCGTGGGTGAGCGGTCTGAAACGGAGCGACACCCCGAACCGGGCGTCGTCGCCGATCATCGGTTGGGATTCGGCCCAAGGATTGGTCAAGATCAACCCGCTGGCTTGCTGGACGAACGACGACGTCTCCCGGTACGAAGTCGATCATCGGCTCCCGGTCCACCCATTGAAGGCGCAGGGGTACCCATCCATCGGGTGCGAGCCCACGACCCGACCGGTCTCTCGATTCGAGGATCAGCGAGCCGGCCGCTGGCCCGGAACAGAAAAGACGGAGTGTGGCCTTCATGTCTGAGTCCTACGTGATCGACGAAGGAGGCACTGCTTATACCATTGGCATCTCTCACCGGCTCGGTCGGGCCGACATAGCCCGACTCGCCCGCTATGCCGCCACGTCCGGGGTGGCTTTCGCAGTAAGCGAGGCCACACTGCTCATTCTCTATGGGCTCGATCTCACGACGGCCACCGTCGCCGCCCTCATCGCAAGCCTTGCTGGAACAGTCCCGTCCTACTTGTTGAGTCGCTACTGGATCTGGAGGGAGGCTGCCCGAGAGCGCGTCCTCCGTCAGGTGATTCTCTACTGGATCGTTTCGATCAGCTGCATCGCGCTGACCAGCTTGTTAACGGGCGCTCTCGCCAGCCTGGCTCCGGCGGGCCGCCCCTTCCACCTGTTGGTGGTAGCGATCGGCTATCCGATCGTGATGCTGGCTTTTTGGCTCATCAAAT
Source organism: uncultured Acidimicrobiaceae bacterium (assembly GCA_963726135.1). Lineage (GTDB taxonomy): Bacteria > Actinomycetota > Acidimicrobiia > Acidimicrobiales > RAAP-2 > Bog-473. Next base: position 2,249,262 of record CAVSBE010000008.1, read on the forward strand.
TCGTCATCTACCAGCGGATCATCTTCCCGAAGAACTTATCATCGGTCGAATTCGGCCCTCTTTAGGAAGCTCACACTCCTGGATCGCCTAGTGCTGGACCGCAATGGGTTGGGTGCATCATTTGTTTGTCGTCAGCCGTTCCCAAGGAGAGCGTCCAGCGTGACGAACGAGTAGCCGGCGGCCCTCATGGACGCGATTACCGAGGGCAACGCATCGGCGTCCAGCGTCGACCCATCGCTTGGGTTGGATCCAACGTGCATCAGCACGATCTCGCCTGGCCGAAGGCCCGACATGATTCGAGCAATGATGCTCGCGGCTGTGATCCCGGCGGAGCTTCCCTCCCAGCCCAGGGTGTCGACAGTCCAGCCCACCGCGACATACCCGAGATCGTTCACCTCCGCCAGGGTCCGTGCATCGCTGTCGCCGTAGGGGAAGCGAAAGAGTGGAGACGGTGACGCTCCAGTCGCCGAGGTGATGGTCGCAGCGGCATCGGCGACCTCGGCGGCAACCATGGCATCGGAGAGCGACGGCAGGTGCGGGTGGTCGACGGTGTGATCCCCCACCCGGTAGCCGCCTTGGACGATCGAGCGCGCCAACTCGGGGAAGGATCTTGTGAAGGCCCCCGTCAAGAAGAACGTCGCGGGCACGCCGGCGCTGCGAAGAGTCGACAAGATTGTCGGCACGCCGTTGCCGTTGGCCCCTGCATCGAAGGTCAGCGCCACCACACGCGATGTGGTCGGAATCTGTTGCCACACCTTCCCGAAGAGCGCGTTGAGGCTCTCGGGAGTCGATGTCGTGGAGGTGGTCGAGGTCGTGGCGGTTTGCGAGCCCTTGGTGCTTGCAGGCTGTGTTGTAGGGGTAACAGTTGTGGTCGTTGGGGCAACGGTCGTGGTCGTAGCCGGAGCAGACGTCGTGGGCGTGGCGTTACGGGACGCATTGGCGCCCGGAGCGGCTTCGTGACCTGCTGGCGGAGTCGAACACGCAGCAGCAACGATGGCAAGCGATACGAGCAGCACCACCTCGCTCATCACGATGCGACGCCGCAACCTGGACCGCCTAAGGGTTGTTCGACCAGACATTGGGGTCTCGGTTCACTACACCCAGGGGTTCAGCGCTAGCGCCGTGCTCCAGGTCAACCGAGGAATTTCCTGACTTCAGGGACGCATCCAAGCCGTCCTCGAATGAAAGGTAGCTCTCCTCTTCCTGAAGAGTGTGGAGACGGAGAATCGCGTGCAAGCCGTAGAGCAGGCGACGGATCTCATCGATATCTTCGACATCTGGTTCTTCGTCGGCTATCTCGTCGAGGAGTGCCCCCAGGCGCCTGATCTGATGCAGGATTTCGATGTGGGCCCGGCTCATGGGAGCTGTCGGCTCTCGTCCACCAAGGACGTGCTCGAGCACGGGATAGAGAAGTTCTTGCTCCGCCTGCTCGTGCGGTGCGACCTCTTCGATGAGAAACTGCTGCACTTCGCGTGCCTGCGTTATGACCTCCGCCGGCTGCATCGTCCCCATCGCAATTGCGGCGGCAAGAAGTCGATCGAGATCCGCCCGAATCGTCAGATGTTCGGATTGGAATCGTCTGGCGAGGGCCGATTCATCCTCATCGAAGCCCATTTCAGCTCGAGGAGGACGTAGCGCCCGCAGAGCATTGAGGATGACGATGACGTCGATGCCCTCCTGAAGCAGCGCTCCCCAGACTGCGGGAAGCAGGCCGATCGCCGCGAACCCCATCGCCACGAGTGACATCGACATGCCGACAACAACGCTCTCGAGGGCAATCCGTCGACTCCGAACAGCCACCGATCGAGCCTCGCCCAATCGGTCCAAACGGTCAGCGGTCAGTACGATGTCGGCTGCTTCGGACGAAGCCGAAGCTCCTCGAGCAGCCATCGCGACGCCGACATCGGCCAGGGCCAAGGCCGGGGCATCGTTGATGCCGTCCCCGACCATCATCGTTGGCGCACGGAGACGCTCGGCATTCACGACGTCCAACTTGTCCGCTGGCGAGCGCTCGGCAAGCACCTCGTCCACCCCGATGACAGCACCTATGGCTTCAGCCACTTCCGGCCGGTCGCCCGTGACCATCACGATCCGATCGATGCCGCTTCGGCGAAGAGAGCGGATCGTCCTCGGGGCGTCGCGGCGCAACGGATCGTCCAACACCAACACCCCCGCGGGCTGATCGTCCACTCCGACGAACACGGTCAACGACCCATCGAGGCGGGCGCGCCGACGTGCTGTCTTGGCCCAGGCCGGCGACCCCTCGAGTCCGACCCACGACGCCTTGCCGAGCACGACGTTGTGACGACCGACGACCCCTCTGATGCCCGCCCCAGCTATTTCTTCCACCTGTTCGGGAAGCTCGAGGTCACATCTCCGCTCTTGGGCCGCTCGAACCACCGAATGGGCGAGCACGTGCGGCGAGACCTGGTCGAGGGAGGCCGCCAGGCGAAGTACGTCGTCGGGGGCCAACGTGCCCGACGGCACGATGGTCGTGAGCGACGGATGGCCAGTCGTCAAGGTTCCCGTCTTGTCGATGAGCAGTGTGGTGCACTCCGCCAGGCGCTCGAGGACGGCACCACCCTTGACGACGACCCCCCGCCTCGCCGCGTGCGACAATCCTCCGACCAGGGCAACCGGCGCGGCGAGGATGAGCGGGCACGGCGTGGCCACGACGAGGACGGCAACAGCCCGCGCCGGGCCAGCGGCGATCCAAGCACCGGCCGCGACGACCAGGCTGAGGACGAGGAACCAGATCGCGTAGCGGTCGGCCAGGCGGACGAACGGAGCCTGCGAGGACTCGGCCTCCGCGACGAGCCGGACGATTGCGGCGTACGCGCTCTCGGATGCGCGCGCCGTCGCGCGCAGGTCGAACGGCGATCCGGCGTTGAGCACACCGCTGCGCACCAGCTCTCCTGACTCGCGGGTGACGGGGAGCGCCTCTCCTGTCAGGGCGGACTCGTCCAGCACGGCGCTGGTGAGCAGGAGGCCGTCGGTGGGTACCAGCTCCCCCGCTTGCACCATGAGGCGGTCGCCTGGGGCCACGCTGTCCGCAGCGACCGTACAAAGCTCCTCGCCCTCGTAGCGGTGGGCCGAGGTGGGGGCACGCTCGAGGAGCCGACGCAAGTCCCGATTCGCTCTTCCGGCCGCCCATGCTTCAATCGCCCGTCCGCTGGACATCATCACGCTGATCACGGCGGCGGCGAGATATTCGCCGACGGCGAGCGCGCCGACCGAGGCCAGGAGGGCGATGAGATCCACCCCGACGCGTCCTCGCCGGAGGCTGTCCGCCACCGCCCAGAGCGAGTAGGCGGCCCCGATGGCGCCGGACGCGACCCAGACGGCGTTTCCTGCCGTGGCCGCATCTGCCAGGTGGAGTGCTCCGCCGACAACGAGGCAGGCACCGGTGACGTCCAGGAGTGTGACGGCCAAGTGCCGGCCGAGCCATGACGGTGGGTTCGATTGTGCGCTCACCACTCCAGTCATCGTGAGCCGGGCACCTCGACGTCACCAGGGCCGAACGTCCTGCCCAAGTGACCGACCAGGTCATTTGGCCCTAGGAGCGCAGGGGAGGGGAGGGGAGGGGAAGATGGTCCAATGAGAGACAGGCAAGAGGGCGCCGCGCTGTCCCGTGCCAACGGGAGGGCTCGCCCAGCGGAGACGGCCGCCCAGCGCCGGCGTTGATGGACTCTCCCGAGGCCGTCGCGCCATCGGCCGCAACCTCCGAACCGGGCGAGCGGGAGTCGCCGCTCGACCCGTCCGTCGGGCTCTCCGAGGGGCAGGTCCGAGAGAGGGTTCGTGCCGGAAAGGCCAACGGTGTGCATCCGAGCACCGGGCGCACGGTCGGTCAGATCGTGCGGGCCAATGTGCTCACTCGTTTCAACGCCATCTTAGGGTCGTTGTTCTTCGTCGCGGTGGTGGTTGGGCCTCCTCAGGATGCGCTCTTCGGCATTGTCCTCGTGACCAACACGGCGATCGGGATCTTCCAGGAGATCCGCTCGAAGCGGGTGCTCGATCGACTGGCCGTGCTGGCCGCTCCGAGGTGCCACGTCGTCCGCTGGGGCCGGGACTTCGACATCCCGCTCGAGGAGATCGTGCTGGACGATGTGATCAGGGTACGTCGGGGTGACCAGATGGTGGTCGACGGCCAGGTGCTGACATCTCAGGGTCTCGAAGTCGACGAGTCCCTCCTGACCGGTGAGGCGGAGGCGGTACCCAAGCCCACCGGCGAACCGGTGCTGTCCGGAACCTTCGTGGTCGCTGGCTCGGGAAGGATCAGGGCGACCGGGGTGGGTGAGATGTCCTATGCGCGGGGGCTCGAGGCTGAGGCCCGAAAGTTCAGGCTGATCCGCTCCGAACTGCAGCAGGGGACCAACGAGATCCTGCGCCTCGTGACCTGGATCATGATCCCGATTGGCATCGCGCTCTTCGTCACGCAGCTCCTCCGGAGCCACCAGTCATCGGCCGACGCTCTGCGAGGGTCGGTCGCTGGGGTCGCCGCCATGGTGCCCCAGGGACTGGTCCTGCTCACGTCGATGGCCTTCGCCGTAGGGGCGCTCCGGCTGGCACGCCATCGCGTGCTGGTCCAGGAATTGGCCGCGGTGGAGGGACTGGCGCGGCGTCGACGTGCTGTGCATCGACAAGACCGGGACGCTCACCGAACCAGGACTGCAACTCGTGGACGTCGAGGTCCTTTCCGACCTGCCACGACCTGACGTCGAGCAGGTCCTGGCGGCCGCCGCCGCCGCCGACCCGGCGCCCAACGCGACGATCGGAGCTCTGGCGCCTCTCGGAGGAGGCGAGGCGAGCGGCTGGCGAGTCTTGTCGCAGGTGCCCTTCTCGTCCACGCGCAAGTGGAGCGCGGTGAGCTTCGTTGACCATGGATCGTGGGTTCTCGGGGCTTCCGAGGTCGTCGTCCCCGAGGGCGAGGCCGACATGATGGCCCGAGCCAGGGAGCACGAGCGGTCCGCACGACGGGTCCTGATCCTGGCCCGCGCTCCGGAACCCGTCGAGGCGGCCCCACTGCCACCCAGCCTGGAGCCCGTGGCGCTGATTGTTTTGGCGGAGCAGCTGCGCACGGACGCGGCGGCAACCGTGCGCTACCTCCTCGAGCAGAGGATGACGATCAAGGTCCTCTCCGGTGATGCGCCGGAGACGGTGTCCCAGGTCGCGGATCGCCTGGGCATCCCCTCGCCGGGCCCAGCACTGGACGCCGGCCGGCTCGACGACGAACCGGCCCTGCGATCAGCGCTCGATGCGACCAACCTGATCGGCCGGATCCGACCGGAGCAAAAGCTCGCCGTGGTGGACATCCTCCAGTCCCAAGGGCATGTGGTGGCAATGGTCGGCGACGGGGTCAACGACGTGCAGGCACTGAAGCAGGCCGACCTCGGGATCGCGATGGGGTCAGGGAGCCAATCGAGCCGATCAGTCGCCCGCGTGGTGCTCCTCGACAGCGCGTTCTCGGCCGTGCCTGGGATCCTGGCGGAGGGCCGGAAGGTCATCGCCAATATCGAGCGGGTCGCCAACCTCTTCATCACCAAGACCGTGTACGCCGCCCTTCTGGCCGCGGCCATCGTCATAGGGGCAGAGCCCTATCCCTTCTTCCCGCGCCACCTCACGATCGTGGACACGCTGACGATCGGAGTGCCCGGGTTCTTCCTCGCCTTCGAGTCGGCAGCACCGCGCGCTATCCCAGGCTTCACCCGGCGTGTCCTGCGTTTCACCGTCCCTGCGGGAACCGTCACTGCAGCCGCCACCTTCGCCAGCTACCTCGTGGCGCGGGCCTGGCCTGACACCACCCTGGCCCAGGCCAGGACGGCGGCGCTACTGGCCGTATTTGCGATGGCCATCTGGGTGTTGGTCCTGATCGCGCGCCCATTCAACCCCGCACGACTGATCCTCGTCGTCTCCATGGCGGCAGCCTTCGTCTTATTGTTCGGCGTCTCGCTGTCCCGCCAGGTGTTTGCCCTCTACGTTCCGCCGACCGCGGTGGTCGTCGTGACCGGCGGCATCGTCGCGGCGGCGATCGGAGCTCTTATGCTCTGGCGCCGCGTCGGTGTCGACACTCGTGGTGGCGACCCACACATCCTGCGCCTTGACGACGAGGAGGGTACACGTGAGTGAAGCGAATCTCGACGTGGACGGCGGCACGCTGATCCCGCGGATCGTGGTCGGTGGCTACGGCTGAGATCCCTCGATCCGCGCCCTGCAGTGGGCGGCCCGTCAGGCCGAGTGATCCGGTGCCACGCTCGAGGTACAGACGGCCTGGACCTACCCGAACACCCCGCATCTCTCGGGCTCGAGGCTCATGTCCCACACCGGCTCGTACTTTCTGGGGACGTCCTCGGTGCTTTTCGGCGACCAACCCGCATCCTTCACAGTCGTCAACGACACGACGATCACGGCCACCTCGCTGGCCGAGACCGGGCCCGACGACAGCAACGTCACCGTGACCACGCCCGGCGGGACGAGCGTGGTGAATGGCAAGGACGTATTCCATTACCTGGCCATCGCCGCCCCCACCACGTCGGTCGTCCTTCCCTCTGGTGGGGCCACCCTCGAGGGCACCACTACCCTCGATGCATTCGCGGCCAGCAGTGTCGGGATCTCGAGCGTGCAGTTCGAGATCACCGGGGGCTCCTACTCCGGCTCGGTGATCGGCACGGGCACGCCCAGTATCTTCGGCTACTACACGGCGTGGGACACCACCACCGTCCCCAACGGGCCTACATCGTCACCAGCGTCGCGACGGACGTCGCGGCGCAGAGCACCACGAGCGCCTCGGTCACGATCATCGTGGCCAACCCGGTCCCGACGACGTCCGTCGTCCTCCCGTCCTACGGGACGACGATCAAGGGCATGGCCCTCCTCGACGCGCTCGCCTCCAGCAGCATCGGGGTGGCGAGTGTGCAGTATGAGATCACCGGCGGGGCGTACACCAACACGGTCGTAGACACGGCCAACCCCAGCATCTACGGCTACTACTTGTTCTGGAACACCACCATCGTCCCCAACGGGACCTACACGCTGAGCAGCGTGGTCAGCGACAACGGGGCGAACACCACCACCAGCTCGCCCGTCACCATCACCGTGGCCAACTGAGCCCGAGCCAAGCGCTCGGAGTCGGGTACCAATTGACGCACCAATAGGCTGGGCAATCGGCGCGGTCTGGCTACTGCAAAGACAAGACGTGGTACACGACGAACGCGGGCCAGACCACGGACTTCATCAGCGCCAAGAGCACAAGCCAGAACGTCCCAGAGTGAGTGTGCACGTAGTAGCAAAGGGCTCCGATGAACCCGAGAAGCCAGATGCCCCCAGCCCCGCCCTTGCGGACCTTGCTGCTGCTCGCACGCGGCTTGCTCTCAGTCGTGTGATTCATCTGGCTGCCTTTCCATCCTCCACCAGAGTGACAATGCCACCGCTGGCTTGGAAGCGACAGGGTCCAACGTCACACGACCTGATCCGGCCTTCGGTAGGTCAGAACGTGTGTTGTGGCCCAGTACGCCGGGTCGGTGGCGTGATGCGCTTCAGTGTTTCTTTCAGGAACGTTTCAGGTTGCGGGGCGTTCGACGAGGGGTCGGGGGAGGCAAGTCGTCTGGGGCGGCAGCGATCGCATCGCGGATACGTGCCAGGGTGCCCAGGAACTCGTAGAGCTCGGTGTCGTCGATCCCAGTCATCACCGCAGTCGTGGTTTGGACGACCTCGGGGAGCAGTCGATTGAGCACCGCTTGGGCTTCCGCCGTCACGTCGACGAGGACTCGGCGGCGGTCGTCGGGATCCGTGAGCCGCCTGATGAACCCATTGCGCTCCAAGGTGTCGAGCACGCTGGTCATGGTCCCGCTCGTGATGTGCATGTGGGCGCCGATTGCGCCCGCGGTCATGGGAACTCCATTGCCCTCGACGACGGCGAGGGCGTTGAGTGCTGCGTGCGACAGGCCGTGACGACGTGCCACCGACGCGATCAACGCCTCGGCATGCCCTCCGACCACTTCGAGATTCCGGAAGACCTGGGCAGACAGCCAGGACGCACCGGGAAACTCCATTTCGAATGCTGCTGTCTCTGATGCCGGCGCCGAGGCAGCGCCCTTCTGGGCGCCACCTCGGCTATTGGGCGGAGACGGGCTCAGTTCAAGCCTCCACCGCGATCTCGATCCGGGGTGCGCCCTTGACCCCGGCGCGACCCATGGCCTCACGCAGCTCGTTGCTGCCGGCGAAGGCTTGGGCCTGCTCCACGGTGGGGAACCGATGCACCACGTATACGTCCTGCTTGTCGGACGGGTCGACCAGCACCTCGGCCTCGGTGCAGCCATGCTCCTTTCGCAGCCCGTCCACGCCGTCGTACACCGAGCGCCAGGCCGCGTAGTCCTCGACCTCATGTTGAACCAGCAATGTTGCCTGTGCCATGTGTGCACCTCTCTCTCCCGTTGTCCCCATTTCTCTTGAGGACAAGTATCTTGATCTCAAGGTAACATCCCACATCGAGATGTCAAGAGAAAGTTTCGGGATTCACTGCACGCATGGTGATGGCTGCCCCCGTACATTGATACTTCTCTCAGGGTCCCCGCTTCCTCGCCAGCGAACTCCGGTTGTCGGCTTCGGCGGTGTGGACGCTTGCCATACTTATAGCACATATGTACTATACTGGCTCATATGGTGAGTGGAGACCTGATCCGGGAAGCGAGGCTCCGAGCCGGCCTAACGCAGACCGAGCTGGGCGAGAGGATCGGCCAGCCACAGTCGGTCGTCGCCCGTTGGGAGCGAGGTGCTGTTGTCCCCAGCTTCGAGACTCTTCGGCAGGCCATTCGAGGCTGCGGCCTCGAGCTCTCATTCCACCTCTCCAGACTGGACGAGTCGACGCCACTGATTATCGACGAGCATCTCAAGATGACGGCGGCGGAGCGATTTGCCGATCTGCAGGAGAGGGTTCGCTTCCACGATCAGTTGCACGACCGCGAGTCGGTATCTGGCGGTGCCTGAACCTATTCCCTATCGGCCAGATGACCTCCTCGAGGTCCTCGAGAGGCATGGCGTCCGTTACGTCGTGATTGGAGGACTGGCAGCGGAGCTCCGCGGTTCGCCATACATCACCCGAGACGTCGACGTCACACCATCACGAGACCGGGCGAATCTGCGCCGGCTCGCGGCCGCGCTGCGAGAACTCAATGCGACGCTGCGCATTCCTGGAGTTGAAGGCCCAGTCGAGTTCCCACTCGACGAGCACTCTTTTGCCTTGGGAACTACTTGGACCTTTGTGACGGACCACGGCTATTTGGATATCGCGCTGCTCCCAGATGGGACCCGGGGATACGACGATCTACGGCGCGGCGCGACGAGGGAGCAGCTGACTGATGACCTTCAGGTCGATGTGGCGAGCCTGGCCGACGTCATCCGATCAAAAGAGGCGGCTGGTCGCGAGAAGGACCGGGCCGTACTGCCCATTCTTCGCCAGGTGCTTGAACGTTCTCGGTCCATCGAACGCACGGGACCGGAAAGCGGATTCTGAAGCACGTCGTGCTGGATTTCGTGGGCCGCCCGGGCTCGATCCCGGCACCCTGGGATTAAAAGTCGGGCGCGAACCGTCCACTGGGTCCCATCGCTTCCAAATGGCCCGCTCACGTTAGGTGACCCGTCCAGCAAATTGGTGCGAATACCGCGGTGTCTGCCTATTTCAGTAGCAACTCAGTAGCAACCCTGCCCGCACCGCCACCTTGCCATGCTCGGGCCTTTTCCTCTGGGATCAGGTCGGGTTGCCGGCCTCACCCGTGATCCGCTCTCACGGTTTGCACGCCGCGGACTGTGGACTCGCATCCACGCCGAGACATGCGATCGCGAGGCGCCGTCGCCTGATGGTCATAGCCTTGGCAGGCGATCAAGGCACTCAGCGGTGTGATCGTCGACGATCTCGAACAGAAGTGGATGTGCACCGAGCGGAGGCCCCACGGCATACGCCACGCCAGGATGGTAGGAGGCTGACCGGGCCACAAGCGCCGGGATGTCACGCTCCAGGTGCATTCCGGGCCATATGAACAACGGCAAAATCACTATGTTGGTCGCTCCTGCGGCGACGCACGAGTCGAACGCCGCGCTGATAGACGGTTGTGCGAACGCCATATGAGCGGGTTCGACGACTTTGTAGCGGCTGTGTTCATGCCAGCTCGCAACGAAGCGCTCATGACGGAGGTTTGCATCGACGCTGCGCGATCCATGGTCAACGACGATGATGCCGACACCGTCATTGTCGTCAGTCGGATTGTCTTCAGATGGGGCAGTGATCCAGCTCACCGGAATGGGCGATGTCTTGCGGCCAACCGCTGATGCCGCTTGTTTGTGCTCACGTCCATCTCCCTCAGGTCGTCAAGGACATCCGTGTCGCTTCCCGACGCCCGGCCCTGCGGCAGTCTGGACCTCCGCTGCTTCCGGGTTGGCTGGTCGTGGGACGAGCCTGCGGGTTCAAGACCAACGCGCTCAAGGAGACTCGGCAAGTCGATGCTCGAGTCCCCCAATTGCCCGTTCGGCAACGCCACGGAAGCCGAGGGCCAGCAGGGGATCGGCGACGCGAAGCAGGCCGCGAAAGTTGATCCGGGCGTCGTAGGTCACCTCCGTGGTCCCCCCTCGGCGGGTCACCGTCACGGTGTCCACGGACTGAAGGGCGGCAGAGCACGACGAGAAAGTGACGCGACCCGGGGCGTAGTCGGTTACCTCATAGCGCATTGGTAGCCGGCGGCCTCCGACCAGCACGGTAAGGTCGAAGACGCTTCCCTGGCCGACGTCGCCACCGTCCACGCGGGTCGCCTCAGCAACACCGGGATCCCACTCGGCGGCGTGGCTGAAGTCGGCCAAGTAGGCGAATGCCCGCCCGGGACTCCAGGCGGTAGTCACCGTCTTGACGACATGGGCCATGGGATTCCTTTTTACTACTAAAGTTGGCGACGGTGTCGGTCGCGGGGAAAGCGACCGTTGTCAGCACGAGCGATAAGGGAGCGATGACGGTCGATACGGACGCCACCGGGGCGCGCATGATCAGTCTGCAGCAGGCCGCCGATCGCCTCGGCGTCCATTACATGACGGTCTACCGCTACATCCGCACCGGACGCCTCCCGGCTGTCAAAGAGGCCGGCGAGTGGCGCATCGAGCGCACGGCTGTGGACCGGCTTCGACGCCGCCAGGCTGGCCCGCATTCCCGGGCGCCGCGACGCACTTGGGCAACCAGTCGAATGCTCGATCGCCTGGTCGCTGGCGATGAGCTGGGCGTCTGGCAGCTGGTCGAGTCGGCGCTTGCCGGGGGCGCCGAGCCTTCCGAGGTCCACCTCGAGCTGATCGTTCCGGCGCTGCGCGCCGTCGGAGAGCAGTGGGCGAAAGGGGAGCTCAGCGTGGCCGACGAACACCGTGCGTCGGTCGTCGCTCGCCGGGTCATCAGCCGGCTCGGTACTCGTTTCACGCGACGCGGTCGAAAGCGCGGGACGGTCGTGCTCGGGGCGGTGGCCGGCGAGCGACACGAGATACCGGGCGCCATCGTCGCCGACCAGCTGCGCGGTTCCGGGTTCGACGTCATCGATCTTGGCGCCGACACCCCGGCCGATTCCTTCGTGACAGCGGCACGACAGCACCGGCCGGTCTGCGTGCTCATCTCCGTGACTGGCGCAGGGCACGAGAAGGCGGTGACAGAGGCGGTGGCCGCGCTCCGAGCCGGGATCGAGGTCCCCATATTGGTGGGTGGGGCCGTCGTGGCCAACGAGAAGGTCGCCCTCAGGCTTGGCTCGGACCGATGGACCGGGACCGATGCCCGACAAGTGGTGAAGTCTGTAGAGGAGCTGCTGGGGAGCCGGACCCAGCGCTGAGCCGGTCCAGGTACCCATATCCCGACGGCGGATCATGATCGCAGGAGGAGCGGTGGCTGCCAGTCCGGCTTGGCCATCACGATCTGGACGTCGCTCACGTGGCGCTCGATGAACGCCGCTTCACAGTACGAGAGGTACAGCCGCCAGAGGCGAAGGAACCGCTCGTCGAAGCCGAGATCTTCGATCTCCGATCGGCGCTCGTCCACATGGGCCCTCCAGCGCCGCAGCGTTTCGGCGTAGTGCGGTCCGATGTCCTCGAGGTCCACGAGGCGCATGTCGGTCTTGGCCACGGAAGCGGCAATGGCCTTCACCGAGGGAAGGCAGCCACCGGGGAAGATGAACGCCTTGATGAAGTCGCGATCGTTCTTCGCTCGGTCGTAGCTGCGATCCGCGACGGTGATCGCCTGGAGGGCCATCAGTCCGTCCGGGCGCAGCAGGCGAGCGCACCTCTTGAAGAATGTGTCCAGGAGTGGCCAATCGACGGCCTCGATCATCTCAATGGACACCAACTTGTCGTACTGCCCGCGCAGGTCCCGGAAGTCCTGTTGGAGGATCGTCACCCGGTCGGACAGACCAAGATCGGCGACCTTCTTGGAGGCGTAGGTGTACTGCTCCGCCGAGATCGTCGTCGAGGTCACCCGGCATCCGAAAATGGTCGCCGCGTGGATGGCGAAACCGCCCCACCCGGTGCCAATCTCCGCGACGTGGTCGGTCGGTGACAGCGCGAGCTTCCGGCAGATCCGGTTCAGCTTGGCTATGGAGGCTTCCTCCAAGGTCATGTCCGGCCGTTCGAACAGGGCGCAGGAATAGCTCATGGTGGGATCGAGCATGCGGCAGAAGAACTCATTGCCGATGTCGTAGTGGGCACGTACGTCACGGCGGTCCGCCGTCGGCGACCGCCGCCACAGCCGGCGAAAGGGATCGGTAAGAATGCTCGTGGCCCGGCCGAAGCGATCCTGGGCTTCCCCGAGGACCCTGCGATTTCGAAAGAGGACCCGGACAAACTCTGTCAGGTCGTCGCAGTCCCACCAACCATCGATGTAGCTCTGGCCGAGGCCGATGGATCCCCGGCGCAGCACCGCACCGTAGGCTCGTGGGTCGTGGACCCGCACCCGCACCTGCGGGCTTGAGCGACCGAGACGGAGGTCACCGGTCTCGTCCTCGATGAGGATGGTCCCAGAGGAAAGCGTGCGACCCACGATCGACGCTGCCCGGCGTCCCACGCCGGCAGCAGGCCCGGACCTCCCCCGGACGTGTGACTTCCCTTCCGGCCGGACCGGGCGAGTTGCTGCCGTGGGCTCAGGCATGTGCCACCTCCGTAGAGGGGATGAGCACGGTGGCCCCTTCTGCCGTGGTGCTTCGAGGAGGTTCAGCGAGTCTTGAGCTCGTTTCTGGCCCGAGAACATGGCGCTGCTGGCAGCGGGGATGAGTCACAAAGGGTGCGCCGGCGCGCCGCAGAGCGAATGCCTGGCGGTAGATTGCAGCGGACACCCGCATCGTCATGAACGGATGCGAAAAGACGAGCCGGCTGAGTTCCCGGCGGCTGGCCTCTCTCCGCTCGAGGTGCATGACGGCGTCGAAGACGGCGCTGCCCTCCCGGACGGTGCTGATCCGCATGGACAGGCGCTGGCCCGGGGCGCGGTAGGAGAGCTCGTATTGCATGTCCATGCCGAAGAACGGCGAGACGTGCAGCGCCTTGTCGAAGTGGTGTGTGCCAGGCTGGCCCACGACGTAGGCGTGGCGTTCGTGCCACGGCGTGTTCGTTACCTCGGCTACCAACGCGTCCACGCCCGTGCCCGTGGGGCCGAAGCAGTAGTAGAGCGTGACCGGATTGAACAGCCAGCCCCATGTGCGGGGATGCGCCAGCATGGCGATGGGCCCTGAGAGCCTGGTGCCGAGGCGGTCCTCCACCGTCTCACGCACGGCCTGGGCGAGAGGCATCGGGCCGCCGCCCAGATAGTCGCTGCGCCGGTAGGAGACGACGTTGGAGCGCTCGGTCGACCAAAGCGGATGGAGGCTGCACAGTTCCTCTATCTCGTCGAGGTCGAGAAGAGGCATGGCGACCCGATACTGGAAACGGTGGTCGATCGGGTGTCGCCGATGGTGGATGATGATTCCCTCGTAGACGGCACTTCTCATCGGTCGCTCCCCCACGTCACAGGGCCACTCCGAGCGCGCGGCAAACCCTCAGCGCGCTCTGGACACCATCCTCGTGGAAGCCGTAGCCCCAATACGCGCCGCAGTACCACGTGGAGCGGTGCCCGCTGACGTCGTTGTATCGCTTCTGCGCGGCGATCGCCGGGGCGTCCAACACTGGATGGGCATAGTCGAAGTCCGCCACAATCCGGGCCGGGTCTATTGCTTCCGCCTCATTCAGCGTCACACAGATGTCGTGACAAGAGTCGATCGACTGGAGCCGATTCAAATGATAGGTGACGGTCGCGCCCCGTTTCCGGGTTGCCGGCAGTCGATAATTCCAGCTGGCCCGCGCCCGCCGGGTGCGGGGGAGGAGGCAGTCGTCCGTGTGTAGCACCGCGCTGTTCGGCTGGTAGCGGATCGCCCCTAGGACCTCGCGCTCGGCCATCGTGGGATCCCCGAGAAGGCCGAGGCTCTGATCGCTGTGGCAAGCGAGGATGACATGGTCGAAGGCCTCGGGGCCATACCGGTCACTCAGCACCTCGATCCCTTCTGACCGACGGGTGACCTTCGTAACCGGGGTTCCCAGGCGTACGCGGCCTCCGAGGGGGCGGAGGATCCGCTCGACGTAGGTCCGTGCTCCGCCCTCGACGGTTCGCCAGCGTGGTTGGGCCCCGAGCTGCAAGAGGCCGTGGTTCTCGAAGAAGCGGGCGAAGGCGTGGACGGGGATGTCCAGGGCCTGCATCGGAGGGGCCGACCAGATCGCCGAGACCATGGGAGCGAGGTACCACTCGCCGAGGTGCCGCGACCACCCACCTGCCGCCAGAAGGTCCTCGAGCGTCATCGTCTCGGGAACGCCCGCTCTCAGAAGTCGGCGCACGGACCGGTTGAATCCGATTATGTCGGCCAGCATCCGGAGAAACTCTGGTCGGAGCACGTTCCGCCGCTGGGCGAAGATCGTGTTGGGCGAGGATGCCCGCCACTCGATCCCCGTGGTCTCGTCAGCGACGGAGAAACTCATGTCAGATGGCTTGGTGGGGACGCCCAAGCGCTCGAAGAGGCGGACCAGTCCGGGGTAGTTCGGCTCGTTGTAAACGATGAAGCCGGTGTCCACATCGTGAACCTCGTCCCCGAATTCCACACGGACCGTATTGGTGTGCCCGCCCGGACGGTCATCCCGCTCGAACACGCTGACATCGTGGCGAGAGCCAAGCAGATGGGCACAGGTCAGGCCGGAGATCCCCGTCCCGATGATGGCGATGCGCATGGAAATGTCAGGCCCTCTGTCGTCGTGGTTCGTCGGCGGGCCCGGCTCTGGTCACCTACGGACCCGCTCACGATCGTTAATTTAGCACTAAACTCGCTCTCATGTTCACTCAACCCAAGCCGGCGCCCACCCGCCGGGCCGAAAGCAACGCCGAGCGAGGTGCAGGAGACCCCCAGCCCGGCCCATTGGCGAGGGCGCTCGACAGGCTGCTCGAGGCAACAATCGTCGGCAGCTTCAGCCGCGTCGGCTTGATGGCCCGCCGGGCGACACAGCCCTGGCCGCTGCCGCCGCGTCTGGACGGGCAGGTGGTCGTCGTGACAGGCGCTTCATCCGGCATCGGCCGGGCAGCCGCGCTGGCACTGGGGGGCCTCGGCGCCGAGGTATGGGTCGTCGGACGCGACCGAGATCGGACCGAGGCGGTGGCCGGTGCCATCCGGTCGGCCGGCGGCCGAGCCGAGGGAGCGCTCCTGGACGTAGCCGACGGGGCGGCGGTCGACGCCTTGGCGGACCGCTTCGCCTCTAGACACGACCGGCTCGACGGGCTTGTCCACAGCGCCGGGGCTCTCCTCGCGGACTACGCGGTCTCGGCCGAGGGTTTCGAACTGACCGTGGCAACCCATGTGCTTGGGCCCTACCGGCTGACCTGGCGCCTTGCCCCACGGCTGCGCTCTGCCGGCCGATCGACCATCGTTACGGTGTCGTCGGGCGGCATGTACACCGAGCGGTTCGACCTCGACCGTCTCGAGATGCCCCCAGACCACTACGACGGCGTTCGGGCCTACGCCCGGGCCAAACGCGCTCAGGTGGTCCTCGCCCGCGAGTGGTCACGGCGCTGGTCGGCCTGGGGTGTCGCCAGCTACGCCATGCATCCGGGCTGGGTCGACACGCCCGGTCTGGCCAGCGGCCTGCCTTCGTTCACCCGCCTCGGTCCGCTGTTGCGGCGGCCCGAGGAAGGTGCCGACACGGCGGTCTGGCTCGCCGCCGGTGCGGCACGACCGCCTGCGGCGCCAGGGTTGCCCACGTCCACATCGTTGTCGGTCGAGGACGGGTTCTGGCACGACCGACGCCTCCGGGGCGAGTACTACCTGCCCTGGACAAGACCCCGCGGCGGACACGAGGAAGAAGGCCGCCGGTTGTGGGACTGGTGCACCACGCGCACCGGGCTCGGGAGTGATTGATGACGACCGACGGGTCCGTCGCACTGGTCGTCTTCACCCGTGACCTCCGCGTCGCCGACAACCCCGCGCTCACCCGAGCGACACGGGCGTCGAAGGTGGTCTGCGCCTTCATCCACGACGACGCATTGCGGTCGGGCCGGCCGATGCACCCGCTCCGCACCCGCTTCCTTTCGGAGTGCCTTGCGGACCTCGACGCCTCCCTGCGGCACCTCGGCTCTCGGCTCGAGGTGTGTGACGGTAACTGGGTAGACGAGGTCCTCGGGCTCGCTGCGCAGACCCGTGCGCGGTCGATCCACCTGAGCGACGACGTGACGCCGTATGCCCAGCGACGGTTCGCTCGCCTCGAGGCGGCCGCAGGACAGACCATCGAGGTGTGCCGGAGTCCCGGCCTCACGACCCTCCCCCCGGGGGTCGTCACGCCGGCTGGCGGCGACCACTACCGCGTTTTCACGCCCTTCTACCGGCGATGGCTCACCACCCCGCGTCGGCAGCTCCTCCCTCCACCCACCTCGCTCCCGACGGTTGACGGCACCAACCCGAGTCCCAGCTCCCGTTCCGCAGCGGACCTCCCCACGCTGCCACTCCCGCCCGCCGTCGGCCAGGGGGGCGAGCACGCCGCCGCGACACGGCTTGCGAACTGGGCTGCCGGAGGGATTGACCGCTACGGCGAGCACCGCGACGACCTGGCCGAGCCGGCGAACTCCGGGCTCTCGCGGGACTTGCACTTCGGCTGTCTCTCCCCGCTCCAGGTCGAGACTGCTATTGACGGCCTGCCAGGCGCGGGGCCGTTCCTGCGGCAATTGTGTTGGCGTGACTTTTACCTCCAGATCCTCGCGGCGCGACCCGAGGCAGCATGGTCCGACTACGTCGAACGGGGACGGCGGCCCCGTAGGGACCCAGCGGGATTCGCGGCATGGCGCAGAGGCCTCACCGGCGTGCCAATCGTCGACGCAGCGATGCGGCAGCTGGCGCTCGAAGGTTTCCTTCCGAATCGCGCCCGGATGATCGCAGCGTCGTTCCTCACCCGGAACCTCGGGCTGGACTGGCGCGACGGCGCTCGACATTTCCTCGAACACCTCGTAGACGCGGACATTGCGCTCGACAATTTGAACTGGCAATGGATGGCCGGATGCGGCACGGGCGCGAACCCCCACCGGGTACTCAGCCCGACTCGCCAAGGGCACCGATTCGATCCGCAGGGCACCTACGTCCGGCGTCACGTGCCGGAGCTGCGTGGACTCGACTCAGCCAGGATCCACGAACCGTGGCGCATCGAGCGCCGCGACTTCGCCCACCTCGGCTACCCGGCGCCAATCGTGCGGTTCTGGGCCGCCCGGGTCTCGATCCCGGCACCTTGGGATTGAAAGTCCATTCAGTTCGTTTTCACCGTTGACCGACCTTCACCGAAAGCATTTTGACCAGCACCGACAGTTTCACCGCTAACCATCTGTCGCGACGTTTGGCCGGGAGTTGTAGCAACGTTGTAGCGACGCCCCCGCCGTTTTCCCTGGGGACTATTTGGGGACTTACGTCACCTCCCCCCGCCGGATCTCCCGCCGCTCGCGCCCACTTTTCCCGCCCCACAAAGCGCAGTGTGCACGAACTGAAGCGCCAGGACGACTACTCGACGGCGACAGAGGCAACGGATGTATCGGACGCCTGGGTGAACAGCAGACTTCCCGTCGTTCCTGCGAAGGAGCCGGTCGCAGTATTCACCGAGAGCGTAATCTGATAGATCTCATAGAGCGTTGTTCCCTCCGGCGTGATGATCGGGCCCGCGGCACTGCCGCTCAGGGTGCCAACGCCGGTGGTGATGGTGAAGGACCCGGCGTACGCGGTCGGAGTAGCGCAACCGGCAATGTGGAGGGTCACGTTACCTACGGCCGCGCTACCGGGGTATACGGCGTCGAACGCCACATAAAAAAAGCTACAGCCGTTTCCACCGGCGACGGGCGACGTCGTCACGGCGAACGACGAGTTGGCAAGGTCGGCAAGGCCCGGATTGGCCACCGTGATGATGATGGGCGGGCTCGTCCCGCTGCCCCCACCCGAGTAGGCAGCCGCGCTCTGGAGCTGGTAGGTACCGTTGGGCACGCTCGTCGAGTTCCAGGTGGCGATCCAGCCGTAGATCGTGGGTGTGGCGGTCGCGATCACTTGGTTGGTCAGGGTACCCCCGCTGAGCTGGTAGACGACCAAGGTCGTCCCCGCTGAGGCGCTGGCGTCGAGCACCACGCTGGCACCCGACACCGTGGCACTGGTCGTGGGAATCAGCACGGTGGTGGTTGGCGCCGGCTTATAGGCGTAGAGCTTGTCGTCCCCGGACCCGACGTAGACGACCCCGTTGGCCACCGCCGGCGAGGAGTACACGGGGCCGCCGGTGGTGGCGGTCCAGAGGGTCGCCCCCGTTGTGGCGTTCAGCGCGTAGAGCTTGGCGTCGTCGGAGCCGACGTAGACGACCCCGTTAGCCACCGCCGGCGAGGAGTACACGAAGTTGCCGGTGGTGGCGGTCCAGAGGGTTGCGCCCGTCGTGGCGTTCAGCGCGTAGAGCTTGGCGTCCAAGGAGCCGACGTAGACGACCCCGTTGGCCACCGCCGGCGAGGAGTACACGGGGCCGCCGGTGGTGGCGGTCCAGAGGGTCGCCCCCGTTGTGGCGTCCAGCGCGTAGAGCTTGGCGTCGTCGGAGCCGACGTAGACGACCCCGTTGGCCACCGCCGGCGAGGACTCCACGTAGCCGCCGGTGGTGGCGGTCCAGAGGGTCGCCCCCGTTGTGGCGTTCACCGCGTAGACCTTGAAGTCGTCGGACCCGACGTAGACGACGCCGTTCGCCACCGCTGGCGAGGAGGACACGCTGCCGCCGGTGGTAACCGTCCAGAGGGTTGTGCCCGTCGTGGCGTTCAGCGCGTAGAGCTTGTGATCGAAAGACCCGACGTAGACGACGCCGTTGGCCACCGCCGGCGAGGAGTACCCGCCGGCGGTGGTGGCGGTCCAGAGGGTTGCGCCCGTCGTGGCGTTCAGCGCGTAGATCGTGCCGTCGTCGGAGCCGACGTAGACGACCCCGTTGGCCACCGCCGGCGAGGACTCTACGGCGCCGCCGGTGGTGGCGGTCCAGAGGGTCGCCCCCGTTGTGGCGTTCAGCGCGTAGACCTTGTGGTCGAAAGACCCGACGTAGACGACGCCGTTGGCCACCGCCGGCGAGGAGTTTACGGGGGTGCACGACCGCGGCACGCACACGCCGCCGCCTGTGGTGGCGGTCCAGAAGGTCCCCATGTTCGCGACAGTGCTCAGGCTGATGCCGGTGTCAGGGCTCGAGCGACCGCCGGACGCGACGTAGCCGAACTCGGTCCAGTCGCAGGCGCTCAGCGTCAGCGCTAGCGCCGCTACCACGAGCATCGACAAGTGCCGAGCACGTGGGATTCGATCCACACACGTCCAGATCTTCTGGTTGAGCTGCCGGAGCCCCATCGTGTCGCCTCCCGACGTGTCGCCAACCGACGCTCGTTTCGTCCGAGCATCGTCGGATTGTTTCCCCCCACCGGATGCTGGTCCGACGCTGAACACGCCGGGATTCGATGCGGACCCTACGCCCGTTGCAGACTAGAAGCAACCGTTACCGAGGTCGCTTCCAACCTCCGTCTTCTTCGCGCCCGAAACCGCCAAGAAGGCCTCTGACCGCCGGGACGGGGTCGGTTCGCGTAAAGATCCCCTCGATCTAACCGCGTCGGGTCCACCTCAGGTGAGGACGACGACCGGCAGGTGGAGCGTGGAGGCGGCCAGCGTCAACGTCGCGGCAGCAGTGCCGGCGAGTGCCGAATCCCGACGTGCCGGCCAGGAATGGCTGGTTGGTCGAGTACTGGATGTTGACGTTGGCTGCCTGGGCCTGCGCCGCGCCGGCGACCGTGTTGACGGCGGTGCCGGTGACGGAGAACCCCGCGTAGAGGTAGCCGAAGGGCACGTCCGCCGGCTTGACCCGGTAGGCGGTGGTCAGCGCGAACGTGTACGCAGCCTTGGCGGCGATAGCTGCCGTGGTGCCGTCCGTTGACTGGCCGAGCAGCGCCGGTGACGGCGCCAACCGGGAGTACAGGGCTCCGAACTGGTGGGTGGGCGTGGATGCGGCGGTGTTGCCGACCCAGACGGTGATGTTGGTGATGACGGTGCCGGGGTCGCACAGGACGGCCGCGTACAAGAACGCGTCCGAGGCGGCAGCGGCGTTGTCCGCCAGCTGTCCCATGACGCCCCACTCGTAAGTGGAGCGGCGCCGGGACGCTGGGGTTGACAACGTTGGTTTGGGCGCCGACGAGGGCGTAGGCCGCAGCCTGCTGGCCGTACTTTGCGGAGGCTAGATCAGCCATGTGAGTCCTTTGTTCGTAGTTAGTTGTGAGTGCTCGGCCGGGTGCCCGAGACGCCGGAAAGGAAGGGAACCAGCGCCTCGGATACCGCCCAATCCCAAACGGCTGCACCCGGCCAAGAATGTGATCGGCTCCGGGTGCCCACGACGCTGTCGAAAGGGGATCCCCATGGACCAAGGGGAAAACAGCGCCCAGGATACGCCGATACCCGTCGGCGCGCACCCGGAGACCGAAATCGTGTGGGCATTAGAAGCCTGGAGCGGCGAGGCCGGTGTTACTCGTCAAGATCGAGATGGACGGCAGGAACCTCGAGCAGATGAAGGCGCTGTAACAGTACGCCTGCAGGCGCACTTGCAGCGTGCCGCTCAAAATCTCAGGTAGAGCCCTCAACTTCAGCTGGCCTTCGAACAGAAGCAGATCGTCTAGGTCGGCGTTGTTACTGTCCGATCCTGTTCATACTTTCTCACGCCGCGCGAGGCCCAAGAACCATCCGGACAGAATGCATTCGTGCCTACGCGTCTAGATTTTTTTGGTGGGGCGAGGCAGCGCCAGCGTTTTGCCGACTGTGGCCGCCAGCTCGCGGTCTCGCTGTTCGATGGCGTGGCTGTAGACGCGCAGCGTGATCGACGGGTCGGCATGGCCCAACCGGGCGCCCACAGTCACGGGGTCAAACCCTGCGGCGATCCCTTGAGTCGCGCTGAAGTGTCGGAGCTCGTGCAGGTGGGTGTCGACGTTCGCCTTCTCGGCCGCACGCTTCGCGAACCTGGTCACGATGTCGGGACGAACGGGTTCGGATCCAACCGGCGAGCGCGAGAACATGAACGCGTCGGCGGGTACGTAAAGATCCAGGCCGCCGGCAGTCAGGTCCACCGCTGCCCTGTGGCGGCGTAGAGCCTCGAGCGCCAGCGCGTCGAGGCCGATCTTGCGGACCTGGTGTGACTTCGTGCCCTTCTCGCCCCAGCTGCCGCCTGCCGTCTCGTAGACACTCCGGGCGATTGTCAGCGTCGCGGCCGTGGTGTCCAGATCGGACCACCGCAGGGCGCACAGCTCGCCCCGCCTGGCGCCCGTGAGGGCCCCCAAGAGCAACAGAGTGGCCAGCCCCGGCTCGAGCTCGTCCGCGGCCGTCAGAATGGCCTGCACCTCAGCTGGGGACGGCGCGACGATCTGGGCCGGCCGTACCGGCGGCGGGTCGGCGCGCCGGGCGACGTTGCGGTCGACCAGGTCCCACCGCTCGGCAGAGTGCAGCGCCGCGCCGATGAGGGCGTGCACGCGGCGAACTGTCGTCGGCTCGTTGCCCTTCGCCGTGAGCTTGGCGTAGAGCCGATCAAGGTGGCCGGCTGTCAACTTCGACAGGCGGACGTGGCCGAGCTCGGGCCGGACAACCATCTCGGCGATGCTGTGGTACTTCCGCATCGTGGTTGGTGAGAGGTTCTTCGACTCGCAGTGAGCCAGCCAGCGGTCGAGGAGGTCCCCCATCGTCTCGGTCCCGGTGTGGGCCTGGCCCTTGGCCACGTTCGACCGCATCTTCGCCAACTCGGCGCGGGCCTTTCGGATGCCCCCGCCCGGCCGGCCCTCTTCACCGATAACGGTGCGCGTGATCTGGACGGGCGAGCCGTTCGGACCACGTCCCGCATACACACGTAGCCGCCACACGCCGGGACGGATTTCCCGCATTCCCGGCTCGATCTCGTCCGCCGTCTTGCTCATGCGAAAGATTGTTGCGATCGATTCTGTAGCGATCTCAAGGATTTCGTCCGACCGAAAGACTCAGAAACCGCTTCTGACCTGGTGGGCCGCCCGGGTCTCGATCCCGGCACCTTGGGATTAAAAGAGCGATACCTGCTGTCCAGACGGTCCGCCCGTATCCATAGGCCCTGCTCCGGTGAGATGAGTCGTCCGCCCAGTTCGGCTGAGAACAACCCCGTCCACTGATTTGAGTAGCAAGGTAGTAGCAACTCCGGGCTTTCGGCAACCAGGAGTATGGGAACTCACTGAGGCGAGATTCAGACTCGTATCGGCTAACGGCCAATCTTCGCTTCCAACTCATCGATCCGATCAGCCAAATCCTTGATGCCACCTTGAGTGTGTATATCGAGCCGATCGAGTATCTCCACAGTGTCGTCATAGGTGTGCTGCGATCGAACATCGCCTGCCTCGGCCTGTACGTTTTGCCCGACCATGATGACGGACAGCAACACCAACTGGAGGAAGGTCTGCGCAATCCAGGAGATGATCCCTTCACCGCCCGGCTTCAATGCTGCAGGCAATCCAATAAAGGCAAGGATCGCAAACGCGTAGGCACACCACATTGACCCGACGACGTTGGTCAGGAAGACGGCGATCTTGGCATTGATTCCGTCAGCCCTCTTGACCTGAGCTCGCAACCCACGGAGGCCGATTGCTTGACGAGTGTGTTGGTGAGCTTTGAATGCCTTGGCTATCTGAGTATCACTCATCGTCGTCTCCTCTTTCGTGGAATATGTCGATGCCGCCCCATAGGCGATATTGAACTCGAACTGGGTGGATGAGGACCGAACGCACGGAGTACCCACCGAGGGGTCCCCTGGAGTGTCACCCGGTCCCGGTGTACGGGGATAGCCCCTCTTGGAGTCAGTTACGCACCCGAGGCGACCTCGCCATCGCTGTCACCATGCCACTCACCGCCAAGGTTACAAAGAACGGAATCGGATAAGTGGCGAGTCGGGGACCGAACCACAGTTCGAACATGGGGACGTCGTCGCCTGTCCGACGTTGAAAGAAGCCCATCGGACACCCCCTAGCCAAGAACAGCCGGGCTCCCTCTCCGAAAAGCACCCCGACTGCCACCGTGAACCAACGGTCACGACGTCGGGTGATCGCACAGAACCAAAGGTAGGCAAGACAACCCAGCTCGAACACGCCGATTGAACTGTGGACCGTTCGAAGCATCCGAGAGTTGGCGCTCAGCTCGGTAATGGCGTCTGCTCCCACGAGTCAGAGTTGAGCACGCCACCCGAGCTGTGCCCGCTACCGGCGAACGGGGGCATTCAGGTGCAGCACCCGACGTCGGCGAGTCGCCCGTGCAGATCGATCGCCTCATGTGCTTCGCGTAGGCCCCCTTTGGTGTTGTCCCTAGCCCTCATCGCGCGGCACTACCACCGCTCAATGTGGGGCAGTCCGAGCCGTCGATGCCGATAACGATCCGGCGCGTGCCTCATGCATTTTTCACGTTCAGGCTGGGATCCGTCGCCATGACGGCTTCGCCGCTCACGGGCGGTTCGAGACCCACGCGCTTGGTTTGCGCGCTCGCGGATCACACAGATGTGAAAGAGGGAGAGTTAACCTTTGGGAGCATTTCTCTTAGAAGGTGACCCGAGTTGATCGCACCATCGAGGAGCACAGACGGGTAGATCCGGGCTCATGCCGACATCATGAATCGCGGGAACGAAATGTCCCCGCGAGCAATCGCTGGTCTCCAACCGGAGCGAGGCATCAATGCCATCTAAGGAGTCGAGCCTGGCTTCTGGAAGCACGTCTTCCAGATGGGCGCGGATTGTCCGATGGGCAGACCTGAGAGTCGTTCCGTTGCGCACGATCCTGGTGACGGTTGCAATTGTCGTCGTCGTCTATCTGGCGGGCCAACTCCTCTACCGCCTCCGCGACGTCGTGCTGCTCGTGGTGGTCGGATCGTTCGTGGCACTCGTACTGAACCCTGCGGTCGTGGCCTTGCAGCGGTGGAAGATACGGCGTCGGGGTACTGCCGTCGCCATCGTGACGATCTTCTCCCTACTCATCTTCGGAGGTCTGGCCTTCGTGTTCGGCTACCCCCTGGTCAATGGCCTCACCCATTTTGCGAATGCGCTGCCTGTCTATGTGGACAAGGCGCAACACGGGAAGGGCTGGATCGGTCATCTCGTTCGCAAGTACCACGTTGAGGCCTGGGTGCAGAAGAACTCACCCAAGATCATCAGCTTCGCGGAGAGCCTGGGCAAACCGGCCTTGGCCCTGGGCAAGGGCGCGTTTGCGATCCTGGCTGAGCTGGCGGCGACCTTTGCGTTCGTCATCTTGCTCCTCGTCGAGGCTCCGAAGATCCGTGCCGGTCTTCTGGGCATAATGGCTCCCGAACGGGCTGCCAGATACGCGGCAATCGGCGGCAAAGTGAGCGCATCGATCTCCGGGTTCGTGTTAGGGGACTTCCTCACTTCTCTGATCGTGGGCACGGTGATCTTCGTCACCCTCGCCATCCTCGGTGTGCCCTACGCCCTCCTGTTCGGGCTCTGGGTTGCCCTCGTCGACTTCCTTCCGCAAATCGGTGGGGCGCTGGCTGGCATCCCGACGGTGCTCTTTGCCCTTGCGCATTCGTTCACCGCTGGGGTCGTCACGCTCGTCGTCTTCCTCGCCTATACGTTCTTGGAGAACCATTTCTTGAACCCGGTCGTCATGGCTCGGACCGTCAAGATCAATCCACTCGTCGTCTTCGCGGCCGTTCTTGTCGGTGCGGATATCGGGAATTGGTTGGGCGGCCTGTTCGGCGGTTTCGTTGCCGTACTCCTCGCGGTCCCGATTGCTGCCTCGATCCAGGTGGTGATCGTCGAGATCTGGAGGGCGACGGCGCCGGACGGCATCGTCGAAAATGGCCAACCACCGATCGCCGCGCCTCCCGAAACGGAGTCACCATGATCCCAGTGGAATGGAGGAGCGGCGGGTGGCGACCTGGATGCTTTGGTTGGACTTCATCAATCGAAGCCGGAAGGGTCCGGAGCGCCGTCGCGGCCGCCTCGCACCGATTCGTGCCCCGACGAACGCCTGCTTGCGATCAACGTCCCGGCTCAGCTGGCACTCGACCGGATCGGATGGCGTCCAGGAAGGACTCGTAATCCCGGTCGTTCTGGTCGGCGTATGACACCGCGAACGCGGCCAGGCTGTCGTCGAATGCCGTGCTCTTTCCCAGGTAACCGGCGAGGAGGGCGGGCTGGCCGGCTCGGGCATGAGCGCGCGCCAGCGCGGCGCCGCAGAGACGCCCATAGAGCGTCAGGCCGTCGGGGCTGGCGTCGTCGAGCGCTACCGACCCCTTCATGTCACGCAGCTGGCGGACGTAGGTGTCGAATTCGCCGGCGCGGGCCCAACCCAGGAACACATCGCTGGCCGCCTGCATGATGCGCTGGCCGACCACGACCCGCTTGCCCTGGTTGGCGTACTGGGAGCGGCCGACGTAGGGAGCGAGAACCGAGGGCTGGGCTTCTTTGACCTGAAGGAACAGGGGATCGAGGTCCGCCTTGCCGGCCAGCAGTACGACGAAGCAGCGGGTGCCGACGCTTCCGACTCCGACGACCTTCAGGGCGGCGTCGACGAACTCGTAGCGATCCAGCAAGAGGTCGCGGTCGGGATCGAGGGTGGCCAGATAGGCCTTCACGAAGCCTCGCGCCTGTTCGAGTTGGGCGTCGGTGAGGCGAACCACCACCGGCGGATCCTCCACGATCACCCGGCGGCCGCCGCGCACCGTCGTGAGCTTGGACAGCGCTTTCAGGCTGGTGCGCTGGCGGGCCTTGGCCGCGGTCTTTTCGACACGGGAGCGGGCCGGCTTGTCGGGAGCGGCGGCGATGATCGACTCGACGTCCAGACGGGAGTGCCACACCTCGAACGCGGAAAGCTGTGCCATCTTCGCCATCTCGTTGCGGTACTCCGCCGAACAGCCCTCGCACCGCCGCTCTGCCGTCGCCATCGGAGAGCGCGGCCGTCCTGGCCGCCACCACCAAGCTGGCCGCCAGCCGCTTGACGTCCCATTCCCACGGTCCGGGCTGGGTCTCGTCGAAGTCGTTCAGATCGAAGACCTGATTGCGTTCGGGCGTGGCGAAGGTTCCGAAGTTGAGAAGATGCGCGTCGCCGCAGATCTGCAACTCGATGCCCGTGGACGGTGTCCGGCTCAGATCGGCGGCCATGACCGCCGGGGAGCCCCGGTAGAAGGCGAACGGTGACGCCATCATGCGGCCGTTCCGGACGGGAACCAGCTCGGGCAGCCGGTTGGCGTTGGACCGGGACAGGATCTCGAGCGGATCAGGACGGCCGGGGGAAGCCGTCCATTGGCCATGAGCGCGGCGGGGAACCCGAGCGCGCAACGCCCGCCCGGCTTCGAGCATCTCCGCTCGAGTCCTCGGCGCGCCGTTGGGAGGGCTCATGGGGCGTGCATCACCAAGGCTCGGTGGCGGGCAGCGGCAGCCGGGCCAGGCGTCTGGCCTTGGCGGCTGGGAGGCCGAGCAGGCGGAGGCAGGCCTCGGCGAGCTCGTCGACCGCGCTCTCCTCGACCCGTTCGGGCTGCCGCTGGTGTAGGCGCAGCAACCCGATGAGGCCGCCCGCCACGGCGCTGAGAGCGACCTCGGGGTCAGCCACGCTGAACTGACCCGCGGCTTGCCCGGCCTCGATGTCCCGCAGGGCGCGGGGGGCCAGGCCCCCCGGTGCGTCGAGGAGGTCGAGGCCGGCGCCGGTGATGAATCGCGCCACTTCGGGATGGGTCCAGCTGAGGCAGGCGGACAGCCGCAGCGATATGGAGAACACCTCCGCCGGGTCGGTGATGCCGGCGGAGGCCCCGTCGATCATGCGACCCCAGCGCTCGAGGACCTCGCTCGACGCGGTCTCGAACAGCTGGTCCTTGCTCTCGAAGTGGTTGTAGAACGACCCGAAGCCGATGTCGGCTTCCTCGGTGATCTCCTGGATGCTGGCCCGTTCCCCGCGCCCTTCGGCGATCAATCGGACCGCCGCGTCGATCAGTGCCTGCCGGGTCCGGGCCTTGCGCCGGTCGAGCCGGGTCGGGCCCCCGTTTGTGCTCGCGGATACCGAGCTCACATCAGCCTCCTTCTCTCGACGTCGTAGACGGGTTTCACCCCGGCGGTTCCGCTCGGCCGAAGCTCGGGCGGATCCGCCAGGGTGGGAATCCCGATCACTACTGAGGGATCACTACATGACTGACGCTAGCTGGTCGCGCTGCCGCGGCTGCTCGTCGACCAGCGAGTCCACTGTGCGGTGGGCCCGGCGCAGGTCGATGCCCTCGCATGAGCGCCCAGAACCCGTAGACCAGGTTGAACAGGCCGAACAGCAAGGCCAGGGTCACCGCGCCGACGCCGGGACGGGCGAAGAGGACGATCCCGAAGGCGATCGAGATCAGCCCGCTCACGAAGAAGAGGGCGCGGGTTCCGGCTGACTCGCCGACTTCGAAGCCGGCGTAGATCTCGACCAGGCCGGCCACCATCGCCCAGGCGCCGACGAGCAACACCAGCACCAGCGCGGTCGGCCCCGGCCAGGCCAGGGCGATCACCCCGGCGCCGACGTCGACCAGACCGAGCAGCAGATGACCCATCACGGGACCGGCCCTTTCGCTGCTGAAGGCCTTGACGGCCTCCATGCCGGCGGCGATGAACGCGTAGATGGCGAACAGAATGACCAGCGCCAAGACGGTGATCCCCGGCCACGCCAGCGCCACGATGCCGACGGCGACAGCCAGAAGGCCCCGGACTATGAGGGATGTACTCAATGACTTCAACATGACAGCTCCTTTCGGTGGTTGTGGTAGCTGTGGCGACCAGTTATTGTTACATCACCACAGAACTGATGATAGATTACAGAATCGATGATAGAGTGTCAAGTGGTCCAGCCGACGTCGCGAGAGGGAGAGTGAGATGACGGATTCAGCGAACACCGGGCCGGTGCACCCGGTCCTCTTCGTCAACCCGAGGTCCGGCGGCGGGAAGGCGCAGCGCTACGACCTCGTCGGTCGGTGCCGCGCCCGCGGGATCGAGCCGGTCGTGATGAAGGAGGGCGACGACCTGGCGTCACTGGCCGCCGCCGCCGTGTCGTCGGGCGCCGACGTCATCGGCATGGCCGGCGGCGACGGTTCCCAAGCGATCGTGGCCGCCGTCGCCTCCAGGCACGACATCCCCTACGTCTGCATACCGGCCGGGACGCGCAACCACTTCGCACTCGACATCGGCGTGGACCGGGAAGACGTGATCGGCGCCCTCGACGCCTTCCATCACGGTTCCGAGCGCCGCATCGACTTGGCCCAGGTCAACGGTCGGGTCTTCGTGAACAATGCGTCGATCGGCTTCTACGGCAAGGTCGTTCAATCGCCCGAGTACCGCGACGCCAAGCTGCGCACGGTCATCGAAATGCTGCCCGACCTGCTCGGCCCCGGCGCGGTGCCCTTCGACCTGCGCTTCACCGACCCGGGGGGAGCGGAATACGAGAGGGCTCAGCTCGTCTTGGTGTCCAACAACCGCTACCAGCTCGACCCGCTCGGCGCTCAGGGCACCCGGGGGACGATGGACGGAGGGACGCTCGGCGTGGTGGTGGTGCCCGACGGACCGCCGTTGGGCCGCTGGCGGGAATGGACCACCGTTCGCTTCGAGATCGATTCCGGGGCCACGATCGACGTTGGATTGGACGGCGAGGCCGTCAGGCTCGAGCCACCGCTCCGATTCGAGTCGCTCCCGGCAGCCCTGCGCATCCGGACTCCAGCCGGCCGGCGCCATCCCGGGCCGCCGCCGCTCCGGCGGAAGCAGTCTTCGTAGCCATAATGAGTGTCGCCCTTCACGCACCACGTCCGTAAGGGCCGCTTTGTCGGTCGAGGACGGGGCGCGAAAGAGCGCGACACGTAGGCTCACACGTGATGTCCTCCGGCCGGCCGGTAACGGAAGATGGTGGAACGACCGGTCACCGTGCGGGACGGGAAGACGGCCCGGCGCAGAAGACCACGGGCACCGAGGGCCGGGGCACCGATGAACAGGGCTTTGCAGGCACGCCACGGGCTGACGTGCTGTTCCCCGTTCTGGAGTATCTGTGACCGGTGACGTCGGCGCCGATGCCCGGGAGGCCCGCCTCGGCCGACTCCGGCATGGCTGATCGACGGAAGACCCAGCCAAGCCGCAGGAGCCTCATCACGCGTCTCGCCGCGCTCCTCGTTACGGGCCTGGCCATCTACGTCGTGCTACCGAGCCTTTCGGCCGTGTTTGGTGCTTGGCCGAAGTTGGCCACGTTGAGCGGCGTGTGGATCGTTCTCGCCGTATTGTTCGAATGCGGGAGCTTCGTTTGCAACTTTGCGATCCAACGGATCGTGCTGCGAACACATGGTTGGTTCGCCGTGGTCACTGCGGGACTCGCGGGCAACACCGTGACCAACACGCTCCCGGGCGGCGCCGCTGCGGGCGCCGCGGTCCAGTACCGGATGCTGGCAACCGCCGGGGTGAACTCCGATGCCGCCGCCGGAGGGCTCGCAGCGTCTTCGCTCCTCGGGGTGGGCGGTCTGCTCATGCTCCCGATCCTCACGCTCCCCACCGTCTTGGGCGACCACGGGCTCAGCCACACGTTGGTCAGCGCCGCTTTCATCGGGGTCGCCGCCTTCGTGGTGTACATGGGCCTCGGTATCGTGCTCCTCGAAACGGACCGACCGCTGCAGGCGTTGGGGAGGGCCGCCCAATGGATCTGGAACAAGATCCGCCGTCCGCATCCTCCGCTGACGGGGCTCGAGAATCGGTTGCTGCAGCAGCGCAACGAGATCCGGGCGGCCCTGGGAAGGGAATGGAAGCAGATCTTCCTGCTCGTCGTGGGACGCCTCGGCCTCGACTATCTCTGTCTTCTGGCGGCGCTCCGCGCGACCGGCAGCCAGCCCCACATCTGGCTCGTCCTCCTCGCATACTCGGCGGCCGGGATCATCGCCCTGTTTCCGGTCACTCCTGGTGGCCTGGGGATCGTCGAGGCCAGCCTGAGCGGCCTCCTCGTGCTCGCCGGCGTCAGCGGGCGCAGCGCGGTAGTGGCCACGTTGGCCTACCGATTGGCGCAGTACTGGCTCCCGACGGTCGCCGGCGCCGTCGCCTACGGTCTGTTTCGCCGGCGCTACGGGACCACCTAGAGGAACGATCGATTTTGGTGCTGACGTCGGTGACCTCCGCTCCACGTCTGGGGTTCGACCGGCGGATGAGAAGACGAACGCAGAATCGTTCGGCGACACACCGCACGCAGCGGCGCGGTGGCAGCAGCGGTCTCGATGGCGCTCGAGCTCGTTTATCGACCCCGTGTCAGGGGCGATCCGACGAGAGGCGTGCGTCTTGGTGTCCTTCTCGACGAGTTCCGATCCCCGGCCCTCGACTAGGGAACGGGCTATGAGCGCTGTCCTCTCGCCGAAGTCGACGTCGGACCATCGCAGCGCGCATAGCTCGCCCCGGCGAGCGCCCATTGAGGGCATTGCCACTCGAAGGTCGTCACCAGTAAGCGCCGCTGGCCTGGTCTTTTGTGGGTGGGCCGCCCGGGTCTCGATCCCGGCACCTTGGGATTAAAAGTCCCCTGCTCTTCCGGATGAGCTAGCGGCCCGGGACTGCAAGATAACGGATCGAGAACGGTACCTACCCGATGTCCGCCAGCCTGGGCAGTACGGGCGCCCACGTCTGCTCGAGCCAGCGTGACGGCTCGGGACCGGTCGCCCGCACGACGATGGCGTCCGCTCCCGCCGACGAAAGGGCCTCGGCTTCCCGCAGGATCTCGTCAGCATCGTCGCTCGGAACCATGATCAGCGCCGTGACCTCGATGTCCGCTGGATCGCGACCGACCGCCTCGCAGTGACGCGCAAGACCTCGACCTTGTGGGCGACGGTCTGCGCATCACCGATGAAGTTGCAGGCATCGGCGTAGGTCGCAACGATCCGCAACGTCTTGCGTTCTCCGCCACCTCCGATCAGAACCCGCGGTCGAGGCACGCTGACTGGTTGTGGAGAGCACAGGGTCTCGGCCAGCTGGTAGTGCCTGCCCTCGTACGGCCCGTTGACGTCGCTCCACATCTGGAAGCAGATCTGGAGAGTCTCCTCGAGCCGCTCGTACCGCTCCGTAAGAGGTGGAAACGGTACGCCCAGCCCCCGATGCTCCCGCTCATACCACGCGGCCCCGAGGCCGAGCTCGGCGCGGCCACCAGAGAGGACGTCGAGTGTGGTCACCGTCTTGGCCAGCAATCCCGGGTGACGGTACGTCACGCCTCCCACGAGGAGACGAAAGCGCAAGCGATCGGTCTTAGCGGCGGCGAATGAGAGCGTCGTGTACCCCTCGAGCATGGGCTCCTCGGCCGGCCACATCATTTCCATCTGGAACCAGTGGTCCATCACCGAGAGCGTTCGCACCCCGATTGCCTCGGCCGTCTTCGCCAGGGACGTGAACGTCGGCCCGATGGCCTCAGGACCGCCCGGCCACGTGAACCGCGGCACATGGATGTCGATTTGCATCTTGTCCTCCCGTCGCTGGCGACGAGGGTACCCGCACGTCGCCGCCGATGTTCAGACAGGTTCGTCGGACGGAGACGGTACTGTCGGCCGGGCATGGGCCTCGTCATCGACGCGCTCGACACGCCCCTCGCTACGCGGGCGCGCGTCCACTGCATCTCCGACGGCTCGCGCCCGCTGACGCTGGCCGAGCTCGGCGTGCACGCCCGGGACGCCGGTGGGTGGCTGGAGCACGTGGCCGGTCGGGCCGGCACCGTTGCCGCGCTGTTGACGGCGTCACACGACTGCCTGGCCGTGTTCTTCGGAGCTCTCCGTTCGGGCCTGACGCTGGTGTCGCTGCCGCATCCGGCCCGGGGCATGGGTGCCGAGGAGTACCTGGATCAGATCGCTCGAATGTGCGCCGTCTCCGGGGCGACCCGCGTGCTGTGCGACCCCAGCCTGGTCGAGCTGCTCTCCCTCGGTCCGTTGGCCGTGTCGCCTTTCAGCGAGTGGGATACCGTCGGATTCCCCGAACGCGTCCGAAGCGTCCGGCCGGTTCGTGCAGTTCACCTCGGGCAGCACCGGTGAGCCGAGGGGCATCGAGCTGTCGCTCGACGCTCTGGACGCCAACCTCACCTCCATGTACCACTGGTTGGCGCCGAGCGACGGTGCGGTCGTCTGCAGCTGGTTGCCCCTCTCCCACGACATGGGCCTGATTGGTCTCGCCCTGTACGCGATGTGTTCGGTGAATCCCCCTTGGTCAGTCGCGTCGGACCTCGTGCTCATGACTCCCGAGGCGTTCCTCGCCCATCCGGCGAGCTGGATGCGGGCCTGCACCGACTACCGGGCCACCACCACCACGTCGCCGCCCTTCGCACTGCGGCTGGCCGCCCGCTCCCTGCGATCGGGTTCGTTCGACCTCTCCTCGCTGCGCAGCTTCGTCGTCGGCAGCGAGCCGGTGCCTGCGGACGGCCTCCGCGAGTTCGAGGCCATCGCACGGGACTCAGGCCTGCCGCCCACCGTGCTGTGCCCCGGCTACGGCATGGCAGAAGCGGCGCTGGCCGTCGCCATCGACCCCACCACCAGGTCGTGGTCGTCGGTGCACGTCGACACCGAAGGTCTCGCCGCCGGCGAGTGGCAGAGAGGTCGACGGCGCAGGAACCGAGCTCGTCTCGTGTGGACCGCCCGTGTTGGGCACGCAGGTCCGGACGACCGGGACGGCTCCGCTCGGGGAACTCGAGGTCCGGAGCCCCTCGTTGCTCAGCCAGTACGTTGGGGAGGACTCGTCGCCGCTCACCCCTGACGGGTGGCTGCATACGGCGGACCTGGCCTGCGTGCGCAACGGCGAGGTCTACATCGCAGGCCGGACAGACGATGTCCTCATTGTGGCCGGCCGCAACATCGATGCTCGTGCGCTCGATGCCGTTGCAGGCGCCCACCCAACCTGTCGGCCCGGAAATGCGGCCTGCATCCCGGACGGCTCGGGACGCTACGTGGTCGTCGCCGAGCCGGGCACGGCTGAAATGGACCTGGCGGATCTCCGCGCCGGCGCGCGAGAGATCCGCGTGCTCGCTAGCGCGGCGATTCGCCGCCAGTCCGTCGGTGGTCGTCTTCATTGAGCGAGGCACCCTGCCAAAGACACCGAGCGGCAAGGTGCGCCGCAACCATCTGTGCTCCCTCTGGGTCGAGGGCAAGTTGCAACAGGTCGTGACAGGCTGAACGAGGCGGCATCGAAGTGTGCCGACGGTGTCCTGATACTGTCACCGGCATCCCAGGCATGTGGTCCCGGAACGTCAATCGGGGGTGAGATGTCAGCGTCGAACACGTCAGGCCCGAACACCCGCACCGACGTGATGTCACTCGAGGAATTCAAGGCGTGGTTCATTACTGAAATCGAATGGAGCCCCGCCGAGGTCGCGGAGGACAGCGATCTCGTGGAAGATCTGGGAATGGACTCGGTGGGGGCTGTCGACCTGATGGCAGCCATTGAGGATGCGGTTGGCGGTGACGTGATCATGCCGATTGAACTCCTGCTCCAGATCACCACGGTACGCGACGCCTACCTCCAATATTGCGCTCTGGCACACCTGCCCTATGAGAGCGAGGCTCCCGGGTGAGCGGTTCGATCACCGCAGGCGAAGAGGCCCGACTGTCGCCCAGCCTCCACACCCGGCGCCTGCAGCTGCGCATGCTTACCAACGAGGACCACGCGCCGCTTTACCGACTCTCCAGCGATCCCGACGTCACGTTCCAATGGCGCTTTCGCGGCACGACACCCAGTTATGACGAATTTCTGAAACAGCTCTATCCCGGCGTGTTGTGCCAGTTCGTCGTGAGTCCTCACGGATCTCAGGAGGTGCTCGGCCTCGTCGTCGCCTACAACGCCGACTTCCGGCACCGCTTCTGCCATGCCGCAGTCGTCATGCACCCGAGCCTCCACCGTCGCGGCCTCGGGATCGAGGCCTTCATGGGCCTGGCCCGCTACGTGTACTACGGCTGGGACTTCCGCATGATCATCATGGAGACGGTGGGCATCGCGTTCCAGAACTTCTCCTCGGGCGAAGAGGCGGGTTACTTCACCGTCGAAGGACGGATCCGGGACCAGTTCTATTACGGCGGCCGGTACTGGGACGGCATCTCGGTCACGCACCGTCGCGACCAATTCGAGAAGGTCATGGAGGGACCGGTGGGACAACTCCTCACTCCGGGGCGCCGGGTGAAGGTGCCACCACCCTCGAGATGACCGCAACCCGTCACCGTAGGCTGCCACTCATGCTTCCGAGGGCTCCCAGAACGGCGGGTCTCGGCATCCTGATCGCCTGCACCGCCGTGCCGCTGAGCTTCGGGTTGCTCGGGTCGAGTGCTTCGGCCCAGCCCACCACCACGACGACCACGGCACCGGTCACGACGACCTCGGCGCCGGCCTCTACTACCACGACGACCACGGCACCGGCCACGACGACGACGGCGCCGGCCACGACGACCACGGCACCCGCCAGCACGACGACAAGAGCGCATCCGAGCACCACGACATCGCATCCGACCACGACGACGACGAAGGCCTCGACATCGGCGAGCTCGAAGACCTGGGGTTGGGTTCTTCTGGCCCTCGCGATCGCCCTGGCGGCCATCCTCGTGGCCTTCCTGATCGCGCGCAGCCGGCGGCAAGGACGTGCGGCCGACTGGCAGCGCTCGGTGGGGCCGGCAGTGACGGCAGCGGAGCTGGCACGGGAGCTCGTGCTGTCGCTCACCGCGACGGACGATCCGCAGCGCAGGGCCGACGTCAGCGTCCAGGTCGACGAGGCGGTCTCGTCTCTCGAGCGGGCGGCGGCTTCCGCTCCCGACGAGGCGAGCCGCGCCCTGTGCGCCCGGTGCGCAGAGAGCCTTCGTGGCCTCGCGTTCGCGGTCGAGGCCGACTACCTCTTGCGTTCGGGCGGCGGGCATCCGACCGGGGAGCAACTGGCTGCTGCCGATGCCGCCCGGCGGAACCGCTCCGCCGAGTTGGACGTCGCGCTGCGGGAACTGAAGGCGGCGGGCGTCCCCACGCGGTAGCCCCGGTTGATCCCGACGCCGGGATGCTTCACTCCGCCCGTAACAACACCGCCGTCGGTGTGCGGGCCGCAGTCCGGGCAGGTACGGCCGCAACGATGTTGGCGAGCACGAGCGTCCCGAGCGCAACCAGGAAGATCGATGGTACGGACACCGTGGGGTATGGCACGGCGTAGATCTGATCCGCGAAGAGATCCCACAGCCACCGGCCCGCGATGACCCCAAGCGGGATTCCCACCGCGATCCCCACCACCGCGGCGACCGTCGCCTGCCAGGCCACGGCCGCAGCCAGCTGCCGGCGGACGAACCCGATGGTCTTCAGCAGTGCAAGGTCACGCCGTCGCTGCCGGACCGAGGCGATCAGCGTGAGCGCCAGCGCCATGACGGCGCCCAGGGCGAGCCCCGATACCAAGAGTGTGGGCGTGAGGCCGATCGTCTTGTAGTTCACGATCTCGGCGGGGCGCTGAACGCCCTGCACGACGAGGCTGTTGCCGCCGGCGCCGCCCTCCGCCGACGCAAAGACCCGGTCCGACGCGACGACGATGCGCTGGAGGTTGGCGAGCGCCGCCGTCGCGGGCACGCCAGGCCGCATGCGGACCACCGCGAGGTTCGGCCCGTCGAGTGCCGGATTCGGGCCGCTGTTGAATGCCGCGGCGAACGACTTGGGAAGGATCTGGAGCGCCAAGAGCGCTCCGGTTCCCATGGAGGTGTGGTCCGAGACGGTACTGGCAAAGCCGATGGCCGGGAAGGTCGCGGTGCCGACGATGAGCAGCCGAGTGGGTGGCAGCCAAATGGGAGCGTTCGCCGGCACTCCGTAGGTGACGGTGATGTACTGGCCAAGGCGCTTGTGAAGCTGGGCCATCGTCGCCGCGCCGAGGACGACCTGATGCGCACCGTCGACGCCGTGGCCGGTGAGGATGGGAGGCGTCACAGCGGCGTTCTCGTTGGCGATGAGGAAGGGCACTTCCTGGCCGTCCATCGACATGTCGTTGTAGGACATCCCCGCGTAGGCCGCCACGTCCTTGTCGTGTTTTCAGCATCGAGAAGGCAACGTGCGGGACATTGCCCCCTCCCGGTCCCACCGGATTCAGGATGTAGGTCCAGTTCCACCCGTACAGCGGAGGGGTGGAGACCAGGGTCTGCAGGCTGCTCCCGAAGGTCAGCGTTGTCACGACGAGGGCGACGGCCAGGGACGATCCGAGCGAGCATGGAGCGGACGGGCACGGCGCTGCGGCCCTCACCGGGCTGCAGGGCCATGCGCACCCCGACCACCCCGGGGGCGGACAGCCCGGCCCGGGCCAACGCGGCGACCACCTGCGCGCCCGCAGTCGATCGGACACGGGGCCGCAGCGCCACACGGTGCGGAGCTGCCGCGTAGGCCAGCAGGAGGGCCACCGCGCCCAGAAGCACGACCATGATCAGCATGCCAAAACCCAGCACCGTCCAGTCGAAGGAGATGCCGCGTGCCGGGTAGACCGAACGCACGGGTCCGAGGGGCGCCAGCGGTGACATCGCCACCGCGAGCACGCCGGCCAGCAGCGTTCCGAGAAGGATCGCGCCCTCTAGGCCGATCAGACCGTCGAGGATCGTGTCCGCCGGCCCTGCGCCCAGTGCCCGCAAGACCGTGACGTCATCGGCCTCCTCACGCAGCCTGCGCGCGATCAATTGTGCCGCGATGAGAAGCGCAGCCAGGAGGGCCACACCTCCGAACACGCCGAGGGCGATGGAGATCGGTTTCAGCGAACGATCGGCCTTGTCCACGACCGGCGCCAGCAGGTGGTCGGTGGAGATCACGCCGGGAGGGATCAGACGTGCGACCTCACGCTCGACCGCGGGCACCGCGGTGGTCCCACCTCTGGTCCGGATGCCGAACGTCAGGGCCCCGGAGAACGACTCGCCCTTGTGTGCCAGGAGCTCCGCGGTGAACGCCGGCGTGAGGGGGAGGAAGGTCGGAAGGACGTCGACGTCGTCCTGCACGATTTCCGAGTTCAGCGACGCCAGTCCGACCAGCTTCATGTTCACACGCACGGCGGGCGGCACGGCCTTCGTGCCGAAGCCCGGCAGGCTCTGCTGCGCGTCCGAGTAGAACCCGAAGGGGATCACCTCTCCGACGTGGAGGCGCAGAGAGCTTGGCCACCGCCGGCGCCATCATGATCTCGTTGGGGCGCCGCGGGGACGCCAGGCGCCCCTCGGTCACGGCCATGCGGTCCTGGGTGAAAAAGAGGCCGTTGACGACTGGCGACGGGGAACGCCAGCCCGGTGACACTGATCCTCGGTGAACCGTCGGCGGTGAGCGGCGCGCCCGTCACTTCGAGCCCGGGTGCGACGTGGAGGACGCCGGGAAGCCGGGCGATGGCTTGCGTGAGCCGTGGGCTGTACGTCGGGGTTGCCCGACCCCGCCGAATTTCCGCTGTAGACCGAGACCAGCAGATCCGACGGATTGGTCCCGGCGAGGAACGTCGAGAACGACGATTGCGTGCGCCGCGCTGCGGCGAGGCTGCCGAGACCGAGTCCTCCCACCAAACCGACCAGCACGACCAGGGAGAGATAGCCCGCCCATCGGCGACGGAACGTGGCGCGGATCCGATAGGTGGCCACGGCGAACCCATGTTCGATCACGGCACGCATTCTCTCGCGATGGTCTGCTCCACCGGTATGCAGTGTCGCCGAACGGGCCCGTGCTCACCAAGGGTGCCAGCCCGTGACCCGCCGGTGGTGCCAGTACCCTGGTCCGTCGACGGCTCCACCAGGGCCCATCGGGTGGCCGCGCTACCGTAGGCAGCGCATGGCGAGCATCAAGGTGGTATTGGCGGAGGACAATGCCCTCCTCCGGGAGGGCATCTCGCGCATCATCGACAGCGAGCCCGACTTCGAACTGGTGGGGCGGGCGGCCGACCTGCCACAGCTCCTTGATCTGATCGAGAAGGAATCGCCCGAGGTGGTCGTCACGGACATCCGGATGCCTCCGACCGGTACGGACGAAGGGATCCAGGCGGCGTCGTGGCTGAGGGAGAACAAGCCCGAGGTGGGCGTCGTGGTGCTCAGCCAGTACAAGACGCCGTCGTACGCGCTGGCGCTCCTCGAGACCGGATCCGCCGGCCGGGCCTACCTGCTGAAGGAGCAGGTGGCGGGGCCCGACGAGTTGGCCCAGGCCATACGAACGGTCGCCCAGGCGGGCTCCATGATCGACCCGCAGATCGTGGACGAGCTGATCGAGGCCAAGTCGGCGCGGCGGAAATCGGACCTGTCCTGGCTCACGCCGAGAGAGTCCGAGATCCTGGGCGAGATGGCCCAGGGCAAGAGCAACGCTGCCATCGCCGCCTGCCTGCAGGTCTCCGAGCGGGCGGTGGAGAAGCACACCAATTCCATCTTCTCCAAGCTCGGCCTGACAGAGGAGCGCGACGTCAACCGGAGGGTAAAGGCGGTGCTCGTCTACCTGAGCGACCCGAGTGGAGGGTGACACCACCACCACCAATCTTGCGTGGCACCACCCGGGTCATCATTCGGGTCGCCGTGCGAGAATGGCCATATGAGCGAGCGACTCCCCGTCCTCATCGTCGATGACCAGGCACCCTTCCGAGCGGCCATGAAAGCCGTGCTCAAACGGGCCACGGAGTTCGAATTGGTGGGCGAGGCTGCCAACGGGAACGAGGCGGTGTCCCTCGAGGAGGAGCTCAGCCCCGCTTTGGTCCTGATGGACATCAACATGCCGGAGATGAACGGGATCGAGGCGACCCGCACGATGGTGTCGCGGCACCCGGAAGTCGTCGTGATCCTGTGCTCGACCTACGACGCCGGCGACCTCCCCCCGGAGGTTGCGACGAGCGGGGCACGCGCCTACCTCAACAAGGAGCACCTCGGTGCGGACACCCTGCGCCGGCTCTGGGAGGAGCGCGACGCGCAGGAGTTCATTTCCGCCTGACCCTCACACGAGAGGGACCGAGCCGCGGACCTGCGATCCCTTCCCAATCTCGGATTCCCAGCGCACCGTTCCGCCGATGGCACCCAACCGGTCGGTCATGTTGACGTAGCCATGACCACGCTGCGCCTTCTCCGGGTCGAACCCCGGTCCGTCGTCGGACACCGTGAAGAGCAAGCCACCGGACTCCTCCCACAGCCGGACCTCGATTCGCGCGTCCGCGGCATGCTTCGCCGCGTTCTGCAACGCCTCGAGGCAACAGAAGTAAATCGCCGCCTCCGTCTCCGAGGGATAACGGCCGACTCCGTCGGCGACGATCGTGACCGGGAGGGGGTTCCGGCTTCCCGCGGCGCGCAACGCCTCGACCAACCCGCTGTCAACCAGCAACGGAGGGTAGATGCCGTGCGCGAGTTCCCTCAGCTCCTGAATGGTCTCCTGGACCTCTCCGGCCAGCTGGTCCAGCATCTCGAGACCGGCCTCAGGATCGTCGACGATGATGTCCTTGGTCAACCGGAGGTTCACGGCCAGCGCGACCAGATGCTGCTGTGCACCGTCGTGAAGGTTGCGCTCGACCCGGCGCCGTTCGGCGTCGCCGCTCGCGACGATCCTCGCCCGGGATTCACGCAGCGCGTCCGCTTGCTTGCGCACCTCGTCCAGCGTGGTCTGAAGGGCAGTGTCGAGCTGGGAGTTGTGAAGGGCGAGGCCGACCTGGCGCGCCAGGTCGGCGAGCACCCGGTCATCGTCCTCTGAGAATGTGCTCGCCATCGATGACCGCTCGACCACGATCATGCCCAGCAGCTCGCCGGCGTGGCTGACCGGCGCGACGCGGATCTGCTCCTTCTCCCGACCTTCAAGGAGGGCCGGCAGCCACACGGACGCCCA
Source organism: uncultured Acidimicrobiaceae bacterium (assembly GCA_963726135.1). Taxonomy (GTDB): domain Bacteria; phylum Actinomycetota; class Acidimicrobiia; order Acidimicrobiales; family RAAP-2; genus Bog-473. Next base: position 2,289,591 of record CAVSBE010000008.1, read on the forward strand.
GGCGGTCCCCGACACTCCGGCGCGGGTGACGACAGGGCGCTCCCGGGGGGACACGACCAATGACCCATGGCCCAGATCGGGAACCGACACCGTGCGATCGAGGACCTCGCCAGTCCCGGTGAAGACCTCGGCGCTGGTGAGAGCCATGGTCTTGCGGAGGGACTCCGCGAGTTGGAGGAGCAGCTCGTCCATCGGAATGGCTCGGGTCAGCCTGCTCCCGAACGTCCGGAGAACCTCGTCCGGTGCCTCCCGAGAGCCGTAGACGAACCGTGTCGCCGATCCGAGGAAACGCTCGCGCACGGGTACGAAGATGAGGGCGGCCACTCCCGAGGCGACCATGGACAGGGCCAAGACCTCCTTGTCACCGGTGGTCTTGGGTGCGTGGCCGAGGCCCAGCACCACGACGAGGTAGATGGCCGAGACCACCACGACGAAGCCGAACACCGCCAGGACCTGCACGAGTCCCCGGCTGGCGTGCGGGCCCAAGCTCTTGCTCTCCCCGGCCAAGAGACCCAGCGGGACGAGCACCGTTGCGCCGGCTGCGACGGCGCCCAGCGCACCGGGCCAGCCCACCAGGAGGTGCAACACGGTCGCCATCAACGCCACCGTCGCCGCCAGGCTCACCCCGATCCCGAACCACTCCATCCGGTCGCGGTGGTATCCGATCGACCCGATGTAGCGCGCTCGCACCGGTGCGATCGCCAGGGCGCCCGCAATGGCCCAACTGATGGCGCCGTCCACGATCGTGAAGGGCCGATGCTCCGCGATGAGCACGATGCCGACCGCCACTGCCGCGATGTAGGCCGTTACTGCGGCGCCGCGCCGAAACGAGTCGTGCAGACGCCCATCCGGCAAAGCCAGAAGGAAGTGGAAGGAGATCGCCGTCACCACGATTGCGGCGATGGTGGCGATATCGCGGGCGCTGCTGGGCGCATGCACCGTGTCCGCCTTGCGGCCCGCGGCGAGCGCGACCGCCGCCGCCAACGCGTCGACCCCCGCCAGAAGATGATACGGCGATACCCCGCTCCCGGTACGGTCCGAGGCTCGGGTGTCGACGAATCCGACCATCCCCCAGGCGATGGTCAGTCCGAACGCCACTGCGGTGACCGGCGCGATCCCCCCAGGAACCGGGATGCGCAGGCCGACCACGACGCCGGCGGCCGTGAGCCCCAGGACCAGGACTTGGAGCAGCCGGAACGAGCCGAAGACCGTCGACCTGGGTGCCGTCGCGGTCATGGCGGGTCGGTCGCCCACCTCGAGCTTCACCTCACCGCCGACGGTCACGGCCTCCGTCCTCGCTAGGACTGGACGGCGACAGGCACGTCCAGGTCTTCGTCAACCGAGACCCTTCCGTCGCGCATGCGCACGATCCGGTTGGCTGCCGACGCAACGCCGGCGTCGTGGGTGACGAGCACGATCGTCTGTCCCCCCACATGAAGGCGGCTGAGCAGCTCAATGACCTCAAGACCTCCCTCCGAGTCCAGCGCACCCGTCGGCTCGTCAGCCAGCAACAGGGTCGGCTCGTTGGCCAGTGCGCGGGCAATCGCGAGCCGCTGGCGCTGGCCTCCCGAGAGCATGCCCGGCACCGTTCCTGCCTTGTCACCGATCCCGAGGAGATCGAGGAGGTCGCGCGCCCGGCTCTCCGCCACCTTCCGTTTCCGGCCGGCGATCACCGCGGGCAACGCGACGTTCTCGAGGACGGTCATCCCCTCCAAGAGGTTGAAGAATTTGGAAGACGATGCCGATGTGGCGCCGGCGCAGCTGGGACAATTCGTCCTCCGTTCGGCCCGTCACGAACTCATCCGCCACCTTGATGGTGCCCTCGTCGGCCACGTCGAGGCCCGCGATCAGATTGAGGAGCGTCGACTTGCCGCATCCCGATGGGCCCATCAGCGCGACGAAATCCCCGGATGGGACGACCAGGTTCACGCCCCGCAGAGCACGGACCGGCGCGTTCTCCGCCTCGAACGTCTTGCGAACCTTCTCCACCACTAGGGCGTCCATGTCAGCTTCTCTCTCGTGGCGCGGTCACCGGGCCGGCATCCGTCCTCTACCAGTTTGTATGCGATCACGGGGGTCTCGCGTCCTTTGACGAGTTGGGGAGGCAGCGCGGCCGTCTCGCGGGCACAGCGCCAAGATTCGACCGTCGCCAAGGAGACGACGGTTTCGCCCGCCTCAGCCAGCTGTTGCAGGCGCTGCGACAGGTTCACCGTGTCTCCGACCAGCGTGTACTCCAGCCGCTCCTCCGAGCCCAAGAGGGCCGCGGCGGCCTCGCCGGTTGAGAGTCCCAGGCCAAGTCCGAAAGCTGGCAGGCCCTCCTCCTTCCACCGCCGATTAATGTCAAATTGCTTCTCGTGCATGGCCAACGCTGCGGCGACGGCCCGGTCGGCGTGGTCCTCCTGCTCGAATGGTGCGCCGAACACCGCCATCACGGCGTCACCCACGAACTGCATGACGGTGCCGTTCTCACCCAGAATTGCGTCGTTCATTGCCGCCCGGTGCACGTTGAGCTGTCCCGCCAGCTGGCTGGGGTCCGCATGCTCGGCGATGGTGGAGTACGAACGAATGTCGCTCATGAGAACGGTCACGACGACCTTCTCCGTCTCGCCGATGTGGCGGCCGTCGCGACGGAGCTTCTCGGCCAGTCCCCCCGGGAGTAGGCGCGAGAGCGTCTCACCCTGCTCCTCCCGGTCCACGATTGCCTTGTGCAGCAGACGCAGCCGCTGCAGCGCGCCGTCCGTCCCCGCCGAGACTCCCTCCGCCAGCTTCACGAACACCGCTTCGACGGCGGCGTCGATCGCCTCTGGCGGGAGACCTTTCGCGGCAGCGATCGCCTTGATGGGTTTCCCCTCGGCCACCATGCTGAGCAGTTCCTCTTCCACGGGCGACAGGCCACCGTGTGTCGTCACGGGTCGGACGAGCGCGTCGACGATCGCCGGGTCGAGTGCGTTGCCGCCGGTCGCCACGGCGCGGATCGCATCGACGAGCTGATCACCCTGCGCGATGTGGTCCTTCAAGAGGTACCCGTAGCCTGCGGACCCCTCGGCGAGCAGTGACACGGCGTACTCCGGGTCGTCGTATTGGGAGAGGATCACGACGCCGGTCCCCGGGTGCCGCTTGCGCACCTCTTTGGCGGCGTCGATCCCCTCCCGGTTGAATTCTGGGGGCATCCTTATGTCGGTGACCAGGACCTGGGGTTCGAGCGAGGCAGCACCCTCGACCACCTCGTCGTAGTCGGCGGCGACGCCGACGATCCGGAGGTCCTTGTGCCGCTCTATGAGTGCCCGGACACCCTCACGGACGATGAGATTGTCGTCGGCGAGGAGCACCGAGATCGTGGCCCTACCGGCATCCGCTGTGTCATCCATTGGTGTAGTTCTCACACACTCGGGGCCTGGGCAACAGGTGGGAACCATCCCGGCAACGGTGGTGGTAGGCACACCTACAGATACCTGTCACCACACTCGTCAACCCGGACCTACCGGTAGAGGCTGGATTCATGACTTCACAACCGCTGACCCAACACGGCGGGCTCGTCACCTCGCTGTCGTGGATCCCGACCGAGGCGATCGAAGGCGCCCAACGACTGGCCTTCGACTCGGGGATCACGCACTACGACCCACCGCCACCGACCGAGGAAATGGACGTCGAGAAACTGCGCGACGAAGACAGGTTCCGGTTTGCCAACGAGCTGCGCGCCTTCGTCAGGGTCGACGATGACGGAAGCATCGTCGACAGCGGGTACCTGGGCGGAGGGCTCATGGGGACGACCCTCGTGAACCTGGGCGCGGTGAAGCACCGCTTCCAGGCGGTGCAGCTGCCGGACATTCAGCGCGAGCCCGAGCAGGGAGACGGTTGGGTGCGCTTCGTCCAGACCTGCGGTGGGCGAACCGGCGTGCCCGCTCCACGGCGGGTTCGACGACGGCCCTTCGTACAGTGGCAGGCACCCCTGGTGTGGACCACATTGGCGCTGACGCTGCACGCCGACGGACGGGCGGAGCACGAGCTGATCGGGGCCAGCCGCTTCCCACGGCACTGGGTCTACGGCGGCGACAACCGGCTCTCGCACAAGTCGGGCCTGACCGACTTCAAGGACTGGTACCGCAAGTCATTCGGCAAGCACAGCCCGTGGGGGGACGAGGACTCCGAGGCACTGGTGTCGGCGGTCGAGTCGGCGCTCGAGACATACCTGTCGGCCCAGCTGATGCAGGGCGGTGGTAAGCGCCGCATCGAGCGCTTTCCGGCCGGGACGATCCTCTTCGAGGAGGGTGAACCGGGCACCGAGGTCCTCCTCATCCTCGACGGGATCGTCCGGGTCGAGCGCGCCGGCGAGCGCCTGGCCGAGTACGGTCCGGGCGCGCTGCTCGGGGAGCGGGCGCATCTCGAGGGTGGTATCCGCACCTCTAGCAACATCGCGGTGACCCCCTGCCGCGTGGCCCTGTTCGAGGCCGAGCTCATCGATCGCTCGCATCTGGAGGAGCTGTCGGTGGGGCATCGCCGCGAGGACCGCGCGCGAGACTGAGCAAGTGCGCGTCCACTTCTGTGGGGTTCGGGGGTCGACGCCTGCACCTGGTCCCGACTTCGTCCGCTACGGGGGCCACACCTCGTGCGTCGCCCTGTCCCATGACGGGGATCCGTGCGAGGTGCCACCGACGCTCCTTCTCGATGCCGGCACGGGTCTGCGGAGGTTGCCCGAGTTCCTCGGCGACCGCCCGTTCAGGGGCACCTTGCTGCTGACCCACCTGCACTGGGACCACGTCCAGGGGCTCCCCTTCTTCCCCAGCGGCGACCGTGAAGGTGCACGGGTGAACCTGCTCCTCCCGGGAGAGGACGAGCACACGCAGGCCGGCGCACTGCTGGCCCGCATGATGTCGCCCCCGTTCTTCCCCATCGGGCCCCACCAGCTCCGCGGCGACTGGCGTTTTGGTCTCATCCCCAACGGCAGCTTCGAGACGGAGGGGTTCACCGTCGACGCCATCGAGATACCACACAAAGGGGGCCGCACCGTCGGGTTCCGGATCAGCGACGGGCACTCGTCCGTTGCCTACATGCCCGACCATTGCCCGACCGCTGTCGGCAGCGGCCCGCAGGGGTGGGGGATGTACCACGACGCCGCGGTCCAGCTGGCCCGCGACGTTGATCTCCTGATCCACGACGCACACCTCCGCGCAGAGGAGGTGGCGGCGGAGGGATACTTCGGTCACGCTGCCGCCGAGTACGCGGTCCGGCTCGCCACCCTGGCCGGCGCCCACCGGGTCGCCCTCTTCCATCATCGCCCGGAGCGCATCGACGCGGAGGTTGATCGGACCGTGTGCCGGTTCGCCGAGAGCCCCGTGCCGGTCATCGGCGCCGAGGAAGGGACGACGCTGGCCCTGTCGAGCCGGTGAGGCACCCGGACGCCGTCGTGGTGGGCGCCGGGCCCAACGGGCTCGTCGCGGCACTCACCCTGGCCCGCGCCGGCTTGACGGTCGACGTCTACGAAGCGGCCGACCAGCCCGGCGGCGGCTGTCGCACGGCCGAGCTCACCGTGCCCGGGTTCCGCCACGACATCTGCTCGGCGGTGCACCCGCTGCTCGTGGCGTCACCGGCCTTCGCGGACATCGACCTCTCGTCTCGCGGGGTCCGCTTGCTCTCTCCGTCCGTCGCTTTCGCCCATCCCCTCGAGGGCGGGCGTGCCGTCTGCGTCGGAAGCAGCATCGAGGACGTGGCGGACTCGCTCGGGGCGGACGGGCCAACCTACGCGCACATCTTCTCGCCGCTGGTCCGGGACGTGGACAAGATCCTCCCCGCCTTCTTGGGCTCAATGCGCACCGTGCCCGCCCACCCCCTCATAGCCGGCGGGTTCGGGCTGCGGGGTCTCTCCTCCGCCCAACGCATGGCCGACAGGTTCCATACCGAAGAGGCGCGGGCGCTCGTGGCCGGCACGGCCGCCCATTCGATGCTGCCTCTCACGGCGCCGCTCTCCGGTGTCTTTCCCCGGCTCTTCACCGCCATGGCCCACCGCTTTGGCTGGCCGGTCGTCGAGGGTGGGAGTGCGGCCATCATCGACGCACTCGTCGCCGAGCTGACCTCGCTCGGGGGCCACATCGAGACGGAACGCCTGGTGAAGCGGCTCGACGAGCTGCCCCCCGCCCGGGCCCTGGTGCTCGACGTCACCCCACGCCAGCTTCTCGAGCTGGCGGGCGACACGATGCCGCGCCGCTACGGCAACGCCCTCTTGCGGTACCGCTACGGCCCCGGCGTGTGCAAGGTCGACTGGGCGCTCAGCGGGCCTGTGCCGTGGAGGGCGGACGGCTGCCGCCGGGCGGTCACCGTGCACGTGGGCGGCACGTTCGAGGAGATCGCCGGGGGGAGGCCGACGTGAACGCCGGCCGGCACCCCGAACGCCCCTACTGCCTGGTGACCCAGCCGTGCGTCGTCGACGCGCACAGGGCCCCAGCCGGTCGGCACACACTGTGGGCCTACTGCCACGTCCCCAACGGGTCCGACGTGGACATGACCGAGAGGATCGAGGCGCAGATCGAGCGTTTCGCCCCGGGCTTTCGCGACCTGGTCCTCGGCCGTGCGACCTCCACCGCGGTGGACGAGGAGGAGCGCAATCCCAGCTACGTCGGCGGGGACATCAACGCCGGCGCCGCCACGCTCCGCCAGATGGTCTTGCGGCCGACGGTGCGGTGGAACCCTTACCGCACCGCGCTCAAGGGCGTCTACCTGTGCTCCGCCGCCACCCCACCCGGCGGGGGCGTGCACGGGATGTGCGGGCTGGGAGCGGCGCGCGCCGCCCTGCACGACCTCGGCCAGGACGGAGCCGGCTCGCCGGAGCCCTGATGCTGGCGCAGTGCGTTGTCCTTCGCCGGGTACCGGTTCCGAACGACCTTCAGGTCGGAGCTCTCCTATTACATCTCCGTGATCCTGCTGGTGGGCGCGCTCGGCGGCCTCTCCATGGGCGCCGTCGCGGCGGCCCGCAGCACCGAGTCTTCGTTCTCCGACTACGTCGCCAGCTCGCACGTCCCCAATCTCTTCGTCCTGGACGGTGTGATCAACCCGGCCATCGGGCTCAACTCGGCGTACAACCCCGTGCTGTTGCGGACAGCTGTCCCATCTCCCCCACGTCGAACGGGTCGCTGACACAGTGCAGCTCAACATGGGCCCGCTCACCCCAAAGGGCCGACCGCTGCCGGCGAGCTCCTCCATCCCGGGTGACGCCAGCGTCAACGGGTTGTACTTCACCGAGGATCCCGTCGCCATCACGCAGGGACGGATGGCCAACCCTCACAGGGCCGGACGAGGTCGTCCTCGATGCGGCGACCGCGAAGGCCTTCGGGTATCACCTGGGGGAGGAGATTCCCGTCGGGTGGCTGACCAATGCGCAGGCGAACTCGGGGAACCTCGCGCTGAACTCAACGATCCCCGTCGGATGAGCGTGCGAGGGTGAAGCTGGTCGGGATCGCAGGTGGGCAGGCGACCAACTTGTTCCAGGACCAGGACGAGGCACAGGGCCAGGCCATCATGTTGTTCACGCCGGCGCTGACCAACAAGCTGCTCGCCTGCTGCAGCAACACACACGCTGACCGCGCTGACGCTGCAGGACGGCAACCGGTATCTCTCCGCGGTGGAGACAGAGATCAAGGGCGTGCTGCCCAAGGGTCTCCCCTTCGTCTACGTCCAGGTCGAGGATCGCGTCGCCATCGCCAACGACACCTTGCGGCCCGAGGCCATCGCGCTCGCCGTCTTCGGCGGCATCGCCGGCATCGCCGGCCTGCTCATCGCCGGGCAGGTCCTCAGCCGCCGGATCCGGCTGAGGACCGCCGACCTCGACATCATCCGGGCTCTCGGGGCAAGCCCCTCCATGACCTTCTGCGACGACCTGATCGGCACGCTCGGCGCCGTGGCGGTCGGCTCCGTCCTGGCCGGGCTGCTGGCCCTCTGCCTCTCACCGCTGGCCCCGCTGGGCCCGGTGCGGCCGTTCCTGCGCGTCGAGGTGCACGCAGACTGGGCGGTGATCGGTCTCGGCGTGGCCGGCCTCCTGCTGTCACTCGGGGCGATCGCAGCCCTGGCTTCGTGGCGAGCACTGCCGGGCAGGGCACCCGTGAGGAGCCAACGAACCTCGTCGTCGCGGGTCACGACTGCGGCAGCGCGCGCCGGGCTCCCGCCGCCGGCGATCACCGGGGTGCGGTTCGCCCTCGAGCCGGGAGTGGGCAGAAGCGCCGTTCCCGTGCGGTCGGCGATCCTGGGCGCCATCCTCGCCGTCACCGTCGTCGTGGCCACGGTCACGTTCGGGTCGAGTCTCAACACCTTGGTCAGCCACCCAGCGCTCTACGGCTGGAACTGGAACTACGACATGGACGGTGGCGGTGGGCTCGGAGACATTCCGGGACAGGCTGCGGCGAGACTGCTCGATGCCGACCCACTCGTCGAGAGTTGGAGTGGAGTCTCCTACTCGACCCTGCAGCTCGACGGCGTAAATGTGCCGGTGATGGGATCCACGCCCCGGGCAGCGGTGGCACCACCCCTTCTCAGCGGGCACGGACTCGAGGCGCACGATCAGGTGGTGCTCGGCGCCGGCACGTTGCACCAGCTGCACAAGCGGGTCGGGGAAACCGTGGAGGAGCGGGCACACAACGGCGCGCCGGTCAGACTGACGATCGTCGGCACCGCGACGCTGCCGCCGATCGGTGTCACGGGGTCGTCACATCTCGAGATGGGAACCGGTGCGCTGCTCTCCTACCAGCTCATCCCGCCCGCGGCGAGGAACCTCTTCGAGGTCACGCCGGGTCCGAACGCGATCCTGGTCCGCACGAAAGGGGGAGCGAGCGAGGCGGCCCTGCGTTCCCTCCAGACCATAGGGCGCAAGCTGGACATCGCAATCAACGGCGGCTCGGTGCTGGCTGTCCAGCGGCCGGCACAGATCCTCAACTACGGGTCACTGGGCACCACGCCGATGCTGCTGGGCGCGGCGCTGGCGGCTGGGGCCGTCGAGCGCGCTCGGCATCACGCTGGTCACATCCGTCCGGCGAAGACGGCGCGACCTGGCGATCCTGAAGACGCTCGGCTTCACCGGACGTCAGCTGGCGACCGCGGTGTCCGTGCAGGCCGGAGTCGCCGCCGTCATCGGCTGCGCCATCGGTATCCCGGCTGGGATCGCGTTAGGCCGCGCGCTGTGGGACCTGTTCGCCGGTGAGATCAGCGCCGTCCCCTACCCCACCATCCCGGTCGGGACCATCGTGGCGATCGGGACCTTGTCCATCGTGTTGGCGGCCCTGGTCGCCACCATTCCCGGGCGTGTGGCAGCGAGAACGGCCACCTCGCAGCTCCTCCGTGCGGAATAACCGGCAGGGCGTCGCGGCCTTCAATTGGCGAAGCGCCCGACCAACACCTCTCCGAGACGACGCACCGTATCCGGCGTGCCAGTGGGCACGTTGAACACGAAGTACTCCACCCCGGCCGCACCGAGCTCCTCGACCCGCGCCACCAATTCCTCGGCCGTCCCCACGTCGGAGCCCGAGGGCTCTTCACCCGTGACCTGGCGGAGGAAGTCCTTCGTCGTTGCCGTCTCCTCTTCGCTGGCGGTCAGCACGAGCGTGCTCAACCGGCTGACCGTGACCTCGGACGGGTCTCGCCCGACGGCCGCGCAGTGCCCCTGCAGCACCTCGACCTTGTGGGCGATGGTGGCGGGGTCACCGGTGATGTTGCACATGTCGGCGTAGCGCGCCACCAGGCGGAGCGTCCGCTTCTCCCCGCCGCCGCCCACCAGGATCGCCGGCCCGCCCGGTTGCACCGGTGACGGGATGTTGCGCGCCTCGTGGATCCGGTAATACCGGCCGCTGAAGGAAGGCGCCTCCTCGGTGAACATGGCCCGACAGATCTGCAGTGCCTCCTCCAGGCGGTCGAGCCGCTCGCCTGCCGGCGGGAAGTCAAAGCCAAGACCCTCGTGCTCCACGTCGTACCAGGCCGCCCCGATGCCGAGAATGGCCCGGCCCGCGCTTATGACGTCGAGTGTGGTGATGATCTTGGCCAGATGCGCCGGGTTCCGGTACGTGACGCCGGTCACCATGGTCCCCAGCCGGATCCTCGACGTCCTGGCGGCCAGCGCGCCGAGCAGCGTGTAGGAGTCGAGCATGGGCTGACTGGGGCCTCCCAACGGAGGCAGTTGGTAGAAGTGGTCCATCACCCATACCGAGTCGAAGCCGGCGTCCTCCGCCGCGGCCGCCATCTGGACGACGCCGTCGAAGAGCGCGCCGGGTGACTCGCCGGCGGTGAAGTTGGGGATCTGCAGTCCAAAGCGCATGCAGCCGAACCTACCGGCGTGCCGGGTGCTCCGTGCGGCGGATCACCAGCCATTGCGGCGGCGCAGCCAGGCCAGGGCCACGTCACCCTGAGCGGCCTGGAAGCGACGCACCGTCGGCAGGCCGGGCGGTGGTGGGCGCAGGGAGTGCTCGACGAAGAAGCCGGCTACCGCAGCCAGCAGCACAGAGACGACCTCGGGGTCCACCACTTCCGCCTGCTCGTAGCGGGCGAGCAGCTCCTCGGGCTCGGGCCCGCCTTCCAGGAACACTGAAGGGGCCCACTCGACCAGATCGAGGACCGGCGCACCGACAGCCGCGTGGGGCCAATCCACGAAGACCGCGCCATGGGGCCCGAGCAAGATGTTGTCCGAGCGGACGTCGCCGTGCACGAGCGTGTCGCCGGTGCACGCGTCCGGCCAGCCCGACTCGAGCTGGGCGAGGGGCTCCAAGTTGTGGCGTGCCCATGCGTCCAAGCCGGTCGGTGGCGCGTCCCTCGCGGCCAGATCGGCCCAGCCCCCGAAAAGCGGGCGTAGATAGCTCTCCGCCGATTCCAGCGAAGGCACCGGCGTCGGCGTCAGGTCTCGGTGCAGCTCGGTCAGAGCGTCAACCACGGCGAGCAGCTCCTCACCGTCCCAGGGATGTGCCGGCAGACGCCCGTCGATCGCCTCGAAGGCCAGGGCGACCCAGTCACCGTCGTCGAAGGTGCCGAGGAGCCGCGGGACCCGCGACGACATCGGGAGCACGGCCGAGACCACGGCCTCCCGGCGGTGCATGTCGGGCGAGTCCGGGTTGAGGACTGCACCCACCGCTTTCACGAAGATGCTGGCACCGGGACAGTCCAGCCGGGTCGCCGCGCCGGGCGAGAATCCTCCGTGCAGATCGCGCACCGTGGCGGGCAGCCCGCCGCCGACCTCGGCCGCCCACGCCTGCACCGCCGCGGGCACCTCGGCCCAGGGCAGGTGGACGCCGGCCGCCGGTCCGGTCGGCGTGGTCACGTGGCGGCGTCCCCTGCCGCTGCGAGGGCGGCGCGGATGCTCTCGACCAGGCGCCGCGCCGAGTCGGCGCTCAGCTCCACGGCGACCCGTGCCCCGGGCCCGCGTGACGGATCGGTGAAGTCGATGTTGAGCGTGTGGTCGAACGGCGCGTGGAAAGGGTGGTCGAAGTAGACCGAGGCGGTCGTCACGGGGAACCAGCCCTGTGGACCCTTGGCGCTGCCGGCGACGTCGGTGGCCACGGTGAGGTAGGAGCACATGGTCAGTCCCCCGCCAGGTAGCGCCCGAACCACTCGAAGATGTGGCGCCAGCCGTCGACTGCCGCCTCGGGCCGGTAGGCAGGGCGGTCGACCGAGAAGAATGCGTGCCCCGCCCCGTCGTAGCGGTGGAACTCGTATGTCTTGCCGGCCGCCTCGAGCGCTGCCTCCAGCTCGTCGACCTGCTCGGGGCCGGGAAACTTGTCCTCGTTGCCGAAGAGGCCGAGCAGCGGGCAGTGCAGCAGCGGCGCCCGGTCGGCGAGCGGCGTCACCCTCAGCGGAAAGCCCTCGGGGGGCGTGCCGGTCACGAACGCGCCGTAGCAATCCACCGCAGCATCGACGGGCAGGCTCACCGCGGTGAGGAAGGAGTGCCGGCCACCGGAGCAGTAGCCGATGACACCGACCTTGCCGTTGGACGTGGGCAGCGCCCGCAGCGCCTCGATGGCGCCGCCGGCGTCGCCCACGAACTGGTCGTCGGGGACCCCGCCTGCCTCGCGCGCTGCGGCGGCTGCGTCGTCGGGCTCGACATCGAGCCCCTGGCGAGCGTAGAGATTGGGGCAGATCGCGTTATAGCCGCAGGCGGCGAAACGGCGCGTGATCTCCTTGGTCCCCGAGTCCCAGCCCGGCAGGTGGTGGATGACCAGTACCCCTCCGAAGGGGCCGTCACCAGCCGGAAGGGCCCGGTACGCGTTGATCTGGGCACCTTCGTAGCCGGCGAACGTCACGTTCTTGGCCGAGAGCGCTTCTTCGGGTGCGGGCACGGTGGCCTCCTTGTTTCACGGTCCGTGGGTGGGCCGGACGGTCGGTGTGGTCGGTGCGCCGCCCACTATGGCGCGCCACGAACGCCCGCCGCCTTCGCAACCGGCATGATGAGCGCCGTGCGTCGACGCGACCTGCCGCTAACTGCCTCCTCGCGATGGCGACTCTCGCCGCCGCGGTCGCCCCGGCGGGCGGGGCGGAGTCCTCGGCCGCGGCCGGTGCCCGCACGGTCGTCGCTCCCGGGGTGCTGCGGCGGCGGGACCGCCGTGCCGTGGGTCGGAAGCGGGAGCTACCGCTTCACGAGCGCGTGAGAGCGGATGCGACCGGCTCGCAACCCACCGCCTCCACGATGACGGTCGTTTCGACGAAGACGGCCCTGGTCACGACGAGCAGGTTGTGCCCGGGCTCGGCGTGACCCCGCCGACGAGATACGCGTCCACATACCCGCGCACGCAGGCACTGTAGAAGTACGCCACGTGGTCGTCGCCGTCCCGGGTGAGCAGCACGCCGTGGCCGAGCTGTTTCGAGACGTTGACCGCCCAGGCGTAAGGCGTGGCAGGGTCGTTTGTCGTCCCGACCACCAGCATGCGTGGCGCGCCGGCTGCGATCACGGGACCCACCGGGCGGGTGGGCGGTGTGGGCCACACCGCGCAGGCGGCCTCACCCCATGCCAGGAGCGGCCCGAAGACGGGAGCCGAGGCCTTGAGGGTGCCAGCCAGCGAGCCGTAGGTGGCCAGGTCGTGGGAGACGGGGTGATCGAGGCAGTCGATGGCCAAGGAGGCGTCGTCACCGTTGGTCGATCCGTTCTGGTTGTAGTGGTCGGACATCGTGACGATCGGCGCGCCGTTGCCAGCCGCATCCGCCGCCAGCGCGCTGCCCAGCCCGGACCAGTCCGACCGGGCGTAGAGGCCGCCGAGCAACGCGTCGTAGAGCTCGCCCGGGCCGGCGACGCGGCCTCCCCCCGCCGGGACCGGTGTCGTCGCGGACGCGGCGATCAGCGCCAGCAGGGCGGCCGTCGGGTCCCCGGCCGGCCGCCACTGACAACTCGAGTTGGCTGCACACCAGGCGAAGAAGGACTGCAGCACGGCCTCGAACCCCTGGGCCTGGCCCTCGGTGATCTGGTCGAAGGTCAGCGCGGGGTCGATGACGCTGTCGAGCACCATGGCCCGGACATGGGTGGGGAAGAGCGACGCGTAGGTGAGTCCGAGCAGTGTGCCGTAGGACTGCCCCATGTAGGTGAGGCCGGCGTCGCCCAGCGCGCTGCGGAGCTGCTCGAGATCACGGGCGGCGTCGACGGACCCGACGTGCGGGAGCACGTTGGCGCTCGCCTGCTCGCAGGCGGCCGCGAACTGCTTCAACCCCGCGAAGGTCGCCGCCTCCTGGCTCGGCGTCGTCGGCACGGGATCCGACGGGTTGGTCGGGCCGCCGGCCGTCTCGCCACAGGTGACAGGGTCGCTTCGCTCCACGCCGCGGGGGTCGAAGAGCACGATGTCGAAGTCGTCGAGCAGCTGCGGCGTCAGCGAGGCGAGCTCGTTCGCCATGTCGTCGATGCCCGACACCCCCGGCCCTCCGGGATCGATCACGAGCGAGCCGATACGTGCCGCGGGATCCTCGGCAAGATGCCGGGCTACCGCAATCGGGATCGTCGGGCCGCCTGGGTCTGCGTAGTCCAGTGGCACCACCAACGTGCCGCACTGCAGGTCCCCGTTGCAAGGAGACCACGAGATCGGCGCCACGGGTGGCAGCGTCGTCGACGTGGTCGTCGTGCTCGTGGTGCTCGACGTCGTGGTGGCATGGCGCGCCGCCTGGGCTGACGCCCGCTGAGCCGGTGCGCCCTCGAGGCGTCCGCAGCCCGCTGCCGCCAGGGTCACGAGCCCGACGGCAAACAGCAGTGCCGTCGCCCTCTGAGGCCTGCCCATCACCGGGGTAACAGTGACACGAACCAACGGGGGCGACCGTTCACCTCTCGAGTCACCTCCGAGGAGGCCATGATCGACCGCACCGACGCACAGCGGGGCGTCGAACTCGGGCATCCGGGCGCGTCCGTCCGCGCCGAATTCGAACGCCGGCTACGAGTGGACACGGCAATGCGCCGCCGCCGCTTCGGGCGCGTCCTGGCGCCCGTTGTGGCGCTGGTCACCGGGATACGTCCCTCCACCGCCCGCTGGCACGTGGGGGTGACGCCGAGGAACGCGTGGGCCGGTTCCTCAGACCCGCGGTCGGGGACGCCGGGGTCGTGCTCCACGACCGCGCGGTGCCCGGCGGGCGGGCCAATATCGACCACATCGCGGTCGTCCCATCCGGTGTCTGGGTCATCGACACCAGGCGCTACCGCGGGCGAGTGCGCCGGTACGCCGGTGCGCCGGTCGCGCCGGTTGCGCCGGTCCCGCCGGTCGCGACGAACGGGTGGCCCTCTCCGCTCGGCTCGCCCGGGACTTTCCGCCCCACGCCGCCCCTGGCAGCTCCCGGCTGCCGCCGGAGGCGGTGCCACGCCCGGAGTGACGGGACGAGGTTCGCCGGTCTCGCTCCGCCTCTGTAGGGTCGGGCCGCACGAAGGGAGGCACTCGTGACCAGGGATGCGTTGCCGTGATCGGCGATTCGACGGTGGTGAACGAATGAACGGGCCCGTCGACCGGATAGAAACGACCGAGGCCGCGGCAGGCGTGCGGGTTGTCGCGTTCAACCGCCCTGAGATGCGCAATGCCTTCGACACCGCGATGTACCAGCAGCTGACGACCGCGCTCCTTGCGGCCGATACCGACGAGGCGGTCGGCGCCGTCGTGCTGACCGGGAGCGGCACCGCCTTCACCTCGGGCCAGGACCTGGCCGAGATGGCCGCCATCGCGACCGGCACCGCCGTCGAGGGCGCCGGCCAGGGCTTCCAGGGCTTGCTCGAGTGCGTCAACGGGCTCTCGGTCCCCCTTCTCGCCGCGGTGAACGGCGTGGCCGTCGGACTCGGCTTCACGCTGCTGGCGCACTGCGACCTTGTGCTGGTCGACGTGGGGGCCCGCTTGCGCGTGCCCTTCGCCGAGCTGGGCGTCCCGCTCGAGGCGGCGAGCAGCCTCCTGTTCCCTGCCGCCATGGGCTGGCAGCGGGCGGCCCGGGTGCTGCTCACCTCGGACTGGGTGGGCGCGGACGAGCTGGTCGAGCTGGGTCTGGCCCTGCAGGTCTGCGCCCCGGGCATGGTGCTCGACGAGACGGTCGACCTCGCGGCGCGCATCGCCGCCCATCCCCGGGCTGCCACCCGGGCCATCGTCTCCCTCATGCGGGCGGCCCGGCGCGACGCGGTCACGCAAGCGAACAGCCGCGAGCAAGCCGCGTTCGCCACCCTGCTTGGCGCTGCCGTGGGCGGCGGCACGCTGGCCGAGTTCGCCGCCAAGGCCCCGCCGGCGTCCTGACGTGCGCCTGGGCATCACCGCCGCGCTGACCGACCGCGACCTTCCACCCCCCGCGCTGGCGGTCGCCGCCGAGCAGCTCGGCTTCGACTCGCTCTACCTGCCCGAGCACACCCACCTCCCGGTACGCGAGGACACACCCCCGTCGCTCGTTGAAGGCGTGCGCCTCGACGACTACAAACGCTGCCTCGACCCGCTCGTCGCGCTGGCGACCGCCGCCGCGTCGACGACGCGGCTGCGGCTCGGCACCGGCATCCTGTTGGTGGCCCAACACGACCCCATCGTGTTGGCCAAGCAGGTGGCCACGCTCGACCACATTTCGGGGGGCCGCCTCACGCTGGGCGTCGGCTTCGGGTGGAACCGCGCCGAGGCCGAGGACCATGGTGTCGACTTCGCACGCCGCCACGCCGTCGCGCGCGAGCACCTCGCCGCCATGGAAGCCATCTGGTCCACGGACAAGGCCGAGTTCCACGGCGAATTCGTCGACTTCGGCCCGACCTGGTCCTGGCCGAAACCCCGGCAGCAGCCGCGCCTGCGCACGCTCGTCGGCGGGGGCGCCACCGAAGCGGTGCTTGCGGCCGTCGTGGACTGTGCCGACGGCTGGATCCCCATCGGCGGCAGCGGCCTGACCCAGGCCATCCCTCGCCTGCACGCGCTCGCAGAGACGTCGGGCCGCGACCCCGTGACGCTCCACGTGGTCCCGTTCGGGACGATCGCCGACGAGGGCAAGCTCGAGCACTTCGCCCGCCTGGGCATCAACGAGGTGGTGCTGCGCGTCAGGGCCGGTGACGAGCCGTCCGTGCGGGCCGAGCTCGAGTCGCTGGCGCCACTCGTCCCCTTCGCTGCCACACTGGAGTCACCATGACCGACCTCATCGACGACACGGCACCACGACTCGGGAGCACCACGCCGCTCCCGAAGATCATCAGCGTGGACGATCACATCGTGGAGCCCTTGCACCTGTGGGACACCTGGCTCCCGGCCCGGTTCCGCGACCGTGGTCCGAAGGTGGAGCGCCGCGGCATCGGGGACATGGAACACATCGGCGGCGGCAGCTACCGCCAGACGTTCGAGGCCGACGGCCCCAAAGCCGACTGCTGGGTCTACGAGGACCTCGTCTACATCAACAAGCGCCACGTGGCCGCCGTCGGGTTCGACCGAGACGACATGACCATGTCGCCGATCACCTACGACGAGATGCGCCCTGGCTGCTACGAGCCCCGGGCCCGCATCGCCGACAACGAGGCCAATTGGGTTGAGGCCAGCCTGTGCTTCCCGACCTTCCCACGGTTTTGCGGCCAGACATTCCTCGAAGCCAAGGACCGCGAGCTGGCCGAGGCCTGTGTCGTGGCTTACAACGACTTCATGGTCGAGGAGTGGTGCGGCGACAGCGGCGGCCGCCTGCTCCCGTTGTGCCTCATCCCGCTGTGGGACGCCGAGAAGGCGGCAGCCGAAGTACGCCGCAACGCAGCCAGGGGCGTCCGCGCCGTCTGCTTCAGCGAGATCCCTCCCCACCTCGGACTGCCCAGCATCCACGGCGGGTACTGGGACCCGTTCTTCGGGGCCTGCGAGGAGACCGGCACCGTCGTCTGCATGCACATCGGGTCGTCGTCCAAGATGCCGGCCACCTCGTCGGACGCGCCCGTGGCCGTTGCAGCGACCTTGAGCTTCGGCAATGCCATGGCCTCGCTGACCGACTTCCTCTTCTCTGGTGTGCTCATCCGCTTCCCACGGCTCGTGCTCGCGTACTCGGAGGGGCAGATCGGCTGGCTGCCCTACATCCTCGAGCGGGCCGACGACGTCTGGCGCGAGCACCGAGCCTGGGGCGGCGTGAAGGACATCGTGCCCGAGCCCCCGTCGACGTATTTCCACCGCCAGGTCTACGGCTGCTTCTTTCGCGACCAGCACGGGCTCGATTCCCTGGGCGTCATCGGGTCCGACCGCATCACCTTCGAGACCGACTACCCCCATACCGACTCGACCTGGCCCGACACCCGTGCGGTGGCCGAGCAGATGGTGCGGGACCTGTCCGACGACGACGTGCACAGGATCATGCGGGGCAACGCCATTGCGATGCTCGGACTGAGCATCACCTAAGTTCGGCAGCAAGGTGAGGTGGATGGTTGATAAAAACCGTCCACCTCCTGCTGCGAACCGGGCACCGTTGTCAGTGCCCCGTCCAAGTCTGATGCTCTGCCCCGCCTCATCCGGAGGGGGGCAGTGCTGCATGGTTCCGCCCTCAGGCGGCCGATGCCGTCGGTGCGTGAGCACCTCTGGTCTTACGCGACCTCGGGTCGTCGTTTTGTGTCTCCGGTCGTAGCCCGGCGACATAACTGTCTTCTGTTGGTGTGGGTTGCTCGTGAAGCCGTGCGGCTTCACGAGCGATGTTGCGCGCTGCGTTGACGTCCCGGTCGAGGACGACTCCGCAGTGTTCACACTCGAAGACCCACGTTCCGGCGGTCCAGCTTGGCTTTCACCGAGCCGCAGGACGAGCAGGTCTTCGACGAGGGGTAGAAACGGTCGACAGGCACCACAGTGACACCGCGATCGGCCGCCTTGTAGATGAGCTGGCGGCGCAGCTCTCCGAGAGAAGCGTCAGCGACGGAACGGCCCAGACGTCCCTTGTGGCTGCCCATCCCCGCCACGTTCAGATCCTCGATCCCGATGACCCCGAAGCGCTGCACCAACTCGTTGGTGATGCGATGGAGTTCGAGGGCCCTGGTCTTGGCGATGGTGCCGTGGAGACGGGCGCGCCGCTTGAGGAGCCGGATCCGGTTTCTCGACCCACGCTGGCAGCGGGCAATGGCGCGGTCGAGCTTCCTGAGGTGGCGTAAGTGCTGCGAGAGGACAGCCGGGTTGGCCACATGTCCGGTGGGATCGGTCAGTCCGCGCACCGGGCTCGACAGGGTGGCCAGGTGCCTCAGGCCAGCGTCGAGGCCGACCGTCTGGCTGGCGGCACTCTTCGGCCGACGCCGCCACGGCAGGTGCCACCAAGTGGCGAACCGAGAAAGCGGCCTGCCAACGGCCGCCGCGGTAGCTGATCGTCACCTTCTGGATGCTGGCCCGGCCGGACTCGACCAGCCGGTAGAGACGCCGGGTCGACTCGACAGTGTGGATCCAGCCGAGGTGCGAGCGCCGGCGCCTGACGCCAGGGTCGGGGGTGGACTGGGGCAACATGAGGCGGACGTGATGGCGGTCGGGGTCCAGCCACGACAGGTGGTGGTTGATCTCGACGAAGGAGACGGAGGGTGTCGAGCGCCGACGGCTCTTGCGGCGCGGGAACCCGACCCGGCGGCCCTTGCGCTCGCCCTTCTTCGAGTCAGAGAAGTTGCCCAGCGCGTCGGCGGCAGCAGTGAGACCCGAACGGAAGGCGTGCATCGAGACCTCTTGCCACCACGGGGCGGTCTCGGCCTTGGACTCGTTCCAGAGCTTGGACAGGCCATAGGCCGACCAGGAGAGAGGAGGAGTCAGGTCGGATTCGCCAACGCCGGCCTCGCGTTGGGCCCGCCGGACCGAGAGGTTCGAAGAGACCTCAGTGACGGCCCAGTTGTAGGCGAAGACGCGCCGCTCCGGCGTAGCTGCGCAAGAGGCGCTCCTGAGCCGGAGTGGGGACCAGCGTGAAGACGACGCCGCGGGTGTAGAAGCCCTGGTCCTCGTCCGTTCCCATGGGTTCAGTGTCGCCGCGGGGTGTGACATTTTGTCAACCATTACCTCACCTTGCTGCCGAACCCAGCATCACCTGAGTCGGGCGCGTCGGCTCGCCTGGCTCATGCGACGGCACGATCGGGCAGTGGCCGGCGTCTGGCGGCTGTCTTCGCAGACTATAAACCGACGTACTTATAGTTTCTGGAGACATCCCCGAGCTTCAGAAGCATCCCCGCAGGTTCCGGAGATACCCCTGCGGAGACAGGTCCGGAACGTGCCCTGTCTTCCCGCCACCCGCGCCTGCGCCCGCCGCCTCAGTACCGCGGCAGCGCGATGAAGGCGACCAGGTACGCGAACAGCCCCGCTCCCACGAGGGTGCACAGATGGAACACCTCGTGGAAGCCGAAGACCCTCGGCCACGGGTCCGGCCATTTGCGGGCGTAGACGAGCGCCCCCGCCGTGTAGGCAAAGCCCGCCACGATCATGAGCCAGAAACCCGCCCACCCGAGGCTGCGCACCAGTTGGGGCGCCACGATGATCGGGCACCAGCCCACCACTACGTAAGGGATGGCGACCACCCACTGCGGCGCGTCGAGCCACACCTGGCGCAACGCGACGCCCGCGGCGGCTCCGCCCCAGACCATGGCGAGCACCGTCACCTGGGCCCAGCCGGTGAGCGCGAGACCGGCCACCGCCGTGGACGTCCCTGCGATCCCGACGAAGATCGCGCTGTGGTCGGCCCGCCGCATGCGTCGCCACGCCGGCGCCGACCAACGCAGGCGGTGGAAAGCTGCGCTGGTGCCGAACATCACGAGCATGCCCGCCACGTAGACGGAGAGCGCCGCCTTGGCCGCGGCGTCGGGACCGGCGGCGATGAGGAACGGTCCGCCGATCAGCCAGCCGCAGAACGCAACCACGTGCAGCCATCCCCGCAGCAGGGGGCGCTGGGCGCCCCGGTTGTCGGCCGCCTTGCCCTGCTCGCCCTGTGCCAGCGTCGTCACGTCGCCCCCTCCCGATCGAGCCGATCGGCCAGCTCCACCTCGCCAGCGCGTGATGCCGAGCAGAAAGAGGATGGCGTCGAGGTACGGCACGCTCAGCGCGGTGTCGGCCGCCCGGCGCACGACGTCCCTTGCGTTGAACGCGATGCCGAGCCCTGCTGTCGCGAGCATGTCGATGTCGTTCGCCCCGTCGCCCACCGCGATGGTACGCGCGAGTGGGACGCCGGCCGCCGCCGCGAACCGGGCCAGAGCGGCCGCCTTGCCGGCCCGGTCCACGATCTCACCCTCCAGCTCTCCCGTGACGACCCCACCGTCGAGTTCGAGGACGTTGGCCGCCAAGTGGTCGATGCCCAGGTCCCGCACCAGCGGCTCCATCACCTGCCAGAAACCACCGCTCACCACCGCGATCTCGTAGCCGAGTCGCTTCAGCGTGCGCACCAGCGTGCGGGCGCCCGGCGTCAGCAGCACGCCCTCGCGCACCGCGTCGAGGTCAGCCTCCTTGAGGCCGGCCAAGAACCGCACCCGGCTCCGCAGTGCCTCCTCGAAATCGAGGTCACCCGCCATTGCCGCCTTCGTCACGGCCGCCACCTGTGGGCCGCATCCGCAACGCTCGGCCAACAGGTCGATGACCTCGCCTTGCAGCAGCGTGGAGTCGGCATCCATGACGATCAGGTGCTTGGCGCGCCGGTGCAGGCCTGCCACCTGTACTGCCACGTCGACCTCACGCCTGGCGGCCTCCTCGGCCAGGTCGCGGCGCAGGCGGTCGAGGTCGGCGCCGGCCACAGACAGCTCGTAGGAGTGCACGGGGTAGGAGGACAGGCGCACGATCCGCTCGATGTTGCCACCGCACGCGGCGATGCGGCCCGTCACCCCCTCGAGCGTGGCGGCATCGATCTCGGGGGCCAACACCGTCACCAGATGGCGGTCGCAGGATTGGTCCAGCTCCGCTTCGACGAGCGGCTCGACCGTCACTTCGACGCCGTCACCGAGCCGGCGGGCCAAGGCGGCCTGCACCGGATCGACGCCGGGCGGAGCGATGTCCGCCTCGACGCAGAGCAGCAGGCGGCCGTGCACCCGGACCTGCTCAACGTCGTCCACCTCGACACCCTGCTCGGCCAGCGCGGCGAACATCCGCTCCGCGATGCCGGGAGCATCCTGGCCGCTCACCGTCACCAGGTAGGGCGATACTGTTCCCTCTCCCGCCTTCACGACGGGATCACGACAGCCTCACGACAGCGTCACCTCCTTCTCGGTGACCCAACCGGCCCCGTCGACCCAGCGCTTGACGATGCGGGCGGGCACGCCGGCGACGACGCAACGGTCAGGGACGTCGCCGCGCACGACCGCACCGGCCGCCACCACGACGTGCTCGCCGATCTGCGCGCCCGGAAGGATCACGGCGTTGGCGCCCAGCCAGCTGCCCGACCCGATGCGTACCGGCGCCTCGGTCGGCCACTGGCGCCCGATGGGCACGACCGGGTCATCAAAGGTGTGGTTCTGGTCGGTGATGTAGACGTAAGGACCGGTCTGGATGTCGTCGCCGATCACGATCTCCCAATGGCCCACGATGTGCGATCCACGGCCGATCAGGCAACGGCTGCCGATGGAGACGACCGGATCCGTCGGCATCTCCTGGCCCGGTGCCATCCCCGCGGAAATCGAAGCGTACGGTCCGACGATGGTCTCGGCTCCGATGTGGACGAGGTGCTCGTTGTAGAGGGCACCCTGGGGGAAAAGGAGGCACGCGCCCTGCCCCATCCGCCCGAAGCGCCTGCCCCTGGCGTCGCCCGGCCCGATCGCCCCGAGCTCGACCGCACCCTCCCACGTCGTGTGGACCAGGCGAGACAGGGCCCGCCGCAGCGGTCCGGGGAGGGATCGGGCCCAGCTCACGCCGGAATGCTAGGTGCCCCGACCTCGACCAAGCGACCGGACTGCATCGAGGGGACAAGGGGCAGGTGGGTAAAGTAGGGCCCGTGCAGCCCCTCCCTCCGGACGGCGGCTCCGACTCCGCGCCTCTCGCGGGACGCCGACCCATCGACCGGCGGCAGTTCCTGCAGCTCTCCGCGCTCGGTGCCGCCGGTGTCGCGACGACCTCGCGCCTGAACACGACGCGCACGAACAAGCGGGTGGCGGCGGGCCCGCCGCCCCGCGCGGCAAGATCTCCCGGCCGTGGTCGACACCAAGCTCCCGAGCGGCGTCATCGTGCCCACCGCGCCATGGCTGATCGCCGAGAACGCCAAGCCGGGCACGTTGAACTGGATCTGCAACCATGTCCAGCCCGACCACGCCCTCGAGGGCTTCGCCAGTCAGGTGAGCGCGGTGCACGGCGACGACGTCGCACTGTTCGTCAACACCACCGCCCGCGCCGTCCAGGTGCAGGTGTACCGGATGGGTTACTACCAGGGCCTCGGTGGCCGCCTCGTCATGCAGACGGACTTCGTTGCGGCCAAGCCCCAGCCCGCCGCGGTCGTCACCCCGGGCACCGCAACGGTGTCCTGCCCCTGGACGCCCACGATGACGTTGAACGTCACGAGCGACTGGCCGCCGGGCTGTTACCTCTTGAAGCTGGTCGGCAGCGGGGGTGAGGAGCAGTTCGTGCCGCTCACCGTCCGCGATGACACCTCCATGGCGTCGTACGTGCTGCAGAACAGCGTGACGACCTGGCAGGCCTACAACCTCTGGGGCCACTACAGCCTCTATTACGGCCAGACACCGGGCGGGAAACAGGACTTCGCCAGCCGCGCCCGCGTCGTGTCGTTCGACCGGCCCTACCCGCAGACGTGGGCCTCGGGCGCGGCCGACTTCGTCGGCAACGAGCTGCCGCTGGTGTTCCACCTCGAGAGCCTCGGCCTGGACATGACCTACTGGACCGACGTCGACCTGCACGCGCGGCCCCAGCTCCTCGCGAACCATCGCTGCCTCTTCAGCCTGGGCCACGACGAGTACTGGTCCCAGCCGATGCGCCAGGCCGCCGCGCAGGCCAACGCGAACGGCCTCAACCTGGCCTTCCTCGGGGCCAACGCCGTCTACCGGCAGATCCGGTTGGAGCCGAGCTCGGTCGGCCCCAACCGGCTCGAGGTCTGTTACAAGAGCGCCTCCGAGGACCCCCTCGCCCGGGAGCAGCCCGCGCTCACCACGGTCAACTGGGCCGAGTCCCCGGTGAACGACCCGGAGCAGACGCTCATCGGCTCCATGTACCAGTCGGTGGGCGCGAAGGCTGACATGGTGGTGACCGACGCCTCGTCGTGGTTCTACGACGGCTGCAACCTGACGGACGGGCACACGCTCCCCCAGGTGATCCTCGGGGAGTACGACCGCTACGTGCCCGCCCTCCCCGGACCGCGCAACGTCGACGTACTGGCGCACTCGCCCGTCCCCGGTCAGTCCAACTGGTCCGATATCACCTACTACACCGCGCCGGGCAACGGTGGCGGTGTGCTGGCCAGCGGCTCGGCCAGCTTCGTCTCCATGCTCTCGACGACGGGCGCCATCCCCTCCCTCGTGATCCCCGGGCCCTTCCCGGGCGTCACCGACGTGATCCGCCGCGCCATGGAGAATGTCTACGGCCGCTTCGGGCTCGGAACGGCCAGCTCCTACGGCAGCTCGGGCGGCAATTGGTCGGCGGTCTACACCGGCTCCGCCGCCGCCAAGGGCACCGCGGCGGGGACCCCTTCGGCCTGAGCGGCATCCGAAAGCCGGGTGTATGACACCACTTTGCAGCGTCGCCCCCCTACGATCGATGCCCAGCGATGGGGAAATCCGACGACGACCGCACTCGAGCGCGGCGGCCGCTTGCCTGGGGGGCGCTGGTGACCGCCGGACTTGCCGGGCTGGTGTTGAGCGCCTGCTCCTCGGATCCGCCGCACCGCGCCGCTCTCAAGCCCAAGGCGACCACCACCACGTCGACGACCGCCCCGGCGCCTCCCTGCCCGCTCACCGGGTTGCCGGCGCCCAACGGCAGCGTCCCCCAGCGGCCCGCCATGGCGGTGAAGATCGACAACTATCCCGCCGGCCGCCCCCAATCGGGGCTCGACAAGGCTGACATCGTCTTCGAAGAGCCCGTCGAGGGGGGCATCACCCGCTATGCCGCCGTGTTCCAATGCCAGGACGTGGCGCTGATCGGTCCCGCCCGCTCGGCCCGGAACATCGACATCGGCATCCTCGGGCAGCTGGGCAACCCGCTCGAGGCCCATGTGGGGGGCATCAACCCCGTCCTCGCCAACATCATCGCGTCGCCCATCGTGAACGTCGACCTCGGCGCCAGCAACTCGCTGATGATCCACCCGCCGGGGAAGGTGCCGCCCGACGCCGACTACACCTCGACGGCCCTCGTCTACGGCACGCACCCCACCATGACCACTCCGCCCCAGCCGCTGTTCTCGTACTCGACGGCACCGCCCGCAGGGGGAACCCCCGTGTCGACCGTGCACATCCCCTTCTCGGGCACGTCCGACGTCACCTGGAAGTGGAACCCGGGCACCAACACCTTCCAGCGCTTCTACGGGCTGATGCCTGACATGCTGGCCAACAACGTGCAGAACGCAGCGGCGAACGTCGTGGTGCAGTACGTGCAGATCAGCTACGGGCCGTGGGCCGAGAACTCCGGGGGCGGCCTGGAGGTGCAGGCGGACCTGTACCCCAACGCCGCCGGCACCGCCGTCATCTACCGCAACGGGATGGCGATCAACGCCACCTGGCATCGATCCACACTCGGGTCGCCGACACAGTTCGTCAACGCGTTCGGCGTGCCGATCCCGTTGCAGCCGGGCCAGACATGGGTCGAACTGGTGCCGAACACCATCATCGCCACCACGACGCCCTAGCCGGGCCTCGGGCGACTACGTCGGCGGTTTGCGCGCCGTCACGGCCAACAACAGACAGTCTTCCGCCGCGGCGAACACGCCCGGGTGCGCGCTTGCTTCGGCCTCGTCGAAGACGCCCGTGGCCGCGCCGTGACGCATGAGGTTGAGACCCTTGCAATCGGCCACCACGAAGCCGGCTCGCTCGAGCTTGGCCACCAGCTCGCCCGCACCGTACTCAATCTTGTGGTCGTGGTTCATCGGTACGTCCGATCGCAGCCGCCACACCGGTCCGTTGGGCGTGTCGAGGCAGAACCAACCGCCCGGGGCGAGCACCCGGAAGGCTTCGCGCGCCACCATGTCGCCCTCGGCCTCGGTCACGTGCTCAATGGACTGGCCGCTGTAGACGAGATCGAAGGAACCGTCCTGGTAGCGCCCGAGATCGACCATGGAGTGGAACGCGAACTCCACCGGCCCCAGCTCGGACAGCACCGTGTCGCCCGTCGAGCCACCCTGGTAGATGGCGTCGCGCTCGTCGACCGGCAGATCGACCACGACGAGGCGCTCGAACCGGTACGGGTAGCCCAGGTGCACCAGCGCACCGTCGGGCAGGCCCTGGTGGGTCCCACCGAGATCGAGGATGCGGGTGGCCGGGGGCAGCCCGGCCACGAACTCGCTGCGGCTGACGTGCATGGAGAGGAGCACGTTGGCGATGGGCACACGGCGGCGGAACTCCTCGGAGTGAGCCAGTGCCTCTGCGACACCGTGGCGGGAGAGCTCCCCGCTGGCCAGCTTCCTGGCGTACTCGGCTCCGCCCGCCGGGTCGGGTTCGCGGTCGAGGATCACGTTGAAGGCCATGCGCACAGCGTGCTTGGGTGGGAGGTAACGGAAGGGCACGGTGGGCACGAATCGGTCGAGGGCGCGGGAGGCCCGCTGCTTCCATTCCCTGGGTGGCACGGCACCATTGTGCTCCGGACGCGAAGCGCTCCGGGCCGGTGACCCCCTGGGAGTGAGGGGACGGTCCGGAGGCTTCGGTGCCGTGGGAGGCGGAGGTGCGGCTAGGAGTCGAGCGTGATGGGGAGGTCGTCTGCGTCGACGGCATCCGCGGCCGCTTCGACCTCGGGGTCCTTGGGGGCGAGGAACTCGCGCAGCCGGTCGTCGATCTCGGCCATCAACTGCGGGTTCTCCGTGAGGAACGTCTTCACGTTCTCCCGGCCCTGGCCGAGCTGCTCGCCCTCGTAGGTGAACCAGGCACCCGACTTCTTGATGAACCCGAGGTCGACCGCGACGTCGAGGAGCGACCCTTCGCGGCTGATCCCCCTGCCGTACATGATGTCGAACTCGGCCTGCTTGAAGGGCGCCGAGCACTTGTTCTTGACGACCTTGACCCGCGTGCGATTGCCGATCACGTCGGCGCCATCCTTGATCGCCTCGATCCGGCGGATGTCGAGCCGGATCGAGGAGTAGAACTTCAGCGCGCGCCCGCCGGGGGTGACCTCAGGTGAGTTATGGACGACGACGCCGTCGACGAGGTAGTTGTGGCTGTCCTCGACCTCAATGTCGAATCGGTGCATCGAGCGCGTCGGGGGCTTGACGCGGATGTCCGTCACGGGAAGGGCCACCAGCTCGTAGCGCATCGGGGTGAGGACGGGCTCGACCGCAAAGCGGCCCCGGTAGGCCGGGAGCAACTTGTGATCCATGCTCGGGTGGACGAACGGGGCGATCAGGGCGTGCAGCTTCGCCGTCTCGGCATTGCTGAAGACGAGGACGGCCTTCTTGGCGGCACCCGAGGCAACCAGTTTCGCCCGGACATCCCAGGTGTCGGCCAGGTAGGCCACCAGCCGCTCACGGGTTGCGGGCTCCATTGCCTCGACGCAGATTTCGGCGCGGCCGGTGAGCCCGGCCGTGCGCCTCTGCACGCCCTTCGAGCGGATGGCGAAGTGGGCGTCGTCCATGTACCACAGCGCCAAAGAAAGCGGCGTGAGGCGCTTCAGGTAGTCGTCGTCGAAGACTTTCTTCTGGCCGGCGTAGACGCCCTGGCGGAGCGGGGCCAGCTCGGGCAGCGGCGAGAAGTCGTACGTCACGACCCCGTCACTCCGGACATGTCGGCTCGATCCGAGATTGGACAACAGCGAGGCCTTCCAGTCGGCGTAGGGCGTCTGCTCCTCGCAGTGGCTGAAGCGGAACCGCGCACCGTGGCCGCTCCGCGTCGGTGACAGGGCGCCGTCACCCATGAGGGTGCCCCGTAGGGTCTCCCACTGGAAGTCGGACAGATAGTGCGGGAGGGCCTCGAGCACCCGGTCACCGACCTTCAACTCGCCCGCCTGGCACCAGCCACCCGGGGTACGGATCAGGTGGTTCGAGGTGCACGCCAGCTGGGCCCGACCGTTCTTCGCTGGCTTGGCCACCGTGATCTGGAGGAACCGGTCAGTGGTGCCGTTGTCGAACCAGTTCACGACCCGCTTGGGCACGATGGCCCCTGTCACCGAATCGTAGGACAGCACCTCGACCGGGAGGCGCTGGTTGACGATCTTGCCGATCTTCTCCGTGCTGCCATCTGCCAGCACGACCTTGGCGCCATAGTGGAAGCACCCGTACATGACGCCGATCTTCTCCCGCAGCTGGTTGATGAAGACGGCGATCGTGCTGGACTTCGACAGCGTCCCGGTCAGCTTGCGCAGCGCCTGGGACATGAGCCGCGCCTGGAGGCCGACGTGGGTGTCGCCCATCTCGCCCTCGATCTCCGCCCGCGGTGTCAGTGCCGCCACCGAGTCGACCACCAGGACGTCGAGCGCCCCGGAGCGGATGAGCATGTCGGCGATCTCGAGCGCCTGCTCGCCGGTGTCAGGCTGCGAGATGAGGAGGTCGTCGATGTTCACCCCGATGGCCCGGGCGTAGACCGGGTCCATGGCGTGCTCGGCATCGATGTAGGCGCAGATGCCGCCGTTGCGCTGCGCTTCGGCCACGACGTGCATGGCCAGCGTCGACTTGCCCGATGACTCGGGACCGTAGATCTCCACGATGCGGCCCCGGGGCAGGCCTCCGATGCCCAGCGCCAGGTCCAGGGAGAGCGCACCGGTCGGGACGGACTCGATGTTCATCGAGAGGTTGTCGCCCATGCGCATGACCGAACCCTTGCCGAACTGCTTCTCGATCTGTCCCAGCGCGGCGTCCAGCGCCTTATCCCGTTCCGTTTCGGCCATCTGCCTCTCTCCTCTTCCTCGGTTCTGCGATTGCCTTGTGCTGCGAATGTCGGTTCTGCGATTGCTCGTCCTGCGACCCGTGCCGGACCGTGGCCGGTCCTTTGCGGTGACCCTATGGCGAGGGTGTGACGGACCCCGCCGGCGCTGCGATTCGCAGCATAACGAACGTGTGTTCGTACGACGCGGATCCTCCGGCCGGCAGGGTGGAACGGCGGGAGAACGGTCCCCACCTCCCCCCGGCCGGTCCGGAAAAGCGTGGCGGCCGTGACCAGGAGGCGCCCCGGTCACGTGCGAAGCTGACGGGTCCCGGAGCGGGAGAGGGAGAACAGGAGGCCGGTCGGTGTTCGGACGAAGGGTGGTGGCCGGCATCGTGCTGGCCGGGCCGGTGCTCGGGGCGACGGCGGCGCTGGCGGGCCCTGCCGCGGCGACCAGCCCCCCCAGCAACGCCTCGACGCTCTACCACCAGGCCGTCGCGACGACGCAATCGTGGTCGGTCCACTACAGCTCGGCCTCGACACAGTCGAAGCAGACCCTCCTCGTCGCCGGGGACGCCGGGCCGGCATCGGGGAGCCAGACGGTGAGCATGGGCACGGGCACCATCACGATCGTCGTGATCGGCGGCATCACCTACGTCAAGGGCAACGTCGGCGGGCTTCAGAACCTGGCCGGACTCGAGCGCGTCCCAGGCAGCTGCCGCGTCGGGCCAGTGGATCGAGTTCTCCACCAACAACGTTGCGTTCGCCCAGGTCGTCGTGGGTGTCCGCTCCCACGACGTCGCCACCCAGCTGCTGCTCAAAGGGCCGCTCTCCCTCGGGCGCCCGCGGACGCTCGATGGCAGCGCCGTCGAAGCCATCGACGGGACGCAGACGTTCGCGCGCAAGGAGGTCCACGTCGTCCTGTACGTCCGCGCCCAGGGGACCCACGTCCCGGTGGAGGAGGACTCGGTCGACGCGAAGGGGCAGCCCACTGACGCCGAGCACGTGACCTACTCGAAATGGGGCGAGCTCGTGCGCCCCCTGGCCCCCCAGGCCACCGTGTCCATCGGGCCGGTCAGCGCCGTCTGACGGGCGGGCCCCGCCGGCGGGCGGGATCGGATGGCCGCCCGGGGCCGACCCGATCCCGCTGGCGCACCCCGGCGTGGGAGTATTACCTCCCGTCCCCGACCGGCCGAGCAGGCGCCTCAAGCGCCGCCCGCCGGAACCTCCAGGAGAGTGAAGGTCATGCGCCCCCTGCGCCAATTCCCAATGAGCACCGCCGCGGCCGCCGGGGCCGTCTCCGCCGCCGCCGCACTGGCGGCCCTCACCGCCGGCACGTCCATGGCGGCCGGCGCAGCCGCGACACCCTCGCAGAGCGCCCAGTCCGAGTACCAGGCCGCCATGAAGGCGGTGGGCACCCAGGGTGTGCACTTCAGCTCGTCGGCCCGGCAGAGCGGCGTGACCATCGCCGTGCACGGGGACACCGGCGTCACCTCGGGTACTCAGACACTCGTCGTGAAGAACGGGTCGCTGACCGAGCACCTGACGGCGCTGGTCGTCGGGCCCACCGGATACATCAAGGCCAACGCCACCGCCCTCCACCACGTGATCGGCCTCACCAGCACCCAGTCGTCAAAGTACGCAAACGCATGGCTCTCCTTCCCTACGTCGAACAACGGCCTCGCCCAACTGGTCACCGGTCTCCTCAATTCGCAGGTTCCGCGCGAACTGGAGATGACCGGGCCCTTCACCTACGGCACCCCCACCTCGGTGAACGGGACGTCCGTCCTGGCCATCCACGGCTCACAGGGCACCCAGACCGGCACGGTGCCGGTCGTCCTCTACGTCCCGGCCAGTGGCAGGCCCCTGCCGGTCGAAGAGGACACCAACCCCGGCAGCGGGGGCGGTTCCTCGGCCATCCACGGCACGGTGTCCTTCTCCTCCTGGGGCGAGAAGACGAGCGAACAGGCGCCCGGCCACTCGGTGTCGCTGCTGAAACTGGTCCCGGGCGCGACCTCGGGCGCCACCTCGACCACGGCGGGCTAGCCCGGGTGGCGGTCCGGCTCCAGGCCGTCCAGGGCGACATCACGGCCGAGCGGGTCGACGCGGTCGTGAACGCGGCCAACCGCGATCTCCGTGGGGGCGGGGGCGTCGACGGCGCCATCCACCGCGTCGCCGGCGCCGATCGTCTGCAGGCCGCCTGCCGGGCCATCGGCGGGTGCCCGCCCGGTGCAGCCGTCGTCACCGACGGCTTCGACCTCCCCGCCCGCTTCATCATCCACACCGTGGGCCCGGTCTGGCACGGCGGCACGGCGGGCGAGCCCGAGACGCTCGCCTCGTGCTACCGCGGCGCGCTGTCGGTCGCGGACGAGGTGGGCGCCCGCTCGGTCGCCTTCCCGGCCATCTCGACCGGGGTGTTCGGCTACCCCCCGGGCCTGGCCGCCGAGGTCGCCGTGTCAACCGTCCGCGCGGCGGCCACCCACGTCACCCTGGTCCGCTTCGTCGCCTTCGACGTGGCCACGCTCGAGCACTACCTGGGACTGCTCTGAGGCTGCGGTCAGCGAAGCAAGCGCCACCGGCGCGCGACATCCGAACCTCGTCCCATCCCGCCGCTTAACCTGACGACGTGGCAGGCCGGCGCCGACCCTCCAACCGTTACGAGCTGTTGACGTGCGCCTGGAAGGGTCACGACGTGGTCGGTGTCGGCGCCGCCGAGATCACCCCCCAGGACCAGTTGGTGGTGCGCCAGTGGGACGGGTTGCGGTTCCACCGCTGCCTCCGCTGTGACGCCTGGGTGATGCACCCGATCCCGGAGCATCCGACCAGGGACCGGGTGGAACGCCGGGAGGAGATCGAGGTGCCGGCGCGGGCGCTGTCCTGCGAGACCGCTACGTGCTGCGGCTGATCGCCGTCGATCGGGCCATCCACGTGCTGGTGTTGACCACCCTCGCCCTCGTGCTCTTCACCTTTGCCAGTCACGATCAGTCGTTGCACCGCGACTACACCAACATCATGAACGACCTGGCCGGAGGTGACCCCGGTTCCACCCAGGCCCGGGGCATCCTCGGCTACTTCGGACGGGCCTTCAAGTACTCGCCAGCCCACCTGATCACCTTGGGCCTGGTGCTCGTCGCCTACGCCGCCCTCGAGGCGACCGAGATGGTGGGGCTGTGGTTCAACAAGCGGTGGGCCGAGTACCTAACTTTCGTTGCCACGACGGTGCTCATCCCCTACGAGGTCTACGAGCTGACGCTCCGGGTCAGCGTCTTCAAGCTCGTCGTCCTGGCGATCAACCTGGCGGTGGCCATCTACCTCCTCCTGGCCAAGCGACTCTTCGGCCTGCGCGGCGGGCACCGCGCCGAGATGGTGCGACGGGAGTCCCTGGGCGGCTGGGAGGCCATCGAAAGGGCCACGCCACAACCCGTGGGCTCCTCGGGACGGGGCGAGCCGGCTCCGGCGTCCCACTAGAGACCCTGGCGATAGGACTCCAACCACCCGACGAGCACGTCGGGGTGCCCGAGAGCCGGGAGATGGCCACCGGGCATCTCGTCGGGATCGATCCCCAGTCGATCGTGGACCACACGGCGGAGGAACGGCGCGGGGAAGAAGCGGTCGTCCCGGCAGAGCAAGAACCGCGTCGGCACGTCGGGCCACGCGTCGAGGGGCCACGGCTTCTCGAAGGGCGTCCCGGATTGCTCGCGGAGGTGTGACGGGAGATCGGCCACCAGGTCGGCCGGCAGGTCGTGCGCAAAGATCTCCTGCGGGTCGAAGGGATCGGGGAACGCATGACCGGTGTTGGCCCACCACTCTCCTGGGGATTCGCCCGGCTTGGGCACCATCGCGGCGACCAGGACGATGAGCCGGACGGGCAGCCGGCCGCAGACGAGCGGAGCGGTGAAGCCACCGAGCGACTGGGCCACCACCACGATGTCGTCGCGATCGCCGGCGGCCGCCACGACCACGTCCGCGTAGTCCGAGAGCCCGGCCGAGTCGTCGTCACAGGGCAAGTCGACGGCCACGACGTCGTGCCCGAGCGCCTCGAGCCCCGGCGTCACCCGGTGCCAATACCATGAGCCGGAACCGGCGCCGTGGATGAGGACGTAGGTGGACATCGGACTCGGACGATACCGCCCTCGCCTGGGGGGCCGGCCGGTCAGGAGCGGTGCTGGCCGGCCTTGATCATCTCGACCGCCTGCTGGGCTCGCCGCCGTGTGGTCTCCTCGCGTTTCGCCTCGGAGATCCAGCGGGCGTACTCCTTGCGGTGCGTGAAGGACAAGCGCTCGAAGGCGGCCTTGGCCCGTGGATCGGTCGCCAGCGCCGCCGCCAGCGCATCGGGCACCTCGACCGCCCGCGGTGCGCGGTCCAGCTCGAGGGCGACATCGACCTGCTGCCCAGCTTCCACCGCCGCGTTTTGGCGAACCTCCCGGTTCAACCCCACCACGAACTCACCGCCCATGCGCGCCACGCTCGTTCGCCACCTGTACCCGTTGACGGTCGCGACCACGGGGAACCGCTTGGCACCCTCACCGACTTCGGCGACCTGCGCATCACGGAGAACGATGGCGGCAGCGGGACCACGTGCCTGCAGCTGCGTCGTGAACCGGATCACTCCCTTGTGTCTAGAGGCGTTGTAGAGCCGCGTGCAACGGTGTCTAAGGCTGTGACCAGGGGTAGCGTTAGGGGCCGGAGATGGGGTCCTGTTCGTGGGCTGCAATATCTGCCCCACGATCTGCCCCAATGGTGTCGTGACCAATCTAGAGCCAGGTGTGCGCGTTATGGGCTACGCCACCGCGCCGCGCCGCATCACGCGGCGTTCCTTCGCCGTCGTCCCGGCCCACACGCCCTCGAGCGAGTCGTCCCCCAGGGCGTAGCGAAAACACTCGTCCCGAACCGGACAGGTGGCGCACACGGCTCTGGCGCGGTCCAGGTCGACCGAGGTCCCCGCGAGAAGAAGCCCCTGACGCCCAGGCCCCTACAGGCGGCGGACTGGTGCCACGACGGCCGCTGTACGAGGTCCTCGAGGGTGAGCGGGACTCCCTCGGATCCAGGAGCCATGAGCCACTGGACGAGCGCCTCGTTCACCCTGAAAGCGTCGGGGGGCGCTGTATCAGCGCTGGGCTGGCGGACCTCGCTATTGAGTGCGTCTACCCGCGCCCCATGGCCCCGATGCCTGAGCCTGGCGACCTCATCGAGGCGTTCAGCCCGCAGCCGGGTCGGTGCTTTCGGATGGTGTACTCGGTGCAGCTGCAGGCGGATTACTGTCGCCAGCCGCCGGCGTGGAAGGGCCAATGGCAGGACGTCAATGGGCGCTGGTGGTACGTCGAGGCGTGCCGGGAGCACACGCCGAAGGTGGCGAGCGGCAGCTCGGCCCACCGTTCCGTCAATTAATGGGCGCCGATCGACGCCTTGCCTCAAGTTCGGGGAATGGGCCTCCGAACTGGTATCTGGCAGTCCGACACAGTGCGTCTGCCGACTGCTCAGGTACGAGAGTGGGCAACTGGGATATACCTGAGCAGTCGACGGGCGCACGCTGCCAAGGGCCCTAGCGGTTCACACACTGATCGACAACATTCCGGGGCGCCTTTAGGTCGGATCCCAGTTTCGTTGTGTGTTCGTTGTGCCGTTTCAGCCTGTTCCGCTCTACGCGAGTGCAGTCCTTCTCATGAGACACTGACATCGTCCACGGGGGTGGGGACCGACCCAACCTTCACTTCGCCATCGAGGTTGGGTCGCGGCGGCGCTCTAGGGTTTCCCCGATGCCCACCATCCCGTTCCGCAGCGACGCTACTGAGGCATCACTGCTGGCCCACGACGAGGGCTGGCGTTTGGTCCTCATTTCAAACTCCGGGCGTGAGTCTGTTTTCGCATCGCGGAATGACCCAGGGCACGCAATATTCCACGAAAGCCCGCGGGACGACGTTGTCATCGGCCACTTCGAGGAAGAACTCCGGGCCGCGGGCTATGACTCAGTCAGGATGGCGCCCGAGCCCGGAGCACTTGCGGCCTGGTGGCTCAGCGCCGGTCTACCTTCTGCTCCGTGACCCCGATTCCGGAGCCCGGCGACCGTCACCGGGCTTCATCGTCGAGCCGATGCGGTGCTGGCAAACGTCTACAGCACACAGCTCCAAATGACGCACTGCCCAGAGGCTCCCGCCTGGACGGGGCGCTGGCGGTCGCCACGGGGCGAACGGTGGCGGCAGGTGTGGGCCTGCCCCGACCACCTCGAGGGGCTGACTGGACTGCGCGAGTTCGGCCCGCCGCCGGGTCTGAGCGCGCCGCGGATTTAGGGTTGAGAGCCGGGCGTCGCGCCTGCCCCATACCGGCACTTCGGAGGCAGGTGCGGACTCGTCGATTCGAGCAGCTGCAAACATGGTTGCGTGCCAATCCCCGATGATTCGCTTCGGTCGGTGATCGGGGAATCGCCCAACGAACGAGAGCAGCATCGTCGATCACTCTGGGAGTACTACGACCGGCGAGTGACCGGGCGCTTGCCTGGCTTGGCCAACGCCCACGCCTACTGGACCGGTCTAGGCGTCACCGTCGAAGTCGAAGTCATCGCTGCTGAAGCTGCGCAGCTTGAACGCCTACTTCGTGAGCTGTCCGCAGTCCGCTTCGTCGAAGTAGGTGCCGGGCCAGGCACTTTCACCGGATACCTTGCGGGGAGGGGCATCGCCATCGACCAGAGTCGAAGGGCGCTGGACGTTCTGCGCAACGTTGCTCCCGAAGTACCAGTGATCCAGGCAGATGCCACTGCCCTACCCGTGCCAGCCCACGCCTTCGACCGCTTCTTCTCCGCCCACCTCTATGGCCTGCTTCTTCCGAGTGAGCGTGAACCCTTTCTTGCCGAGGCGCACCGGGTTGCGTCCGAGGTCGTGATCCTCGACGCCGGTCGCCCCCTAGGAGTGAGCGCCGAGGAGTGGCAGGAGCGGACCCTGCCGGGGGGTGGTCGCTACAGAGTCTTCCGCCGCCACTTCGATCCGGCCGCGTTGGCCGCCGAAGTCGGTGGTGTGGTCCTGTTCGCCGGGCAGTTCTACGTGCTAGTGGGCACTGCGGCCGTGCCCGGTATCGCACACCCGATGTACGGCCCCAATGACCCGATCGGGCCTCGGCTTCGTACGTGACCCAGTTCGCCGGGCCGGGGCGCTGCTGGCCGGGCCGTCAGTGGCTCCGAAGCGAGCAGAGTGTCAGGCTGTGACCATCCCTGAGTGAGTTCCTTGGAGGGCGCCAGATGCCCACTGCCGTAGAGACAGTTCGGGACTTCATGGCCGCCTTTGTGCAGGCCTGGCCTACTGCTGACACCACCACCCTGGGGTCATACTTCAACGAAGACTCCATCTATCACAACGTTCCGTTGGAGCCAGTCAGAGGACGCGCTGCCATCGAAGCGACCTTCGCTGAGTTCATGAGAATAGGTGGTCAGGTCGATGTCGAGATGATCCACATGGTGGCCGAAGGCCCGATCGTCATGACAGAGCGCGTCGACCACCTCACGAGAGCCGACGGAACAACCGCTTCGCTGCCGATGATGGGGATCATCGAGGTCCACGATGGACTCATTGCCGCTTGGCGGGACTACTTCGACCTCAGTCAGTTCACGTCACAGGTGCTCGGGGGAAACTGACCATTCAGGTGGCGTATTGGAGCCCGAGGGTGCCCCAGAACGCCGGCTATGGGAGCCATGCACGGGCCGGTTCCGGCTATTCGCGCCCTTCAATAACGACAAATCCGTGTGGGACGGGTCTGCTGTGCGCCTGGGTGACCGCCTTTCAAACTGCGACTTGCCAACGGCGTTACGCGTCACGAGACGGGAAGGGCGATGGTCGTGGCGTCAGCCGGAAGCTCATCGAGAAGCAGGTCCTGCGAGAGGTCCAAAACCGTCGGCCCGATGCGGTCGGCGATTGGCTGAAGCTCCGCCAGGTCGAAGCGGTATGCCCGAGCCGCGTTCACGCCGAGCATGAGAGCGACCTCGTCGGGCTCGACGTCGTGGAAGACATGACGTAGCACGAACCGGGTGTGCGGAAAGGTTCCTTCCGCGTGCGGGTAGTCGGATCCCCACATGAGACGATCTATCCCGGTGGCGTGCCGTGTCTTGCTGTCTCTCCGGCTGAGGAAACTGGCCCCGATGTAGCATTGGCGCGCCCAGTATTCGCTGGGTCGCAGCTTCATGCTGTCGCGGATCATTCCACCAAAGAGACCTTCGACCGCACCCGGTCTGGCGTTAACGATGCGGTCGTACATGAAGTCCAGCTCGGCGAGGGTACCTGGCACCCACGAGTTACCGGTCTCGGTCATCACGAAAGTGAGATTGGGATGTCGTTCGAACACGCCGCTGAAGATCAGACGTACGAGCGGCCTCTGGCAGTACCAGCCGAACTCGAGGAACATCATCACAAGCGACGTGTCGACGTCGCCGTAAGTCGTCGGGCCGCCACCTCCGCCGTGGCTGTTGACCACGACCCCTAGATCCTCGCAGACAGTCCAGAGCGGCTCGTACGCCGGGGAGTGCAACTGCGGGGTCGTCTCGTCGACCGGGGGATTCGGGAGCATAATTCCGCCGAAAAGGCCTGGCTGCTCGGCAGCCCAGCGAACTTCCTCGACCGCCCTCTCGACGTCGTCGAGGAAGATCTGGGCGATCCCGGCCCGACGACCAGGGCACTGGGAGCAGAAGTCGGCCAGCCACCGGTTGTGGGCGCGGATACCGGCCCAGCGGAACCGTAACTCCTCGGCGTCTCTCGGCGCGGGCGGATTGAAGATTATGCCCGATGGGTAGAAGGGCGGAATCGTGTTGGGAAACAGAACCTCCGCCACGACGCCATCGCTCTCGACGTCCTTCTGGCGTAGCGCATCATCGAAGTTGCGCTGGTACTCGAGCGATTCGGTATCCCGCAGATCGGCGAAAGGATTCGAGTATTCCTTCCGCCAAGCGTCGAAGTCGTCGCAGAACGCAGGATCGAGATACTGGCGATATGCATCCATGGAAGCCCCGGCGTGCCCATCAGCCGAGATCACGACGTAGTGCTCAGAACTCTCCATGACCTCTCCTGCCTCTCTCGACTGAAGTGAGTCGATCGAACCCGGTGAACACCTGCAATCCTACGCTTGTCGAGAACTTCTGTATCTTCGTCCGCAAGCAGGGTTCGCTGCTGCCAAAACGATTCTCAGTAGGGGAAGGATTGCCAGAGGATGGCCCCGCTCGTCCGGAAAGCGACTTGCACCGACATCAACCTTGCTGGAGACGTGCTGGCGGCGGCCATGGCGGCCGATCCGGTCGCGTGCTGGATCCTCGGCAAGGACACGGACGTGGAGCGGCGGCTACGCCTAGTGTTCCGCGGCCTGATCCGCGTGGCTACGCGTGCTTCCGACCATGAGGTCCACCTGACCGACGACGGGTTGACCGTCGGGTTGTGGCACGGCGTCGGCAGATGGGATTTATCGCCGATGGACTTGATGCGTGTTTTCCCTTCCACCTTGCGATCCGGTTTCTTGAACAGGCGTGGCCTGCAGTTGACCAAGGCCATGCACAAGGCCCACCCCCGCGAACCGCACCATTACCTCGAGGTACTGGGGACGAGGCCGGATCGGCAAGGCCACGGCGGTGGGTCGGCCGTCATGACGGCGATGGCTGAGCGGTGTGACCGCGAAGGGGTGGCCGCCTACCTCGAGAACTCGAACCCGCGAAATGAGCCCTTTTACGGGCGGCACGGTTTCGAGCTGATGCCAGCGTTTGATCTACCCGCAGGCTGCCCGCGCCTGGCTCCGATGTGGCGCGAGCCGCACTGAGCTGCGAGCGTCAAACGCCAGCGCGGTCTCCGGAGGCGGAACACCAGCTTTGGTCTTGTGTTCGAACAAGTGGACTGCCCCCCTATCGCCGGATAGGTGACATGCCAGGGCGGTGGCCCGGTGGCAGCATCCTGCTTCGCTTATGTGGTCAGCCGACGGTCCATTCGAACGATGCACCGTTCAAGTTGAGCTTGTTCTTAGCGCATTCACCGGTGTTGGCGAGCCCGGTCTTGCTCGGAGAACCAGTGCAGTGCCAGCCGGAGGGGCCTCCTGGGATCGATCCTGACAGCTTGGAGTGCACCTTCTCTTTCACAAGGGCGCGTACGTAGGACTGCGCGCTGGCGCAGTTGTACTTCACGACGTTCACGACGTACGCAGTACCCTTCGTGTTGGGCGCGTAGGGGCAGAGCCCACTGCGGCCCGGTGACCGACGCGGAGTGACCCGAGGTGAGGGCCGCGGCCGGGGCGACCTCCCCGCGTAATTGCGATGGAGACCGGCACAAGAAGCGTGCAACCCAGTATCCCGGAGAGGAGAAGTCGTTTGAGGGCCATGTCCGTACTCCCCCATCTGCTGCGTCATCTTGCAACGTCCGGCGCAATCGTAGCCCTGGTCGAGATCAAGCGCTAGGGGGTTGTCGGGTGCCCCCGTTCGCCGGCATTGGGCGCCACTAGGCGGGCGTCTCGGCCCCGCTTCGGCGGGGTCGTTTCGCGTCCCGTGCCGGCGTACGGGGACAGT
This sequence comes from uncultured Acidimicrobiaceae bacterium, assembly GCA_963726135.1. Lineage (GTDB taxonomy): Bacteria > Actinomycetota > Acidimicrobiia > Acidimicrobiales > RAAP-2 > Bog-473. The sequence goes on from CAVSBE010000008.1 coordinate 2,328,416, forward strand.
CGAGCTGTGCGATCCTTCAGGCCATGACGCCCGAAGAGTTCATGAATCGTTGCAAGACGATTTGCCATGTTGGACCCGCTGGCGTCTGGGAGCAGATCAGCCATTACGGCTTCCGGACAGCCGAGCAGCTGATCTTGGACGCCGAACTGACTGACGATGAGCGCCAGCGTTTGCTTTCGCAACCTCGTCGAGAGGAAGTTCGGCTGCACGTCCGTGGCCAAGACGTGACCCTTAGAGACCAAGGACCGCTCTTCGCCCGTAAGGACCTGAAGTCCGTCCTGGACAGCGGACTCGACGTCAGTGATCGGATCCACATATTGAATCAAAGGGTCTACTTCTTCACGGACCAGACGTCCATGCAGAAGCTCTTGGACAAGTACGTTCTGATGGACGGAGCCCAGGACGTGGTTTGGTTGTCACCGCTCAAGCTCCTGGAAACGGAAGGAGTGAAGCTTGAGCTGGCGAGCCAGAACACGGGAGCGATTGCCCGTCGGAGCGGCCCTCAGAAGAAGGCGGAGACATTCGTACCGCTATTCCGGTTTCCAGACCGCAGGCCCGCCGAAGTCACCGCGTTCGGCGGGTTCGATGACCTGACCGCAGTCTTTCGTGCCGAGCGTTGCTTTCCAGATGGCAGTCGCACGCTGCTTACGTAGTCGCACCACACGACCCGCTTCCGGCGATAGGGGACGCTTGGGATGCGGTAGACCAGCCGGTCTCGGTGACCAGAATGTCAGGCGACGCGACTAGCCAGTGAGGTGAGTGTGCTCAGAGCAGGGGCTAGCGGCTAGAAGCACCCGGCATGTGACTGTGCCACTCGATGAACAAGTTCTAGGGTCCCCGGTGGTGGTACCACCAGATCGGCGGGTGCGGCCAGCCTCCTAGGCGACCCGAATGCCGAAAGTCACACTTGGATTACGCCCATGAGTGAGGTTCTCCGCATCGCCTGGTACCGGTCCCGGGCCACGTTGCGCCGTCGGTGGGGTGGCTACGTGAGCGTTGTCTTGCTCATCGGGCTCCTCGGTGGGGTCGGAATGGCCGCGATCGCGGGAGGGCGACGGACACAGTCGTCCTACCCGACCTTCTTCACGAGCACGAATCCTTCCAACCTCACCATCTCGGCGTCCGCCCCCACAGGCGGCAACACGCCCCCGGCAGGAACCGCCAAGTTCACGTCCGAGATGGCCCGCTTGGCGGACGTGCAGAGGGTGAGAACACTCCTTGCGCCGAATGTCTTTCCGCTGGCCACAAACGGTGCTCCGCGTCTCACCGCCTCAGGCAATCTGGTGACGGCGGGCAGCCTGGATGGATTGTTGCTCGATCAGGACCGCGTCACGGTCGTTGAAGGTCGTCGAGCAGATCCGAAACGGGCCAACGAGGTCATGGTGACAGCAAACGTGGCCCAGCAATTGGGAGTGCACTTAGGTCAGGTCGTGCCCCTCGGCTTTTACACCAACGCCCAGACGAGTGAGAGGGACTTTGGGACCCCTGCGCTCTCGCCGCGTCTTCGCGTCGATGCCCGATTGGTCGGCATCATCGTGCTGAACGACGACGTCGTCCAAGACGACATTGACCAGGCTTACGGCTTCTTGGTCGTAACGCCCGCGTTCCTGCGCGATGTGGTTTCTGTGTCTCCGGCGGCTGCCCAGCCTGTCCTCTACGGCTTGCAACTCCGGCGTGGCAACCAAGACGTCGTCAGGGTGGAGAAGAGCCTCACCAATATCGTCCCGCCGGGATCCACCTATCAGTTCCATGTCACCTCACGGGTCGTCTCTGCGGTGGAACTCTCGGTCAAGCCGGAGTCGGTGGCCCTCGGCGCCTTCGGCGCCATCGCTGCCGTGGTGGCCTTGATTCTCGGAGCGCAGGCCGTCTCCCGGCAGCTACGGATCGGGGACGACGACCGGCGGGTCATGCGCGCCCTGGGGGCGAGTCCGGCTGTCACCGTTGGTGAAGGGCTCGTCAGTGTGCTCATTGCGATTGTTCTCGGCTCTCTGTTGGCGGTGGCGGTGGCGGTGGCGCTCTCACCGCTCGCCCCCCTGGGACCGGTACGTCCCGTGTACCCAGAAGGGGGGACCTCTTTTGACTGGACGGTGCTGGGAATCGGCGCGGCGGGGCTCCTCGTCGGACTCGGAGCCGCCGCAGTGGTGATGTCGATTCGAGGTGCACCAAGTCGAGCGGAGAGGCGCCCCCGGGCGCCGATGCGCAGTTCGAACATTGCCCGCGCCGGGGAAGCGGCAGGAATGCCCGTAGCAGGCGTGGTGGGCGTGCGGTTCGCCCTTGAAAACCCACGGGGATCAACAGCCCTACCGGTGCGCTCCGCCTTGCTCGGCACCGTCGTGGCCGTGGCCGTGGTAGTGGCCACCCTCACATTCGCCAGCGGTCTGAACACCTTGGTGTCGCACCCGTCGCTCTATGGATGGAACTGGACGTACATGCTCAACGCCAGTAACGACGTGCCACCCCAGGCCCTCACGGCGCTCGATCATGACCCCGACGTCGCCGCGTGGGCTGGCGCCAACCTCGCCAACGCCCAGATCGACGACCAGAGCATTCCGATTCTGCTTAGTAGCACGGAGGCCGAGCTGTCCCCTCCGATCCTCTCGGGCCACGGCTTGAATGCCGAGGGCCAAATCGTGCTCGGGGCGGCCACGATGGCCGTGCTCCACAAGCACGTTGGCGACACGGTGTTGGTCAGCTACGGGACACCCGCGGATGCCCCGGTCTATGTGCCACCGACACGCCTCAAGATCGTGGGTACGGCAACCCTTCCCACCGTTGGCTACACCAGCTTCATCGCCGATCACACCTCAATGGGAACCGGGGCTCTTGTGCCCATGGGAATCGAGCCGCCCGCGTTTCAACGGGTGCTGCACAGTCCCGACCAGAACCTCAATGGACCAGAGATGGTCTTTGTCAGGTTGCGTCCCGGAATAAGTGCCGCAACAGGCCGGGAAGACCTGCAGCGCCTTGCCCGTTCGGCCAACAAGGTATTTGCTGCCGACCCCAGTGGGCAGGGGAACACCGTCGCGGTCCTCGGCGTTCAGCGACCCGCACAGATCGTGAACTACCGCAGCGTTGGCTCGACCCCGATCATCCTCGCCGTCGGACTCGCCGTGGGTGCGGTCGTCGCTCTCGGCCTCACCCTTGCAGCGTCGGTCCGCCAACGTCGTCGCCACCTCGCCCTGCTGAAGACACTCGGCTTCACCCAACGACAACTGGCGGCAGCGATCACCTGGCAGGCCATGGTCGCCGCGGTGGTTGGCGTCATCATCGGGATCCCGTTGGGGATCGTCACCGGCCGCCAACTGTGGGTGCTGTTCGCCCGCAACATCAACGCGGTCCCCGACCCCACCGTCCCCATTTTGTCGGTGCTGGTCGTCGCCATCGGTACCATGGTGTTCGCGGTCTCTAGTATCCACACTTCCTGGACGCCGAGCGGCGAGGACCTCGACCGCGCTGGTCCTTCGAACCGAGTGAGCGATGGAGATTCGCGAACTCAGAATCGGATCTGTCGGACGTTGTTCGGGGTATCCCCGAAGTGCCGTTAGGGGCGACCCATCCCCCACCGTCACACGCGGGCGAAGGGTCGGCCGGGGCGCGGGCTGCACGGGGCTGGACGGACCCCGGAGATTGGCCGAAAGGAGGAAAGCCATTACCGCGCCCCGACCGGAACTGTTGTCGCGCACGCCATTTCCGATCGAGGCGACGCCAGCGGGCATCTTCCGCGTGGTCGCGGTAAGCCGAGAGTGGCGCTGGGAAATAGCGCAACAGGTCGACGTAGAGCGCCGTGTGTGCCGGCGTACGGGGGCGACTTTTATCGGCATCCCGGTCGCCCCGCTACTAAGGCAGCCTGAGCCCGCGCTCAAGCTCACGGCCACAAAGGCCGATTCCTATGACCCGTGGGAGACCACATGACGAGCTCGCCACGGTCAGAAGGCGACTTTCCGGAAGGTGAGGTCGGCGATTCCGGGGTACCGCTGGCAGTCGCAATGGCGGCCTGTGTTTGGAATCACTATCTACGCCGCTGGACGGGTGGTTTTGCCGTCGCTGAGGTGCTTGCCAGTGGCTACCGCCTGCGTCGCCTATCTGACGACTACGTCTTTGGCCATGTTTTCAGCACTGACGAAGTGATGGAGGAGCGACGCAAGATCCAGGAGCCTGGTATCCACGGGATCCACATCGACCGTCGTATGGCCGACTCCGGGGAGTGATGCCAGTTTCGCGCTAGGGAGTCGGAGCAGTGCTCGGCGAGGGTGTCTCCTCTGTAGTGGCCCGGGGGCTCCACAGGCACTGGCTTGTAACCTGCCTGCTACCTCGTAAATAGATGACGATGACGCCCCCATCCCGGTGCGTCCTCAACGGGTCAACGCAACAGCCTCTGCGAACGCCTGAGATGGTGGCATCCAACCGAGGGTTTGTCGAGGCCTTCCGTTGAGTGAGCGTGCAATGGCATTGAGCTGCTGCTGTGAGTACAGCGAGAGGTCCGTGTGCTTGGGCAGGTATCGGCGCAACTGCCCATTTGTGTTTTCGTTGGTGCCGCGTTGCCAGGGACTCTTGGGATCGCAGAAGTACACCTGTCGGACGCGGCACCTTGAAAGCGCGAAGGCGCGCGGGGCCGGCGGCGCGTCCCGGCGCGCTGCGGCGCCCGCTGCACGGCCAGCACGATCGCCACGGACCCGAGGACCACGACGAGCACCGCCACCCCGAGGCCGAGCACCGTCCAGTCGAAGGCGACTCCGGGGTCTGGATAGTAGAAACGCACCCAGCCCAGCGGTGCCAGTGGGGACAGCGCCACGGCGACGGCGACGGCCACCAGCGCGCCCACCACGACGGCGCCCATGATCCCGAGCAACGCGTCGCCCGCGGTCATGAACGGGTTGGCACCGAGGGCGCGCAGGGTGCGCTCCTCCGGAGCCCAGAAACCCAACTGCCGGCCGATCACCTGACCCGCGATGAGGATCGCAGCGAGCCCGGCGATGAGGCCGAACACGGCGAGGGCGATGGCCTCGGGCTTAATGGCGTTCTGGGCCTTGGTGACGTCGATGGAGGTGTCGTAGAAGTCGTGGGGGAGTTTGGAGGGGATGACGCGCTCGAGTTCCGCTTCGACCGCCGGCACGTCGCGGCTCCCCTGGTCGAGCTGCAGGTAGGTGAACGTGTAGTTCGAACAGCAGTTGTCCAGCCGCCGCGTGAGGGCCGGCGTGAAGATGACGGGCGCCGGGCCGTCGGCATCGATCTCGTCCTGTACGACGGCGTTGTTGAGGGCAACCGTGCCGACGAGGGTGAGCCTCTCGTGCAGCGGCGGAGGTGCGTTCGCCGCCGACTCGAACTGGGCGTTGGTGTAGGTGCCCCAGGTGACGGTCTGCCCGACGTGGAGGTCCAGGGCGTCGGCGGCACCCACGGTCATCATGATCTCGTTGGCCCGCGTGGGGTCGGCCATCCGTCCCTGCAGGACCGTGACCCGGTCCTGGTTGAAGTAGAGCCCGTCGACACTTCCGTTGACGTCGAAGTTGGCATTCTGGACCGCTGACGTCGGTTGCCCGTTCGCTCCGATCGGCTCGCGGCGCTGGAGGCCGGACCGACGGCGCTATAGCCGCCGCTCCTCATAGCACATAACACTCCCATCCGGACATTGTGGCGCTCCAGGGTGGTCGGCTACGAGCCGATCGTCTTTACCCACCGGCGGTCGACGAGCCTGTTCTTGGCCACGAAGATCTCCTCGGTCGGAGTCCAGCCGAATGCTTCGGCGAGTCGGACCGCGGCGCTCGTATCCGGTATGTGACCAACCAGGTGGGCCGCTCCGGAGTCTCGTGCCCAGCACTCCAGGGCGGCGAGGAGGGCCGACCCGATGCCGCGCCTCCGGTGGTTCTCGTCGACGAACAGCATGCCCAGACGCGCCCCTCCGTCGTGGAGGCGGGCGTGGCCCATCCCGACACAGGCCCGCGCGTCGTCGGCGACGAAGAGCGCCTGCTCGCCACTGAGCGCACAGGCGGTCGCGTACTCCGTCCAGTAGGCGTCTGGTGTGGCAAACACGTCGTTCAGCTCGACGTCGACGGCCAGCGGGATCCCCAACGCCATCATGAAGTGCAGGCGACGAATGTCGCGCCAGTCCTCCGCGCCGCAACGCCGGATCGCGCACGTCACTCGGACTCCTCGGGGTCGTCCATAGCGATTACTCCAACTGTACGGAGGATCGGGCTCCCCGTCCGCCGCACGGCCTACGCCGGGGCGGCCCTGTCCGGCATCAGGCCGACGAGCTCGAAGTACCCGACGCGAGGTCGTAGACGGTCACGCCGCCCACGGTCTCGGCCGTGTAGTGCGACTCCACCCAGGAGCTGATCTGCGAGGCGTCGTTGCTCGACCCGCCCGCTCCTCCGGGACCTCCGCCGCGGCCGCCGGCGATGAAGTAGTGGACCTTGCCCTCGGCGACGTACTTCTCGAACTGGGCCAGGGTCGGCGACGGGTCGGTCCCGTTGAACCCCCCGATGGCCATCACCGGCTCGCCGCTGGCCAGCTGGTAGCCGGCGGCCGAGTTGGCGCTCACCGTCGCGGCCGCCCAGGCGTACTGCCCGGCGTTCGACTGCAGCAGCCGGTCCAACGCCGCGTTGGACCGGCTGGCACCCAGGATCCCCCCAGGGCCGCCCCCACCGCCGAAGGAACGGCCGGCGCCCCCGCCGGCTCCGAACGAGGGTGCCGCCCCGCCGGGGAAGCCACCGGCCGGGGAACCCGCCGGCGCCGGTGCCGGTTCCAGCGCCGGGGAAACCGCCGCCGAGCTGCGGTGGGGCCCCACCGGGGAACGCGCCGCCGGCGAAGGCGCGTGGCAGGCGCCCGCCGCCCGGGAAGCCTCCGCCGGGGCCGCCGAATCCGCTCGCGGCGCTCGGTGTCACGGATGGGATCGCACCCGAATGCGGCGTGGCCGCCGTGGCGACCGTCGAGAACAGGGGCGCCGCCAGCGCGGCGCCGAAGCCGAGCGCCGCGACCAGCCCGATGGCGAGCTTGGGGACCGAGCGCAACAGAGGGAGAGCCAGGATGGCCACGACCCCGAGCGTTCCCGCCACCGCCACGAAGGGCCGCAACGCGGGGAACCAGTCCGCGGTGCGCCCGAGGAGGACGTAGCTCCACAGCACCGTCACGCCCAGGCCTGCCGCGAGGCCGACCCGGCCCGCCAAGGTGCCGCGGCGCTGCCACAGGCCCATGGTGGCGATCCCGATGAGGCCGCCGAGCGGTGCCGCCAGGGCCACCAGGTAGTACGGGTGGATGATGCCCTGGGCGAGGCTTATGACGAGGCCGGTGGAGACGAGAGAGCCTCCCCACAGCAGCAGTGCGGCGCGTTCACGGTCGGTGCGACGGGCCCTGACGGTGAGGGCGAGCAGGACAGCGCCCATCACGAGCGCGCCCGGCAACAGCCACGACATCATGTTCCCGAACTCGGAGTTGAAGAGCCGGGTGAGCCCGGTCGGGCCCCACATGCTCCCGGCGACCCTGCCGCCGCCCACGCTGCCGGTCTCGTTGCCGGTGATCCGGCCGAAGCCGTTGTAGCCGAAGATGAGGTTCAAGATGTTGTTGTCCTGGGACCCGCCGACGTACGGGCGATCGGCCGCCGGTGTGAGGACGACCGCGGCGACCCACCAGCCGGCCGCGACCAGGACGGACACGCCCATCAGGAACACCTGCCACACCCGCCGCCGCACGCCCGTCGGTGCCGCCAGAAGGTAGACGACGGCCATGACCGGGAGGATCAGGAAGGCCTGCATCATCTTGGTTATGAAGCCGAACCCCACCAGCGCTCCGGCCAGGACGAGCCATTTCGTCTGTGCGCGCTCAAGGGCGCGCATGGTGGCGTACAGGGCCCCCGCGAGCAGCAGGGCCAGCATGGCGTCGGGGTTGTTGTAACGGAACATCAGGGCGGCGACGGGCGTGAGTGCCACGACGGCACCGCCGAGGATCGCTGCCTGCGCGCTGAACCAGCGCCGGACGGACAGGTAGACGAGGCCGACGGTCGCGACACCCTCGAGGGCCTGCGGCGCCAGCACACTCCACGAGTTGAGCCCGAAGATGCGGGCCGAGATCTCCATCGGCCACAAGAACGCGGGCGGCTTGTCGACGGTGATGAAGTTGGACGAGTCCGAGGAGCCGAAGAAGAACGCCTTCCAGCTCTTGGTCCCCGCCTGCACTGCCGCCGAATAGAAGGAGTTGCCCCACCCGCTCGCCCCGAGGTCCCACAGATAGAGGACGGCGGTCGCGACGAGCAGCGTGACGAGGGCCGGCCGCACCCAGGGCGCGTCGCTCTCCTTGCCTCGCACGAAGCGGGCCACCCGCCCGCGCCGGGGGCCGGGCGGCCAGGACGGTGCGACGGCACCTGCCGTCCGGTCGGTGCCGCTCGGAGCGTCAAGTCGTCCCGGGGGGTCGAGCACCCCGATGGGGGAATCCGGGGCGGGCGTGAGGTCCGTCATCGTGACATCTCCATGGGTTCGGCACCCGGGCGGGCGCAGGGACGGAAGATCCAGGCCCGCAGCACGGCGAACCGGAAGACAGCAGCGGCCAGGTTGGCCACAGTGATCGCCACGAGCTCCGGGACCAGGGCGCCGGGAGCCACCTGCTGGGCGACGAGGAGGCCCAGGGTCGTGACGGCGAGGCTGACGGCGTAGAGCCCGCCGGCGACGGCGTAGAGGTGGCCGCGCCGGGCTTGGCCGTCGGTGGTGCGGGACAGCTCGCGGTGCACCGCAGTGTTGAACAACGTGGCGATCGCCATGGCGACCGCGTTGGCGCTGATCGGTCCGACCAGCGGGCGCCAGGCCACGAAGAGGAAGAGATAGCCGAGCGTCGAAACCACACCCACGCCGGCGAAGCGCAGCAGCTGGTCGGCAGCGACTTCGTTGGAGCGCACGCGGCGCAGGCCCGTGGGGCGCCGCACGAGCATCCGCCACACGCCGCGCAGGTCGTCCGCCGCGGTCGAGACGATGTTGACGCGCGAATCGGGGTCGTCGACCCAGTCCACCGGGACCTCGCCGATGCGGAGGCCCAACCGCTCCGCCGTGACCAGCAGTTCGGTGTCGAAGAACCACTCGTTGTCCTCGACGAGGGGCAACAACTTCTCTGCCGCATCCCGTCGGAGAGCCTTGAAGCCGCACTGGGCGTCGCTGAAGCGGCCCCGCAGCGTCAGCCTGAGCAGAAGGTTGTAGGCGCGGGAGATGAGCTCCCGCTTGGGGCCGCGCACGACGTGCGCTCCGCGGGCGAGCCGCGACCCGATGGCGACGTCGCGGTGACCTGACAACAGCGGCGCCACGAGGGGCAGCAGCGCCGGCAGCGAGGTGGAGAGGTCGACGTCCATGTAGGCCACGACGGGGGCGGCACTGGTCGACCAGGCCTCGCGCAGCGCGTAGCCGCGTCCCTTGCGCGGCAAGCGCATCGCGGCCACTCCTCGCACGCGTGCCGCCAGCTCGCCGGCCACGCGGGAGGTGTCGTCGGTGCTGGCGTTGTCAACCACCGTCACGAGCGTCCGGAAGGGAAACGACTCGTCGAGGAAGGTGCGGAGCGCGGTGATCCTCTCGGCCAGTTGGGCCGCCTCGTTGTAGACGGGCACGACGATCTCGACGTCCACCGGCACCCGGCGGGGATCGACGTCGGCCTCGTACGGAGCCAGGGCTGTCATGGCCCGTATGGTGTCGGGCGAGCCTCCGGGCTCCATGAAGGTCGGCTGTGGGTCCGGTGTGAAGTCCCGGGCGGCGCCATCGGAACTTCGCCTCAGGCGGCGGATTCGGGGGTCTCGCCCTCCGTGACCTCGTGCTCGGGTTGCACGGTGCTCATCGGGATACGTACGGAGACGATCAAGCCGTTGCCCGGCGCGGACGTGGCGGACACCGTCCCCCCATGCGCCGCCACGATGGCCGCCACGATGGAAAGGCCGAGTCCGCTTCCCCCGCTGGTGCGCGAGCGCGCCGGGTCCGCCCGGTAGAAGCGCTCGAAGACGCGATGGGCCTCCTCGTCGGGCATGCCGGGCCCGGTGTCGCGTACTTCGATCTCGGCGTGGTCGCCGACCTGGTCAACCCGCACCGTGGCCGTGGTCCCGGGCGGGGTGTGCGCCCGCACGTTGGCCAACAGGTTGTCGAGCACCTGGCGGAGACGATCCTCGTCGCCGGACACCTCCACGGGGTGGGCGGCCCAGAACCGCACCGGCCAGTCGGGTCCGACGGCGGACGCAGTCCGCACGGCGTCTGAGGCCAGGGACACCAGCTCGACGGGCGCCATCTCCATGGGCACGCCCTCGTCCAGGCGGGCCAGGGTGAGCAGATCGTTGACCAGGCGGTCCATGCGAGCCGTCTCGGCACGGATCCCCGACACGACCCGCGGCAGGTCGTCGGAACGCTCGGCCGCGCCGCGCTCGAAGAGCTCCGCATAGGCAGACACCGCTGCGATCGGCGTTCGGAGCTCGTGCGAGGCGTCGGCGACGAACTGGCGCAGGTGATGCTCGTTCTCCCGCAGACGGGCCTCTGATGCGAGCCGAGCCGAGAACGCGGCCTGGATCCGCTCGAGCATGACATTGAGGGCGCGGGCCAGACGGCCCACTTCGGTCGCCTGGTCGGCACCCGGGACCCGCTGGTCGAGATCCCCGGCCGCGATGGAGTCCGCGGTGCGCTCGACGTCCTCGAGCGGCCGTAGGCCGAGACGGACCAACCACCAGCCTGCGGCGAGCGCGAAGACGATGGCGCCCGCCGTCACGGCGAGCTCGATCAGGAAGAGGGTGTGGAGGGTGCTCGTCTGGTCGACCAGCGTCTGCGCCTGCACCTGCACCAGGCCGCCGCTGAGTTTCTCGGCGCGCACCCGGAAGGCGGGGCCTTCTGCTGCGATGGACCCCGCCGTGAAGTAGGCGACCTGGGTCCCGTCGGGCTGGGTGGCGAAGCCGGTGATCGGGGCGGGCAGCTGGGGACGGTAGGGGTGGTTGCCCACGTAGGCAGGGCACTCGACGCCGTCGACGACGGTGCTGTTGTTCTGGGTCACCACCGAGAAGTAGCTGATGCCGAACACGTTGGGGAACTGCTCGCCCCCCCGAACGGACGTCGGGCCGTTGCCGCTGTTGCCCGTCGAGACTTGGCCACCCCCGTCACCTTGCGGCGGTGGGGGACAGTTCACGACGACGCCCGCCGGCGTGGCCTGGACCGGCGCCCGGTGCTGCGCCAGCTGCTGGTCGACCTGGTTGTACAGGGTTGTGCGCAGCGCCGAGTACGTGGCGAAGTCAGCCACGACCAGCGCCAGGATTGAGATCGCCCCGACCGCAACGAGTAGGCGCAGCCGGAGGGACACTCAGGCCGCTCCGTTGGCCGACTCTGGCTCGCGCAACGTGTAGCCGACGAGTCGGATGGTGTGGATGAGCGGAGGTCCGAACTTCTCGAGCTTCTTGCGCAGGTAGCTGACGTAGGTCTCCACGACGTTGCCGTCGCCACCGAAGTCGTAGTGCCAGACGTGGTCAAGGATCTGCGCCTTGGAGAGCACGTGGCGCGGGTTGAGCATGAAGTAGCGCAGGAGGTTGAACTCCGTCGCAGTGAGATTGATGGGATTGCCCGCGCGGCGCACTTCGTGCGCGCTCTCGTCGAGCTCGAGGTCGGAGAAACGGAGGGTGCCGTCGTCCTCGGGCTCGTGGCCGGTGCGCCGGAGGATGGCGTGCACACGTGCGATGACCTCGGCCAACGCAAACGGCTTGGTGACGTAGTCGTCGCCGCCGACGGTCAGACCGGCCAGCTTGTCCTGCAGCGTGTCGCGTGCAGTGAGGAAGAGGACGGGGATGCGCAGTCCGTCGGCGCGCAAGCGCCGGGTCACCTCGAGACCGTCGAGGTCGGGAAGCATGACGTCGAGAATCAAGAGGTCGGGTGGGTCTTCCTGGGCCTGCGCCAGGGCCTTGCGCCCGGTCATCGCCTCGTCGACGGTGAAACCCTCGTAGCGCAACGACGTCGCCACCGCGTCGACAATCGAGGGCTCGTCGTCGACCACCAAGACCCGCGGTCCGTTATCGGTCTTCACTGGTGATACCTCCCTACCAGACAGGCTCGCATCCCCGATTCCTCGTCCAGTGTGACCCCGCTGTGGGCCTCCTGTGAACGCGGGGACTCAGGAGGGGTGGGCGTCGAGCGCACGTCGAAGCAGGTCAAGCGCCGAAATGGCCCCGTACTGCCGGACGCGCTCCCGGTCGCCGGGCACCCGCAGCTCGCGGGTCTGGGCCGGGCCGCCCGGCAGGGAGAGGCCGACGAAGACGGTGCCGGGTGCCACGCCCTCTTGCTCCTCGGGCCCGGCCACGCCGGTGATGCCCAGGCCGACGTCGGCCCCCGTCACGCGGGCAGCACCCTCGGCCATGGCCGCTGCGGCCGACTCGGTGACGACGGGCCCCTCCGGCACCGCCAGGACCTCGAACTTGACGCGGGCGTCATAGGCCACGACGCCGCCGCGGAACCAGGCCGAGGCGCCCGGCACGTTGACGAGGCGGGAGGCGATGAGACCGCCGGTCAACGACTCGGCCACGCCGAAACTGAGACCGCGCGCGATGAGTCTTTGCGGCGACGGCGACCTCCATTGACTCGCCGTCGACGCCGAAGACGATGTCGCCGAGGCGGTCGTCGATGGCGCGGCGCACCTCGGTCTCTTCCTTGTCGAGGAGGGAGGAAACGTCTTCGAGCGTGCGGGCCTTGGCCGTGATGCGCACCTTGATCCCCTCGATCCCCGAGGCCAGGAAGGCGAGCGTGACGTCGCCTCGGACATCGAGCGCCTCGATGCGGTCCTGGAGCGCCTCAGCCAGTCCGGATTCGCTCGCGCCCCAGGTGCGCAGCAGGCGGCTGGCGATGACGCCCTCCTCGCCGGCCTCGGCCATGCGGGCTCGCAGGTCCGGCAGGATGGCGCGCTCGAACATCTCGGTCATCTCGTAGGGGACCCCGGGAACGGCGTAAATCACCTTGTTTCCGAGCGGGCAGATGAGGCCCGGCGCGGTGCCGACCATCTGCGGGATGACGGCGGCACCCTGCGGGACGTCGGCCTGGCGGGCGTTGTTCGCCGTCATGGCGCGTCCGCGGGAGGCGAAGAAGCCGGCGATCAGGTCGACGATGGCCTGGTTGCGCACGAGCTCGACACTCATGACCTCGGCGATGGCGTCACGGGTGATGTCGTCCTGCGTGGGCCCGAGGCCGCCGCACATGATGACGCCGTCGCTGCGGGCCAGGGCCGTGCGCAGCGCGAGCACGATGCGGTCATGGTTGTCGCCCACGGCCTGGTGGAAATGGGAAGCCACACCGATCGCGGCCAGGTGCTCGCCCAACCAGGCGGAGTTGGTGTCGGCGATCTGGCCCAGCAGCAGCTCGGTGCCGACCGCCACGATCTCGATCCTCACGGGGCTGACCCTACGAGGCAGCGGGCCGGTGCAGCGCCCGACGCCCGTCGATCAGGTACTCGGCACCGGTGTAGAGAGTGAGAGCGCAGGCGAACCAGATCATCGCAACCTGGAGGCCGTGCTGATGGGCCAGGGGCGGGATGATGACGGTGCCGATCGCGAAATCCTGCACCAGCGTCTTGAGCTTCGCCGACTTGCGGGCCGGGATGGACACGCCGCGGCGTCCGACCCAGGAACGGTAGAGCTGCATGCCGACCTCGCGGCCCGTGATGAGGATGACGGGGAGCCAGGGCAGGTGGCCTTGCACGGCCAGGGTGATCAGAGCACCGAGGACGCATGCCTTGTCGGCCAACGGGTCGAGGAAGGCACCCGAGCGGGTGGTGCCGTGGCGGCGGGCCATGTAACCATCGAGCCCGTCGCTGCCGGCCAGGACGATGCCGACCACGACGTTGATCCACGACGCTCCCCACACGACGAGCATGACGACGTAAACCGGCGCGGCCAGCAACCGGGCCACCGTCACTGCGTTGGCCGGGGTCACCAGCGCGCTGGGGCCGAAGGCGAACCCCGGGTGCGAGGGGTGCTCGTGCGTGGCGTCGCTCACGTGGACGATGCTCCCGTCCCGGCGGGCACGACTTCGCGGTCGTGGACCGGGACGCCGCGCAGGTCCGGGCCCTCGGCACCGGTGATACGCACCTCGACGAGGCTGCCCACCGGGAGAGCGGAGGGCAGATGGACGATGCCGTCGATCTCCGGCGCCTCGTGCGGCGTGCGGCCCCGGCCAGGAGCGTCGACGAGGACAGGGCGAACGGCCCCGATGAGATTGTCCCGCTTGGCCGCGGTGATGGCGTCCTGGAGCTCGGCGCACTCGCGCAGGCGCTCGAGCGCGAGCCCGGGCGGGATCTGGTCGGCGAGTGCGGCGGCGTGCGTCCCGTCCTCGTTGGAGAACGGGAAGAAGCCGGCCCAATCGAGCTGCGCGTCCTCCAGGAAATGGAGGAGCAGGTCGTGGTCCCGCTCGGTCTCGCCGGGGTAGCCGAGGATGAAGGAGGACCGGAAGGTCGCATCGGGATCGGCGGCCCTGATGTCGGCGATGCGGCGCAGGAAGCGCTCGCCGTCACCCCAGCGGCGCATGCGGGCGAGCAACGGGCGCGCGACGTGCTGGAGCGAGAGGTCGAAGTAGGGCACGCCTGTGTGCAGGATCGTCTCGATCAGCTCGTCGGTGAGGCCGGAGGGGTAGAGGTAGAGGAGACGGGTGCGCTCGACCCGCATCGAGACGGCGCGGGTGAGGGCCGCTATCGGCGAGGGACCGTTGGCGATGCGGGCGCCGCGGCCTGGGCCCGTACGGTCGCGGCCGTACGAGGCAAGGTCCTGGGCGACGAGGACGATCTCGCGCAGTGGGGGGGCACCGTCGGCCGGCGTGTTGAGCGCGTCGACCTCGGCCAGGATCTCCTCGGGGGACCGTGACCGCTGCTTGCCCCGGAACGACGGGATGGCGCAGAACCCGCAGATCCGGTCGCACCCCTCGGCCACCTTCACGTAGGCCCAGGGAGCGCGGGCGGTCGGGCGTGGCAACTGCAGAAGATCGAAATCGTGGGCGGCAGCGCCCGGTGACGGCTCGGCACCGGGCCGGCCCGGGCCAATGGAAACGGCGACCGGAGTGGGGGCGCCTCGAAGTGGGGACGTCGCGGTCAGATCGCGACCAAAGCCGGCGACGAGGTCGACCTCAGGTAGAGCTGCGCGCAGCTCATCCCCGTAGCGCTCGGCCATGCAGCCGGTCACGACGAGTCGTGAACCGGCGGCGCGGCTGTCAGCCAGATCGAGGATCGCCTCGATCGACTCCTGGCGTGCCGCCTCTATGAACGCACAAGTGTTCACAACGACGAGCTCGGCATCTCGGGGGTCCGAGGCGCGGCTGTAGCCCTGCGCATCGAGGTAGCCCTCGAGCTTGTCGGAATCCACCCGATTCTTGGGGCACCCCAGGGTCTGCAGCCAGTAGAGGCCCACGTCTTTGCACACACTCCTCACACCAGGCCGGTCCGCCGGAGTGACGGTACGGCACGCCCGCCGAGGCGGGCGGACTTCAGGTTGCCGGGCACCGGGTGCCGACACCCGAGCGGAGAGGGAGGGATTTGAACCCTCGGACCCGGTTACCCAGGTCAACTCATTAGCAGTGAGTCCGATTCGGCCGCTCTCGCACCTCTCCCAAGGCTTTCGCGTGCGACGTCCGGATTCTTGTCCATAAATTCGCTCGCCAAATCCTATGGGCGACAAGCCTACGCGAACCTCGGATCCAGATCTGGCGGTCCGGGACACCGTCGAATCCCCGATCGGTAGCCCGACCTCGCCCCCTGGACGCTCCCAAACCAGCTGGACGCTTCGGAACTCAGTTCCGATCGCCCATCTCGCCGCGCCAGCACCCACTCGCAGTCCGAGATCGGGCCCTCCTTCTCAGTCCCTAGGCCGATCATTACTCGGCTTCGCGAATCTCCGGAGCATTGAGGCGCAGAGCAGTCAAGGCCGGCGGAGCCGAGGCGTCGGAGAGGAAGACGCCCATCACCTTCGACCGTGAGCCACCAACCGGTTGCGTGTCGGTTCGCCATCCGAATTCGAACCCTTGCTCCTGCTACGCGGACCGACTTGCCCGTCTCCCGGACGACCCGTATGAGCACCGTCGCCGAACTCGGGGTCGAATCTCCTGCGCTTCTACGGAATCGCAGCTGCTTACGCGATACCTCCACGGAAAGGGGATCTCAAGACCTGCGACCGGTCTGTACCTGTGAACGGATTGGGAGCCGAGTGTCCCTCGGATGTCATCGCCTCAGGACGGACGCGGGGGTCGCAATCGGATCAAAGGACGCTGCTCCTGCTCCTCTGACCCACTCCGGGTAAGTTTGCAGACCAGTCCTCCAGGCCGGGAAGAACAAAAGGCGGTGGGTCTGTCGAGCGCACGAACGACACAACGGCATCCCGAGTCACGGTATTCGCCATGAATCGAAGTGTTGCGGCCTTGGCTACATTGGGTACCCTGATCTTCGTGAACCAGGCGATGGTTGTTGTTCGCTGAGGCAAAATATCGAGAAGCGACATGCAGAGTCCGCTGGCCCCAAGTCCAAGGCGATCTCTCACCACGTGCGGGGCTAGCTCGCGCATAGTGGCTAGAGGCCATGACTGGGTGTGAGTTCCCATCGCACTCGCGAGCTCGTCGAGAAGTGCCCTGGTCAATCGTCGACCCGGCCGAAGCGAATTCCATACGTCGTCGAGCGGAACCGATGAATCGACTGGAACGGCCGTCTCCGCGACGAAGGGCGGTACGGGCTTCCATTGTCGAAATTCTGAGCAGTTCGAGTAACCGACGAGCTCCGTCGACCGATTTAGGGTTCAGCTCGGGCCATTCCTCGAGCTGGGGCCAGTGCCCCGGATCCCATGCAACGATCCCGATCAGTCGTCCGATCATGTTCCAAGTGGTCAGGTACGCAATTTGGTCTTCCCCGCTCCATGACAATCCGAACTTCTCGAGCACCTCGAATACGGTGACACAGAAGAGAAGTTGCGTCGCGAGTAGGTCCTCTTGGTTCAACGGCTGACAGGCGGGTGGCCAATTCTCCGGTCCGAGCACGGCCTCGACTGCTTCTTGGTCCGGATGTTCGGTGAGAATCGTTCGGATGGTCTGATGAAGTAGCCGCAAGCCCATCACAGATCGGAAAGCCTGTCCCTTGTTGGCCGACCTTGCATCCCAAGCGTTCTCAATGGCGCCGTTGCTCTGCTCTCCTTCCGCAACGAAGCCGCTGGGGCCGAGCACAAACGTGACGAACTGAGCCGTCGCTCGTATCCTCCGGGTGAGGTCCCCTGGCCTGTCGTTCTGCAGATGGCCGGTTGCAGCAAGAACGCGCGCTCCCCAGCTTGTTGCGTAGGCCTGTGGGAGTGCGGCCAACAGAAGGGCGCTTCCGATCTCGCTTCCGTATTGATGGAAGAGCGACCGTGTCCTACTCAACTCGCTGATCGGGAAGGAAGGCAGCGCAACGCCGAACGGTCGTGATGGGTCGGCAAAACTGTTGGCATCTCCGTAGGAATCCGCTAGCACCGAACAGCCCATCTCGACAGTGGCATCCCACCATGTCCTGTATATCGCCTTCTTGGGGTGCTCGATATGGTCTCCCAGCAGATTCTGGCCAATGCCCGGACCTTGTTCGTAGACGAGTTTCACATAGTCGACGCAATTCTCGTAACTCAAGGTTCCCAGGGCGTCGAGCGCAGTCTTCAACGGCTCGTCGCCAATCCTTCGCAGCTCGTCGAAATAGTCCTCTTGGGGCTTGGTGAGCGTTCGCATCTCGGGCTTACCTCCGAACGACATAGGTACGGGTGGAGCGAAGACCTCCGACCGGTGCTTCGACCTCGTAGTTGCTGGGGTCCCCGCAACGCTCCGGTAGCAGACCGCGGAGAATCCTGTCTTGGTCTTCGACTGAGTAGGGGGACCACCAGAGACTCTGGTCCTGCTGTCGCGACCGCATCATGTTCACTATCCAAATTCAAGCGATCGTCGTACCGGCGCCAGTCTCGAGCCGCCGATCCACGGCCGTCACCAAGGGACCGGTCGAAGCTGGCGACGAGGTTACACAGGTTCTCGTTAAATCGGGCGTCTTGCGTGGAGGATCTCGCTGCTGGAACCATGGGAAGTGAATTGAGATCATTGAGGTCGGGCGGGAAGAACGGAGCGATCGCCGACCTCGGTGGTACGTCTTTGCCGAGTCTGAGCTTCTCGCACGGAAGAACGACGACCAAGATTTGATTCGTCATGAACCGAGCCCATGCTTCCGTCACCGACTTGGTGACCGGCTCCATTTGAAACGGAGCCTCGAGCGCGGTCACCTGGCGAGGAACACCAGCAAGCCGTTCACCCCAACGAGCAGCGCTGTCGGTGAGCGCTGACGCAAACCGCTCGGGCACCTGGTTGATCGTTTGGCCAACTGCCTGGTGAAGAATGTCCTGCTCTACGGCTGAAATCGTAAGGTTCGCGAACAGGATGCTCCGTGCACGAAGAGCATACAAACGTGGGAGCAAGGCGCTTCCCGGCTCATCCCTACGAAGCTGACGTATCTGAGCCGAGTACTTGGCCGCTTGCTCGTAGTGACCGAACGCCTGCCAGACCACTGTGAGGTGGCGCTCTCGGTCCAAGTAGTCCAGATCTCCCCATCTCCCGAGCCGCAACACCTGGTCGAAGGCCAAGTCTCGTCTTCTGTCCCTCGCCGCATCCGTTTGAGGCAATCCAATCGTCTCCGGATGAATTCGACTGAGAAAGATGAGCGTTGTGCTCACGAACACGAGCCGCTGTCCCCACGATAAGGCGCGGCTGACCCGCTGGCCGTCCGAGGCTCTCAAGCTGAACATGATCGGCGTTAGTGTCTTGCGAAGCCCTCCAGGGAGAAGGTGGTCCACACCTGACGGTGTCCGACGGAGTGCCAGATCCCGATTGACCGTCACCGTCGCCCACGTTGCGAAGTTGAACCAGTTCGCGTTACTCACAGCCAGCTCTCGCTGTTCGTCGATACACGACCAGACGCTCTCGCTCTCGTTGATGTAGCGGTCCAGCTCCCGCGCACAGCGCCAGTAGGTAAGCGCCACCCGATGCACGCGCAAATCGGTATCACACGTGTTCGCTACCTCATTGATCCAACCCGACGTGAGAACCGAGTCCGTCCTGCTGACCCGACCAACGTTCTGCCGCTTCTTCCACCACATCTGTGGTCGCACCTCCGTTCAGAAGTTCTCCTATCAGTAGCTCAAGTCGATCTTTCTACGCTGCACGGACTGTGATTGCTCGTCTCGTGGCGAACGACGGTCGGATTCGGACGCGAGACGGTCTCGTTGCTCCCGCACGACGTCCTCGGTGACCTCGACCAGATGTCGGGTTGCCGACAACAGCCCGAGCGCGGCGTCGAGCACCACGACCAGTGATTCGCGATTGGTGCGCGGCGGCGCGACGTCACCAGTTGGTGCGTTTCGGTCATCTTCGGCCCGGTCGCGTAGCAGTGACCAGATGGCGTCCTCGCTGGCATCAGTCATTTGGTCGGGTCCCCGAACACGATCTCCAAATACTGACCCCGAAGGCCCGCGCGATCAACCGACCGACCGGTGAGGCCGTCTGGAAGCTTCACCGATCGGCGGTACGAGCCGAGAGAGACAATCAAATCGTTGCCCTCCATTTCGATGTCGAGCTCGTCCCTGCTCGCACCCGGAACAAGGAGGCGGAGCACCGATTCGCGCCCGTCGGAGGCGATGTCCAGCGCAGGCGTGTCGACCAACTTGGCCAGTGGGTCGAGATCCCGATACAGCTCCGACCCCACATCTCGCAGCTGAGTTAGACCGATTGGCTCGTCCGGCCATTGGCGCACCTTCAGTATGGGTAACCCGGCAAACGAATCGGAGATCATTCGTAGTTTCGAAGCTCTGCTTTCTCCGTTCGGAACACGGTTCACCACGATGGCGTCGACCGTGTGCCCGTACAGCGCAAGATACGCCAGGGTCCGTTGCGCCTCTGAGATGACCACCCGCTCTGGGGTGAGGACCACTCGTGCCGTGGTCTTCTCTGAAGTGAGCACTGTGCGGAGCTGCCGAAGCTCCCCGCTCATCTCTTCGATCGAGTCCATAACAGCTGCGTCAGGAAGTGGGACAGAGAATGACCTTTCGATTCGGCGACGCCCCCACTTGCCAAAGGCACCTCCGCGACCGAAGAGGCGTTCCGAGTACCACTGCAGGACCTCAGGGAGACTCAGCAGCCTCAAGCTGTCGGCACTGGGGGCACAGTCCACGATGATCGCCTCCCACTCGCCGCTGACCGCGAGTGCTCGGAGCCGCGTCAAGGCGACCAGTTGGTCGAGGCCTGGAACCACGACGAGTTCGTCCAACCGCAACTGATCAACCTCTGCCATTCCCAAGACACGCTTAAGGTAATGAGCGATCGTCGACCACGACTGTTGTAGTTCGTGCCGAGCGTCGATCTGCAATCCGTCGAGTTTGGCAGCGATGGGTGCTGGAGTCGGCCCGATGGCCATCCCCAGAACGTCCGACAAGGAATGGGCAGCGTCCGTGGAGACAAGGAGCGTTCGCGAACCGCGATCGGCCGCAGTCACGGCGGCCGCCGCGGAGAGGGTCGTCTTGCCGACGCCACCCTTCCCGGTCATCAAGACCGTTCGTGTTGGGGAGGGTGATGGGGTTGTCACCACAGGCACCCGATCACGCAACTGCTCGATAGAGCGGAACACTGACACCAAACCCCTTGAGCGGAACGGTATCGACGTATTCGAACACCGCGAACGCGATCCCACGGTTTCCATCACGTCCTCTCCCACGAGCACTTGGCCCGCACCGGCTGCGGCGCAGATTCGAACAGCTCGGACGACGGTTTGGCCGACAAAAGTATCGTGGCTTTCGATCACATCGCCGCGCGCCATCCCAATGCGGACACGCAACAAGGAGTCGGGATGGTTGACGTTTGCCTCATCGAGATCAGCTTGCACGGCTTGGGCGAATCTCAACGCATCGTCGACGTCCTCAAACATAACGAGAAGTCCATCCCCAGTGAAGGCAAACTCAGATCCGTTGAACTGATTCAATCGCCGCCTGGCAATATCGGTGTGCTCACTGAGGAGCTCCCGGTATCTTTCGTCGCCCACCTCCACATTGAGTTCGGTGGATGCAACCAAATCAGTACATTCGACGACGACATCGGCGAGCCTCCGGGGGTGGTCGGTTTGCTCCGACCGTTGGGTCGTCACGGTGCTCTCGAGAGCCGACCTGCATTGAATGATCATGTCATGCTCCGAGACGGCAGAGGCCCGGACTGCCAGGCGTGATCTGCCGGGACCAACGTCGGATTCAAGCATCTGACCGAATTCCATGTTGGCTTTTGCGTCCTTGTACGGCCTCGTCATCTCCGGAAGTCCGATCCTGCATCGGTAGGCGAGATATGCCAATTCAACGTCTCCGTGTCGAGCCAGGACGTACGCTGATTCGAGATACGTCTCCGCTAGCTGTGAGCGGTTGCCAGAACCACCCAGCAGCTCCAGTACCTCGAGCAATGCGCGCGCAGCACCTGCGATGTCCTCCAGCTTCCTTCGCGCTCTCGCCAGCGCCAGAAGATTCACGCTGAGATTCCAACGACTGCCCACCCTCCGAGTTGCGTCGATCGCTTTCTCGAACGCTTCGCTCGCTGCCTCCGGATCTTCGTCCAAGAGGAATTGACCAAGGCAATAGAGCGTGAGCTGCGTGCAGTCGGGGTTGTTGAGCCGTCGAGCCAGCACTATCGCCTCGTCGATCCGTTCGCTGGCGGACTTGGTCTGGTCAAACAGCCAGTAGCTGATCGCTTCGAAGCACAAGCCGGCGATTTGCCAATACGGATCGCCGGAGGCTTTGGTCTCGGCTACGAAGTCCCGAAGATGTTCGAACCCGTCGGCTGCCCGCCCCGCGTAGCCATAGGCGTCGATGAGTGCCAGATGAGCCCAGAACGTGAAAGGCTGCCTGGCAAAGTCTACCGAACGAAACGCTCGCTCGCCGAGCTCTATCGCTCGGTCGGTGTCACCCTCATACCAATATCCGAGGGCGGCCGCCCCACATACTTCCGCCAATAGAGGCGAGTGCTGGTCGAGGGCGTTCACCAACTTTGATGCCCATCCATAGACCTCCGAGATCATGTGGAGCAGACAAAACTGAAAGAGCGCCACGACGAGAGTCGCGGCCTCTTCGACAAGGTCGCGCTCCATCAGATACTCGACGGCCTGGCGGGAATCGGGGAAGTCGGCGAGGAGGACCTCCGATGATCGCTCCTCTTCGTCTGTTTGCACCAGTGGTGCGATTTGCTGCGCACGTTCGACCAGCAATGCAGCGTGGCGTTGCCGCAGAGTCTCCCATTCGTCGTGACTCATGAGCTCTTGTGCGAACTTCTTGGCATGGCGAAAGAGACGAAACCTGGTCGAGTCCTGGCTTGTGCGGACAACCATGCTCGTCCTCACCAGCCGGTCGAACGCTCGATCGCTCCCCTCTCCCGCCTGAGCGATCCTGAGCGCCATGTCCCGGCTGAATGACCCGGCGAACACTGCAAGTGCCTGAAACATCCGGCGCTCGAGCTCGGAGAGGAGATCGAATGACCACCTGATCGATCCCAGAACACTCGGCTGGTGTCTATCCCCAAGTTCGTTCTCGAGCCGCTGCAGAAGGTCCGTCGTTGCCGATGCCAACTCGCTCAGCGATTCGACATCGAGCCGTGCCGCTACGAGCTCAATGCCGAACGGTAAGCCATTCATGCGACGGCAGATCTCTCCAATCGAGGTCGCACTCTCACGGTCGAGCGAAAAGGTACGATCTGCCAGCCGAGCTCGGTTCCAGAAGAGGCGAACGCAGGGATTGAGTTTCAGCTGTTCTAGGTCAGCGTTGCTCCGGTCGGGGACTTCGAGCGGAGGCACGGCCATTCGCCGCTCGCCGGGAAGTGCCAAGGATTCGCGAGACGTCGCCAGAATATGGACCAGGGGCAACTGTTCAGGACGCGAGCAACGAGCTCACGAATTTCCGCCACCAGGTGCTCACAGTTGTCCAAGACCAAAAGGAGCCGGGCCGGACGAAGGAATCGCACGACAGCCTCGTAGGTCGATTCGCCCTCACTCGCAGTGGCGTGGAGAGCTGTGAGCACCGCTTCCCCCACTCGATCGCTGCCGTCGAGGACGGACAGATCGATGAATCGGACACCATCGTCGAATTCGCTGCCCGTTCGGGCGATCCGAATCGCGAGACTCGACTTTCCGATTCCGCCCGCACCCCACAGTGTGACCAAACGGTGTTCGCGGACAGCTCCGATGGTGTCAGCGATCAAATTCATCTCGACCAAGGAGCTCCGAAACCTCGGTGGGCAGATCTGCACAGATTTGGGCTGGCGACGGGAAGAACGAGGGCGTCTCGACAGGCGTGATCTGCAGGCCGGCCGGAAGCCAATCCAGCTCGTCCCTTTGGTTGAGTATCGCGTCCTCAAGCGCCACAAGCTCTGCCGACGGCTCGATCCCTACTGCGTCAACGAGATAGTCACGCAGGCGCTGGAAAGCGCGGAGCGCCTCAGCCTGCCTGCCTGAGCGATAGAGGGCCACCATCAGCTGTGCCCAGAATCGCTCCCGGAGTGGGTGCTCGGATACCGCGGCTTCGCTCAACGCGACTACGTTCGCATAGTCGCCGATGGCCAGGCGGGCATCGAGGCATGCTTCCGTCGTCGCCAGTCGCAGGTTCTCCAGGCGGACGATCTCCGGCGTCGCCCATGCCGCCCCGGCAACATCCATGAGTGCCGGACCTCGCCACAGGTCTAGGGCACCTTGCTGGATGTCCAGAGCACGGCGCCATTCTCCTCGGCGCAGGGCATCTTGTCCGGAGGATGCTGCCTGCTCGAACGTGGAGACGTCCAGTTCACCTGCTTCCACGACCACCGAGTAGCCACCGCCAAGACTGACGATTCGGTCGGGTCCGAGCGCACGGCGCAGGAGAGAAATGTGGCTTGACAAGGTCGAACGGGCTCCGGGCGGAGGTTTCGAGTCCCAAAGATCTTCAGCCAGGAGGTCGGCAGACACCACCTGATTGCTCGACACCAACATCCGCACCAGCAGTGCTCGGCGGCGAAAGCCATTGATCTGAACCTGGCCCGCGTCCGCGCCAACCTCGAGTGCGCCCAAAATTCCGAACACGATCACGGTTGTGCACTGCTCCTCGGCCGCGGGCCAGTGACGGCACAATAGCTGTTGCCCGCCCAGTTCGCGGCCGTCCGGACAACCGACTCCGAGGCCAGCGCCCCAGTTCAGGACAGGGGAACTGCTCGACGCATGAGGCCCCCAGGGCTCCGACCACTGTTCGGGCTTAACCGAGCAAGCGCAGTGAGCCGGAGGTTCCGCTCGCCCATCCGTTCTCTCTTGGATGCTGATTGGACGGTCCTTGGATCTCCTTCCCTCAGGGTGGTGTCACGGGGATCGGGACTGGCCCGATCCCGTGGATCACAGAGGAGCACCGGCCATGATCAGAAGATGCTGCAACATGACGCGTGTTCGGACACTCAAGACGTTTCCGCTGTTCTCCGCCTGTTCGATACGTGACCTTAGTCGGATCGATTCGTTGACTGGCGACCTCCACGTCGAAGCGGGCCGCGTCCTCACGTTTGCCCACCACCCGGGCTACGAATTCTTCATCGTGATGAATGGAACGGCGACGGTGTGGTGCCACGGAGTGGAGCTCGACCGACTTGGGCCGGGTTCGTTCTTCGGGGAGCTGGCCCTTCTCTCCGGTCAAAATCGAGTAGCCACCGTCGTGGCCGATTCCGACATGGATCTCTTGGTCATGTCCGTTCAGGAGTTTCGGAGCCCACACTTCCAGATAGAACCGGTCAAGGACGTGATGCTTGCCACGGTTGCAGAACGCCTATGCCGAACGAACGAAGGCTGGGCCCGCGCGGTGGCAGAGCCAGCGGCGTCTCGCCTTCCGCTCTTGCCCGACTCGTCCACGGCCGGTTTTTCGGGAGCCACGCGGTCTCGGGAATACGAAGATCGGGCACTCAGGCTCTTGCCGGACGGCGTCCACCTTATGAACAGGTTGTAAGACTCGCACGGTCGTTGCGCTCGGTCATGTTTCGTGTCCATAATCCAGTCCGTAAACACGGACGGAACCCTTTGGACGCAGGCGAACGGACTGGATTGCGCTCCAGGTCAGAACCTTGACAATGGATCGCGAAGCACGTGGTGGACCGCTTGCGGCTGGTTAGCAGTGAGTCCGATTGGCCGCTCTCGCACCAGCGTGCACGGGAAGTTACGGGATTAGTGCCGAGCTGATCACCTGCCCGTGGCCAGCTCGGCCGCAAGCTGCTCGGCGATGCGGACCCACCCGGACTGGTGCTGGTCGATCAGGCCCGGCGGTAGCAAGGTGTGGTGAATCGTCATCAAAGTCTCGTTATCGCCGCGCGGCTCGAGAGTCACGGTGACGAGGCTTTCTACGCTCGGATCGGGCCAGGTCGAACAGCTCCACGTGAAGCTGAGCCGCCGGGGTCGGTCGAGTTCGACATACCTGCCCGTCACGACGAACCGGACTCCTTCTTCATCAATGTCGATCCGGAGCCGGCCGCCGATCGTCGGGTCCAGCTCGATGTTCGTGGCCTGCGCTGGCCGGGGGCACATCCAGTCGGACAGGGCGTCGGGATCGAGCCACTCGTCGTAGACCACGACGGGCGACGCCGGCAGCAGCCGCTCGACCAGCGCGGCCCGTGCCTCGGTCACCGCCTCTTCTTCCGCTCGAGCCGGTCGGCGAGGGCATCGGCCCGTTTCGACCAGAAGGTGGTCTGCTCGCTGAGCCAACGCTCGGCCTTCCCTAGAGCCTCGGACTGAACCGACACCCAGTGCTCTCGGCCTCGGATCTCCCGACGGACGAGGCCAGCCGCCTCGAGCACGCCGACGTGGCGGGACACCCCAGCAAAGGTCATTGGCAGGGGTCGGGCCAGGTCGGTGATCGCCGCGTCGCCCGCCCGTAGCGCGACCATCAGCGCCCGGCGGGTGGGGTCGGCCAGTGCAGCGAACGTCCGATCGAGGATCTGATTTTCAACCACCTTGTATAACGATCCTTCCTGTAGATATACTCAACCGACTTGTTGAATGTTTGAGAATAGGAGGAAGTAGTGCCGATCTACCAGACTGCCCACTATCAGGTGAAGCCCGAGGCAGTGGATAAGGTCAAGACGGCCATCGTCGAGTTCGTCAACTATGTGCGCGACCACGAGCCCGGTACCTGGTTCTACGTGTCCTGGCAGGCGGAGGAGGACGCGTCGAAGTTCGTCCATCTGTTCACCTTCGAGGACGAGAAGGCTCACGAGCAACACGGGCAGTCAGAGGCGGTGAGGCGGTTCGAGTCCGTCTACCAGCCCGAACTGGTGGGCGGGCCGGTCGTGTTCATCGACTACCAGCTGGTCGCGACCAACGGCGGAACGACTCGGTGATGCCACGGATGTCGTAGAGCGGAGCGAGGATGAGTTCAGCAATCTGATCGCCCGGAGGGAGTGCGCAGCAACAGCGTGGAGGTACCTCTTTGGTTGACCTGGACCAGTCGTGGCACAACCGTGCCGATCAAGAGCGCGACACCGACGAGCTTGATGGTGTGACGCATCGAGTTCGGAACCAGGCCACTCGGCACCTCCTTCTCATTGCCCTAGACCATCAAATTGCCGGCCAGCAAAATATCCCGGTACGCCGTCTCGAGGTGTGCTCCCACTTACGTCGCGATCTCACACGAGCGCCTGCCGCCATGAGGCTAAGGACTCGACCCGTGAAGCCAGATCTGCGGACCAGCGTTGTGTATCAGCCGTCAGCTCGTGCGGGGAGCTGAAGAGCTGAACCGCGCTGGCAATGTCGTCGAGGTACCAGCGAAGGCGGTAGAGACTCATGGTCGCCGGATCGACCTGGTGGCCCGTTACATCCTCATAGCGGCCGAAAGGGTCATCGCCTTGGGTTGCCACCATCCACAGATCGCGCTCTGGCGCTGCGAGGGCCACCGTGTCCCAGTCAATGAGCACAAGGGTGTCGGATACCGACATGACGTTGGCCGGGTGGGGCTCTCCATGGGTGACCACGGTCGCGGACCTTGCACCTGAAGTGGCTTCGACCAAATCGTCATAGGCCCGCACCACCTCAGCGAGCGTGGCGGCGTGCGGCGCGAGGAGGTCGTGAGCTGGGCCGCCAAAGGGCCCGGCATCCCACGGTTGGTCGGGCTCGAGGAGAACGCGTCGAGGTGCCCGCGGCGCCCGATCCTCGGTACGTGCGACGGCGCGAGGTCCGCGACGATCGGAGCGGAGCTGTGAACCGCAATTACCATCTCCATGGCCGCGGAGCGCACATCATCATCCGTGTATGGTCCGAACGGATATGACACGCCAGCCAAGTACGGGTACACAGAGATTGCGTAGCGAGGTGTGAGGCGGCGGCCGAGGGTACCGTCCGCGGCGAGCAAAGGTGCGACGACGAAGGCCAGGTGGGCATCGGTCCGAAGCGCCCCCGCGGTGTCAAGAGCTCGGCCTAATCCCTCGAACACGGCGTCCCTGGTGTCGCCGAGCCAGTCCTTGTCGTCAAGATCGTCGACTCGTACGAAGAAGGCTCCGCCGGACGAGTCGATGGCCTTCCAATGGTGGCTACCACCGCCCTCGGGCACATACGACATGGACCCCACGTCGACGCCCCAACCATCGGCCAACGATCTGGTCACGGCATCGTCGTCGAGGTCGTGTGGTCGCGTCCGCACCTGGGCCAAGCTATGACCGCTCGCGAAGGTGCGCTGCGCTATTGGGCAGGACCCCCTGGTTCGAGTACTTGCGGTGGGTCCAAAGGCGCTCCTGGACGCCCAGACCTCTCCCGATTCGCCGAGTCGCCGGCCTCGCGGTTTGGTATCGCACAGCCCCGATTGAGGTGAGAAGGGTATCCCCGATCGCCGGTGGAAGGGCCGTGAGGCCATGTCGGGATAGCTATGAAACCTTCGCGCCTTCGCCCGGGCGGAGCGCACACGACCGGCTTACTATGTGCCGGAGCCTCGAGGATCGGAGAGTAGTCATGGTTGGCCGTCTTGTGCGTAGAGCGGGCGCAGTTCTGGCCCTGGCACTCGGACTAGTGACCCCCATCCTGGCGACGGCGGCGCCATCGCCGGCTGCTGCCGACATCGTTGTCAACGGCTGCACCATCGTCTCGAACCCCACCCCGACGCACTTCACCAACTGTCCCAACGCCACAAACCTGGCGGCGAACCTTTCTGGCCTCAACCTCTCGTATGCGAACCTGGCGGGGTCGGCATTCGTGGTTTGCCCTACACCGAGCCCCGTCATGCCGCCCTGCACTGCCGCCAAGCTCACCAATACAAACCTGACGGACGCCAACCTGTCAGGTGCGACCCTCTATGACGCGGTCTGTTTCTGCCAACCTGAACCGTTTGTTCAAGCCGCGGGGGCCGATTTGACCGATGCCGATCTGGCGGGAGCCAACCTCGCGCAAACCAGTGTCGGCCTGGCCGCCTTCACGGGGGCCAATCTCGGCGGGGCCAACCTGACCAACTCCAACATCGGTGGCGACCTCACGAACGCCAATCTGACCGGGGCGATCCTCACGGGTGCAACCTTTTCGTACACAATCTCCTTCGCTGGCGTCACCGAGTACAGCGACCTTGACCGGCGCCAACCTGACCGGCACCATCCTCGTTCCGCCGAACCAGAGCGTGACGGCGACCAGCCCGGCCGGCGCGGTGGCGACCTGGTCCACACCCGCGGGTCTCCCCGGGGCGACGCCGGGCAACTGCACACCCACGTCGGGGTCCACCTTCCCGCTCTTCTCGACGAACACCGTCATTTGCCAGGTCCTCGACGGCGCGGGCGACGTTGCGACGGGGACCTTCGAGGTGTACGTGAGCCCGACGACGCTGTACTTCACGCGGGTCCTGCTCCCCTCGGCGGGATCTGCGCCTTCAGGGAGTCAATGGCTCGACGCTGCCGCGGGTGACGGACCGGGGGTCACCAAGGTCCAGTTCGAGCTCACTGGGGGAACGCTCAACCAGGTAGTGATCGCCACCGCCGCGCCGACCCTCATCGGGTGGCTGGCCGAGTGGGACACCACCACCGTGCCCAACGGCTCCTACACGCTCCAAAGCGTTGCCACCGACGTAGCAAGCAATGTCAGCGTGAGCACGGGCGTCACGGTCACCGTGAACAACCCTCCACCGTCGACGACGATCGGATTGCCGGCGAACGGTGCCACTGTGACGGGCGGCCAATGGCTCGATGCAGGTGCCTCACCCGGCGTCACCAAAGTCGTCTACGAGCTCAACGGTGTAACCCTGACCAACGATGTCATAGCCACGGGGACCCCGACCTACGTCGGGTGGCTGGCGGGCTTCAACTCAACCAGTGTGCCGAACGGCAGCTACACCCTCACCAGCGTCGCCTCCTACGCCGGCGGGGTCAGCGGGACGAGCTCTGGCGTCTCCATCACGATTTCAAATTGAGATCCTCGCGAGACGGGACTTAGGGTGCCCCGGTGAACCCGTGAGAGACACCTGTCCCAGCGTCGATCTCACACCCGTCGCGATGGTTCACGGCCCGAGTAGGCAAGGAGCTTGTCCTGGGCGGACGAGTCCGCAGCGATGCGTATCTCAGGCTTGAGCACACCTTTGCGCTGCTCTTCGGGCCAGAGGCCATGAGTCAGTGCATACGCCGCTTCAGGTAGACCGTCGGGCATCGTTGGGTCTTGTCCTGTGGAGACCGCCAAGTCCCACCCGTGGATCAGCTGGTCGCCAAATACGTTCCCGAGAATTGTCCCCGTCTTCTCCATGACGCCTGGCTGTCCAAAGGTGCGAAGCGTGTCGGCGCGGGCCTGATCAAAGTCCGAGCACGGATCGTCGCTGAGAAGATCTGGCGGGTCTTCCGAAAGTGAAAGCGTGATGTCCTCACCCCATGCAACCCCCACGAAGTACCTCTGGATTTGAAGCATGTGGTTCAAGAGCGTTCGAACGTTCCACGGTTCGCATGTCGTTGGAGCATCGAGCTGAGCGACCGCACCGCGGACCTTTGTCCCCGTCCACACGCTCGTACGCTCGTACAGGTCCAACAGGTCGAAGTCCATGGAACCACCTCCTCGCAGTCTTCCCCGTGTGAATACCACTTGACGCTGATCGGTTTCCACCTATGACTGAAACCCTGGTCGTTGGGGAAATGAGAGAACGTAACCCGGACGGCTGACGCGAGAATCTGGTCGGGCGGCTGTCAGGTGCCAGCCTGAGCCGGGGTGTGGTCGAGTGCGAGCTGCCCGGTGTTCGCGTCGAAGTCGAAGAGCTCGCTATAACGGCCCCAGTCGATTGCGATCCTGAGCTGCTGCCGGGCCTCGTCCTCCGAGAATCCCCGGCGCAGCAAATCGAGGAAGAATCCCTCGCCCAGATTCCCGTCCTCGGTCGTGCTGAGCGCGTTGAAGATTGCCCGAACCAGTGGTGCCCGCTCGCGGGCCCGCCGAGCAAAGATCTGCTTCGACTCGAGGATGTCGGCAGCTACGAACGTCCGACCGTCGTCGGTGACCTGAAGGTCCGCATCGTCCACTTCGGCCAGTCCGAGGACCTGTGCGGCATCGACCAGCGGGAGCAGGTCGTCGACCTCGAACGTCAAATCATGGGCAAGCTTTGGCAGGTCCTCACGACCGCCGAGTGCAACAAGGATCTCGAGGAGTCCTGCCATGCCTCCGACGCTGGCCTGGGGCAACGGCGTGTCGATGGGGGACCCCTCCCCCGGCGCTACCTGGGTCCAGATGTGAGCGGGCGGCCTCGTGTCCCGACCGGTCATCAGCCCGTAGATCTGGTCGACCAGAGCCTCGAAGCTCTCGTCGTGGCGGTTGCGCGGCTGCGGGAACCCACAGGTGATCTCGGTCCGGATACGACCGGGATTTGCTCCCAGAACGAAGATCCTGTCAGCCAGGATCACCGCCTCTTCGATGTTGTGCGTGACGATCAACATCGCCTTCGTCGGGAAGTCCCTCTGCTGCCACAGTCGGAGCAACTCGGCCCGGAGGTTCTGTGCGGTCAGCACGTCGAGTGCCGAGAACGGCTCGTCCATCAAGAGAGCGTCTGGCTCGACGACCAGTGCACGGGCAAACCCCACGCGCTGCCGCATTCCGCCGGACAGCTCCTTCGGATAGGCGGACTCGAAACCGTCCAGACCGATCGTGTCAATCGCCCGCTCGGCACGGTCGCGTCGCTCGCCGCGCCTCGATGCCAAGGGCCTCTAATCCGAGCTCCACGTTCTGACGGACCGTCAGCCAGGGCAGCAGAGCGAAGCTCTGGAACACCATGGCGACTCCAGGATTGGCGCCATTGAGGGTCCGGCCGCGGTAGCTGACCTCCCCGGAAGTCGGCGCGATCAGCCCGGCGATGCAGCGCAGGAGTGTGCTCTTCCCGGAGCCGGAGCGTCCGAGCAGGGCCACGATCTCGCCTTCGCGCAGCTCGAGCGAGATGTCGTCGAGCACCGGAAGCGGGCTGCCATCAGGTGAGACGAACGACTTGGTGACGTGCGACACCTCGATGATGGTCGCCGGATCGGCGCCGGAACGGGCCGGGGTTCAGGTGAGATGTCGTCGCCACGGGAGGCCACCCTGGCTCACCCATACGGACCACGTCAACGTCGAGGTGATCACAAGGTGAAGCGGCTCTCGGCCAGCGCATAGAGGCGGCGCCAGAACAGCCGGTTGGCCAATACGACGAATGCGCTCATCATGATGCCTCCGGCGATGAGGAGGGCGAACTTGCCCTGTATGGAGGCCGTGGCGATGTCGTCGCCAAGCCCGTACGCATGGAGGGTGTGGTGGTGCCAGCTGACGAGCTCGGCCACGATCGACGCGTTCCAGGCTCCCCCAGCGGCAGTGATCCCCCCGGTCACGTAGGCCGGGAAGATGGCCGGCAGGATGACCTGACGCCATCGCTGGCCCCGGGTGAGGCGCATCGTCACCATCATCTCGCGGAGGTCGTTGGGGATGGGGCTCGCGCCGGCGATGACATTGAAGAGGATGTACCACTGCGCGCCGAGCATCATGAGAAGGATGGCCCCATAGTCGAGGGATATCCCGAGGTCGATGAAGATGAGGGTGGCAAACGGAAAGAGGAGGATGGCCGGGAAGCTGGCCAGGACCTGGACCACCGGCTCCGCGAAACGAGACAGCTTCGGGCTCATGCCGATCTTCACGCCTACGGGCACCCAGATCAGCGTCGAGATGCACAAGAGGACGACCACTCGGGCGAAGGTCGCCAAGCCCAGCCCGATCAGCTTGGGAAAGTGGGCGAAGCCCAGATGGGAGTTGAGGTAGATGAGCCCGATGACGGCAACGGATGCCGCGGCAGCGAAGATCACCGACCAGAAGATGACGTCGCCGACCTGACGCTTACGGGGATCCGTGCGGAGCGGGTACTCGGCCAGCCCGAACGGGCGGGTGATCCGGTCGAGGGTCCGTCCCACCGGGCGGCCCAGCCGACCGGCGATCTTCGGCACCGATGAGCGCTGCAGGATATCGAGCACCACGCTCTTCGGTTTGTCAGCCGACTCTGAGGTCTCAAGACGGAACTTGTCCGACCAGGCGACCAGGGGCCGGAAGACGAAGAAATTGGTGCCGACCACAAGGATCACCATCACCACGATGGCGATGGTGACTTGCACGTACGAGCCGTGGGCCACAGCGGCCGCCATGTAGCTCCCCATGCCCGGCAGGCTCTCCGAGATGCCCTGTCCCTTGATGAAGACGGTGACCGCCTCCGAGGCCGTGAGGAAGAACCATCCTCCCCCCATCGACATCATCATGTTCCAGACCAATCCGATCATTGAGCTGGGCACGTCGAGCTTCCAGAAGCGCTGCCACTTGGTCAACCTGTACATCCGTGCCGCCTCGTCCAGCTCGGTGGGTTGGGAGATGAGCGAGTGGTAGAAGCTGAAGGTCATGTTCCACGCCTGCGAGGTGAAGATGACGAAGATCAAGGCCAATTCGAGTCCCAGCAGGTTGTTCGGGAAGACCTTGATGAAGAATGTCAGAGCAATGGGGAGGAAGACCAGGATTGGTATGGATTGCAGGACGTCGAGGATCGGAACGAGGACCTTCTCGGCGCGGCGCAGCCGCGCGGCCGCCGTGCCGTAGACCAGAGTGAAGATCGTCGACAGGCCGAGAGCGATGAACATACGCAACAGCGACCGCGCCGCGTAGTACGGGACATTGGAGATGTCCGTCGAGATCACCACGGGGGTGCGACCGGGAGTGAAGTTGACGGACATCGACTGACCGAGCCGGACGACCGTGTAGAGGACCCCAATGACCCCGGCGCCGACGACGACGTCTACCCAGCTGATCCCACGTCCACGGAGCACCTCGCGTACTGGGAGGGTCCGTATGGACATCGGATCGCCTTTCTCGGTCACGCGGGAACGACCGGAATCTATCCGCAGAACGCGGCGTCGGAACGATCCCCGGGCGGATCCATTCCGCGTGACGCGCCCGACTGCCGATTGTTCACGCTCGTCGGGTGGCACTTGATGCGATCGAGCTCACTCCAGAGGGAACTTGGACGAACTGGCTGAGGTCTCGGTCTCTAGCCGAATTGACCGACCGCACCCAACAGCGGCGGCGTCGAGATCGATTGCCCCGACAGGCGGGAGAGCGCGGTGAGGTCGCTGAGCCACACTCCGAGGTACGTCGCGACGACTGTCGGAATGGTCGAGGTACCGCTTCGCACAGTCGCATGGGGCTGGGCCGCGGCGCGGCTGCCCGGGGGGAGCGGAACCGGGACTGAGACATTGTCTGTTGGCCCCGGGTCGCGGATGGCCTGAGCCTGCGAGCCGACCCGAGCCATGTTCACCGGCGTGCCCTCGAGTCCGAGTGCCGGGACGTGCGTCGGAACTTGCCGCTCACTGTTGCTGATCCCCTCGAACTGACCGATCCAGGTCGGCAGGTCGACGTCGTTCACTCCCTTCGTTTGCACTCCAATGATGATCTTCGTGTAGTCCGGATTCCAGTAGAACTCCGGAACCACGCCGTTGGGGAAGTCGGTGAGTTGCCTGATCGCCTTGGTGCTGACATCGACCGCATAGAGATTGGAATTGAAGTCCGAGCCGACGAAATCCGAGAGGAACTGGAGCGTCTGTGTCGAGCCCGTATTCGGAGCGTCGAAGCCCGTTCGCATTGCCGCGGAGACGATCAGGTCGTACCAGGAGTACTGGGGATTGCTCCGGTTGGACATCATGACCACTGTCTTCATGTCCGGCGTGAAGATCGCCTGCTCGTTGTAGGCGGGCGTGTCGTCGCTGATCTTCGTCACACGCGGGTGCATGGGCGAGGCACCTCGTCCGTAGAGGCGCATGAAATAGAGCTGCATATGTCCCCAGCCCGGAGGGGTTGATTGATACGGCGATCTGAGTCCGCCGGCTGCAGAAAACAGGAACCCACTGCCGTCGGGAGCCCAGGGTTGGGTCTCATAGGCGCCATAGGGCTTGCCGACGACGCTGACGTTCTGTAGTGACGGCACCCCGTTCTTGACTGTGAAGTCACCGATCAGCATCTCCCAGGTCTGACCGCCTTCGGAGAGCGAATTGGCTTCGGTGTGCGTCCAGACGATCTGCTTTCCATCAGGGGACCAGTAGGCGTGGAAGTTGTCGTAGGGGATCCCGCTCGACGACGTATAAGCCGCGCCGCCATTGGGATCGGAGTTCGTCGTCAGCCGGTAAGGGTCCGAACCATCTTCATGCAGGACGTAGAGATCGCCGCCATAGCCGCCGAAGCCGGGAGCGCCGGTGTGCACGGCCTGCTGACCGTAGGACTCGAACAGGATCCAGCCGCCCCGGGGCCGCTCTTGCGGGAAGGCGCTCGGACCTTCGACCCTGTCGCACGTCAAGCACTGCTGATCGCTTCCATTGAGGTTCCCGCGATAGATCTGGCTCACTCCAGCACTGTCGAGTTGTCCCGAGAGGACTTTGCCATCACCCGTCCACGAAGCCGCCTGGCCAAATGCGTAGCTGTTCTCGTTGATCGTAAACGAAGCACCGAAGTAGGGACTGATCGAGGACTTTTCGGCTGCGGCGACCCGCCCGATGGAAATGACCAACAAGGCGCAGAGTGCCAGAGCGAAGCCAGCCCCGTGCCGACAATCGAGCATTGGCATGCTTGAGCGCTTTCTCACGACTTGCCCCCGGAGGTCAGGCTCTCGGCGTGTCTCGAAGGCGTGCCCAAGGATGCTGACTCGGAACCGAAAGAATCACCACGCCACGAATCCACCGAAATTTATGGTACGGACACGCCCTTGGCCACTCGGCGGCGCCGGCCAGGAGGTGACCTCGTTGTCCCTTTCCACGCGACGGTGCCAGCCATACGCAGGCAGGCCCTCCACCGAGAGCAATACTCAGATTATGGAGCGGACATCCGGCCAAGGGTCGTTGAGAGACGAGCTTCGTCGGACGCTGACCGCGGCTATGAAAACTTGCGACGTCGTGCACAGCCGCGCTCCGCACAGCGCTGGGAGCGATCGACAACGCCGAAGCCGGGGACGTGTCTCGTCAATCGGGATCCGGCGACGGACCCATCGCTGGCGCGGTGACAGGTCATGGCGCCGGGAACGTTGCGCGGCGTGAGCTCTCCGAAGCCGATATCGGAGCGTCGTGGAAAGCGGAGTGGCGGACCGGGAGGCGGCAGCAGCTCGCTACGATCAGCTGGGTCGACATGACGACGCCATCCGGTTACGCCACGAGGCAGCCGTTCTCGCCGCCCTCTTTCATCAGAAGTGGGCGGGCTCCGGGAGAGCCAATCCGGCGCATGGTCACCGATCCGATCCGGTCGGACATGTCGTCCAGCCTCGACGTCGGTTGCGATCCGCCAGCGGTAGACGGGTCATACCCGGGACGGTTTGGGCACCACCATGTCGTGCCGAACGGCGGCCCACCGCAGGAGCACCATGAGCCGGATAGCCCACCAGCCGGGGTCGATCTCACCCTTGGCCATCGACAGTCGCCCCGACGTCGTTACGGCGTGGTGGTTGTTGTGGAGTCCCTCGCCGGCGACGAACCAAGCCAGCCATTGGTTGTTTGTCGCCAGGTTGTTATGCGGCCGCTTCCCCCATTTGTGCCCGATGGCATTGATAGCGCCGCCCCCGAGCACGTATGTCGATGCATGGACGACAGACACGATCAACGCGATCTCCCATCCGAACACTCCGATCAGTAGTCCCACGCCGAGCCCAAGGCCGACCAAAGCGTGGTTGAACAGAAGCTTGTCCCAGCGGTCGCCCGGAAGGTCGCGCGCGTAGCGGTTTACGGTCACGGTGTTCCGGGCGACCCTTCGGTAGAGAATGGCATTGCCGAACTGGACGAGCGGGTAGCCAAAGACGACGGGCGAGTGCGGATCGCCCTCCTTGTCAGTGTGTGCATGATGCTTGCGGTGCACCGCCACCCACTGGCGAGGTCGGGTACCCGTCGACATCCAAATGACGAACCGGCAGGCGAATGCCACCGACGGCTTGAGAGTGACAGCCCGGTGGGCCAGAGTCCGATGCAGGTACACCGTCGTGACGATGAAAGCGATTTGGGAGATCAGCAGCCCGATGAGGACGGCCTCGACGACCGCGGGCACGTCACGAGATTAGCCCAGGAAGTCCGGTTGCGGACCGCAACGTGCCTTGAGCCGAAGGATTGGACATAGGGCGGTCCTCCGCCCGGGTGGAAGGACCCGTTTCCGCCGAAATGAGCAGGGCGTGTCACCACTCGTGAACAGCTGGCCCCGACCGACGATCGGTCACCGGACTCAAGCCTTCCTCCGTGTCGGGAACGGTGCGATTCAATGTTGGATGTGGCCAATCCGGGATCAGCCCTCTATCGGTCGCTACAGGAATCGAACGGCACTGTGACCAGCTTCTTGGAGCACCTTGTCGGTGAGAAGATC
Organism: uncultured Acidimicrobiaceae bacterium; assembly: GCA_963726135.1. GTDB lineage: Bacteria > Actinomycetota > Acidimicrobiia > Acidimicrobiales > RAAP-2 > Bog-473. Next base: position 2,365,253 of record CAVSBE010000008.1, read on the forward strand.
GATGCTCGTCAGCGCCTGCACACGACGATTGGAGGCCGAGCTTCGAACGACCTGCAGGTCGCAAGGGGCGAGCCGTTGCTTCATCGCGCTGCGACACTCCAGGGTCGGAGCTCTGGCCTCTCGTACTTGTACGCGCAAAGCGTCATCGCCACGAGTCGTCTGCCGACGAGGTTCCTTCACAGAATCGAATCGACCAACGACCCTATCGGTCGGATACTCGACGAGATGGCAATCGTTGTAACCCGTCTCGACCTCGGTCGGCCGAATAGCCAGACCGACTCTCGGCCGAGCTTTGATGTGAACGTCGATGACTGCCTGCTCACGCGGACGTACCGCATTGATTCCGAGCAGACCCCTGTGATGATCATCACTGAATGGTTTCTCTCGACACTCATGCCTTTCTTCCGTAGACGTAAGCGTGAAGAGGAGCCCGAGAGAGGATATCTACCGGGCGACCGTTGACCTGCACGGGAAGCAGAGCCGGATCACGCATCTGAGCATCCTCAGACGCACCCCAGGCAGCGCTCACCCGCTTCTGAAGTTGGTCACACAGGATGGGGTCGAAAGGAGAGGGAACGGGAGCACCACCGCCCCGGTCCGTTTCAAAATGGCACCCCTCAAGTTCAGGTTTCCCCTCATATTCGGCGCCGGCGCGATCGCCGTTGTCGTCTTGCTCTCCATTGCCGGGTCGGAGCACTTGCAACCGACCGCCGATGTCGGAAGGTTCCCATGAGGCTCGCTGGGCGGCCAGGCTCGACCCCCGCCCCCTTCCGTTCAGTGGGGCGTAAGTCCTCCGTCCACGATGATCACCTGACCGGTCATGTAGCTGCCAGCATCGGAGCACATGAGCAGCACCGGGCCGACCATTTCGTCGGGGTGCGCGGCCCGCTTCATGAAGCACGCATTCTTCATGGACTCGATCCGCTCGGGCGGGTTGTTCCTGACCATGTCCGTGTCCACGGTGCCCGGTGCGAGGGCGTTGACGCGGATGCCCTTCGCAGCGAACACCGCGGCCATCGAACGCGTCATGGCCATGAGGCCGGCCTTGGCGGTGGCGTACATCGCGGTCCAGGGCGAGAACAAGAAGGCGCCGGACGAGACGACATTGACGATGGCGGCGTTGCCGGACGCCTCGAGGTGTGGCAGGGCCCGCTCCACAAGGAACACCGGCCCTCTGAGGTTCGTGCCCAATGACTTGTCCCACGCCTCGACTGTCAGCTGGCCGAATGGCAGGGTCAGTGCGTTGGCGGCGTTGTTCACCACGATGTCGAGGCGACCGAACTCCCCGACGGTGCGGTCAACAAGGGCATTGACGGCGTCGACATCACCCATGTGCGTCGGCACGCCGATCGCCTCGGCACCGGTTGCGCACAACCGGGACGCAACCTGGGCACAGGCATCGGCCTTGCGGCTCGCCACCGCCACCTTGGCACCAGCCGCCGAGAGCCCCTCGGCGATGGCCAGTCCGATGCCACGAGTTCCACCTGTCACGATGGCCACGCGACCGGTGAGGTCGTGCAGGCGGCTGAGCTTCTCTTTGTCCATGTCCTCTCCTCACGACGGCGGGACGGCGGGGCTCCGATGCAGGCGCAATCACTGGACGCGACCGACAGATGCTTCCAACCGCGGGACCTCCGGGGTTCGCAGGGTTACGCGCCAATGGGGACCGCGACCGCCGGAATATAGCGTTCTTAGCGTGAACGTCCCGTGCACGGCGGGAGATCGATGGTCCCGCCACGGGACGACCACCACCATCATCGAACAGGCCGAGGGGGCGGGTCCGGGCGCTCCCCACGTAGGCATGCGCTCCGGGGCGACACACGGCCACGGGACCCGCAGACTACGGTCAGGACCCTGATTTCATGAGCGATCGCAACAAGCACGGGGGTGGATATGAAGGTGCTGGGGAAAAGCCTTGCTGATCTGCGACGGACGGCATTGCCGGTCGTGATGGCCAGCGTCATGCTTGCGGGGACCGTCGTCGTGCTCTCGTCGTCTGGTGCGACGGCCGCGACCGTCGGCCGGTCGCACTCTGGCACTCTCGACCAACGGCCAATGGCCGGGAGTCGGCAAAATCTGCGAACCGGGACCGGGCGGTGCGTCGTCGGTGCGCGGAGTGGCGCCCAACACCATCCACATCGCAGTGTTCAACGACGCTTCGAACACCATTGAACCGGGACTTGAGATCGAGTTGCTCCAACAGGCCAAGGCGTTCGCGGGCTGGTGCAACGCGTCAGGTGGTATCAACGGGCGCCACATCGTGGTCGACGACCGTGATGCGGGGCTCTTCAACGCCGCGCAGCAGACCGAGCAGGCATGCCAGAGCGACTTCATGGCCGTCGGTGGCGGCATGGCGCTCGACCAGCCTGCAGTCCCAATTCGTGAGCAATGCGGGCTGGGCCAGATCAGTGGCTACGTCGTCTCCGGAGCCTCCATCACTGCCTCACAGCAGGTGGACCCGAGTGGCACCAGCACCAAGCTCCAGAGCGCCGGTTGGTTCGAGGCAATGACCAAGAAGTACCCGCAGGCGGTCAAGAAGGCCGGCATGGGCGGCGCCAACACACCATCGGTACTCGAGTCAGAGCGCAAATTCCAATTCGGCGCCCAGGGTGAGGGTTGGAACGTCGTCGACTTCCAGGAACCGCCTGTCACCGTTGCCGACTGGGCGCCGTACGTCGAAGAGGCACAGAGCAAGGGCGTCCAAGCCTTGTGGCCCTCCGCAACCGCCAACATGACCCCGTACTTCCAGGCGATGACTACCGCTGGCTACCACCCTGCCTTCATCGAGCTCGGGACACAGTTCTACAACGCCACGACCACCCAGGGCGTTGCCGCCAACCCGGGCCTCCCCCCGGTCTACGTCGAGACGGGATGGTGGCCGCTCGAAATAGCGTCACAGAACCCCTCGACGGAGCAGCTCGTCAACGTCATGCACACGTACGGGAAGGGTGACTCGGTCAACTTCTTCGACGAAGAGGGGGCCGAATCCTGGCTCTTGTGGGCGAAGTCCGCCTCGGCCTGCGGCGCCAGCCTGACCGTGACCTGTGTCCTGAACCACGCGGCAGCCGAGAAGAACTGGAGTGCCGGGGGCATCGAGGCCCCTGTGGCGCAGTTGACCCTGTCGAACCAGAACCCTCAGCCCTCGCCCTGCTTCGTGATCCTCAGGGCCCAGCCGAACAAGTTCGTCTACGACAAGACGGTGACGCAGCCCACGCAGTCGATCTGGAACTGCAACCCGAAGAACATCGTCCACCTGACCGCGCAGCAACAGACGGCTGTCGGGGGGTAGTTCAGACGACGGCGCCGGCGATCTTCGCTTCGAGGATCTGATCCCCGTCCATCCCCAGTTCGGCCAGCACGGCGTCGGTGTGCTCACCGAACTCCGGGGCCCGTCCCAGAGGCGGAGGGGTCCTGTCGAACTGTGCTGGCGAGGAGATCAAGGGCAGGACGAGGTCATCGTCGTAGCTCACCGGTTGTGCATAGCCATTGGCAACCGCCTGGGGGTCTGCGGGAAGCTCGAGCACGTTCTGTAAGACGTCCCACTGCCCCGGCTGCGCGCTGAGCGCGGCACGGGCCTCTTCGAGTGTCAGCGAGGCGAAGACGGCCTCAAGCTCCGCGATCGCCTCGCCGATGTGCGAGCCCAGGGCCTCCGGCGTATTGAACCGCTCATCGGAGCGCAGATCCGGCCGGCTCAGTGCGACGAGGACGCCGTCCCAGTAGAGGTCGCGCTGCAGCATGCAGAGGGACAGCCAGCGACCGTCCGAGGTCTTGTAGTTGTTGACGAGAGGATTGAAGAGCTGAATGCCGGCCGGCGCCTTGGGCGCCCTGCCTTCATCAGCAGAGCCCGCCGAGGCCATCATGGCTGCGGCGCCGACGATCGACATCTGGAGGGACCACATGGCCGTTCCGAGCAGGGCAACGTCGACGATCGCACCCTCTCCCGTGCGCTCGCGTCTCAGGAGGGCCGCGGCGATACCGCCGGCGAGGGCCATCCCACTCAGAGAATCACCAAACGCTCCGCCCGGTTGTCCGATGGGCCGTTCCGACCCCGGCGGAGTGATCGTGGAGGCGACTCCGCCGCGTGCCCAGAAGCTGATGGAGTCGTACCCACCCTTGTCCGCTTCGTCTCCGAGCGGGCCCTGCCCTGTCCCGCATCCGTAGACGATGGACGGGTTGACCGCTCGGATCTGATCGATGTCGAGGCCCAGCTTGTGCCTGGTCGAGGGCAGGTAACTGGTGAGGAACACGTCGGCCTCGGCGGCACCCTTCAACACGATGTCGCGCGCTTCTGCGTGCGTCAGGTCCAGGGCGATGCTGCGCTTGCCACGGTTCCAGATCTCCCAAGGAAAGGACGGACCGCCGCCACCATCGATCCCGCCGCTGATCAGGCCACGCATGGGGTCGCCCGTGGGCGGCTCCACCTTGATCACGTCGGCACCCCAGTCGGCCAGGACTGCGCCAGCCGAGGGGACGAACGCCCAGGCCGCCACCTCAATGACTCTCACTCCTTCGAGCATCCGCTCCATCCACCCGATCCTCTCGTTCCATTGGCTCGGCTGAGCTCACAGAGCCTGCAGCATGCCACTGCGCGTCCTCACCTACCGAACGGGCCGGCGGCCCAGGACGACCCTCGGCGAGACAGGCCCATGGCCCGACTGACATTTCGTGCGAATCCCTGATTGAATGTCCCGATCACTAACGCTCGAGGAGCGTTCGGGGAGGTAATGAAGGTGCTGCAGGAAGTACTCGTTGACATTCGACGGATGGCGTTCACGCTGGCCGTCGCGACCATGATGCTCGCGGGGGCGTGCGTCGCACTCTCGTCAACATCGGTCGCCGCGGCAACATCGGCAGGCCGGACGTTGGCTCTGGCGACCAACGGCCAGTGGCCGGGAGTCGGCAAGATCTGCGAACCGGGCCCGGGCGGGTCATCGTCGGTCCGCGGGGTTGGCCCGAAGACCATCAACATCGCCGTGTTCAACGACGCTTCGAACACAATCATTCCGGGCCTCGAATCGGAATTTCCGCAACAAGCCAAGGCATTCGCGGCGTGGTGCAACGCGTCAGGTGGCATCAACGGGCGCCACATTGTGATCGACAACCGCGACGCCGCACTATTCAACGCCGCACAGGTGACCGAGCAGTCATGCCAGAGCGACTTCATGGCGGTCGGGGGCGGCATGGCGCTCGATCAGCCGGCAGTCCCCGTGCGCGAACAGTGCGGTCTGGGCCAGATCAGCGGATACCTCGTCTCCAACGCCTCGTATGCTGCGGGCTCGCAGGTCGATCCGACCGGCCTCAGCATCGCCTCCGTCAGTTCGGGATGGTTCGGGGCGCTGACAAAGAAGTACCCACAGGCAGTCAAGAAGGCCGGTATGGGCGGAACGAACACACCGTCGACCCTTCAGCCCGAGCTCAAGTACGAGTTCGGCGCGCAGGCCCAGGGTTGGAACGTCGTCGACTTCCAAGAGCCTGCGCAGAGTGTCGTCAGCTGGGCACCCTACGTCGAGGAGGCACAGTCCAAGGGGGTCCAGGCTCTGTGGCCGGCCTCGGACGCCGACATGACCCCGTACTTCCAAGCGATGAACACGGCCGCCTTCAAGCCCGCCTTCGTCGCGCTGGGGGTGCAGTTCTACAACTCGACGACCGCGAAGGCGGTCGCGGCCAACCCCGGCCTCCCGCCGGTGTACGTCGAGACGCAGTGGTGGCCCCTGGAGATCGCCTCTCAGAACGCCTCGACGCAGCAACTCGTGAACGTCATGCACGCCGACGCGAAAGGCAACCCGGTCGACTTCTTTGACGAGGAGGGGGCGCAGTCGTGGCTCTTGTGGGCAAAGGAGGCGTCGGCCTGTGGCACCAATCTGACGGTGTCGTGCGTCTTGAACCACGCGGCGGCCGAGAAGAACTGGAGCGCCGGCGGCATGCAGGCACCAGTGGCCCAGCTCGCTCTGTCCAACCAGAACCCGCAGCCATCGCCGTGCTTCACCATGCTCCAAGTCGAGCCCAACAAGTTCGTCTACGACAAGGCGGTCACGCAACCCACACAGTCCATCTGGAACTGCAACCCCAAGAATGTCGTCCACCTGACGGCACAACAGCAGGCGAAGGTGAACGGGGCCTAGCAAGCCTCCGGGTGTCTTGACCGGAACCGACTTCAACCCCGGAGGGAAGGTTTCGGTCATCTGGTCACTCGGATCACGACTTTGCCCGTGATGGAGCCGGCGGCGACCGCCTCGACGCCGGCAGGAAGGTCCTCGAAAGCCATCGGGCACACGGCCGGATCGAGGTCCCCTCGGCTGGCAAGGTCCAGGAGGGACTCATGAGCGTGGGCTTGCTGTTCCGGCGACCCCGAGCTTGCGATCACACCCATTACTGAACGGCTCCTCATGGTGAGCTCGGCCCCGTTGACGTGGATCCATCTGCCGCTGGCGAAGCCGACGACGAGGAAGCGTCCGAACGTAGCGAGCGCGCGCAGCGCGTCAGATGCGACGTCACCTCCAACCGGGTCGAACACGACGTCTGCACCTCGTCCGTCGGTCGCCGCAAGGATGGCCTCCCGGACCGAGACCGACGTCCGGTCGATCACATCATCAGCACCGAGGCGCCGACAGAACTCGGCTCTCTCCCGACCGGCTGCGACGGCGAGGACTCTTGCGCCGAGCGCACGACCAAGTTGGATGGCCGACATACCCGAGCCACCAGCTCCACCGAGCACCACGAGTATTTCGTCCTTCTGGAGCCCGCCGCGTTCGACGAGTCCCGTCCACGCGGTCGAATAGCCGATGCGGAAGGCGGCGGCGACCGTCGATGCCATCCCGTCGGGGACACGGAAGGCCGTGCCCGTCGACAGGATCGTCTCCTCGGCGAACCCGCCGCGGCCGTCGAAGAAGGTGGTGACGCCCATGACCCGGGAGCCGACGGCCATGTCGACTGCGTCACCGACGGCGTCGACCACGCCACAGACCTCCTGCCCACCGATGAACGGCAGCGGAGGGGTCAGGGGATACGTGCCACGACACATGAACACGTCGGGCATGCCGATCGCCGCCGCCTCGACACGGACCCGCAGCTCTCCAGCCTGAGGGATCGGCGCATCGATGTCGACACGACGAAGCGCCTGGCGCGGCTCCCCGTGCTGGTGCACCTGCCAGGCTTGCATCAAGGGCCCCCGTGCGAGGTGGCGGTGGTCTGCGTGCGGCCCGTTGGCGGTTGTGGGCGCACCGTTCCGGCCATGGGCCGAAGCCTAGATTCCGCGGCGCGACGGCAGCTGTGTGCCATAGGCTCCGGTCACCCGAGCGAGCCGTTCGCCCGACCGGATGGGTACAAGCTCCTCGGAGTCACCGGTTGGACCCGGCAAAGGTTCTCCGCGAGAAGAAGGCAAGAATGACCCGGAACCCCCACGCCGGTGAGCCGTTCACCGATTCCAACTCGACGATCGCCGCAGCGCTCGAAGACTGCAGCATCCCGGCCCTTCTCTGCTCGCTGGTGCACATGACCGGCGACCCTGCGTGGATCCGCGGTGATATCCGGCCTCGCCTGGCGATGTCGCTGGACATCCAGAGCGGGATTCCCGTCGAAGACCGGGCTGAGGTCCGTCGCCAAGCCCTGCCGACCGTCGCCGCATACCGCGACGGTGGTTGTGTGCCCCACGAGTTGTCCCGAGAGGTGCTGCTCGAGATGATGGCGTTCCTCGGGTGCCGGCCCGTGGATGGTTCGCTCGCAGGGCTGTTCTTCGATGACCTGCAGTTCGAGGGTCGCGATACTGGCGCGATCACCTGGGGTGACGAGATCGCGGAAGAGGTCAAGGCTGAGTCTCCGGTCCTGGTCATAGGGTGCGGAATGGCCGGGATCCTCGCCGGCATCCGCCTGAAGCAGGCCGGCCTGCCATTCACCATCGTGGACAAGAACCCCGGTTCGGGCGGCACATGGTGGGAGAACCGCTACCCCGGTGCGCGCGTCGACGTCGGCAGCCACCAGTACTGCTATTCCTTCGAGCCCGCCGACCATTGGAGCGAGTTCTACTGCCGGCAGCCGGAGCTGCGTGCGTACTTCGCCGCCACGGTCGACAAATTCGGGCTGCGCCCGCACTGTCGGTTTGAGACCACCGTGACCAAGCTGCGCTGGGACGACGACCGCGTCGGGTGGAGCGCCCACCTCAGCGGTGCGGACGGGATCGAGGAGATCATCCATGCCCGATTCGTCATCAGCGCCGTCGGTTCGCTGAACATCCCGAAGCTTCCCGACATTCCAGGCATGGACACCTTCACGGGGCCGTCGTTCCACTCGGCTCGGTGGCCGGACGGGCTGCGTTTGACGGGATCCCGGCTCGCGCTGGTCGGCGCCGGTGCGAGCGGTTTCCAGATCGGCCCCGCTGTCGCCGACGAGGTGGAGCGTCTGACGATCTTCCAGCGCACCGCGCAGTGGATCATCCCGAACCCCCTGTATCACGCGCCAGTGCCGCCTGGAGACAAGTGGGCCCTGCGGCACCTTCCCTTCTATGGACGTTGGTACCGCTTTATCATGACGTTCGCGGGAATCGCCGCCGGAGTCGACCCCTATCGGATCGACCCGACGCACGAGGACCCAACTGGCCGGTCCGTCAACGCGGTGCATGCCAAGCGGGCGGGTGCCCTCCTCGGGTGGATGACGTCGCTCATCGCGGAGCGCCCGGACCTGGCGCCCAAGGTCGTGCCCGACTATCCCGCCCTGGGAAAGCGCGTCCTGCAGGACGACGGGTCGTGGCTGCGGTGCCTGCAACGGCCGAACGTCGAGCTCGTCCGCACCGCCGTCGACCGGATCGAGCCCGACGGAGTCCTGACCGTGGACGGCACCCACTATCGCGCCGACGTGATCTGCTACGCGACCGGCTTCCGCCACAACGACTACCTCGCTTCGATGGACCTCAGAGGACGCCACGGTTTGTCCCTGCGCGAGCAGTGGGGCGACGAACCGACCGCCTACCTCGGCATCACCATCCCGAACTTCCCGAACCTGTTCTGCACGTACGGTCCCGGGACAAACCTCGCAGCCGGCGCCAGCCTCTTCTACCATTCCGAGTTCCAGGTCCACTACGCCATGGAGGCCATCCACGAGACCCTGATCTCCGGCGCCCGGTGCTGCGAAGTGACGTCCGAGGCCCATGCCTCCTACGCCCGGCGATACCAGGACGAGATCGACCAGCTCGTTTGGTCACACCCTTCGATCGCCCACAGCCACTACAAGAACCCCGCCGGCAAGGTCTTCACGCTGTCGCCGTGGCCACTGGACCTCTATTGGGAGTGGACCCGTCACGTCGACCGTAGCCACTACACCTTCGTGTGAGGTTGAGCCTTGCGTGCGATCTCATCGCTGGCGTTGCCCGGTGATTCCCAGCGTCGCACCCCCGTCAATCGTGATCTCGCTCCCAGTGATGTACGCGGAGGCACTCGAGGCGAGGAAGGCCACCACATGCGCCACCTCGTCCGCCTCTCCGACCCGGCCCAGCGGCAAGTGGTCGAACGAAGCACCAGCGGGCATCGGCCCACCGCCCCACGCCATCGGAGAATCGATGATTCCGGGAAGGACGGCGTTGACCCTGATCCCGCTCGGTCCGAGCTCAGCGGCCGCTGTCTTCGTGAGGCCACGGATCGCCCACTTCGAAGCTCCGTAGGAGCCGTGCAGAGGGAACCCGCGAATACCCGCGATCGACGCGATGTTGATGATGGACCCGCCGTTCGACGCCCGCATCGGTGCGAGAGCCGCCTTGATCCCCAGGAATGTTCCGCGCAGGTTCACTCCGATCAACCGGTCGAAGTCTTCAACTGTCTCGTCTTCGATCGATCGAAACCGGTGCACGGCAGCATTGTTGACGAGCACGTCGAGTCCGCCGTGAGCATCCATGACCTTGACCATGAGGTCCTGCCAGGCCGACGCCTCCGAGACGTCGACATGGCAGTAGGACGCTCCGATCTCGGCTGCCAATCCCTCGCCACTCCCGTCAGCGACGTCGGCAATGAACACCTCCGCTCCCCTTTCGGCGAACAATCGGGCCTCTGCTGCACCTTGACCCTGGGAGCCGCCGGTCACGACGACTACCTTCCCACCCAGATCCTCGAACCGACGTGTCCTCACCTTGGTGCCACTCGCCGCAGATCACTCTGGACCGGATAGGGCTCATCGGGCAGGCCCGGCATCGGGTTGGACCACCAAATCGTCTCCTCCAATCGCGAGGCAATCCTCCAACCGTCGCGGGTTCGGACCAGTTGGTCGTGGTAGTTGCCTCCCACAGTGAAGAGCCATGGCTTGTTGCCGACGGTCACGCCGTTCGGGTTGAGAAACCCGCACCGCGACCGCCCGCTGTCACCCGGCGGGTCGATTTCGACGACTCGATTGAGCACGAGGTGCTGCGTCCAGTTGAACAGGGGGAGCACCTGTGCGAACCAGGCCTTGATTTCAGGGTAGGTCCCACTGATTCCGCCCGCGGACCGATAGTCCAGCTCGGCATCGGCGGTGAAGACGCTGTCCAGCAAATCCCACTCCCGTGCGTCGATGGCCGACGCATACCGAGTGAGGAGATCGTCGATCTCGACGCGATCGCCAAGGTAGCTGGTCGAATCCTTCATGAGGGGGGCTCCATTTCAGACCCGGCCCACGCTTCGATGAGCTCATCGGCCCCGACGATTGTGGCCACGAGGGAAAGGCTGTGCTCAATGACCTGGCGGCCGTACTCAGCTGGAACGCCCGCCACCGCATCCGCTACCAAGACGACGCGATACGAGCGGTTCACCGCGTCGAACACGAGGTTTGGTATGGCCAGGTTGAGCGAGACCCCCATGACGACCAGGCAGTCGATGCCTTGATTTCGCAGAAGGGTGTCGAGCGGAGACCCGGTGAGGGGGCTGAGACCGTGCAGCCTGGGCATCACGAGGTCCGAGTCGGCCGGACCGAGTAGTGCGACCGGAGCAACCGAAGATGATCCCGGGCGATTCTCCAGTCCGAGTCGACGGGCACTCTCGAACAAACGAGCGTTGTGGTTCCCCCCGAACCCTGCAGGCAAGTTCTCGGCCGTGCAGTGAATGACCGGTATGCGCCTCTTGCGAGCCGCTTCGAGAACGGAGGCCGCTCGCTCGATGACGCCGGCGGACCGGACTGCATCCGCGAGAGCCGGCAACCCTGCTTCTGCGCCGACAACGCCGCTCTGGAGCTCCTGAACGAGCACGGCACTCCTGTCGGGTGTCACGAGATCGGAGAGCGTCGGTCGGGTGCTCACGGAGCGGCCGGCAAGCTCGACGCGGCCACACAACCTCTGAACGGCAGGCTGTCGCGCACCTCCGATCGGGCCCCCGCTACCAGTTGCACGCGATGCGATCGATGATCGACGCCAGCTGCTGAGGATGCGAGTCGAAGGCCCGATGCCCTGCTTCTAGGTCCACCACGGTGGCTCCCCCCATGTTCGCGATCATGGTATCGGCGAGTTCCGGTGGGATGACCTTGTCCATCAGGCAGCGAACGAAGTACCGGGGCACAGCCGACGGAAACCCGGCCCAGCGGAACTCGGCCAACAGGGGGGCGGGTGCCTCCAAGCCCATGCGGGGACCGTTCTCGACGATCTCCAACGCGGTGTCGACGGGTGGCTCACCGTCTCTGAGCCCCCCGAGTGTGTGCCCCCGTGCGCCGTCGAGCACCTGCTCGTGGTGGTTGATCGCCAGCTCACGCAAGTCTTCCCGCAGATAGTCAACCGGCCGCCTACCCTCCGCCGGCACCGTGGCGGCGACGAAGATCAGCGAGCGCAGCCTGACGTTCGGGTGCTCACCGAGGCGGGCGGCCACCCCTGGAATGACATACCCACCCGAGGAATGCCCGACCAGGACGACGTCGCTCAGGTCCGCCCTGACGACGTCTTCACATACCGACGTGACCCAGTTCCCGAGGCTGACCTCTCCCAGGTCCGCCGGCTTGTAGCGCCGACCCGGGAGGTCGACGGCCAACGACGGGGTCGACATGTGGGAACGAACCGCGTCCCACATGGTCGACGTGAACGTGCCGCCGTGCACGAGGACCACCACGGGCGGCCCGCCGGTCATCGTGCGCTCGGGATGCGGTTGCGGCTGTCGTAGAGGAACGGCTCCGTGGCGACCAATTCCCACACGGGGTCCCCACACTCGAGGGACTCGGCCCGGAGCTGGCGCACCAGGATCTTCGCGGTTGCGGTGGTCGGGAGGGACTCGCCGACGCGTACGAACCGGGGAACCCACTTCGGCCCAAGGTCCGGTTGTCCGGCGAGGAACCGGCCAAACCCCTTCCCGTCGAACTCGACGCCAGGTCGCAATTGGATCGCCGCCATCACTTGGTCGCCGACAACGGGGTCTGGGATCGCGTACACGGCGGCCATGACAACGTCGGGATGGCGCTGCAGAATCCTGACGACGGGAGCGGCCGCGAAGTTCTCTCCGTCGACCCGCAACCAATCGTCGGCCCGGCCGGCGAACCACAGATAGCCGGCGGCATCCTTGTAGGCGAGGTCGCCCGTCCAGTACCAGCCGTTGCGCAGCTTGTTCTGGTCTGCTTCTTCGTTCTCCCAATAACCCTCGAAGTTGGGCGATCCGTTCGTCGACACGAGTTCACCGATGGCCGCGTCCGCATTGGCGAGACGGCCTGATCCGTCGAACTCTGCCACCGCGCACTCCCGGTCATTCCCGTTCACCACCCGGATACCGGGTGGCGCTGGGCCCAGAGCACCCTCAGGGGTTTCTGGCGTTCGGGTGATCGCCACCCCTCCTTCTGTCGATCCGTAGTTCTCGGAGACGTCGCATCCGAACCGTCGTGCAAATCGCTCGACGTCCCCGGGCGCCGCCTCGTTGCCGAACACGAACCGCAGTGGGTTGTCGGCGTCATCGGGGTGCTCCGGGGTCGCCAGTACGTACGACAGTGGACGACCGACATAGTTGAAATACGTGACGCCATGACGACGCACATCCGGGAGGAACCCTGATGCTGAAAAGCGCCCGCCCGTGGGCAGTGCCATCGTTGAGCCGCCGACGACTGCGGGCGCCCACCCTGCCATTAGTGCGTTCGAATGGAACAGTGGCATGGATAGATAGCAACAGCTGTCAGACCCCAACGCGTAGCGCTCTGCGAGCACGGCACCAACGAGAACCATGCGCCCCTGCGTGCACCGGCACGCCTTTGGCGTTCCGGTTGTGCCGGATGTGAAGATCAGATATCCGAGGGTGTCGGGTCCGATATCCCCGAGGTCGGGCACGACCGGCTCCGGCGAGTCAGGGACCGGGTCTGCGTCCACGACCACGACGCGCGAGTTGGTTGCCGAGGCGATGCCGATGCCGGGTCCCAGGTCCAGGCCCTCGACCAAGCCCAGGTACCGTTGGTCGGTGACGAGCAATTGACAACGGGTGTGAGCGAGCTCCGCCGCCAACGCAGGGCCGCGATGCGTGGGGTTCCCGCCGACGAAGACCGATCCCGAGAATGCGCACGCTCCCAACCACCAGACGTGTTCGGGCACGTTGTCGAGCAGTACGGCGACGTGCGGTGGACCTGGCTGGCGAAGACGGGCCCAGAGCCCGGCCCGGCGTAGGGCCTCGTCGACCACCTCGTTCCAGGACCATTCGAGCTCACCGAACCTCAGGCCCGGATTCGTGTCACCGGCTCGTGCCAGCCAAGCATCGGCGATCGACCTCATCTCACCTCCTCGTCCCCGGTCACCGGGCGGGACCACTCCCGGCGCTGCCTGCGGCGGGCGCCGCGGGTGCCGCTACCGGCCATCTCCGCGGGCGGCATGTTACGACGACGTCCTTCCGAGCCGCTCCCGCAGTTCGGTCAGGGCCTGTTCGAACGCCGGACGATCCATGGACCACCGCTGAGGCTCCAGCTCACCCGCCACGGCGGCGTTCGAGTCATGGATGGCCGCGGCGGCGTCGAGCGTGCGCTTGACCCTGGTGGTCACCTCGGCGTCGTGCCCACCGGCGCGTCGGGCGAGGCGTTCGGCCTCCGCTCGGAGCAGATCACCCTCGACACAGCGCCAGACGAGACCGCGCCGGGCGGCCTCCTCGCCCGTGACCACCTCACCAAAGAGGCTCATCGCTGCGGCACCCTGCCGTCCGAGGAGCTGGCGGAGGCGCCACAGTTGCCCGCCACCAGGGTGGATCCCCAAATCGAGGAACCGCACGTCGAATCTCGAGCGGGGCGTGCAGATGGCGATGTCGCAGGCGAGGGCCAGGTTGATACCGGCCCCGACGGCCGCGCCGTCGACGGCGGCGACCGTCGGCATGGGCACCGCCCCGAGCGCCGTGAACGCTCCGTACATGTCCTCGAGCGGAGCCTTCGGAGACAGCAGGTCGTCAACCGAGCCGCCTGCGGAGAACACCGGAGGGGTGTTGGTCACGATCAGTGCCCGGCAGCCCGCTTGGACGACGTCCTCGACGGCTTGGGTGATGGCGCACACCATGGCCCAGGACAACGCATTGCGGTGGTCCGGGTCGTCAAGCACGATCGTGGCGATATCGTCCGCCGCCTCCACGCGAACGAGCCGCCCCCGATCACTCACCCCGGCCTCCGGCATCTGATGCGCCGGTCCTCACCGGCGACCGCTTGTCATTGTCCAACGCCGCTCCTGTCCCCACCCCGGAGCGGCGATCAGGCGGGGCCGGGGTCGAACGGCGGGCGACCCATCTGCTGGCGGACCGTGACCACGGGCGGGTTGGTCAGGGTCCGACGCTGCCAATTCGCCCCGTCGACGACCAGGACGTGGCCCGAGATGAAGCGCGCGTAGGGGGAGGCGAGGAACGTCGCCGCCCACCCCAGCTCGCGCAATCGCCCAACTCGCAGCGCCGGCTGGCACCGGTCCTTGTCCGACGTCCGGTCCAGGTTGCCCTTGATGTCTGCCGTCATGTCCTCGTGAGGGAACAGACCGGGGACGAGCCCGTTGACCTGGATTCCGTACGGACCCCATTCCACCGCCAATGTCTCCACCATCGACTTCACGCCGGCCTTGGCGGCCGCAGAGTGAGCGAATCCCGGGCCACCCGTCCAGGCATAGGACGCCCCGATGTCCACGATGGAGCCCGGCGTGCCCGCGCCGATGTGCCGGCGGGCGAATTCCCGGGAGCAAAAGAAGGTCCCGTTCAGTGTGATGTCGACGACCGTGCGCCATGCGTTGGGCGACATGTCCTCCGCCGGAACCGGGAAGTTCGCGGCCGCGTTGTTCACCAGCACAGCGGGCAAGCCGAAGGCCCGCTCGGCGGCATCGAAGGCGGCCGTGACCTGATCGGGCTCTCGGATGTCACAGGTCACTGTTGCGACGCTGCCGCCGACCTCGGCGACGGCCTTCGCACCCGCGTCCAGGTGCTCCTGTTTGCGGCTCGCGATGACGACGGACGCGCCCAGGCGGGCGAATTCGACGGCGATGGTCTTGCCGAGCCCCGTCCCGGCGCCCGTGATGAAGACTGGGACCGAGTCGAAGGTCGCGGCCGGGAGGGCGCTTGCTCCGATTGGTGGCGGTTCAGGTAGTCCGGGCATGATCAACTCCCTCGGTAGACAGGGGTTCGACCCTCGGCGCGGGCGGCGCGCATTTCGGCCATATCGTCCGATCCGGCGATGAAGGTCTGGGCGATCATCTCCTCGTCCATGGCACCGACGACCTCGGGCACCGCCAGATGTCCGAGGATCCGGCGTGCGGCGCGCACCGTCACAGCCGGAGCTTCCACGATCTTGTCCGCGATGGCACGCACCTCCTCGTCAAGCTTCTCTGGCGGCACCACTCTTGACACGATGCCATGCGCAAGTGCTTCGGAGGCGGTCATCACCCTCCCCGTCAAGACGAGGTCTGCCGCGACCCCATGGCCGCATATCTGGAAGATGCGCGCCACCCCGCCCGTGTCAGGGATCACGCCGTGCCCAACTTCCGGCAACATGAACCGCGCTCCCTCGGCGGCCACCCGGATGTCGCACAAGAGGGCCCTTTGGAAGGATGCGCCGATCGCCCAACCTTGGAGGGCGACGATAATCGGTGCATCGAGCTCGAAGATGGCGCGGATTCCGTTGTGTCCCCTGCGCATGAGCTCGTGGTGGGTCAGTCCACTGTCGGCACCACCCAACGCGCCGATGTCCCGCCCTGAAGAGAACGACTTGCCTTCGCCCCGCCAGACGATCGCCCGCACGTCGGGTCGGCTCCGTAGTTCCGCCAGTACGGCGAACAGCTGTGCGTCCATCGTGTCGTCGAACGCGTTGTGCTTGTCCGGATTGACGTTGGTGATGGTCGCTACCGCGCCATCGAATTCGAGCTGCACCGACCCTGCCACGTTGGCGTGCCTCGCTTCCTCTTTCTCCGGCGGTGGTGTGTCCGTCGCTGGTCCCATACCCACTTTGTGTCCCCGACAGGACGATGTCACCCCTGCAGCGGCTTGCTCCGGCCGAGAGAGCCTGCACCAGAACAGATATGATATCCAATCGTGATCCAGCTGGTCGCTGAGCCCTCGGACCGGCGTCCCGCCGGGCCCCTCGTCGGCATCCGGGTGTTGGCGCTCGAACAGATGCAGGCGCTGCCCTTCGCGACGCAGCTCCTCGCACGGCTCGGCGCGGATGTCGTCAAGGTCGAATCGCCGGGCGGTGAGCTCGGCCGAGCCTCGCAGCCGTCCATCCCCGACCCCGATGGCCGCGGCCTCGGGGCGACTTTCCTTCGCAACAACCTGGGGAAACGGAGTATCTGCATCGACCTCAAGACGGACCGCGGACGACAGCTCGTGCTCGACATGGCCCCACGCTTCGACGTGATCGCCGAGAACTTCCGCGCTGGCACGATGGCCCGGCTCGGGCTGGCCTTTGACGACGTGGTCGCAGTTCATCCCACCTGTGTCTATGCCTCGGTCTCGGGGTTCGGCAGTGTGACTCCCTCGCCGTACCGGGACCGCCCGGCGTTCGCCGCCATCGTCGAGGCGATGTCGGGCATCTACGAGTTGAAGCGGGTCGGCGACGAACCGCCCCTGGCCTCGCCGGTCGGAGCGCTCGGCGACATCAGCGCCTCCCTCTTCGCCGTTGTGGGCATGCTCGCCGCCTTGCGGGAGCGTGACCAGACGGGCCGTGCGCAACACGTCGACGTTGCCATGTTCGATTCTGTGATCGCGATGACGGACATCGTCGCCAATTTCTGGTCGATGGGACTCAAGAACGGAGACACGGGGCCTGTCATCAATCACGGGTTCCGCGCCGGGGACGGCTGGTTCGTCGTGCAGGTCGGACGAGAACACCACTTCGAACGACTGGCCGAGATCGTCGGGCGGCCTGAGTGGTGTTCCGACCTGCGCTTGGCCGACCGGCAGGGCTGGATCGATCATCTGGAGGGGGTGCTACGACCTGCTATCGAACACTGGGCCAGCGACAAGACACGGGACGAGGCCTGCGAGGCGTTGGCAGCCGCCGGCATCGCCGCAGGTTCGTGCCTGGTCGATGCGGAGCTGGTGACCGACCCGCACGTGGTCGCGCACCACATGCTCGTGGGCATCGGGCGTCCGGACGGCTTGGAGCCGGCGGTGCTGGTTCCCGGCAACCCGATCCGCATCCACACAGCGCCCGGCACCGAGGACACTCGCGTGCCCTGGGTGGGTGAGCAGACGGACGAGATCCTCCATGACGAGCTGGGTCTTCCCTCCGACGAGGTTGCTGCCCTTCGTGCCGACGGCGTCGTTGCATGAACCGGCAGGCCACGGAGCCAGAGGCTCCGTCGACGATCACGGAGGCGCTCGACCGCGGTGCCGAGCTCTTCGGCGATGAAGAGGCCGTCGTCGACGGCACGACTCGGTGGAGCTTCGTCCAACTACGTGACGAGGCTCGGACAGTGGCGCGGGCCCTCATGGCATGCGGCGTCGGACCGGGCGACCGGGTCGCGCTCTGGTCGCCCAACAGTGCCCGGTGGATCGCTGCCAGCTTTGGCGTGTATCTGGCCGGCGCCGTCCTCGTTCCGGTGAACACGAGGTTCAAGGGCGCCGAAGCGGCCCACGTCCTGCGCCGCTCTGGTGCCCGCCTCCTTCTCGGCAGCACCGACATGCTGGGGACCGACCTCATCGGCCTTCTCGAGGATGTCGGGGACCTGCCCGAGTTGACGGAGATGGTGGTGACGGACGGCCCGGGTCGTGCCGACGCGACGCCGTGGGACGATTTCGTCCGGCGGGGCGACGGTGCCCGGCCGGGGTCGTGGTCATGGCCGACGGTGCGGCCAGAAGACCTGGCCGACATCATCTTCACCTCGGGGACCACGGGTGCCCCAAAAGGCGCCATGTTGGCCCATGGCCCGAGCGTCCGCACCTATGTCGCATGGTCCGACTCTGTGGGCCTTCGCCGCGGCGATCGCTACCTGTGCGTCTACCCCTTTTCCCACACTGCCGGCCTGAAGTCGGTCGTGCTGGCCTGCCTTCTGCGCGGGGCAACCATCCTTCCGCATGCGGTCTTCGACCCGGTGACGGTCATGCGGCAAGTCGCCGAGGAGAGGATCACCGTTCTACCCGGTCCACCGACCGTGTTCCAGTCCATCCTGGAACACCCCGACCGCGACACATTCGATCTCTCGACGGTGAGGCTCTCCGTCACGGGCGCGGCCACCGTGCCCGTCGAGGTCATCCGGCGCATGCGCGAGGACCTGGGTATCGCTACGGTCGTCACCGCCTACGGGCTCACGGAGACGACGGGCACGGTGAGCGTGTGCCGGCATGACGATCCCCCGGAAGTCATCGCCACCACCGTGGGCAAGCCTCTCGGCGGCGTGTCCGTGAAAGTTGTCGACGACGCGGGTGACGTGGTCGGCGAGGGGGAGCCGGGAGAGATCCTCGTACGCGGCTTCAACGTCATGCTCGGCTACTTCGACGACGAAGAGGCGACGGCCGCCGCGATCGACGGGGAAGGTTGGCTGCGGACAGGTGACATTGGCTTCATCGGATCCGACGGCAACCTGCGCATCACGGATCGAAAGAAGGACATGTTCATCGTCGGTGGTTTCAACGCGTTCCCCGCCGAAATCGAGGGCATCCTGCTCACCCATCCGGGCATCAGCCAGGTCGCGGTGGTCGGTGTTCCCGACAGGCGCCTGGGCGAGGTCGGGAGGGCCTACATCATCCCTCGCAGTGGCGCAGAGATCGACGAGCCGTCCATTGTCGCGTGGTGCCGAGATCACATGGCCAACTACAAGGTCCCACGTTCGGTGGTGTTGGTCGACGAACTCCCCCTGACGGCCACCGGCAAGGTGCAGCGATTCCGGCTTCGCTCAACAGCGCGGGCGTGACATCCTTGCCCCGGTGAGTCATCCGTTCCACGACGTCGCCATTGTCGGCGTCCACAACACCCCCCAGGCGCGTCGGTTGCCCGGCCACGACTCCTCGTCGATCGCGTTGCAGGCGGCGTTGGGCGCCCTGCACGACGCCGGCATCCCCGTGGCCGACGTCGACGGGGTGGTCGGTGCCGCCGCGGCCGATGCCGTCATGGAGCTGGGACTCGGACCATGCACCCGCCGCCCCAGCGGCCTCGGGATCCCGTCGATCGTCGACGCCGCCATGCTCGTCGCGTCGAAGCAGTGCCGTGCCGTCCTCGTCCTGGCCGGTGGCGCGGGTCTGCTGACGGACACCGTGGCCGCGCCGTGGACGACGCCACCCAATGAGCTGGTCGCCGGGTTCGGCCTCTTCACTGCAGCTGAGTTCGCCCTCATGGCCCGCCGCCACATGCTCACCTACGGCACGACGGAGCACCAGATCGCCGCCGCAGCGGCCGTGATCCGGACCAATGGCCACCACAACCCCGAGGCGGTGTACCACGGGCGGGGACCATTCACCGCGGAAGACATACTGGCCTCACCGCTCATCGCCGAGCCCTTCCATCTCCTCGACTGCGCCACGACGTCCGAAGGCGGGTGCGCCCTCGTCTTGACCGGGGCCGACCGTGCACTGCATCACGACGATGCGATCTGGATCCTGGGTTGTGGCAGCGACAGCTACGGCCCGGCGTACACCGTCGCGCCGGTGTGGGACTACACCCCTCGACCGGGCGGCGAACCGGCAGGTCGGGTCGGGGCACATGCCGCTGCAGCCGCCTTTGCCATGGCGGGACTGGGACCGCAGCACGTGGACGTGGCGGAGTTCTACGACCCCTTCTCCTTCGAGATCATCCGCCAGCTCGAGGCCTACGGGTTCTGCGGCCCCGGTGAGGGTGGGCCGATGGTCGAGTCGGGGGCGATCGGGCCCGGTGGGAGCCTTCCCGTCACCACCGACGGGGGCACCATGTCCTTCAGCCACCCCGGGATCGCAGCCCAGCAGTTCCAACGGGTGGCCCGGGCCGTCCGCCAGCTCCGCGGGGACTGCCCGACGGCGCAGGTGACCGGCGCGGA
The DNA here is from genome assembly GCA_963726135.1 of uncultured Acidimicrobiaceae bacterium. Lineage (GTDB taxonomy): Bacteria > Actinomycetota > Acidimicrobiia > Acidimicrobiales > RAAP-2 > Bog-473. The sequence goes on from CAVSBE010000008.1 coordinate 2,385,609, forward strand.
GGTGGCGCTGTGCTCCAACGGAGGATCCGGCGCCCTCTTCGCCGACGTCATGTTGCTGGGGAGCAGCCGGCCGTGAGCAGTCTTCAGACGCCCATGCTCGTCCCCCAGCCGACAGGCATCCCGCTCCCGGTGCCGTCCGGCCGGTCGCAACCGTTCTGGGACGGGTGCCGGAGGGGCAGGCTCGTCCTACCGAGGTGCTCGAACTGCGGCGCGCGCGCCTTGCGGGCGTTCGCCGCCTGCTCGGTGTGCCACCAGACGACCCTGGAGTGGGAGCCGAGCCGCGGTCGGGGGTCGCTCTACAGCTGGACCACCGTGTGGCACCCTCCACACCCCGCATTCGTCACGCCCTACGCGCCCGCCGTGATCGCGCTCGACGAAGGGTGGTGGTTCCTGAGCGCCGTCGTGGGTTGCGCCCCGCAGGACCTGCACGAAGGGATGGCCGTGGAGGTCGGGTTCCACCCCGCGTCGGAGTCGATCGTCCTCCCCTACTTCCACCCGCTCGGCGGCTGACGGCGTGGCGCCGGAGCGCCGTCAGCCGAGGCCCGGGTACGTCTGCGCTCAGGGCGTCGCGTTGGACGGCCACTCCGGCCGGAAGTAGCCGCCGAAGTGCAAACCTCCGTCTCGCAACTCCCGGATGGTCAGGAAGTCCCCCTTGTACCCCTTGTGGTCTCCGGGGCCGAATTGGATGTAGGTCGAGGGACCGCCGTTGGTGGCCGGCATCCAGCGGATCCGCTCGATGCCGTCTCGGACCCAGCGCGGCTCGGGAATGTCGGCGTTGGCAATGCCATGGATGGCGACCCGGGCCGTGTCGTAGGCCAGTGCGACCACGACGTTGCGCGCCTCGCGCCCGAAGCGTTTGACGAAGCGCTGCACCATGGCGTTGTAGTTGAGGTTGGCTCCGTCCTCGCCGAGCTGATCGATGCCGTGCCAGCCTTCGATGCCGGCACCCCACTGGTTCTTGTTCGAGTAGAACATGAAGGCCGTCCCCATGATCCGGGGTGGGTCCCAATCGAGCGCCTGCAGTGCCGGACCGAAGTGGTATGAGGCGTAGCCGTAGCCACCGTAGTAGAGCCCCTGGGTGCCGGCCTCCCGCATGGCCTCCAAGTGCACCTGGAGGTCCCGCGGATTCGGCTCCAGTTTGACCTCGCGAGTGATGGTCAGGCCGAGACGGATCGCCTCGTCGCGGAAGAAGTCGGCGTAGTCCCGCCCGGAGGAGCCGGCCTCCCAGAAGAGTCCCACCTTCGACAATCCCTGTTGGTGGAGCCAGTTGGCGCACATCACACCCTCGGTCGGGACATCGCCGTTGGCAACGGTGAAGCAGTAGTCCGAGGCAAACCGTCGTGCACCGGTCCAACCCAGGCAGGAGACACCGAGCTCGTTCGCCGTGTCCTGTAGGACGAGCGAGTTGTCGGAGATCATCGGCCCGAGCACGACCACGCAACCCCGATCGACCAGCCACCGGTAGCCGTCGATGACCTTCTTGTAATTCTCGCGGGGCAACCCACGGGCGTCGGCGATCACCAGCTGCACGGGTGAACGCGCCCAGACACCTTCGTTGAGAGCATCCTCGATGGCCAGGATGGTCGGGTCGATCCAGTCGGCCAGCAGCTGATTCAGGTCCATGTCGATCAGCACGCCGATCTTCACCGGCTCGAAGGCGTCACCCTGCGTCTTGACGCCACGCGTCGGCGGGTAGATCGTGATGTTCTGGACCGCCTGGTCGCTCGCCGCCCCCGTGCCCTCGTACCAGGTCGTGGCATCGCCGCCCATTCCTTCCAGATGGGCCCGGGTGCCGTGCTCGACCGACGAGACGGCACGGTCGGGCTGTGCGATGCCGAGATCGACGGGCTCGGGGAAGAGGCGGTCGGCGTATTCGTGTGTGTCCGACATGATCAGTCCTTTCAGGTTTGCGGGGATTGTGCCAAAGCATCGCTGCGGACGTTCATCGATCCTCAGTGGCGCGGGCGGTGAAGCTCGTCGTGATGGACGCGGCCGTGCCGACCACGGCGGAGGGCGACCGCAGCACGAACTCGTCCATGCCGACCTGCGGGTGATGGAGCAGCGTGGCCATCGTTGCCACGAGCACCTGGGCCACGTCGTCGGTGTGGAGCATCTGCTCCTGGGCCAGCCCCCGGACGGCCCAGTCCTCGAGCAACGGAACAAGCAGCGATCCGTCGAAGTCGTCGCCGAACTCGGTCGGGGCGGTCGGACCCACGACGACACAGCAGAACCGATGGCCGGGTTGCTCGGCGCGCCACGACGCCATGGCGGTGCGCAGGGCGGCCTTCGACGCGCCGTAGGCGCCCAGCCCGGTCCGCGGGTGCAGGGCGGTGTCGGAGGACAGGGCCATCACCACGGACGACGACCCCAAGTACGGGAGCGACGCACGGATCGCGTGGTTGGCGCCGATGACGTTGGTCTCGAACACCGCTTGCCAGTGTGTGCTGTCGGTATCGGCCAGCATGGCCAGCGGCGCCATGCCGGCGCAGTAGCACAGGACGTCAATGCCCTGGAGCACCTCTCCACTTCGCCCGATCGCCTCGGTACACGACGAGGCATCCCGCACGTCGCCCGGAACGGACACACCGCCACCCGCCTCGACCACAACGTCGGCCAGGAGCGCCTGCCGGCGGGCGACGAGTGCGACACGTGCGCCCGAGCGAACCGCGTGGACCGCGACGGCGCGTCCGATCCCTGCCGACGCGCCAACCACGACGATCCGCCGCCCGGCCAACGAATCGTTCACAGTCCCGGCGAGCGGCTGCGCACTCCGTCTGCCTCCCCGGTTGAACAACCCCCGGTCATCTTTGGATCATATATCCGATCTGCTCGATGGTCTGAGGGGCACATCCCGTCATCCCAGGTGAGCCATGGGTGTCGGCAGCTCACACGCGGCGAAGGCCTCCGACCGAGCCCGCAGGGTGCCGGCCGCGTTCGCAGCGTCCTTCATCATGACGAAGCGGTCTTCCTTGATCCCTTCGACGACCAGGGCCGCCAGCTCGTCGAGGGGCTGCCAGTGCAGCTCGCGCCCGGCCTTCTGTGCCATGTCCTCCAGCCGTTCGGGGGTCATGGCCTCGGTCTCTCGGGGTCGCTCACGGGCGAGCCCGGCCGGCCGGGTCCTTTCAGAGGTCCACAGGCCGGTCCGCAACAACCCACCCGAAGGGTAGAAGACCGACGCGCGGACCAGGGAACCCTCCTCGGCCAGCTGAGCCGCCAGGCACTCGGTGAGCACCGAGACTGCAGCCTTGCTGGCGGCGTACACCGAAGCCGAGGGGAGCGGCGAGATCGGCCCATCCGACGACGACGTGTTGATCACGCGACCTTCCTCCCCGGACGCAAGCATCCGAGGGACGAACGCGTGGATGCCATTGACGACGCCGGTCAGATTCACACTGAACACCCAACTCCAGTCATTTGGCGTCGTCTGCCACACCTTTGCGCTGGGTGCGCCGACCCCGGCGTTGTTGCACAGGACGTGGCATGCACCGAATCGCTCGTAGACGGTGTCCGCCAGCCGCGTCACCGACGCGGCGTCAGTGACGTCGGTCGTGCACACGATCACGTTGCCCGCGCCGGCGAACTGTGCCTCGGCAGCGGTGAGGGCAGCCGGATCGACGTCCGCGATGACGACGCGCATCGCCTCGTTGACGAAGGCCTCCACCAGGGCGAGGCCGATCCCACTGGCCCCACCGGTCACCACAGCCACTTTGTCACGCAGGTCCTTCATGGATCCGTCCTCCCCTTCGTCGTCGCTGCCGGGTCCGCTTGACATCCACTCCCGTAGCAGTTTTGATAATAGATACGGAAATCCGGCGGGGCAATGCCGGGACCACGATCCAAGGGGGTCCGCCATGACCGATGTGCGCACGGAGGACGCTGCCGGCGGTCTCGGTCCAATCGGTGCCGATCCCGCCGCCGGCATGCCGCGCAGCGTCGAGCTCGTCGTGGACCCGACCATCCGTCCGTACGTGCGGCGAGAGCGGGGACCACGTTTTCCGTTTCCGATCCCCAACGGGTGGTTCATCGTCGCGTCCTCGGACGCGGTCAGCGTCGGAGAGATTCTTTCGGTCTACTACTTCGCGAAAGATCTGATCGTGTTCCGAACCTCCGACGGTTCGGCCAGGGTGACGAGCGCATACTGCGCGCATCTGGGTGCACACATCGGTGTCGGTGGAAAGGTCAACGGTGACGCCGTCGAATGCCCCTTCCACGGGTGGTGCTACGACGGTCAGAGCGGTCGCTGCTCGCACATCCCCTACGGCTCCGAATCGGGTCACATCCCGAGCCAGGCGGCGATCCGGGCCTATCCCACCCTCGAGCGGAACGGCATGATCTGGGCATGGCACCACCTCGAAGGAGGTGCCCCGTTCTATGACGTCCCCGAGGTGCCCGAGCTCTCCGACCCCGATTGGAGCGAGCCCTACACGGCCGAGTACGTGGTGCGAACCGCCTGCCAGGAGATGGCCGAGAACAACCATGATTCGGCGCACTTCCAGTTCGTCCACGGCACCGACGACATCCCCCAACAGGACGTCTTCATCGATGGAGGCTACAAGCGGGTCGTGGGCATGGACGGTCAGTTCGTGCGCGAGACGTTCGGTCTGGGCCTTGGCGTGCTCCGCATGACCGACGTGATGACGTTCTTCACCTCGACCACCCCCATCGACGAGGAGAGCGTCCACGTCCGATGGACCTTCATCGCCCCGAGGACGAGCGGTCCGGGTGCCGCCCAAGGGATCGCAGAGGCGTTCCTGGGTGGCGTGAGCCAGGACATCCCGATCTGGGAGAACAAGCGCTACGTCGAGCGTCCCGTCGTCATCAAGGACGAACGGAGCATCCTCGACCATCGCGAATGGTGCAAGCAGTTCTACTCGGACCCGGCCAAGGCCATCGACTAGCCACCGCGAGGGTCCGCACGTCAGATGCCCGCCGTCGACACATCAAGGAGATCAGCAGTGAGCCAGCACACCGACAAGAGCCGCTACCTCGTCATTTCGTCGGACACGCACGCTGGTCCGCCGGCCGAGAGATACCGCGACTATCTCGATCCCAAGTATCGGGATGCGTTCGACGAAGACCTGAAGATGGTCAAGGAGATGAGCCGCATTCGTTCCGAGCTGACGGACGCAGGGGACTTCGAGGCGAAGTGGGTGGCCGAGACGGGTGACGGGGGCCGCCGTGCCTCCTGGGACCCGGCCGCGAGAGACGCAGAGCTCGACAAGGAGGGCGTGGCCGCCGAGGTGATCTTTCCCGATGCGGACGTTCTCGCGGGCGCGGCGTCCGCTCCCTTCCACGCTGGCCTGGGTTCGGCAGGAGATCTTGACGGTGAGCTCGTCATGGCCGGGGCGGTGGCACATAACCGGTGGCTCGAGGACCTCTGCTCGTCGAGTCCCGAACGTCGCTGCGGTGTTGCCACGGTGCCGATACTGCACGACATCGAAGCCGCGGAGGCCGAGATAGAGCGACTGGCCGCCGCCGGCTTCCGGGCGATCATGATCCCCACTCTGTGGGTTGACAAGCCGTCGTACAACGACCTGCGCTACGAGCCGGTGTGGTCGGCCTGTGAGAGCCACGGCATGGTGGTACACGTCCACTCGGGGGGCGCCTCACGCGATATCGCCGTGGATGCGCCCGGCCTGATCGCCATCTACGCGACGGAGGCCTGGTGGTGGGCCGCCCGCCCGCTGTGGGTGATGTTGTGGGGCGGCGTGTTCGAACGCCACCCCGGGCTGCGCTTCGCGATCACCGAGGACGGCGCCTGGTGGATCCCGGGCATCGTGCAACGCATGGACGAGAAGTTCGTGGGCTTCCACAACACGGAGAAATTGGGTAACGCATTCCGCCAGACCATTTCACGGAAGCCGAGCGAGTTCTTTGGGACAAACATCTTCGTCGGCGCTTCCACACCCAGTCGTGAAGAGGTCGAGCAACGCCACCGAATCGGCGTCGACGCCTTCATGTGGGGCAACGATTTTCCACATCCGGAGGGAACGTGGCCCCACACACGGCAGTCCATCACGGAGTCGTTCTGCGATGTGCCCACCGCTGAAGCAGAGCGCATGCTCGGTCTCAATGCTGCAGCGGTGTATGGCTTCGACCTGAGCCGTCTCGACGCGCTTGCCGCACGGATTGGGCCGTCACATGAGGAGGTGCACGGCACGGCGCTCGTCACGGCCACGTGATGGCGTCGCCTCGCCCAGAGAAGAAGGTCGGTCGACCGGCGCGCATCGACCGGGCCGCCATCGCCGAAGCGGTGCTCGAACTCGGACTCGATGGCATCAGCATGAAGGCGGTCGCCGACCATCTCGGCGTCAGCGTCGCTGGTCTGTACCACCACGTCGGAAACCGGAGGGAGTTGCTCGTGCTCGCAGCGGAGCACTCGATTGCACGGGTGCCGGCGCCTCAGGACCACGGTCAGCACTGGGACGAGTGGCTGCGGGAGTGGGCGCGGCACGTGTACTCGTCCTTCGTCGAGGAGCCCGAGGTCCTCTCGCAGTTCCTGAGCGGAGCGCTCCGATGGGAGTCCATGGTGACTGTCATCGACTCGGTGATTCAGGTGCTCGGGAGGGCCGGCTTCGACCCGATCGCTGCCATGGAGGCCTTCGACACCGTTGCGTTCTATGCGGTCGGGGCAGCCGCCCATGAGATGCGGCGTCGGGGGGCGGCGGCGGAGGGACGTTCGACCATGGTCGAGTTGCACCGCATGGTGGCAACCCGGCCGCCGGAAGAGCTCGCGGGCGTCCGCGCCCTCCTGGCGGTGCCGCCGAGTATTGCGACCAACTTCGAGGACCAGCTGACGACCGTGCTCGTCGGCATCGCAGCACGGCGACCGGAGGATTGGCGGCCGATCGCGGATCGGGCCGTTTCCGGTGCGCCGCCACAGGAGCCTGGAGCGTTCACTTCGACGGTGGCGCGACCTCTGACCGCCTGAACCCAGTTCCCTGGTCCGGCACTCGACTGGTGCTCGACCTCAATCTGCGCCGCGCACCGAGATCGGAAGTTGGCTGTAGCCGCGGACGGTGCTCGTGAAGAGAAAGACGCTCTTGTCACGGTCGACCTCCCATTCGGGGAATCGGGCCAACGTCTCCTCAATGGCGATCCTGCCTTCGAGACGAGCCAGCGCGGCCCCGATGCAGAAGTGGATGCCATAGCCGAATGAGAGATGCTGGTCGAAGTCCCGATGGACGTCGAAGCGGTCCGCCTCGGGGAACGCGCGCTCGTCCCGCCCGGCGGAACCAGTCAGCAGCAGGACCTTCGATTCCGCCGGGATCACGGTCCCGTGGAACTCTGTGGGAGCGGTGGTCCATCGTCCCTGGACGGGTGAGGGTGCCTCGTAGCGGAGCAACTCCTCGACCGCATTGGGGATGAGTGAGCGGTCGGCCACCAGCTCGGCGCGCTGATCGGGGTGCTCGGCCAGCACCGAGCCGGCCCACCCCAGGAGCCGCGCCACCGTCTCGGTGCCTGCGGCGACCAGGAGCACGCCAAAGGTGGCGCTCTCCTCGAGGGTCAACCGGCGATGGGTCCCATCGGGCTCCACCACCTCCGCCGTCACCAGGTCGGTGAACATGTCGTCCCGGGGAGTGCGCTGGCGCTCGGCCACCTGGTCCGTGATGTAGGTGTGGAGCTCGATCATCGCTCCCACCGAGACGTCGTTCACCATGCCCACGCCCGGTTCCAGGTGGAAGATCGTGTCGATCGTCTCCCGGACCCGGGGACGATCGGCGTCAGGCACCCCGAGGAGCATCGCGATGACGTTGGCGGGCACGACAGCCCCGAAGTCGGCGACGTAGTCGAAGACGTCGCGACCACGCTGCGCGTCGAGCAGTCCGCTGCAGAATTGCCGAACCGACGCTTCGAGCTCGGCAACCCGGCGCGGCGTGAAGGCCCGAGATACCAATCGTCGCAGCGCCGTGTGCTCCGGCTGGTCCATGAAGATCATCATGCCGCCGGTGGGCTGCTCGGTCATCTGTTCGAGCACCGTCCCGTGCGCGGAGCTGAACGTGCGCGGATCCATGCTCGCGGTCATCACGTCCTGAAATCGGCTCAGCGCCCAGAAGTCGTACTGCTCGTTGCGGTACAGGGGAGCCTCGTCGCGCAGCCGCCGCCAGGTCGGATGGGGATCGGTCTTGAAGGAGGCATCGAGAGGATCCCACCGCAGTTCCGCACCCGCCGCTGCTGTCGAAGTCATGTTGGATATTGTATTTGGGCGGGCGGCTCCCGGGGCAGGCCGAGGACTCGTTCGCCGATCTGGTTGCGCTGCATCTCGTCGGTGCCGCCCCCGATGCGCATCGACCACTGGCCGAGGAACCGGTCCCGCCAGAAGCCGGCTGCCGAGACCCGTCCATCCGACGCCATGCCCCATGACCCGATCAGTCCCATGCCGAGGTCACCCAGGCGTGCGCTCTGGCGGGAGAAGGCCAGCTTGAGGAGGGAGGCCTCGGCGCCGGGGGCGCGGCCCTGGGAGAGCGCGGTTTGGACACGGAGGCCCAGGTAACGCAAGAGCTCGAACCCGATGTACGCCTCGGCGACCTCCTGGCGCCGGACGGGGTCGCGCACGCCACCCAATTCCCGACAGAGCGCCAAGACGTCGGCGAACGACGTGCCGCCACCCGCTCCGATCGCCATCCGCTCGGCGGCAAGCGTCGTGCGGGCCACGTTCCACCCCTCGCCCTCCGCGCCGACCAGGTTCGCCGCCGGCACGCGGACGTCCGTGAGGAACACCTCGTTGAAGTGGGCGACACCCGTGATCTGGCGCAGTGGTCGGACGTCGATGCCGGGCGTCGCCATGTCGACGAGGAGGTACGACAGCCCAGCTCGGCCAGGCACACTCCGGTCGGTCCGTGCGAGCAGGATGGCCCAGTCGCTGTACTGGGCCATCGTCGTCCACACCTTCTGCCCGTTGACGATGAAGACGTCCCCGTCCCGCTCGGCGCGTGTGATCAGTGCCGGCAGGTCGGACCCCGCTGACGGCTCGCTGAAGAGCTGGCACCACATTTCCTCTCCGCACAACATCGGCTCGAGGTAGCGGTCCTGCTGATCGGGCCGGCCCCACGTCATCAACGTGGGACCCACCATGCCCAGGCCGACCGTGAGCGCACCCGTTGCGACGTCGAATCGGGCCTGCTCCTGCGAGAAGATGACCTGCTGCATGGCGGTGCCCCCTCTTCCGCCGAATTGCTCGGGCCAGGTGATCCCTGCCCAACGCGCGTCGTAGAGAGTCCGTTGCCAGCGCCGGCAGGCCTGCACGTGGTGAGCCTGCGCGTCGTCGTCGACGACCGGGACGCGGGGCGCCCCCGAATCAGCCCGTTCGCGGTGCATGGCCCTCGAGCCACGCCCTTGCCTCGGCCCGGAAGCGCGACTCCTCCGGCGTATCGTCGAAGTCCACGGGACGGCGTCAGCTGCGTCGGGTGAGCACCCACCCGTTTTCGGCCATCACCGTGTGGATCTCGGAGTCGCTGAAGTCGTGCCGGCGGAGATCGTCGGCGAAGGTGGTCGGTTCGGCCAGCCCCTCGGCGTGCGGCCAGTCCGAACCGAAGAGGATGTGGCCGAGACCGAGCTCCTTCTTCAAGATGCTCAAGTCGTCCTCGTAGAACGGCGCTACCCACACATGGTCCCGGAAGGTCTCCACCGGGTCGGACGCGAAGGCGCTCGGCATCTGCCCGTGCGCCTTGGCCAACTTCTTGAGCAGGATGGGGACCCATGAGGCACCTGCCTCGATGCTGGCCACCCTTACGCGGGGGAACCGGTCGAAGAGGCCCTGGCAGACGAGTGCCGCCATCGTCTCGTAGGGAGGGCGGTCCGCGCTCAACACCATCCGCAGCGGAGAGTGCCGGAACGCCTCGAACTCACCCTGAGGCTCCCAGTCCGCCAGGTAACGGCCGTAACCGGCGTCCCCTGAGTGGATGCCGACAGTGACACCCGACTCGTTGACCAGGCCCCAAAAACGGTCGAAACGAGGGTTCGCCGGCGACGTGAGGCCGCTGGGCGTATGCGTCGGGCCGCCCTTCAAGCAGACCACCCGGGCATCCGCCCCGAGCACGCGCTCGAGTTCGACCACCGCGGCATCGACATCAACCAGCGTCAACATTGGCGCGGCAAAGATGCGCTCCTGGTACGCGTAGCCCCAGTCGTCCTCGAGCCAACGGTTGAAAGCCTCGAAGGCCGCCACCAAGGCGGGCGGATCTGCGGCGAGAGACTCCTCCATGCCGACCCCGAGGGTCGGGAACAGGAGGCACCCGTCGAGACCCTGGTCGTCCATGGCCCGCAACCGGGCGTCACGGTCGCGGTACTCGGGTCGGATCGGCTCGAGCTCCCCGAAGAGTGCTCGCATGTCCTTGGCGCCCGGGTTGCGACCCCGGAAGTACTCATCGAGGCTGCCCGGCTTGGCCACCGGGTCAAAGACCGGATTGGGGATGAACCGGTTGACCTTCCCGCCCACCAGGAGGCGTGTGCGACCGTCCACCTCGGCCCACTGCATCGCCCGCTTGGCCATCTTGGGTTCGATGTGACGGGTGTAGGCGTCTGTCGCCTCGTAGTAGTGGTTGTCTGCGTCGAACACGCCGTAGCCGAGAGTCGAGGTCATGACAGACCCAGGACGCGCAGCGCATTGGTGCGGAGGAACTTCGGCCAGACCTCATCCTTGAAGCCGACGCTCGGCATCTCGGTCATGATGCGTTCCAGAGAGAGACCCATCGGGAAGTACCCGGCATACATGATCTTGTCGGCCCCGCGGGTGTTGGCATAGTCGATGATGTCCTGGGGGTAGTACTTCGGCGCGAAGGCGCTGGTCGAGTAGTGCAGTCCCGGCCACTTCAGCATGAGCTTGACCGCCAGCGCGGTCCAGGGCTCGCAACCGTGGCGGGTCACGAACACGAGGTCGGGAAAGTCGAACATCACCTCGTCGATGAGCTCGACGTGCTGGCAGGCGGCCTTCAACCGTGGCCCAGGGACTCCGGCACAGCAGAAGAGCGGTATGCCCAGCTCCACGCACTTGGCATAAATCGGGTACATCTTCTTGTCGTTGATCGGCACCTGCGGGAACGTTCCGGCTGGGAACACGCCCACCGCCCGAACCCCGTACGTCTCGTACTGGGAGACGAGGCGGTTGATGCCCTTCATCCCGTCGTTGGGATCGATCGACGACGAGGGGATGAACCGGTCGGGATGCCGCTTCAGGGCTTCCGCGCCGGCGCCGTCCGGATCACCCACCCCGATCATGCCCCGCTCGATGCCCCACAGGTCCATCTCGCGGAGGGTGACGCCGATGGGATCCTCGGCACCCTCGAGTGAACGCTCGGGCACGTCCTTGAACATGTACTCGGCCGGGAAGGCGAACTTCTCCTGGGACTCCCTGTCCTTGGTCTGCCTGGTGATGAACCGGTAGACCTCTTTCATGTCGCGACTGGGGAAGCTGATCATCGTGTCGACGATCCCCACCTTCTCTGGCATTCCCAACGGTTGCCTCCTCCCTGTGTCGCGGCGGCCGCGAGTCGTGCCGAGCGGGTGCCTTGCACCAACCCGTGCAGACGACGACGACGTGGTGCATACTAGAACTAGAATCTAGTTCTAGCAACTGGCCCGAGTCAGTCGCCGGTGGGAGCGCCGGTGGCGGAAGGTGGTCCGAACACGTGGAAGACAGCGCCACCAGCGGCGCTGCGCTGCCGGACGGTCTGAGTACCCGGCAGGCAGCCCGGCGACAACGGATGCTCGACGCCGCCTTGAGCCTGCTCGAGGTACGGGACTACGAGCGGATCTCGGTGCGCGAGGTGGCCGAGGCCGCGTCCGTTGCCCTGGCGACCCTGTACCACTATTTCCCCTCCAAGGAACAGCTCTTCGCGGAGGCACTGGTCCAGTGGGCCTCGTCCCTGGGGGCGAGCGTGACCACACGTCCGCTCATGGGGAGCACTCCGGCGCGACGAGTCGAAGATGCCCTCCTGCGCTCGGTCCGCGCCTTCGAGCGACGGCCCCAGCTGGCGCGTCTCATCGGCAGACTGGAGATGTCAGGGGACCCCTTCGCCCGCGACGTCCTGGCGCGGCTCGATGCCGTGACGACCGATGTGTACCTGGACCTCCTGTCAGAACTGCCGCATGAGGAGGCCGTCCGGATCGTCCGCGTGCTGGACTCGGTTCTCGACAGTTCGCTGCGCGCATGGTCCTCGGGCCGCTCCACCATCCGCGATGTCCGGCGCGCCTTGAGCGACGCCGTCGCACTCGTGCTTCCCGATGCGGGCGGGACCGGGCTCCGGGAGCTGGGTGAGCTGCGGGCGATGCAGCAATGACCACGTCCACCGCAGCGTCGGCGGAGCGATACGTTCTCGAGGGTCTCCGTGTCCTTGACTACACGGACGGGGTCGCCGGGCCCTACTGTTCCAAGCTCCTCGCCGACGCCGGTGCCGACGTCGTCAAGGTGGAATCCGACGGTGAAGATCCACTCCGTTTCCAGGGGTCTGGGGCGCTCTTCGAGTTCCTGAACGCCTCCAAACGGTCGGTCACGCGAGGCGATGTCCTCGCGCCCGAGGCCGACGTCATCTTGAGCCACCGTCCGGCCGATATGGACCGGTTGCGCCAGGCGAACCATGCCGCCGTGATCGTGACCATCACGCCATTCGGCTGCCAGGGTCCATGGGTCGGCCGACCCTGGACCGAGTTCACGCTGCAGGCCGCGTGCGGTTCGACGGGCCAACGGGGACTACCGGAGCGGCCCCCGCTGGCTGCCGGGGGACGCATCGGGGAATGGGCGGCCGGGACGTTCGCCGCGGTCGCCGCGCTCGCCGCCCACCGGGAAGCACTCCGCTCTGGCCGGGGCGAGGACGTCGACGTGGCGATCCTCGACTGCATGGCCGTGACGATGGTCACATACCCGTCCGTGTACTCGTCGTTCTTGGGCTGGCCCCCGTTGAGCGGGACCGGGCGCACGGTCGAGGTGCCATCGATTGAGCCGACGAGCGACGGTTACTTCGTGGTCACCACCAACAGCGCACAGCAGTTCCAGGACTTTCTCGTGATGATGGGTCGGCCGGACCTTCTCGAGGACCACGAGCTGGCGCAGATCGCCAAGCGGTTCGCCCGCCGCGAGGAGTTCCTCCGTGCGGTTCACAATCACACTTCGGAGCGAACGACCTCAGGCGTTCTCGAAGAGGCCGCGTTGTTCCGCATCCCGGCCGCTCCCGTGCTCGACGCCGAAGGCGTGCTCGGGTTCGAGCAGTTCCGAGACCGAGACGTCCTCGTCCCTTCGTCCTCGGGACGGTTCGTCCAGCCCCGCGTTCCGTACCGCATCTCTGGCCTTGCGTCCCGTGCCTTCACACGGGCGCCGGCGCCGGGTGAGCACGAGGGCGTCGTCGCCTGGCCTGCTCGTCCCGGTGGGCCCCCGACGTCGCTCCGGGAGTGGCAGCTCCCGCTCGCGGGAACCCGGGTCATCGACTGCACGGCGTGGTGGGCCGGCCCTTCGGCGACGAACGTCCTCGCGGCCCTCGGGGCCGATGTCATCAAGGTCGAATCGGTCGGGCGACCCGATCAGATGCGCCTGGTCAGCGCGCGCAGACCACCCGAGGACCAGTGGTGGGAGTGGGGTCCGATCTTCCACGCCGTCAACATCGGAAAGCGAGGAGTCACGGTCGACCTCGGCAGCGACGACGGTGTCGAGGTGTTCCGTCGCCTGCTCGGGACCGCTGACGTCCTGCTCGAGAACTACACACCGCGGGTGATGGAGCAGTTCGGGCTGACCTGGGACTCCGTCCACGCGCTGAATCCGGAGCTCGTCATGGTGCGGATGCCGGCATTCGGGCTCGACGGTCCCTGGAGAGACCGCACAGGCTTCGCACAGACCATGGAATCGGTCAGCGGCATGGCGTGGAGGACCGGGTTCCCGGACGGCCCGCCCACACTCGTTCGCGGCGCGTGCGACCCCATCGCAGGGATGCACGCGGTGATCGCCGCGCTCTTGGCCCTCCGAGAGCGCGACCGCTCAGGGCTGGGATCGCACGTGGAGTCCGTCATGGTCGAGGCCGCCCTCAACGTCGCCGCCGAGCAGCTGGTCGAATTCTCGGCTTCCGGTGAGGTCATGGGCCGCCTCGGCAATCGTGGTCCAACTGCCGCTCCGCAGGGCGTCTACCGGTGCAATGGTGACGACCGTTGGGTGGCCATCGCCGTCGAGACAGACGCCCAATGGTCGGCCCTGGTCCGGGCCCTCGGGGAACCGAACTGGGCGCCCGCCGAGGAACTGGCGCGGGCAGAGGGTCGCCACGAGCACCACGACGCGATCGATCGTTGGCTCGAGGCATGGACGGAACCAAAGGATGCAGAGGACATCGTCGACGAACTCTCGTCTTCGGGAGTGCCGGCCGAGGCGGTCATTGCCGCACGCGACATCGTCGACAACCCCCAGCTGCAGTGGCGCTCACTCTTCGAAACAGAGGATCATCCGGTCACCGGAGTTCACGAGGTCCCCATGCTCCCCTTCCGCTTCGCACGCGTCGAGCGCTGGCTCCGCCGCCCGTCACCGTCCCTGGGGCAGCACAACGACGAGGTGCTCGCCGACCTCGGGGTCGGCATCGACGAGAGGGAGCTTCTCCGCAAGACGCACGTGATCGGCGATCGCCTCGCCGGCGCATGACCTGCACCGGCGTGCGGCGCATCGAATGGGTGAACCAGTGAAAGGAGTGGCAGATGCGACGGGCTGACGACATGATCCTCATCAGCGTCGATGACCACATCGCCGAACCGGCGGACATGTTCGAGAACCACGTCCCCGAGCGGTTCAAGGACCGGGCTCCGCACGTCGTCACGGACGAACGAGGTTTCCAGCAGTGGTGGTACGGCGAGAAGAAGGGCAGGAACCTCGGCCTGAACGCGGTGGCGGGCAAGCCCCGCGAGATGTTCAATGTCAACCCCAGCAACTACCGCGACATGCGACCCGGCTGCTACGACGCCGACGAGCGGGTCCGCGACATGTCCGCGGGAGGCCAGTTGGCCGGACTGAACTTCCCGAACTGGACCGGGTTCTCCGGCCAGGTCCTCAACGAGGGTCCCGACAGGGAACTCAACGAGATCATGATCAAGGCCTACAACGACTGGCACATCGACGAATGGTGTGCCGCACACCCCGAGCGGTTCATCCCGTGCGGGATCCTGCCGCTGTTCGACGTCGAGAAGGCGGCGCAGGAGGTCAGGCGTCTTGCCGGCAAGGGGTGTCATGCCGTGACCTTCTCCGAGAACCCGGCGGCCTTGCACATGCCGTCGATCCACTCGGGCCACTGGGACCCGCTCTTCGCCGCGTGCTCCGAAATGGGGACCATCCTGTGCCTGCACGTTGGCTCGTCGTCCAAGACCGCGTCGACGACCCCCGATGCCCCGCCCTCGGTCCCGATGAGTCTGTCGTCGACCGCGTCGATCTACTCGCTCGGCGACCTGATGTGGGCCGACTTCTGGTGGCGCTTTCCCGGGCTCCGCTTCTCGCTCACCGAGGGGGACATTGGCTGGATCCCGTACTTCCTGCAGCGTGCCGAACACATTCAGAGTCGTCACTCGGGCTGGACGGCGCATACGTTTCCCGACGGGTACGGTCCGTCCGACGTCTTTCGAGAGCGCGTGCTCTGCTGCTTCATCGACGATCCCGTCGGGGTCAGCCTGATCGACCACTTCAACATCGACAACGTGTGCTGGGAGTCGGACTATCCACACTCCGACAGCTCGTGGCCGAATGCGCCGGAGGTCAACGAAGCCCAGTTCGCTGCGCTGACCGCTGAGCAGGTTGACAAGATCACCCACCTCAACGCCATGCGGCACTTCTCCTTCGATCCGTTCGCCACCCGGCCAAGGGATCGGTGCACGGTCAAGGCCCTGCGGGACGAGGCGGCCGACGTCGACACCGTCACCCGTGTGGGCAGGGCGCCTGATGAGAGCGACCGCGACTATTTCAAGAGCCTCAGCGGCGCGGCGAAACCGGCCTCCACGAGCTGAGATCGGGCCTGTCGGGTCACGGCTCGGCCGACACTCTCACTCTTCTCGAGTCCAGGCCCGAATTGGCCCTGCCACGTCGATCATCTCCGTCAGCTGATGGCCGTCCGTGGCCAGCGTGACGACGCCCGCGCTGCCGGCCGCCTGGGCCGTCAGCCGGACGACATGGGCGTCAGCGTCCAGAGCGACGCCGTCCGGCTGCCACGCCTCGAGCCCGATAGGGATGCCGAGAAGGGCCGCTTGCTCCAGGACGGCCCGGGTTGCCTCGTCGATGGGACCGTCCACCACCGCGAGGCCCGGGCGCCAGGGCGCCGACGCGCGCGCAACCAGGACGCACGCCGCGGCCCAGCCGTGCACGGGCTCGCTTGGCACGAAGGCGGTGCCCAGCTGTCTGGTGGCGAACGTGCGGGCCACCCAGAAACCGGCCGTCCCCGGGTCGGCCGCGAGCACCCCGCCCTGACCGAGCACCTCGGCGTAGTGGCGGGTGACGAGTGATGGCATCAGCGGCGATCCGGTTGCGGTCCAGCCGGCCTGCGTGACGGCAGCCAACTGGTCGCGCAGTGGCGGCATGTCAGTGAACTGCCCTGGCCCATCCCACCGCTCCGCCAGCGGCCCGAGGAGTTCGGGAGTGACGGTGCGGTGTGGGAACCGTTCCCACAGCCGGCGGGGAGCTTCGGACTCGTCCAGCCCGACCGTGAGCACGACGTCGGCAGCTGGGAGCCCACCGAGTTCGAAGTCGAGCTCTTGCAGGCCGACGGTCGCCCAGTGATGGCGGCTCCGCCAGTCGAACACTCCCTTGGCACCCCAGGTGTTCAGGACCCCGAGCTTCCCGGCGGCGGCCAGCGCGCGGAGGCCTCCGACGGCGCGTCGGCGTACCACGTCCGGACCGGCCAGCACGACGACATGGCGTGCCACGGAGAGTTCACCGGCGAGGGACGGTGCGGGTTCTCGGTGATCATCGACGTTCCGCGGCAAGGCGAGGGTGCCGTCTCGGAGCTCCGAAGCGGGGTCGACGTTGAGCTGCAGGCACAACCCGTCTCCCGCCACGGCCTCGGCGACGGCGGGGCCCAGGGCGAACAGCTCGTCGGCCTCGCCGATCACCCGGCGCTGTGTCGGGAGCGACAGCGCCGGAGACCGGTTGGTGCTCCCGAGAAGCCCTCCGAGCACCGGCCGGTCGCCGACCACGATGATCTGCCCGTCACCGAGGAGCGCGACCGCCGGTACGCCGTGCACCGTGCGATGGGCGTGCGCGAGGAGCAGGGCCACATCCGGGTCGGCGACCTCCGTCACCGGGAGTCCCGGCATCGGTCGCCCGTACCCGGCACACACGCCCCCAACGGAGAGCGCCTGCCGCAGGACCTCGGCGGCGGGGCGGCCGGTCATGGCCGGCCGGGTGGGCCCGTCATGCCGATCGTGACGGCGGCGCCCACTGCGGCTCGCGCTTCTCGGCGAAGGCCCGCGGGCCCTCTTCCTGGTCGGCGTGGCCCCACATGGAGACCAGTTCCTTCGCCCCGGCCCTGCACGCGTCGGTCAGCCCGGCCTCGAGCGCGCCCCACAGCGCGCGCTTGGTGGCGGCCATGGCCGCGGGCGAGTTGCGGGCGATCTTCTCGGCCAGGGCCTGTGCCTCGTCGCGCAGCCGCTCGGGCGGGTCGACCACCTGGCTCACCATGCCGAGGGCCAGGGCCCGCTCGGCGGACAGCCGCTCGTGCCGGCCGACCAGCGCCATCCTCATGACCGCCTCGAAGGGGATCTTGCGCGTGAGTCCGATGGCCTCCATCGCCACCACCTGGCCCACCGAGACGTGAGGATCGAAGAACTGGGCGTCGGAGGCGGCGATCACGATGTCGGCGTCGGCCACCCAGTGAAAGCCGCCCCCGGCACAGATGCCGTTGACCGCCGTGATCACCGGCTTCCACACCTGGTTGTGCCAGGCCGTGAAGTGGAGGTCGAACTCCTCCGTCGACTTGCGGTACCGCTCGAACCCGATGCCGTCCTCCGCGATCTCCATGACGTCGACGCCGGTCTGGAAGGCTCGCCCCTCGCCGGTGTGGACGATGACCCGGACGTCCGGGTCGTCGTCGAGCGCCTTCCAAGCCGTCTCGAACTCGTCGCGCATGTGCGCGTTCATCGCATTCAGGCGGTCTGGCCGGTTGTTGATCAGCCAGCCGACGGGCCCACGCCGCTCGAGGATCAATGTGGAAAGGTTCGGGTAGCTCACTGCACCTCCGTGTGTCGTTCCGGCGGCGCCGTACCGGTCGGAGCCAACGCTTGCCACCTCGGCTCGCGCTTCTCGGCGAAGGCCCGCGGGCCCTCTTCCTGGTCGGCGTGGCCCCACATGGAGACCAGTTCCTTCGCCCCGGCCCTGCACGCGTCGGTCAGCCCGGCCTCGAGCGCGCCCCACAGCGCGCGCTTGGTGGCGGCCATGGCCGCGGGCGAGTTGCGGGCGATCTTCTCGGCCAGGGCCTGTGCCTCGTCGCGCAGCCGCTCGGGCGGGTCGACCACCTGGCTCACCATGCCGAGGGCCAGGGCCCGCTCGGCGGACAGCCGCTCGTGCCGGCCGACCAGCGCCATCCTCATGACCGCCTCGAAGGGGATCTTGCGCGTGAGTCCGATGGCCTCGTACGCAGTGACCTGGCCCACGGACACGTGGGGGTCGAGGAACTGGGCGTCGGAGGCGGCGATCACGATGTCGGCGTCGGCCACGAAGTGGAGGCCACCCCCCGCGCACACTCCGTTGACGGCGGCGATGACGGGCTTCCAGACTTCGTTGTGCCACGCCGTCATCTTCAGCTCGGCGCGCCGGGTGCGACCGGACTGCTTGCGCAGCGCCTCGGGCTCACGGGCCAGTTGGGTCACGTCGAGACCGGTCTGGAAGGTCCGGCCGGCCCCGGTGTTCACGATGACGCGGACCTCGGGGTCCTCGTCGAGCTCGACCCAGGCCGCTTCGAGCTCGTCGAGCATCCCGGCGTCCATGGCATTGCCGGTATCGGGCCGGTTGAACACCAGCCAACCCACGGGCCCGTCCCGTTCGACCAACAGGGAGGAGTAGGGCATCAGCTGCGAGGCACCTGGCGCCACGGCTGTGCCTGCCACGGGTCGGGATCTCGGGGAAGACCCAGGACCCGCTCGCCCAGGATGTTCTTGTTGACTTCTGTCGTGCCGCCCTCAATCGTGTTGGCGCGGCTCCGCAACATGCCCCGGACCTCGTACGGCAGCGACTCGGCCCACGTGCCGTCACCTCCGGGCCACGCAGTGGCGGCAGCTCCGAGCATGTTCACCGCCATGGCTTGGATCCGCTGGTTCAAGCCTCCCTGGTGCACCTTGCCGATCGAGCTCTCGGGCCCCGGTGGCCGGCCGGCACGCGCCTGCGCTCTGACACGCAGGTTCGTCCACTCGCGCACCCGTTCCTCGCACCACAGTCGGATCACGTCGTCCCGGTGTACGGGGTTGTCCCACCCGCCCGGTTTGCCCTCCGCGCTCAACCGCTTGGCGAGCCGGACGAGTGAGTCCGCACCCGAGCCCCCGATCCGGTCGACGCCGCCGGAGCCGGACCCCGACACCATCTGCCGCTCGCCCGACAACGTCGCGTTGGCCACCTTCCACCCCTCTCCGACGGGGCCGACGCGCTGGGAGTCCGGCACCCTTGCGCAGTCGAGGAACACCTCGTTGAAGTCCACCTCGCCGCCCATGTGCCGCAGCGGCCTGACGTCGACGCCCGGTTGGCGGAGGTCGATCAGGAAGTACGTGATGCCGGCGCGCTTGGGCACCTCGGGGTCCGTCCGGGCCAGCAGCACGGCGAAGCTGGAAAGGTGGGCCCACGTCGTCCAGACCTTCTGGCCGTTGATCACCCAGTCGTCGCCGTCGCGCTCGGCCCGCGTGGCGAGCGAAGCCAGGTCGGACCCCGAGCCCGGCTCGCTGAAGAGCTGGCACCAGGTCTCCTCGTTGCGCACGATCGGGGGCAGGAAGCGGAGCCGCTGCACCTCGGTGCCGTGGGCGAAGAGCGCTGGCGCGGCCAGGTTCAGTCCCAAGGGGTTCAGGCGGCCGAGGTTGTAGGGACGCAACTCCTGGTCCACCTGCCGCGCCACCTCGCCTGGGAGGTCGAGGCCGCCGTATTCAACCGGCCACGTCGGCACCACCAGGCCCGACGCGCCGAACACCGGGTACCACGCCTCGTATTCCTGCCGGGTGCGCACCTTGCGGACCTCGGCCGCCCCGCCCCGGCGACCCGCCTCGACCCAGCCTGGCGGCACGGCGTCGCGGACCCACTCACGAACAGCGTGGAGGACGTCGTCCGTCGACGAAGGCGGGCCCACCGCCAGGCGTCCGGCGGTCGGAGGGATCCCCGTGCCAGGGCTCATCGTCCCGAGAAATTCGGAGGTCGCTTCTCTCTGAAGGCGGCGAGACCGTCCCGGAAGTCCTCGCTGCGCGACGAGAGCTCCATGGCCAGCGCCTCGTTCTGGAGGTGCTCGGGCAGGGGTGCGGTCGAGCCGGCGTGCAGGAGCCACTTCGTCAGCCCGATCGTCACTGTCGGGGCTCCGGTGAGCCGATCGACCAGCGACCGCGTCTCGTCCGCCAGCGCCCCCGCGGGCACCGCCTTGTGCACCATTCCCCACGACGCCGCTTCGGAACCCGTCACCGCCTGGCCGAGGATCAACATCTCCCTGGCCCGGACCTCGCCGACGCGGCGGGGCAGCAGCCACGTGCCACCCGTGTCGGGCGTGAAGCCGCGCTCCGAATAGGGCTCCCACAGGCGGGCCGACTCCTCGACGACGGCGAAGTCCGACGCCAGGACGAGGTGCAGCCCGATCCCGGCCGCCCACCCCCGCACCTGGCAGACGATGGGCGTCTGCATCGTGACCAACAGCTCAATCAGCCGGTGCGCCTCGGTGGGCAGGCGCCTTTGGATGCTCCCGACCCGGGGCCGTGCGTCGCCTGCGTTTCGCCCGACGATGTCGAAGCCGGAGCAGAAATGCTCACCAGCCCCCTGCAGCACCACCACCCGGACCGATTCGTCCGGTCCCGCCGCGGACAGCGCGGCGATCATCGCCTGGACGATCGGGTCGGTGAGGGCGTTGCGCTTGGCCGGGCGATCGATCTCGAGTTCGAGGACCGGCCCGACCTGTTCGACCCGCAGTCCATCGATCGACCGGTAGGGACTCGTGAGCTCGTTGTCGCTCATCCGCGTCCGTACCTGTCGCTGATCGCCCGCAGTGCGTCCTCCAGGTTCTGTGCGCCACCCGGAGGGTCGGGCAATCTCACGGGCCCGTGCTCACGGCTCGGCAGCAGGATGGTGGCATGGCCGGGTGTGGTCAGCTCGCCCCGCTGGTTCGTCGCGGTGAGATCGACGTCGACCGCCGGGCGCCCACCGTCGGCGAGGTAGCGGTTCGTCACCGACCCCGAGAGCCACTGGGTGTCTCCCACGTAGTTGAACCGGCGAAACTCGCAGTCGAGCTTCCACAGCCACCCCGCGTCGCCCATCCAGTCCGTGCACAGGTGGATCAACCACGTTTCGCGCATGCGCCCGTAGTCGAACGTGGTGGGATTGCCGCTCCGCCGGGCGAACTCCGGGTCCCAGTGCACCCTCTGCATGACATCGGGGACGTTGAGGTCGTCGCGATGGAAGAACCGCGGGATCCTCGTGCGGTTCTCGTAGCCCAGCCGCAACGGCTTGACGCCGTAGAGCCCCATTCCCATGCCGACGTGCCAACAGACCATGTCGGTGACGGTCAGAGGCCCCTTCACCATGGGGCCAACCTGATCGCCGACCTCGACGTCCTCCCAGTCTCGCGTCGCGTCGCCGCGGCGTCGCTCCAAGGCGTACTGCGCCTCAATGGCGGCGATCTCCTCGTCCTCGTAGGGTCGCAGCTCTATCGCGTCGTACTTCTTGCGTTCGCGCGCCTTGGTCCGTTCGGTGCGGATCATCAAGCGGTACTGGGCGGACAGGATCGGGCCGTCGGCCTGCCGGAAAACCTGTGCCGTCCACTCGTGCACGGCCCGTTCCGCGAACTCGCTCGATTTGTCCAGCACCCCGACCAGCGCGTTCCGGCGGGTCACCGACCGGTTCGGCCGGAGAGGAGCCCACCACTCTCGTGCACTGGCCGAATAGAAGGCGTGCACCCCGCGCAGCGGGTCGCCACGCATGAGGTCACGGTGCTCCGCCGGCACCTCTGTCACCTCGTCGACACCGATCAGGGAGTCACCCCCGACCAGCGGGGGCGGGGCGAGCACGCCACCCCAGCACGTGGTCGACGCGTACGTGTCGTCCGACCAGAGCGGGTTGTCGTCACCGTAGGCCTCAGCGACGTGCCGGAAGGCGTCGACCCCGGGCACCCCGTAGTGCGGCGGCACGGGATGCGGCTCGGGGATCCCGATGCGGGACCGCAGCCGGGCGATCCCGTCGTCCGTAATTGAGCCCTCGGTGGCCACGGGTCGCATATTATATGAAGTCTTGTGCCGCTCAGCTGGGCGTGCACCGTCCCGAAACGGCCGAACAGGTGAACCAGAGCGCGTCCAACGAGAAGATCTACATCCACGAGTTCATCGACATCATCGGTCACGGTCGCGCGCGCTACATGCACCACATGACGGCGAATTGGAGCCCCATCGCCCAGGAGGAGCGCCACCAACTCTGCTACGGGGTGTGGGGCGTCGTCGGCTCGACCGGACCGTGGCCCACGGTCGTCAACATGTGGGAAGAGGACGGATGGGAAGGTCTGGCCGCATCCTTCGGACACGAGCTGAGCCATGCCGAACTCCAAGACCCGAAGTTGGCGCGCTGGTGGGCGACGGCCGCGGAGATGCGCTCGGGTGGTTCCGACCGGATACTGGTCCCCGCTCGGTGGTCCCCCACGATCACCGACCTCTGCACCCAGGGGGCGGGCGGTGTGGCCTACGCGCACGACCAGGTGACCGTGCCACCGGGCAGCGTGCGTGACTACTTGGAACTGGCCCGGCAGGAGGGCGGCTCCTACTACGAGCGGTTCGGCTGGAGTCTCATCGGCGGGTGGGAGACCGCACTGCGGCACGACGACGAGGCCTTCCTGATCTGGTCCATCCCCGGCTGGGAGCAGTGGGGGGAAGCCGAGGCGCGCCTCCGGCGCGACGACAGCTGGGGCAGGCGCCAGCGCGACGCCGTGTCCGGCTTCACGCGGATCCTCCTCGTCGACGCACCCCTCGGCCCGCTGCGGACCGGCCGCCAGCCGTCCCGGAGCGACCGCGACGACAGTTGGTCCGAATAGCCCAGCGGTCTGCGTCCCGGAGCCACCTCGGGAGCCGGCTGCGCCCCCCGGCCCCGGACTACCGGTTCAGATCCTCCACGACCTCGCGCCGCAACAGCTTTCCCACCTCGTTGTAGGGGAGCGATTGCGCCCGGTGGAAGGCCACGGGAACCTTGTAGGGCGCCAGGTGCTCGCGACAGAGCGCGATGAGCTCCGCCTCGTCGGCGTCGCCGACGAAGACCGCGACAGGAACCTGGCCCAGGCGCTCGTCCGGCCGGCCCACGACGGCGGCCTCGGTGACGCGAGGGTCAAGACGCAGCACTTCTTCCACCTGTTCGGGAAACACCTTGTTCCCGCCTCGGTTGATGAGGTCCGACGTGCGACCTTCGATCCAGACGAAGCCCTCGGGGTCGACCCGGGCATGGTCTCCCGTGCGGACGAAGCCCTCGGCGTCCACCCGATCGTCGAGCTTCGCACCGCCCGCGTACCCGGCCGCCATGCGGGGGGGACGAACCAGGAGCTCGCCGACAGCACCGTCGGCGACGCGCCGGCCGTCCTCGTCCACCACGGTGATGTCCACCCCGGGGTGCGGTCGCCCCGCCGCGCCCAGCTTCTCCGGATGCTCGCGCGCGTCCGCCGCCGTCCACCCGATGACCTCGCCCACTTCGGCCTGGCCGTAGCTGTTCAGCACCGTCACGCCGAACCGGTCCATGAACCGGCGGGCGGCCAACGGCGACAGCGGCGCCGTGATGCTGCGGACGAATCGGAGCGGAGTGAGGTCGGTCACCGTCGGGTCGGTCGTCAGCATGACCATGGCGGCCGGAGGCAGGACGGTGGACCGCACCTGGTAGTGGTGGACCAGCTCGGAGAAGTCCGCCGTGGAGAACCGCGGCATCAGCACCACCGCGGCGCCGGCCCGGAGACCGAAGCACACGTTGTAGATCCCTGCGTTCAGCGCGACGGACACCGGGACCAGGTTCGGCGTCGGCTCCCGGGCGGGCGCCGTGGTGGCGCCCTTCCCCCGCAGCGGGGCCAGGACGCGGTCCAGCAGCTCGAGGTAGCCGCTGTGCGATTGCAGGATTGCCTTGGGCGGACCCGTCGTCCCCGATGTCCACGTCACGAACGCGACCCCGTCGTCGTGACGTGCCGGATCCTCGACCGTGTGCAGACCGTCGTCGTCGAGGACCACGAACGGTCGTACGGTCGCGACGACGTGCTGCACCTCGGCCTCCGGGGAGCGGTCGTTGATCGGGACGAAGACGCCCCCGGCGAGCCAGATGCCCACCATGGTGGTGACCAGCTCAGGCCCGGTGGGCAACCGGACCGCGACGCCGTGACCCGGCTCGAGCCCCGCCGCGAGCAGACGGGTCGCGGTGTCCCGGGCCCTCTCACGGGCGCCTCCCGCAGTCACCGACCCGTCGATCGTGCAGAGGAGGTCCCGATCGTCGCCGAAGGGATGGTCCATCAACAAGTTGGCCAGGTTGTCCGTCATGAGCCGACGCTCGCCCTCCCTCTTTCTGAGTTACATATAATATCCGACCTCTATCATCCGGCTCCGACCCACGGGAGAGACCACGAGTGGCCGACCACATCTGGACGAGCGAGGACCAGTCCACCATCCTCGACTTGTTCGAACGGCGAGTGGCCGCAGACCCTGACGGCGAGTACCTCGACATCGGAGGCGTGAAGCTCTCGGCGCGTGGCGTGCTGCAGTCCGCGGGCAGGTTCGGTGGGGCGCTCGAGGCGCTCGGGACCGAGCAACACGACCGGGTGGCGACGCTGATCGAGAACTCGCCCACTGCGCTCCTCTCGTGGGCGGGCACGACCTGCAGCGGTCGTATCTCCGTGCCGATCAACACCGCCTACAAGGGCGACTACCTCTCGCACCAGCTCACCGACTCCGGGTCGCGCGTCCTCGTCGTTGCGGCCAGTCTGTTCCCCCGGGTGGCGGCGATCATCGACGGGGTCCCCGCACTCGAGCACGTCGTCGTGGTCGACGATGCCGGCGACGAGGAAGGTGCAACCCCCGGGTCCCGGGCCGACACGCCGTCGGGACTGGGCCGAATGACGGTCCATCGCTGGGAGGACCTGATGAACGGGCCGGGAGACCTCCCCGGCGTCCGCATCCGTCCGGCCGACCTGGCCACCTTCATCTACACCGGCGGCACCACCGGCCTGTCCAAGGGCTGCATGTTGAGCCACAACTACCACGAGGCGTTGGCCCGCCAGATCGGGATCTGCTGGCGGCGCACCGCGGACGACGTCGTCTGGACGCCGCTCCCCATGTACCACTTCAACGCGCTGGCCACGGCCATCGTCGGCGCCCTGGTCTACGGGGGGCGGGCCGCGATCTACCGGCGGTTCTCGGTGTCGCAGTTCTGGCCCGAGATGAACCGGGTCGGCGCGACCATCACCTCCACGCTGGGCACCATGGCCTATCTGTTGGCCCACGACATTGACCGGCCGGAGATGCCGAACTCGGGCCGACCCGAAGCGAACAGGTCATTGCGCCTGCTCGGGGCGGCACCGCTGCCCGTCGAGGTGGACCGGGTCATCCGCGACAGGTTCAGCCTGGAGACGTTCAGCGGGGCATACGGCGTAACCGAAGCCAGCCTGATCTCCTGGCAGCCGCCCGGTGTCGAGAACCGTCCCAATGCGGCAGGGGTGGCCAACGACCAGTACTTCGACGTGCGCATCTTCGACGACGACGATCACGAGGTCCCTGCTGGCTCGGACGGCGAGATCGTGATCCGGCCCAAGCGTCCCCACGTCATGTTCGAGGGCTACTGGGGCCGCCCGGACGAGACGGTCGCCACAAGCCGCAACTTCTGGTACCACACCGGCGACATCGGACGGGTCGACGGCGACCGGTTCCTCTACTTCGTCGACCGGAAGGCCGACTACCTGCGCCGGCGCGGCGAGAACATCGCCAGCTTCGAAGTGGAACGGATCCTCATGGGCCACGGCACGCTGGCGGACGTGGCCGTCCACGCCGTCCCGAGCCCGATGACCGAGGACGACCTCAAGATCACCGCGACGGTGAAGGAGGGGGCGACCGTGACGGAGGAGGAGCTCTTCCGCTGGTGTATCGATCGCCTGCCCTACTTCGCGCTGCCCCGCTACATCGAGTTCCGCGACGTGCTCCCACGCAGCCCGGTCGGTCGCGTCCTCAAGCGCGAGCTGCGGACGGAGGGTGTGACGGACAGAACCTGGGACGTCGAGGCCGCTGGCATCACATACGAGCGTCGCTGACCCGGCGCGTCGAACCGCCGGACCGGGCGGCGACAACGAGGCGTCGGCCCGTGCGAAGGCCTGTATTCTTTATGCAATCAGTCCGACCGCGCGCCGGTCCGCCCCAGGGAGGGATGCCGTATGAACGCTCGAGACCTCATCCTCGTGAGTGTCGACGACCATCTCGTCGAGCCGCCGCATATGTTCGAGGCTCGGCTCCCGGCTCGCTACGCCGACGCGGCGCCGAAGGTCGAGCGCCTGGCCGACGGGTCGGACGTCTGGGTGTTCAACGGATCAGTGATCCCCAACATCGGCTTGAACGCGGTGGCTGGGAGGCCCAAGGAGGAGTACGGCATCGAACCGACCGCCTTCGACGAAATGCGGCCCGGCTGCTACGACGTGCACGAGCGGATCAAGGACATGAATGCGGGCGGGGTCCTGGGTTCGATGTGCTTCCCCTCGTTCCCCGGCTTCAGCGGCCGCCTGTTCGCCGCCTGCGAGGACAAGGATCTGGCCCTCGCCGTCCTGCAGGCTTACAACGACTGGCACATCGACGAATGGTGCGGCTCCTATCCGGGGCGGTTCATCCCCATGGCCCTTCCCGTGCTCTGGGATGCGGAGCTGGCGGCAGCCGAGGTCCGGCGCGTGGCCGCCAAGGGCTGTCACTCCATCACCTTCACCGAGAACCCGGCCACGCTCGGGTATCCCAGCTTCCACGCAGCGCACTGGGACCCGCTGTGGCGGGCCGTCTGCGATGAGGGGGTCGTGGTGTCCATCCACCTGGGCTCGTCCGGCCAGCTGGCCGTGACCGCACCCGATGCGCCGGTCGACGTGATGATCACATTGCAGCCGATGAACATCTGCCAGGCGGCGGCCGACTTGCTTTGGTCCCGGGTGCCCAAGGAGTTCCCCGACATCAGGTTCGCGCTCTCTGAGGGCGGCACCGGCTGGATCCCGTACTTCCTCGATCGCCTCGACCGCACCTACGACATGCACCGGTTGTGGACGGGCCAGGACTTCGGAGACCGGGTCCCGAGCGACGTCTTCCGGCAGCATTTCCTGACCTGCTTCATCGCAGACCCGGTGGGGATAGAGCTGCGACACCTGATCGGCCTCGACAACATCGCCTGGGAATGCGACTACCCGCACTCGGACTCGTCGTGGCCCGAGGCACCCGAGGAGCTGGCCCAGGTCGCCGCGGCCGTTCCGGCCGACGAGCTGGCCCGCATCACCTACGAGAACGCGTGCCGGTGGTATTCGTTCGACCCCTTTGCCCACCGCTCCCGCGAACGGTCCACGGTAGGAGCCCTGCGCGACGAGGCAAAGGGCCATGACGTCGCCATCCATTCGTTCGATCATGGCCGTTTCGAGAGGACGCAGAAGGGTGTCGCGATGGGGGTCCTGGCCAAGCGGGCCACCGCCTGAGCGGCAGGCTCCCCTCTCTGTTTGCGTGAGCGGGCTCCCCTACGCCACCTCGGCGTAGAACTGCTTGGCCCACTTCCTGAACTCGGTGATTGGTCGCTCACTTGGAGCCAGGGCGGGCGACGGTTGATATCGCTTGTGCTCCCAGATGGGGATGTCCTGGTCGAACTGCCGCTCGACCTCGGCGCCGAAGGCGACGCCGATCTTTGCCGCCATGTCGTCTCCCGCCTTGTGGTACATGGTGAATCGCACGTCGACGAGGTCATGTTCGACCGGCGTCGTCGCCGATATCAGCGTCACCGTACCCATCAGGGTGAAGTGGATGACGCCCATCCCGGGCCCGTAACTGTTCGACTCGATCTGGCCCTCGAACTCACCCCGTGGGGTGTGAAACGACTGGCTGCTGCGCACTCGGCGGTAGGGACCCTCGATGTGCAGCTCCCCGACCTCTCCCACCTGGTTGAGTCCATGCACCGAACGAAAGTGCGACATGTCGACGGAGTTCTCCGCGAGCTCCTGCCAACCGGTGCGCACCTGCCGATTGAAGCGCTGGCACTCGACGGCCTCGTCCGGCAATGCGTCGGGGACCTCCCACGTCGGCGCGACGGCCGGGTCGGGGTGGTACCAACCCAGCAGATGCCCGTTGCGCTCCGACGTCCAATAGGTGCGCAACCTGGCCTTGCGGTTCGGCCGGTCGGCATAGGGGATGTCGACGTTGTGCCCGGCCGTGTCGTAGGACCATTCGTGGAACGGGCAGACGAGGCAGCCGTCCTCCACCCGTCCGCCGTGGCCCAGGTGGGCACCCAGGTGCGGGCACCACGCGTCGGCCAGGTGGTGTTGCCCGTCGCCGTCTCGCCACAGCACGAGCTCTTGCCCGAACGCAGTGCAGCGGGCTGACCTCGGTGGAGGGGAGCTCGTCGAGGCGCCCGAGGGAGAACCACCCGTAGGGCACGGGGAACGGGAACGGGGGACGTCCGGTCATGGGGCCTCCTTCGGCAGCAGCTCAAGCGTCCCATGCGAGACCTTGCGCCGCCAAAATCTTGTATATAACATATTTGATCGCAAGTTCCGGGGGGTGTGAGCCGACGAGCAAAGACCGCCGAAACCCGGCGCTTCGGCTCCTCTCGCTCCTGTCCTCCTCGAGCCGACCCCCGTCTCAGTCGGGGCGCTGATTGAATGACCCGATCTCAAAACGATCCCAGGAGGACAGAGATGCTGCGTAGAGGACTCGATCTGCGACGTACGGCGCTGTCGATGACAGTGGCCGCGATCGTGCTCGTTGGGACGTGCGGCGCACTGTCGTCGGCATCGGCCGCGGCGACGGCGGCCGGTCGCACGCTCGCGCTCTCGGCAAACGGCCAATGGCCGGGTGTGGGCAAGATCTGCGAACCCGGGCCCGGCGGTGCCTCCTCGGTACGCGGGGTGGGAGACAAGACCATCAACATTGCCGTGTTCAACGACGCCGCGAGCTCGATCGAGCCCGGGCTCGAAGTCGAGTTCGTCCAGTTCGCCAAGGCCTTCGCGTCATGGTGCAACGCGTCGGGAGGCATCAACGGGCGTCACATCGTCATCGACGACCGTGACGCGGCGCTGTTCAACGCGGCGCAACAAACCGAGTCGGCTTGCCAGAGCGACTTCATGTCGGTCGGCGGTGGTATGGCGCTCGACAAGCCCGCCGTCCCCATTCGTGAGCAGTGCGGGCTCGGCCAGATCAGCGGTTACGTCGTCTCCGACGCCTCCGATCTCGCCTCCTTGCAGGTCGACCCCAGCGGGATCAATACGAGCACGGTGACCTCGGGATGGTTCGGGGCGCTGGCGAAGGCGTACCCGCAGGCCGTCAAGAAGGGGGGTTTCGGTGGCGGAAACAATGCGTCCATCCTCGAACCCGAGATGAAGTTCGAGTTCGGGGCCGAGGGTCAGGGATGGCACGTCGTCGACTTCCAAGAACCGCCGATCTCGGTGACCGATTGGGCGCCCTACGTCTCGGAGGCCCAGACCAAGGGGGTCCAGGCCCTGTGGCCCGCGGACACCGCCAACATGACCCCGTATTTCCAGGCCATGAGCACCGCCGGCTACAAGCCCGCCTTCGTCGCCCTCGGCGTCCAGTTCTACAACTCGACGACCGCCAACGGCGTTGCTTCCAACCCCGGACTCCCGCCGGTCTACGTCGAGACGTCGTGGTGGCCGCTGGAGATGGCCTCGCAGAACCCCTCCACCCAGCAGCTGGTCAATGTGATGCATACCTACGCCAAGGGTGACGCCGTCAACTTCGACCACGAGGAGGGGGCCGAGTCCTGGCTCCTGTGGGCCAAGGAAGCATCGGCCTGTGGCACGAACCTGACGGTGTCGTGCGTGCTCACCCACGCCGCAGCCGAGAAGAACTGGAGTGCCGGGGGGATCGAGGCGCCGGTGGCGCAGTTGACCATGTCCAACCAGAATCCCCAGCCCTCGCCGTGCTTCGCCCTACTCCGGGCCCAGGGCAACAGGTTCGTCTACGACAAGACGATCACGCGGCCCACCCAGTCCATCTGGAACTGCAGCCCGAAGAACGTCGTCCACCTGACCCCGCAGGAGCAGCAGCAACTGGCGTCCTTGTGACCAGGGGTTCGGCAGGCCGCGGGAATCCGCAGACGCTGGATAGTCTTACCCTGCCACGCGACTGAACACCTGGGTGGGGGACCGCTGTGCATGACTTCATCATTTTCACCATCGGCGGATTGGCCGCAGCGGGCATCTACGCGATAACAGCGAGCGGGCTGACCCTCACCTATACGACGACCGGGATCTTCAACTGGGCGCACGGCGCCATCGGCATGGTCTGCGCCTTCGCCTACTGGCAGATGAGCATCGGTTGGGGGTGGCCGGTCCTGGTTTCGATGCTCGTCTGCCTCTTCGTGGTGGCTCCAGCCATCGGGATCGGCATCGAGGCCGCCGTGATGCGCCGGCTGGAAGGGGTGTCAGAGGCATCGAAGCTGGTCGTGACGCTCGCCATCGCCCTCATGCTCCTGGGCTTTGCGCAATGGATCTGGGACCCAACCACGTATCGAGCGCTTCCGCCCCTCTTCAACAACGACACCCTGGTCCTCGGCTCAATCCGGATCTCATACAACGACGTCACCGTCTTGATCCTGGCGCTGGTCGTGGCCGTCGGGCTGCGGCTGTTCCTCTACCGCACCCGGATGGGCGTCACCATGCGGGCGAGCGTCGACGACCGGAACCTGACCTCGCTCAACGGCTCGAGCGCCGTCGCCAATGCGAGGAATGCCTGGATCATCGGGTCGATGCTGGCCGCGTTGGCCGGAATCCTCATCGCACCCACGCTGACGTTGTCGGCGTCCGCATTGACGCTGCTCATCGTGAACGCCTACGCCGCATCGGTCATCGGGCGCCTGCGCTCCATCCCGATGACCTTCGTGGGCGCGATCATCCTCGGCCTGTCCATCGCCTACTCGGTTGCCTACCTGCCTCAGAACCCTTACATCCAAGGTTTTGAGAACGCCGTGCCGGCGATCATCCTGTTCGTCGCCCTCCTGGTCCTGCCCCAGTCCCGCCTACGCGGGCACCGCCAGCTCAGAAGCCGGGAGCTCGCGTTCCGTCCCACCTGGAACGGCACCGCGCTCTTCTGCGTCGGTGCCATCCTGGCGGCGGTCTTCCTGGCCACCACCGTCTCGACGGCCGACCTGTTCAGCCTCAATCGCATGTGGGGGCTCGCCATTGTCGGGCTCTCGGTCATCCCCATCGTCGGGTATGCAGGGCGCCTGTCGTTGTGCCAGATGACCTTCGCCGGCATCGGTGCGTCCGTCGTCGGACACATCGGAGCCCAGGGAAACCCACTCTCGCTGCTGGCCGCAGCCGGGGTGTGCGCGGTCATCGGCGTCCTCGTCGCCATTCCCGCCCTGCGGTTGTCGGGGATCTACTTCGCCCTGGCCACCGCTGCCTTCGCCATCACCATGGACAACTGGATCTTCCCGCTCCCGTCCTTCAGCCTGCTCGGGCATCCCTACGCGCCCTTCGGCTCGGGTTCGCTCGTCTTCACCCCGTTCCACATCGGCTCGCTCGCCCTGACGTCGAAGACCTCGCAGTTCGTCGCGGGCTCGGTGGCCTTTGCCATCCTCACCGTGGTCGTCGTCGCACTGCGGCGATCGGAATTCGGCCAGCGGCTGCTGGCCATGAAGGACAGCCCCGCCGCGTGTGCCACCCTCGGCATGAACGGCCGGGCCTCCCTGGTCGGCGTCTTCGCCTTCTCAGCTGCGCTGGCCGGCGTGGGCGGCGGCGTGTACGGCATGGCCCTGGGCAGCGCTGCTCCCGACGTCTTCCAGTTCTTCAATGGGCTCTCGGTGCTGCTGGTCATGGTGATCATGGGCCTCACGTCGTTCGGCGCGGCCGGGATCGGGGGCCTGTACCAGGGATCGCCGTTGTTCACCAATCTCTTCCCCTCGCTCACGCAGTTGCCGCTGGTCCTGGTCGGCCTCGGTGGCGTCGGGGTGGGAACCACCCCCAACGGGACGATTCCGGGCAGCATCCGCCCGGTCTGGCTGTCAGTGGTGCGGCGCCGATGGCTGCTGGGCATCATCGTGGCCGTCTTCGGAGCCGCCTGGGCGCTCCGGCTCGGAGGTGCGATCGGCAACTGGACGATGACAATCATCCTGTTGGTCGATCTCGCATTGCTGCCGGTGCCGGCCTATGTCGCCGACTACCGGGCGAGGATCGCGCCGCCCGCCTTCGGGCTCCCCGAACGCCGCTCGAAGGAGAAGCGCGACGCGTTCTTCGCAGAAGCCGCCTCAGACGAGAGTCCAGTCACGACGGACGACCCGCTGGCGGCTCTCTCGGGTGCCGGAGGTTCCAGTGGCGCTTGAGGTCAACGAGATCTCCGTGCGCTTCGGTGGCTTGGCGGCACTCTCCGAGGTGTCCCTGAGCGCCGAGGAGGGCTCGGTCACCGGATTGATCGGGCCGAACGGCGCCGGGAAGACGACCCTGTTCAACGTGGTGACGGGCATGCAGCGTCCCAACGCCGGGCACGTGCGCCTCGACGGCCGGGATCTGCGCAGCATGTCCTCGTATCGCCGGGCCCGGCTGGGTCTCGGCCGCACGTTCCAACGCCTCGAGCTCTTCGGGACCCTCACGGTGGCCGAGAACATCGGGGTCGCTGCGTCCATCGCCAACCGCGGGTTCGTGAAGGGCAGGTCGAGAACGATCCATGAGATGCGCGAGGAGCTGCTCGACCGGCTCGGCCTGACCCCGGTGGCCAACGACCGCGCCGACACCCTGCCGACGGGAACCGGTCGCCTGGTCGAGCTGGCCCGCGCCCTTGCGACCAAGCCAAAGGTGTTGCTGCTCGACGAGCCCGCGGCGGGGCAGGACACGGAGGAGACCGAACGCTTCTCGGTGGTCCTGAGACGCCTGGCCGGCGACGGGCTCGCCATCTTGCTCGTCGAGCACGACATGGAACTCGTGATGAACGTCTGCGACACGGTGTGCGTGCTGGACTACGGCCGCGTGATCTGCACCGGTACACCGGCAGCGGTTCGGGCCGATTCCAGCGTGCAGGCCGCCTATCTCGGGAGTGCGTCCGGGGCGACGGCGGATGCCTGACGAGCCGCTGCTGGCCTTCCGCGGGGTGCGGGCGGCCTACGAGGAAGTCGAGGTGATCCACGGCATCGACGCAACATTCGAGGAGGGTGTGGTCACCGCCGTCCTGGGCGCGAACGGCGCCGGGAAGTCGACTCTCCTCGCCCTGGCGGCCGGCATCATGGCTCCGACGGAGGGGGAGGTGTCCTTCGCCGGTGAGAAGGTGCGGGTGGGATCGACCTCGAAGCTTGCCCGCCGCGGGCTGTGCCTCATTCCCGAAGGGCGCGGCGTGTTCCCGAACTTGACGGTTCGCGAGAACCTCTGGGTCATGACGCACACGGGCTCGGCACGACGGCACGTCGAGCGTTGCGCGTTCGAACGTTTTCCTCGCCTGGCCGACCGACGCGACCAGCCGGCGGGCACGCTGTCAGGCGGCGAGCAACAGATGCTGGCACTCGCACGCGCCGTCGCCACGAGCCCCCGGCTGCTCATGCTCGACGAGCTCTCCATGGGGCTGGCGCCCATCGTCGTCGACGAGCTCTACAACCATGTGGTCCAGCTCGCGGCGGAGGGCATCACCGTGGTGATCGTGGAGCAATTCGCACGCACCGCCCTGACGGTTGCCACCTCGGCCATCGTGATGGCCAACGGACGCGTCGTGCAGACCGGGTCGGCAAGCGACGTCGAATCGGTGCTCCATTCCGCCTACCTGGGACCCGCGCAGCCTGCCGAGGCGGGCTCACCGGCGAACAACGGGACGTCCGATCATGCGGACGCCGGGTCGGGAGCAGGCTAGGAGCCCGGACCCTCGGTGCCCAGGATGGAGACGAACGACACCATCTCCCCGGGGTATCCGCCGAGGTTGTGCGTGAGCGCCAGGTTCCGTGCGCCGAAGGTCGAGATGCGCCGGTCTTCGGGCGCCTCACCGCGCAGTTGGAGCCAGACCTCGAACATCATCCGGAGACCGGACGCCCCGACCGGGTGTCCGAAGCTCTTCAGTCCTCCGTCGGGGTTCACCGGCAGGTCGCCGGCGAGGTCGAACGACCCCGAGAGCTCTTCCTTCCAGGCGCTGCCGCGCTCGCAGAACCCGAGGTCCTCCATCAGGACCAGCTCCGTCGGGGTGAAGCAGTCGTGCACCTCGGCCATGGCGAGCTGCGAACGGGGATCCGTGATACCCGCCTGACGGTATGCCTCCGTTGCCGAGGCGACGACCTCCGGGAAGGTGGTGTAGTCGTAGTCGGGATCGCTCACGCCGCTCCCGTCGCCGACCACGAACGAGAGTCCCTTCACGAACAGCGGTGACGACGAGTACCGGTGCGCGTCCTCTGCGCGGACGACCACGGCGGCCGCTGCGCCGTCGGCGACGCCGGCACAGTCGAAGACCGAGAGCTCGCCCGCGATGCGCGGCATGGCGAGGAGTTGCTCGACAGTCATCTCCTTGCGGAACTGCGCCCGGGGATTGCGCGCACCGTTCGCATGGTTCTTCGAGGCGATCCTCGCCAATGCCTGCTTGACCTCGTCGACCCCGATGCCGTACCGCTTCGCATAGGCGGGGACGATCATGGAGTACATGGCGGCGGCGGTGACGGTGCGGTTCGTCCCGTCGCTCGGCACCGGGAAGGCGTTGGCGCCCTGATAGCCCGAGTCCTTGAGCTTCTCCACACCGAGCGCCATGGCGACGTCATAGGCACCGCTCGAGACGGCGTAGGCCGCCTGGCGCAAGGCCTCCGACCCGGAGGCGCAGAAGTTCTCCACCCGTGTGACCGGCTTATCGTTCACCCGCAGCGGACGGGACACGAGGAGGCCGCTCATGCCGGACTGGGCAGTGCCCAGCCAGTACGCGTCGACGTCCGCCCGGGACACGCCGGCGGAGGCGAACGCACCCTCGGCCGCCTGGAGCACGAGCTCGTCGACCCCGAGGTCCCAGTGCTCCCCGAATTTCGTGCAGGCCATGCCGACGATGGCCACCCTGTCCTTAATGCCGTGCGAGCCCATCAGTCGTCACCTTTCCGGTACGGTCGCGCCTTCCAGAAGTAATTGTGGATCCCGTCCGCGGTGGACAATCGCCGGAAGGTCATCTCCACGACGTCGCCCACCCGGACTTCCGCCGCGTCGACGTCGGTCAACTCGACCGGGAGCCGGCCACCCCCGTCGAAGTCGACGACGGCGAACACCATGGGCGGGCTCGGAGTGTAGGAGAGCCGGTCGATCGTGAAGGTCGTCACCGTCCCACGAGCGTCTGCCATCGGTAGGTGCACCGCGTCGGCGGGCAGGGGTGGGAGATGGATGGACCCGTCGGACGACCTCGAACCCTCGAACCCGAATTTCCACGGCACGGACCGGCCCGCGGCCGACGAGGACGTCCGGGCCGGCTCCGGCCGCCGTGGGGGCTCGACCGGCAGCATCCCCCGCCAGGCCAGGTACCGCCCGTACGAGATCGGCGCCCCGCCTCCGAGTTGGCGGGCCAGAGATCCGGCGGCGGGACGCTGCCCGACTGCCCGCGTGGTCCGGACCATGAGCGCCTCGGCGCCGTCGGCCAGCACCAGGAGCACGATCGTCTGGTCCGGCTCAGCGCGTTCCAACGCGGCGGACAGCAGCACGAAGGGGTGGGCCGCACCCGTGTTGCCCACGACGGTGCCGAGATCGTCCACCACCCGATCGGCGGGGACCCCCGACCGCTGCGCCACCGCTCGGCAAGCGCGACTGTGCGTCCCGGTGACGACGAGATGATCCACGTCCTCGGGCCCCGTCCCGGTCGCCTTGAACAGCCGGTCGAGCGCGTCCTTCCCGATGGCCCCGTAGCGCACCTCCCCGAACCGTTCCTCCCACACCCGGGAGCGTTCTTCGTTGGGACGGCGCCAACGATCGACGAACTCGTCGGTCAACGAGACCCACGCGCCGAGTTCTGCGACGATGGAGCCGTCCGTCTCGTCGCCGATGATGAGCGCAGCCGCCCCGTCGCCGAAATAGGCCTCGTCGGGGCCGCCGGCCAATCCCGTCCGAACGTCCGCCGCGACCGCCAGCGCCGGTCCCGGTTGGGCGACCGCGGCCCGCAACGCCCCCATCGCTCCGCGCACCGACCCGATGACGTCGTACGCGCCGCACTCCTCCGACAACCGGAGGGCGGCGTGGACGGCGGTCGCGTTCGTCTTGTCCAGGTACGGCGGCGACACCGTCGCGAACCACAGAGACTCGATGCCCGCCTCGGGCACCCCGCCACGTGCAGCTCTGGAGGCCTCGACCGCCATCGTCGTGGCGTCCTCGTCGTAGGAGGCCACGGCACGGGTGCCCTTGCGGCCTCCGCCGCCGGCCACCTCGGCCACCGTCGACAGGTCCAGCCGGCGATAGGGGATGTACGTGCCGTATCCGAGAATGCCGCGCATGCCAGCAGTTTACCCGCCGAATCGCATGTATCTTTTATCCAATCAAGGAGGTTGACGTGGGATTACTGGACGGGAAGGTTGCGATCGTCACGGGCGCCGGGCACGGCATCGGGCGCGGGCACGCGCTCGAACTGGCGCGGCAAGGGGCCCGGGTCGTGGTCAACGACCTCGGGTCGTCGGTGCACGGCGAGGGCACCGGTCGAGACGCTGACGTCACCGTCGACCTGATCACGGAGCGGGGCGGCGAGGCGGTCGCCGACTACGGCGACGTGGCCGATCACGAGCAGGCGGGGCACCTGGTCGGCACCGCCGTGGCGCGGTGGGGCCAGCTCGACATCCTGGTCAACAATGCCGGCATCGTCCGCGACGCTGCGATCTGGAACATGAAGCCCGAGGACTTCGACGCGGTGATCCGCGTCCATCTGCGCGGGACCTGGTCGTGCTCCCATCACGGCGCCGTCCACTGGCGCGACCGGGCCAAGTCGGGGGAACGGGTCGTCGGCCGGATCATCAACACCACGTCGGGCGCGGGGCTCACCGGCAACTTCGGCCAGACGGCCTACGCCTCCGCGAAGGCCGCCATCGTCGGGCTGACCCTCACCCTGGCCCAGGAGCTGGGTGCCTACGGCGTCACCGCCAACGCGGTGGGCCCCGCGGGAGCGACCCGGCTGACGGGCACGATGCCCCAGGCGCCCCCCGTCGTCGAGCCCGACGAAGTGCCGGCCGACGAGTGGCAGCCCATGGACCCGGCGAACAGCTCGCCGCTCGTGGCATGGCTGGCCAGCGACGAGTCACAGATGGTCAACGGACAGGTCATCCGGTGCATCCATGATCGGGTCATCTGGATGCACGGTTGGCGCGAGGGGGCCGAGGTTGCGTCCGGGCAGCAACGCTGGGACGCGCCGAAGCTCGGAAAGGCCTTGGCCACCGACGTCTTCCGCGTGGCTACACCTGGTCTGCGGTTCTTGTAGCGACCGGGCGCGGCGGACCGCGGTCGTGCGCTACGTCTCGGGCAATGTGAGGCCCAACAGGTCGATCGCGTTCTGACGTGCGATCTTCCGGATCGCCGCCGGATCGAGGTGACCGAACTGCTCGGCCGCGGCCCGGCGCGACTCGGGCCATGTGCTGTCCGAGTGGGGATAGTCCGTCTCGAAGACCACGTTGTCCTCCCCGACCTGGTCGAGCAGCGCGACACCCACGGGATCCTTGAAGAAGCAGCTCACGACGTTCCCCCGGGCGTAGTAACTCGACGGGGGCTCCGGGCAGTCACGTTGCGAGTTGCTCCAGCCCCGGTGGGTCGTCCACACGTCGTCGGCCCGCTCCAGGACGTAGGGAATCCAACCGATCTGGGCCTCGGCGTACATCAGGCGGAGCTCCGGGAAACGGTGCAGCGTCCCAGAAAAGAGCAGGTCGGCAAGGCTCGCCACGCTGTTGCCGAACAGGATGGTGGCGGCGACGGCGTCGGGGCCGTCCGGTGACGCCTGTGGCGTCTTCGTGCCCGAACCGATGTGCATGCACACGACGGTGCGGGTCTCCTGGCATGCGGCCAGGAACGGATCCCAATAGCCGGAGTACAGGCTCGGCAGGTCGAGGTACGGCGGCAGTTCGGTGAACGCCACCGCCCGCACGCCCCGCTCGGCATTGCGTGTCACCTCGGCCGCCGCCAGGTCGGCATCCCACAGCGGGACGAGACACAGGGGAATCAGCCGTCCGCCGCCTTCGCCGCACCACTCCTCCACCATCCAGTCGTTGTAGGCCTCGACGCACAGGCGGGCCAGCTCCCGGTCCTTGGCCCACAGGAACTGCTGGCCACAGAATCGGGGGTAATTCGGAAAGCACAATTGGGCCTGCACCCCGTTGACGTCCATGTCCTCGAGCCGCTCGGGCACACGCCAGCACCCGGGTCGCATCTCGTCGTAGCGGACGCCCCGCAGCACAATTTCCTCCCGTGGAAAACCGGCCGCGGCGATCGTGCGCTTGAGCGACGCCCGGTGGTCTTCGTAGCACCACCAGGCCACGTCGGGACCGTCGGTCCCGGGCTCCTCCACGTAGCCGGACCCGACGAGCTTGGGGACACCGGCCGGCAGCAGCTCAATGTGAGGCCCCGCCTCCCGGTAGCGGACGGGCAGCCGGCTGGACCAGACGTCGGGCGGCTCGACGACGTGGGCGTCCAGGTCGACGATGGGGGGTATACGCGCCACGACCTCGTCGCTCACACCGCTCTCGTCGACGTCGACCGCATGGACCACTGCGCTCCTTCCCAGCAGAACCGGATATCGGATATCTTATGCGTTTCCGGCCTCCGGGAACCTCCGGAAACCTCCGGAAACCTCCGGAATCACCCGTGGCGCCGCCCGGCCGCCAGTGGCGAAGCGCCCGTTCGGATTCTGTAGAGAATATGATGTATCAATGTCACGACGGCCGATGAGGTGACCACTTCCGAAGACGACTCGACCGCGATCCCCGCGTCACCTGGCGCTGTCGTCAGGAAAGGAAGCGGCGAGCAGGCGGCGGCCTACATCCGTCGCCTGATCTTCGATGGCCAGCTGCACGAGGGCATGCGGTTGCCCCAGGACGCGGTGGCCAAGGCGGTGGGGGTCAGCCGGATCCCGATCCGCGAGGCGATCATCGCCCTCGAGCGCGAAGGATGGGTGACCACCAAGCTGCACCGAGGCACGTTCGTCAACGCCTTCGACGAGCAGATCATCCGTGATCACTACGAGTTGTTCGGTCTGGTGTACGGCCTCGCGGCGCGCCGTGCGGCCCAGCGCCAAGACCCCGAAACGGTCGCCGAACTGTCCGGGCTGGTCAAGCAGATGCGAGCGACCGACGACCTGGTGCGAATCGAGGAGCTGGCATTCGCCTTCCACAGCACCGTGGTGGAGGCTGCCCGCTCTCCACGCATCACCGTCGTTCTCCGGGCGATGTCACGTCTCGTTCCCGGACCGTTCTTCGTGCTCGTGCCCCGGGCGGTCGAGCCCGAGCGCAAGGGTCTCGCCGCCATCGTCAAGGCCATCAGGGAGGGTGACGGCGACCGGGCTGCACGCGAGTACGCCAAGATGCTGAGCCAGCAGGCGGAGATGGTCGTGGACCTTTTCCACGAGCGGAGCGCGGTCCGTCAGGCCGTCTGACGGCGTGGCCGGGGAGGAACCGGGGCGGGCGCCCCACGGAGACTGGCTCGGGACCCCGTTCCTCCGGTTCGAGCGCGTCGGCCCACTGGCTCGCTGCACCATCGACCGGCCGGCGCGGCGGAACGCGCTGACACCGGCGATGTACTTCGGGATCCGCTACGCGGTCAACCATACCGACGCAGATCCGGATCTGGCCGGCCTGCTCATCACCGGCGCCGGCGACGTGTTCGCCCCGGGCGGTGACCTCGGCGGTGCCAACGAGGACGGGTGGGGCGATCTCCCCACACTGCTTTCGATGGACAACACGCCGTTCGACGCCCTTCGACAGGCTCGCAAGCCCGTCGTCAGTGCGGTCAACGGGATCTGTCAGGGTGGCGGTCTGGTGATCGCCATGCTCTCCGACATCGCTGTCGTCAGTGAGCGAGCAACCTTCCGCGTGCCCGAGTTGTTCCGAGGCATCGCGGACACCCACTACGCACAGATCCTGGCGCGCCAGATCGGACCGGCCCGGACCCGGGACCTGATGTACTCGGGGCGCGAGCTCTCGGCTGCCGAAGCCGTCGATTGGGGACTCGTCGGCCGCGTCGTCCCCCACGAGCAGCTGCTCGTGGAGGCGACCACCGTGCTCGAGCACTGCTGTCGCACGGCCCCGGGTGCGCGGGCCGATATCAAGCGCAGCCTCGACCAGTACTACGGGTTGTACGACCGCATCGGGATGCTGCTCAGCCTCGAGGGGGAGGAGGCCGCCGAGGGCTACCGCGCGTTCAAGGAGCGGCGCTCCCCCTCGTGGGTCGACCCCCGGCTGCGCACCGAAGGCAGGCTCTGAGCACCGGAGGGACTCGAACGGACCCCAAGGCAGCTCAGTCCGTCTCGCTGATCTGCAAGACGGACTGAATCTGTGTGTAGTTGGCGACATCGGCGCTGAGGGCCGCTGTGCCGTCGCTGGCCAGTGCCGCCTCGAGGGCGGCGGCCGAGTCGAACAGAAAGTGCACGGCCGCGACGTAGGGGCCGTCGATTCCGCGGTCGACTTCGACCCGGGCTGGCTTCCAGGTCTGCGTACAGAGCGGCACGTGCTTCGTGTGGTAGTACTCGTGGTCGAAGGTCGCACCATCGGTGACCGGATACAGGACGGACAAGCGCATCATCATGAGAGTTCCTTTCGAGCGGGCTCGAGTGTCGTCATGCGTCGTGCTGCAACAGCTCGACCAGGTAACCGTCCGGAGCCCCGACGTACGCCATGGTGACCGGCCAACGCTCCAGGCGCGTGGGCTCAAGGATGGAAGGAGACCCCGCACCGACCGCCGCGTCGTGAAGGCTCTGGCAGTCGTCGGTGTTCACGTAGAGCTTCCACATCGAACCCATCCGGATCGGGCCCTCTTGACCGAGCTGTTGCGCCAGTTGCAGCTTCGACCCCTGCTCTCGGTTCTCCACGATCGCCTCGTGCGCGTGCTCAATCTCGGTCCGGCTCGTGCAGGCAAGACCCATCAGTTCGAAGAACCCGATCGAGACCTCCAGATCGGTCACGTTGAGGCAGTACTGCCCCAGCCAGGGGCCGTCCGCGGGCACGGTGTCGGGCCAGGGATGACGTGTCACGAATTCGACCAGGTAACCGTCGAGGTCGCGCACGAACGCGACGCTCACGGGCCACCGCTCCATCCGTTCGGGCGCCGACTCCACCGTCGCCCCCTGCGCGACCGCTCTTTCGAAGGTCTCAGCGACGTCGTGGGTGTTGACGTAGAGCTTCCAGAACCCAGTGCCGAGGTCCACGGGGCCCGACTGGTTCTTCTGTCGGGCGATCTGGAACTTCGAGCCACCGGACGGGTTCTCCACGATCGCTTCGAAGGCGTCGGGGATCTCGGTCCGGCTGGTGCACGTCAGGCCGAGCGAGGTGTAGAAGGCAACAGAGCGCTCCAGGTCCGCGACGTTGAGGCAGTACTGACCCAGCCAGCTCGTCATCAGTTCTCCTTCTCCGCTTCGTCCGTGGCGAGCCCTTCGAGCTGGCCGACCTCAAAGTATATTGTATGCGTCGCTTCTTCGGCCGGGTCAGCGCTACGGGGCCGGATCCACGTTGCCGGTCGGCACGCGGGAGTTCCCGCGCCTGTCTCGTTCTAAGTTGGCCCCACAGCACCTGACCGGCTGTGGGCTTCGGGAGCGTGGAACACATGGCAATGGGCAACCGTCCGGAGGTACAGACCGCAGCGGCGCCCATTACGGCTTTGGACGTGTCGCTGTTGGCGCAGCAGCTGGCGACGGCGTTGGCACGGGTGCCGTTCCGCCGTCCGTTCGACGGTCCGTCCTCCCTCTTGTCCAACCTGGGGATCTCGGTCACCCGGGAGGTGATCCGCTCCTTCATGGGCTACGCCTCGTCGCTGCGCATCCCCGAGTTCCGGTCGCTCGAGCTCGTGTTGGACGAGATCTGCCAGTGGATCATGCCGCCCTTTGTCCGTTCCCTCGACGTCGAGAGCCACCCCACGGAGTTCGGCGGCGTGCCGGGCATCCTCTACGTGCCTCGGCGCCGCCGACCGGTAGGGGTGATCCTCTACCTCCACGGTGGCGGGTACATCGGCACGTCGCCGACGATGTATGCGTTCTTCACGGCGCGGGTGTGCCGGGAGACCGAGTGCGCGACGTTCGTCGCCGACTACCGGCTTGCGCCGGAGTTCCCCTACCCGGCCGGGGCCGAGGACGCCTCGGCCGCCTACGCGGAGCTCGTCGCCTTGGGCATCCCCCGCGAGCGCATCTTCCTCGCCGGCGACTCGGGTGGCGGCGGCCTGGCCAACACCCTCCTGCTCGAACGCCCCGAGCACGTGGATCCGGTCCGGCCCGCGGGATTGGTGCTGTTCTCGCCCGAGGTCGATCTGCGCCTGGACGAGCCGTCCGTCACCGAGAACGCGGACCGCGACATCCTGCCGTGGAACATCCCGACGACCGCATACCTCCATGGGACCGATGCCTCCAGCCAGCCGCTTGCTCCGTTGAACGCCGACCTGGCCGCCTTTCCCCCCACCTGCGTCACCTGGGGCGGCGACGAGATGTTCCGCGATCCCGATTCGGCGCTATGTCCAGCGCCTGCGCGAGGCCGGCGTCCCCACCGACGCCCGGGAGTTCGAAGGGATGTTCCACGTCTTCCAGATCCTGATGCCATGGGCCGACGACAGCCGGGAGGCCTTTCGTCATGTCCGCAACTTCATCCACCGCGTCGTCGCCGAAGCTCCCCCGCTTGCTGTCACCAACCTGACCCGCAAGCTCGTGGCGTAGCACCATGCTGCACTCCGGTCCGCCAAGAGGCAGCATGTGTCTCCCAACGGGCAACGAGGAGCGGCAATGAGCGACCCCAAGGCAGACGGCATCACGGGCAGGCGCGGCGGCGCTGGAGTCGACCCCGTCACCGGCGCCACCCACGTGCTCGCCCCCAACCGCGAACCCACCTTCGTGGTCCCCGGTCGCGACGAGGTGGCGGCCGCCAAGCTGGCGGAGTTCACTGCACGCACGGGCCGGCGGCCCAACGTCGTCGTCATCTTGTTGGACGACGTCGGCTGGGGCGACTTCGGCTGTTACGGCGGCGGGATCGCGGTGGGTGCACCGACGCCCAACGTCGACCGCATTGCCCGTGACGGGTTGCTCCTCACGTCGTGCTACAGCGAGCCCTCGTGCACACCGACGAGGGCGTCGATCATGACGGGGCGCCTCCCGATGCGGCACGGCCTGCTGGTGCCGCCGATGTACGGCATGCCCGGCGGGCTCAGCGGGGAGATCACCCTCCCACAGCTGCTCTCTGAAGCTGGATATGTCACCCAGGCCGTCGGGAAGTGGCACATGGGAGAGAATCGAGAGAGCCAGCCGCAGAACGTGGGCTTCGACGACTTCTACGGCTTCTTGTCGGTGTCGGACATGTATACGGAGTGGCGCGACCCGTACTACTTTCCAGAGGTCGTCTACAGCGAGGACCGCACCGAGTGGGTGCGGAACATGCCGTTCAACAAGTGCTTCGTGCACGGGACGCGTCACGGGCCACTCGAGGAGGTCGAGGAGGTGACGGTCCCGGTGCTGTCGCTCCTGGACGACAAGTGGTGCGAGTACTCCGAACGGTTCATCGAGCGGATGGCGGGGTCCTCGGATCCGTGGTTCCTCTACCACTGCACCCGTGGGGCGCACTTCGACAACTACCCCCACCCCGACTTCCTCGGGCGCTCTCCGGCCAGGCATCCCTACAAGGACGCGATCGTCGAGTTGGACGACATCTGCGGGCGGCTGGTCGCTGCGCTGGAGCGGACCGGACAGCTCGAGTCGACGATGGTGGTGATCTCGTCGGACAACGGCCCCGAGATGGAGACCTGGCCCGATTCCGCCTTCACGCCGTTCCGCTGCGCCAAGGGATCGACGTGGGAGGGCGGCGTCCGTGTCCCCGCCATCGTGTCGTGGCCCGGGATGATCCCCCATGGACGCGCCAGTGACGGCCTCGTCCATCTCCTCGACCTCTTCGCGACCTGCCTCTCCATGGCGGGGGTGGCCGATCGCGCGCCCGCCGATCGCTACGTGGACGCGGTCGACCAGTTGTCCTTCTTTCTGGCGGCCGACGATCGCGAGGCCGTGTCGAACCGGAAGTTCCAGCACTACTGGTTGACGTCGCAGTACTCGGCGCTGCGGGTCGGGGAATACAAGTACCTGATGTCCTCCATCTCGGACAACGACACGGACGTCCTCAACCCGGGCGGCTTCACGGGCGTGGTGCAGCGCTACGGGTACGGCCGCCTCTACAACCTCTACCTCGATCCGAAGGAGACGCGGTCGTACATGATCAGGAAGCTGGTGTACATCGACGCCATCATCGGCGAGATCGCCCGGCACCACGGCACCTTTCGCGAGTGGCCGAACAAGCCGGCGCCGGTCCCCGCCGGTTGAACGACGGCAATCGGGTTCGGCGGCGTCGGCGACGCCGCGCGGTCAGGGTCGGCCGAGCTCGTCGGCCACCTTGCGCAGGTCGGCCCGGAAATCAGGGTGCGCGACCTCGACCAGCAGA
Source organism: uncultured Acidimicrobiaceae bacterium (assembly GCA_963726135.1). GTDB lineage: Bacteria > Actinomycetota > Acidimicrobiia > Acidimicrobiales > RAAP-2 > Bog-473. The sequence goes on from CAVSBE010000008.1 coordinate 2,430,535, forward strand.
TGGGCGCGCTCGCTGACGGTCAGGCCCGTGAGCTCGGCCGCGCCGTACTCGGTGATGACGACGCCCGTGTGGTGGCGGGGCGTCGAGACGACCGATCCCTCGGGGAGCAGCCCGACGATGCGCGACACGACTGCGCCCTCGTGGACGGCTGTCGAGTGGAGGCAGATGAGGGAGTGCGCATCGAGGTGCAGCTCTGCGGCAGCGACGAAGTCCTCGTGTCCGCCGACACCCGAGATCTGCTTGCCGCCGATGTTGTCGGCCACGACCTGGCCGTAGAGGTCGACGGAGAGCGCACCATTGATGGAGACCAGGTTCGCGTTCCGGGCGATGACCGTGGGGTCGTTGATCGTCTCGACTGGGAGGAAGGCGACGTCGGCGTTGCCGTCCAGCCACCCGTAGAGCTCCGGGGTCCCGAGCGCGAACGTCGTCACCGAGACCCCGTCGAAGACCCCTTTGGCATCGTTTGTCACCTTGCCCGCCTGGTGCAGGCGCATGAGGCCGCTGGTGAACATCTCGGAGTGGACGCCGAACCCGCCCAGCGGGCCCTTGGCCAGCTCGGTGGCCACGATGTTGGGAATGGCACCGATGCCGGTCTGCAGGGTCGACCCGTTCTTCACGTAGGCCAGGGCGTGACGGGCGATGGCCTCGTCCACCTCGTCGGTCGGGGGCTCGGTGAGGGCGAAAGGGGCCGCGTTCGTCTCGATGAGCACGTCGACCACGTCCAGCGCGACGGTGTTGTCGAACTCGGGGGGCAGGCTCCTCGTGCGGGGCAGGTTGGGGTTGACCTCGACGATGAGAAGGCGGTCCGGGTCTTGGCCGGCCCTGATCAGCTCGGGCCGGGTCGCGCCCATGTGGAGCGACAGGTTCAGCCTGCCGTCGTCGTCCGGTGGGGCTGCCTGCGCCACCATGACCCGGGGCGAGAACTTGGCCAGGATCGGCGCCATCTGGCGGAAACCCCCCGGGACGAGCTCGACGTGGTGGCCCATGGCATGGAGCAGTCGCTCCGCGGGCCCGAAGAACCCGCAGCGGTAGGTCACGCCGGGCTTGGTGAAGACCTCGTAGAAGTTCAGGCACAGCGCTCCCCCGACCTGCAGGTCCTGCCAGTCGTCCCGGGCACCCAAAGCCGTGAGGAATGTGTCCGGGTTGGCCGGGCCCAAACCGAAACCGATCATGTCGACCGGCCGGATCATCGAGACGGCTTCCTCGGCGGTGCACACAACTGGCATGGCCCCTACTCTCGCGCCGGCCGTGGTCCCTGACCACGGTCTTTGGTCCTGACGGACAATCGCCTGCGACGGAATCCGTTACTTTTGGCTCTAGCCACGCGGGGGGCCCGGTCCCCAGAATGATTGGGACACCCTCCTCTTCCCAGACAACGGTGCTTGGAGAATGGCGGCCACCCCCCTCGGTCGCCATTTTCCAATTGCGGCGTGTGTCGGATTGCGGCGTGTGTCGGGCCCGTCGGGGCGCCGGGAGCGGTCGGGCAGCTCGCTCGGCCTACCTGGCGCAGGTCTCCCGGTACTGTCGGCGTGGGCGACGGAACCGCCGCCTGCCAGTTGCAACCAACGGTAGGGATCCCCCATGAGCAACCGTTCCTTCGAAGGCCTCGACGCGACCCTCGGCGGCATGCACCTGCGCCCGCCGACCATGGTGTCCGGGTCGGACACCATGGCCACGGTGGCGGCGGCCATGGTCCGCGACGGCGTCTCGTGCGCGATCCTGGAGGAGCCGCCCCTGCGGGTCGTGACCGAATTCGACCTCGCCCGCGGGCTGGCCCAGGGATTGCGGCCCGAGGACGGGATCGCCGCAGCCGCCTCGGGAAACCCGAATTGGGCGCCACCCTCGGCGAGTGTCGCCGAGGCGGCCGCGCTCATGGTCAGCCTCGGTATCCGGCACCTCGTGGTGCTCGACATCACGGAGCGGCCGAGCGGCGTCGTCTCCATGGCCGAGCTGTTCGACGTGCTCGTCCGCTCCCAGGAGCCGATGGCCCTCTACGCGGAAATTCGCCGACATCATGCTTCACAGCGGGAGTGACGCCGCGCACCTGCCCCAGCCGGACTGAGCGACCGGGCGGGATCCTCGCTCAACCCCGGGCGATGACAGCCTGGGCGGCCTCGAACGCCTTCTTGATGTCCCCGAGGATCTGCTGGAACCCCTCGCGCAGCGTGTCGGCGTTGGCCGCCGCGTCGTGACGGGCATCGGAGAGCTTCGAGAACGCGGCCAGGCACACGTTCTGGGCCAGGTCCAGCTGCTTGGTAGCTCGCTCTCTCACGTCGAGCTTGGCCAGGTCCGCCTGAACCTTGAGCTCGTCGATACGGGTCCGCCACTCCTCCAGCGTGCGGTTCACCGACTCCATCACCTCTGCCGTCTCGCCTTCCTGGGCGGCAGGTGCGCCCGATCCGATCTTCGCCATGGCGATCCTCCGATCTTCGTCTCTCTAGGATCAGCCTGCATCCGGGCTGGCGCACGAGATAGGGCCGAACGTCCCAAGCGACCGTCCGCCGCGGAGTTCCGAAGCTGCCTCGACAGCGATTATCTGTCTTCTCCCGGTGTGCTCTCCGCTCGCGCCAACCGGATCTCGGCCAGCGTCAACCCGACCTCGTCGAGGAGGTAGGGGCTCACGGAGGGGCTGGGTGTGCGATAGGTCTTGCGCGTGATGTGGCGTGACGTCGGATGGTGCATGGCACTCTCCTGTGCTCCGGGCGGCGCGTGCCGCTGAGCCCATTCGACCCCACCGAGAATCGTGCACCTAGGGCCGAACGACTCATCGGCGGAGGACTTCAGTCCCTTCACTCGGGCCACCGAGTACTCCATCGAGTGCCCGGAGGGCCGACGACAGGGCTTCGGCCGCCGTGCCGACCGAGGTGTCGATCGTCGTCGCCGTCGGCCAGACGTCCATCTTCCCGGCCATCAGATCGCGTACCTGTGGCGTCGCCTCAGAATCGTCGCCGGTGGTCTCTCGCGCCAGGATCCGGGCGGCGGCGACCGAGTCGTCGCACGCACAGCAGAGCTCCGTGAGCTCGCTCCCGGTGTCCCGAGCGATCCGCCGTGCCGATGCACGCCGCGAGGCGTCGATCCACGACGCGTCGAGGATGACCGGATCCCCGTGTTCCAGGAGCTGCCGTGCCCGGTGGAGGAGTTCCTCGTACACGGACCCGACGGCTTCGGGCGAGTAACGGCCCGTTCCCGGTCCCGACGAATGCCGCGGCATCGAGCTCCCGGCGACTGGCTGCAGCTCGCGGCGGACCTCGTCCGAGCGTAAGAGCGACCACCCCGTCTCCGCCGCCAATCCGGCTGCCAACGTGGTCTTCCCGGTGCCCGGCAACCCGCCCACCAGTACGACGGCCGGCTGAGCCCGCCGCAGGTGGCGCAACGCCAACGTGTGCAGCGCGCGGGCGCGGCGATCCGCGCCGTCCGCGCCTTGCTCCCACTCCAGGCAGGCCACCATGGCCCGCACGTAGGCGCGCTCGGCGATGTAGTGGTGCAGGAGGGGTCGGGGGAGGCGTTCAGAGGCCAGGGCCTCGTAGTGCAGGACGAACCCCTCGGCGGCATCGGGCCGTCCGAGTCGCTCGAGGTCCATGGCAAGGAAGGCGACGTCGGCGCACACGTCGCCGTAGCGGAGGCGGTCGGAGAACTCGACGCAGTCAAGGATGCGGACGCCGTCATCGAGGCAGAACACGTCCTCCGCCTGGAGGTCACCGTGGCCGTCACAGACGTGTCCTTCGGCGACGCGGGCGTCGAGCATCGGGCCGTACCGCCGGAGCCACCGGTGGACCCGCGTGCGGACCTCCTGGTCCACGACGGGATCGAGGGCGCTGCCGACGAAACGTTCGGTCTCCGCGAAATTGTCAGCCCACCGTCCCTCCAGGGCGGCCGGCGCCGCCGACTCGGAGATCGTGGCGGAGCGCTCGGCGCCGGCATGGAACGACACCAGCAGCGCAGCCACCTCGCCAAGCCACCCGTCGACGTCCCCGCCTCCTCGCACCAGGGTGGCCAGCCGTCGCTCGTCGGGCAGGGCACGCATCACCACCATGTGATCGATCGGCTCACCGTCCATGACGATGTCGGCGACCCCCAAGTAGACGTCCGGCGCCAGTCGGCGATTGAGCTCGACCTCGCGCCGGCAGTCCGCCGCCCGGACCGTACGGTCGGTGAAGTCCAGAAAATCGAAATGGACCGGCTTGCGAAGCTTGTAGACCCGGTCACCGACGAAGACGAGAATTGAAATGTGGGTCTCGACGAGCCGCGACGGTCGTACCCTCGGGTCGTGCTTCACCTCGTCACCGGTTACGCGACCGTACGGGAGTCCCAGTGGAGATGGCCGCCGGCGACGCTGACCTGCTCGCGCAGGCGATGCATCACCGCCCAACCCGAACGGGCGATCCGGAGGGAGCTGGTGTCCAGGTTGAATTCCCATCGTCCCTCGGACATGCAGTCGCGGACCACATCCATCAGGTTGGCGCCGGTCGATTCGTCCAGGACCCCTTCGAGCCGGATGGCCACGGGCACCGCCGTCACGTCGATCCACATCTCGAGTGCCACGTCGTTGCGCCAGGCGCGCTCTGCCTCCCGGACCGACCACTCCACGTGAGGGGAAAGCCGATCCCACTGCGCGCCGCTGGTCCAGGGCTGACATGGCTGGCTCCGTTCTCTCGCGGGCTGCCCCTCTCGCCGCATCCCGCTACGTCTGAGTGTCGGCGGGACAGCAGACGACGTGTAGGGCCGAAGGTCACACGGGGGATGAGGGCCGTTCCGGGTGCCGCCATGTGACCTCCGGCCCTGCCAGGTCCGTGACGGGTGGCCCATGCTGATGCTCAGCGAACAGACGGCAGCACCGAAAGGAGGACGCCATGTTCAACCGTCCCCCGCGGCGGGCCGGTGACACGGTCCACGCGAGTCGACGAGGCGCGGAGCGTGAGACACCCACACCCTTCCCGACACCGCTCTGGCCTCGCGGTGGTGTCGCCGCTGCCGCAGTCACAATGGAGCCGCGCCATGTCGATGTACACACAACTTCTCAGCGCTGCCTTCGGGCAATGCTCACCGGGCGCGGCCGGCGCGACCGAACACGGCGCGGTCGACAAGGTCCTGCGCTGTCGCTCCGAGCTCGAGTGCGCCCCGCCCTCGTCGGATCCCGATGCAGTTTCCGCCGTCCTGGCACTCGAGGTCGCCTACGACGTCGCCCTCCTCCAACTGGCCGGTGTGGTCGGCGTGGAGTCCGACCCCGACCGGTTCGTGCAGCCCCGGATCGAGCGCGCCCGCGTGGAGGGGGCGCTGCGCGAACGCGGGATCAGTCTCGAGCCGACCGTCGGCGGCGGAGAGCCGCCCCCGGCCACCCGGTAGGCCGGCACGGCAGGCCGGATTCAGGTGCCAGTGGCGTCCTTGCGCGCTTCTTCGGCCGCATGCTCGTCGAGCCGCGCCGCGAACGTCGCGGCCTGGGTGCGGCGTTCCATCCCCAGCTTGGACAGCAGGTTGGACACGTAGTTCTTGACCGTCTTCTCGGCCAGGTACATCGTCTCGGCGATCTGGCGGTTCGTGTATCCCTCGGCGATGAGATCGAGGATCCGCCGCTCCTGTGGGGTCAGGCTGGCCAGGCGAGGGTCGACCTGGGGTCCCTCGCGCAAGCGTGCGAGCACCCGCTCGGTCAGTGCCGGATCGAGCAGCGACTGTCCGGCTCCGGCGCGCCGAATGGTGTCGAGGAGGTCGAGGCTGCCCACCTGCTTGAGGACGTAGCCGGCCGCCCCCGCCATGATGGACGCGATGAGTGCCTCGTCGTCGGCGTACGACGTGAGCATGACGCAGGCGATCTCCGGGTTGTGGGACCGGACCTCCCGGCAGACCTCGACGCCGCTCCCGTCGGGGAGGCGCACGTCGAGGATGGCCACGTCGGGCTTGATGGCCGGGATTCTGGCCATGGCGTCGGCCACTGTGCCCGCCTCGCCCACTACTTCGATATCGTCGCTGGCGCCGAGCAGGGCGCGCAGGCCCGACCGGACGACTTCGTGATCGTCGAGGAGGAAGACACCCAGGCTCACGGCGCCCATCCTGCCATCTCGGGCCAGCCTCCGGTGCTTCGCGAGGAGAGCCGCACTTCGGGCTGGGTAAGCTGATCACGGTGCCGTTCCGTTCGATCGAGGATCCGACGAAGCTCCGGAGAGTCCTCGAGGCGACGCTGCTCATCGAGGCCAACCTGGAGTTGCCCGAGGTCCTGAGGCACGTCGCCGAGGAGGCGCGTTCCATGACGGGTGCCCGCTACGGCGCACTTGGCGTGCTGCACGAGGACAAGCAGTCCCTCTCGGAGTTCATCACGGTCGGGCTCACGGCCGACGAGGAGGCGGGCATCGGTGCCCGCCCGACGGGGCGTGGCGTCCTGGGACTGCTGATCGCAGACCCCCAGCCGCTGCGCGTCACGGACATCGGCAGCCATCCGAACAGCTTCGGCTTCCCGCCGAACCACCCGCCCATGGGGTCGTTCCTCGGCGTGCCGATCAAGGTGCGTGACGAGGTGTACGGCAACCTCTACCTCACGGACAAGGTCGGGTGGTCCGAGTTCACGAGCGACGACGTCGCGCTGGTGGGAGCCCTGTCCCAGGCGGCGGGCATCGCCATCGAGAACGCCCGGCTCCACGACCGCGTCCGCCGGTCCGCGGTGTACGAGGATCGCGACCGCATGGCCCGCGACCTGCACGACACCGTCATCCAACGCTTGTTCGCGCTCGGCCTGACCCTGCAGGGCATCGCCGCCCGGTTACCCGACGCGGCGGCGAGCCAGCTGGGCGGCGCGGTGGCGGAGATCGACGGGGTCATCACCCAGGTGCGCTCGACCATCTACGAGCTCGGAATGGGCGACGAGAGCCGCGGCGTCCGGGACGACATCGTGGGCCTCGTGCGGGAGCTCAACGCCGTCGTCGGCTTCGAGGTCGGGCTGACGTTCGACGGACCGGTCGACTCCGCCGTTTCCGGCCCGGTCCTCGAGCACATGCTGGCCACGCTCCGCGAAGCGTTGACCAACGTCGGCAAACACGCCCACGCGACCCGGGCGACGGTGCTCGTGGCGGTGGACGAGACGTCCTGTTGCCTGACCATCACCGACGACGGCGTCGGCCACACCGACGCCGGGGCGGCCGCCGGCGGCGGCCACGGGCTCCCGAACCTGCGACGCCGCGCCGAGAAGCTGCACGGCACGCTCACCATTGACGGCGCCCCGGATGGCGGGACCACGCTGACCTGGAAGGTGCCGCTCGGCACCTGACCGCACCCGCCGCCCAGCGGTCCGCATCATCTGCAGGAGGAGACAGCAATGACACCCGAAGAGTCGCCGGGCCCGGGCAGGATCGTGGTCGGCGTCGACGGCTCCCCGTCCTCACTCGACGCCCTCTCGTGGGCGGCGCGCCAGGCCCACATGACCGGAAGCACGCTCGAGGTCGTGATGACGTGGGAGTGGCCGGCGAGCTACGGCTGGGCGGCGCCCGTCCCCGACAACTTCGATCCGGAGGAAGACGTCCGGCGCTCGCTCGCAGCCGCCATCGCCTCCGTGCGCGCCGCCTACCCCGACCTCGGCATCGATCCCCGGGTGGTGAGCGGGCACCCGGCGCCGATCCTGGTCGAGGCCTCCAAGGGAGCGGACCTCCTCGTGGTCGGCAGCCGGGGCCACGGCGAGTTCGTCGGGATGCTCCTCGGCTCGGTCAGCGAGTACTGCGCCACGAACGCGCACTGCCCCGTCTCTCGTGCACCGGGCGACGTCGTAGGACGATGGCCGGCGGGCACCGCAGGATCGTCGTGGGGGTGGACGGCTCGCCCGCTGCGGGGCGCGCCCTCGAGTGGGCCGTCGCCGAGGCCGAGCGGAGTGGAGGCCTCGTTGCACCTCGTCTCCGCCTGGATGTTCCCCATGGCGCTCGGCTACGCCTTCACCACCACCGTGCACGACGTGCGCCAGAGCGCACAGGACGCGATCGACCGCGCCATCGCCCGGGTGGCCGACGTCGCTCCCGGGGTCCCGGTGAGCGGTGAGACCATCGAGCAGGCGCCGGCCCCGGCGCTGGTCGCTGCGGCCAAGGGTGCGGACCTACTGGTCGTCGGCTCGCGGGGCCTCGGTGGCTTCCAAGGGCTGTTGCTGGGTTCGGTCAGCCAGTACTGCACCCGGCACGCCACCTGTTCGGTGGTGGTGGTCCGGTGACGCCTGCGACCCTGGCTCAGTCGCTCCGGTAGGAGGACGGCACGATCGTCACGGGGACGCGGGCGTGCTCGGCCAGTTCGAGGCTCGTGCTGCCGATCAGGGTGCCCCCATGGGCGCCCGATCCGCGGGAGCCGACCACGAGCATGAGGGCCGGGTCCGGGCTCTCGCCCAGGCGGAGCAGCGCGGAACACGGGTCGCCGTCGACGACCCGCCATTCGACGTCGCCGGGATCCATCCCCGCCTCGACGGCGATCTTCACGGCGACGTCCTGGTCCACGTCGCCGTGACCGGCCATCCCGGCGTGCTCGAGCAACCCGACGGCGTGCACGACGTGCAGCCTCGCTCCCAGGGCGACAGCGACCCGGGCCGCCCAGGCCACGGCGGACCGGGCATCGGGTGATCCGTCGTATCCGACCGCGATCGTGCCCGGCGCCGTCACGGGCCGACTTCCATGTGCACACGGTCGATGGCGCGGAGCCGCGCCGTGCCGTCGGCGCGGAGTTGGGCCAGCCCGGGCCCGCCGGACGTGGTCGCGGGCCGGTGGCCCTGCACCCCCAGCAGTGCGCCGAGCGTCGCCTCGACCGAGGACGCGAGCGACAGCGGGTTGTAGCCGCCCTCCAGGAAGAGGGCCAGCCGCCCCGGGGCCGGCACGAACTCCCGCACCACGCAGGCCAGCTCGGCGAAGTCCCCGCCGGACAGCTCGAGCTCGCCCAGCGGGTCGGCCTGATGGGCGTCGAACCCGCACGAGACCAGCACCCAGTCGGGGCGGAAGTCCTCGATCGTGCCGCGCGCCACCTCGTCGATCGCGGTTCGCACCACGTCGCCTGTCGCTCCGGGGGGCAGCGGCATGTTCAGGGTCAGGCCGGGAGCGCCCGGACCGCCGACCTCGTCGGGACGCCCTGTGCCGGGGAACAGCGGGTGTTGGTGTGTCGAGACGTAGAGGACGTCGGGGTCGTCCCAGAAGATCGCCTGCGTGCCGTTGCCGTGGTGGACGTCCCAGTCGACGATCAGGACCCGTTCACCCCTTGCGGTGCGAGAGGCCGCGGCGACGGCCACATTGTTGACGAGGCAGAACCCCATGGCCCGGTCGGGTGTCGCATGATGGCCCGGCGGCCGCACCGGAACGAAGGCGATGCCGTCGCGCCGCCCTTCCAGCTCCGCGAGCGCCACCAGTCCCGCCCCCGCGGCGCGGCGAGCGGCGGTCCACGAGTCGGGGCGGGCGTAGGTGTCCGGGTCGATGTCCCCGCCTCCGCCGGCGCAGAAGGCCTCGAGTTCGGCCAAGTAGGCCGGCGAGTGCACCCGGGACAGCTCATCGTGCGACGCCTCGCGGACCGCCGGGTACACCACCTCGTCCTCCAGCCCGAGGGCGCGCACTCCGTCCATGACCGCGAAGAGCCGTGACGGCTGCTCAGGATGGTGGGGACCGCCGTCGTGCTCGGAGATCCCGGCGGGCCCGGCCACGACCAGCGTCGTCACGCGGTGGACCCCGGAGGGAGCCGTCGCATCTCCTCGCGGTCAGCCAGCGCAGACCGAAAGGACTCGGTCGGCTCGATCGAGAACCGCAGCGTCACCGTCCCGTACTCGATCCCCGAGGTCACCGGGAACCCTGCGTGGCGGAACACGTCCAGCATCGCGCTGTTCTCGGCGAGCGTCTCGGCGCGGAAGGCCTCGACGCCCCGCTGCCACGCGGCGCGGGCCAGCTCGTCGAGCAGCAGAGACCCGATGCCGTGGTGCTGGTACTCGTCGGCGACCACGAAGGCCACCTCGGCCTCCCTCTCCCCGGGGGCCCGGTCGAAGCGGCCGACCGCGATCAAGCGATCGTCGATGGTGGCCACCAGCGCCAGGCGGTCGACGTAGTCCACCGTGGTGAATCGCGCCACCTCGCCCTTCGACAGCGTCGGATGGAAGGTGAAGAAGCGCAGGTACACCGAATGGGGAGACAGGTGCTCGTGGAACGCCACGAGGCGCTCGGCGTCGTCGGGCCGGATCGGCCGGACGTGGTAGCACAGACCGTCGCCGGCGACGTCTCGTTCGAGATCACAGGGGTAGCCGTCCGGCCTCGCCTCGTTGGCAGCGGCCGGTGAGAGGGCGGGCATCGGTCTCTCCTCGTTCGTCTCCATGGTAGGGGTCCAGGCTCACACCCGTGGCGGCGTGCACCTAGGGTCGAAGGTCCATTGGCAGGTTCCCGGGCACGTCCTACGCTGACGTCGATGCCGGCCCTCATGAAGGCGTGGGCCATCGACCAGCCGGGTCCCGTCGACGGCGGCCCGCTGGTGCAGGTCGACAAGGCCGTCCCGGAGCCCGGGCCGCAACAGGTGCTGCTGCGCGTGCGCGTGTGCGGTGTCTGCCGGACCGATCTCCACCTGGCGGAGGGCGACCTCGCGCCGCGCCGCCCCTTGGTGACACCGGGGCACGAGGTCGTGGGCATCGTCGAGCACTGCGGGGCCGGCTGCACGCGGTTCGCAGTTGGTGACCGCGTCGGCGTGCCCTGGCTGGGTCACACCTGCGGCATCTGCCGGTTCTGCATGTCGGGACGCGAGAACCTGTGCCTGGACCCACGCTTCACCGGCTGGGACGTCGACGGGGGGTACGCGCCGTACGCAGTGGTCGACGAGGCCTACGCCTACGCCCTGCCCGAGGAGTTCGGCGACGCAGAAGCCGCTCCCTTGTTGTGTGCGGGGATCATCGGTTACCGCGCCTTGCTGCGGGCCGACCTCCCCGAGGGCGGACGCCTTGGGATCTACGGATTCGGCGGCTCCGCCCACATCACCGCCCAGGTCGCGCTGGCCCGGGGCGCGCGGGTCCACGTGATGACGCGGTCACCCGAGGCGCAGCAGCTGGCGCTCGCGCTCGGGGCCTCCAGTGCAGGCGGGGCCGACGCCGCCCCACCCGAGCCCCTCGACTCGGCCATCCTGTTCGCCCCGGTCGGCACACTGGTGCCGCCCGCCCTCACGGCACTCGACCGCGGCGGCACTCTGGCCATCGCCGGCATCTACCTCAGCGACATCCCCGTCCTCGACTACGAGGAGCATCTCTTCGAGGAGCGGACCCTGCGGAGTGTCACGGCGAACACGCGGGCCGACGGGGAGGAGTTCCTGGCCGAGGCCGCCCGCATCGGGTTACGTGTGTCGGTCACCCCCTACCCCATGGACCAGGCGGACGCGGCGCTGCGCGACCTGCGTCACGACCGGGTCAGCGGGGCAGCCGTCCTGGTCGCTTGAGCCGGGACGATCGGCCCTGTGCGGGCGCCCCGCGGACGGGCAGAATGACCGCATGACACCACCACCGCCCTCCGGTTCGCACGTCTCCGATCTGGCGCGGCGCGTCACCACTCGCCGCGAGGAGCTGGGCCTGAGCGTGGAGGAGCTGGCCTCGCGGGCCGGGATCGATCCCGGCTACCTGGGCTACTTCGAGTCGACCCCCGACGCCAATGTGAGCGGTGGGACGCTGCTGTTGCTCGCGCTCGCGCTCGACACCTCACCGATCGAACTGCAGGGCGGGACCGTCGACCGGCCACCGGGCACACGCGCGTGCCCTGCCGCACGCGGAGCTCCGAGAGCTCACCGCCGAGCAGTGCCGGGCCCACCTCACGGTCGGAGGTGTGGGCCGGCTCGTCTTCTCCTCGGCACGTGGACCCGTCGCCCTCCCCGTCAACTACGAGTTCACCGAGGACCAGATCGTCTTCAGCACCGACGACGCCAAGGCGGCGGCGCTCGGCTCCGACGAGAGCATCGGATTCGAGATCGACCGGGTCGACGAGGCGCTCAGCGAGGGCTGGAGCGTGCTCGTCACGGGCCGTTGCCGGCGCATCGAGGACGCCGAAGAGGCACGGCGCCTGTCCTCACTGGACCTCGAGGCCTGGGCCGGTGGGGACCGCCACGCCCTCCTGGCCATCGTGCCGACGGAGGTCACCGGCAGGGTCATCGTCCACGAGTGGGACTCCGGACAGGCCTAATCGCTCAGGAGCAGCGCTGGCGCCAGCGGTGCCCCAGCCGATTGACGTCAAAAACGTTGTCACAGGGCCCTTGGCGATAGGTCCTGGAGCTCTCGACTGGGGCACGCACGCCGGCAGTGCGATCAGGCGGTAGATCGCTTCACCATTATTCCCGATCCACGGACCCATAAACACCGAATTTCAGGAAATTTTGAGAAGGTTTAGATCAGGGGTTCTACCTGGTCAGCAGCCAACGAGTACGGCCACCAGCTCCTGATCCCGGGGGTAGGAGAGGATCCGGGTCGCCTTCTCGAGGGTCAGCCACCGCAATTCGTCCACCTCGGCGTTGGGTGTGAATGACCCCCCCTCGGACGCCATGACCCAGTAGGCCACCGCCTTGGGGCGGCCCTTGCGGTCCACGTACTCGGTGTGGCCGATGAAGCGCAGCAGGCGGCAGGACAGGCCCGTCTCCTCCCGCACCTCGCGCAGGGCGGCCATCTCGACGGTCTCCCCGATCTCGAGCTTGCCCTTGGGGAAAGACCAATCCTGTTGCTCCGGCCGGTGGACGACGACGAGCTCGAGCACTTCGCCGTGGCGGCGGACCACCAGACCTCCGGCCGCCTGGACGACCTCTGTCGGTGAAGGGAGCTCCGCTGTCATCGTTCGTCGCGCCACTGAAAGGGAGGATACCCCCGCCCTCTCGCAATTTGACGGCAATCGCGGATCCGGTTCTTCACCGCTCCCGGGGTCCCCTGCGACCGTGCGGGAGACCCGCTGTAGCCTGAGCGCGGTGGCCGATTCGAGGGAAGAAGGGCCGGAAGGCGACCCTGTCGAGATCGAGTGGCAGTTCGACGCCCTCGACCTGCGGCCGGTCGAGCGCTGGCTCGCCGCCCTGCCCGCCCTCGCGGTCGAGACGGGCGACGGCGGAACCGTCACTGCGCTTCGCGCGCACGCCGCGGCGGTTGGTCGACTCGTATCTCGACACCGACGACTGGCGCATCGTCCGCGCCGGGTTCGTAGCCCGCACCCGGCATCGCGGCCGTCACGACGAGGTCACTTTGAAGGACACCCGACCGGCGGAGGGAAGCGGCCTGCGCCAGCGTCTGGAGGTCACCGAGTTGCTCCCCCCGTCCGGTGTCAGTGCTCTGGGATCCGAGGGTCCGGTGGGGCGTCGCCTGCGGGCCATCGTCGGCTCGCGGCCGATTGCGCGAGGTGCTCCAGGTCCGCACGCGCCGGCGGCCCTTTGCGTTGCGAGTCGGCGGGGTCGACGCCGCAGAGGTTGCTCTGGACGACACCATGATCGTCGTCGGCAACGGCCAGCGCCCGATGCAGCTGCGGCGCGTCGAGGTCGAGGTGCGCCCCGAGTGGCTAAATGCGCTGGAGCCGATCGTCGAACAGCTGCGGGTTTCGTGCGGGCTGCAACCGGCCCGGCTTTCCAAGTTCGAGGCCGGCCTGCTCGCCCTCGGCCAGGAGATCCCCGGATCGCCCGACCTCGGCTCCACCCTGATCTCCGACTCGTCGACCATGGGTGATCTGGCCTTCGCCGTGATCCGCCGCCAGCTGGCCGTGCTCCGCGAGAAGGAACCGGGCACGCGGCTGGGCGAGGATCCCGAAGAGCTGCACGACATGCGCGTGGCGACGCGACGCCTGCGCGCCGCCGTCGCCCTGTTCGCCGAGGTGCTGCCCATTCGGGCCCAGGTGTTCCGGGAGGAGCTGGGCTGGCTGGGCCGCCTGCTCGGCGCCGTCCGTGATCTCGACGTGCAACAAGAGGGGTTGGCGGAAATGGCGACGGCCCCGGTCGGCTGGAGTGCCGGCGCCCGTCCCCACGATCACGATCCCCTCGCCGAGCTGACCGCGCTCCTCGAACGTGAACGCCAGGCAGCCCGTGACGCCATGCTCAGCGGACTGGACTCGGTCCGCTTCGAGCGCCTGGACCGGGGTTTGGCCGCCATGGTGCAGCAGGGTCCGGCACGGCGCTCGCTGTCCGCGAGGGCGCCCGCGCTGATCGCAATGCCCGACCTCGTCGTGGGGCGCCACGAGGCAGTCGCCAAGGCAGCCCGGCGCGCCAAGAAGTCAGGCGCCGTGCCTGACTTCCACCGGCTTCGCATCCGCTGCAAGCGGCTCCGCTATGCGCTCGAATTCAGCGCAGAGGTCTACGGCGGCCGCACCGCGCGGTTCGTCCGCCAGCTCACCGCGCTCCAGGACGAGCTCGGGCTCATGCAGGATGCCGAGGTCGCCTCTATGCAGCTCGCCGACCTTGCGACCGGCGAAGCCCACCTGCCGCCCGCAACGGTCTTCGTGATGGGCGGCATGGCGGAGCGGCACCGGCGTGCCGTGGACCGGCTCCTGCGCCGCCTGCCCAAGGAGCTGCCCCGGATCGCAGGCCGCGAGTGGCGTGATCTCCTCGAGCTCATGGAGCGCCGGCGCGGGGAGGCCGAGGCAGCCCGGCCGCCAGCTCGCAGCACGTTGCGGGCCGTGCCCCAACCGCTGCCAGGGCCCGAGTCCGTGCCGCCGCCGGCGCCGCCCGAGGAGCCCACGAGCCATCCGGCCGGGCCCCCCGGCCTCACCGCCCTCGGCCCTCCAAGCCAGTCAGGCCAGGGGGAATGAGCCCGCGTCGTCGCCCATGACGACGCGCGGATGCTCGGTGAGGATGAAGTGCAGGCGGTCGGTGTCGAGGAAGCGCTCGATGTCGACCCAGATGTCGGGGAAGTCGGGCTCCGCCATGTGGGCGCGGTAGGCGTCCATGCTTTCGAACCACTGCACCGTGACGCCGTCGAAGCCCGGGTCGTCGTCGCCCGCGTAGTCGTCCAGCGGGCGGGGGTGCTGCTCGTAGCGGACGACGTGGTTCCCGCTCCGGCTGGCCTCGATCAGAGGTCCGTGGACGTCGCGCCAGTGCGCGTGGAACTCCTCGGGACTGAGCCCGTCCTTGCGGCGCAGCAGGCACGTGAGCCTGACCATCGGACCTCCTGAGGTGACCGGATGACGCGGGACGCCGTGGCGATCGCGCCCCCGCAGGCTACGCGCGCCGGCGCCCCTAGGGGAGGGTGAGTGTCGGGCCCGAGCTCGAGCCGCCCGTGCCGATGCCGACCGAGATCCCGCCGACGGAAACTGCGGGCGGCGCCCGGACCGGGACGGCCGGGAGCGGCACGTTGATCGTGGACCCGCCGCCCGACGACACGCCCGGCCGCGGGACCTTGCGGGGCGACGGGACAATTTGCTCCTTTGTGCCCCCGATGCTGGCGCACCCCGTGCACGCCCTCGATGCCCATCAGGTGGGCAAACGCCACCGGTCCCGTACTGTTGCGCTGCATGCCCGCATCCCACGTCGTGCTGATCCTCTTGGGTGGCGTGGGCGCCGGCGTCTTCAACGGCGTGGCCGGGGGCGGCAGCCTGATCTCTTTCCCGATCCTGCTCGGGCTCGGCTACCCCGCGCTCACGGCGAACATCACCAACACGATCGGGATCTGGCCGGGCTACCTCGCTTCCGCAGCCGGCTTCCGCAATGAGATCGGTGACCAGGCCCGGCGCCTGGTCCGCCTCACCCCCTTTGCCCTCGCCGGCGGGATCGCCGGCGCGCTGCTCCTGCTGACGACGTCACCGGCGACGTTCGACGACGTGGTCCCCTGGCTCGTTCTGGGGGCCGCCGCCCTGTTCGCCGCCCAACCGGCACTGCGGCGTGTCCTCGACCGTGGCTCGACCCATCCCCGCACCCGGCCGGTGCTCCTGGTCGCGGGGGTCTTCGCCGCCTCCGTGTACGGCGGCTACTTCGGTGCCGCCATGGGTGTCATGTTCCTCGCCGTCCTCGGGCTCGCCCTGCCCGTCTCCCTCGCCCACACCAGCGGCCTGCGGGCGGTCCTGTCCATGGTCGTCAACGGCGTCGCCGCCGTGGTGTTCCTCATCCACGGCGGGCTGGCCTGGGAGGCGGTGGGACTGCTGGCGCTCGGCAGCCTCCTCGGCGGCTACGCCGGGGCCCGGCTTGCCCTCACCCTCCCCGCGCCGGCGCTACGCACCGTCGTCGTCATCATCGGCGTCGGCACCGCGGTGAAGCTGCTCGTTTGATTCGCGCTCACGCCGGGCGCGCTCAGTCGACGGCCAGTGGGTAGTGCCCCACCACCGCCCGCTCCAGGGTGCGCTGGGACGCGCCGGCCGCAGCGCGCGCCGCGGCGAGGTCGACGGGGACGAAGCGGACGATGGTTCCCGGCGCGCACTGCCCGAGGCGGCCATGATCCGCCGACGCCACCACCGCCAGCACCGGGTAGCCACCGAGCGTCGCGTGGTCGGGCATCAGGACGACGGGGTCTTCGTGCGGTGGCACCTGCACCGCCCCGGTCACCACGCCCTGCGAGTCGAGTTCGCCGGTCCCGCCCGCTTGCGATCGCAGGTTGGCCGCCCGACCCTCCGCCCGCAGCCGGATCCCGACGCGGTTGCTCTGCGCCATGACGCGGAAGTCGGTTTCCCCCAGCGTGGCTCAGCGCGTCGGGCTCGAACCGTTCTGCATGCGGACCGGGCACGACATGCAGCTCCACGGGCACGCCGCCCCCTTGGACCTCCGTGGCGGCACCAGCCACGACATGGTCTCCGAGCGGCGGTGTCCAAGGACCGGCATGCAGCCGCGCCCCGCGGTCGAGCGGTCCGGCGCCGAGACCGGTCAGCTCGTCGGTCGCGCTGCTCGCGAAGATCTCGGGCCCGACGAAACCGCCGGCCACCGACAGGTAGGTACGGCAACCCCGCGTCAAGGGTCCCACCTCGAGGTCCTGCCCCCTCACCAGCGGCAGGACCTGGCCCGCCTGCACCGACGTGCCAGCCAGGTGGATCCGGGGTGCGGCGCCCACGGCGGCGACGTGGCACGCCGCCAGGCAACGCAGCCGGGCCCCACCACCGGTCAGCTCGAGCGTGCCCGAGCCCGCCGCGTTGCCGACCAGCCGATTGGCCAGTGCGAAGGACACACCGTCGGCGGGCCCGGCCTGCGGGACACCCGCTCCGGCAACGCTCCGGCGGCCGCCGTCCTGGACGACGGCGCGCAGCCCCGGCGCCACGAGCTCCAAGACGCAGCGGGCTTCCGCCGGTGGGGACCAGCCCAGCGCCCGCACCGGGGCCGGATCGAGCGGGTCGCCGTCGCCCGCGACGGTGAACCTGACCTGGTCGCCCGGCGTGAGCACGGCGTACGGGGGACGATGGGGTGAGAAGAGAGGAAAGCCGGTGCGGCCGACGAGCTGCCACCCGCCCGGCGATGCGGTCGGGTAGACCGCGGCATGGCCGCCGGCGAGCGCCACCGAGCCCGCAGGCACGACCGGACGGGGACGATCGTGCCGCGGCACGGTGCGCAGCGGATCGGGAAGGCCGTCGAGGTAGGCGAACCCGGGCGAGAATCCCACCACGGCGACGGTCAACGCCGTCTCCGTCAGGAGTGCGACCACCTCGTCGGGGGAGCATCGGGCGCCGCCAGCCACCGCGTCGAGGTCGGGGCCGTCGAAGGCGCACGGGACGGTCACTTCGAGGCGCCGCCCGCCCACGCCCTCGCCGGTGCGGAGAGAAGTTGCGTGGGCGAGGACGTCCTCCGCCACGGCCAACACCGCCCCGGGCTCCACGTTGAGGTCGACCAGCGACACCATCACGGTGGCGAAGCCGCACACCACCTCCACGCCGCCGGCGTGGCCCAGCCGTGCCCCGAGCTCCCGGGCTAGCGCACGACCCGCCGCCGGGTCAGCCACACCGATCAGGAAGGCACGGTCACCGAGGGGCCGCACCTCCCCATCGGGAATGGAGCGTGTCATGCACGCGCCGGCGCGACCACGTCGATCCCCGCACCCGCCATGGCCTGGCGGACCGCGGTCGCGATCGCCACCGCCCCGGGCGTGTCGCCGTGGATGCACAGCGTGTCCACCCACAGGGTGAGCACGCTGCCGTCGACGGCCACCGCGGCGCCTCGAGCGAGGCTGATCGCCTGCGCGGCCGCCTCCTCCGGGTCGTTCAGGATTGCGCCGGGCACGCTGCGGTCGACCAGGGACCCGTCGGGCCGGTAGGCACGGTCGCAGAACCCCTCCTCGCAGGCCACCATGCCGTCGCGCAGGACCATCGCCAGGGCGCGACAACCCGACGGCAGCACCACCGCGGTGTTCTCGCCGTAGCTGTCCCGCACCGCGTCGCGGAAGGCCTCGTAGATCGCGCCGCCCTTGGCGACCTCCCCGTAGAGCGCACCGTGCGCCTTGACGGACTCGACCGCGGTGCCGGCCGCGCGGCACACGCGGTCGAGAGCCCGCAGCTGCTCGTTCAACCAGGCGCGCAGCTCGTCCCGGTCAATCGCCAGAGGGCTACGACCGAAGCCGGTCTGGTCGGGATAGGAGGGGTGGGCCCCGACGCGGACCGAGTGCTCCAGGGCCGTCGCCACCGTCGTCTCCATCGACGTTTCGTCGCCGGTGTGACCGCCGCAGGCGACGTGTGCCGTTGTGACCTGAGCCAGGAGTGCACGCTCCACCTCGACACTCTCCGCATCGGACGCCTCACCGACGTCGGCGTTGAGATCGATCGTGCGTTTGCGGGACACGGGGTCAGCCGGCCTCGAGGTGATCCACGACGATGCCGTCGCGGTACACCACGCGCTGGTTGCGGCGCGTCGGCACGCGTGTCCCGCCGATGATCGAGCCCGTCATGTTGAGCGGGTCCGCCCCGGCCACCACCACCTGCTCACCCTCGGTGCCGCGGCGCCGCACGGCCCGCAACTCGTCGAAGGCCTCCGGGAGCGCGTACTGCTCACCCGAGAGCCCTGCGACAAATCGCCCCCCGAGTGCGAGCCCCCGCGCCTCCATGCGGCGCAAAGCCCAGACGACTTCGCGCCAGGGCACCTTGAAGGACTCTCGTCCCCAGAGTTCCCACGCCACCACGCCCCAGCGCACCAGGAGCTGGCGGGCCACCGACTCGGCCAGCGCCTCGTTGCCCGGCAGGAGCATGCCCTCGTCCACCACCGGTGCGCCGAGCACCTCGGGCCCGGGAAGGAGCGACCACCGGCCCTCGCCGATGCCCGATCCCACGGGCCCACGGCGGCGGGCCATCCGCCCCGCCGGGCGCCGCACCGTTCGCGTCCGCCAGCGATCACGCGCCGAGAGCAGCGCGCGCACGGCCGAGAAGGCGTCGGCGGTGACCAGGCCTCGGGCGACGAGGTCCCAGAGCCCCTCGTCCACCTCGGCCGGGAGCCTGGCGGTGAGGGGGGCCAGCTCCGGGCGGAAGCAGGCTCCTCGTACCCGCAGGGCGGCGAGCACATCTGCCGCGGCGCCGACCTCCGGCTCCGGCGCGACGGACCCCGCCCGCACGGCCCGCAGCATCGTCTCGAGGTCGTCGCGCACCACGAAGGCGAGCGGAGTGGCCGGCGAGGGTGTGCCGCTGCGCCCGGTCCTCTCGGCCCGCGGGGTGAGCCGTCCCCAGGCCACTTCTCCGGAAAGGCACAGCTCGTCAAGCCATCGCGGGTCGTACCCCGTCACCCGGGCCGGAAGGATCTTGGCCTCCCACTCCGCCGCCGGCGCCTCGATCCCCTGCAGCTGTTCGATGACCTCCAACAACCCCGCACGGCCCTCGAGGCGGCTGTCGGGAGTCACGTGCTGCCAGTGCGTGAGGAAGCGGACGAAGTCGGCGATCGGCACTGCGTCGACCATGCCGCGGCGCCGGCTGCGGCTGGCGCCGTGCAGACGCACCAGGAGGTTGCGGGCGCACCAGCGACCGTCGGGCAGCTCAATGGCGGAGCCCCTGCCTTCGAGCCGGGCCAGGGCCGTGCGCGCGCGGCCCTCCGGGAGCGGCGCGCCCATCGGCGCGCCGGAGGGCAGCGCGGCGTCGGCAACGAGCTGGTCGACCATCACGGGTCCCGCCAGCTGGAGGTGGCCGGCCACGCAGTCCGCGGCCGCGTCGTCATCGTCGCTGAGAGAGGCCGCGGCCGTCCGCCGCTCGGTGGCCACCCAGCAGCCGTCGAGCAGGCCTGCCCTGCCGTCGGCCACCAACGCGTCGTACCAGCCGGCCCAGTCCGGACAGGGCCGGGCCGCCACCAGCGAGAGCAGCAGGTCGTGCAGCTCATCGGGGTCCCGAGGACGCGGGCGGACCTGGTCGAGCACCACGGCCACCGCGTCGGGGTCCAGGGCGGCGAGCTCCGTTGCCGGCACCGGCAGCCCGCTGGGACCGAGCTCACCCAGGCCGCGCCGCAAGGAGAGGGCTCGGGTCCGCCGCTCCTCGAGTGGCGCATCGTCGAGGTAGGTGTACGGCCGGCCGCTCAGGATCGCGTGGGAGAACGGGGACGGCTCCGAGGACTCGACCGCGTGCACCGCGATCTCGCCCGACTCGATCTTGCCCCACACCTCGACCAGACCCTCGACGGAGAGCCCCTCGTGCAGGCAGTCGTCCACGGTCTGGCGGGCCAGGACGTGGTCGGGCACCGCGACCGGTCCCGGCGGAGCGTTCTCCTGGCAGGCGGCGAGGCCCGGCCACACGGCGGCGAGCAAGTCGTCCGCCTCCATGCGCTGGAGGTGGATCGGCCGGCGCTTGCCCCCGTTCATGCGGGGGAGCACGAGGGCACGGTTGAGGTTCCAACGCCAGCGGGCGCCGAGCATCGGATGTGGCAACACGGCCTGGGTCAGCACCTCGGCTGCCTTGGCGCTCGTGAGCATGGACTGCACGCGCGTCAGCGGAAAGCTGTGCTGGGGCCCGAGCGAGAGGACGACCGTGTCATCGTCCGCTGCCGCCTGCAACTCGAAGTCGAACGAGACGCAGAACCGCTTGCGCAGAGCCAGGCCGAGCGCCCGGTTGATGCGCCCGCCGAAAGGACCGTGGATGATCAGCTGCGATCCCTCGCTGTCGTCGAAGCAGCGCTCCACGACGATGCGGTCGCGCGTCGGTAGGTGGCCGAGGGCAGCGAGGCCGGCGGCGCAGTAGGCGACGACCTGCTGGGCCACCTCGGCGGACACCCCGGCGCGCTCACGCACGAGACGACGCGCGCCATCGCCGTCACCGGTGTGGAGCAGCGGTTCCAGCGCCGTCCGCAGGTCGCTGACCGCCTCGGAGAGCTCGGCCGTGCGGGCGGGTGCCTCGCCCAGCCAGAAGGGGATCGTCGGGGGCAGATCGCCGGCGTCGTGGACCCGGACCGTCCCCACCTCCACCTTGGCCACCCGCCACGAGTGCGTGCCGAGGAGGAAGATGTCTCCCGCCGTCGCCTCGACCGCGAAGTCCTCGTGCACCGAGCCGACGGTCACCCCTTCGGGATCGAGCACCACCCTGTAGTCCCCCGTCTCCGGTATGGCGCCGCCACCCGTCAGCGCGGCCAGCCGCGCGCCACGGCGCGCCCGCAGTCGCCCGTTGACGGCGTCGTGGTGCAGGTGGGCTCCCCGGCGTCCCCGACCCGTCTCGATCCCCCAACTGGCCAGCGCCACCACGTCGTCGAAGTCCTTTCGGGGCAGCTCGGCGTAGGGAGCCGCCCGCCTGGTCATCTCCCACATCGCCTCGACGGCGCGTTCGTCGGTGGAGGCCACCTCGGCCACGAGCTGCTGGGTCAGCACATCGAGCGGGGCGACGGGCGGCTCCAGGAGGTCGAGACGGCCCTCGCGCACCGCGGCGAGCAACGCGGTGCACTCGACGAGCTCGTCACGGGTCGTCGGGTAGAGGCGGCCGGCCGGAGTCCCGTCGCGTTGGTGGTTGGCCCGACCGACGCGCTGGAGGAAGGTGCCGATGGCTCGGGGCGATCCGATCTGGCACACCAGCTCGACCGGTCCCACGTCGATCCCGAGCTCGAGTGACGCCGTGGCCACGAGCGCCGCGCAGGTCGCCCGCCCGCAAGCGTGTCTCGACGATGCGCCGCCGCGCTGCCGAGAGGCTGCCATGGTGGGCCGCGACGAGAAGTGAGGCATCGACGTCACCGTTGCGCTCCGGCCCGTCGTCGGCCAGCCGCTCGGCCAGCTGGTGGGCCACCCGCTCGGCCATCTTGCGTGTGTTGACGAACACCAGGGTGGTGCGGTGGTGCCGGGTGTGCTCAGCGATGCGATCGAGGATGTCGGACATCTGGCCGCCGCTCATGACGGCTTCGAGCTCCGTGCCCGGCAGCTCGATGGCCACCTCGAGGTCGCGGGCATGGCCGCAGTCGACGATCACCGTCTCCGGACGGCCCTCGTGGATCCCCGACAGCAAGCGCGCCACCAGGTCGAGCGGTCGCTGCGTCGCGGAGAGCCCTATGCGCTGCAGCTGTCCCCCGTGCTCGGTCACGAGCGCATCGAGCCGCTCGAGGCTCAGCGAGAGGTGGCTGCCACGCTTGTCGCGGGCGAGCGTGTGCACCTCGTCGACGATGACCGTTCGCACGTTGCGCAGCAGCGCGCGCGACGACGGCGCGGTGAGAAGGAGATAGAGGGACTCGGGCGTGGTGACGAGCAGGTCGGGTGACTGCTTCTTCATGGCGGCCCGCTCCGCCGGTGGCGTGTCGCCCGTGCGCACGGCGATGCGCAATCCCGGGTCGGCGTATCCCAGTCGAGCGGCCTCCTCGCGGATCTCCGACAGCGGGACGTGGAGGTTCTCGTGCACATCGACGGCCAGAGCACGGAGCGGCGAGATGTAGAGCACCTCGGGTGCGCCCCCGGCGCGGGCTCCCGCCTCGGCCGCCCGGTAGGCCGCGTCGATGGCAACGAGGAACCCCGTGAGCGTCTTGCCCGACCCGGTGGGCGAGGCCACCAGCACGTCCCGGCCTGCCGCGATGTGGGGCCAGGCGGCGGACTGGGGCGGCGTCGGACCCGCCGGGAAGCGCCGGGCGAACCAGCTGGCCACGGCAGGGTGGAACAGGGACTCGGGCGAGGCGTCGGGCACGGTCCCCATTCCACCAGGAAGTAGTGACCGCGACGAACGCGGGTCCCGCCGGAACGGGTCAGGCGGACAGCGGCCGGCGGCCCCAGCAGGAGATCATGGGCGGCTGGGCCAGGTCGAGCTTCCCCGCGGCCACGTTGGCCAGGTGCTGGGCGATCTCGTCCTCGGTGGCGATCCCGTGGTCGAGGAGCTGGTCCCGGATGAGGTTGACCGTGGCGATCTCGAGCTGGTCACAGGCGGGATCGCTGACCGGGAAGGACGCGTCGGCCGCCACGGCGACGAGACCCGCCGCCCGGAGCCGGCGCGGCAGGGAGCGGCCGTAGGCCAGGTCGACCCCACGCTCGGCCAGCAACGATCGGAAGCCTCGGCGCAATCGGTTGGCCAGCACCTCTTCGGGCCGCACCTCCTCCAGACAGCTGAGTGGCTGGAGCGCCGGGTCGGCGTCTTCCACCAGCACCACGCCACCCGGGCGGAGAGCGGCGACCATGTGGGCCAGGGCGGTGGCGCGCTCGGGCACGTGCACGAGGACGAGCCGGGCATGGACGAGGTCGAATGGCCCTGGGGGGGGCGGGTCGGCGGCAACGTCGTGCTCGAGGATCTCGACGTTGGGCGCAGCGGCACCCGTGGCCCATGCGAGGTTGATGTCGGTGGCCACGACACGCCCTTGCGGGCCGACCCGTTCGGACAGGTGCGTCACCACCGTCGTGCCGCCGGCCCCCACCTCCCAGCAGCGCCACCCCGAATCGAGCCCCAGTGCATCGAGGTGACGGAAGGTCGAGGGGTCGAACAGCGCGGCAAAGGCCGTGAAGCGATCCATCGCCTCCGGGGCGTCGTTGCGGAGGAGATAGCGATCCCCCGTCATAGTGCGGCGGACGGCGCCGGCGCGAGATCGTGCGACGTCCCGACGTAGCGGTCGAGGACATCGGCCACCTCGGAGCGTCCCTCCTCAATCAGGGTCGCCGACGCGGAGAAGTCGCGGTATTGGCCCGACGGCTCGCCACCGCCGCTGAAGACGATCACCTCGACATCGGACGGCAACATCGCCAGCTCGCGCACGAAGCGGGCGTGCACCGCGACGAAGAACGCGGTCAGCGCGGCCTCCGCCGGGCGGCGGGGCGGGGGTGGGTGATAGTGCAGCGGCCCGCACAGCAGCACGTAGACGCGATCGCATCCCGCCGAAAGGGCGCGGCTGATCGGCACGTTGTTGACCACGCCACCGTCGACCAGCACATCGCCGTCGATCGTCACGGGGGGGAAGATGGACGGGATGGCCGAGGATGCGAGGATGGCCTCGACCGCGGGTCCATGGGTCAGCCAGCGCTCCCTCCCGTCCGTCAGCGACGTGGTGACCACTTCGACAGGGATGCTCGCGTCCTCCAAATTCTCGTAGTCCACGCCCGACTCGATGATGGCCCGCAAGCCCGTGTTGGCGTGCACGGAGGCGCGTTTCTGCAGGAAGGCCCACGGGCCGTCGAACGTCCCGCGGGGGAAGATGTCGGTCCCCTTGATCTCGCGCCAGATCGTGGCCATGTGCTCGACGCCCGCGAGCGTCGGGTTCCCGGCGTACGACGCACCATTGATGGCGCCGACCGACACGCCGAAGACACAGTCGGCGCGGATGCCGCGGCGGACGAGCTCCTCGAGCATGCCGACCTGGACCGCGCCGCGGCTCCCGCCGCCGGCCAGCACGAAGGCCGTCCGCGACGGGGCGGGTCCATGCCGTCCCTCTTTCGCCCCGCGCCGCTGTGCCCACCGAGCGCGGATCCGTTGGGACCAGGTGGGCGGTGCCGCTCCGTCGTCCCCGGGCGGCGTCGCTCACGGTGCCGCCCGGGGCGGCGGAGGCGGCCGGTGAGCTCTCGCCTCTTGACGTTCCCGCCACGCCTGCCGTCCGGCGAGGTCGTGGCGCACCGCCCAGACGATCACGACCACCATCAGCGCCACCAGCGCGACCACGAAGATCCCGAAGATCGCGAAGAAGGCGGCGTCCGTGCCCGGTGCCGACGGGAGGAGGGCGAGTGCCATGTGCACTCGTCAGGGTAGAGCCGGGATCGGCGAGGTGTCACACCCCGTGTCCACACTGCTGCGATGGTCCTCGTCGAGCCGCGCCTGCTGCGCCCGCCGGTCCCGGCCGGGCCGGGCGATCGTGGCGCGGGGAGAGACGTCCTCGCGTTGTTGCGCGGAGACACCTCGGCGCGACCGCGGTTCGACCCCGGCCTGGCCGGCGGACTGCGGGCCTGGCTCGAGGACGCCGCGTACGACATGGTCACCGCCCGAGGCGAGCACGCTCCGACCCTCTTCCTCGGGCCGCGCCAGCTGCTGGGTTCCCCGGCGGAGCGCGACGAACACGACGGGGGTGAGCACCTCTCCCGTGAAGTGGTCCTGTCCCGTCTCGTCCACGCGCTCTTCCGCCAGCTCGTGCACACGGGGGAAATCGAGGACCCGATGCGTGACGCACTCGAAGCGCTGCGCGCCGGCGAAGGCGAGGACATCGTCCGCCACGTCGAGTCACTGCCGCCCTCCGCCCGGTCTGCCCTGGCGGGGACGGTGGCATCGCACGCGGCGAACCTGCGTGGCCAGCTGCCCCGGTTCGCACCGGGGTGGATGCCACGGACCGACGATCGCGTGTCCACACCGCTGGCCGGCGGTCGCGTGGTGCTGCACGGGTTCTTCGACTTGATCGTGGGCCTGCCGCAACCGGGGACCGCCTCGCTCTGCGCGCTCGGCCTCGCCACGGGCGGAACCTGGGCCTGGCACCGGCGGTCACTGCACTATCTCGCCCTGCTCGAGACGCTTCGCAGCGGCACCCCCCCGTTCCGCCTGGGGCTGCTCGAATCGACGACCGGCCGCTACGGCGTCGAGGACGTCCGCGAAGAGCACCTCCGGGCCATTGCCTCCCACATCGCCGCCTGGCTCACCCGAGAGACCGCCGCCGGTGACTGACCGGTTGACCGGCGAGCTGGTGGCCCCGGTGCCGGCAGTCGACGTCGCGTCCTGGCTGGGCGCACTGGCAGACGCGAAGTCGTTGCTCGCCAACCTTGCCGTCCGGCGCGGCGCCACCGGTCCGTTCCGGGTGACCGACCACGACGTGCGCGCTGCGCTGTGCGGCGATGCAGGCAACCGAGTCGGCCGAGAGCCGTTCGCCTGGTCCACCCGCACGGCGCGACGAGCACTGGGGCTGGCGGCGGTGCGCATGCTCGTCGCCGGTCGCGCCCACTCACCGGTGGAGAGCGTGCAGGCCAGGCTGGCCGAATCGTCCCTCTGGGTGCGCGAGGGCAGCTCGTCCGCCTCGCAGCTCGACCGCTGGCTCGCCGGGCTCTCGGCGGCCGGGCGTGCGGCGGTCGCCGCCGAGGCGGTGACGTGGGCAACCCGTCTGTGGTGCGCGCTGGATTGGTCCGCTTTCGCGACTCCGCCCGTCCTCGGCCGCGACCGTTGGTGGGACAGCCCCCACTCGGCGCTGCTGGCCCTGCGCGGCCGGGCTGACGTGCGCACGGCCCGCTCCGACCTGGTCGTGCTGACTGGACCCCGCCGCAGCTCCGTGCGAGCAGAGCTCGCCCTGGTGACCCTGGTCGAGTCGCTGCGGGCCCGAGGCGGCGGTGTCCCGGGGCGGGTGGTGGGGTGGTGGCCCGACTCCGGCCACCTGGTACGGGTCGATCCCGAGCCGGCCGTGCTCACCCTGGGTGCGGAGGCCGTCGCGCTCGTCCTGGCCGGTGCCGGGGCGCCGGTGCGATCAGCCGCCTGAGCAGACGCCTGAGCAGACGCCCGGGGTCCTCTATCGTTGCCTTCCCCATGGGAACGCGCGAGGACATCAGGAACGTGGCCATCGTGGCCCACGTCGATCACGGCAAGACGACCCTGGTCGACGCCCTGTTGCGCCAGACCGGTGCGTTCGGCGCGCACCAGGAGCTGACCGACCGGGTCATGGACTCGGGCGACCTCGAACGGGAGAAGGGCATCACCATCCTGGCCAAGAACACCGCCGTGCGCTGGGGCGGGGTGAAGATCAACATCGTCGACACCCCGGGCCACGCCGACTTCGGGGGCGAGGTCGAACGCGGATTGACCATGGTCGACGGGGTGCTGCTGCTGGTGGACGCTTCCGAGGGCCCGCTGCCCCAGACGCGCTTCGTGCTGCGCAAGGCGCTCGAGGCCCGGCTCCCCGTCGTCCTCGTGGTGAACAAGGTCGACCGGGCCGATGCTCGCATCGCCGAGGTCGTGCACCAGGTCGAGGAGCTGTTCTTGGACCTCGACGCCGACGAGCACCAGATCGACTTCCCGATCCTCTACGCCAACGCCAGGGCGGGCTGGGTCAGCACGGACCAAGGCGTCGAGGGGACGGACGTCGAGCCACTGTTCCGAGCCATCATCGAGCACGTTCCTGCCCCGACGTTCGACGGCGAAGCGCCCACCCAGGCGCTGGTCTGCAACCTGTCAGCTTCCCCCTACCTCGGCCGGCTCGCGGTCTGCCGGGTGCACAACGGCACGCTGGCGAAGGGAGAGGCGATCGGCTGGTGCCGCCTCGACGGAACGGTGGAGAAGGCCAAGATCACCGAGCTCTATGTCACCGAGGCGCTCGAACAGGTCCCGGCGGAGAGCGCGGGGCCCGGTGAGATCGTCTCGGTGGCGGGCCTGGCCGAGGTGACGATCGGCGAGACGCTGGCCGATCCAGATCAGCCGGTCCCCCTGCCGGCCATCACCGTGGACGAGCCCAGCCTGGCCATGACCATCGGCATCAACACGTCACCCCTGTCGGGCGCGGACGGCACGAAGCTGACGGCTCGCCTGCTCAAGTCCCGCCTGGACTTCGAGCTGGTCGGCAACGTGGCCATCCGGGTCGCCCCGACGGACCGCCCCGACATGTGGGAGGTGCTCGGCCGCGGCGAGCTCCAACTGGCTGTGCTCGTCGAGACGATGCGGCGCGAGGGCTTCGAACTCACGGTGGGCAAGCCCCAAGTCGTCACCCGGGAGATCGACGGCAAGGTACACGAGCCGGTCGAGCGGGTCAGCGTCGACGTCCCCGACGAGTATCTCGGCGTCGTGACCCAACTGTTGGCCCTGCGCAAGGGCGCCATGGTCGAGATGGTCAACCACGGGACAGGATGGGTGCGGCTCGACTACCGGGTCCCGGCCCGTGGCCTCATCGGGTTCCGCACCGAGTTCCTGACCGAGACCAGAGGGACCGGGATCCTCCACCACGTGTTCGACGGTTGGGAGCCGTGGCACGGTGAGCTCCGCACGCGCCGGAACGGGTCGATGGTGGCCGACCGGCGCGGCGTGACGACCACATTCGCGCTGATGAACCTCCAAGAGCGCGGCACCCTCATCGTGGGTCCCTCCGAGGAGGTCTACGAAGGCATGATCGTCGGGGAGAACGCACGGGCGGATGAGATGGACGTCAATCCCACCAAGGAGAAGAAGCTGACGAACATGCGCTCGTCCACGGCGGAGGAGTTCGCACGCCTGACGCCGGCGATGCAGTTCTCGCTGGAGCACGCGCTCGAGTTCATTGCAGAGGACGAGTGCGTCGAGGTGACGCCCAAGGTGGTGCGCCTCCGCAAGGTGATCCTCGACCAGGCGACCCGGGGACGGCTGCACAGCCGGGCTCGCGATGCGCGGGACCAGGCGGCCAAGGACTAGCGCGGGCCGGGAGCAGCGTGGGCGACGGCGCGAGCGCGCGGAACGAGGGATTCGACCACATGACGGTCGTCGTCGCCGACCTCGAGGAGGCGACGCTGTTCTTCGGGCTCCTCGGCTTCGTCGAACGGATCGCCGTCGTCGCCTCGGGTGAGGAGATCGCCCGCTACATGGGCATCCCGGACTGGGAGGCCGACCACGTGACCCTGGTGCTCGAGGGCGCGCCCGTCCATCAGGAGGTGCAGCTGCTCTCCTTCCACCATCCAGCCGCCGTCGTCGACGGAGGGGCCGGCACGCTGGCGCGGACCGGATTCAACCACGTTTGCTTCCGCGTCAACGACCTCGACGCGATGCTGGCCCATCTCTCGGACCACGGGATCATGCCGCGCAACGACGTCTTCGCGTTCCACGACCGGCGGCTGGTGTTCCTCGACGGGCCGGGCCTCGTGGTGGAGCTCGCCGAGTGGGCGAACGGGTGAGGCCGCCGGGCCGGACCTAGCATGAGCCGTCTGGAGGGATGGCAGAGCGGACGAATGCACAGCTCTTGAAAAGCTGCGAGGTGCGAGCCTCCGTGGGTTCGAATCCCACTCCCTCCGCGCATGGAATGTATTTCATGTCATATTTCATGACCTCTGTTACAGAGGTACCCGATCGGACAAGCGAGCGGACTCTCGTACCTTCGTATTGTTGACAGCTCATAAGACACTAAGTGCATAAGCAGGACACGCAGTGAGGACTGAGATACTCAATCAGAGTGAGGTACAAGCCTTCATCCACGAACATTTCGGTGACCGAGCCGGCGACGTAACCCGCCTCTCCGGTGGTGATTGGTCACAGGCCTACGCCTTGTCGCTCGATGGCAAACAGGTAGTGGCCCGATTTGGTAATCATGGAGAGGACTACAAGAAGGACCGGATCGCCTCTGGCTGGGCATCTGATGAACTTCCAATTCCCAAAATACTTGACCTCGACGAGACCAAGGTGGGCTTCTTTGCGCTATCCAATCGTGCTCGGGGCGACTTTCTCGATGAGCTCGGTGGGGAGCAGATCAAGACCGTCCTTCCCAGTCTCTTGAAGACGATGGATGCGATCCAGGGCATTGACATCTCAAGTACTGAGGGCTACGGAAACTGGGGGTTAGACGGTCATGGCCCGCAGAAAACTTGGCGAGAAGCACTGCTTCACAAGTTTGAGGGGGATCCACCTACCCACCGGACACACGGATGGCGAGTCGCATTGGAGGCTTCACCCAGCGGCACCAGGGATTTTGATGCGGCATTGAAGGTAGTTGAGCAGCTGGCTGAACGTATGCCCACTGAGCGATATGTCATCCACAATGACCTGCTCAATCACAATGTTCTTGTCCAAAGAGACAAGATCAGCGCAGTCTTGGACTGGGGCAACTCCATGTACGGCGACTATCTCTACGACGCCGCCTGGCTTCTGTACTGCCAGCCACGATATACGTCCTGGCCTGAACTGGATCTGGCCGGCGAACTGCGACGGCACTGGGAAGCTAATGGTTCAGTTCCAGATGACCTTGAAGCACGATTGCTCTGTTATCAGATTCACGTTGGGCTCGATGCACAGTCTTATGCCGCATACAGGGGGAACTGGGATCAGCTGAGACGAAACACTGAGCAGACAATGAAGCTGGTTGGGACAGCTAACGGGATCCCCTAGATCATGCCCCGACTTACCGACGAGAGACGTCGCGTCCTCAGGCGGATCTGGCAAGAGAACCGTCTGCCGTTTGGTGTGCTCGGCCACAACCAGCAAGAGGACGTGCAAGCCTTCTACGCGCCAGCCCGCGACTGGTCCGCCGATGAGATGCTCCAACACCGACGACGGGTCCAAGGCTCAGATGCCAGCCTCCCACCTTCCGTCGAGGAGTTCATCAAAGATCGAGGGCGCTCTCCTCCTTCCGCGCACCACCCCTCCGCGATCTGGACGGGACCTAGAAGCGCTGGACCGTAGTGGACGCATATCTATGCGGCCGACCTGGCCAGTTCCGGTGAGTTGATCCCAACCGTCACCGTGTTGTTCAACTCATGATCACATCGCGAATTGGGGCTCCTCAATCCCCGGCGTAGCATCGCGGTGTGCGTCGTTGGCAACCTGGTTCCACGCGGTTGTCCCTTGGATTCGCGTTGGCTCTCGCATGGTTGCCCCTCTCACCGCAACCGGCGTCGGCCCAGAGCGGCACGTCCACCGTCGCGGCGACTCCCAGACCCTGACTCCACTGGGTCGATGTGGCACGACAATCCATGCAAGGTCGCCATCGGCCGCGACCCCGGTGACCGGGACGGCGGGGGTGACAGGGGCCGCCATGGCGCGCCACACCGGCAATCCGCCGTTCAGGACGGCACCGAAGGCGGGTCCGGGGTCCACCCGGGGCTCGGCGGCGGAGGCGTGTTCGGAGGAGGTCAATCCGGGTCGTTGGTGAAGGAGACGTCGGCGGGAGCGAACGGGAGCCTGGTGGCTCCTGCCAAACGATCAATGTGACCATCACCTGGAACCTGAAAGATTTCGGAGGTTACCCTCCGTCCAAGACGGTCGACTGCGTGAAGATCGGCTCCATGACCTCGAGCACCTTGAGCCAGGAGACCCGTCGGGCACATCCGGAGGGATGGACCACTTCAGCTACGTCGTCCCTTCGGGAGGTACCGGCGGCGATCAGATGTGCGATCGTGCGGCCATCTGGGGGCCCTGGCTCAACACCGAGAAGAGCGCCATCCTCTGCTACACCGTCATGGGGGTCCAGACACCCGAGGTTCCCAACACAATGATGCTTCCCATCGCGGCCATTGTGATCTTTGGGAGTGGACTGTGGATCGCTCGCCGCCGACGGCTCCACCGACTTCGCTTCTGACGACCGGTAGGAACGTCGGCGACTCGAGCCATCGACGTCACCTCGCACGCTTGGACGTTCCAGCCCCCGCAACGAATGTCCGGCCGTCGGGCTGCGTTGAATGTTCGACGCTCAGATACCCACCGGACGGACAACAACGGTTCCGTTCCGTCGAAGCCTGTGTTGAAATGTCAGGACCAAGGAAGAGGGGCGAACCGATGGCGACGACGAACCCGACCGGCAAGGCGATCCTTCGAGCTTCGCTGAAGCTCTTTCGCCAGGACCGTCAGATGATCTGGCTCCCCGTTATGGCCACCGTCACGGCGGTCATCGCGTTCCTGGCCGTCTCCGTGCCCATCGCGGTGTCACTCGGGCACAAGGGGATCGCCCTCCTCCTTGCCTTTGCCTGCGGTTCCGTCGTTGCCACCGCGTCGACCGTGATCTTCAACGTGGCGCTGGTCTTTGCTGCCACCGATCGCATCGAGGGCCGCACCCCGACCATCGGTGGATCGCTTGCGCAAGCCTGGGGGCGACGGAGCGTGATCCTCGAGTGGGCCCTGCTGTCGGCGGTGGTGGGGACGGCCATCCGGTCCCTCGAGAACAGGCTGGGGGTCTTCGGGCGATTGCTCGGCTTCGCCGGGGGCTTGGCCTGGGCCGTCGCCACCTTCCTCGTGATCCCCGTTCTTGCCTTCGAGAACGTCGGACCGATCGAAGCCGTGAAGAGGTCCTCCTCAATCCTGAAGGCTCGCTTCGGCACGATCGCCCGGGGTGGCCTGCGTTTCGGAGTGCTCTTCTTGGGCCTGTCGCTCGGGGCCATGGCGATACTGGTGGTGGGTGCCGTGGGCATCGCCCGGCACGCCTACGTCATCGGGATCCCGGTCGCCGTGGTTGGGCTCGCGCTGCTCATCGGCATCTCGATGTACGCGGCGGCAGCCGGGATGTACATGCGGACGATCCTCTACCGCTTCGCGACGGACCAGCCGATACCCGATCTCGGCGTCGACGTGAGAGGGACGTTCGGCGCCCGGTAGGACCCGGTCGGGTCGCTAACGGCCCTCAACCCGATGTGACCGCCCGCCGCTCAGCTCCCGTACGTTGAGCGCTCGAGGTTGTGACGAGGGAAAGACGAGCTCGCCGGCCGGTTGCGGCCGGCCCAGGAAGTAGCCCTGGACAAGGTCGCAGCCCAACGACGCCAGGAGCTCCAACGTCTTCGCGTCCTCCACCCCTTCGGCGATCACTCGAACGCCCAACGAATGCCCGAGCTCGATGCTGGCCCGGACGATGGCCTCGTCCTTGCGGTTGCTGGTCGAAGAAAGCCGTTGGATCATGGCCTGGTCGATCTTGATCTCGCCGATTGCGAGCTCGCTGAGATACGCCAGCGAGGAGTACCCGGTACCGAAATCGTCCACCGACACCGTCAGCCCGAGGTTATGCAGCCTCTGGACGATGTCCCGCGATCTCCTCCAGTCATTCATAAGGGTCGTCTCGGTCAACTCCAAGACGAGGAACTCCGCTCCGAGGCGGTGGCGGGCCAGGAGGAAGCGGATCCGATCGAGCAGGTCGACATCGAGCAGGTTCGTCGTGGAGAGATTGACCGAAATAGACACGGCGTTCCCGGCTGCATGCCATCGGGCGCATTGCGCCAACGCGGCCTCCAGGACCCATTCGGCGACTGGCTTCATAAGTCCGGCCTCCTCGGCCAGAGGGATGAAGTCTGCCGGTAGAAGCACGTCCACGCCCGACTGCGGCCATCGCAGGAGCGCCTCGACGGCAGGGACCAAACCGGTCCGAACGTCGAACTGCGGTTGGTAGTACAACTCGAGCGCATTGCTGTCCATCGCATTGCGGAACTGTTCGACTCGCTTGATCCGACTCAGGCCGGTGTCTGTCGCAGCCTCGTAGACATCGAATGGCCGGTGTGACACCTTTGCCCTGTACATGGCGACATCCGCACAACGCAGCAACTCGGACGCCGTGCCGGCATGGTCGGGAACCATGGCGATGCCGATGCTGGCACTCACGTGAAGGTTCGCCACTTCGAGAGCGAACGGGAACTCGAGCTCGGTCGTGATCCTCTCCGCGACGATGTTTGGCCGAAGTGCGTTCTCACCGGTCAACACGATGCCGAACTCGTCGCCGCCGAGGCGGACCAGCGTGTCCGACACAGCGAGAGCCTCACGCAGCCGCGATCCGAGCAGCGCGAGGATGGAGTCGCCCACTTGGTGTCCGAACGAGTCGTTGATCTCCTTGAAGTGATTGAGATCGATCAACAGCAGGGCGAGATGATCAGCCTGCCCCCGGGCAAAGAAGCCGTCGAGCATGTGCATCAGGTACCTGCGGTTTCCCAGGCCCGTCAGCTCGTCCGTCATGGCCTCCCGTTCCCGGGACTTGGTCAGCCCTCGAAGGGCCCGGAAGTACAGCAGTGAGCGCCCCATCACGGCCACCAACGTGAGGAGGGCCAGAGTGGCCGCGACGGGGCCGACGTGGCCGAGGGCTCCCTCGAAGAGCACCGCCAGCCCGCAGGCGGCGGCAACAGTGGGGACGACGAATTGGAAAGTCTGCGGAGACGCCGCGGCGGCTGCCGGAGTTGAGCGCAGCCAGACCGCGCCGGACATGAGCACCATGGCGACCGGCCAGGTGGCGTCGAGGAGCGTCCCGACTTGGTAGGTGTTGGCCGAGGACTGGAACAGGTACACGGTGTCGCCCACCGCCAGTAGGCCGCAGCCGAGGGCGAGGATCAGGAGCTGCGGGTTGCGCCACGTCGGAAGGACGGTCAGGGCGCCCACGACGAGTGCCACGAGCACCAGATCGCCAACCGGATAGGCCAGGTTGGTTGCCACCTCGGCCGGGGAACCGCCGATCGACCGGACGATTGTCTCGAACACGAAGGCGGCGGTCAGGGTGGCCGCCCCGAGGCCGGCAACGACGCCGTCGAGCCACGTCGCCAGCGGCACCTCCCGCACTTCCATCCGCAGCAAGAGGATCACCCCGACATAGGTCAGGGGGTAGAACGCGAGGTAGAGCGCGTCGTCCCATGAGGGCGTCGGCGGGTTTCCGCCGCCCACAGTTTGCACCGAAAAGACGACGTCGCCCAGGGCCCAGGCCAGCAGGCCCAGACCAAGGGCCAGGGCCACCGGTCGGATCGTGCCTCCGAAGACGGCCCGGACGAGGCACGTGACGGCGACCATGACCTCGAAGCCGTCGATCACCCAGTTGACGAAGAACGTCCAGAACGAGCCGTGGGGATGCAGGACGAGGAGGACGACGAAGCAGGCGAGGAAGACGCCGAACGCTCCGTAGACGAGGGCTGCCCAACCGGAGCGCCGAGCCGCCTCCCGGGCGGCGTCGAGTCCTCCGCTCAGCGATGCAGGCGGCGACCCAGCGGGGTTCGGGTCCAGCCGCGCGAGCTGTTCATCGGATGCTCCCATGACGTCCCCCATGTCGACAGCGCCGCCAATCGTCGCCCGGACAGGTGGCGAAGTGGTTCGCTGGGGGCTGCAAACAGGTTGCACGTACGGGTCACCCGAGGCACCACGCCTGAATGACCTGGGGACTCCCGTCGATCGCTACTCCCAATCGAACACGCGACCGCGCTTGAGCTTGCCACCGACGTCCGACTTGGGGTCTTTGAACGCTTCGGGCTTGTTGGCCTTGAGCCACGCACCCAGTTCGTCGGTGCTCCCCAGCGCGACGTCCCGGTCCTCATCGACCACGTAGACGCGGATCGATTCCCCGTCCGTGGCGATGCTGAGGTCGGCCTGACCACCAGATCCGAAGGACCACTGGGGCGGGAGGCCAGGCGTCGACATCGCCTGCAACCGCCAACCAGGTCGATGCCGGAGCAATTCGTCCACCTCTGTCCGGAGCCTGTCCCTTCCAGCTCGCACGCTCACCTCTGGGGTCACTGTCGCCGTCGGAGCCGGCGCACTCGCTCCAGGATCGTCCACGATTGCGCCTTCCGTCCATTCTCACGACCCGGGCAGTGAACGCGCTGTCCGTGGACGACAGGACCAGCGCCATCGCAGCCCTGAAATCCGTCTCGACGAGTTGCTCGACCGCGTCGGCCTCCAGTGGCTGAGCGACGCCGACGCAGGAGGTGGTCGGTCGCGACGACCGTCGTGCTCTGTGCCGGCGTGCTGGGGGCGGCGATGTGGACGGACGTCCAAGCCCAGACACGCGCCGGCAACGAGAGGGCCGCCCTCCGAGAAGCCCGACGCCCACCTGGCGTCGCTCCGCCACGACGTGGCCGCGACCCAGCACGCCAACGCCGTCACCGCTGCGCAGCGCGATGCACTGCGGTCGTCGATCACCTCGACGCTCGACCAGTTGGCGTCGCTCGATTCGGCGTTGGCCGACACCAACGGGCACGCAGTTCTGCAAGGGGACAGCATCGACACCATCCGGACATGCCTCGGCGGGGTCCAGAACGCACTGAACCAGATCGCGGCGAAGGACAACGGCCAGGCAGCCAGCGACATCTCGGCCGTCTCGGGGCAGTGCAGCCAGCTCGATGGTGGCTCGATCGCGGGTCTCGTCTACCCGTTCGACTTTCCCGATCCCGCCGTCATCCTGGTCGGACAGACCTACTTCGCGTACGCCACCAACTCGGTCGCCGGCAACATCCAGATCATCCAGTCCAGCGACCTGACCGACTGGACCGCGGTCGGCAACGCCCTCCCGAGCCTCCCTCTTGGGCTGCCCCCGACGACAGCTGGGTACCGTCCGTCGTGCAGCTTGGGGGGAAATTCGTCCTCTACTACGCGGCCGACGTCGCCGGCAGCGGCACGGAATGCATCTCGGTGGCGACGGCCAGCCAGCCCCAGGGGCCGTACATCGACACATCGACCGCCCCGCTCGAGTGCCAGCCGGCGTTGGGGGGCTCCATCGACCCGTACTCGTTCATCGACACGAACGGAACGCCCTACCTGTTGTGGAAGTCCGGCGGCCCGGGCTCGTCGAAGCTCTGGTCCGAGCAGCTCTTTCCGGCCGGCACGGCGATGGCGGCGGGCGCCAACCCGACCCTCGTCCTCACGCCGGATCAGGGTGTGGGAGGCCGACACCGTCGAGGCTCCCGACCTGGTCAGTGTGGGCGGACGATATTTCCTCTTCTACTCGGGCAACGATTGGAACAGCGCGAACTACGCGGTGGGCGTCGCCACCTGCACGGGTCCGCTCGGACCGTGTGGCGACGCCTCGCCGAGCCCCATCCTCGCGAGTGGCCCCGGCGTGGCCGGGCCCGGCGGGGAGTCGGTGTTCGCCGACGCGGCCGGCTCGTACTGCATCGCCTTCCACGCCTGGGTCCCGGGGACCGTGGGCTTTCCGAACAGCCGCGACCTCTACGTCCGCCGACTCACCGTCACCGGTCCGACGCCCGTCGTCGCCGCCCCGGGGTCGGCCCCGTGACGGGAGGCCGTCGCGGCACCGGACGCGGCGAGCTCAGCGAGCCGCCGCCAGGGCCTCCGCCCGCCGGAGGAGCCCCGACCCGTCGATCTCGGCGCACACGCGTGCGAATTCGCCGGTCGGTCCCTTCCACCGGAGCTCCTCGACCCGTCCGAGCAGCGAACGGTCGACGCGCAGCGTCGCCAGCTCCTTGAACAGCAGCGCGTCGTCACGAGACTCCATGAGCACGCCAGCCAGCTTGGCCGCGCCGCGGACGGCGACCCCCCAGTCGGCCGGATCGGGTGGAATCTCCTCGACATGACTCCAGCGGGCCAGGACGGTAGCGGCGGACTTGGCGCCCCAGCCCGCCAAACCGGGGAACCCGTCGGCGCTGTCGCCGACCAGGGCGAGGTAGTCGGGGATGGAGGCCGGGCCGACACCGAACTTTGCGACGACACCGTCCTCGTCGATGAGCGCGTCCTTGCGCCGGTCCAGCTGCACGACCCGCGTCCCGCGGACGCATTGCCCGAGGTCCTTGTCCGGCGTGCAGATGACGACCTGGTCGACGTCGGGGTCGTCGGCGGCGACCGCCGCCCCACTGGCCAGCGCGTCGTCTGCCTCGAGGTCGACCATCGGCCACACCAGCACGCCCAGCGCCATGAGGGCCTCCTCGAGGGGCCAGGCCTGCGACCACAGGTCCGGGTCGACGCCGTCGCCCGTCTTGTAGCCGGGCCAGAGGTCATTGCGGAACGACTCGATGACGTGGTCGGTGGCCACGCCGACATGGGTGGCTCCCTCACCCAACAGCTGGAGGACCGACCCGACCACGCCTCTGACGGCCGCCACCTCTTGCCCGGCGCCGTTGCGATGGGGCGGCGCGCCGAAGAAGTGGCGAAACAGCTCGTAGGTCCCGTCGACGAGGTGCACCTTCATGGCAGGCCCGAGTCTGTCACTCGTCCGGCGTGTCGACCGCCGACGCCTCGGCCTTGCGGAGGAAGGCACGCTCCGCTTCGTTGTCGGTCAGCGCACGGGCGGCCTCGTACGCCGCGGTGGCTTCGGAGCCGCGGCCCACTCTGCGGAGGAGATCGGCGCGGACAGCGTGGTACAGGTAGTACCCCTGGAGTGGCAGGTCGTCCGAGGCCGCCAAACCGGCGCGTGGACCTTCGACCTCGGCGAGGGCGACGGCCCGGTTGAGCGCGACCACCGGCGACGGGTCGTAGGAGAGCAGCTGGTCATAGAGAACGAGGATCTGCCGCCAGTCCGTCGCCGCCGCGCTCGGAGCGTCGCTGTGGACCGCGTTGATCGCAGCCTGGAGTTGATAGGGCCCCGGCACGTTCCGCTGCAAGCAGCCTCGTACGAGCTGTTGGCCCTCGGCGATCAGTCGGCGATCCCAGAGGCGCCGGTCCTGGTCCCGCAGCGGGACCAGGGAGCCGTCGCCGTCGGTGCGAGCGGGTCGGCGCGAAGCGATCAGCAGCATGAGCGCGAGAAGGCCGCTGACCTCGGGCTCGTCGGGCATCAACGTGGCGAGGACCCGCCCGAGACGGATGGCCTCGATGCACAGGTCCTCTCGCACCAATTCGTCCCCCGCGCTGGCCGTGTACCCCTCGTTGTAGACGAGGTAGACGACGGCGAGCACGGGTCGAAGCCGCTCGGGTAACTCCGCGCTGCTCGGGACGCGGTACGGAATGGCGGCGTCGCGGATCTTGGCCTTGGCCCGGACGATGCGCTGCGCGATCGTCGGCTCCGGGACGACGAAGGCCCGGGCGATCTCGGGCGTGGTGAGCCCGCCGAGGAGGCGCAGTGTCAGCGCCACCTGGGCAGCCGGCGCCAGCGCCGGGTGGCAACACGTGAAGATCAGGCGGAGGCGGTCGTCGTGCACCGAGAGATCCCCGTCGGGCTCGTCACGTTGATGGAGGAGCGCGGCCTGGGCCTGGCGGTCGTCCCGCGAGGCCTCGCGCCGCACGCGGTCGATGATCCGGTTCCGTGCCGTCGTGATGATCCAGCCGGCCGGGCTGGCGGGCACTCCGTCGGTGGTCCAGCGCTCCGCCGCGATGGCGAACGCCTCCTGCACCCCCTCCTCGGCCAGGTCGATGTCACCGAATGCGCGGACCAAGACAGAGACGGCGCGCCCGAATTCCTCGCGGAACACACGCTCGACATCGCCGAGGCCCTCATCCATCTGCCGATCCGGCCTCAGCCGGCAGGGTTCTCCTGGAAGGGTCGGACCTCGACCGCCTCGCCGCAGGCGCGGGTCGCCTTCACCGCCCACGCGAGGGCCGCATCGAGGTCGGCCGCCTCAATGATCCACACCCCACCGATGTGCTCCTTGGACTCGGTGAACGGGCCGTCCGTCACCAGGACCTCGGCTCCCTTGGCCCGGACGACCGTCGCCGACGATGCCGGGAGGAGCCCACCGGCAAAGACCCAGGCCCCCGCCGCCTGCAATTCCTCGTTCAACCGGGACACCTGCGCGTAGGCCTTCTCCATGTCCGCTGAAGGTCGGGGCGGTGCGCCGTCGACCATCGGAACGCTCAAGAGGTACTGCTTCATGTGAGGAATCCTTTCTCTTCTCGTACTTCCCGGGTCACCCTTGCCGTCGTCCGACTCGGGCCCAGCGCCGGCGGTCACCGTCCATACGAACGCGACCGGCGCAATTCGACACCGAGGCCACGAATTTCTTCTGGCATTCTTCGGTCGCGCCCTCAGGCGGCGGGAACACCCGATGCAGGCTCCGCCCGCCCGGGCAACTGGCCGCAGGACGCTCCGTCACCGCGCGAGCCTGTCACAACCGGGCGTTAGAACGAGCCGGTACGACAACGGATAGACGTCCGATTCCCGCCGGGCGACCCCGTGTTCGGTCCTTAGGGTGGGAATAGACAAAGGCCGAATGACGTTGCCCGCGGGGGTGGGGGCTGACGGATCGGATCGTTCAGTGCAGAGGGAGACCATGTCCACAAACCACAGAGGCAGCGTCGCAATCGAACTCGAACCGGGCCGGTACGTCCCGTCGTGGATCGTCCTCGGCATCGTCTGCATCGGCCAGTTCATGGTCGTGCTGGACGCCTCCATAGTGAACGTCGCCCTCCCGTCGATCCAGCGCGATCTGCACTTCAGCACGACGAACCTCCAGTGGATCGTCAACGCCTACACGCTGACCTTCGCCG
The DNA here is from genome assembly GCA_963726135.1 of uncultured Acidimicrobiaceae bacterium. Lineage (GTDB taxonomy): Bacteria > Actinomycetota > Acidimicrobiia > Acidimicrobiales > RAAP-2 > Bog-473. The sequence goes on from CAVSBE010000008.1 coordinate 2,470,488, forward strand.
GATTCCTCCTTCTCGGCGGGCGAGCAGCCGACCTCTTCGGTCGGCGGAGGATCTTCATGGTGGGCTTGGCCGTCTTCACCGTGTCGAGCCTTCTCGGCGGCCTGGCGCAGAGCGAGGCCTGGCTGATAGGCGCCCGGGCTCTACAGGGGCTGGGAGCGGCCATCCTCGGCGCCCGCCACCCTGACCATCTTGACCTCGACGTTCGCGGAGGGTCCGGCCCGCGCGAAGGCACTGGGAGTCTGGAGTGCCGTGTCCGCCGCCGGCGCGTCGGCCGGGGCACTGTTCGGGGGGATCTTGACCGACTTCTTGAGCTGGCGCTGGATCCTGTTCGTCAACGTGCCGGTCGGAGCCGTGGCGCTCGTCGCTGCCCGCCGCGACCTCCCCGAGTCACGGGCCGAGATGGTGCACCGCCATCTCGACCTCGCGGGGGCGGTGACGGTCACGGCGGGCCTGGTGGCGCTGGTGTTCGCCCTCGTGCGCACCGAGACCTACTCGTGGGGGTCGGCTCAGGTCCTGGTGCCACTGGTGGCCGCCGTGGCGCTCATCGCCGTCTTCCTCTTCTTGCAGGCCCGGGTATCGAAGGCTCCGCTCGTCCCGCTCAAGATCTTCCGCTCGCGCTCGGTGTCGGGAGGCAACGTCGTGATGCTGATGATGTTCGGGGCGCTGTTCGGTTCCTGGTACTTCGAGACGCTCTACATGCAGCACGTGCTCGGGTACAGCCCGCTCCAGGCGGGGCTCGCCTTCTTGCCGCAGACCCTGCTCATCGCCGCCGGGGCACAGGTCACGGCGCGCCTGGTGCCGAGGGTCGGCCCGCGCCCGCTCATCGTCCTCGGCGCGCTGGTGGCGGGGGGCGGGCTGGCCTGGCTGTCCCAGATCTCGACCGGCAGCACGTTCGTGGCCGACCTCTTCGGTCCGTACGTCCTCATCGGTCTCGGCATGGGCCTTGCGGTGACACCGATCGCGGTTGCTGGCACGGCGGGGGTGCCCCGGGAGGAGTCAGGTCTCGCGTCCGGATTGCTCAACACGTCACGCACGGTCGGCGCGTCCATCGGCCTCGCCGCGTTGGCCACCGTGGCGGCCAACCGCACCTCGGGCAGGCTGAGCGACGTCGCGGCGACGCCGGCGCACACCGCGGCGGCCCTGACCGACGGCTACGCCCTCGCCTTCTCGGTGGCGGCGGTCGTACTGGCGGCCACCGCCGCGGTCGCCATGGCCACGCTTCCGTCGCTGCGTCAGCTCGGTGTGCCGGTCAAGGCGAGCCGAGAGGCCGCCGCAGCGACCCTCGAGCTCGAGGAGGCCTGAGGGGGGCGGCATTGCCGGGGGTCAGGTGGCCGGGGCGCCCGGGGCCGACTTTGCGTTGAAGGCGTCGATCATCATGGTGACGGCGTCGTGGAGCCCGCCTTCTGTGTGCACGTCGAGCAGGTCGATGGCGTGCTCGATCTTGTGTCGGGCGTCTTCCACGTCCTCGAACGTCTTGGTCGCCCGGGCGTCCGCCGCTCTGGACTGGATGTTCTGCCCCACGATGATGATCGGCAACAGGACGAGCTGGATGAATTCGGACGACAGCCAGAGCACGAGCGTGGTCGCACTGTGCTGCTTGATGGTCGAGGGGAGGCTGACGACGGCGATGCACGTGAAGAGGTAGGCACACCACATAGTGCCGACGAGAACCGTGATCTTGAGGCCGAAGGCCGCATTGAACCGCTGCATGGGAGTATCGCGCCTCACATAGCGGTGCGTGTTGGCGTAGACGGGGGTCCCGTCCTTGGTGAAGCCATGCTTGGGTGTGATCGGTGGTGCGTCCGCGGTCGTGGTCATGCCGGTCCGGTCCTCCTGTGGCGTCGGGGTCGAACCGGATTCTCACACGGAGGTGCCTCCGTGCAGCGGGATGCGGCCTTCCAGCGATCAGCCCGAAGGCTCTTCCACCTGCTCCATGAACTCGAGGCGGATCCCCCCAGGCGCCTCGACGAAGGCGATGCGGCGGGTACCGAACGTGCCACTGACCGTCCGCGGCCCCCAAAGGACCCGATGGCGCGCCAACTCGGCATCGAGATCGTCGACGAACAGCGCGGGATGTAGGAACCCCTCGTCGGGGAGCGTGCAGGCGTCCTCATAGATGGCGTGCGTGAAGAGCGTCAGGTCGAGGGCGCCCAGCTGCACGTCGGCCCGGCGGCCGTTCTCCCAATCGACGGGCTCGGTCACCGCTGCTCCGGCCGCTTCGTACCAGGCGCAGGCGGCCTCGAGATCGGAGACCTTCACGGCCAGGTTGGCCAGGCCGGTGACCGCCATCAATGCAGCGGCGTGCCGTACAACGAGCCCAGGTCCTCCGCGATGAGCTCGAGCCGCACGCCGTCGGGGTCCGAGAAGTACAAGGAGACTTCGCTCTCGATCTGGGTCGCCACGCCCGCTCCCTCCAGGCGGGCCCGCGCCGCATCCCATTGCTCCCGCCCGACGGAGATGGCGAGATGGTGGAACCCCCCCAACACCTCCGCGTAGGGACCGAGACCCAGGCCGGGGAAGTCGAAGAAGGCAAGCGTATTGTCGTGGCCCAGGTCGAAGAAGAGGTGGGTGGACCCCTTGTAGTCCCGGTTTTCGAAGAGCTCGACCAACGGGAAGCCCAAGAGCTCTTGGTAGAAGCGGATCGTCCGTTCCACGTCTGAGCACAGCAACGCCAGGTGGTGCACACCACGGGCCGTCGACTTCGGCCTTCGCCCGACCTCCCGCAGGTACCTCGCCCGCAAGCGGTCGCGCTCGGCGGCGGCGGCCTGTAGGTCGATGGTCACAAGCCGAGGAGCCAGGCGGCGTTGGCTCCCAAAATGTTGGCCCGGGCGGAGCCGGCCAGTCCCGCCACGGCCCGTTCGGCCGCGGCCCTGGGGTCGGCGACTCCCTCGGCATGCGGCCAGTCACTTCCGATCATGAACGTGTCATCGCCCACCTTCGGGACGAGGCGGTTCGGCATCTCATAGGGCAGGGCGGCGACCCGGACCTGGCGAAGGAAGTACTCCGACGGACGGTGCGCAAGGGCCCGGAACGGCTCGCCGTGCCGCTGGGTGTAGAAGTCCGACGCTCCGTCGATGTGGAGCAGGAAGCTCGGCACCCAACTTGCCGTCAGCTCGACGACGCCGAGGCGCAGGCGCGGGAACCGCTCGAGCACGCCGTTGAGGATCAGGTTGGCGAGGGCGACAGCCGGGGCCAGGTACAAGAAGATGGAATCGAAGAGCTGCTCACCGTCCTCCTGTTCGCCCTCGCGCCAGGCCGGGTGCAACGGGCTCTCGAATTCCGAGACGTGGAACACCGGCGCGACGCCCTGATCACTGAACGCCGCCCACACGGGATCGAAGTCCCGGTGCGACAGCGGCTTCCCGTCCACCGGGGCCGGGGCGATCATGGCCAGCCGGACACCCTGCGCCCGCACCCGCGAGATCTCCTCCACTGCCCATCGGGGATCGTGCAGCAGGACGTGGGCCACGCCGAAGAGGCGCCCGTCACCCTCGCCGCAGACCTCGGCCATGAAGCGGTTGTACGCCCGGGCGTTCGCCCGCTGGGCGGCACGGTCCGAAGCCAGCCGCTGTTCCCACAGGAGCCCGTAGTTCGGGAACATGACCGCAGCGTCCAGCCCGAACTCGTCGAGCGACTGCAGGCGCGCCCCGGAGAGGCGGTAGGAGTCGGGGACCAGGTCCTCGAACGAGGCGGACGCCCGCTCCCCGCGCAGGCGGCGGAGACGGTCCTGGCCGATCAGCGTCGAGCGCTCCGGGATGGGCACTTCGAGCGGGGTCAGCCGGCTGCCCCGCCAGGTCAGCCAGGGCCATCCGGCCTCGTCGTCGGAGATCGAGAGTGCATCGGACCGGTACGCCGGCTCGATGTGCTCGGACCAGGTCGTCCTCGACTCGAAGAGATGCTGATCGACGTCGATGGTCTGCAGCGTCACGGGCCCTCCCGGCGCAGAGTACCAGCGGCCCTGGCCCGTAGTCTCGCTGCGATGGACGGGGCTGCCGCGAACGACGGGCTGTGGGCGCCGCATCGGCGCGCCCTCACGGTCGGGCTCGTCCTCTCGGTGACCTTCGTCGCCGTCGAAGCGCTCGCCGTCATCACCGTCATGCCGGTCGTGGCCCGCGACCTCAACGGGCTGGCCCTCTACGGCTGGGTCTTCTCGACCTTCCAGCTGACCAGCCTGATCGGGATCGTCGTCGCCGGGCGTGACGCCGACCGCCACGGGCCGGCCCGCCCTTACGTGGTGGGGCTTGTGCTGTTCTCGGCGGGCCTGCTCGTGGCGGGCCTCGCCCCGTTCATGTGGGTGCTGGTCGCCGGGCGTTGCCTGCAGGGCCTCGGCGCGGGGGCGGTGCCCGCGGTGGCCTACGTGGCGATCGGCCGGAGCATGCCCGAGGTCCAGCGCGCCCGCATGATGGCCGTGTTGTCGACAGCCTGGGTGGTCCCCGGCATCGTCGGCCCCGGCGTCGCGGCCGCGGTGGCCCACGTGTTCGGCTGGCGCTGGGTGTTCCTCGGCCTGATACCGCTCGTCGCCGTTGCCGGTCCCATCGCCGTGCCGGCTCTCGTCCGCCTCGGGCGGCCCGGCGCGCCCCCCACCGACGAGCACCGGGTGGGAGACGCCGTGCGCACCGCCGTCGGTGCGGCCCTGATCCTGGGGGCACTCGGCGCGCGCAACGTGTTCGTCGGTGTCGGCCTGGCGGCGATCGGGACCTTGGTCGGCTGGGCGCCGTTGCGCCGCCTCCTGCCCGCCGGCACCCTGCGCGCCGCCCCGGGCCTGCCGGCCACCATCCTGAGCCGCGGCCTGCTGACGTTCGCCTTCTTCGGGGCCGACGCCTACGTCACCCTGGCCATCACGACGGTGCGCCACCACGGCATCGGCATGGCGGGCGCAGTCGTCACCGCGTCGACGCTCGCCTGGACGGCGGGCTCCTGGGTGCAGGCCCGGCTCAACGAAACGTGGGAGGGGGCACGTCTGGTGCGCACCGGGTTGGTGCTCATCCTGGTCGGCACGGCCGGGATGGCGTGGCAACTCCAGCCCGGCGTGCCGGTCTGGGAGGCATTCGTCGCCTGGTCCGCTGCCGGTCTCGGGATGGGCCTCAGCTATGCGCCCATTTCGCTGATGATGCTCCGAGCCGCTCCGGCCGGACGCGAGGGTTGGGCTTCCGCGTCCCTGAACCTGGCCGACGTCCTGGGCATTGCTCTCGGGGTCGGCGTCGGGGGTGCCGCCGTTGCCGCAGTCTCGCGGGGCACCGGCCCGATCGCCGGCGGCGTCGTCATCGCCTTCGCAGTGGCTGCGCTGGCCGCGGTCATGGCGCTGGTGATCGCGCGCCGCCTGCCGGGGTCGCTGGCCCACACGGCGGCGCCTGTCAACCGATAGAACGCCGCAACCCACCCAGCCACTCGTCGGCGGCCTGCCAGGCGGCGTCCGCCTGCCGCCGCTGCTCGGGCCCGTGCTCGCCCGCCGCGGGGTACGAGCCGAGGAACTTCACCCCGGCCAGTCCCGCGTGGAGATCGCGCAGGCAATCCGCCACGACCTCGTCTCCGAGGTGGCCCGAGAGGTCGATCACGAAGCAGTAGTCGCCCAACCCCTGCTTGGTCGGCCGCGACTCGAGCTTGGTCAGGTTGATGTTGCGCGCCGCGAACTGGCCCAGAATGCCGTGCAAGCTGCCTGGATGGTCGGCGCGCTGGAAACAGACGATGCTCGTCTTGTCGTGCCCGGTCGGCTTCGGGATCCTCGTCCGGGCGACGAGGACGAAGCGGGTCTGGTTGTCGGGGTGATCCTCCACGTCTTCGGCGAGGACGCTCAGGCCGTAGCGCTCCGCCGCGAGTCGCGGTGCGATGGCGGCCTCGTCGGCTGAGCCCGCCTCGCCCAGCAGCCGGGCGGCGTCGGCGGTGGAGTTGGCCGCGCGCTGCTCGGCCTTGGGAAGCTCGCGGGCCAGGTATTTCTGGCACTGGGCCAGTGCGTGCGGATAGGACGAGACGGCGCGGATGGCGCCGAGGGGGGTCCCCGGTCGGGCCATGAGGTGCAGGTGGATGTCCATGACGACCTCACGCTGGATGTGGAGGTCGACGTCGTGGATCAACCCGTCGATGGTGGCGCTGACCGTGCCTTCGATCCCGTTCTCAATGGGCACGAATCCGTGGTCGAACTCCCCCGCCGCCACGGCGTCGAGCACCCCCTGAATGGAGCCGAGGGACGTCAAGCCCGCCTGCGCCAGGTCGGGCTGGGTCAAGAGGGCCTCCTGGGTGAAGGTGGCCTCCGGGCCGAAGTAGGCGACCGTGGTCGCAGGGGGGTTCACAGTTGGGCAGGATAGAGCAGGTCATGGACGCCTCTTCGCTTCGCACGCTCGTCGAGCAGGTCGCCACTGGCGCCTGCACGCCCGACGACGCGGTCCGGCAACTGCGTCGGCTGCCCTTCACGGACTTGGGCTTCGCGCGGGTCGACGTCCACCGCGACCTGCGCCTCGGCATGCCCGAAGCGGTGTACGGGCCCGGCAAGACACCGGAGCAGTGTGCGGCCGTCGTCGAGGAGCTCTTGAACGAGACCGAGGGCCCCGTCCTCCTCACCCGGGCCACGGAGCCTCAGGTGAAGGCAGCCTCTGCGGTGGCGGCGTCCCTCGGCCTCGCCCCGGGGGCGATCTCGGAGAGCGGCGCCTTCTCGACGGTCGTCTACCGACCCGCGCCCGAGCGGACGGGCACAGTGGTGGTGATCACGGCCGGCACGGCGGACCTCCCCGTCGCCACGGAGTGCGCTGCAGTGCTCGGCGCGCTCGGGTTCGTCCCCACCCTGCTCGCCGACTGTGGCGTCGCCGGCCTGCACCGTCTGTTGGCCGAGCTCGACACCATCGCGATGGCTGACGCCGTGGTCGTCATCGCGGGCATGGAGGGCGCCCTGGCCAGCGTCGTCGGTGGGCTCACGCCGGCTCCCGTCGTCGCCGTGCCGACCAGCACCGGCTACGGCGCCGCGTTCGAGGGCGTCACCGCGCTGCTCACCATGCTCTCCGCCTGCTCGTCGGGCATCACGGTCGTCGGCATCGACAACGGGTACGGCGCGGCCTGTGCGATTGCCCGGCTCCTGCCGTGACGGACAGCCACCCCGGCGCACCGACGGTCGCCTGGTTCCATTGCTTCGCGGGCATCGCCGGTGACATGGCGCTCGGTTCGCTTGTCGACGCCGGAGCGGACGTCGACGAGGTCCGCGGGCTGCTCGACCGGTTGGCCCTTCCGGGGTGGGACCTCCAGTTCGAAGAAGGAATGCGCGGAGGCGTCGCCTGCACGCGTGCGGTCGTCGCCGGCGACGACGTGGTGGTCCGCACCCATGGGTCCATCGCGGCACTGATCGCGGAAGCCGCGCTGCCGCCGAGGGTGGCGCAGCGCGCGCTGGCCGTCTTCGGCGCTCTCGCCGCCGTCGAGTCGGCGCTGCACCGCCGCCCGGTCGAGCAGGTCCACTTCCATGAGGTCGGCGGACACGACGCGATCATCGACGTCGTCGGGACCGCGGCCGCGCTCGAAGTGCTCGAGGTCGACGAGGTGAGCGCTTCGGCGGTGGCAACGGGGAACGGGACCGCGCGCAGCGCCCACGGATGGCTCCCCAACCCGGCTCCGGCCACCGTCCGCCTGCTCGAGGGCATCCCGACCTACGGACGGGACACCCGGCTGGAGCTCACGACCCCGACGGGAGCCGCCCTGCTCGCGGCGTTGTGCTCCTCGTTCGGACCGCTCCCCGACATGACGATCGTGGCCTCGGGTTTCGGAGGGGGATCGGGGGAGATGGACGACCTGCCCAATTGCACCCAGGTCGTGATCGGACGGCGCGCCGGGCCGGCCGCCGTCGGCCCGGGCCAACCGGCCGTCGTGCTCGAGACCAACCTCGACGACGTGACCGGAGAACAGCTGGGGCATGCGGTGGCGTCCGCCCTCGAGGCCGGTGCACTCGATGCCTGGGTGAGCCCGGTCACGATGAAGAAGGGACGCCCGGGCCACGTCCTGCACGTGCTAACCGACGTCACAGCCGCCGCCGCGCTGCGGGCCGAGATCGAACGGGTCACCGGGACGATGGGGGTGCGCGCCACGGTGGTCGCGCGCTGGCCGCTGGCCCGGCGCATGGACCAGGTCATGGTCGACGGGATCACCGTGCGGATGAAGATCACCAGCGGGCGCGCCAAGCCGGAGTTCGAGGACGTGGCGGCCGTCGCTGCCAAGACGGGTGCCTCGTTGCACGAGGTCTCCAGCCGGGCCGAGGAGGCCTGGCGTGCCGCCCGGGACGCGGCGCGGGACCCCGAGGGATCACCGGCCTGATGGCGGCCGACATGTTCCACTACGACGAGGCAATGGCCGAGCTGATCTTCGCTGCCTGTCGTGAGCGGCTCTCCATGGACCCCGTCGCCCTGGACTTCGGTGGGTTGGTCGAGTCACTCGGCTCCGAGTTGGACGGCCTGATGTGTCCGGGCGGGAACGACGCGGCACAGGTGCTGAAGCTCTTCGTCGACAAGCTCGCGACGGCGGTCGTGTCGTGCGACAGTCCTCGCTTCTTGTCGTTCATCCCGGCTGCACCCACCAAGGCGTCGCTCCTCTTCGACATGTTCGTCTCGTGCTCGTCGCTGCACGGCACCTCGTGGCTCGAGGCAGCCGGAGTGGTCGTCGCCGAGAACCAGGCCCTCGCCGTTCTGGCCGCGCAGGCCGGCTTCCCCGAGGACGCTGGCGGCTGCTTCGTGGCCGGCGGGTCCGCCGGCAACCTGTCGGCGCTCATGGTGGCCCGGGACACGGCGGCGCACCGGCGTCACTCCGAAGCACCGCGGCACCCGCTGGTGGCCGTGAGTGAGGACGCCCACTCGTCCGTCGGAAAGGCACTCCACGTGCTCGGCGTCGGGACGCTCACCGTGCCGACGCGGGACCATCGCCTGTCCGGAGAGGCGCTGCGGGCCGCGCTGCGGGACGACCCCCGGCGCGACGACGTCATCGGCGTGGTGGCCACGGCGGGTACCACGAACGCCGGCATCGTCGACGATCTGGACGGAGTGGCCGACGTGGCCGCCGAGGACGCGCTGTGGTTCCACATCGACGGTGCCTACGGTGGCGCGGCGGCCCTGTTCGCGCCTTCGGTGCAGGAACGCTTCACGGGGTTCGGGCGGGCCGACTCGTTCATCGTCGATCCCCACAAGTGGCTGTTCGCCCCCTTCGACTGCGCGGCCCTCGTCTACCGCAGGCCCAACCTGGCCAAGGCGGTCCACACGCAGGACGCGCAGTACCTCGAGGTGCTGCACAGCGACAACCCGGAGGAATGGAACCCGAGCGACTACGCCTTCCACCTGACGCGGCGGGCCCGGGGGCTGCCGCTGTGGTTCTCGCTGGCCGTCAACGGCCTCGACGCCTACCGCGACGCCGTGGAGGCCGGCCTCGCCATCGCCCAGCGGGCCGCCGAGCGGATCGCCGCCTCCCCCCACGTCGAGCTGGTCCGGGACCCGGGACTGTCGGTCGTGCTCTTCCGGCGGCTTGGGTGGGGCAAATTCGACTACGAAGCCTGGTCGGCCCGCCTGCTCCACGACCAGATCGGCTTCGTCACGCCGACCACCTGGGAGGGTGAGACGGTGGCCCGCTTCGCCTTCCTCCACCCCGACGCCACGGTGGAGATGGTCGACGAGATCCTGGCCTCGATGGCCGGGACATGACGGCCGGCCGACGGCCGGCGTCGCTCCCGGTCCTCAGGACCAGTCCTGTTCCGGCCATCCCTCCGCTGCAGCCATCAGCGTCCAGCAGGTGGCGCCGTCGGTCGATTCGCGGATGATGTCGGCGTGCCCGGCGTGTCGTGCCGTCTCCTCAATGAGGTGGAGCAGGACCCAGCGGGCCGTCCACACGACCCCGCCCGGGATCCAGGGCACCAGGTCGACGGTGGGCGGCAGCGGGGCGGCGAGATCGGCGATGCCGGTCACGATCTTCTCGGTCCGGCGAGCCTGCTCCTCCGATCGGGCGAGCACGTCGTCGAGGCTCTCGCCCTCGACCAGGCGGAAGCCGTCGGCCCAGTCGTCGCGGGGAACGAAGACCGCCGTGTCGCCCGTGCTCAAGAACGTCGTCCAGGCCTGCTCGACCAGGGTGGCGTGCTTGACGAGGCCGGCGAGGCAGAGATCGCTCACGGTCGGGCGGGCGACGGCCTGGTCGGCGCCGAGCGCGTGGGCCGCGTAGCGCAGGGCGTCGCGCTGCTGGCCGAGGAAGGCGAGGAGGGCTTCCCGCTCGTCGACGACGGGGGGTACGAGTCCTGGCATCGTGTCTGCTCCGTTTCTGCCGGCTCTCCCGGCGCTTGTGGGACCGGGTCAGCTTGCGCCCCAAACCTGGCCATCTCATGGACACTTTTTGGGCAAGACTGGGGCCCATGCGTGCTGACCGCCTCGTCGCCGCCCTGCTGGTCCTCCAGGCCAAGGGGCGGGTGACGGCGGCCGAGCTGGCGCGCGCGAGCTCGAGGTGAGTGAGCGCACGGCCCGGCGGGACCTCGAGGGCCTGTCACTGGCCGGGATCCCCGTCTACTCCCAGCCGGGACGGGGTGGCGGCTGGGAACTGGTGGGTGGGGCGCGGACCGACCTCAGCGGGTTGACCGCGGACGAGGCCCGCGCGCTCTTCCTGATCGCCGGTCCGGCGGCTGCCACGCCCGAGGTGCGGGCGGCACTGCGCAAGCTGGTCCGGGCCCTTCCGGCGACCTTCCGCGCTCACGCCGAGGCGGCGGCGGCGGCCGTCGTCCGCGATCCGGCGGGCTGGGACCACGCGGTGCCCGACGCCCCGGACCATCTCGAGGCATTGCAGCGCGCCGTGATCGAGGGCGTGCAGATCGAGCTGGATTACCGCGGCCGGGAGGGGCGCACGTCGTCGCGCACCGTGCATCCGCTCGGGCTGGTGGTCAAGCACAACACCTGGTACCTCATCGGTGGTACCGACGCCGGTCAGCGGACCTTCCGGGTGGGCCGCATACGGTCGCTGCGTGTCACGGACCGCCCAGTGGTGCGGCCCGACGACTTCGACCTGGCCGCGGCCTGGAGCTCCATCGTGACGACCGTGGACGCGCGGCGCGCACCGGTGACGGTGTGGCTGCGGACCGACCCGGGAATCCTCGACGTCCTGCGCTACCTCTTCGGCAACCGCGTCGGCCGCGGCGCGGAGCAGGCCGACGGGCGGGTCGACGTGGCGCTGCGCGCGCACTCCGAGCTCATGGTGGCCCGGCAGCTCGCCGGGTTCGCCGACGGCATCGAGATCCTCGCACCCGAGCGTGTGCGCGAGCACCTGGCTGACATCGGCCGGGGGCTGGTGCGCCGCCACGCGTGAACCGCGCCGCACCCTGCGGCGCCCGACCGACCCGAGTGGTCAGCCTGCCGCGACCGCGGCCTCGAGCAGGGCACCCGCCGCGAGCAGGCGCTCTTCGCTCCCCGCCGGCCCGATCAGCTGGATGCTGGCGGGCAGGGGCCCGCCGGTCGGCACGGGCAGCGACAGGGCCGGTACACCGGCCAGGTTCACCGGGAGAGTGCAGCGGGAGACCAGGAGGTCGTCACCCTCGTCGAGGGACGGCGGGAAGATCGTGAGGGTCGGGGTGACGAGGATGTCGACGTCGGTGAAGATCCGTTCGAGCGTGGCCTTCCAGTCGCGCTGGGCCCGCCAGGCGGCGCGCACGACGGCGTCCTCGCAGGCCGCACCGAGCTGGAGCCGGCCGCGCACGTCGGCTCCGATCCCTTCGGCGTCCTCCGCCACCAGCGTGGCGTCGGAATGCCACGCCTCGACGACGAGGAGGAGGCCGGCCTGCATCGTCGCCTCGTCCCACCCGTGCACCGGCAGGTCTCGGCAGTTCCAACCGGCGAGCTGCAGCGCCCGGTCGATCGCCGCCGTGACGGCCGGATCGGCCTCGATGGGCAGCCTGGCCGCTGTGAAGCCGGCACCGGTGCCGGCGGCGGTGAACCCGGGCTCGAGCAGCTGCATGCCGGCAACGAGGCCCGCGACGTCGCGGGCCATGGGCCCGACAGTGTCGAAGCTGGGAGAGAGCGGCCAGACGCCCTCGAGGGAGATCCGGCCCCACGTCGTCTTGAGACCGGCCGTACCGCAACAGGCCGAGGGGATGCGCACCGAGCCGCCGGTGTCGCTGCCGAAGGCGACGTCGGCCTCGCCCGTGGCGACAGCCACCGCCGAGCCGCTCGACGAGCCGCCCGGCACCAGCCTGGGGTCGAGGGGGTTCTGGGGCGTCCCGTACCACGGGTTCACCCCGGTCACGCCGAGCGCGAGCTCGTGCAGGTTGGTGCGCCCCACGATGCGCGCCCCCGCGGCCCGGGCACCAGCCAGGCACGCGGCGTCGCTCTCCGCCGGCAGGGCGCGCCGGGCGACGGCGCGGCAGCCGGCCGTCGTGGGCTCGCCCTCCATGTCGATCAGGTCCTTGACGGCAAGGCGGACGCCAGTGCCCGACGTGTCGTAACGGGTGATGAACGTGGTCATGTGGTCATCATGGCCCGGGTCACCCCGGTGTGGCCGCTCAGGTGGTGGGGGTGGTGACCGTCGCTCCAGGCGGCAGTTGGAAGAGGGACGAGGACGGCGACGACGAATAGTTCGTGATCTGGAAGCTGGTCGAGTCCGAGGCGACCTTCACGTAGCCGAGTATGCCCTGCGTGGTGCTGCAGATGGTGCTCGTCCCCGGCACGCCGTGGGCGACCAGGTCGACACAGTTCATGTCGAAGCCGTTGAGTGACATGGTCGACGACGTCACCGTGTCACCGGCCAGCCCCGCCACGAGCGAGACCCCCTTGAGGAAGTTGACCCAGTGGGCCGGCGTATAGAGATCGAAGATCTGGTTCTGGGCGGCGGCGTCGGCCTGGCCGAGCTTCTGGCAGGACCAGGCCGCTCCCGCGCTCTGGTTGCAGGCGTACTCGCCGGACGAGTTCACGATCAGCTGAAGGTTCGACGCGTTGGCGCCCGTCTGCGTCTCGTGGAAGGCCAAGCCACTGACCGAGGGATCGACGGCGTAGACGACGGTGGCGGGCGCGCTGCCGGTCGTCGTGTAGGTCGCCTCGAACGCCGTGCTCTGCCCCGATTGCAGGTTCTGGGTGAACGAGTCGATGGTCGCTTTGTTGCTCTCGACGTTGTGCACGGCATTGCGGACCTTGCCGACGACGCTGCACCCGGCGCCGAGCATCCCCACCATCGCGAGGGTGGCCACGGTGAACCCGATGCGTCTGGCGTGATGCGACATGCGCTGCCTCCTGTCGTGGATCGCCGAAGAAGAGACGGGAACCCGGCCGTGCGGTTACGTCAGGACGGCGACTTTCGCGTACGCCCTGTACCCCTCGGCAGAAGCGACCGTCCCCATGAGGACCCGGATCTGCGGCCGGGGAGGCAGCACCATCACGACCTCGGTGCCGGGACCGGCCTTCAGCTCGGGGCGGCCTCGGTCGGGACGGACTCGCTGTCGAGGGGCACGGTCTCCTGGCGTCCGCGTCGGAGCCCGAACAGGGCGATCACGCCGGCGGAGGCCATCACCCCGCACATCACGTAGAGCACCGTCTGGGTGGCCTGCGCGAAATCCTCCGAGACGTAGTGCGGGATCGTGGCCACCGACCCGCTCCCCTGTTGGGACTGCGAGATGCGGTCGGCCACCGTTCCGGCGTGGGGGACACCCATGGAGCTGAGCGTGGTCGTCAGGTGCGCGCGGAAGGCGATCAAGAGGATGGTGCCCAGCGCGGCCAGGCCGAGGCTGGCGCCGTAATTGCGGATCGTCTGGGTGATGCCTGTCGCCTCCCCGTACGAGAGGTTTCCGGCCCGGTTGACCGCATCGGTGTTGGCCGGCCCGAGCATCATCCCCATGCCGGCCCCGGCCACGACGACCCAGATCCGCTGCTGGCCGAAATCGAGCACCGTCGCCTTGGAGGCCCAGATGCCGAAGCCGATGGCCGCGATGGCACAGCCGACGACGACCGCACGCTTGGCCCCTTCCCTGTCGAGCATCCGACCGCCGATCTGGGCGGCGACGACGAAGCCGAGGAAGAAGAAGAGCAGGAACACCCCGGCCTCCGACGCCGTCTTGCGCAAGGCGATCTGCGCGTACTCGCTGGAGAAGAAGAAGATGGGGATGAAGGCCATCATGGCGATCATCAGCACCACGTTCTCGACGGTGAAGGCGCGGATGCGAAAGATGGTGACGGCGATCAGGGGCGGCTCCGTGCGCAGCTCGACGAAGACGAAGAGCACGATGATGGCGAGCCCGCCGACGATGCAGATCCACGTCCACGGGTTGCTCCACCCCCACGGCACGGACTGCTGCAGGCCGAAGATGCTCAGTGCGATGCCCGCCGCGATCAGGATGGCGCCCAGGTAGTCGATGCGTGCCCGCCGGTATTCGGTCTTCGGCTTGGAGAGCGCGATGAGGACAAGCGCGATCAGGGCGACGGGGATGTTGACCCAGAAGATGGCCCGCCATGTCCACTCCGTCAGGTAGCCACCCAGGATCGGACCGATGGCGGTGAGGCCGCCGGCGATGCCGAAGAAGAGAGCGAGCGCCTTGCCCCGCTCGCGGAGGGGGAACGTGTTGACGACGATGGCCAGGGCGGCTGGGAACATGAGGGCGCCGCCGGCGCCTTGCGCGACACGGAAGGCGACGATCCAGGCCTCGGCGTAGGTGCCCTTCGGCGTGAGGCCGCACATGGTGGAGGCCACCACGAACACGATCACACCGATCACGCACATCTTGGTGTGGCCGAAGATGTCGGACAACCGCCCGCCCAGCGCGAACAGCGCCGCCAGGGCGATCAGGTACGCGTTCACGACCCATTGGACCCCGGTGGACGTCAGGCCCAGCTCGCGCTGGATGTTCGGCACGGCGATGGAGACGATCGTCTGATCGATGAACGTCATGGAGACCGCGAAGATCATTGCGGCGAGCACCCAGTTGCGTCCCTGGAATCCCGTGCTGTCCATGACGGCCTCCCGTCTCCCTCGGCAGGAATCTATCTGGCGCTCCCCGCTGCCTCAGAGGGGAGCGGAGGTCGCCTGCTCGGGCGGGCGTTGGTAGCGGTACACGTTGGTCTCCCTGCGCTCGAACCCCAGGCGCACGTAGAGCCGGTTGGCGACCTCGCGGTCGGGCCTCGAGGTGAGATCGACGGTGCGGGCGCCCTCGGCGTCGGCCCGGTCGAGCGCCGCCTGCACGAGTTCGGCGGCGACACCGGTGCCCCGGGAGCCCTCGTCGACCACGACGTCCTCGATCCAGGCCCGGACCGCGGTCGGGATCCGGAACACGACCAGGGTCAGCATTCCGACGACGCGACTGCCGTCACGAGCCAGGAACAGGATGTTGCCGGGGTCGGCGACGATGCGCTCGAGCTGCTCGCGGGTGGGCGGAGGCGAGGACCGGGAGAGCTGGGGCACGAGCACCGACACCGCCGCACAGAGGTCGTCGTCGACCGATGCGGCGGCCTCGACGACGATCACGACGTCGTGGTTTCGCCCCGCCACATCGGTTGGCGCACGCTGTCGTAGAGGACGTCGCGCCGCTCGCCGTTGATGGCCGCGAAGACATGCTCGCCCCAGCGATCCGAGCCGACCAGGGGGTGCGGCAGTGTCTCGCGGGTGAACCAACCCACGTCGCGGGTCTCGAGCGGGTGCGGGGCCAGCTCGCCGCCCACAGCGCGGCAATAGAAGAGGAGGGAGTACAACGGCACCCGCGTGAAACCCAGCCGCAGGCCGTCGAGGACCGCGATGAGGCGCACCGGCTCGACGACGATGCCCGTCTCCTCCTCGACCTCCTTGACCACGATCTCGGCGGCCGAGTAGCCCACGTCACACCAGCCGGTGGGGTAGAGCCAGATGCCCGAGTCGGCCCGCTGAATCAGAAGCAGCTCGCCCCGGTCGTTGGCCACGGCCGCGCCCACGGCCACCTTGGGCGTGACGTAGCCGGGCACCCCCTTGCCCACCGTGTCCATCCACTCCTGCACGAGGCCGCCGGCGTCGGGGTCATCGCCCTGCCCGTCGGCCTCCGCCTTGATGTCGGCGGCCACCTTGAGGATCTCCTCGAAGCGCTCCTGCTCGTAGAGGCTCTCGGTGAACCCCAGCCCGGTGCGGGCGATGGCCGACAGGGTCTCGCTCCAGCGGAGCAGCGTCTTGAGGGGGACATCGTGGTCGTCGGTCGGGTCCACGGGCCGTGACGCTACCGCGGCCTGCCGTCTGCGCCAGAATGGGGGATGGCCATCAACGAGGATTGCCGCCACTACGTGATGCGGACCACTCCCCGCGGCGAGCGCCTCGAGCGCTGCAAGGTCGATGCCAACGAGCCGCTCCCGTTCGCGTGCCCCGAGGGTTGCGTCTTCTACGAGCCGCGCAAGGTCTCCTCTGCCGGCTGGACCGTCCCCCGGGACCCGGACCAGGCCTGAACCACCCCGGGCTCAGCCCTCGAGGACGTCCCCCAGCAGGTCCACCGTGATCCCCTCGCCCCGGACCCAGTCGAGGGCCGCCTCGACCTGGGCGGCCGCACCGTCGACTTCGCACACGATCCAGCCCCGCTGCTCCTCGACGTCGGCCCGGCGGATGTTCGGCTCCACGTCGAAGCGGCGGACCATGGTGGCCAGCACCGCACGCCGGACCTCGGACTCGGGGAACGTCAGCTTCACCTTGACCCGGACCTGACTCACCGCTCCTCCTCCATCACTTCCGCGGCGCGATGGCGCGGTTCAAGCTTCCCGACCGGAATCCTTCCAGGTCGAGCGCGACGAATGAAAACCCTGCGGCGCGCACGGCGGCGACGACCTCGTCCCGGCGCGCCACCACATCGCCGAGCGCCGCGGGCTCGACCTCCAGCCGGGCCGCCTCCCCGTGGTGGCGCACGCGCAGCTGCCCGAAGCCGAGGGTCCGCAGGGCCGACTCCGCCGCCTCGACGGCGGCCAGGCGGCCCAGAGTGACCGGCGTGCCGTAGGGCAGCCGCGAGGCCAGGCACGCCGCAGCCGGCTTGTCCCAGGTGCGCAGGCCGAGCCGGCGGGACCAGTGCCGGATGTCGTCCTTGGTGAAACCGGCCTCGACGAAGGGAAAGCCGGCGCCGGCGCCGGCCGCGGCGGCCTGGCCCGGGCGGTGGTCCCCGAGGTCGCTGACGTTCACCCCGAGGATCACGGTCGCGCCCTCGGCGGCGGCGAGAGGCCCGAGCGCGGCCATCAGGGCGGTCTTGCAGCGGGCGCAGCGGTCGGGGCCGTTGGCCACGTACGCCGGGTCCTCCATCTCGCTGGTCCGCACCCCCACCCAGCGCAGGTCCCACTCGGCGGCCAGCGCGTGGCAGTCCGCCTCTTCCGCGCCGGCCAGCGACGGGGACAACGCGGTGGCGCACAGCACCGCGGGACGGCCCAGTGTCTCGTGGGCCACCCTGGCCAACAGCGACGAGTCGGCACCGCCGCTGAACGCCACCACGACGCGCCCGAGCCGGCGCAGCTCGTCCTTGAGGTCGTCGAGGGAGGCGGTCACGGGGTCACGGCGGCGATCAGGCGTCCAGGGCCGCGAGGACCTCGTCGAGCGTTCCGACCATGCCGGTGTAGAAGGGACCGAACTCGGCGTAGAGGGCCGAGGCCTCGTCGAAGCGCATCTCGTAGACGCAGTCCTTGAGGTCGTCGGGGTGCGTGCCGAACAGGGTCACGCCCCATTCGTGCTCGTCGAGCCCGGTCGACCCGGTGATGACCTGGAGCACCCGCCCGTGGAAGGTCCGGCCCACCTTGCCGTGACCGGCCATGAGCTCCTTGCGGGCTGCGAAGTCGAGCGTGTACCAGTTGTGCCCCTCGCCGCGGCGCTTGCTCATCGGGTAGAAGCAGAAGGCCGCCTTGCCCTCGGGGGGGAGCTGCGGGAAGAGCCGCGCCTGGCGCATTCCGTCGGGGATTCCGGCGGCGTACTCGGAGACCTCCGTCAGCGAGACGTAGGACTGCACCGGCACGAGGCCCGAGGCCGTGACCTCGGTCTGCACGCGTCGGAGCCGCCAGATGTCGGGGCCGAGAACCATCAGCCCGAGGTCCGCCTTGTGCCCGAGCAGGGCCACCGGGACGACCTGGTAGCCCTCCGCCTCGGCGGCGCTCACGACCTTGCGCAGGGCGTTCGGGTCGAAATCGGGCGCCAGCCGGCAGAAGAGGTGCAGGACCCCCCAGCCGGTCGTCGGGGTCAGGGCCACGCCTCAGTGTAGAGAAAGCCGTGCGCCCGACCATTCGGCCGGGCGCACGGAGGGCCTCGGTTGGGGGTGAGGCGCTCCCAGTGTCACCGTGTGCTGTTGCAACACTGTGACACTGGGGTGACACGTCACCGCGGGGTGCCCCTCACACGGCCGTTGCCGCCGGAGGGGACGCGCCGGACGCGCTCTAGTAGTCGTCCATGCCACCACCGGGCATGGCTGGCGCATCTTCCTCGGGCTTGTCCACGATCACGGCCTCCGTCGTCAGGAACAGGGCTGCGATGGACGCCGCGTTCTGCAGGGCAGAGCGGGTCACCTTGGCGGCATCGATCACGCCGTCCTTGAACAGGTCGGTGTACTCGCCCGTGGCCGCGTTGAGGCCGTGCGCACCCTTGAGGTTGCGCACCTTCTCGACGACGACCCCGCCCTCGAGGCCGGCGTTGACCGCGATCTGCTTCAGCGGCTCCTCCACGGCCCGGGCCACGATGCGCGCCCCGGTGGCCTCGTCGCCGTCCAGCTTCTCGGAGCCTTCGAGGATGGCGGACTGGGCCCGCAGCAGGGCGACCCCGCCACCCGGCACGACGCCCTCCTCAATGGCAGCCTTGGTCGTCGAGACGGCGTCCTCGATCCGGTGCTTCTTCTCCTTCAGCTCCACCTCCGTGGCGGCCCCGACCTTGATCACGGCGACGCCGCCGGAGAGCTTGGCCAGACGCTCCTGGAGCTTCTCGCGGTCGTAGTCCGAGTCGGTGTTCTCGATCTCGGTCTTGATCTGGTTGATCCGGCCCTTGATGTCGGACTCGGTACCTCCGCCCTCGACGATCGTCGTCTCGTCCTTGGTCACCACGACCTTGCGGGCCGTGCCCATCAGGTCGAGGGTCACGTTCTCGAGCTTGAGGCCGACCTCCTCGGTGACCACCTGGCCGCCCGTGAGGATGGCGATGTCCTGGAGCATGGCCTTGCGGCGCTCGCCGAAGCCGGGGGCCTTGACGGCGACAGAGCGGAACGTGCCGCGGATCTTGTTCACGACGAGGGTGGCCAGGGCCTCGCCCTCGACGTCCTCGGCGATGATGAGCAGCGGCTTACCGCCCTGCATGACCTTCTCGAGCACCGGGAGCAGGTCGCGCACGGCGGTGATCTTGGAGCCGACGAGGAGCAGGTAGGCGTCCTCGAGGACGGCCTCCATGCGCTCGGGGTCGGTCACGAAGTAGGGGGCGATGTAGCCCTTGTCGAAGCGCATGCCCTCGACGAGGTCCATGTCCATGCCGAAGGTCTGCGACTCCTCGACGGTGATGACGCCGTCGCGGCCGACCTTGTCGATGGCCTCGGCGATCAGCTCGCCGATCTCGGTGTCGGCGGCCGAAATGGAGGCCACCTGGGCGATCTGGCCCTTGGACTCGGTCTCCTTGGCGATGCCGTGGATGGAGCCGACCGCGATCTCGACGGCGGCCTCGATCCCCCGCTTGAGCGACATCGGGTTGGCCCCGGCCGCCACGTTGCGCAGGCCCTCGTGGACCATGGCCCAGGCGAGGACGGTGGCCGTGGTGGTGCCATCACCGGCGACGTCGTCGGTCTTCTTGGCCACCTCCTTGACCAGCTCGGCACCGATCTTCTCGAAGGGGTCCTCGAGCTCGATCTCCTTGGCGATCGACACGCCGTCGTTGGTGATCGTGGGGGCGCCCCACTTCTTGTCGAGCACCACGTTGCGGCCCTTCGGGCCGAGGGTGACGCGGACCGCATCCGCCAGCTTGTTCATGCCGGTCTCCAGGCCGCGGCGGGCGTCCTCCCGGAAGGCGATGATCTTGGCCATCTGGTCTATTCCTCCATTAGCACTCTCGTCGTGTGAGTGCTAACAGCAAACCACCTTTGTGCGGCCGGCGCAAGGGCGGAGGGCCCGGGTCAGCCCCCGGCGACGGCGGGGACGATGGAGAGCGTCTGCCCGGGCGAGACCGGCGTGTCCAGGCCGTCGAGGAACCGGACGTCCTCGTCGGCCAGGAAGACGTTCACGAAGCGGCGCAGGTTGCCCGCCTCGTCGAAGAGGCGGTCGGCCAGCCCCGGGTGGGCCGCGTCGAGCGCCTTGAGGGCCTCGCCCACCGAGGCCCCCTCCACCTCGACCTCGCCCGCCCCTCCGGTCAGGGTGCGCAGCTGCGTGGGGATGCGGACGGTCACGCTCATCGGCCCGGCTCCCCGGTCCCGGGGGCGCCGGCGGCGTCGAGGGCGGTGTCGAAGGCGTCAAGGGTGGGCGCGATCGTCGCCGTCGGGCTGCAGCCGGCGGCACCCTTGAGGGCCTCCACCGTCTTGAGCCCGTGCCCGGTGACCAGTGCCACCACCCGCTCGTCGCGGCGGATGGCGCCCGAGGCGGCCAGCTTGCACAGCGTGGCGATCGTCACGCCACCAGCCGTCTCGGCGAAGATGCCCTCGGTGCGGGCCAGCAGCCCGATGGCCTCGACCACCTCGTCGTCGGTCACGGCGGCGCACGAACCCCCGGAGCGGCGCATGGCCTCGAGGGCGTACCAGCCGTCGGCCGGGTTGCCGATGGCCAGCGACTTGGCGATCGTCTTGGGCTTGACGGGACGGATGGCGTCGGTCCCCTCCGCGAAGGCCGTGGCCACCGGAGCGCACCCTTCGGCCTGGGCGCCCGAGACGCGCACGGCGGGCTCCTCGGGCAAGAGCCCCACCTTTCCCAGCTCCGCGAAGCCCTTGGCCACCTTGGTCAGCTGGCTGCCCGACCCGATCGGGACGACGACGTGGTCGGGGGCCTGCCAGCCGAGCTGCTCGGCGATCTCGAAGGCAAGCGTCTTCGAGCCCTCGGCGTAGTAGGTGCGCACGTTGACGTTGACGAAGGCCCAGCTCGGGCGCTCGCTCGTCAGCTCGGCACACAGCCGGTTCACGTCGTCGTAGGTGCCCTCGACCGCGATCACCGTCCCGCCGTAGACCGCGGTCATGGTGACCTTGGCGCCCTCGAGGTCGTGGGGGATCAGGACCACCGAGTCCATCCCGGCCCGGGCCGCATGCGCCGCCACCGAGTTGGCCAGGTTGCCCGTCGAGGCGCAGGCGGCGACCTTGAAGCCGAGCTGGCGCGCCTTGGTCAGGGCCACCGAGACCACCCGGTCCTTGAACGAGCCGGTCGGATTGGCCGTGTCGTCCTTGACCCACAGCTCGCCGAGCCCGAGCGCGGCGGCCAGGCGGTCGGCGCGCACGAGCGGGGTGAAGCCGGCACCGAGGTCCACCGGCGTCTCGTCGTCGACCGGGAGGAGGTCGCGGTAGCGCCAGATGGAGCGGGGCCCGGCCTCGATGCGCTCCCGGCTGACCGTGGCCGCGATCCGCTCGTAGTCGTAGGCCACCTCGAGCGGCCCGAAGCAGTAGTCGCAGACGTGCAGCGCCTCGGCGGGGAACGGACGCTGACATTCACGACAACGCAGGCCTGTGACGAAATCCACCATCGGTCCTCCTCATCGGTCGGGCATTGGCACCAGGTGCTCCGCACTGGTTGCCGCGACGTCGACGGGCCCGTCCCTCAGTCGCTCTGGATGATGGCCACCATGGTAGCGCCTGCGGCGGGGCCCGTTCAATGCGGCGCGGCTGCTTGAATCGGGGGCGTGGTGCGCACCTACCAGCACGGAGATTTCCCGACCGAGCGGGTCCGGGCGGCCAAGGTGCGCTCGGAGCAGACCGTGTCCGTGTGCATCCCGGCCCGCGACGAGGCCTCAACGGTCGGATCGGTCGTGCGGGCGGTGGTCCAGCCGTTCCTGGCCGAGCACGGGGGCAACGGCCTGGTCGACGAGGTGATCGTGCTCGACGACGGGTCGAGCGACGACACGGCCAGCCACGCCGCCGACGCCGGGGCACGGGTGGTCCAGGGCCGGGCCGGCCCCGGTGGCAAGGGTCAGGCCATGGCCGCCGCGCTCGACGCGTCCTGCGGCAGCCTCGTCGCCTTCCTCGACGCCGACGTGGCCAACACGACGCCGGCCTTCGTCACCGGGCTGCTCGGGCCCCTGCTGACCACCGACGACGTGGCCCTGGTCAAGGGCTTCTACACCCGGCCCCTGCACGGCGACCCCACCGGGGGCGGCCGGGTCACCGAGCTGGTGGCCCGCCCGGTGCTCGAGCTCCTCTTCCCCGAGCTCTCGTGGGTGCGCCAGCCCCTGGCCGGCGAGACCGCGGCCCACCGCTGGGTCTTCGAGAAGCTCGGCTTCGCCGGGGGCTACGGCGTCGAGCTGGGCCTGCTGATCGACCTCGCGCAGAGCCTGGGGCCCGAGCGTCTGGCCCAGGTCGACCTCGGTGAACGCATCCACCGCAACCGGCCCCTGCACGAGCTGCGCCCCCAGGCGGTCGACGTGCTGCGAGCCGCGCTCGAGCGGGTCTCGCCGGCATCGCTCCCGGGCCGGACCTGAGGGCGTCGTGAGCGGGATCATCGTCGTCTCCAATCGCGGCCCGCTCACCTTCCGGGAAGAGCGCGACGGGACCCTCGTGCCGGTGCCCGCCGGGGGTGGCCTCGCCTCCTCGCTGCACCGGCTGCTGGCGGGCAGCGGGACGACATGGGCCTCGGTGACGATGGGGGCGGCGGACCGCGAGGCGGTGACCGGGGGCCTCATGCACGAGGATGGGCTCGAGCTCGTGCCGGTGGTCGTCGACGACGACACCTACCGGATGGCCTACGACGTCGTCGCCAACACGACCCTGTGGTACTGCCATCACCACCTCTTCGACCTCCCCCACCGGCCTCGCTTCGACCGGCACTGGTGGGACGCCTGGGAGGGGTACCGGGCCTACAACCGGGCCGTCGCCGACACCCTCGCCGCGCGCGCCGGCGAGGGCGACGCGGTGCTGGTGCAGGACTACCACTTCTCCCTCCTCGGGCGCATGCTGGCCGAGGAGCGCCCCGACCTGCGGCTGGTGCACTTCTTGCACACGCCCTTCGCCGAGCCGGCCATGCTCGGCGTCCTGCCCGATGCCGTCGTGGCCGAGCTGCTCGACGGCATGGCCGGCTACGCGGCCTGCGGGTTCCACTGCCACAAGTGGGAGGCCGGCTTCGCGGCCTGCTACGAGGCAGCCGGCCTGAAGCCGCCGGCGACGTTCGTGGCGCCGCTCGGTCCCGACGCCGGCGTGCTCGAGGAGGAGGCGGCGTCGGTGGCGTGCGCGGCGGCGGCCGACGCGCTGCGGGCCGAGGTCGGCGGGCGGCGGGTGATCGCACGGACCGACCGCATGGAGCCCTCGAAGAACATCGTGCGCGGGATGTTGGCCTTCGAGGAGCTGCTGATCACGCACCCGGAGTGGCGCGGCCAGGTGGTGCACGTGGCCTTCGCCTACCCCAGCCGGCAGGGGCTGGCGGAGTATCTCGCCTACGGGGCCGACGTGGAGCACACGGCGGAGCGGATCAACCACGCCCTCGGCGCCCCGGCGGAGGGGTGGACGCCCATCGTGCTCTCGGTGCAGGACGACCGGGCCCGCTCGCTCGCCGCGCTGACCCTGTCGGACGTGCTGCTCGTCAACCCGGTGCGCGACGGGCTCAACCTCGTGGCCAAGGAGGGACCCTTGCTCAACACGGCCGACGGGGTGCTCGTGCTCTCACGCGAGGCGGGGGCCTGGGAGGAGCTGGCGCTGGCGGGCGACGGGGCCCTCGGGATCAACCCCTTCGACGTGTCGGGGACGGCCGCCGCGCTCCACGGGGCGCTGTCGATGGGGACGGCCGAACGCTCCCGCCGGGCGGCCTCGCTGCGGGCGGCGGTGCGCGGCCGGACGGCGGCCGACTGGTGGTCCGACGTCCTGGGGGCGGCCGGGGCCCGCTGAACCGTCCCGCTAGGACGCGACGCCCACGATGGGCTTGTTGAGGACGATCGACCCCGTGGAGCCGAGGAAGGTCGGCCCTCCCGACGTCGGGTAGGCGAAGATGCCGCCGTCGGATCCCGAGAGGTAGTAACCGTTCGCGACCGTCGTCATCCCGACGATGGGCTTGTTGAGGTGGATCGACCCGGTCGAGCCGGCGAAGACGGCGCCCCCGTAGGCGAAGATGCCGCCGTCGGTGGCCACGAGGAAGTAGCCCCCGGACGTCGTCACGGCCAGGCCCACCACGGGCTTGTTCAGTACGATGGAGCCCGTCGAGCCGGCGAAGTGGGCGTTGCCGTAGTTGAACATCCCGCCGTCGGAGGCCACCAGGAAGTACCCGAGGCCGTTTGGCGTCGACGCCATGCCCACGACGGGCTTGTTGAGTGCGATGGACCCGGTCGAGCCGTAGAACTGGGCGTCGCCGAAGGCGAAGATGCCGCCGTCGGAGGCCACGAGCCAGTACCCCTCCCCGTCGGCGGTCAGCGCCATCCCGACGATCGGCTTGTTGAGATGCATGGACCCCGTCGAGCCGTGGAAGATCGCCGAACCGTAGGAAAACACCCCGCCGTCGGCCGCCACGAGGTAGTAGCCGTCGCCGGCGGGCATCACGGCCATGCCGACGATGGGCTGGTTGAGCACGGTGCCACCCAGCGACCCGAGGAACGGGGCTCCCGCGCCGTAGGCGAAGATGCCGCCGTCGGAGGCGACGAAGCGGTAGCCCGAGCGGGCGATCGGGGCCCAGGCGGCAAGGGGGTTGTGGTTCGTGCCGTCAAAGGCGTCGCCGACGGTGACGCAGGCCCAGTCGGTCAGGCAGTCGACGGCGCCGAGGTAGTTCAGGGTCGTCGAGACGGGTCCGTTGGGCGTCGAGACGATGGTCCAGGACTGCCCGTTCCAGGTCTGGCCCTGAGTGTCGCTCCGGCTCCCGCTGTTGAGAAATGTCTGCCCCACTGCCGTGCACGACGTGGCGCTGAAGCAGCTCACGCCGGAGAGCGCGCCGCCGAATCCGGCCGACGGGTTGGGCGCCGGGCTCATGGTGAAGGCGGAGCCGCCCCAGAGCGCCACCAGGTTGTCGCTCGGTACCGTGATGGACCCGCCGCGGCTCTCGCCCACGGCGGCGCAAAAGCGGGTTCCGGCGCAAGAGACCGAGTGGAACTCGCTCGTGGTCCCCGCAGGGTCGTTGGGGCTCGCCACCACGGTCCACGCCCTTCCGTTCCACATCTCGGCCAGCGTCTGGGTATCCCCGTTCTGGTACCCCACCGCCATGCAGAAGGCGCTGCTGCGGCAGGACACCCCGCTCAAGGCCGTGTCCCCCGGCGTCGCGAGGTTCGGCGTCGTCACCACGGACCAGGCCGTGCCGTTCCACTGCTCGACGAGGGGGGCGGAGCCCGAGGAGACCGCTTGGTCGCCGACGGCCATGCAGAACGTGGCGCCCGTGCACGAGACCCCGGTGATGCTGGCACCGGTCGATCCCGTCGGGATGACCGCAGGGACGACCGTCCAGGCCGTGCCGTTCCAGTGCTCGAAGAAGGGCTCGGGCGCCGACGGTTGACGCTGGAACCCGGCTGCCACGCAGAACGAGGTGCTCGCGCACGAGACGGCGTTGAGGAAGGTGTCGGTCGAGCCCGCGGTGCTCGGGCTCGGCGCGATCGCCCAGGACGAGCCGCTCCACTGCGTGATCAGCGCCTGGTTGTCCGAGCCGACGACCTGGATCCCGACTTGGACGCAGAAGGACGACGTCACGCACGAGACGCCGTCGCCGTAACTGCCCGTTGCGGCGGAGGGTTGCGGGACGGGAACGGCCGTCCAGCTCGATGCGGTGACCTGCGCCGGCACGCTGGGTGCCGTGGCGGCGGCGGCGGCGGCGAGCAAGGCGGCGGATCCTGCGGTCGCGGCCGCGACCAGGCTGAGGCCCAGGGCGGCGCGGCGAACGAGTCGGATCATGATGGGTTCCCCTTTCGAGGAGGGACAGGCATCCCGGATGCGACGGACACTACGTCCTCGGACCCTGGGTGCCGCGGACCCGTGTGCTCAGTGCTCCCGGGCGGCGTCGGCCAGGGCACGCAACAGCTCGACGGCTCCGGCGGCGCCGTGCACGGTCAGGTCGGCGTGAACGGCCACCTCGGGCGGGCTCTCGGCGTCGACGGCCGCCACCCTGACCGAGGTGAGCAGGCGGCCGTCGGGCGCCGTCAGCTCGCGCACGGCGGCGAAGGCCGGGAGGTCGCCCATGTCGTCGCCGAACACCGCCACGGCCCGGAGTTGACCGGCGTGCTCGACCGCCAACGAGCGCACGACCGTCCCCTTGTCGACCGCGACCGCGGGACGCAGCTCGCGCTCGTGGCGGCCCTCGTGCACCGCCAGGCCGTGCTGCGTGTGCTGGCGCTCGGCGAAGGCGAGCACCCAGTCCTTGTGCTCGGGGACGCGACGCCAGTGCAGCGTGACGGTCAGGCCCTTGGGCTCGACGTAGACGCCCTGGGGTGCCTCGGCCCTGGCCTCGGCCACGACCTCGTCGACCACCGACGCCCAGGCATCGTGCTCGGGCCCCCGCAGAGCACGTTCGAGGCCGTAGAGGCCGGTCAGCGTGACGCCCGCCGGCTGTCCGAGCACGTCGGCCAGGAATCCCGTCGGTCGGCCCGAGACCACTGCGACCAGAGCGAACGACGCGGCGAGCTCGGTGAGCAGTGCCGGGACACCCGGCAGCGGCCGCGCCCCGGTCGGGTCCTCGACGATGGCGGCGAGCGTGCCGTCGAAGTCGAGGAACAGCGCAGCGCGCCCCGGCTCGGCCGCGAGCGTGCGCAACGGTGCGGGGAGGCGCGCCGCGGCGTCGCCCGCGACGGGCAACGTCAGGAGCCGGACGTCGAGGCCAGGTCCTGGCCGATGACCACGACGACGTCGGTGCCGGTGACCCCGCTGACCGGCGCGGCAGCCGTGAGCGGCAGCACCTGGGACGGCTTGATGCCGATGGCGGTGGCGATCGCTGCCGCCTGTTGCTGGAAGCCCGGCGCGTAGTACACGGCCGATGTGGTCTCCGTCGTCGCGGCGTCGACTGGCGTCTTCATCATCCAGCCGCCGCCACCGATGACGGTCGAGTAGTGGGCCGCCAACCCGTTGGTGTGGGTGGCGTTGGCCACGACCACGCTGACCGAGGCGGTCGGCACGGTGGTGGTCGTCGTGTGACCACCATGATGCTTCGCCGTCGTGGTCGTCGCCGCGGCCGTCGTCGTGGTCGTGGCCGCCGCACCCGCCGCGGTGGTCGTCGTGCTGCCCCCCGCCACCGTCGTGGGCGTCGTCGTGGTCGGCGCGCCGACCGGCTCGCCGCTCACGCTGGGTCGCGTGCCCACGGCGACGAGGACCGTCACCCCGATCACGAAGAGGATGAGGACAGCGGCCGCTCGGACGACGGAGAGCGAGCCCGAGGTCCCCGATGGCGGCCGCTCGGTAGTCACTGGAGGTCCAGCCTGCCGTGCGCCCCCGCCCGGTGCAAGCCTTTCGGCTGGTCGCCCCGGGCGAGGTGGTGCAGCCGGTTAGTCTGGGCCCAGCGCCCGAGTAGCTCAGTCGGTAGAGCACTTCACTTGTAATGAAGACGTCGCGGGTTCGATTCCTGCCTCGGGCTCCCCTCGGGCTCCCTGTCGGAGCGGGTCGTGAGCGGCCTCCGGGCGCCCACGAGGTGGAATGCGAACAGGGAGGTGCCGGTGCTTTCGGATTTCAAGAAGTTCGTCCTGCGGGGCAACGTCGTGGACCTGGCCGTCGCCGTCGTGGTCGGCGTTGCCTTCACCGCGATGGTCACGGCCTTCGTGGCCGACCTGATCACGCCGCTGGTCGCCGCCATCTTCGGCGAACCCAACTTCGGAAATCTGACCTTCACCCTCAACCACTCCACGTTCAAGTACGGCTCGTTCCTCAACGCGCTGATCTCGTTCCTTATCGTCGCAACGGTCGTCTTCTTCGCCGTCGTGGTGCCGCTGACCGCGCTGATGAAGCGGCTGAACTTGGTGCCCAAGGAGGAGACCAAGCCCGAGACGCATGAATGCCCCGAGTGCCTGAGCGACATCCCGGTCGCGGCGCGCCGGTGCGCCTTCTGCACGTCCGAGGTGGCGGCCGCGACGTCGTCGTCGTGATCTGAATCGGCACTCCGCCTGCAGCAGCGGGCGAGTATTTGGTTCACCGCGGACGTCGTCATGCGTGCGCCGTTCGCGGAGCCCCGGGGCGCAACGGGAGCGCCGGCGCAGCGCTTGCTGGTGGTACTCGCACGACGCCGGAGTGCGTGGTTTCACCCTGCAACCGAAGCGGAGTGGTCCCGACGATATCAGCGACGCGGCGCCACGTCACTTTACGGTCGCGTCAGGGTCTGTTAGAGGTAAGGACTGAAATCACTACGGAATCACTACTTTGTTCGGAAACGGAGAAGTCTTATGGCGAGTGGATCTCGAGCTTGGCGTGTCGGTACGTGCGCAACCGCGATCATGGCGGCGGTATTGGTCGGATCGAGCGGGGCCGGAGTGGCGTCCGCCGGCTCCGCTGCCCAAGGACCAGGGCTCTTCTCAGGCCATCAGTGGACAGGAGCAGGCTCAGGAAGCTCCGCTCATGCCCTCGCTCCCAAGACGCCCGGGCTGCAGGTCGTCGCCTCGGGCCTCAATCAGCCCCACCACCTAACCATCGGGCCCGATGGGAACCTCTACGTGGCCGAGGTCGGCGACGGCGTCGTGGGCGCCGGTTGTCTGACGGGAGCGGAGGCCGCCTGTGCCAACAACTCGGGCACCATCGACCGCATCACGCCGCAGGGCGCGGTGACCCACGTGGTCACGGGACTGCCCTCGGTGGGTAATCCCGGAGGCGGATCCGCCAGCGGCGGAGTGTCCGATGTGCGGGTCGTGAACGGCAAGATCTACGCCGTCATCCAGAACCAGAACATCGACCCGACCACGGGCCAGCAGACCTACGGCCCTGCCGGCGCACTCCTCGGTGACCTGGTCAGCGCCCCCTTCAGCGGCGGGACGGCCACCTCCGTGGCCAGCTTCGGCCCCTATGAGGCGGCCAACAATCCCGACCAAGTCAACCCGCCGGTCCCCGGTGAGGTGGCTATCGACAGCGATCCCTACGGCCTCGTGGCCTACAACGGTGGGTTCGCCGTGGCCGACGCCGCCGCCAACGACATCCTCTTCGTCAACGCGGCCGGCCAGATCTCTACCCTGGCCGTGCTCCCCCTGATCTCCGAGCCGTCGTCCGGTGGGCCGGTGATGGCCCAGCCGGTCCCCACCTCGTTGGCCGTCGGGCCCGATGGGGCACTGTACGTCGGTGAGCTGGGCGGAGCTTCCAGCAACGACGTCGGGGACGTCAACGTCTACCGCATCGCCCCGGGTGGGACGCCCACCGTCTATGCCAGCGGCCTCACCATGATTGGGAGCATCGCCTTCGACCAGGCCGGACGGTTGCTGGTCCTGGAGATCGACACGGCCGGAATCAATGACCCCGCCCTCGCTCCCGGCGGTAGTGGGTTACCCGCCCCCGGAGCCATCATCAGGATCAACGCCAACGGCAGCCGGACCACGCTGGCTAGCGCCGGTCTCGAGTTCCCACTCGGCATCACCGTGGCCGGGGACGGCGCGGTGTACGCCTCCAACTTCGGAGTCATCCCGGCCAGCGGCGGGCCCGTCCCGGGCATCAGCGGCCAGGTCGTCCGGGTCTCCGACCCTGCTCCGGCCGGGCAGCTGGGCGCCAACCTGGGCGGTTATCGCCTGGCGGCCTCAGACGGTGGCGTCTTCACGTACGGCGCCTTCGGCTTCTACGGATCGACGGGAGGCACCCGCCTCAATCAGCCGGTCGTGGGCGTCGCGTCGAACCCGGTCGGACCCGGGTACTGGCTGGTGGCCTCCGACGGCGGCATCTTCAGCTACGGGACGTCGAACTTCTACGGCTCGACGGGTGGGATGCGCATCAACCAACCCATCGTCGGCATGGCTCCGACGCCCGACGGCCGCGGCTACTGGCTGGTGGCGTCGGACGGCGGGGTCTTCAGCTTTGGTGACGCCACGTTCCACGGCTCGACCGGAGCCATTCACCTCAACAAGCCCATCGTCGGGATGTCTGCAAGCCCGAGCGGGGGTGGCTACGACCTGTTCGCCTCCGACGGTGGCGTGTTCACCTTCGGCGACGCCGTGTTCCACGGCTCGCATGGCGGGAGTCCACTGAACGCCGCCATCGTCGGCGGGGCGACCACTTCCACGGGGGGCGGCTACGACCTGTTCGCTTCCGACGGGGGCGTGTTCACGTATGGCGTTGCCGGGTTCTTCGGTTCGATGGGCGGCGTCCACCTGAACAAGCCTGTGGTCGGAGGCCAGATCACGCCGGACAACAACGGCTATCTGCTCGCCGCGTCCGATGGCGGAATCTTCACCTTCGGCAACGCGCAGTTCGCGGGGTCAGCAGGCAGTCTCAAGCTCAACAACCCGGTGGTGGGAATCGGCTAGGGGCCTGAGTCGGGTAATCGAGCGCGCCGTAGCCGGCGAGGGTATCGAGGACCTCGCCGGCGCTCAGCCCGACGCCGCGGCGCGTTGGCGGGCGACCTCGAAACAGGCCACCGCGCCGGCCACGCCCACGTTCAGCGACGGCAGTGTGCCGTGCTGGGGAATGGCCACCACCGCATCGCAGCGCCGGCGGACCAGCGGGGCGAGCCCCTTCTCCTCGCTGCCTACCACCAACGCGACGGGGCCGTCGCCGAGCGGCAGGTCGTAGAGCGACTGTTCGGCCTCGCCGGCGAGCCCGATCGACCACACACCGAGGTCGCGTAGCTCGCTCAGCGCAGCGGGCACCCCGCCCACCACGGCGAAGGGCAGGTGCTCGATCGCCCCGGCGGCCGTCTTCGTCACCGTCGGCGAGAGCCGGGCCGAGCGGTGACGCGGCAGCACGACACCGGTCACGCCGGCGCACTCGGCGCTGCGCAGGAGCGCACCCAGGTTCCTCGGGTCGGTGATACCGGCCGCCACCAGGAGAAACGGTTCGGTGCCGCGCCGGTCCGGGCGGCACAGGTCCTCGAGCGGGACCGGGTCGAGCGGGCGCGCCAGCGCCAGCACGCCCTGGGGAGCCTCGGTGCGGGCCTGCGCGTCGAGACGGGCGTGGGGCACCGTCTCGACGGGGACCCGCAGGCGCACCGCCAACTCCTCGATGCGGTCGAGCAGCGGGGAGGGATCCTGGTCCTCGGCCAGCAGAATGCGGCGCACCGTGCGGCGCCCGACGGAGAGCAGCTCGAGCACGGCCCGGCGGCCCTCGACCTGATCGCCGCCGAGCTCGCTCTGGGCCGCCGGGCGGGGGCGCCCGCGCCGGTCCTCGGACTGCCGGCCCCGCTGCCGGGCCTCGGGCCGGCGCGGTGGCGGGGTACGGGACGGTCGCCGGCTCACGCCGGCTCCATCAACACGACCGCGAGGCAGGCGATGCCCTCGGCCCGCCCGAGCGCTCCGATCCCCTCGGCCCTCGTCGCCTTGACCGACACCGGAGCGCCGAGCACCCCGCTCAGCCGGTCCACCATGGCCGCGGTGTGCGGGGCCAGGCGCGGCGCGTCGGCGATGATCGTGCAGTCCGCGTTGGCACAGATGAAGCCCTGCTCGGCGGCCAGCTCCACCACCGTGGTCAACATCGCCACGCTGTCCGCCCCCTCCCAGACCGGGTCCGTGTCGGGGAAGTGCCGGCCGAGATCTCCCAGGCCGACGGCACCGAGCACGGCGTCGGCCAGCGAGTGGCACACCGCGTCGGCGTCACTGTGGCCCCCGAGGCCGCGCGCGCCCTCGATCACCACGCCCCCCAGCACCAGCGGCCGGTGCGGGTCCTCGGAGAAGCGGTGGATGTCGATCCCCTGGCCGATGCGCACTGTCAGTCCTCCCCCGGCGCGAGGTGGCGCTCGGCCGCCCGCAGGTCGTCAGGCGCCGTGATCTTGAGGTTCCCCGGTTCGCCGGGGACCACCCGCACGGCGGCACCGAGCGCCTCGACGAGGACGGCATCGTCGGTGGCGCCGGGGCCGGCCTGCTCGTGAGCGCGGCGCAGCACGCCGGCCCGGAACGCCTGGGGCGTCTGGACGGCGACGATGGCGTCGCGATTCAGCGTGCGGGTGACGTAGCCGGCGTCGTCCACCGCCTTGATGGTGTCACTCAACGGGACGCCGGGCACGGCCCCGTCGGCGCCCCCGTCGGTCACGGCGCCGATCACGGCCGTGAAGAGCGCCGGTGACGCCAGCGGCCGCGCCGCGTCGTGCACGACGATCACCTCGGCGTCGCCGGGGACGACAGCCATGCCGCAGCGGACGGAGTCGGCGCGCGTCGCGCCACCCGCCACGACGGCATCGGCACCGTGGGGGTCCGGATCGTCGAGTCCGGCGGGGAGGACGAGCACGACGCCGGCGGAAGAGGGGCGGCACGCGTCGACGGCCCATTCGACCACCGGGCGGCCGGCGAGTACGGCGAACTGCTTCGGCCGTCCGAAGCGACGGCCTGAGCCCCCGGCAACCACGATCGACCACACCTTCGCCACGGTGCGACCGGGCCGGTCGATCAGGTCAGCGCGTCGTTCAGACGCTCTTCGGCCGTCTCCTCGTCCACGTTGAGCGCGAAGGTCAGCTCGGACACCAGGATCTGGCGCGCCCGCTGCAGCATCCGCTTCTCGCCGGCGGACAGGCCCTTGTCCTTGTCGCGGATGGACAGATTCCGCACCACCTCGGCCACCTGGTAGATGTCGCCCGAGCGCAGCTTCTCCGAGTGGTTCTTGTAGCGGCGGGACCAGTTGGTCGGCATGCGCGCTTCCTTCTTGCGCAGCACGGCGAAGACCTCCTCCACCTCCTCGTCGTTGATGACCTCGCGCAAGCCGACCCCGTCGGTGTTGTCGGCGGGGACGTTCAGAATGAGGTCGCCATAGGCGAGCCGCAGGACCAGGTACTCCTTCTTCTCGCCGAAGGCGACCTTGGTCTCCCGCTTCTCGATCACGGCCGCCCCGTGATGGGGGTACACGACTTTGTCTCCGACCTTGAAGGACACAGGACTCACGACTCCTTGGGTGGACCGGGGCCGCCCGCACGGGCACACCGAGGTGCGGGCGCTGCTGATGAGAGGTTGCCACGACGGGCCCGATCCGTCCGGCGGTGACTGACCATTTTACCAGGTCCCGCCCTCACTCGTAGCGCTCGAAGATGCTCGCCTCGACCAGGCGGGCCAGGCCGTCCCGGATGTGGCGCGCCGTGGCGGCACCGATGCCGTCGACGGACTCCAGCTCGGCCGCGGAGGCGGAGAGGATCTCGGGCAGCGAGCCGAACCGCCCGACCAGGCGCTCAATCAGGGTTTCGGAGAGCGGCTGGGGCAGGCGGTGCAGGAGGCGGTACCCGTGCGGGGCGAGCTGGGCGTGCAGCTGGTCGTCCGACGCGGGGAGGTTGAGGGCGGCGACGACCTTGGGCAGGTCCATGAGGGCGTCCGGTGAGAGCGAGCGCAGGTGGGCCATGCCCTTCTCGTTCGTGTAGTCGCGCAGGACCAAGGTGAGGCTCTCCTCCGCGCCGGCGCTCAGCTCCTCGGTCTGGAGGTGGATCAGGCGGCCGTCGGAGCCGAGCTCGACCAGGTGGCCCTCGATCTCCTCGGCGATGCGGCGCACCATCTCGGCCGGCTGCAGCACGGAGACGACATCGTGCACGGAGACCGTGTCCTCCATTTCGAGACGGGTCAGCGTCGAGAGCGCGTCGTCGTAGCGGGCGCGGAACCGCTGCAGGGTGGACAAGGCCTGGCTCGAGCGGTCGATGAGCCAGCCCGCCGACTGCGTCGTGTGCTTGCGGTCGTTGCGGTAGACGGCGATGGTCGCCATGGCCTCGGAGACGGCGATCACCGGCACGTCGATGGAACGGGCCACCCGCTCGGCGGTGCGGTGGCGGGTCCCGGTCTCCGAGGTGGTGATGGTGGCCTTGGGGACGAGGTGCACGTTGGCCCGGGCGATGCGAGAGGCGTCGGCGGCGAGGATGATGGCGCCGTCCATCTTGGCCAGCTCCGATAGGCGCTGCGGCGTGTACTCGGCGTCGAGGAGGAATCCTCCTGTGCACACCGAGAGGACAGCCGGGTCGTCGCCCACGATGATCAGCGCCCCGTGTTTGGCCTGCAGGATCCGGTCGAGTCCCTCCCGTAGGGCCGACCCTGGCGCGATCATCGCCAGCGTGTCGTTCAGCGGTTGGCTGGCGCCGGCACCGTCGGCCACCCGAGCATCGTACCCGGACCCGCCTCCGTTCAGGTCTCCGAAGCGGCCACGGCCAGGGCCTCCGCCAGCGTGCGCACACCGTGGACCACCATGCCCGCCGGTGCGGCCGCCCTCCAGGCATCGCTTGCGGTCACGGTGGAGGCGGGGACGAGCGCCTGGGTGAAACCGGCACGGCACGCCTCAGCCAGGCGCCGCTCCGCGCCGGGCACCTGGCGGACCTCGCCGGCCAGGCCGAGCTCTCCGAACGCGACGAGGTCCGGCGGCAGGGGACGGTCCGTGACAACCGAGGCCAACGCGAGTGCGACGGCCAGGTCGGCCGCCGGCTCGGTGACCGAGATGCCTCCGACCGCGGCGACGAAGAACTCGGCCCCCGCCGGCACGTCGACCGCCGTGCGACAGGCGAGGACGGCCACGAGCAGGTTGGCCCGGGCTGCGTCGAGGCCCAGGGTGTGCGGTCGAGACGCGCCACCGGCGCTTCCGGGCCCGACCAGGGCCTGGACCTCGACCACCAGGGGACGGCGCCCCTGGAGCACGGGAACGACCGCGCTGCCGGGGACGCCGGCCATGCGGTCCCCCAGCATCAGCGGGCCGGGATCGGGCACGGCCCGCAACCCGTCGTCGCGCATCTCGAAGATGCCGACCTCGCCGGTGGGCCCGAAGCGGTGCTTGACCGAGGTCAGGACACGCAGCGTGTGGTGGCGGTCACCGTCGAAGGAGAGCACGGTGTCGACGAGGTGCTCGACCGCCCGGGGCCCGGCCAGATCGCCGTCCTTGGTGACGTGCCCGACCAGGAGCAGCGGGACGCCGCTCGTCTTGGCCATGCGGGTCAGGCGCTCGACGCAGGCGCGCACCTGGGCCAGGCTTCCCGCCGGCTGGGCCAGCCCGGGGTCGGAGACGGACTGCAGCGAGTCGACGACCAGGAGCGCCGGGTGGTTGCGCTCGACGGCCGCCTCGATCTCATCGACGTCGGAACCTTCGAGCGCGAGCAGGTGGCGGGGCACCAGTCCGATGCGCGACGCCCGCCCGCGCACCTGCGTGAGCGACTCCTCGGCGGAGGCCAGCATCACGTCGACCTCCGACGCTGCCACCGACGAGAGCACCTGGAAGAGCAGCGTCGACTTGCCGATGCCCGGCGGCCCGAACAACAAGGTGACCGAGCCCGCCACCACCCCGCCGCCCATGACCCGGTCGAGCTCGCTGACCCCGGTCGGCAGCGGGCGTGCCCCCTCCGTCGAGATGTCGGCCAACGCCACTGCGGAGCTGCCGGTGGCCACCGCGCCCGCCCGCGCCGCGCCGGCGGGCAGCGTCGGGGGCGCGAACGTGTTCCACGCGCCGCAGCTCGGGCAGCGGCCCACCCAGCGCAGTGAGGTGGCCTCGCAGGCGGTGCAGAGGTAGAAGGTGTCGGGACGGGCGCGTGGGCGTGGGCGTGCTGCCGTGACCATGGCTGCACGCTACGGAGGGGGTGTCACATCGCTCGTGCGACCCTGACGGCCCGCCGGAACCGGTGAGAAGCTCGGGTCCATGGACACGCCGGGCGCCACCGAGCGGGATCGCTGGGCGCGGCGGCTCGGCGACGGGGACCTCCACGCATGGCTGCTGGCGGAGCTCCGCGTCCTCCACGAGGTCGATCACGCTGCCGGCCGGGCGCCGGTCGAGCTCACCGGATGGGTCCGGGTGGCGGCCTGGAACGTCCAGCGAGGACGCCGTCCCGCCGAGTTGGCGTTACGGCTGGGCGATTCGGCCGCCGACCTCAGCCTGCTCTCGGAGCTCGATCGGGGCATGGCACGCACGCAGAACGTGGACGTCGCGGCTGCGATCGCCGCGCACCTTGGCACTGGCTACGCGTTCGGCGTGGAGTTCGTCGAGCTGAGCCTCGGTGATGCCTCCGAGCAAGGAGAGGCGGCCGGCCTGCACAACGTGTCCGGCCTGCACGGCAACGCCATCGTCACCCGGACGCCGTTGAGTGATCCGGTGGTCGTCCGGCTACCCGAGGCCGGCCTGGGCTGGTTCGCGGCCGACTCGCCCCAGCCCCGCGTCGGTGGTCGCATGGCCGTCGTCGCCGCCGTCAGGATCGACGGCGTCGCGGTGGAGGTCGCCTCGGCCCATTTCGAGAACCGCAGCGACGCTGCACACCGGGCCGAACAAATGGAGGCGCTCTTGCAGGTGGTCGACACGCGCTCCCGTGGCGGTCCGGCCGTGGTCGGCGGCGATTTCAACACGCTCGGCGCCGGGTACGACGAGCTGTTCGACCGCAATCGCGTGCGCGCCTTGCGACGGGCGGACCCCGCTCGCTTCTCGTGGCCCGTGCCCTACGAGCCGCTCTTCGACGTGGCACACGGGCACGGTTTCGGGTGGACCGACGCCAACGTCGCCGCGCCCACGACGGAGCACGACGCCTGCGGGCGACCCGATCACGTGCCGATCAAGTTGGACTGGCTGTTCGTGCGCGGCCTCGAGGCCCGCCGCGCCGCGGTCGTCCCGGCCGGCGGCCTCTCGGACCATCACCTCATCTCTGTCGGCGTGCGGCTGCCATGACGGTGGAGATCCGGCCGGCGCGGTCCAGCGACGCCGCCGCGATCCTGTCCGTCGTCTCCGACGCCTTCTCCGACGACTCCCGCGACGCGCGAGAGGAGCTCGACATCGTGTGTCGCACCTGGGCCACGTGCCCTCCGACCTCCCTGATCGAACTGGTGGCCGACGATGCCGGCGCCGTGGTGGGCCATTTGCAGGCCGCACCCGGCCGCCTCGACGGCCGCGCCGCTGCCGTCGCCGGGGTGGCGCCCGTCTGCGTCGCGCCGGCGCATCAGCTCCGTGGCACGGGCCGCGCGCTGATGGGCGCGCTGGTGGGCGCGGCAGAGAGGATGGACTGGCCCTTGTTGGTGCTTCTCGGCGACCCGGCCTACTACGGACGCTTCGGCTTCGAGCCGGCGGGCCCGCTCGGGCTCAGCTACCTGCCGGTGGGGGCTGGCAACCCGCACTTCCAGGCGCGCCGGTTGCGCGGCTACACCGCGGCGCTTCGGGGGAATTCGTCTATTGCTGGGAATGAGAGACGCCCCGGCGGAACTCCCGGAAAACTGTAAACAGAGATGCTTAGAGTTCTCTGTAACGTGCCCCCGGCACGACCATCACCATCCGGTGACAGCCGCCCGGCTATTCGGCGTCGGCGCCGGCGCCGGCCAGCTCGAGCGGCGGGGGCTGAATCCCCTCAATGGCCGTGAAGCTGAGCTGGGGACCCTCGCCGTCGATGGGCGACTCCTCCACGTCGACGACGATGGTCTCACCGACGCGGAATTCCTTCCAGAGGATGCGCTCGGACAGCGGGTCCTCGACCATCTGCTGAATGGCCCGGCGTAGCGGCCGTGCCCCCAGCTGCGGGTCGTAGCCCCTCTCGGCCAGAAGCGAGCGGGCCGCGGGCGTGAGCTCGAGGCCGATGCCCTGGTCCGACAGCTGCTTGACCGTGCGCGACATCAAGAGGTCGACGATCTCGGTCACCTCGGCCCGCGAGAGCTCGTGGAACACGATGACCTCGTCGATCCGGTTCAGGAACTCGGGCCGGAAATGCGCCTTGAGTGCCTCGTCCACCTTGGCCTTCATGCGCTCGTAGGTCACCGCCTCCGAGGTCTTGGCGAAGCCCATGTTCGACTTGCGCAGGTCGGCCGTCCCGAGGTTCGAGGTCATGATCAGCACGGTGTTCTTGAAGTCGACCGTCCGGCCCTGGGCGTCGGTGAGGCGCCCGTCCTCCAGGATCTGGAGCAGCGTGTTGAACACGTCGGGGTGCGCCTTCTCGACCTCGTCGAACAGCACCACCGAGAACGGCTTGCGCCGCACGGCCTCGGTGAGCTGACCGCCTTCCTCGTACCCGACGTAACCGGGGGGCGAGCCCACCAGCCGGCTCACCGTGTGCTTCTCCATGTACTCGGACATGTCCAGCTGAATCAGCGCGTCCTCGTCGTCGAAAAGGAACTCGGCGAGCGTCTTGGCCAGCTCGGTCTTGCCGACACCGGTCGGGCCGAGGAAGATGAACGAGCCACTGGGCCGCTTGGGGTCCTTCAGGCCCGCCCGGGTACGCCGGATGGCCCGGGACAGCGCCTTCAGCGCCTCCTCCTGCCCGATGACGCGCTTGTGGAGCTCCTCTTCCATGCGCAGGAGCTTGGCGGTTTCCTCCTCGGTCAGCCGGTAGACAGGGATGCCCGTCCAGGCGGCCAGCACCTCGGCGATGACCTCCTCGTCGACGACGTCGAAGAGGTCGACACCCTCGGCGCGCAGCTCGGCCTCCTGGCTCTCCTTGCGGTCGAGGCGCTCCTTCTCCTGCTCGGCGAGCTTCTTGGCCTGCTCGAAGGCGCCCTTCTCAATCGCGGCCTCCTTGTCGGCGCGCAGGCGCGTGATCTCCTCGTCGAGCTTCTTCGCGTTCGGGGGCGTGCTCATGCGGCGGATGCGCAACCGGCTGCCCGCCTCGTCGATGAGGTCGATCGCCTTGTCCGGCAGGTAGCGGTCGGCGAGGTAGCGGTCCGCCAGGTTGGCCGCGGCCACGAGCGCCTGGTCGGTGATGCTGACCGCGTGGTGCGACTCGTAGCGGTCGCGCAGGCCCTTGAGGATGTCGATCGTCAGTGCGACGGTCGGCTGGTCCACCTTGACCGGCTGGAAGCGTCGCTCGAGGGCGGCGTCCTTCTCGAGGTGCTTGCGGTACTCGTCGATCGTGGTCGCGCCGACGGTCTGCAGTTCGCCCCGCGCCAGCATCGGCTTGAGGATGGAGGCCGCGTCGATGGCACCCTCGGCGGCGCCCGCGCCGACCAGGGTGTGGATCTCGTCGATGAAGAGCACGATGTCGCCCCGCGTGCGGATCTCCTTGAGGACCTTCTTCAGTCGCTCCTCGAAATCACCGCGGTAGCGGCTGCCCGCCACGAGGGCACCGAGGTCGAGCGTGTAGAGCTGCTTGCCCGTCAGCGTCTCGGGCACCTCGTTCGACACGATGCGCTGGGCGAGGCCCTCGACGATGGCGGTCTTGCCGACGCCGGGTTCGCCGATGAGCACGGGGTTGTTCTTGGTGCGGCGCGACAGGACCTGCATGACGCGTTCGATCTCTTTCGCGCGTCCGATGACGGGGTCGAGCTTGCCGTCGCGGGCCAGCTGCGTCAGGTTCCGGCCGAACTGGTCGAGCACCGGCGAGCCCGAAGGGCTGTCGCCCGAGCTGGCGCCCTGGCTCGCGCCGACGGACTCCTTGCCCTGGTTGCCCGACATGAGCTGGATGACCTGCTGGCGCACCCGGCCGAGGTCCGCCCCGAGGCTCACCAGCACGGTCGCCGCGACACCCTCGCCCTCGCGGACGAGACCGAGGAGCATGTGCTCGGTGCCGATGTAGCTGTGGCCGAGTTGCAGCGCCTCGCGCAGTGACAGCTCGAGAACCTTCTTGGCCCGCGGCGTGAACGGCGGTGAGCCGCTCGGCGCGGTGCCGGCCATGCCGATCGTCTCCTCGACCTTCTCTCGTACCGCCTCGAGGGAGATCCCCAGGGATTCGAGTGCCTTCGCGGCGACACCCTCGCCCTCGTGGATCAGCCCCAGCAGGATGTGCTCGGTGCCGATGAAGCTGTGATTGAGCAGGCGCGCTTCCTCCTGCGCCAGCACCAGCACCCTTCGTGCCCGGTCGGTGAAACGTTCGAACACCCTGACCGCCTCTCCTTGCTCCTCTTGCTTCTCGGTCCAGTGTACCTGTGGCCTTAGTTGAACACGCCGCAGCCTGGGCGGCCGGGATCTGTGAGGAAAACGCCGGTGCCGGTGATACCTCCGCCCTGGTCCCGGGCGTTTGTCGTCCTCGGAGGGCTGTGACCTAACGTTTGGGGGAGTGAACCCGACCGAGGCCCTCGGCCTGCCCCGCCTGCAAGAGGGACTGCGGCGTCTGGAGCCCCTGCTCAGCGCCTCGGTCGTCACCGGTGACAGCTTCCTCGACGAGGTCACCACGCATCTGATCTCCGCCGGCGGAAAGCGTCTCCGGCCCTTGCTGGCCCTGGCCACGTCGACGGCGGGTATCCGCGACGCAACCGAGGACGACCTGTTGGGCGCCGTGGCGGTGGAGCTCGTCCACCTCGCCTCCCTGTACCACGACGATGTCATTGACGAAGCGACCATCCGGCGCAACGTCGAGAGCGTCAACAGCCGGTTCGGGAACCTGGTGGCGATCGTGGCCGGGGACTACCTGCTGGCCCGCAGCGCCGCCATCGCGGCGAGCCTCGGCACCGAGATCGCCGCGCTGCTCGCCGACACCCTCGGGCGCCTCTGCCAGGGCCAGGTGACCGAGGTCCGTTCGGCCTTCCAGATCAACCGCAGCCACGATGACTACTTCGCGTCAATTAGCGGGAAGACCGCGGCGTTGACCGCGACGTCGTGCCGCATCGGCGCGCTGACGGGCGGACTGCCCGGCGCCGAGGTCGATGCCTGCACGGAGTTCGGGCGCTGCTTCGGCATGGTGTTCCAGATCCGCGATGACATCCTCGACATCACCGCCACCGACGGACAGCTCCAGAAGCCGGCCGGGCAGGACCTCGCCGAGGGCATCTACACGTTGCCGGCGCTGGTCGCCCTCGCCGATCCCGACGCCGGACCCGATCTGCGCGCGCTGCTCGGGCAACCCTTGGCCCAGCCCGAGCGCGACAAGGCCCGGGCGATCGTGATGGAGTCGCAGGGCATCGGCGCCGCCGTGCTCCGGGCCCGGGCCTACGTCGAGGACGCGCAGGGGGCGACGGCCGGGATCGGCCAAAGCGGCCTCCGGTCCGGGCTGTCACGGCTGGTGGCCGAGCTCCTGAGCGACCTGCCGGGCTGAGGCCGTCGGCGCCCGGAGGATCGAGGGCGGCCACCGCCGGGTTCTCCCCGGCCGGTGGCCACCCAGCACGACCCGTGCTGCGAGCGGTCAGCCGGCGCTGGTGGCGCAGGCTGCCTGGGCCTTGGCGAGGCGGGCGTTGATCTTGCTCTCCCGGTTCTGGACGCGGGTGATCCGCTTGGCCAGGGCATCGGCGCGCTGCGTCTTGCCCTCGGACTTCAGCGTGGCCTCGCGGGCCTCGGCCTTGGGCAGGCGCGCGTTGACCTTGCTCTCGAAGGCCTGGACCTTGGCCTGAAGGGCGGGGAGCTTGGCGCACCTGGCCGCGGCGTTCGTGGCGGTCGGGGTGCCCGGGGTCGTCGACGCGCCGGCGATGCCGGCCGCGCCGAAGGTCAGGGCACCGGCGACCGCGGTTCCTGCGATGATCGTGCGAAACATGGGTCCTCCTCCTTGACTTCTGTGCGCTGTGCACGTTGCGCCGCCGTGCTGGCGGCACCATCCAGGCTGGGCGCCAGATGTGAGGAATCTGTCAGGGGGGTTTGAGCAAAGCACCCGCAGCGTAAGAAATCCCGAAGGAACCCGGAGAAAGCCCCTCGCAAGGACGCGCGCCCCGACCGGCGGCCCTCAGCCCCGGTCCGGCCGCAGGGTCGGGAAGGCGATGACCTCCCGGATGTTGGAGACGTCGCCGAAGAGCATCAGCAGCCGGTCGACCCCGAGCCCGAAGCCCGACGTCGGGGGCAACCCGTACTCGAGCGCGCGGAGATACTCCTCGTCGATGTCACTGGACTCCTCGTCGTCACCGGCTCGTGCCTTGGCCGCCTGCTCTTCGAAGCGGGCGCGCTGGTCCTCGGGGTCGACGAGCTCGGTGAAGCCGTTGCCCAGCTCGCGCCCGGCCACCACGGGCTCGTAGCGCTCCACCAGCTCCGGGCCGTCGCGGTGCCGCCGCGCCAGGGGCGACACCTCGGCGGGGTAGTCGATGACGAAGACAGGGCCCCACAGCTCGGGCTCGGTCGTCTTCTCGTAGATCTCGAGCAGGATCTTGCCGGGTCCCCATGCGTCCTCGACGTGGATGCCGACCTCGTCGGCGACCTTGGCCAGCTGGGCACGCGGCGAGCGCACGTCGAGCGTGAAGCCCGTCGCGTCGGCGATGAGCTCGGTCATGGGCGCACGCCGCCACGGCGTCGTCAGGTCGAGGTCGCGCCCGCCGTAGGACAGCTTGGTCGCGCCGAGCACGTCGGTGGCGAGACCGGCGACGAGCTCCTCGAAGACGACCATCGTGTCGGTGTAGTCGGCGTAGGCCTGATACAGCTCGAGCGTCGTGAACTCGGGGTTGTGGCGCGGCGAGATGCCCTCGTTGCGGAAACTGCGCCCGATCTCGAACACCTTGTCGAAGCCGCCGACGACGAGGCGCTTGAGGTAGAGCTCGGGCGCCACGCGCAGATAGAAGTCCGCGTCGAACGTGTTGTGGTGCGTCACGAACGGGCGCGCCGTCGCGCCGCCGGCGATGGGGTGCAGCAGCGGTGTCTCGACCTCCACGAACCCCTGGTCCCACAGACGCTGGCGCATGCGCCGCACGACGTCGCTGCGCAACTGCATCAGTTGGCGGCTGCGCTCGTTGGCCCACAGGTCGACCTCGCGCTGGCGGTAGCGCGTCTCGATGTCGCTCACGCCGCGCCACTTGTCGCCGAAGTTGCGCCGCGCCGCGGCCAGCAGCTGCCAATCATTGACCTTCACCGACAGCTCCCCCCGTTTGGTGCGCACCACCTCACCGGTGGCGCCCACCCAGTCGCCCAGGTTGAGCTTCGTGAACTCGCCGAAGCGCTCGGTCCATTGTGCCGACGCGAACAGCTGCACCGCCCCCGACCCGTCGCGCAACTCGGCGAAGGCGTAGTTGCCCTGCGGCCGGAAGAGCATGATCCGGCCGGCCACCCCGACGGTGACGCCGGACTCCTCCCCGGGGGTGAGCGACGACGAGGCGTCGACGACCGCCGCCGCGTCGTGCGTGCGCTCGTAGCGGTACGGGACGTCGAGCTTCGGTTCGGGGCCCGGCCCGGGCCCCGCCTCGTCGGTCATGAATTCACGTTGCGCTCGTAGACGATGCGCAGGCCGTGCAGGGTCAGCCAGGGCTCCACGTGCTCAATGGTGTCCGAATACGGGGCGATGAGCGAACTGAAGCCGCCGGTGGCCACGACCGTCGACGGCCCGAGCTCCTCCATGAAGCGCCGGGCCAGCGCGTCGACCAGCCCGGCGAACCCGTAGAGCGTCCCCGACTCAATCGACTCCACCGTCGAGCGCCCGATCACGCTGCGCGGCTCGACCAATTCCACCCGGCGCAGCGCCGCGGCCTGCTGGTAGAGGGCATCGAGGCTGATGGCCACCCCTGGTGTGATCGCGCCGCCCAGGTACTCGCCCTTGGCGCTGATCGCCTCCACCGTCGTCGCGGTGCCCATGTCGACCACGACGCAGGGCCCGCCATAGAGGTCGTAGGCCCCGACTGCGTCGGCGATGCGGTCCGCACCGACCTCCTTGGGATTGTCGTAGAGGATGGGCATCCCGCTCTTGGTGCCCGGGCCGAGCACGACGCAGGGCAGGTCGGAGAACCAGCGCGAGGCCATCTGGCGCAGCTCCCCCGTGACGTGCGGCACCGAGGAGCTCACCGCGATGCCCGAGACCGACGTCGCGATGTCGAGCCCCTCCAGGTCGAGCAGCTGGGTCAGCAGCACCGCGT
Organism: uncultured Acidimicrobiaceae bacterium; assembly: GCA_963726135.1. Classification (GTDB taxonomy): domain Bacteria; phylum Actinomycetota; class Acidimicrobiia; order Acidimicrobiales; family RAAP-2; genus Bog-473. The sequence continues at coordinate 2,514,186 of CAVSBE010000008.1, forward strand.
GCTCGTCGGGTGTGCGGGTGGGGACCGTCGAGAGCCGCCAGTGATGCGTGAGGCCGCGCGGCGCGGTGGGATCGTCCTCGGTCCCGATGCCGACGCCCACGCTGTCCTCGACGACGGGGACGGTCTCGGTGTCGTCGCGCGTGTAGAGGCCGATCACGGTCTCGGTGTTGCCGACGTCAATGACCAGCAGCACGCCTCAACCCCCTCCGTCCGCGGTTCTGTCCGTTCCCGTCGCCGTTGGCTCGGTCCCGCTCGCGTCGGTCCAGACGAGGTCGAGGCCCAGGTCGAGGACCGGAGCCGAGTGGGTCAACGCCCCGACCGAAATCCGGTCCGGCCCCGCCGCGGCGTAGGCGCCGATGGTGGCGAGGGTGATGCCGCCCGACACCTCGCTCAGGATGGGGCCCGTCGCGTCCAGGTGGGCCACGGCGATCGCCTCGACGACGGTCCCGGGGTCCATGTTGTCGAGCAGCACCGCGTCCGCGCCGGCGCGGGCGGCCTCGGCCACCTGGTCCAGGGCGTCGCACTCGATCTCCACCATCCGCCCCGGCCACAGCGTGCGGGCCCGGCGCACCGCCTCGGTGATGCTCGTCCCGGCCAGGTGGTTGTCCTTCAGGAGGACGGCGTCGGAGAGCCCGGCCCGGTGGCTGGTCCCGCCCCCGGCACGGACCGCGGCCTTCTCGAGGACGCGCAACCCCGGGGTGGTCTTGCGGGTGTCGAGGACCTCGACCGACGGGTTGCTCTCGTGCGCCGCGGCGACGAACTGTGCCGTCAGGGTCGCGATGCCCGACAAACGGCCCAGGAAATTCAACGCCGTCCGCTCGGCCGTGAGGATGGAGCGCAGCCGCCCCGTCACCTCCAGCACGGTGTCGCCGGCGGACAGCTCACTGCCGTCGACCGCGTGCCAGTCGAGCTCGAGCTCGGGGTCGACCCGCGCGAACGCCTGCGTCGCGCAGTCCCGGCCGGCGAGCACGCCGGTGTGACGGGCCCGCAACGCGAACAGTGCGGTCACCTCGTCCGGCACCAGCGCCGCCGTCACGTCACCCTCCGGGCCGAGATCCTCCGCCAGGGCCAGGTCGACGGCAGCAGCGACCGCCCGGTCGTACGCCTGGTCCGACTCGCCCCCGTTCAAGCGCACGGGCGACCCGAACCTCCGGCCGGCACCTGCCCGTGGACGAGCCGACGCCGCCAGGACGGGTCCGCCACCGGGTACTCGCGCCGCAGGTGGGCGCCCCGGCTCTCCGTGCGGGCGAGCGCCGAGGCCAGCAGCGCGTCCGCCAGCTGCAGCATGTTCGCGACCTCCCCGCTGCCGACCGTGACGGCGCTGTCGCCCACCGCCACGGCCATCTCCTCGACGAGGGCCCGGGCTCCGAGGAGGGACTCGGCGGTGCGGACGACGCCGGCACCCAGCGTCATGGCCCGCTGCAGCGTGTCGCGCAGCTTCGTGATGTCCACATCGGGCGATCCGCCGGCGCCGGGCGGGATCAGCGGAGCCTGCCGCTCGACCCCGGTGCACTCGATGCCGTCGATCGGGTCGTCGCCGAGCACGGCCCGCAGCGCGCCGCTGGCCTCGGGACCAGAAGACCCCGAAGGGATGCGCTCGGCCAGTCGTGCCCCGAAGACCATGCCCTCGAGCAGCGAGTTGGAGGCCAGGCGGTTGGCTCCGTGCACCCCGGTGCAGGCCACCTCGCCCACCGCCCACAACCCCGGCAGCGCCGTGGCACCCCACAGATCGGTCACCACGCCCCCCGAGAGGTGGTGGGCTGCCGGCGCGATCGGGAGCCAGTCCCGCTCGGGGTCGAGCCCGATCGACGACAGCGAGCCGGCGATGGTGGGGAAGCGCGCCGAGAAGCGCTCGAGGCCGGTGGCGTCGAGCCAGAGGTGGTCGACACCCTGCTCGGCCATGCGGGCGGCCATGGCCCGGCTCACCACGTCCCGCGACGCCAGCTCGTCGACGAAGCGCGCGCCGTCCCGGTCGCGCAGGAGCGCGCCGTGGCCGCGCAACGCCTCGGAGAGCAGGGGTCGGGGCATGGCGGGGTGGTGCAGCGCGGTCGGGTGGAACTGGACGAACTCGACGTCGGCCGTCGGCACGCCCGCCCGCAGCGCCATCGCAACGCCGTCGCCCGTCGACTCGGGTGGGTTGGTGGTGACCGAGAAGAGCTGGCCGGCGCCGCCGGTGGCCAGCACGACATGATCGGCCGCCACCTCGACCGGGCTGCCGGCGCGACCGGGCGGCAGCGCCAGCACGCCGACGCAGCGCCCGCCCTCGACGAGGAGGTCGAGGGCGAACCATCCCTCGAGCACCGCGCTGGCCGAACGGTAGGTGGCGTCGACGAGTGCCCGCTCCACCTCGGCACCGGTCGCCGCCCCGCCGGCGTGGACGACACGTGGCCGGGAGTGGCCACCTTCACGCGCCAGGGCGAGAGTGCCCGTCGCCTCGCGGTCGAACTCGACCCCGAGCGCGATCAGCTCGTGCACACGCCCGGGCCCCTCGTCGACCAGGATGCGCACGGCCTCCTCGTCGCAGAGGCCGGCACCGGCCGCCAGCGTGTCGGCCAGGTGGAGGTCGGTCGAATCCTCGTCGCCGCCGAGCACGGCGGCGACCCCACCTTGGGCCCAGCGCGTCGCCGCCTGCGACAGCACCCCCTTGGTCAGGACGCCGAGGGACAGGGAGGGCGAGGGTGCGCCGGGTCCGGTCAGGCGCACCGCCGCCGAGAGACCGGCCACGCCGCTGCCTAGGACCAGGACGTCGAAGGGTCCCGGCCGGGCGCCGGCGGTCACGCCGGTTCGGTCAGCGTGAGCTCGGCATCGAGGCGGGCCGACGCTTCGTCGATCACCCTGTTGCGCCCGTCGACGTGCACGACGCGGGGCATGTACTCGTCGAGCTCGGCGCGCTCGTAGTCTGCGTAGGTGATGATGATCACCTTGTCGCCCGGCGCCACCAGCCGCGCCGCGGCGCCGTTGAGGCAGATCTGGCCGCGCTCGCCCTCAATGGCGTACGTCTCGAAGCGCGCGCCGTTGTCGATGTCGAGGACGGTGACCTGTTCGTAGGGCAGGACGTCGGCCAGCGCCATCAGCTCGGTGTCGATCGACACGGAGCCGACGTAGTGCAGGTTGGCATCGGTCACGGTGGCCCGGTGGATCTTGGACTTCATCATGCGGCGGCGCATCGGCTCAACCGATCCTTTCGAGTAGTCCGACCTGATCAGTCGCGTCGGGTGTCGCGTGGGGTATAGCGGGGACTGCGTCGGCCCCCTCGAGGGCGCCACTGTTGTCGATGAGCCGGACCGTCCCCACCTGGGCCGCGACCAACAGGCGCACCACGTGGGGATCATCGATGACGTCGGACTCTTCGAGCGTGGCGGCGTCGACCACCACGGCATAGTCGAGGTGCACGAGCGGCTCGACTGCCACTGCGGCCCGCATGGCCAGGCGAACGACCGCGCCGGAGCGCGCGCCACTGGCCACGGCGGCTCGGCCGGCGGCGAGAGCGCTCGAGAGAACGGTCGCCGCCTCCCGCTCGTCGGCCGACAACCGGACGTTGCGGCTGGAGAGCGCCAGGCCGTCGGCCTCCCGGACGATTGGGCACCCCACCACCTCGACCGGCAACGAGAGGTCGCCGGCCAGCCGCCGCACGACCGCCAGCTGTTGGAAGTCCTTCAGCCCGAAGTAGGCGCGGCACGGGCCCGCGATGGCGAAGAGCTTCGCCACCACGGTGGCGACGCCGTCGAAGTGGCCCGGGCGCGACGCACCCTCCCACGCGTCACCGACGCCGCCGACCGACACCGTCGTCGAGGGCGCGGCGGGCCACGACGGGTACATCTCACGCACCGTCGGCACGAAGACGACGTCGGCACCGGCCTCCGCACAGACGAAGAGGTCGCGCTCGAGCGTCCGCGGATAGCGCTCCATGTCCTCGGGGTCGCCGAACTGCAGGGGGTTCACGAAGATGCTGACGGCCACCACGTCACACTCGCCCCGGGCCCGCGCCATGAGCGAGCGGTGACCCTCGTGCAGCGCGCCCATGGTCGGCACCAGCCCGATCACCCGGCCCGCCGCTCGCGCCTGGTCGAGCAGGGCGCGGCACCCGGCGGGTGTCTCGACGACGTCCATCGCGTCCGCCCTAGACCGCCGCTGGCACGGCCGGTGTCGCCGGCACCGAGGCCTTGGCCTGGGCCAGCCGCGTCGCCAGCGCCGCCCCGGCCTGGTAGCCGGCGCGCTCCCCTTCGGGCAACGAGTCGAGATGGCGGCTCAGGGTCGCCCAGTCGCCGCGGCGGGCCGGGCCGGTCAGCGCGGCACCGGCGCCCAGCGCCGCCACGTCCTCGACGGCGGCCCGGGCGAGGGGCAGGAACGACTCGAGATCGAGCCCGACCGTGGCCGCCACACGCTCGACCTGGCCCAGGAGGGCGACGACGTGGTTCGCCGCGATGCAGGCCGCGGCGTGGTAGGCCGCCCGGTCGCCGTCGGCGACCTCGACTGCCCGGCCCCCGAGGCACCGCACGATCTCGCTCGCCACCGGCGCGCCCGCCACCGCGAACGTCACACCCGAGCACAGCCGGGACGCGCCGACCTCGCCGTTGGGCAGAGGCACGAGCGGGTGGACCGCCGCCCGCAGCTGGTGTGGCGCCAGGGCGTCGAGCCCGAGCGAGCCCGACAGGTGGGCCACCGCGGTCCCGGCGACGGGCTCGACCGCCGCCGCGACGTCGGCGATGGCGTCGTCGGGTGTCGCGATGACGAGCACGTCGACCGCGTGCGCGGCGCGCGACACGTCGTCGCCACGCCCGCAGAAACCGGCGAACTCCCACCCGCGCGCCGACAGCGCCGCGGCAAGGGACGTGCCGGCCCGACCGGGACCGATGATCCGGATGGAGTGCATCTGACCTCCTTCGGCGTTCCAGCCCCTGACGGGTGCCGTTCGCCTACAGTCGATCTGAGAAACGTCCCCTAGAGACTACCCCGACGGACGACGTCCCCACCAGACGCCCTGAGCTGCTCCGATGTGACGAGGTCGGGCGCCAGGTCCGCCAAGGGCTGGACCGCGAAGCGCCGTTCCCACAGTCGCGGGTGGGGGACGGTGAGGTCCGGCTCGTCCACCGCGCACCCCTGCACCAGCAGCACGTCGGCATCGAGGGTCCGCGGGCCCCAGCGCACCGTGCGCACCCGACCCGCCGCCTCCTCCATGGCGCGGCAGCGCTCGAGGAGCTGCCGCGGTGTGTCGCGGGTCGACAGCTCGACGACCACGTTCAGGTACGGCCCCTGGCCCTCGGGGCCGCCGACGGGCTCGGTCTCGTAGAGGGGCGAGACGCCGACGACGTCACCCGCCGCCTCCAGGCCCTCGACCGCCGCTCGCAACTGCGCCCGGCGGTCCCCCAGGTTCGAGCCCAGCCCGATGAACGCGCGCCGCGGCGGCGCGGGCCGGCCCGTCACCGTTGGGCCATCAGCGGGAGCGCCGCACCCTGACGCCGGTCGAGCCCACGTCGAGGGCCAGCGGCGGTCGCAGCTTGCGCACCGTGACCTCGACCGCCTCGAGGCGGGGGTCCACGATCAGCAGCGCGCTGGCGAGCCGGCCGGTGAGGGCCTCGAGCAGCCGGTACGAGCGACCGCCCACGACGTCGGCCGCCGTCTGTGCCAGCGCGCCGTAGTCGACCGTGTCGGCCAGGTCGTCGCTGTGCTGGGCGGCCTCCATGTCGACCCAGGCCACGATGTCGACCGAGAAGGGCTGCGCCCGCTCGCGCTCCTCGGCGAGCACGCCGTGCACCCCCGTCACCCGGAGGTCGTGGATCTCGATGCGGTCGCTCACTCGGCCTGGTGGCGCGCCGGCATGCCCTCCAGCTCGGCGAGCAGCTCGCGGCCGGGCTCGCCCATCGCGTGCCCCACGACGTGCTCGACCAGCGCCACGGCCTGAGGTTGGTTGGCGATGCGGTCCGACCAGACCAGGTACCCGGCCAGGACCCCCATGACCCGGTCGCCCAGTTCGTCCTGGTGCACCAGGATGCGCAGACCGGCGGCGAGCGAGTCGTCGATGTCCCGGTAGCAGGCGGCCAGGACCGGCCGCGGGTCGCCCGAGCGCTCCAGCGGGTAGTGGGCCCAGGCCAGTCCCTCCTCGTCGTAGGCGGCCAGGTTGTGCGGCGAGGGCAGCAGAGAGACAACGCGGCCGAACCCCTGCACGCGCAGCCAGATGATCTCCTCCTGGCGCCGGACCCGGCGGTGGTTGAGCGAGAAACCGCCGGGCCGCTCGCTGGCGGCCAGGTGGTCCTTGATCACCCAGGTGAAGTTGCGCGGCGGGATGCCGTTGGCCCACTTGCCCTTCATGCGGCAGGACCATACAGCCGGCTCACCTGCACCGTCGCCGCCACGTCGTGGACCCGGACCATCCCCACCCCCGCCACCATGGCCGCAGCCGCCGTGGCCAGGGACCCCTCGGCCCGCTCCGCCACGGGCGCCGCCTCGCCGGGCCGGCCCCCGTCGACGAGCGACCCCAGGAAGCGCTTGCGGCTCGTGCCCACGACGACCCCGGCGCAGCCGGCGCCGGCCGCCGCCTCCACCAGCTCGGGCAGGTGGCGCAGCAGCGAGAGGTTGTGCGCCATCGTCTTGCCGAAGCCGATGCCGGGGTCGACCCAGACCTCGCCCACCCCGGCCGCCAGCGCACGGCGGGCCCGCTCGAGCACGATCGCGCGCACCTCGTGCACCACGTCGGCGTAGCGAGGGTCGTCCTGCATGGTGCGCGGCCGGCCCTGCATGTGCATGGCGACCCACCCGGCCCCCGTCGCCGCGGCCACCTCGAAGAGCGAGGCCGAGATGTCGTTGACGAGGCTCGCCCCCGCCGTCACCGCGGCCGAGGCCACCTCGGGCTTGAGGGTGTCGACCGAGACCCGTGCGCCGCGCTGGGCGGCGGGCCCGGCCAGGGCCTCGACGACGGGCACCACCCGGGCCAGCTCGATCCCGGGCGGCACGGGTTCCGAGCCGGGCCGCGAGGATTCCCCACCCACGTCGATGACGTCGGCGCCCTCGGCCAGCATCTCGAGCCCCCGGGCCACCGCCGCCTCGAAGGTGTCGTAGAGCCCGCCATCGGAGAAGGAGTCCGGCGTGACGTTGAGGACGCCCATCACGAGCGGCCTCCCGGAACCGGGGGGCGGCCCCACCGGATCAGCGACCCCGGATGAACTGCATCGCCTCGGCGCGGGTGGCCACGTCGGTGCGGAACAAGCCGCGCACCGACGAGGTGACGGTGACCGTGCCCGGCTTCTTGACGCCGCGCATGGACATGCACAGGTGTTCGGCCTCGATCACGACCAGCACGCCGCGGGGGGAGAGGACGCCGTCGATGGCGTCGGCGATCTGGGTGGTCATGCGCTCTTGCACCTGCAGCCGCCGGGCGTACCCGTCGACGAGGCGGGCCAGCTTGGAGAGCCCCGTGATGCGACCGTCCTCGGCCGGGATGTAGGCGACATGGGCCTTGCCCAGGAACGGCACCAGGTGGTGCTCGCACAGCGATGCGAACGGGATGTCGCGCACCATCACCATCTCGTCGTGCTCCGCCGCGAAGGTGACCTCGAGATGCCGGGCCGGGTCGTCGTGGAGGCCCGAGAAGAGCTCCTCGTACATGGCCGCCACCCGGTCCGGGGTCGCCACGAGCCCGTCGCGCCCGGGGTCCTCCCCGATCGCGCTGAGCAGCTCGGTCACGGCCGCCCGCACCCGCTCGACGTCGACGCTCACCGCTCCTCCCCCAGGTAGCGGTGCACCCCGCGCAGGTTGCGGTAGCGCTCGCCGATGTCGAGGCCGTAGCCGACCACGAACTCGGGCGGGATCGTGAAGCCGATGTATCTCAGGTCGAGATCGACCCTCTGCTCGCCCTCCTTCACCAGCAGCGCGCACACCTCCACGCTTCTGGGCTGGCGGGCGGTGAGGTAGCGCCGCAGGTAGTTGAGCGTGAGGCCGCTGTCGATGATGTCCTCGACGACGAGCACGTGGCGGCTGTGGAGCTCTGAGTCGAGGTCCTTCACAATGCGGACGACGCCGGACGTCCTCGTCGCGCTGCCGTAGGACGACACTGCCATGAAGTCGACCTCCACCGGCAGCTCGATGGCCCGGCACAGGTCGCTCAGGAAGAGCATGGCGCCCTTGAGCACGGCCACCAGCAGCGGTGGCTCGTCGGCGTAGTCGGCCGTGACCTGCTCGCCGAGCTCGGCGACCCGCGCCGCCAGCCGCGCCGCGTCCACCAGCACGGGTCCCACGTCGGGCTCGGCCCAGGTCGGGACGCCCGCTCCGGCCTCGTCGAGGGTCACCGGCGTGACACTACCGGAGCGTTCCGGCTCGACCCGGAGCCGGCCGTCCGTCCGCCGCACCCGTCGCGAGCCCGAGAGCTCGGTCCCTCTCGCCGCTCCCCGCGCCACCGCAAGGGTGCGCTCGACCTCCGCCAGCGACGGCGGGTGGTCGGTGCCGGCCTCGTCACGCAGCCAACCCCGGAGGGCGCGGCGCGCCAGCGGTGTGCGCGCTCGCGCCAGCTCCCTGGCGTCGGCGGGGTCGGGCAGCGCCTCGGCCGACAGCTGGTCGAGCAGCGTCACCTCGTCGCGCAGCACGCCGGCCTGCCGGGCCAACACGGGGACGAGGTCGCGTCCCGCCACCCGCGCGCAGAGTGGCAACAGCTCGTGGCGCACGCGGTTGCGGACGAACGCGGGGTCGGCGTTACTGAGGTCGCAGACCGGGACGAGACCCACCGCGTCGCACAGCGCGTGCGTCTCGCGCCGGCGCAGCCCGAGCAGCGGGTGCCGCGGGCCGGGCTCCATCCCGGCCAGGCCGTCCGCCCCCGCACCCCGCAGGAGGTTCACCAGGATTGTCTCCGCCTGGTCGTCCATGGTGTGACCGGTCGCCACGCCGTGGGGCAGCACCGCGTAGCGGGCCGCCCGGGCGCGGGCCTCGAGGTTGGAGCCCGGCGCCAGCGACACCCGGCGGCTCTCGAAACGGGCCCCGAAGCGGCGGGCCGCGTCGGCCACCACGTCGGCCTCGGCGTCCGAGCCGGCGCGCAGACCGTGCTCGACGTGGATCGCCGTGACCTTGCACCGTGCCGCCCGTGCCAGGACCAGGAGGGCCAGCGAGTCAGCGCCGCCCGAGACCGCACAGGGGAGCGGGGTCCCCGGCGGGGGGAAGGTGCACCGGGTCAGGAAGTCGGAGACGAGGGTTGTTGTTGTGGTGGTGGTGGGGCCGTCCTCACCCACCGGCTCGGTCCACCCAGACCGCTGGATCGCGGATCTCCTCGAGCGTGGGCAGCCACTCGGGTCCCTCCCACACCCGGGCGAGCAGCGTCGGCCCACCGGCCGCCTCCACCGACTCGACGAAGCGCTCTCCCTCGGCGTATTGGCGCATCTTGGCGTCGAGGCCGAGCAGCTTCGACATCAGCTTGGTGAACCCGCGGGCCTGCGTGCGGCGCTCGTGCAGCACCTTGGAGAAGTACGCGGCCCCCGGAACCTCGGCGGCGCCGGCGCGGTCCATGGTGACGTCGCCGTGCCCCTCGAGCAGGCTCATCATCCCCGAGATCCTCGACAGGGCCAACCGTTGCTCGGGCGTGGCCAGCATGCCGACGACACCGGCCTCCTTGGTCGGGTTGCGCCCGGCGCGCAGCTCGGTGGTGGCGCGCCGGACCATCTCGGCAAATCCGGCCGGGTCGCCCGAGAGCGGGCCGAGCAGCTCGGAGACCAGGCCGACGAAGTGGTCCCGCAACCAGGGCACCGCCGTGAACTGCAGCCGGTGGGTCACCTCGTGCAACGCGAGCCAGAGACGGAACTGGCTCGGCGCGAAGCCGTACTGCTCCTCGACCGCCACGATGTTTGGCCCCACGTAGGAGACGAGGTCCTGGTCCTCGGGCGCCTCGTCGTTGATGAGCAGGTCGTACTGGCCCAACACCCGCGTCGCCATGTAGGCCAGCATCAAGCCGAGCTGGGTCCCCGCGACGGCGCGGCCCACCGCGAGGGACGGGCCCCCGAGCTTTGCTCCACGCTTGCGCTGCAGGTCGACGAGCGCCGGACCGACCAGGCGCTCGATGGAGCGCACGTTGGCAGCGGCCCAACCCGGGCGGTCCGTCACCTTGGCGCGGGCCGTCCCGTGCGCGGAGTGCAGGCCGGTCGCTTCGCTCACCAACGACTCGGCCCGTGCCGTCAGTTCGGAGAACTGCGCCTGCAGGTCCCTGGAACGGTAGGAGGCGGGCGCGGGCTTGAGAATCAGGGCGCCGGCCGCCACGCGGCTGGCCAGGGCCCAGTCCACCATGACCGGTCCGCCCACCGCGACATCCGGGACGGCCGGAGAGACGTCAGTGCTCGCCGTGGTGCTGGCGGCTTTCTTCGTCGATGGCCTGGGCCACCCGGTCGATCAGGCTCTGGGGCACCCGGTCCTTGCAACGGCTCGCGATGACCTGTCGCAGCTCGGCCTCGAACTCGGCTGCGCCACCGCAGGGCCCGCACCAGTCGAGGTGGACGGAGATCTGCCGGCGGCGCTCCTCGGTGAGCTCGCCATCGAGGTAGTGGTACAGCTCGTGGACCGCCTCTTCGCAGTCGACCGACGGGCCGAACAGCCCACCAGCATCCAACGCTGTGCCCTCGTCGGTGTTCTTGTCCGCGCCCACGTGCTCGCTCATTCTCTCGACCCCCCGGGCATGCTCCCGACGAGGCCTCTTGCCTCTGCCACATCGTGCAACGCCTTCTGGAGCGCCCTTCTTCCCCGGTGGATCCTGCTCATCACCGTGCCGATGGGGACGTCGGTGATCTCGGCGATCTCCTTGTAGCTGAAGCCCTCGACGTCGGCCAGCATCACGGCCATCCGGAACGCCTCGGGCAGGGCCTCGAGCGCAGCCTTCACGTCTTCGTCGGTGAAGCGTTCCAGGGCCTCGTCCTCGGCCGACCGACCGGGCTCGTTGCCGCCCGAGCCTGCCAGGCGCTTGTAGAGGTAGAGATCCTCGACGTCCTCGACGTCGGCCACCTCCGGGCGCCGCTGCGCGGCGCGGTAGGAGTTGATGTAGGTGTTGGTCAAGATCCGGTAGAGCCAGGCCCGCAGGTTGGTCCCCTCGGTGAAGGAGCCATAGGACCGGTAGGCCTTGAGATAGGTCTCCTGCACGAGGTCCTCGGCGTCCGCCCGGTTGCGCGTCATGCGGAGCGCGGCCGAGTACAGCCCGGGCATGAATTCCAAGGCGACGTCGGTGAAGGTCGCCTGGTCTGCCACGGGTCAACCCTATCCACCCGAGATGGATATCGTCTCCGCCGTGACCAATGCCCCTCCCAGCCTCGGGATCGACCTGATGAGCGGCGCGTTCTACGGGCGGGAGCCCCACGACGCCTACGCCTGGATGCGGGCCAACGCACCCGTGTACTACGACCAGGCCAACGACCTGTGGGCGGCGGCCAGCTACGCGGCGGTCAAACAGGCCTCCGTCGACACCGAGTCGTTCTCGAGCGCCCAGGGCATCCGGCCCAAGTTCGGGCCGCTGCCGATGATGATCGAATTCGACGGGCCCGAGCACGTGCGCCGGCGCCGACTCGTCTCCGAAGGCTTCACCCCTCGGCGGGTCCGCGACCAGGAGGACAAGCTGCGGCTGATCTGCGACGCGCTGATCGACAAGGTCTGCGAGCGCGGCAGCTGCGATTTCGTGAAGGACCTTGCGGCGCCCCTGCCGATCATCGTGATCGGCGACATGCTCGGTGTGGCGCCCGAGGACCGCGACGACCTGCTGCGTTGGTCCGACGACATGCTGAAGGCACTGGGCGCCCCCGACCCCACCCTGATGGACAAGTCCGCCGCGGCGTTCGTCGAGTACACCGAATACATCCATCCCGTCTTCGAGGACCGCCGCGCCAACAAGGACGCGGACGACCTCGTCGGGGTCCTGATCCATGCCCAGATAGACGGCAACTCGCTCGATGACGACTCGCTGGTCCACGAGACGCTGCTCATACTGATCGGCGGCGACGAGACGACAAGGCATGTCATCAGTGGCGGCGTCGAGGAGCTCCTCGCCCACCCCGACCAGGTGGCGCAGCTCGCAGCCGACCCGGCCGGGCTCATGGCGGGGGCGGTCGAGGAGATGCTGCGCTGGGTGTCGCCGATCAAGAACATGGCCCGGACGGCCACGCGTGACGTCGAGCTCGCCGGGGAGACGATCCGTGCCGGCCAGGAGATCCTCCTCTTGTACCCATCGGCCAACCGCGACGAGGCGATCTTCGAGAGCGCCGGCGCGTTCGATATCACCCGCAGCCCCAACCCGCACATGGCCTTCGGCTTCGGCGCGCACTTCTGCCTGGGCAACCAACTGGCCCGGCTTGAGCTCCGCGTCATGGTGGAGCGCGTGCTGGCCCGCCTGCCCGACCTCCGCCTGGCCACCGAGCGTCCTGCGCTGCCGCGGCGGGCGGCCAACTTCATCTCCGGGATCGAGGAGATGCCCGTGGTGTTCACGCCCAGCGCCCCCGTGGGGGTTGGCCCCGTCTGATGGCGGACGACTCGCGGCCCTCGGGCATCGCCGGCCGGTCCATCCTCGTGACGGGGGGCGGGAGCGGCATCGGCCTGGCCACCGCGGAGCGCTTGGCGTCCGACGGTGCGCACGTGACGATCTGCGGGCGCACCGAACAGAAGCTGGTCGATGCGTGCGCCCGTATCTCCGCCGCCGCGGCGGATGGTGCCAGCGTGCGCTACGTCGTGGCCGACGTCACCGTCGAGGAACAGGTCACGGCGGCGGTGGCGGCAAGCGGCGAGGCGACCGGGCGCATCGACGGGTTGTTCGCCTGCGCGGGCGGGTCGCTGCACATCGGCTCGATCCTGACGGCCGACGTGGCCGCGGTGCGGGCCACCATCGACCTCAACCTCATGGGCTCGGTCATCTGCGTCAAGCAGGCCGGTGCCGCGATGCAGGCCCAGGGTGGGCCGGGCTCCATCGTCCTCATGTCCTCGGGAGCGGGCCGGTTCCCCCACCCGTACCTGTGGGCCTACGGGGTGTCGAAAGCCGGCATCTGCTTCCTGGCCGAGACCGCGGCGGACGAGCTGGGCCCGCTCGGCATCCGCGTCAACGCGGTGGCGCCGGGGATCATCGACGACGAGCTGATGTCCTTCATCACCGCCGGAGGGCCTCTCCTCGACGACTACCTGGCCCAGATGCCCCTCGGTCGCGTGGGGACGGTCGACGACGTCGCAGCGGCGGTGCGCTACCTCCTCGGACCCGAGTCCTCGTTCGTGACCGGGGAGACGCTGGGCATCGACGGCGGCCACCACCTGCGCCGGGGCGCCGACTACTCGCTGCTCTTCGGCTGACGGGGGCCCTGATCGGAAGAATCCGCCGTCAGGTGGAGGAGCCGCACCGCCAACCCAGCCTCGGGGACGTTTCCGCAAACTATCAACGGAGCCGTTGACAGTTTCGAGAACCATCCGTCCCGGCCCTGGCCGGCCCGGACATCGCAGTTCGGGCCAGAAACAGCTTGTGACCACTATCCAAAATGATTACCGTTATGGTTATGTACCGCATGCGCTCACTCATCCTGCTGTCGGGCTCCGTCGGCCTCGCCTTCATCGGGCTCTCGGGCGCCGCCGGTGCGGGCAGAGCGGGCGCCGCGGCACCAGCGACCCGGTCGGCCCCGGCGGCTCCGGGGGTCGTCCACGTGGTTGCCGCGGAGAATTTCTGGGGCAACATCACGAGCCAGCTCGGCGGGAAAGACGTCCAGGTGACCTCCCTGATCACCAACCCCAACGCCGACCCGCACCTCTTCGAGACGAACGCCGCCGACGCCGCGACACTGGCGCAGGCCCAGGTCGTCGTGGAGAACGGCGCCGGCTACGACACGTGGATCGGATCACTTCTCAGCGCCGACAGCGGCCACCCGAGGGTCGTCACTGCCGCGTCGGTGCTCCACGTGGGGGGCAGCGACCCCAACCCGCACCTCTGGTACGACATCCCGCGGGTCCCTGCCGTCGCCACCGCCATCACCGCCGCCCTCGCCAAGGCGGCCCCGCGCGGACGCATCGACGTTCCGCGCCAACCTCGCCCGCTTCGATGCCTCCCTCGCCCCCATCGACGCGGCTTTGGCGACCATCAAGCGCCAGTTCCACAACGTCCCGGTCGCCTATACCGAACGGGTCCCGGGCTACGCGCTCGCCGACGCCGACCTCGACGTCAAGACGCCGCCCGGCTTCGCGCGCTCCATCGAGGAGGGCACCGACCCCGGTCCGGCGGACACCCTCGCCATGCAGCAGCTCATCACCAAGCACGACATCAACGTGCTCCTCTACAACGTGCAGACGGTCACGCCGGTCACGACGCAGATGCGCACCCTGGCCGGGCAGCACGGGATCCCTGTCGTCGGCGTGTCGGAGACCCTGCCGCAGGGCATCGCCACCTACCAACAGTGGCAGGCTTCGCAACTCACCCACCTCCTCCGCGCGCTCCAGACGAGCCGTAGCCCGTGACGGACGCAGCGCCACCCGTCGAGCTGCGCGGGGCCGCCGTCCGCCTGGGACAGCGCACCCTGTGGTCCGGCCTGGACCTCACCATGTCCGACGGGGAGTTCCTCGCCGTGCTCGGGCCCAACGGCACGGGCAAGACCACCCTGCTCAAGGTGCTCCTCGGGCTGGTACCGCTCGCCGAGGGCAGCGTGCGGGTGCACGGCACGCCGCCGCGGCGCGGCAACCCTGCGGTTGGTTACGTCCCCCAGCAGCAGGCCTTCGACCGCACGCTGCCGATCCGCGGGCGCGACCTCGTGCGTTTCGGCGTGGACGGCCACCGCTGGGGGCTTCCCCGCCACGCCCGCGCCACGAGGCGGCGCGTCGACACCACGCTCGCAGCGGTGGGTGCGGTCGGCTACGCCGACGCCCCGGTCGGCCTGCTGTCGGGCGGCGAGCAGCAGCGTCTCCGGATCGCCCAGGCGTTGCTCGGGGACCCGGCGGTCCTCCTGTGCGACGAGCCGCTCCTCGCTCTCGACCTGGCGAGCCAGCGCGCCGTGACCCGCCTCATCGACGAGCGCCGGCACGCCGCTGGCACGCCCGTGGTCTTCGTCACCCACGAGATCAACCCCGTCCTGCCCTACGTGGACCGCATCCTGTACCTCGTGCACGGGCGCTGGGCCATCGGCACCCCCGCCGAGATCCTGACCAGCGAGCGCCTCAGCGACCTCTACGGGATCGGGGTCGACGTGGTCAAGGTACGCGACCGCTACCTCGTCGTCAGCGCCGAGGACGAGCTGCCGACCGAGCCCGGCGCCCACGCCCACCACGAAGGCGGGCACGCGCGACTGATGGGCATCGGGTACTACCTCCAGTTCCCCTTCGCGCAGCACGCGCTGGAGGCGGCGTTCCTCGTGGCGATCAGCTGCGGCCTCATCGGCCCCTTCGTCATCACGCGCACGATGTCCTTCGCCGTTCACGGCACGAGCGAGCTCGCGTTCACCGGCGCCGTCGCCGGCCTGCTCGTCGCCGACAACCCGCTCGCCGGCGCGCTGGTCGGCGCCCTCGTGGTCGCCACGTTGATCGGCATCCTCGGGCAGCGCGCCTCGGAACGCGACTCGAGCATCGGCGTCATCCTGGCCGCCGGCCTCGGCCTGGGCGTCTTCCTCCTCGGCTACTACCACGGGTACGCCAGCGAGGCCCTGAACATCCTCTTTGGCAACATCTTCGGCATCAGCTCGAGCCAGATCCTCCTCCTCGGCCTGATCGCGGTGGTCGTCGCGCTGGTCCTCACGGCCATCTGGCGCCCGCTGCTGTTCGCGTCGGTCGACCCGGACGTGGCCCAGGCGCGCGGCGTGCGCACCGGGCTGCTCGGCGTCGTCTTCCTCTTCGTGCTCGCGGTGACAGTGACGGAGGCGGCGCAGATCGTGGGCACGCTGCTGGTGCTCAGCCTGGCCATCACACCGGCGGCGGCCGCACAGCGCCTGAGCGCCAACCCACTCGTGGTCACGCTGCTGTCGATCACCATGGCAGTGGTGGCCGCGGACGGCGGGCTGCTGCTCAGCTTCCAGTTCGCCAGCGTCAAGCCCAGTGTGCTGATCGTCGCCCTCAGCTTCGCCTTCTACGTGGTGGCCCGGCTGGTCGGTCCCGCCGTGACGGCGCGGCGGAGGCGGCGGTCGGTGGCCCCGGACCTGGCAGAGTTGAGCAGTGGCTGAGCTCAGCGACCACTCGGCACACGGTTCGCGCCGGACCCGGCAGGGCGACGCAGTGCTCAACGTCGTGCTCGGCTCGGACCACTTCCGCAGCGCCCAGGACATCCACGCCGAGCTGCGTGCCTCGGGCGAGACGGTCGGGCTGACGACGGTCTACCGGCACCTGGCCCTCCTGACCGACGAGGGCCGCCTCGATGCGCTGCAGACGGCCGACGGCGAGCTCGTCTACCGCCGCTGCCACTCCGAGGCCCACCATCACCACGTGGTCTGCCGGACGTGCGGGCGTGGCACGGAGGTGGAGCTCCCGGACCTGGAGCGCTGGGCCGAGGCGACCGCGTCGGCCCTCGGCTACACCGACGTCACCCACACGGTCGAGATCTTCGGCGTCTGCGCGGACTGCCGCGGCTGAGCACGACGATCCGGCCGCTCAGGCCAGCTGGAACAGCCCGGCGTCGATCACCGTCTCGCCCCGCTGGGTCTCCGTGCGGAACCGGTAGGCGCCCGGCACGGTCTCGCCGATGTCCCACACCGAGATCGTCAGGGTGTCACCCGGCATGGTCGGCTTGGAGAAGCGGGCCCGCATGGCACCGAAGCGCGCCGGGTCCGAGCCGCACACCGTGTGGAGAATGGCCCGACCGGTGAAGCCGTAGGTGCACAGCCCGTGCAGGATCGGGCGGTCGAAGCCGGCCCGCTTGGCGAAGGTCGGGTCCGAGTGCAGCGGGTTGCGGTCACCGGACAAGCGGTAGAGCAGAGCCTGGTCGGGCCGCGTGGCGTAGGCCACCACCTCGTCGGGCTCGCGGGTGGGCAGTGGCTCGGCTGCCCGCGCTCTCTTCGTCCCCCTCGGGGTTCCGCGGGCCGCCGAAGCCGCCGGCGCCCCGGATGAAGAGGGAGGAGCGGTTGGTGAAGGCCAGCTCCCCGCTGTCGGCGTGGCGCGATTCGCTCTCGAGGACCACGAGGCCGGCAGTGCCCTTGTCGTACATCCCGGCCACCCTCGTCGTGATCGACACGGTTCCTTTGGTCGGGATCTCGCCGTGCAGCCGGATGGCTTGCTCGCCGTGGACCAGCATGGCCGGGTCGAACTCACCGATGGAAGCCATGGCGCCCCCGCCCTGCCCGACGATCGTGGTGAAGGTGGGCAGGACCCGCTGAGCGAGCCCGACCGAGTTCTCGGTGGTCAGGTCGAGCTCGAACCCGGTCGGGTCGAGCGCGCCCGCCCCGACGCCGAGCGCGTACAGAAGGGCATCCTTGTGGTCCCACGACCGCTCGGTGGGCTCGGAGGTCGCCCCCACCGCATCGAGATTCAGTCCCATCGCTCGCACCTCGCTCCACATCGTTCTGACGCTATTTGATGTTACATGAATTTATGTCATACTTGTCAAGTGGGCACGAAGGGACCGACCGCCATGACCATCGACGAGCTGGCCGCGGCGACGGGGACGACAACCCGGCGCATCCGGTCGTTCCAGACCCTCGGCCTGCTGCCCCACCCCGAGCTGCAGGGACGGACAGGGCTCTACGGCGCCCGGCACCGGGACCGCCTGGCCGCCATCCTCGGGCTCCAGGAGGAGGGCTTCTCCCTCGAGTCAATCCGCGTGCTCTTCGAGGCGCTCGATGCGGGCCGGTCCCTCGCCGCGGTCCTCGCCGTCCGCGAACCTCGGGCCGCGACGACCGGTTCGTCCGATCACGCCACCGACGCGAGCACGGACACCGCCGAGCTGTACGGCTTCGCCGAACTGCAGCATTCCGCCCCGCGACGCCGGGGCCGGCCGCTGCTGTCGGTCGTGCCCACCACCGTGTGGGACGAGGTCGAGGCGTCCTAGCGGGCAGGACCGGCCGGCCACAGCGGACGGCGGCGTGCTCGGTAGGGTCGCGGGCCGTGCCCCGGCTCCCCGCCGCTCCCCTGGTCCCCTGGGACCAGGCGGCCCAATTCGGGGCCGCCGTCGCCGTGACCACCCGGTACGGCGGGGTGTCGCCACCGCCCTACGCCACGCTCAACCTCGGGCTGCACGTGGGCGACCAGCCCGCCAACGTGACGGCGAACCGGGCGCGGGCGGCAACCGCGTTCGACGTCAGCCTCGACACCATGGTCTTCGCCCGGCAGGTCCACGGTGCCGGGGCGGCGCTCGTCGGCCGGCAGGACGGCGGGCGGGGCGTGGCCGCCGAGGACGACGCCGTACCCGAGACCGACATCCTCGTGACGGCGTCGTCCGGCCTCACCCTGGTCATCCTCGTCGCCGACTGCGTCCCCCTCGCCCTGGTCGATCCGACCGCGCGCGTGCTCGCCGCCGTCCACGCCGGCTGGCGCGGGACGGCGGCCGGGGCGGTGGGCGAGGCGCTGGCCGCCATGGAGGACAGCGGTGCCCGCCCCGACCGGGTGGTTGCGTTCCTCGGTCCGGCCGTCCATCCGGCGCGCTACCAGGTCTCCGACGACGTGGCCCACGCACTGGCCGCGCGCGTGCGCCCCGCGCCGCTCGAGCCCGCCGTGGCGCGGCCCGACGGCCCCGGCCGTTGGCTGGTCGACCTGGACCTCGCCAACCGCCAACAGCTGCTCGCGCAGGGCGTCCGCGCCGAGCGCATCGTCGGCAGCGGTGCGACGACGGACGACGATGCCTACTTCTCGGATCGTGCCGAACGACCCTGCGGGAGGTTCGGCCTGCTGGCGCGGCTCTTGGACTGAGACCGGTCCCGGGCCGGCGGCGCCGTAGCATGGGAAGGCCCGGACGGCCGGGCGACCCACCTGCGATGCCCTCCCCCGACCAATTCCGCTACGACGGTTTCGCGATCGACCCGGCACGTTCGGTCGTGACCTGCCGCTACGCGACCGCCTCCCGCGCCTTCACGGAGCGCTTCACATTCGGAGCGGGGGGTGACTGGGACGACCCCGCGGTCCGTGCCGCCGTGCGCCTCCTCTACCTGCTGGCGGGCGTGTCGTACTACAAGACGACGGCTGCGCCGCACATCGAGCTGGACCTGCCCAGCACGCCCGGGGAACGGGGCTTCCTCACCGACTACTACCGCGGTGGTCTCGCCGAGTTCGCCTACCGCAACGGGCTGGACCTGCGCGGCCTTGGCGTGTCGGGGCCCGAGACCGCATCCACCACGCCGGCGCCCTACGAGCCGGAGCCGGGCCGGCCCCTCATCCCCTTCGGCGGCGGCATCGACTCCATCGTGACGGTGGAGTCGCTCTCGGCCGACCACCCAGGTGCCGTCCTGTGCGTCGTTGCGCCGCCGGGCGACCGCTTTGCCGCCATTGAGGACGCGGCAGCCGTGACCGGCCTACCGGTCACCCGCATCGCCCGCGAGATCGATCCCCTGGTCCGCCGCTCGGACGAGCTCGGGTTTCTCAACGGGCACGTGCCGGTCACCGCCGTGATCACCGCGGCGGCGGTCGTCGCCGCGGTGCTCGAACGCCGCGATGCCGTGGTGCTCTCCAACGAGTGGTCGGCGTCCGTGCCCACCCTGGTCGACGACGGCCACGCCGTGAACCACCAGTGGTCCAAGGGCGAAGAGTTCGAACGCCGGTTCGGGGACCTCGTCCTCGCCACGCTGGGCCCCGGCCTCTCGGTGTTCTCCTACCTCCGACCGCGCACCGAGCTCTGGGTGTCCGAGCGGTTCGCCCACCTCACCCGGTACCACGGTGCCTTTCGCAGCTGCAACCGCGCGTTCCACCAGGACCCGGCGCGGCGCCTCGACCACTGGTGCGGCCGGTGCGACAAGTGCTGCTTCGTCGACCTCGTGCTCGCACCGTTCATGGAGCGCTCCGACCTGACCGTCGTGTTCGCCGGGAACGAGCCTCTCGAGAACGCCGCCAACGAGGGTCGGTTCCGTACCCTCCTCGGGCTGGGTGCCGAGGAGCGGCCGTTCGAGTGCGTCGGTGACACCGAGGAGTGCCGGGTCGCCGCGCTGTTGACGGCGGAGCGGGCGGACCGGGCGGACACGGCGGTCCTCCATCGGCTGCGGGCCGAGTTGGCCACCGCGGCGCCCCCAGCCGCAGCCGGCCCGGACATCGCGGCGCAACTCGCGCCGAGGGGCACCCACCGCATCCCGGATCGCTATGCGCCAGCCGATCTCCTGGTCCGCGCTCGCTGACGCGTCCGTCGGCGTCTGGGGCCTGGGCGTCGAGGGCACGGCCAGCATCCGACGCCTGGGGTCCATGGGCCGCTCGCCGGTCCTGGTCGACGATGCGCCGGACTCGCCCTCCCTCGACGGGCTCGAGGTCCTCGCCACGGGTTCGGGGGGTCTGGCCGCGCTGCTCCGCTGCGACGTGGTGGTGAAGAGCCCGGGCATCAGCCGCTACCGCCCCGAGGTGGCCCAGCTCGAGGCGGCGGGTGTGCCCGTCTGCGGTGGGCTCGGCCTGTTCATGGAGGAGGCGGATCCGGCCCGCGTCGCCTGCATCACCGGCACGAAGGGCAAGAGCACCACGACCGCGCTGGCGGTACACCTCTTGACCCGGCTCGGCTACCGCGCCCGGGCGGGAGGGAACATCGGGCAGCCACCGTGGGACCCCGCGGCGGAAGAGCCCGACTACTGGATCGTCGAGACATCGAGCTACCAGGTCCCCGATCTGTGCCGCGGCCCCCGGGTGGTCGCCGTGACCTCCCTGTCCCCTGATCACCTCGACTGGCACGGAACGGTCGAGCGCTACTACGCCGACAAGCTCTCGTTGTGCACGAAGCCGGGCGTCACGCTGGCCCTGGCCGACGGCTCGGACGACATGCTCCGTGGGCACGCCGCGCTCCTGGGGCCCCACGTGCGTTGGGTGACGGCGTCCGACGTCGAACGGGATGCCGCGTGGTCGACGGCGCTCGGACTGCCGGGACCGCACAACGCGAGGAACGCGTCCGTCGCCCGCGCGGTGCTCGCCGGCCTCGGGGTCCCCGATGCGGCGGACGGCGACCGCCTCACCGACGCGGCCCTCGGCTTCGGAGGGCTGCCGAGCCGTTGCCGTTCGCTCGGAACGGTCGGAAGGGTCGAGTTCGTCGACGACAGCCTCTCGACGAACGTGTTGCCGGCGCGGGCGGCACTGCGCGCCTTCGAGGACGACCCCGTCGCGTTGCTCGTCGGCGGTCACGACCGCGGGCTGGACTACGCGCCCCTCGGCCTTGCCGTCGCGGCGCGGACGGCCCCGACCCTCGTCGTCACCATGCCAGACAACGGCCCGCGGATCGGGGCGGCGGTGCGTGAGGCCGCCGGTCACCGGGTGGAGGTGGTCGATGCGGCGAGCCTCGAAGAGGCCGTCGAGGCCGCGTTCGGCTGGGCTCGCTCGGGAGGCATCGTCCTGCTCTCGCCAGCCGCGCCCAGCTTCGGGCGCTTCCGTGACTACAGGGAGCGCGCCACCGCCTTCGCGGAGGCCGCCGCCCGGTGCGGGACGCTCAGCTGAGCGCCCTCAGCACCGTGCGCCCGCGGCGGGCGCCAGCTCCTCACGCTCGGTGAGGAAGAGCCACCACGAATCCGCCGAGACGATGGCGGCTGCGAGGACAACGTCGGGATCGGCCCCGAGCTCGGCCAGGGCCTCCATCGACCACCCGGCGTGCTGTGCCTCCTGCGTACGGTGCACGTCCCAGAAGCGGGTGCCCGCCTCGTCGAACCCGTAGTGGCGGCGCAGCCCGTCGGACTTGGAGCCGGCGATGTCCGCCGCCTGGACCTCGTAGGCCGCGACCATGGCCAGCGCGGCCGCGGGGTCGTTGGCCGCGGTGGTGCGCACGACCGCCAGCAGCGCCGCCGTCGACGGCGTGGCCCGCACGTCGGGTGCGGCACCGGTCGCACTGGCGAAGGACTCGAAGAGCTCGGCGTGCGGCTCCGGGGACCCGAGCTCGTCCGCGAGGTTCGCCTCCACCAGGTCACGTGCCCTGCCCTCCGGGAGGGCACCCGCGATGTCCGACAGCGTCCCGGGGAGTGCCCGCTCGATGTGCCGATACTGCTCGGCATACGAGGCCAGCTCGCTCTCCGACAGGGAGCCCGATTCCCAGCGACGATAAAAGGGGTGCGATAGCAAATGACGCCCGACAATCGCCTCAGCTAGCACCTCACGTATCCGTTGAGTGTGCATCGGCGCACAATATCCCGTCGGTGTCGCGAGTCAATTGGGCAGGCCAGCGCCCGAATCGGGCGGGCCAGGGCCCGCCAGCCACAATCGCGGTGTGCTCAGCCTGGTCTGCTTCATCGCGGGTGGGCTGCTCGGATGGGGTGCGGCGCAGGGCGGAGCGCGGACGCAGCGGGTCTGGCCCGTCGTGCTGCGGGCCCAGATCCTGCTCACGTCGGCGACCCTGTCGCTGGTTGCGGCGTGGCGCCTGACCTCCGCCACCGAGCTGCTGGGCCCCCTCGCCCTCGCCGCCGGCCTCTGGCTCATGCTCGGGGCCACGATGGCCGTCCGGGGCCGGCGCGGGGTCGGCGAGGTGGCGCTCGAGGCATGGGCCGTCAGCCCCAACAGCGGCTTCTGGGTCGTCCCGGCGGCCACGGCGTTCGCCGGATCGACCGGGACGATGATCGCCGTCCTGGCCAACGTGCTCACGACCGCCTGGGGGGCGGTCGAGGTCCACCTGATGCGCCGGGACGCCCCGCTCCGCCAGCGCCGCGCCACCTCGTGGGTCGACCAGTCCCCGATCCTGGCGTCACTGGTCGGGCTGGCGCTCCACCTCGCCGGCCCGGCGCCGTCGTGGACGGCCGACGTCCTCGTCCTGGCCGGCCCGCTGCTCGCCTTCTCCGGAGCGGCGCTGTTCACCGGCTCGGTGGTCCACCCGCACAACCTGTCGGTGGCCCGGCCGCAGCACGCCATCCGTCGCTGGGCGGGGCTGACCGTCGTGCGCGTGGCCTACTACCTGCTCGTCGCGCTCGGCGGCGTCCGTTGCCGGGTCGACACCCCTCACGGTTGTCGCCGTCCTCAGCGCCCTCAGCGCGCCGTCGTTCCAACCGATCCAGCTGGCGGTGCTCTACGGGTACCGGTCGGAAGTCGTCGTGGCCGCCGTGCGCTGGGGGTGGCTCCTGGCGCCCCTCGGACTGGGGCTGGCCGCGCTGGTGCGTTAGGGGCCCGACGGGATCGCGGCACGCGCCGACGGCCCAAGACGTATGCAAGGCTGGTTGCGATGGCGAAGGCAGCGGTGGAGCTCGGGCTCGAACCGTATGTCCCGCGCCTCGCCGCGGAGTGGGACCTGGACGCACCCGGCGCCATCTGGCGCCAGCTCGAAGCGACCTGCTGCTTCGTCGACATCTCGGGTTTCACGGCGCTCTCGGAACGGCTGGCGCGGCGCGGCCGCATCGGCGCCGAGGAGCTGACCGAGGTCCTCAACCACGTGTTCTCCCGCATGCTCGAGGTCGCGTACGGCAAGGGTGGCGCGCTCTTGAAGTTCGGCGGCGACGCCCTCCTCCTGGCCTTCACCGGTGACGACCACGCCACCCTGGCCGCGCAGGGCGCAGTCGCCATGCGGGCCGCCCTGCGCGAAGCCAGGACCCTGCCGACGTCGGTGGGGCGGGTCAGTCTGAGGATGTCCGTCGGGATCCACAGCGGGACCTTCCACCTCTTCCGTGTCGGCGGCACCCATCTGGAGCTGATCGTCACCGGGCCGGCGGCGACGGCCACCACCCGGATGGAGCAGACGGCCGGCCCCGGCGAGATCGTGCTCAGCGGGGACACGGCAGAGCGCCTGCCGGCGGGGGCCGTCGGCGCCGCCACAGGCGGCGGCCACCTCCTGCGTTGGCGCCGCGTGGACGCCGACGACGGGCCCGGGCCCAGAGCCGCCCGTCCGGTGCCCGCCGCCGCCGTCGGCGCATGCGTCCCCGTCGCGCTGCGCGCCCGGCTCGGCCCGCGGGTCGGCGAGTCGGAGCACCGGATGGCCAGCGTCGGCTTCATCAAGTTCTCGGGAGTCGACGACCTGCTGGCCTCGGACGGGCCGGACCGTACCGCGGCGGCACTGGACGCGGTCGTGCGCTCGGTCCAGGACGCGGCGCACCACGAAGCGGTCACGTTCCTGGCCTCGGACATCGACGCCGACGGTGGCAAGATCATCCTGGCCACCGGCGTCCCGGTGACGCTCGAGGACGACGAGGGGCGCCTCCTGCGCGCCTGCCGCCGGATCGCCGAGGTGCCCCACCCGCTGCCGGTCCGGATCGGCGTCAACCGGGGTCACGTCTTCGCCGGGGACATCGGAACCGAATACCGGCGGACGTTCACGGTCATGGGGGACACGGTCAACCTGGCGGCACGGCTCATGGCGGCGGCACAGCCCGGTGAGCTCCTCGCCACGGCGACCGTGCTCGACCAGGCGGGGACGCACTTCGCGACCGAGGCGCTGGAACTGTTCTCGGTGAAGGGGAGGTCCGAGCCCGTGCAGGCCTACCGCGTCGGCGCCGCGGCCGCCTCGAGACGGGACGCAGGCGGCACCCTGCCGTTCCGGGGCCGGGACAAGGAGCTCACGGCGCTCCTGCACGCCTTCGATGCGGCGAGGTCCGACAGCGGGGGGACCGTCCTTATCGGCGCTGACCGCGGTGTCGGCAAGACGCGGCTGGTGGCCGAATTCCTGCGGGCGGCGACCCCGGCCCAGGTGCTGCTGCTCCAAGGCGAGCCGCACAACCGCGGGATCCCGTACCAGCCGTTGCGCCCGGTGATGCGCACCGTCCTCGGTATCGAGGCGCGCGACCGCGGCGAGGCGGGCCGCCAGCTCCTGGCGGCGATCTCCGCCCTCGACGACCAGCTGCTCCCGTTGGCGCCGCTGCTCGCTCCCGTCGTGGACGCTGACGTCCCGCCCACCCCGGAGAGCGAGGCCATCTCCGAGGAGTTCGTCCGGCATCGCATCGCCGATCTCGTCGTCCGCGTGATCCATGGCACGTGCTCGACCCCGCTCGTGATCGTCGCCGAGGACGCCCATTGGTTCGACGAGACGACGTCGGAGATCTGTGCCCGTCTCTGCATCGCGGCGGGAACGCAGCACTGGCTCGTCTGCATCACCCGCCGTCCCGACGTCGCCGACGGGTTCGAGCCCGCGGATCCCGGGACCAGGCTGCCGCTGGCCCTCTTGACCGACGACGTGACCCGGGAACTACTCGAGGCCGCCACGGACACGGCGCCCCTGCGCCCGCACGAGCGCGAGGTGGTCGTCGCCCGGGCCGGCGGCAACCCGCTCTTCTTGGAGGAACTGCTCCGCATCGTCGGGACGACGAACGTCGACTCGTTGCCCGACACGCTCGACGCCGTGGCGATGCGCGAGATCGACGCGCTCCCGGTGACACCGCGGCGCATTTTGCGCCTGGCCTCGGTGCTGGGCCGGTCGTTCGAGCGTCCACTGCTCGACCAGCTGCTGGCGGCCGAGCCGGTGGAGGTGGGAGCCGACCCGCTCAGCGAGCTCGCGTCGCAGCTCTTGGCCGAGGAAGGAGGCCGGCGGATCCGCTTCCGCCACGCGCTGCTCCAGGAGGCGGCCTACCAGAGCCTGCCCTTCCGCCAACGCCTGAGTCTGCACCGCGCCGTTGGTCGCGCGCTCGAGCGGGACGCCGCCGACGATGCCGTCGTCCCACTGCTGTCCCGGCACTTCCTGGCCGCCCAGGACTGGAAGCGGACCTGGCGCTATGCACGGCGGGCGGCGCAGGTCGCGCAGCGGGCCCACGCCCCCGGCGAAGTCGCCGTCCACCTCGAGCGCGCCGTGACGGCGGCCCGCCGGCTGGGCGACACCCCGGGCCGCGCCCTGGCCACCGTGTTCGCGGACCTGGGGCGCACCCTCGAGCTGCTCGGCGAGTACGAGCGCGCCGACGCGGCGTACCGACAGGCGACGCTGGCGTCGCCGGGCGACCACACGCTGCGCGCGCAGATGGCCTACCGGCGGGCCCACCTCCGCAGCGAGTACCTGGGGCGGCCGTCGGCCGCGATCCGCCAGCTGCGGGCCGGGCGGGTGGAGCTCGAGCACCTCGGGCCCCGCACCGCCGGCCAGCGCGCGCTACTCCTGGCCGAAGAGGCCAGTGTCCGCGAGCGGCAGGGTCGGCTGACGGAGGGGCTCGAATGCGCACAGGTGGCGATCGGCGAGGCCGAAAGGGCGGGCGACGCGCGCGCCCTTGCCCTGTCGCTCGAGGTGTTCAACTCGTGTCGCCTGCGTGCCGGGCACCCCGAGGACGCGACGAACATGGATCGCGTCCTCGGGCTGTACGAGAAACTCGGCGACGAAGTGCAGGTCGCCATAGCGTTGAGCAACATCGCCGCCGTGGCGTTCTTTGCGTCGCAGTGGGACCGAGCGGCCGAGTACGTCGAGCGCTCCGCCGAGGCATCGATGACGGTGGGTGACGTCGCCGGCGCCGCCATGTCGCGGGTCAACCTCGGAGAGCTGCGGGTGAACCAGGGACGCCTGGAAGAGGCGGTGGCGGTGCTGGCCCCGGCCCGACGTGAACTGGAGTCCTTCGGCTACCGGATGATGTCGGCCGCGGCGTCCATGCAACTCGGGCGGGCCCTCGTCTTCCTCGGTGACCTCGATGCAGGGCTGGCCATGGTCCGCTCGGCGGCGGCGACCTTCGACGAGATCGGATCGCACATTGAGTCGCTCGAGGCCCGTGCCCGCCTGGCCGAGGTGCTGGTGTACGGGGGCCGGCTCGCCGAGGCCCAAGGGGAACTGTCGACGGCACGGAAGCTCGAGCGCGACGTGGGGGAGACGCCGCTGAGCGCGCTCGTCGACCGCGTCGAGCTGGTGGCCGCCGCCGCCGCGGGTGAGCTCTCGACGGTGCGCGTCCGTCTCGCGAGCTTCCTCCGGCGCGCCGAGAGACTCGGCGCGGCCTACGAGGTGCTCGTGGTGCGCTCCCTGGTGGAGCTCCTCGGCATGGACGTGGAGCTGCAGGCCGAGATGACCGGTTGCGCGACGGACCCGGACGAGGTCACACGACTGGCCGAGGACCTCGGGGTGGTGAGGATCCCCATGCTCGCCGCGTCCTGAGCGGGCCTAGTGCCTCACGACCCAGTCGACGAGGCCGCTCCAGGTCTCGTTGATCTGCGTGTAGGTGGTCACCCCGTCGGTGCCCAGGACGTAGTTGTAGGTCTTGTCCACCGTGCAGAGCGGTTGTGTCGCGGTGGCCACGGCGCAGTAGGTCTGATCGGTGTAGGTCACCCCGTCGAGGGAGATCTGCGTCGGCGCGCACTGAGGCAGCGGCGTCGTCGTGTTGTTCACGGTCGGGTCGTTGCCCGGCTGGCACTCCACCTGGTTCGCCCACGGGATGACGAACGTGAAGGGCACCGTCGTCCCGGGGGAGTACTCGTCGTAGGTGAGCAGGTTCTGGTTCGCCCCGTTGGTGCTCGAGGTGAACGACGTGTAGGACTGGCATCCGCCGTCCGAAGCGATCTTGAGGGTCGCCGTGATCGGCCCGGTGGAGGTGATCGACTGGCCGCCGCAGACCTGGGGGGCCAGTGTGAACGTCGAGGTGCCCACGACCGAGACGCCGGTGCCGTCGTTCGGCACCTCGATCTGGACCGTGTCGAACCCACGGAGCGCGGTCGTCCCGGTGCACGCAGCGTTCGTGTTCGTGTCGACGACCGTGGGCGTCTCGTCGTCGCCCGAGATCGTGCAGGCCTGCGAGGCGACCTGGCTACCGGCGAGCGACTCGACGAGCTGCACGGGGATGGTCTTGGGCCCCCAGTCCTCCCAGACCTCCTCGCCCGCCAGCAGAGTGATGCGGGCGTCGGAGAAGATCCGGTTGGTGCCCATGACCGAGTTGGCCCCGACCGAGACGTCGAGGGCCTCTTGTCCGCGTCCGGGCGAGTTGTCGATTTGGTTGGCGGGTCCGACGGCACACACACCGGTGCGTTGATGCGAGGAGCCCACCGTCGCCGGGCCCGGGGTGCCGCTGTAGTCGTCGGTGTCAGGCGAACCGGGGGGGGTGTCGGCGTCGGGCGGGTACAGGACGCCGGCCAACGCCAGGAGCGGTGCCCCCGTGACCGTGGGAGTGCCGCACTTGCCGCTCGGGGTCACGGTTTGGGTCGTGGCGCCGGCGGTGTTGCCCGCGGGGACGTACTGGACGTACGTGCCGGCGGTCGTCGTCGTCTGGTTGTAGGTGAGGACGTCGGGCGGCACCGGTGTCGACGGCGACGCGACGCCACCACCGAGCTGGGTGGCCGCGAACGGCACGGAGATCGGTATCGCCACCGCAGCGGCGCCGATGGCACCGGCGAACAGCATGCGGGTTCTGGTGAGCCTCATGACACGATCTCCTTGGTGGTCCTGTCGCCCGCCCGGCAGTCGTCGTCTATCGCCAATGTGGAGCAGTTCGGGCTCGCTCGCGCCTTCGCTCGGGCGGCAGCATAACGGTGGGCCCTCGGGGTCACAACTCGTGCGTGAGGACGTCCTTTCGTGCCAGGCGACTTGCTCTCACGCGAACTCCGGCGGCCGCTTCTCGTGGAACGCCGCGATGCCTTCCGCATAGTCGTCGCCCGAGTAGACGTCGTGTCGCAGCTGGTTGATCCACTGGGAATCCTGCGCCGACAGGGCGACGGCACGCACGAACGTGGTGGCCTGGAGCTTGTAGGCGCGGATCGCCTCGCCCGATCGGCTCCGCACCCGCCGCGCCAACTCGTAGGCGCGCTCCTCCAGGTCGTCGACCGCCACCAGGTGGTTCAGGATCCCAACGTCGTAGGCGCGCTCGGCCGGAATGAGGTCGGCCGTCATGATGAGCTCGTTCACCACGTTGAGCGGGAGCCGGGCCAAGAAGTACTGGATCCCCGACGCCGAGTACGGCAGGCCCAGGCGGGCCGGGGTCACCGCGAAGGCGGCGGTCTCGTCGGCGATCACCAGGTCGCAGTTCAGGACGAGGTCGCACGCGCCACCCCACACCGTCCCGTGCACCATGGCGATGACCGCTCCGGGGTACCCACGGACCGCCCGCAGCAACTCTTCGAGCGGATCGGCGAACGGCAGCGGGTCGACGCCGCGCACGGGGAGCTCGTCGATGTCGTGGCCGGCGGACCACACCTCGGCCGGGGCGGCGGTCCGGATGACCACGGCGCGGACGCCGCGACGCTCGAAGCCGCTCAGCGCCCGCAACAGTTCCTCGACTGTTCCGGCGCCCAGCGCGTTCCGCTTGGCGCCGTTGTCGAGCGCGAGCGTCCCGACCTTGTCGGCGACGGTGGCCCGGACGGTAGCGGCCATCAGGTGGGGGCCGGCCCTGCCGTGGGCCGCGCCGCCGCGCCCGAGCGGCGCGAGCGGCGCGAGCGGAGGTTGCGGTTCTTGATCCGGTTGCCGCACACCGCCATGTCGCACCACGCGCCGCGACCCGCATGCGAACGGTCGTAGTAGGCCCATCGGCAGTCGGGATTCCGGCATGCCTTCAGCCGGGACCAGGTCCCGTCGCCCTGTGCGTCCCGGATGATCAGCAGGAGCCGCGCCACCCAGGGCATCCCCGCCCCCGCGTCGGGCTCCACCTCCACCGTCCCGGGAGCCCAGACGATGGGAAGGAACCGGCACCCCTCTGCGAGCACACGCAGCGCCTGGAGCGCCGAGGGCCCGGGGGCAGGGCCGCCGCCGTTGTGCACGAGCATGGCGCGGATGCACTCCCGCACCGCGCGCGCCGCCGCCGCGTCGGCCTCGTCCGCGGCAGGCCGGTCGAGGAGCCCCGCTCCGTGCAGCCACCGGGAGGCGGCATCGGGATCGCCCAGCAGGTCCGTTCCCGCGTCGGCCTCCCAGGTGTTCACGAAGGACTGCACGAGCAGGAGCGGCATCGGCGCGGGTTTGGTCTCGGTGTCCGGGACCCAGGCTGGGAGAGCCATCCGTCCATGATAGCCGGAGTGACTTGTAAATATGCTTGACCGGTCATGGCATGACGGTCATAATGGCTTTGATGGTCACGCTGGCAAGCCACACGGGCACACCGTTGATCGTGGTGCTCGAGCAGGACACCGTTCTCGGCCTGCGGCGCGTGAGGGTGCGGGACCGCCTCGTGGCCCGCCTGCGGAGACCGGCGCTCGACCGGGACCTCGCAGCCGGCGCATCCCCCGAGTCGAGCGTCGCCCTCGCGGTCCATGCCCGGTACCTGTGCCGGCCCGAGCAGCGCCGGGTGTTGGGGCAGACCCTCACCGAGATCGACGCGGCCTCGGAGACTCCTGCGTCGAGGCGGTCGAGGGTCCCGCTCGCCCACCAGGCGATTTCGCTGGCGCGCGCCGAGCTGTCGGCAGTCGCCGGCCGCCTCGCCGGACCCGGCCCGGTCGATGTGCGCGGCGTGGCCCGGATCAGGAACCTCCTGGCTGACGGCACGGGTCCCCTGTACCGGGAATCGGGTCCGCGGCACCTACGCAACGAGCTCGCCGCCGCGCTGCGGGCCATGGACTCGCCCGGCTGAGCTTCGCCGATCCGCCGTCGCTCGCCACCAGCCAGTCCGCGCCCAGCATCGGCGTGCACGCCGGGCCTAGCCGAAGTGCAGAGCGAGGGCGGCGACGCACGCCGCCACCACCACGGCTCCCGCGACGGCGTCACGGACTGCGGGTCCGGGCCGGCTCCCGACGCCGGCCGACACCCCACCCCGGGCCGTGATCGCCTCGCCGAGCTCGCCGGCCCGCCGCATGGACACGGCGAGGGATGCGCCGAGGAGATCGGCCGGTTCTGCCACGACGCGCTGCATCGTCTGTCTGAACTTCGTCGCGTGCCGAACCGCTCCGTCACCGCCCACGGAGTCCTCGGTGACCGACCGACCGTAACGAGGGTGCCGCAGCCGCCTCGCCGCGAGCAGGGTGCGCATCTCGTCGGCCAGCAGCGGCAGGCAACGGACGCACAGGGCCACGGTGGCCGCCAACTCGTCGACCGGCACCCGCAGCTTGCGCAGGGGGGCTCCCATCCGGCTCAGCGCGGGAGCGAGATCGCCCAGCGGTGTCGTCCAGGCCACGACGGCCGACGACGCCAGGAGGACGACCCCGAAGGCGACAGCCCGCAGGAACGTCAGGAGTGACCCGAGACCGACATGGAAGGACCCGAGGACGAGCGTCGGCGGGCGACCCGCCGCCAATGCGAGCAGGGCACCGATCAACAGGGACACCCAGAACCAGGCCGGGAGCCGCGGCACGACGGTGCGCGGGACCTTCGCGAACGTCGCCGCCACAAGGTCCAGCGAGGCGAACAGCGCGATGCAGGGCCAGCTCGGAACCAGGGTCAGGGTCACGACGATCGCCACCACGCACAAGACCTTGGTCCCGGCCCACAACCGGTGCATCTGGCTGGTGCCGGGGACGAGCCGAAGCACGTACAGGGTCCCAGGCTGTCGAGACCGGCGCCGCGTTGGCCGTGTCGTCGGCACGCCGCTGCCCATCAGGTGACCGCCACGTCATCGAGGGTCGGTGTCGACCGTCCCGCGGGTGGTGGCACGACACGTCCACCGACGAGCTCGATGGTCGTCGGGCAAACCTGGCCGAGCTCGTCGAGGTCATGGGTAATCACGACCAGGGTGCGTCCCTCGTTGCGCAGTCCGGTCATGAGGTCGAGCATGCCGGCACGGCCTTCCTCGTCGAGGCCCGCCAGCGGCTCGTCCAGGATCAGCACCCTCGGCTGACGGGCCAGCAGCCCGGCCAGGGCAGCGCGGCGCACCTGCCCACCGCTCAATTGCTCCACGGGCCGTAGACCGAGGCGCTCCGGATCGAGACCGACCAGCGCCAGCGCCTTCTCGGCCTCCGCCCGGCCGGCCCCGCTGGCGGCGCGGACGTCCGATAGCAGCGTCGGTCGCTGGAGCTGCAGCCGGGCATGTTGGAAGGCCAGCGCCACCCGCCCCACCTGGCGGACGACCGGCTCGTCGTCCAGTTCGCACACACCGGTGGTCGGTTTCAACAACCCGGCGAGCGCCCAGGCCAACGTGGTCTTGCCCGATCCGTTCTCTCCGACGACGAGGACGCCATCTCCCTCGCCGATCGAGAGGTCGACCTCGCGCAGCGCCGGCTGCGCCCACGGCGTCCCGGGCGCATAGGTGTGGCTCACGCCCCGCGCCCGCAAGACGCATCGGCGCGGGCCGCGGCCCGGCATCCCGGGCCGGCGAACGAGGGCGCGCCCGTCGAGGCGCCCATTTGGGGCCGCCGCCCGCTCGCGCACCCGGGCTGGCGCCGACCCGGTGGGACGCGAAACCTGCGATCCGCGCTCGAGGCGGATCACGCGGTCGGCGATCGCCGCCTCGGCCTCCCGGTGCGTGACGTGGACAACCGTCATGGAGAATTGCGACGGCAGGCGCCGCAGGACCTCCATCAGGGCGGCGCTTCCCGCGGGATCGATCATCGCCGTGGACTCGTCGGAGACCAGCAGCGCCGGCCGGTGTGCCAGCGCGCCGGCGACCGCCAGCCTCTGGAGCTCGCCTCCCGACAGCGTCGATGTCTCGCGACCCTCCATGCCTCCCAACCCCACCGTGGCGAGCAGCGACGCCACGTCCGGACGCTCGGATTCGGGCAGTCCCCAGACGACGTCGTCGTCGACCCGGACGCCGAGGATCTGGGACTCGGGCCGCTGGGCCACCAGCGCGACACCGCCCGGCTGACCGAGGCCGGTCGACCCCGGCCGGTCGAGGCGGCCGCCCGTCGGAGGAACGCCGGCCAGAAGCCGGGCCAGCGTCGACTTTCCCGACCCGTTCGGGCCCACGACAGCGACGAACTCGCCGCGCCCGAGGGTGAGGTCGATTCGCGCGCAACGCGTCGTGATCGGCCCGCGGATAGCGGTAGGAGACGCCTGAGAGGTGCAGTGGGAGCGGCGCGACCGGCTCGGGCTCCTTGTCGGCCGCGGGCGCGACGAGGGACAGCCGGTCGACGGTCGATACCCAGGCGAGCCGAGTCAGGACCGCGCCGAGACAGATCCACGCCGTCGCCATGACACACGCGACGCCGAGGGCGACGAGGAGCCCGACGGTCAGCCACCAGTGCGCCAGCATCACATCGACGGCATGGCTCCACCACGTGGCGAGCGAACCGAGCGAAACGTGTCGGAGGAAGCGGGTGTATCCCTTGGTGGCGATCTGGACCTGCTCGAACGCCAGCCGGCGCGCCGACGCGAAGAGCGCGAGGAACCCGACCGCAAGAGCCCCGAAGGCCGGGGCGACGATGCAGGCGGCGCCGACGACCCACGGCGTCCCGCGCTGCCGCCTCTTGAGGTCACCGACGACGGCCCCGACGGTGGCGCACACGATGACCAGCACCACCGGTCCGAAGCCGGCCACCATGAACCCGACGGCCCCTGCGGCGAAGGCACCCGCCACGAGGGGTCGGAGCCGATACCGCTGCGCGACGATCGCGAGGGGAACGGCACCGAGGACCCCGACGGCACCCGCGTGTGGCACCAGTGACCCGATAATCGCAATCACCACAGTGAGGCCCGCCATGACGGCGGCCAGGGCCAGTTCGGCCGCCTCCAGCCGTCCACGCGCGACGATCAGCGTTGGGCTGCCGGCCACCGCACGATCCTGCCAGGTGCTCGGCCCTCTGGTTCTTCGGCTCGGGCCCCGGCAGGAGGTGTCGGCGCTGCCCGCGACCTCACACCCCTGTGGAGCCTGAGAGGAGATTCGAACTCCTGACCTGCGCATTACGAGTGCGCTGCTCTACCGACTGAGCTACCCAGGCAGCCGCGACGACCTGACCTCGGCGGGGATCCGCGGCGCCGGGCCGGACGACGGTGAGCCAGTGTACGCGAGACACGGCCAGGGGAACCCCCTTTGCCCGCTGACCGGAGGTCGCGGGCGAGCCTGACCAGGCTCTTTCGACGCTGGGGCCGCGAGTCGGGATCAGCGGCCCTCTGCAACAACGGTGCAACGCTCCTGCAAGCGCCCCGGCCCAGAGTCACCGGTACCCTTGTGGGCTGCAGCGGGGGCTGCATCGCAGTGGAAGGGACGTGCGAGTGGTAACCACCCAGGGAGGACAGTCCACCGTCGAGCGGCTGAAGGCCGTCGGCCAGCTCCGCGAGTGCACGGACGCCCAGCTGCGAGAGGTGGCCCGCCTGGCCGAGTGGATTCAGGTCGGCCAAGGCGAGGTCCTCGCCCGCGAGGGCCGGATGGGCCGGGAGTTCTTCCTCGTTCTGACCGGCACCGTGGCGGTGACCCAAAAAGGCCGGCGGGTGAACACCTTGGGCCCGGGCGACTTCTTCGGCGAGCTGGCCGCGCTGAACCCCGGACCGCGCAACGCGACGGTGACGGCGCTGACGGACCTCGAAGTGCTTATCATCGGACCGCGCGAGTTCGAAGCCATGGCCGACATCCCGGGATTCCGCGACGCCCTGTTCAAGAGCATGGCCGGCCGCTTGCGCAACGTGGACGCTCAGCTCGCAGCCGCGCTGGAAGAGCGCGACAACGGAGGCGACACCGCAACCGACTGACCGGGCGTCAGCCCGGTTCGGCTGCCATGCCGCGCGATGCGCCACAACCCCATGCGCAACGCCGACTCCTCCGCGTGGCGCAGGAGCACCGCCGTCCGCTCGCCCTCGCCCTCGCGGCCGCGCCGACGCAGCGTCCGGGCCAGCTCGACCTCGGCCGCCGCCACGAACGGTGCGGACGCCATCCGGCGGGCCAGCCGCAGCGCAGCCTCGAAGTGCACCTCGGCCAGCGCCAGATCACCCATGACACCTGCCAGCAGGCCGAGGTACTGGTCGGCGGGGCCGAGGCATGCTGTCGCCGGCGCCCGGGTCACGATGGCGGTGCCCGCGTACGGGCGCATCTCCTCGTACACGCGCAACGCGAAGTCGGCCGACTCGTCGCCCACCACGCTGCAGGTTGCGGCCGCCAAAGCCAGGGACACACCCTCGGTCCTGTCGTCGGCCCCGTTGATCCATCCGAGGTCCGAGAGCGAGCGCAGCGCGGCAAGGGCCTTCTCGGTCTCTCCCGATTCGGCGTGGGCGAGCGCCCGGACGGCCCGCACCACCGGGTAGTCGGGCGGGGCCTGCTCGGCCACCTTCCGAGACATGCTCTCGGGCGAGGCCAGCTCGTCACGCTGCCACCACGTCCACATCATGAGGCCCCCGAAGAAGGTCAGCGCCTCGTCGTCGTAGCCCGCTGCCACCTCGATGGCCAGCCGCGCCAAACCTCTGCGCCGCCTCGAAGTCGCCCGCGACGAGCGCCATCATGGCGGCGACGTTGTGCCCGAACGAGGCCTCGCGCGGATGGACCGGTCCGGAGTCCCGCGCCCGGAAGCGCCCGATCTCCTCGTTGACGGCATCGACGTCACCCTGCGCGAGAAGCCCACGGACGCGCCACATGTGGCCGTGCAAGGCCAGGAGCTCGTCGCCGATGTCGGCCGCAACCTCCCCCAGCTCCGTCCCGGTGGCCAAGCGCTCAGGCGCCGCCCCGATGCCCCACAATGCGTGCATCCGGGCGCTGAGCGCGTACCCGAGCGCGCTGCGATCGCCCAGGCGCCGGGCCATGGCGACTGCCTCGGCAGTGAGGGTGAGCGATCGCTTCTGCACGCCGGGTCCGGGCCCGACGAGGATGACGAGCCCGAGCCGCGCCGTCACCATGGTTCGCAGGTGGGAGTCGTCCCGGGTCAGCGTGGCACGAGCTTCCTCGAGCAGTTGCACGTGCTCCTCGTTCGCAGCCACGATTCCGTGGAAGGACATCGGCACGGCCCGCAGCCCCGCCGTGGCCAGGCGTCCGGCGTCGCTCACGGTGCGCGCCAGTGAGGCAGCCTCCTTGAAGTTGGCGTTGGCCCGGGCCGCGTCGCCGGACCGGCTCTGCGCCTCCGCCAGGGCCACCAGTGCGTCGCAGCGAGCCGCCAGGTCGTGGGGGACGAACTGCTCGGCCGCCGCAAGGCTTCGGGACAGGTGTCCCGCGGCCTCCTCGAAGGCGAGCAGCTGCAACGCCTGCTCTCCTGCGGCGAGGCAGTAGCGGGCCGCCTTCTCCCCGTCGGCCAGCGCCGCGCCCATGTAGAAGTGGTACGCCAGCTCGTTGACGTAGCGGTCGAGGTCGCTCGCGTGCGCCCGCTCGGTGGCGACCGCGATCTTGTGGTGATAGCGCACCCGGCGTCCGCGCAGCAGCTCGCCGTAGATCGCGTCGCGCACGAGGGCGTGGTTGAAGGCATAGCGGTCGCGAAACCCGTCTCCGATGCGGCGGAGCAGGCGGGACTCCTCGGTCAGATCGAAGGCATCGAGCCGGCGGTCGGGAGCGAGCCCGGCGGCCTCGGCCACGATGCCCGCCTCGCACTCCGGGCCCGCGACGGCGGCTGCTTCCAGCAGGTAGATCACGTCCTCGGGGAGCCGCGAGACGCGCCGCGCCACCAGCTCGCGGATGGCTTCGGTGGGGCTGAGGTTCGTCGG
Organism: uncultured Acidimicrobiaceae bacterium; assembly: GCA_963726135.1. Lineage (GTDB taxonomy): Bacteria > Actinomycetota > Acidimicrobiia > Acidimicrobiales > RAAP-2 > Bog-473. The sequence continues at coordinate 2,550,505 of CAVSBE010000008.1, forward strand.
GACGGGAGTGTCACTCTCGTCGCCCTGCTCGTCCCCGCGGCACCCGGACTGCCGGAGCAGTTCGTCGAGGAAGAGCGGGTTGCCGTCGGTCAGCCGGCAGAGCTGCGGGACGAGATCAGAGGGGGCATGCGGCCAATGGCCCGCCAGCGCCTCCACCGCTGTCGGGCTCAGTCCCTGCAGGTGCACCGTCTCGACCGGGTGCGAGGCCCGGCAGTCCGCCAGCATCGAACGGATGGGGTGGGTGAGCGGTACCTCCGTGTCGCTGTACAGCGCGATGACGCCGAGCCTTCCTTCGTCGGCGCTTCGCAGAACGTGCCGCAGCAACAAGAGTGTCGGCTGGTCCGCCCAGTGCAGGTTGTCCACGACCAGGAGGACGGTGCCGGCGGCCGCAAGCTCGTTCAGCGTGGCCGTGACGGCCTCGAAGAATCGGAAGCGGCTGCTCTCGGGGTCGCCGCTGCCCTCCTCGAGCGGAGGTGCGAACTCACGCAGGCGGGGCACCAGCCTCGACAGCTCCGTCAGCTGCCAGTCCGGCATCCGTGAGATCCAGTCGGCCGAGAGCATCTGGAAGTAGCGGCCGAGCGCCTCGGCAAAAGGCTGGAAGGGTGCCACGTGGTCCTCGTCGCAACGCCCCCACAACACCATCGTGCCGTCCGCTTCAGCGGCGTGCGCGAACTCGACGACGAGGCGCGTCTTCCCGATGCCGGGATCCCCGTCGACCAGCAGGAAGCGCCCCGCGCGGTCGGGCACCGATGACCACCAGTCGCGCAGGAGGTCGCACTCGCGCTCGCGGCCGACGAACGGGCTCTCCTGTTGGTGGCCCGGCACCCCGACGCGATGGCGGGGAGCAGAGGCGCGCCGCCGGTGCCTCGGCCGGACCGCCGGAGCTGGGCTCGGGAGGGACCGGGAAGTGGAGCGCGGGCTCCTGGGTGAGGATGGCGTGCTCCAGCCAGGCGACGTCCTGGCCCGGCTCGATGCCCAGCTCGGCGACCAGGATGGCGCGGAGGTCCTGGAAGACGCGCAGCGCCTCGGCCTGCCGGCCGCCGCGGTACAGCGCCAGCATGCGCTGCGACCACAGCCGCTCCCGCAGCGGGTTGGCGCTGGTCAGAGACTCCAGCTCACCGACCAGGGCCTGGTGGTCGCCCATCGTCAGGCCCGCATCGATCCTCGTCTCAGCGGCCGAGAGGAGCAGCTCCTCGAGCCGGCGGGCCTCGGCGCGGGCGAACGGCTCGTCGCGCACCTCGCTGTACGCCGGTCCTCGCCACAGTTCCTCGGCCTCCTTGAGCAGGCGGGCGGACTCGCTCGGGCGCCGGCGGGACAGCTGGCGGCGGCCCTCGGCCACCAGTTGCTCGAATCGGAAGACGTCGGTCACCGCCGCGGGGACGTCCAGCACGTACCCCGGGGCGCGGGTGACGATGGTGTCTCCCGGCACGCCTGCCTCGCGCAGTCGTTTGCGCACCCGCGAGATGGTGGACCGCAGCGCGATCTCGGCGCCGTGTCCGTCGTGGTCTCCCGACAGGGAGTCCACGAGGCGGTCGACCGAGACGACCAGGCCGCGGTCGATGAGGAGGCGGGCGACGAGCGCCCTTGCCTTCACACCGCCGATGTCGACGGGCCGGCCGTTCCAGGCGATCTCGACCGGGCCGAGGACGCGGATCTCGAAGGGGATGGCCACGAGGGTCGTCTCATTCGCAGAATCGGTCCCCGACATGCCAGTCCTCCCGACCGCTTCCCTGGTCTCTAGATGCTAGGCACGTGCTCGAACCTTCGATGGTGCGCCTGTGCCGACGAGTGACCCGGACAGACAACCGCCATCACGCGTTCCCCCGTGGACAAGTCGGTGTGCGTGTGGGCGCGACTCTACGCTGCCGATCTCGCATCCGCCCCGCTTCCCCGCCGGCATGGACCCCTCACGCGGCCAGGGCCGCCAACTGCACGAAGAGGGACTGCAGCAACAGCGCCTCGTTCGGGTTGCGAGGCAGGGCCTCGGCCGTCTCGGTGATCAGGCCGACGGCCGCCACCGCGCTGCGCACGTCTTCGTCGCCCACCGTGAGGGTGTCCCCCGACGCCGTGCCGACCACGCGGCCGCGGTAGGCCCGGGCCAGGACGCCGAGTCCCGCCCGCAACGCGTCCGTCCGGAACCTGCGCTCCTCGCGTTGATGCTGTTCCACGATCTCCTTGCGCCCGGGCAGGCCGCGCTCGCCCATCTCCGCGGCCGCCGCGGCCAAGGACTCGATCTCCCGTGCGTGTGCCGCGCGCAGTGGTTCCACCGCGCGGTCGGCGGACTCGAGCACGCGCCGGGTGAGCCCCGCCGCCGTCATGCCCGACGCCGTCAACTCCTCGGGCACCGACGTCCACAGTCCGACCCGGGCCACCACGTCGGGGTCGTCGACCATGACGCGGGCTCGTTCGGGATTGCCCCCACTGCTGTCCGCCACCACTGCCGCCATGTCCGGCGGCACACCCAACCCGCCCAGCCAGCGCACCAGGGTCTCGCGCGGCACCGGCGGGAACGGGATCTCGACGCACCGGCTGGCCACCGTGACCAGCTCGGGGATGATCTGGTCCGTCAGGAGCACGAAGACGGTGTCCCCCGGCGGCTCTTCGAGCGTCTTCAAGAGGGCCGGTGCACGCAGGGCGGCGAGATGGACGTCGAGGACGACGATGACCTGGCGCACCGCGTGTAGCGGCCGCCGCTGGGCCAGCGCGACGACTTGTCGGACGTCGGCGATGGAGATGGACGCGCCGCTCCGGCGAACGATGTGCAGATCCGGGTCCGTCCCTGCCAGGGCGGCCCGGCAGGTGGCGCATTCGCCGCACCCTCCGTCGGGGCACAACAGCGCGGCGGCAAACCCGTGCGCCGCCGCGAGGCCCCCGTTGCCGGCCGGGCCGCGGAAGAGGTAGGCGTGGACCGGATTGGCCGCCGCCGCCCGCAGCGCGGCCACCGCCTCCTCCTGCGCCACGACAGCGGAGAAGAGCGCCGGCGCGGGGCGATCCTCCCTCACCGGTCCGCAGCCGGCGCGTCACCGAGCCGCTCGCGCACGGACGCCACGATATGCGCCGTCAACGGCTCCACCTCCGTCTCGCCGTCAACGACGACCCATCGTCCGGGGTCCGCGGCCGCCTGGGCCAGGAAGCCCTGCCGGACCCGGGACGCGAAATCCGGGCCCAGCCGCTCCATCCTGTCCGCGCCCCCTCGGTCGCCCGCCGCAGCCAGCCGGGCCGCCGCCACCTCGACGCCGACGTCGACCAGGACGGACAGGTCGGCCGTCAGCCCGTCGGTCGCCCACGCCACCAACCCGGCCAGCGCCGCCACATCGAGGCCGCGCCCGTAGCCCTGGTAGGCGATGGTCGACCCGGAGAAGCGGTCGGTGACGACCCATGTACCGGCCGCGAGCGCCGGCTCGATCACCCGCGCCACGTGCTCGGCCCGGTCCGCCGTCATGAGCAGCGCCTCGGCCCGCGGCGACAGCGGCGGTGCATCAGGGGCCAGGAGGAGCTGGCGCAGCCGGGCGCCCACCGGCGTGGACCCCGGCTCGTGGGTGAGCTGGGCCCCGAGCGCGCCGGCCACGGCGCGGGCCTGTGTCGACTTGCCACACCCGTCGATGCCCTCGAGCGCGATCAGGCGGCCCCGGGCCACCATGTCAGAAGGGGTCGGTCGGCGCAGCCTTCATGGCCGCAGGACCAGCAGGCTCCGGCGTCGCCGCCGCAGTGGTCACACCCGCCGCCTTCTTCGTCCCGGCGCTCTTCTTCCCTGCCCCGGCCTTCTTCGCGGTCCCGGCGGCCTTCTTCGCCGTCGCCTTCTTCTTGGCCGGGGCGGCCTTTCGGGCGCCCTTCTTCTTGGACGGCCCGGCGGCGCGGCGCTCGGCCAGCAACTCGGAGGCCCGGTCCATGTCGATCGACTCGACCACATCACCCTTGCGGAGACTGGCGTTGGTGGTGCCGTCGGTCACGTAGGGGCCGAAACGCCCCTCCTTCACCACCACCGGGAGGTTCGTGGTCGGGTCGGTGCCGAGATCCCGCAGCGGTGGTGCCGCCGCCCTGCCCCGGCGCTGCTTGGGCTGCGCGAAGAGTGCGCGCGCCTCGTCCATCGTCACGCTGAGGAGCTGGTCCTCGCTCGTCAGGCTGCGCGTGTCGGACCCGCGCTTGAGATACGGCCCGAACCTCCCGTTGTGCGCCACGACGTCCTCGCCCGTCTCGGGGTCCGTCCCGACCGTGCGGGGTATGCGCAGGAGCTCGAGCGCCTGGTCGAGCGTCAGCGTCGCCGGCTCCATGGACGAGAACAGGGAGGCGGTGCGCGGCTTCTCCCCGCCCTCGGTCACCTCGCCCACCTGGACGTACGGCCCGAAGCGGCCCGCCTTGACCTGCACGTCCAGCCCGCTCTCGGGGTCGGTGCCCAGGACACGGTCGTTGGACGGTGCCGCCAGGATCTCCTCCGCCCGCTCGATGGTCAACTCGTCGGGGGCCATGTCGTCAGGAATGGACGCGCGGTCCTCCCCCCGCTGCAGGTAGGGCCCGTAGCGACCGACCCGGGCCACGATGGGCTCGCCGCCGGCTCCGTCGCCCAGCGGGATCGAATTGATCTCGCGGGCGTCGATCTCGCTCAGGTGTGCCGCCACGGTGGCCTTGAGCCCGACCGCCTCGACCTCGTCCCCGTCTCCATTCGCCGCACCCGGCACCGCACTGCCGAAGTAGAAGCGGGTCAGCCAGGGCAGCGCTTCCTCACGACCCGCGGCGATCTCGTCGAGGTCGTCCTCCATCGACGCCGTGAACCCGTAGTCGACGAGGTCCCCGAAGTAGCGCTCGAGGAGGCCCACCACGGCGAAGGCCGTGAAGCTCGGCACGAGCGCCGTCCCCTTCTTCCAGACGTAGCCCCGGTCCAAGATGGTTGCGATGACGCTGGCGTACGTGGAGGGCCTTCCGACGCCGAGCTCCTCCATGGCCTTCACGAGCGACGCCTCGGTGTAACGGGCGGGCGGCTGGGTGGCGTGCGCGCCCGGCTCGAAGCCACCGCCCTCGACGACGTCGCCCACGGCCAGCGTGGGCAGCACGACCTCGCGGTCGGCCAGCTCGGCCTCCGGGTCGTCCTCGCCCTCGACGTAGGCGCGCAGGAAGCCCGGGAAGGCGATCACCCGCCCGCTGGCCGAGAACTCCGCTTCCTGCCCTGCGGCCACGCCCTCGGGCACCGGCGCCGTCAGGCGGACCTGCGCGCTCGTTCCGGTGGCGTCGTTCATCTGGCAGGCCACCGTGCGCTTCCAGATCAGCTCGTACAGGCGGAGCTCGTCCCCCGACAGCTCGCGTGCCGCCTGATCCGGCGTCCGGAACGTCTCACCCGACGGGCGGATGGCCTCGTGCGCCTCCTGCGCGTTCTTCACCTTGCGCTCGTAGCGCCGCGGCGCGTCGGGCACGTAGGCATCGCCGTACATCTCGCGGGCCTGGGTGCGGGCGGCCGTGAGCGCCTGGTCCGAGAGCGTCGTCGAGTCGGTGCGCATATAGGTGATGAAACCCTGCTCGTAGAGGCGCTGGGCCACCTGCATGGCGCGCTGGGCGCTGAAGCGCAGCTTGCGCCCCGCCTCCTGCTGCAGGGTCGAGGTCATGAAGGGTGCGGCGGGCGAGCGCCGGAACGGCCTCTCGGTGACCGCGCTGACGGTGAAGGCCCGGCCGGTCGAGCGCGCCGGCGACCGACGTCGCCTCCACCTCGGCGAGGACGCGCACGCTGCCCCTGCCCGCCTGCTCACCGTGCTCGTCGAAGTCCTTGCCCGTGGCGACCGTTTCGCCGCCGAGGGCCACGAGCGTGGCGCCGAAGCTGGACGCGGCACGGGTGAAGGTGCCCTCGACCCCCCACCAGGTGGCGGAGCGGAACCGCATCCTGGCCCGCTCCCGCTCGACCACCATCCGGGTTGCCACGCTCTGGACCCGGCCGGCCGAGAGCCGCGGCATGACCTTGCGCCAGAGCACCGGCGAGACCTCGTAGCCGTAGAGGCGGTCGAGGATGCGGCGCGCCTCTTGCGCGTCCACCAGTCGGCGATCGAGGTCGCGCCACTCGTCGACGGCGCGTGCGATGGCCGCCGGCGTGATCTCGTGGAACACCATGCGCTTGACGGGAACGGTCGGCGACAGCACTTCGGAGAGGTGCCACGCGATGGACTCGCCCTCCCGGTCCTCGTCGGTGGCGAGGTACAGCTCGTCGGCGCCCTTCAACAGCTTCTTGAGGTTGGCCACGACAGACTTCTTCGGTGCTGAGATGACATAGAGGGGCTTGAAGCCGTTGTCCACGTCCACCCCGAGGCGCGCCCATGACTCGCCCTTGAACGCGGCCGGGACCTCGTCGGCACCGCGCGGCAGGTCCCGGATGTGGCCGACGGACGATTCGACGATGAAGTCCGGACCGAGCATGCCACTGATGGTGCGGGCCTTGGCCGGTGACTCGACGATGACGAGGGCCTTACCCACGGCGCACCCCGCGGAGCACCGGTCGGAGGGGGGAAGGGGAGGGCATGGTCACGTCAGAGTGGGGGTCCGTCACCCCGCCTGTCAAGGGCAGGGCTGTGGAGCGGGTCCATCGGGGAACGGTCTCCTAGGCCGCTGAGCAGGTCAATCGACCGATGCGACCGCGGCGTCGGCGCGGGCCGTTTCGGCCGCTTCGGCGTCCATCGGCTCGGGCGCACGCTTCGAGAAGGCCAGGGCGGCGAGGAGGACCACCAATGAGGCGCCGGCGATGGCCAGGCGGGCACCAGTGTCGTGGCGCAGCGCGATCACGGCGGGCAGGATCAGCAGCGAGACCAGGTTCATCACCTTGATCATGGGGTTCAGCGCCGGGCCGGCGGTGTCCTTGAACGGGTCGCCGACGGTGTCCCCGATGACGGCCGCCTTGTGCGCCTCCGAACCCTTCCCTCCCTCGTTGCCGTCCTCGATGTACTTCTTGGCGTTGTCCCACGCCCCACCGGAGTTGGACAGCGTGTTGGCCAGCAGCTGCCCGGTGAGGATGGTGCCGGCCAGGAAGGCGCCCAACGCGAAGTAATTGATGCCGAAGCCGATGATGACCGGTGAGAGGATGGCCAGCAACGCCGGCGTGGCCAGCTCGCGCTGGGCGGCCGAGGTGCAGATGCCGATGACCCGCCCGTACTCGGGCTTCTCGGTGTAGTCCATGATGCCCGGGTGCTCGCGGAACTGCCGGCGCACCTCGAGCACGACGGTGCCCGCCGAGCGGCCGACGGCCCGGATGGCCAACGACGAGAACAGGAAGCCGATCGACCCGCCGATGAGCAGGCCGATGAAGGTCTTCGGGTTGGACACGTTGATCTGGGTGAACGGCGACACCAGCAGCTGGTCGGCGTGCAGGTGGAGATTCAGCTGCGAGTTGATCGTCTCGATGAAGGCGGAGAAGAGCGCCACGGCGGCGATCACGGCCGAGCCGATGGCCACGCCCTTCGTGATGGCCTTGGTCGTGTTGCCCACCGCGTCGAGGCTCACCATGACCCGCTCGGCCTCGCCGGTGAACTCGCCCGACATCTCGGCGATGCCGGCCGCGTTGTCCGAGACCGGCCCGAAGCTGTCCTCCGAGACCACCATGCCCGCCGTGGCGAGCAGCCCGATGCCGATCAGGGCGATCAGGTAGAAGGTCAGCTCGATGTTGCCGTCCCCCAGCCCGATCGCCACGCCGAGTGCGATGGCGATGGCGACGATCGCCCAGACCGACGACTCGAGGCCGATGGAGAAGCCAGAGAGCACGGTCGTGGCCGGCCCCGTCCGGGCCGACGCCGCGATCTCCTTGACCGGCCCGCGCTCGGTCGAGGTGAACTGCTCGGTGATCTGGCTCGCCACCAGCGAGAGGATGACACCGGTCAGCACGGCCCAGAACACCTTGAGGTCGTGCACGTAGTACTGCGCCACCAGGAAGGCACCGACGACCGTGAGCAGCGCGGCCAGCCAGAAGCCCCGGTTGATCGGCGCCATCGCGTTGCGGTCGCTCTTCCGGGCCCGCACCACCAGCACGCCGATGACGGAGGCGAAGATCCCGATGGCGGGGACGATGAGGGGGAAGAGCACGGCCGGGGTCGGGTTCTTGTGAATGGAGGTGAAGGCCGAGTACCCGAGGATCAGCGACGAGATGATCGTGATCTCGTAGGACTCGAAGAGGTCGGCCGCCATGCCGGCGCAGTCGCCGACGTTGTCGCCCACGTTGTCGGCGATGGTTGCCGCGTTGCGCGGATCGTCCTCGGGGATGCCGGCCTCCACCTTGCCCACGAGGTCGGCCCCGACGTCGGCCGCCTTGGTGAAGATGCCGCCGCCGACACGCATGAAGAGGGCGATCAGCGAGGCGCCGAAGGCGAAGCCGATGAGCACCGCCGTGGCCGAATTCTGGAAGATGAGGACGATGGCGGTGGCCCCGACCAACCCGAGGCCCACGCACAGCATGCCGGTCACGGCGCCGGTGCGGAAGGCGACCCGCAGGGCTGCGGCCATTCCGCCGCCCTTCGAGGCCGCAGCGGCGGTGCGGACGTTGCCCCGCACGGCGATGCTCATGCCGATGAAGCCGGTCAGGCCGGAGAAGGCGGCGCCGAAGAGGAAGCAGATGACCCGGTAGATACCATCCTGCTGGAAGGTCAGGGCGACGCCCCCGTCGGGCTTCACCACCTTGGTAGCGGTGAAGAAGATGAGGATGGCCAGTGGGACGATGATGATGGCGATGGCCCGGAATTGCCGGCCCAGGAACGCCTGGGCGCCCTCCTGGACCGCCCGGGCGATCTCCTTCATCTTGGCGGTGCCCTGGTCGAACGCCAGCACGTTGCGGGCGAGCAGCAAACCGGCGACGATGCCGACGATCCCGGCGAACAGGCAGATGTACAGCCAGGTCTTGTCCACCCCGCCGAGGTGGAAGGCCTGGTAGCCACCCTCGGCTGCGAGGAGATTGATCATTCCCGGTGTGCCCTTTCTGTTCCTGTCGGTCTTGCGGGGAGGGGGCGGAGTCGCCCTCGTCCTTGCGGTGCGGCAGCGGTCGGCACCACGGCGTTCGATGTCGTGACCCCGGGCCGAGGGCGCGCCGGCGAGGTCGCACCCGACTCCGGGCCGTCGGGCACGTTAGCGACTGGCGCCGGAGCGGGCAATTTGGCCACCACCGCGGTCACGCTCCCACCCGGGCCGGCTTTCAGGACCCGGTCGGGTCGCTCTGGGCTCCCTGCACCAGCTCGAAGGAGGGATTGAGCATGGCGGGGCGACGTCCCCACGTGCCCACCATGCCCTCGGCCACGAGGCGGGCGCCGGGTTCGATCCCGGCGATCTTCGGTCGGCCCTGGAAGACGAGGAGCAGGCCGCCGGTGCCGTCGCTCAAGACGCACTCGAGGTTCGACGTCCCCGCCCGGGGTTGGACCCGGACCGACTTCACACGTCCGGCCACCCGGACGCGCCGGCGCGCCTCGACGGAGGCGATGGGCGTGGTGGCCCCCGCCCGCTGGGCCAACGTCTCGTCGGCGGCCAGCATCGCCCCCGGGCGCCGTGGCCCATCCTTGCGTCCCATGCGGTCGACGCCCGCGCGCCCGTCGGTGTCGACCGTCCCTGATCCGTCGGCCCCGGCGCCGAGGCGCGCCCGTTGCACCGAGCGGCCGTACGAACGCACCCGCTCGCCGAAGCGGCCGCCCACGGCGAAGGGCACGATGGTTGCGCTCGACGTGCGGCACCTGGCCCAGCACCGCGGCGATCTTGTCGGCGGTGCGGTCGTGCAGGAACCGCTGCCAGACCCTGGCGTAGCTGCGCCGGGGCAGCAGCACGGTGCACTCGGTGTCGCCGTCGAGCGTGGCGTCGGCCACGAGCTCGATCGCCGCCCGTCCCAGGCGGCGATCGGGACACTCGATGATGTCGAGCGGCAAGCGGGCGAGACCGAGCCGGCCCCACTCGGCCTCGAGCTCGCGGGCGGCCTTGGTGTCGATGTCGAAGTGCACCGCGCGCAGGTCGTCCGGTGCGAGCGTGCGCGCGTACTGCAGGGCGCGTGCCGTCGCCATGTCGAGGCGGTCGACCAGGACGACCACGACGTGACGGCGCAGGACCGGAGCCTCGGTCGCCTCGACCACGCCTGTCTCGAGCATTTCGTCCTCACGCGCGTACTGCCGGTGCATGCGGATCAGGCCGAAGTAGAGGAGTGGCCCGACCACGAAGATGAGCCAGGCGCCTTCCTTGAACTTCGCCACGGCGAAGATGAGCACGACGGTGAAGGAGAGGAAGGCCGAGAACCCGTTGATCAGGATGCTCCGCCGCCAGTGGTCTGCCCGGGCCGTCAGGTGGTGCTTCACCATGCCCGAGCCGGCCATGGTGAAGCCGGTGAAGACACCGATGGCGTAGAGCGCCACCAACCCGTTGACCTGTGCCTTGTAGACAAGGACGAGCGCAAGCGCGACGCCGGTCAGGACGAGGATCCCGTTGGAGAAGGCGAGGCGATGACCGCGACGCGTGAGCTGTCGGGGCAGGAACCGATCGCCCGCCACGAAACTGGCGAGATACGGGAACCCGTTGAAGCTCGTGTTGCCGCCGGTGTAGAGGATCAGCATCGTCGCCAACTGCACCATGTAGAAGCCGAGGTGACCGAGCGCGCTGGTGCCGAACACGGCCTTGACTTCCTGGGACACGACGGTGGGGGACCCGATGGCGTAGGGGACGGCGTGCGTCCAGCGCGCCAGCAGCGTGACCCCGAGGACGAGGAAGCCAAGGGTCGAGCTCATGGCGACGAGGGTCTGGCGGGCGTGCTTCGCCTCGGGGCGCCGGAAGCTGCTGACCCCGTTGGAGATCGCCTCGAGCCCCGTGAGCGACGAGCCACCGTTGGCGAAGGAGCGCAGCAGCGAGATGAAGGCCAGCCCCATCAGCCATCCCGAGCCCGGCGTGCCGATCTTCCCGCCGTAGAGCGCGCCCGGCGGCGGCAGCGGGATCTGGTGCAGCTGGCCGAGGGCCTCCTTGACGAAGCCGACGATGATCACCGAAGCCAATGAGAAGACGAAGAAGTAGGTGGGGATGGCGAAGTAGCTGCCCGCCTCGCGGATGCCGCGGAGGTTGCCGTACAGGAGGAGCAACACGACGCCCACGGTGATGACGACGGTGTCGGTCGTGTTGGCCAGGCTCGGCACGGCGCTGGTGAGCGCCGCCGTGCCGGCCGACGACTGCACGGCAACGGTCACGGTGTAGTCGATCAGGAGGGCGACCGCGGCGATCTGGGCGATCTTGGGCCCGAAGTTGTCGCGCGCCACCACATAGGAACCACCCGCCTTGGTGTAGAGCTGAATGACCTCGAGGTAGGAGAGGGTGACGAAGAAGAGGACACCCAGGATGGCCAGCGTGATGGGAACGACCAGGGCGAAGGCGGCCAGGCCCACGTAGGGCACCAACTGCGTCAGCATCTCCTCGGTGCCGTAGGCCGAGGACGAGATGCAGTCGGGCGCCAACACTCCCAGCGCGATGGGGCGGCTCAGACGCTCGGTGGCCAGCTGCTCTGTGACCAGTGGCGGCCCCAGCAGCTTGTTCTTGATCCTGTACCGGCGGGTCTCGGGGATCTCCTCGGCGGCCACGGCGGGCAGGGGGACCGTCGGGCGGGAGGTCGTCGGGGTCGCCACCGCCACACAGTAGAAGGCTTTGCTCACCGTTTCGGCCCGGTTTTTGCGCCACCCGACCGGGCGTGTTGCACTGTGGCGTGCACGTCATCGTCGTCGGGTGTGGCCGCGTGGGTTCCGGCCTCGCCATCTCGCTCAGCGCGGAGGGCCATTCGGTCGCCGTCGTCGACAGGTCGCTCGAAGGCCTTCCGGCGCCTCAAGGACTGGGACGGGACCTGCATCGTGGGCTCGGGCTTCGACCGCGACGACCTGGAGAAGGCGGGGGCGCTGCACGCCGGCGCGCTGGCCGCAGTGACCAGCGGGGACAACACGAACATCCTCACGGTGCGCATCGCACGCGAGACCTACAAGATCCCCAACGTGGTGGCCCGGATCTACGACCCCCGGCGAGCCGAGATCTACCAGCGCCTCGGGATCCCCACCGTGGCCACCGTCACGTGGACCATCGACCAGGTCCGGCGTCGCCTGTTGCCGGACGAGAACGTGGCCGACTGGTCCGACCCGACGGGACGCCTCGCGCTCGTCGACCGCTCCCTCCCCGATGCGTGGGCCGGCAAGCCGCTGTGCGACCTGGAGGAACCGGGAAGCCTCAGCCTGGTCGCGGTGACCCGGGCCGGCGTGCCGCGGCTCGATGCCCGCGAGCTGGTGGGCCAGGAGGGCGACGTCCTCCATCTCGCCGTCCTCGATGGCGCCTTGCGTCAGTTCGACGAGAAGCTGGCCCGGCGTGAGGCCGGGACCGCGGGGGGCCACCCGTGAAGGTCGCCATCGCCGGAGCGGGCAGTGTCGGCACCGCCATCGCGTCCGATCTGCACGCCAACGGACACGACGTGCTGGTCTTCGAACGGGACCCGGAGCTGGTGGAGCGCCTGCGCCCCACTCTCGACGTCACGTGGGTGGCGGCGGACGCGTGCGAGGTCTCCTCGCTCGACGCGGCCGGGTTGGCCACGGTCGACGTCGTGGTCGCGGCCACCGGTGACGACGAGGACAATCTCGTCATCTCGCTGCTGGCCAAGCAGGAGTTCGCCGTGCCGCGCGTCGTCGCCCGCGTCAACCACCCCAAGAACCAGTGGCTCTTCAACGAGAGTTGGGGCGTGGACGTGTCGGTGTCGACCCCCCAGCTCCTCACCGCTCTCGTCGAGGAGGCGGTCTCGGTAGGGTCGCTGGTTCGGTTGCTCCAGTTCCAGGGCGGCTCCGCGCATCTGGTCGAGATCACCCTGGCCGAGGACTCGCCGGCCCGCGACAGGGCCATCGCCGATCTCGCGTTCCCCCGCGACGCCGTCGTGGTGGCGGTGGTCAGGGAGGACCGACTGATCGTCCCCCGCGGCGACACGGCGGTGCAGTCCGGCGACGAGGTGCTCGTCCTCGTCGCAGCGGACGCCGAGGACGCCGTCCATTCGCTGTTCATCGCAGACCAGCACGCCTAACAGCGAAACCGGATCGCAACCTCCCGCGACAAGCCCAGTTCACGGGCACCGAATGTTCGCGCCCTCGTCCTCCAATTGTCACGCGTGCTCAAGGAGGGGCCCAGGTCGGCCGTACCATTAGACATATGGAGGCGGCCTTCTTCGACCTCGACAAGACGGTGATCGACCGCGCCTCCATCGCCGCGTTCGGCCGACCGTTCCTGAAGGGCGGGCTCATCAACCGCCGGCTGGTGGCCCGCGCCGCGATCTCCCAGCTGATCTACCTCTACTTCGGGGCCGACGAGGAGCGCCTCGGACGCGTCCGCGAGTCGATGCTGGCGGTGACCAAGGGCTGGGACCGGGCACAGGTGCGCCAGATCGTCCGCGAGACGATGCTCCAGACCATGGAGCCGATCATGTACGCCGAAGCACTCGAACTCATGGAGCTGCACCGGGCGGCCGGCCACCGTGTGTACCTGGTGTCCGCATCGCCCGAAGAAATCGTCCTGCCGCTGGCGGACCTCCTGGGCGTCGACGGTGCCATCTGCTCCCGGGGCGAGGTGGACGAGCAAGGTCGCTACACCGGACGTATGGCCTTCTACGCGTACGGCGAGTCGAAGGCGACCGCGATGCGCGAGCTGGCGGCGCGCACCGGCATCGACCTCGCCGCCAGCAGCGCCTACTCGGACTCGGCGACCGACCTCCCGATGCTCGAGGCAGTCGGGCGCCCGGTTGCGGTCAACCCCGATCGTGCCCTCGCCAAGGTCGCGCCGCGAGCGCGGCTGGGAGGTGCGCAACTTCACGAAGCCGATCCGCCTCCGCGATCGCGTGGGCCGCACGACGCCGGTCGTGACGACGAGCCTCGCCGTCGCGGGTGCGGCACTCATCTTGTGGCGGCGCGGACTACGCGGCCGTCACGCGCCCGGGCCGACAGGCCGGCGCGCCGCCTGACCAGGCGATCGCGACCGCCAACTCCGAGCGGTCGGTTCAGCTGTTCTGCAGGCGACGAGCAGCGACGAGGCCGAGGGCGACGAGCAGGGCGAGAATCAGCAGCTTCTTCATGGCGGTAGAGCCTAGGCGCGCCCGGCCGGCGTGCGGGCAGGCCTCAGACCGTCAGGAGATCGCGCGCCCCGGTGTCCGAGGACGGATGGCGCAGCTTCGACATGGCCCGGGCCTCGATCTGGCGGATCCGCTCCCGGGTCAGGTTGAAGTGCTCGCCGACCTCCTCGAGAGTACGGGGCTCACCCCGGTCCAGCCCGAAGCGCAGGCGGAGGATCTCCCGCTCACGCTCGTCGAGCGGGGAGAGGAGCCGGCCGATCTCGTCGGGCAGCAGCGAGACGGCGGCGACCTCGAAGGGTGACTCGGCGGAACGGTCCTCGACCACGTCGCCCAGCTCGGCGTCTCCGTCCTCACGCAGCGGTTCGGACAGCGACAGCGGCTCGGCTCGGAAGCGCAGGGCCTCGACCAGCTTGTCCTCGGGCATCTCGACCTCGACGCCGAGCTCGGCGAGGGTGGCCGGCCGGCCCAGCTTGAGCTCCAGGCGCGCCTGGGCCTTCTGCACCCGGGCCAGGGTGTCGCCGGCGTGCACGGGCAGGCGGATCGTCCGCCCCGTGTTGGCGATGCCCCGGGTGATGGCCTGACGGATCCACCACGTGGCGTAGGTGGAGAACTTGAAGCCCTTGCGCCAGTCGAATTTCTCGACGGCGTGCATCAGGCCGAGATTTCCCTCCTGAATCAGGTCGAGCAGAGGCAGGCCCGAGGCCTGGTACTTCTTGGCGATGGAGACCACGAGCCGCAGGTTCGACTGCACGAACGTCTGCTGTGCCTGCTCACCCTCCATGACGGCGCGGCGGAACTCACGCTTCTTCGCCGTGGTCAGGCCCTTGGGCGCCTTGGCCACGTCCGCCTCGGCCGCCCTGCCCGCCTCGATGGCCTGGGCCAACCGGACCTCGTCGTCCTTGGTCAGCAGTGGGTACTGACCGATGTCTGTCAGGTAGAGCCGTACGAGATCCTCGTCGTCGCGCTCGATTCGTTCCTTCGCCAAGTTCGTCGCCAAACCTTCCGTCCCATGGCCTCGGCAAGGGGGACCCCGCCGGGCTGTCGCGCTCGTTTATGCAGTCCGGCACCCCGTTCCGGGCGCACGTGGGCTGCGGAGACAGTGTAATGGCACTGTCAAGATGGGCGTACAGCAGGGAAAACGCGAGTTTCCTCAAACGCCCGTTCGTATGCGTCCCCGAGCTCGACGCCCCTCCGGAGGTGCGCGGCAGACCCCTCGACGAGGGGTCTGCCGCCCTGGATCTCGCCCCTCAGGAGGCGATGGGCCCCCTCCAAGAGGTCCATGACCGGTGCCTCACGGACCGGGGCGGCCGACGCCAGGTGAGCCAGATAGGTCAGGTCCAGGCGGGGAAGGACCGCCCGGACCAGGGCGGCGGCGGCGGCCCAGCGGTCCGGCTCGTCCGCCAGGGCATCGAGCGCGCCCGCCAGGGGCCCGGCCGGTGCGACGACCAGGGCAGCCGGGTCCACGCCCGCACGCACAGGGAGCCGTTCGGCCCAGCGGCCGGCCAGCTCGCCGTGGTGCCGGGAGACCGCAGCGCACCAGACCCGCAGCTCGGGTCCCAGCACCGCGTCCGCACCCTCGCTCGGCGCCGACGCCCACGCCCCGGTCAGCTGGAAGATCCGGCGCTCGACCCAGCCGTAGGCGCCCACCAGGCCGCCCAGCTCGTCGATGCCGCGCCACGATCTCCCGGCGACGCCGGCTTCCGCCTCAGCCACCCCCCGACTCCTCGAGCGCCGAGGAGCGATAGCGGTTGGTGATGGGCATGCGCCGGTCCTTGCCGAACGCCTTGGTCGTGATGCGCACGCCCGGAGGCATCTGCCGGCGCTTGTACTCGGCGCCGTCGACGAGGCGCACGACCCGGTCGACCACGGCCGGGTCGAATCCCTCCGAGACGAGGTCGGCCGCAGTCCGGTCGCGCTCCACGTAGCCGCGCAAGACCGGATCGAGCTCCTCGTAGGGAGGGAGCGACTGGTCGTCGCGCTGGTCCGGACGCAACTCGGCCGATGGAGGCTTGTCGAGGACGCTGTCGGGGATGGGCCCCGGCAGGCCCTCGAGAACGGCCTGCGTGTTGCGATAGCGGCACAGGTCGTAGACCAATGTCTTGGGCACGTCCTTGATCACGGCGAACCCGCCCGCCGAGTCGCCGTAGAGGGTGGAGTATCCGGTGGCCATCTCGCTCTTGTTCCCGGTGGTCAGCACGATCCACCCTTTGGCGTTCGAGACCGCCATGAGCAGCACGCCGCGCAGGCGCGACTGCAGGTTCTCGTCGGTCAACCCGAATGGCTCGCGGCCGAGCACGGGCGCCAGCATCGAGGCGAAGGCGACGTGGGCCTCCTCTATGGGGACCATCCTCAGGTCGATGCCCAGGCGCTCGGCGAGCACACCGGCATCGTGACGCGAGCCGTCGCTCGAATCAGCGCGACGGCATGGAGAGTCCGTGCACCCGCTGCGCACCCAGCGCGTCCGACGGCGACGGTCGCCACGAGCGACGAGTCGATGCCACCCGACAGGCCGATGACCGCTTCGGAGAACCCGTTCTTGCGCAGGTAGTCGCGCGTCCCGAGCACCAGCGCCGAGTAGACCTCGGCGTGGTCGCTCAGTGGCGGCCGGGGAGGCTGTGGGGCCAGCACGGGCCGCTCGGCTCGGTGGGGCCCGGTCACCACGATCCGAGGCAACAACTCGGTGACCGTGTGCGGCTGGTGGTGGCCGATCGGCAGGTCCACGACGACGAGGTCTTCGGCGAACTGGGCACCCGTAGCCACCAGCGTGCCATCGGGCGCCACCACGAGGGAGTCACCGTCGAAGACGAGCTCGTCCTGGCCCCCCACCTGGTTGACGTACGCGATCGCGCACCTGGCCTCGGCCACGCGGCGCGACAGAACGGCGAGGCGCTCGGTCCGCCGGCCACGGTTGTAGGGCGACGCGTTGAGGTTCACGACCACGTCGGCGCCCGCCCGGCCCGCCTGCGCGACCGGGCCCTCGTCGAACCAGACGTCCTCGCAGATGGAGACACCCACCCATGCTCCGGCCACGCCGAAGAGGGACGGCGGCTCGTCACTGGGCAGGAACCACCGCTGCTCGTCGAAGACGCCGTAGTTGGGGAGGAAGTGCTTGCGATACACCCCCACCACACGCCCACCGGCGCACACTGCCGCCGCGTTGGCCAGCCCGCCACCCCCGGGTGCGGCGCCGACAAACCCGACCACCACGGCACACTGCCGGGTGGCCGCCGCGACCTTCTCGAGCGCGGCCACGTTGTCGGCCACGAACCCCGGCTTGAGGAGGAGGTCCTCGGGCGGGTAGCCCGGGATGGCAAGTTCGGGCATGACGCAGATGTCCGCCTCCGCCGACTCGGCGGCGGCCAGCGCGGCCAACACCCGTTCGGCGTTGCCCGACAGATCGCCGACCACGGTGTTGAGCTGTGCGGCGGCCAAGCGCAGGGACGGCATCGCTCCAGATTAATGGCGGTCCGAGTCGTCCCGGAGGGGCGGGCCGGACCGGTCACCGGCTGAGTGGGGTGCGCCGGCGTGCGAAGCTTGTGCGGTGCAGAGCCAGCGGGACTACGTGCTCCGGACCGTGGAGGAGCGGGGCATCCGCTTCGTCCAGTTGTGGTTCACCGACGTGCTGGGGACCCCGAAAGGGTTCAACATCACCTCCGCCGAGCTGGAGAACGCGCTCGACGAGGGGATGACCTTCGACGGATCGGCCATCGACGGGTTCAGCCGCGTCCAGGAAGCCGACGTCCTGGCCCGACCCGACCCCAAGACCTTCCAGCTGCTGCCGTTTCACCACGACGATGCGCAGGTGGCCCGCGTCTTCTGCGACATCGCCAACCTCGACGGCACCCCCTTCGAGGGCGACCCCAGGCACGCCCTGCGCCGCATGCTCGAGCGCGCCCGCGCTCCGGCTACACGTTCTTCGCCTCGCCCGAGGTGGAGTACTTCTACTTCGCCGACGCCGACCCGGTGCGCGGGCCGGTGACCCTCGACTCGGGCTCGTACTTCGATCTCACGGTGGCCGACCTCACGAGCGACCTGCGGCGGCGCTCCGTACTCATGCTCGAGGAGATGGGTATCCCCGTGGAGCACACCCAGCACGAGGACGCACGCAGCCAGCACGAAATCGACCTGCGCTACACCGACGCCCTCACCATGGCCGACACCGTGATGACCACCCGCATGGTGATCAAGGAGATGGCGCGTCAGGAGGGCGTCTTCGCCTCCTTCATGCCCAAGCCGCTCGCGGGTGTGCAGGGCTCGGGCATGCACACCCACATCTCGCTCTGGGAGGGCGAGCGCAACGCCTTCGTCGACGAGGGCGACCGCTATGGGCTCTCCGAGGTGGCGCGCCGGTTCATCGCCGGGCTGCTGCACCACGCCCGAGAGATCACCGCCGTGACCAACCAGTGGGTCAACTCCTACAAGCGGCTCATCGGCGGATACGAGGCGCCGGTCCACGTCAGCTGGGCCCGCAACAACCGGTCGGCACTGGTCCGGGTGCCCGTCGTCAAGATGGGCAAGGCCGAGTCCACTCGCCTGGAGTACCGGGCCCCCGACAGCGCGTGCAACCCCTACCTCGCCTTCTCGGTGATCCTCGCCGCCGGGCTGCGCGGCATCGCGGAGGACTATCCGCTGCCGCCCGAGGCCGACGACAACCTCTTCAGCCTGACGCCGAAGGAGTTGGCCAAGAAGGGAATCGAGCCGCTGCCCTCGAGCCTCCACGACGCTGTCAACGAGATGGAGGGCTCGGAGCTGCTGGCCGACGCGCTCGGCGACCACGTCTTCGAGTGGTTCATCCGCAACAAGCGCGAGGAATGGGACGCCTATCAGGCCCAGGTCACCCAGTTCGAGCTGGACCGGTACCTTCCTCTGCTCTGACACCGACGAACCGATGGACCCCCTCCTCTGCTTCCCCGCCGATCTGCCCGCCGAGGTGACCCTCGCGCTGCAGAGCGCGGGCCTCGGGCACCACGGGGTCGCGGGACCCGAGGACCTACCGGCACCCGCTCCGGACGGCCGCACGACCGGCTATGCGGGCGCACTGGTCGTCGCGGGCGACGACATGACCGCCGCCGTCGCGTTCTGCCGCCACCTGCGCCTGCGCGAGGTGCCGCTGGCGCCCCTGCTCCTCGCCATCGGACCGGACCAGGTGGGCGAGTTGTTGCTGCGCGACGACCTCTACGACGACTTCTGCGTCCTGCCCGCCCGGCCCGAGGAGCTCGTGGCGCGCCTGCAGCACCTGTTCTGGCGCACCGGGCAGAGCATGCGTCCCGACATCATCGAGTACGGGCCCTTGATGCTCAACCTCGAGACCTACCAGGCCGCGGTCGCGGGGCGGGTCCTCGACCTGACCTACATGGAGTACGAGCTGCTGCGTTTCCTCGCCGGCCATCCGGCCAAGGTCTTCACCCGCGAGACCCTGCTCAGTCGGGTCTGGGGCTACGAGTACTACGGCGGGGCCAGGACCGTCGACGTCCACATCCGCCGCCTGCGGGCCAAGCTGGGCGAGGAGCACGCCCACCTGATTCAGACGGTTCGTTCGGTCGGGTACCGCTTCGGTCAGGTGGCCTGGCACCCCGGCATGGCGCAGCGCAACGGGACCGCTGCGCCCGCTCCGGAGCCCGGCGCGTCGGCAGTCGCCCCCGCCCCTCAGGCGACCGGCGCGTAGGCCCAGGCCTCGACCTCGACCCTCGCCCCGATCGGCAGGGCGGCCACCGCGACCGCCGAACGGGTCGGGCGGTTCTCCGCGAAGTACTCCACCCACACCTCGTTGACAGCCGCGAAGTCGCCCATGTCGACGAGGTAGAGCGTCGTCTTGACGACGTCGGCGAGCGTCACCCCCTCAACGGCGAGCACCTCGGCCACGTTCTGGAGCGCCTGGCGGAGCTCCGCGACCGTGCCGCCCGGGACCAGTCCCGCACCGCCCGCCTCGTCGGAGGCCAGGCCCACCTGACCCGAGGTGATGACCCAGTCGCCGACGCGGCGAACAGGAGAATAGGGGCCGACCGCTGGGCTCATGCGCGCTCCTCTCGACCGGCCGATGCTGCCACGTCGCGCCGCGGGGCGCGGGCGGCGGCGCGACGGGTCGGCCAGCGGCCCGGCCGTCCCTCGGCGATCCAGGCCGCCGCCAGCACGGCAACGAAGACCGCATCGGAGCCGTTGACCGGCCAGCGCTCCTCGTCGTGGAGCCGGACGGTCACCTCTGGCATGTCGCGTGCCGCCAGGATGCCGAAGGAGCGGATGGTCAGGTCGACGGGCTCGCCGGCTCCGTCCACGGCGATGCCCTCGCTCCACACCATCCCGAGTGCCTGGTGGACCGCCCCCAGCGCGTAAGAGCGCAACGTGACCGGACAGAGCACCTCGCCCGCCCAGACGTCGACGTCGACGCGACCGCGTGGACCCTCCCCGAGGCGCAGGTCGACGCTCGCACTCCCCGCACCGGGTACCTCGACGTGGGCGTGACCTGCGCCCGCCGGGCCGGGTGGTGCGCCCAGGACGTGCACGGCGGCGAACACTTCGGCCCACACGGCACCGCGTAGTTCGGGTGCAACCGGTGGGCCGGCGACCGCGACCTCTTCGACACGCACACGGGGGCACACGTCGCGCAGGAGGGCGACCGCAGGAGCCAGGTCGGCCGAACCCTCCGTGCGGCCGACGCGGACGGTGCCGGTGCCGTCGGGGCGCAGACCCAGCCCCAGCGGCGGTCGCTTCGGCGTGCGGCGCACCACGTCCTCGCGGCGCCACAGGACGCGGACGGCCTCATCGGCTTCGTCGGCGAGTTCCCGAGCTCGTACCGGCACGGGACTGTGCACCTTCCCGCCGAAGGCGCCTCCGTTGCCCAGCGGCGAGGCGGGCGGCTCACCAGGCCTGCTCCAGCTGGCGTCCGGCTCGACGTAGGCGGGCTCGATCCAGGTGGTCTGCAGCGTGATCGCCCAGTCTCCCGCCGGCAGCTCGACCGGGTGCGACAGGGGCACGGTGCTGTTCCGGCCCTGGACACGTCCGGCGACGGCCCGGGCGGCCCGGACCCCCGGGGCCAGCGGTGCGTCGGCACCCATCTGGACGAGCGCGGCGGCCGGAGCCGAGTCGTCGGCGAAGCCTCCGTCGCCGAGGACGACGTCGGGCCCCGTGCTCTGCATGCTCCGTCCCTCGACCTCTGATCGCCAGGCGGCCAGCAGCGGGTCGCGCCGTCCGGGGCCGGCAAGGCCGGACGGTTCTTCGACGCCCAGCGCGTTCGTCGCGGCCTCCACGATGGACTGCCATCCGGTGCAGCGGCACAGGTGGGCTCGCAGCGCAGACTCGACGTCCCGACGTGTCGGAGGCGCCCCGGTACCGCCCCGGTCGAGGGCGGCGAGCCGCATGACGATGCCCGGCGTGCAAAAGCCACACTGGCTCGCGCCGGCCGCGACGAAGGCCGACGACCAGCGGTCGCGGATCGCCGGCGCTGCGCCCTCGAGGGTGGTGACGTGGCGGCCGGCGACGCGGCGGACTGGCGTGACACAGGCGACCCGCGGCAGGTCGTCGACCCAGACGGTGCAGCACCCGCACTGTCCCTGCGGGCTGCAGCCGTCCTTGACGGAACGGCAACCGAGCTCCTGGCGCAGCGCGTCGAGGAGGGAGATCCCGTCGGTGACGGACACCGCGGACCCGTTCAAATGGAAGCGGACGCCTGCGGTGGCGGTCGGGTCTAGCGGCGGGTTCTCGCCGCGAGGCGATTCGGGTGGGGTGCCGGAGTCGCTCAGGAGGCTGGATGCCCCATCGGGCCGGGACTCAGCTGAACGAGGAGCCGCACCCGCAGGTGCGGGTGGCGTTGGGATTGGAGATGTGGAACCCCGCACCCTGCAGCCCGTCGCTGAAGTCGAGGGTCGAGCCGGAGAGCAGCTCGGCGCTGGCGGAGTCCACCACGACCCTGACCGAGCCGAACTCACGCACGACGTCGTCGGGCATCACCTCGGTGTCGAAGAACATCTCGTAGCTGTAGCCCGAGCACCCGCCCGGCTTGACGGCCACGCGCAGCGCGAGGTTCTCACCCTCCTCCTGGGCCAGCAGCTCGGCCACCTTGCTCGTGGCGTCGTCACTCAGGGTCACCGGTGCCGGCTTCTTCCCGATGCTGACGGAAGTTGAGAGTGTGGTCACTGGATTCCTCCTCGTTGGCGTCGACGCCACCGCGCCGATCGGCGCCCACCATGTTACCGGCGCCCGGTGACCACGGGCACGCTCAGGCGGTTGGGCGGGAATTCACCGCCACGCAGGTAGAATCCGCCCATGACCTCCGGGTCTTCTCCCATCCCGCCGCCGGTGGCCGAGGCGCGTCCCGATCCGCGCCAGGACCAGGTGCTCCAGAGCCTGCGCTCCGTCGTCGACCCCGAGCTGGGCGACACCATCGTCGACCTCGGCATGGTGCGAGCCGTCACGGTCAGCGGCGACGATGTCACGGTCGACGTCGCCCTCACCATCGCCGCCTGTCCGCTGAGGGCCCAGATCGAGCGCGATGTCCGTGGGCACGTCGCCGCCCTGGACTGGGTGCGCGACATCGACGTCCGGGTGGCCAGCATGGACGCTGAGGAGCGGGCCGCCGTCATGGCACGGGCCCGCTGGAAGGCCAGGGAGGACGCGCCCGAGACCGCCGTGCCGGCCACTGCCCGGGTCCTCGCCATCGCCTCGGGCAAGGGCGGGGTCGGCAAGTCGTCGGTCACGGTCAACCTGGCCGTGGCGTTGGCCCACCGCGGCTTCACCATCGGGATCCTCGACGCCGACATCTGGGGCTTCTCGGTCCCCCGCCTGCTGGGCATGGAGGGAGATGTCGAGGCGCGCCAGGGGAAGATGGTGCCGCTCGAGCAGTCGGTCGGCACGGGGCTCGTGCGCGTCCTGTCGATGGGCTTCCTCGCCGACGAGGAGCAGGCGATCATGTGGCGCGGCCTCGTGCTCAACCGGGCCGTGCAGCAGTTCCTCCAGGACGCACACTGGGGCGACCTCGACTACCTGTTGATCGACCTGCCTCCGGGCACGGGCGACATCCAGATGGGGCTGGCCCGCCTGCTGCCCCGCACCGAGCTCCTGGTGGTGACGACCCCACCGGAGGCGGCGCAAAAAGTTGCCGCCCGGGCGGCCGACATGGCGCGTCGGGGCTATCTGCGCGTGGCGGGGGTGATCGAGAACATGAGCGACTTCACCTGCGAACACGGCACCACCTACGCCTTGTTCGGCTCGGGCGGCGGGGAGCGCCTCGCGCACAGCCTCGGCGTGCCGCTCGTCGGCTCCATTCCGCTGCACCCCGATCTGGCCGCGGCCGGCGACGCCGGAGCGCCGGTGGCGGGGGCGGGCGGCGAACTCGCCGATGTCTTCGCCGAGATGGCGCGCACGATCGCCGAGGACGTGGCGCCGCTGATCGAGGCCGAGGGCTGCACGGCCCGCCTGATTCAGCGGGTGGAGGCGGCGGTGGCCCGCGGGGAGGCTGAGGCCGGCTGAGCACGGCGGCCCGAACGTGGCGCCCCGGTCGGACCCTCGCGCCCCCGGGCGCTCAGGCGGCGGCCCAGTGGCTCTCGATGGTGTCTTCGCCCCCGGGCGCGTCGAGGAGGAATGCCCTGCCTTCCTGGCCGAGCGCGCGCAGATGGGCCCACAGCGAAAACCGGGCGACCGGGAGCTGGCGCTCCGTCACATCGCCGTAGACCTCTGAGAGCAGCTCGTCGACCGTCCCCTCGCCCCGGCGGGCCAGAGCGGCCGCGATGCGTTCGTGGCGGCCGAGCCGGTGGGCGATCAACGCGTCGACCACCTCCCCCACGTGGTCCATCAGCCGACCGTGGCCCGGGGCAAGGGTCGTGACGCCCTCCGGGGCGTCGCGCAGGCGGGCCAGGCTGGCGAGGTACTGGTGGAGATCCCCGTCGGGTGGCCGGATCACGACCGTCGAGCCGTGCATGACGTGGTCACCGGTGAGCACGAGCCCGTGCTCCTCGACCAGCCAGCACAGATGGTCCGAGGCGTGGCCCGGCGTGTGCAGCGCCCGCAGGGTGAGGAGGCCGGCGGGGCCGGGACCGGGGCACGACACGGTCCACCCCTCCCCGGCACGTTCATCGGGATCGAATCCCTCCGCCGGGCCGAAACCGACGACGCGGGCTCCGGTGGCGGCGGCCAGCGCGGCGGCACCGGGAGCGTGGTCGACATGGGTGTGGGTGACTGCGATCGTGCGCACCGGCCCCAGCGTCGCCGCCGCCTCGACGATGGCCGCTGTGTGGGACTCGTCGGCCGGGCCGGGGTCGACGACGACCACCTCGGAGGACCCGACGAGGTAGGTGTTCGTGCCCGGCCCGGTCATCAAGCCCGGGTTGGGGGCGGTGAGCCGTCGGACACCCGGTGCGACCTCGTCGACCCGGCCCGGCTCGGGTGCGGTGCCGATGCCGAAGTCCGGCACCGCCGGGATCACGGTCCGGCACGACGGACGGCGTCGGGGCGGGGGCCGGGAGCGGCGTCGGGGCCCTCCTCGTTCGCCTTCATCGACACGGCGCGCACGGCTTCGTTGAAGTCGCCCCGGGCATCGCCGTCACCGGGATCGGGCACGGGGGCCTGCTCGTAGCCCGGGTCGCCGGGGAGCACGATGCGCATCCCGTTCCCGTCGGGGACCACCCGCGGCTCAATGGTCGGGACCGCACTCGACGCCTGCTCCGCCGCCTGGAGGAGCTCGGCGCTGGAGTCGAAGCGCCCGATGGCCTGGAGGCAGCGAATCGTCGGGAAGATGATCTCGATCTCGCCGGCCCGGTGCCGGGCCAACGCGTGGTGCGGCGTGATCCACACCTCGGCGATGGTCTCCCCGGCACTGTGCGCGGCGATCTGCCCGGGAGGCGCGGCCGCCACGAAGAACCGGGTGTCGTAACGACGCGGGGCGCCACGGGGGGTGATCCAGTGGGCGAAGTAATGGACGTCGCTCCACGCTGAGGCGGAGGCGCTCCCGGCGGCACAGATCGAGGAAGCGGAGCGTGCCGGCGTTGACCTCGCTGCGGGCGGCGGCAAAGCGCGCCTCCTCGTCGGGGTCTCCGGCCAGCAGGTGGGGGCCGCCATCCCGCCGGGCCAGGAGGAGTCCGGCCTCCTCGAAGGTCTCGCGCACGACGGCCACCCAGTAGGCCAGGCCACCGGATCCGACACCCAGGAGTGCACTGGCCGCGGCGTGGCTCCGCCCGGCGCACAGCGCCTCCGCCTCGGGACCGCCGTCGAGGGGATCGACGGCCCCTCCGGGGAACACATAGGCGCCACCGACGAAGTCCGAGCGCAGGTTGCGCCGCACCATCAACACCTCGAGCGCGGTCCCGCCGGACTCCGTCGCGGTGTCGCGCACGAGCATCACCGTGGCGGCCGGTCGGATCTCCACCCCGGACGAGTCCGGGGTCGGAGGACGGTGGGGGGGCCGATGCAGGCACGCCGCAGAGGGTACCGGCAGCGAGCGGCGGCGACCCCATGAGCGGGGGCACCCCTTGACTAACCTGACCCGGTCCATGAGCCAGCCCGTCCCCGAGCCCGCGCCGGCGCCCGCGCCGCGCCACATCCCGCGTCGCTACGTGGCTCTGGGGCTGATCATCGTGGCCATCTGCCTGCTGGGCACCCTCGTCCTCGTCCGGGACAACTCGGTGCCAAAGTCCTCGTCGACGGTCGAGACCTTCAACCCGGCGCCCTCCTCTCTCATCGCGAGCATGGAGGCGGTGCCCGCGTCCGTCTACGACGCGGTCGGGGTCGCCTCACCCGCCAACCCCGTCACGCCACCGGCACCGGTCGGCGGCGCCGAACGCACCGCTGTGGCAGGCGACGGCCGGCGGCGGGCCGCCCAAGCCGGTCGTGTTCTTCTACGGCGCCGAGTTCGCGCCCTACGCGGCGGCCGAACGCTGGCCCCTGATCCTCGCCCTGTCTCGCTTCGGCACGTTCAACCAGCTCGGGGTCATGCAGTCGAGCTCGACGACCGCGTTCGCCAACCTGTCGACGTTCACCTTCTGGAACGTCTCGTACACCAGCCGCTGGGTGGTCCTCCAGTCGGTGGAGCGCTACAGCTCGCTGAACCCGACGGGAGCGCGGTATCTCGGGCTCGAGAGGCCCGACGCCCGGCAGTCGGCGGCGGTCGCCGCCTTCGGGGCCAGCACCACGACCTTCTCGCTCTTGGACGTGGCGAACCGCTACGTCGCTCGGCGGCGCCGCGTTCACGCCCGGCGTCCTGGCTGGACTCTCACAGGACCAGATCGCGGCGGACCTCGCGACGCCTGCGAGCCCGCTGACACAGGCGGTGGTGGCCGCGGCCAACGAGATCACCGCCGCCATCTGCTCGGTGGACGGCGAACAGGCCCGGGGCGGTGTGCGATTCCCGCGGCGTCCTGGCCGCGGACGAGGAAATGAAGATCACACGCGCGCAGTGAGGCGGGCGGTTTCGGGGAACGGTCAGCTGGCGCGGCGGTCGAGCATCAGCTTGCGCTCGACCTCGTTCATGCCCCCCCAGATCCCGTGTGGCTCGCGGATCCTGATGGCGTAGTCGAGGCACTCACCTCGGACACGACATTGGTCACAGATCGCCTTGGCGCGGCAGCTCGCGCGAGGCCTTCTCCTCCTTGCGCTCGGCATGCGACGGGGGAAAGAACACCGCGGCTTGCGGTCCCCGGCACGCTGCCTTCAACTGCCACGACTCTGTTCCCTGGCGCATGAAACCCCCCGATAGGGCCATCGGATCCCCACTGCGTGGGTCAAGCTACCGCCGAGGGTGTCCGCGTTCAAGGCCCTTGACCAGGGTCTTTGGGCGGCCGTCGATCTGCGGCGCGAGCACGGCAACTACGCTCGGCCCCGCATGGACGTGGGTACCTTCTGCGCACAGAGCCACGTCCTCGTCGTCGCCGGCAAGGGCGGCGTGGGCAAGACCACGATGAGCGCGGCCCTGGCCAAGATGGCTGCCGGCGCCGGCAAATCCGTCCTCATCGTGGAACTCGAGGGCAAGTCCGGCATCACCGGTGCGTTCGGCCAGCGGGAGGACCTGGGTTACGAAGAGATGCTCCTGGCACCGGCCGCGACCGGCGGCACGGGGCGCATGAGCGGCCCGGTGCGGGCCCGGCGGCTCACTCCCGACGACGCGCTCATGGAGTATCTCGAAGACCACGGCTTGCGGCGCGTGTCCAAGCGACTGGCGCACTCGGGGGTCCTCGACGTGGTCTCGACGGCGATCCCGGGCATCCGTGACGTGCTGGTCCTGGGCAAGGTCAAGCAGCTGGAGCGGGACGCTGTGGCCGACCTGATCGTCGTGGACGCCCCGGCCACCGGGCACGCCATCACGTTCCTGACGTCCGCCAGCGGGCTCGTGAGCGCCGCCCGCGGCGGCCCCCTGCGCACCCAGGCCCAGGACGTGGTCGACCTGCTCAGCGACCCGGCGCGCTGCCGGGTGATCCTGGTCACCCTCCCCGAGGAGCTCCCGGTCTCGGAGACGGTGGAGTCGGCCTACACCCTGGAGGACAAGGCGGGCGTGCAGCTCGGGCCCGTGATCGTCAACGCGTGCGACCCCGACCCCGTCGGGCTGGAGCGCCCGGCGGCCGAGGTGGCTGCGGCGGCTCGAGCGACGCTGGACGCCGGGCACCTGGCCGCGCTCGAGGAGGCCCGGCGTTTCCGCCTCGCCCGCCACGCCGTGTCCGCCGAGCAGGTCGAGCGGCTCCGCCGCGACCTGCCTCTCCCCCAGCTCCTGATCCCGGCGCTCGAGACCGAGCACATCGGGGCGGCTGAGACAGAGAGGTTGGCCGACGCGCTGGCGGAATCGGTGAGCGCGCTCGTGGCGGAGGGGGCAGCGTGAGCTCGACGGCCCGAGGGGATGGGGCGCCTCATGAGTCGGCGGGTCCCGGAACGACGGCAGCGGGTCCCGGCTCAGACGGTGGGCACCGGCCCGCGACGCTGCCCGAGCTGGTCGCCGAGTGCTCGGTCATCGTGTGCTGCGGTTCGGGGGGCGTCGGCAAGACGACGGTGTCGGCCACCTTCGCCCTGGCGGCGGCCCGGGCCGGCCGGCGTTCCTGCGTGGTCACGGTCGATCCGGCCCGGCGCCTGGCCGACGCGCTGGGGGTCGAGTCGCTGCCCAACACGCCGACCGAGGTGGAAGGGGACTGGCCGGGTCACCTGCACGCGCTGATGCTCGACTCCAAAGGCACGTTCGACGACCTCATCCAGCACTACGCGCGCACACCGGAGCAAGCGGAGTCGATCCTCGCCAACCGGCTCTACCAGAATCTCGCCGGCGCGCTGTCCGGCACGCAGGAGTACATGGCCATGGAGAAGCTCTACGAGCTCGTGCACTCCAACGAGTTCGACGTGGTGGTCGTCGACACGCCCCCGACGCGTAACGCGCTCGACCTGCTCGACGCACCGCGCCGTCTCACCCGCTTCTTGGAGAACCGCCTCTTCAGGGCCCTCCTCGTGCCCACCCGTATGTCGCTGCGGGCGATCGGCATGGCCACCCAAGCCCTCCTGCGCACGATCGCCAAGGTGGCCGGCGCCGAGATCGTGCAGGACACGGTGGCCTTCTTCCAGGCCTTCGAGGGTATGGAGGACGGGTTCCGCAGCCGGGCCTCCGCTGTCCACGAGCTGCTCGCCGATCCCTCCACTGCCTACGTCCTGGTCACCTCGGCGCGGCCCGATGCGATTGCCGAGGCGGGCTTCTTCGCCGAGAAGCTCGGCGAACGCGACGTCGCCGTCGCCGCGCTCGTGGTCAACCGGATCGCGCCCTCCTTCGGGCCTGTCGATGGCCCATCCGCCGCTCACGCCCCTGCCCCGCCCGCCATGGAAGCCCTGGAGTCCAACCTGGCCGAGTTGAACGCGGTGGCGGCGCGGGAGGAGGCCGCCTTCTCGGGCCTGGCAGCGCAGCTGTCGCCGGCACCGGTCGGGCGGATCCCTCTCTTCGGGGAAGACGTGCACGAGCTGGTTGGGCTGCGGCGGGCGGCCGACCACCTGTTCGCGTGAACGGCTCAGGTTCGTCGCCGCGGGTTACCGTCGCCATGGACGGGTCCGATAGTGTCCGGTCGGTGCAGACCATCCTGGTCGCCAGCGACGCGCCCACCCTGCGCCGGGAGATCGAGGCCGTCATCAGCGGCCCCGACGTCGAGGTGCGCGCGGTGACCTCGGGCCCAGAGGTGGTGGCCTTCGTTGCCGACGAATCCCCTGATCTGGTCATCGTCGACATGCAGATGGGCAACATGGGCGGCATGGCCGTGTGCCTGGAACTGCGCCTCCAGGAGTCCTACGACGCCTTGGACCACATCCCCGTGCTCATGCTGTTGGACCGCCGGCCCGACGTCTTCCTCGCCCGCCGCTCGGGTGCCGAAGGTTGGTTGGTGAAGCCGCTGGACCCGTTGCGCCTCCGGCGCGCCGTCGCCGTGCTCCTGGACGACGGCACCTTCGCCGACGATTCGTACACGCCCGTGCCCGTGCTGGTGGGCGCCGGACCCCAGCTGCAGGCAGGACCCGAGCCCAAACCCTGACCGGCCCCGCCTTGTCGCACCGACAGGAACCCCCGGAATCCCAGCCACACAAGCGGTCGCGCCGACCCTGGCGCCGCTCGGCGGACGCGGACGACCGCACCCGGTCGAGCCGGCACGGCCAGTCCCTCGAGTCGGAGGCGTCGGAGCAGGAGCGGATCATCACGGAGGCGCTGGCGGACCTGCGCGACATGGACGTGCGGGAGGTGATGACGCCGCGGGTCGACGTGACCTACCTCACCATCCCGGTCCACGCGGAGGACATCGCGCAGGCCGTGCGGAGCTCGGGGCACAGCTGCTTCCCCGTGGTCCATGACGACCTCGACGACCTGATCGGCATCCTCTTCGTCAACGACATCTTCCGGACCGGCGGAGGGGCTCCCGGTGTGCGCCCCCGGGGCGGGGGGAGCGAGCCGAGGGACAGGGACGCCACCGACCCCAGCCCGTTGGAGATCTCCCGGAAGGTCCGCCAGCCGTATCTCCTCCCCGAGTCGCTCGGCATCCTCGAGGCGTTGGCCGACATGCGCAAGCACCGTCGGGCAGTCGCCGTCGTGGTCGACGAGTACGGCGGCGTCGCTGGACTCCTCACGGTGAAGGACCTCTTGGAACCGCTCGTGGGCGACCTGCACGACGAGTTCGACGAGGAAGAAGAGGCGCACATCGTGCGGGTCGACAACACCCGCTGGCTCATCGACGGGCAGACCAACGTCGACGACGTGCGCGAACGTCTCGGCATGGACATCGTGGGTGGTGAGTACGTCACCCTCGGCGGCCTCCTGTTCGAGCGCTTCGGTCACATCCCCACCGAAGGCGAGGAGGTCCGCGTGGGTGACTGGGACCTGCGGGTGGTCGAGATGGACAAGCGACGGGTGGCCCAGGTGGTCGCCACCTATGCCGGCGGCGCGCCGGCGTCAGACAGCGCCGGCGCGCGCGCCGATGGCACATCCGGTGGTGACCCGGGGGCGAACGGAAGCGGGGAAGCGGCGGGCTGACGCCGCGGTAGTGTGGCTGGCTGCTCCCCTCGGGGGGTGGACGGGCTGTGGCGCAGCTTGGTTAGCGCGCTGCGTTCGGGACGCAGAGGTCCCCGGTTCAAATCCGGGCAGCCCGACTCTGAAGGCCCAGCTGAGCCGTGACACTGCGTCACAGGAATACGAATGACAGGAACGCGCATGCCGACGAGCGGGTCGCAGAAGTCCAAGTCTCCTTCTCAGTTGATCGACGCGAGGATCAAGGAGCTCGGTGACTGGCGGGGCACGATGCTTGGCCGCCTCCGTGCGCTGATCAGGGAAGCTGATCCCGATGTCGTCGAGGACTGGAAGTGGCGAGGGGTTCCGACGTGGTACCACGACGGATTGATCTGCACCGGCGAGACGTACAAGAACGTCGTGAAGATGACCTTCGCCCAGGGGGCGTCGCTGAAGGACCCCTCGGGCCTCTTCAACTCCAGCCTCGAGGGGAACACACGGCGCGCCATCGACTTCCACGAGGGCGAGAAGATAAACGAGAAGGCGTTGAAGACACTCGTTCGCGCCGCGGTGTCATTGAACAAGTCCAAAGCCAAGAGCTAGTCCTCGGATTCAACATCCGGGCTGCCCGGCCCTGGAGACGAGCCGCCGCGCTCTGGGCCGGCCCAGGCTCAGCCGTCCCGCGTCACGAAGTCGTGGTCCTCCTGCCGGCGCGGATGCCGCATGTGCTGACGACACGCCACGCGCTTCGTCTCGTACATCGCCTCGTCCGCCTGCTGCCGCACCCGGTCGACGTCGCCGTTCTTCCCACAGCACGCATATCCGATGCTCACGGTGGTGCGCACTCCTTGCACCTTCACACGGGACAGGGCGTCCTGGATCCGGTCCGCCACCCGACGGGCGTCCGACTCGTCCGCGTCCGCCACCACGGCGACGAACTCGTCTCCACCTGTTCGCGCCAGCAGGTCGCCCCGGCGCAGGACGCCTGACGCGGCACGCGCGACACAGACGAGGATCTTGTCGCCGACGTCATGCCCGTGCTCGTCGTTGATGACCTTGAGG
The DNA here is from genome assembly GCA_963726135.1 of uncultured Acidimicrobiaceae bacterium. Taxonomy (GTDB): domain Bacteria; phylum Actinomycetota; class Acidimicrobiia; order Acidimicrobiales; family RAAP-2; genus Bog-473. Next base: position 2,582,046 of record CAVSBE010000008.1, read on the forward strand.
CCGTCGATGTCCAGGACGAGGACGCTCATGGCGCCGTGGCGCCGGTCGCCGTCGAGGTAGAGCGAGAGGCCCCGACGATTGGACAACCCCGTCAGGGGATCGGTGTTGGCCTGCCTCTCGAGTTCTTGGTGGGCGATCGCATTGCCCAGCGCGAGCTCGATGACGTTGCCCAGGGCGCGGCACCGCGACATGACCTCCTCGACGAACGGCGTGTTACGGCTCTCGATCCTGATGATGCCGTGCAGCTGCCCGTTCACCGTGATGGGGATGAAGGCGGCGTACGTGACGGCCACCTCGTCCGTGATGGCGCGCAGCGTCGGTCCCATCGCCGTTCGGTGCAGCTCCACCACCAGTGGCGCGCCTGTCTCCCAGACCTCCGCGACGTACCGGTCGTCCCTCAGCAGGTAGCTGGTCGGCAGTGAACCGTGATCGTCGAACACCACCTCTTGTATGACGACGCCGTCGTTCACCCGCACGTACCACGCGGCGTTGAATCCGGCGCCGACGACATCGGTCATCACTTTCGTGCCCTCGGCGATGACCTCTTTGGGATCGCGCAGCGACGTCAGCGACTGGGTCGCACCGTTCATGAGACGTCCCACGCGCGCAAGGTCCGTGGAGTCCCGAACCTTGCTCTCGAGGTTGACCCGGAGGTGGTGGATGGTGACCGCCACCACCACGGAGACCGCAGTCCACAAGAAGACGTGACGGAGGTCGGTTGCCCCACTGCTCTGCACGGCGACTCCGGCAACCGTCAGGCTGACCACGCCGGCCACGATCACGATCAGCGTGTACGAGGGCGGGTAGTAGAGGGCCATGCCGAGGACGGGCAGCAGGACCAGCGCCGCCAGACCCCCCGCCGTGCTCTGCACGCTCGGGTTGGTTCCGCCCGAGACCAGCAGCAGCGTGACCGACACGAGATAGCCCAGAGTGGGAACGAGGATGGCCCAGCGCGGAAAGCGCTCCCACGGCAGGAACAGGGAGAGGGCGCACGCCACGAGGACGGCGAGGCTCGCCCAGTAGAACGCCGGCTTGGTGGGCCCGGGCGGCAGGGCCACGCTGGCCTGGGCGACCGCAGCGAGGGCGAGGAAGATGAACGCCCGCACGAAGAACCGGCGCTGGTGCCGTTGGGCCCGCGCCTGATCATCGTGCTCTTCCATGGCATCCCCCGAGGGCGGTCGAGACCAGTACCCCTCTTCCTTCTTTCGGTCCGCCACCCGCCGCCCCCTTATAGAGCCAAAAGTACTAATTCCAGACCGTAGTACGTGCTCGGCCGGGCAGAAGCGCCCCCGGGGCGAGCTCTCGGCTGCTCAACCTGCGAGAACGTCCGCTCGTCGGTCACTCCGCTCGTCAGTCTGTTGAAGGCGGGTCTGCTTCCTCACGCGGCAAACCGTCCCCGGGACCGATGGCCGCGAGCAGGCGGTCCAGGAACGGGGCCTGGCCCTTCAAGAGCCGGATCCGAGCGAGGCTGACCTGGACCCACTCGATGCGATCCACCTCGGGGTACTGCCGCACTTTCCCAGAACCACGGGGCCACTCGAGCTCGAACGTGTTGCTCTGGGCGTCGGAGGTATCGAGGTCGGCCTCCAGCGCCCAGACCACGACGCGCTTCCCGCTGGGCTGGCGCACCTCCCCGAGGGAGACGGCACCGTGGTGCGGCACCTCGAGGCCCGTCTCCTCCTCGAATTCCCGGAAGGCTGCGGCGAGCGGGTCCTCGTTCTCGTCGTACTCACCTTTGGGGATGGACCACCAACCGTCGCCCTTCCTCGCCCAGAACGGGCCACCCGGGTGCGCGATCAGGACCTCGGCGATTCCCCCGTCGGAGATCCGGTACACCAGCAGGCCTGCACTCTTCGCGCCCATGTCTGCGATCAATCCTGCCACCGGCCGTCCACGGCAACTCGGGCTGCCGTATCAGCCCGTGCCCTTGACGCCGAGCTCAATCGCCTTCACCAGCAGGAGGACGACAGCGACGACCAGGTAGACGCGCAGCGCCCACATACCGATGAGCCGGCCGCGGGACCACTTGGGGCGGCTGAGCAGGTTCAGCGGCGGCATGCGCCAGTTGGCCCGTTGCTCGGCCGAGATCACGGCAACGGGCTGGCGCGCCGACCGGTTGCGCAGCAGCACGATGCCACCGATCGCGTAGACCACGAGGAGGATGCCACCCAGCACGAGGGCGAGGTCGTTGACGTTGATGGACGAGAAGAGCGTCGTGATCATGAGCACGAGCGACATCATCAAGAGGACGGAGATGATGACGCCGGCCACCACGTTCAGCCAGGGACGGTTCACCCAGGGGCCCAGTACGTCTCTGTCGTTGCAGAGCAGTAGGAGGAAGACGGTAGCGCTGGGGAGCAGCACGCCGGCCAGAGCCTGGACCCCGGTCGTGATGACCCCGAGTGGCGCGCCGGGGATGATGACGATGCCGGCGGCGAGGACCACCATGGCGCTGAACACTCCGTAGAAGAACTTGGCGTCGCGGAAACTCCGGTGCAACGAATGGTGGGCGCCGAAGACGTCGCCGAAGGCGTACGAGGTGGAGAGAGTGACCGCGGCGGCGCCGATGATGGACGCGTTCAGCAACACGAGGGCGAAGATGGTGCCTGCCGCATTGCTGACGTAGTGCTTCAGGCCCTCGGCCACGCCGCCGGCGTTGGTGAACTGGCCGAACAATGGGGTGTGCGCGAAGGCGGCGGCCGGCACCGCCATGAGGAGGGCGGCGGCGAACACGACCACCAGCGACCCGACAGCGGTGTCGGCGCGCTCATAGTTGATCCATCGTGGCGTGATCCGTTTGTCCACGATGTTCGACTGCTGGAAGAAGAGCTGCCACGGGGCGACGGTCGTTCCCACGATGGCGATGATCAAGAGCACCGAGGTGGAGTTGAATCCTCCCTGCACGCCAGGGGTCACGAGACCCTTGAAGAAGGGCCCGGCCGTCGGGTGGCTCATGAACGCCAGCGGGATAACGAGGAAATTGGCGAAGATGAAGACGAACATGAAGCGCTCCCAACGCCGGAAGCTCCCAGTCGCCGTCATGGCGACGAGGGTGACGGCGGCGATGGGCACCGAGTAGTACTCGCTGACCCCGAAGTAGCCGAGGGCGAGACTGACCCCGATGAATTCGGTGGCGATGGTGAGGAAGTTGAGGATGAAGAGGTCGCCGACGGAGAACATCCCCCAGAACCGGCCGAACCGCTCGTTGATCAGGCGGGCGTGGCCGACACCGGTGACGGCACCGAGACGCACCACCATCTCCTGGTTCACGATGAGCACCGGGATGAGCAGCGGAAGCGTCCACAGGAGGGTGAGGCCGTAGTTCTGGCCCGCCTGCGCGTAGGTGGAGACTCCGCCAGCGTCGTTGTCGCCGATCATCACGATCAGCCCGGGACCCATGATGGCGAGCAGGGTCAAGAGGCGCGCCACCCACGACTGGCGTGCACCGGTGTCGTGCTGGCGGATCGTGCCGAACGCGCCCTGGATGTCTCCAACGTGCGCTTCGTCGAGGACGGCCGTCGGGCCATCGGGCTCTCGAGTCTCGGACATGTCTCACCTCCTTCGCTGGTCGGGGTCTTGGGTCTCCTCAGGGCCTCCGCGCTGTGAACCGGAGAAGTCCACACGCATCGAGACGACGGACGGTGACGCGTGCGAGGGGGCACTCCCCCGAGCCCGACGTGCTCACCGGTGGGTGTCGGACCGACAGCCGATCCGGCGATCGGGGAACGCTACGGACGCGCCCGTGGGTCAGGTCTTCGTCGACGGACCACTGTCATTCTTCGGCCGCCGTCATGCCGAAGTCACGCCGCCAGCCCGAGGGCAGCAGCAGCTCGAGCACGTCGTCCACTGTGATGACGCCGAGGATGCTCCGGTGCTCGGGATCGAGCACCGGAGCCACGGTCAGGTTGAAGTCGGACATCTTGCGCACCGTCGCGCCGAGGTCCCAGTCGGGATGCACGTGCCCGAGCTCCGTCGTGGCGACCTCGGACAGCATCTGGAGCCGCGAGCTCTGAACCAGCTGCACGGCCGAGACCGACCCGATGACGTGCCCGTCGTCAGGGTCCGAGACGAACACGGCCGACAGCGCCTCGGGTGGCACCGCGCTCGTCCGGATCGCCTCCAACGCCTCCTCCACGGTCGTGTCGGCCGGCAACTCCAGGAGGTCCGGGCTCATGAGCCCACCCGCCGTCTCGGGGTGATAGTGGAGGAGCGAGCGCACCTTGCGGCGCTGGGGCTCAGGGAGCAGCTCAAGGATTGGAGCCCGCCGCTCCTGGTCGATCTCGGAGATCATGTCGGCGGCGTCGTCAGGCGCCATGGACCCGAGGAGCTGGGCGGCCTCCTCGTCGGAGCGGTCCTGCACGAACTCCACCTGGTGCTCGGGGTCGAGCTCCTCGAAGACGTCCGCCTCGAGGGCCGGGTCCTGACCGACCGCTTCGATGATCTCCTCACCCTCCTCGTGCGAGGCCGCCTCCACCAGGTCCGCGATGCGGGCCGGGTGCAGCCGCGCCAGCTTGCGGTAGGGGATGCGCAGGCGGGCACTCGGCACATGGGACACGAAAGGCTCGATGCTGCCCCAGTCGATGATGGCGCCGGCCCCCGAATGCTGGCCGAGGCGCCCTGGTAGGAGGCGGCGCAGCGTCCCCCTGGCCGTGGGATCGACGCCGACGACCTCCCACCCGTTCTCGGTGCGGGTCAGCTCTATCTCGTTGGCCCGGATGAGCCGGCCGCCCACCACGTTGATCAGGTGCCGCGCCATGAGATCCTTTGCCAGCAGGAGCTCGCCCGGCCGCCGTTCGAAACGGCGCAGATCGACTTTGGAACCGTCGAAGGTGACGCGTCCCGGCTCGATGGCGGAGATCTTGCGGGCCGGCACGAACAGCTCACGTCCGCCGATCTTCACGACCAGACCCACGATCGGCGGGTGCGGGCTCCCGTCCATGCGGGCGACGAGGTCCTGCACGCGCCCGAGTTTGTCGCCGGTCTTGGCGTCGACGAGCGGGCGCTTGAGGATGCCCGAGAGGTGGATCAGCTCAGTGGCCATGGCGGGCGGTCTCCGAGGCTTCGTGAAGCGGGCGGGGGCGGGCGGGGTGCTCCGCCAAGCCCAACACCTGGTGGTCGGCGTGGTAGAGGGCCTCGGCGAGCAGGCGGGCGACGTGCTCGTCGGCCGCCGAGTAGTAGGCGAACGTTCCCTCTCGGCGCACGCTCACCAGTTTGGCCCAGCGCAGCTTCGAGAGGTGCTGGGAGACCGCCGTGGGAGAGGCCCCGACCAGCTCGGCCAGGCCCGAGACCGAGGACTCCCCCTGGAGCAGCGCCCACAGGATCTTGATGCGGGTGGGGTCCGAGAGCAGCCGGAAGGCGTCGCTCGCCACAAACACCTGGGCGTCTGTGGGCATCTCGAGCTCCCGACTATCTACGTGCATGCGAAGGTAACGATACATTGCGCGGGGGATTCCGGCATTGCATCGACGCCGCCGTTGCGACGGTGGTTGGCCGAGTCTCGCTCCCCTTGTGACCGCCATTCGCCGGTGGTGCTGGCTAGGCTTTGCCGTCGTTCCGGCAGCCCAATCCGGAGCCGTCTCGGGGCACGAGCGTCGACCACAACCAGGGTTCGCACGTCAACCAGAACACTGCGCCACCATGAGCCCTCCCAACCCCGAGAACGACTCAGTGCACAAGGGCCTGCACCAGCTCGGACAGCAGATCGAGGGTGCGAACCCCGTCGATTCGACGCCGGCGGCCCCTCCCAGCGACGTCGCCGAGGACCCCGTCGACAACCCCGTCGAGAAGGGCCTGCACGAGCTGGGGCGGCAGATCGAGGACGCCGAACGCGCCGACGGGGGCAAGCCGGGCGGCAGGCGCGCGAGCGAGAGTGACCAGGATGCGGGGCGCCGGGGCCCGGCGCACGCGGCCCCCAAGAAGAAGCGCTCGGGCCGGCGCACCGTGGCATGGGTCGGGGGCACCCTGGTGCTCGTGATCGTGCTCATCGCCGGCGCGGCTGCCGGCTACGGCTGGTACCTGAATCACGAGATCCACCGCATCGATCTGAAGAACCTGACGTCGGCCCCGGTGAAGGGCGCGGACGCCGGCACGGAGAACATCCTCATGATCGGCTCGACGGACCGGTGCGCCCTCAAGGTGCAGAACCCCGCCTACGGCCTGTGCTCCCAGGGCGTCAACGGGGTGAACAGCGACGTCGTGATGATCCTGCACCTCAACCCGGCGAACAGCACGCTTTCGATCCTGTCCATCCCGCGTGACCTCTTCGTGCCCAACGCCCGCGCCGACGGGGCCAACAAGATCGACGCCGCGCTCTACCAGGGGCCCGATCAGCTGATCAAGGCGATCGAGGAGGACTTCGGGATTCCAATTCAACACTTCGTCGAGCTCAACTTCGACAGTTTCATCAACGTGGTGAACGCGCTCGGCGGCATCAAGATGTACTTCCCCGAGCCCGTCTTCGACGCCTACTCGGGGCTCAACATCCAGACGACGGGCTGCATCGCGCTGAACGGCACCCAGGCTCTGCAGGTGGTGCGGGCCCGCCATCTCCTCCACAAGGGCCCGGGCACCACCACGACCGATCCCAACTACTGGACGCCAGAACCCCAGAGCGACCTGGCGCGTATCCGGCGGGACCATGAGTTCCTGCGTGTGCTGGCAGCCGCCGTGAAGGCCAAGGGGCTGAGCAACCCCATCACCGATCAGCAGCTCGTCGCCGGCGTGGTCGGGCAGCTCACGGTCGACTCGGGTCTCTCGGCCACCGACATGATCAGCCTGGTGCTCGGGTTCCACGACGTCAACGTGAACGGGGCGCCGCAATTGACTGTGCCGGTCGCTGTGGACCAATTCGGAAGCTACGACTACAAGGGGGGCAGCTACGGGGATATCGAGTTCCCCGTCCAGCCGACGGACCACAACACCATCGACGAATTCCTCGGACTGAAGTCGAGCAGCGACGACACCTACACCGGGGGAGCGCTCCCCTCTCCCTCGACGGTGACGGTCTCGGTCATGAACGGATCGGGCGCCTACAACCAGGCGACCGACACGGCGAACAGCCTGCAGGCGCTCGGGTTCCACATCGGGACGATCGGCGACACCACTCCGGTCGGCCGGGAGGCGGAGACCGTCGTCTACTACTCGTCGAAGGCTCCGGCGGAGCTGGCGGCGGCCCAGGCGGTCGCCAACAGCATGTCGGGCGCGGTGATCATGGCCGTGGACCCGAACCAGGTGAAGCCCGGCTCGGAGGTCACGGTCGTCACCGGCACGGACTTCAGCGTGAACCCACCTCCCACCACGACCACCCCGACTTCGGCCGGCGGGACGGCCGCCATCCCGGCCGCACCGAGCACGACGACGACCGCACCCTCGTCGTCCAGCAGCGCCTTCGCACCCCCGACCCCGACCGTGGAGCCGCTCCAGGCCTGGGATCCCCGCTCGTGCACGCCGAGCGGGGGCGAGGGCGCCTGAGCGGCCGCAGGTCAGGCGAAGATCTCGCCGCCGTTGGTGTCGAGCGCCTGGCCGGTCATGGCGCGGGACAGGTCCGAGGCCAGGTACACGATGGACCCGGCCACGTCCTCGTCGCTGGGGATCCGGCCCAGGGGGACCCGCGCGTTCAGCTCGTCGACCACCACCTGCGCCGGCACGCCCCGCCCGGTCGACGTCATCTCGATGTAGATGTCGACCGACGGCCCGGCCATCCAGCCCGGGACCACGGCGTTCACGCGGACCTTGGACGGGCCCAGCTCGTAGGCCAGCACCCGGGTGGCGGTGAGCAACGCGCCTTTCGAAATGGCGTACCCGCCCTGAGCCGGCTGGGGCTGGCGGGTCACCATGGACGCCACCATCACCACCGAGCCGCCACCGCGGGCGCGCAGGAGGGGGAGGGCGGCTCTGGTCATCTGCAGCGAGCCGAAGAGGTTCACGTCCATGATCTTGCGCCAAAGGCCGAGGTCGACGTCCTCGAAGCTTTGGAAGACGTCGGCCCGGAACGCGTTGTTCACCAGCACGTCGACGCCGCCGAACTCCTCGTTAGCGGCAGCCATCAGGTGGGCGCACGCATCGGGGTCGGTGATGTTGGTCGGGACGGCGATGGCCCGGGCGCCCATGTCACGTATCTCGGCGAGCACGTCGTCGAGAGTGGACTGCCGGCGGGCGGCCAGCACGACATCGGCGCCGTTGGCGGCGAGGGACCGCGCCGCCTGCCGACCCAGGCCCGGGCCGACGCCCGACACCACGCACGTCTTGCCCGACAGCAGGCCCGAACTTGCCATCGTGCTCTCCATATCTCGCTCAGCAGAGGTCATCGGCGAAGCGTAGGGCAGCCGGCCCGAGGGGAGCCGGGGCCATCCGCGCCGGTGTCACTCCCGCCTGGGATGATCGGATCATGGGTTGACAAAAGGAGGGTCATGGCCATTTGTGCGCACTGCGGTGGCGAGATGACCGAGGGGATCAGCTGCCTGACCGACCCCGTGTTGATCGGCCGCAAGGCTTACCCCCCTATCCGCTGGGGTCAGGAGCCCCGGCCGAGGCACCGCTACGAACCGGAGGAGTGCCGTGACTGCGGAACGCCTATGGGCGGCGTACACCATCCCGGTTGCGCCATGGAGCGGTGCCCGGCGTGTCACGGTCAGGCGATCGGGTGCGGGTGCGTGCCCGAGCTCGAGTGCGGGACGGAGTGCACGTTCGAACACCTGCGCGCCGGGCGATGCCGCTCCCACGTCCTGCGGCGCGTCGGCTGGCACTGACGTCAATCGTCCGGCCCAGGTGCTCGTCCCGAGCGCCTGAGCAGCGCCTCCCATGGACGAAGACGGGCTCCCACGGGGATCAGCCGGGCAGAGACCCATCCCCGGGCTCCTCTCTCGGCGGCGGCCAGACACGCCCCCGCGGCTCCGTACAGCGCAGCGGCGTCCGAGGGTCTGTGACCGTGGCCGCGGGACCGCGCCAGGTCCCAGGCATGCAGGTGCCACTCACACGCCGCCACCCCAGCGTGCAGGCCTGCGGTGACGGTGCCGCGCGGGTAGCCGAAGGGGAGATCCCACAGGAGCGGAAGGCGGTCGCGGTAGGCGCGGGCGGTCTCGACGAACTGGGCCACCGCGGCGGGGCCCTCGAGGCCGGCGATGGACGCGAGCGCCTCGGCGTTCCTGGCCGCCAGCTCCGCCACGCTGAACGGTGGGTGGGCGTCTCCTCGCTCGGCCCGGTCGAGCCAGCCGTGGTACCAGCGCGCCACGGCGAGCACGTGGTTGGCCAGGTCCGCGGCCGTCCACTCCCCGCAGGCGCTGCGGGCCCAGCCGTCGGGGTTCAGCCCCTCGGCCCACTCGGCGAACCTGTCGACACCTTCGTCGTAGAGGCGGAGGACGCGGTCTCGGGGAACGCCGTGCATCACCGGACTCTTGCACGGGATCGGCGCGGACCCATCCTTGACGCGTGGCGTCGGTGCCGATTTCCGTTCGCGGTCACAACAGGCCCGCCGCGACGGTGACACCGACCGCGATCAGGAGGAGCCCACCAGCTCGCTCACCCCAACGGCCGAGACGCGGCCCCAGACGCCTGCCGAGTTCCAAGCCGGCCAGGGTCAGTCCCACGCTGACAACCCCGATGACAAGCGCGGCAACGAGCACATTGACGTTTGACGTGCCGAGGGCAAACCCGATCGCGAGGTTGTCGATGCTCAGTGCGGCGGCGAGGACGATCAGGCGCGTGAAGCCCGGCTCGGTGCCGGCAGACTCGGGGGTGTGCGCACGGTCAGCGGCGCCATGCTCTTGTACCAGGGCGAACAGCCCCGCGAGGCACAGCACCAGGCCGGCCACCAAGTTCGCGTGACCACCGAGTCCCCGGGCGATGGTATCGCCGAGAACCAGGCCGAGCAGTGGCATGCCCGCTTCGAAGACGCCGAACACCACGGCAACCTTCAGGCGGAGATGGGAGCCCACACCCGAAATCCCGAGCGCGCCTGCGGCGCCGAAGTTGTCCAGCCCCACCGAGAGCGCGACCAGCAGCAGTGCGAGCACCGGCGGATGCTAGGTCCGGGGCGAAGAACCGGAGTGTCCGTACCCGGCGTCCACGCCCGGTTCTCCTCAGCGTGGGGGCAGGCGACGGGCGTTTGACGTTCGCTCCAGAAGTCACCAAGGTTGGGCCCCTATGAACCTCCGCGACGTGTCCTCGAGAGGCTGACGGGGGTGGGCGTGCTCGACGGTGTCCGGGTGCTGGAGGCAGGGCTGCTCGTCCAGGGGCCTCAGGCGTCTCTCACCATGCTCGAATGGGGAGCCGAGGTGATAAAGGTGGAGCTGCCGGGGTTCGGCGACCAGAGCCGGTGGCTCCCCATCAGCCGGGAGGACAGGCGGTCGGCCTTCTTCGCCGCCTACAACCGGGGCAAGCGAAGTGCCACGGTCGACCTGCGGGTACCGCAGGGTCGCGAGGTGTTCCTCCGCCTCGTCGAGCAGGCCGACGTCGTCATCACGAATTTCAAGCCCGGAACGATGGACGACTGGGGACTCGGGTATGCGGACGCCGCCACGCGCAACCCGAGGATCATCTATGCGATGGGGTCGTCGTTCGGGACAGAAGGCCCCGACGCGGCGCGTGAGGGTGCCGACCTGAGCGCGCAGGCCGCGGGTGGGCTCATCAGCACGACGGGTGGGAACGGCGACGACCCCAGCCCCATCGGGGCGACCGTTGCCGACCACATCGCCGGGCAGAACCTCCTCGCCGGTCTGCTCGCTGCGCTCTACGCGCGGGAGCGCACGGGACGGGGCCAGCTGATTGAGACCTCGCTCCTCGGTGGTCAGGTCTGGGCACAGGCCGGCGAATACACCCGGTACCTGATGTCGGGGCAAGTCTCGGGACCGAGTCGCCGCAGTCATCCCATGATCCCGGGCATCTACGGCGTCTTCCCCACCACCGACGGGTGGATCGCCATCGTCGGTGTCGCCGGCACCGCTCGTGACCTCTTCTACCGAACGATCGGGAGACCCGACCTGATCGATCGCTTCAACCATCTCCTCTACTTCGAAGACGACAAGGCCGAACTGTGGCCGATCCTCGACGGGGTCTTTGCGACCAGGTCCACCGCCCAGTGGTGCCAACTCCTCGGGGAGGCTGGCCTGCGCTTTGCCCCTGTGCGGACGCACGCGGAGGTGGTCGACGATCCCGGTGTGGAAGCCAACGGCTATATCGCAACCGCCACGGACGCCGGCGCGGACGGCGCGGAGGTGCGCGTCGTCAGGTCGCCTGTGCGCTTCTCGGACCCGACCCCGACTGCTCGGGCGAATGTGCCCGAATTGGGACAGCACACCGAGGAGGTGTTGCTCGAAGCCGGATATTCCTGGGATGAGATCGCCACGCTGGCCACGGCTGGCGCCATTTAGCTCCGGAGCAACTCAGGTAGCCGGCGAGCGGCGGCGCTCGGATCCTTCGCGGTCGTATTTTGGCTTGCCCGTGGGCCCGCGATTTCCGACACAGGTCCAGTGGAGGTGAAGGTCTGAGGTTCCATAGTTCTTGGGACACGATGTGTCAGCAATTCTGGGACACCCGTTCTGAGGCGGTCCCATGGATCTGGCCAAGTACTGCGTCGACGCCGTCCTCGTCGAGGGACGCTCCATGCGGGCGGTGGCGGCGGCGACAGGCCGCTCGAAGTCCTGGGTACAGCGCAACGTTGCCCTCTATCGGAGCGGCGGCGAGGAGGCCCTGGTGCCCGATCGGAGGGGTCCCAAGGTGCCGGCCAACCTCACCCCGGCCCGGGTGGAGGACAAGGTCGTGGCCTGGCGCAAGCGCCTGGCCGAGGACGGCCTCGACGCCGGCGCTCGGACCATCGCCTGGCACATGAGCCAGAGCGCAGTGGCGCCTCCGGCACTCTCGACGATCCACCGAATTCTCAGCCGCCGCGGCTTCGTCACCCCCCAGCCCCAAAAGCGCCCCCGCTCGAGCTGGGCACGCTTCGAATCAGCGCTGCCCAATGAGACCTGGCAGTCCGACATGACGCACTGGCACCTCGAGGGTGATCGGCCTATCGAGATCATCAACTTCATCGACGACTACTCGCGTGCCGTGCTGGCGAGCGTGGCGGTGCCCGTCGCCACTGCACCCGACGTGGTGCGCATCTTCTTCGAAACAGCGGCCATTTACGGGTTTCCGGCCTCAGTGCTCAGCGATAACGGCGCCATCTACACCGCCGCCTACCGGGGGAGCCACACCGGCATGGAGATCGAGCTGGCCACCCTCGGGATCACCTTCAAACACGGCAAGCCCTACCATCCACAGACCCAGGGCAAGGTGGAGCGCTACCACCTGACCCTCAAGAAGTGGCTACGCAAGAAGCCGCCGGCCAAGACTCTGGCCGCCCTACAGAAACAGATCGATCGCTTCGTCCACATCTACAACGAGGAGCGACCGCACACGGCGCGGGGGTGTCCCCCAATGCAGGCCTGGCGAGCGCTCGACAAGGCCACCGCAGAGCTCGATGGGCAGCCGCTCTTGGCTCACACCAAGGTCCGTCACGACCGCATCGACAAGACGGGCTGTTTCACCCTGCGCTATCGATCGGGTTTCCATCACGTCAGCGTCGGACGCGCCCACAAGGGTAAGCGAGTGCTCGTCTTGGTCGCCGACCTCGACGTCCGGGTCCTCGACGAGGACGGCGTCTTGATCCGCCACCTCGAGCTGGACCCCTCGGTCAACTACCAAGGCCAGTCCAGGATTATCGTCTGAGGGTTCACGTGTCCCAGAAAATCTGACACATGACACAGTGGAGGTGAAGGGACTCGAACCCTCGACCTACGGCTTGCAAAGCCGCCGCTCTTCCAGCTGAGCTACACCCCCAAGAGCAAACGACGAGCTCGGCACGCGGCATTCGACGTCGGGCTTCGGGACTGGCAATTGTAGGCAGACTTCGCCGTCGGGCAGTGACTCCGTCACGCCGTAACACCGAGAGACCGAGGACTCCGGCTCTGAGAACATGCAAACCTCGAGGGACCGAGCACGCTGGGGTGGCGTGGGCCATCGCACTAGGGTGCGCCACCGTGGACGCACGGACCTTCCTGGGCATGCAGCCCGATGGCGATGATCTGCACTGGCGCATGCCGGTCACGCGGCAGTTGACGACACCGGGAAACTTCCTCTTCGGAGGCTGCGGGCTCGGGGCGGCGCTGGTCGCACTCGAAGCGGCTTCGGGGCGCCAGACCGTCTGGGCGACCGGCCAGTATCTTTCCTACGCGCTGGTCGACACTGAGCTGCAATGGCAGGTCACCCTTGCCGCGGTCGGCGGGCACGTGACGCAGGGCCGTGCGGTCGGAAGAGTCGATGGCCGTGAAATCCTCACCGTCAATGCCGCGCTCGGTGACACCGGTGATCTCTCGCTCGGTGGCGTGTGGGTGACGCCTCCAGAGGTTCCTCCGCCCGACCAGTGTCGGTCACGGTTCCTCCCCGACCTGTTCCGCAACACCATCATGGACAGCATCGAGGTGCGCACCGCCAGGGGGCTGGCCTTCGAGGAGATGGACGGGAGCCCGGGCAGCCCGGACTCGGCCCTCTGGGCGCGGGTGCCGGGCCATTTGGCGCCTTCTGCGGCCACCCTGGCCATCGTCGGGGACTACCTTTCGGGGGCCGTCTCGCAGCCCCTCGGTCGCCGTGCGATGGGCAGGAGCCTCGACAACACGCTGCGCCTGGTCCGGTTGAAGCCGACCGAGTGGGTGCTCTGCGACATCAGGATCCATGCCCTCGTCGACGGGTACGCCCAGGGGATCGCGTTCTTGTGGTCGGAGGATGGGCATCTCCTGGCCACTGCGAGTCAGTCGACCTCCGTTCGTCTGTGGCCGGAGGATCGTCCGATACCGGAATAGATAGGCGCGATAACCGTCATCCCGCGACAGCAGCGAAACTGTTGGCCATGGCCAGGCACGCGGCGACCGAGAGCGGGAGGCGCCCATCGCGTACGATGCTCGGGGTCGCGGCCATCGCTGCCCTCGCGGCCCTCACTGCGTTCGTCGCATTGAGAGTTTCCGCCACGTCCCCACCATCCCAGCGACTCGGCACCGTGACGTCCACGACCTCGCCTTCGGCGACCACGCCGAAGTCGGTCACCGCAGCGCCAGCTCCCGACCCGACCTCCACGACCTCCACGGTGCCGATCCCGGGGCCGGCGGGACCGGGGTTCGTGGCCGGTCAGGTCACGGCGGTGGGCGACTCGGTGATGCTCGACTACCAGGACCCCCTCAAGGTGTCCATTCCGGGCGCCAACGTGGACGCAGCGGTGAGCCGGCAGTGGTCCGACGGGGAGGCGATCCTCCAGACTCTGAAGGCAAACGGTCAATTGGGCGCGGACGTCATCGTCGGCCTGGGCACGAACGGCCCCATCACCGACGCCGATTTCAACGACATGATGGCGATCCTCGGCGGAGCCTCGAGGGTGGTGTTCGTGAATTTCCATGTCGACCGCCCCTGGCAGGACCTCAACAATGCGGTACTCGCCAATGGCGCGGCCCGCTTCCACAATGTCGTCGTCGCCGATTGGTCCACCCTCGCCGCGCAAAACCCGCAGTGGTTCGGGGGGGACGGGACGCACCTCGCCATCGACGGAGCCGGCGCCAACGCTCTGGCGGCCCTGGTCGCAACGACACTCGCCAACGGCTGAGCGGTCCGGGCGGCCCATGAAGGACCAAGCGACCGTCCTGTAACCTCGACGTTCCTCCAAGGACGTTGGCCGTGGGGGCTATAGCTCGGTCGGTTAGAGCGCAGCACTGATAATGCCCTTCGCTGTCCAGAAGAGGACCTTGTGACTGGGAGAAAGCCCAGGCAGTTGTTCATTTTCGTTGAACACCGATGACCGGGACTGACTCTTCTTCACCATTCGATGTCGCACGGATGTCGCACGGAATTCGGGAATCTGCGACCTCTACACTTCGCAGCATGGCGACGGGCGGAATAGCTCTTGCGGTTGCTGTGCTCGTGACCGTCTCTTCGTTTGTGCTGTCAACAACTCCCGGTGAAGCGGCAACATCCAAACCACACGTGAGTGGCACTTGCGCTCAGACCGCCGAGATTTCCCATGGCAGCGCAGTCGTCGGTATTGCTGCGACATCTGACGGTGGCGGCTATTGGATCGTCACCGATGACGGGTTCGTCGTCGCCTGCGGTAACGCCCCTTACCTCGGCGAGCAAACGACTCTGAACGCCCCAATCGTCGGTATCGCGGCTACACCCGATGGGGGTGGCTATTACCTCGTCGCTTCCGATGGCGGAATATTCACCTTTGGTGATGCGCAGTTTCAAGGCTCGACGGAGGATCAATCCACCTCAACGACCCGGTAGTGGGCATAACGGTCGATCCGGTGACAGGTGGCTACTGGCTGGTAGCCACGGACGGAGGGATCTTTGCCTACAACGCTCCATTCTTGGGATCGACGGGTTCCATGAGTCTCAACAAGCCGATCGCCGGCATGGCTGCGGCAAGCGATGGCAGCGGCTATTGGCTGGTGGCCACCGACGGCGGGATCTTTGCCTATGGCGTTCCATTTTGGGGATCGACTGGCTCGATCCACCTCAACAACCCCGTTGTTGGTATGGCCGCGGATGCAGCGTCGAGCGGTTACTGGCTCGTCGCATCCGACGGCGGCATCTTTGCCTACAACGCCCCCTTCTTCGGATCAACCGGCAGCATGGACCTGAACGCTCCGATCGTTGGTATGGAGGCCACGGCAACCGGTCGCGGTTACCGCTTCATCGGGGCCGATGGTGGAGTGTTCACTTACGGATCCTCGGGCTTCTACGGAACCCCTGTCTTCGCCCCGTCGCCAATGCCGCAGGTGACCGCGGTCGGGGACTCCCTCATGGTCGACTACCAGGATGCCCTCAAGGCGGACGTCCCCGGCGTCAACGTCGACGCCGCGGTGAGCCGCCAGTGGGCGGAGGGTGAATCCATCTTGCAGAGCATCAGGACGGAGGGGCAGCTCGGGAGCGAGGTCATCGTCGGGCTGGGCACCAATGGTCCGATCAGCGACACCGATTTCGACAGCATGATGGCGATCCTCAAAGGGGTGTCCCGCGTCGTGTTCGTCAACGTGCACGTCGACCGTCCGTGGCAGGACCCGAATAATGCAGTGCTGGCGCAGGGTGCGACGCGATACAGAAACGTGGTCGTGGCCGACTGGGCAACACTGGCCGCACAGAATCCGCAGTGGTTCGGTGCCGACGGCACGCACCTGGCGATCGATGGGCCGGGCGCGGACGCACTGGCATCCCTGGTCGCCACGACGCTGGCAAATGGGTGACCAGGCAACCCGGTCGAGAAGGGTCCCGCTGGACGGTGGTGTAGCCTCGATCCCTTCTCAGGACGAGGGGCTATAGCTCAGTCGGTTAGAGCGCAGCACTGATAATGCTGAGGTCGCTGGTTCGATTCCAGCTAGCCCCACTCCTAGTCAAGGGCGGTCTGGCCCGATGTGTCAGCGGCGAGAAAGACCACTCCTGACACAGATCTGACACGCGGCGTTGAGCGGGCCGCGTCACGCCTACGCCACCGCCCCCCGCCGCATCACCCGCCGTTCCTTCGCCGTCCTCCCCGCCCATACCCCCTCGAGGTCCGGGTCCGCCAGGGCGTACTGCAGGCAGGCCGCCTGCACCGGACACTCGCGGCAGATGTCACGGGTGCGAGTGGGTGGCGTCCCCTTCACGAAGAACAGATCCGTCTGGCCGACGCAGGCGGCCTCTGCGTGCCACGCCGGCCGCGCTTTGAGGTCCTCGAGGGTCAGCGCAATGACCGGGGCATTGGGGGCGCTCATCAGCCATTCGGTGAGCTCCACCCTGACACGGTAGGAGGGCGCTGTATCAGCGCGGGACTTGCCGACCTCGTCATGAATGTCACCACCACTCACAGCACCGGATCGCCATGACGGTCGGCGGGGGTGAAGTGAGGGTGGCCGGCCCGACCCCGCGGCAGCAGTTGGGGTTGGGCCGCGTGGCGCCATCTTGTATCTGCACGGCGCTTGCGGACCTCGTATGAACGTCAGCCATAGGACCGGGTGCCTTCCCACGGTCGGGGAGTGACGTGGCCCGGCTCCAGCCTGCTCCGCTTCCGGGCTGGGCCGCGCGAGCAGAGCGCGTCTACCCTCGACCTGTGAGCCCGATGCTCCCAGCCCGCCGTGTTATGGATTCAACGGGCGGCGCGATCGGCCTCGATCCTGTCGACGATCCGCAAGAGGAGGTCGGCCAACATGACGACCTCAGCTGCCTCGACCGGGTCGTTGTCATAGAACACTTCACGATGACTGGTGGGGTTCTTGATGTAGCCGATGGCGCCAGCAAACAGATTCATCCGACCGACCTGTTCTCCGCCGTCTAGATCCGGATCCCATAACGGGCCGGTGCTTTCGGATGGTGCAGTCGAGGCAGCTCCAGGCTGACCACTGTCGCGGAGAGCCTGCGTGGAAAGGTATCTGGACCGATCGAAAGGGCGCCAGCTGGTACGTCGAGACGTGCCGAGAGCACACGCCGAAGATGACGAGTGGGCCGGCGGAGGGACTCTGATCCCATGCCCCCATACGGCACAACGGGGATAGTCCCTTGCACCGATGGAAACCCCCGCTGCGCGAACCTCCATCCGGCCACTCAGGCCCATCTCAGGCGGTGAGGGTGTAGCTTGCCCGACACACGACAAGCCCCGAGGGAACTCGGGAGCGACGCCCCGGACCCTGGTAGCGCCCGTTCCGCTGCGCCTGATACCAGGAGAGTGCCATGGCCATCGTCGATTCTCCTCCTACGCCAAGCACGGCGCCCACGGAGGCGCAGCAAAGAACCGCCCGGATCGCGGGCTGGCTCTTCGTGGTCACCTTCGTTACTTCGATTCCTGAGCTGTTTCTCTACAAGTCGCTCCTGAAGCACACCGATTACGTCTTGGGCTCAGGCGGCCATGCCAGCATTGCTCTCGGTGCGACCCTAGAGGTGCTTCTCGCGATCTCTGGCATCGGTACAGCGGTCGTGCTGTATCCGATCATCAAGCGCCAGAGCCAGAGCATCAGCCTCGGCTATGTCGCGAGTCGCACCCTCGAATCGACCATCATTATCGTCGGCGTCATCAGTGTCATGTCTGTCGTCACGCTGCGACACGACGTTGGGGGAGCAAGCGCAGCGAATCCCGCCGCACTCATTCTCGTCGAGCGGGCGTTGGTCGCCATCCACGACTGGACATTCCTGCTCGGGCCCGGCTTCTGTTCTGGGTTCGGAAATGGCTTGTTGCTCGGATACCTGATGTACAAGTCGGGCCTCGTGCCTCGGGGCATGGCGATGCTGGGCCTCATTGGCGGCCCTCTGATCTTCATATCGGGAATCGCCATTCTGTTTGGCGCCTTCAAGAACGGCTCCTCGGCGGCCTCACTCTTGGCGCTTCCGGAAATCGCCTGGGAGGCGTCGCTTGGCATCTACCTAATTGTCAAGGGGTTCAGGCCGTCCCCGATCCTTGCTACTCCGCCAGCGCAATCGTGACGGCTGCACGCATGACCATTCCATCTTGTCGCTTGTCGCAGCAGAGGAGGCCGCATGGCACAAACCGTTGAAGCCTCGCACAACTCCGCTGAGAGTCGCCCCGCCAAGGAACCGGTAACGACCGCCACGCTTCTTGGACTGGCAGGGCTGTCGGCTCTTTTGGCAGGGATCTGTTACGTGTTCGTTGGAGTGTTCCACCCATCGAACGTCGCTTCGTCCGTCACCACCACACGTTGGGAAACCGTTCACTATGTTGCCTGCGCCATGTGCTTCTTCGCCCTGCTCGGATTGGCGGGTCTCTACGCCCGGCAGGCAAAGAAGGTCGGTTGGCTTGGTCTGATCGGATACGTGTTGCTCAGTCTGTGGTTTGTGATCATCATGGGTTTCACTTTCGTGGAAGCCTTCATCTTGCCGCGCCTGGCGTCAACGGATCCGAAGTTCGTGGTGGCCTGGATGGGCATGTTGGTCGGCCCCGCCAGCCACGTCTATCTCGACGCTCTCCCCGGGTTATGGACTTTGACTGCACCGATCTACATCCTTGGTGGCGTGCTGTTCGGCATCACGACATTCCGCGCAGGCATCCTGCCGCGGTGGGCTGGAGCACTCCTTGCCCTCGGGACAGCATTGGCCCCTTTGGCTGCAGCTCTGCCCAACGGGTCCCAACCGAAGATCGCGATTCCGGTGGGGCTTGCGCTTGCGTGGATGGGTTACGGACTTTGGTCTGAACAACGAGCCGTAACCTCCTGACCGCCTTTCCGGTGGGTGGTGTCCCAGTACGCCGGCCTGGGGCGGCGGCGCCCTGGTCGCCGAATCGGAGAGAATGCTCCCATGACCACAACCAGCCCAGCCCATGACGACTGGGACAGCCCCTACGTCGGCTCGTTGCCGCCTTGGGACATCGGCCGCCCGCAACCCGCTTTTCTCCGCCTCGCCGACGCCGATGCGTTCACCGGCGCCCTCCTAGACGCGGGCTGCGGGACCGGCGAGCACACGATTCTCGCTGCACGCCGCGGTGCCGACGCCCTTGGCATCGACGTCTCCCCTCGCGCGATCGAGATCGCCCAGCGCAAGGCCGATGAGCGTGGGGTCGATACCACCTTCAAGGTGCTCGACGCGATGCGCCTCGATACGCTCGGCGAGTCCTTCGATACGATCCTCGACAGCGGGCTGTTCCACGTATTCGACGACGATGCCCGCACCCGTTACGTCATCGCCGTCCACGCCGTTCTCCGTCCAGACGGTCACCTTCACCTGATGTGTTTTAGCGACCGTCAGCCCGGTGACTGGGGCCCCCGCCGCGTCTCCGAAGGCGAACTGCGCGCTGCATTCGGCTCCGGCTGGCGCATCGACTCGGTCACTCCCAACCGGTTCGACATCAACCCCGGCCTAGGCACCCCTACCGCCGAAGCGTGGCTGGCCGACATTGTCCGGCTGGCGCCCCGGTAACGTGACGGAAAGTGACCCCCTACGCCGGCTCGGGGCGGCGGCCAATGAACATCAATCCGCCAACTGACTACTCAGTTGCGAAGACTCAGCCGGTTATCACGTTGTGAACAGTGGCGACCATCGGTTCTTTCAGTCCGACACCCAACTCGGTGAGGATCGGCATCAGCGTCGGCCCGAATGCATCAAAGTCCGCCTGAGTTTCCCAGATGTCGAAGACCTGGATTGCACCGTTCGATTCGAGCGCGCAGTGGTAAGTACGCCCTTTCGGCTTGCCTGCACCGGCGGCCTCCAGCTGCTTGATTGCACTGCTGTACTTTTCCGGTGTGAAGCCTTCGTGTGCGAAATAGATTCCAAGTGCCATGGGGCACCACCTCCGTATGTTGTGCTCGGCCAATCCGCACTGGATCACGCCAAGCGGGACCATACCCCTAGGTTCGGTCTGAATGTCGAGCTGTTCAATGACCTCCAAGGTGCCCCCGTTCGCCGGGATGGGGCGCCCCGTACGAATCCTCTTTGAGTCAAGACCCCAATTTCCTGGGCTTCAGGGCGCGACGAATCGACCCGTCACGAGACGGCACAGATGCGTAGGCTTCTGTGGTGGTCCGGGAGTGACTTCGCCGAAGAGCCGGCCTTCAGGATGCAGAGCCGACCACGCAGGCAATGAGTCGTTTCCTAGTGTCCTCCCGGACCCCTTTCGGCGTCGAGCAGGAGCTGGCGGTAGACGGCGTTGGAGATCTGGCGCTTGAGCGAGCGAAGCGCCTCCTTCTTGGTCTTGCCCTCGGAGACCTTGCGCTCGAAGTAGATGCGTCCCTCGGTCCCGGGATTGCGGATCTGGGTGACGGCAACCATGTGCAGCGCGTGGTTGACCTTGCGGTTGCCCCGCTGTGAGAGCCGGTGCACGATCCGCCCACCAGAGGACCGCTCGACCGGAGCCGTGCCGTTGTAGGAGGCGTACGCATCTCGGTTGGCGAAGCGGCGGACGTCACCGGAGTACCCGATCAGCTGGGCGGCATGGACCGGGCCGACCCCATAGAGGTCGGTGACCGAGGTCCCCGAGGCCCTCACGGCCAGGCGGATGCGCCGGTGCGAAGCCTTGATCTGGTCGTCGAGACGGCGCACGTCGTCGAGGAGCTCGAGGACGAGGTCGAAGCGCATCTGCTGGGCCGGCGACTCGGGCCGCACCTTGGCCAGGAGCGCCTCGGCGTCGGAAACGTACATTTCCTTGGCAATTCCGCCCGGAGAGAGCTCGGCAAAGAGCGAGTGCAGCCGGCAGACGACCCGAGAGCGTTGGCGCCCGAGGTCGCTGTTGCGCTTGGAGAGCAGCCGAAGGACCTCGCCGTGATCGGCCGGTTCGACCGAACGCAGGGCCGGGTGCCCGCAAGGCGGCGATGGCGATCGAGTGGGCGTCGTTGGGGTCGTTCTTGTTGGAGCGCCCGGTGGCGAGCACCCGGATCCGTGATGCCAAGGTGGCCGGAACGTCGAGCACCTCCTCGCCCTGGGCGACGAGCTGCTGGGCCAACAGGTAGCCCATCCCGCCGACCGACTCGATGGCCCAGGTGCGCTTCTCGAATGGCTCGGCCCAGGACAAGAGCTGTTCGACCTGGCGGGTCGTCGCCCGCACCTTGACCATTGCGATCTGGTCCTCGTCCCGGCCGATGGCCACCGCGGTGTGCGACGCCTTGTGCGGGTCGATCCCGATCATCACCTTCATCTCTGCCTCCTTGGTCGTGGGAACCACGGGGGCACTCCTGCTTGCGGACTGTCGGTGCTCGATCCTCTTTTGAGCCACTCCGTGGCGAAGTCCGAGCGGGAGGCTGCTTCGTACGAAAGCCAGTCGGCTGACGCCGACGGCAGGCACTTTTGAGCCAGCCCGCAAGGACCTCTAGATGCTACGAATCAGCCGCAGCACCTTCCACAAGTCTCAAGCAGGCACCATGGGGGCAGGCTTCAGGTAAGAAGCCATCCAGCATCCGGCGACACATGCGCCTCCGATGCCATCGGTGAGACTCTCCGCATGGATGGGGGCAGTCCCAGTACAGTCGGTCGTGCGCAAGATCATCTCGGAGGCTCGGAGAATTCGCCTCGAGCTCCGCGCTGGTCGACGTTCAGTTGCAAGCGATCCGAGCTGGGACGGTGTCGGGCGTTTCGCCCGCCCGGAAGACCGACCTCAGCGCGATACTCATTCGACCGAGGGAAAGGCAACGGCTAGTGCTCGGCGTACGGCACGGACCCGACTGAGGTCATGAGCCTCCTGACCCTGCTCGTTCTGGCTGCACTCGCCTACGGCGTGTTTCGCCTTGTCACCCGGCGACGCAAGAAGAAGAGGCCCGGATCGGGGCCTCTAGAAGTTGAGTCGAGTGCAAAGTCGATAGCCACAGATGCAGGTCTGCCACCTGGGGAACCCATTGGGACAAATCCTGCCCGCCGTGCCAATGGAGCAGTGCTGGGTTCGCCGACTGCTCCTTCGATCGTCCGGCACCGGAATTCGAGTGATGGATGGGCGGTCGAGACGCACGGGCTCACCAAGCACTTTGGTCCGAACATTGCCGTCAACGATGTGGAACTGCGTGTGCCGCGTGGATGTGCGTTCGGATGCCTCGGGCCCAACGGTGCCGGAAAGACCACCCTTATCCGGGTCCTCCTCGGGCTGACGCACGCTGACGCCGGCACGATGTCGCTCCTCGGCTACCCCGTGCCGAAGCATCGCGACAAGGCCTTGGCGCGGGTCGGCGCGATCGTCGATGAACCACGGTTCCATGGCCATCTGACCGGTCGGCAGAACCTCCAGATCCTGCCGCAGCCCGAGAGCCAGCGGCGCGGGATCGCATCGACGCCTCGCTCGAGCGGGTCGGCATGCTTCACCGAGCAGAGGACAAGGTGTCGAAGTACTCGATGGGCATGCGCCAGCGTCTCGGCGTCGCCGCATGTCTCCTCGGGGATCCGCAGCTCCTGATCCTGGACGAGCCGATGAACGGGCTCGATCCCGCCGGCATACTCGAGATGCGCGAGATGATCCAGTCTCTCGCGGCCGAGGGCAGGACCGTTTTGCTGTCGTCTCATCTGCTCGACGAGGTCGAGCGGACCTGCGACGCCGTCGCCATCGTCGACAAGGGCAGTGTGATCCGCCAGGGGTCCATTGACGAGTTGCTTGCAGGGGCCTCGGTGGAGATCGAGATCGACTGCTCATCGCCGGATCGAGCGAGGTCGCTCCTTGCGGGCACGCCGTTCGATGTCCACGTGGAAGCGAGAGCGGAGGGCTTGGACATCGCGCTCCCCGCCCGGACGGATCGTGCGGCGACGGCGGAGATCAATCGTCTCCTCGTCGAGGGCGGGATCTCCGTCTATCGGCTCCAAGAGGTCCACGCCTCGCTCGAGGCGTGGTTCCTCGAGGTCACAAACCGACTGGGGGACGACGGATGACGATGTCCTCGGCTTCAGGTGCCGAGATCGACTCATCGCAGGCAGAGCACATCTCGCTCACTCATGACCACCGGGGCTCGTGGATCCCAACGTGGGGCATGGTCACCACGCGCTTGATGGAGCTGCGCAAGCGACGGGGGCTGATGATCGCCCTGGTCGCCGTCAACATCGGCATCCCGGTCATCATCCTCGCCGTGCGGCTCATCGGCCACGCCGTGGGCCCCAGGTCCTTCGGACCAGCCGGTGGCTACAGCATCTTCACCGGTCTGGTGCTGGGTTTCATGTACGCCTTCGGCTTCATCGTGGCGGCCGTCGTCGGCTGCACGGCCGGGTCGGACGACCTCAGCGACGGCATGTTCCGCCACCTGGTGATCACCGGCCGTTCCCGCTTGGCCCTGTACCTGGCCCGGATCCCCGCCGGGCTGGCCATCGTCATCGCCATGGTGGCCATCGGCTACACGATCGTCTGCGCGGTGTGCGCGTTCGCCGCCCCGACGCAGTTCAGCTACGACGGGATCAACGTGCCCCAGGGGCTGTCGCGTCCCGCTCTCGACACCTGGGCCGCCGAACATGCCGACGAGGTCATCTGTAACTTCAACTACAACGGGCCGAACGTCCTACCAAGCGTGCCCTGCGGCAACGGTCAGACCAGCGGTCCCCCGCCGGGTGCCACCGTCGAGACGCCGCAAGGTGTGGTCGCTGTGCCCGCCTACACGCAGGCGCAGATCAGAGCGTTCGCCGTCACCATGGCCAATCAGGACTACGCCGACTACAGCGCCACCTTCCTGGCCCCGTCGGCCTCGCTGATGGTCGAGGTCGGCCTGTGGATCGCGCTCGAAGCGACCATCGGATTCATCGTCGGCCTCGGGCTGGGCTCGCTGATGGGACAGCGGACGGTCCCGGTGATCCTCCTCGTCGTGCTGGAACTGATCCTCACGCCGATCTTCAGCCGGCACGTCATCACCCACCTGCTCAACGTCGAACGGGCCATCGTGGGCATCGCCATGCTCCATATCGAGCCCGGCGGGCTGCCTACGCCGTCGGGTGGCGGCGGGCCAGGAGGTGGCGGCGCGTTTAACCCGAACATGCTGATTCCGGAGTCGACCCTGGCGGCGTCCCTTGTGATCGTGGGTTGGATCGTGTTCTGGAGTGCCATCGGCGCCTGGCGGATGATGACCAGGGACGCGTGAACTCTCTCTTCGGTCTCAAGTGCCCCCGTTCATTGATACTTCTCTGAGGGTCCACCGCTTGATTGCTGGTCCTGAATAGCTTCGGGAGTGCTGGTTGGTTCGGTCTGACTTGGAGTCCCGTGACGTTGCGGACGTCGTCGACCGAGGCCAACCAGCGGCACATTGAAAGCGGCACGTCCCGTCTCCGAGTTGGGGTGATTGGTCCGGGTTGCTACGAACAACCCAGACCGCCCGTCGCTCCGATCCGGAACGGCCGTGCCATCCCTCAACACCTTAAGAGAAGGGATGACCATGACCATCGTAGAAGCTGCGCGTGGGATCACCGGTGGTGTCGATACCCACCGCGACGTCCATGTGGCCGCAGCGCTCGATCCGCTGGGTGGACTGCTCGGCACCGGAGAGCTTCTCGACCGACTGCGGCCGGCTACAAGGCGCTGCTGGCTGGCTCGAGGCCTTCGGCGACGTCACCAAGATCGGCGTGGAGGGCACGGGTTCGTATGGCTCGGGCCTGGCCCGCTACCTGCGTCGGGCGGGCGTCGAGGTCATCGAGGTCGACCGACCGGATCGCCAGAAGCGCCGGCGGACCGGCAAGTCCGATCCCCTCGACGCCATCGAAGCCGCCCGGGCCGCCTTGAGTGGTCGGGCGAAGGGCAAGCCCAAGTCGACGCGACGGTGCGGTCGAGGCCATCCGGGTCCTCGTCGTCGCCAAGCGCTCGGCCCGCCAGGCCAGGGGCAAGGCCCTGGTCCAGATGCGCCACCTCGGCTACAGCGCTCCTGAGCAGCTCCGTTGCCGCTTGAAGGGCCTCTCGGTGCCCGCACTGGTGGCCGAAGGAAAGGGGCTTCGTCCCAGTCGCTCTCCCGATCCGGTGACCGCTGCCACCAAGGCGTCGCTGTCCTCGTTGGCACACCGCATCAGGCGCTCGACGTGAACTGGCCGAGCTCGACGAGAGGATCGAAGCGCTCCTCGTCGCCACCGTGCCCGACCTCCTCGAGCTCTTCGGGGTCGGTCCCGACACCGCGGCCGCCCTCGTCATGGCCGCCGGCGACAACCCCGAGCGCCTCCACTCAGAGGCGGCCTGGGCCCACTTGTGCGGTGTGTCGCCCATCCCCAAGGGGTCGGGCAAGAACAGCGGCAGGGTCAAGGCTCACGACGGTGGGGATCGCCAGGCCAACAGCGCGCTCTGGCGCATCGTCATGGTGCGCATCGCCCACGATCCCGAGACCCAGCTCTACTTCGAGCGCCGCGTGAAGGAAGGGAAGACCACATATGAGGTCATCCGCATCTTGAAGCGCTACGTCGCCCGCGAGGTCTATCGCTACCTGCCTCGCGGATAGATCCCCGGGCTGTGGGTCTGGCTTTCCCCCGTTCTGTCGTCCTTCGGGTCTGACTTCCCAGCGATTCGCCGACCCTCA
Organism: uncultured Acidimicrobiaceae bacterium; assembly: GCA_963726135.1. Lineage (GTDB taxonomy): Bacteria > Actinomycetota > Acidimicrobiia > Acidimicrobiales > RAAP-2 > Bog-473. The sequence continues at coordinate 2,607,983 of CAVSBE010000008.1, forward strand.
GCTCGGGCCACCATCTCGAAAACGCGTGACCCAATAAGAGCTTGTCCTCGACTCGAGTGACTCATCAATGTTCTGTCCGCTGTTTTCACTCCCGAGCCCCCGAAGAGGGGTTGACAAGTGATAGGAGCGTCGCCGGGACGGTGGGACACGTCGGCACGAGCAGGCACCTTTGCCGCCGCCGCCGCTCAACGACCGAACCCTGATCCGGCATCAGGTTGTCATGCCGAGCGATACTGCGCAGCAATGATCCGACGGTCCATCCCAGTTGCGTCCGCCATAGTCCTCACACTGGTGCTGCTGACGGGATGTTCGCAGACACCAGCCGCATTGAGTCCGGGTACTCCAGTGCATGCAGCTCGGCAGTGGTTCACTGACATCAACCACAAGAACAGGGTTGCGGTTCTGGCCGACTTCGCGACTAACGCCAGCGCCTACAAATCCAGCTGGGAGGGTGATATGTCGGGATGGCCTATGTTCACTCAGGTGAAGTGCACACGGCCCACCCGGTCAACCAAGAGTCTCGCCGTCGTAAACTGCACCTTCAAGGAGCCGGCGAGTGTCAATGAGGGGAACCCCGACACCGTCTGGAACGTCGGCCTACAACGGCAACCGAACGGAACGTGGCTCATTACCGAGTACGGGCAGGGCTAGTGCAATCAAAGCGCAGGGCCTTCTCCCTCAGGCTGCCTGCGCCCTAAGGGTCGCGGGTTCGGTGGCTGGACTGTCCCCGTACGCCGGGACTCGGCGCACTTCCTTTCGGAAAGATTTACAATGGCTCGCCGGATCGGACTTGGAGGCGGGGTGGGAAACGTCGACTACGACGAGCGCCAGCACGCTGTCTACGCCACCAGCAGGCGGATGTCACCTGATGCGTTGCAGACCTGGATGGAGGTGTTCGTCCACCACCTGCCGGAGGCACGGCCACTGGTCTGGCTTGACCTGGGCTCGGGGATAGGACGGATGACGCCGTCCTTGGCGAGCGCGTTCGGCGGCCCCGTGTACGGCGTCGAGCCAGCAGACAAGATGCGCGCTCAGGCCATCGCCCAGGCCGGCCATCCCGCCGTCACGTATGCCGCCGGGACTGCTGAGCACATCCCATTGCCAGATTCCTCGTGTGATGCAGCACTGCTGTTCTTCGTCTGGCACCACGTCGTCGATCGGAATGCTGCTACCCGTGAGTTGCTCCGGGTGGTGAAGCATGGTGGAAAGGTCCTCGTACAGGCGAACTTTTCCGACAGGACACCTGATGCATGGTGGTTACACGTCGTCCCCGAGTGGATGAGTGTCCACCAAGCGCTGTACCAGTCTGAAGTAGACGTGATCAGTGACTTCGCCAGCGCTGGCTGGGCGCTTGCCTCTCGTGACGAGATCACCTGGCTTCGCTCGCCGAGCCTGGCCGAGGATCTCGAAAGGCTCAGGCTACGTCCGACCTCGCTTTTCGAACACCTGAGTGAGAAGGAGATCGAGGCGGGTTTCGCCAGGATCGAAGCGGCGCTGTCCTCGCTCGACGACGGGCCTCAGTTCGAGACCAGCGCTCTGCTCGTATTCGGACGGTAGGAGCGGCACCCCTGCCCCCTATCGCCGGGAAGGGGTGCCACCTGCGTTGCGCGACGGGGTGGTTCGGTCAGCGATAGTCAGGATTGGGGAAGTCGAAGCGGCATCCAGCGTCCCATTCGGCGCGCTGGTTGCCGTGTGCTGGAATTCCGCCTCGGTCCTTGAGCTGGCGGGCGACGTGGAGCAGGTTCCAGGTCATAAAGGTCGTGTTGCGGTTAGTGAAGTCGTTCTCCGGACCTCCAGAACCAGGGTCGAGATAGGACGGGCCGGGTCCTGCCTCGCCGATCCAGCCGGCATCGGCCTGGGGAGCGATCACGTAGCCGAGATGCTGTAGCGAGTACAAGATGTTCATGGCGCAATGCTTGACGCCGTCCTCGTTTCCCGTCACCAGGCAGCCTGCGACCCTTCCGTAGTAGGCGTACTGGCCCGCCTCGTTCAGGAGATGGGAGTTCCCGTAGAGGCGTTCGATCACCTTGGTGCACACGGAGGACTTCTCCCCGAGCCAGATCGGCGTGCACAAGACGAGGATGTCCGCTGCCATGACACGCTCAGAAATGGCGGGCCATTCGTCGGCATCCCATCCGTGCTCGGTCATGTCGGGCCAGACGCCTGTGGCGATGTCGTGGTCGATCGCTCGGATCGAATCGACGGCAACCCCTTGGCGCCGCATGATCTCCATGGAGGTCGCGGCCAGACCTTCGGTGTGGGAGATCTCGGGCGAGCGCTTCAGGGTGCAGTTGATGAAGAAGGCTCGTAGGTCGGAGAAGTCCCACTGGCTCTGACGACACAGCTCTTCCTGCATCGGGGTCAAGGTCATTGCGCTCCTCTAGTCTGATCTGACGGGCACCGGAGATCTTCGCACTTGGAGCGGGTACGGATCCCGGCAATGCGAGATCCAACTCCGTGCCAGTGACATCCAAGCGGTCTACTCCTGCCCCGCCGCATGGAGGCAGAGCGCGTCTGGCTTGCGTATGCCGGTCAGGTCAGCGCCGTCGCATGGGCGCAGGGCGACAAGGAACCCCGCTTCACCGCCGCGTTTCGGGACTTGATCGCTGCTCGGAACGACGCCGAGGCGTCCGGAGACGACGTTGACGTCCACGCGGTCGAGGCCCGACTCAATCGCCTGACGGGCGTCCCGTACCCACAGCTCCCCGAGGCCGCATGGGTCGCCGCCGACCTCCTGCCCGCCACCGATCGACAAGCCGAATACGACCGCCTCGAGCGCAAGTACGGCCCTCGCAATCCGGCCACAACCGGATCGGCCAAGGTCCGAACCCTGCGCAAGACACGAACCCTCACCCACGCCAACTAGGAGAACCTCACATGTCATCGCCCCCCACAGCCCCACCCACCGCCGACCAGCGCAAGGTTACTGACTTGGAGCAGATCGGTCGCAGGCTCGCAGAGGAGCTGACCGGCCTCGAGAAGCAGGACGCCTACCTCGCCGACGAAATCGCCAGCCACGAGGCCGCGCTCGTCACCGCCCACGCCGCGCTGGACAAGCTCCCCAAGGACGCCAGCGCCACGGCAGTGTTTGAAGCGAAGCGGGGCGTCATCGGTATCGAGTTCAATATCGGCCGGCTCAAGGAGCAGCGTGCTGACTTGTCGGTCGAGTTGGCCGAGACGCCCGGTCTCATCCAAGCCAACGAGAAGGCGCTCGCCAAGGCCAGGGCCGAATCGTGAGGACTTCCCGCAACCCGAATGCTCCGGACGCGCAAATGGAGCGCCGGCCGGCCCGGCCCTCGCCCGAGACCGACGCCAACTCCAGGCGCGCTCTTTTGGCGTCCCTCTCGCCGGCCGAGATCCGCAAGGCTCAACGCACCGCCGCCGGCCGCCAGTTCATTGCCCGCCTCAAGGGCGAGCTCGAGCACCGGACAGCGCCTGGAAAGTCAAAGGCGAAGAAGCCCTCGACTCCCCTGACCCTGGCGCAGGCCCGGATGCGGGCGCTGAAGTTGCGCAACGAAGCCGGACGCAAGTCGCGGTGATGAAGGTGAGCCCGGCGGCCGACAGTCTCTCCGACGAGGAGCTCAACGAGATCGTCGGAGAGTTCCCCGGCGACATCCTTAGCGAGTCCCCAGAGGAGATGGCCTACCTGATCGCCTACATCAGAGAGACCATCTGGACGTCGCCGACGTTCGAGCACACCGACCTCTACATCGACCTCGTACACCGGTTTCCGCGGCCGCTCGAGGTCTACCGCGACCGCGCCGAGGACGTCCGCTGGCGCCGGCTCGACCGGGCGTGGCGCGTGCGACAAGAGTTCTCGGTCGGGGTGTGACGATGTTCCTCCTTTCGGCATCCGGCTTCTGGGACCGTCCAGCCCCATGCAGCCCGCGCCCCGGCCGAAGTCCCCACGTCAGAGTCAGAGCACCCTGTCCCGGCCCTAAAGAGATACCCGAGTCGACCCGAGAAACTCCAAATCGCGTGATGCCGAACTAGAGATTCATCACCCGACCCTTCGGGGACCACCATGCAAGTTCGCTTTCAGGCTGAGCGAAGCCCTCGGTTGTGGTTCTGGGCAGCCAAGATCACTTCTTCCTGCGCGATAGGCGTATCGCAGCGGCCACGAATAGCGCAACGCCGACGATTCCCCAACCGACCCCGTCGCTTGTCGGAAACCGCTTGGCGTTTGGGTCAAGGGTGGGGAGAGCGAACACACTGACGCACAGCACCAAAAAGAAGACGCCCACAATCACGAGGATCCAGAAGACCGCACCGGCCGTAGCCCTGCGCGGACTAGGACGTGGAGGGCCGGGAAGCGGCGCCGGACGCGCAAGCTCGCCATCCGCCTCCGCCTGTGCTCGGGCAGCTTCTCGCTTGAGCCAACCCTCGTATCTCACCCGTTCCTGGCTGGCGAGGACGAGGGCCCTGGGCCCCGCACCCTCCGCCCCGTCGGCGGACACGTAATATCCCTGCCGAATCCAGCTTCCCCTTGGCGGTTCAGGGTCAGAGTACGACGACACTAATCGCGCTCCCCAGGTGAATGAGTCCTACAACAACCCGAACAATACCCATCGCGGCTTCCGCATGGCGATAAGTCGAGGTTCATTCTGCTCGTCGCCGGTGTCCTAGCGACCGCCTTCCTATTCGTGACCACGGGAGGAGGCCAGCGAACCCTTCGCCCGCCTTGCGTCCGGATGGAGGTATGCGATCAATGGCTGACGTTGTTGTGGAAGTGGTTGATCCTGAAGATGTTGACGTCGTATTGACCACAACCGCTCGAAGTCTTCAAACAAGCGTGTCTGATGCGAGGCGGTTTGGGGAGCAAATCGCAAACCGAAAGAGCCAAGTGACAGATACCTGATCCAGCCCTACACTTCCGATCCAGAAGCGAGGGCCGCCATGGCGAGACGAGCACGCATTCGAGGCGGGACCTTGGTTGTGTCCGTATCCGTTGCCGCGCTCGCCGCCTACGTGAGGGGACCACTCCGACTGCATGGAGTGCAGCCGTCCTTGCAAGTGTCCAAAAGACGCGTGGGCCTTCTTGTTTTCGGTCTCACCCTTGCCGTAACTGTCACTACGCCTCTTTCGGCGGCTGGCCCGAGTGGGGCAGCCGAGCGGACGCTGCACGGGACCGCAGCCTTGCGGCAAGGTGTAACTGCCATAGGGCCAAATGGGTTTCAGTTCAGCGTTGAAGCCACAGCGCCTTATCTCGTGACGCAATTCCCCGGAGAGTTTCAAAGCGTAACTGCTCCACCGGGCTCTGACTACGTCGCTATCGACTTCACCTTGACGAACCTGCAACAAGACCGCTCCGCTTCGACGATTGAAATGCCTCAGTTAGTGACGGCCGTACCGCAGGACCAGCTAGCTGACTATGGACAGAGCTTTTGTTCGACTCTTGGCACATCCAGCCTTTGCGTAGTGGGAATACCAGGCAGGAACGCCATCATCAACGACAGTCAAGGGAACGTCGTCGGCGTAGGAGACCCGTTCAGCCCATATTCGGTCGACGTGCCTCCGGGTGGGTCGGTCAGTTTGACGTTCCACTTCGGTCCGGTCCCCGCCGCCGAGGATCTCACTCAGATACAACTGCTGGCTGGGACACAATGCGATCAAACGAATACCTGTTCCGGACCACCACTTCAAATACCGCTCCCGGCGGTCCAGCAGTCTCCGCCCGGGGCCACTCCACCGGGCTCTGTGAACACTCCGCCGGGCTCTGCGAACACTCCACCGGCGATTCCTCCTCCCATCGTGTCTTCCGGAGCGGCGCCTCCAAATCGACCTGTCGCGATAACGGCGCCGGTCTCGGTTGTGGTATTCGTACATGGAATTCGTTCGGGCTGTGATGAGCCTGGCTCCTCCTCAGATCTGGGCTCGAAGAGCTACAACCGTCTCTTTGACGCCCTAGTGAATAACAACCTCAGTGTGTATTCCTTCTGTTACGACCATGACAAGGCGTTCTCACGGAACAATTGGGATAAGACAGACTGCTTCTCACCGACGACTAGCCATGGGCCCGCAAAGCAACTCAAGGTCTCTTTCGACGATAAGACGGGCCCCCTGTACCAAAGCCAAGCTCCAAACGATGCCAAGAACATCACTACCTTTGAGGGTAACAGTGCGTACGATACCGATGGCCCACTGGCTTACGACGCAACAAAGCTCAATGACTGCCTGAGCGGGCTTGTCAAAGCCCGGGCTTCGGGCGCCAACAATATTGCGCTGATTGTCAATTCCATGGGCGGGGCGATCGGCCGCGGATGGTTAGCGTTGGCCCCCGAGGTGAATAGTCTCGCACTGACCAAGGTGACAACCTTTATCACCTTGGAAGGAGCCATGGAGGGGTCTTACGTGGCTCGAATCGGACAGAACATTGCTGCTGGACTGGCCAGCATTCCGTTGGTAGGGCCTTCGATTGCCAACGACGTCGAATCTGCCGCTGGGCAAGCCGGTGATCTCAATCCAAAACGACCAGGTGTCCAAGACCTCGACCCGCAATCAGGCTGGTATCGCTCGCTGGTAACAAACGGTGAACCCCCGAAGCTTCATTACTACACCTTCTCGACCGACCTGGTTTTCAACATCACCAGACCGGACGTCTCCTCAAAGTCATTCCCGGTGGACCCCTTTGGTGATGGGGTCATGGAGCTGGCTAGCGCAGATTCGTACAAGACACAGCCGCCTCTCGGCGGCTCGAGCTTTCTACCCGGGGGCCCCGGGGTCGATAAGCATCAATACATCATCACGAGGAACTATTACTACACAATCCAGGACAGCTCGAACCTTCCGTTTGGTTTGGGGGGGCTCGTGTTGGCCACGAGCGAAGCCGGACTTGAATCGACCTATATCAACGCCATCCTCAATGACCCCTTCGGGCACTTCAGCTTCGGGAGCCTGATCGGCACCAAGAAGCAACCTCCAATCACTTCCTGTGATGCCAGCCACGCGCAGGTCTCCATTCCTAAGGAGATCGTGCGCATCCTCGGAAAACCCGCCGCGGCATGTTCTTCCAGCTAACTCGCGGGTTTGCTGCCATGGCAACCCGACCTTTGTGCAAACGCGAAACGACCCCGCCGAAGCGGGGCTAAAACGCCCGCCTTGAGGCGCCCAGTCCGGCGTTCGGGGGCAGTCTTGTGGTGTCGAGTCAGTACAACGGGCGTGCTCCAGGGACACGGATAAGGAATGGTGTAACTAGCAGGACGTGGCCGCCTGGGCAATCTGCAACGGGCTAAGGAACATCGGTATTAGACACCCTTGTCTCGAGAAGCGATGCGAGCTTCTCGCCAGCCTTGACTGTGTAGGGACCCGACTCGAGCCGAAATACCGTGCCGTCGCTGAGAGTGAACACGAGAGTGGGGCTGCCAAAGTGTTGTCGTGACGTGTTCTTCGCCGCAACGATCTCTGAGAGAGGGATCGACCGCAATAACTTCCCTCCCCTCAGACCAGCCGAAAGCATCAGTACCCGGCGATCGGTTAGGCCAAATTTGACTTGTGAACTGCCACCACCTGAAACGGCCCCAGCGAGAATCGATCCGGTACTGAATGTCGTTCCAGCAATGAAGGATTCGTCAGGCTCCAGTTGGCCCGCGAATTGCTTATCTAATCTTGAACCGCGGTTCTTCATCCCTGTCCTTGCTCCACGCCGAAACGTACATCCTTTTCAACGAGTAGTGCAGGAGAACGTCAAGCGGTGACTGCTCCAGGAAATCACACATGGTCAGCGAGGGAACAGGGGCTCCGAGGGTATCCCCATGGTGCCGAAGTGTCCCACCTTCCCGGCGATAGGAGGCACCCCTGTCAGCGCTATGTCAGCAGTCATGGTCAAGGCTCAGGGTTCCAGTGTCACGGATGATTCTTTAAGCTGACTCTGACGCTCGGGCTGTAGCTCGTCTTACCGGCATAACCGTAAGCGATGCTCCGGAGTTCGTAACTGCCGTTGGGGTACTTGGTGGTGTTCCAGAAGGCGAGCCACCCGTAGGGGGTGCCCTTGCCAGCGCCTACGAGCGCGTCGTGCACTCCGTCGCCATTGAGGCGGAAATCAACTTTGGTTACACCGCTAGGGTCCGACGCAGTTGCGTCAAGCAAGCTGGTGCCTTTCAGTATGGAACCGCGTACAGGAATGATGACTCGGACTTGGAGTGCCGTCAGTTGAGGCAGGAGCCCGATTCGTGAGTAGTAGCCGACAGCACCAGTGGCAAAAAGGCTCATCCGATATTCCTTCATCGCCTCCAGCTCTTGGCGAGAAGACTGTTTGAGGAGTTCGCTTTGCACCAACGGCTTCGAGGCCTTATCGACGTTCACGATGATGTCCGCCGCCTCTTTCTGGCTTTGGGACCATGATTTCGCCGAAGCGAGACCATGGCCGTTGCCAAAGATCACCTGGAGGCAAATCACCACTGCCAGGCCGATCCAGATGACGGTGTCGGCAATGACGGCTCGTCGTTCAGGCGGACTTTCTGCGGTTGTCGCTCGAAAGGCGAGGCGATTTCGGGCCGGCGCTCGTTCCAGTACGACCAGATAGCACCCGGCCAGTATCAGAAGACCACACGTTGAGTAGCGGGTTGGAGCCCACAACCCGCCCCACGCTCGACCCTGAGTGATGGTCGCGGCAAAAAGGACCCCGTAGCAGATCAAGGCGACGCCGATAAGGCTGCCGCTTTGTTGGTTCCGCCGCTGGTACCTAACGACGAGCAAAATGGCGATCATCAAGACGATCGCTCCGAACGCGATCACGGGCCAGGGTGAATTTGTGAGCTCGACGCCCAGAACGGAGCCGATCAAGAATAGGAAGAATTTGAGCGCCTCGATCGGATGGGTAAATACGTAGGTCTGATTTGAATACGGCGGGTTCAGCTGGTGGAAGTACACCGTTGCGGTTATCAACGCGCACGCGATCCAGATCAAGAGAGAACGACGCTGTCGGCGGTGGACGTAAAGAACCAAGAGACCGACCGGCCAGATGAGAAGCCCTTGCAATGAAGAGAAGCTCCCAACAACTGTCGCGGCGATGGCTCCAGCGAAGACGCAGCCCGTCAGCGCAGGCCGGTCGAGAAGAAAGAGCGCGAGTGCCAGCGCAAGCGTGACCAGATACCAGGCGATCTGGAAGCCCCACAGTGTGTTTTCGTACTGGACAAACGAGAACAACAGCAGCGTGAGCGGGGTGTAGTAGATAAAGGGCGTTGACGGAGCGCGACGCCTATGGATCAAAATGAAGAGGCCTGTTGCAGTGACCAGCATGGCGCCACTGAGATATTCCTCGAATACCACATTGAAACGGGTGAACTGAGCGAGAGCGATCACGATCAGATTTGGGAAAAGGATTCTGTGATCGCCGTGCGATGCCCATAGGTCGCTTAAGGTGAGAGTTCCTTTGTACCAGTGATCGAGCAGCGTGACGTTGCCCCATTGATCCAAGTAGACGACATTGACCGAATACTGATGAATAAGCCAGAAATATGCCGCGATCGGCAACAACGGGCCAAGAACACCCAAAGATGCCCGTCTCGTTCGCCAAGTCGGAGGTGCGGAGTTGAGCCGATCGGAGTCAGCTGCCGCTTTAGACTCCGTGTCGGAGAAAGGTGCACCACCCTCTGTGTCCGCTATGGCGCGAGACAAGATTCCATCACCACCCATTCAGGCATATAGCTCTCCAGAGTTCTAACAGCCTCCCGAGCCCATTGACTTGCCGGTTTGTCCTCTCCCCCTCTCCACTCGATTGGCACAGTTCCATTGAATCACGGCCTTAGACTGACCCCAATGTGCTGTGTCCTCAAGCGGTCAACGCAACAGCCTCGGCGAACGCCCGAGATGGTGTCATCCAGCCGAGCGTCTGTCGAGGCCTCGTGTTGAGCGAGCGTGCGATGGCGTCGAGCTCTCGTTGAGTACACTGCGACAGATCTGAGGTCTTCGGAAGGTATTGGCGCAGCAATCCGTTGGTGTTCTCGTTACTCCCACGCTGCCAGGGGCTCTTTGGATCACAGAAGTAGATCTGCACACCGGTGTCGACCGTGAACTGGACGTGCTCGGCCATCTCCTTGCCCTGATCCCAGGTGATGGATCGTCGGAGCTGAGCCGGCAGGGTCAAGATGCGCTTGGTCATGGCCTTGCGCACCGCTTCTGCGCCGTGGCCGTTGGGGAGCTTGAGCAAGATGACGTAGCGGCTGTGGCGCTCGACGAGAGTCCCGATGGAGGTCATCTTCTTGCCGAAGATCAGGTCGCCTTCCCAGTGGCCCGGGACGGCCCGGTCCTTCACCTCGGCGGGACGCTCGGAGATCATCACCATGTCGCGCAGCTGGCCCTGGCCAACGTTGCCCTTGGTGTAGGCCTTGGCCCGTCGCATAGCACGACCAGTTCGCAGGCACGAGTGGAGCTCTTTGCGCAGCGCTCCACGGCTCTGGACGAACAGTGATTGGTAGATGGTCTCGTGGGACACCTGCATCTCCGGGCGATCTGGGTATTCCGAAGCCAACCACGCCGAGATCTGCTGGGGCGACCATCGGGCCCCGAGCTTGCGTTCGACGACCCCTCGGAGCCGCCGGCACTGAGCGAGCTTGGCCCGCTTGGGTCGCAGCGCCCGTCGGCACGCCGCCCGGTCTGCCACCAGGGCCCGGTACTTCTTTCGCCCTCCGTTGGTGTTGACCTCCCGACACACAGTCGAAGGCGAGCGACCCAGCGCCTCGGCGATGGCACGGATGGAATCGCCCGCAGCCAGGCCTCTCGAGATCTCCTCTCGCTCTTCGAGCGAGAGGCGCAGCTCCGAGCGCTGCCGAGCCGTGGGACGCTTCCCGCCGGCGTCGGCGATGAACTTGCGCAACGATACGTTCTGCCTGCCCAGATGCTTGGCGATGCGCTTCACGGGTACACCCGCCTCACGCATGTCCCAGATCGTCTGGCGCTCTTCCTCGCTAAAGCGTCTCCACATCTGCACACCTCCTGATCGGCGACATCACTGTTCGCCAATCAGGCTGGTGTTGCAATGACCGCTTGAGGCCACAGCCGATAGGGGGCAGGGTTTCTCAGTTAGTCGCGGCACCTCAGAAGCCTCGGAGGTCGCGCTACTCAGCTTCGGCGTGTGTGGACATACCAACCTCGCCCCTTGCTACCCCGCCAGATGCGTTTCCAGACCGGCGGTTCGTAGCAGTGCGTCGTCTGCAGTTGCTGGAGCTGGATCATCCGGAAGCAACGCCCTCGCGCCTACCGCCGGGGCCTCGGTGCCCGCCGGGGTCGACCTCCCTCGTACCGCGGGGAGGAGGATTGGGGACTCCTGCCCGCGCGCGGCGTTCAACCCCGACGAGCGCCCCCGACGATAGCTGCGGCTTGACTAACGTCGGCTGCGGCCGAACTCGCGCAGTCCCGTAAGCCCCTCGAGGCGGTCAGGGCACGCCCACACCTGCCACCATGGATCGCCGCGCGGCGACCGCCATCGGCCGGTCCATCGGGGCGTCTCGGTGTAGTGGGTGGCCTGCATCTGGTTGCTGTAGACGTTCTGCCAGCAACGGCCCGGCTCCGGCGATGAAGCCGGGGCACGGGTCGCCAGGCTTTGGCATCGGGCTCACTGGGGGCGAGGGTAGATCGTGGTGGGATCCTGCCGCACCCGGACCCTTAGCCCGAATCGGCCGAAGTGTCCCACCTGCCCGGCGAACAGGGATGGCCTTGATGGCCCGTCTGTTAGGTCTTGTGATGCGACTAGTCAACGCGGCTCAGTGCTGCATCATCCTCACACCGCTGAGATCAGCTGGTCGATCGACTGGAGGAAAGAGAGCAGAGAATCGAGCAAGCAGCGCGGCCGTACCCAGAATGTTTCCCACCCAGATTGGGAAGCACATCGCGATGATTTACCTCCTCATAGCGATAGGCGGCTCGATGTCCGCTGATATTGAGCCGGACGCTCACCCATATCCGGCGGTCGGGACGGTTCCTTTCGGGGAGGTCATGAGGTAGTAACTAGTACCCGCAGAGGAGGGGCTCTAGGTGGCCGCGACAACAGAATCAGTTGAATCTGATCCCCAACATCGCCGAACTAGCGCATGGCGATCCTTTCCATCGACACGCTGGTCACTTCTGATCCTCGTCGCTGTGTACCTGCCAATGGCGTTGGCGTACAGCCTCTTGACGAGGGCGTACGAGGGGGCTGACGAGGAAGCCCACGTTAAGAACATCGAGTACATCGTTAGCCACCACGCGCTTCCCCGTATCAGCGTGGCCAACGGTCTGGAGTCGCATCAACCGCCCCTGTACTACCTTCTCGAAGCTGGTTGGCAGGACGTTCTGGGTATTGCTGCCTTCACGCCGGTAGCCGTTCCGAGCGGGGCGGGGCTGCTTTCGAACCAACTCCTCTACTCCACGCACTACACAGCGACACAACACGCGGACGCGGTCCACGTCCATGACCTGCGGCTTCTCTCGGTACCGTTCGGGCTGGCAACGGTTCTTCTTACATTCTCCGCAGCCAAGATCGTAGGCATACGCGAGGTGTGGGCGCTTGGCTGTGGCCTCTTTGCTGCACTCTATCCGAAGAACCTCATCGCCTCTTCGACCGTCACAAACGACGCCTTGATGATTCCGCTATGTGCCCTTGCGTTCGTTCTCTTTCTCTTGTCCGAACGCGCCGCGCTCCAAGGTCGCTTCAGGCAGCGCCGTATTCATCTGCTTGGGATGGGCCTAGTGCTGGGTGCGGCAACCATTACCAAGCTCAACAGCCTGACCATCTGCGTTGTTCTCTTCGCGCTCGCAGCCCTGCCAGCGGTGATGGGGGTGCGGCGTGCCTTGGAAGGTTCTCGTGAGGCAGTGGGCTTGGGCCTCGATGTCGGGCTTGCCTTGGTTGGCTATTTCTCAGTGTCAGGGTGGTGGTTCCTCCAGAATCACCACCTCTACGGCCAGTTCCTCGCAACCAACGCAAGCGAGCAATATCTGCGGTACTTCATTCTGTATCCGCACCCATGGAGCCAAAATCTGCTGTTCCATCTATATCCTCGTACTGTCGAGGTGACCACGTGGTACAACCAGCCCAACCTCTCTCTCCCGGACTGGCTCAACGTTGTAATGGCAGTCCTCGTGGTTCCCTGCCTCTTCGTTGGTGTCTGGGCCATGCTTCGGCACCGTCGATGGATCTCGCGCTCAATCACTGCACTGTCCGCTGTGTCCTTCGTGGCCTGCATCGTGGGCGGACTCGTTGTGGTTCTGATCATTATCAAGGAATTTGGGATAGGAGACACGCGGGACGCTCTAGTGGCCCTTTCTCCCTTCGCGATCGTCGTGACCGTCGGTAGCACTCGGATCCTCGGACGGATAAGTCCGCTCTTCGAACCGGTTGGTGCGAATGCCTGGCCGGCCGGTCTCCTGGCGCTCAATCTCTTTGTTCTAATGCACTTCCTCATTCCACTCGGTGGCCTGTAACGGCGTCAGATTCGATGGTCGGGAAAACATCCTCAGTTGGTGGCGAGCTGTCGCAGCCGTTTCCCAGCCAAGGCCAATTCATCGACCATTTCATTCTTCACCCCGGTGACCCTCGCCGACCTGACTGGTTCGTTTCCGGCACGACTGCGTTCATGGCTGGGACCGGTGGTTGCTCCTTTGTAGGCGATAGACGCATCGCCGACAACCACTGAAAAGACGGCTGCGGGGGGCTATACGGGCGAAATCGCTTGGTCGCCAGGGCACATGCCCCGTCGAACACCGACAGCGAGCTCTACGTCGCAACTTGGGTGCTTCCTTCCGGATCCCATCGACCAGGCAGCGGACAATCGAGAGATTGGGCATCCTCAGGACTGCCTCAGGCCCGTGAGTCCATCGCGATGGTCCTGACACGGCCAAACCAGCCACCATCGGTCACCACTGGGTGAACGCCAGCGCCCAGTCCACTTCGGAGTCTCGCGGCAGTGCGTCGCCTGCAATTGCTCGGAGTAGATCATCTGCCAGCACCGGCCAGGTTCGGCGATGAAGCCGGGGCATGAGCCACCGGGGTGTGGCATGAGCGCAATCGGCATGGTGGGGCCAGAATCGCTGGTGCGCAGGATCGTCGCGTACGACCTCGACCGACTGGCGCGCCAACCGTTTTCGGGCGTGTATAGGGTCGCTTCTGCTTATGCGTGTCCCCGTCCCGGCGTACGGGGGCAGTCAATGATTGCCGGAGTGTGGATCGATCGCGCGACCCGTCAGATGGAGCAGCCGCCCCACCCAGAGTGGGCCGAACACCACTCGCTGCCGCTGCTCAGACCACTCGAACTTCGGCGAGCCGCTCGATCGAGTACTCGTCGTCCCAGCAGACGGCGGCTTCCCATGCGGCCGATGCTTGCGCGGCGATGTCGTACGCGCCGGCGTCGAGACCGGCGGCGTTGTAGGGCAGCACTAGGTCGAGGTCGGGGACGTCGACGTGCGACTCGTCCCAGTCGATCAGCGCGACCCGACTCGCGGTCATGCGGACGTTGCCAAGGTTGTTGGGGTCGCCGTGGACGACGCATGTCTGACGTCCGGTCAGTCGCGCCCAGGCTGCTCGGCATCGAGCAACGCCCTCAGCCGGCATCGCGCCGAGGTCGATCTTCGTCCCGGTCTCGGCATGCAGGAGGTCGGTCGACGATCGCCAGCCCGGGCGCTGCGGCCAGCCCTCCGTCACCCGATGCAGCTGGCGGAGCGTGTCGGCCACGCGACGCCAGTCGGCTCGTGTCTCGGGCTGTCCGCCCTCCACGTAGGTCATCACTACCAGACCTTCGGCGAACAGCCGACCGTCCGCAGTAGAAATCGGCAGCGGCACAGTCAGACCTTGACGGTCGAGGTGTTGGAGGAGTTCAGTCTCCCACGCGAGATCTGCGTCGCCCCTGGCACCGAGACGACCGACCGCGAGCTGCCCGTTGACGCGCACGCTCCAAACGTCGTTGGCGACTCCGCCAGTCAGCGGCTCGATGCGAGCGACGTCTTCACCCCACCGCTTGAGTGCCTCCCATCCCACCGACCTCATCTTCGCGCGCTCGACCGACTCTTAGTTGGGTACGGCTCCGACCCGGCAGCGAGGATTGAGACGGCCGCTGAGTGATCCACCACTTCGGTGGGTGGATTGGTCAGCGTGTGGGTGGGTGCCCCAGGCCAGGTCTGACTCCAAACATCCGGCTGACGTCCTTGCGGACTGTCCTTCGTACGATCCGTCGGCCTGGCCCGGTCACCCACTCGACACCCACCGGTCGGACGGAGTGACCTCAGAGGAGCCTGCCTGTACAGGCCCGTCGCTGTCTTGTCCGTCGTCCCGCTTGGTGCGGTGTCACCCCAAACCAATCCAAAGAAGGGATGACAGTGACCACTTTGCCACGAGGCATCACCGGCGGGATCGATACGCACCTCGACGTGCACGTAGCTGCGGCTTTGGACGAGCGCGGGGCTCTCCTCGGCGTGGAGAGCTTCGCCACGACTGAGAGCGGCTACAAGTTGCTGCTGGGGTGGTTGAGCGACTTCGGCCCGGTCGAACTGGTCGGCGTCGAAGGAACGGGCTCTTATGGCGCGGGGCTCACTCGTCACCTGCGGGCTGAAGGGGTCCGCGTCGTCGAAGTCGACCGTCCCAACCGTCAACGCCGCCGGCGCAAGGGCAAGTCCGATCCCGAAGACGCCATCTCGGCCGCCCGGGCCGCCCTCTCGGGCGATGCGGCCGGCGAGGCCAAGTCCAGGGACGGAAACGTCGAGTCCATGCGGGTTCTCCGGGTCGCCCGGGCCTCGGCGCGCCAAGCCCGGACCCAGGCGCTCAACTAGATGCGAGGCCTGATCTCAACCGCCCCCGAGCCGATCCGGGCCGAGCTCCGGGGCCTCAACGTCCTTCGTCTCCTCGAGCGGGCCTCGACCTATCGGCCAGGTGCCAAGCGCGACATCGTCTCTTTGACCAAGTTCACCCTGCGGATGCTGGCCAAGCGGGCCATCGCCCTCGAAGAGGAGATCACCGAGATCGACGCCATCTTGGCGCCTTTGGTCGATGAGACCGCACCCGAGCTGGTCTCCACGCTCGGCCTTGGGACCGATACCGCTTCGACGCTGCTCGTCGCCGCGGGCGACAACCCCGAGCGCTTACACGGCGAAGCCGCCTTCGCCCATCTGTGCGGTGCCTCACCGATCGATGCCAGCAGCGGGAAGCAAGAACGCCACCGACTCAACCGCTCCGGCGACCGTCAGGCCAACTCGGCCCTCTGGCACATCGTGATCACCCGCATGGTCTATGGCCCGCGCACCACCGAGTACATCGAGCGGCGCACCAACGAAGGACTGACCAAGAAGGAGGCCGTCCGGTGCCTCAAGCGCTACGTGGCCCGGGAGGTGTACGCCCTCCTACCTCACCAGAAGTTGGGGCTTGACAGCCCATAGGAGCATCGTACGGGGATTACCCCGGGGTGGCGCCAGATCAGCCAGGGACACCTCGTCCAAGAGCGTGCGTAGAGCGACTTCGTGGGAGTCCTCTTGCTGGTGTGGTTGGGCAGCTGTCAAGGTCGCTCGTGGCAACCCAGATATATAGGGCTTCTCTCTTGGTTGGTTCCGTCGTCCCGCGTCGCTACACTCGCCGCGAGTGCGAATTGGAGTGCTTACCGGTGGCGGGGACTGTCCCGGACTGAACGCCGTCATCCGGCCGTTGTTCGCAAGGGTGTTCAGATTTACGGCGACATATTTGTGGGTTTCCGCGATGGTTGGAGGGGCCCGCTCGATGGAGACGCTGCACCTCTGGACATTTCCGATGTCCGAGGCATCCTCCCCCGTGGAGGCACCATCCTTGGGTCCAGTCGTACAAATCCCTACAACTCCGCTGACGGTGAGCACCGCGTGCTCGAGACGGTGGAGCGGTTGGATCTTGATGCCCTCATCGTCATTGGCGGTGAGGACACCCTCGGCGTGGCGACAAAGCTCACAGCTGCCGGCCTTCGGTTAATCGGAGTACCAAAAACGATCGACAACGACTTGACGGGGACCGACTACACATTCGGCTTTGACACCGCCGTCACGATCGCCACCGAGGCAATCGATCGCCTTCACACAACAGCGGAGAGCCACCACAGAGTGCTCATCGTCGAGGTCATGGGCCGTTACTCGGGCTGGATCGCCTTGCACTCTGGCATGGCGGGCGGGGCGAATGTAATCCTGATACCCGAACGTCCGTTTCAAATTGAAGAAGTGTGCGACTTCATCGAGCGCCGCTTCGCCAGCCACTATGCCCCCATCGTCGTGGTGGCCGAGGGCGCCTTGCCGGTCGAAGGCACGATGCCGGCGCGCCCTCGCGAGATTGACGCGTTTGGCCATGAGCGTCTCACGGGAATAGGGACCTTCCTGGAGGAAGAGATCGCTCGTCGGACCGGTAAGGAGGCACGCGCCACTGTTCTGGGTCACGTGCAGCGAGGTGGTAGCCCCACCGCCTTCGACCGGGTTCTTGCGACCCGCTTCGGGCTCCACGCTGTTGACGCTCTTCATCAGGGCCACTCGGGCCAGATGGTGGCCTTACATGGGACCACAATCGACCTGGTCCCTTTGGCCAGTGCCACAGCCATTCTCAAGTTGGTCTCACCAGAGCGGTTTGCCGAAGCCGAGGTGTTCTTCGGCTGATTCAACAACCAAATCCCCCACAGCGGCGGTCGTTGCTTCATCGCATCAACACACTGGATATTCGGTAGGGAATTTGGCATCGACTCCTACACGCGAACTGGGGCATTCTGACTCCCGGTCCCAGTCCGAGTGCGCGCTACACGACCCGGAGCTGAGCGTGTGCCCCACCTTCCCGGCGATCGGGGCAGGGCGGCGTCAAGGCACTTGGGTATACCTTGACCGTAAGTCGTTGATGACTCGATCACAGAGGAGGCGCTCTGGATATGCAGAACGACGACGCAGTTGATCGCAACCTTCAAGGCATGGATGAACTCGACTTCGTGGGATGGAACAACGCCGAGTGGACCGGCGTCTTCGCTCACCATCACACGGATGATGTCCTAGTGGACTGGCAAGGCCAGCCTACGACTCATGGCATCGAACAGCACATCGAAGCCATGAAGTCATACGTCGAAGAGAACGGGGGCGGTACACCGCCGCAGATCACGTCCCACCCCATCAAGTTCGGGTCCGGAGAATGGACATGCGTCGTAGGAGAATTCGCCAACGGTGCCCGTATGGTGACCGTTGCGAAATGGCAAGACGGAGCAATCGCCGAGGAGTACATCTGGGGGTAGCACCCACCCGGCGTACTGGGGCACCTGCCAGCAACAGCAGGCCCACGTGAGGGGCGATCGGTCCAGTCAGGGCAGCCGTTTCGCCAAGAAGTGCTCTCCGTGACCGAGTGGCGTGTCTTCGGCGTACCCGATCTCTTCGTAACCGAGGCGCCGATAGAAATCGGGAGCTTGAAAGGTATGCGTGTTCACGCGGACTACACGACAGCTTCGTTTCTGCGCCTCGATTTCAAATGCTCGAATGAGACAGGTTCCAAGACCCCTCCCTCGAATTGAGGCTGTCACCCAAAGCCACTCGACCATTGCATAGCCACCCCAACTGAAGCCGTCGATTCCCGCGTCGAGCTCACCTTCATCATTTCGGAAACAGCAGCTCAATGATCGGTACTCGTCGTACCCGGTCGCAGCAATGTTGAATGCCTCCAATCGCTCGCGCAGTTCAGATACCGCCGCCTCGTTGTGGTCATCCGTCATCTCGAAATCAACCATCACAACCATGCTGTCAGACGTTTTCGGTCCTCGTGCCCAACGGTGTAGGTGCCCGTCCAGGGTGGCTCTCACCCGGCGATCGGGGGCACCCATCAGGCTAGGGCTGGTCTACGGAGACAGTCGCGTCAGCCACTACCACCAGGACGTGTGGTCATGGCCGTGGCCGCAACTTGAAAGACACCTTGACCTTGGCTCGGTAGGTCTTGACCTCGCCGTCCTCGATCTGGAGGTCGAGTTCGACCACTTCGGCAATGCGAAGGTCACGCAGCGTCCCAGACGCCTGCTGTACGGCTGCGCTTGCAGCCTTCTCCCAGGATTCATCACTGGTGCCGACGAGTTCAATGACCTTGTAGACACTTTCAGCCATGCTTGTCTCCCTCCCGCAGTAGGTTGCCGGAGATTAGGTCGCCCAGCATCTGTGCACCATTAGCCTGTGGCAACGTCGGATTATGACTACTCGGTCCCTTGATCCTGCGGTCCGGAATCCGGGAGAGTGTCCCACCTACCCGGCGTTCGGGGACACCCTCGGACGCATTGGCAGGGCAGACCCCAAGGGGCAGACTTGCGGTGATGGAGCCCTTCGATGCCTCGGTCGTGCGCGCCGCTTATGACATCGTCGCCGAGGACTACGCAGAGGCGTTCGCCGATGATCTCCTACGGCTCCCGCTAGATCGCGAGGTCCTTGACACGGTCGTCCAGCGGATCGCTGCCGGAGAGTCCGTTCTCGACCTCGGTTGCGGCCCTGGCCAGGTCGGTCAGTACCTTGCCGAACGCGGACTGGTCGTCGTCGGTATGGACCTGGCGCAACAGATGCTTCAGGTGGCGCGCCGACGCACTGGGAATGGTCGCATGGCTTGTGGCGACATGCGCTCGATGCCCTTTCGCCCGGGGGCGTTCTCGGGCGTCGTCGCGTACTACTCGGTCCACAACCTTCCACGACCGGCGCTTCGGACAGCGTTTGCCGAGATCCACCGAATCCTCAAGCCATCCGGTTCGTTCGTCGTCGCTACCCATTTAGGCGAAGGAGAGGTGTACAGCAACGAGTTCTTGGGACACGACATCGAGACCGTTGGAGGCATCCTCTACCGTGACGACGAACTACTCGCGGTACTAGACAGCCACTCGTTCGTGGTTGAAGAGGTTCACTATCGCGACCCGCTGCCCCACGAGCACAACACGCGAAGGATCTATTTGAGCTGCCTGCGAGCAGACGCATGACTGTTGGCTCAACACCATCGTGGTTGTCTCACTCCCCGCGATACGTGACACGCTTACAACGCGGCATCTGCCGGGTTCTGCAAAGTTCAGAACTGGATCCAAATAGTGGTCCTCTACAGTTGCGATATCTTTGGCCAGCGACCGCCTCGTTCCGACGGCGTCCGGGAGTACCGGTACGTGCAGGTCCGACGGACGGCGGTCACCAGAGGTGGAGGACCGGATATGGATGACGCGACCATGCTCGCCGAACTTCTACCGACCGCCGAGCGCTTAGTCGACCGTCATCTGGGCATGGCCAAAGAGTGGTTTCCCCACGACCTCGTCGAGTGGCGGCCGCCACCAGAGGTCGGGTGCGCCGAACCCCTGCCCGATGGTGTGGCCAGTGCCGTGTTCGTCAACGTGCTGACCGAGGACAACCTTCCGTACTACTTCGCTTCGATCGACAATCTCTTCGGCCGCGACGGCGCCTGGGGCTATTGGACCCGGCGGTGGACGGCCGAAGAGGGGCGGCACTCGATCGTCCTACGGGACTACTTGATCATGAGCGGGCACATCGACCCCGTCAACCTGGAGCGCGCCCGGATGGCCCAGGTCACCGGCGGCGTTTCCCCTCAAGCCCAGACCATCGCCGACGCGTTCGTCTATCTCGCCCTCCAAGAGTTGGCGACTCGAATCGCCCACCACAACACCGGGAAGGCGTTGCCCGACGGCGAGGGCTACGCGGTCATGAAGCGGGTGGCGGCAGATGAGAACCTCCACTACCTCTTCTACCGAGATCTGGTGTCGGCCGCGCTGGAGATCGATCCTTCGGGGATGATGGAGGCCATTAAGCGTCAAGTGCTGGGCTTCGAGATGCCCGGTACCGGCATACCGGACTTCGCCCAGCACGCAAAGGCCATTGCCCGAGCGGGGATCTACGACCTGGGTGTGCACCATGACGCCATCCTCCGGCCGGTGGTTCTAGGCCATTGGGACGTGGCCGGCAGGCAGGGTCTGACCCCGTCGGCCGAGGCCGCCCGGAACCGACTCTTGCAATTCATCACCCGGTTGGGCCGGGCGTCCGCCCGAGTCAAAGAGCCGCGAGTCGTGTTCGGTAGCAGATAACGCGACCGACTCCCGGCGTTCGGGGACACGCTTCAGAGTTCAGCGAACGCTGCCACCACTGTCAAAGGCGTACAGTCGCAACCAAAGGTGCGAACCGGAAGAAGGCCCGTGAAGAAACTGACGCGTTTGTCGTGGCGGGCTCGGGGTTCTGGCGCGACCTGCTCCGCCGAAGTTGACCATCCGATTCGCGGCTTCAAAGTCAACCCAAAGTACCGGTCTAACCTTCTCGCTCTGTCCGGGCCTGAGGGGCCAGCCCCTACCGTGTCATGGATCTCCTTCGACGGGGACACATATTGGGTCCGACTCTCGGCCGCCCAAGGTTGGCCGCGTTCAATTCGGATAACCCAAGCCGATGTGGACGGAGCGAGAGACTAGAAGACCGCATCGTTGACATGTCTCACCTTCCCGGCGGTCTGGGGCAGGGCAACCGTCCGCCGCATCTACGGGAGCGGTCGGTGGCCGTGTACCCGTGAAAGACTCCCCAAACGCAGCTGCGAGAGAAAGGATGAATCCAATGACCGCATACCTTGCCCTGACGCAGAACGTCGCAGACGTTGACAAGTACGTCGGGGAATACGTACCTCCGGTGTTGCAACTCTTCGAGAAGTACGGCATCGAGGTTCTGGTGGCTCAGTTCGGTGCAAGTGCGATCGAGGGGAGCGCGAACTCCGTCATCATTCTCCGGGCCGAGTCGGAGGATGCGTTCCATAGCTTTTACGACGATCCTGACTACGCGGCCCCGAAAACGCTTCGCCACTCGATCACTTCGAACCCGAACTTGCTCGTGGCGCCAGAGTTCACGCCACCGGGCTGACGACCGCTGCTGAACGTTGCGCCTGTCCCTGAGGTATCCGTTGGGTAGGTTCGCGATAGACGCAGACCCGGCAGCGAGGATTGAGACGGCCGCTGAGTGATCCACCACTTCGGTGAACGGATTGGTCCGCGTGTGGGTGGGTGCCCCAGGCCAGGTCTGACTCCAAACATCCGGCTGACGTCCTTGCGGACTGTCCTTCGTACGATCCGTCGGCCTGGCCCGGTCACCCACTCGCACCCACCGGTCGGACGGAGTGACCTCAGAGGAGCCTGCCTGTACAGGCCCGTCGCTGTCTTGTCCGTCGTCCCGCCTGGTGCGGTGTCACCCCAAACCAATCCAAAGAAGGGATGACAGTGACCACTTTGCCACGAGGCATCACCGGCGGGATCGATACGCACCTCGACGTGCACGTAGCTGCGGCTTTGGACGAGCGCGGGGCCCTCCTCGACGTCGAGAGCTTCGCCACGACTGAGAGCGGCTACAAGTTGCTGCTGGGGTGGTTGAGCGACTTCGGCCCGGTCGAGCTGGTCGGTGTCGAAGGGACCGGCTCTTATGGCGCGGGGCTCACTCGTCACCTGCGGGCCGAAGGGGTCCGCGTCGTCGAAGTCGACCGTCCCAACCGTCAACGCCGCCGGCGCAAGGGCAAGTCCGATCCCGAAGACGCCATCTCGGCCGCCCAGGCCGCCCTCTCGGGCGATGCGGCCGGCGAGGCCAAGTCCAGGGACGGAAACGTCGAGTCCATGCGGGTTCTCCGGGTCGCCCGGGCCTCGGCGCGCCAAGCCCGGACCCAGGCGCTCAACTAGATGCGAGGCCTGATCTCAACCGCCCCCGAGCCGATCCGGGCCGAGCTCCGGGGCCTCAACGTCCTTCGTCTCCTCGAGCGGGCCTCGACCTATCGGCCAGGTGCCAAGCGCGACATCGTCTCTTTGACCAAGTTCACCCTGCGGATGCTGGCCAAGCGGGCCATCGCCCTCGAAGAGGAGATCACCGAGATCGACGCCATCTTGGCGCCTTTGGTCGATGAGACCGCACCCGAGCTGGTCTCCACGCTCGGCCTTGGGACCGATACCGCTTCGACGCTGCTCGTCGCCGCGGGCGACAACCCCGAGCGCTTACACGGCGAAGCCGCCTTCGCCCATCTGTGCGGTGCCTCACCGATCGATGCCAGCAGCGGGAAGCAAGAACGCCACCGACTCAACCGCTCTGGCGACCGTCAGGCCAACTCGGCCCTCTGGCACATCGTGATCACCCGCATGGTCTACGACCCGCGCACCACCGAGTACATCGAGCGGCGCACCAATGACGGCTTGACCAAGAAGGAAGCCGTCCGGTGCCTCAAGCGCTACGTCGCCCGAGAGGTGTACAGCCTCCTACCTCACCAGAAATTGGGGCTTGACAGCCCATAGGAGCATCGTACTGGGGCAGGTCCTGGTCTGTGCCGGTGAGTGACGGCCTGCCGGGTATTGGCGTTGGGTCTGATGTACGTTGAGTCCTGGGCGTCACATGGTCGCCTTTCTCACGAAGGAGCGACCTAATGACGATCCCTTATCGCGTGCGCGCCGTCGTCGGCGCGACGGTCGTCTGCCTCTCCATCACCGCTGCAGCTACGACCACCGCCGCTGCCGAACCGCCGGGCGGACGAGCTCAAGCCGGCTCGGCCACCTCGACAAACCAGCAAGAGGCGGTGGCGACCTACAGCGCGCTCCAACAGAACCTCTACGTCGCCCGCCCGTCCGTCTACCGCGGCAGCCCTTCGAACTCGTGCGGCACCTATTCGTGCCTGTGGCCGTTCACCAACGCCGCTGCGGGGACCGCGTACCTGTACGGCGCCCCGAACGGTGCTCGCTACTCCTCTGACGTTGCAGCCCGCCAGACAGGTCTCGGCCACTACGCCGACCCCTCGGAGGTCTCGCCCACGGGTGCCGCCCAGCCATCCGCCTACCAGTCCGCCGTGGCGCCACCGCTTGGACCGGGCGGTGCCACGTACTACGACGACAACGCGTGGGTTGGGCTGAACCTGATCCATGCTTATCTGCTCACGTCGAACCGGACCTATCTCAGCTTGGCCCAGAGCGAGCTCAACTTCATCATCTCGGGGTGGGACACCAACACCACTGACGGCTGCCCCGGAGGCGTCTTCTGGGAGGACGCTGCAGGAAGCCAGCGCAACACCACCGCGAATGGAGCCAGCGCAGCGCTTGCGCTCGAGCTGGACCGGCTCACCGGGAACACATCGGACCTGGCATGGGCAACGACCACGTACCAGTGGGCCGTCACCTGTCTCAGAACCGCGAGCGGTCTGTACAACGACCATGTCAATCCAAACGGGAGCCTCAACACGGCGATCTGGAGCTACAACCAGGGCGTAATGGTGGGCGCGGGAGTCTTGCTGTCCCAGGTGACTGGGAACAGCACGTACCTGAACCAAGCGCAGCAGACCGCGGCCGCAGCCGTGTCTTACTTCGGCACCGGAGCGGCGCTGGTCAACCAGGGGCCGGCGTTCAACGCCATCTACTTCCGGAACCTGTTCTTGCTCAATCAGGTTGTGCCCAACACTGCGTACGCTTCCGAGGCCCAGAGCTTCGCGTCCACCATGTGGGCGCAGCGCCAAGCTGGAACCGGGCTGATCGACCCCCAGTACGGCGTCAACGGGACCGCCCCGATGGTCGAGATCTACGCATTGCTGGCCGGGAGTTCGCCCACGCCTTAGCGCAGCGCAGCAAGGACTGCGCTCCGCACACCGCGGGCGTTGACCAGGCGGGCTAGGCCTGGCTTGACTAGCCCGAAATGCCGAAGGGTGGCACCCAACCCGGCGGTAGGGGACAGGCCCAATTCATGTTTTTCGCAGAAGCGGCCGATGAGACAAGTGGTGGCGCGCCTGTTGTGTCCTTCCGTTTGTCGCGCCCGGAGATGAGGGAGAACGGCAGCCATGTTCAAGAAGATGAAGACGCTTGCCGGCGATGTGGACGTGGAAGTCCTCCAGCACGGCGAGCTGGGTCGTGGGATCGTCACCGCGCTTGAGCGCACCGGCGTCTTCGCCGGGCCCACTGACTTCGACGCGCGCCAGGTGTGCATCTTCACGCTGGACATTCGGCTCGACAACCAGCCACCGTTCGAATCCACAGTTCGTCAGCAGATCGCCACCCCTGACCTCGCACAAATCGTCCCCGGTTCGTCGATTGTGGCCGTGCGAGTCGACTCGGCCGATCACAGCAGAGTCGTGGTCGACCTCTCGACGCCGCCGCCGATTGTGACGATCCCGTCGTCCGGTGCCGTCAGCGCGGCGAACATCCTCACAGCTGGAGATTCCGTGCGGGCCGTGATCCAGAGCAGCGGGCCGCTCTACGCGAAGAATGTCGAAGGGGTCGAGATCTACTCCCTTAAGGTAACGGTCCTGGCAGAAGGACGTGCTCCCGCTGAGTTCAACGTCGGTAACCCGGTGCCGCAGGCCGCCCTCCCCCTCCTGTATCCCGGATGCAACCTGCCCGCCAAACAAATGCCCGAGCCGCCGGACGACATCGCCATCGACTGGGACGCCGCGCTGGCCGAGTACTCCTCGAAGGCGACCTGACTCGGGAACCATTGAACTCGCGGGCCAAATCAATCGTCAGCGCCGCCGAGAAACGAGGACCGCTCGTGCTCCGTTAAGTCATGATCGACTCACCTAGGTCATCGGCTCCGCTCACACTCTGATTGTGCCTTCCGCAAACTGTTCAGAATGGGTTATTTGGGCGCCCGGGTGGGTATCCCCATGGTGCCGGACGGGGGCAGTCTCTAGACACATCGCCGACGACCACTGAAAGGACGGCGGCGCGGGGCTATACGGGCGAATCGCTTGAGCCTCAGGGCAGATGCCCCGTCAAGGGTGTAGAGCTTTAGGCGATGACGCCGACTGGACCTTGCGCCTTGTGTGGAGCGCGGGCCGATCGAGTGGCCGACCTCGCACCGAACGAGCCCTTGTGCCTGTGCGAGGACTGCTTGGCGAGCTGGGCGCTCGACGCAGTCGCAGAGGAACTCCGGCGGCGTGGCGCAGACCCGGCGACCATCGACAGGTACTTGTCGGCCGCTCGCGAGCGCATTCGGGACGGCCCTATCTGAGCCTTTCCTTGTAAACGATCGGTCAGAGCCGGTCAATCCCGGTAAGGCATAATCCCTGCACCTACGCACGAGAAGTCGATCGCAGGCACGGCTTCGACGGGACTGATAATGCTGAGGTCGCTGGTTCGATTCCAGCTAGCCCCACCATCCGAAGCCCGAACCCAGAAGGCATGGATTGCAGCAATCGGGACCGTGGGGGTGTTCAGCGAGGGGATGGTCCTCTTCTTTCGTCAGTGGCGGGACCAAATCATGGATCAGGCGCATGCCGTATCGGCCTGGATCGCGCCCGAGGGTTCTGATGACAGGGCCTCCGGTTCCCCTTGATCACCCGCCTCGCGCGATCGTCGACCGCCAACGGGACGGCAGGACCGGTCAGAATTCTTCTTGTTTCAGCCGTCGTAGAACCCCAGGGGATGGATCCCGGCGAGTGTCCTCTCCCTGGGTGTCCGCGCCCGCGCCAGTGCCTCCGCGGAGAGGTGGTTCACCACGGATGTCGGTCGAATCCGTTGGGCGAGATCGCGTCGGCCATAATGGCACTGAATGAACATCCGACCGGGATCCTCGGGTCCCAGCGGCAGTCGTCTGTGCCAAATGTCCGACACGAAGAGGGCGACGTCACCTGACTCGGCCAAAATTGGAACCGTTCCGCAACCGTCCCACTCCAGGTCGGCGTCGGCGAGTCTCTCCCAGGGAGGTGCTTGTCCCGAAGTATGACTTCCTGGAATCACCCCCGTCGGACCGGCGTCGAGCGGGCAATCCCGGAGATACAGGTGGGCGGCGATCGCGAAGACCGGATAGGGGATTCTTGGATCCCAAGGAACGCCGGGATCACGAGGTACGTGCGGTCCGCTGTCAATATGCCAGAAGCGCCCGAGATGTTCGTTGTCGCCCGGTCGTTGCCACCACGCTGTGTTCGCGATTACGTGGCAATCCTCACCCAAGAGGAACTCGACGATCTCGAGTATCCGCGGGTGGCCGATAGCCCGCTGGACAAGGCTGCTCCGATTGAGCATCTCGTAGCGAAATGGAGCAGATTGTTCGGGCGGATCTCCCCGATCGTCAGGTGGGTATTCCTCGAAGACCCGCTCGACGTCCGAGCGAAGTGCTGCGAGCTCCTCCCCGGCGAAGACGCCGTGGAGCTGTACATATCCGTCTGACCGGAGGGTCTCCACCGCGGTGGGTGCCGGATCGGAACGGACGGTCAGGTATCCGCGGGATCGAGTTGGCACGCCCCGATTCTGCCGCCATCGGGCAATGCCACGCAACGAGAGGCATCGGTGCTGTCCCAGAGCGTCCCGCTCCATTCCGGTCGGTCTGAGCCGAGGTCGCTGGTTCGATTCCTGGTAGCCCGACCAACTCCGTGTTCCGTGGTTGCGGGACTGAGCTCATCGAACGATCGCTAAGGAAACCGTCGACTACGTGACCCGAAGGCGACGAGCGGCCGAACTCTCCGCCACGTCTGTTGAAGGGATGAGGCGAAGACAACCCAGAAGCTGGAGCTCGAGAACCGTGGCGTTTGCCGAGTGGAACATGTCGAATGCCTTCAAGTGTCTGCCACGCTTTGCCCGTGTTGAGGTTTGGTCGTGTCGTCGTGGTGACCGCGGTCATAGGCACCATGTGTGCCCTGGCTCCGACGCGGGTGGCTGCTGCCGGTGGCCTGAGCCACCCCGCAGTGGGCATGGCGGTCACCCCCGCCGGCAAGGGGTATTGGGAGGTGGCGTCCGACGGCGGCATCTTCGCGTTCGGGGACGCCGCGTTCGAAGGGTCAGTGGGCGGCCAACGTCTCAACGGCCGGTGGTGGGCATGGTGGCCACCCCCGCCGGCAGGGGTTACTGGGAGGTGGCTTCCGATGGTGGCATCTTCAACGACGGGGATGCCGGCTTCTACGGCTCGGCCGGCTCCCTCCCGCTGAACAAGCCCGTGGTCGGAATGGCGTCCACTCATGACGGCGGCGGCTACTGGCTGGTGGCTTCCGACGGCGGGATCTTCGACTACGGCGACGCCGCTTTCAAGGGGTGGGCCGCGGGCCTCCCGCCGCCGGGGCCACCCCGGATCGCCCTCTACGGGGACTCGCTGGGCATGGAAGCGGGCACGGACTTCACCTCCCTCGCGCAAGCGGCCGGCGCCTCCGCTCTCGTGCGGACCTATGGGGGGGCTTGCCGTCTGTGACTTCCTCGCCAGCATGACTTCTGACGCCACCTCCTGGCAGCCGACCGCGGTTGTCCTCGAATTCAGCGGTGACAATTTCACGCCGTGCATGGCGGGTGACCCGCTCGGATCGCCGCAGTACTACGCGAAGTATCAAACTGACATGCAAACGGCGATTGACATCTTTCGTCCGTACGGTACGGAGGTCTTCCTCAGTGGCACTCCATACGACGCGTCGACGAATGCGAACGAGATTGTCGGCAATCTGAATCAGCTCTACGCGTCCGTGGCGGCGGTCGAGCCCGGCGTCACCTACGTCGATGCGGGCCAGTCCGTCATGGCAAACGGGGCATTCACCTGGACCCTTCCTTGCCTCCCGGCCGAACCTTGCACAGGTCCCTCGGACACGAACGTGGTCCGGGCGCCAGACGGTGTGCACTTCTGTCCAACCGGGGACACGACCATTGAGGGATATTTCGCTGTGTGCAACGTGTACTCATCGGGTGCCTTCCGGTTCGCGGAGGCGATGCTGGCCCCTGCGCTCGACTCGTGACTCCACAGTTCGTGCCAGCCATCCTCCGACCCTGACATGAGGGGCTCCGAGCTCGGGCAGTTTCCTCACGGGCGCTGCTCGGAACAGACGGGGCGAAGTTCAGCCCGGCTGGATGATGCCAAGGCCTTTCACGGTCGGCAGGACCAAGGTGACCCGCGAAAAGTCGACCGTCCCACCGAGCCGAGGAGTGACATACGCCACAGTTGTGGCCACCAACTGAAGCTCGAGCGAAGTGCCCACCTGCGCGGTGTAGCCGATTGTCTCGAGTGGGACCGTGACGGTGTGGGATCGGCTGTCCAGCGTGACCGGGATGGGAGTGATCTGGTTGTTGACGACGATCCCGGTGGCGGGGTCGACCAACTGCGCGAACACCCGGGTAGGCCGCGTACCGGGTGCCGCGGTGCCCGAGTAGGTCATAGTCAACTTCGGTGCGCCGACGACGACGGCTGCTCGGGCGATGGGTACGGTGATGTTCAGCGCGTTGGCCGCGGGGCCCGGAGTGACGGCGCGGGCCACGACATCGACGACGTTGGCTGCCTGGGCGTTGGCGGCGACGGTGGGTGGCCCCGACCCGTCGCCGGCCTTCAGGGCCAGCGTGCCCGAACCGGTGGCCACGATGGGAGCTCCCGGGGGCAGCGGATAGCCGAGGAGCAGCGTACGAGGTGCCCTTCTGGTCGACAAAGGCGAACCCTTTGAGCACTTGCACCGAGGTGTCTCGGGCCACATACCGCTGCATCCAGGCGAGCGAGAGGGGACCCACCTCAATAGCTGCGCCCGGATCGGTCAGACAGACCCCGTGCCCTCCGCAGAACCATGCCATCGAGACCGTGGTTCCCTGGCTGCTGAGCGCCCGGTAGTTTGCAATCCCCTCGTCAAGCGTGAACAGGTCGTCGACCGTGCCCTGGAGGATCAAGGTCGGCACCCTCACTCCCGAAAGGAACTGGGCCGGTCCCCGGCTCTCAAAAAAGGAGACGGCTCGGGCATCGATCACACCGCTTGTATCCATCTCGTGATCGGCCGCCGTGATCGAAGGATCGAGCTTGGCTGTCGACGCCACGCCTGCGAGGATGTTCCCCCACCCCGACTTCGGGGTCTGGTTCTTGTCCAGACTGGTCCCAAGTGAATGCCAGGCAATGGTGGGGGCGATGGCATCGATCCGGCAGTCCTGCTCGGCTGCCGCGAACTGGATTCCTCCGCCGTAGGACTCACCAACCATGCCCACCCGGGGCACGCCCGGACGTTCCAGTTCGACGCCAGGCTGCTGCGCCACCCAGTTGATCATGGCCGAGACGTCCCGACCCTCGTCATTCGGGCTGTCGACCTCGGCCGCTCCGGTGGAGTGACCAAATCCCCGGGGGTCCCACGTCAACACATTGAATCCGCCTTGCCAGAGCTGCGCGATGCTCAGCGCCCCCTGGATTCCCGCCTGCGACGTGTCGGTGTCCCCGGACCCACCCCAGCCAGGACCCATGAGCACGGTCGGACGGGCCGGGCCGTTCGCCAACCGGCTGGGGAACCAGTGGATACGGATGATCGTGCCGTCGAACGATGTGAGATCGAAATCGGACGGGACGCCTGACACGGCCACCGCCTTGGTTGACTGCCAATCGCCCGGAGGTTGGCAGCCCTCCGCCGCCGCAGCTGGCGACCCCCGCAGCCAATGGATCGGAGCGCTCAGCGATGCACCGGCGTCGCCCGCAACGATCAGGGCGAGGGCGAGGGCGGCCACGATCCCCGCCACCGAGCGCCGGCTTGATCCTCGGGCGAAGCCGTATCTCGGTCTCCCCGCACCGATCGTTCCTGTCACTGCTTCGCCTCCTCGCCGCGGTCCGTCCCGGTGCCAGATCGAAAGGAGTCATGCGACCTCACCCGTAACGGACCAGCGACTTGGTGACCACGACCCCAACCCCCACGGTCGGGCGGCTGATCATCCTACAGTGCCGCCAAAGGCATTGTCCGTGAGACGGATACCTCACCGGCGGGCGAGACCCGGGCTCGAATTTCAGGCCTGCGAGCGCGCCACAGCTGTGACGAACTGTTGGCCGCAGTGCGGTCGCGTGTCCCGTTCAGAAGCGACCGGCTCCGAACCCAGTCGCGGCTGCCGGGTTGCGCTGACTCAAGAATCGAACGCCGGACGCACCTCTCTGGCAAATCGTTCGAGGTCGCCCACGTCGTTGGAGCCGAACCGGAGCGTCACGCTGTCCACGCCGGCCTCCTCCAGGAGTCGGAAGTCAGAAATCAACTGGTCGGCCGTGCCGTTGAATCGCGGTCGGTCGTCTCCGTCAACCCAGGCTTCGGGCGCGTAGTGGAACTCGGAGCCCCTTGAAGCCCGAGCTGGTCGGCGGCCCCACGAAGCGGGGGGTCTGGCAACGAGCCGAGTGGCCGGACAGCTGTACGAGAAAGTGAAGGGTCCGACCACGTTCGCACGTGCCCGCTCCTCCAAGATCCCCCGGCGAGCCTCGGCATACACCTGGTCCGGCATCCACAACGGATGCCACCCGTCGCCGAGAAGGGCGGCGCGGCGCTGGGCGCGTGCGGCATTACCGCCAACCCAGATCGGCACCGGCGTGAGGGGCGACACCACTGAGTACCCTTCGGGTGACGAACGCAGAGCGCGGAGGAACTCGTCGGTGACCTCGCCCCGCCGTTCATAAGGAGCGGCGCCGAGCACATCGAACTCCCCCTTCAGGTAGCCCACACCCACCCCGAGGATCAGGCGATCCTCGGCCAGTCGCCCCAGCGTCCCGATCGTCGCGGCGACCAGGAGCGGGTGACGGTACGGGGCCACCAGCACGTCGGTGCCCATGCGGAGGTGGCTCGTGAGGCCGAGGCCCCATGCGCACGCCGCCATGGGCTCGAGGAACGGTGGGGACACATTGGGGGTCGCGTAGTCAGGCACGGCGATGTGGTCGGGGAACCACGCGGAGTCGAAGCCGAGATCGTCGCCGGCGACCAGGAGATCCCGGATCGCCGGCCCTTGGGCGTTGGGCCCGTAGGCAG
Source organism: uncultured Acidimicrobiaceae bacterium (assembly GCA_963726135.1). Taxonomy (GTDB): domain Bacteria; phylum Actinomycetota; class Acidimicrobiia; order Acidimicrobiales; family RAAP-2; genus Bog-473. The sequence continues at coordinate 2,639,580 of CAVSBE010000008.1, forward strand.
GCACGGCGAAGCCGAATTTCACCCGAAGTGCCTCCCCAGATCTCCTGTCAGGTCGACGATGAACAAGCGATCCGAAAAGCGCCACACCCCAGCGGACCTCTCGAACCGGTCGACGTACCGTCCGGAAAGAACGATCTTGATCGGATCACCGGCATCGATGCCTTGGAGCACTGTGAAGCAACACTCGGCGGCCGCACGGTTCCCGCCCGGCTCCACGTCGACGCTGAGGTTCGTGATGAGGTGCTTGGTGCGGGGACTACCGTCGTACAGACGAACGCGTTCGTAGACCTTTCGAACATCCTCGCTCCCTCGAAGCACCTCTCCTGTCGATTCGGATCGCCACGTGGCGTGTTCGAAAAGGGCGGCCACGCCCTCGAGATCCCCGGCGTCGAGACGCCGGGCATATGAATGGACGAGCGCGGTGATCTCGGCCCGATCGCTCATGCTCCTGCCTCCGTCAGATCCCCTTCAACGAGGACCGGCTGTCAGTGAACCCGAGAGCGGGGCGTCCACGCCCCGCCGGGTGCGCCGAAGAGTCGGCACGGCTCATGCTTCGAGTTCCTCATAGACCCCGGCCCTCGGCAATGGATCCGTCTGGATGACGTCAGCCAAGTGAACGGCACCGGCGGCCACGGCCCTGGAAAGCCCGTCAAAGACATCTTGTAGGTCGTCTGCCTCCAGGTCGTAAATGGCCATGTACTCCGGAAGGCTGTCCACTCCTTCGGGGCCCTTGGTGCTGCCACTGACCTTGTACCGGCGTACGCCGGTGAAGCCCGGGAGTGTGCGGAGCTCGGGAATATGCGTCTCGTTGTACCACTGGTTGTACTCGGCCTCGCAGTCCGGGCTCTTCGGGCGCGTATACACGACGAACTTCGCTTTGGGCATGTCCGCTCCAAATCGGTGGCTTCAGGCCATCGTATCGACGAGTGTGTCAGGCCTGTCAGTCGACGCGGCCGATGTCGCGCAACCAGTGCGCCGTGTGCAAGAGCCCTTCGTCGAGACTTATCGGGTCGTACCCGAGCCTCTTGTACGTCTTCGAAGCCTTGAGATCGCCGCGACGTGTCTCCGTCGACGCCGCCTTGAAGGCGATCGCCATCAAGGTCGGGCCAAAGACCTCGAGCAGCTCCGGATCATCCGAGGGCGCGACGTCCTCGACCCGGTGGTCCAGTCCTGCGAGGGCACAGATTCGGTTGCATGCCGCGGCCGTGCTCACCACGTCCTCCGGTTGGCCGTCGAGCATGTATCGCTCGCCGGGCACCCCACGGTCGAGGGCGAGGATGCAGCCGCGTGCGATGTCCTCGGCGAACACCCAGCTGACCGGGAAGGTCAAGTATCGGGTGATCCGACCCCGGAGCGCGGACAGCAGCACCCGGTTGAAGCTGGTTCGGCCGAGCGCATTGCTCGCCACCGGCGAGGGGCCGAAGATTGCGCCCGGGTGCGCGGTCACGACATCCTGGCCCGCGGCTGCCCGCGCCATGGCATCTTGGAACGCCGCCATCTTGGTGATGGTGTAAGGATCCGAGCTGGGCTCCTTCGTCACCGGGGCGTCCTCGCGTTCAAGACCGCCGCTCGTGTCGAAGAACGTGCCTGTGCTCACCGCGACCACCCGGCGCATTCCGAGCGCCTCGCCCGCATCGAGTACGTGCTTGGTGCCGTCGACGTTCACCGCTTCGAAGTCAGGGAGGTTCTGGCTGGCGCCACCGAGCAGCGCGGCACAGTGGATGGCGGCGTCGGCACCCGTTGCGGCGCGCCGTACGTCGGCGGCCGCTGTGACATCGCCGGAAACGATCTCGGCGCCCAGGGTAGCCAAGGGCTCGGTGTCAGCCGTCGCGCGGGCGAGGGCGCGCACCCTGTCGCCGCGCTCGAGGAGGAGCTTGCAGATGTTGGCGCCGGCCAGGCCGGTCGCGCCGGTGACGAGGACAGTCTCGCTCACGTCGTGAGCGGCTGTGGAGCCTCGGTATACGCGGCGTCGACTTGGTCCTGGCTGAACGCGATAGCCGGAGGGCTGGTGCCGAAGACGTCGAGGGTGTGGATGAACCGGTGTACTCCCATCGTGTTCGCACAGGTGAACCCGAGCTCCACGATTTGGGCCGCAGTGAACACGGTCCCCAGTTCCCGGTAGACCTCGTCATCGATCGCGTGGTGGTCGGCCGAGAGCAAATCGAGAAAGTTGATTGCAAGCCTCTCCTGCTCGGTCAGCTGTGATCCTCCGGGTGAGATGAGGCACGCGACGTCCGCGTCAGTGATGGAGTCGTGCTTCCGGGACTGCATGCAGGGTTGGCACTCGCCCAGCTGGGCGCTCCGGATGCGGATCAACTCCACGATGCGTGGCCCGAGCAGACTGTGCTTGCCCATGACACCACGCGCAGCATTGGTCATCTGCAGCTGCATCGTCCGGTAGGCGAAGATCTGCAGGGGGATCGGGGTGGCATAGGTGCCGTCCTCTACCCCCTCTTCGATGATTCGTCGGGACTCGTCGCCGAGCTCGTCCAACGGGATCGGTTCTATCCTGGGCATGACGACCTATCCTCCATAGGTGCGACGCGTGCTCGTCGCTTCGACTACCGACGATAACAAGGGCAGGTGATGTTGTGTCCATGGTCCCGGCATCGGTGCTGCTCAACGACCAGGTGGCCGTTGTGACCGGAGGAGGTGCGGGGATCGGACGGGGCATCGCCCGAGGGCTCGCCGCCTTTGGCGCCCGGGTCGCGATCTGGGAACGCCATGCTGAAACGGCGGAGTCCGCGGCGCGGGAGGTGGGAGGGCTCGGCCTGGTCACCGACGTCCGCAACGCTGACGAGGTCGACGCTGCTCTCGCCCGCACGACGGCTGAGCTCGGAACGGTGCGAATACTGGTCAACAACGCCGGCGGCGTCTTCTTTTCGCCCATCCTCGAGACCTCTGAGAACGGCTGGGACGCGCTCTACAGGGCCAACCTCAAGCACGTCATCCTGTGCACCCAGCGGGTGGCACGGACCATGGTCGAGGCTGGGAGCGGAGGCAGCATCATGAGCGTGACCTCCATCGAAGGAGTTCGGGCGGCGCCTGGATACGCCGCCTACGCGGCCGCCAAGGCCGGGGTCATCAACTTCACGAAGACCGCAGCACTGGAGCTCGCTCCGTACGGCATCCGGGTGAACGCGCTCGCGCCCGACATCACGCTCACCGAGGGCATCGCGGCCGTGGCACCTCCTGGATCCGAGGATCGCTTCGGCCTGACCGTTCCCATGGGCCGGCCCGGCCACGTCGACGAGATGGCAGGAGCTGCAGTGTTCCTGGCCGGCTCCCTGTCCAGCTACGTGACGGGCCAGACGATCCATGTCGACGGCGGCACCCAGGCATCGAGCGGCTGGTACCACAATCCCGAGAACGGTTCCTACGTCCTCGGACCATCCTGACTCTCGCGACTCAGTCGTCGTCCTGGCCGGCGGATCCGACATGAGCCGACATGCCGCCATCAATGGCAATCATCTGCCCGGTGATGTAGCGAGACTGGTCGGATGCGAGAAAGACGACGAGGTTGGCGACGTCGTCAGGCTCGCCCACATAGGGAGTGAGCGTCGCTCGTCCGAGCCCGGCCAGCATCCGCTCGGTCAGATGGGCTCGAACGGCGTCGGTGATGATGAGTCCGGGAACGATGGTGTTGACACGTACTCCTTGTTTGCCGTGTGACGTCGCCACGTACATCGTGAGCGTGTTGACGCCCGCCTTGGCGACTCCGTACGCCGTACGCGTATGGTCACCCTTCAGCGACGCTCCAGACGACATGTTGATGATGGAGCCACCACCTTCCTTGACCATCTCCGGGAGGACGTGCTTGCACATCAGCATCTGGCTCCGCAGGTTGACCGCCATCGCCCTCTCCCACACGTCGAGCGCGAGCTCGGTGACCTGGGTATCGCGCGACAGAAACTCGGACTCCGTCAGGGCTGCATTGTTATGAAGCACATCGACGCGTCCGAAGTGACCAACGATTGCCTCAATCGCCGCCTTCACGGCGTCCTCGTCCGAAAGATCTGCGCAGACGCTCATCGCTACCTCGGGCGTCCCGATCGACCGGGCGACCTCGTCCGCCCGTGCACCGTCGATGTCGACGACGGCCACGGACCCGCCTTCTCGCGCGATCGCTCGCACTGTCGCGGCACCGATCCCCCCGCGCCACCCGTCACGATGGCAACCCTGCCTTCCAAGCTCCGCATCGACAGATCATCGCAGCTGCCTCTTCGCTCCGACGACCCGCGGACCGTGGGCGTTCTGTTCAGCCGGACGTGTCAGGACCGAGCAACGCCTTTGGCCAGGTGTTCTGATCGGGAAGCACAAGCAGGAAGGGCCCCGCCGTGGCGGTGCGGAACCGAATCCCGTGGGCCGTCAGCCACGAAGCGAGGGCTGGTTCGGTGGCGTCGGCGGGGTCGAGGCCAGTGGTCGACCCAACTTGCCCCGCGACCTCGCCGACGTTCGCCGGTGGCACGAACACCCAGCCGGCACGGGTTGCCCCGGCGACGGCCTTCGATTCACTCGGGTCCCGATCGTTGACGATCGGCGCAACCTGTATCTGCCCTGCGGAGATGAAGGCCAGATCGTAGGCAACCCAATACCCCGCGTAGACATCGCGAATTCCAAGAGCCTGCAGCTTGGCACTCAGGGCCGTGACGGCAGAATTGGGATTGGCACGCCAGTCCGAAAGGCTTGCCACGTTCGAGATACCCCCATAACCGGCGTCAACGGCGACGACGGTGCTGACGACGGCAGCGGCCAGGATCGCCGCGGAGATCCAGCGCGCCGCTCGCGCCCGAGCCACCTGCCAGAGCGCCCCGATCCCGACCAACGACGCAATGGGAGCGAGGGCGATGCCGTATCGCCCGTCGTTCCAAAACCACGACGTCGGAAAGGCTGCATAGAGGAAGGGGAAGATGACCAGGATGCCGACGAGGAGCCGGGCATCAGGCACCCGGAGGGCAACGGTGATCATCGCCGCAACGAGGGCCGCCAAGAGCAGCAGGACGAGAAGCCCTCCCACTATCGGAGAGACCTCCCATCGTCCCGTGCCCTCAATGCGCAAACCCAGGAGCATCGGCAGCGCGTGCGTGAAGAAGGTGCTCAACCGGCTGGAATAGGGAACGGGACTCGGCGTCTTCGTTCCGAAGGCAGCCACTCCAACCCTGAGGCTGGCCACGATCCACGGGAGGGCACCAACCACGGCGGCGATCACAACGGCGAGGATCCGTGTGCCAATCGCGCGGCCGTGCACTCGCAGACTGAGGGCCACCGCGACCGCGGCGGGCAGGGTGAAATACAGCGTTTCCGGGGTCGCCCACCAGCCGATGCCCATCGCCAGGCCCAGCAGTACCCAATCCCGAACGGCGTCCTTGCCGTCGATCTGTGCGGCTTGGACGATCCGGACTGCTTCCCAGATCACGACGAGTCCAAGCACCAAGCCGATCTCGTGGTAGCCGTACTCCTTCGTGGAGTTCCACAGGCTTGACTCCGGCCAGACGAAGGTCAGTGTTGCGGCAGTCATCGCGGCGCCTGGATGAAAGAGGCGAAGGCCGATACGCCACACCACGACGGCGGCCACGAGGGCGAGGAGTACCGGCGTGGCATTGAGGACAAAGGGTGATGAACCGAAGACGGCAAACATCAACGCCACGACGTAGGGCTCCACGCCGCCGTAGGTCTGACTCCAGACGAATGCCGAGAAGTGTCCGTGACGAATCTGGACGGCGTTCAGTCCGACGGCAGCTTCGTCTGAATTGAGGCCCGTGTGGCCCAGCAGCCAGAAGCGCAGGTAGCACGCGACGGCAAGGCACCCGACGATGACGACGAAGAGGCCATACCGTTCGACGAGCTGGGCCGGCGTCACCCCTGTCCGCGGCGGTGAATCTCGGTCTGCCGAAGCGGTCACCGCCATCGTTGGATTGCCTCTCCTATTCGAACAGCGTGGCCTGTGTCAGCACTCGCTTCCGCCACTTGCTCGCCCGGATTGAGTGGTCGCTGTCGAGACGATAGCGGTCGCCATAGGCCGGGATTGGGCGCCGGTCCGCGGCGTTCTGGAGCACCCGGACGGGGCTGGGTCGCGGCGACATGGATAACGTTCCCCGACCAGGGGTCCGCCCCGGTGCCGCACATCCGGGCGGACCCGACGAAAGGAGATGGTCGTGACCGACATCATGAGTGGTGTGCGCATCCTTGAGGTGGCTGAGCACGCGTTCGTTCCGTCCGCCTCGGCCATCCTGGCTGATTGGGGCGCGGAGGTGATCAAGATCGAGCATGTCGAGCGGGGCGATGCCATGCGAGGTCTGGCCTCGAGCGGCGTCATGAAGATGGGGGGTGACGTCCACGTTCTCCTCGAGCACTCCAATCGCGGCAAGAAGAGCGTCGGCCTCGATCTCACGAAGCCTCAGGGGGTCGAGGTCGTCTACAAGTTGGCCGCCACGTGCGACGTGTTCCTGACCAACAAACTGCCGGCGATCCGCAAGAAGCTGCGGGTCGAGCCGGAGGACATTCGCGCCCACAACCCGAACATCATTTACGTCGCCGGCACCGGTGGCGGCGAGCGAGGTCCCGACGCCGATCGTGGCGGCTACGACTTTCTCAGCTATTGGTGCCGGGCCGGAAGCGCCATGGGCTGCACACCACGCGACGCGGAGAACCTGACGGTGCAGCCTGGTCCCGGATACGGCGACTCGATCGGCGGCATGACGATCGCCGGCGGGATCATGGGCGCGCTCTTCCATCGTGAGCGGACGGGTGAAGGACTCACGGTCGATGTCTCGCTTCTTGGTGTCGGGCTCTGGGCCATGGGACCGACAGTGGCGCTCTCGCTCCAGCTGGGAATGCCATGGCGCCCACCCCCCGCCGGCTCGGGCGCCGGGGGTCCGTCAAACCCGCTCGTCGGGACTTATCGGACCCAAGACGGGGGCTTCATCGCCCTTTCGTGCCTTCAGGGGTTTCACTACTGGCCGGGTGCTTGTCGGGCGATCGGGCGCGAGGACCTGGTTGGCGACGAGCGTTTCGCGTCCAACGAGCTGCTCGCAACGAACGCCGGCAGCGCCCGCGCCATTCTCGCCTCCGTCTTCGAGTCCGCGCCGCTGGCCGAATGGCGCGACCGGTTGGCCGGTTTCGACGGCCAGTGGTCGGTGGCGCAAGACACCCTCGAGGCCGTCCAGGATCCCCAGGTCGAGGCCAACGGCTATGTGCTCGAGACGGTCAACGCCGCCGGATTCCCGTTCCGCCTGGTAACCGCACCGGTCCAGTTCAGTGGAGCCGCTGCGCCACCCAAGAGGGCGCCCGAGTTCAACGAGCATCGCGACGAGGTGTTGGCCAGTCTGGGCTACAGCGCCGAGTCCATCCTGGAGCTGGCGGTGGCGGGCGTCGTGGCCTGAGGGCCCATTGCGCTCGAACTGGGGTTGGTTCCGCTTGAACTGCGGTTGGCTGGCTCCAACCCGCTTCCCCCGTGATCTAGAACCACCGACGGCGACTTACCCGGCAAGTTCCGGTGCCGGGCCGGGTTACCCATTGGAGTAGCAGGGGTCCCGCTTCGTGGCGAGCCCCGATACGGCTCCGGAGCCCTTCAACCAGCCGTTCTCCCTCGCCTTCACGTCGGCCTTCGGCGTGATCAACAGCGACTGGTTCGTGCCGGGCACGACGCCGCTCCCGGCCACGACGAAGATCGACTGCGTCAGGGTCTGGCAGTACTGACGTCGAGCCTGACCGGTGTACGGCCAGCGGCCTCGTGTTCCTCGACGGTGAACGAGATGGCGCCATTCGGACAAGCCCGCTGCGCGCGCCGGGCCTGTGCCACACTCCGCCGTCCATCGGGCACCTCGTCGAGAGGACGCCCGTAGCCCCAACGATCGAGCTCCACGCCTTCGGGGAACATCAGTGCGCAGATACCGTGGCCACGGCAACGCGTCGGGTCCACGCGGACGACGATATTCATGACGAAACTCCGCGAGTTACGAGCGGGAACCAAGGTTCGTTCACCGGACGGCACGGTGCACCATTGCGATGCCGCACCACCTCGTCGTGGAACACGTCGAGCGTGCTGGCCACCAGGCGGACGACGCCGTCGGGGTGGCTGCAGGCGCCGCTTCCCGGCAACGCCTCCGCCGTCCGGCGGATACGGCGGAGCGCCCGACGTACACCGGCTCCGCTCGCCAACGCGCGCATGCCCTCCGCGAGAACCGGGAGCCCGTGCACACAGGGACCACACTGACCGGCGGATTCGCCGGCCAGATACGCCACGATACGGGCCGTCTCTGAGATCCCGCAGGCGCCGTGGGGCAGCACCCCGATGAGACCGCAGCCCCGGGTGGCCCCGAAGGCGTGCAGGCTGCTCGGCTCCATGGGTGTGTGCCACGCGGCGTCACCGGGGATCCACGTCCCGGCATACCCGCCCATGAGGACGGCCTGAGGAGGCGCGTCGACCCCTTCCGACTCGAGGATGGCGCCAATCGTGGCCTGTCCGAGGAGTTCGACCACCGTGTGCTGGGTGCCCAACTTTCGGGTCAGGGTGAAGAGTTGTGGCCCCGGCGACGATGCCGTCCCGGCGGCCCGCCACCGCTGCGCACCGAGGCGCAGGATGATGGCGACCTGGGCGGCGGTCTCGGCGTTCGAGACCACCGTCGGCCGCCCGTTCGGTCCGCGGCGGGCCAGCGGGGCCGAGGTGAACAGGGGAAGCGCCACACCCTCGTGCAGGTGCCGGGCCACAGCGCTGGCCTCCCCGGCGACATACCCGCCGGGGCCGGAGGAGATCCGCCACGCCGGGTCGCCGTCCGGCGACCCACGTTCGATCAGGGCGCTGCGCAACGCCATCCTCGGCTCGAGTGACGACCCGTGGAGGTGGATGACCACCTCCGCCGCTCCGAGCACCCGGGCGATGGCCGCCGCACCCTCCACGACGGTGTGGGGTCGGAAGGAGCAGATCGTCCAGTCCTTGCGGCTGGCCGGCTCGCTCTCGCTGCAGTTGACGACCAGCAGGGGCTCGCCGCCAGACTCGAGCGCCACCTGGAGCTTGCGCCAAAGCGGGAAGCTGCCTCCCCCGCGCCCTTGGAGAGCGCTGTCCTGGAGCTCGCGGAAGATCTCGTCGCCGGACAACGACGGAAGAGGCCCCACCCTGGCCTCGTACGCCTCACGCGGCTCAGCTCCCTCCTCCGCGCGTGGGCCCGCCAACAGCAGCCCGTCGGCGTCGCCGAGGCGTGCCAGCACGTACCCGTCTCGGGAAGTACGCGGCTCGGATGCGCTCAACGCGGTCACCACGCTTCTGCCAACTGCACGGGCCGGGCCATCATCCGGGAGACCTGGAGTAGGGCGACAACGAGTCCCGTGATGGCGTACATCCCCCAGAGGACATGGCTGTCGCTGCCGGAGAGGAGGCCATGGGCCAGGCAGAGGCCGAAGAGGACGGCCGACGTCGAATGGATCGGCAGCCAGACGTGCCGGGCGATGGAGCCGGCCAGAGCAGCGGTGCCCGCGACGAGGATGATGCCGTACATGGCCATCGACCCCAGCGCCACAGCCGTCGGCCGGTACTCCGAATGCCAGGGGACGAAGACGCCGGTCCATCCGACACGGGCAAAGGAGTCGAGCGCGACCGCCGCGACATGGCCGGCCAGCAACACGACCGTGCTCGCGGCGAGGGCGACATGCGCTCGCAACAGCGCCTGGGGGCCGGGCGTCCGTCGGTGAACTCGCCAGGGATGGCGGAACCAGATGCCGAGGGCCACCAGGGCACACAGGACCACATAGGCAGCCAAACCCAGGCAGCGACTGAGGATCCACGGCAGCATCCGGTCGTGGAGGAGCCCCGAGCTGTGTCGGGCCAGGACGTGGCCAGTTCCGACCGAGGCGGCGAGTATGACGCCCACCCACCATGCATTGGAGAGGAAATGGCGGCCCGCGGATTCGGCATGCCGCGGTGCAGAAGCTGTCGGCGGCGGTTCGGCCAAACGCGGGAACGGAGCGGGAGGGCTCACGCCGCCCTCCACACCACGTGCTCGCCGAAGCGCTGCGTCTCGCTCGTCCGGCCGTCAGAGGCGACCCAGAACGCGCTGGTGCCCGCCCGCGAGGCCGCCTGGGCGATGCCGTGCCGGCCCTCAAGGAACAGCGACTTGCTCATGACCTCGGCTTCGGCGGGGTCCGACGCAATGACCGTCACTGCCAGGAGGCCGGCACCGCCGGGCCGCCCCGATCGTGGATCGACGAGGTGGTGCACGTTCCGGCCGCCGCACCTCCAGTGCCGAAACCGGATGGACGACGTCGCACAGGCCATATCAGTCAGTGCGATGACCGCGAGGGGGCGATCAGACCCGCGCGGATCCTCGACGGCGATCCGCCACCCGTCCCCTTCGGGCCCGACGCCGCGGCAGGCGAGGTCGCCTCCCGCATTGATGAGGAACTCCGGGACGTCACGTTCGAGCCGCGCCGAAGCCCACCGGATGGCCAGTCCTTTGCCGATGCCACCGAGGTCGACCGGATCGTCCCCGATGTGCAGTCGAGGGTGCGGGCCGCCCCGGAAACGGGGCCTCCACGGTCCTGCGGGCCGTCGAGACGTCCCCTTGCCGATGGTGGCCACGGCGCCATGATTGAAGGCCAGGCTGCGGTCGTAGCCGAGCTCCACGAGGTCGCGCAGCACGCGTGGATCGAACCGGCCCTTCGTTCGCTGGTGGGCACGGTGGGCCTCCTGCACCGCGAGGAAAAGGGTTTCGGGCACCTCGTGCCACCGACCGGGGAGGGCGTTCATCCGCATGAGAGGGCTCTCAGGATCGAACCTCGTGCAGGTTGCGTCCACATCGTGAAAGGTCTGCAGTGCCCGCTGTGCGGCCCGCGCTGCCGTCACCGCGCACGCACCGGTCCCGTGCACGGACACATCGGTCGCCATGGCGCGCGTGGAGGCCAGCACCGTCCCGGAAGTAGTCACCGACGACGCTCCCTCAGGCTGTGGCCCCGGTCGTGGCGGTCACGGGCGGGGGTGGGGGGGGCGGAGGCGGCGGAGGCTGCGTTGTCGGAGTGGTTGCAGGAGCCGGCGCGGGCGCGGGCGCTGGCGTGGGAGCAGAACCCGATGGTGCCGCTGCGGCAGCGGCCGGCGCGACGCTCGGCGCCGCAGCGGAACCAGCCGTGGGGGTTGGCGCCTGAGGCGCTGATGGTGCGGCAGTCCCCGTGCTTGACTGTGATCCGGCGGTGCTCGCCACCTGCGTCGCCGACGTGCCCGAGACGCTGGTCCCGGCGGACGCCGCGCCCGGGGCTGCCGAACCTGCCGCGCCGGGCCGGGAAGGCGCCGACGCGCCGCTCTGAAGCGCTTTGATCTGCTGTTCAGTTGACGAAATCGACGAGTGCAGCTGCGCGATGCCGGCTCGTTCGCGGACGATCTCCGCGGCGACCGCGGCGGACGACGGGGTCTTTGTGGTCTGGTGGGGGGCCGTGGTGATCGAGTAGGCGAACGCGAGGCCGGTCGTCCCGAGCGTGGCCGCCGTCACGACGACGCCCGGCACCGTCGCCTTGCGACGGCGCTTCCTGGCCTTCGACCGTCCGTCAGTCATCCGTACCACTCGCCATCACCGTTGGGTCGCGTCGTGGTCGTCGTGGGAGGTTGCGTTGTCGTGGTCGTCGACTGATGCGGCGGTGGAGGAGACGGTGCTGCTGGTGGCTCCGTGGTGGTCGTCGCCTCCTGAGTGGGCTCCGTGGTGGTGGTCGTGGGCCCCGCGACGTACACGGGCAACGACGCCGACGGAACGGGAACAGGAGCACTTCGTGCCGGCGTCGGTGCCGCAGGGGGCCCCGAGATGAGCTGCACCTGCGGTGGTGCGGCTGTCGCCGGCGCCGGTGTCGCCGGGCCCTTGGGCTGCCCGGCGCGAGCGGAGTTGAGGAGCACCTGGAGATGGGCCTCTTGCGCGTTCAACGCCACCTCCGTGTGGTAGAGCTGCTCCACCTGGGCACTCGGTGCCCGGTGCGGCTCGGTCTTGGTCGGTGAGCCCGCCGCCGCGATTCCAAGGCCGAGGCCGGCCACGGCGACCGCGCCGAGCAACCGCTTCGAGACCATCGACACAGCCTCCTCCCGCGGGACGACCGTGCAGCACGTCCCCTCCGTTCCCTCCGAAAGTCAATCGGACACGGGCCCGGATTGTCACGGAGTTTCGGCCGTAGTTGTGGCCGTGTTGTGCGCGCTGCCACCCCACGTTCACTTCCGTCAGAACGGCGCCTACGGTGCCGCTGTGAAGTTCAGCAAGGAGCTGCACGATGACATCGCGGGCGGCGACGTCACCGTCACGTTCCGGCTCTGGCGGACGCCCCACGCCAAGGTTGGTGGGCGCTACCGCGTCGGCTTGGCCGAGATCGAGGTGGACAGCATGGACATGGTCCCCTTTGCCGCCATTTCCGACGCCGACGTCCGCCGGGCCGGTGAGCCCGACCGAGAGACCTTGCGCAGCCGGGCCGCCCACGCGGGGCCCATCGCCGACGACACCCCCCTCTACCGGATTGCGTTCCACCTGGTCGGGTAGTAGACGGGAACGGGTGGTCCATCACGGACGACCACGCCGCACTACCACCAGGAGGACACCACATGCAGCAGCGCCCTATCGGTGACCGTACGGTGAGCGCCATTGGCCTCGGCGAGATGCCGCTCTCCATTGAGGGCCGGCCGGACCGTCGGCGGGCGATCGCGACCATCCACGCCTCGCTCGACGCCGGCGTCACCATCATCGACACGGCAGACGCGTACTCGCTCGGAGTGCACGAGCACGGCCACGGTGAGGAATTGGTGGCCGAGGCCCTGGCCGCGTACGGCGGGCCGACTGACAACGTGCTGGTGGCGACGAAAGGGGGGCACCGCCGCCCCGGCGACGGCAGCTGGACCGTGCACGGCGATCCGGCCTACGTGAAGGAGGCCTGCGAGGCCTCGCTCAAGCGGCTCGGGGTCGACGCGATCGGCCTCTACCAGTACCACCGACCCGACCCCTCGGTGCCATGGTCCGAATCGGTGGGCGCCCTGGCCGGGTTGCTCGACGAGGGCAAGATCTTGAGGGCCGGCGTCTCCAACGCCAGCGTGGCGCAGATCGACGAGGCGCAGGAAGTGCTGGGGGGGCGTCTGGCCAGCGTGCAGAACGAGTTCTCGCCTCGCTTCCGCTCCTCGGAGGGCGAGCTCCGTCACTGCGAGGAGCTGGGTATCGCGTTCATCCCCTGGAGTCCGCTCGGTGGCATCGGGCGGTCCGATCGGATTGAGCAGACGCACCCCGCCTTCGCCGAGGTCGCCGCCGAAGTTGGCGCGAGTCCCCAGCAGGTCACCTTGGCATGGATGCTGGCCAAGGGCTCCCGCGTGATCCCGATCCCAGGCAGCAGCCGACCCGAGACCGCCATGGCCTCGGCCGCCGCGGCCGACATCCACTTGACGCCGGAGCAGGTCGGACGGCTCGACGCCTCCTGATCGAGCCGCTGGACGGAACAGAACCGGGTCGCTCCGTGTTGCACAGCTGTCGACCTCGGCAACACCCTCTCCCGGGGGTGCGACGAGGAAGGAGAGAGTGAGATCGCTATGCCTGCAGTGACTGTCCCCGACAACCTGGTGCTTCCCCGCATCGAGGCGCCCGCGGCGCCGTTCGCCATCCGCCCCGTGAAGCGCGTCACCGATGCCCCGGCTGGATTCGAAGGCGAAGGGTTCCCGGTGCGGCGCGCCTTCGCCGGCGTGCCGGTCGCCGAACTCGACCCGTTCATCCACATGGACCAGATGGGCGAAGTCGAGTACGCCCCCGGCGAGCCCAAGGGCACGGCCTGGCACCCCCATCGGGGCTTCGAGACCGTCACCTACATGATCGACGGCACCTTCCAGCACCAGGACTCCATCGGTGGGGGCGGGCTCATCACGAACGGCTCGACGCAGTGGATGACGGCGGGATCGGGCATCCTGCACATCGAGCGCCCGCCCGACCAGCTCGTCGCCAGCGGAGGGCTGTTCCACGGCATTCAGCTCTGGGTCAACCTGCCCGCGGCAGACAAGTGGCTCGATCCTCGCTACCAGGGGATCGAAGCAGACAATGTGCTGCTCCTGACCTCACCCGACGGCGGAACGCTCGTCCGGGTCATCGCGGGGGACGTGGCCGCCCATCAGGGACCGGGGGCGACACACACGCCCATCTCGCTCGTGCACGCGACCCTCGAGCCCGGCGCCGAGCTCGTCCTCCCGTGGCCGCGCCCGTTCAACGCGCTCGCGTACGTGCTCTCCGGCAGCGGCAGCGTGGGTTCCGAAGCCCGACCGTTGCACACGGGTCAGCTGGCGGTGTTCGGACCCGGGGACGCCCTCGCCCTCCGGGCGGACACGGCGCAGGAGTCGCGCCACCCCGCCCTCGACGTCCTGATCCTCGGCGGACAGCCGATTGGCGAGCCTGTCTACGCGCACGGACCCTTCGTCATGAACACCCGGGACGAGATCATCCAGGCCTTCGAGGACTTCGAAGCCGGCAAGCTGGGCACGGTCCCCGCCGACCACATCGGCAACGCGTGACCCCGATTCCGGGCAGCGAGGCGACGGGGAGCGCGACCTGGGGGATCGACGACATCGGTGACCTGACCGGGCGGGTCGCGCTGGTCACCGGGGCCAACAGCGGCATCGGCTACGAAACCGCCAAGGCACTTGCTGATCACGGGGCCCATGTGATCCTGGCCTGTCGCAACGAGGAGAGGGCTCGGCAGGCCCGAGACAAATTGGAGAGCCAGATCGACCGGTCCTCCCTTGAGCTGCTCGCTCTCGATCTGGCAGACCTCGAGTCGGTCCGCCGCGCCGCCCGAGCCGTGCTCGACGACCACGCGCGCCTCGACATCGTGGTGAACAACGCGGGTGTCATGGGCACCCCCTACCGCCAAACCGCCGACGGGTTCGAGCTACAGATGGCGACCAACCACCTCGGCCACTTCGCGCTGACCGGCCTGCTGTTCGACCGGGTCGTGACGACCGAACGCTCGCGCATCGTCACCGTCAGCTCCCACATGCACCGCGCTGGCCGGCTCCGGCTCGACGACGTCGCCGGCACCGCGGCGCGCAACACGTGGGTCAGCTACGGGACGTCCAAGTTGGCCAACCTCCTCTTCACGGCCGAGCTCAGCCGCCGCCTCGAGGGGGCTGAGCTGCCGACCCTCGCCGTGGCGGCGCACCCAGGATGGACGCGCAGCAACCTGGCCGGTAACGGCGCTGCGCTGGGACGCAGCCGGCTGCGGCGCAAGCTCGGGCGGGCCGCCGGCACGACGCTCGGGCAGTCCACGGCGGCCGGCGCCCTGCCGATCCTGTGTGCCGCGACGTCGTCTTCGGTCCGGTCGGGGCAGTACATCGGCCCGGCGCACCTGTTCGGGCTGTCCGGTCCGCCCCGCGTCGCCCGACCGTCGAGGCGCGCCCGCGACGCGGAGTTGGCGGCGGGTTTGTGGAGGGCCTCGGAGGAATTGACCGGCGTGCACTACTCGGTCGAGGCCGCCCTCTGAACGCACCGGCAGCACGGGAGCACCGTCGCGTCGCCGGCGGTGGCCCTCGGGTGGATGCGGGTGCGGCGGAGGAACGACGCGTGCGCCGGTGAGCGGTCTGGCCGCAGCACCCGTCCCAGCGCAACGATCACGACGGCCCGCGCGCCCGCCGCGGCGGAGCGCGGCCGCCGCACTCTGCGCCCGGGCGCCGCTGACGTAGGTGTCGTCAAGGAGCATGGCGCGGTGGCCGCTGACGATCCCGCGCGCTGCGGCGGGTACCTCGAAGGCGCCGGCGTCGGGCCGCATGTGACCCACGGGTGCGCTGGAGCGGGCGAGCACGTCAGGCGACCACCGCACGCCGGGAAGGCCGGCGCAGACGACACGGGCCAGACCCTGCACTTCTTCGAGCGGCGCTCTGCCGGGCCTTGCCGTGGACGGGACGGGAAGCGCGACCTCGAGCCCGCCGCCGGCCGCCGCGGCGAGACAAGTGCCGTGGGACCCCAGGAAGGCGCCGAACAACGAGCCCACCATCGGCGCGAAGCGACGACGAGCCTCTTCAACGGGTGACTCCTTGTAGCCCAGCAGCACCGCGTAGAGGGGGCTGGGCAGCGGGCACAGGCGCACGGGGAACACGGGCACGAGCGGGACGCCGAGGCGATGCCCCACCCGGCGGCAGGCGAAGCACACGCCCTGGCCACGCGCCGAGGGACCGCAGCAGACGAGGCACACACCCGGTCCGGGGGGTGGCACACGGTGATCAGGTGGCGGGGTCCTCGTGGGGCTCGGGGTCGGGTCGATACAGGAGAAAGGTCCCTGTGGCCCGGCTGACCAGCGCGCCGTCAGCGCTGCGCGCGGTCGCCTCGCCATAGGCGATCTGCTTCGCCATCCGGACCACCTCGCCCCGCAGCAGGTACTGGTCGCCCTTCGTGGCGGGGCGCATGCACTCGGTCTTGAGTTCGAGCGTGCCACGCGTGCGGGCTTTGCCCGGAAGCGCGGCGTTGATCGCGAAGTTCATACATGCATCGAGGAGGAGGGAATGGACGCCGGCTTGGGTGATCCCGTGCGGATTGCAGGCCAGGTCGGTCGGAGTGAAGGTCCCGGCGACCCATCCCAGGTCTTCCCCGTCGACGCCGTAGTCTGCGAAGGCGCCACCGACGACGGCGATGATCGGCATCCCGCCATCGCCCAGCCAACGGTCCATGTCCTTTCCCGTGGAGCCCATCGGAGCAGACCATATCCGGCCGGCACCGAGCACCCCCGAGCGACTTCCCCGATGGACCTGACAGCGGTGGCGGGTAGGATGTCCCGCGATCTGAACCGGTGGGGCGCCGATCGGCCTGCCGGATTGGGAGGAGACACCATGACCACCGCAGTCATCGTCGACGCCGTCCGGACGGCCGGCGGGAAGCGCAACGGCAAGCTCCGCAACTGGCACGCCGTCGATCTGGCGTCCGAGGCCCTCAAGGCGGTGGCCGAGCGCAACCAGCTCGATCCGGCCCAGGTCGACGACGTGATCATGGGCTGCGTCATGCAGGTGGGCGAGCAGTCGCTCAACATCGGCCGCAACGCCGTGCTGGCCGCCGGCTGGCCCGAGTCCGTGCCCGGCACCACCATCGACCGCCAGTGCGGTTCGTCGCAGCAGGCGGTGCACTTCGCCGCCCAGGGCGTCATAGCCGGGGCTTACGACATCGCGGTCGCCGCCGGCGTGGAGTCGATGACGAGAACGCCGATGGGCTCCTCGGTCGTGCGCGAGCTCGGGTACCCCTTCGGGCCCCGAATGATGCAGCGCTACACGGAGACCGGTTTGCCCGGCCAGGGCATCGGCGCCGAGATGATCGCCGACCAGTGGGATATCTCGCGCGATGATCTGGACGCCTTCTCGGTCCAGAGCCACCAGCGCGCCGCCCGGGCGACGGCCGAGGGACGCTTCGAGAACGAGATCGTGCCCGTCGCGCTGCGCGACGACGAGGGCAAGGACACCGACGAGTTGTTGACCGCCGACGAGGGCATCCGGCCGGACTCCAGCGTCGAAGCGCTGGCCAACCTCAAGCCCGCCTTCAAGGAGGGCGGCAAGGTCACGGCCGGGAACTCCTCGCAGATCACCGACGGTGCCTCAGCCGTGCTGATCATGAGCGAGGAGAAGGCGAACGCGCTCGGGCTACGCCCGCGGGCCCGGTTCCACGCCTTTGCGCTGGCGGGTGTCGACCCGGTGACGATGCTGACGGGCCCGATCCCCGCGACGACCAGTGTCCTCGAGCGCGCCAAGCTGACCCTGGACGACATCGATGCCGTGGAGATCAACGAGGCCTTCGCCTCGGTCGTGCTGGCGTGGGAGAAGGAGCACCACCCAAACATGGAGACGGTCAACTCCAACGGCGGCGCCATCGCCCTCGGCCACCCTCTGGGCGCCTCGGGCGGCAAGCTGATGGCCACGCTCCTCAACGAGCTGGAGCGCACCAATGGCCGCTACGGGCTGCTCACCATGTGCGAAGGTGGCGGGCTGGCCAACGCCACCATCATCGAGCGGCTGGGCTGACTCGAGGTCAGAGAAGTCGGCGCGCCGCTCGGGCGTCCGGCGCGTGCCTGCCCAGCGAGGGCACGGTGTGTGGACCGTCGCTAGCGATAGCGGGTCGCCATCAGGAAGCCGGCGAAGATCATTGCCAGTCCGATGACGAGCCCCCACGGCGAACCGTGCTCGAGGAACGGCAGGTGCGCCAGATAGTTGACCGTGGTCACGGCGACGCCGCCGATGAGCAGCACGAGGATGAGCACGCCGAACCACGGCGGGCTGTGGCGCACGCTCTTCGGTATCGGCGCGGTGTAGCGGCCGCTCTCTTCGGGCGACTTGTAGCGGCCGACTTTGGACGCGCGACCCGAAGCGGACTTTCCCTTGCGCGAGGCGCCCCCCGGACCCTTGGTGCTCGTTGCCACGGGTTGAGAGGTTAGCCACCGGCGGCGGGCGCCCCTGGGCGGTCCGGTACGATCGATGGCCCATGGGACCTCGGGTGCTCGTCGTCGACAACTACGACTCCTTCGTCTACAACCTGGTCCAGGAGCTCGGCGAGCTCGGCGCCGAGCCAGTGGTGTTCCGCAACGACGCCGTCGACGTGGCGGGCATCCGGGCTGAACGGCCCGCCGCCGTCTTGATCTCGCCCGGCCCGGGGAGGCCCGAGGACGGCGGCGTGAGTCTCGAGGCCATCCGGAGCCTGGCGGGTGAGATCCCCCTGCTCGGCGTCTGCCTCGGGCACCAGTGCATCGGCCAGGCCTACGGCGGGGAGGTCGTTGCCGCCCCCCAGCTCATGCACGGCAAGACCTCGGAGATCCACCACGACGGCCGCGGCCTGTTCGCGGGGCTCCCCGACCCGTTCGTGGCCACGCGCTACCACTCTCTGGTCGTGCGTCCCGAATCGGTTCCAGCTGAGCTGGAGGTGACGGCCACCTCGACCGACGGCGTCGTCATGGGGCTGCGGCACCGCACGCTGGCGGTGGAGGGCGTGCAGTTCCACCCCGAGTCGGTCCTGACCGCTTCCGGGCCCGCACTCCTGGCCAACTTCCTCGGGCAGCTGGGCACGGCTGCGCACGCCTGAGGGCGTCGCCTCGGCGGGGGTGCGCCGTCAGCTCGTCGTCGTGGTGCCGGACGACGTCGACGTGGTGGACGACGGCGTCGTCGTGGTGGTCGTCGACGCCGGCTGGCAGACCGAGATGGTCACGGTGCTCCCACTCAACACCTGCGCATTGGCGGCAGGGTCCTGGGCGTCCACGTTGCCCGCCGTGGCCCCGCCGGCGCACGCGGTGTCGAAGGTCGTGTTGGCCACCAGACCGGCACCGGTGATGGCCGTCTGCGCCGCGCTCTGGGACTGGCCGATCACGCTGGGGACCGGGACGCAGTTGCCGCTCGAGACCACGAGGTTGACCGGGGTGTTGGGCGGGACATTGGCGCCTCCGGCCGGGTTCTGCAACGCGACGAGACCGGCGGAGAACTGGCTCGAGCACGCGCTCGACTGGGTGCCGACGTTCAGGCCGCGCTGGGTCAGGATCGATCCGGCCACCGCAGGAGACTGCCCGAGCACGCTCGGAACCGACACCGAGGTCTGCGTGCCCGACACCGTCAACTGCACCTTGACCGTCGCCTTGACGCTGGACCCTCCGGCGGGGGTCTGGCTCAAGACGGTCCCGGTCGGCTGGCTGCTGGTCACGTACCTGACGGTGGAGGAGAGGTTGGCCGCGTTGAGCTTCTGGATCGCCGGAGCAAGCTGCTCCCCGACCACGGAGGGCACCTGGACGGTGGGGACATTCGGCCCGTCGCTCACCACGAGGTTCACCGCGGTGTTCTTCGACACCGACGTCCCGGCTTTGGGTTCCGTCGACAGGACGAGACCTCTGGCGGTGTTGCTGGCCCGGAACGTGGTCGCGCCCGGGCTCAGATTGTCGTTCTGCAGGGTCTGGGTGGCCGCGGTCGTCGTGAGGCCCACGAGGTCGGGGACTTTGACGTCGCTCCCGAACACACCGAGCGAGCGCAGGAGGAAGAAGGCGATCACCGCGAGCGCCACGAGAAGCGCGATCAGGAGCGCTATGAGGCGGCGCGTGCGTTTCCGACGCTCGAGATCGTCGGGAGGCGACGCCGCTCCTGCCGGCGAGGCCATCGTCCGTCCGGTGGTGACGGGAACGGCCTGCGTGGCCCCGACCGCAGTCATCATGGAGGTGGCACCAGGGTCGGCCGCCTCCACGGGGCGCCCATCGGCGAAGCGGAGAAGGTCGGCCCTGAGCTCCTCCGCCGACCCGTACCGGTCGTCGGGGTTCTTGGCCATCGCCATCATCACGATGGCCTCGAGTGCCACCGGCACCGCCGGGTTGGCCTCCCGGGGCAGGACGGGGGCGTCACGGACGTGCTTCGAAGCCACGGCGACCGGTGAGTCACCGGTGAAGGGTGGACGGCCGACCGCCATTTCGTAGAGCACGACGCCGAGGGAGTAGATGTCGCTGCGGGCGTCGACCCCCTTCCCCTCCGCCTGCTCCGGTGAGAAGTACGCCGCAGTCCCCATGACCGCACCGGTCTGGGTCAGGCTCTCCTCGGTGTTCACAGCCCGCGCGATGCCGAAGTCGGTCACCTTGACGTCCCCGTCGGGCGTGATCAAGACGTTGCCCGGCTTCACGTCGCGGTGGATCACCCCGTGCCGATGCGCGAAGGCCAACGCGGCGGCCACCCCGGCTCCAATCATCGCAATCTGAACTGGTGGCAGTCGCTGCGGGTCGCGCAGGACGGCGGAGAGCGGGCGGCCTTCGACGTACTCCATCACGATGAAGTAGGAGCCGTCGTCCTCACCCCAGTCGAAGACGGGGACGATATTAGGGTGCGACAGGTTGGCGGCCGCCTGCGCCTCTCTGCGGAAGCGCTCGACGAAGGTCCGGTCGACCGAGAGCTCGGGGAACAAGACCTTGAGGGCGACGGGCCGATCGAGCTGACGGTCCATGGCGCGGTAGACCTGCGCCATCCCGCCACGCGCGATGAGGTGGGTCAGCTCGTATCGCCCTGAGTACGTGCGCGGTTCCTCGACCGGTTGCATGGCGCCCTGAGCCTACGCTGGGAGCCTTCGGGCCCGGGGTATCAGCGCGCCGATCATTGCGCGGCCGTGCTGGCTGTCGTCGGTGCAGTGGTGGTCGTGATGGGCGGGCGTGGCGACTTCGACTGGCCGAAGGGCACCGTGGTGGTGGTGGTCGTCGTGGTGGTGGTCGTCGCGGTGATTGTCTGGACGTATCGCCTCGCCGCGACGAGCGAGGGTTCCTGGACGCCCGCCCTGACGGGTGCCACCGCGGCGGGGGCGATCTGGCTCACGGTGTACTGCGTCCGCTCCACGACCTTGGGATGGAACCAGAGCACGCCGCCCTGCTGGCCCTGCTTGACCACGATCTGGTTGCCCTGCGCCGTCACGAACCAGTTGTCGTAGGCGTACCAGCGCAGCACGAAGTAGGCCGCGACCGGCACTGCCGCCACCAAGAGGACGAACCCCACCACGCGCGGCGTGATGCGCCTTGGGATCCCCATGCGCCGCCTGCGGGCGCCCCAACTCTCCTCCTCGGGCACCTCGGCCCGGAGCGGCGGGGTCGGCGGGACCCGGGTGGTGGCGCGGGCGACCGGCATCGATGTCGTGCCCAGGAGGAACTCGTCGCTACGGGGCCCTGACTCCGCCAGTGTCGTCGGCTCGCCCCCGAAGACGAGCTGCGAGCCCGGCGCCAAGGTGTCGTCCATGCGCGCCCCCGGTTGAATCGTCGTCCCGATCGCCGAGCCGACCGACCCGGCTCCCGGGCCGGACTGGTTCCCGGGGGCCTCCTCGCCCGCCGCCGGTTGTACCGCTGGGACGGAAGCGGTTGCCGCCGCCGGGGGGACGGTGGCGTCGGCCGCGAGGCCGAGCGGGGTCACCTTCGACGCGGGCGCCTCGCCTCCCGCTCCCACCTGGACGTCGACGATGATCACCGTGATGTTGTCGGCGCCACCGTGCTCGTTGGCCACGTCGACCAGGCGCTGGGCCGCCTCCTGGGGGTCGGCCACCGTTCGCAGGATGGTGGCCATCTCGTCGGTTTCCACCTCGTTGGACAGGCCGTCCGAACAGAGGAGCACCCGGTCCCCGACCCCCAGCTCGAGCTCCCACATGTCCGCCTCGACCTCGGAGGACACGCCGAGGGCCCTCGTGAGGATGTGCCGCTGCGGGTGGACGGCTGCCTCCTCCTCTGTCATCTCGCCGTGACGCATCCGCTCCTCGGCCAGGCTGTGGTCATAGGTGATCTGGGCCAACTCCCCCTCGGAGAAGACGTAGGCCCTCGAATCGCCGACGTTGGCCAGTGCCAGCACGTCCCGTCCCCCGGCGCCGCCCACCAGTGCCATGGCGGTCAGGGTGGTTCCCATGCCCCGGAGGTCGGCGTTGGCCTGGCTCTCGTGCCACACCGCGGTGTTGGCTTCCGAGAACGCCTCACGCAACCCAGCCACGGTCGGCGCCCGTTCGAAGGCCCGCTCGAGCGTCTCGACGGCGACCCGGGCCGCCACTTCCCCGCCGACGTGTCCACCCATGCCGTCGGCTACTGCGTAGAGGTTGGAACGCTCGAGCGGCAGGTCCTGGTTGATGGTGCGGATCTGCCCGACATCGGTGGCCGAACCGGACCGCAACACTGTCACCGCGAGACCTCGAAGACGGTGGACCCGATCTGGAGCAGGTCACCCTTGCCCAGGCGCACCGCCTGCTTGATCTGCTCGGAGTTGACGAACGTCCCGTTGGTCGAACCGAGGTCCTCGACCCACAGTTGGTCGTTGCGACGGAAGAGTCGGGCATGGAGCGTCGAGGTATAGATGTCCTCGGGCATGGCGACGCCACACCCCGGCGAACGCCCGATGGTGAGCTCGTCGTCGAGGTCGTACGTGCGTCCGGCCTGCGCCTCTGGCTGGGCCACCTTGAGGTAGAGCTGCCGGCGCCGGCTCTCGCGGGGGCGGTCGGGAGGCTTCGCAGCCGAACGCTCCTGACGTCGCTCCTGACGTCGCTCCGATCGCGACTTGCGAATCGTGGCCGGGCTCATCTCGACCCACACGGCACGGATCACCCGCAGGAAGAAGAGGAAGATGAGCACGATCACCCCCCATTGCATGATGCGGAGGACCGCGTTCAGATTTTGGGTGGCGACCAGGACCGCCACCGGATCCGGTGCCGTCACGACATTTCGAAGATGAGTTTCGTCGACCCCACGCTGACCTCGTCCCCGCTGGCGAGGAGGTGTTCCCGGACCAGGGTGCCGTTGACCTTGGTGCCGTTGGTGGAGCCGAGATCGGTGACGAACACGCCGTCACCCTTCCGCCGCAGCTCGGCGTGACGCCGGCTCACGTTGGAGTCCGCCAGGACGATGTCACACTCGGGGAGTCGCCCGATCACCAGGGCCTCGGCCCCGACGCTGGCGCGCCTGCCGTCGGGCAGGATGAGCTCGGCCAGGAAGCCCCCGTCCTCGCTCTCGTGCACGTCGGCCGTGACGGTGAACCGCCCCGGCTTGAGGCTCGAGCCCTCGAAGATTTCCACCTCGACCGGGCCGACGAACGAATAGCCCTCTATCCGGGCGTGCTCGCGAGCGGCATCGGACAGCTCGCGGGACAGCGCGTCGATGAAGTTCGAGAAGCGGCTGACGTCGGCCGGCGAGAGCGTGACGGCGAAGGAGTTGGGCGCGATAAGGCCCCGCACCCCCACCCGCCGGTGCAGGTCCATCTCGCGCGTCAACCGTCGGCCGATTTCGACCGGCTGGAGGTTGCTTCGAAACGGCTTGGCCAACGTTCCCTCCACCAGACGCTCGAGGCGCTCCTCAAACTGCTGGAGTCCCATGGTCCTCCAGAGATTACTGGTCCGGTGCGCTCAAGAGGGATTCGGTATTCGTCTGACCTGGTCACCTAGGCATCTGGGGATGGGAGCCGGCGGCGCAGGGACTACTGTTGGCCGGTCACCCGGGCGAGTGGCGGAATAGGCAGACGCGCAGGATTCAGGTTCCTGTGTCCGAAAGGATGTGGGGGTTCAAGTCCCCCCTCGCCCACGCACGACGCACCGCAACGCAGGCCGTGGGTGGTCAAAATGAAACTCATGGAGGTGTCGATCCGCCAGGCTCGTGTCGATGACTGTCCGGCCCTCGCTGCCCTGCATCTCCGGACCGCCCTCTTCGCCTATGCGTCGATCTTTCCGTCCGATGCACCTCGCCCGAGGCCCGATGACCTCATCTTGGACTGGGAGCGACGACTTGGTGGACTCCACAGTCCAAACGTCGGCGGTTACGTCGCAGCCGTGGGTGACCAACTCACCGGGGTGGTCGTCGCCGGTGATGATCCAGACCATCTGGAAATGGGCCACATCAAGGTTCTACGTCGATGCCCCTCATTGGGGCAGGGCATCGGGAGGTTGCTCTACGACGCTGCCATCTCGCATATCAGGCAAGTCGGCTATGAGCAGGCGTCATTGTGGGTCCTGGAAGGCAACGCACGAGCCAGAGCGTGGTATGAGCGACTTGGGTGGACCTGCACCGGTGAGCGCAAAGTCGCTGCGGAGACCATCGGGGTCGATGACGTTCGTTACACCCGGACCCCTCTGAGGGGATCAGGCGAATCGCATTGCGGCCCACGATTGCCGGAGTGCCCCACTTCGCCGGGTAGGTGGGACACCCATGCTGAAGCACGGGCACCCATGCCTTGTGGGCGACTCCTTCCAGCCTGCTACGCCTGACCACCGACCTCATAGAGCTCACTCGAGATCAATTCCGGTCCTCCAGGCGGAGGCTTCAGAATACCTTGCGCCGCTCCGGCGTCCTCTGCGGAGGCGAACACGATTACGCCCATCCCATTGCCTCCACCGTCATGCAGCCAAGTGCCGTTCTTGAAGCCTGCCTGAGACTTTGCCAGGGGAATTACAATGTCCTCGAGCATGCGTTGAGCGTCATCAGGGCTTCCGGCTTGAGGAAGCTTCACCTGCATCACAACTGCGTGAGCCATCTTGATCCTCCAATCGCACGCCACATCGAGTGGCAGCGACCCGACCCTAGGACGTTCTTAGACGGAGCGCTCCGTCTCTGACTTCAAGGTCGGATCGATCGCACGTCGGCCCGGTGCGCGACGGGCCGCAGGGCGGGAGGCCATCGACCCGCGGCGCGTGCCCGGTATCGCTAACGACGGTGCGGGGGGCACTGCGGCACTTTCGGGCTTTTCGACCGGGACCGAAACCCACCGAAGTCGGCTAGCAGGCACGATGACCTCATCCACCCCCACCGCTCTGGAAGTAGCCGTACGGCGGTGGAGAAGATAGCCCGACGGGCGAAATCAGTGAGGACGGGCAGAAAAGGCCGCGACAAGCTCTCGGCGGCTGCCGATCCCAAGCTTGTCGAACACGGCGTGGAGGTGTTCCTGCAAGGTGTTGGCGGAGATCTGGAGCTCGTCGACGATGGAGGGGGTAGACCGCCCTTGAAGGACCAGGGCAACCACGCGACTCTGAGCGGGGGTCAGGCCATGGGCTGCCAGGATCAGTGAACTCACATGACCGGTGTCCGCAGATTCGAGGATCACCGCGATCTGCCCATCAGCGTCACCCCTGAGTGGTGAAACGTTCACGGTGATCCAGTCGCCAGATCCACGCCGCAATCGGGTCACCGAATGCGCAGCGGCCAGGTCGTGGTCATCTGTAGCCAGCCCGGCGGCGGCCACGGCGTATACAGCCACGGGGAGGTCGAGGTGGGCTGGCCAGTCGGCGTCGACAACGTCGGCCAGCAACGTCTCCGCCGCTGGATTCAGCGATACGATCTCCAGGTCAGGGTCCAGGATGATGATCCCCGGACCGACAGTTGGCACATTTGTCGCTGAGGGATAGAGGGTGAAGCTGCGGCGCAGGCCCTTGGCTAGGTCGGGAGCAACCCGACGCACGAGATCCATGTCGGCAGCATCAAAACCTGTGGCAGACGCTGATCGGTGAAGACAGAGCACCCCCCAGCACAGGCCGCCGACCGCCAGCGCAACTCGGATCTCGTCACCTAGCCCCAGCGGAGCCAGAACTTCGCGGTAGCGGGCACTCGCTGATCGATCGCCGCCGGTGGCCCCATCTAACGAACTCACCTTGTCAGCTGATGCAGCGAGGCGAGCGAACTTGTTCACATCGTCGCGACCGTATTCATTGTCCAGGAATTGCGCCGTTACCGATGCCAACGGCTCCTCAGCCAGAGCCGAGGTGAAGAGCAATGTCGTGGGATCGACAGTGGCGAAGAAGGCGGCGTCGATCGACACCGATGATCGCAAACTTCGCAGACCGTTGGTGCGGAAGGACGCCAAGTCCAATCCCTCAGCGCTCATCCGACCGATCTCGGTCACCGTTCGACGTCGGCGCGGCACGCTCGAATCGGGCTGGCTCATGGTCCAGTATGCCCTCGGCCGTCGGTCAGGAGACCGGAGAGCGGGTGCCCAGTCGACCGGACAACTTTCAGAGCCGGTCGGATCACGCCCAGTTGCCGGCGGAAGCCGAGGTCGTCAAGCCTGCCCCAGCGCTCCACGATCTGTCCGTCTCGCAGGCGGAAGATGTTCACGCCAGGCAGCGACACAGTCTCTCCTGAAGGGGCGACCCCCATGATGGGTGCGCCGGTATGGGTTCCGCTGGCGGTGAACTGCTCGACCACGATGTCGCCTTCGGCGACAAGGAGGTGAAGGTCGCTGTGCCAGTCCGGGAAACACGGACCGGAACAGAGCGCCAGGCGCTGCGCATCCCTTCCCTGTCGGCGGTGGCACCGAACGGTGGATCGTTGTTGACAAAGTCCTCCGCGAGGTACTGATCGACTGCATCGAGGTCACCCTTGGTGAACAGTGCGTCGATGAACTCGGTCACTGTGGTCTTGTTCTTCTCGGTCGTGGTCATGTTTGCATTGTGAGAGTTACCGTCCCTGTGACCACCCCGAACCAATTGGGGTACACCAGGTTCTCCCAGCCACTATCGACCTTTATCCGCAGGTTCGCCCTGGGGTCGCGCACTCAGTCACGCGATCCTCGCAGGGACTAGCTCATACCGCCGAGACGGGGGGCATCGAGGCCCCCCCAGGACGGCGTGGTGAGTTGTGCCAACAGTGCCCGTAACCTCTTCGTCAAGGAGTCGAGCTATGGAAGATGTGACCGAGCTGATCTCAAAGGTAAGCCAGGAGCTAGGTCCTGACGCTTCAGATGAGGAGATCAGCGAGATGGTGCTCCAAGCCATCGAGGCGATGCCCGAATCGGATCGGGAGCAGTTGCTGGAGCAAATGGTGAAGGGGACTAGTTCGGGTCAGCTTCGCCATCTCGACAAGGAAGTAGACGCTGACCGCCAAGCGGACGGGGGGTAGAGAGGCCGAATACCCCACCCTGACCTGAGTTCAGCTAGTCCCGGGTCCGAGCTTGAGCATCCACGAGAGGGTGCCCCCGTTCGCCGGGTCCGAGACTCGCCTATCTCTTCCCTCCTCCCAAAATGCACGGTGTTGTGCGTTCGTTGTGTTTACCCGTGCCTAGGGTTCTCAGCCAGTGGAATCGTTCCTAAGGCCTCCGCAAATCCTGGCGTCGATGCGTCGCCAGTTGCTCGCACTCAAAGAGGCATGGCACAAGACCGGGGACTGCCTTGCGCCCGCTTGCCAGGAGAGGGCAATGCACTTCCCACCGTCGCGCTATTGCAAGTTCCATACGGAGTAGATCGCAATAATAGACATCGTCGTTGTGTCGGACGATGTTTTGACTCAACGGCTGAGGAGAGGCGGGTGCCCCAGATCGCCGGGAAGATGTCAACGTCGGCGCCACGGAAACAGGGTTAGATCGCCTCGTAACCACCGCCCGCGCCCTGAGTCGGGTCACTGGAATTGACCCGCTTCGGTAGACACGGGTTTATGGGATTCAGGCCACCACGAGGGCGGCTTCGTAGTCATGCGGGCTGAGATGGCCGAGCCCGGCTTGGGCCCGTTCTCGGTTGTAGAAGATCTCGATGTAGTCGAAGAGGGCGCTGCGCAGTCGCGCCCGGTTCATGTAGATCAAGGGTCCGTGGATCCAGCTCAGCTCGCGCTTGAGGGTGGCCCAGAAGGTCTCCATGGCAGCGTTGTCATAGCAGTCGCCGGTGGATCCATAGGAGGGGACGAGTCCGAGCTCGTGCAGTCGGTTTGTGAAGTCGAGCGAGGTGTATTGGACATCCCTTGTCGCTGTGATGCAGCGGCGGGATCACCGGGTCCCGCCGCGCCACCGCCATCGAGACGGCCTCGATGACCAGCTCTGAGGTCTGACGGGTGCCCATGGACCAGCCGACGAGCCCTCGGCCATAGAGGTCCTTGACGCCGGCCAAGAAGAGCTTGCCCTCGCCGGTCATGAACTCGGTGATGTCGGCCACCCAGCGCTCATCCGGTCGGCTGGCACTGAAGTCGCGCTTGAGCAGGTCCGGAGCCGGAGCCACGTCGAGACGGCCCCGGCGCCACTTCTTGCGCGAGTGCACCCCCACCAGGTCGAGTTCGGCCATGAGGCGGGCGACGCGTTTGCGCCCGACCCGGGTGCCGACCCGGCAGAGCTGGCCGTGGACCCGGGGGTGCTCCATAGGTACACCTCGAGCGCCGGTAGATCTCTCTGATGGTGTCGGCCAGGTAGGCGTCGTCGACACAACGAGGAGACGGCGGCCGGCTGGCCCAGGCGTAGTAGCCGCTGCGTGAGACCTTCGACACCCGGCACAACGCTTTGACCGGGTACTGGTCTCGGTGAGCGGAGACGAACCGGAAGCGGCTTAGCGGTTCGTCTCCTTGGCGAAAAAAACTGAAGCCTTGAGGAGGATCTCGCGGTCCATCTTCAACTCGGCGTTCTCTTTGCGCAACCGCTTGAGCTCAGCGAGCTCGGACTCGCTCAACGCCTCGGGATCCCGTCCTCGAGCCTTCGCCTTGTCCTCAGCTTTCAACCAGTTGCACAACGTCTGGTCGGGGATGCCGAGGCCGGCAGCGACCTGGCGGATGGAACGATCACCTCGGCGTGCCAGCTCACACGCTTCACGCCGGAACTCCTCGGGATAAATCGACGGACGACCCACTGCGGGCTCCTTCCTCTGGGGTCTTCCCCAGAATGAGGTGTCCACGAGAGCGGGTCAACTCCACTTGGAGATACGACCGCGTCTTGTGGAGCCAAAACCGGAAGCGGCCCTGGTCCGACTAGCCCGATTCGCGCACAAATTCATGCCCGGCTCCTTTTTGCTACGAACCCTAAAACCGGTCGCAACCAGTGACAAGGTCCGATTCCGCAGGATCACGCCAGTTTCATCCGGTGGTTTCTCTTTTCGTCGGACGCCGTTCGCGCGATGGCGGGTGGGTCACATCTTGGGAGTGAGTTCGTAAACGCGGTCCCAGCCGACCACGCACTGCCCCCGGGCGCTGAGACAGTGAGTGTTAGATCATCAACGGCAGGCCGTCCTTGTCTGTGTGGCAATGGCTGGTTATGTCACGCGGTCGGATTTTGCTGGCTGGGAGTCGGAAGCTGTTCCGCGGCTTGGACCACCTGAGCATCGGTGGCGTCAACCACGAGTGGGCCGCCGGGAACCGGTGCGAGCCACACGTGGATCATTGGCTGACTGATGTGATTGGTGGAACCTGCCGCGCACGCTCCTGCGTGCGTGACTCCTACGACCACCCCGCTCGAATTCGAAAAGCATAGATTCGTGTGGATGTGCCACTCGGTCAAACATCCTCCGGGCATAGGTGGGATGGCACCGACTTGATTGGAGGCCATGAGATACATCGCTGCCACGAGGATCGCGCCGTGGGGCGTATTGGCGTAGACGAGTGATTCGATGGCGTTGGGATCAAGAAGGTTGCTGTCATTGATAAAGCTTGGTTTGGCATAGTGCACGACGGGTTGCCCAGTCGGAGTTATCGGTACATACCCATCGGCGCGAGCGTTGGCGAGGCTTTGATAGCGGCTCACCGCCGACACCGTTTGGTTGACCAGCGCCAAAGCGGCTTGCTGTTGCGCGGCCGTCGGTGTGGTGGTGCAGCTTGGGGTGACCATCTGCATGCCTGCACCCATGGATCCCATCGTCAAGGGCCAGGTAATAGGTCCGGCCGGTGAGTTGGTTGCGAGAGAGATGGCGCTGCCATTCCCGCTTCCCGATGTCCCATCTCCCATACCGGGCATGCCCGGCATTGGGCTGGAGGTTGCTCCAGGCGTGGCTGTGGTGGATCCAGGCATGCTGGTAGAGGGTCCGGTCGGCGTCATGGTCATTGACGGCACGGTTCCGGCGCTGCTCGTAGTCCCCGAGGAGCCATTCATGGCGGGCATGGTGCCGCCTGGCTCAGCCGAAGGTTCGCTGCTCGGCATCGATGGCATCGACTGGGCCGATGGTGACGGTGACATCGGTCCGACGGACCGTGTCGTCGGCTGACTGTGCGAGGTCATTGATCGCATTCCAGTGCGCGTCACGGTGGCACCAGCTTGAACGTCACTCGTGCTCGGACCTCCTGACAGGATTGTGGCAGCCATCACCAGGATGGCGGCAACTCCAACCGTCATGAGCGCCCCCCACCACATTCGGGCGGCCAGGCCCATGGCCGACCAACGCTGCGTAATCCGTTTCTTGAGGCGCTCCATGGGCGCTCCTCCTGACGATCTGTTGAGCATTCAGCATCAACCCCAGAAGTCAGGGGCGGGTGACGCGGGTGTTAGGGAACTGTGATCCGGGGTCGCACAGTACGCGTCCGGAACCTGGCGATCCCCCTGGCTGCAGTGAGCTCCGCTGACTTCATACAGCCCCACCTGTGGTCACAACTCGTTTGTTCGTGACCGGCGTTGATCTCAGGGGCACATGCAACAACGGCTTCGCCGTCGAGTGGATCCACGCGCGATCAAACGACGCCAAGCCGGCCGCCGGGCAGCCCTGGAGCTACTACGAGATCGACGCGGAGCTCGCCGCGAGTCCGCCCGTACGGCGCGAGCTGGCCGCGTCGCTCACCACCCGGGCCGGCACCCGGTTCGGGTAGACCGTCAGCGCCAGCAGGACGAGCAGGGGCCCCGTGTTGGGGTCGGTCATGATGCCGCTGAAGGGCTGCCCGAAGGCCTCGCCGAACACCCAGTAGTCGAGGGCCAGCGCGGCGCCGGCAACCAGGAAGAAGGTCGGGTGGCGCGAGAGGAGCGGGCCGAGGCCGATGACGAAGGAGAGGACGGCGCAGGCCACGGCGAACGCGCCCCCGCCGCTCCCGACGACGTGGGCGACCGACAGCTGCACGTGGGCCAGCCAGCCCGGTTCGCCGGTGACCGCGTTGCTGATGGCACCCGAGACGGCCCCGCCGGCCCGGTTCGCTGGCAGCAGCCACAGGATCCCCATGCCGCTCCACACGACGGCCCAGACGGCCTTGCCGCCTCGTTCGCCCAGCGGCCCTTCGGAGGCGGCCGACCCTGGTGTTGCCGGCCGGGGTGCCCGCGGCCATGCGAGTACACCGATGGCGAGGTAGAGGAGTGCGGCACCGGGGGCGCCGGTGAGCGGCGAGGCCATGCCGGTGAACAGCATCCCGAATCCCTCGCCGAGGCCCCACACGCCCAGCGCCCAGGTGAAGGAGAGGACGAGCGCGGGCCTGACGGTCTCGCGGACCAGCAGACCGACACCGATCAGGATCTGCACGCCGGCGAACACGGCGTCAATGAGAGCCGGCTGCACCGAGATCAGGTGCGCCAGGTGCGTGATCGTGCTGGATACGACTCCGGGCTGCCCCTGTGCCATCGGGAGGATCACGCTGTTGGCGAAATTCGCCCCGAACATCTTGGGCTGGAGCTGCAGCAGCCCGTCGATCAGCCAGATGATGCCGAGGCCGATCTGGATCGTCCGGGCGGACACCCGCCCCGATGCCCGTGCCGGCATGGCCGTTCCGGAGAGGGTGCTCACGCGTTCCCATCGATGATCGGTGCCAGCTCGGCCCGCGTCAGGTCGGGCTGGAACTGGTGTGTGGCGGCCAATGACGGCTCGGTCCAGACGTGGAGCATGAAGTAGGTGTTCGTGTTGTGGACGCCTGAGGCGCAGGTGCCGCTCGATGTCGTCCTGCCGACGACCTGCCCGCCCGAAAGGCAGAGGTTGTCGTCCGCGTGCCACTGGGTGAGCGACCCGCCGATGTCGGGACCGGGTGTGCAGGGGGCGGGCCCGAGGTACATGGCGCCCATGAGCTCGGGGCCGTTCACCGTGTTGGCGTACATGAGGAAGGCGGGGTAGAAGGGGTCGAAGCCATCGGTCCTGGCGATCTGCCAGTTGGCGTAGTGGACCAGGTACCCGTTTGGGTTGGTGGCCGGGGTGTAGCCGGCCGCAGTGGCCGCGGCGAGGCTCGCGTACTTGGCGAGCGTGACCTTGGTCGCGGCCACCAGCTGGTCGGCCGCCGCCTGCTGCGTCGCCATCGGTGGGCCGCTCGGCACCGGCGCCATGACCATGCCGTCACCCATGACCGTCGCCCCCTTGACGTTGGAGCAGACGGGTGCGCTCGCGGTACTGGCGACATCGCCGGGGCTTCCACTCATCGCCATGCCCCCCGTCGATCCCGCGGCACTCGACGTGACCGAGCCGGCGTTCTTCGACGCGGCCGAGCTGCTCGATGCCGGGTGCCGGGGCGTCTCGACCACGGTGGCCGCCGCGGCCACCAGGACGGCGGCCAGGCCAACCGCGGTGATACCGATCCACCACATCCTGGCCGCCAGGCCCATGATGGCCCAGCGTTGTGTGACTCGTTGTGCGAGACGCTTCACCCGCTCCTCCTCACCATCTCTTCTACAGGTTCGGCCTGAGATGTGAGAAAGCCTTAACTGGGGTGTTAAGGAAGTGTTAGTCCCCGCTCGAGCACCAGGGGAAGGAACGGCGGCCCGGTTCTTCCAGCTCGTGGCCTTCCGGCCCGGGCGCCGCTTCCGGGTCGTCCCCACCAGGGCCAACGGCCAACCGCACTGGGGTTCTACGAGGTCGATCCCGTCACGGGACTCTCTCATCGCCAATGGCATCATCGTGTTCACACTGGCCGGAGACCTCGTCTCCGCGATGACCCGCTTCGATACGAGCGTGCTCCCCCGATTCGGTCTGCCCCGGACCCTGCCTGACTGAGGCGTCGTCAGCTGGTTGCAGCTGGCTGGCTCGCGGTATAGGGGCCCTACGGCCCTGCCCGGCCGCCCCGTCAGGCGCGACAACGGTGGCAGAGGTTTGCCATGTCCCGGACTACCGACGCTTCGCCCCATCCCACCGGAATCGCATCGACGACCACTTCGGCCGCTCCCGACGACCCGCCGGGGCCGCCGCGACGGCGTTCCCACTGGGCCCGCTGGGTGCTGGGAGGGGTCGCCCTGCTCGTCCTGGCCGGCGCGGGCACCTTCGCGTTCCGCTGGTTCCACAGCGGCGCGCAGTCGCTGCCCACGAGCGTCGCCATCGATCGCTACCGGCACGAGGTCGGGTCCGACCCTGACGGCGCAGGCCCGACCCCAGGCGTCTACTCGTACCGGGGCTCGGGCACCGAGACGATCTCGGTCCCCCCCAAGTCCCAGTCCGAGGGGCCCGGGATCCCGGGCACGGTGATCGGGCAGCCCGCGGGGTGCTTCGAGTTCCGGCTCGACTACTCGAACCGCCACTGGCAGAGCTGGGACTACTGCGTGCGCTCGGGCACGCTGCAGAGCCCGTCGCGGGCCGGCTACTACGACTGGGACTTCGTCGCCTTCCACGTCGACGACACGTCGACCTTCCGTTGCAGCCGCGCGGTCATGACCATCCCGGCGGACGTCATACCGGGGACACATGGCGTGGTCGCGTGCACCGGGAGCAACGACCACCTCGCCATCGGACCCGTGGCCATGCGGGGCACCTCCACGGTGGTCGGCATGGCCACGGTCGACGTCGGTGGGCGGGCGGTTCGGGCCGTCGAGGTGGGCGAACAGGTGACGTTCTCGGGTGGACAGAGCGGCACCAACTCCGCGACGACGTGGTTCTCCGCATCGTCGGGACTCCCGCTGCGCGGCACGTGGCACACCGTCGTGTCCACGGCGTCACCGGTCGGGCACTCGACTCTCGACGCACACGGGGACTTCGCACTGACGAGCCTGACGCCGCGACGCTGAACCGAGACGACGCGCTCCGCCGCGGCTCGAGGCCCACGCTCCCAGTCGTCAAGCCGGAGGCCGGGTGACCCTCAGATGCGGTAGAGCTTGGCGGCGTTCTCGCCCAGGATCTTGCGCTGCACGGCCGGGGCGAGGGTCGACATCTTCT
This sequence comes from uncultured Acidimicrobiaceae bacterium, assembly GCA_963726135.1. Lineage (GTDB taxonomy): Bacteria > Actinomycetota > Acidimicrobiia > Acidimicrobiales > RAAP-2 > Bog-473. The sequence goes on from CAVSBE010000008.1 coordinate 2,673,761, forward strand.
CTGCGACCGTGTCGAGCGGTTTGGGATAGAGGCAGGTGGGGTGCGGGAAGTCCGTCTCGAATAGGATGCTGTCCTCCCCCACCGATTCGACAAGCGCTGGCACATTGTTCTTCTCGAACCAGAACGTCGCGTAGAGGTTCCGGCGGAAGTACTCGGACGGGAGCATCGACATGTGCGCCAACTGTTTGGGCGCGTTCTCGGACATCTCGTAGTCGAGGGCCTCGAGGATGAAGGGGATCCAACCCACCCCACTCTCCACCGACACCATCTTCAGCTCGGGGTGACGGTCCAGCATGCCGCTCAGGATGATGTTGGTCACCACGCGTGCATTGCCGATGAAAAGGAGGGTTCCGCCGATGGCGAGTTTGGTGTCCTCGTCCTGCGATTCCCAGGGGTAGGTGCCGAAGTAGGTCATCGTGGTCAGGCTGGCGCCGATGTGGAAGTGCACCGGCAGCTTCAGGTCGGCGCAGACCTCCCACAGCGGATCCCAGGCCCGGTTGGCCAGGTCCGGCCCTCCGACGTCATTCGGGTCCGACGTGATGTTGACGCCGCGAAGGTCGAGTGCCGCCACGCGCTTCGCTTCGGCGACGCAGGCGTCCACATCCCACGCCGGCAGCACGGGCATGGGCAGGAGGCGCTGACCCGAGTCGGCCTGCACCTCCGCCATGGCGTCGTTGTAGATCTGCACGCACAGCAGGCGCAGCTCGGGGTCCTTCACCACGTCGGAGATGCCCTGGCCGCCGAGGCCGATGGAGTTGGGGAAGCAGACCTGAGCCCAGATGCCCGAGTCGTCCATGACGTCGATGCGTGCCTTGGGGTCGAACGCGCCGAGGTGGATCTTGTCCTGCGTCCACTCGTAGAGCGCCTCGAGCGCGCGACCCTTCCCGCCTTCGCGGTCGATGACCCCACCACCGCCGGCGAAGCCGAGCTCGGCGCCGTCGACGTACCACATGGGCTTGCCGTCGACGTCGACCACATGCGGGACACGGTCCTTGTACTTGGCGGGGGCGCGCTTGGTCCACAGGTCATGAGCCTCGGTCAGATGGGTGTCCGCGTCGATCACCCGCAGCCCCTCAAGTGCAAGACCCATGTTGCCCTCCCAATTCGGCGACGATTCGAAACCCTACGACCTCGGGTACGGGCGTGCCCGGAGTGCGGATGGGGCCCGACGAATCGGCCCTACGCCACCGACGCGGGCTCCCGGGCCAGCTTCGCCAGTTCCTCCGTGACCATGCTCTCGTGTTCCTCGAGATCGCGACGGGCGGCTCGCGGGCTCCACCGCCCCCGCATGGTGAAGGTGAGCACTGCGAAGACTCCCATGCCGATGAGGCACACGGTCCACCACCTCTTCCATTCACCCGGCGACGTCTTCTGGGCCGGCACGAGTTTCTGCTCGGCGACCAGGAGGCTGGCCAGGTTCTGCGAGTGCACGCCCACCTTCGTGTTGATCTCGGACTGGCTCACGGGTTGCCCCTTCAGAATCGCCAGGGCCAGCGGGTTGTAGGCCAGCAGGCCCTGAACCTGGGGATTGGTGACTCCACCGGCGGCGGTCAGCGCCTTGATGACGCTGTGCGTGGAGTTGCACCCCTCCAGGACCGTGGCCAGGGTCGCGGGGCCCGGCTCGTGCGTCGCCTGCAGGCCGGTGATCACCGAGGCGGGCGTCGGGGTCGCGGCGCAGGCCGGTGGTGACACGGAGGGCGCATAGGGCTCGGCGGCCTGGATCGCCTGCAACGCGGTCGCCGCGGTCTGGTTATCGACCAGCGTGGTCGACGTCGTGATCACGTAGGGCAGCACGAGGAACGAAAGCGCCACGGTGATGCGCAGAATCCAACCCCAGATGGCAAGGCCCGACGCCGTGAGCGCCGGGTTGTGCGACTCGACCTGCTCCGTGTAGTTCGCCATCCACGGCGCGTAGGCGATGGCAATCGATACCGCCAGCAGGACGATCACCAGCACGTTGGAGTAGTAGCCGGTGTGTGGGTGGCCCGTCTGGACGATGAGGAAGCCCATCATCACCATGGCGCAGATCGCGCCGACGAGCATGAACGGCTTGCGGACCCGGGCCCAGTCCGACAGAGCCCCAGCGATCACCAGTCCGATCGAGAGGGAGGCCGCAAGCCACACGTTGATGCCGTTGGCCTGCGGGGTAGTCCGGTTGAACGTCACCACCCAGTAAATCGTGAGCACGCTGACTGACGCGTAATAGAAGAGTAGGAACACCGAAATCGCGATGGACGAGGCGACGAGGTCGATCTTCATCATGGAGCGGATCGGGTGCCGGGTTGCCTTCTCGACGTCGATGCCCTTGGCGCGTGCCTCGACCAGCGCTCGCTCGCGCTCGGAGACCATCAGCTGGTCGCGCAGCTGCGGGGAGAGCTCCCGCAAGAAAAAGAACGCGATCACGACCACCGCCATGCAGATCGTTCCCGAGATGATGAACTGGTCCTGCCACGGCGCGAGATGGTCCAGCGTGTGGGTGGCCACGAGGCTGGCGCACAGGGCACCCATGGTGGGTCCGAGAGCCCAGAACCCCATCGCCACGCCGCGTCCCATCTGCGGAGAGAAGTCGCGCATCAGCGCCGGCGTCGAGACGAGGATGATGCCCTCCACGAACCCGATCACGCAGTAGGAGGCAGCGAACCAGAACTTCTCGGTGATGTGGGGGATGGCGAAGAGCTGAACGAGCGCGACGACGAGGGTCCCGTAGATCGTGAGATTGGCCCGGCCGATCTTGTCGGAGAGCCCGCCGATGAACGCACTGAAGGCCCCGATGGCGTTCGAGACCACCAGTAGGTAGAGGAAGTACTGGAAGGACATGTGGTAGTAGGGCAGCATCAACGGTGTGACCGCGCCCTCCACGTAGTAGAGGTAATAGAGCATGATCGTCGTCAGCACGACGATCGACAGGTACCCGAGCCTCGGCCAGGTGTCGGGGTACTTGTAGAGCTGTCGCCTCCCAAAGGCGTTCGCGAAACCGTGCTGGCCGGGAACCTGTGCGGTCACCGCAGTCGTGGTCATGTTCGTCCCCTTTCCCGCGCTCTGCTCGCCCCATGCCCCCCAGCGCTCCCCCCGGAACCGGCCTTGGCGTCAGGCTCACCCGCGATGCTAGGGCCACTTCGGGGTGACCTGGGGGGTCCGAGCACACATCCTCTTCGCCGCCTCCGCCCCGGGGAGCCTGGAGCCCGTCGCCAGGGACGCCCCGAGAGAGGACTTCCGGCTCTACAGTGACCTCCAGGCCGGTTGCAGAATCGCTCGTAAGGGGGTCTGTGATGGCAGAGACAGACACGACCAAGGGCGCCGACACCATGAGTGGGTCCGACGCCTTGCTGTGGACGATCGGCGCCGATCCGGTCATGCGCCCGACGATCGTGGCGCTGCTGGTGATGGACTCGACGCCCGACTGGGCCGAGGTACGGGCACGAGTCGCCTCGCTGACCGAGACCGTGCCCCGCCTGCGGTCGCGGGCGGTCAACCGGGCGCCGGGCCGGGGCCGGCCCCAGTTCGTGCCGGACCGGAATTTCGACCTCGACCTCCACCTGCGCCGGATGCGCCTGCCCGACCACGGCGGGCTGCGAGAGGTGCTCGACCTGGCGCAGACGATGGCGACCAGTGGGTTCGATCCGGCGTTGCCCCTCTGGGAGGCCGTGCTCGTCGAGGGCGTGGACGTGGACGCTGCCGCCCTCGTCATGAAGGTCCACCACGCCCTCATCGACGGCGTGGGCGGCCTCGCGGTCCTGGCCCACCTCTTCGATGCACCTGGCGCGGCCCAGCCCTCCCCCGGCCCGAACGAGGGCCCGAGGGGGAACGGAGCGGACGCTCGCTGCTGCCGCGGCTGGGGGACCTGCCCGACGCGGTCGGGCTCGTGGACGACGCGCTGAACGTAGTGTTCCACCCGTTCCGATCGTTCGGCCGGCTGGCCGCGCTGGGCACGTCGATCGCCAGGCTCATGGCTCCAGCCGGCAGGCCGATCTCTCCGATCATGACCGGGCGCAGTTTCCGGCGCCACGTCGATGTCTTCGACCTCGATCTCCTGACGGTGAAGCAAGCGGCCAAGGCATGGGGCGGCACGATCAATGATGTGTTCGTTGCAGCCGTCATGCGCGGCCTCGCTCTCTACCACGAGCAACACGGGGTGGTGTCCCCGGGCTTTCGCGCCCTGATGCCGGTGAACGTGCGCTTGCAGGGCGACGCGGCGGGAGGGAATCACTTCGTTCCCGCTCGGTTCGTCATTCCCGCTCACGCCGACGTCGCCGACTGCGTGGCCGAGGTCAGGCGGGTCGCCGAGGAGTGGAAGAACGCGCCCGGGCTGACCGTGAGTGACGTGCTCGCCACCGGGTTGAGCGCGTTGCCGTCCGCCGTCGCCCGCAGCTTGTGGGGGTCGATGTTGCTGGGCAACGACGTCTGCGTCACCAACATCCCCGGACCGCCCGTCACCGTCACCCTGGCCGGTGCCACGGTGAAGGGCATCTACGCCGTGTCGCCTCCCTCGGGGGCCGCCCTGAACGTGTCACTGATCTCAGCCGCGGATCGGGTCTGCATCACCGTGACTGCAGACGTCGCGGCCGTCCCGGACAGCCCGAAGCTCGCCGGCTGCATCGAGGACGGCTTCGCGGAGGTCTGCTCGGTGCAGCCATCCGGAGGGCCGGGGGTGTCATGAGCCGGGTCATGGCCCACGCCGTGTCGCCCACGCGGTCCACCGCCAAGGGGATGCCAGGAGTCCTGGCGCCTCTGGCCCGGCGGATCGACGCCCAGCGCGCCGACGGATCCGTCGCACGCGATCCCGGGTTCATCGCCCGCCACCGCGCGCTCGTTCGCTCCCTTACCGCCTACTTCTCGCCCGAGGTCCGAGGCATGGAGAACGTGCCCGAGACCGGCCCGGTCCTCGTCGTCGGGAACCACAACTGCGTCTTCTACATGCCCGACGTCTGGGTGACGGCGCTGGCGCTGGTCAACCGGCGCGGCCTCGATCACCCCGCCTACGCCCTCGCCTACGACCTCCTCTTCGCACTGCCCGTGGTGGGACCCACGCTACGCCGCTTCGGCGCCCTCCCGGCCCGGCCCGAGAGCGCCCTGGCGGCGCTGGCAGAGGGCGCGGCCGTCGTGGTGTATCCCGGCGGCGACTGGGAGTCCTGTCGACCTTGGCGTGACCGCAACACGGTCGACTTTGGTGGGCGAACCGGATTCGTCCGCCTGGCCCTCCAGACCGGGGTGCCGATCGTCCCGGTCGTGGCCCACGGGAGCCACGACGCGGTGATCGTGGCGTCAAGGGGCGAGCACTTCGCACGTGCGCTCGGCCTCGGCGGGCTGCGCATCAAGGTGTTCCCCATCATGGTGGGACCGCCGTTTGGGCTCGACACGTTCCTGACCCCACCACTGCCGCTGCCCTCGGCTGTCACCGTGGAGTTCCTGCCGCCCATGCACTTCGAGTGCCCGGGAGGATCACCCGGCTCCCGCGAGATCGAGGCGGCCTCGGCCGAGGTGACCGCCGCCATGCAACAGGCGCTCGACCGCCTGAGCCGTGAGCGCCCCCATCCCGTCCGCGACGGTGTCCTCAGCCTCGCCAGACGGCTCGTCCCCCTCTGATCGGTTCCCGGAGCCGTGCCCTCAGGAAGCAGTCGCCCCGAAGCTTGCGTCGGCCACGCCCAGCGGAACGTGCCAGGTGAGGCGCGTGCCTCCCTCACGGGAGGTGCCGAGCTCGACACTGCCCCCGAGACGCTCGGCGCGCTGGCGCATGTTCCGGAGGCCGAGTCCGGCCGAGGACGGCCCACTCATGCCCTGCCCGTCGTCCGCCACGACGAGGCGCAGCTCCTCACCGGCCGCCACAGTGATCACGACCTGTGAGGCGTGGGCATGCTTGCCCACGTTGGTCAGCGCCTCCCGCAGGACCGCGAGCACCTCTTCGGCGAGCGGACCGGTCACGACGACGTCGACCGGACCGCTGAACGAGACCTGCGGGTGGATCCCGAGCACGGGACGCAGCTCGTGCACGAGATCGAGAACCTTGGGGTGCAGGCCCTCCTTGTTGATCGTGAGCTCAATGTCGAAGATCGCCTTGCGGAGTTGGCGGATCGTGTCATCGATCTTGTCGATGGCTTCCCCGATACGCATGACTGCCTCGGGCCTCTCAACGAGACGTGCCGTCCCCTGCAGCGACAGCCCGATCGCAAACAGGCGTTGGATCACCGAGTCGTGGAGATCCCGGGCGATCCGGTCCCGGTCCTCGGTCAACGCGCGGTCACGGACGAGCCCGTGGAGGCGCGCGTTCTCAATGGCGATGCCGGCCGCCATGGCGAGAGCGATCACGAGCTCCTCGTCGTCCTCCGAGAACTCGTCTGCGGTCTTCTTGTTGGTCAGGTAGAGGTTCCCGTAGACCTCACCGTGGACCCGGATGGGGACCCCCAGGAACGAGGTCATGGTGGGGTGCTGGGCGGGCGTTCCGAAGCTGTCCGGGCTGTCGGCGGTGTTGGCCAGCCGGAGCGGCTCGTCGTCCGCGATGAGCGTTCCCAGGACGCCCCGTCCTGTGGGGCGAGGGCCGATCGCCTGCTCCTCCTCGTTGCTGAGGCCGACCGTGACGAACTGGTCGAGCGCCCGCCCGTCCTCGGTCAGGACGCCGAGCGCTCCGTACCGAGCGTCGACGAGGTCGCACGCCTCCTCAATGATCCTTCGGAGCACGACGGGCAGATGCAGCTCGCCGTCGAGAATCAGGATCGCTTGCACCAGACGTCGCAGCTTGACGGGATCGTCGATGCGGTCGAACGGCTGCACGGCTCGCCAGGATAGAGGCGGGCGGCGTCCTCGAGGAGCGGTGAGGCGCCGGCGGGGGTGTCGTCGGTCGTGCTCGTGCCTGCGCCCGTGGCATATTGGGCATATGGCGATACGAGTGTTCGTCCTCGACGATCACGAGCTGGTCCGTACGGGCCTGCGGACTCTGCTCGAGGGCGAGGGGGACATGGATGTGGTGGGCGAAGCCGGTACGGCGGAGCAGGGACTGAAGCTGATCCGCGACCTCGAGCCCGACGTCGCCATCCTCGACGTCCGCCTCCCCGACGGGAACGGGATCGAGGTCTGCCGCGAGATCCAGTCGGTCGCGCCACAGGTCCGCTGCCTGATGCTCACGTCGTATTCCGACGACGACGCTCTCTTCTCGTCCATCATGGCTGGAGCCTCCGGTTACGTGCTCAAAGAGGTTGGCGGCGGGGACCTCCTGGGCGACATCAGACGCGGTCAGCCAGGGCATGTCCCTGCTCGACCCCGTCCTGACCCAAGAATTGTTCGATCGTTTACGAAAGGACCAGGAAGCCGAGTCCCGCCTGACGGTCCTGACGCCCCAGGAGCGCAAGGTCCTGGAGCTGATCGCCCAGGGCCAGTCCAACCGCCAGATCGCCGAGCAGCTCTTCCTGGCCGAGGCGACCGTGAAGAACTACGTATCGAGCCTGCTCTCGAAGCTGGGGATGCGCCGGCGCACTGAGGCAGCGGTCTACGCCGCCGTGCTGGCCGAGCGCAAGGCCACCAATCCCAGGCCCTGAGCGGTCCGCCCCGCTCCGTCGCTAGGCCACCTTGGCCCGGCGGTGGTCGTCGAGGGTGCGGAAGTCGACGCCCGCGCCACGCAGCAGACCCTCGAGGCGCTGACGTTCGGCCAGGGGGTTGACGAACCGGCTGGGGTCGTTCTCAATGCCCATCGCCGTGCACAGGCGCAGCAGCATGCGGTCGTGATCGAGTTCGAGCGCCAGATCTTCGGCCATGACGTGCTCGGCCGCGCCATGGCCGTGCAGGCGTCGGCGGCACTGCAACAGAATGACAACGAGCTCATCCCGGGAGCTTGGCAGCGGTAGCGGGTCTACGTCCGCACACAGGCCACAGAGCAATTCGCTGTACATCGACATCGCGACATAATTTTGCCGGAATTGGGCTAGTGGAGTAGAGCCGATACTCCCCTTTTGGATAGAGCCGATACTCCCTATCGTGCGCGAGGGCACCCCAACGCTCGTTCGGGTCAGGCGCCGTGCCCCTAAACCCTCGCAGGGATATCCAGGTTGGCCGGCCGCTCCCGCGTCAGCGCTTGCTGACCCGAGTCGACCGGTCAGCCCGGGTCAGGACGTCCTCGGCGGACTCGGTGTCAATCGCGATGGCGACTCCGAGCGAGGAACGGAGACGGAGGTCCTGCCCGCCCACCATGACCGGCTCGTCGAGCGTGTGCTGCAGTCGGCGCATCAGCGGGCCCACCGCCTGCTCGTCGTTGACGGTCACGACCACGACGAGCTCACTCCCACCGATCCGACCGACGGTGTCCTCGGCGCGCAGCACCGAGGTCAGGCGACGCGACGCCTCACACAGGACGGTGTTCCCGGTGGTGTACCCGAGGTCGAGGTTGATCTCGCCGAGGTTGTCCAGATCGATGTGGCACACGACCACCTCACCGCCATGGCGTCGGCGTCGCGCCAGCGCCTGGGTCAGGCGGTCGAGCAGAAGGAGCTGATTGGCCAGACCCGTGTGGGGATCGGCCATGGAGAGCTGCCACAGCTGGTCGTACTTGCCCGTAGGGCGCGCCCGGCCGGGCGGTGGCGTGTCGGCGCGCGAGGAACTGAATTCCTGCAACATCGACTCGACACTGCCGGCGGCGCCGCCAGGAGACACTCCGGCGCTCGATTGAACGCTCGTTTCCGCATCGGGCCGCGCGCTGTCGGCGTCCTCGCCGTTCCCGCCAAGCCCTGTCTTGGCCCTTTTCACGTTGTCCCCCTCCGCTACCGACTTCTCACTCATAACGGATCCCCAGCGGACGCAACAGTGCCGTAAGTCATGACGTGCGTGCACCGTGCACGCTCTCACACGCAAGGCACTCGTTCCGGTGAGGACTTCAGTCTACCGACCCCGACTAGAAGTGGCGGACCCCACGACAGCTCGTCGGGATGCCGGTGCGCACCTGTGACCAGGGACGGAGTACACGTCCGGTACGACGCCCCGTCAATGCTCTCCACGCCTTCTCGGCGTGACCAGGCGCCATCTGTAGCCCAACATGGTTTCGGTTGCAGTTGCGTTGCGGTGACTCCCGTCTCGGGCGCTGCGGACGGAGCGAGAGGCGCCGGCAGCGCCCGCGGTAACCTGCGCCCGCAGCCGTCCGGAGGTTCGATAGCTCTCCGGCAGCCCGCGGCGAGTCCAGGCGCGGGCCACCACGACGCAACGACGAACGAGCCTGGATATCAGTCCCTCTCCTGCCGCGATGACGAGCGCATCTGACCACGGTCCACAGGACGGCCGCCCGTGACCGCACCGGCGACCATGGTTGTCGACACCGGGAGCCTCGCGGCGCTGATCGTCGAGGTGGCCGAGGAGGACTGCTACGCGTTCGACACCGAGTTCCACACCGAACGGACCTACGTCCCCGACCTTGCGTTGATTCAGATCGCCTGGAAGGACCGGGTGGCCCTCGTCGACCCGCTCGCCGTGGACCCCGCCCCCCTGGCGGAGGTGTTCGCGGGCACCGGCGTCGCCGTGGCACACGCCGCGTCCCAGGACCTCGACGTGCTTCAGGCGGCCTGCGGCACCGTCCCCGCCACAGTGTTCGACACGCAGATCGTCGCCGGCTTCCTCGGGATGTCGACCCCCTCGCTGTCACGGCTCGTCGAGCGGATGCTGGGCATCTCGCTCCCCAAGGCCGACCGGCTCTCGGACTGGCTCGAGCGTCCGATCTCGACCGCCCAGATCGCCTATGCGGTCAACGACGTCGCCCATCTCCTGGAGCTCCGGGGCGTGCTCACCGAACGCCTGCGCGCCCTGGACCGGTTTGAGTGGGCCCTCAGCGAGTGCGACGAGGTGCTCGGCGACCGCACTCCGGCCCGCGTCCCCGAGGAGGCCTGGTGGAGGCTGGGGGACATCCGGAGCATGTCGCGGCGCTCCCGCGCCGTCGCGCAGGAGGTGGCGGCGTGGCGCGAGCGCACGGCCGCCGGGACGAACCGGCCACGGCGGATGGTGCTCTCCGACCTCGGACTGCTCGCCATTTCTCAACGACCGCCTCGCAACGGGGAGGAACTACGCCGCGCCCGCGGCGTGGACGGCAGGCACTTGGCGCAGGGGCGCGCCGCGGAGATCCTCCGGGCCGTCGAGCGCGGCATGGTCCTGCCGCCCGAGCAGGTACGGATGCCCTCGGAGGGCCGGGAGTCACCTGCGCCGCCCGCGGCCATCGCGGTCTGCTCCGGCGTGGTGCGTCAGATCGCCGACGACCTCGACTTCGACCAGGGGCTCCTGGCCACTCGCGCTGACATTGCGCAGCTGCTCTGCGGCGAGCCGAGCCGGCTCGACATGGGTTGGCGGCGCACCATCGTGGGAGACCCGCTGCGCCGGCTCATCGCGGGGGATGCGGCGGCGGCGTTCGACGGGCAGGGCCACCTCGTGCTCGAGGAGCGGTCCGCGCGCCCGTCGTTCCCGGACCAGGCGCCGCCGACTAGTTGACCAGCTTCTCCTGCCCGCTCCAGAAGGGCTGGCGCAGCTTGTACTTCTGCAACTTCCCCGTGGCAGTCCGTTCGAGCTGTGTACGCAGCTCCACACTCGTCGGCGCCTTGAAGTGGGCCAGCCGGTCGCGGCAGTGCGCAATGAGCTCGGCCTCGGTCACCGTGGCGCCCTCGCGCACCACGACCAACGCCTTGATCGTCTCGCCCCACTTCTCGTCGGGCACACCGATCACCGCCACCTCGGCCACCGCCGCGTGCTGGTAGAGGCAATCCTCGACCTCAATCGACGAGACGTTCTCACCGCCGGTGATGATCACATCCTTCTTGCGGTCAGAGATGACCACGTACGCGCCGTCCAGGTAGCCGCCGTCGCCGGTGTGGAACCAGCCGTCTTCGAGCGCCGACGCCGTCTCGGCGGGCTGATCCCAGTAGCCCGCGAAGACATGATTCGAGCGGGCCAACACCTCACCCTCATCGTCGACGGTCATGTGCACGCCGACCGCGGGCACCCCGGCGCGGCCCAGCAGCTGCGAGCGTGGCCCGGGGTCCAGATCGTCCCACTCCGAGGGTGCACGATTGATGGTGAGCAGCGGCGCCGTCTCGGTGAGCCCGTAAATCTGAATGAACTCCCACCCGAGCTCGGTCTCCACCCGTTCGATCGTCTTCGACGGCGGCGGCGCCCCGGCCACCACGATGCGCACGGTGCCTCGGCCCGGCACTGCGCGGCCCTCCTCCGTGCGAGCCTCCGCCGCGCTCAAGATGGCCGCCACCACGGCCGGCGCGCCGCACAACATCGTGACCCCGTGGCGCTCGATGCGCGACAGGATGTCCTCGCCGTCCACCTTGCGCAGCACGATGTGGGCGCCACCCATGCCTGTCACCGCATAGGGCATCCCCCAGCCATTGCAGTGGAACATGGGCAACGTGTGCAAGAGCACGTCCCGGTCGCTGACGCCAGTGTGCCACCCGAACATCACCGCGTTGAGCCAACAATTGCGGTGCGTCAGTTGCACTCCCTTGGGCCGCGCCGTCGTGCCCGACGTGTAGTTCACCGAGCAGGTGTCGTCCTCGTCTGCCTCCCACGCCATCGGTGCTTCCCCACCGGTGGCCGGCACGAACAGCGCGGTGTCGTCCCTCCCGTTCAAGCAGAAGCGGTGGCTCACCTTGACGGAGTCCACCTCGGCTTCGAGGTCGGGGTCGTAGAGGAGGACCGACGCCCCGGAGTGGTCCACGATGTAGGCGATTTCGTCCGCGCTCAGCCGGAAGTTGATGGGCACCAGGATGCGGCCGAACCCGCTGACGCCGAAGAACGCCGTGAGGAAGCGGGCCGAATTTGGGCTGACGATGGCCACGCGCTCGCCGTGGGCCACGCCGAGGTCGTCGAGCGCCAGGGCCAGTCCGCGCGCCCTTGCCTCCAGCTCGTTGTACGTGACCGCACCGTACGAGCCGGGCGCCGACGGCTCGTCCACCACAGCCACCCGGTGCCCGTAGACCAGCGCGGCCCGGTTGAGGAAGTCGGCCACCGTGAGCGCGACCCGCATGCCACCCCCGATCTCTCGTCCGGCAGTCCCGGGGCGACCCTAGTGGACCATCGAGTGGTCCTGGCTAGAAGTGCCCGAGCACCGGGTGCGGCTGGTAGGGCTTCTCGAGCGCAGCGACCTCGTCCTCGGTCAGCGTCAGCGCCTCGGCGGCGAGGGCGTCCTTCAAGTGCTTCTTCCTTGTCGAGCCGACGATGGGTGCGGTCACCCCGCGCTTGGAGAGCAGCCAGGCCAGCGATACCTGTGCCGTCGGTACCCCGCGTGCCCCGGCGACCTCGGCTGCGGCGTCGACGACGTCGAAGTCGGTCGGCTGGTCGTAGAGGTAGTCGGTGAACGGGTCGGTGCTCGATCGCGTGGTGAGCCGGCCACCGTCCCGCGTACGGGTGCCGGCCAGCATGCCCCTGGCCAAGGGGCTCCAGGGGATGCACCCCACGCCCTGGTCGAGGCAGAGGGGGATCATCTCGCGCTCCTCCTCGCGGTAGATGAGGTTGTAGTGGTTCTGCATGGAGACGAACTTCGTCCAACCCTGCGCCTCCGCCGTGTGCTGTGCCTTGGCGAACTGCCAGGCGAACATGCTGCTCGCCCCGATGTAGCGCGCCTTACCCGAGCGGACCACGTCGTGCAGGGCGCCCATCGTCTCTTCAATGGGGGTCCGGGGGTCCCAGCGGTGGATCTGGTACAGGTCGACGTAGTCGGTGTTGAGGCGGCGCAGTGACGCGTCAATGCCCGACAGGATGTGCTTGCGGCCCAATCCGCCGCCGTTCTCGCCGGCCGTCACCGGCATGAAGACCTTGGTGGCGATCACGGCCTCGTCCCGGCTCAGGAACTTCGGGACCAATCTCCCGGTCGCCACCTCGCTGGCCCCGGCTGAGTAGGTGTCGGCGGTGTCGAAGAAGGTCACTCCTCCCTCCACGGCAGTCCGGACGATCGGCTCCGCAGCCTCCTCGTCGACCACCCAGGGGCGATCACTTTCGTTTCCGAATCCCATCATGCCCAGGCAGACTCTCGAGACTCGCAAGCCTGACGTGCCCAGATTCGTGTAATTCATGGCTCACCTCGCTGGCGCCGGGCCGTCACCTGGCCGGCACCGGCATGCTTACCAGCCGCGACCGTGACTTCGTGCAGTGCTCGAGCGCTGGCTGCTCGCGAAGGCCGCCCGGGCGGTCTGGCCCCTAGGGGCAGTGGTGCTGTCCGTGCGGGCGTGACAGGCAGTTCGTCGCACCGGGGGCGGGCGTTCCTGCGTTGGACCCGCCGGAGCCGGCGCCTGCGCCGCCGTCGGAGGCTCCGCCGTCACCGCGACCGGTACCCGGGACGTTCCCCTGCCCGTTGCCTCCGCCATCCCCATCGCCCTGGCCGTGCCCTGGCCGTTGCCACCACCCTGGCCGTTGCCCTGGCCGTTGCCACCACCCTGGCCGTTGCCCTGGCCGTTGCCCTGGCCGTTGCCCGGGCCACCAGGAAAGCCCCCGGTCCCGACAGGATGGCTCGGAACCGTCGTGGTGGTCGTGGTGGTCGTGGTCGTCGGCGTCGGCGTCGGCGTGGTGGGCGTCGAAGGGGTGGTTGTGGTCGTCGTCGTGGCAGCCGGTGGTGCCGTCGTCGCCGGAGCTGGAGCGTTTCCGCCCGTATTCACGACGGTGAGCGTGGCCGTGGGGGCGGAGCTTCCAACTGACGACGCCCCAGGGTTGGCAATGACAGCGGGAGCGGATTGTCCGCCGGCCCCGAAGGGAGACGCCCCGATGAACTGCGTCCCTCCGGTACTCGACCCGGACCCGACCGTCGAAGCGCCCCCGCCAGAGTTAGCCGGGGCCGGTGTGCTCGACGGGCCCTTGAAATCCGGCACGTTGGGCGGGCCACCGGGAGCTCCGGCGCTGATCACCGGCAGACCCTTCGGGCCCCCGCCGACTGTCACCACACCTGCCACGACCGACAGTGCTGCGGCGGCCACGGCGATCGACGCCACGATGCGACTGCCGGCGAAGTACGGCCTCGGCATTGCGGCTGTTACGGCGATGGCTGCCGCAGCCGGTGCCTTCGGGCGCGCACGTGCCCAAAGTTACGAGACGCGAAGACGTCTTCAAGAGTTGCGTAGTCCTCAACACGCGCCCTACCGGGCGTCGACCCCTCCATGATCCTCCACTTGGAAATCGTCCACGTGGAAGGAGTAACTACCGACACCGGAACCTAAGGCTCCGGGAACTCTTACCCCCTCACTGCAACCATATAGCGGCCGCGTCCGCGTGAGAACCACGTCACGGAAAACTGGCGGCAATTTCTCCGAACGGTTGTTTGGAACTCGGAAATCAAAGTGCAGTCCTTTGCTCCGCGCGATCAATCCTGCGGGCCCGAACGCGACGACGCCGCGACGGTCGTCGCGTGTTGTCATGACGTTGTTGAATTGAGGCCCTGACCAAGACCCGTGACGGATGCTCCGACGCCACCGAGCGCGCCGGTCGCTCCGACGCCACCGAGCGCGCCGGTCGCGGGCTGGACCGCCGAGAGACGGCTCGCGATTTGATTGGTGGTGGTGGTGACCGCCGCGCCCGCTGTTGTCACTGTGTTGCCGACCATGATGACGACCGGTGGCGTCGGAGCTGGGGAGCCCGCGCTGCTGCCCGACCCTGCGCCCGTGGAGCCGGTCAAGCCACCCTTGGGTGTTGCGGACGATGGGACCACCGTGACGTTCGTCCCGGGGGGAACCACGACCGTCACGGCGGGCGGAGGTCCGCCCTGTCCCGTCGGGGCCCGAACTCCCGTCAGAAACAGCGGCGGCGTCCCGGCGGGGCCCGACGATGTGGCCAGCGTCCCACCGGCGACCATTGGGACAGTCGACAGCCCACTCGAAGGGCCGGAACCACTGCCCGGAAACGGACGGGGGCCGGTACGCGGTGCTTCAGCCGAGACCACCCCTCGCACATGCTGCGCCCCGCCGGAGGCAAGACCGGCGACGACCATCGCCGCCGCCGCGATGCCACTGACAGCGGCGATGGCGCGGTGCCTGTTGCTCTCCCGCAGCACGGACGTCAGCGCTGTCAGGACAGCGTTGTCGGGCCACAGGACGGCCGGCGGTACCTCGTCAGCTCGCGTCAGATGGGACCGTCCGAACTGTTCCGACAGGAACACCTGCTCCAGGCTCGTGACGGCACCCGTCTGGTACTGGTTGGACACCGACCCCTCCTTCCTCCACCGGATCCGTCCAATGGCAGTGTCACGGCCGGGCGGCCCTCACCTGCTCTCTTTTGCCATCCGGATCATCCGGTGCCGTCCGCGCGCCGGCGTCCGAGCCGGCTGATCAGCAGACCCAGCAACAAGGTCCCGCCCCGATGATCATTTCGAGCAGCAGCGGCCCGCCCGAGGTCGCCAGGTCCCCGTCTCCCGTCGACGCGGTTGGCGCCCCCGTGACGGCGGCCCCTCTGATCGCGGCCCCTGTGATTGCCGCTGTCGGGGTCGTCGAGGCGAGGCTGAACGGCACAGAGGTGGGGGCCGTGGATCCCGAGCTTGAGGGGGAGGTGGTCACGGTCGGTTTCGGGCAGGATGCACTGGCACTGCCACCAAGAGCAGCTTGGACACCGCAAATGTTGACGGGCAGCGTCACACCGGTACCCGGACTGCCGGGGGTGCCGATCGGGATGCTTGTCGAGCCCGCCCCTGTGCACGTGCCGCTGGCGTTCCCGTCGAGTGCCGCTGTGACGGCGCAGACCGTCACGGGCACCTTGGCGGGAAGGGACCCGGTGGGGGTGGTCGCCAGATGCAACGGCTCGCACCAGTTGGTAGCGCTGCCCGCAACCGCGACGACCACGCTGCAGGCGTTGATCGGCACCACGCCGTCAATCGGTGCACCTTGGCTGACATTGTCGGTCGGGAGGTCGTTCACCAACAGGAAACCGGCACTCGGCATGCACATCCCCGTGGCGGTGCCGTAGACCTCCGCGACGACCTTGCAGACGGTTACGGGAGCGAACACGTCTGCCAGCTGGCCCTTCTGCGCGACCGTGTCGGGCTGCTGCAGGCAGTTCGCGGTGCTGTTCCCATCGATCTCTGCGATCACGTCACAGACCGTGACTGGCACCGCGGCGTCGATCAGGCCGTTCTGCGTTGTCGTTCCGTTGGTACCGGACAGGTTGCAGTTGCTGGATGAGTCGCCCACCAGGCCCACATTGACCGCGCAGATGCTCACCGGCACGTCCGCATTGATGGCGCCGTTCTGCGTCGTCGACGACGAGGGCTGGCCGGCGGTCAACCCGAGCGCCGACGCCGCCTGGCCGAGGAGGCCGATTGCGTTGTTCTGGGCCGTGACTGGCGCGTTGACCGTCCCGATGGCACCAAGCTGGTCAGCCCTACCGAACTCGTCGAGCAGCCGCTGTGTGCTCCGGCAAGCAGGCCGACGGAGAGCGAGCAGGCGTTCACCGGCGCATTGACGTTGGCCAGAGGCGACGCCTGTGTCGTCGTATTGGTCCCGGTCGTCGCGTCCTGCCCGGGAAGCGGCGTGCTGCCGATCTCGTTGGCGAGGGCGGTGATCGGGACCGAAAGCGAGAGGGGTAGTCCGGTGAGGGGCGCCAGCGGGTTCGTTGCCGGTGTTGCTGCCGGGGTGGTCGCAGGCGCAGCCGGTGTTGGGGCGTGCACCGCCGGCGGTGCGACGGGAGCGGCCGGCGTCGTGGCCTGGGCGATCGCCGCTGCGGTGGCACTCTCGACATTCTGCACGGCGGATTGGATTGGGTTGGGCGTGGTCGATGCTCCCGCCGGCGTGAAGCCCGCGACCGCTCCCGCAGCGAGGACGAGCCCGCACACAACGACACCGATGGAACTCGAAAGCATCCGCCTCATGGGTCTTACTCCTTCTGCGTGGTGGTCAACACAGCCACGCTCTGAAGCCCGCGCCGTGCGGGTACACCCGTGAGGACAACGGAGAAGCCGTGCAGTACCCCCGCCTCTCCGAAAGAATTGTGATTCACAATTGGGTTGCACGCGGCTGCGCCGCCAACGGAGGGACGTGCGACTCTCGCCCTCGCACCCAGAATCGGCGAGCGACGCGTTGCGCGAGCCTCCTGCTACCCCTATGAACGCCTGAAGTACCGGCTCAGCGTTTCTTCTTGTTGCTGGTACGACGACCCGATGCCGGTGCCGTAGAGCGCGGTCGGTTCCTCGAGCATGCGCTCGAACGTCAATTTACAGACGGCCTGGCCGTTCTCCACCATGAAGGGCACGTCGTGGGCACGCACCTCGAGCGCGGCACGCGAACCCCGGAAGCCCCCGGTCGGGTCGAACCCGAAGCCGGGATCGAAAAACCCCGCGTAGTGGGTGCGGAGTTCACCGCTCGTCGGGTCGTAGGCGGTCATCTCGGCTGCCAGGTTGGGCGGGATGCTCACGGCCTCGTGCGACATCAAGAGATAGAAGCGCTTCGGGGACAGAACCAACCTGTCCCCGTCCTCGCGGAAGACCGGATCCCAGAACGGCACGGGATCGACCTCTCCACCCGCGGTCAGATCGAGGAGCGGAGCGCTGTCGCGGGTGCTGTGGCCAACTTGGCCTCGCTCGTCTCCGTGCAGGTCCAAACCGAGGAAGAGGCCGTGTGAGAGGACGAGGTCGTCGACCGGCACGGGCGCCCCCCTTTTGAAGAGGATTGGCTCGGCAACGTGGAGCCCGCACACCTCCTCGTCCGTGAGCCACGGCCGGCCCATGGAGAGGCGTAGCTGGTTGAGCGTCAAGTCTTCTCTTACCCGGATGGCGAACGACAGGGGCACCACCTCGAGGTAGAGGGGGCCGTGGTAGCCCGGAGCGATCTCATCGAAGCGATCGCTGTGGTCGGTGATCACGCGCGTGAAGACGTCGATGCGGCCGGTCGAACTCTTCGGGTTGGCCTTGCCCCGCAGCCCGGCCGGGAGGTCGAGTCGCTCCTTGAGCTCAATCAGGTAGGGGCACCGTGCCTCGAGCATCGCTCCGTCCCCCCGGAGGTCGATCTCGTCGAGGATGTAGTCCTTCAGCTTCCGCTCCACCGAGTCGTTCCCGGGCAGGAAGCTGCAACGGATGCGGAGAGCCCGTTCGCCAAGGCGCAGATCGAGGCTGGCCGGCTGAACGTTGCCGTCGGGGATCTTGAAGCGTCCGGCGTCGATGTACCCGGCGCGGATGGCCCCCTCCAAGAGCTGGCCGGGAAGGACCCCTTCCGACGTCGGGTGGAGGTTCAGCACGGGGGCCGCCCCCTGTCTCGTGGTCTGGGTGCAGGCACGGACAGAGCAAAGCACGTGGGGCGCCGGCGTGGAAGGGATGCGATCGAACGTGCGTCGGGCACAGGCTGTGGATTACTTGGGGACGAGATGGGTACACACGGGGGTTCCGCAGGAACAAATGGTCGTCCACAAGGGCTGCCCGAAAAGGAGGGTGCACGTGAGGGCTCCGGCCGATCCGCAATGGGGATTGAGGGCAGATGCGCGGTGGCGGTCCAACCGGTTATGCGCCATTGGCGGCCGCGAGACTGCGGACCAGCGTCGGCTCGTCGAACCCTTGGTTGGCGGAGGGCATACGACCGCGGTGCCATCAGCGTCAGCCGGGCGCCGCGGCGGGGCGCCACGTAGCGAGATCCGATGTCGACAAGCCGAGGCGTGGTCCTGCCCGTGTCGACCGGCTCGAGGCGAACGATCAACCTGCAAACGGCCCCACCAGGGCCTTTGGGTGCCAAGCCGTGCCACGACGGTAAGCTGACGGGTCGTCAGATCCTGGCCCGCTTGGCGCCCCGGCGCTGTGCCCGCCCGCGGAGGTCCCATGCTCGATTACGTCATCCGATCCGGCACGCTCATCGACGGAACCGGGGAGTCCGGCCGGCTGGCGGATGTCGGTATCCGGGACGGCCGCATCGAGGCCATCGGCCATATCGAAGAGCAGGCGGACACGGAGCTCGACGCCGCCGGCCTCATGGTGGCGCCCGGCGTGATCGACCCGCACACGCACTACGACGCGCAGCTCTTCTGGGACCCCTTTGCCTCCCCGTCCAATGTGCACGGCGTCACGACTGTGATCGGTGGCAATTGCGGGTTCACCCTCGCCCCGATCAACGCGCAGGACGGGGACTACATCCGCCAGATGATGGCCAAGGTCGAGGGCATGCCACTGGCCGCCCTCGAGAAGGGCGTCCCGTGGAGCTGGTCGAGCTTCGGCGAGTACCTCGACGCGCTGGATGGTCACCTCGGGGTGAACGCCGGGTTTCTTGTGGGGCACTGCGCGCTCCGGCGCAAGGTGATGGGCGCGGAGCGATCCGAGGAGGTGGCCTCCGACCTCGAGATCGAAGCCATGCGCAACCTCCTCGCCGAATCCCTCGAGGCGGGCGGACTCGGCTTCTCGTCCTCCCAGTCGCGCACGCACTCGGATGGTGACGGCCGGCCGATCAGCTCGCGCCACGCGGACCGCCGGGAGATGCTCGCGTTCTGCGAGGAGGTCGCCGGGCACGAGGGAACGACGCTCGAGTACATCACCAACGGGTGCCTGGACTCGTTCACCCCGGAGGAGGTGGACCTCATGACCGCGATGAGCGTCACCGCCCGCAGGCCGCTCAACTGGAACGTGCTGACAGTCGACGCCCGGTCGGCCGAGCGCATTGAGCACCAGCTCTCGGCCTCGTCGGCCGCCGCAGCGGCGGGCGGGCGCATCGTCGCTCTCACCATGCCGACGCTCGTGCCGATGAATATGAGCTTCCGCACCCACTGCGCGCTCTTCTTGATTCCGGGGTGGGGTGACGTGATGGGCCTCCCCGAGGACGAGCGCATGAAGCAGTTGGCCGACCCTTCCGTGCGCACCATGTTGGATGAGCGCGCTCGCAGCAAGGAAGCCGGCGTGTTCCGCGGGCTCTCCCACTGGGGCACGTACGTCATCGGCGACACCTTTGCGGCGGCCAACGACGGATGCGCCTTCCGGAGCGTGGCTGAGATCGCCGCCGAGCGTGGGACCACGCCCTTCGACACGCTGCTCGACATCGTCCTGGCCGACCAGTTGCGTACCGTGCTGTGGCCCAACACCGATGACGGCGACGAGAACACGTGGACGATGCGCGCTTCGATCTGGAGCGACCCGCGCGCGATGGTCGGTGGCTCCGATGCCGGCGCGCACCTCGATCGCATGTGCGGCTCCAACTACCCGACGGCCTTCCTGGCCGATTGCCTGCGCGGGCGCAAGCTCGTGCCCGTAGAAAAGGCCGTCCGCATGATGACGGCGCAACCCGCCGAGCTCTTCGGCCTGCGTGAACGTGGGCTCGTCGCGGAGGGATTCGCGGCCGACCTGTTCGTCTTCGACCCGGCCACCGTCGGCTCCGAGCCCGCTCGTCTCGTGTTCGACCTGCCCGGCGACACCCCCCGGCTCTTCGCGGGCTCCCACGGCGTGGTGCGCGTGCTCGTCAACGGAGTTGAGTCGGTGCGAGACGGTGCCGCGACCGGGTCGCTCCCCGGCACGTTGCTCCGGTCCGGCCGCGACACCGCGTCGGTGATCCCGACTCCGGCCTGAGCCCCCAGCAGCGCCGCCGCCGTCTAGCCTGCGTCCGGTGACGCCCGAATCGAACGACCCGGTGCTCGCCGTCGATGAGCCCCCTGCGGGCGGCCCGCCGGGGCCGGAGGGGCCGACCGGACCGACCGAAGTACCCCGCTCCTCGACGGCCCGCTGGCTCCGGGAGGCCGTCGTCGTGGTCCTCGTCGCCGTCCTGGTCGCAGTCCTCCTGCGCGCATTCGTCGTCCAGACCTTCTACATCCCGTCGGGGTCCATGGAGCCGACGCTGCAGATCGGCGACCGCATCCTTGTCAACAAATTGAGCTACCACCTCCACGGTGTCGACCGGGGCGACATCGTGGTCTTCTCGCGGCCCACCCGCCGAGAACTGCGGTGGGCCCGAGGTGAACGACCTCGTCAAGAGGGTGATCGGGCTCCCCGGCGATGTCCTTTCGCTCTCGTCGAACCACGACATCTACGTCGACGGGAAGCGCCTCGACGAGACGTGGCTCCCGTCCGTCGGAACAGGGCAACACGTTCCCCGGCCCGGGGGACAACCGTTTCAACCTTGCGCACTCGTACCGCGTGCCGGCCAACAACTACTTCGTGATGGGCGACAACCGCACCGACTCGTGCGACAGCCGCTACTGGGGCCCGATCACCAAGTCCCTCATCGTCGGCAAGGTCGACGTGCGCGTCTGGCCGATATCGTCGCTCAACATCTTCTGATCACTTCTGATCACGGACGCCGGACGTCATGCCTCGTCGGCGTCCGCCGCCACCCGCGCCACCGCTGCCACAGTCTGCCCCTCGTCGAGGTTCATGACCCGGACGCCGGTGGCATCGCGCCCTTGCGACGCGATCTCGCGCGCCTCGGTCCGGATGACGACGCCGCCCGAGGAGACCAGCAGGATCTCCTCGTCGAGCGCGACCATGAACGCCCCGACAACCGTGCCACGGGTACCGGTGAGGCGGATCCCCCGCACACCTTGTCCCCCACGCGCCTGGCGATTGAACCGCTCGAGCTTCGTCCGCTTCCCGTAGCCGGCATCGGTCACGATCAGGATGTCGGTGTCGTCTGCCGCCACATCGAGCGACACAACGACGTCGCCCTGGCGCAATCGGATGCCCCGGACGCCCGCGGCGTCCCGTCCCATGGACCGGACGTCCTCTTCGTTGAAACGGATGGTCATGCCGTTGCGCGTGACCTCGAAGAGGTCGTCGGCACCTGACGTCGCGACGACCCGGACCAGCTCGTCGCCGTCCCGCAAGTTAATGGCGATGAACCCCTCGCGTCGGGACTTGTCGTACTCGCTCATCGCCGTCTTCTTGACCTGGCCCAGGGCCGTCGCGAACACCAGGTACTGGTCCGGCGAGAACTCGCGGGTGGCGATGATGGCCGTGATCGACTCGTTCGGGGCCAGTGGCACCAGGTTGACTGCCGCGGTGCCCCTGGCGGTCCGGTCCTTCATGGGGATCTCGTGGCCACGCAGACGGTAGACCTTGCCCTGGTTCGAGAAGAGCAACAGGTAGGCGTGGGCGGAGGTGTGGACGACCTCTCTGACCAGGTCCTCTTCCTTGAGCCGGGCCCCCTGGACACCCCGGCCCCCGCGGCCCTGGGTCCGGAAGGCGGCCGCCGCCACGGATTTGATGTAACCGGCCCTCGTCATGGTGACGACGATCTCCTCGTCGTCGATGAGATCTTCGACCCCCATCTCGCCCGGGTCGTGGGTGACGACGCTGCGGCGAGGGTTGGCGTGCTTGTCCCGGATTGCGGTCATCTCGGTTTCGATGACACCTCGCAGCTTGCCGTCGTCGGAGAGGATGGCCTCGAGCTCGGCAATCGTGGCGCGCAACTGCGCCATCTCCTCTTCCAACTCCGTCCGACCCAGCCGGGTCAGGCGGCCGAGGGTCATGTCGAGGATGTGCGTCGCCTGCACCTCGGTGAACGAGAAGGGCTCAGCCATGAGCGCTGTGCGGGCCTCGGGGCGGTCGGCTGACGCGCGGATGGTCGCGATGACGGCGTCGAGCATGTCGATGGCGCGCAGGAGACCCTCGACGATGTGGGCCCGGTTGCGGGCCTTCTCCAGGCGGAATTCGGAACGGCGCCGGATGACCTCAATCTGGTGGTCGATGTAGTGCCCCAGCGCCTGCGCCAGGTTCAGCGTCCGGGGCACCCCGTCCACCAGCGCCAGCATGTTGACGCCGAAGCTGGTCTGGAGGGGCGTCTGCTTGAACAGGTTGTTGAGGACGACGTTGGCGTTGGCGTCGCGCTTCAGCTCAATGACGAGCCGCGGCTGCTGGTTGGCCGAGGCGTTGCGCAGCTCGCTGATGCCGTCGAGGTCACCCGACCGCACCAGCTCGGTGATCTTCTGCTCAATGACCTCCACCGACGTCTGGTACGGGAGCTCCGTCACCGTGATCCGGTCGCCGACGCGCCCCTCTTCGATCTCGGCGACGGCGCGCATTTTGATGGAGCCCCGGCCGGTCCGGTAGGCGTCGAGTATCCCCTGGCGCCCGAGGATCAGGGCGCCCGTCGGGAAGTCGGGGCCCTTGACGAACTGCATCAGGTCGTCGGGGGTCGCCTCCGGATGGTGCAGGACGTGGATGGCGGCGTCGATCACCTCGCCCATGTTGTGCGGCGGGACGTTGGTCGCCATGCCGACGGCGATGCCCTGGGAGCCGTTGACGAGCAGGTTGGGGAAACGCGATGGGAGCACCACCGGCTCGAGGGTGGAGCCGTCGTAGTTGGCCACCATGTCGACGGTTTCCTCGTCGATGTCCGCCATGAGCTCGAGTGCGAGGGGTGCCAGGCGGCACTCGGTGTAGCGCATCGCGGCTGCCCCGTCGTCGGGCCCGCGGCCTCCAAAGCTGCCGTGACCGTCGACCAGCGGGTGGCGGAGCGAGAACTCCTGGACCATGCGGGCCAGGGCCTCGTAGATCGCCGAGTCGCCGTGGGGATGGTAGGTCCCCATGACCTCGCCCACGACCTTGGCGCACTTGTTGTACGGACGGTCCGGCCGCAGGCCGTTGTCGAACATGGAGTAGAGGATCCGCCGGTGGACGGGCTTGAGACCGTCGCGCACGTCGGGCAGCGCGCGGGCGACGATGACCGACATGGAGTACTCGAGGAACGAGCGCTCCATCTCCTCTTGTATCTCAATGGGCTCGATGGAGCCGCTGACCGGTTCGTCGCCGCCCGGTGGGACGTCGCTACCCCCGGCACCCGCTCCACCGCGGCCCGAGCCGCGTGTCGACTGGCGTGGCATGGCTTCCCTACTTCCCGTCCGCTCGCTCAGATGTCGAGGAATCGGACGTCTTTGGCATTTGTCTGAATGAAGTGGCGGCGCAGTTCCACGTCGTCACCCATGAGGATGGAGCAGACCTCGTCCGCCGTGGCCGCCTGCTCCACGTTGATCTGCAGCAGCGACCGCTTGCCTGGGTCCATCGTCGTGTCGCGCAACTCGGCGAAGTCCATCTCTCCGAGACCTTTGAGCCGGTTGAAATCGTGCTTGTGGTCTGGGTGCTCGGCCAGGAAGGCCGCCCGGGCGGCATCGTCCTTGAGGTAAATCTTGTCCTTCCCCACCAGCGTCGAGTACAGCGGCGGCTGCGCCACGTAGACGAAGCCTCCCTCGACGAGCGGCTTCATCTGACGGTAGAAGAAGGTCAGCAGCAGCGTGCGGATGTGGCTGCCGTCGACGTCGGCGTCGGCCAGCAGGATCACCTTGTGATAGCGGATCCTGGCCACGTCGAACTCCTCGGCCAGGCCTGCGCCTATGGCGGAGATCAACGCTTGGATCTCGGTGTTCTTCAGCATCTTGTCGATCCGGGCCCGCTCGACGTTGAGGATCTTGCCGCGGATCGGGAGGATCGCCTGCGTATGCGGGTTGCGTGCGTCCTTGGCCGATCCGCCGGCCGAGTTGCCCTCCACGATGAAGAGCTCGGACTCACGCGGGTCGCGCGAGGAGCAGTCGGCCAGCTTGCCCGGCAGCCCGGCGCCGTCGAGGGCCGACTTGCGCCGGGTCAGGTCACGGGCCCCCTGGGCCGCCAGCCGGGCCCGGGCCGCCTGCATCGACTTCTGCACGATCTGGCTCGCCTCGCGCGGGTTCTCCTCCAGCCACTCGGTGAGCTTCTGGTTGGTCGTGCGCTCCGCCAGCGATCGGATCGAGGTGTTCCCGAGCTTGGCCTTGGTCTGCCCTTCGAACTGCGGGTCGCGCAGGCGGACCGAGATGATGGCCGTGAGGCCCTCACGGATGTCCTCACCCTTGAGGTTCTCCTCTTTCTCCTTCAGCAGGTTGCGCGCCCGGGCGTAACGGTTGACCACGTTGGTCAACGACTTCGAGAACCCCTCGACGTGCATGCCGCCCTCAATGGTCGAGATGCCGTTGGCGAAGGAATGGATCGACTCGTGGTAGCCCGCGTTCCACTGCAGCGCGATCTCGACTTCCTGACCCTCCTCGGCTTGCTCGAACGACGCCACCTTGCGGAAGAGGGATTCCTTCGATGCGTTCAGGTGCTTCACGAAGTCGACGATGCCGCCGTTGTACTTGTAGCTCATCTTGGTGACCGGGTCGGTGCGCTCGTCCGTGAAACGGATCTCGAGGCCCTTGTTCAAGAAGGCCATGATCTGCATCCGCTCGAGGATCGTCTGCGCCCGGAACTCCGTCTCGTCGAAGACGGAGCCGTCGGGCCAGAAGGTGACGGTGGTCCCCGTCCGGGGATCACCCGTGCTCCGGTCCTTCGGTGCCGGGCCTGTGGCCGTCACCTTCTT
Organism: uncultured Acidimicrobiaceae bacterium; assembly: GCA_963726135.1. Classification (GTDB taxonomy): domain Bacteria; phylum Actinomycetota; class Acidimicrobiia; order Acidimicrobiales; family RAAP-2; genus Bog-473. The sequence goes on from CAVSBE010000008.1 coordinate 2,698,972, forward strand.
CTTGACCTTGCCACCCTTCTCGAATTCGGCTTCCCAGTGCTGGCCGTCCCGGTCGACGTCGAGCAGCAGCCGCGACGAGAGTGCGTTGACGACGGAGATTCCGACGCCGTGCAGGCCGCCCGAGACCTGGTAGCCCTTCCCGCCGAACTTGCCGCCGGCGTGCAGGGTGGTGAGGACGATCTCGGCCGCGGACTGCTTGGGGTACTTGGGGTGCGGGCCGACCGGGATCCCGGCCCCGTCGTCGCTGACCCGGCAGCCGCCGTCGGCCAGCAGGGTCACGTCGATCCTGGTGGCGCGGCCCGCCATGGCCTCGTCGACGGAGTTGTCCACGACCTCCCAGACCAGGTGGTGCAGGCCGGTCGGGCCCGTGGAACCGATGTACATACCGGGCCGCTTGCGCACCGCCTCGAGCCCCTCGAGGATCGTGATGTCCTCCTCGGTGTACGACGCCGCGGCATTACCTGGTATCTCGTCCACCTTCACTGCCACAGGCGCGCCCTTTCAGAACATTGGTCTTCGCGGTGCGTATCGAATCCCCGAATGGTGACCTCCGGCCTTTCGATGCGAACGCACCATTCTACCCGACGGACGTGCCAATTCGGCACTCATGAACGGTCCCTGGTGGGCCGGTCGCGGCCGGGTCAGACGCGCTCGACCACCACCTCCAGACGTTCGACGGGGGTGTCACCAAGCTCCCTCACCCGGGACAGGATTTGCGCCGACGCCATGCGCGCCCGGGTGGCCCACGCCGGGTGGTCCGCCGCGACGACGAGCGCACGCCCGTCGACTCGCACCGGACGCAGGTGCCCGCCGAGTTCCGCGCCGACCACCTCTTCCCAGCGAGTGAAGACCGCGTCCATGAGGGCCGGGGTCGGGGATGCGCCGAGGCGGGCCAACAGCCTGGGCATCGAGTCGCCAACGGGCCGGGGGCCCTCGTGGCGTCTTCTCGCGCTCATCGAACCTGGAGGTCTTCCACCTGCAGCGTCCGGGCCACGACGATCCCTTCGGGCAGGGGCGTCGCCGTCGTGAGGATCGACTGGCCGGCGGGCAGCTCCGCTACCAGGGCGCGACTACGCGCCGGGTCGAGCTCGGAGAACACGTCGTCGAGCAGCAACGTCGGTACCAACGGAGTCCTGGCCCGGACCAGCGAGTGCACCCCGAGGCGCAGCGCCAGGGCCAGGCACCGCTGCTCACCCTGCGAGGCGTGCGTCCGTGCCTCCCGCCCGTCGATCTGGAGCAACAGGTCGTCTCGATGGGGCCCGACGGTATTGACGCCCCGCCGCAGGTCGTCGGTCCGGTTGGCCGCCAGTGCGTCGAACAGGTCTCCCTCCCAGCTTCGTGTGTATTCCTGCTGCACCACCACGCGGTCACCCGCACCGGCGAGGCGGGCGTAGACCGATCCGACGGGGTGCTCCAGGTCGGCCACGAGTCGCTCGCGGGCGGCGACGAGGACCTTGCCGGCGTCGGCCAGCCTCTGATCCCACACGTCGAGCGTCGCTCCCACGTCCTCGCTGTTCCGACCCCCGGCTTGGCGCAACAACGCGCCGCGCTGCCGCAGGACACGATCGGTCTCGTCCGCCGCCCGGGCGCCCTCGGGGTCCAGGACCGCCAAGGCGTCGTCGAGCAGATCCCGTCGGCCCTTCGGTCCCCCGCTGATGATGGCCAGGTCCTCGGGACAGAACACGGTGCAGGGTGCGGCGCCACCGAGCTCTTTCCGGCCCGCCACGTGCTTACGATTCACCCGGGTACGGCTCCGGCCGGCCGGCTGAATCTGCGCTTCGACCAAGGTCGGGCTGTCGGGCGAGTCGATGTCGGCGCGGATGATGGCGCTCGTCGCACCGGCGCGCACCATGGCCTCGGGCGGCGCGCCCCGAAAAGATCGCCGGGTGCCCAGATACGCCAGCGCCTCGAGCACACTCGTCTTGCCGGTGCCGTTGGGGCCCGTGATCACGGTCGTCCCCTCCGGCTCGGGTTCGACCTCTGCGGCTTGGAAGATTCGGAAGTCGGCCAGTTCGAGATGGCGGACGCTCACCGCAACGGAGACCTGCTCAGGAGACCCGCACCGGCATCAGGAGATAGCGGAACTCATCATCTTCGGCCCCCCGCACCGTTGCGGCCCTGGAGGCGTCCGCCGTCTCGACGATGACCTCGTCTCCCGTGACGGCCTCGACACCGTCGATGAGGTACGAGGGGTTGAACGCGATGACCAGATCCTCGCCGGTGTAGTCACCGTCGACCGTCTCTGCCGCGTCCCCGATGTCCTGGCTCTGCACGCTGAGGTCCACCCCACCTTGACGCATGGAGAGCCGGACCGGTGTCGTGTTGTCCCGGACCAGGAGCTGGACCCGGCGCAACGCAGCCAGGAAGCTCTCCTTGCCCAAGTGGAGGCGGTTCGGATAGTGGTCCGGGATCAGTTGTTTGTAGTCCGGGTAGCGCCCCTCGAGCAGCCGGGTGCTGATCTGGACATTGCCCTGCCAGAAGGTGATCTCGTTGCTGCTGGCCGCCACCCCGACCCGCTTCGTCTCGGATCCCTCCGTGATCGTTCCGGTCGGCAACCGCTGCAGTTCGGAAAGAGCACGGGCAGGCACCAGGAGGTCCTCCTCCCCGATGATGGTGTTCGCGCCCGACAGGTCGCGCATGGCCATCCGGTACGAGTCTGTCGCCACCATCCGCAGCGACCCGTCGACCCGCGACACCAAGACCCCCGTCAAGAGCGGCCGGCCGTCGTCGTGCGATGCCGCCCGGACGACTTGGCGGACGGCCTCTCCGAAGGCCGTCTCGGAGAGCTGGGTCGTGGGTTCGCTTGTCTTCCCGACGGGTGGGAACTCGACCACCGGGTAGGTGTGCAGTTTGAACGTGGAGCGGGCCGCGGTGATCGTGATCGCATCGGCGTCTTCGGCGAAGGTCACCGCGCCCGGCTCCAAGCGCCGCACGATGTCGGTCGACAGCCGCGCCGGAATGACACAGCTTCCGTCGTCGATCCCGATGACCTCGTCGGTCACCTGAATCGTGAGGTCGAGGTCGGTCCCGGTCACACACAGTGAGTTCCCGGTGCAGGTCAGGAGCAGGCCCAAGAGAACTGGCGAGGACCCACCGCGGCCACCGACGGCCCGGCTCGCGGTCGCCAGCATCTCGACCAGTGCATCGCGTTCGGATCTGAACTTCACCGACGCCAGTCCTTTCGGGAGGTTCCCCAAGCCTTCATCGCGAAGGGAAGGGTACATATGACTAGTAAAGGTAGTAAGGGGTGTGGATTGTGGATGACATGGTCCCTCCCCTGCTGGGCGGGGCACGCACTGTCCCCATGGCGCTGTGGGCCAGAGGCCGCCGCGACGCGGCACCGGCGGACCGGGACGCCGATCTGGGGACAACGCGAACGGTGGTCCCCAGGCTCGACCCGCCGGGTCCACAGTCTTTGCCTCTTGCAAACCACAAGTTGGCGGACCGTGATCCAGCGGATGGAAGAGTCAGGCCGAGCCCGCACGGATCTTCTGGATCAGTTCAGTGACCTGCTCATAGATCTGGCGCCGTTCCTGCATCTGGCCGGCGATCTTGTCCACCGCGTGGATCACGGTCGTGTGGTCGCGCTTTCCGAACACCCGGCCGATGGCGGGATAGCTGTAGTCCGTGAGCTCCCTGGTCAGGTACATCGCGACCTGGCGTGCCGTGACCAGCGGCCGGGTGCGGCTCGGGCCACAGATCGCCTCGACAGAGAAGCCGTAGCTGGCGGCGGTGGTGTCGAGGATCATCTGCGGCGTGATGCGACGCGGCTCTCCGGCCAGGACCAGGTCGGAGAGGACCTGTTCGGCCTGTGACAGTGAGATGGGCTCGTTGTTGAGCTTTGCGAAGGCGCAAATGCGGGTGAGAGCCCCTTCGAGCTCCCGGATGTTGTCCTTCACGTGCGAGGCGATGAACTCCAGGACGTCGTCGGGCACCTCCTGGTGTTCACTCAGCGACTTGGAGCGCAGAATGGCCAGTCGGGTCTCGAGATCGGGAGGGTCGATCTCGGTGATGAGCCCGGACAGGAATCGGCTGCGCAAGCGGTCCTCGAGGGTCTCGATCGACTTGGGCGGCCGGTCCGACGTGAGGACGATTTGCTTCGAGGCACCCTTGAGGTCGTTGTAGGTGTGGAAGAACTCCTCTTGGAGTCCCTCTTTGCGCTCCATGAACTGGACGTCGTCGATGAGCAGGACGTCACAGTCGCGGTAGCGCCGCTTGAAGGCCAGGGTCGTGGAGGTCCGCAGGGAGTCGACGAAGTCGTTCATGAACGTCTCGGTGGTGACGTAGAGGACCTTGCGTCGGGGGTAATTCTCGGTGACGTAGTTGCCGATCGCGTGGAGGAGATGGGTCTTGCCGAGGCCCGAGTCGCCGTAGATGAACAAGGGGTTGTAGGAGCGGCCCGGCGTCTCGGCCACAGCCTGGGCGGCCGCGTGGGCCAGCCGGTTCGAGGAGGCGGCGACGAACGTCTCGAAGGTGAATTTGGAGTCGAGCTGTACCGCGGGGGATTCCCGCCCGACCCGGCCCGGCTGTGCCGGCTCCGGTGTAGGGGCGGCCGCGGTTTCGGGGGGGAGGCCCAGGATCGTCTGATCCGGCGTCGTCTCGGCCGGGACGGGTTCGAGCTCCTGCACCTCGAGGCGTCCCCGAACGGGCGACCCCACCTCGTTGGCCAGGGTGTCTTCGATCATCGGGAGGTAGCGCGACTCCACCCTCTCCCGGATGAGACCGTTGGGGACCGACAGGACGAAGATGCCGTCCGTGTAGGCAACGGGCTCGATGCCCGACAACCACAGCTGCCACGTGCTCTCCGATACCTGGTCGCGCAAGGACCCGGTGCACTTTGTCCAGAGATCTCCTGCCTGCGTCACTGCGACAGCCGAACGCCCCTTCTCCCCCCTCGGCGTCCAGCCACCATGTTCGGAACGATCCTCGGTACGGGTAATTGGACGAACGTACACCGTGCCGGCCGGTGCGACTAGAGCCGATGCGCAAATCGCGCCTAACATGGGACGACTCGCCGCCGCAGGCCGGGCTCGACTCGAAGGCCGAGGCATGAACCCTCCGATACACCGGCTTCGGCTGCCACTCGGGCGTCGCGAAAGGCTGAATTGACGTGAAGCGCACTTACCAACCAAACACACGGAAGCGGGCCCGTACGCACGGGTTCCGCAAGCGCATGTCCACGCGGGCGGGGCGGGCCATCCTGAAGTCACGGCGGCTCAAGGGGCGCCACCGTCTCACCGTCTGAGGCCTCGAGTGCCTGCTCGGACGGTCGGACGGATCACCAGTCGCGCTGCCTTCGCTGAGCTGCGGCGCTCCCGGGCCCGGGGCGCGTGCGGCCCGGTCAAGGCCCTCTTCGTTCCCGCGGAGGAGGGCGTCACCGGGGTGTTTCCCCAGGTGGGGTTTGCAATTGGCCGGCACTGTGGCAATGCGGTCGTGCGGAACATGCTCCGGCGCCGCGCCCGCGAAGTGGTCCGCTCGGAGGCCCACCGCCTGGCGCGGGGGTCCTACCTGGTGCGGCTCGAGCCCGGCGCGGCGGAACTGGCCGTACCCGAGTTCCGGGCGGACGTGGCGGCCGCGCTGGAGAGAGCCGGGCGGGCGGCGGTGAAGGCATGAACGGCACCACCGCTTCGACGAGCCGCTCGGTCCGGGTGGCCGTCGCCCTCCTCACCGCGTATCAGGGAGCCGCCTCGGGCCGGGTCTCGCCCTGCCGCTTCTACCCGAGCTGCTCCAATTACGCCGTGGAGGCGTTCACGACCCACGGGTTCTGGCGGGGCCTCGCGCTGACGGCACGCCGCTTGGTGCGCTGCCGGCCCTTCGGCTCCCGCGGCGTCGACCTCGTCCCGCTGCCGGTGCACACCCATAAGGTGGGTCGACCGTGCTGAGTCACGCCCTCTTGGCCGAGAATTCCCTGTTCAAGCTCATCGGCGAGATCTTCCACCCCCTCTTCGAGCTGTTCGGCCTGGTGCTGGCCGGGCTCTACGCCGTTTGGCCGAACTACGGCTTCGCCATCGCCGGTCTCACCATCATCATCATGCTGGCGCTGACGCCGGTGACGGTGAAGAGCACCAAGTCGATGCTGGCCATGCAGCGGCTCCAACCCGAGATGAAGAAGCTCCAGGCCAAGTACAAGGGCCCGGAGAACCGGGAGCTGCTCAACCAGGAAATGATGAAGCTCTACAAGGAGAACGGGACGAGCCCGTTCGGGGCCTGCCTGCCCAGCCTCCTGCAGATGCCCTTCCTGATCGTTCTCTACACGCTGATCCGGGGCTTGTCGACCACGAAGACTGTCAATGGTCACGTAATCGGAGCTCCTAAGTACATCCCGACGAACTCTCAAATGGCTCACGATTTGGTCGTCAATCAAGGCCAAATGCACTGGTGGTTTGGGATGGACTTATCTTCGTACCCATTCTCAAATCACACGATGGATCCCTTCACCCACGTCGTGACCACCAGCGTGAGCCAGGCAGTGCTGGTGATCCCGTACCTGGTACTCATTGCCGCTGCGATGTTCCTGCAGTACTACCAAATGAGGCAGATGAACAGCCGTAATCCGCAGGCGGCTGCCGCGAATCCGCAGATGCAAACAATGCAGAAGTTTTTCCCTATTATCTTCGGTTTCATTTACCTTAAAGTTCCAGCGGGAGCAACCATTTACATGGTGGTCTCGTCGGCCATGCGGATCGCAACGCAAGAGGTGATGTTCAAATCCGGGATGGTCACGCCCGTCGCGGCGGAGCGAGAGATCGGCGCGTCGGCCGCCAAGGAAAAGGAAAAAGAGAAGGAGAAACCACCTCCCAAGGTGGCCAAGAAGTCGACCGCCACCGACGGCACCGCCACGGCCAAGAGAACCCCGCCCCCGGCCAAGACCGGCTCGGGTGGGAACGGGCAGGCCAACGCCAATGGCGGGAAGCCGGCGGCGAAGGGGCGGACGACCAACGGGAAGGCCGAGAGCGACGATGTGGCGCCGGCGCCGAAGGCGCACCCACGGTCGCGTTCGAAGCGGACGAGAAAGGCTCGATAGCGGGTGGAGTGGGTAGAGGTGGCGGGCAAGACCGTCGAGGAAGCAACCGAGCACGCCCTGGACCAGTTGGGGGTGGCCGTTGGCGACGCCGAGGTGATCGTGGTGAGTGAGCCCAAGACCGGGCTCTTCGGCCGCATGCGGGTCGAGGCCCGGGTTCGAGCACGGGTCCGTCCGGTCGGTGCCCGGCCCCGACGCGAGCGCAGCCGGCGCGGCGGCAAGACGGGCCAGGGGGGAAGCCAGCAGGGAAGCCAGCAAGGCGGCCAGGAGGGCGGCCGCCAGCGGCCAGTGTCGGCCGAGACCTCGGAGCCGCGGGAGAGTGCGACGGGGTCCAACGGCTCTGCCCCATCGACCTCGGGGGGCGGGACGGGGACCAGCCGCTCGGCCCGCCGCCGCCGCAATCGCAGCAAGTCGGCGACCGCCGGCGTGGAGTCGCGGGAAGGCTCGAGGAACGGCTCCTCGGCAAGGCCGTCCGCCGAAAGGGCTCCGCAGCGGAGCTCGGAACCGAAGGAGACAGTCGACATGGCCGAGGGAATGACGCTCGAAGAGCAGGGAGAGGCGGGCCGGGCGTTCCTAGTCGGCCTCCTGGGCGAGTTCGGCATGGACGGGACGGTGGAGTGCCGCCTCCTGGACGAGGACACCGTCGAGATCGCGGCGACCGGCGACGACCTCGGCATACTCGTGGGGCCGCGGGGCTCGACGCTGAGTGCCGTGCAGGACCTGACCCGGGCCGTGGTGCAGCGCCAGTGCCCCTCGCGCACCGACCGGATCCTCGTCGACGTGGCGGGCTACAGGGAGAGGCGTTCGGCTGCCCTCAAGCGGTTCAGCGTGCAGATCGCCGAAGAGGTCCTGGCGTCGGGCCAGGAGAAGGCGCTCGAGACGATGAGCCCAGCCGACCGCAAGTCCGTGCACGACGCCGTCAACGAGATGTCGGGGGTCGTGACCCGTTCCGAGGGTGAGGACCCCAACCGCCACATCGTCATCGCGCCCGCCGGCTGACGCCGGTCGGTGCCCGGCGCCGACGAGGGGGGTCACTCCCCCACCCCGCTGTACGACGTCCTCGCCGAGGCCCGTGAGGTCGGTTTCCTCGGGCCCGGCCCCCTCGAGCCGCAGCTCCGGCATGCCGAGGGATTTGCCACGGTGGCCCGGCGACTCGTCGTCGCCGGGCCCGCTCCGCCCCGCCTCATCGACCTGGGCTCGGGAGGAGGACTTCCCGGTCTGGTCGTGGCCGAGCGGTGGTCCGAGGCGGAGGTGGTGCTGCTCGACGCCAATCGCCGCCGGACGGCCTTCCTGCGGCGGGCCGTGGACCGTCTGGGGCTTTCGGGCCGGGTGACGGTCCTCCAGGTGCGGGCCGAGGTCTGCGGACGCCAGGAGGGCCTTCGGGGTTCCTTTGACGGCGTGCTGGCGCGCTCCTTCGGCCGTCCCGCCGTGGTGGCCGAGTGCGCGGCGCCGCTCCTCCGGGTCGACGGCTGGCTCGTCGTCTCCGAGCCACCCACTGGTCCGCCGGGAATCGACGACGACGACGTGTCCAGGTGGCCGGAGGGGCCCCTGCAGCTCCTCGGTCTCGAGCGCGCCGCGCTGGTCCACGAGGGCTTCGACTACCGGACGCTCCGACAGCGGACGCCGTGCCCGGAGCGCTTTCCCCGCCGCAACGGGGTCCCGTCCAAGAGACCCCTGTTCTGAGAGGACGCGCTGCTGCTCCCCTCGGTCGCCACGCGTGCCGGGCCGGGGGCCCTGTTCCACGTGAAACACCGAGGCGGCCGGGATCCCGAGGCCCAGCGCGGTGGTTCCACGTGAAACACGCTCAACCCTTGACCTCGGGGCGTTGGCAGGCCAGGATAGGCCCCGTGCCGCGGCTACTCGGAGTGCCTGCTTGATGCGCATCAGGCGCAAGGACAGGGAAGCTCCCCAGCCACCGAAGTTCTCCCCGTTTGATCAGGACACGTCGTCCCCGGAGCAGCAGGGACCAACGTCGACCGACCCGGTCAAGAGCCTGATCGCCGATGCCCCGCCGCCTCCTGCCGTGGAGGCCGCCGAGATCCCGGGCGAGCCCCCCACCGACGAGATCCCGGTGGTCGAGCGACCACTCGTCGCCGAGCCGGCCGCCGCGGAGGCCGCCCTGCCTGCACCCGGGCCAGCCGTCGTCGAGGCTCCCCCGCCGGCGCCCGAGCCGATCGCCCAGGCCACTCCGCTGGACGCCGCCGCGGCCGATCCCTCGGCAACGGCGCAGCTGGAGACGGCCGTGGTGGAGGCACCACCAGCATCCCGGGACGAGCCCGGCACCGCCGAATCACAGGCGGGAAAGGAGCCGGGCATGCGGTCCCCGACCATCCGGGACGACGCCACGGAGCTTCTCAACGGATCGAAACCCAGTGCCCGAGAGCTACCCCGGGTCATCGCCATCGCGAACCAGAAGGGTGGCGTCGGCAAGACGACGACGACGGTCAACCTGGGAGCGGCCCTCGCCGAGCAGGGCTACCGCGTCCTGGTGGTCGACCTCGATCCCCAGGGCAACGCCACGACGGGTCTCGGCGTGGAGGCCCGGAACTTCGAGCTCTCCATGTACGACGTCATCATGCGGGACCAGCCCCTCGAGGACTGCATCGAGCCCACCAGCGTCGAGAACCTCTTCGTCGCCCCGGCGACGATCGACCTGGCCGGTGTCGAGATCGAGCTGGTCCCCGCCTTCAGCCGGGAGTTGAAGCTCAAGCGGGCCGTCGACAGCGTCGTGGACGACTTCGACTTCGTACTGATCGACTGCCCGCCCTCACTGGGCCTCATCACCGTGAACGGCCTGGCCGCCGCCGACGAGGTGCTCGTCCCGATCCAATGCGAGTACTACGCGCTGGAGGGCCTGAGCCAACTCCTGCGCAACGTCAACCTGGTCTCGACCAACTTGAACGAGACGCTCGAGGTCACCACGATCGTGCTGACCATGTACGACGCCCGCACCCGGCTCTCGGTCGACGTGGCCAACGAGGTCCGGGCGCACTTCTCCGAGCGGGTCTGCCGGGTCGTGATCCCCCGGACGGTCAGGCTCTCCGAGGCGCCCTCCTTCGGGCAGCCCATCACAACGTTCGATCCTGCCTCGCGGGGGGCCGTTGCCTACCGCGAGCTGGCCAAGGAGGTGAGCAATGGCGCGCCGCAGCGGACTCGGTAAAGGGCTGAGCGCCCTCATTCCGAGCGAAGCGATGGGGGAGACGGACTCCCTCCTCCGGGTCGTGCCGATCTCGCACATCCGGCCCAACGCCTTCCAGCCCCGCAGTCACTTCGACGAGGAGTCCATGGCCACCCTGGCGGCCTCCATCCGAGAAGTCGGGCTGCTCCAGCCGGTCCTGGTCAGGGCGCTCGGTGACGAGGCGGAGACCTACGAGCTCATCGCGGGGGAGAGGCGCTGGCGGGCGGCCAGGCGGGCCGGACTCCAAACGATCCCGGTCCTGGTCCAGGTGGCCGACGACGTGGCCAGCTTGGAACAGGCGCTGGTGGAGAACCTGCACCGGGTCGATCTCAACGCCCTGGAGGAGGCGGCCGCCTACCAACAGCTCATCGACGAGTTCGGCCTGACCCACGAGCAGGTGGCCACCCGGATGGGCAAGGGCCGGGCCACCATCACCAACACGCTCCGGCTCCTGCAGCTGCCGGCCGGGGCCCAGCGTGCACTGGCGGAGCGGACCATCTCGGCGGGCCATGCCCGCGCCCTGCTCGGGACACCCGACCGGGCGCTCCAGGAGAAACTGGTGGAACGGATCTCCGAGGAGGGGTTGACGGTCCGTGCGGTGGAGGACCTGGTCCGCCAGGGTGGCTCCGAGCTCCGTGTCGTCCCAGCCGAGCCGGAGGCAGCGGACGAGGTCGCGCCCCTCAGGGGTACTACTTCAGGTGCTACCGAAGCGGGGCCACGTCGGGCCCCAGTGCGCAAGCTCCCGGAGCCGGGTGTGGTCGAGCTCGAGGAGCTGCTCTCGACCTATCTCAACACCCGGGTCAAGGTGGACATCCAGAACCGGCGAGGCCGCCTGGTCGTCGAGTTCGCCACGCTGGAGGACCTCGAGCGCATCTACCGCGCCATGGTCGGTGACGGCGGCGTCGCGTAGTTCACGCAACTGTCAAGGGTCTGTACAGCTTCATCCACAACCTGTGCATGACGTTGTGGATTGTCACCCCGTTCACCTGGCGGAGGCTTTGATCGCGTAACCGTCGCCGGGGACGCGGCGATGTCAAACGGGTGCTGCAGGGGCAGCGAACAGGGTTTGATTACCGGTAATCATTCCCAGGAGACATCGGCCCATAGTCCCAGCGCGGCGGACAGGGCGGCGACGAGCGCCGGTGTCTGCTCGACCACGGTGCTCGCGGGTCCCACCTCGACGAGCACGGCGGGCATACGGGTCTCACGCAGGAGGGGGACCGACATGCCGTGCACGCCGGCGTCCTCGACGCCGAGCGCCCCGGGGACCGCACCCTGGACCATCTCGGCCAGCCGGCGCCCGCCTTCCGACTCGTCGTGGGTCCCGGACCAGAAGGCCGTGCGGCACACCGCTCTCGAGGCATTCAGGCGCAGCCCCACCAAGAGGTCGACGTCGAGCTCGTTGGCCTCCTTGGCCTGCACCGCATCGTCGGGGTGGTGGAGCTCGGTCACCCGGGTCCCCGCCAGGGTCAGGCGGCGGCGGAGCGCCCCCGTCACGCTGCCGAGCCCACCGCCCTCGCCGACCGCGATGTGGCGGCCCCGCAACGTGGGCGGGGCATCGCGCAGTGCGGCCCGTTCCCGCACGGACGAGACCAGCTCGCGCTCGTGGAAGCGGCTCTCCAGGCGCACCAGCTCACGCATGGTGGCGCCGCCGACGATGCCGTCGACGGGCAGGCCGGCGTTGCGCTGGAACTCGCCGAGGGCCCGTACCGTGGCGTCGCCGAAGATGCCGTCCACCCGGCCGGTGTCGAAGCCCATGGTGCACAGGCGCTGTTGCAGCTCGGCGACGTCGTCACCCCGCAGCATCGGGGTGCGGCGGTAGAGGAAGCGGTCGCCGAGCCGGAAACCGGCTTCGACCAGGGTGTTCCATGTCTGAGGTCCACAGACGCCGTCGACCCGGAGCCCCCGGAGGCGCTGGAAGGCCTCAAGGGCGGCCCGGGTGGCCGGACCGAAGATGCCGTCGGCGTCGACGGGCGCGCCGGGGATGATGGCGGCCAGCCGGTGCTGGACGTCGGCGACCGCAGCGCCGCGGTCCCAGATGACCAGGGGCAGGCCTACAGGTAGGCCGAGATCTCCTCGAGCAGCTGGCCCTTCGGCTTGGCCCCGATCAGGCGCACCTGGGGCTCCCCGTCCTTGAACAGGATCAGGGTCGGGATGCTCATCACGTCGAAGCGACGGGTCACGTCGAGGTTGTCGTCGATGTTCAGTTTGCCGATCCGGATCTTGCCCTCGTGCTCCTGGGCGATCTCCTCCAACACCGGGGAGATCATCTTGCACGGGCCACACCATTCCGCCCAGAAGTCCACCAGGACGGGGACGTCCGAAGCCTTGACATTCTCGTCAAATGTAGCGTCGGTGAAGGTCTCGATCTTCTCGCTCATCACATCTCCTTGTCAGCGGGTGCAACGCCGCGCCCGCGCCTTCTGTTCCCGGCTACTCGCCCCGCGCCTCGAGCCAGCGCTCGGCGTCGATCGCGGCCATGCAGCCGGACCCGGCCGAGGTCACCGCCTGGCGGTAGAAGTGGTCCTGCACGTCGCCGCAGGCGAACACGCCGTCCACGCTGGTACGAGAGGTACGGTCGAACGTGCGCACGTAGCCCATGTCGTCGAATTCGAGCTGACCCTTGACCAGCGCGGTGTTGGGCTCGTGCCCGATGGCGACGAAGAATCCGTTGACGGGAAGCTGGGAGCTCTCCCCGCTCACCGTGTCCTGGATGCGCAGGCCGCTGACCTTGGTGTCCCCGAGGATCTCGGTGACGGTCGAGTTCCAGGCGAATTCGATCTTGGGGTTGGCGAAGGCGCGTTCTTGCATGATCTTGGAGGCCCGCAGCTCGTCACGACGGTGGACGACCGTCACCTTGGACGCGAACCGGGTCAAAAAGATGGCCTCCTCCATGGCCGAGTCCCCGCCGCCCGCCACGGCGACCGGCTGCTCGCGGAAGAAGAACCCGTCACAGGTGGCGCATGTCGAGACGCCGTAGCCGATCAGGCGGTCCTCGTTGGGCACGCCCAGCATGAGAGCGCGGGCGCCCGTGGCCACGATGAGCGCGTCGGCCAGCGCCGTCGGCTCCGAGGCCGCCGGGTCGCCCACCCACAGCTCGAAGGGCCAGGGCGTGACGTCGATGCGACTGACCTTGGCGGTGCGCAGCTCGGCATCGAAGCGCACGGCCTGGGACCGCATGATGCCCATGAGCTCGGGGCCCATGATCCCGTCGACGAAGCCGGGGTAGTTCTCCACCTCGGTGGTGAGCATGAGCTGGCCCCCGGGCTGGTCGCTCGTGGAGGAGGGCTCGCCCTCGAAGACGAGGGGGGCCAGCTGGGCGCGCGCGCTGTAGAGGGCGGCGGTGAGGCCCGCCGGCCCGCTCCCGATGATGACGACCTTGCGCCGCTCAGCCATCGGGCGGGACACCGCGGCGCGAGTACAAGATCGCGCCGACCGCACAAAAGAGCAGCCCGAGCACCATGTAGGAGGCCCAGATCCGGTGCCCGGCGATGGTGGTCAGGCGGATGAAGCCGACGCAGAAGAGGACAACGACGGTGATCGCGGTGACGGCGATGATGATGCCGAAGACGATGCCGCGGGCGGCGACGATGGCCGGCCGGATGGCACGGTCGTTGACCGTGGCCACCACGGTGTCGACCGTCTCGAGCGCACGGTTCGACAGGACGTCGGAAATGTCGTTCTCAGCCACGGCGAGAGACTACCCGGCGGTCCCGTCCGTCCTGGCAGGCACGACGTAGCAGACCCCGACCGTGTTGGGCCCCGCGTGGGTGCCCACCACGGGGCCGAGGTCGACCGGCACCAGCGGGTGCTCGGTGGCGATGCCCGCCAGCGAGGTCACAACCTCGGAGAAGTCGTCGCAGGCGCCGTCGGCCACGGCGATGCGCTCGAGCGGCGCGTCGGCGGTCACCTTGGCCGTCAGGTAGGCCAGCGCCCGGGTGCGTGTCCGCTGCTTGGACTCCTCGGCCACCTCGCCGTCCTTCAGTTGGATCACCGGCTTGATGTTGAGCAGGGAGCCGATCAGGGCGCGGGCCCCGCCGATGCGCCCGCCGCGTTGGAGGTGCTCGAGCCCGCCGAGCACGCCGTAGATGCGGGTGCGGGGGATGCGGTCAGCGGTCGCGGCCACGAGCTCGTCGAGACCGGCGCCGGCGGCAGCCTCCTCGGCGGCGGCGATCACCAGAAGGCCCTGCCCCATGGTCAGCGAGTAGGTGTCGACGACCCGCACGGGAACGGCGTTGAACGTGTCCGCCGCCGTCGCCGCGGAGGAATAGGTCCCCGAGACCCTCGAGGAGATGGTCAGGCACAGCACGGCGTCCGCCCCCTCGCCGACCGCCTGCTGGAAGGCGTCATGGAACGCGCCGGGGGAGGGCGCCGCCGTCTCGGGCAGGGCGCCCTTGCCGCGGCAGCGCTCCCAGAACTCCGCCGGGGTGAGCTGGCGGCGGTCCTCGAGCTCCTCGTCGCCGAAGCGGATGGTCAGCGGCACCACGACGACGTGGTGCTCCTTGACGAGCTGGTCGGTCAGGTCGCAGGCGCTGTCGGTCACGATGTGGACGCCGGGCATGCACGGAGTCTGCCACGGGGGCCCGGGCGGGCAGGGGCCGGACGGCGGGTTCAGACCCCGGGCGCGGCCCCGAGGGGCCCGAACGGGCTGGGTGGCCGCGCCGGCGGCGGTCGACGCCGCTCGTCGTGGCGCCGGCCCAGCCAAACCACGACAGCGGCGAAGGTGAGGCCGCCGGCCAGCGTGGCGCCGACCACCCGGGCCAGCAGCGCGACGACACTCGTCGACCCCGACAGATTGGACACCACGAGCACCACGACGCCCATGGGGACGGAGGCCAGCACGACACGCCACAACGGCGACCAGGTCTCGGGCTCGGCCAGCCGGCCGAACCACTGGTGGAAGACGGCCAGGGCCAAGCACGCCGCGACGGTGTAGGCGATGGAGAGCGAGAGGGCGAGGCCTCGGACCCCGAGCGGGTGCACGAGGACGAGGGCCAGGGCGATGTTGAGCGCGTTCTCCACGAGGTAGAGGTAGAAGGCGACCTTGGTGCGCTGCATCGCCTGCAGCACGCGGACGAAGTAGAGGTAGGCGCAGAAGCCGGGCAGTCCGAGGGCGAACATCGCCAGCGCGGCGCCGGTGGTGGCCGTCTGGGCCGGGGTGCTGTGCCCGTTGCCGAGCAGCAACGCCACGGCAGGACGCGCCAGCAGCAGCATCCCCACCGCGGAGGGGACGATGAGGGCGAGGATGGCGCGTAGGCCGCCCGTCATGCGATGGAGGAAGGCAGCGCGCTGCCCCGTCGACCACTTCTCGGCGAGGTCGGGCGTCACGACAGACATCACCGTGACCGCGATGACGCCGTAGGGCAGCTGCAAGAAGGCGTAGGCGTAGGTGTACGACGACACCGGGTCGGGCCCCGCCACGCTGCCGGCCAGCACGGTGACGACGAAGAGCGCGACCTGGTTGGCGACGACGAACCCGAATGTCCATGCGCCCAGACGGGTCACCGTCCGCAGGGCCTCGTCGCGCGGGTTCCAGTTCCAGCGCACCAGGCGGAGGTCGGCCTGGCGCAGGCTGGGCAGGAGGGCCACACCCTGGAGCACCACGCCGAGCGAGGTGCCCAGGCCGAGGAGGACGAGCTGCGACTTGTGCAGCTCCACGCTGGCGAGCGACGCGCCGTGGCCGGCCCACAGCCCGAACCACACCAGGATGCCGATGCAGACGAGGTTGTTGACGATCGGCGCCCAGGCGACGGCGACGAACCGACGGCGCGTGTTGAGCAGCGCGGCACCCAGCGCGAAGAGCCCGTAGGCGGCGATCTGGATCACGAACCAGCGCAAAAACGTCGTGGCCACCTGCCGCTCGAGCACGATGCGCTGGACGTGGGCGGTCGGGGCATGCGTATCGAGCACGGTCAGCGCGTCAATGAGGTAGGGCGCCGCCACCAGCGCCGCCACCGTGGTGACGAGGAGGACGACGACCGACACGGAGATGACGGCGGAGATGGACTCGAAGGCCTCCTTCTCCTCCTTGTTGGCCAGCCGGTCGACGAAGACGGGGATGAAGGTGGCGGAGAGCACCCCGCCCAGCACGATGTCGTAGAGCATGTTGGGCGTGGTGTTGGCCAGGTTGTAGGAGTCGGCGAGGAAGGTCTGGCCCAGCGCCCAGGCCAGCGCGACGAAGCGCAGCAGGCCGGTGAGACGCGAGACGCCCGTGCCGACCGCCACGTAGGCGGCCGAGGTTCGCAGGGGGAGGGTCCGGGCCCGGCGGGCGGGCACGGTCAGTGGGCCCGCGG
Organism: uncultured Acidimicrobiaceae bacterium; assembly: GCA_963726135.1. GTDB lineage: Bacteria > Actinomycetota > Acidimicrobiia > Acidimicrobiales > RAAP-2 > Bog-473. The sequence goes on from CAVSBE010000008.1 coordinate 2,715,464, forward strand.
GCGCGCCCGGCGCGCCCTGCGCCACGTGCGCACCCACCAGGCCAAGAGGACGGCCCCCGCCAGGACGGTGAGAGCCACCCCCACGAAGGAGATGGCCGTCGACTGCACCGTGAGCACAGCTCGGCCGAGAACCAGCTGGCCGTCGGGGGTGTGCAGGGTCACATCGATGGGGAGCCGGTCGCCCGAGGTGCGGGCCTGGGCCGTGACCCGGACCGAGGTGGTCGGGCGGTTGAGCAGGAGCTGGCGGGTGTTGCCGTCGGGAAAGGTGAACTTGTCGCTGGTCAGCGTCACGACGACCTTCACCGGGTAGGGGGACCCCGAGAGCACGGTGACGGGGATCGCCGCCCGCTGCGCCGTGAACGTCACCGTGCGCTCGGTGGCGAGGGTGATGCGACCGGTCTCGCCCGCGAAGGCGCCGTCATAGGCAGTCAGTGCCGCGGAGCGCCCCGCCGGGCTCAGCCGGCGCGCCTCGGTGGCGAGGAGGTCGTCGTTGAGCGTGGTGAGCTCGGGCGGGCGGCCGGTCACCGCCGCGGTGAAGGACGACAACTGCTGGCGGGCGAGAGCGATCCGGTCGGCCGCGCTGTGCGAAATGCCGTGCCCGGTCGGGCCGGCCTGCAGTTGGCGGACCGCAGGCTCGCGATTGCCGCCGGCGGGTACCTCCGCGAAGAGCTGGCTGAGGGTGACCGCGCTCAGCGCGGGGTTGCCGCTCAGCCCGCCGAGCAGGGTCCCCATGAACGCGCCCGAGGGTTGCCAGCCAGCCGGGGGCGTGACCACGACGCCCCGGGGCTGGCTCAAGGACGCGTTCTCGAAGTGGACAAAGGACAGGGAGGCGAGCAGCTGCTCCGCGCCGAGCACCGGGTCGGCGGGCTGCGCCGTGAACCGGTTGCTGAGCGCGCTGTCGGCCGCGGCGGCGGGCACAGTGGACCCGTGGCCCATGTCGAGCGTGAAGGGCTGGGCGAAGGTGTAGTTGCTCAAGCCACCCGCGGCCAGGTCGCCGTCGTTCAGCACGAGTTGGGCCGACCCCGCCACCTGCAGCCCGGAGGCCAGGTTGCCGGCGTCACCCTGCGCGAAGTTGGAGGCGGTGTCCACCCAGGGGCCGCCTCCGACCGGCTTCAGTCCGGAGGCGCGCAGGATCTCGTCGCCCCGCTCCAGCTGGGCGGTGATCTCTCCGGCCAGGCCCGCCTCGGAGAGCGCCGCCACGTTGACGGGGACGAAGGACTCGTCGAGCATCTCGTCCGCGCTCAGGGCGGCCAGCTCGCTCAGCGCGTGCAACCCGTCGCGACTGTGCGCCTGCTCGATCGAGTTGACGGCCGCCGGGGCGACGGCGAGCGTGGTGGGCACGTCCCTGTGGTCCGTCAGTGCGCCGGCGACGGCCACTGCGCCGACAGGGGTCACGGGCACGACGACACCGACCCGCAGCGGGCCGCCGCGTCCAATGGCTCCCGGCGCGCCGGGCTCCTGGTAGGTGACGAACGTCGTGAAGCGTGCCAGCGGGGTGCTCGACCCTTGGCGCAGGAGCGACACCACGACGGGGTACACGTCCCCGCAGACACCGGTGCCCGGCCTGCACCCGAGAACGAGCGTCTTGCTACCGGCGGCGCAGACACCGGGCCCGGTGGCGGGCGGGCTCGCGTTCGCATCGGGCAGGACGGTCACGCAGGCCGAGGCGGCCAGGCCGCCCGGCCCGGCGACAACGGGAAGGCCCGAAAGCCGCAGCAGCGTGGTGGCGGTCGGCGAGCCCGCGATCGCCTGCTGCAGTTGGGAGGCGTCGACCATCCGGCCGTAGAAGGTCAGGCTCATGCTGAGCGTGCTGGCGGGTCCCTCGGCCGACCCCACACCGAGCGCGATGTTGAACCACGGCTGCGTGGGCGTGACCCACGGGGTCTGCGAGACCAATGAGAGCGGAGGGCCGTCAGCGGGGGGCGCCGGGACCGTCGCCGCACCCGCGCCCGTCGTGCCGAGGAGAGCTGTCGCGGCCACCGCGAGCGTGCAGAGGGCGGTCCTGGCCCAGCGCGTCGGCACAGGGAGAGGCTAGAGGGCGCACTACCGTGGGCGGGTGCAGTCCACGTCCGTTCCTGAACGGTTCCGCCCCTATGTCAGCGCCACCGAGGAGGTGGCGCGACGTTTCGCGGCGGCCGGGCACACGCTCTATCTCGTGGGCGGATCCGTGCGTGACGCACTGTTCCCGGAGGCGGCAGGGACCGACTCGGACGTCGACCTGACAACCGATGCGAGGCCGGACGAAACCGAGCGGCTCGTGCGGGACTGGGCGGACGACGTCTGGACTCAAGGCGCACGTTTCGGCACCATCGGCGCCCGCAAGGGCACCGTGGTGTACGAGATCACGACGCACAGGGCCGAGGTCTACGTGCCCGAGTCGCGCAAGCCGGAGGTGACCTTCGGCGACGACATCGCCGTCGACCTCTCGCGACGGGACTTCACGATCAACGCGCTGGCCCTGCGACTGCCCGACATGGAGCTGATCGACCCCTTCGACGGGCTGAGTGACCTGGCGGCGGGACGCTTGCGGACGCCGCTCGACCCGGAGATCTCGTTCGGGGACGACCCGTTGCGCATGTTGCGAGCCGCCCGCTTCGCAGCCCGGTTCTCCCTCGAGCCCGATCCGGCGCTGACCGCCGCCGTGCGGCGGATGCACGGCCGACTCTCCATCGTGTCGGCGGAACGCATCCGCGACGAGCTGGACAAGATGATCATGATCGACGTGCCCTCGAAGGCGCTGTGGTTCGTCGTGCGAACCGGGTTGGCCGAGGACTTCCTGCCCGAGCTGCCCGCGATGGCACTCGAGCAGGACCCCATCCACCGGCACAAGGACGTCCTGGCGCACACCTTTGCCGTGGTCGACAAGACCTCCAAGAACCGCTTGCTCCGTCTCGCGGCTCTCTTCCATGACGTCGGCAAGCCGCGCACACGTGCCATCACCGACGGGGGCGTGAGCTTCCACCATCACGAGGTCGTGGGGGCGCGCATGACGAGGACGCGCCTGGAGGCACTCCGCTACCCGGCCGCGGACGTCGACACCGTGGTGCGGCTCGTCGAGCTTCACCTCCGCTTCCACACGTACCGGCTGGGATGGACCGACAAGGCGGTGCGCCGCTACGTGCGCGACGCGGGCCCACACCTCGCGCTGTTGAACGAACTGACCCGGTGCGACTGCACCACCCGCAATGTGTCCAAAGCTCGGGCGCTGGCCCGGCGCATGGACGAGCTCGAGGCCCGCATCGCCGAGCTGCGCGAGGAGGAGGAGCTCGACTCGTTGCGACCCGACCTCGACGGGAACCAGGTCATGGAGCTGCTGGACATCGGGCCCGGTCGCGCCGTCGGACAGGCGCTCTCGTTCCTCATGGAACTGCGTCTCGACGAGGGGCCGTTGGGCGAGGACGAGGCGGCGGCGCGTCTGCGGGAATGGTGGGCCGGGCGCCAGACGGAGCAACCGTGACCGGCCGGCAGTAGCGTTGCGGCCATGCCGAGGATCGACGCACCCGAGAGCGGAATGGGCGAGCACATCGACTGGGCGCTGCTGCGCCCCGAGATGGCTGCGGGTATGGGGAAGCTGTCCGAAGCGGTGTACGGCAACTCACAACTACCGGTGCGCGAGCGCGAGGCGGCACGTTGGACGATCGCGCTCATCAACGACTGCGCCGTGTGCCGCGACACGCGGGCGCGCGGTGGCGAGGACGTCGGCGCCGGTGAGCCGTTCTACGCCCAGGTGACTGACTGGCGCGCCGCCACGGATCTGAGCGAGCGGGAGCGGCTGGCGTCGGAGTTCGCCGAGCGTTTCGCGCTCGACCACCTGGCCATGGACGACGCGTTCTGGGGGCGGCTGCACGCGGCCTTCTCCGACGCCGAGCTGGCCGACCTCACCATCTGCTGCGGGTGCTTCCTCGGCATGGGCCGGACCCTGGCCGTGGTCGGGGTGCGCGCACCCGCGGAGCGCATCCTGGTCTGAGGCCGCCGGTGCGGCCACGGCGGGAGCGGGCGGCGGGCCACCCCCCGGGAAATCTTCGCAGACTGTAAACGAAACCGTTGAGAGTGCCGGCGAAACAGTCGGCGGCGCTGCTCAGCGGGCGGTGGTGCTCAGCCGGCGGTGATGCGGGTCAGTCCTCGGGCCACGTCTCCTGCGCCCCTCCGGCTGCGAACACCTCGACGAGATCGTGCGCCTCGTCGTCGTGGTACTGCACAGGCGGCGACTTCATGAAGTAGGCGGAAGGGCCGAGCAGTGGCCCGCCGATGCCCCGATCGAGCGCCAGCTTGGCGCAGCGGACGGCGTCGATGATGACGCCGGCGGAGTTCGGGGAGTCCCACACCTCGAGCTTGAGTTCGAGGTTGATTGGCACGTCGCCGAAGTTGCGGCCCTCCATCCGGATGTAGGCCCACTTGCGGTCCTTCAGCCACGGCACGTGGTCGGACGGTCCGACGTGCACGTCGTCCGCATCGAGCACGTTGTCCTCGAGCTGGCTCGTGACCGCCTGGGTCTTCGAGATCTTCTTGGACTCCAACCGCTGGCGCTCGAGCATGTTCTTGAAGTCCATGTTCCCGCCGAAGTTGAGCTGGTAGGTGTGGTCGAGGGCGAGTCCGCGGTCCTCGAAGAGGCGGGTCAGGATGCGGTGGACGATGGTGGACCCCACCTGGCTCTTGATGTCGTCCCCCACGATGGGGATGCCGGCGTCACGGAACTTGCGCGCCCACGCGGGGTCCGAGGCGATGAAGACGGGGATGGCGTTGACGAAGGCGACACCCGCATCGAGGCAGGCCTGGGCGTAGTGGCGCTGGGCCTCCTCGGAGCCCACGGGGAGGTACGAGACCAAGACGTCGGCCTGGGCCTCGCGCAGGGCCTCGGCCACATCGACCGGCTCCGCCGGCGACTCCTCGACCATCTCGCGGTAGTACTGCCCGAGCCCGTCGAAGGTGGGGCCGCGCTGGACGGTCACCCCGAGCTCGCCGACCTCGGCGAAGCGCACCGTGTTGTTCAGCCCGGCATGGATCGCCTTGCCCAGGTCGGTGCCGACCTTGGCCTGGTCCACGTCGAATGCCGCCACCGGAACGACGTCGCGGACGTGGTAGCCGCCGAGCTCCACGTGCATGAGCCCCGGCACCACCTCGTCGGGATCCGCGTCCCGGTAGTAGGTGATCCCCTGGACGAGCGAGCTGGCGCAATTGCCGACACCGGCAATCGCGAGGCGGATCGGGCTGTGCATGGACTGTCTCCTTCGGATGTCGGTACTGCGAGAGCTCGTCATGTCGTCGGCTCGGTGCCGGCGGTGGCGAGGGCGGCGCGCTCGGACGCGATCAGGGTGTCGAGCCAGCTGATGTCGCGGGCGATGCCGTCCGCCGTGTGCTGGACCACCGAGCGGGCGTACACATCGAGGTCGGTGCGAGCGGTCTCGGCCTCGCCGAGGCGCTGGACCAGCTGGGCGCGCCGCCGCTCGAGCAGAGCGAGGCGGGACTGGGGGGCGAGATGCCGGGCGAAGGCGAGGCGGAGCCCGAAACTGCGGGCGTCGTCGGCCGAACCGCCCCCCGCCAGCAGCTCGGCGAAGAGCTGCCGGCCGGCATCGGTGATCCGGTAGACCTTCTTGCCTCGGCGGGCCCGGGCGGGCGAGTGGCGGCGGGCCCGGAGTACGGCCAGCTCGCCGCTGAGCGAGCCGGTGGGGGGTGCCGGGGCGGTCGTCCGGGCGCCGTGCTCGGTGCCCCCGCCCTCGGTGGCCATGACGGCGCCCGACTTCTCGAGACGCGTCAGAGCTGGGTAGATAGAGCCGAACGACACGTTGGCCAGCAGGCCCAGGTGTTCGCGCAACTGGCGCCGTATCTCGTAGCCGTGGAGGTCGCGTTCCTCGAGGAGGCCCAGGATGGCCAGATCCAACATGACGGACGAGTATATCGATTCGATATAGCGCTGTACAGACAATGGTCACCGGACGATCACACCGATGCCCGAAAGGGGCCGAATTGGGTGCCGGTCGCAGGCCTGAGCGGTAGCCTGGCCGCCGTGTCCGTCACCTCGGAGCCGAGGTCCTCCTCCCGAGCGGTGAGCCCTGACGTCACGGCGCAGGTCGAGTACCGGATCGTCCGCAACGGGCTGGTCCGGGAGGTGGAGCGGGGCAAGGTGCAGCGGGTCGACGTGTGTGACGCCCACCCCGAGCTGCTCCGGGCCGCCCGCAACGTCGGGCGTCCCACCAAGGAGGTCTGCCCCATCTGCGACGACGGCCGGCTGGTCACCGTGACCTTCGTCTTCGGCGCCAAGCTGCCGCCGGGCGGGCGCTGCCCGGGCACCGCCGCCGAGCTCAAGGCCCTCTGCCGCCGCCCCGAGCCGGTGCTCTGCTTCGAGGTCGAGGTGTGCCCCGCCTGCGCCTGGCACCACCTGATGCGCAAGTACCCCGCCGGCGGCGGCAAGCAGCGACCGAAGAGGGTGGCGCCGACGCGGTGAGTGGGCCGCCCGTCGTCACCGTCCCGACGCTGCGGTCGCGCAAGCGGCGCAACGGCGACACCCCGATCGTCATGGTCACGGCCTACGACGAGCCCGGCGCCCGCATCGTCTCGGAGGCCGGTGCCGACATCATCTTGGTCGGGGACTCCGTGGCCAACACGGTCCTGGGCTACCAGGACACGCTGCACGTCGACATCGACGTCATGGCGCACCACACGGCGGCGGTGGCGCGGGCCGAACCGCGCTGCATGATCCTGGGCGACATGCCGTGGATGAGCTACCACCTGTCTCCCGAGGACGCCGTGCGCAACGCCGCGACGTTGATCCGCGCCGGCGCGCATGCCGTCAAGCTCGAGGGCGGCCGGGCCCGCCTGCCGGTCGTCGAGGCCATCATCCGGGCCGAGATCCCCGTCATGGGACACCTCGGGCTCACCCCCCAGTCGGTGCTCGCCATGGGCGGGTTCCGGGTGCAGGGCAAGAGCGCCGACGCAGCCGCCGCCCTGCTCGACGCGGCGAAGGCGCTGGCCGCGGCCGGTTGCTTCGCCTTCGTGATCGAGGGTGTGCCCGACGTGGTCGGGGCCGCCGTCACCGAAGCCGTCGACGTCCCCACCATCGGCATCGGGGCGGGACCGGCCTGTGACGGCCAGGTGCTGGTCTTCCACGACCTGCTGGGACTGGGCAAGGGGACCCCGCCCAAGTTCGTGCGCCGCTACGCCGAGGTGGGCCGCATCGCCACGGAGGCGATCGCCGCCTTCGCCGAGGACGTGCGCGGCGGCCGGTTCCCGAACGACGACGAGAGCTACCACGGTCCCGCCGGCCTGGGGGACGCCCTGGCCTGAACGCGGCTAGCATGGCTCCCCGCAACAGACCCTGCTCCTGACCGCCAGGAGCCCGGGTACGCCCGGTCCAGAGGGAGGTACGCCGCACATGCGGCCCTACGAAGTCATGGCCATCTTCGAGGCCACCACCGAACCCAGTGTCATTCAGGGTGTCCTCGACCACGCTCTCGAGGTCATCCGCAGCACGGGGGGCAACCCCGGCGCCATCGACCGCTGGGGAAAGCGCAGCTTCGCCTACGAGGTGAACCACAAGCGCGAGGGTTACTACGTCGTGGTGGAGTTCGCCGCGGACCCCGAGACCGTGGCCGCCCTGGACCGGATGCTCGGCCTGGCCGACGAGGTGGTGCGCCACAAGGTGGTGCGCCTGCCCGACCGGGCCGTGACGGCCGAGCCCGCGGCAAGCTGACCGGCCGGCGAGAGGAGCAGATATGGCGACAGACAACAGCGTGACCCTGGTGGGGAACGTCACCCGCGACCCCGAGTTGCGCTTCACCAACACCGGCCAGGCCAACGTGACCTTCGGGCTCGCGGTCAACCGGCGCTGGCAGAACCGACAGACCCAGGAGTGGGAGGAGGCGACGTCGTTCTTCGACGTCGTGTGCTGGCGCGAGATGGCCGAGAACGTGAGCGAGACCATCACCCGGGGCGCGCGGGTCATGGTGGCCGGCCGGCTCGAGCAGCGCAGCTGGGAGACCCAGGAGGGTGATCGGCGTTCCAAGGTCGAGGTGGTGGCGGACGAGATCGGCCCCTCCCTGCGGTGGGCCACCGCGCAGATCACCAAGAACGAGCGCCGCGGTCCCGGCGAGGGGTCCGCACGGGGCGGGGGCGGGGGCCGGCAACAGGCGCCCGCACCGGCGCCGGCACCCGCGGCGCCCGTCGCCGATGCCGGCGGCGGTTACGGATTCGACGAGGAGCCCTTCTGATGGCACGCAACAACCAACGCGGGGGGACCGCGGCCCGCCGCGCCCCGAAGGACCTGGGTCGCCGGGTCAAGAAGAAGCCCTGCGCGCTGTGCCGGGACAAGGTCGAGTGGGTGGACTACAAGGACGTCCCGATGCTGCGCAAGTACATGAGCGACCGGGGCAAGATCCGCTCGCGGCGGGTGACCGGCAACTGCGCCCAGCACCAACGGGCCCTGGCCCAGGCCATCAAGACGGCGCGCGAGCTCGTGCTGCTGCCCTATACGCAGCGCACGGTCACCGAGCGCCCGGGCGGTCGCGGCGGTCGCGACCGGGCAGAGCGGACACTGGGCGACACCCTGCCGGCCGAGGCGCGGCGTCCGGCGGTCGCGGTCGAGGTGCTCGACGACACCGCAGCGCCTTCGGATCCCGGCACGGAGTCGGCCGTCGTCGAGGAGGTCGCCGAGCTCGTCGAGGAGCTGGTCGAGGGTGCCGCCGCCGAGGGCGCCGTCACACCAGGTGGTGACGAGTGAGGGTGCTCCTGCGGGACGACGTCGACGGCGTCGGGCGCCGGGGTGACATCGTCAAGGTGGCCGGCGGGTTCGCCCGCAATTTCCTGCTGCCCGAGGGTCGGGCCATCGTGGCCACCGACGGCGTCGAGGGCCAGGCCGGGCTGATGCGCCGTGGCCGCGACCTGCGTGAGGCCCAGGACCGCAGTGCGGCCGAGGCCCAGGCATCGCTCCTGGCCGGCGCCGTCGTCCCGATCACGGCCCGGGCGGCCGGGGGCGGCAGGCTCTTCGGTTCCATCGGCCCGGCCGACGTGGTCGAGGCGATCCGTGCCGCCAAGGGCGTCGAGGTGGACCGCAGGCATGTCACCCTTTCCGAGCACATCAAGGAGACCGGGACCTTCGAGGTGCCCGTCCAGTTGTTCCGCGACGTCGAGGTGGTGGTGACGGTCGAGGTGAGCCCCGCCTCCTGAGCGCCGCCGGCTCTACGGCGCTGTCACAGCCCCGTGTCCATCATGTCGGGGTGATGCCGATGGCGCGCCGATCCGTGTTCCCAGGCCCGACCCTTCGTACACGGCTTATCCACAGCGGACCCGGGCTTACCCCCACCCTTACCCACACGACGGGGGGCGTTACCCACAGCAAGTTCGCTCTTACGTTCCCCAGCTCCGGGCCGTCAGAGTAGGGGAGCCGTGGTCCAAGCCTTTGACGACACCCGCCCGCGGCCGCTGCGAGCGGCCCCGCTTCCCCCGAGCGGCGCGCGCGTGCCGCCCCACGACCTCGAGGCCGAGGAGTCGCTGCTCGGCGCCATGCTGCTGTCGAACGACGCCGCGTCCGTCGGGATCGAGAAGTGCTCGGCGGGTGACTTCTACAAGCCGGCGCACGGGCACATCTTCGGTGCAATACGGGCCCTCATGGAGCGGGGCGAGGCTATCGACGCGGTGACCGTGACCGACGAGCTGAAGCGGTCGGGTGTGCTCGAGCAGGTCGGCGACCCTTCCATCTTCATCTCGCTGCAGGCCAACACGCCGTCCATCGCCAACGCGCGGCACTATGCCGAGATCGTCGAGGAGCACGCACTGCTGCGCAAGCTCATCGGCGTGGCGGGGGAGATCGCCGACATCGGCTACTCGGTCCCGGAGGACGTCAAGGCGGCGGTCGACGTGGCGGAACAGCTGGTCTTCGACGTGGGCGAGCGCCGCACCGCCGACACCATGGCGCCGCTGCACGAGCTGCTGGGGAAGGGGCTGGACCGCATCGAGGAGCTGGGCCAACGCGGTTCGCACATCACCGGCGTGGCAACGGGGTACCACGAGCTGGACCGGATCCTGCTCGGCTTCCAACCCTCCTCGCTCAACATCGTCGGCGCCCGCCCCGGCATGGGGAAGACGAGCTTCGCGCTGGGGGTCCTCGCCAACGTCGGGATGGCCGTCCAGCGACCGGCGCTCCTCTTTTCGCTCGAGATGGGCCACCTGGAGCTCACCCAGCGCCTGCTGGCCTCGGAGGCCGAGGTGAACGGCCAGAGCCTGCAGACCGGACGGATCCGCAGCCAGGACTGGAGCAAGATCGGGATGGCCGTCACCCGGTTGTCGAGCGCGCCCATCTTCATCGACGACAACCCCAACGTGACGGTGATGGACATCCGGGCCCGGGCCCGCCGCCTCAAGAAGTCCGAGGGCGACCTGGGCCTCGTCGTCGTCGACTACCTCCAGCTGATGACGGGCCGGGGCAAGGCGGAGAACCGCCAGACCGAGGTGGCCGAGATCAGTCGCGGCCTCAAGATCCTGGCCCGCGAGCTGGAGGTACCCGTGGTGGCCCTCTCCCAGCTCTCCCGGAACCTCGAGTCCCGGCAGGACAAGACGCCACAGCTCTCGGACCTGCGCGAGTCGGGATCGCTCGAGCAGGATGCGGACGTCGTCCTCTTCATCTACCGCGAGTCCGAGTACAACGACGAGGTGCCGATCGACCGGGCCGACGACGCGCTGATAGAGGTGGCCAAGCACCGCAACGGGCCGACCGGGAAGGCCAACCTGCTCTTTCTCAAGCAGTACGCGCGCTTCGAGAACCACCGGGGGGTGTAGGAGCGGTCGCCGGGAGCACGAAGCGCTCCACGGCGTACGCGAAGCCCTCTGCTTCGTTGCTCTTCGTGACCCGCCGCGCCGCCCGCTTCACCTGGGGGTCGGCGTTCCCCATGGCGATGCTGAGTCCCGAGTGGGCGAACATCAAGATGTCGTTGGGCATGTCGCCGATGGTCGCGATCTCCTCGGGCTCGAGGTGGTAGCGGCGGGCCAGGTAGTGCGCCACGGAGCCCTTGTTGGCCTGCGGGTGCGTGACGTCGAGGTAGTAGGGCTGGGAAGCGGCCGCCGTCACGTGGTCGCCGAACGCCTCACAGACGCCGGTGCTCGCGGCGTCGATGGCTGCTGGGTCGTCGCTGACGCCCACCAGCTTGACCACTCCGTCGGTGAGCCCGTCGAGCCCGTGCATGACCGTCGGCTCGAACTTGACCGTCCAGGCCTCGCGGTCGACGTGGGGCCCCTTGGGGTCGGTCACATACCACTGCGTGCCGCGGTAGACCCAGACGTCGAGATGGAACGAGGCCATGTGGTCGGCGACGGGGACCACGATGTGCTCGGGCAGCGCCCGCTCCTCCAACACCGTCATGGCCCGGTCCACGATCTCCCCACCGTTGAAGGCGGCTATCGGCGTCTGGAGGTCGAGCGGCTCCACGAGCATGTGCATGCCCCGCGGGGGCCGGCCGCTCGTGACGGCGAAGAGGACGTCCGCGTCGTGCAGGCGGTGGACGGCGGCGATGGCGCGGTCAGTAAGGACTTTGTCCTGGGTGACCAGCGTCCCGTCCACGTCGGCCAGCAGGAGGCGGGTGTGCGGGGTCGGTCCCTCGGGTGCCGCGTCGTCAGAGGCGATGGGGCGACCCTACCGGCCCCTGCCGGGTGGGGGCATCATCCCTGACGGCCACCTTCAGCGACGCAGGGCAGCGCGGCGACCGCGCTCTCGTCACCATGACCGTGGTGACGGTGGTGGCGAGGACGAGCAGGACCACGACCGGGATGCGCCCCGTCGCCCGTGCCCGCACCTCGGCCGGCACCTCGCGGTCGGGTCCCTTGGTGACGATCACCACCCGGGTGCCGTCGGGCAGGTCCATCACCCCGGGTGTCTGCAGGCCTCCCAGAACGCGGCGCACGTCGCGCAGCCGGAGGAGAGGAACCCGAGCAGCGTGAGCCGGTCGCTGTTGGCCACCGCGACGGCGCGTGCGTCGCCGGCCGGGGTCACGCCCGCCACCGTCGCCGCGTCACCCAGGGCCGGTGTGCCCGCGGTCGGTCCCATGACGACCGGGGCGGGTCCCGCGGGCACCGGTTGCCCGTCCGCCCCCGGCGCCGGGTCGCCGACGCCGGCCCCGAGCTCGTGGAGGGACCGCAGGATGTCGGAGTGGCTGCGCAGGAGCCCGGCCACGAGGACGCCGAGACCCAGGACCACGAACGTCGACACCATCACGAGAGCAATCAGACGTCCTCCTGTACCCCGGTTCGACCAGTATCCACGGGAGTGGGGCGCAAGAGGGGGACCGCCACGGGCGCGGTGACGCGGCGTCGGGCATACTCCGGACGTGCCCGCGGACGATCTCTTCCTCCCCGAGCCCGAGCCACGGGAAGTGCGCTACACGGTGATCTCGGTCGACGACCACGTGGTCGAACCCCCCCACATGTTCGAGGGACGGCTCCCCCCGGCGCTCCAGGACCGCGCCCCCCGCATCGTCGAGACGCCGAAGGGGCACCAGGTGTGGGAGTTCGAGGGCGAGCGCTACAGCCAGGTCGGCATGAACGCGGTGGCCGGGCGCCGGCCCGAGACGTACGGCCTGGAGCCCTTCCGCTTCGACCAGATGCGCCCCGGCTGCTACGACGTCGACGCCCGTGTGCGCGACATGGACATCAACGGCGTGCGGGCCTCGGTGAACTTCCCTTCGATGATCACGGGCTTCTGCGGCCGCGTCTTCTTCGACGCCAAGGACCGCGACCTCGGCCTCGCCTGCGTCCGGGCCTGGAACGACTGGCTCTTCGAGGAGTGGTACACGCCGCACCCCGAGCGCATCGTGCCCCTCGGGATCACCTACCTGGCCGACCCGACGCTGGCGGTGGCCGAGCTCCGCCGCAACGCCGAGCGCGGCTTCACGTCGGTCACCCTTCCCGAGCGGCCGCACGAGATCGGGCTGCCCTCGCTGTGGGACCGTGCGCACTGGGACCCCATCATGGAGGCGGTGGTCGAGACCGAGACCGTCGTCTCGCTCCACGTCGGCAGCTCGGGCCTCACGCCGGCGCCGCCCGGGGCGGGTATCGATTCGCTGCACCTCGGCGCCACGCTCTTCGGGCAGCTGTCGCTCACCGCCTGCGCAGAGTGGCTGTGGTCGGGCTACGCCCTGCGCCACCCCACCCTCAAGATCGCCATGAGCGAGGGCGGCATCGGATGGGTCGCCATGCTCGTCGACCGCCTGGAGAACATCGTCGACCGCTCCGGCTACGGCCGGGGCTGGGAGGTGCGCCCCGCCGACGTGCTGCGGCGCAACTTCTGGTTCTGCACGATCGACGACCCCTCGACCATCGACACCCGTCACGCCATCGGGGTCGACCACATCATGGTGGAGGTCGACTACCCGCACGGCGACAGCACCTGGCCCGATACCCAGGCCGTCATAGAGCGGTGCTGGGGTCATATCCCCGCCGACGAGCTGCGCGCCATGTGCTGCCTGAACGCGGCGGCGCTCTACCGGCACCCGCTGCCCGACACGATCCTGCCGCGCTGAAAGGGGCGACCATGTTCACGCCGACCGCCGAGAAGTTGATGCCGGACCTGACACCACGAGAGGAGCTCGTCGTCCTGGCCCGGGCGCTATGGCGCGAGGGCTACAACGACCACCTGGCCGGCCACATCACGGTGAACCTGGGCGACGGCACCCTGCTGTGCAACCCGTGGCTGCTCACGTGGGCCGAGCTGCGGCCGTCGCAGGTGTTGCGCATCGACCTCGACGGTCGGGTGCTCGAGGGGGACTGGCCCGTCCCGCTCGGCATCCCCCTCCACCTGGAGCTGCACAAGATGCGGTCGGACGTGGGCTGGGCACTGCACAACCACCCGCTCTTCGGCACCGTGTGGGCCGACCTGGCCGAGCTGCCCCCGATCCTCGACCAGAGCTCGGCGCTCGGCGGCGGCACCCTGGCGATGGTCGACGAGTACGAGGGACCGGTCAACGACCCCGCGAGCGCGCGCCGAGCCGTGGGACAGATGGGTTCGTCCTCCATGGCGCTGCTCGCCGGGCACGGCGTGTTCGTGCTGGGGGGCTCGGCCCGGGCCGTCCACCAGCGCGCGGTGGCGCTCGAACAGCGGTGCCAGCACGCCTGGTACGCCCGCGCCGCCGGAGGATCGGGGGAATCGAGGGTGCCGCAGGGCTTCATCGACTTCATGGCCGGGAGCGACGGCGAGGGCTTCATCGGCTTCTGGGAGGCCGCGGTGCGGGCCGAGCTCGCCGCCGACCCCGACCTGCTGGATTGAGAAACCCGCCGAGACACGGCGGGCGCCCGGGCACGTGTGACCTTGTTCTCTAGACGCCCCCGAGACGGCGTGGATAGCTGGAGTGATGAGGACCTCGTCATTCATGCGCCAGAACGACGCATTCACCTGGTACATGGAGAGCGATCCCGAATTGCGTTCGACCGTGGTCGGCGTCGCCTGGCTGGAGACCGCTCCCGCCTGGGAGGACCTGGTTCGACGGCTGGAGAGGGCGACCCGCCAGATCCCCTCGTTCCGGCAGCGCCCCGTCGAGGTGCCCGCGCACCTGGCCACGCCGCGCTGGACGACCGACGCACACTTCGACGTTGCCTGGCACCTGCGCCGGGTCGGTGCCCCGGCGCCGCACGGCCACGACGAGGTGCTGGCACTGGCGGCGCTGGCCGCCATGAGCGGCTTCGACCGTACGCGCCCGCTGTGGGAGTTCACGCTGGTCGAGGGCCTCGAGCACGGCGGGGCCGCCATCATCATGAAGATGCACCACTCCCTGACCGACGGGATCGGGGGCGTGCAGCTCGCTCTGGCGCTCTTCGACGCGGAGGCGGACCACACCGTCAGCGATCCTCTGCCGTCGGCGCCGAGCGGTGAGCGGCTCGGCACTCAGCGCCTCGTGGTCCAGGCCCTGGGCGACCGTGCCTCCCGTCTGCGCGACGGACTCCTCCGGGCCGCCAAGCTCGCGCCGAGCGCGGCAGCCAGGATCGTGCGCCATCCCTTCGGCACCGGCGCGGACGTCGTGGAGACCGCCCGCTCCATCGGACGCACGGTGCAGCCGCTCCCCGAGGTGCTGTCGCCGGTCATGACCGAGCGCGGGCCCGGACGCGTCCTGCACACGATCACGGTGGGTCTGGACGAGCTGAAGCAGGCGGGCGCAGCCGCCGGCGGGACGCTCAACGACAGCTTCATGGCCGGAGTCACGGGCGGCCTGCGTCGCTACCACGAGCGCCACGGCGCGACCGTCGCCGAGCTGACGGTGACGTTGCCCATCAGCATCCGCAAGGCCGACGACCCGCCGGGCGGCAACAGGATCACCCTGCAGCGATTGCGGGTACCTCTCGCCACCGCAGACCCGGTCAGCCGCATGCGCACCATCGGCGTCCGCTGCCGGGCCGCTCGCGCCGAGCGGTCGCTGGCCTTCACCGACGCCATTGCAGGCGCACTCAACCTCGTGCCCAACACGGTCATCGGCAGCATGCTCAAGCACGTGGACTTCTTGGCCAGCGATGTCCCGGGATTCCCGTACCCGATCTTCCTGTGCGGGGCGCGGGTCACGGGCTACTACGCCTTCGGTCCCACCATCGGGGCCGCCATGAATGCCACACTCTTTTCCTACGACGGGTCGTGCTGCATCGGCATCACGGTGGACACGACTGCGGTGCCCGACGACGAGGTGCTGTTCGAGTGCCTGTCGGAGGGGTTCGCCGAAGTCATCGGCGCGGCCCGCCCGGAAGACGCGACGGTCCCGTGCTGAGCGGCGTGCTCGATGTGTTCCGGCTGCGCCAGTACTTCGACGTGATCACGGCGGCACGCTCGTGGATCGACGGCATCCGCGACGACACCGGCCTACTGGACGACGTGCGCCGCGCCGCCCTGAAGCTGCCGGGCGAGCGGCCCCGGCCCGTGGAACTGCGGCCGTTCCCGCCCTCCCAACCCCTGCGCGTCGATTGGCTCGAGGGGAGGCGGCTGGCGCTCATGGCGACCGGCGGCAGCGGCGCCCTGGCCTCGGTCGTCGGCGCGGCGCGCGCACTGGAGGAGGCCGGCGTGCGGCCGGCGGTGATCTCCCTCTGCTCGGGATCGGCCCTCTTCGGGTTCCCCGTGGCCGCGGGCATCCCCGCCGCGGAGGTAGCCGAGTTCCTGCTCGCGTTCGAGCCGGCGGACTACGTCGACGTCGACTGGCGCCGGCTGTCCTCGTTGGTGCCGACGGCCGGGCGCGGCTTCGCCGGCATCATCAGGGGGGAACGGATTGAGGCGACCTTCCGGCGCCTGCTGGGGGACATGACCCTGGCACAGTTGGAGATCCCGGCCTACGCGCCGATATGGAGCGTCGAGAAGAACCGACTCGACTACGTCGGCCCCAGGACGCACCCGGACCTGACGGTGGCCCGGGCCATCCGCATGGCGATCGCCCTCCCGCTGTTCGTCGAGCCCGTTCCGCTCGACGGCGAATCCTGGTGCGACGGCGGACTCGTCGACATCTTCCCGGTACGTCCCGTGCTCGAGCTGGAGGAGCCGTGCGACACCGCGCTCGCGATCAACGGCTTCTACCCTTCCGAGTTTGCCGGAGAGGACGCGACCGGGTGGGAGGGCCGGCGGGCCAGCATCCTCTACGTGGCGAGCCAGGTGCGGACCTGTCAGCAGAGCGAGCTGGCCCGGGTCAATCTGCGCCGGCTGCGTGCTGCCACCGAGGTCCTGATGATTGAGCCCGTCCCCTACGAGAAAGTCCGCGGCGTCGGGTTCTACCGCCAGTTTCTCGATCTCTCCGAGTGGCCGGTCTTCATGCGGTCGGGCCGGGCCGAGACCCGGCGGGTGCTCCGGGCCCACCGACCGCGCCACGCCCAGCGCCCCGCCGGCGCCGGCGCTCACCAGGTGCCGAAGACATTGGCCAGCTCGTAGGGGACGGGCGTGTCCAGCTGGTCGTAGGTGCACGATGCGGCCTCCCGGTCCGGGCGCCAGCGCTGGAACGAGGTGGCATGGCGGAAGCGGTCCCCCTGGAGGTGGTCGTAGGACACCTCGCACACCGCCTCGGGTCGCAGTGGGTCCCATGTCATGTCCTTGCCGGCGTTCCACCGGTTCATCCCGCCGGGTGCGCGGCCCGCCGCGTCGGCCCAGACCGCCCACGGGTGACCTGTCCGGGCGTCGGCCCGGTACGGCTCGAGCTCGTCCACCAGCTCGCGCCGCCGCGCCACGCTGAAGCCCGAGGCGACACCGACGTGATGCAGCGTTCCCGAGGAGTCGAACAGGCCGAGCAGCAGTGATCCCACCCCGGCGCCGTCCTTGTGCGTCCGGTAGCCCGCCACGACGCAGTCAGCGGTGCGCTGGTGCTTGACCTTGAGCATCACCCGCTTGTCCGGCAGATAGTGCAGGTCCGACGGCTTGGCCACGACGCCATCGAGTCCGGCACCCTCGAACCGCGCGAACCAGTCGGTGGCGATGTCGGGGTCCTGGGTGGCCGGCGTGACGTGCACCGGCGGGCGCACCTTGCGGAGCAGCTTCTCGAGCGTCTTGCGCCGCTGGGCGTAGGGCGTCTCCATGAGGGACGTGTCGTCGTGAGCCAAGAGGTCGAAGGCCACGAACGAGGCCGGTGTCGACTCGGCGAGCTGGCGGATGCGCTTCTCGGCGGGGTGGATCCGTTGGGAGAGGGCGTCGAAGTCGAGCCCGCGCGGACCCGCGATGACGATCTCGCCGTCGAGCACGCAGCGCGCCGGCAGCTCCCGGAGGAGCGCCTCGACGAGTTCGGGAAAGTAGCGGGTGAGCGGTTTCTCGTTGCGGCTGCCGAGGGTGACGTCGTCACCGTCGCGGAAGACGATGCAGCGGAACCCGTCCCACTTGGGCTCGTAGAACAGTCCCGGGGCACGCGGCAGCTCCCGGGTCAGCTTGGCCAGCATGGGGGCGATGGGCGAACCGACGGGCAGGGTCACGCCGCCGCCCCGTGTGAGGTCGCCCAGTCGAGGAGCCCGGCCACCGGCTGGCGGTTGACGATGCGCTCGAACGGCACGCCGGCGGCGACGGCGTTGCGGCAGCCACGGCCGAGCCAGCCGAGCTGCCCGGGCGCGTGGGCGTCGGTGTCGATGGCGAAGGAGCATTGCAGGCCGACGGCCTGGCGCAGCAGGTCTTCGGGCGGATCCTGGCGCTCGGGCCGGGAGTTGATCTCCACCGCCGTCCCGGTACGGGCACAGGCGGCGAACACGGCTCCCGCGTCGAAGGAGGACTGCGGCCGGCCCCGGCCGGTGATCAGGCGGCCGGTGCAGTGGCCGAGGATGTCGGTGTGCGGGCTCTCGATGGCAGCCAGCATTCGGTCCGTCATCTGGGGCGACTCCATGCGGAGCTTGGAGTGCACGCTGGCCACGACCACGTCGAGCTCCGAGAGGAGGTCGAGGTCCAGGTCGAGCGAGCCGTCCTCCAGGATGTCCACCTCCATGCCGGTGAGGATACGGAACGGCGCCAGGTCTTCGTTGAGCTCGGCGAGCACGTCGAGCTGCTGGCGGAGGCGTTCCTCGTTCAGGCCGTGGGCGACGGTGAGACGCGCGCTGTGGTCGGTCAGCACCAGGTACTCACGGCCGAGGTCCTGCGCCGTCTCCGCCATCTCGCGGATAGGGCTGCCGCCGTCGGACCAGTCCGAGTGCGAGTGGCAGTCGCCGCGCAGCGACTGGAGGAGGTCCGCCGCGGGTCCGTCCAGCTCGAGGTCGTCCGGCAGGTCCTCGAGCTTGGCGAGGTAGGCGGGGACGCCGCCCCGGAGAGCCTCCGCGATCACCTGCGCGGTCGACTTGCCCACGCCCTCGATGCGCTGCAGATGCCCCGCCTCGGCGAGCGCGGCCAGCTCGTCGGGCGGGACGGACGCGATCGCCCGCGCCGCGTGCCGGAAGGCCCGCACCTTGTAGGTGTCGGCGCCACTGCGCTCCAGGCGGAAGGCGATCTGGTCCAGCGCGTCGAGCGGGTCCATGCGTCAGGTCTTCTTGGCCCGGCTCGGAGCCACCCGAGGCGGCTCGTCGGGCATCTTCGGGTACTGCGGTGGCCAGGGTGCGTCGCGCAGCCCGGCGGCCTTGTCCCGTTCGGCGAGCGCCAGCAGTGGCTCGAGCGACTGGGGCCGTGCCGCGATGTCGGCCCACGGGTCGCCCCGCCGCCGCACCAGGTCCGGCACGGTGCGGATGGTCAGGTCGTCGGACACCACCGTCTCGACCTCCTCCCAGGAGAGGGGCGTCGACACCTGCCCGCCGACGCGAGGCCGGGCGAACCATGCGCCGAACACCGTCTTGTGGGGCGCGTTCTGGTTGAAGTCGACGAAGACCCGGCTGCCCCGCTCCTCCTTCCACCAGTTCGCCGTGACCTCGTCGGGGTGCCGCCGCTCGAGCTCGCGGGCGAGGGCCACCGCCGCGGAGCGGACCTCTACCGAGTCCCACCGCGGCTCGAGGCGGACGTAGACGTGGAGCCCGTTGCTGCCCGACGTCTTGGGGTGGCCCTCTACCCCGACCTCGTCCAGCACGTCGCGGCAGTACAGGGCCGCCGCGCGTACCTCGTCGAAGCCGATGCCCTTCGTCGGGTCGAGGTCGATGCGCAGCTCGTCGGCATGGGACGGGTCCGCGGCCAGATAGGGCCACAGGTGCAGGCCCAGGCAGCCGATATTCACGGCCCACACGACGTGGGCGATGTCGGCCACCACGAGCGCGTTGGACGTCGTGCCGTTCGGGGTGGCGACGGTCGTGGACTGCAACCAGTCGGGCGCGCCGTTGGGGATCCGCTTCTGGTAGAAGGACTTGCCGCCGGCACCTTCGGGGAAGCGCTGCAGCATGGCGGGGCGGCCGCCCGCCGTGTTGAGGAGGTGGTCGCCCACCTCGAGGTAGTACGAGACGAGGTCGAACTTGGTGGCGCCCAGGCCGGGGAAGTACTCCTTGTCCGGCCGCGAGATGCGCAGCTCGCGACCGTCGACCTCCACCGACCGCTCTTCGTCCCCTGGCACCGCCGTCGACTCTAGTGACGGGTCGCCGTCGGTTCCGCGGTGGCGCTCAGGGGCTGGGGTGCCGGTGGGAGTCCGCCGGGACGGGGACCGAGCCCTCGGCCAGGGAGCGGTCGTCGGCGGCCACGCGAGCCAGGGTGGCAGCACGCAGGCTGTCGCTCAGCGCCGTCCGCGCCGAAGACCACACCCAGTGCAGGGCGCAGACCTGGTCCCAGTGGCACGGCCCACCGCGCAGCGCGCACTCCGACGTCTGGATCGGCCCCTCGAGGGTCTCGACGATCTCGAGGATGGTGATGTCCTCGGGTGCCCGGGCCAGCATGTACCCGCCCGCGGGGCCCGACCGCGAGCTCACCAGCCGGGCGCGTTGGAGCTCCTGGAGCACCTGGTGCAGGAAGCCGGTCGGGACCCCCATGACCGCGCCGATGTCTGCCGCCTTGGCGTGGGTCCCCGGATGGTTGGCCAGGTAGATCAGAGCCCGGATCCCGTAGTCCGTGCGGTTCGTCGGCGTGAGTTTCATCTGCTCCATTCTCCTTCGAGCCACCCGGTGGCGGAGCCGGTGCGGGGTCTCGGCCCGGGCGGAGACTGACCCGGGTCGTTAACCTATATATCCTAACTGTAGAAATGCTACGATAAGCCGGACGAGGCGCAGTCGGGCCTCGGCACGGGAGGGAGGCCACCATGGCCTGGAGTTGCATGCGTCGACCGCTGGGCGAGGACTTTGCGGAGGCCTGGCCGGGCGAGCCCGGGGCCGCTGACGCCCGGCCCAGTGTCCTGTTCGAGTCACCCGACGGTGCCGAGGCCCACGCCGCCTACAAGGTGCTGGAACGTCACGGCTACCGGACCATGTGGTGTCCGGGCCCGGACGGCGGGTTCTCGCCCCGGTGCACCTTGACCGCGACCGGAAGCTGCCCGCTCATCGACCAGGCCGACGCCGTGGTGAGCGCTCTGGACCTGAGGGACGGGCGATGTCGGGAGGTCGCGCGCGCACTGGACGCCGTCGCGACAGGCACAAGGGTCGTCGTCGTGGCCCGCAGGGATTCGGCGGCGCAGTGGTCCGCCGAGCTGCCGGCGTGTCATGTGGTCGCCGGCCCGCTGAGTGCGGAGGTCCTGGTCGGGTCGCTCGCGTCCGGCACTGCAGAAGAAGCGGCCACCGCCGTCTGACCCCCACGATCTCATCGCCCCCCGCCGGCG
This sequence comes from uncultured Acidimicrobiaceae bacterium, assembly GCA_963726135.1. Lineage (GTDB taxonomy): Bacteria > Actinomycetota > Acidimicrobiia > Acidimicrobiales > RAAP-2 > Bog-473. Next base: position 2,736,580 of record CAVSBE010000008.1, read on the forward strand.
CCGCCGCGCGAAGCCCGGCGCGGTCAGGCGGGTTGCAGCTGCGGCTCCGGCTCGGGCGGGAGCGAGATGCCGTGCCGGGACAACTCTCGCTCGAGCCGGGCGCGCTCGCGTGCCGGGTCGGCGAAGCATCCGGGCTCGGTCTCGAGGCTGAGCGATCGGCAGAGCCGGATGAGAGCGCCGTCGTACGAGACCTCCCGGGCCAGGGCCTCGTGGAGGGGGACCTTGCTGCGTCCCGCACGAAGCCTGGCCCGGGACTGCACGAGGTCGGCCAGCAGCAGGTCGTCGGACCTGCGCCCTTCCTCACATTTGCCAAGGGCCTGCGTCAGGAGGTCTACGTACATGACCACCTCTCGATGGTGGCGTGTCGGAAAGTCGGCGCGGTAGGGCTGAACGTCCCTCTTTGGGCCGGAATTCACCGTGAGGCGGCCCCGAGGGGCGGATTTCCTACTGCAGGAGTGCGTCGAGGGCCTGGTCCACACCGTCCCGCGCCCGGGTCATATGAAGTCCGCCAGTGCCTCCCACCCCCGCGGTGGCGGCGCCAGCCGCCAGAACTGCTCGGGCACCCGACCCTCCATGCGCGCCGTGAGGGCGTGGTCGCGCTCGAGGGGCGGGATCTGCGACGTATAGGACCAGATGGCGCGGCGCTTGCGCTCCTCGTCGGGGACGTGCGGCACGATGGCCGGTGTCGGCCACGGGTGCGAGCGCAGCAGCTTGGCGACCCGCCAGGCCAGCAGGCCCGGGATGTGTTTGTAGCCGTGGTCCTCGTAGCAGAACCAGGCACGGTCGGGATGCTCCTCGCGCACCCGGAGCGCGGCCTCGTGCACCATCACGTGGTCGGGGTTGCCCAACCCCATGGGGAAGAACACCGCAGTGGGATCGATGTCGGCGATGGCGGCCCCGAGCACGGGTGCCACGCTGTCCGGCTTGGGCCGTTCCTCGGGCCTGAGGTACTGGTGGTCGGCAAAGTCGAGCCAGGTGTAGCCCGACTCGAGCACCGACATCGCGGCCACGTCCTCGTCGCGGCGAACCGACACGATGTCGTCACCCGCGACGAAGCCGCCCAGTGCGTCCCACTCGGTCGGTTCCTCGGGGTAGGCCGGTGGCCGGCCGGCCAGCACCGTCACGACGGTGGTGTCCTGGTAGCTGCCGAGCAGGTGACCCGCCCCCATGGCGGCGTCGTCGAAGTGCGGTGAGACGACGACGATGCGGGCGAGCGCTCCCGGATCGACCTCGCCCCAGGTGGCCTCCGCGAAGGTATTGCTCACGACCGGATCATACGGGCGCCTCGTCGATCTCACCGGCCTGGTAGTGGCGGAAAGCCGGCATGATCGCACCGACGACCGCGGCGCCGACGATGCAGGCGAGCCCGCCCGAGACCACCGAGAACTCCACGCTGGTCAGCGTGGCCACCGCGCCCGACTCCATGTCGCCGACGCGGGGCCCACCTTGCACGACCGCCATCTGAATGGAGGACATGCGGCTACGGAAGCGCTCGGGGATCGAGGACTGCAGCATCGTGTTGCGCAGGACGGCGGAGATCACGTCGGCCCAGCCCGCCACGGCGAGCAGGGAGAGGCCGACCCAGAGCGTGTCGACCAGGCCGAACACGGCGATGGCGGCGCCCCACACGGACACCGCCACGATCACCGCCCAACCCTGGCGGCGCAGGTGCGCGACCCAGCCCGTGGTCACCGCGCCGATCAGCGCGCCCACACCCGGCGCGGCGTAGAGGAAGCCGAGGGTGACCGTGCCGCCACCGAACACCGAGCCCGCCATGGCGGGAAACAGCGCCCGGGGCATGCCGAACACCATGGCGTTGATGTCGATCAGGTAGACACCCTGGAGAGCCTGGCGCGTGCGCAGGTAGCGCAGGCCCTCCTTGGTCGACTCCCACGGCGAGAGCCCCCCGGCGCCCTCGGCCGGGGGAATGGGCCGGAGCATGATGGAGGCGGTGCAGGCCGCCACGAACGAGACCGCATCGAGCGAGTAGACGAGCGGCAAACCGACGCGGAGCAGGATGCCGGAGAGCGCAGGACCGACGACGGTCCCCACCTGGATGATGATCTGCATCAGCGCGAAGGCGGCGGTCAGGTGGCGGCGTTCGACCAGGCCGGGGACCGACGCCATCCGGGCCGTACTGGAGAAGCCCATCAGGCCGGCGGCGAGGGAGCTGACGACGTAGAGCACGGCGAGCGACGGATGCGCCACCGCGGCGTTGACCGCCATGGCCCCGCTGGTGAGCGTCATGCCCACGGCCGTCCAGACCATGATCCGGCGCCGGTCGATCACGTCGCCGATCGGCCCGGCGGAGAGGGCCCCGGCGAGGAAGGGGATCAGCTGAGCCAGGCTGATGGCGCCGACCTGGAGGGACGAGTGGGTCATGGAATACACCTGATAGGGGATGGCCACCACGGTGAGCTGCGTCCCCAACATGGAGATGAGCTGGCCGGTGAAGAGGAGCCGGAAGTCGCGGCCCTCGCGCAGCGGGGTGGTATCCACCAGGATCCGGCCCGGCATGGCAGCAGCCTAGGTTCGGCGGTGCGGAGCGCGGTCTGGGGCCGCGGGCGGTCAGGAGAGCTGCCGGCCGAGGTCCCGGACCGAGATGTCCCAGGCGGCGGGCCAGTCGCCGGTGCGCAGGAGGGCGTCGCTCCCGCCGTCACAGAAGACGACCGATCCGCAGAAGAACCCACCGTCGGGCCCGAGCAGGAACTCCACCAGGGCTGCGATCTCCTCGGCCCGGCCCGGGCGCCCGACCGGGATCGGGAGCATGTCGAGGAGGGGGCCCGTCTCCGGATCGGCCCGCATGGCCGCCACCATCGGGGTGTCGATCATGCCGGGGGCGATGGCGTTGAGCCTGAGCCCGGCCCCGGCCCACTCGGGCCCCGTCGCCGCCCGCCGGACCCAGTGGGCCACCGCCAGCTTGGTGGCCGGGTACGTCACCATGGAACCCCTGGCGTCGGCGATGCGCCTGCTCAGCTCCTCGTCGTGCTCCAGGCAGGCCTCGACGAGGTCGGCGGGGACGCCCGGCTGGACCGTCGTGGAGTTCGAGCTGATGGCCACGGCCGCACCCCCCGGTGCCAGGAGGGGGCGCAGACCCTCGAGAACGTCAACGGTGCCGAAGTAGTTCACGGACGCGAGCAGCGACCCGGCGCGGCCCGGCTCGCCGGCCAGTCCGGCGCACGTCACGATGCCGCTCAGCGCCCCACCGCAGCCCTCGCCCGCCTCCGCGACGGCCCGGTCGCGCTCCTCGGCCGTCCCGAGGTCGGCCACCACGTCGGCCGCCACGCGGTCGACGCCGATGACGTGCCATCCCGCCGCGCGCAGCCGGGTGGCAGTGGCGGCACCGATGCCCGAGGCGGCGCCGGTGATGACGACGGCCCGCTCAGGCAGCGCGCCGTGCCTTCAGGAGTGCGAGCGCCTTGTCGGCATGCGAACCCATGGAGACCTCGCTGTGGATGACGTCGAGGATCGTGCGGTCGGTATCGATGACGAAGGTGGAACGCTTGACCTTGAGGAGGCCCACGCTGCGCTTGACACCGAACTGGGCCGCCACCGCGCGGTCGGGGTCCGACAAAAGGGGGAGCCCGAGCGACTCCTTCTCGTCGAATTGCTTCTGCTTGTCGACCGTGTCGGCGCTGATGCCGACGGGCTGTGCCCCGACCGCGGCGAACTCAGCGGCCAGGTCACGGAAATGGCAGCTCTCCTTGGTGCAGCCGTAGGTCATGGCGGCCGGGTAGAAGAAGAGCACGACCGGACCCCGCGTGAGCAGCTCGCTGAGCCTGCGTGGCGTGCCCGTCTGGTCGGGGAGCTCGAAGTCGGGGACCACGTCGCCTTTGCGCATCCGCTCAATGTAGGGCGAAGCGCCCCGGTCGTGCCGGTTAGGCCTCGAATCGGAAGCCCACGCCGCGCACGGTGACCAGGTGGCGGGGGTTGGCCGGGTCCGGCTCGACCTTGCGCCGGAGCCGCTTGATGTGGGTGTCGAGGGTCCGGGTGTCCGTCAGCTCCTGGTCCCACCAGAGCCGGTCGATGCACCAGTCGCGGGTGACGACCTGGCCGCTGTGCGACATCAGCAGGGCGAGGAGGTCGAACTCCTTGCGGGACAGGTCGACCGCGACCTCGTTGACGGTCACCTCGCGGCGTCCGGCATCGAGGCGGACCGGGCCCACGGTGAGGACCTCCTCGTGGTGCTCGGCGAACGCCACGCCCCGGCGCAGCACGGCCCGCATGCGGGCGACCAGCTCGCGCAGGCGGAACGGCTTCGCCACGTAGTCGCTGGCGCCGAGCTCCAGCCCGAGCACGATGTCGACCTCGGAATCGCGCGCGGTCACCATGATGATGGGCACCGGCTTGAGACTCCGCATCTGCTGACAGATCTCGATGCCGGACTGGTCGGGCAGCATGACGTCGAGCAACACGAGATCGGGGTGCACGCGGTGGAACAGGCGTAGCGCCTCGTGGCCGTCCCCGGCCGACTCGACCGTGAAGCCCTCGCGGGCCAGGCCCGATGCCAGGGCCTGGCGGTAGGACTCCTCGTCGTCGACGACGAGAACGAGCGGCCGATTGTCCCGGCCCGGGCCGGCCGAGGGGGAGCGGCCGCTGGGCGCCGGTGCGTTTGCGATCGCCACGCGCGGTTCCGCCTCAGGCGGCGTCGTGGGGGGCCCGCGGCGGCGGGAACGAGAGAGGAGCAGGCGACGACGGCCGACGGGGGGTGGATCGCACCGACGTCGCCTGGGCACGCGGGGAGGTGAATACCCGCGTCATGGTGACCAAGAATCCGATGAGCCCGCCGCGATGTGCGCGCGCCGGTCGGATCGTGATGACCTCGGCCAGGGTGTCCTGGCCGCGATGGCGACCGGCTGCGGGACTGGAACGGAGATCCCGGCCGTCGTGATCCATGTGCTGATCAACGCTCGCCATCGACCGTCACGCTACGGAGCCGAGGTGAACGTGCTGTGAAACCATTGCAACCAACGAGTGTTCTGAAGATGAACTTCTTCCCTGCTTCGCTCCTGCTCAGGACGGTACGCTGCCCTGAAACACGACTTGGAGGTGCCCGAATGACCGAGGCCATGGGCCACGGCGTGAATCAGCGCAAGGCCATACAGATGACGCCCGCCGAGGTCGAAGCGTTCCTCGCCGAGCGGCGGCCCATGACGATGTGCTCCATGTCCCCCGACGGATCCATTCACGCGGTGGCGATGTGGTACGGCTTCCTGGACGGGTGTGTCACGGTGGAGACGAAGGCCAAGTCCCAGAAGGTCCAGAACCTCCGGCGTGATCCCCGGCTCACGCTCCTCTTCGAGGACGGCGACTACTACGAGGAGCTCCGTGGTGTCGAGCTGGTCGGGAAGGCGGAGATCGTCGACGACCCCGACAAGCTGTGGACACTCGGCCTCAGTGTGTTCGAGCGCTACAACGGCCCGTACTCCGACGAGCTCAAGCCGTTCCTCGAGGCCATGCTGCACAAACGGGTGGCGGTCAAGATGCTGGTGGAGAGGACCGTCAGCTGGGACCATCGCAAGCTCGGGCTGCCTTCCACGCGCCCGGGCTCTGCGTGAAGATCGCGATCCGCCAGGCGGTGGCCGTGCCGACGGCGCAGGCGATCGCCGCCTACGGCGCGCCCGCCTTCTACCAGGATCGGCCCATCCGGGACGACATTGCGGTGCTCGAGGTCGTCCACCACGAGGTCTCGGGCGACCGGATCGTGATAGAGGTCCGCTTCGCGTTCACGGGCTCGGTGTCGTCGGCGGTGCGTGCCGTGATCGACCCCGCCAAGATGTCGTGGGTCACCCGGACCGAGGTCCGCCCCGCCGAGGCGCGCAGCGACTGGGTGGTCCAGCCCGATCACTATCCGGACCGCCTGAGGGCCAGCGGCACCTACTCCTTCGAGCCCGGTGACGGCCCGGCAAGCACGCTCGTGACGGTGGAGGGCGATCTGCAGGTGCGGGTGCCCATCGTCGGGCGCTCGGTCGAGCGGGTCATCGCCTCGGACCTGCGTGCGTACATCGCGGACGAGGTGTCGAGCATCCCCGACCTGGCCCGGTGAGGCTCAGGACACCGGCGTTTCATCCCGACTTGAGCATCTGCGTCATCCCGTCCTCGATCCCGCCGGCGAGGACGTCGATGTCCGCGGTCGAGTCGTAGTCGCCGGTGATGCCGAAATTCACCTCGCCGTCGTAGGAGAAGATGGCGATCCCGAGTCGGATCTGCCCGGCCAGCGGCACGTAGGGGAAGGCGCGGATCATGCGCCTTCCCGCGGCGTAGAGCGGGAACTGAGGGCCCGGGACGTTGGTGGTGACCGTGTTCACGTTGCGTTGACCGGCGCGCGTGGCGATTCGCATGCCGAGGGCGAGCAGCATGGGGGGCGCAAAGCCCGACATGGAGGTCAGTGCCTCTCCGGCCACCGCCTGCCTGGACTCCTTGAGGTCCTTCATCTGCTCGGTGATGGCATGCAGCCGCAGGACGGGGTCGTCGATGTCGACCGGGAGCTCGGCGAACATCGCCGAAACCTTGTTCTCGAAGGTGCCGTCGCCCACTGCCTTGCCGGACTCGTCGCGCGGCCGGACAGAGACGGGTACGAGGGTGCGCACGACCCGGTCGACGTCCTCGTCACGCGACAGCAGCAGATCACGGAATCCGCTGGTGATGCTGGCCAGCACCACGTCGTTGAAGGTCCCGCCGAGCGCCTTGCGCACCTGCTTGATGTCGTCCACGGACGTCGTCGCCCACGCGTAGCGCCGGTGGGGGCCGAGCGGCCCGTTGAGGCTCGACAGCGGTGTCGGCCGCACGAGCCCGCCCAACGAGAAGAGGCCCCCGGCGACCTCCAGTGCGTATCCCGCGATCCGGCGGACGGCGCGCGTCTGTGCCCGTGCCGCGCGGAGCTGCTCATAGGGCGACCGCACGACGTTCTCGAGCGCGTCGACCATGAGCTGGAGCCCCGATGGCTCCGGGCGGGGCGTCCACTCGGTTGGCCCGGGCCTTTCGGTCTCGGGGCTGAGGTCCATGATGACCGCCAGGAGGTCGGTGCCCGACACCCCGTCGACGAGCGCGTGGTGGGTCTTGGCCAGCATGGCCCAGCGCCGGTCCTCGAGCCCCTCGACGACCCAGATCTCCCACAGCGGCTTGGACCGGTCGAGTTGCTGTGACATGACGCGGCCAACGAGCCTGCGCAGCTCGCTCTCGCCCCCGGGGGCAGGCAGCGCGGTGTGGCGCAGGTGGTACTCGATGTTGAAATGCGGGTCGTCCACCCAGACCGGCCGCCCGAGCTCGAGCGGCACGAACTTGACCTTCTGACGGTACCGCGGGACCAGATGGAGCTTGCCGTCGACCATGGCCACGATGTCGGCGAACGGCGGCGGCGGGCCCTCGAAGATGGCGACCGACGCGATGTGCATGTGCGACACGTGGTCCTCGATGTGCAGGAACGACGTGTCCAGTGGGCTCAGGCGGTCAGGACCCATGGACCCTCCCTTCACGGGCGCCGGTTGGTCCAAGGCTACTACCGGGTGGCCCGGCGCTCCCGGGTCAGCCGGCGCTCGCGGCGGCCGCGGGCTCTCCCAACGAAGCGAGGAACGGACTGGCCAGGATTCGTTTCCGCGTTTCTTCGTAGGCGGCCTCGATCACCCTCGGGCTCCGGTCCTCGGCCATGGCTTTCAGCCCCATCACCCGGCGCGACTCCGGGCCGGGCTCCAGACGGATCACCGCAGTGCCCGCCTGCTCGAGCCGGCCGATCTCCCGTTCCATGCGACGGTGCACGGTGCGCCGCAGCAGGCCGTCGGCGCCGTTGGCACTGCCGTGGGCGGCTGACATGGACGAGACGATGACCACCGTGTCGAGTCCCTCGGCCCTGAGCACGTCCGCATTGGTGACCGAGTGCACGCCCCCGTCGACGTACTCGGTGCCCTCGATCGTCACGGGCTGGAAGTAGCCCGGAATGGCGCACGAGGCCAGGACGGCCGGGGCCAGACGCGCCGGCGGGTCACCGGGCCGGCCGAAGACGATGCGGGCGCCGTCCGACCGGCGGACGGCGCAGATGCGCAGGCCACCGGGCCAGCGCGTCCCGATGTGCTCGTCGAGGCCACGCGCCCGCTCGGAGATGTCGATCTGCCCGCGGGGAAGCAGGGTCATCGCCGCCACCTCGGGCCGGAAGGCCAGCGGCCGCCGGACGGCGCGGGTGATGAGGGCCGGTGACGGAAGGTTCCAGGGGCGAAGGAGCGACCGGACCGACGGGCTCGGCAGCGGCCCGGCGTCGGAGGGCAGGATGCGGCGCAGGATGGCGCCCCCCCGGCGTGAGGTGGGGACGCCGTAGATGGAGGCGGCGAGGTCCGTTGCGGGCACGCCGACGCGGAGCGCCGCGCCGGTCACCGAGCCGGCCGAGGTGCCGACGACGATGGTCGCCGTGCGCGGGTCCCAACCGGCCTCACGCTGGAGCGCCGCCAGGACCCCCGCCTGGTAGGCCTGGCCGACGACACCCCCGGCACCAAGCACCAGTCCGACGCTCGGGGTCTTCCGGCTCCCGAATCCCCCGCGGATCACCTGCATCACCCCTCCTTTCTATCCGCCGGCGCAGCGGCTCACACAGATATCGCCGAGCGGCCGATCGACTTCCTGGTCGCGCCGGGCGGGTTCTGGGCCACTCGGCCGAGGAGACCGTCGCCGAGGAGGTGTCCCTCGCCGCCGGCGAGGCCAGGAGGAAGGCGGGCGCCCGGTAGCCCTGCACGGCGCGCTGCCGGCTCCCGTTACTCTGCGGGCTGCCATGGAAGCGTCCCGCCGTTCCGGGGCAGAGCGCGGCACCGCCGTCACCCACCGACGCGGCGCGCTGACCGTGCGGGGATAGCGTGCCCGTCCCGCTCCCCACCGTCGAGACGGTCAACCTGGTGCCGCCCGACGCGGTGGAGAGCCAGATCATGGCTGATGGGATCGCGTCGGCCGTGGCCGGTCGCGAGGGGCTGCTGCCCATTCAGCGGGCGCTCATCGAGGCGCTCTTCCCCGCCATGACCGGCCACAGTGTGACGGTGGCCGACCGGCCGACGATGAAGGCGACCGAGTTGGCGGCCGCGCTGGCGCGTCGTGACCTGCAGTTCCGCTCGCGCGGTGTCCAGCTCATGCTGCTGTGCGCGCTGGTGCGGCATCCACTGCCCGCGGACGTGGCCGACAACGTGGCGGACTTCGCGCGGGAGCTCGGGGTGGAGGAGGGAATGGTTCCGGTCGCCCGCGAGTTCGCAGCCGGCTCGCTGGGTCTGGCCGCGCTCGATTTCACGCGGAACGGGTACGAGGGAACCTGGCACGAGGAGGAGTCCGCCACGGCGCTGCACTCGAGCCGGGTCCTCCACGATGCCTGGGAGGTCTCGGTCAACGACCCCGATCTGGCGGCGCGCTGGGCCGGGCTCGAGGACCTGCCCGGGGACACCATCGGGCGCAAGGTGTGGGAGATGTACCAGGCCCGCGGTTTCACCTTCCCGGGTACGCCGGGGTCCGCGCCTCCACTGCTCGCGCAACACGACTGGGTGCACGTCCTGGGGGACTACGGCACGACGGTCGAATCGGAGGTCGAGGTGTTCGGTCTGATCGCCCGGGCCAACGACGACATGCACGCGTTCTCGCTCCTGGCCATGGTGATCGCCTTGTTCGAGACCGGCTATCTCGCCACGGGCGCCGGACTGTTCGAGTCGTCGCCGGGACACTTCTCGTCCAGCCCGGCCATGGCGGTGCGTCTCGCCGACGCCATGGCGAGGGGTGCCCGCTGCCACGACGCGGAGTCCGGCTCCGACAGCATCGACTTCCTCCGGCTGGACTGGTTCGCCGTGGCGCACCGCACCTGTGACGACCTCCGGCGACGCTTCCACTTGCTCCCGAAGTCGGAGGCCGCCGTCGCGGCGGGATCGGTGGGACCCTGGAGCCCCGGCGGGATCAGCCCGTTCCAGGTACAGGCCGGGCGTGACCTGGCGACGTCGCGCGGTATGCGTTACGACGCCCACGGCGCGTCCGTCTGACGATCACGACTCGAGGAAGCGCAGGACCGCCAGCACGCGACGGTGGTCGTTCTCCGACACCGGCAGATCGAGCTTGGCGAAGATGTTGGCGACGTGCTTCTCGACGGCCCCTTCGCTGACGACCATCGCGTTGGCGATGGCCCCGTTCGACCGCCCCTCCGCCATGAGTGAGAGGACCTCGCGTTCCCGGGTCGTGAGCACGGAGAGCGAGCCCGCGCGCCGGGTCGCTCCGAGGAGCTGGGTGACCACTTCGGGATCCAATGCCGTGCCTCCGATCGCCACCCGTTCGAGTGCCTCGACAAAGTCCTTGACGTCGGCCACCCGGTCCTTGAGCAGGTAGCCGATGCCGGCGGCGTCGTCGGCCAGGAGATCGGCGGCGTAGCGGGTCTCGATGTACTGCGAAAAGAGCAGGATGCCGAGACCCTCGTGCTCGGCCCGCAGTTCGAGGGCGACGCGGAGGCCCTCGTCGGTGAAGGTCGGCGGCATGCGGATGTCGATCACGGCCACGTCGGGTGGGTTCTGCGCGACGGAGCTCCGCAGCGCCGCCGGATCGGCGACGGCGCCGGTGATCACGAAGCCACGGTCCACCAGGAGCTGCACCAGGCCGTCGCGCAGGATGGCCGAGTCCTCCGCGATGGCCACCCGGAGTGCACAGGGCATCACGGCGAGAGCGGGAGGTCGACGGTGACGACGGTCGGGCCGCCGACGGGGCTGACGAGCGTGAGCCGGCCGTCGACGGCGTGGACGCGGTCCGTCAGTCCGGCGAGGCCACTGGACGAGGAGCCCAGCCGGGACACCTCGGCCCCGCCCCTGCCGTCGTCGCGCACGACGAGGCGGAGCCACGTCCCCTGCTGTGCGCACGAGACGGTGGCCCGAGATGCGTGCGCATGCTGGGCCACGTTGGCCAGGAGCTCGGCCACGCAGAAGTAGGCGATCGCCTCTATTGCGGGTGTGGGCCGCGCCCGCAGGTCGACGGTGAGGTCGGTCGGCACGGCGCTGCGCGCCGCGAGGGTGGCGAGTGCTCCCTCGAGTCCGATGTCGAGAGCGGGCGGATGGATACCGCGGGCGATGTCGCGCAGCTCGGCGATCGCCTCCTTGGCGCCCCGGTGCGCCTCGTCCACGAGCTCGCGCACCCGGTCGAGATCGACGTCGTCTGCCTCCTCGAGCTTCTCCTTGGCCATGCCCAGCCGCATGGCCAAGGCCACCAGCTGGGCCTGGGTGCCATCGTGCAGGTCGCGCTCGATCCGCCGCAGCGTGGCCGCCGACGCGTCGACCGTCTGGGTCCGAGCCTGCTCCAGTGTGCGCAGGCGGGCCGCGGTCGGATCGGGCCCGAGCAGGGCGTTGATCATGAGCCGGTCGACGTTGACGAACCCTCGCATCACCCACGGTGCCGCAAAGAGAAAGACGAAGCCGAGCAGGAAGACGGCGAGCCCGTGGAAGAAGCCCTGGCCGTCGAACGCGAAGAAGTCCCCGGAGAACAGCACCCGTGCCAGGCCCCAGACGGGGGGCCCGCCTCCGTTCGAACTCGAGAAGGGGCGGAGGAGGCACGCGAACGCGTCCCACCACAGGCTGACCGCGACCAGGACACCGAGCACGGTCCAGGGCACCTTGAGGGCCAGGTAGCCGACCGCCCGCCAGCCGACCCGGTCCCGCAGGGACGACTGCAGCCACCCGAGGAACCCGTGTCGTCCGACGAAGGGCTCCGGGTCCTCGACCTGCTCGCCGAGCATGGCGCGGGCCAGCCCCCGGTTCCAACCGCCGAAGCCCCGCGCACTGCGGACGGAGAGCGCGAGTATCCCCAGACCGAAGAAGGTGATGGCCAGCGCCACGCCGGTCACCATCGTGAAGCCCACGAAGGCCAGGCCGAGGACGGCGACGCCTCCCGAGACGAGGTAGAACGCCAGCTCGGTCCACGGGCGCTTGGTGAAGGGCTCGAGCAGGATGCGCCGTGCCACGGCCTTGGCCGCCGTCATCTGCTCCTCGCTCACGGCCAGTGACAGTTCCCGGCCCCCGAGGCGGACGCGCACCTCGCTGTCGTCTGCCGGCTCCGCCATCATGCGTCCATCATGCGTCTCGCCGGGCGAGGAACGCAGCACCGGCCGTCAGCGCGACGGCCGCATAGAGCGCCATGAGCAAGAGGGCGGTCGTGCTGGACAAGGCGCCGAAGACGGGCGTGACCGCGGCGACCGAGTTCCCCAGGAGCATCACGGGCATGAACCGGCTCGGGTTCCCGGCCACGTTGTGGAGGAGCAGCGGGAGGAGCAGTGTGCATCCAACGAAGGTTGCGATGGCGCCCGCACTGTGGCGGATGATCGCACCGATCCCGACCCCGAACAAGGCGAGGAGCGCCAAGAACGCACCTGATTCGACAAGTGCACGCAGGACACCCGGGTCGCTGAGGCTGGCGGTGGGCGCGCCACCCGCGAGGACCGCCTGGCCGACGGAGAACGAAAGGAAGCTGAGAGCGAGGCCGAGGACGAGGGCGACGGTGCCGAAGACGATTGCCTTGGCCCCGAAGAACGTCGCGCGGCGGGGGACTGCCGCCAGCGATGAGCGGATTGTGCCGCTGCCGTACTCACCGGTCATTGCGAGCACGCTCAAGATGCCGATGACGAGCGATGCGAGCGCGAACCCGGCCAACGAGGAGTTCGTCGGGTCGAATGCCGTGCTGGCATAGAATTGGGCCGGTCGGTGGCGCTCGACACCGTGCGTGGAGAGGAAGCTGACCAGGACGGTCCCGACCAACGCGGTGAGCAGGGCCCACTTTGTGGAGCGCACCGTCGCGAGCTTCGTCCATTCGGCCCGGACGGCGTGGGTGAGCCCGGACCGCCAGTGCCGGGTATCGGTGGGAACGGCGATGGTCACGAGCGCCGTCCTTTCATCGGGTCGACAACGCACTGGGCGTCAACATGGGGTCATGGTCGTGTGACCGGTACTCCACGGAATCACTGGTGAGCTCCATGAAGACCTCCTCGAGAGAGGCTCGTACCGGGATGAGCTCGTGCAAGGTGAGCTCCTGCTCGGCCGCCAGCTCGCCGACGGCGGACGAAGACAGGCCCGTCACGACGATGGCGCCGTCGTCGTCGACGGCGGGCCGGACACCCGCCCGCGCCAGCGCGGAGACGAAGCGCTGCGGCGTCGGCGTCACGATCCGAACGGAGTCGCCGTGGTGCCCGGTGACGAAGTCGTCAACGCTCGTCTCGGCGATCAGGGTGCCACGGCCGATCACGACCAGGCGCTCAGCCGTCAGCGCCATCTCGTTGATCAGGTGGCTCGAGACGAGAATGGTCCGCCCCTCCGCGGCCAGGTCGCGCAGCAGATGCCGGACTCACCGGATCCCTTCGGGGTCGAGGCCGTTGACGGGCTCGTCGAAGAGCAGGACTCCGGGATCGCCGAGCAGGGCGCCGGCGATACCGAGCCGTTGCCCCATGCCGAGCGAGAACTTCCCGGCCCGCTGGTCGGCAACCGAGGTGAGCCCGACGACGTCGAGCACCTCGTCGACGCGAACGTCGGGGATCTCGTTGGTCCGGGCCAGGTACCGCAGGTGGTTGCGCGCACTCCGGCCCGGGTGGAAGGCCTTGGCGTCGAGCAGCGCGCCCACCTCGCGCAGCGGCCAGCGCAGCTCGTGGTAGTGGACCCCGTTCACCAGGGCCCGGCCGGCGTCGGGAATGTCGAGGCCCATGATCATGCGCATGGTGGTGGACTTGCCCGAGCCGTTGGGACCGAGGAAGCCGGTGACGACGCCCGGAGTGACCGTGAAGCTGAGGTCGTCGACGGCGCGCGTCTTCCCGAAACGTTTCGTCAAGCCATGTGTGACGATCATAAGGGCTCCTTGGCGGACCGGGCACCAAACCGGAACCGATGCTCTCAGCCTGCGGCACCGCGAGCGGCAAGGGAATGCCGCTACCGGGCGTCCGGTACTGGTGCTATCCCCCGTATCGGGCGACCGTCGCATGGCGCGTTCCCGGTGGCGGCGACGCTCACGCTGGCCAGGGGACCCCCTGCGCCCTCGGCAATGACCACGCGGTCACAAATCACGACCTGACACGAGCATTTCACCGGGGCAAGACTTACCATCACGGGTGATGCGGGGATCCCCGACCCTGGATCGCTCGGACGCCGAATTGGTGACCGCAGTGAGGTCTGGTGACACGCGCGCGTTCGCGGACCTCTACCGGGAGCACGTCGACTCCGTGCGCCGGGTCGCCTACCACCTCGTCGGGGACTCCGACGCCACCGCCGACGCCGTCCAGGACACCTTCGCCCGGGCCCTCCAGCACCTCGACGACCTGCGCGAGCCCGACCGGTTCCGACCGTGGTTGTTGGCGATCGCCCGACACGCGGCCACCGATCAGCTGCGGGCGCGCAAGCGGCTCACGTTTCTCGACGAGACCCACGACGAGATGCTCGCCGCCGACGAGCCGGGGCCCGAGTCCGTGGCCGAAGTCAGGGAACTGGCCGACCGGGTCCAAGGCTGTGTGGACGGCCTGTCCCTGCGCGACGCCGCTGCGGTCACCATGGTCACGCAGCTCGGCTTCGCCCCGGCACAGGTGGCCGATGCACTGGGTGTGACGCAGGGGGCCGCCAAGGTCATCGTGCACCGGGCCCGGCGCCGGCTCCGCAATGCGCTGGCGTTGGAGCTCATGGTCAAACAGCCCGGGTTGGCCTGCGAGGAGTTCCAGAAGCTGCTCGAGGACGACCCCTTGTCGGCATCGAAGCACATCGGGAGCTGTGTGGCGTGCTTGGACAGAGCCGGTGCCGAGGTGATCCCCTGCGAGCCGACCGCCGAACCGCGCGCTGTGGGCCATGCACCCGACGCGCCCGTGTGATCACCCCTCGCCGAGCCCCTCGATCCTGACTCCGCCGTCCCGCAGCGCTTTCGCCAACGACTCGGGCAGTGCGTGCGGCCGCCACTCGAGGTCGGCGCCGCAGTCGGACACTTGGTCCAGCCGGTGGGCCTGCGCGACGGCCGGGGCCACGAGCGCGGCGAACAGCGCGGCCTCTTCGTCACTGAGCTGTTCGGCCACGAACCTCCGGATCTTCGCCAGCAGCCGCTCGGCGGCGCCCCTGTCCTTCCCGACCTCGTGCACGCCGGTGCCCACCTTCCTCCGACGCAGCCGAACTGGTCCGGTTACACCGGCGCCGGCGGAGCGGGGTGCGGCGTGGTTCGTCACTGCGACGCCTTCGGCGTGCCTCAGCCCGATGTCGACGCCGCCGGTGATCCGGGCCAGGCGGGGTAGGTGGGCGCCTGGTCCGGGGGCGACGCGTAGCTCGTGACCGAGCCGGGTATCGAGAACATCGGCACCGCACCGGCGGGCACGACGCCGGCCTTGTACCGAGCGCCGCCGTTGACGTAGCGCATCAACCCCGTGCCGTTCACGCCCTCCTCGTCGGGTCCTTTCGCCGGCGGCGTCGTACCAGAGGAAGGTGTAGTCGGCCGGCGACGAGTAGCTGGGCAGCGGGGCCGCACCCTGGTAGCCGTAGGCCTGGAGCGGGGAGGTCGGCCCGCCGCCGGTCGGGGGGGAACGGAACAGCCCCGTGGCGAACGTGTCGGGCGTCAGGCGCGGCCCGGCCAACTGGACGCCGGTGAAGAGCTGCTGAATCGGGGGGATGATGGCCGGCGCGGCGAGCGAGGCCGGTGTGGTGCCGGCCCCGTACCACCAGTGGTAGAGGCGGTCGGCCCCGGCCGTCGCGGTGGGGACCGGCACGGCCAGGCTGCTGACACCGAACGCGTGGGCCCACTCCGGCTGGCTGTAGTAGCGCGCCAGCGTCGTGGTGTCCGTGAGCACAATCCCCGTGATGATCCACTCGGGGAAGTACCCGATGGTGGCGCAGGCCTTGGTCAGGTAGATCGGCATGATGGGGTCGCCGGCGAACACGACGCTGGTGGCGCCCGAGGACTTCAAATTTTCGGCCAGCGTGGCCGCCTGGGTGGGCAGCGTGGTGAGGTTGAGCGTGTACGTCAGGTCTGGTGTCGATGTCATGCGGACGTGGCCGGCCGTCAGCTTCTTGGTCAGATCGGCCGTCAGCTGCGCGAAGCCCGGCGCGGGCGGCTCCGAGGTCTCGCTCGCGATGATGAACGTGCGCTTTTGCTTGCGCAGGGTGGGGTCGCCGGCCCAGACGGCGTCTTTCCCGTTCAGCTTGGCCACGACGTAGTCGACCGTCTCGTTCAGCGACGTGTCGGCGGTGGGCAGGTTGGCCCACTGGTAGGGCGCGTTGCGCTGTATCTCGCCGTAGAGGGAGGAGTCGCCGCACCCCATGCACAGCACGTGCAGACGGGCCAGCTCCTCTTCGTAGGCGGACGTCTCAGCGGGGCCGCTTATGGACGCGAAGGCGTGGAGCTGCTGGGCCACCGTGACCGCGTCGGCGTGGGCCACCACAGGGTCGGCGTCGGGTCCCGAGGCGGTAAACGGGATGAGGTTCACGTGTCGTCCGTACAGCTCGAAGATCTGGTTGAACATGGCGACGTACGCCTGAGCGGTCGCCAGCGACTGGGCGTTGTTGCCGGCCGCCCCCGAGACGACCGACGTCAGCCCGCCCGGTTGGGCCTGGTAGTAGACGACGTTGATGGCGGTGCCCGTGACCCCGCCCGAAGTGGCGCCGCCGTTGGCCCCGGTGAAGACCGGCACGCACGGCGGTGCGAAGACGCTCGGCATCTTGAGGCGGCCCGTCTTGTGGTCGCACTGGGGACCCCAGTCGAACTCGTTGGCGTGACCGAGGTGGGTCGCCGCCGCGTAGGTGAGCGGCACGGACGCATGGGTGCTCGGCGCCCCGGTGCCGTTGGCCGGCGCGGCGGCGTTCGTCGTGGAGCGCTCGTTGACCGTGGCCACGATGCCGGCGGCCACGAGGGCGGCCACGATGAGGACGACCGGGACGGCCAGGCGCAGCCGGCTGACCCGGGGCCACGGGCGCGACGTCGGCGTCTGCTCGGGCTCGCTCATGTCGTCTCGACCTCCGTGTCCGTCGCGGTGGCCCGCTGCCCCGAGCGTGACCGGGCCAGGGGGTCTGTCCCCAAGAACGCCTCTGCCACCTCGCGCGAGCCCAGGACGGCGTCGGGCTCCCCGCTGACCAGCACGCTGCCCCGGTCCATGGCCACCAGCCGGTCGGCCAGGCCGGCGATGAACGTGATGTCGTGCTCGACGATGAGCAGGGTGGCGTCGAGCTGGGACCGTACGTTGCGCAACAGGTCGATCATGGCCTCCACCTCGCGTTGGGCCACGCCCGACGACGGCTCGTCGAGCAGCACGACCGACGGCTGGTGGGCCACCACCGCAGCGAGGTCGACCAGCCGGCGGGACCCGGTCGACAGCTCGCTCACCAGGTTGTCGGCGAACGCGCCGAGGCCGAAGAGATCGATGAGCTCGTGCACCCGCTGTGCCACCGCCGCCTCGGTGCGCACCTGGGTCGGCAGCCGGAGGATCGCGTTGAACGGGTCGCCCACGTCGATGAAGCGCTCGAGCGACACCGCCAGCGCGTCGCGCACCGTGAGCCCCGAGAAGAGCCGGGAGTCCTGGAAGGAGCGGCCCAGCCCGAGCCGGGCCCGCGCCGCCGCCGTGTGGCCGGTCACGTCGACGCCGGTCAGCTCGACGATGCCGTCGTCGGGGCGCAGGAAGCCCGAGATGACGTCGAAGAGCGTGGTCTTGCCGGCGCCGTTGGGGCCGATGATCCCGACGATCTCGCCGTGGTCGGCGTGCAGGGAGACATCGATCAGAGCGGCGTTGCCGCCGAACTGCAGGGAGACGCCGCGCACCTCGAGGGCGCGGCCGGCGCCGTCGGGCGCGACGGCGCCACCGGCCGGCACCAGCGACTCGGACGCCTTCTGCACGTAGATCGACCACAGCAGCTCGGGGTGGGCCGCCAGCTCGTCGGCCGAGCCGGAGAAGCGCACGGCGCCGCTCTCCATGACGTAGACCCGGTCGGCCACCTCCACGGCGACGTTCATCGACTGCTCCACCAACAAGATGGTCGTGCCGGCAGCGCGCATCGACTGGATGGCACCCAGCAGCTGCTCGACCACCAGCGGGGAGAGCCCGAGGGAGAGCTCGTCGATCAGGAACAGCTGGGGGCGGGTGATGGTGGCCATGGCGAGGGCGAGCATCTGCTGTTGGCCGCCTGAGAGGTTCCCCGCCCGATCGGTGCGCCGGGTGGCCAGGGCGGGGAAGAGGGCGAGCGCCTCGTCGATCAGAGCGGCGTCCTTCTCGCCCCGGCGACGCCCCTGCCAGGCGGCGGCCCGCAGGTTGTCCTCGACGCGCAGGGTGGGGAAGATGCCCTCCCCGCCCGGCACCTGGGCGATGCCGAGTCGGGCGATCTCGTCGGGGGGCAGGTGGGTGATGTCCCGGCCGTCGAACACGATGGCGCCGTGGTCCGCCTCGACGACGCCGCCGATGGCGCGCAACAAGGTGGACTTGCCGGCGCCGTTCGTCCCGACCAGCGCGACGATCTCGCCCTCCCCGATCTCGACCGCCACGTCGGCCAGCACGGTCACGCCGTCGTAGCCGACGGCGAGCCCGCGCACGGCGAGGAGGGGCAGCTTGCCGTCGCGCCGGTCGATCAGCATCTGGGCCCGGGTGCGCATGGAGGTCCAGACGTTCTGCACGTCGCGCCCGATGAGGCTGCCCACGCTGGCCACGACCAGGCCGCCGGCGGTGAAGATGGGGACGAGGATCAGGAGGCCGTAGCGGAACCCGATGGAGTCGCCGATGGCCCCGACGACGGGCAGCACCAGGAACCCGGGCAACACGAAGAGGGCCCCGATGGAGAACCCGACCGAGCGCACCCGGGCCGGGATGGCGAGCGAGAGGGCGGCCAGGACGCCGGGGCCGACGATGGCGAGCGACGCGTCGATGCCGGCGTTGCCGATGAAGGCCACCGGGACGTTGGGCGCCAGAGCGAACAGCACGGCGAAGCCGGCGGCGATGACCGAGGCCACCGCCAGCATGCGGAACACCAGGCTGATGTCGCGGGCGGCCAACCGGGTGGCGATGGTGGCGCCGACGGCGAGGCCGATGAGGTCGAAGACCTGAATGGGTGCGATGAGGAAGGCGCGCTGCACCGCATCGAGGTGGAACGTCTGTTGGTACTGCAGCGAGGCGAGGGAGGTGAAGCCGGCGATGGAAGCGGCCAGGAACGGCAGCGCGAAGAAGATGCGCCGCAGCACGCCGATCTTCCACACCGTGCGCCAGGCCTCGCCGAGCGAGGGCGGGGACTCGACGGGGATGTCGAGTGCCGGCCCGTCGGGGCCGTCGGGGCTGGTGGTGGCGCTGGCCGGGGCGGCGTCGGCCTCGTCCCCGAGCGCGACCGGCTCACCCCGCTCCGAGGCCAGCATTTGCTCGCTCAGCTCAATCTGCTCGTGCCGCCCCCGTGGCGGCTCGCGCAGCCGGGTGCCGATGACGACGACCACGACGATGGGCACGGCGAACACGAAGAACGGAGTGCGCCACGACCACAGTGCGCTCAATCCGGCGCCGATGAGCACGCCGGCGATGGCGCCGATGCTGATGCCCGACCGGTGCGCCGAGTACACCCTGGGCCGGACCGGGACGGGGTAGTAGTCGGCCAGCAGGGAGTTGTGGGTCGGGAAGATCACCGCCTGCCCCATGGACACGCCGACCAGCGCGATGGTGGCCCAGACGACGGTCTGGGCCAGGCCGAGCCCGATGGAGAACGCGGCGCCGATCAGCGCACCGACGAGCGCGATGCGCACGCGGTTGGTGCGGTCGGCCAGGACCGCCACCGGCAGGGTGCAGCCGAGGGCGGCAGCGCCGGCGATGGCGACGATGAGGAGGATGCCGGCGTTGGTGAGGTGGAACGCGTCGCGAATGTTCGGCGTCAGCACGTTGAACGCGCTCTGGGTGGCCTGGTCCAGCAACTCGATCGCGAAGAGCACGCCGAGGGGGAACAGCGACACGCCGCCGCCGAGCTCCGAGAGCTTGAACCTCGCCTTCATGGCGCCAGCGCCGCGTCGATCGGGCCGGCGGGACCGGCGCTCGGGGTGGCGCCGCGGGCGGCATGGCGTCGCACCAGGGCGGAGACCAGGCGGTCCCGGCCGTCGTAGCAGAGACCGGCGACGCCGCGGGGGAAGAGGATGAGCACCAGGAGGACGCCGAGGGCCGAGGGGAAGAGCTGCCAGCTGGGCGGGAGGAAGATGGTGCTGCCCTCGACCAGCGCGGCGCCGAGCACCGCGCCCAGCGCGGACCCGAGGCCGCCGACGGCGGTCGAGGTGAACACGACGAGGCTGACCGGGACGAGGAACGGCGTCTCCACGTACGACTGGTTGACCACCAGGAGCAGGCAGCCACCGAGGCCGGCGATGAACCCCGAGAGGGCGAAGGCGGTCAGCTTGGCCCGCACCACCCGGACGCCGTAGCCGGACGAGGCGCGCTGGTTGGCCGGCAGCGCGCGCAGCACGCGGCCGGTCCGGCTATGGCGCAGCCCGTGCAGCGCGATCAGCACCAGCACCAGGACGCCGAGACAGAGCTCGAAGATCGATCCCTGCGATGTGATGGAGACGCCGAACAGGTAGGGGACACCGATCTGGCTCTGGGGGATCCAGGAGAACTCGGCCCGCACGAGCAGGTAGCCCGAGGCGGCGAGGGCGAAGGCCAGCGTGGTGACGGCGGCGAACATCCCGTCGAGGCGGAGCGTCGGGATGCCGACCACCGTGGCGGCGGCGGCGGAGGCGGTGCCCGCCAGCAGGAGGGCGAGGCTGAGGTCCCAGTGCCAGTCGAGCACCGCGACCGCCCCCACGGTGGCGCCGACGGCGGCGAAGGACATCTGGCCCAGGCTGACCTGGCCCGACCATCCGGTCAGCACCACGACGGAGCAGCCGACGATGGCCAGCACGACGAGCGACGAGGCGCGGAGGAGCGCGCCGGGGCCGAGCCACAGCGGCAGCGTGCAGGCGGCGGCGAACGCCAGCAGATCGACGGCCGGGATGCCGGCACGCACCTCGGGCAGGGCGCGGGCGGCCTCGGGCAGCTCGCGCACGCTGGCGGTGAGCGAGAGTGACGACTCGGCCTCGCGGTCGGTGTGCCGGGTCAGCAGCTGGCGGATCAAGATGGCGGCGAACACGACGCCGGCCAGGACGGCCAGGCCGAGGGCGGGGTTGTTCGGCTCGTCCCACGCCACGCCCTGCTGCAGGACGCCGAGGGCAATGGCGGCGGCCGCGATCACCGGCAGCTCGGAGAAGTTGCCCACGGCGAGGGCAGCCAGCGCGGTGACGAGCGCGGTGAGACCGTACGTCGGATCGAGCGGCAGGCCAAGGATGGCCGCCTGGAAGAAGATGCTGACGAACGAGAGCACGCCGGCCACCACCCAGGTCAGCGACTGCAGGCGGCCCACCGGGATGCCGAGCATGGAGGCCCGGTCCCGACGGTCGCCCGTCGCCTGCACGGCGACGCCGATGTCGCTGCGGGTGAACCAGAGCGATACCCCGGCCAGGCAGGCCACCGAGACGATGACGGCGACGAGGTCGTCAGCGTTGAAGGTGACCGGTGCGATGTGCCAGGTGACGTGCCACGGGAAGCTGACGACTGCGGTGGCGATGGGCGTCTGGCCCCAGATGCGCGGGATGAGCAGGCTGAGGACGACCAGGAACTGGGAGAGCCCGATGGTGGCCACGGTCAGGATCAGGCGGGGGGAGCGCCGGAACCGGCGGACCACGACGACCTCGACGATCGCCGTGAGCAGGACGGCCGCCACCAGCCCGGTGGCCAGGCCGAGGAAGTAGTTGACGCCGGACAGCCCGACGAGGCCGACGGCCAGGACGGCCGGCGCGGTGCCCAGGTCGCCCTGGGCGAAGTTCACCACCTTGTTCAGGCGGTAGGTCAGCCCGAGCCCGACGGCCATCAGCGAGCCGAGCAGGCCGAGCACGACCCCCTGCACCCACACCCCGAGCGGAACCGGGAACACCGCAAGTTGGAGGACGAACACCGCTGCGACGGAGAGCACCGCCGGAACCGCCGTCGCGGCGCGTTCGGGGAGCCGCAGGTGCGTGCTCAGGGCCTCAGGCCCTTCTCATCGCGTCATGCCCCGTGCCCATGCGAACTGGCCCCCCCGGGTCGCTCACGTGCCGATCTGGCTCTGTGCTGTTCTGCTCGTGCGGGGGTGACAGTACCGGTCCGCCGCTGGCGCGCCAAGGGTCCAATCCTCCCTTTGCCCACCGACGTTGTCCCATCGGAGAGGGGGAGGTGGGTCACGGCTACCCTGAGGGCACGGGCCGGGTCGGGCCGCCGGTGCGAGTACGACCATGGTGCACCGAGGCTGTCGCGGGCCTCAGGGGCATCCCTGAGTACTCTGCGATGCTCTCAGGGTCGGACCAGGGTCTTGCCGGATTCACGGTCGGGTCGGGCGACGCCAGGCTGGCACGATGAAGTCCGCGCGTCCAATCTCACAGCGACGAAACGAGGCAGAGTGACGCTCACCGACCAAGCACCGGCCGCCGCGGGCCCCACCACCCCGGCCGCGCACGCCGTCGACCTGCACAAGACGTACGGGACGGGCCAGGCAACGGTGCATGCCCTGGCGGGCATCGACGTCACCTTCGAGCGCGGGCGCTTCACCGCCGTCATGGGCCCGTCGGGATCGGGCAAGTCCACGCTGATGCACTGCATGGCCGGACTCGACCGGCCGACCTCGGGGCAGACCTTCGTCGGCGACCTCGACATCGGCAGCCTCGATGACAAGGGGCTCACCCAGCTGCGGCGCGACCGCATCGGTTTCGTGTTCCAGTCCTTCAACCTCGTCCCCACGCTGACCGCGGGCGAGAACATCACCCTGCCGACGGACCTGGCGGGCAAGAAGGTGGACAAGGAGTGGTTCGACTACCTGGTGGCGCAGCTCGGTATCGCGGACCGGCTGTCGCACCGGCCCACCGAGATGTCGGGCGGGCAGCAGCAGCGGTGCGCATGCGCCCGCGCCCTGATCAACCGGCCCGACCTGATTTTCGCCGACGAGCCCACCGGGAACCTGGACTCGAACTCCTCGGCCGAGATGCTGTCGTTCCTGCGGCGGTCGGTGACCGAGTTCGGCCAGTCCATCGTCATGGTCACCCACGACCCGCGCGGCGCGTCCTACGCCGACAGGGTCGTCTTCCTCGCCGACGGCAAGGTCGTCGACGAGCTGGCCGACCCCACGCAGGACTCTGTGCTCGAGCGCATCCGGACGCTCGGAGCCTGAGGTGTGGCGGGTCACGATCAAGGGGCTCCTGGCCCACAAGCTCCGCCTCGCCCTGACGTCGCTGGCCATCGTGCTCGGCGTGACCTTCATTGCCGGCACCTTCGTGCTGACCGACACGCTGAACCACACGTTCGACACGCTCTTCGGCAACATCTACCAGAACGTGGACTTCCAGGTGCGCGGCGTGGCGCAGTTCGGGAACGGCGGCACGGCGACCCGCAACCCGGTGCCCCAGTCGTTGGTCGCCACCGTGCAGCGCGGTCCCCGGCGTGGAGGCCGCCGAGGGCTCGGTGACCGGCCTAGCGCAATTCGTCGCCCACGATGGCAAGGCCATCACCACGGGCGGCGCGCCGACTCTCGGCGTCTCGTTCGACCCGAACCAGCAGATCTCCGCGCTGCACATCGCGCAGGGCGGGCCACCGACCACCCCGAACGACGTCGCTCATGGACCTCGGCACGGCGCAGAAGTACAACTTCACCGTCGGCGAGCACGTGCGCATCCTGCTGCTGGGTCCGACCCGGACCTTCACCATCACGGGACTCACGCGCTTCGGCACGGCGAACAACCTGGCCGGGGCCACCCTGGCCGCGTTCGACATCCCCACGGCGCAGGCGCTCCTCGGCCATGTGGGGCAATTCGACAACATCAACGTCGTCACGTCACCCGGCAGCGAACAAGGCAGCCGTCCAGCGGGACATCGAACGTGTGCTCCCCACGGCGTCGAGGTGGTGACCGGTCAGACCGTCATCAACGAGCAGACGAGCGCCGTCAGCCAGGCGCTCGGTATCTTCAGCACGTTCCTCCTCGTCTTCGGCTTCATCGCGCTGTTCGTGGGTGCCTTCACCATCTTGAACACGTTCTCCATCATCGTGGGGCAGCGCACGCGGGAGCTGGCGCTCCTGCGCATCGTGGGGGCCAGCCGCCGCCAGGTGTTCCGCTCGGTCCTCGGCGAGGCGGCCGTCGTCGGATTGGTGTCCTCGCTGATCGGCCTCGGGCTCGGGGTCCTGGCCGCGGTCGGGCTCGAGAAGCTGCTGGCCGGTTTCGGGGTCACGCTGCCCACGGGATCCATCGTGTTCGCAGACGCGCACCGTGATCGTCGCCCTCCTCGTGGGCGTGGGCGTGACCTGGTGGCGGCCATCGGCCCGGCCCGCCGCGCCGTCCGCATCGCCCCGGTGGCGGCGGTGTCCGACCACCTGACCGAGGACGAGATGCCCATGCGCCGCCGCTTCATCCGGGGCGGCGTGATCACACTGATCGGTGTGCGTCCTGCTCGCCGCGGGACTGACGCAGCCGGCCATCCAGCTGGTGGGCTTGGGCGCGGCCCTCATCTTCGTCGGCGTGGCCATGCTGGCGCCGGCCCTGGCGCGTCCCGTGGCGAGCGTCATCGGGCGTCCGCTGGCCCGGCTCCTCGGCACGTCCGGCCGCCTGGGCCGGGAGAATTCGATGCGCAGCCCGCGGCGAACCGCCCAGACGTCCTCGGCCCTGATGGTGGGGCTCGCACTGGTGTCGGCCATCGCCGTGCTTCGGCGCGTCGCTGTCGCGGTCGGCCACGGCCAGCGTCGACAACGCAATCAGCGCCGATCTGATCGTGACGACCACCAACAACGGCGCCGGGTCCGGGCAGTTCAGCCAGGCCGTGCCGAGGCAGGTCGCGGCCGCCCCCGGGGTCAGCGCCACCACGACGTTCTACAGCGACCAGTTCGAGTTCCGGCAGTCCATCGTGTCGCTCGGGGCCCTTTCGACGGAGCAACCTGTCCGAGACGGTCATCTTGAACATGACGGCCGGCGGACGCGAGCGCACTCGGCACCGGTCAGCTGCTCATCGACACCACCACTGCCAACGACGGACCACCTCGTCGTGGGCAACACCGTGCCGGTGCGGTTCGCCCTGACCGGGCGTACCGCCCTGCGCATCGGCGGGATCTACCAGGCCGAACGCGCTGGTCGGGAAGCTACCTCGTCGGCGCCGCCTACTTCCTGCAGCACTACCAGAACCCTCTTCCGGTGGCCGTCCTGGCCAAGACCGACGGGGGCGCCGGGGCGCAACGGACCGTCGAGCACTCGCTCGCCGCCTATCCCAACGTGCAGGTCCAGACGCGGGCCCAGTTCGAGGCGACGCAGACGGCCCGGATCAACCAGCTGCTCGGCCTGATCTACGCCTTGCTGGCCCTGGCCGTGATCATCGCCCTCATCGGGATCGTGAACACGCTCATGCTGTCGGTGTTCGAGCGCACCCACGAGATCGGGTTGCTGCGCGCGGTGGGCATGAGGCGGCGCCAGATCCGCGCCATGATCCGCTCCGAGTCGGTGATCCTGGCTGTCTTCGGTGCCGTCATCGGTATCGTCGTCGGGAACGAGACTGGGCGTCGCCCTCGTATCGTCGCTGCGGTCCCAGGGCATCACCGACACCGTCGTGCCGGTCTCGAACCTCGTGATCTTCTTGATACTGGCCGCACTGCTGGGCCTGCTGGCAGCGAGCTGGCCCGCCCGGCGGGCGGCGAGGCTGGACGTCCTGGCGGCGATCGCCGCAGAACTGACCCCGGGGTCAGTGGCTGATCCGCCAGCGGATGGTCACGCGCTCGTAGGGATGGTTGGCGACCACCGAGACGATCAGGCGTAGCGCGGGGTCGAGGTCCTCGAGGGTCTCGCAGCGCGACCGGGCGTAGACGTCCACGAAGAGGACGTCACCCCAACCGACCGTCGCGACCGCGTGCGTCACGCGCAGGCGGTCGTCGCTGGCCGTCTCGTCCTGAATCGCACGACGAACCGAGTGCTGCAATGCCCCGTCGGCGCTCACTGGAGGGGCCACCTCGCCAGTCTACGGAGGCCACCTCTTCGACGCCTCTTCGACGCGGGACGAGGCTTCGGTACAGTACGGGCATGGCGACGACGACCGAGGCTGCTGCTGGTCCCGGCGCCTTCCGCCTTCCGGGCTACCCGATCGCGGTCGGACCCTTCACCCACGTTGCGCACGAACGGGACCGATTGGCCTCGCTCCGGTGGCGCAACTTCGACGCCCATCAGCTCGGTGCGACGGTCGGGGCGGAGATCTCCGGCGTCGACCTGACCGCTGCGCTGCCCGAGGACGTCGTCGAAGAGCTGCGCCAGGCGCTCCACGACTACAAGGTGATCTTCTTCCGCGACCAGCCCATGACGCCGCAGCAGCACGTCGTGTTCGCCGCGCCGCTTCGGCGACCTTGAGGTCCATCCGTTCCTGCCGTCCAACACCGGGGAGCCCGAATTGGTCCGGTTCGAGAAGACGGCGGAGGTCGGCGGGTACGAGAACTCGTGGCACCACGATGTGACGTGGCGCGAGTGTCCGTCCATGGGTGCGGTCCTCCACGCGCTGTCGGTGCCCGATCAAGGTGGCGACACCCTCTTCGCCGACATGTACGCCGCCTACGACGCGTTGGACGACGCGACCAGAGCGGAGATCGACGGGCTCGTCGCCGTCCACGACTTCACCCAGACCTTCGGGCACACGATGTCGGCCGACGAGCGTCGGGCGGCGCAGGAGCGTTTTCCTCCTGTCCGCCACCCCGTCGTCTGCACGCATGCCGCCACGGGCAAGCGGCACCTCTACGTGAACAGGCCCTTCGTCAGCTGCATCGAAGGGCTCGACCGCGACGGCAGCATCGAGCTGCTCGACCGGCTCTGCCGGCAGGCGGACGCCCCCGAGCACCAGTGCCGCTTCCCATGGTCGAAGGACGCGGTGGCGTTCTGGGACAACCGTGCCGTGCAGCACTATGCGTCGAGCGACTACTGGCCGCAGCGCAGGTCGATGGAGCGCGCCTCCATCATCGGGTCACGCCCCGTCCGTTCCTGAGCTCACCGACCGCCCGCGGTCGGCGACCAGAGGGAGGCCGCCGTTTCGAGATAGGGCCAGGCGAGCTCGGGCGGCAGGCCGCCGACGAGGGGCTGCAGGTTCAGGGGGAACCCGGCGTCGGTCAGCGCGCGGGCCTCCTCCGGGGTCAGGATCTGATAGGCGCCCTTCTCGCCGGCGAGCTCGCCCACGGTGGACGCCCGCGAAATCGATGCGGTCCCGTTGCGTTCCGCGTTCCAGGCCGAGTAGCTGGTCGCGTCGGCCAGGAGGTACGACCCGATCTCCGCCCATGCCCGCGCCGGGTCCTCCGCCACGAAGACGGTGAGCGGCGTGCCGGCGGGCGGGAAGAAGCAGCCCGGTGCCGAGTCGCCTCCTTCAGCTCGATATGCACGCTCCAACGTCGCGTCGTGGGTCTCGGCCATGAAGAGAAGCCCGAGGCGCCCGGCGCGCCGTGCCGCCGCCTCCGTGCCGCCGCCGTAGGCCAGCAGCGGGCCGCCCCGGGTGAAGGGCAGCGGCGTCACCCTGACCGGCCGTCCCCCGAGCGTGACTTCGTCGCCGGCCCACAGGCGCTTGAGCAACGGGATGCGCTCCTCGACGAGTGCGGCCCTGGTCCGGCGGTCGACGCCGAACATGGTGAACTCCTCGGGCCGGTAGCCGATGCCGACGACGTACGAGACGCGACCTCTGCTGATCAGGTCGACGACGGCCAGGTCCTCGGCGAGCTTGACCGGCTCGTAGAGCGCGAGCAGCAGCGCACCGACGGTGATCGGCAGCCGCGTGGTCCGGGCCGCGATGGCGGCGGCGAGGGGGACCGGTGAAGGCAGGTAGCCGTCATCGACGGCGTGATGCTGGCTGATGATCGCCGCCACGCCACCGCGGTCTTCGGCCCATTCGCACATCTCGAGAGTCGCCTGGTAGAGGTCGGCCCGGGCGGTCGCGTCGCTCGTACTCGATCGCATGGAGAATCGCATCGTGAACACAGCCGACACTTGAACACAGCCGGACCGATCGGTTCAATCCGTCAGGGCGTGGTACCTGCTTCGGCCGGTCGACGGCGCGTCAGGAGCGCGGACGGACCGATCGATGAATGCGCCATGACGATGTACGCGGACGCCAGCATCACGTAGACGAGGTCCAGGAGCAGCGCCAAGGTGCCGCTGCGATCCGAGCCGATGCTGCCGAAGACGCCCGGGGCGATCAGGGCGAACACCAGGTAGACAGCGACACCCAACGAGAAGACCACCTGGAGGAAGTAGATGAAGCCGACCACCGCCGCGTACGACTGCATGACCCGCATGTTGGGACCGGTCACCGAACCGTCACCGCGCGCGGTCTCGATGCCCCGCCCGAGATGCAGCAGCAGGGCGGCTCCGAAGAGGACGACGATGAGGCCTCCGATCACGACTTCACGGGCGACGGAGTTCGTCAGGGGCGAGTCATGCGGCGCGATGACCGAAAAGAGCGACGTGATGATCAGCACCGACCCGGCAAATGTCAACTGCAGCGTCACGAAGCTCATCCCGAAGAGGTAGACGCTGTGGGGGCGCAGCCCCCGCTGGTCCGGCTCGGCGCGGTTGGCCACGATGATGATGATCGGGACCAACAAGAACACCGAGAAGAGCGCGAGCCCCACCGCGATCACGGCGAAGATCCCACCGCTGAGGCCCGCCAGCTGACTTGGAACCTGACTCGGAACGACTGTCATGAACACCCCCAGATGTCCGCGCCCCTCCGGGCGTTGCACGCACGGTAGGCCTGCCCTCGCCCCGGGACGCGGATGCCCGCACCGATCGGCGAGCAGCGCTCGGGAACCAGCGCAATCCCTCCGGCGCTCTGGCCCGTAACACCCGGCGTCGCTCAGACATGCGACACCCCGACCGCATCGACCGAAGGAGAAATCCCGGTGAGACCCGCCCGCTTGTCGATTCGTGCCCTTTCCCCGCGCCGTCCCCAGCCGCGCGGGTTCTCCTCGAGGCTGGCCGTGCTCGGCGCGGCCAGCCTGGGTCTCGTGGCCGCTCTGGCGTCCGTCGGCGCCGTCGCCGGCGGAAGCGCATCCCGAGCCGTTCCTCGCCGATTTCAACACCGTCTCCACCGTGGCATCGACGATCCCGGCCAACGGCGACGAGAATCCATACGGGATCGCCAACGTCCCGCAGAGCATCGGCTCGTTGGTCCGGGGCGACACCCTGGTCAGCAACTTCAACGCCAGCTCGAACCTGCAGGGAACCGGCACCACGATCGTGCAGGTCTCGCCGGCGGGCCAGCAGAGCCTGTTCGCCCAGATCGGACCCTCGCTCCCGGGGGCGTGCCCGGGCGGCGTCGGGCTCACCACCGCCCTCGCGGTGCTGCGTGGTGGCTTCGTGGTGGTGGGAAGCCTGCCCGTCACGAACAACGGATCGGGGACGCCCGAGGCCGGGTGCCTGATCGTGTTGGACAGCAACGGCACACCGGTCGAGACCTTCTCCGGTGGGAACATCAACGGGCCCTGGGACATGACGGCCTTCCAAGTCGGAGGCTTCGCCGAGCTCTTCGTGACGAACGTCCTCAATGGGACCGTGGCCGCCGCCCCGAACCCGGTGCCCGGCGGCACGGTCGTGCGCCTCCTCCTGGCCCTCCCGCCGGGCGCGCCCCAGTCCTGCTCAACTCGAAGGTGATCGGGTCCGGTTTCGACGAGCAGCTCAACTCGACCGCGCTGGTGATCGGACCGACGGGTGTCGCACTGGGCCCGAACGGAGCGCTCTACGTGGCCGACACCCTCAACAGCCGGATCGCGGCAATCCCGTTTGCCCTGCTGCGGCAGTCCGCGGTCGGTGGCGGGGGAGTAACCGTCACGTCGGGAGCGTCGCTCAGCGGCCCGCTGGGGTTGACGACGGCGCCCAACGGCGACCTGATCGCGACCAACGGTGGCAACGGCAACGCGGTCGAGGTCACCCCGGGCGGAGCCCAGGTCGACACAGTCCAGATCGACCCTGCCGGCTCGGGCGGCGACCTGTTCGGGTTGGTCGTCGCTCCCGATGCCCACGGGCTCCTCTTCGTCGACGACGGTGACAACACGCTGAAGTTGTTCGACCGCGCCGGCGGGTACTGACCCGGCTGACGATCCGAAAGAAGTCGCCCGGTCCGCCCGGCATCCGCGACCAGCGCCACCCGAGAGGCGGTCGTATCGTTCCGGGACGTGACGCTGACGGGCCGGTTCTCGCGCCGACTTCGCGATGGGCATGACGACCAGCTCCCGCTCCCTGCCGGGCCGATCTCCAACGGCGAGTTCGTCCCCGCAGAGGGCGGCGCACGCGACAGGGCGGTCAACGAGCTGGTCCGGAGGGCCGTCGACGATGCGGCGAGCCGGATCGGGGTGGACCGTCGGCGGTTCTTGCAGGGTGCCGGCGCCGTCGCGGCTTCCCTCGCCGTGTTCGAGCTCGCGGGGTGTTCGTCGACGCCGGCTTCGACGGGACGGGCCTCTCCTCATCACGGCCCGGGGGGCACGTTTGCCGTGCCACCGCCCGAGGACACCGCCGCATGCCAGCAGGCGCTGACCGGGACGGAGTTCATCTTCGACGTCCATACCCACCACGTGATTCCGAGCGGCCCCTGGGTCCAGGACGCCCCGGAGACCACCTCACTCGTGCTCTCGATGCTGCCGCCGGGTTGCAGCGACACCCCCCAGCTCGATTGCGTCGACCGGGCGAGCTACCTGCACGACCTCTTCTTGGCCAGCGAGACGACGGTGGCGGTGCTGACCGACGTCCCCAACTCGGGACCGGGCAACGCGCCGATTCCGTTCCCCGACGCCCTCAGCACCCAGGCGATCGCGGCCGGGCTCACCCGGGGCGGCGCCAGCCGCCTCCTGGTGGAGAACATCATCGCCCCCAATGTCGGACCGGTCGAGGCCACCTTCGAAGAGATGTCGAGCGCAATGGCGTCCGGGCCGCCCGGGGCGTTCAAGGTGTACACGGCCTGGAGCCCGAGCGGTCAGGGCTTCTCCTTGCAGGATCCCGTGATCGGCCTGCCGACGGTGCAGCACGCGCACGACCTCGGGGTCAAGGTCTTCGTGGCGCACAAGGGCCTGCCGCTCGTGAACTTCGACCCCCAGTTCAACCACCCGGACGACATCGTGGCGGTGTCGCGCCTCTTCCCGGACATGAGCTTCGTCGTGTACCACGCCGCCTGGGATCCCGCTCACGTCGAGGGCCCCTACGACCCGACCGCCACCATCGGGGTCGACAGCCTGTTGGCTGCGCTCGACCGGCACAACGTTCCCCCGAACGACAACGTGTGGGTCGACGTGGCAACCCTGTGGCGCCAACTGCTGACCCAACCGGACCAGGCCGCGCACGCGATGGGCAAGCTGCTCAGCAGGGTCGGCACCCAGCGGGTCCTGTGGGGCACCGACGCCATCTGGTACGGGAGCCCGGAGCCCCAGATCATGGCCATGAAGGCCTTCCAGATCACCCCCGAGTTCCAAGATCGCTACCAGTACCCGGCGCTGACGGACGAGCTCAAGTCACACCTCTTCGGGCTCAACGCCGCCGAGCTGTTCGGGGTCGACCCCGTCGCGACCCGCTGCGGGCTCGCGGAGGACCCCCTGACCTCGAACATCCAGGAGGCGGCGCAACTGCGGGACGAGGGTGCGCTCCCCTCTCCCTGGCGACCGAACGGCCCGACGACCCGCCGCCAGGTCCTGGACTGGCTGACCTCGTCGGTCACCGCGTGGGCGCCGCCCTGATGTCTGGCGGCGGTGTCTCTCCCGGAACTGTCAACCTTCTCGTTTATAGTGCGGAGAGAGAAGGTCGGGATATCAGGCAGGGCGGGGTCACGCGCGTTCAACCGGTCGGCCGACATTGCCGATCCGCACGAGTTCAGGGATCGAAGAAGCGGGTGGTGGCCAGCACGGAGAGCCGGTTCTCGTTCCCGGCGTCGCGCACCTCGACGTCGCCGAGACCGGAGCCGTTCCGGGCGCTGGCCACTGCCGGCCCGACCCGAACGGGACGCAGGTAGCGGAGGATGAGCGAGGACACCGTCGCGCCGGGCGAGAGTGACAGCGCGGCTTCCTCGACCACGAGCGCGATCAGCCCGCCGTTGAAGGTATTGGACGAGTTGAGCCCGTCACTTGAGCGCGGGAGGACGGCGGTGCCCGGTTCCCCGCGCTCACAGCCGACGCGCTGCGCGAAGGGCACCGCGAGCCTCTGGGGAGGGGGAGGGCCGTCGAGGCTGAGGCTGGCGGGGAGGCTGAGCGTCTCGTCGGGCGACGTCATGAAGGAGCCGGTGCTCATGGCGAACACAGCGCCGTCTTCGGAGCTGAACTCGACGTCGGTGAAGAAGACGGACCGGCCGGCCTTGAGGACTCTGCCGATACCACGCACCGTCCCCGAACCAGGGGCGGGCGCGTACAGGTGCACGTCGAGTTGGAGGGTGACGGGGACCCGGGGCGCGACCTCGGTCGCGGCCAACAGCCCGGAGAGGTGGTCGGCCCACGTCGCGAGGAGGGACGTGCGCAGGTGTGACGTTCCCGGCACGCACATCTCGTCGATGACAGAGACGGTTCCTTCGAGGTCCTCACCGACCCACTTCACGGCGAAGCCGAGCTCGCTCAGGACATGGTTCTTGCCGGACTCAGGTCCCATGGGGCGGTGATCTCACTCCCGCCGACCCAGCCGCGTCAAACCCGCTCATCGCGAGTGGACCGCTCCCCGCCTCCGGTCCCGGACGGGCCGTCGAGATGGGCGCGGTGTAACGTCAGTGCGCATCGAGTAGCGGGGGCTCAGCGGTAGGGCCGAACTCGGTCGCATCGACTCGGGGAGGGTGTTCGCATGGGGGCTGGTTCGCAGGTCAGTGGACGACGGGCGCATCCGTTGCGCCGTCTTCGGTGCAGCACCGTCGTGTGCCTGCTCACGGTCGCCTGCCTGGCGGGGATGACGCAGGTGTTGACCGTCGCCGGGTCGGGCGCGCTCCCAGCCACCGCCACCGCCACCGCCCCCTCCGCCACCGGCTCCGGCGCCAACGTGCACAACCCGCCACCGACGACGACCGTGCTCCTCCCCTCGAACGGGGCGACCCAGTCCGGCGTCGAGTATCTCGACGCCGGTGCGTCGCCGCCCACCGTCACCAAGGTCGTCTTCGTCCTCACGGGTGGCGCGGTGGGCCACCGGGTGATCTCGGGGTCCGGCCCGAGCTTGTTCGGATGGATCGGCGGCTGGAACACGGCCACGGTCCCCGACGGCACCTACGTCCTGCAGAGCGTCGCCTCCTATGCCAACGGCGTGAGCGGGACGAGCCCCGGCCTGACGATCGCCGTGTACAACGGCACGCTGCGGAGCGACGGCTCGGTCGAGGAGGCCTGGTTGACCGGTGCCCACCCCGGGGACCAGATCACGCTCCTGCAGCACAACGCCGCCGTCGAGAACGCGGCGAACCCCGGCGTGGCCGGGTCTCTCGGCTCGCTCATCATCCGGAACCTGCGGCCGGGTCCGGGCTACTCCTGGCTCGATGCCACGACCGGCCAGCGGACCCCGCCGTTCGCGGTCCTGGCGCCGGGCGCCAACCCCGGGCCCGATTCGCCCCTCTACGCCGACCAGCCGATGCACGAGGGGCTCAACTACATCACGATGCGTGACGGCATCGAGCTGGCGGCCACGGTGCGCTACCCCTACGGCGGGACCTGCTCGGCGGCCAGCCCCTGCCCCACGGTGATGGAGTACTCGGGCTACAACGTCGCCGGGCCGACGGACCCGATTCCTCCTCTGATCGACGGCGTCCTCGGCGTGCCGTGCACGAACTGTGGGAACCCCAACCTCCTGCCTGACGGCTCCACCGACGTCGGGGCCGTCGTCGCCCGCTTCGCCGGCTTCGCCACCGTCAGCCTCCAGATGCGGGGAACGGGCTGCTCGGGAGGCGCCTTCGACCTCTTCGGCTACCCCTCCGACTACGACGCCTACGACGCGGTGCAGATCATCGCGCACCAGCCGTGGGTGGCGAACCACAAGATCGGCATGGTCGGCATCAGCTTCTCGGGCCTCTCCCAGTTCCCGGCGGCCGGCACCGACCCGCCGGGGCTCGCCGCCATCGCCCCGATGAGCCCGACCGACGACCTCTTCTCGACCGGGTACCCGGGCGGCATCTTCAACAACGGGTTCGCCGCCGACTGGATCAACTCGCGGATCGACGACGCAAAGCCGGCCGCCCTCTATCACGGCGGCACCGTGGCCCAGAGCTCGGCGACCCCGATCTCGGGCGTCGGCCAGCCCTGGACCTACTACGAGATCGACGCCGAGCTCGCCGCCAGCCCCGCGGGGTCGCCGTCGACCTGCCTGGCCAACCAGGCGCTGCACGACCAGTCCCAGGACCTCGCCGGCCTCGTGGGCCCGCAGCAGGTTGCGCCGGGCACGGGCGCCGGGCGTGACCCCTCGCTCTTCGACCGCCGCTCCATGACCGACTGGGCGGCGCAGGTGCAGGTCCCCGTCTTCGTGTCGGGAGCGCTGCAGGACGAGCAGACCGGACCCCAGTGGCCGGCGCTGATCGATGCGTTGCCGAAGACGACCCCGGTGTTCGCCAACATGGTCAACGGCGGCCACATCGACTCCGCCGATCCCCAGACGATCAGCCGGTGGCTCGAGTTCCTCGACCTCTACGTGGCCGACAAGGTCCCGACGCAGCCGAGCGGAATCGCGGCCCTCGTGCTCGGACGAGTTCGCCGCCCTGGCCGCCGGCGGTGTCGGCGGAGCCGCTCCCGGCCGTCCGCTTCACGAGCGCGCCCGACGTCGCCACGGCACGCGCCGAGTTCGCGGCCCAGACGCCACTCGTGCGGGTGCTCTTCGACAACGGCGCCGGTCCCGCCGGCCCGGGCGACATCCAGTCGACCTACAGCGCGGACTTCTCCAGCTGGCCCCCGGCCGGCACCGTCACGACGCTCTCCTTCGGCCCGGGCGAGTCGCTGCAGCCGCAGCCGCCGGCGACGCCGGGCAGCGCCACCTTCACCCTGGACCCGAGCGTCCGGCCCGCGACGAGCCTGCCTCCGGGCGGGAACGCCTGGGCTGCCGAATCCCGGCTGGGACTGGACGCCGGTCCCGGCCGCGGACGGGATCGCCTTCCAGACGAGCCCGTTCACCAGCCCGACCACGATCGTGGGCCCGGCCACCCTCAGTCTCTGGGTGGAGAGCGCGGCTCCCGGTGGAGGACTTCCAGGCGACCATCACCGAGGTCCGTCCGGCCGCCGGCCAGGAGGAGTACGTCACCTCGGGCTTCCTGCGCAGCTCCAACCAGGTCGACGCGGCGAACTCGACCGCCCTCTTCACCAACCCCACCTACCTGGGCACCGACATGGCGAACCTGTCCCCCGGCCACTACACGCTGGTCAAGATCCCCATCGACCCGATCGCGCACACGTTCCGGCCCGGTACCGCGCTGCGGGTCGTCATCTCCGCCCCCGGCGGGGACCGCCCGGTCTGGATGTTCGACACCCTCGACAGCGGCCAGCAGGCCACGGTCGGCCTGGGCGGCTCGGCCGCTTCGGGTCTCACGGTCAACGTGGTGCCGGGCGTCGCCGCGACGGCGACCTTGCCGACCTGCGGCTCGCTGCGCGGAGAGCCGTGCCGGGCCTACGTGCCCGAGGGCAACTGAGCCGGGTCGCTCAGGTTTCCACGCCGAGGCCGCGCGAGACGAACGCGATGGCACCTTCGAGCAGGTCTTCCCCGGCCATCTCGGGGTCGGAGGTCCGCATCATGGAGATGCCCCGGAAGAGGGCCACGATGATGCGTGCCGTCCGCTCCACCGGTTCGTCGATGTCGATCTCCCGCTGCGTCCGCCCTCTCTCGATGATGTCGGCGATGCCGCGCACGTCCGCCCTTTCGAGCTCGTTCATGCGCTCCCGGGCGGCCGGGTTGCGCAGGGCGTAGAGGTGGAACTCCAGATAGAGGGCGCCCAAGTTGGGCATGTACTCCATCTCGCTCCGCATCATCTGCACGAAATCACCAAGGCGCGCCTCGGGCGGGATGTCGGAGGCCTCGATCGTCTCCTTGATGGCGACCATGTCCCTCGCGTACGCGTCCTCGAGGAGCGCGAGGAACAGGTCCTCCTTGTTCTTGAAGTTGGAGTAGACCGCGCCCTTGGTGTAGCCCGCCGCCGCCGCGACCTCGTCGAGCGTGGCCTCGTGGAACCCCCGCTCGGCGAAGACCTGGGCGGCGGCGCGGAGCAGGTACTCGCGGGTCTGCTGGCGCCGGCGCTCGGCGGTGAGTGGTTCTAGCGGCATAGCGGCTTGTCCTACGCCAAAGTATACTGCATACTGATAGGTATGTACGATTCAGTTCGGTATCTAGATGAGGCCACCGGGTCGGTCCTCCACGAATCCGACGTGGCGGCCTGCGCGGTGCTGACCAGGGGCCTCGTGCGGCGCTTCGGTCCGGTGCGGGCGGTGGACGGGATCGACCTCTCCGTCGAACGGGGCGAGATCTACGGGTTCTTGGGCCCCAACGGGGCCGGGAAGTCGACCGCCGTCAGGGTGCTGTGCACGCTGGTGCGCCCGCACGGCGGCGTCGCCTTCGTCGCCGGGCACGACGTAGCCCGCGATCCCCAGGCGGTCCGGCTGCGCATCGGGGTCGCGCTGCAGGAGACCTCTCTCGACGACCGCCAGACGGGCCGCGAGCTGCTCACACTGCAGGGTCGTCTCTACGGCATGGAGGCGAGCCGGATCCGGAGCCGCCTCTCCGAGGTCCTCGAGCTCGTCGACATCGGCGACGCCATCGACCGTCGGATCGGCACCTACTCGGGCGGCATGAAGCGCCGGCTGGACCTCGCCGCCGCCCTCATCCACCGGCCCCAGGTCCTCTTCCTCGACGAGCCGACCACCGGGCTGGACCCGCTCAGCCGCGCCAGCGTGTGGGCGGAGATCCGCCGGCTCAACGCCGAGCTGGGGATGACCATCTTCCTCACGACGCAGTACCTGGACGAGGCCGACGCGCTGGCGGACCGGGTGGGGATCATCGACCGCGGCCGTCTGGTGGCGGAGGGCCGGCCGGACGAGCTGAAACGCAGCGTCGGACAGGACCTGATCGTGGCCGACGTCGAGGGCGACGACCGCACCGTGCTGGCCCGGTTGCGGGCGCTGCCCGGTGTCGACGCCGTGTCGTACGACGAGGGGAGGGTCGTCGTCAGCACCAGGGACGGGCCGGCCGAGCTGAGCCCGGTGGCGATCGCCCTGAGCGCGACGTCGCTCCGGGTCAAGGCCCTGACGATGCGCACGCCCACGCTCGATGACGTCTTCATGGAGCTGACGGGCTCGCACATTAAGGAAGGGGTGCCGGCATGACGGTGATCGCACAGGCCCCCGTCCCCTTCCCTGCACCCGTCCCGATCCCCGTCCTCGGCCGGGCAGCCGGCTTCCGGCGCGACGTCGCCTCGGTGGCCGGGCGCGCCCTGCGCCAGATGAAGCGCGAGCCGACCTCGGTGATCCCCGCCGTCTTCGTCCCGGCCTTCTTCTACGTGGTCAACCTCGGCGCCCTCGAGAACGTGGCGAACCACGCCACCGGCCTCGACTACAAGGCGTTCCTGATCCCGATGGCCATCGCCTTCGCCGTCACGGGCATGTCGCGGGCGCCGGCTCTGGTTACCGACATCCAGGACGGGTACTTCGACCGCCTCTGCCTGACGCCCATCCGGCGCTCGGCGCTCCTGTTGGGTCTGATGGTCGCCGACGTCGTCGTGCTGGCGCTCTTGTGCATCCCGGTGCTCGTCATGGGCTTTGCGGTCGGGGTGCGCTTCGATACCGGCCTGCCCGGTGTCCTCGCCTTCGTGGTGATCTGCGCCCTCTGGGGCCTGGTGTTCACGGGCTTCCCCTACGCCGTGGCCCTCAAGACGGGGAACCCGGCGGCCGTCAACGCGTGCTTCGTCATCTTCTTCCCGCTGTTCTTCCTGACCGACGCCGTCATCCCCAAGGGTGCGTTGACGGGTTGGTTCTCGACCATCGCCACCTACAACCCGGTGACGTACCTGCTCGGTGCGCTGCGATCGTTGATCACGACGGGATGGGCGGGCACGACGCTGCTCGAAGGCGTGGGCGCCATGGCCGGCATCGGCTGCCTCAGCATGTCGCTGGCGTTCCTGGCCCTGCGGGGAAGGGTCCGCCGGGGGGACTGAGCGACCGCGGCCTGCGGGCCCGATCGATCGGGCGGTCTGGGGGAGTGAGCGATCGACCGCGCCCGGCCCGCCGGGGTGCGGCGGTGACCGCGGTGGCCGGCCCGCCCGATGGGGGTCGCGCCGTACACTCGCATGGTGCGGACCGGCGAACGGGGGACGGCTGGTGCACCCTTCGCCCCGGGATCGGTCTCCATCCGGCTGTACCCGCACAACGAACTGACCGCCGCCGCCATCGTCAGCGAGCTCTGCGCGCAAGCCGGTCTCGCCCTCGCCGGTGGTTTCGACGGCGTCATGACCAGCGAGCACCACGGCGGCTTCGCCGGTTACATGGCGCAGCCCCTGCAGATGGCCTCCTTCGTCCTGGCCGAGCACGAGACGGGGTGGGCCGCCGCGGCGCCGCTGTTGTTGCCGCTGCGGTCGACGGCCCTCGTCGCGGAGGAGGTGGCGTGGCTGCAGGCGCGTCATCCCGGTCGCGTCGGGCTCGGCGTGGCTGCGGGCGCCCTGCCGCTGGACTTCGAGGCGTCGGGCGTCAGCCAGGCCGATGCGGTCGATCGCTTCAAAGCGGAGCTTCCCCGGCTCGTGGCGATGCTGCGGGGCGAGGACCTGGGCCGGCTCGAGGGGGACCCCGCCCTGCTCGCCTGCCGGCGAGACCCGGTCCCCGTGCTCAGCGCGGCCGTGTCCGTAGCCGCCGCTGCTCGAGCCGCCCGCTGCGCTGCCGGCATCCTCATGGAAGGCATGTCGGCGCCGGCCAGGCTCGCCCGCCTGACCCGGGCCTTCGCGGAGGCCGGGGGTACCGGTCCCAAGGTGCTGATCCGCCGGGTGTGGCTGGGCCGTGTGCCGTCCGGGCTGGTGGACGCGCAGCGCGCCGTCTACGAGAGCTACGCCGCGCGAGCGGGCTCGTTCGGCCAGGACCAGACGATCGCCACCGCCGACCCCGACGAGATGGTGGAGCGGCTCGCCGCGGCCATGCAGGAGGTCGGCGCCGACGCGCTCAACCTCCGGGTGCAGCTGCCGGGCATGTCGCCCGGGCACGTGCGGGAGCAGATTGAGCAGCTCGGGCCCACCGTCGTCGAGCCGCTGAAGAAGATCGGTCCCCCGCCGCAACGTGGAGCCCCGTCGCGCTAGCGGATCGGCGTCCAGCCCCGCGAGAGGTGGTTCCCGGCGTCGACGTCGAGGGTGATCCCGGTGATCTGCCGCGCCTCGTCGGACAGCAGGAAGCACACCGCGGCGGCGACGTCGTCGGCCTCGGTCAGCCGGCCGAGGGGCAGCGCCGAGCCCGCGGCCGCACCCGCGTCGGGCTCCCAGATGGCGCGGGTCGCGCTGGTGCGCACCAGTCCGGGACTCACCGCGTTCACCCGGACCCCCCGATCGGCCAGATCGGCGGCGATGGTGCGCGTCATGGCGTTCAGCGCAGCCTTCGCCGCCGCGTAGGCCACCATGGCCGACGTGGTCTTGTGCGGCGAGCCGCTCGAGATGCTGACGACCGCACCACCGTCGTCACCGAGGCCGCGCGCCAGCGCGGCACGGATCAGTGCGACCGCCGGCCAGGTGTTGAGCCGGAACGTCTCGAGGAGCTGCGCCTCGCTGATGGTGTCGAAGGAGAGCGGGTAGGGGGCGCCGCCCAGCGTGCTGACGACCAGGTCGATGCGGCCGAACGCGTCGATGGCCCGGTCGGTGAGCACGGCTACGGCCTCCTCGGTGTCCATGGACCCGACGACGCCGACGACATCGAGCCCCTCCGCCCGCAGGGCGGCCTCGGCGGACGCGACCCGCTCCTCACGGCGGCCGTTGACGACCACCGAGGCGCCCTCCCGCGCCAGGCGGAGCGCGCACGACCGGCCGATGCTGGGGTCGGCGGTCGAGCCGGTGACGATGGCCACGCGGCCGGAGAACCGTCGGGTGGCACCGACGACGGCCGCGTCACTGCGCTCCCCGGCGCTCCCGTCGGCTGGTCCCATCCGTTCATCCTGCCCGACTCGATGCATTTCGAAGTGCCGCCGGTGAGCGGCTCCTCGCGATGCCTCAGCCCATCGCCACGATCGGCGCGGCCAGGACGATGCCCCCGGTCGAGCCGTGGAAGACGGAATCGCCGTAGCTGAAGATGCCCCCGTCGGAGGCGACGAGCCAGTAGCCCCCGCTGTCGGACGAGCCCATCCCGACCACGGGCTTGTTGAGCGGGATGGAGCCGGCCGAGCCGTGGAAGGCGGCGTCGCCGTAGTTGAAGATCCCCCCGTCGGAGGCGACCAGCCAGTAGCCCCCGCCGCTCGCGTCGCCCGCCATCCCGACGACCGGCTTGTTGAGGTGGATCGAGCCGGTCGAGCCGTGGAAGACGGCGTCGCCGTAGCTGAAGATGCCCCCGTCAGAAGCGACCAGCCAGTACCCCTTGCCGTCGGCGGTGGGCGCCATGCCCACGATCGGTTTGTTGAGCCGGAGGGAGCCCGCCGAGCCGTAGAAGCCGGCGTCGCCGTAGTTGAAGATCCCGCCGTCGGCGGCCACGAGCCAGTAACCACCGCCGTCGGGGGTGCGAGCCATGCTGACGATGGGGGCGTTCAGATGCAGGCTTCCCGTCGAGCCGTGGAAGCCGGCGTTGCCGAAGCTGAAGATCCCCCCGTCGGAACCCACCTCCCAGTAGCCGGCGTCCCCCGGGGTCTCGGCCATGCCCACCACGGGCGCGTTGAGGTGCTGGCCGCCCATGGAGCCGAGGAACGGCTCACAGAACGAGAACACGCCGCCGTCGGAGGCCACCAGGCGGTAGCCGGGCAGGGACGAGCAGTTGACCGAGGCGACCAGCTGGCGCGCCTGGCCCGAGTT
Organism: uncultured Acidimicrobiaceae bacterium; assembly: GCA_963726135.1. Lineage (GTDB taxonomy): Bacteria > Actinomycetota > Acidimicrobiia > Acidimicrobiales > RAAP-2 > Bog-473. The sequence continues at coordinate 2,777,507 of CAVSBE010000008.1, forward strand.
GGGATTGATCTCGAGGCTCGACTCGTCGACCGCCTCGAAGGCGCTGCCCGGCACCGTCTTCAGCGCCTGGAGCAGCGATGTCGGCCAGCCGGGGTTGGCGTCGGCCCAGAAGTGAAAATTGGGACCGTTGTCGTCGAGGATCATCCCGTACTGCTGCAGGGCGCGCAGGACCACCTGGGCCTGGGGCGAGTAGCCCGAGATGTTGAAGCTCGCCTTCAGCCTGAACCGAGCCCCCATCGGCGGGAGGTTCGGGTTGGCCGCCGATCCCTCCCCGGCGGTCGCCGGCCATATGTAGGCGGTGTCGGTCGTCGTCGCCTGGACCCGGATGGCGTGGGTGATGGCGCCCGACTGCACCTCGTCGTAGCGCATCAGCCCGGCCAGAATGGGCGTGCCCGCGGCGTCCACCGTGGCCAACCCGCCCCGGAGGGCGTCGGAGTTGAGGTTCCAGACGGCGCCGTTGGCGGCGTGCGAGGTCGTGTTACCGGTGTAGTAGGCGTTGTAGAGCTCGTAGTCGGTGCAGGTTGCGGGGTCGAGCATGATGGCGTGCCGGTCGCCCGTGCCGCCCTCTATCACGGTGTCGGCTCCGAACGGGTAGGGACCGGCATCGTTCCCGGACGAGCCGAACGCCAGGGGTATGAAGGCATGCCCCGCGGGCACGACGTTGATGGGCATGCCGTAGGTCGGGGGTGCGACCGGCTGCAGGTTGGTGGTGGATGCGGCCATGGTGGCGAGCCATTGCGCGCTGTGCGGGTCGACCGGCAAGTTCGCGATGGGAGTGTTCCAGACGTTGTCGGCCGGGAAGATGGGACAGTTGGGTGCACCGGGTACCGGCGTGCCGGCGGACGCGACAGTGGATCCTCCGCCGATCGTCACGCCGACCCACAGCATGGCCGTCGTCATAAACGCGACCGCGACTCTCCGCATCCGTCGTCTCACCATTGTCCCCTTTCCCGCTTTCGACGGTATCGCACGCGGGACTGGTCTCCCGGGACCACGGTGGACTGCCGGTGCGGACGCACCGTGAGCTGCATCGTTGAGGCTGCGCGCCAAAAAAGGCGAAGGCGGTCAACCGGCCTTGCGGGCGCGCGTCGTCGCGGGAACGGTCACCGGCGTCGTGTCAGCACACGACGGGCGGGCGCACCACTGTCCCGCTCACGCAGCGCGTTCGATCATGAAAGGGACGAGGCATGCGATGAAGCGGCGCGCCGGGGCGTCGTCCAGACCGGCAAAGGCTGCGTCCATGGACGTGATGGCGGACCGGGCCACGCCGCTCGCGAACTCGCTGGCGAACGCGATGCTCCCGTACGACAGCATGAGCTCGAGGACGCGGAGGACGTCCTCTCGTCGGCGCTCGGCCGGAGCAAGGGCGAGATACGCCACGAGCCAGCGGCGATCGCCCGGGTCCGCGCAGGCCAGGAGATGGATCAGCATCAGCGTCCGCTTTCCCTCGAGCAGATCACCGAGTGACTCCTTGCCGTACACGCGTGGATCCCCGACCAGGTTGAGGATGTCGTCCCGGATCTGAAAGGCAGCACCGAGGTGGAACCCGAACTCGATCATCGGATTCAGCTCGGCCGTTCCCCGCGAACCGACGAGTGCGCCGACCCGGAGGGGGAGCACCGTCGTGTACCAGCACGTCTTCTTCATGATGAGGTCGAGGTAGTCGTCGGGTTCGAGGTCTGTCCGGTTGTCCTGGCACCAGCCGAGCTCGAGCGCCTGCCCCGCGACCGTCTGCTGGCTCATGAAGTCGAACTCCACCATGATGCGATCGGCGAGCCGCGGGCCAAGCAGGTCGATGTTCTCGCGCAGCGTCCCGATCGCCTGCAGGGCGAGGCCGTCGCCGGCGTTCAGCGCGAGCGGCATGCCGTACCGTCGGTGGAGGGTGGGCTCACCTCTCCGGAGCACGCTCGCGTCCTCGATGTCGTCGTGGACCAAGAAGGCGTTGTGGAGGAGCTCGATGGCCACGGCGGAAGGCAGCGCATCGTCGAGCGGGCCACCGAAGGCCTCGCAGGTCGCCAGGCACAGGCTCGGGCGCAGGGCCTTTCCGCCCCGGGTGGGGTAGTCGCTCATCGGCGCGGCGAGGTAGGGCTGCTGCGCCACCGTGGCGAAGCGCCGGCGCAGGTCGTCGGCCACGATGGCGCCGTAGCGCGCCAGACCGGCCGCCGGTTCCAGACCCGTCAGGGTTGTCACGATTGATCGGTCGTCGGCAGCACCCGGACGCGCAGCGGGAACACGACGTCGGGCAGACCGTCGACCAGGAGCTGCCCGTGGTACGCGCCCGGGGTCGCGTCCTCCCCGACGGCCACCGTGACGAGGATCTCGCGGCTCTGGTCCGGATCGAGGTGATCGATCCGGGTGGGGTTGCACGTCACCGCCGTGACCGGTAGTGAGGACCCGGCGTGGCTGGCCAACATCGGACACCACGGCCGCAGACCATCAGCACCCGATGCCGTCGTGTTGTGCAGCCACAATTTGGCGCTCGCGCGACCGCCCGGTGCGACATCGGGCAGGCGGAGCTCGCCCTGCTCCGCTGCGGGTCCCGGGGGTGCCCACCAGCGGGTGGCGTCGAGGAACCGGAGGCTGGCCTCGTTGAGCTGGCCCAGGATCGCGACGTAGGCATCGGTCGCCTGCTGCATGTTCGACTGCATCGCCCGTACCGAGGTGTCCGGTGCGCAGAAGCCGAACCCGGGCCCGCCGCTGCCACCGCCGGGGCCCGGGCGCGGTGCACCCGTTCCGCCGTTGGCTGTCGCGAATTCGCGCGAAGACCTCGACGAAGCGCTCGACGATGGTCCGGGCGGCCTCGAAGCCGAGGTCCTGCACCTCTCGCACCAGTCGCGCTGCTTCGGCTGCGCCCGCGGTGAACGGCTCGCGGTCCTCGCCGCTCACGAGCCGCCCACCGGTTGAGCTCGCGCCAGTTGCTCCATGACCGCCGTGGCGGCCAGCTGCCCGGATCGGGTGGCGCCCTCCACGCATCCGGCGTTCAGGCCGTTGTCCGTCCAGTCTCCCGCCACCGCGAGGTTGCTGAAGCCCGAGCGGCCCGGCGGCAGGCGGTACTGGTCGGTACCGGGCAGTGATTGCACGTAGAGGTCGGAGGGGTCGATGTTCGCCCGCCAGTACTGGCTGTCGAGCCGTTCGGGGCCGTCGGTGCTCCCGGACGCGCCGTCGCACAGCAGGGACCATCGGAACCCGTCGTCGACCGCGGCCGGCCAGAGCGTCGCGACGTCGCGGTCCAAGAACGTCCGCGCCCGTTCCCGCACGGCCCGTGTCTCACGCTCGGCGTCGGGCGCACCGTCCCGAGGATCCGGCGGTTCGAGGACACTGCAGAAGTAGGCGATCGTCCGTGGTCGGTCCGCCTCGGGCCAGTCCTCGGCCGGCAGGAGATGCGACATCGACGCCCACGTGTCGAACGGCGTGACGAAGCCGCTCACCGTGACCCCCGACGGTCCCGACCAACCGAGCGCGCTGCTCGTCCTCGGCCAGCCAGAGCTGGAACGCCTGCGTGGCCACCGTCCCCACGTGGTCGACCATCGACCGCCAGGCCGGGGACGCCGCGAGGAGCTCGTCGCAGACGTGCGGCACCATGCCGAGGGAGATGGCGAACACGACGGCGTCGAAGTCCTTCCCCGCCTCCAACGTGCAGCGTCCGACGTCGCGGCGCGGGGACCAGAACGACTCGAGGTCGACCCCGTCGAGCGGCTCGGTGGTTCGCAGCTGTTCGGCGAGGGGCGCGTCGGGCCAGCACGGAAGGCCCTTCACCCGGATCAGGGGATCGTAGGCAGCGACGCCGCCGACCACCTCGGCTTGGACGCCCAGGTCGATCGCGGCGATCGACCGCCCGTCGTCATCGAGCCTGAGCGCGTCGACCCGGTGGAAGAAGCGGAACTCCACCCCGCGGTCGCGGAGGACCTCGTAGAGGGGGGCGAAGATCACCTCACCCATGCCCGCCTGCATCCTCCAGAACAGCGCCCCCGAGTATCCGAGGAGCATCTTGGTGCGCCAATTCCAGTCCGAGCCCGGCGCTGAAGCGCGGACGGGCGGGATCGCCGCCCTCGTAGCCGAAGACGAGGTCGTACATGCCCCGGAGGATGGGTGAGTCGAGCGCCTCGGGGTCCATGCCGTGCCCGCGCAGCCATTCGCGGTAGTCGAGATGGTTGATCGCCCCGAAGCCCTCGGGTCGCGTCAGCAGGCCGTCGACCATGACGCCGAACAGGTTTGTCGTCACCAGCTCCACCAGCTCGTAGCTGCGGCGAGCGGCCGTGTGCGAGCGCAGCGCGTCGCGCAGGCTGCGCCGCACCGGCTCGATGAGGGACGGCAGGACGCGCTCGAGGTCCCGGTTGCCGGTCCACGACGTGGCCTGGCGTACGACCCGCTCGGCCCAGCCGAGCGGGAGGGTCAGTCCCGATCAGGCCGGCACCCTGGACGATGGCCGCCATGGACGCGACGGGTGCCGCGGTGCGGCCGGCCGGGGCGGTGGGCGACGTGCTGAACCCGATGGAGCCTCCCGCGTGTGGTTCTGGGAGCGGGAGCGACGCGAAGAAGTCGATCAGGAGGCGCAGGGACCGGACGACGAGGTCGGCCACGGCCAGCGGCGTCGATGCCGTGGGCCCCGCACCGTCCCCACCCGGGCGACCGGTGACCGGGCTGAACGTCGCCACCCACGGCTCCCACCCGCCGTCCTGCCGGTCGACGACGCCGACCAGGTTCGACGGTGCGACCGCGTCGTCCCACGTGCGGATGGGGCAGGACGGGTCCGACCGGCCGCGGTCGAGCGCCTCGTAGCACCGGCGCATGACGTCGAACGTGTGGTCGTAGTAGCCGAGGAGCACGTGGAGCCCGTGCTCCTCGATGCGCCCGTTGGGCCCCCGGCTGCTGGCTCCCTTGCCGCCGAGGCGCCATCCTCGCTGGTAGACGGTGATGCGCTCGAACTGCTCGGTCCAGTCACCTTCGCTGAGCTCGAACGCGGTGGCCAGGGCGCCCATGCCACCGCCGAGGATGGCCACCGATCCCCGCGAGCGCCCCACCTCAGACCCCGAGAAGGTCCAGCGCCTCGGCGAGTTCGGGACTGGAGGAATTCGGTGGGAACTGTTCGAGCACGGCGCGGATGCGGTCGCTCCAATCCGGCGGGCGGGCGTCGTGGGGAAGCCGGGCCAGGTCGTTGGCCGCCCGCAGCGCGAGGACGACAGACCCCTGAGCCAGGCCGATCTCTACCGCTGCGACCAGGTCCGTGACCACCTCGTCCATCCGGTCGGGGTGGGCGGATGCGGTGATCTCGGCGCGCAGGCGCAGGAGGTCCGGTTGGTGAACCCGCTCCCCCGACGTGCCCGCCCGGTCGATGGCTTCTTCGAGCGCACGGAGCGCCGGGTCGGCGTCGCCGAGATAGTGGTGGTTCTGGGCGACGATGCCGAGGTACGTCGGGCGGAACGCCGCGTGGCCGACGAGGTCCATCCCCGCCCCGTACTGCTCGAGCTCGGTCACGTCGCAGGGCCGGTCGGGCGCGGGCAGCAGGACGTACTGCTGGCCGAGCAGCTGGAAGTAGTCGAAGCGGCATCGCTCCGCGATCTCGATCGTGCGTCGCCCGAACGCGCGGGCTTCATCGGGGTTGCCCGTGATCATCCGGATCCAGGCCAGGTAGACGGAGACGAAGGCCGAACTGAACGGCCCGGACGGGAATTCGAGCTCCTCGGCCGTGGCGATGGCCCGCCGCTCCCACATCGCGCTCTCCTCCGTGCAGCCGCGCAGCGCGGCGACGCAGGCGAGCGCCACCGCGGTGATCGGCACGGGGTCGTGCGGGAGCGGCCAGAACGGGGAGGCCGCCGCATCGACCGACCGCGCGCGGTACCCCTCCCACGCCTCGACGAGCCAACGGTGGGCCTCGTCGAGGCGGCCCTGGTAGAACGCGCCGTAGCCGAGGCACGACTTGATCTCCGGCGCGAACCAGGCCGTCGCGGGCTCGTCGAGCACGTCGGCCAGGGGCTCGAGCACCACGCTGGCGGCGTCGACGGTGCCGCGCACCAGCAGATAGCTCCAGATGCCGACCTGCGCCGGCATGATCTCGGGGCGGTCCGTGAGCCGCCGGCAGATCTCCTCGGCGACCGTGAAGTCCTCGAACACCTCGGGATAGCCGTACCCGAAGAGGGAGCTCGTGCTGACGGTGCGTTGCGTCCGGATCATGAGCTCGGTCAGGTCGCGCTCGTCGCCCTCGGGCATCGTCGCCGCCAGCTCCAGTGCCCGGTCGAGCTGGCGCCGGGCCTCGGTGTGGCTGGCCGCCGACTGCGCCGCCTGGGCCGCCACGATGTAGGCCGGGATGGACTGCGACACGTCGCCGGCCAGGTCCCAGTGCTGGGCCACGACGGCGAGATCGCCCGGTGAGGCCGCCGCGGAGCCCAGCAGCTCCGCGATGCTGCGATGGGTGGCCTGGCGGGTGGGCAGCACCTGCGTCTCGTAGGCGGCGTCGCGCAGGAGGCCGTTGCCGGAAGCGGTACCGTCCGAGCCGGACCTCGGCGACCGGCTCAATGAGCGCGGCGTCCTCGAGACGGATCAGCGCCTCGTCGACCGACCGCCCGGCCAGGTGGCGCAGCGGTTCCTCGTCGAACTCCGCGCCGAGCGAGGCCGCCAGCTGCGCGACGCGCAGGTCGATGCCGGGCGTCCGCAGGCGCGCCGTGAGGATCTCGTGGATGCCTGGGAGGAAGCACCTCACCGGGATGCGCGGTGAGGGCGCTGCGGGTCAGCTCCTGGAGGAAGAGGGGGATACCTGCTCCGCGCTCGACGATGAGGTGACGCTGTGTCGTGTCCAGTCCGCCGTCAGTCAGCGCGGCGACCAGCCGCGCCGCCTCCTTCTCCTTGAGCGGCTCCAGCTCGATGTCGAGGACCGACGACGCCCACGGCGCATCGAGCGGGAGCCGGCTCGTGATCAGGATCATCGTGCTCGGGACGCGCTCGGTCGCCAGGAGCCCCAACAGCTCGACCGTGGTCGGGTCGGCCCAGTGGAGGTCCTCGACCAACACCAGGGTCGGCGTTGACGCTGCCGTGTGGGCGAGCCAGGCGACCAGGGCGCGGAGCGTCTGTTGGCGGAGGGCGAGTGCGTCCACCTGCGGGCGCGACCACCGCTCGTCGGTGTCGAGTCCGAGCAGCGGGGCCAGCAGGGCCACGGTGTCCGCAGTCGAGTCCGGCATCTCCGAGCCGGGCCACCAATTCGGCGAGCCGCTCCTCCGGTGGCTGGTCCGGATAGAAGCCGAGCAGTTGCTCGAGCATGCGCCCGACGGGCCAGAGCGCGACGTTGCCGTGATACGGCGAACAGTTGGCCTCGAGCACGGTGCCGCCCTCGAGGTGCACGTGCGCCGCCAGATCGTCGGCCAGCGCGGACTTCCCGATGCCGGCCGCCCCGCGCACCACGGCCACCGCCCCCTCGGGCACCGCAGCGCCCTCGGCGCCATGGACGAGACGCTTCCAGGTGAAGCGGAGGAGGCGGCTCTGACCCTCGCGGCCGACCAGGGCCACCGACCCGGGCAGCCCACGACCAGGGGGAGGGACGGCCAGGTTCGACCGCACCACCTGGTGCAGTTCCATCGGGCGGGCGATCCCCTTGAGCGAGCGCGTCCCGATCGGCTTCAGCTCGAAATGCGGTTCGACGAGCTGCCGGGTGGTGTCGCTGATGACCACCGTGCCGGGCTCTGCCTCACCTTGCAGGCGCGCCGCCACATTGGGGGCCGACCCCGAGATGGCGGAGCCGTCGATGACCCCCGAGGCCAGCCCGGCGACCACGACGGTGCCCGAGTGGACGCCGACGCGGATGGCGGGCTCGATGCCGTGGCGGCGGTGCAGCTCGATGGCTGCGTGCGCCATCCGTTCGATGAGCCGCAGGGCGGCCATGACCGCGCGCCGGGCGTCGTCCTCGTGCGCGGCGGGGTATCCGAAGCAGGCCACGACGCCGTCGCCCTGGAACTGGAGCACGCGACCGCCGAGCTCCTCGATGGTCTCCGCCGCCACCCGGCGGTAGAGGACGAAGACGTCCTGAATGACCTCGGGCTCGGCCACCTCGGCCATGTCGGTGGACTGGACGATGTCGGCGAAGATCAGGCTGACGAAGGCCCGCTGGCCTCCGGGCAGGGAGCGTTCGTGCTTCGCCCGTTCGATCATGGACGCGGCGCGCTGGTTCGGAGGATCGACGGCCAGCACGTCGTTAGCCAGCTCGACGACGCGGTCCCACGCCCCAATGGATGCCGCGGCGTCCATGGACGCCAGAAGCCGATCGATCAGGAGCAGACAGGCGGTCCTCCGCCGACGCTGCCTGGTGTTCCTCGGGCCGACGTCACCCCGGTCGACCCCTCACGACTCCGCGGGCTGAGCGTGGCTGACGTAGAAGAGGGCGGGGGCCTCCTTGCCACCCGCACCGGCCACGAGCGCCCCCTCGTAGAGGCCACAGGGCAGGTTCGTGGTGTCCGCCTGAATGGTGACGTAGGCAGGACCGGCCTCCTCGATCACCGGCGGGGTGATCGTGACGTCGGACGCCTTGATGGTCGCCGGCGGTTCGCCCGAGCCGAGTCAGATCCGAGATGCTCACACGTGCCTTGTCCGACCGCGCCTTCACCATCAGCGTCGTGTGCTCCGTGGTGCGGCGCGCTCCTTCCCGGATCCGCACCGGCCGTCGGTCGCACCGTCACCTCCGCCCAGTTCGAGATGCTGTCCATTCCCGTCTGCCAGGCCAGCGACCAATCCCGGGCGAGACGCTGGAAGAGGCGGCTGGTGTCGTTCGCCGCGTCCACCCTGCTGTAGCGGCCCGACCAGACCCGCTCGGTGACGTCGGCCGTGAAGGGGGCGTAGAACTCCACCATGTCGTTCACCGTGCCCATCCACTGCTCGGCCACGCCGCCGGTGAACGCTGCCGCGCCCTCGGTGGACCCCGACACCCGGGGATCCGAGTCGCCGACCGAGCCCGGTTTCGGGTCGATGGAGCCCCCGGCGGCCTGGACCGCGCTGACCTTGCGCCGCGCGCTGCACCCAGACGCTCCACTCCGGACAGACGTCCGTCGCGACCGTGTTGAGCAGGGTATTGGTGAACCCGACGACCTTCAGAGCCTTGACGTGGCGACGGCCGCCCACGTCGGCCACCATGAGGTAGCCACGGTCGACCTGGAGCATGTCCCCGATGCTGCGGTCGAGGTCGTAGCTCATGGCCGCCCACCTCTGGGCCGACTTGAACTCGCAGCGCAGCTCGGTCTCGAGCCGGTGGCCGCCGATCTCGACGACCTCGAGGTACTTGGAATGCGTCTGGTGCGCATCGCCCGGGGTCGGGCGCAGGTCCAGCGAGCTGATCGGCTTCATCTCCTTGAACATCTCGCCGCCCCAGTCCGGCCAGTGGTCCGGGATCAGCCAGTCGCGGAGCGTCTTGAGGGACTCGCCGGTCTCGAACTCCGTGAAGATCCAGACCGCCTGTTTGCCCTCGACGTCCACCGGCACGGCCGCGCAGGTCACCTCGGAGCTGCTGAGCGGCTGGTCGCCGTCGCCACCCTTCGTCATGCCGCCTCCTGCATGTCGAGAGCCCTGCCCGTGGAATATGGGCCCCTGACCTGGGGAGGATAGCTCAAATCCCGTCGCGCAACCCCGGTGGCTCCACGACGAGCCGACCGTGCCAACGGGGCCGTGGGAGGGTCGAACAATCGGCGAGCCCTCGACCCCGACGTGCAGCGCAATGACCCGGCGACTCGGGCAGTGAGGAGGACCAAGTGGTCCACGCCGCCGGCAAGCACGAGGGCCTCGCCGCGCAGCGGATCCGTCACATCGGTGACCAACGTTCGTCGGCCTCGACCCATACGTACCCCGCACTCAGCGCATCGCCGGGCAGGTGCCGAAGCTGTACGTCATTGCCGCCAGCCGTTCCTACGAGGGGTTCACTTACTCCCGCCGGAGAGTTCGTGCCCGCCTCCGTCGCAAGGAACCACCTGGTCAGCGGTAGAAGATGGCGTGGTTTTGAACGGCATGGATACCATCTCGCCACAACGAAGAACCAAGGGGAGGCCGGGATGAAGCACGGCGGGCATCGCTGGCTGTACGAGTGGAGGCGAGACGCCGTGCGTCCCGCCCACCTTCTCGAGAGGATCTTGGGCGCTTCGGTCTTCGCAGCCACGCTGATCGCCGGTCTCGCCGGTGTGGCCGTTGTTCCGACAACCGCGGCCACGACTGCTGCCGTGACCTCACCCGCGGGGGGGTCGGCCACAAACCTTGCGACTGCGGCGGGCGCCCATGCCATCACCGCCGCGGCTCCGACGCCGGGGGGGACCGGGTTTTGGACGGTCTCGTCCAACGGAGCCGTCGGCACAGTGAACGGCGCCCCGCTCTATGGGGACCCCTCGGGCCTCCCCCTCAACGGGCCCGTGGTGGGGATCGCGCCTACGGCCAGCGGCGGCGGCTACTGGTTGCTTGGGTCGGACGGCGGGGTATTCAGTTACGGCAACGCCCAATTTTACGGCTCGACGGGCAATATCCATCTCAATGCCGCGGCACTCCAGATGACGTCGACCATCGACAGCGGCGGCTACTGGTTCGTGGCTGCCGACGGGGGCATCTTCAGTTACGGCGACGCCCACTTCTACGGCTCGACGGGCAGCATGCATCTCAACCAACCGGTCGTCGGTATGGCCGCCACCCCGGACGGTGGCGGCTACTGGCTGGTGGCTCGGGACGGGGGCATCTTTAGCTACGGCGACGCCCACTTCTACGGCTCGACGGGCAGCATTCACCTGAACCAGCCAGTGGTGGGGATGGCCACCACCCACGACGGCGCCGGGTACTGGCTCGTGGCGGCCGACGGTGGTGTCTTCGCTTTCGGCGACGCTGCCTTCTACGGCTCGGCGGCCGGCACCGCTCCCGCGGGATCAGTGGTGAGCATCGTGGCCACCCACGACGGCGGCGGCTATTGGATCATCGCCAGCAACGGCGCCATCTACAACTATGGGGACGCGGCGGCGCCTCCGCTGCCAGCCTGCACCGCGGCGGCCATCACCGCCGGAGCGATTACGAACGGGTCTTTTCAACCTAGTGACAACCCGGTCCTCGACAACTTCCTCTGCTCGAGTGACGGGAACTTCGCGGCGGCAAACATCGACGTCGGGGTGTCGCCCCAAAGGTTCACGGTCACGGTGTTGCTCCACGCCTCCGGTGGCATTTGGCAACCAGCCTCTAGGGCGTACTACTGCAACAACAATCTCGTGCCGATGAACCCGCCTGACTTCTACCAGCTGGCCTGCCTGGTCAACTGAACGTCGAAGCGCCGCGAGGACGGTCGCCGCAGGACATGATGACGGTGGCAAAGCCGCGCTCTCGCCCTTGGCCGACCCGCCGGATTCCAATGGTGGCTCGGCTGGTTACCGTCCTGCCTCGGAGCTGACAGCCCGGCGAATCGGCAGGTCGAGGTCGTACCAGACGACCCGCTCCTCCGGCCCACGATGCCGCCCCACCGCCCGAGCCGAGAAGTCCGCCCACACGCCTCGAGCAGACGTTGATAGTGGGCCAGCTGCAGGAGATCGGCCCACCGCCAACAAGCTTCGAGCTCAGCGTCCGCGTCGGAGGGACCGAGGAAGAGCGTCCCGAGTTCCGAGGTGGTTGCGCCGGTTGCATCTTCTTTGGGTCGGGAGGCTCTCGTCGACGACGACAGCGTCGGGGACCGTTGCTGCCAACAGCGCGAAGGCGAGGGTCTCGAAGTCCCGGCCGCCTTGTCCGAGCATCGCCATGAAGGGAGAGCGGGGTAGCGGCTCACACGGGTGCAGGACGTCCAGCTGGACCGCCTGAGGGCAGAGTTTCGCCAGGTAGGCACCCTGCGGAGTGTTTCGCTCATCGCTACAACCAACTATCCGGCATGTGCCAAAGGCTAGAGGTCGCTTGTCTCATCGGTCTTCAGCGACGCAGATGTCTCCTCAGCGGCCGGCTTCTTCATGGCACCGTGCTGGGTCACACGTAAGAATCAGGGAGGGGCTCACGACAGACGGTGCACGATGATCGTGACGACGAGAGCGTGAACGGGGGAAATGATGGACAGGGGCAAACGGTCGCGGATCGGCGCGTGGCGTGCGCTGTGGCTGAGCCTGGCGGTGGTCTTGGCGGGAGTGGGGTCACAGATCGCCCGCCCACAGACCGGGGTGGCCGCCGACCCCTTCTGGCACCCGGGCGCACAGAGCTGGTACGTCGACTGCTCGGCTGCTGTGAACGGTGATGGCAGCATCGCCCGGCCGTTTAACAGCCTGCAGGCCGCCAACGCAGTCACGCTCGGACCGAGACAGCAGCTGCTGTTTCGCCGTGGTACGGCCTGTAGCGGAATGCTGGCCCCGCAGGGAAGTGGGGCGCCGGGTAATCCGGTCCTGATCGGTTCCTATGGGTCACCGCTGTACCCGCCGCCGAGGATCGACGGAACGGGATCTGTCACCGCGGCGGTGTGGCTCTCCGATGAGTCGTACATCACCGTGCAAGACCTCGAGCTGACCAACGCCGGTGACTCGGTCGGGCTGCACCGCGGCCTCTACTTCACGTCGAATGCGGCACCGGTCAGTGGCGTCACGATCCGTGACCTGTCGGTGCAGAACGTCGACAGCTCGAACGCATTCAACGGAGGAAAGACGGGGGGCGGCATCGTCGGCCAGGCTCTGAGTGCGACCGGGCGGTTCTCGAACGTGCTCATCGAGGACAACCAGATTCGCAACGTGTCACGGCAGGGCATCACCGTCTACGGGACCACGTCGGGCGCACGACCTCCGGCAACGAGCCCATGGCCTCAGGCGAGCACCGGCCTCGTGGTCCGTGGCAACACCGTCACACAGGTCCAAGGTGACGGCATCGTCCCCTTGGGCACCGATGGGGCCGTCGTCGAGGGCAACGTCGTCCGGCAAGGAAACCTTGCCGGGAGCAACGTGTTCGGCCCGGATCCAAATTGCGCCGCCGGCATCTGGGCCTGGGATGCGAACAACACCATCATTCAGTACAACGAAGTCAGCAACATGAACTTCGGGCCGAGCACCGCGCCAAGTGCACCCATTGGATGCGACGGCGAGGGCTTCGACCTGGACTACAACCAGGACGGGACCATCATCCAGTACAACTACTCCCACGACAACGCGGGAGGATTCGTGCTGCTCTGCACGGACCAATCGCCGCACCGGGCGGTCGTCCGCTACAACCTGAGCGTGGATGACAACTCCAGCTTCAGCCCGGCACCCTGTGCTCTCAACTTCAACCCGACCGTCAGCAACCTCGACGGCGTGCAGATGTACAACAACACCATCGTGGCCGCAACGCCCCGCGTGACGACCGAACTCGAGGAGTCACTCGTCCCGCTGATCCTTCCCTTCTACGGGTCCTTCTCGTTCCAGAACAACCTCGTCGTTGCGACATCTAGCGACGCTCCAAACCACGTCTTCGACTGCGGGAGTACGTGCACCAACAATCTCTTCTTCGACATGCCGACGCCCTCCACGGCGAACGAATTCCGTGACAGCGGACCCGCTCTTGCTCTATCCGGGTTTCCGGGGTTCCGGCTTGTGGTCGGCGCTGGCCTTCCGGGTTCGTGCAGGGTCACCAGCGATCGGTGCTGGAGTTCCCATCCCCGCCGGGTTCCCACTGCAGGCAACACATGACTTCTTTGGAGCCCCTCTCCACAGCCCGCCGACCGTCGGCTTCTCGGAGGCTTCTCCGCGGTGAGCAATATCGCCGGAAGGATTCGTCGAACTACCGAAGCCAGTCCCGTTCCCGGGCTGGACGTCAGAGCGGATAAGGAGAAGAGAGCGGGCGACGGAGAGAGCGGGCGACGGGAATCGAACCCGCGTTCTCAGCTTGGGAAGCTGATGTTCTGCCTCTGAACTACGCCCGCGAGAACGCGGCAACTCTACACGCTGGGTAAACGCGAACTCCTGCGGCCGAAAACCGCCAGGTAGATCCTCGGAGCGTGCAAGGCGTTGCCTGCAAGTCGCACGCGAACGCCATTGCAAGCTGTTGCACGGCCCCATTCGTTGGCCTCAGTTCTCAAGCTGAGCATCCGTGGTTTGCGCCGTACCGAAAGGCCGCGGAAGTCGGGGCACTGCTTGTGAAGAAAACGAAAGAGGTGATAGGGACCTTTTCCCCTAGAGGCTACCAGTGGCAGCCCTCATACTGCGGTGCAGTAGAGCAGTGCAGAACTGCACCCGAGCACCCACGAGCAACTCGGGCTGGGTGGAAGGAGAATCGAATGGCTCCTGGTGACGATGTTCACGAGGCAACGTTTGGCAGCAAGCACGTCGAGTTCCGTCAGTTGAGTACGGAGGAGATCCGCCGAGCCAAAGAGGAGGACGCGTACCCGATCGTCCTGCCTGATTGCGCTTGCGAGATCGAGGGTGGCGTCTACGGCCAGCTGATCGTCATGGTGCAGTGAAGCTCAGCGTCCGTTGACTTGAGTTGACGCCCTTGTCATCGACCCGCAAGGGCACAGGGCGTCACAGAACAGACACTGGAGGGCACGATGTCCTTACTAGAGCACGCCAAACCGGCTCCCTTTCCGCAGCGTCGGGGCTCGGGCTCGGGGTTTTCCTTTCTCCCAGCCGAACTGCTGCAGACGCCCCGCTCCAAATGGGTGCTCGATGCCAGCCGGGTCCAGTTCTTTCAGGTCGACGACGTTGCTTCCGAGGTCTTCAGGCTCCTCCGCGACCAGTCGTATTCCCTTGACGAACTCTGCCGCCTCTTGCCCGACCACGACCGCGGTTCGATCGCGAACGTCGTCAGGGAGATCGAGGGCCTGCAAGGGTACGGATTCTTCGACGTGACGCCGTTCCAAAGGCGAGTTCGCTTCACCGCGGATCAACATCGCGCGGTGCTCTCCGAGAACATGGCGGGCGTGACCATCTCCGTCACGACCCGATGCAACCTGGGCTGCGACTACTGCATTTTCGGCGGCAATTACACCAGACACCCGGTTCGCACAGAGCAAACGATGACGTGGCACGTTCTGAAGGCAACGCTCGATTTCTTGCTCAATCACTCCAAGAATTCTGAACGCATCAGGGTCCTCTTCTTTGGGGGCGAGCCGCTGGTCGCATATCCAGTTATCAAGCAGGGCGTCGCATATTTGAAGGATGCCTTGCGAGGTGATCCTCGCGAGCTGACGGTGGCGATCTGCAGCAACGGAACCATTATGAGCGAATCTCTTCTCAGGTTCCTGGTCGCCAACGACATCGTGCTACAGGTCAGCTTGGACGGCGACCTGAATGTGCACGACGCCAGGCGACCCTTCAAGAAGACCGGAGCCGGCTCGTTCGAGCGGATCCTGCGCAATCTGAACCTCATTGCGGACCTTGCTCCCGAATACATTCGGAACAAGGTGTGGATAAAGGGAGTCGTGACATCTGCGAGCGATTCTCATGGGGCGACGATTTACGACACCTTTCCCATCAACCAGATCCCCAAACACCACATTGCATTCGT
Source organism: uncultured Acidimicrobiaceae bacterium (assembly GCA_963726135.1). Taxonomy (GTDB): domain Bacteria; phylum Actinomycetota; class Acidimicrobiia; order Acidimicrobiales; family RAAP-2; genus Bog-473. The sequence continues at coordinate 2,792,942 of CAVSBE010000008.1, forward strand.
CATTCTTGAGCCCAACTTCAGCCTCGACGAGGACATCGACGGACATTTCCAGCAATTGGAATGGGTCGGCCGCATGATCGGGAGACGGACGAATGTGGAGACAATCGACGAACTCCTAGATGGCTTTTCTCTCAAGCAGCGGGAGTTCTTCTGGCAGAGCTACGGCTGGTTCTTCGGTGCGCACGCAATCCAGAGACTCGGTTACGGCACGGAGTCTGAACTCCCCTTCAGCAAGGGATGCATGATCGGCGCGGGCGAGGCCAACGTTCGTCCAGACGGGACGATCACCGTGTGCGACAAGGCTCAGAGCGGTGACGCGTTCGTGATCGGAGATGTCGTCCGGGGCGAATGGGATTTCGATGCGATCGATCGACTCAGTGCGTGGCTGCATAACCGGCCAGAATGCACTTCATGCTTCGCGCAGCGCTTCTGCTCTTTATGCTTCGAGAAGCTCGACGGGCGTCCAGACGGCCTTGGGCCAAGTCGCGACCGATTCTGTGAGTTCATGCGGACGTCGTTGCGGGTCATCTTCGAGAACATGTTGACAGTAATGGAGAACAATCCTGCCCTGTGGTGTGAGGTCGAAAAGTACGTCGACTTGCGCGTTGCCATCCGACGGCAAGAGCGCGAAGAGCGATTGGCATCGTGGAGTCCGTTGTTCGGAGCACCGCTCAACACCACGGGTTGATCAAGTTGGTTGCACTGAGATGTTGACATCGAAGCCGTGGCACTCGACATATTCTCGCCGCTCGCTTGCAACCGGCTTTGTCAGCAACTCGGGGCATCTCAGCTTGAAGGGGTCGATCGACTAATCCTCAGGTCAGGGTGCTCACTGCGAGAACCTCCTGTTGACGGCGTGATAGACCTCGTCGCGACCGGCAAGTGTTCGGGAATTGCGACCGGCTCCGGGCGTATGCGGTCGCGCTTGTACATGCTCCCCCACCCTGCGCCACCTTTCTCAAGTACCCGTTAGAAGACCTCAGATAGCCCTGCCGAGCCGATCCCAAAAACCTCAGTGGCGGGCGTCGGTTGACGGAATCCGGCGCGTCCTCGGGGGGCCGCTTCTCAACAACGCCTGAGAAGACTTCAGACGCCGGGGCGAGCTCCGCGGCCACCGCTAGCTTCGCCGTCCAAACGGGCCGCGAGGACGCACGGCTACGGGGCTCCGGGTTGAGGACTTTTCGACGCCGTGAATCTCCCGTGCACAGCGTGCAACTGGGCACTCTGGGTCATTTCGTGCAACACGCCACGAGAAATATGGCGTAACAGCGCATACTTACGTGTAATAAATTTCGCCAATTTGTAGGTTCACCTGGAAAAGACCGCCTTGACGAGGACGTCCATTTTGCTCTGGAGGGCTTGCCGAGCTGAGGGCGCGAGCGGGGACGTTTCGAGCGAGACCCAGCCGGGCATCCAACGGGCGTCGCTGGCGGAGGGAGCCAGCGGCGCGGCCCCCCAACTGGGCCCCCTCGGGGATGCCCCACTATTCTCTGGGCCGCACTGAAATCCCAGGTGGCGCTCGCACTCCCGCCACCTCCCCAGTTCGACTTACTCTGAAGTAACTAAGAGAGGCGAGGAGCATTCGTGCCGGTCAGAATCATCTTGGGCATAGGCGTGACCGCCGTCGGCTTCGGCATCGCCGCGTACCGCTTCCACTGGCTGTCCAAGCTCATCCGCTCCGGGAAGAAGGACCCCGGCCGGAGCCGGGGCAGCATCGTCCCCAAGGCCGAGGCCGAGGCCGTCGAGGTGGCCGGCCAGCGCAAGCTCCTGCAGTGGACCGTGCCGGGACTGGCGCACTTCTTCACCATGTGGGGCTTCACCATCCTGCTGCTCACGATCATCGAGGCCTACGGCGACCTCTTCGACAAGTACTTCCACATCCCGCTCATCGGGACCTGGAACTGGGTCGGCGCCGTCGAGGACTTCTTCACCTGCGCCGTGCTCGTCGCCCTCGTGGTGTTCGCCATCATCCGCCTCAAGAACGCGCCGCAGCGCCTCGAGCGCAAGTCACGCTTCTACGGTTCGCACACCGGGGCGGCCTGGCTCGTCCTCGCCATGATCGCCGGAGTCATGATCACGCTGCTCCTCTACCGGGGCGCGCAGGTGAACACCGACCCCACTCAGTTCCCCTACGGCTGGGGTGCCTTCGCCTCCCACGGCGTGGCCAAGCTCCTGGCCCCGCTCGGGGCCGGCACCAACGCCGTCCTGGTGACCGTCTTCCTCATCCTCAACATCGCCATCATCTCGGGCTTCATCGTCTTCATCTCGTACTCCAAGCACCTGCACATCTTTATCGCCCCCATCAACGTCGCCTTCTCCCGCCGCCCCCGGGCGCTTGGCGCGCTCTACAGCACGCCCGACATGGATATGGAGAACGTCGACGAGGACACCGTGTTCGGCGTGGGCGAGATCGGCCACTTCACCTGGAAGCAGATGCTCGACTTCGCCACCTGCACCGAGTGCGGGCGCTGCCAGTCGGCCTGCCCGGCCTGGAACACCGAGAAGCCGCTCTCGCCCAAGCTGTTGATCATGAACCTGCGCGACAACATGTTCGCCTCGGCCACACCGCTGCTCGGTGGCGAGGGCGAGCAGACCGCACTGGTGCCCAACGTCATCGACCCCGACGTGCTGTGGGCCTGCACCACGTGCGGCGCCTGCGTGAACGAGTGCCCGGTCGACATCGAGCACATCGACGCCATCATCGACATGCGGCGCTACCAGGTCCTCATGGAGTCCGAGTTCCCGTCCGAGGCCGGGCTCATGCTGCGCAACGTCGAGAACCAGGGCGACCCCTGGGGCCTCGGCCAGAACAAGCGCACCGAGTGGACGCAGAGCCTCGACTTCGAGATCCCGGTCATCACCGGCACCATCCCCGACGACATCGAGTACCTCTACTGGGTCGGCTGCGCCGGCGCGCTCGACGAGCGGGCCCGCAAGGGCGTGCAGGCCACGGCGCGGCATGCTGCACCGGGCCGGCGAGGAGCATTCGTGCCGGTCAGAATCATCTTGGGCATAGGCGTGACCGTCGTCGGCTTCGGCATCGCCGCGCACCGCTTCCACTGGCTGTCCAAGCTCATCCGCTCCGGGAAGAAGGACCCCAACCGGAGCCCGGGGCAGCATCGTCCCCAAGGCGGAGGCCGAGGCCGTCGAGGTGGCCGGCCAGCGCAAGCTCCTGCAGTGGACGGTGCCGGGCCTGGCCCACTTCTTCACCATGTGGGGCTTCACCATCCTGCTGCTCACGATCATCGAGGCCTACGGCGACCTCTTCAACAAGTACTTCCACATCCCGCTCATCGGGACCTGGAACTGGGTCGGCGCCATCGAGGACTTCTTCACCTGCGCCGTGCTGGTCGCCCTCGTGGTGTTCGCCATCATCCGCCTCAAGAACGCGCCGCAGCGCCTCGAGCGCAAGTCACGCTTCTACGGCTCGCACACCGGGGCGGCCTGGCTCGTCCTCGCCATGATCGCCGGCGTCATGATCACGCTGCTCCTCTACCGGGGCGCGCAGGTCAACACCGACCCCACCCAGTTCCCCTACGGCTGGGGCGCCTTCGCCTCCCACGGCGTGGCCAAGCTGCTGGCCCCGCTCGGGGCCGGCACCAACGCGGTGCTGGTGACCGTCTTCCTCATCCTCAACATCGCCATCATCTCGGGCTTCATCGTCTTCATCTCCTACTCCAAGCACCTGCACATCTTCATCGCCCCCATCAACGTCGCCTTCTCCCGCCGCCCCCGGGCCCTCGGCGCGCTCTACAGCACGCCCGACATGGACATGGAGAACGTCGACGAGGACACCGTGTTCGGCGTGGGCGAGATCGGCCACTTCACCTGGAAGCAGATGCTCGACTTCGCCACCTGCACCGAGTGCGGGCGCTGCCAGTCGGCCTGCCCGGCCTGGAACACCGAGAAGCCGCTCTCGCCCAAGCTGCTGATCATGAACCTGCGCGACAACATGTTCGCCTCGGCCACACCGCTGCTCGGCGGCGAGGGCGAGCAGACCGCACTGGTGCCCAACGTCATCGACCCCGACGTGCTGTGGGCCTGCACCACGTGCGGCGCCTGCGTGAACGAGTGCCCGGTCGACATCGAGCACATCGACGCCATCGTCGACATGCGCCGCTACCAGGTCCTCATGGAGTCCGAGTTCCCGTCCGAGGCCGGGCTCATGCTGCGCAACGTCGAGAACCAGGGCGACCCCTGGGGCCTCGGCCAGAACAAGCGCACCGAGTGGACGCAGAGCCTCGACTTCGAGATCCCGGTCATCACCGGCACCATCCCCGACGACATCGAGTACCTCTACTGGGTCGGCTGCGCCGGCGCGCTCGACGAGCGGGCCCGCAAGGGCGTGCAGGCCACGGCGCGCATGCTGCACCGGGCCGGCG